>NZ_CP058977.1:5507500-8429941 GCF_013423905.1 Streptomyces sp. NEAU-sy36
CCACCGCCCCGGCGCGCGAGGCCCTGGTCCAGATGGTGGAGGTCACCGACGACGCCGAGGCCGCGGCCCACCGCATCGCCGGGCAGCTGAACTGCTCCCCGGCCGACGTGCTCGCCTCGCCCTACGCGTGGGTCGGCACGGCCGGGGAGATCACGGCCGCGCTGGACGGGCACCGGCGCCGCTGGGGGATCACCCGTTACGTCGTCCGCGAGGCGCACCTGGACGCGGTGGACCGCCTGCGCGTCCACGTCCCGGACGGCGGCGGCGCGGCTGTTACCGAACGCGGACAGAAGACGGTGAACAACCCGGGGCAGGACGTCATCTGACGGGGTGCACGAACACAGCAGGGGCGGCCGGCGGCCCGCGCGAGCGGACCGCCGGGGACCACGCCTCTCGACACTCCGTGGGGGATTTGGATCATGAACACTCGCCGTACCTTCCGCTCCGCCGGCCTGGTGGCCGTCGCCGCCGCAGCAGCCCTCTCGCTGGCCGCCTGCCAGAGCGGGGGCAAGGACGCCGCGTCCGGCCCGCAGCGGCAGACCGCCGCCTCCGGCACCACCGGCGGCGGCTCCACGCCCATCGGCTCCGCGACCATCGCCGCGGGCAGGGCCACGGCCGGCGTACGGACCGGGGCGGACGCCGCGCACCGCGGCGGCGCACCGGCCGCGGCGGCCAAGACCGCGTCCCGGGCCCGCACCCAGACGCTGCCCGACGGCAGCACGGCCGAGATCCGCCGGCTCGGCGACCAGCACTACGTCGCCAGGATCGTGCACGGCGGTTCGGTGCTGGCCACGCTGGAGACGAACGGCTCGGACGCCGGGCTGGACGCCAACGACATGTTCATCGTGCTCACCCTGGGCGGCCGGCTGCACGCCTGGATGGGCGGCGGCCACCAGGGACCGGGCACCTTCGAACTCGCGGGCGGCTGGCGGGCCAAGGTCACGAAGACGGGCGAACTCCGCTGGCGCGCGCAGATCCTCGGCAACGACGGCGCGGTGGACGCCACGCTCCAGACGAACCAGCACGACGTCGGGCTCGACGCCAACGGCGTGTACATCGTGCTCAGCGCCGGCGGTGTGATCAGCGCCCACGAGTGAGCGGGGCGCCCGGCCGGTGGGCGATGGCGGGTCCGGCGGGCGCCGTCGGCCCGCGGGGCCCGGCGGTCGAGCGGGGCCCCGGCGGTCGAGCGGTGCCCGGCCGGGCGCCGTGCCGTCAGCCGGGAGGTCCGCACACGGCGCCGGTCCGCCCGCCCCGGCCGCCCCGGCCGGCGCGGTCGCACCGGCACTCACCCGGACCGCGATGCCGGTGCGGCCGCCGGTACCCGCCGCGCGACGGCTCTCAGAAGTCGTCCGCGCCGTTGCGGAGTTCGCTGGTCCAGTAGCCGGTGAGGGCCTTCGCGCCGTCGACGGCGATGCCCTCGCTGCCGGGCGCGGCGACGGTGATGACCGTCGGGTCGCCCTCCAGCGTCACCGAGAACGCCGACACCGGCTCGACGTCCTCATCGCGCCCGCCGTCCGACAGCTTGACCAGGGCGTAGGCCGGCTCCCCGGCGGCGAGCACGACCGGTGCGGCCGGCTTGCTCCCGGCCACCGCCGGAGCGTCCTGCTTGTGGCTCTCCAGGAACTGGACGTGCGGGAAACCCGCCAGCCGGCAGGAGTGGCCGGAGGTGTTCCTCGCCGTGAGGACGATGTGGGTGTAAGGCGCCCCGCCCTGGAGGGCGGCGGTGACCTTGACGTCCCGCGCGCCGCAGACCGGGCTGCCGGCGGAGGACTGCCGGCCGGTCGAACCGCCCGTGCCCGGGGAACCGGTGGAGCCCTTCGTGCCGTTCGAGCCCGTCGAGCCCGCGGAGCCGCTCGATCCGGCCGAGCCCGCCGGGTCGGCCGTACCCGCCGGACCGGGCGTGCCGGTGGCGTTGCCGGCCGACCCCTGCGCGGTCGCCGAGGCGGAGGCCGCGGGCGCCGACGCGGCGTCCCCGTCGCCCTGGCAGGCGGTGAGGGGCAGGATCAGGGCCGCGCCCGCGACGGCGAGCAGGACGGAGCGGTGACGGGACATGTTCATGGAGGGTTCCCCCGTGAGTGGTAGGAGGCCGTGGCTCGGTGCCGTCGGCCGGTGCCGTTCTGGTGGTGCTGCGCGGTTCCGGTGGCCCGGTGGCGGGTGGTCTGTACCGCTGCCGGGCCCGCACGTGGTCCGTCCGGACCCGTCCGCCGGGGCCTGGTCGCCTCGGGCACGCGGTGTCCGGGCGTCCCGCGCCTCGCCTCCAGTCGACCACTTCCGCTCCCCGCGGCCCAGGCGGTTCCCCCGGCGGAAGTACGGTCCGCCATACTTCTGCCGGGGGCTCGCATCCGCACGGGCCGGGTGATCGGGGGACGTCGACGGTGCAGGGCGGCACGCCTTCCGCGGAGGACTTCGGGCAGCGGCTGCGCCGGCTGCGGGCCCGCGCCGGGCTGAGCCAGGAGGCGCTCGCGCACGCCTCCGGGGTGAGCGTCAGGGCGCTGGCCGACATGGAGCGCGGGCGCACCCGGGGGCCCCAGCGCCGTACGGTCCGGATCCTGGCCGAGGCACTGGGGCTGGCCGAGGAGGAGGCGGCGGAGCTGGAGCGGGCCGCCGCGCTGGGCCGCCCGCGCACCCGGACGGCCGGCGCCCCGGCCGCCCCCGCCACGCTGGCCCTGCCGCGCGACATCCAGGACTTCACCGCCCGCGGCCCGGCCCTCGCCCGGCTGCTGGACCTGGCCCGGGACACCGGTCCGCACCGGCCGCGTGTCACCGTGATCACCGGGCAGCCCGGCCTCGGCAAGACCGCGTTCGCGGTGCACGCCGCGCACCTGCTCGCCCCGCACTTCCCGGACGGGCGATTCGCCCTGGACCTGCACGGCATGGACCCCGAGCCGACCACCCCCCGGGACGCGCTGGCCCGGCTGCTGCGCGCGGCGGGGGTCGCCGACGCGGCGATACCGGCCGGCACCGAGGACCGTGCGGGCCTGTGGCGGTCCGTGGCCGGCGAGCGGCGGCTGCTCCTGGTGCTGGACAACGCCGTCGACGAAGCCCAGGTCGGCCCGCTGCTGCCGGGCACCGGCCCGTCACTGACCATCGTCACCAGCCGGCATTCCCTGGCGGGTCTGGAATCCGTCGACCGCACCGATCTGGCCCTGCTGCGGCGCGAGGAGGCGGTCGAACTCCTCACCCGGATCATCGGCCCCGACCGTGTCCAGGCGGAGGCGCAGGCCGCGCGCGACCTCGCCGACCTGTGCGGACACCTGCCGCTGGCCGTGCGGATCGCCGGGCAGCGGCTGCTGAGCCGCCCGCACGAACGCCTGGGCAAGCTCGTCGCCCGCCTCGCCGCCGAGGGCCGGCGGCTGGACGGTCTCCAGGCCGGAAGCCTGCGGGTGCGGGCCGCCTTCGCCCTGTCGTACCGCCAACTGGGGCCGGACGCCCGGGTGTTCCTGCGCCGGGCCGCGCTGGCTGCGGGCGCGGACCTCAGCCCGGAGACCGGCGCGCTCCTGGCCGGCCTGTCCTACGACGAGGCGGTGGGCTGCGCCGAGGAACTGACCGACGCCGGGCTGCTCCAGAGCGACGCCGTCGGCGAGCGGTACCGCTTCCACGACCTCCTCAGGCTCTACGCGGCCGAGCAGGTCGCGGCCGAGGACGGCCCCGAGGTCCGCGACGCCGCGCTCGACCGGACCGCGCGCTGGATGCTGCGCCGGGCCACCGCCGCCGCGCTGTACTTCGACATCGAGCACGACCCGGCCGCCCCGCACGACGACCCGGACCCGGACAGCGCGCCCACCGGCCGGGACGAGGCGCGGGCCTGGCTGGAGGCCGAACGGGCCCAGTGGCTCGCCGCGCTGCGCCGGGCCAACGCCACCGGCCACCACCGGCAGGTGCTGGACACGGCGGAGGCGATGCACTGGTTCTCCGACCTCAACCAGCACTGGGAGCAGTGGGTGGAGGTGTTCCGGCTGTCCGCCGACTCCGCGCGGGCGCTGGGCAGCAGGCGGGAGGAGGCGGCCCACCTCAACTACCTCGCCTGGGCCTACAACCTGTGCGTCGCCGATCCCCGCGCCGCGCTGCGGAGCGCCGACGCCGCGCTCGCCGCGGCCCGCGACTGCGGGGACCGGCTCCAGGAGGGCTGGGCACTCGGCTACGGCGCCGGCTCCTTCCACCGGCTGGGCAGGGCGCAGGAGGCCCTGGCGCGGCTGGGCGAGGCGGCCCGCTGCCTGGCCTCGCAGGACTCCCCGCAGTCCCGGCTGGCCGAGCTGACGATCCTCAACTCCCTCGGCACGCTGCTGCGCGAGGCGGGCCGGGCGGCGGAGGCCCTGGACATCCACCGCCGCAGCGAGCGGATCTGCGCCGCGGGCATCCCGGGCCGGACGGACGGGGTGATCGCCCTGTACCACGCGGTCGCCCGGCAGCAGATCGGCAACGACCTGGCGGCCCTCGAACGCTGGCACGAGGCCGAGCCGTCGCTCCGTCAGGCCCTCGCGGCGTTCGAGGCCGCGCAGATGCCGGCCTGGTCCGAACCGGCACGGCTCGACCTGGGCCGGGTGCTGGGCGCGACGGGGCACCCGGAGGCCCGGCGGACGCTGCTGGCCGCCCGTGACGCCCTGGCCGCGCTGAAGAACCCCCGCCAGGCCGAGGCCGCCGCCGCCCTCGCCGCGCTCGACGAGGCCGCCACCGCCGGCTGAGGGCCGCCCGGTGTCTTCCGGCGGGGACGCGCCGAGGTGTCGAACGGGGTCCCCGGGGCATCGGCGGAGTATGGATGCACAGTCATGGGCCTTGAGGGGGCGGAGCCGGGCGCGCGGCGCCGCGGACGGTACGGCGATGGCCGTGGCGGCTCGGTCCGGCTTCGTCGCCCGCGGGCTCATCTACGTTCTCGTCGGCGTCCTCGCGCTGCGGATCGCGCTGGCCGACGACCACCGGCAGGCCGACCGGGGCGGGGCGCTGGAGGAGTTGGCCGGGCGGCCGTTCGGGGCGGCGATGCTCTGGGTCGTCGGGGCGGCGCTCGCCGGCATGGGGCTGTGGCGGCTGTCGGAGGCGGTGTTCGGCGGGCCCGGACCGCGCGGTGACAAGCCGTCGAAGCGGATCGCGGCGGCGGCCAGGTGCGTCTTCTACGGCTTCGTGTCCTTCTCCGTGCTGTCCTACGCGGTCGGTCGCCGGGGCAGCGGCAGCGGCTCCTCCGACCGGGGCACCCGGGACGTCACCGCGATGGTCCTGGGCCGGCCGGGCGGCCAGTGGCTCGTCGGCCTCGCCGGTGCCGCCGTGGTGGTGGCCGGTCTGTGGATGTCGGTCCGGGCGGTGCGCAAGAAGTTCCGCAAGGACCTGCGGACCGACATCATGTCGCGCGGGGCCGAGCGGTTCACGGACTTCTTCGGCGTGGTCGGCGGCGCGGCGCGCGGTGTCGTCTTCGCGGTGGCGGGCGTGTTCGCCGTCGTCGCCGCCGTCCGGCACCGGCCCGGCGAGGCGAAGGGCATGGACGACACGCTGCGCGCCTTCCGCGACCTGCCGGCCGGTCCCTGGCTGCTCGCCCTCATCGCGCTCGGCCTCACCGCGTTCGGCGTCTTCTCGTGGTGCGGCGCACGCTGGCGCCGGCTGTGACCCGCCGGCCGTGACGCGCCTCGCGGGACGGCGGCGGGCGGGCCCCACGGTGGGACACGGAGACCTCACGCCGGGCGCTGGACGCCCGCGCCGTCGGCACCGGCCCGGGCCGGGCGGCCCCGCGCGGCGGACCGGGTGCGGCGTTCGGGGCGCCAGGTGGCCACGAGGGCGCCGGCCAGCAGCAGTTCGGCGATGTCTCCGCCGTAGTACATGATCTGCGCGCCCTGCCGGACCTGGTCCACGGGGGCGTGGACGTCGATGAGGAAGCCGCCGTAGAGGGCCTGTGCGAGCAGGGCGTGCACGGCGATGGCGATGCCCAGGTACACCAGCCGGGCCCGCACGCCGGGCCGGGCGGGTGCCGGGTCGGGGCCCGCGACGGCGTGGGCGAACAGGCAGCCCGAGACGAGGAAGTGGGCGAGCATCAGCCGGTGCCCCGCGGGGTGGGCCATGGCGGTGTCGTACAGCGGTGTGCAGTAGAGCACCACCAGGGTGCCGGTGCCGAGCAGGAGCGCCACCGCCGGATGGGCCGCCGCGCGCGCGGGCGCGCTGTGCAGCGCCCGGGTCAGGCGGCGCGCGTGCCCCGGCGGCAGGGTGCGCAGCAGCAGCGTGACCGGCGCGGCCAGCACCAGCGCCAGGGGGGCGTACATGCCGATGAGCATGTGCTGGACCATGTGGGCCCGGAAGTCGGCGTGGGCGGTGCCGGCCGTCGGGGGCAGCAGGGCGACGGCGAGGAGGGCCGACCCGGCGAGGAAGGAGGCCGTCCGCCGACGGCTCCAGCCCTGGACGGGGTTGCGGCGCCGGGCGCGGTGCGCGGCGAACAGGTAGCCGCACGCCGCGGCGATCAGGACCGGGACGGCGAACACCGCCTCCGGCAGACCCGCCGCGCCGTCACCGTGCTGGTGCATGGTGCCCGTCATGCCTCGTCCGTGGCCCGGTCGGGGGCGAGGGCGAGGGGCCGGCCGCCGCGCTGGAGCAGGTAGCCGCCGATCATCAGCAGGACGCCGAGCACCAGGAACCCGGCGTCCCACCAGGCCTGGTGGGGGCCGCCGCGGACGTGGTGGATGCCGAGGATCTGGTGGTCCAGCAGGCCCTCGACCAGGTTGAACAGGCCCCAGCCGGCCACGATCCAGCCCCACAGCACCCGTGAGCCCCAGACGGACCGCCGGTCGTGCGTGACCCGGGAGTAGAGGATGGCCAGGCCCACCAGGACGGCGATCCAGCAGACCGCGTGGAAGACGCCGTCCCACACGGTGTTCATCTCCAGCCCGGAGACCGTGTGGGGGTCGTAGTACTTCACCCCGATGTGGTCGTGGCCGGTGCTGGTCAGCATGTGGTGCCACTGAAGGATCTGGTGCAGCAGGATGCCGTCGACGAATCCGCCGAGGCCGACTCCCAGCACGATCCCCGGCAGCTTCAGACTGACCGGTGTCGCCGTGGGGGCGTGGGCTGTCGCGGCCGTGGTGGCCATCGTGTGGTCTCCGTCCTGTGGGTGCCGTGCGTCGCGGTGCACGGAGCCGGTTTCCGTTCCGGCCCGTCTCAATCGGCGGTCCGCCCGGCCGCGGCCGTGCCGGCCGGGTGGCGGTCGCGCTCAGCCCGGGAAGCGTCCGGTGGAGCGCAGGCTCCAGCGCCGCTCGGCGTACGCCAGGTCGTCGCGCCACAGCCGGCCCGCGGTACGGCGGACCACCGGGGCGACGAGCGCCGCGGCCCGGCGGGCCGCCGCGAACCCGCGCCGTTCGGAGGTGGCCACGACCGCCTCCACGACCGCGGTGCGGGGCCTGCCCAGGGCGTCGGTGCCCAGCGGCGTCGCGTGGGTCTCCACGACGGAGCCCTCGCCCTCGCCGTCGGTGATCCGCATGACGACGGTGCGCGGGCCGGGCGCCGTGAACACCGCGCGGACCGGTACGACGAGCCGTCCGGCGAGCCTGAAGGACACGTCGACCGTGAACGCGTCGTCCGCGCCGGGGACGCCGACCACGGTGAGGTCCACGAAGGAGTACGGGTGGAACCAGGCCCCGTGCCACGGGTCGAGGCGGTTGGCGACCACGTCCTCCGGCTCGCAGCGGCCGGCCGCGGTGTACACGGCCGTCAGCGCGCGGTCCGCGCCGGGGCGCTCGGGCACCGGCGGGCTCCCGGTGGGTTCCTCGCCGCCGGCGTCGTCGAGCCGTACCCACAGCAGCACGCCGTCGTCGTGGGCCGGCCAGGGCTCCCAGCCGGTGAACGGCCCCCCGTGGAGGGCGAGTCCGTGCCAGTGGCACACCAGGGTGCCGCAGCGCACCGGGCTGTCCCGCAGCGGCGCGCCCAGATGGGGACAGACCCCTGGTCCGGCGACGAGGCGGCCCGTGGCGTCCCGCCACAGCACCACCTCACGGCCGGCGACGGTGCGGGCCAGCGGCCGGTCCGGGCGCAGCTCGCGGGTGGCTCCGACGACGTACCAGTTGCCGGTGGGTCGGGCCTGCGCCCGTTTCAGCGCGTCGGCGATCAGTGCGGGCCGGGCGTCGCGCCAGGTCGGACGCTGCCGCTCCCAGGCGACGGGCGTCCGGCGCAGCCGCACCGGCAGGCGTCCGCGCCGGGGCCGGGAACGAGGCGTCACCGGACCTCCTCGGGTCGGGGGAACGGGGGGAAGTGCCCGGCGGGGACACGGACCGCCGCGCGCCGGTCGGCGAGCCGGGCGGCGGTCACCCGCAGCAGCCCGTCGGCGGCGACGAGCGCGCGGCGCCTGCGGGGCACGGCGGTACGGCGGTGCAGCACCGCCCAGCCGTCGGCGGCGACGGCGTCCAGGATGCCGCCGTACAGCACGAACGCGGTCCGGATGCAGGGGCGGGCGACGGGATCGAGCATCGGCAGTCCCGGGGCGGCGCGCCGGTACGCGGCGCGGGTGAGGGCCGCGAACTCCCGTACCGCGGCGGTGACCCGGGGGTCGGTGCGGCCGCTGTCGCGGCAGTACCGCAGCAGTGCGCGGTCGACCCGGTGCGCGGCGAGCAGGTCCTGGGGCAGGTAGATCCGGCCGCGGTCGAGGTCCTCCCCCACGTCCCGCAGGAAGTTGGTGAGCTGGAAGGCGACCCCCAGTTCGGCGGCGTAGGGCGCGGCCTGCGCACGGGGCACCACGGTGCCGAGGACGGGCAGCATCTGAAGCCCGATCACGGCCGCCGAGCCGTGCATGTAGGCGCGCAGTTCGTCGTAGTGGGCGTATTCGGTGACCGTCAGATCGCTGCGCATGGCGGTGAGGAAGTCGGCGAAGTGGCGGTGGTCGATGGCGTAGCGGCGGCTGGTGTCCGCGAGGGCGACGATCACCGGGTCGGCGCCGTCCCCGCCGGCCAGTCCCCGGGCGAGGTCGTCGGCCAGCCGGTCGAGGGCGGCGGCCCGGCGCGCCGTGCCGGTGCCGTCGTGACCGCCGGGGGTGCCGTCGGGTACGTCGACGATGTCGTCGGCCCAGCGGGCGAAGCCGTACAGGGCGTGCACGGCGGGGCGCCGGGCGGGCGGCAGGAGCCGGGTGGCGAGGAAGTAGGTGCGGCCGTGCCGGGCGTTCAGTTTCCGGCAGTGGCGGTAGGCGGCGCGCAGCCGGGGATCGGTGATGCCGGCGGCGTTCAGTTCCCGTGCGGTCATCGTCGCGCTCCCTGGGCCGCCGGTGTGCCGCGCCTGCGGGCGGCGGGGCGCGGGCGGGGCAGGCCGGTGATGCGGGCGGCGGCCAGCTTCCCCGACAGCAGGACGGGCGGTACGCCCACGCCGGGGGTGGTGCCGCAGCCCGCGAGGACGGCGTTGGCGGTGCCGCGCACCAGGTTGCGCGGCCGGAACGGGCCGGTCTGCGCGAAGGTGTGCGCGGCGGAGAAGGGGGTGCCCGCCGCGTGTCCCAGCACGCTCCAGTTGGCGGGGGTGACGAGGCGTTCGGTCTCGATCGCGGACGCGATGCCCGTCAGGCCCCGGCGGTCCAGTTCGCGCAGCAGGCCGTCGCGGTAGCGGGGGGCGAGGGCGGCCCAGTCGGCGGGGCCGGGGCCGATGTCGGTGTTGGGGCAGGGGGCGAGGACGTAGTGCAGGTGGCGGCCCGGCGGGGCCAGCGACGGGTCGGTCGCGGTGGGCCGGGTGATCAGCAGGGACGGGTCGCTCATCAGCTCGCCGGTACGGGTCAGTTCATGGAAGGTGCGCCGCCAGGCGTGCCCGAACGACAGGGTGTGGTGGGCCAGTTCGGGCCAGGTGCGGTCGCAGCCGGCGTGCAGCACGACGGCCGACGGGGCGTGGGTGAGCCGGGCCGGGCGGCGCGGGGCACGGCCCAGCAGGCGGTAGGCGACCGGCAGGTCGGGGGTGAGGACGACGGCGTCGCAGGGAATGCGCGTGTGCTCGGTCACGACGGCGGTGATCCGTTCGCCGCGGCGTTCGAGACCGGTCACCCGCTCGCCGTAGCGGAACGCCGCGCCCGCCTCCGCCGCGGTGCCGGCCATGGCACGGGGCAGCGCGTACATGCCGCCGCGGGGGAAGTACACCCCGGCGACGGTGTCCATGAAGGCGATGACCGCGTAGGCGGCCAGGGCCCGCTCGGGCGGCACTCCGGCGTACAGGGCCTGGAAGGAGAAGACGCGGCGCAGCCGTTCGTCGCGCAGGTGCCGGGCGATGCGCGCCTCCCAGCGGCCGAAGCCGCCGAGCGCGGCGAGCCGCAGCAGGTCGGGGGTGAGCAGCTGGAGCGGCGAGTCGAAGTCGGCGTCGAGGAAGCGGCCCCGCTCGGTCCGGTACAGCAGGCCCAGCCAGTGCCGCAGCCGGCGGTAACCGGCGGCGTCGGCGCCCCCGGCGAACCGTTCGATCTCGGCCTCCATCGCCTCGGCGTCGGTGTGCACGTCGATGGAGCTGCCGTCGGCGAAGCGCGCCCGGTAGGCGGGCCGCAGCGGGACCAGGTCGACGCGGTCGCGCAGCGCGGACCCGACCGCGGCGAACGCCTCGTCGGCGATCTCCGGCATGGTCAGCACGGTGGGCCCGGTGTCGATCAGATAGCCGCCGAGTTCCAGGCGGCCGGCCCGTCCGCCGGGCCGGGGGTCGCGTTCGACCACGGTGACCCGGCGGCCGGCGCCGAGCAGATGCAGGGCGGCGGACAGGCCGGCCAGCCCGGCGCCGACGACCACGACGTGGTCGGTGGGTCCCGTCACCGTCCTGGTCACCGGCCCGCCCCCGGTCCCCCGCAGGTGCGGACCGGGTCCGTGCCGCCGTACGGGCGGGGCGGCCAGTCCGCCGGGGGCCGGCCGGTCGCCTGGGTGCGTCGCATCGCGGTTCCTCTCGCCGGTGGCGAGCCCGGCCGGGTGCGCCGTGCTCGCGTCGTCGTACGTCGTGGTTCTTCCTTCTCCGCCACACATTCCGTGCGGCGGCCCCCGTGGGATGCGCCGTTCGGTGGATGTGCGAGCCCGGTGGGTACCCAGCGGGCGCCCGGCGGAGCCCCGGGGCGGGAAGACTGGCCGGATCAACGGGCCCGTGGAGGGAGCCGCCGTGGACGTGGAGTCGGACGTCGCCGTCGTGGGTGCGGGGGCCGCCGGGCTGTCGCTCGCCCTGCGGCTGGCCCGGCCGCCCGCCGGGGCGCGCCCGGTGACGGCGGTGCTGCTGGCGGCGCCGCCCGGCCCGTACCGGGCGGCGCGCCGCACCTGGTGCTACTGGGAGGCGGGTGCCGGGCCGTACGACGAGGCGCTGACCGCGTGCTGGCAGCGGCTGCGGGTGCGCTCCGGCGACGGGCGCGCCCTCGACCGTGCCATCGCGCCGCTGCGCTACAAGATGCTGTCCTCCCCCGCCTTCGAGGAACTGGCCGGGCGCGGGCTCGCGGGAAGCCCGTGGGTGCGGACCGTGGAGGCGGTGGTCGAACGGATCGAGTCCACGGCGGGCGGCGCGCTGGTGCACGGCCGGCGGCCGGACGGCGGCCGGGTGACCGCGCGCGCCCGCTGGGTGTTCGACTCGCGGCCGCTGCCGCGGCTGCCGCCGGCCCGCACGACGCTGGTGCAGCACTTCCGGGGCTGGTTCGTGCGCACCCCGCGGCCCGTGTTCGACGCCGCCGCCGTCGAGCTGATGGACTTCCGCACCCCGCAGCCGCCGCACGGGCTGTCGTTCGGCTACGTCCTGCCGACCGGCCCGCACGAGGCGCTGATCGAGTACACGGAGTTCTCCCGCCGCCCGCTCGGCCCCACGGCGTACGACCGCGCGCTGCGGCGGTACGTCACCGGGACCCTGGGCATCGGCGAGCACGAGGTGACGGGGTGGGAGCAGGGGGCGATCCCGATGACGGACGCGGACTTCCCCCGGCAGAGCGCCGCGCGGGTGTTCCGGATCGGGGCCGCGGCCGGGGCCACCCGGCCCGCGACCGGGTACACCTTCAGCGCCGTGCAGCGCCAGGCCGGTGCGGTGGCCGCCGCGCTGCACGCCGGGCGCCGCCCGCTGCCCCCGCGTCCGCACTCGGCCCGCTCCCGGTTCATGGACGCCGTGCTGCTGCACGCCCTCGACCGCGGCCGGATCGACGGCCCGGCCTTCTTCACCGAGCTGTTCGCACGGGTGCCCGCCGCCCGGCTGCTGCGCTTCCTGGACGGTCGCACCAGCTGGCCGGAGGACCTGTCCATAGGCTTGCACGTGCCCGCCGCCGCGATGCTGCGCTCGGCCCTCGCGCTGCCGTTCGCCCCGCGCCGCGACGGCCGCTCCCCGCGCGCGGAGACCGCATGACCCCGCCGCGCGACGCCACCCCGGCCACCCCCTGACACCCCCACGGAGACGCCATGCCCCTGCTGCGCGACGCCGACCTGGCCGCCGCGTTCGACCGCGCCGCCGACCACTACGACCTGCTGCTGGCAGCCAACCCCGCCCACCACACCCACCTGCGCCGCTCCGCCCGCCGCCTCGGCCTGCGAACTCCGGGGACGGGCCTGCGTGTTCTCGACCTCGGCTGCGGCACGGGGGGTTCCACCGCGGCGCTGGCCGCCGTGGTGCCGGGCGCGGACATCACGGCCGTCGACGCCTCGGCCGGCATGCTGCGGCGCGCCGCCCGCCGGTCCTGGCCGCGCCCGGTGCGCTTCGTGCACGCCCCGGTGGAACGCCTCGCCGAGGCCGGGGTGCACGGCCCGTTCGACGCGGTCTTCGCCGCCTACCTGCTGCGCAACACCGCCGATCCGGACGCCGTCCTCGCGCACGCCCACCGGCTGCTCGCGCCGCACGGCCGGCTGGCGGTGCACGAGTACGCGCTGAGCGGGCGCGCGGCGCACCGCGCGGTGTGGAGCGCGGTCTGCGGCGGGCTCGTCCTGCCGGTCGCCACACTGCTCGGCGACGGGCCGCTCTACCGCCACCTGTGGCGCAGCGTCGCCACGTTCGACACGGCCGGGCAACTGGGCCGGCGGGTGCGGCGGGCCGGGTTCGAGCGGGTGCGGGTGCTGCCGCTGCCGGGCTGGCAGACCGGCATCACCCACACCGTCGTCGGCCGCCGCCCGTGCGCCGCTGCCGAGGGGGCGGGGCGATGAGCGTTCGCGGCCGCGGGTCCGCACCCGCCCGCGCGCCGCGGCCCGGCCGGGACCGGCTGGCCCGGTCGCTGCCCGCGCCGTCCGGCGCCGCGCGCGCCGAGGGGTCCGGCGTTCCGGGCGTGGCGGTCGTCGGTGGCGGCATCGCCGGCCTGACCGCGGCGACCGCGCTGGCCGAGCGGGGCGTGCGCGTCACCGTGTACGAGCGGGAGGACCAGCTGGGCGGACGGCTCGCGGGGTGGCCCACCCGGCTGGCCGACGGCACGGCGGTGACGATGAGCCGCGGCTTCCACGCCTTCTTCCGGCAGTACTACAACCTGCGGGCGCTGCTGCGCCGCACGGATCCGTCGCTGGACCGGCTGACCGGCCTGCCCGACTACCCCCTGCGGCACGGCAGCGGCCGGCAGGACGGCTTCCGCCACGTGCCGCGCACCCCGCCGCTGAGCGCGCTCGGATTCGCGGCCCTGAGCAACTCCTTCGGCGTGCGCGAGCTGGCCCGGATGCGTCCGCGCGCCGCGCTGCCGCTGTTCGATGTGCGGGTGCCGGAGGTGTACGAGCGGTTCGACCACGTCAGCGCGTACGACTTCCTGGAGGCCATCCGCTTCCCGCCGGCGGCGCGGCACCTGGCCTTCGAGGTGTTCTCTCGGAGCTTCTTCGCCGACCCCCGGCAGCTGTCGGCGGCGGAGATGGCGCTGATGTTCCACATCTACTTCCTCGGCTCGGCCGAGGGCCTGTTGTTCGACGTGCCCCGGGAGCCGTTCCCGCAGGCGCTGTGGGACCCGCTGGCCGCACGGCTGCGGGGGCTCGGCGCACTGCTGCGCACCGGTACCGCCGTGGAGGCCGTCTCCCCGCGGCCGGCCGGTGGCTTCGCGGTCACCGCCGCGGACGGTGACGAGCCGTACGACGCCGTGGTGCTCGCCCTCGATCCGGGGGGTCTGCGTTCCCTGGTGGCCCGCTGCGGCGGGCTCGGCGACGCCGAGTGGCGCGTGCGCGTGGCACGGCTGCGCACCGCACCGCCGTTCCTGGTCTCCCGTCTGTGGCTGGACCGGCCCGTGCGCCCGGACCGGCCCGGCTTCCTCGGCACCAGCGGCTTCGGCCCCCTGGACAACGTCAGTGTGGTCAGCGGCTGGGAGGGGGAGGCCGCCCGCTGGGCCGCCCGGACCGGCGGCTCGGTCGTCGAGCTGCACGCCTACGCCCTGGCCGAGGACGCCGACCCGGCGACCGTGCGCAAGGAGCTGCTGGACCAGCTGAACCGGCTGTATCCGGAGACGCGCCGGGCCGGGGTGGTCGACGCCCGCCACGAGTGGCGGGCCGACTGCCCGCTCTTCCCCGTGGGGGGCCACGCCGACCGGCCCACCGTGGAGACACCCACGCCCGGTCTCGTCGTCGCGGGCGACACGGTCCGCACCGGCCTGCCGGTGGCGCTCATGGAACGGGCGGCCACCAGCGGTTTCCTCGCCGCCAACACCCTGCTGCGCCGCTGGGGGCTGCGCGGCCACGCCCTGTGGACGGTCCCGGACCGGGGCCGCACGGCGGCACTGCGGTGGGCCGCGACGTGCGCCGGGGGCGGCGGGTGAGGCTCAGGGGCTCCGCCGGGCCCGGCCGTCGTCGCGGCCCTCCCGGTCGGAGGCCGGCCACACATACGGCAGGTCGTCGGGCACGCCGGGGAACTCGCAGGCGTACGCGTCCCGGTCCTTGCGTACGAGCGCGGACTGGTGGCTGCGGTGGAAGGCCTCGTCGCCCAGCCACGGCGGCAGCTCCCCGGCGGCGGCGAGCGCGTCCTGGCCACGGACGCGGGCACCCGGGCGGGCGGCCTCGTACCCGGCGACCAGGGAGGCCGCACAGCTGTCCTGGTGCCCGCGCTCCCGCCAGACCCGGCAGACCTCCAGGCCGTAGCGGACCAGGGCCTCCTCGTAGCCGCTCCACATGCGCACCGCCGGGTGCCTGCGCCAGCCGTAGCCGGGCACGGTCAGGCCGCGCAGGACCTGCAACGCCTCGACCCGTTGTTTGCCCAGCCGGCGCCGGTCGAGGAGCTGCGCCGAGCGCCGGAAGTCGGAGTCTGGCAGGAACGTCTGCATGGGCACCGCCTTCGGGGATGTGGTGGCGCGGGCCCGCCGCCCGTCCGCCGGCGCGGGCGGCCGGCCCTACGACCGTGCGGCGCCCGCGTGCCGGGGAGCGGCCTGTGCGGGCGGCTCGGAGCGGTGCGCCTCGTCCTGGACGAGCAGCGACAGCAGCGAGGCGACCGTGAGGCCGAGACCGGCCTCGGCCGGGTGGCGCAGGACCTTGCCGGGGTCGATGCGGTAGGTGTTCCCCCGCCCTTCACGGGTGTGGGAGAGGTAACCGTCCTCCTCCAGATCGACGATGATCTTCTGCACGGCTCGTTCCGTGAGCCGGCAGTGCGCGGCGATGTCGCGGATGCGGGCGTTCTGGTTGTCCGCGATGGCCGCGAGGACGCGGGCGTGATTGGTCAGAAACGTCCATCCGGTGTGGGGTTCGGGCACTCCATCCATGCCCCGAGTTTACCGAGGCGGTGTTCATGCACACAAAAACACGTACTACATTTCATGCATCGCTTGACGTATTTTGGTGTCGCGGGGAACGCTGGAGCCGACCCGGGCGCTTAGATGAGGGAGTGAGCCATGCAAGACCCCGTCCGCCACGTCTCCCTCCCGCTCTCCACGGGCCGCCGCCCGGAGGGCCGAGGGGACCGGCGCGACTCGCTGCCCTGCGGCCCGGCGATCGCCTCGTACACGGCGGAGGGCCCGTGGACCCGGGTTGAGATAGCGGGCGAGCTGGACCTCGACTCCGGCACCCGGCTCCGCGACGGCCTGCTCGCGGCGCTCGCCACGGCCGAGCGCGGCCTCGAACTGGACCTGGACCGGCTCGGCTTCTGCGACTGCGCGGGCCTGGCCGTCCTGATGGACCTGCGCCGGCGGGCCGGCCTCCAGGACAAGGCGGTGGTCGTCCGCGCCGCCGGTCCCGCGGTGGGCCGGCTGCTGTCCCTCATCGGCGCCCAGCGGCTCTTCGCGCCCGCGCCGCAGGTGCGGAGCTGAGCGATCAGTGCGTGTCCGGCCGGCCCCGCCAGTCCAGGCAGACCACGAGCGCGTCGTCCTCCGGCTCGGCCCCGTCCCGGTGACCGGTCAGCTCGCGCAGGACGGTGCGCGGCACGTCCGCCGCGGGCAGCAGCCGGGTGGACTGGATCGCCCGGATCAGGGCGGCGTCCCCGTAGGGCTCCCCCAGGGGCGAGGCCACCGCGTGCACCCCGTCGCTGACGAAGACCAGCCGGTCCCCGGGCTCGACCGCGAACTCCTGGGCCACGTAGTCGGTCTCCTCGAACATGCCGAGGGGCAGCTGGGCGTCGAACGTGATCCGCTCCACCACGCCGCGCCGCAGCCGCAGCAGATGGGGGGAGCCGGCGTCCACCACGCTCACCCGCCCGGTGGCCACGTCGAAGTCGAACATCAGGACCGACAGATGGCAGCGTCCGCGGTAGTGGCCGTAGACGGCCTGGTCCGCCAGGGCGGCCTGGTCGGCGATGGAGACACCGGCCCGCCGCGCGTTGCGCAGGGCGTTGATGGCCAGCGTGGTCAGCAGGGACGCCTCCATCCCCTCGCCCATGCCGTTGGTGACGTACAGCATCAGCCGGTCGGCGGTGGCCGACCAGTCGTAGTTGTCGCCGAAGATGGCGTAGGCGGGCTCCAGTTGGGCGGCCAGGTCGTACTCGGGCAGCGAGAACGAACGACCGGGCAGCAGCTGCCACTGCATCTCGGCGGCGAGGGTCAGCCGGTCCTTGCGCCGCGCCTGCACGAACACGTCCGTGTCGCGCTCGGCCACCAGCACCTCACGTCCCAGCACCTCGGCGACCTCGCACAGCTCCGCCTCGTCGTGGCGGGCGTGGTCGGGGCCGGGCAGCGTGACGGACAGCACGCCGATCCGGTCGCCGCGCACGGTGACCGGCAGATGAAGCCGCACCCGGCCGTCCCGGCAGTGCTCGGCGTGGCACCGCTGCGAGCCGAAGGCACGGCCCGCCGGCGTATTGAACACCGACACCGGCCACGACGGCCGCGGCGGCACGGACACCGGCTGGAGCACGCTCAGGCCGTAGTCGGCCATCAAGAACTCGACGGCCTCCGCCGCGTACTGCTCCTTCAGTACGCGGCGGAGAGCTTCCAGCAACTGGTGGGGGGCCGCCGTCCGCAGGGCGCGTTCGGCGGCGATGAATCTCTTCACGATGAGGAATGAACCAATCTGTGTCGCCGGAGGACGTGTGGACCTGGCGGGCGCGGGGTGCCACACCGCGTGGACCGCGCCGTTCGCCCGTGCCATCCGCCACCGGCACCCATAGCTAGTACGCTGGCGGGCACCCCAGTGCCTGCGAGAGTGTGACCGTGACTGCCTTCCACCGCCGCCCGGAGCCCGCCGAGATCGCACGCGTGACCTCCACGGCCGCGGAGTTGCTGGAAGTCCTGTGGGGCCGGGCCTCCACCGCGCCCGCCTCGGCGTCCCAGCTGCGCCTGCTGCACATCCTGGAGCACAACGACGGCGTCAACATGCGCACGCTCGCCGAGTCGCTCGCCTCGACCCCGCCCGCGACCAGCAGGCTGTTCGACCGGCTCCAGGCGGTCGGCTTCGTGGAACGCCGGCACAGCCCGGAGGACCGGCGCGAGGTGCGCCTCGGCCTCAGTGGCCGGGGCCGCGCCTTCCTCGCCGACCTGCGCGGACGCCGGGAGGCGGAGCTGCGGGCGGTACTCGAACTGATGCCCGCGGCGAAGCGGACCGCCCTCGCCGAAGGGCTTGAGGCGTTCTGCGCGACGGCGGCGGCGCAGATACACGACGAGCAGGCGCACGGATCGGGCAGCAAGTCCGCCTGAACCGCACCGCGGCGCGTCATCGCCCGCCGTGCACGGCGGCTCGCGCACGGAGCGGCCTGCGCGGACCGGAGCATCCCAGTTCCCTCCCCGTGCACATGCGACACGGCTACTTTGTTGCCATCCGGAGATAGTTGTCAAACGGCAACTGCATGTATGTGACCGTCATATGCGGGCATCTCACGACCTCCTCACAACTGCGCTTACCCCGGAAAGCGCGCTGTCCGCGCCGGGTGTGGCGCACCTCTCGGCGGAGGCCCGGAGCGTCCCTTCAGGGAACCCCGGCCCGGGTGTGGTCGCCGTCCCCCTCGGAGCCGGGCAGGCCCTCGGCGCTCACGGGACCGGTGAGGTGGTCGAGGATGTCGGTGAGGCGCAGCCGGTGGTCGAGGAAGCCCGGCCGGTTGTCCAGGCGCAAGGCGGCGCCGAGCGCGGTGGTGGTCCGGTGGATCATCAGCAGGGCGGAGAGGCCGGAGGAGTCGATCCAGGTCAGGCCGCCGAAGTCCAGCCGTACCTCGCCGGTGTGCCCGCGGCCGCGCAGGTGCCGGACGACGGTCTCCACCAGTTCGTCGCTCGTGTCGTAGTCCAGCTCGCCCGCGATGCGCACGGTGCAGCCCGCGGGATCCTCCGTGATCTCCACGCTGAACTCGGCGGGGAAGTAACCGGTCATGCGTGGGTGGCGGGGCCGGCGGCGAGGTCACCGGGGCGGGCGTCGAGGGCGCGGTATCCCTCCGCCAGGAGGCGCAGCGCCCGGGGGAAGTCGTGCAGTTGGGCGGCGAGCAGGTCCAGCCCCGCCCGCAGGGAACGCGCCGGGACGCCGCGTGCCTCGAGTATGCCCGCGGTCCAGGCGAGGAACGTGGCGAACACCTCGGCGTCGTCGACATAGAGGGCGCAGGCCAGGAAGTCGACGATGTGGGCGACGTCCTCGGCCGTCCGTTCCCGCTGCACCTCGGTGTAGGAGCGCACCGCGTGGAACCGGTCCTCCAGGTCGGCGAGGGTCTGCTTCACCAGCCGTCCGCGGGAGTGGACGACCAGCGTGTACTCCTGGTCGGCCAGGTGCGGCAGGTCGTCGACCACCTGCCGGGCCGCCGCCGGGGCCGGCCGCGGCAGGCCGCGCGCCAGCACGTCCGCCGCGCCGCGGGCGTCCGGCGCCCAGGCGTCGGCCCCCAGCGACCGGGCGTGCCGGCCGTCCCGGCCGAAGGCGCGGCCGCCGGCCAGCACCGGGACGCCGACGGCCTGGCAGGCGGTGATCGCCGTGTGGGCGGCCGGCAGCCGGGTCGGCAGCGAGCCGGACAGCAGCACGGCCCGCGGGTCGGTGTGGTGCAGATGGGCGATGAGGTGCGGGGTGGGTGTCTGGGCGCCCAGGTAGTCCACCTGCCAGCCGCGCAGCCGCAGCACCTCGGTCACCAGCCGGGCCGGAAAGGCGTGCCACTCGCCGTCCACGCAGCCGACGGTCACCCGGCCGCGGGGCGCCGGGCCGGCGCCGCCCGCCGTCATGTGCGCCACGGCGGCGACCACCCGTTCGTTGACGGCCGTGGCCGCGTGCTCCACCGCGACGCTGATCCGGTCGGCGGCCCACTCCTCGCCGACCTTCCGCTGCACCGGGGCGATCACGTCCAGCAGCGCCGTCTCCGCGTCCATCCCGGCGGCCAGCGCCTCCTCGACCGCGGCCACGCCCGCGTACTCGTCACCGGCCACGACGGCTTCCCACAGCCGTTCGCGATGCGGGGCGGCCTGGGCGACCCGACTCACCTGCTCCTCCTGATCTGCGACGTCCGGCCCTCGCCGTCCACCACCACCGACAGCGGACCGTTCCTGGGCGCGCTGATGGCGAGGACGGCCATGTCGTCGTGGCGGCCCCCGCCGAGCCACTGCGCGGCGAGCATCTGCACCCGCTCCACGACCGCTTCGGCCGGCATGCCCGCGCACTCGGACAGCGCGCGCCTGAGCCGGGCCTCCCCGAAGAACTCGTCACCGAGCGGGCCGCCGCGCGCCTCGGTGATCCCGTCGGTGTACAGCAGGCAGGTCTCCCCCGGTGCCAGCGTCGTCTCGACCGTGTGCGCGCTCACGGCCGGCAGCGCGCCGACCAGCGTGCCGCGGGTGGGGACCTGTTCCACCTCGCCGTTCTCGCGGACGATCAGCGGCGGCAGGTGCCCGGCGCTGGTCAGCCGGACCCGCACGCGCCCGTCCCGGCGGCACACCGAGGCGAGCACCAGCGTGGCGAACCGGGCGTGGTGCGAGGTCAGCAGGGCGCCGTTGAGCAGGGTCAGGACCTGCTGGTGGTCGGCGGCGAGCGGCAGCAGCGCGTGCAGGGTGTTGCGGATCTTGCCGGTCAGCACGGCCGCGTCCAGGCCCTTGCCCGCGACGTCGCCGAGGACGACGACGGTCTCCTGCTCGGGGTCCGCGCCGGGGTGGAAGTCGTAGAAGTCGCCGCCGACCCGTTCGTGGTCCTTGGCCGGGCGGTATCCGGCCGCGTACTCCACCCCGTGCACCCGCTCCAGGGTGGGCGGGAGAAGTTCGCGCATCAAGGTGGCGGTGATGGCGGCCTGTTCGGTGTAGAGCCGGGCCGCGGACAGGGCGGCCCCGGCCCGCGCGGCGAACAGCCGGGCGAAGGCCTCCTCCCCGTCGGAGAAGGACCTCTCGGTGCCGGCGCGCAGCAGGACCAGCGCCCCGGCGGGCACCCCGTGGCCGGGCAGCGGGGCGATGATGACGGAGCCGGGCGGTTCGGTGAACCCCTCGGGGAGCAGCCAGTCCGGGATGTCGCGGGGATCGATCCAGCGCGCAGGCACGGGCGGGAAGCCCTGGAGGGCCTCGCTGAGGCCGTGCACGCTGAACGGATCGATCTTCCGGGTGACCTGGCTCACCGGCCCGCCGCGGCGCGCGTACGTCAGGGTGTGGCGCCGGCCGTGCGGCGGCGCCACGAGCACGGCCGCCTCGGCCAGGTGCTCGGCGGCCATGGCGGCGACCTCCTCCATGCAGCGGGGCACGTGCAGCGTGGACAGGAGCCGGCTGGACGCCTCCGCGAGGACGTCGGCCCGCTCATGGGCGCTGTGCAGGGCCTGTTCGGCCCGGCGGCGGCCGGTTTCGTCGACCAGCCACCACACCACGCCCCCGTCCGTGGACGGCGAGGGATGGGCCTCGAAGACGCGTTCGTCGATGGCGCCGGTCAGCGGGCCCGGCGTGGCGCCCGGGGTGCCTTCGACCAAGTGCCGATGGGCGTCGGACAGCCAGGCCGGTGCGATGCCGTCCAGCCGGTCGCCGTCGGCGGCCTGTGGCAGGAGGGAGCGGGCGGCCCGGTTGAGCCGCACGAGGGCCCCGTGCCGGTCGACGACCAGCACCGGGCAGGGGGCCTCGCCCCACGCCGCACCGACACGGGCGGCGACGTCGCGCGGGCTTGCAGGGGAGCCGCGAAATGCGCACACAAGCAGGGGCACGCCCGAAGCGCGCCCCACCACCTTCCTGCCCTGGGAAATAGATGCCTTCCGGCAACAGTTGCGCATCCTGCTGCCGGACGCAACCCGCTTCGCCCGGCCGGGGGCAATTCGCGCCGGGGGCAAACCGTCTGTGGGCCCGTCAGATACCGGGGAAAGGGGTACGGCCGAATTCCGGCTTCGGCGGGAGCCGTGGACCGGGTGTGTCACTGGGCGCCGGGGGCGCTCGTAGCCGGGCGCGCGCCGGGGCTCCGGCCGGCCGCGTACCCGGCGGTGCCGGTGTCCGCGAGGGCGACGCGGGCGGTGACCCTCTTGCCCGTGCCCTCGCGACGCGCCTCGAAGGTCTCGGTGACGGCCAGGACGATCTCCAGGCCGTGCTGCCCCACCCGGCTCGGTTCGGCGGCCCGGGCCACCGGCAGCACGGGGTCGGAGTCCCGCACCGAGATCTCGATCAGGCCGCCGGTGATCCGCAGGTCCAGGCCGAACGGGCCGGGAGCGTACTTGCAGGCGTTGGTGACCACTTCGCTGACCACGAGCTGGGTGAGATCCAGAGCCCGGTCGGAGACCTCGATGCCGCGTTCCGCCCGCACGCGGTCCAGGAACCGGGCCGCGTGGTGCCGCGCCGCGGCGATGCAGCCGACGTCTCCGTCGAACTCCACGGCCGCGGCGGGCGGTTCCACGGGCATGCTTCGCCCGGCGCCGGCAGGGCCCCAGGACGCCATGGAAGTCGTTCGCACTGCGTTCACTCGCCCGCCAATACCCCGCATCCCGGACTCCATCCCCCGATTTTTGTGACGTCTGTCACGTGGTGGCCAGCAGACCCTCCTTGAGCCGCTTGAGCGTGCGCGACAGCAGCCGGGAGACGTGCATCTGGGAGACCCCGAGCCGCTCGCCGATCTGGGCCTGGGTCAGCTCCTCAACGAACCGCAGGTGCAGCAGCAGCCGGTCGCGCTCCTCCAGTTCGGCGATCATCGGGGCGAGGGCGTGGAAGTCCTCGACCAGTTCGAGCGCCGCGTCCTCGGTGCCGATGAAGTCCTGCAACGCGGACTCGCCGTCCTCGCTGCCGCCGATGGCCGCGTCCAGGGAGGCGGAGTTGTAGCCGTTGGAGGCCAGCCGGGCCTCGACCACCTCGTCCTCGGACAGGCACATCAGCTCGGCCAGTTCCTTGACGGTGGGCGTACGGCCCAGCCGGCTGCGCAGTTCCTCGGTGGCGCGGGCCAGTTGGACCCGGGCCTCCTGCAGCCGCCGCGGCACGTGCACCGCCCAGGACGTGTCACGGAAGAACCGCTTGATCTCGCCCACGATGTACGGCACGGCGAAGGAGGTGAACTCCACCTCCCGGGAGATCTCGAACCGGTCGATCGCCTTGATCAGCCCGATCATGCCGACCTGGACGATGTCCTCCATCTCCTCCGGCCCGCGGCTGCGGAACCGGCCGGCCGCGTAGCGGACCAGGGACATGTTCATCTCGATCAGCGTGTTGCGCGCGTACTGGTACTCCGGAGTGCCCTCCTCCAGCCGTGCCAGCTGATCGAAGAAGACCTTCGACAGCTCGCGCGCGTCCTTGGGGGCCACAGCCGCGGGATCCGTGACTCCGGTCAACTCCACCGTCCCGTCTGCCGCGCAGACGTCCGTCCTCACCGCGCCGATCGCAGTCAACCCGCTCCCCTTTCGTACCCGAGCCGCCCTTGAGGCGACTGTCCTTGCTCGCGCCCGGTTACCCCGGTCCGCGCCGCACATGCACGCCGTGACGACGATCACGTCGGCCGCCGCGGCACGGCGGGGCGCCCGTCACCACCCGCCGGTGGTACGCACCGCCTCGGCGCGGGAGTTCGTGAGCGTGAAGTGCTCCAGGGTGCCGCTGATGGTGAGCAGCCTGGTGACGCTCTCCTGCAAGGGGCCGAGCAGAACGAAGACGCGGCCGTTCGCCTGGTGGCGCCGCCGCGCGTCCAGCAGCGAACGGAGCAGCTGGCTGTCGCCGAAGGTCAGCCCCGTCAGGTCCACCACCGTGGCCGGCATGTCGTACTCGTCCGCCTCGTCCCAGGCCGCGCCGAGCAGGTCGCTCTCGTCGTAGTCGATCTCACCGCGCACCACGACCTCGAAGACCCGACTATGCCGTCGGACCTGCACGAACGTCTCTGACTCCCAGCGCATCCCGACATCCTGCCATCCCCCGACACGCCGAGGCGACCCCGCCCCTCGGCCGGGCCCTCGACGCGTTCGTGCCGGGCGGTGCCCACCTCTCGCGCCCGTCACCCGCGCGTGACGTCCGCCGTTCCGTCCCGCGCGGGTCCGGTGGCCCCGCTGTGCGACAGCGCGGCGAGCAGCCGCAGTTTCTCGTCGCTGTCGCTGTCCTTGTCGGGGTAGTAGACGACGAGGATGACGTCGTCCACCGGGAGTTTGTCGCGGTGCAGGCGCAGTTCGCCGACGACGGGGTGGTTGACCGTGGTCGTGCCCCCGTCGAGGCCGCGGACGTCGTGGCGGGCCCACAGGGTGCGGAACCGCTGGCTGGACAGCGCGAGTTCGCCGACCAGCTCGACGAACCGGGGGTTGTCGGTGTCGTCTCCGATGGTGGTGCGCAGGGCCGCGACGAAGTCGGCGGTGGCCCTCGCCCAGTCCTGGTGGAAGGCCCGCTCCTCGGGGTCGAGCAGCAGGGAGCGCAGCCGGTTCTCGCCGGGCCGCAGGCGCGGGGAGAGGGCGACGGCCATCGGGTTCGACGCCAGGACGTCGAACGCCCGGCCCTCGACGAACGCGGGGATCTGGAGGTGGGCGAGCAGCTGGTGCACCCGCGCCGGCACGTGCTCGGGACGCTTGCGGCGCGGCGCCCGGGGGCGCGCCGCCGCGAGGCCGAGCAGATACGTCCGCTCGACGTCGTCGAGCCGCAGGACGCGCGCGAGGGCTTCGAGGACCTGGACCGAGGGGTTCTTGTCCCGGCCGCGCTCCAGGCGCAGGTAGTAGTCGGGGCTGATCCCGGCGAGCAGCGCGACCTCCTCCCGGCGCAGGCCGGGCACCCGGCGGTTGCCGCCGGGCGGCAGCCCCGCCCGCTCCGGGGTCACCAGCTCGCGCCGGGCCCGCAGGTAGGCGCCGAGCCGGTTGTCGGATTCCTCGTCCTTCATACCGACACCGTAATGCGGCGCGCGGGCGCGAGAGGGGGCCCTGGCAGGACCAGGGAAGACGAGGGCACTGCCATGCCCGGCGGGCGCGGCCGAGACTGCGGGGGAACTGTTCACCCATGTGAAGGGAAGACCTCGTGGATATCTCCAACCGCACCGTTCTGGTCGTCGGCGGAACCTCGGGCATCGGCCGGGAGCTGGCCCGGCGGTTCGCCGCGGCGGGCAGCGCCGTGGCCGTCGGCGGCCGTAGCCAGGAGGCCCTCGCCACGCTCGCCGAGGAGGGTTTCGGCACGTTCCCCGTCGACGTCACCGACGATTCCTCCGTCACGGCCCTGCGCGACGCCGTGCTCGACCGGTACCCGGAGCTGGACACGGTGGTCACCATGTCGGGCGTCATGCTCCTGGAGGACCTGCGCGACCCCGCGCACTTCGAGGCGGCGCGGGCGACGATCGACACCAATCTGCTGGGCACTATCCGGGTCGTCGACGCCTTCACCCCGCATCTGGTCGGGCGCGGCGCCGGCACCTTCGTCACCGTCACCTCCGGCATCGCCTTCCTGCCGTTCCCGCCCATGCCCAGCTACGCCGCCTCGAAGGCCGCGGTGCACGCCTACTCGGAGGCGCTGCGCGCGCAGCTCGACGGCACCGGCGTCGGTGTCGTCGAGCTGGTCCCGCCGGCCGTCGCCACGGCGGGCCAGGAGAAGGTGAACCCGCACGCGCTGCCGCTCGACGGCTTCGCCACCGAGGTCATGGAACTCCTCTCGGCGGAGCCCACGCCCCGCGAGATCCTCGTGAAGGGCGTGCTGGGCCACCGCTGGGCCGAGCGCGACGGCACCTACGACGACCTCGTGACCCAGCGTTCCCGGGCCCTGGCCATGCTCCCCGGCCGCGAGGGCTGACGCCTATCCCCAGCCGGGGCCGGACGGGCGGTGGGGGCCGAACCGTGACTCTCTCGAGTCGGGCGCATCCGTCCTTGCAGTTCGCGAGACCTGCGTGAGACGGCCGTAGGACGACAGAACCCCAGCTCGGTGAGTTCACCGGGCCGGGGCTTCGCCGCGTCCTGGGGCGGTCGGTTCTGCTCGTCCTCTTCCGACCCTCTGGCGACGGCAGGCGGGTTCGGTTCAGCAGGGGCCGTGCTGAACCGCAGCCGCCCATGTCGCTCGTCCGTGCCCCAGTCGGCGGCCAGCGTCGCCACAAGACGCAGGCCGCGCCCGCCCTCTTCGTCGTCCGCTTCGCGCTCCACCGGCCGCGCCCGGGAGAGGTCTGCGACGTGGGCCGCCCACGAGTCGAACGAGCACCGCGGTATCTCCGTCCGGCGCCTCACCTCGGTGGGCTCAGCGCCCAGAGGACAGCACCGGAGCGCTGACGACTTCCGTCCAGCCCGGCCGCCGGACCGACGGCGGGTGCCGAGCGGCGGGCCAGGCCGCCGCTCAGCCGGATCAAGCGCGGCCCAGTCTCCGACCGCGATTGGGACATGCCTCGGCTGAAGACGCGGTCGGGGCGCGCCGAGCGTGGTCGGGCTTGCGGTCGGTCCCAGGGACGGTCATCAGTCGTGAGAGGAGTTCGGGTCGCAGGTGAGCGTGCGGGACTCCCTGAGCGCTGCGAGGATCCAGGCGCGGTCGTGGGCGATCTGCTTTTCGCCTGTGCTCCAGAGGTCGGGGCTGTTTGCCTGTCTGGGAATGGAGATGAGGACATGGTCGCCGGGCCGAAGGCGGGGCGAGACGTCGTGGTCCATCGGAAAGGTGATCCGGTCGGGGCCCCTTGGGGGCTTGTAGTGGCGGTTGACGGCAAGTTCGATCCGGTCCTGTCTGGTGCCGGGCTCGGGAGCGACCTGGGTCACCGTGCCCTCGACGATCAGCCGGGCGCAGGCCACGTACAAGCCGGTGCTGACCTTGGCGTCGGTGGCGCCTCCGACCGAACGCGTCTCGGTCTGTGCCAAGGGGAGGAGCCACGCCAGCAGGAACGCCGCGCAGACGACAAGGGCCGCCACAAGGCCCCCCACCACAATGGCTCGGCCCCCTCGCCAAGGCGGCCTCGGCTGCTGCGGGTGTCCGGCCGCACTCCCGCCGGGGGACTGCGCTGGCTCCTGGGCGGCAAGCACGTTGGCGATGACCGTGAGCTCTTGGCGGAGCGTGGCGAGGTCGGCGCGGGCCGCGCGGTACTCGGACATGCGGTCCGCGTCAGGGTATGCCAGGCGGGGCATCGGTTCGTCCAGAATTGCGGCCATCAGCGGGTCCGCCTCTCCGTGGCCGTCGGCCCCCATGTTTTCGGCGGTCACGTCATACCACCTCTTCCGCGTGGAGCCGTCCTCGCAGGGCGCGGACGGCGGTGTGCAGCCGGCTCTTGACTGTGCCTTCGGGGATGCCGAGTTGTCGGGCGATCGTCCGGACGGGCAGGTCGGCGTAGAAGCGCAGGATCAGAACCTGGCGCTGGGCCTCGGGCAGTTCCTCCAGTCCCTGGGCGACGGCGAGGGAGAGCAGCCGGGTGTCCTCGCCAGAGGGGTTTTCTCCCTGCCGCAGCGAGGCCAGCCGCTCGCCGAGGCGTTCTTGGCGGTGCTTGGCGCGGTGCCAGTCCATCGCGAGGTTGGAAGCGACCACCGCGACCCATGCGGAGATGTTGCGAGGCGCCTCCTGGCCACTCGCTGCCCGCTCCAGCAGCCGCAGGCGAACCTGCTGCACTCCGTCCGGCAGATCCGCCTGCGGCACGCCACCGAGTGCGAGTATCGCCCGCACTCGGTGCTCCTGGGCCGCGTCCAGCGGATCGTCAGCGCCGTGGTCCGTCTTCTGGCTCCGGCTCGTCCTTCTGCGTAACAACACGCCCTCCCCTCCCACCTCTCCCCGCACGAATCCTCGCCTCTACGACGCCGCAGCCGTGCGGAACGTTCGACGCATCCGGCCGGAGCAGGTGGCGGTGGTGGCATCCACGGGCGTGCAGGTGGCCGGGGCGTCGCCCCTACCGAAGCCGTCCTTCGCAGCTGAAGGCGTACCGCGCCGTGTAGGCGGTGGAGAAGCCGGCTGCCTGGGAGGCGCATCCGAGGACCGCGCTTATGCGCTCGGGGAGAATCCGGGGAGGCCGTGGAAGACGGATGAGCTCCGACGCGAGGCGCCGGCAAATCGTGAGGCGGCGCCTACGGAAACGATCGAGAGGGGCCCCGAAGGACCCCTCTGATCTGCGACATTATCGTCGGGACGACAGGATTTGAACCTGCGACCCCTTGACCCCCAGTCAAGTGCGCTACCAAGCTGCGCCACGTCCCGTCGTGCTCCGCGCGGGCTGTTCCGCGTGATCACGCAGGTCAACCCTACCGTATGCGCGCGGCTGCCCGGACATCGGCGGCCGGATCACTTGATGAGGGCGTTGGCGACCACGACGACGAGGCCGAGGAGGGCGTCGCCGAGGCCCATCAGGACGGCGGACGGCCAGACGCGGGCGGCCTGGCGGGCGGTGATCAGGCCGAGGCCGAAGAGGATCAGGATGTTGAGGACGAACGCGGGGTACTCCACGCCCTTCGCCGGCCACCACCCCCAGCCCGAGCCGGCGAGCAGGAAGACGGTCGGCACTACCGCCGTGACCAGCGGCCACTCCCCGCGCACGGCGCGCAGGCCGTCCCCGCGGCGGTGCGGGGCGCGCTCGGCGATGTAGTGGGCGTAGCCGTGGGCCATGGCGGAGGCGAGCGCGGTCACCAGCAGCCAGAGGGCGTCGTAGCGGCGGCTGGCGGGCGTGGTGCCGCCGTAGCGGCTGAGGGCGGCGACCATCGAGCTGGCGAGGACGGCACCGTAGACCCCGCCGAAGAGGACGGCCTCGCGGGTGCTGTGCCCGCCGGGCGGCCGCCCGCTCGCCGCGTGCTCATGGGGTCCGTCCGGCTCGCGGGCCGCCGCGGTCGAGTCCGCCATGTCTTCCACGGTCGCCCCCGCCGCACGGCACCGCCAGTCGGCGCGGCCCGACGAAGTGTCCTGCGGCCAGGTCCGATGCCGCACACTCTGTCGACGGCGGCGGGGGTGCGGGCCCCGCTAGGGTCGGCCCATGACGCACAGCTTCGCGCTCCACATCCCCGACGCCGACCTCGAACCCGAGCCCCTCGACCCCGCGCAGATCGTCTCCGGGAACCCGGAGGTGACCGGGAAGGTGGTCTGGGAGTCGGCGGACGGCCGGCAGATACGCGGGATCTGGCAGATCACCCCGGGCGTGGTCACCGACACCGAGGCCGACGAGCTGTTCGTCGTGCTCAGCGGTTCGGCGACGATCCAGTGCGAGGACGGGCCGACGCTGCGGGTCGGGCCGGGCGACATGGCGGTGCTGCGCGCGGGCGACCGTACGACGTGGACCGTGCACGAGACGCTGCGCAAGGCGTACGCCGTCAACCTCTAGAGAGCCCCCGCGACCTCTGGGGAGCCCCCCGCCGAGGCGGCCACGGCGGCCGTCGTGCCCCGGATCTCCAGCGACGGCGTCGCCAGGTGGAGCCGCCCCGGGGTGCCCGGCCGGTCGAAGCGGTCGAGAAGGCAGTGGGCGGCCCGGCGGCCGACCTCGTTCGGGGCGGTGTCCACGGTGGTCAGCCAGACGTGCCGCAGCCGGGAGATGCTGGTGTTGTCGTAGCCGGCCACGGAGAGGTCGCGCGGGACCTTCAGGCCCAGTTCCTCGGCGGCCGAGAGGGCGCCGACCGAGGCCATGTCGTTGACGGCGAACAGTGCCGTGGGTCGCCGCGGGCGGCGGAGCAGCCGTACGGCCCCCCGGTAGCCGCCCTCCTCCGTGAGGTCGCCGGGCTCGACCAGCGGCTCGGCGCCCCGGGCCCGCATCGCCGCCTCGAAGCCGCGCCGGCGCAGCTCGCCGACGGCACCGCGGCCCGCGAGGTGCGCGATCCTGCGGTGGCCGAGGTCGAGCAGGTGTTCGGTGGCCAGGCGGGCGCCGCGCTCGTCGTCCCCGGCGATCACGTCCACCCCGTCCGGCTGCGGTTCACGGGCGCCCGCCACCACGACCGGCATCCGGCGCGCGAGCGCGCCGAGGGCGCCCGCGTCCGGGACCGTGCCGACCACCACCAGGCCGTCCACGCCGAGGTCCAGGAAGGGTTCGGCGAGATCGTGGCCCAGCCGCCGGTTGAGGCGGGCGTCGGCGAGCAGCATGCGCAGCCCGGCCGCGTGCAGCGGCGGGTTGAGGCCGTCGAGCAGGTCCACGAACCAGGGGTTGCGCAGGTCGTCCAGGAGGACGCCGATGGTGCGGGTGCGCTGTTCGCTGAGGCTGCGGGCGGCCGCGTTGGGCCGGTAGCCCAGTTCGCGCACGGCCCGCAGCACGGCCTCCCGCTTCTCCGGGCGCACCGGCCCCGAGTCCCGAAGCACCAGCGAGACCAGCGATTTCGACACCCCGGCACGTTCGGCCACGTCGCGGATGGTCGGCGGTCTCATGGGGTGGACCGTTCCATGGGGTGAGTCCCGCTGTCAAAGGGTTGACAGCCCCGCCATGTCCGAACAAAGGTGTCCCGGCAGGGAGATGGACCGGTCCAAGCCGCGGGCCGGGGCCCGGAGAGAGGCTGCCATGGTGGATGAACTGGGTGTCGCCGTCGTCGGGTTCGGCTGGATGGGCCGGGTGCACACCCAGGCGTACGCCCGTCTCCCCCACCACTATCCGCGGCTCCCGCTGCGGCCCCGGCTGATCACGGTCGCCGACGAGGTGCCGGGGCGGGCCGAGGAGGCCGCCGAGCGGTACGGGTTCGCCGCCGCGACCCGCGACTGGCGGGAGGTGGCCGCCGATCCCCGGGTGCGGGCGGTCAGCGTCACCGTGCCGAACTTCCTGCACCGGGAGATCGGTGCGGCGATGGCCGGGGCCGGCAAGCACCTCTGGATCGAGAAGCCGGTGGGGCTGACCGCCGAGGACGCCCGCGCGGTCGCGGACGCGGCCAGCGGGGCCGGGGTGCAGGGCGCGGTCGGCTTCAACTACCGCAACGCGCCCGCCGTCGAGGCCGCCCGTGAGCTGATCGCCGCCGGGGAGATCGGCACCGTCACCCATGCGCGCATCCGGCTGTTCAGCGATTACGCCGCCCATCCGGACTCCGCCCTGACCTGGCGTTACGAGCGGCGGCGCGGCGGCCGCGGAGTGCTCGGCGACCTGGCCTCGCACGGCGTCGACCTGGCCCGCTTCCTGCTCGGCGAGATCGCCGCGCTGACCGCCGACACCGCGGTCTTCGTCCCGGAGCGCGCCCGTCCCGCCGGCGCCACCGCCGGTCACACCCGCGCCGCCGGCGGGGCGCGGGGCCCGGTGGAGAACGAGGACTACGTCGGCGCTCTGCTGCGCTTCGCCTCCGGCGCCCGGGGCGTGCTGGAGGCCTGCCGGGTCTCGGTCGGCGAGCAGAACGGCTACGGCTTCGCGGTGCACGGCACCCGGGGAGCGGTGTCCTGGGACTTCAGGAGGATGAACGAGTTCAAGGTCGGCCGGGGCACGAGCTACCAGGACCAGCCGATGAGCACCGTCCATGTCGGCCCGGGCGCCGGGGAGTTCGCCGCGTTCCAGCCGGGCGCGGCCAACCCGATGGGGTACGACGACCTCAAGGTCATCGAGGCCTGCCGGTTCGTGCGCTCCATCGCCGAGGGCACGCCGTACGGCGCGACGCTCGCCGACGCGGTGCGCGCCGCGGCCGTACTGGACGCGATGGCGCGGTCCGCCGAGAGCGGCACGTGGGTGCGTCCGTAGGCGCGTTCGCCCGACCGTAACTTTCCCGACCAGTCAGGAGTGGCAACCCATGCGTATCGGAATCCTCGGCCTCGGCCGCATCGGCGCCTTCCACGCCGAAACCCTCTGCGCGCTCGACGTCGTCACCTCGCTGGTGGTCGCCGATCCGCTGGCGGACGCCGCCAAGGCCGCCGCCGAGCGGTTCGGGGCCGAGATCGCCGACTCGCCCGAGGCGCTGCTGGCCGCCGGGGTGGACGGACTGGTCGTGGCGGCGGCGACGGACGCCCATCCGGCGCTGATCCGGGCGGGTGTCCAGGCCGGTGTCCCGGTGTTCTGCGAGAAGCCGGTGGCCCGCACCATGGCGGAGGGCATGGCGGTGCGCGACGCGGTGCGCGACGGTGCGGTGCCGGTCCAGATCGGCTTCAACCGCCGCTTCGACGCGGGTTTCGCCGCCGCGCGGGAGGCCGTGCGGGCGGGCGAGCTGGGCCCGCTGCACACCGTGCGCTGCACGACGCTGGACCCGGCGCCGCCGCCGGCCGCGTACGTCGCCGCCTCCGGCGGGATCTTCCGGGACTGTTCCGTGCACGACTTCGACGTCATCCGGTGGGTCACGGGCCGCGAGGTGACCGAGGTGTACGCGGTCGGCGGCAACCGGGGGGCCGGCTACATCGGCGAGGCCGGTGACGCCGACACCGCCGGCGCGCTCCTCACCCTGGACGACGGCACGATCGCGGTGGTCTCCAACTCCCGTCACAACGGCCGGGGTTACGACGTGCGGATGGAGCTGCACGGCTTCACCGACGCCCTCGCGGTCGGTCTGGACGACAAGTTGCCGCTGCGCTCGGCCGAAGCCGGGGCGAGCTTTCCGGCCGGTCCCCCGCACGACTTCTTCATGGACCGCTTCGCCGCCGCCTACCGGGCCGAACTCGCCGCGTTCACCGAGGTCGTGGCGGGTGACCGGCCGTCGCCGTGCACCGTCGAGGACGCGCTGGAGGCGGGCTGGATCGCGGAGGCCTGCACGCTCTCGCGCCGCGAGCACCGCCCGGTGCGGCTGGCGGAGGTGCGGCAGGCCTGACGCCGCGCACCGGGGGCCGGTGGCGGTACCGGGGCGTCCGTCAGCCGCAGTACCGCACCAGCCACTCGTCCGCGTGATAGCGGTCCCGGGCCGGGTCCGGCAGGGTCGCCGGCCTGGTCTCGACCGTGTCCTCGGGGCGTATCCGCTCGGGCAGCTTGCCGAAGCGGTCCCGGCGCAGGGCCGCGTCCGCGGTGTCCTGTGCCGTCTTCCGGGGTTCCGTGCGGTGTGTCATCCTCGTCCTCCCGTCTGCGCGGGCCTCCCCCGTTTCCTTCTCCAACGCCCGCGTGCCCCGACTTGGTTCCCGGCCGCGCCGGGGGCGAATCCGTCGTGGTTGCGCAGGAACCCCCGTGCGGGGTCACGGACGGCAGCTGGCGAGCAGCGCGGCGAGGACGCCTCCGGGGTCGTGCAGCACGCGGGCGCCGTCGGTGACGACGCGGCGGGTGCCGGGGTCGACGGGGTCGGTCCGGGCCCAGTCGGGGGTGCCGATGCCGAACTCGATCTCCAGGCCGGAGGGCAGGGCGTAGCGGCGTTCGGTGACCGGGCCCCAGGCCCGGGTGCGCACGGCGTCGCCGAGGGCGAGTTCGCCGGCCCAGGCGTCGGTGAAGTAGTGCGCGGGGTCCGTCGTCAGCAGGACGAGGTCGACGTCCGAGTCGGGGTGCGCGGCACCGCGGGCGTAGGAGCCGACCAGGAGCAGGCCGGCGATGTCCTCGCGGCGTGCGGCCCACCGGGTGACGCGGTCGAGGAAGTCACCCGCCTCCGCGAGGCGTTGGGATGTGACGTTCATGCCCCGCACGACCGCAGGAAACGCCGGGTCCGTTCCGCGATCGGCAGGGGCCGGTCCGGTTCGCAGGGGTACATGTCCTGCTCCACGATGGCGAACAGGTCCACGCCCAGCTTCTGGGCCGCCTCCAGGACGGGGCCCAGGTCCGGTACGCCGTGCGGCGGTTCGCACATGACGCCGCGCTGGACGGCGGGCCCGAAGGGCAGCCCCCGGGCGACGACGTCGGCGAGGACCGCGGGGTCGACCTGCTTGAGGTGCAGATAGCCGAGGCGCTCGCCGTAGGTCTCGATCAGCCGGACGCTGTCGCCGCCGCAGTAGGCGTAGTGCCCGGTGTCCAGGCAGAGGCCGACCAGCGCCGGGTCGGTGGTGTCGAGGAAGCGCGCGACGTGGGCCTCGGTGTCGATGTGCGTGTCGGCGTGCGGGTGGACCACGATGTCGAGGCCGTACGTCTCCTTCACCTCGCGGCCCAGGCGCTCCATGCCCCGGGCGAGGTGATCCCACTGCTCGGCGGTCAGCTCGGGCGGCTCCAGGATCTCGGCGGTCTTGTCGTCCCGCCAGAAGGACGGGATCACCACCAGGTGCCGGGCGCCCATCGCCCGGGTGAGGGCGGCGACCCGGCCGACGTGCGCCCAGGTGTCGGTCCAGACGCCGGGGCCGCGGTGCAGTCCGGTGAAGACCGTGCCCGCGGAGACCTTCAGGCCCCGGCGGTCCACCTCCTCGGCGAGCCGGGCGGGGTCGGTGGGCAGATAGCCGTAGGGGCCGAGTTCGATCCACTCGTACCCGGCTGCGGCGACCTCGTCCAGGAAGCGGTCCCAGGGCACCTGCCGGGGGTCGTCCGGGAACCAGACGCCCCAGGAGTCGGGGGCGGAGCCGACCCGGATGCGGTCGAGGACGTGGGGCATGGTCAGGGGTTCCCTTCGGGGGAGGTGTCGGCGAGGTCCGGCCCTTCGGGGAGCCTGTCGGTCCCCACGTCGCGCACCTGTGCCAACTCGTGCTTGAGAGCGGTCAGTTCGGCCCCGCCGGCCATGTGGTCGGTCAGCTCTTCGAGGGTGATCTCGCCGCGGTCGGCGGACAGTTCCAGGGTGCCGAGGCGCAGCACGCTGAAGTGGTCGCCGACCAGGTAGGCGTGGTGGGGGTTGTGGGTGATGAGGACGACGCCGAGGCCGCGCTCGCGGGCGGCGGCGATGTACTTCAGCACCACGCCGGACTGCTTGACGCCGAGGGCGGCGGTCGGCTCGTCCAGGATGAGGACCCGGGCGCCGAAATGGACGGCGCGGGCGATGGCCACGCACTGGCGCTGGCCGCCGGAGAGGGTGCCGATGGGCTGTTCCAGGTCGTCCAGGACGATGCCCATGCGGCGCAGTTCCCGGTCGGCGGTCTCCTTCATGCGGGCGATGTCCAGCCGGCGCAGCGGCCAGGGGCCCCTGGTCATTTCGGAGCCGAGGAAGAAGTTGCGCCACACCGGCATCAGGGGCACGGTCGCCAGGTCCTGGTAGACCGCCGCGATGCCCCGGTCCAGGGCCTCGCGCGGGGTGCCGAAGCGCACCGGGCGGCCGTCGACCAGGAAGTCGCCCTCGGTGTGCCGGTGCAGCCCGGAGATGATCTTGATGAGGGTGGACTTGCCGGCGCCGTTGTCGCCGAGCACGCAGTTGACCCGGCCGGCCCGTACGGTGAGGTCGACGCCGTGCAGGGCGCGGACGTTGCCGTACGACTTCCCCGCCCCGCGCAGTTCGACCAGGGGCGCGTCCCCGGCGGGGGCGTCGGGCAGGACGGTGCCGTGGGTGCCGGCCGCGTTGTCGTTCATCGGTTACCTCCGCGTCGCCGTGCGCCGGACCCACAGATTGATCAGGACGGCGCCGAGCAGCATCACGCCGAGGAAGGCCTTGAACCAGTCGGGGTTCCAGCCGGCGTAGACGATGCCCTGGTTGACCATGCCGAACATGAAGGCGCCGAAGAGCGGGCCGATCGCGGAGCCGTAGCCGCCGGTGAGCAGGCAGCCGCCGATGACGGCGGCGGCGATGTAGATCAGCTCGTTGCCGACGCCCTCGCCGGACTGCACGGTGTTGAAGGAGAACAGGTTGTGCATGCCGGTGAACCAGGCGCCGAAGCCGACCAGCATGAACAGGGTGATCTTGGTGAACCGCACCGGGACGCCGACCGCGCGGGCGCTGTCCTGGTCGCCGCCGACGGCGAAGACCCAGTTGCCGTACTTGGTGCGCAGCAGCACCCAGGTGGCGAGCGCGGCGTAGACCAGCCACCACACCACGGTGATCTTCACCTGGACGCCGCCGACGTCGAAGGAGGACGCGAAGATCTTCTTCGCCTGGCCGAAGCCGTCCATGTCGCTGATGTCGTCGGTGGCGACGTTGCCGGTGACCAGCTTGGTGACGGCGAGGTTCACGCCCTGGAGGATCAGGAAGGTGCCGAGGGTGACCAGGAAGCTGGGCAGCCCGGTCCTGACCACCATCCAGCCGTTGAAGGCGCCGACGGCGAGCGAGAGGACCAGGGCGGCGATCACTCCGGTCCACACGTTCAGGGTCAGCTGGTAGCAGAGCATGCTCGTGGTGAGCGCCGAGGTGATCACGGCGACGCCGGACGACAGGTCGAACTCGCCGCCGATCATCAGCAGGGCGACCGGCAGGGCCATGATGCCGATGGTGGAGGACTGGTAGAGGACCGTGGCCATCGAGCCGCCCTGGCGGAGCGACGGCGCGGCGATCAGGAAGAAGACCAGGACGGCGGCGGCGCCGAGAAAGACGCCCACCTCGGGCCGGGCCAGCAGCCGCAGCGCCGGCGGGCGGCGTGCGGTGCGTCCGTCCGCCGCCCGGGGGCCGGGTGCCGGCGGTGCGCCGACGGTCCCCGGGCCCGTCACCGGGTCCCCTTCGCGGCGAACCCGGCGACCTTGTCGACGTTGGACCTGTCGACGAACGCCGGGCCGGTGAGCACCGGCTGGACCCCGCCGCCGCTGTAGTTGCCGTTGTACTTGTAGAGCCAGAGCGAGTCGACCGCCAGATAGCCCTGGAGATAGGGCTGCTGGTCGACGGCGAACTCGACGCTGCCGTTCTGCACGGCCTTGACCAGGTCTTTGTTGAGGTCGAACGTCGCGACCTTCGCCTTGCCGCCGGCGTCGCCGACCGACTGCGCCGCGGTCGCGGCGAACGGGGCGCCGAGGGTGACGACGGTGTCGATGGCGGTGTCCTGCTTCAGTTTCGCCGTGATGGTGGCCCGCACGGAGGGCATGTCGGTGCCGTTGACGTACAGCGTCTCGGTGGTGCCCTTGAAGGTCTTCTTCACCCCGTCGCAGCGCTGGGTGAGGCCCACGTTGCCCTGCTCGTGGATCACGCAGACGACCTTCTTCGCACCCGTGGTGTTCAGCTTGTCGCCGAAGGCCTCGCCGGCCACGCTCTCGTCCTGCCCGAAGAACTCCGTCAGCCCGAGCTTCCGCCAGTCCGCGAGCCCGGAGTTGAGGCCCACCACCGGTATGCCGGCGCGCTCCGCCCTGCCGAGCACGCTCTTCATCGCGTCGGGCTTGGCCAGGGTGACGGCGATGCCGTCGACCTTCTGGTCGACCGCGTTCTGGACCAGGTTCGCCTGGTTGCCCGCGTTCGGGTCGGCCGAGTAGACGAGCTTGATGTTGTCCTTGGCCGCCGCGGCCTCGGCGCCCTTGCGCACGGTGTCCCAGAAGGTGTCGCCGGGCGCCTGGTGCGTGATGAGGGCGACGGTCATCCGGGGGGTGTCCGCCTTGCCCGCGGAGGCGTTCGCGGCGGCCTGTTCGGCCTTCTTGCCACCGTGGCCGCTGGAGCAGCCGGTGAGGGCCAGCGCCGCCGCGGCGGCCACGGCCACCAGCGGAACCAGCCTGCGGGGGCCCGGACGGGAAGAGCGGTCCATCGTTGCTTGCACCTCGCTGTGCGTGCGACGGGAAAGGGCGCTGTTGCGTCGGGAGGCGATCCAAGTCCTTGCCGGACCCCCTGTCAAGAGTTTGTCCAGACATAGGTTCACCAGTAAGTCCGGATGTAAGGACAAGTCGCACCGCGAAGCCGCGCGTGACGAACGGCGGCGGTCACGTTTCGGGCAAGACAACTCCCGTTGTGCACCCACCTCTTGACGCCCCCACACCCCCGCGGCTGTGATGACGGCCACACTGTTCGGTCGAGTTGGTTTATGAGCGGTTTCGACAAGTCCGCGGCGATCGACTCACCCCCGTGGCCGAACCCTGTATCCCTCGGGAGTCGCCATGCGTCCGTCCCACCCCGGTCCGTCCGTCCCGTCTCCCAGCCGTCGCTCCGTGCTGCGCGGTGCGGGCTCCGCCGCGCTGCTCGCCGGGGCCGGCACCCCGCTGCTCGTCGCCTGCGGCGGCAGCGGTTCCGCCGCCGACCCGAAGACCGTCACCGTCGGCTCCAACGCCTCCGACGCCGTCCCGAAGAAGGCCTTCGAGAACGTCTACGCGGCCTTCCGGAAGCAGTCCGGGATCACCGTCCGGGTGAACACCAAGGACCACAACACCTTCCAGGAGCAGATCAACTCCTACCTCCAGGGCACCCCGGACGACGTGTTCAACTGGTTCGCCGGGTACCGCATGCAGTTCTTCGCCGCGAAGAAACTGGCCGCGCCGATCGACGACGTGTGGGCGCGCATCGGGGACGGCTTCCCCGACGCCATGAAGAAGCTGAGCAAGGGCGAGGACGGCACGTACTACTTCGTGCCGATGACCACCTATCCATGGGCGGTCTTCTACCGAAGAAGCGTCTTCAGCCGGTACGGGTACGAGATCCCCGGCACCTGGGACGAGTTCGTCGCCCTGTGCAAGCGGATGAAGAAGGACGGCCTCGTCCCGATCGCCTTCGGGGACAAGGACGCCTGGCCCGCGATGGGCACCTTCGACCAGATCGACTTCCGGCTCAACGGCTACGACTTCCACGTGCGGTTGATGGCGGGCAAGGCGTCCTGGACCGACCCGAGGGTCAGGGCCGTCTTCGACCACTGGGCCGAGCTGCTCCCCTACCACCAGGACGGCTTCATGGGCCGTACCTGGCAGGACGCGGCCCAGTCGCTGGCCGCCCGGAAGGCCGGCATGTACCTCCTCGGCTCCTTCGTGGCCCAGCAGTTCACCGACAAGACCGCCCTGGACGACCTGGACTTCTTCCCGTTCCCGCAGATCGACCCCGCCCACGGCCTGGAGACGGTGGAGGCGCCCACCGACGGCTTCATGGTGAGCAGGTCCCCGAAGAACCACGCGGGCGTGGTGAAACTGCTGGAGTACCTCGGCACCCCGGGCGCCGAAGAGCTGTACCTCAGGACCGACTCCAGCGTGGTGGCCGCCTCCGGCAAGGCCGACACGTCCGCCTACTCGCCGTTGCAGAAGAAGGCGTTCGCGATGATCAGCGGCGCCAAGAACCTCACCCAGTTCATGGACCGCGACTCCCGGCCCGACTTCACCTCCACGGTGATGCAGCCAGGACTGCAGAAGTTCCTGCAGAATCCCAAGGGCGTGGACGGCCTGCTGGCGTCCATCGAGCGCCAGAAGAAGACGATCTTCGCGTCCTCGTGAGCGCCCCCATGACGAGGAAGCCGCCGCAGGCGGCCACCGCGCCGCCTCCCGGCACCCCGCGCGCGAGCCGCACGACGGGAAAGCGGCAGTTGCTGACCCGCCGGGACCGGCTCGTCCTGGCCCTGATGGCGGGCGTGCCCACCGTGCTGCACGTGGCCCTCGTCTGGGTCACCGCGCTCGCCTCCATCGCCCTTGCCTTCACCACCTGGGACGGCATCGGGTTCGGCTCGATCAGCTGGGTGGGCCTGGACAACTTCCGCCAACTCTTCGCGGACAACCCGCAGTTCTGGCCGGCCGTCGAGCACAACGTCGTCTGGTTCGCCGTCCTCATCCTGATCCCCACACCGCTCGGCCTGTTCCTCGCCGTCCAGCTGGACAAGCGGATCCGGTTCAGCCGTGTCTACCAGACCGCGTTCTTCCTGCCGGTCGTCATCTCCATGGCGTGCATCGGCTTCGTCTGGCAGCTGGTCTACAACCCCGACACCGGGCTGATCAACAGCATCATCGGGGCGAACAAGCCCGGCCACTACATCGACTGGATCGGCGACCCGCACCTGAATCTGTGGGCCGTCCTGATCGCCGCGTCCTGGCGGCACACCGGCTACATGATGATCCTGTACCTGGCCGGGCTGAAGAGCGTCGACCCGTCGCTGCGCGAGGCCGCCGCGCTGGACGGCGCGAACGAGTGGCAGGCGTTCAGGAACGTCGTCTTCCCCACCCTGCGGCCGACCAACACGGTCGTCCTCGTCGTCACCATCATCGAGTCGCTGCGCGCCTTCGACCTGGTCTTCGTCTTCAACAAGGGCGCGCAGGGCACCGAGTTGCTGTCGATCCTGGTGACCGACAACATCATCGGCGAGTCCAGCCGCATCGGGTACGGCTCCGCGATCGCCGTCGTCCTGCTGGTCGTCTCCCTCGCCGTGATCATCCCGTATCTCATCGCCACCTTCCGCAAGGAGCGCCGGTCATGAGCGCCTCCACCCTCCCGCAGGGGCGCCGCGCCCCCGTCCGCCCGGCCCGGGTGGTGCTGCACGTCTTCCTCGCCGGCACGGCGCTGGCGTGGCTGGCACCGCTGCTGTGGGCCGTCTTCTCGGCGCTGCGGCCCTACGCCGAGACCAGCGCCAAGGGCTATGTGTCCTGGCCGGACCGGCTGACCTTCGAGAACTTCACCAACGCCTTCCGCCAGGCGGACATGCCGCACTACTTCGGCAACACCCTGGTGATCGCCGTACCGGCCGTGCTGCTCACACTGTTCCTGTCCTCCTGCGTGGCCTTCTACGTCAGCCGCTTCGACTTCCGGCTCAACCTCGCCCTGCTGCTGGTCTTCACGGCCGGCAACCTCCTGCCGCAGCAGGTGATCATCACCCCGCTGTACCGGCTGTACCTGCTGACGGACCTGCCGGGCATCACGGCGAGCGGCAAGCTGTACGACTCGGCGCTCGGCCTCGTGCTGATCCACGTGGCGTTCCAGTCCGGGTTCTGCGCCTTCGTGCTGAGCAACTACATGCGCTCGCTGCCGCACGAGCTGACCGAGGCCGCGCTGGTCGACGGGGCCTCCGTGTGGCGGCTGTACTGGCAGATCACGCTGCCGCTGTGCAAACCCGCGATGGCGGCGCTCGCGACCCTGCTGTCCATCTGGATCTACAACGACTTCTTCTGGGCCCTCGTACTGATCTCGACGGGTGCGAACATGCCGGTCACCTCGGCCCTGAACAACCTCTCCGGCCAGTACTTCACCGACCCGAACCTGGTCGCCGCCGGCTCCCTGCTGACCGCGATCCCCACCCTGGCCGTGTACTTCGCGCTCCAGCGGCAGTTCGTCAGCGGGCTGACGCTCGGCTCGAACAGGGGGTGACCGCCGGGCCCGGAGATCCGCTCTCCGTGCGCTCCCCCGCCCCGGCCGGGGCGGGGGACCGTCGGCGGCCGGTCGTCAGGCGGTCCGCGTACCGTCCGCGTCGGCGGGCCTGAGTCCCGCCTTGTCCACGACGGCGTGGGCCAGTTCGGCCGTGCCGGACAGCAGGGTGCCTGCCTCCCCGTAGGACGTGTCCCTGATCAGGAAGGTGCGGGCGCCGAGGAAGGAGTAGTCCTTCGGGTCGAAGACCCACTCGGTGCGTACGCCGTAGCGCGTGTCGTCGCGGACGATACCGAGGCCCTGCCTGCCGATCACGTCGCGTGCCTCCAAGGTTCGGCGGACGCCGGGGATCTCGGCGGCGGCCCGGTAGAGGGCGGCGGCCGTGCGGGGCGGCATCATCCCGCCGAGCAGGCTGCCGATCTGCTCGAACACCGCCTGGTCGCGCTGGCGTCGCTCGGCCTCGGGCGTCTTGGCGTACAGGTAGTCGAGCAGCCGTCCGGGGTCGGTGGGCAGCGAGCCGAGCCAGCGGTAGGTGGGGCGGCCGAAGCCCGCCGGGGTGCCTTCGGTGTCGCCCAGCTCGGCGTTGAGGGGCAGGGTCTCTCCGTCGACCCGGGACAGCCCGAGCCTGTGCAGCGGCCCGGGCTCCTGCGCCAGCCACGTCTCCTCGTCCTCCAGCGGGCCGACGACGGCCTTGCCGCTGGTCAGGTCGGCCCCGCGGATCTTCTCCCGGGTGTACACGAACTGGTCGTCGCGCACGGTGAGCGTGTCGTGCCGTGCCGCGGCGGCGGAGATCCGGTGCAGCAGGGCCGCGGCGGGCCGCGTGTCCGTGGCCGCCGTCGTGGTGCCGCCGTGGGTCCGCCCGTCGGTGCCGGTCATGGCGATGCCCGCGGTCAGCGCGCCGGCCAGGGCCAGCGCGGCCGCCGACGCGATGAGTACGGGCCTGCGCCGCGGGGTGCGCCGGGCGGGCTCCGCGGCCGCGGTGGACGCGGCGCGGTCGTGGTCGATGTGCTGCATGAGCAGTTCCTTGTGCCGTAGGTGCTGCTCGCGCGTGAGGTCCCGGTCGTCCGGGGCCGGCAGCAGACGGGCGATCTCGTCGCGGTCGTCGGGCCGGTTCCGGGCAGCGGTGCTGTCGGTCATGTGAGTTCCTCCCGCACGGGCAGGGCCGCGAGCGCGGCCGCACTGGTTGTCTCTCCGCGGCGAACGCCTGGTTCCCGGCCGCTCTCGTCGGCGAGCCGGGCGAGCTTCTTGCGGGCGCGCGACAGCCGGGACCGCACCGTGCCGACCGGGATGCCCAGTGCCTCGGCCGTCTCCTGGTAGTCCAGGCCCGACCACACGCACAGGACCAGCACCTCCCGTTCCGGCCGCCGCAGCCTGCCCAACGCGGCCTGGACGGCGTGCAGCCGGCGCGCGTCGTCGATCCGCCCGGCCGTCCGGGCGGCGAAGTCCTCCACCGTGCCCGGGGACTGGCGCGCCAGGAACAGCTGCCGCCGCCGGGCGCCGCGGCGCGCGTTGTCCGCCTTGTGGGTGGCGATGCCCAGCAGCCAGGGCAGCAGCGAGCCGCCCTCCTCCTGGACCCGGTCACGCGAGCGCCACGCGGTCAGGAAGGTCTCGGACATGACCTCTTCGGCCGTCGACCAGTCGCCGGTCAGGCGCAGCGCGTGGTTGTACACGGCCCGGGCGAAATCCTCGTAGAGCTGGGCGAACGCCTCGCGGTGCCCCTCGCGCACGCGCCGGCGCGTGTCGTTGTCTGACTCGTTCACACCCATTTCTCTCCGCACGGACCGGGCGGTTCCCGTGTCCCGCGTCACACCGTTGGGGCCGGGTGACGCGCACGCGGGGACGGTTCGCGCGGACGCGACGGGCGTCGGGCCGGGCCGGGGGTCAGCGGGGCGCGGGGCCGGTGCTGCTGCGGACCACCAGCTGGGTGGCGAGTTCGATGTGCGGGCTCTCCAGGGTCTCGCCCTGGATCAGCCGCAGCAGCGTACGCGCGGCGACCTGCCCCATCTCGTCGAGCGGCTGGCGGACGGTGGTGAGCGGCGGCGGGGACCACTGGACCTGCGGCAGGTCGTCGAAGCCGACCACACTGAGGTCGTCCGGGATGCGCAGCCCCTGCTGCCGGGCCGCCTCGTAGACGCCGAGCGCCATCTGGTCGCTGGACGCGAAGATCGCGGTCGGCGGGTCGGCGAGGCCGATCAGCTCCGTGCCGGAGGCGAAGCCGGCCTCGTGGGAGAAGTCCCCCTGCCGGACGAGCCGGTCGTCGATCCGCACGCCGGAGGACTCCAGCGCGGCCCGGTACCCGTCCAGGCGGGCCCGGCTGCACAGCAGCGTCGGGGGCCCGGTGATGACACCTATGCGGCGGTGCCCGAGGGCGAGCAGGTGCTCGACGGCGCTGCGCCCGCCGGCCCAGTTCATGGCGCCGATCGTCGGATGGCCGTAGGTGGGCACACCGGCCGGGTCGACGATGACGGTGGGCACGCCCAGGCGGCGCAGCTCGGCATGGAGTTCGGGGGCCAGGTCCGAGGTCACCAGGATGACGCCGTCCGAGGCCCGCGCCCGTAGGTTGACCAGCCACTGCCGGGCGGACGTGCTGCGGTGGTGCACCGCGGAGACCACGGTGCCCAGCCCCGAGGCGTGCGCCACGTCCTCCACGCCGCGCAGGATCTCCACGGCCCAGGGGCTGTCGAGGTCGTTGAAGACCAGGTCGATCAGTTCGGCACGGCCGGCGGCCGGCGCGGCGCGCCGCCGGTAGCCGTGCCGGGCCAGCAGTTCCTCGACCCGGCGGCGGGTCGAAGGCGACACGTCGGCGCGCCCGTTGAGCACCCGGGAGACCGTCGGCAGGGACACGCCCGCCTCCCGGGCGATGTCCGCGATCGTGACGCGCCCCGCGTCCTGTGCTGCCATCCAAGCCTCCTCGCCTGCGCCCCTCAGCATAGGCAATCGCCCCTCCCGGCCCGCGGGCGTGCCGGGCCGGGCCGTCACCGCCGCCAACCCGTCGGTCTGACGTGGCAGTTGGTGCCGCGAGTATTGACGGCCGGTCGGCCCGTCCCTAACGTTTCGCGACAACTTCCGGAAAGTTTCCGGAAACACTATCGGCGAAGGGGCTCGCGGGCCCCACGGAGGGCGGCATGGATTCTGCGCGGCGCGGGCCCCACCCGACACGACCCGGCACCGGCATGAGCCGGCGAACGGCGCTGGCCCTGGGAGCCGGTCTCACCGCCCTGGCGACCCCCGCCGCCTCCCTGCTGGGCACGGCCGGCGCCGCCTGGGCGGGCACGACCGCGAGCACGGTGCGGCCCACCGACCCCGGCGCGTACATCACCACCTCGCGCGGGCCCGGCACCTTCCCGCTCGTCGAACGCGGTGCGGCCACCCCCCTCGTGGTCAGCGCCGCCGACCACCCGGGCGTCGTGCGCGCGGCCGGTGACCTCAAGGACGACCTCAAGCGGGTCACGGGCGTCGAGCCGGGTCTGTCCCACACCCTCCCGGCGGGTCGGCGCGAGGTCGTCCTCATCGGCACCATCGGCAAGAGCCCCCTGATCGACGCCCTGGTGGCCGCGGGCAAGCTGGACGTGACCGGGACAGCGGGCAAGTGGGAGACCTCCCTGGAGCAGGTCGTGGAAGACCCGATGCCCGGTGTCGACCGCGCCTTCGTGATCGCCGGCAGCGACCAGCGCGGCACCATCTACGGCATCTACGACGTCAGCCGGGGCATCGGCGTCTCCCCCTGGTACTGGTGGGCCGACGCGACCCCGAGCCACCAGGACCTGCTGCACGTCCGGCCCGGCCGGCACACCCAGGGCACGCCCGCGGTGAAGTACCGCGGCTTCTTCATCAACGACGAGAACCCCGCGCTCGGCACCTGGGCCCCGGCCCGCTTCGGCCCCGGCCTGGCCCCCAGCCACCCCGACGGCTTCAACCACCTCTTCTACGCCAAGGTCTTCGAGCTGATGCTGCGGCTGAAGGCCAACTACCTCTGGCCCGCGGTGTGGGGGCGCGCCTTCGCCGAGGACGACCCGGAGAACCACGCCACCGCGACGGCGTACGGCATCGTCATGGGCACCTCCCACGAGGCCCCCATGATGCGCGGCATCGAGGAGTGGAACCGGCACGCCGTACCCGCCGTGCGCGACGCCCAGGGCAATGTCGTCACCCCGGGCAGCGACCCCTACGGCGGCACCGGCGAGTGGAGCTTCCGCCACAACTCCGAGGCGCTGAAGGCGTACTGGACGGAGGGCATCCGCCGCAAGGTGCGCGAGGGCTTCGAGGGCGTGGTGACCCTCGGCATGCGAGGCAACGGCGACACCGCGCTGCCCGACGGCGACGGCATCGAGCTGATGCGCGGCATCGTCTCCACCCAGCGGCAGATCATCGCCGACGTCACCGGCAAGCCGCTGTCCGAGACCCCGCAGGTGTGGACGTTCTACAAGGAGGTCCAGCGCTACTGGGAACAGGGGCTGCGGGCACCCGACGACGTGACGGTGGTCTTCACCGACGACAACTGGGGCAACCTGCGCCTGGTGCCGAGCCCGTCGCTGCCGCCGCGCGAGGGGGGTTACGGCCTCTACCACCACTTCGACTACGTCGGCGCCGGCCGCAACTACAAGTGGGTCGACACCGCCAACCTGGCCAATGTCTGGGACCAGCTGAACCAGGCCTACACCTACGGCATCCGGCAGCTGTGGATCGTCAACTCCGGCGATCTCAAGAGCAACGAGCTGCCCACCCAGTTCTTCCTGGACTACGCCTGGGACCCCGCGCGATGGCCGGTGGAGAACGTCACCGAGTGGCTGGAGCACTACGCCCGGCAGAACTTCGGGCCCGAGCACGCCGGTGCCATCGCCGCCGTGCTGGGCACGTACGGGCATCTCCAGGCCCGCCGCAAACCGGAGTTGCTCAACCGCAGGATCACCGTGGACCCGGACAAGGACCTGGCCACCGACCCCTCCGCCGTCGTCTACGACGACCAGGCGACGCCGTTCAGCATCACCAACTACCAGGAGATGGAACGGGTCACGCAGGAGTGGCGGGAGCTGTCCGCCGCGGCCGAGCGCATCGAGTCCGCCCTGCCGGCGGACCGGCGGGACGGCTTCTACGAGCTGGTGCTGTATCCGGTGAAGGCGACCGCCAACCTCTACGCCCTGCGCCAGGCCCAGTTCACCAACCTGCTCTACGCCGCCCAGGGCCGGACCGCCGCCAACTCGCTCGCGTCGGCCGCGGAGTCGTACTTCCGCACCGACAAGGCGCTCGCCGACCGCTTCAACAACACGGTGGCCGACGGGAAGTGGAAGGGTTTCCAGACCCAGCCGCACATCGACTACGGCGATGTCGCCCGGTACGGCCCGGACGCCCCCTGGCAGCAGCCGCAGATCGACAACGCGGCCATCCCCGACGTGATCTTCCCCGCCGTCAAGCGGATCACCCCGGCCGCGGGGTCCCGGATGGGCGTCGCCGTCGACGGCTCCGACCAGGCGTGGCCCGGCTCCACGGCCGACTGCGTGCTGCCCGCGCTCAGCCCGTACGCCACCGGACCGGCCCCGTACATCGAGATCTTCAACCGGGGGACGACGCCCTTCGACTACCGGATCAGGACCGGCGTCCCGTGGCTGACCGTCGACGCCACGCGGGGGCGGGTCGACAGCCAGGTGCGGGTCACCGTCCGGGCCGACTGGGCCCGCGCGCCCAAGGGCAGGCGCGATGTGCCCGTCACGGTCACCGGCCCCGGCGGCGAGCGGGTGACGGTGCGGGTCCCGGTGGACAACCCGGACGTGCCCCGGCACAGCCTGACCGGCTTCGTCGAGGCGGGCGGCTTCGTCTCCATCGAGGCCGATCACTACGGCAGCGCCCACGGCGGGGGCGTCGTCTCCTGGCGGCGCATCCCCGGCATCGGCAGGACCGGCTCGGGCATGGAGCCCTTCCCGGTCACCGCGCCCCGGCAGACCCCGGGCGGCGACGGCCCCCGGCTGGAGTACCCCGTCACGCTCTTCACGACCGGACCGGTCACGGTGTCCGCGTACCTGTCGCCCCGGAACAACATCCTGGCGAGCGACGGCCTCACCTACGCCGTCTCCTTCGACGACGACCGGCCGCAGCCGGTGAACATCACCAAGGTCACCGGCTCGGACGACGGCACGATGAACATGCAGTGGCAGCGGAACACCTCGGACAACGTCAACGTCACCACCACCACCCACCGGATCACCCGGCCCGGGCTCCACGTACTGAAGTTCTGGATGGTCGACCCCACCGTGGTCCTGCAGAACCTCGTCGTGGACACCGGCGGACTCAGGCCCAGCTACCTCGGCCCGCCCGAGAGTCTCCGGCTGCGCTGAAGGAGGGAACACAGGTCATGGCCCGAACATCCGCACTCCTGGTGAGCCTGGCCGCCGCGGCCGTGCTCACGGTCACCGGTGTCGCCACGTCCTCTGCGGCCGGCGGTGCACGCGCGACGAGCACGGCCCAGGTCGCCGCGGCCGGACACTGGGTGAACACCTGGACCTCGATGCCCCAGCTGACCGAGCCGGGCAACATGCCCCCGGCGCCGTTCACCCAGCCGGGCCGGGTCCTCGCCGACAGCACGGTGCGCCAGACCGTGCACGTCTCGGTCGGCGGTACGCATCTGCGGCTGCGCTTCTCCAACGCGTTCGGCGGCGCGGCGCTGCCCATCACCGCCGTGTCGGTGGCGCTCCCGGACGGCGGTCGTGCCGGGTCCGGTGCCGTCCAGGCGGGCACCACCCGGAAGGTGACCTTCGACGGCCGCTCCTCGACGGTGGTCCCGGTCGGCGCGGAGGCCGTCTCCGACCCGCTGGACTTCGACCTGCGGGCGGGCTCCAACCTCACGGTGACGCTCTATCTGGCCGACGGCCAGGCGTCGGACGACATCACCTCGCACCCCGGTTCCCGGACCACCTCCTACCTGGTGAACGGGGACCACGTGGACGACGAGGACCTCGGCGGGGCCGCCACCACCGCCCACTGGTACTTCCTGAGCGGGGTGGAGGTCTGGTCGAAGAGCACCACCGCGGCGGCCGTCGTGCTGGGCGACTCGCTGACCGACGGCCGGGGTTCCACCACCGACGGCAACGACCGGTGGACGGACCAGCTGCTCGCCCGGCTGCGGTCCTCGCCCCGCACCGCCGGGGTCGCGGTCCTCAACCAGGCGGCGGGCGGCAACCGGGTGCTCAACGACGGCCTCGGACCCAATGTGCTGGCCCGCTTCGACCGCGATGTGCTGGCGCAGAGCGGGGTCCGATGGCTGATCCTGTTCGAGGGCGTCAACGACATCGGCACCGCCGCGCCCACCGAGGCCGCACAGCGGCAGACCACCGAGGATCTGCTCGCGGCCTACGACCAGATCGTGGTCCGGGCGCACGCGCAGGGCATCCCCGTGTACGGCGCCACGCTGACGCCCTTCGGGGGGAACACGGGCTACGACGACCCGAACGGCTACCGCGAGGCGGCCCGGCAGGCGGTCAACCGCTGGATCCGCACCAGCGGCCGCTTCGACGCCGTCCTCGACTTCGACCGGGCGGTCCGCGACCCCGGCCAACCCCGCAGGCTGCTGCCGTCGTTGGACGTCGGCGACCATCTGCACCTGAACCCCGCCGGGTACCGGGTGCTGGCCGACGCGGTGCCCGCCCGGCTGTTCGGACCGGACCGTCCGGCCCCGGACTTCGGCCTCCACTGACCCGGCCAGCACAAGGGATCTCGTCGCCTCAGCCCTCTCTTCCGACGATTTACGAAGATCCATGGCGTTTCTTCGGCGGAATCAGTACTCTTCCCCGTCGTCATCATCTCGCCATGCCCCGGAAGGGAAGCGCCCATGAACTCCGGTACCCCCGAACGGCAGTTGCCGGTGACCGAGCGCACCCGGCACCGCCGTCTGCGGGAGCAGGGAAGCCTGGACCGGGACCGGCTCGACGCCATCCTGGCCGCGGGCTTCGTCTGCCACCTGGGCGTCGACGTCGAGGGGACCCTGATGGTGGTGCCGACCGTCTACGGGACGGACGGCACCACCCTGTACCTCCACGGCTCGGTGGCCGGCCGCAGCATGCTCGCCTCCCCCGCCGCCACCGTCTGCGTCACCGTCACCCACATCGACGGACTCGTGCTGGCCCGCTCCGTCTTCGAGCACGGGGTCAACTACCGCAGCGCCATGATCTTCGGCACGCCCCGCCTGGTCACCGACCCCGACGAAAAGCTGGCCGGCCTGCGCTGCCTGACCGAGCACGCCGCCCCCGGCCAGTGGTACTACGCCCGGCGCCCCAGCCGCAAGGAACTCGCCGCGACGGCACTGCTGGCCCTCTCCCTGGACGAGGCCTCCGTCAAGATCCGCGAGGGAGCCCCGGACGACGGCACCGGTCCCGACGCCGAACTCGGCCTGTGGGCGGGCGTCCTCCCCCTGCACTCCACCTGGGGCGAACTGCGACCGGACCCCCTCCTGCCGAACGACGTCGAGGCCCCCGCGCATCTGACGAGCCGGGTGGGGACGGCGGCGAACTGAGGAAACAGGGTCAGGGCCGGTCTCACGTCGGGACGGCAGGATGTGCGGGCTCGGTTGGAGCCCTACTCGCCCAGGCGGGCGTCATACGCGGCGCGGGCGGCGTCGATGTGCGCAAGGTGCGTGGTGCTCCACTCCAGTAGGGGCGCGGTGGCTTGGCGAAGGGTTCTGCCCATCGGAGTGAGTTCGTAGCTGACGTGCGGCGGCATGACGTTGCGGACGGTCCGCGTGAGGATTCCGTCACGTTCCAGGCTGCGCAGGGTGACGGTGAGCATGCGCTGGCTGATTCCGTCGATGGCTCGCTTGAGTTCGGTGAAGCGGCGCGGTCCCTGGCTCAGGTTGCGTACGACCAGCAGTGACCATTTGTCACCGACGATGTCGAGCACTTCGCGGGTCCGGCACGGGTCTTCCTGCCGTGCCGGCCGCGGCTCGCCAACGGCTGCGTCCATGGTTACCTCCGTGGAACTGGGGCACCGAAATGTGCCTTATTGCCCGTGGTGCGGCAGGTGCATCACGATGGCCTCGGTTCCCAAAGAGTACCGAGGCACGAGCCGGAACCGTGATGTCTCCGCGCCTCCGCTCCCTCGAACAGGAAGGCCGTTTCAACGATGTCAACATTCCTGCTGGTACACGGCGCTTGGCACAGTGGCCGGTGCTGGGAGCGGGTGGTCCCGCTGCTGGAGTCGGCCGGGCACCGCGTGTTCACGCCGTCGCTGACCGGCTACGGCGACAAGGCGCACCTGCTCGGTCCCGAGGTGGGGCTCGACACACACGTCGAGGACGTCATCCGGCTGATCCATGAGGAAGACCTGACCGAGGTGGTACTCGTGGGCCACAGCTACGCGGGGCTGGTCGTCTCGTCTGTGGCCAACGAGATCCCGGAACGGATCGCACACCTGGTCTACCTGGACGCGATGGTCCCGGAGCACGGTGAGACCGCCGTCGACGTCCAGCCCATGACCCGGAACCTGATCGACCAGGCCGCGAGGTCCGGCAGCGCCTGGCGTGTTCCACCGCTTCCCGAGAGGCCCGCGCCCTTCGGTCTGTTCGGGGTCACAGAGCCGGCCGACGTCGCGTGGCTGCGCACGATGCTCTCCGACCAGCCGGTGCGCTGCCTTGTGCAACCGGTCCGGCTGGACAACCCGGCCGTGGATCTGATTCCCCGTACGCATATCCACTGTGTCGGCGTGGAGCCGGAAGGGATCACGCGGCGGCCCGTACCCGCGACACAGCCCGATGGCTCTCCGGCACGGGTGTGGGAACTGCCGACCGGACACGACTGCATGATCACCATGCCGACAGAGCTGAGCGAACTGCTGCTGAAGCTCGCTTTCTGACAGCGTCCGGCCGTCGAACGCCGGGCGCGGCCGGAGACCTGCCGAAACCGTCGTCTGCCGCCGGACGGAGACGACCCCAGGCTGAGCCGGACCACCCGGCACGGCACGGCGCCGGTCCCCAACGGTCCCCAAGAATGATCAGGGGCCGGTTTCGGATACCTCCGAAACCGGCCCTGATCGGCGACTCTCTCAAGTCGGGACGACAGGATTTGAACCTGCGACCCCTTGACCCCCAGTCAAGTGCGCTACCAAGCTGCGCCACGTCCCGATGCGTCGACTCGCGGTGACCCGCGTCATCACGCGAAGAGCACTTTACCGCACGTGCGCGGCTGTGCCGAAAACGGGCCGGGGGCGGGGCGGGGGACAATCGGTCGTATGACGAACGCGGACGGGTCGGCGGGCCGGGACCGGGACAGGGAGGGGCGGGCGCGCAGTGCGCGGCCCCGGGACGGACTCGGGCGGCCGTTGGCGTACGGCGCGCCCGGGGTGCCGCGGCAGCCGGAGGGTGTCGTGCGGGCGCCGCGGGAGACGGTGGCCGAGGCGCAGGCCCTGCTGGACGCGGGCCGGCCGTTCCACGCCCACGAGGTGTTCGAGGACGCCTGGAAGTCGGGGCCCGAGGAGGAGCGCACGCTGTGGCGGGGGCTGGCCCAGCTGGCGGTGGGCCTCACGCACGCGGCCCGGGGCAACGCCGTGGGCGGGGCCCGGCTGTTGCGGCGGGGCGCGGGGGCGGTCGAGGAGTGGGAGCGGGGGCGGGGCGAAGACCGGCCGTACGGGCTGGATCTGGCCGGGATCGTGCGCTGGGGGCGGGAGCTGGCCGGGCGGGTGGAGGCGGGCGCCGGGCCCGTGGACGCCGTGGCCGAGGCGCCCCGGCTCGGCCCCTGAGCCGCCGCGTCCGGAGGCGGGGGGCGCGTTGTCGGTGGCATACGGCAGACTCGGTGGCGTGCGAAAGATTCATGTCATCGGTATCGGTGCGGGCGACCCCCAGCAGCTGACCTTGCAGGCGGTCGGTGCGCTGCGCGGCACGGACGTGTTCTTCCTGCTCGACAAGGGCGAGGCGAAGAGCGATCTCACCCAGCTGCGCCGGGACATGCTGGACGCGCACCTGCCCGCGGGTTCCTACCGGGTGGTCGAGGCCCGGGACCCGGAGCGGGACCGCGCGGCGGGCGGGTCGGCCTACTCGCCGGCCGTCGGGGACTGGCGCAGCGCCCGCGCCGGCATCTACGAGCGCATGATCGCCGACGAGTTGGGCGAGGACGAGACCGGCGCCTTCCTGGTGTGGGGGGACCCGGCGCTCTACGACAGCACGCTCGGGATCCTGGAGGAGGTGCTGGAGCGGGGCGCCGTCGCGTTCGAGTACGACGTGGTCCCGGGGGTGAGCAGCGTCTCCGCGCTGGTCGCCCGGCACCGCACGGGGCTGAACCGGGTCGCCCGGCCCGTGCAGATCACCACCGGGCGCAGGCTCTGCGAGGGCTTCCCGGAAGGGGTGGACGACGTGGTCGTGATGCTCGACGCCCACCAGGCGTTCCGGCGGTACGCGGACGAGGACATCGACATCTACTGGGGCGCCTACATAGGCACCCCGGACGAGATCCTCATCTCGGGACCGCTCGCCGAGGCAGGTCCGAAGATCGAGCGGGCGCGCGCCGAGGCCCGCGAGCGCAAGGGGTGGGTCATGGACACCTACCTGCTGCGCAGGAACCCCGGGCAGCAGTAGGCGGACCGCTCACGCCCGGTCCACGGCCAGCCGGTGCAGCACGGCCGGTACGTCCGCGACCGCCGCGACGCCCGGCGGCAGCGGCGGGCGGCGCACGACGACCACCGGCAGGCCCAGTTCACGTGCGGCCGTGAGCTTCGCGGCCGTGGCCTCGCCGCCGCTGTCCTTGGTGACCAGGACGTCGACGCGGTGGGTGCGCAGCAGGGCGCGTTCGCCGGTGAGGGTGAAGGGGCCGCGGGCCAGGAGCACTTCGGTGTCCGGGGGCAGCGGCGGGTCCGGCGGCTCCACCGAGCGCACCAGGAAATGGTGGTCCGTCAGGTGTGCGAAGGCGGCCAGGCCCAGGCGTCCGGTGGTGAGGAACACCCGGCCCCCCAGGCCGGGCAGTGCCTCGGCGGCCCCGGCCAGGGAGGGGACGTCGTGCCAGCGGTCGCCGGGCACCGGTCGCCAGCCGGGGCGGCGCAGCACGATCGCCGGCACCCCGGTGGCCGCCGCCGCGCGGGCCGCGTGCGCGGTGATGGTCTCGGCGAAGGGGTGGGTGGCGTCGACCAGGGCGTCCACGTGGTGGGCCCGCAGCCAGTCGGCGAGTCCGTCGGCCCCGCCGAAGCCGCCGGTCCGCGTCTCCCCCGCCACCGCGTCCGGCCGGGTGGTCCGGCCGGCCAGGGAGGTCGTCACCCGGATCCCGGCGGGGTGCGCCACCAGCGCGGCCGCGAGCCGGCGGGCCTCCGCGGTGCCGCCGAGGACGAGGACGTGCCGGGGCCGCTCGCCCGGCGCGGAGCGCGGGGCCGGTGGCGGCGCGGCGGGCCGGGCGGGCGGCCCGGGCCGCGGTTCGGTGGGCTGCGAGGACATGGGGGTGAGCCTACGAGGTGGCGGGGGGCGGCGGGGCCGTCGGGCCGTTACCGTCGAGGCATGCAGTCCGAGGAGTCCGTACGGCCCGCCGGGGCCGGGGCCGGGTCCCTCGCCTCCGTGCGGGCCCTGCTGGTCGACATCGACGGTGTGCTCACCGTGTCCTGGCGGCCGCTGCCGGGTGCCGTGGCGGCGCTGCGCCGGGTCCGGGCGGCCGGGCCGGAGGTGGCCCTGGTCACCAATACGACGTCGCGGACCCGGGCGTCCATCGCCGGGACGCTGGCGCGGGCCGGGTTCGAGGTGGGCGAGCGGGACGTGCTCACCGCGCCGGCCGTGACCGCCGCCCATCTCGCCGAGCACTGGCCGGGCGCCCGCTGCCTGCTCCTCAACAGCGGGGACATCGCCGCGGATCTCGCGGAGGTCGCCTTGGTGGAGGACGATCCCGAGGTGGTCGTACTCGGCGGAGCCGGCCCGGAGTTCGACTACACCGCGCTCAACCGGGCCTTCGGGCACCTCCAGCGCGGCGCCCGGCTGGTCGCCATGCACCGCAACCTGTACTGGCGCACCGACGCCGGCCTGCAGCTCGACTCGGGAGCCTTCCTGCTGGGACTCGAACGGGCCGCCCGCGTCGAGGCCGAGGTCACGGGCAAGCCGTCGCGGGCCTTCTTCGAGGCGGCGCTGTCCCGGCTCGGCGTCCCGGCGCGGCACGCGCTGATGGTGGGCGACGACGTCGAGACGGACGTCCTCGCGGCGCAGCGGGCCGGGCTCACCGGGGTGCTGGTACGGACCGGCAAGTTCCAGCCGGACGCGCTGGAGCAGGCGAGCGGCACCCCCGACCACGTCGTGGACTCCTTCGCGGACGTACCGGCGCTGCTGGGACTCGGCAACGGCGCGAACGAGTCCTAGCCCACCAGCAGTTGCACCCCGCCGACGACCGTCGCCGCGATCACCAGCTGCTCGAAGAGCCGCTGGTTGATCCGGTGGACGGCCCATCTGCCGAACAGGGCGCCAGGCACGACGAAGGGCACGAGGGCGGCGTCGAGGAGCAGCGAGCGGCCGTCGATCAGGCCGAGTCCCGCGCTGAAGGGGACCTTGGAGACGTTGACGATCAGGAAGAAGAACGCCGAGGTGCCGAGGAAGCCCAGTTTCCGGAAGCCCGCGGAGAGGAGGTACAGCGACATCACGGGGCCGCCCGCGTTGGCGACCATCGTGGTGAACCCGCCGAGCACGCCGTAGGAGCGGGCCTTGAGCCGGCCGGAGCGGGTCGTCACCGCGTCCGGCGCCTGTTCCCCCGCGCCGCCCTCCCCGCGCCGCCGCCACAGCGTGACCCCGGCCATCAGCAGCAGGATCGCGCCGATCGAGGTCCGTACGATCCCGTCGTCGGCCCACAGCAGGAACAGCGTGCCGACCACCACGCCGACGGCGACGGCCGGGAACAGCCGCCACAGGGTGGGCCAGTGGGCGTGCCGCCGGTAGGTGAGGACGGCGAGCACATCGCCGGCGATCAGGACGGGCAGCAGGATGCCGGTGGAGGCGCGGGCCGGCAGGATCGCGGCGAAGACGGCGAGGCTGACCGTGTTGGCCCCGCTCACCGCGGTCTTGGAGAAGCCGACGAGCAGGGCGGCGAGGGCCAGGGCGGCGAACTCCCAGCCGGATATGTGCCAGAGCGTCATCATGTTCATGCGGAGACCGATGCTAGGGCCACGCATCGGTCCCGCGTCGGTGATTTCCGGCGGGGGCCGGGCGGTCAGTCCGTGAAGCGGGCCCGCAGTTCCCGCTTGAGGACCTTCATGCTGGGGCCGAGCGGCAGTTCGTCGGTGAACTCCACGCGCCGCGGGTACTTGTGGCGGCCGAGGTGCTCCTTGGACCACTCGGTGAGGGCGGCGGCGTCGGGGGCGGCGCCCGGCACCGGGACGACGACCGCGCAGACCTCCTCGCCGTGCAGTTCGTCGGGCAGGCCGATGACGGCGACCTGGGCGACGGCGGGGTGCCGTACCAGGACCTCCTCCACCTCGCGCGGGTAGACGTTGTAGCCGCCGCGGATGATGACGTCCTTCTTGCGGTCGACGATCCGCAGGAAGCCCTGCTCGTCCTTGGTACCGAGGTCGCCGGTGCGGAACCAGCCGTCGACCAGGGCCTCTTCGGTGGCCTCAGGGCGGCCGAGGTAGCCGGAGAAGACGTTGTGGCCGCGGATGACGACCTCGCCCAGCTCGCCGGGCGGCAGCAGCTCGATCCGGCCCTCCACCTCGGCGCGCGCGATCTCCGCGTCGACACCCCACAGCGGGTGGCCGATGGTGCCGACCTTGGTGCCGAACACCGGCTGGTTGACGGTGGCGGTCGGCGAGGTCTCCGACAGCCCGTACCCCTCGTAGATCCGCGCGCCGAACGCGGCCTCGAACCGCTCCAGTACGGCGACGGGCAGCGAGGCCCCGCCGGAGATGCACACGCGCAGTTCGGGCAGCACGTCGGCGTCGGCCGCGGCGCCCGCGAGCGCGACGAACATGGTGGGCACGCCGTGGAAGGTGTTGACGTCCTCCTTCACCATCAGTTCGATGGCGCGGGCCGCGTCGAAGCGGGGCAGCAGCACCAGCGTGGCGCCCGCCCGCCAGGTGGAGTTGAGCGAGACGGTCTGGCCGAAGGCGTGGAACAGGGGCAGCGCGCCGAGGGCGATGTCGTCGGACCGGATGTCGTTGGCGTCGAAGGCGCACACGGTCGCGTTCATCACCAGGTTGAAGTGGCTGAGCACCGCTCCCTTGGGCACGCCGGTGGTGCCGCTGGTGTAGAGGATCACGGCCGGGTCGTCGGCGGCCCGGGTGGCGTACGAGGCCGGCGGTTCGGCCTCGGCGGCGAGCCGGTCGAACTCCTCGCCCAGGGTGACCACCCGGACGCCGACGGCGTCGGCGGCGGCGCGTCCGGTCCCCGCCTGCGCCGGGTGGACGAGGAGCAGCGAGGCCCCGCTGTCCTTCAGGACGTGCTCGACCTCGCCTGCCGACAGCAGCAGGTGCACGGGGACGACGACACCGCCGGCCGCGGCGATCGCGTAGTAGGCGAGTGGGAACTCCGCGGTGTTGGGTGCCATGAGGGCGACCCGGTCGCCCGGCCGTATGCCGAGGCCGGTGAGCGCACCCGCCTGGGCCAGCGCCGCCTGCCAGGCCGCGCCGAAGCTCAGCCGCCGGTCCCCTTCCACGAGGGCGGTCTTGGCGGGGCGGCGCCTGGCGTTCTCGGCCAGGATGGCGGCGACGGACAGGGTTGCCATGGGGTGCTGCTCCGTTCCTTGCTGCGGCCCGGGAGGGCCGACGGTGGTACCGATCCCTTGACGGGAAGCGTGGATCTCTACGGCCTCTCGACCAGCATCGCGGTGCCCTGCCCCACGCCCACGCACATGGTGGCGAGCCCGCGCCGTGCGCCGGTGCGGCGCATGCGGTGCAGCAGGGTGGTCAGGATGCGGGCGCCCGAGCAGCCGAGGGGGTGGCCGAGGGCGATGGCGCCGCCGGTCGGGTTGACCAGGCCGGGGTCGATGCCGAGCTGGTCGACGCAGGCGAGGGCCTGGGCGGCGAACGCCTCGTTGAACTCGGCCTCCTCCAGGTCGCCGATCTCCCAGCCGGTCCGGGCGAGCGCCTTGCGGGTGGCGGGGACCGGGCCGAGGCCCATCACATCGGGGTGGACGCCCGCGGAGGCGCCGGCGACGTAGCGGCCGAGGGACTCCAGCCCCAGCTCGGACAGGGCCTCCTCGCTGACCAGCAGCAGACCGGCGGCACCGTCGTTCATCGGGGAGGCGTTGCCCGCGGTGACCGTGCCGCCCGCGCGGAACACCGGCTTGAGGCGGGACAGCTTCTCCAGCGAGGTGTCCTCGCGGACGCACTCGTCCTGCTCGACGACGACACCGTCGGGCCGTTCGACGGGGAGGAGTTCGTCGTCGAAGTGGCCGTTCTTGCGGGCGGCGGCGGCGAGTTGGTGGCTGCGCAGCGCGAACTCGTCCTGCCGGGCACGGGAGATGCCGTGCCGCTCGGCCACCTCCTCGGCGGTCTCCCCCATGGCGAGCAGTCCGTGCAGCTCCTTCATGGCGGGGTTGACCAGGCGCCAGCCGAGCCGGGTGTCGAAGGTCTCGATGCGCTGCGGCAGGGCCTCGTCGGGGCGCGGCAGCACGAAGGGGGCGCGGCTCATCGACTCGGAGCCGCCGGCGATCACGATGTCGGCCTCCCCCGCGGCGATGGTGCGGGCGGCGGCGGTGACGGCCTCCAGGCCGGAGGCGCACAGCCGGTTGACGGTGGCGCCGGGCACGGACTCGGGCAGCCCGGCGAGCAGGACGGCCATCCGGGCGACGTTGCGGTTGTCCTCGCCCGCCTGGTTGGCCGCGCCCCAGTAGACGTCGTCGATGCGGGCGGGGTCGAGCGCGGGCACCTCGGCGACCAGGTGACGGATCACGGTCGCGGCGAGGTCGTCGGGCCGCACCGACGACAGGGCTCCGCGCAGCTTGCCGATGGGGGTGCGGCGGGCGGCCGCGAAGTGGACGGGACGCACGGGTTCGACTCCTGACCTACGACGCTGTGGATCAGCACGACCGGGACAGCACTTAATTAGCACTGCTAGTTTTGGACTATAGACCCAGGGACGGCCCCCTGGGAAGATCCTCCGGAGAGCTACCGAGGCCGCAGGAGGAGAGATGCCCCACGTCCGCGCGCACACCCTCGACGGCACCCGTGGGGAGCTGGCGGTCCGCGAGTGGCCCCATCCCGCGCCCCGCTTCCTCGCCCTGCTGGCGCACGGGTACGGGGAGCACGCGGGCCGCTACGACTCGCTCGCGGCGGTGCTCACGGGCCACGGAGCCGCCGTGTACGCGCCCGACCACATGGGGCACGGCCGGTCGGCCGGCGAGCGGGTGCTGATCGAGGACTTCGAGGACGTGGTCACCGATCTGCACGCGGTGGCCGAGCTGGCCGAGTCCGCCCATCCGGGGCTGCCGCTGGTCCTGGTCGGCCACTCCATGGGCGGGCTGATCGCGGCCCGCTACGCCCAGCGGTACGGCGCGCGGCTGCGCGCGCTGATCCTGTCCGGGCCGGTGATCGGCGCCTGGGAGCTGCCGGGGCGGCTGCTGGCGCTGCCGGAGATCCCGGACACGCCGGTCAGCCCGTCCGCGCTCTCCCGCGACCCGGCGGTGGGCGCCGCGTACGCCGCCGATCCACTGGTCTGGCACGGCCCGATGAAGCGGCCCACGCTCCAGGCGTTCGTCCGCGCCCTGGACGCCGTCGCCGAGGGCGGTGCCGTGTCCGGACTGCGGCTGCTGTGGCTGCACGGGGACGACGACCGGCTGGTGCCGCTGCCCGGCAGCCGGACCGGCGTCGAGCGGCTCAGCGGCGGCGATCTGACCGAGCGGATCTTCCCCGGGGCGCGGCACGAGGTGTTCCACGAGACGGTGAAGGACGAGGCCTTCGCCGAGACCGTCCGCTTCCTGGACCGGGTACTGCCCCGCTGAGCTGGGCTGTTTGCGCGCCCCGACGCTGGGCACCCGCCCTTTCGGACGAGATCGTACGGAGGATTCGAAAGCCGTACGACGCTGACGAAAGGGGACGCAGGCACCATGACCGTGGTGAAGAGCACGCTGTCCGAGAAGGCGCTCGGGGTCACCGGGCCCGCGCTCCAGGACACTCTGGTCGATCTGCTCGGCCTGTCGCTGGTCGGGAAGCAGGCGCACTGGAACATCGTCGGGCCCCGGTTCCGCTCGATCCACCTCCAGCTGGACGAGGTGGTCGCGACGGCGCGCACCCACTCCGACACGGTCGCCGAGCGTGCCGCCGCGCTGGGCGTGCCGCCGGACGGCCGGCCCGAGACGATCGCGGCCACGTTCGCGCTGCCCGGCGCGAAGGAGGGCTGGCTGCGCGACACCGAGGTGGTCGAGCTGATGGTGTCGACGCTGGAGGCGGCCATCGGCCGGCTGCGCGAGCGGATCGCGGCGACCGAGGAGGCGGACCCGGTGACCCAGGACCTGCTGATCGGCATCACCGCCGATCTGGAGAAGGAGCGCTGGATGTTCGAGGCGGAGAACCACCCGCGCTGACGGATCCCGCCACCGACAGTTCCCGTACGGAAGGAAAGCACCATGGCCGACGCCCTGGAGACCGAGGCGCTGTGGGAGGACTTCCACCGCGTGGTCAACATGACCTCGGCGGAACTGGCGGCCTGGCTCAGGGTCCGGGACGCCGAGGAGGCGGCGGAGCCGCTGCCCGACCAGGCCGGCACCGAGACCGGGCGGCATGTCCTCGCGATCCTCCAGAAGCGCCGCACCGACCTCACCGACGACGACGTCCGGGTGATGTACGAGGTCGTCGACACCGTCGGTGACCTGGTGGACCTGGAGGACGAGCCGGAGCCCGAGCGGGCGCCGGAGGACACCCGCCGCAGGCACCGGTTGATGACGCTGGGCCACGATCCGCTGAAGCCGGGGCCGTGAACCGCGACGAGCGGGTGGTGCGGGAGCTGGTGTCCGCGTACGGGCGGACCTACGCCGAGGAGGCGGGCATCCGCCTCGCGGACACCCCCCAGCCGCTGTACCGGCTGCTGGTGCTGTCGCTCCTGCTCAGCGCCAGGATCCGGGCCTCGGTGGCGGTGGCCGCCGCCCGCGCCCTGCACGAGGACCGGCTGGACAGTCCGCGCCGGATGGCCGCCGCGGACTGGCAGCAGCGGGTCGACGCGCTTGGCCGGGGCGGCTACCGGCGCTACGACGAGCGCACGGCGACCCAGCTGGGGGACGGAGCCGAGCTGCTGGACGAGCGCTGGGGCGGCGATCTGCGCCGGCTGCACGAGGAGGCGCACGGCGACACCGGGGAGCTGAAGCGGCTCCTCCAGGAGGAGCCCGGCATCGGCCCGGTCGGCGCGGACATCTTCCTGCGCGAAGCCCAGCGCGTCTGGCGGGAGCTGGGCCCGTACCTGGACGGCAAGGCCCTCTCCGGTGCCGAACGCCTCGGTCTGCCGAAGGACCCCGCCAAGCTGACGAAACTGGCGGGAGACACCGAACCCGCCGTCCTCGCCGCCGCGTTGGTGCGGGCGGCACTCGACAAGGGCGTGGCGGAGGACTGCCTGCAACGGGCGTCGTGACCACGCCCCGCGGCCGCCGCGATCGCGGCCGCGGCATCCGCCCCGCCCCCGTCGCCTCCCGTATCGACGCGCACCCCCGTCGACGCCGGCGAACGCGCCGCCGTCCGAGGGTTGCCGCGGGAGGCTTCGTTTGTGCCCCGCGGGGGCGGCTCGTGCACGCCGGGCAGGCCGCTTTACAGCCCCAGCACCCGGGCGATCGTCCGCAGCACCCCGTTGTCGTTGTTCGACGGCGCCAGGTGGCGGGCCCGGCGGATGACCTCCGGGTGGGCGTTGGACATGGCGAAGGACCAGTCGGCGGCGTCGAGCATCTCGAGGTCGTTGAGGTAGTCGCCGAAGACCATGGTCTGGGCCGGGATGATGCCGAGGGCGCGCTGGAGCCCCCGCAGGGCGGTGCCCTTGTTGGCGGTGCGGTTCATCACGTCCACCCAGTGCTCGCCGGAGACGACGACCTGGTGGGTGCCGGCGAACGGGGCGAGCGCGGGGGCGGTGGAGCGTTCGGCGGAGCCGAAGTCGAAGACGGCGACCTTGATGAAGTCGTCGTCCACCGCGGTGACGTCGTCGACGACGCGGTGCTCGACGTAGTAGCGGCGCACCTCCGCCAGGAACGCCTCGTCGGTCCGCTCCACGTACGCGGCCCGCTTGCCGCAGACGACGGCGCCCGCGTCGCCGCCGTCCGCGCCGAGCCGCCGTACCGCCCGGGCGACCCCGGCCGCGACGGATCGGTCCAGGGGGTCCGAGCTCAGTTCGGCGCCGTCGCGCACGACATAGGTGCCGTTCTCCGCGATGAACACCATGCCGTCGGCGACGTCCTCGAACTGACGTGCCAGCGTGGCGTACTGGCGCCCGCTCGCCGGGCTGAACAGCACCCCGCGCCGGCGCAGCTCGGCGAGCATCGGCCACAGGCCGTCCGGTATCCGTTTGGCGTCGTCCAGCAGGGTTCCGTCCATGTCGGTGACGACGAGGCGGATGTCCACGGGACCGGCGGGCAGACCGGGGATGTCGAGGAGGGGCGTGGGCGTGACGGGCATGGCCTGCTTCCGGACGGGGGTCAGGGTACCCACCCAGTGTCCCCCATGGGGCGAAACGTCCCCCGGCTGCCCCGAACCGCCGACCGTGCGCGGATCCCGGGACAGGGCGATCACCCCACGGCACAATGACGGCGGGCCATCCGCACGGGAGAGGGGCGAGTGACGTGACCGACGGTGACGCCGTGACGAGCGGACCGGCGAGGCTGGACACCTCCGTGGCGCACAACGCCCGGGTGTGGAACTACTGGATCGGCGGCAAGGACCACTACGAGGTGGACCAGCGGGTCGGCGACCAGGTCGCCGGGATGTTCCCGGTGATCAGGGAAGTGGCCCGCGCGGACCGGGAGTTCCTGGCGCGGGCGGTGCGCTTCGTCACCGCCGAGCAGGGCGTACGGCAGTTCCTGGACGTGGGCACCGGCCTGCCCACCGTGGAGAACACCCACGAGATCGCGCAGCGCATCGCGCCCGAGGCACGGGTGGTGTACGTCGACAACGACCCGATCGTGCTGGTGCACGCCCGCTCGCTGCTGACCAGCTCCCCCGAGGGCGTCACGGACTACGTGGACGCCGATGTGCACGACCCGGACGCCATCCTCCGGCGCGCCGCCGACACCCTGGACCTGGACCGGCCGGTCGCGCTCATGATGCTGGGCATCCTGAACTTCGTCCTGGACGCCGAGGAGGCCCGGGACATCGTGCGGCGGCTGATGGCGGCGCTGCCCTCCGGCAGCCATCTGGTGCTCACCCACCCCACCACCGACCCCGGGGCGGGCGGCGAGGGAAACGCCGCCGCGATGGAGTTCTGGAACGCCCACGCCACCCCGCCGATCACCGCCCGCGGCCGCGCCGAGATCGCCTCCTTCCTGGACGGGCTCGACGTGGTGGAGCCGGGACTGGTGCCCTGCTCGCAGTGGCGCGCCGGGCCGGGCGCCGAAGCCGTGCCGCAGCTCGGCGCGGTCGCCGTGAAACCCTGACGCGCCTGACGGGCCGAGCCCGCGGAGGAGACGCATGACCACGCTTGCCGACCCCGTGCCCGGCGGGCGCCCCGCCGATCTGTGCCGGGTCGCCCCGCTCACCGCCGCCCTCACCGCCCAGGGGGTGCGCGGCATCGTCCTGGCCTATGTCGACACGGCCGGCGTCACCCGGGTGAAGACGATCCCGACGGCCCGGCTGGAGTCCGCCGTCTCCTGGGGCGTCGGGATGTCCCCGGTGTTCGACACCTTCCTCGCCGACGACTCGGTCGTCACCACCGACGTCCTCGGCTCCCCCGACGGCGACCTGCGGCTCTACCCGGACCTCGACCACCTGGTGGTGCTGGCCGGACAGCCCGGCTGGGCGTGGGCTCCGGTGGACCGGATCACCCAGGAGGGCGACCGGCACCCCGGCTGCGCCCGCACCTTCCTGCGCCGCACCGTCGCCCAGGCGGCCGAGCGGCACGGGCTCGCCTTCAAGGCGGCGATCGAGGTCGAGTGGGCGGTCGGGCTCGGCTCGGCGCCCACCGGGGAGTTCGTGCCGGCGGTGTCCGGACCGGCGTACGGCGCGATCCGGCAGGTGGAACTGAGCGACTGCCTTGCCGACCTGCTGGCCGCGCTCGCCGCCCAGGGCGTGGACGTCGACCAGGTCCACCCCGAGTACGCGGCCGGGCAGTTCGAGCTGTCCACGGGCGCGCTGGACCCGGTGGCGGCGGCCGACCGCAGCGTGCTGGTGCGGCAGACGATCCGGGCGGTGGCCGGGCGGCACGGCCTGCGGGTGTCGTTCTCCCCGGCGGTCCTCGCCGGGAGCGTCGGCAACGGCGGCCATGTGCACCTGTCCTGCTGGCGCGACGGGGTGAACCTGCACGCGGGCGGCGAGCGCCGGTACGGCCTGACGCCCGACGCGGAGTCCTTCGCGGCCGGCATCCTCGCCCGGCTGCCCGCGCTCACGGCGGTCACCGCGCCCAGCCCGGCCAGCTACCTGCGGCTGCGCCCCTCCCAGTGGGCGGGGGTGTTCACGGCGTGGGGCCGCGAGACCCGGGAGGCGGCGCTGCGCCTGGTCACCGGCACCACGGGCCGCCGGCACCAGGACGCCAACCTGGAGGTGAAGCCGGTCGACCTGGCCGCCAACCCGCATCTGGCGCTCGGCTGTCTGCTCGCCGCCGGACTCGACGGACTCGCGGCCGGTCTGCGGCTCCCCGACGAGATCACCGGCGACCCGGCCCGCTACGGCGCGGACGAGGCGGCGGCGCTCGGGGTACGGCGGTTGCCCGCGTCGCTGCCCGAGGCGGTGCGGGAGTTCCGCGGCGACGAGGTGCTGCGGGCCGCGCTCGGCCCGGTCCTCGCGGACGCGGTGAGCGCCGTGCGGCTCGGCGAGGCGGCGGCCGTCGAGGGCCTGGACGAGGCTCAGGTGGCGGCGGCCTACCGCTGGACGTACTGAGCATGGCGCCCACCGGGCCGGTCCACGAGGCGCTGGCCGAGCTGGAACTGGTGGATCACCACTGCCACGGCGCGGTGACCGCCGACCTCGCCTTCCACGAGTTCGAGTCCCTGCTCACCGAGGGCGAGGCATGGCCCGGCGTCTCGCCCTTCGACAGCCCGGTGGGCATCGCCGTACGACGGCATGCGGCACCCCTGCTGGACCTCCCCCGGCACGCGCCGCCGGACGCGTACGTGGCCCGGCGCGCGGAGCTCGGCGGACAGGAGGTGAACCGGCGGTTCCTGTCCGCCGCGGGGGCCGGGACGTTCTGCGTGGACACCGGCTACGCCCCGCACCCCGTCACCTCCCCCGCCGAACTGGCCCGCGCGGCGGGCGCGGTGGCCTGCGAGGTGGTACGGCTGGAGCAGCTCGCGGAGGCGGTGGGCGCGCGGGGCGTGGAGGCCGGCGAGTACGCGGCCGCCCTCCGCGCGGCGGCCGAGGCGGCGGTGCGGCGGCCGGGGGTGGTGGCGGTGAAGTCGGTCGCCGCCTACCGCACCGGGTTCGCCCTCGACCCCCGGCGGCCCGCGGACGCGGAGGTGACCGTCGCCGCCGGCCGCTGGCTCGCCGCCGGCGGTGGCCGGCTGGCGGACCCGGTCCTGGTCCGTCACCTGCTGTGGACCGCCGTCGACCTGGGTCTGCCCCTGCAACTGCACACCGGGTTCGGCGACGCGGACGTACGGCTGCACCGGGCGGACCCCGCGCTGCTCACCGACTGGCTGCACCGCGTCGCCGGCACCATCCCCGTCCTGCTGCTGCACTGCTGGCCGTACCAGCGTCAAGCCGCCTACCTGGCCGCGGTGTTCGAGCGGGTGTACCTGGACGTGGGGCTGGCCCTGCACCACACCGGTCCGGCGCGGGCCCGGGCGGTGCTGGAAGAGGCCCTGGAGATCACCCCGTTCCGCAAACTGCTGTACAGCTCGGACGCGTACGGGCTGGCCGAATTCCACCACCTGGGCGCCCTCTGCTTCCGCCTGGGCCTGGCCGAGCTGCTGCAAAGCCGGGTGGACGCCGACGAGTTGACCCTGCCCGACGCCCTGCGGATCGCGTCCTGGACGGGCCGCGACAACGCCCGCAGGATCTATGGACCACCCGTGTCCGAACCGGTCCGCGATCCCCGCGGCCGCCCCACCCGGAAAGTATGATCAAGCAATGTCTGACATGACCGAGACCACACCCGGCTGGCTGACCACGGACGAGCTGGAGATGGCCAGGGCCCGGATGCCGATCCTGTATGTCGAGGCCGTGCCCGTACGGGTGGACGACAGCGGCGAAGTCACCAGCATCGGGCTGCTGTTGCGCATCGGCCCGGACGGTACCGTCAGCCGGACCCTGGTCTCCGGGCGGGTGCTGCACCACGAGCGGGTCCGTGACGCGCTGCTGCGCCATCTGGAGAAGGACCTCGGCCCGGTGGCCCTGCCCCGGGTGCCCGCCTCGCTCCAGCCGTTCACGGTCGCCGAGTACTTCCCGACGGCGGGCATCACGCCGTACCACGACCCGCGCCAGCACGCGGTGTCCCTCGCCTACGTGGTCCCCGTCACCGGTGACTGCCGTCCGCGTCAGGACGCCCTGGACCTGGTGTGGTTCAGCCCCCAGGAGGCCGCGTCGGCCGCCGTGCAGAACGAGATGCCGGGCGGCCACGGCGTACTGCTGAAGCAGGCCCTGGCCCACGTGGGCCTGGCCTTCTGACACCACCGGTGCCGGACCGCCCACCCGGTCCGGCACCGGCTCCCCGTGCGCGCGAGGTTCCCGCACGGGGCCGAGAGCGCACCCGCTCCGGGGCCGGCGCGCCGAAGGTCGTGTTCCCCGGTTCGGAGGTGCTGCGCGCGCTGGTCGCCGCGCACTCCTTGGGCCCCCTCCGACGGCTGAACCGACGATCTTCACCCGGCTCGCACCCCTGCGACCAGGGGTTTCGGTGACGCTTTCAGGTTGTGTTCAGGTTCGCGGGACGCTGGGGCAACGGCTGCACCAGAAGCCCCAAAACAATGGCAAAGGGGGCTGGGGGGCGGGCGGTCGCGCGTGCGAAGGTGCGGGGCATGAGCACAGAGCACGTCCTCGACCGGCGGCCCGCCGGACACGCACGCGCGCGCATACGCGAGAGCGCGAGCAAAGTGCCGGAGGTCACCGTCTACTTCTGGATCGTCAAGGTCCTCACCACCGGCATGGGCGAGACCGCCTCCGACCTCCTGGCACGGGTGCTGGGCCCGATCCCCGCGGTCGGTCTCGGCGGCGTCGCCTTCGTCGCCGCGCTCGTGCTCCAGTTCGCCGTCCGCCGCTACGTGGCCTGGATCTACTGGACGGCCATCGTCATGGTCAGCGTGTTCGGCACCATGGCCGCGGACGTGCTCCACGTGGGCCTCGGCGTGCCGTACACCCTGTCCACCCCACTCTTCCTCGTCGCCCTGGCCGCCGTCTTCGCGCTCTGGTACGCCACCGAGCGGACCCTGTCGATCCACACCGTGCGCACCCGTCGCCGCGAGTGCTTCTACTGGGCGGCCGTGCTCGCCACCTTCGCCCTGGGCACCGCGGCCGGTGACCTCACGGCGAGCATCGGACTGCGGTACCTGGGTTCGGTGGTCCTGTTCGCGGTGGCCATCTGCGTCCCGGCCGTCGCCCACCGCGGTGGCGTGCTCGGCGCGGTGGCGGCCTTCTGGACCGCGTACGTCATCACCCGCCCGCTGGGCGCCTCGCTCGCCGACTGGATGGCCCTGCCGACGGGCCGCGGCGGCCTCGGCTGGGGGCTGGGCCCGGTCACCCTGTCGTGGACGGTGGCGATCGTCGCGTTCGTGGCGTTCCTCGCGGTGTCCCGCCGGGACAGCCGGGCCGTCCTCTGATCTTCCCCGACGACGGACGGGAAGGCCCCGTGGGACGTGTCCCACGGGGCCTTCCCGTTGCGCGGTGGTGCGGATCAGCGCGACGCGCCGGGGCGGAAACGCCGGTACAGGGCCGCGCCGCCGATCAGGGAGGCGGCGCCGGTGACGGCGGCCGTGAGGGTGCCGTCGGCGCCGGTCTGGGCGAGCGTGCCCGTCGGCTGGTGCACGGCCACGGACGGCGCGGGCTCCGGCACCGAGGGCGCCTGGGGGCGGGCCGGGGGCTCGGAGTGCGCCGGCGGGGTGCTCCGCGGGGGTGTGACGGGCGGGGTGGAGTGGGTGCTCGACGTGTTCTCGGAGTGGTTCCCGAAGACGGGGTTGCCGATCCCCACCACGTCCACGGTGTTGCCGCTGACGTTGACCGGCAGGTCGACCGGCAACTGGATGCCGTTGCCGGAGACGACACCCGGCGAGCCCTTCTCCACTCCGGCGGCCGTGGCCCCGCCCCCCGTCGTGGCACCGCCCTCGTGGCCCTTGGTGGCGGTGCCGCCCTTGTTGGCGCAGCTGTTGCCCATCGCGGGGTTGAGGAGCCCCACCACGTTCACGGTGTTCCCGCACACGTTCACCGGGACGTGCACCGGAAGCTGGATCCCGTTGCCGGAGATCAGCCCGGGCGAGCCGACCGCGGCCCCGTCCGCCGTGGAGTCGGCGTACGCCGTCCCGGCCAGAGCCATCGCGCCCGAGGCGGCCGCGAGGGCGATCACACCGTTTCGGGTAACCCGTTTCATAGGTTCCCTGCCTTCCAGACTTGATCGCGGGCGCTCGCCCGCGTGAAGGTAAACGCAGGGAAAAACAGGTGAGTTATGGCTTGTCAATCTTTCGGCCGGTATATGCCACGATCGCTGGCCGGTATGTGACGTCCGGCCGAGGGCGGAGCCGCGCCCGGCGCCCCTTCCGAGGCGCCCCGCAACATGTGCCGCGGCCCCTCAGAGCAGCCCCCGTTCGGTGAGCAGGGCGTGCACCGCGCCCGCCGACTCGGCGGGGGTCCGCCGGTGGGTCTCCAGCCGCAGTTCCGGGCAGTCCGGCGGCTCGTACGGGTCGTCGGCCAGGCCGGTCACGCCCGCCGCGCCGGCCGGTGCGCCCGCCGCCCGCCGGGTGTGGGGACTTCCGGCCTCCCGGGTGGCGCGGGCCGCCACGGGCGCGGCGACATGGACCTCCAGGAACGGGACGCGGGCGAGGTCGTGACGCAGCCGGACGCCGTCCCGTGCGCCGCGACCGGGGTCGCGGTCCGGCACCAGGACGATGACGCCGTTGCGCGCGAGCACCTCGGCGACCATGCCGACCCGCCGCACACGCGCGTCCCGGTCGTCGCGAACGGAGGCGGGCCCCGCCGGCAGGTCCGCGCCGATCTCGTCACCGTCCAGGACCTCCACCCGGTGGCCCTCGGCCCGTATGCGCGCGGCCAGTTCGGCGGCGATGCCGCTCGTACCCGCGCCGGGCAGGCCGGTGAGCCACACCGTGGCCCCCGGCCGGGCGGGCACCGGCACCGGACGCGCGCGCTCGGCACGCGCGATCGCACGTGTGGCCGTCGAACGGGACTTCAGCAACGTCCGCGCCAACGCGGCGGCCTGCTCCCGGATTTCGGGTACGGCGGTGCTCTCCCAGAGGTCGCCGCGCCGGTGTGCGCCCAGCGTCCACAGCGGCACGACGGCTCCGTCCCGGGCCCGCAGCCGCCCCTCGGCGGTGGTGGCGAGCCCGATCCCGAGCGGGCCGGGCAGGGCCAGCCCGGAGGAGAGCAGGCAGGACAGCAGGGGGTCACGGGACTCGGCGACCCGCAGGCCCTGGCCGGTGCAGTCCACCACCCAGCCCGCGCCGAGTTCCCGGGAGCCGGTGACCGTCACGGTGAGCGCGTCGCCGTCCCGCCGGGCCGCCGTGACCTCGCCCGTGTGCAGACGCAGCCGCCCGGCGGTGCGCAGCCGGGTGACGGTCTCGGCCGTCTCGGGCGCCATCCGGTGCCGGTGGACCTCCCAGAGGTGGCGGTGGCTGCGCAGGAACTCCGCCCGCTCCTCGTCGTCGAGTCCGGCCCACAGCCGGGAGACCAGCGGGCGCAGGCCGTCGAACGCCGGCCGCCAGTCGCCCAGCTCGTCCGTGACGCGCCGGATGTGCCGCAGCACGGCCGGGCGCAGCTGGCACAGCGGCAGCCCCGCCAGCGGCTCGGCCGGGGCAACCGGCGGCAGGGGGACGAGGGCGTGGCGCCGGGGCAGTTTTCCGTGCCGGGACAGGGCGTGCACGGTGCGTCCCGGGCGGTCCAGGGCGAGGGCGACGTCCACGGCGGTCAGGCCCGCGCCGACCAGCAGGACGTCCCGGCCGTCCGCGAGCGGTCCGTCGAGGGCGCCGGGCGCCCAGGGGTCGGAGACGAACCGTCCGGACTCCCGCAGCTCTGCGGGCGCCCAGGGTGCCCGGCCGGCCGGCGGGCCGGTGGCGATCACCACGGCGTCGGCGGTCAGCCGCGCCCCGTCGGACAGCCGTACCCGCGCCCGTCCCCCGTGCACCGAGCAGGCCACGGCACGGGCGGACCGGCGCCGGAAGGCGAGCGGGCCGCGGGCGTGTTCGACGCGGGCGGCGAGGGTGGCGAGGAGGTAGTCGCCGTAGTGGCGGCGGGGCGCGAAGGTCCGCCCGGTCGCGGTGGGCATCCGCTCGCGGACCAGCCAGCGGACGAAGTGGTCGGGCCGGTCGGTCAGGCAACTCATGCCACCGGCCGGCACGTTGAGCAGGTGGCGCGGATTCCCGGTGGAGAACGCCACGCCCGCGGCGTCCTGCGGACCGGGGTCGACCAGCGTGAGTTCCACCGGCGCGCGGGTCCGTGCGGCCTCCTCGGCGACATGGACGGCGGTCAGGATCCCGGAGGCGCCCGCCCCGACCACGACCAGCTTCAGAGGCTCACGTCCGTGCGCGTCGACCATCCGTACCTCCGCGGGTTGTCCACCGAATCGGTGGATTATAGGGCGAGCGGTCACGGCGGGCCGGTGCGCCGCCGCACACGGTGCCGTTTCGGCCTGCGCGCACCACCGGCACGCCGATAGGATCGCCATGTGATCGAACTCGCTGAAATGATCCGGGAGTTGAGCCAGCAACTGGACGCCGCCCTGACCCAGGGACCGACCGGTGCGGTGCGGTTCGAACTCGGACCGGTGGAGATCGAGGCGGACGTCGTGGTGGGCCGCAAGGGCGGGGCGAGCGGCAAGGTGCGCTTCTGGGTGGTCGAGGCCGGGGCCGACGGCCGGTTGGAGACCTCGCGCACCCAGCGGATCCGCCTCACCCTGCACCCGAAACTGGTCACTCCGGACGGGACACAGATAAAGGTGCTGATCTCCGGGGAGGAAGACGAGGGGGAGCGCTGACCGGATCGCCGGGGCGGCGCGTACGCCGTGCGCCCCCAACACCCTGACGTGGCGGGAGCAGTGGCCGTACGCTGGTCGGCACCGTCACCGGGTACGGACTGGCGGCTGGTGGCGATCGGAGGTCACGGGGGTGGAAGGACGGAACCCCGCGCGGGTTCGCAACGAATTGGTGGCCGGTGTCGTCGACGTGCTCCAGGAATCGGCCACCCTGCGGCATCCGGCCAGTGCCGAGCTGCTGGTGACCATGCTGAGCCAGGAACTGGGCACATCCGTCGAGCCGTTGGGGAACGGGACGCTGCGCCCCTATCTGCTGCGCCTCGTGGAGAGCTGCGCGGGGGTCCCCGACGGACTGCCCTGCCTGGTGCGCTGCCTCGGTTATGTGGAGCAGCAGTCCGTCACCGTGCTGGCGCTGCGCCGCCTGGTGGACGAGTGGGAGGCGGTCGACTTCTTCGACGGCGCCGATCTGCACCCGCTCCGCCCGGACCTGCTGGAACTGCGCTCCGCGGCCACGCTGGCGGCGATGGCGCGCCGGGCCAGCCGCTCGCGCACCCAGGAGCTGCCCCCGTGGTGCGACACCGGCTGGGCGGTGTTCTTACGCCTGGCCGGAGGCAACTCGGCGGCGCGGGAGCTGCCCGTGAGCATGGCGTTCCTGTCACTGGCCGCCGACCAGCTGGTCGAGGACGGACAGCGGGAGGCAGCCGAGCGGCTGCGCCGCTGGAACCGCGCCCAGGCCCGCGTCTGGAATCTCGAGGACCAGATGGCCGAGTGGCAGCTCGGGGGCGTCGCCGAGCCGCAGACCACCCCGATGCCGGCCTATCTGATGATCCAGTTCGAGCCGGACGGGGTGGATCCCGACCGGTACTACCTCTCCCACTGGCGGCAGTCGGACGCCGAGGGCTGGCACCCCGTTCCCGGACAGACGCTGCACCTGCACCGCGACGAACTGCCGGCCAAGGTCGACACGCTCATCGAGCAGACCGAGGAACGCTGGTCGGATCTGCGGCAACCCGTCGTACTCGAATTCATCCTTCCGTGGGAATTGCTGGGGGAGCCGGTCGAGTGGTGGCACAAGGAGGCGGACTCCGGCTCGCCCACCCCGCTGGTGATGGACTACACGGTCCTCGTCCGCAGTTTCGAACGCCTGCGCAAGGCCGCGTGGCACCGCCCCTGGCACAACAAGTGGCGCCAGTACAAGGAGCGTCCGGCGGACACCCACTCGTACTGGAACCGCCCCGGCCACTCCCACTTCCATCTGGAACGGGAGTTGAAGGAGGACGAGCAGGCCGTCTGCCTGGTGCTCAGCGAGCCGCCGGGCGCGGACTCCGGGGCCGGCCGGCAGGAGTACCTGGCGGCCCTGCGCGCGGGCGTGCCGGCCATGATCTGGCACCGCGGCGACTGCTCCGACCCGGCCTTCAAGGAAGCGGTGGCCGACATCGTGCAGGACCGGGGACTGGCCGGGCTGCTGGAGCGGACCGGACGTTGGCGCAAGGAGGCACTGGCCATGGGGCCGGAGGGGTGGGACAACCATGTGGGACGCCATCTGGCGATCCTGTTCGACGATCCCGAGCGCAAGCCCGAGCCGCCTGGTCCCGCCCACGCGCCGGTGAAGCCGTGACGCGGCCCGCCGGGCCCCGGCGGCCTTCGCCCGTCCGCGCGTCGTGAGTGGGGGTGCCCGACATGCACCAGCGTGAATCCACCGGCCCCGGTCCCTTCCGCGTCCGCCTTCCTGCTCCCGCCGTGCCGTGGCGTGCACCGCGCGGGAGCCTCCATGCGTCCTTGCTTCGGAGGTGCCCGCGCTGCAAGGCTTGGTCCGTGGATGTCACGCATGCCTGGAGTCTGCGGGACTCCACCGCACTCTCACCGTCACTTCGGCGCCTTGAGAGCACTCATGCACGATGACGACGAACAGCGACCGGAACGGGCCCGCCGGGAGGCCGCCCGTGTGCTGAGCCGGCTCGGGCGGGAGGCCGCCGAGGCGGTGCTCGTCGTCGACGCGCATCCCACGATGCGGGTGTGGGACCAAGCGGTCGAGGACGATCTGGTCCGGGAACTGGAGCGGGCGGGGCGGTTCGGCCGGGTGCGGGTGGTGCGGCTGCTCGGCACCGACGAGACGGACCCGTCGCAGGTGTGCCCCGAGGAGCCGCTCGGCCCGGCGCCCGCGGACGCGCCCCGGTTGGTGCTGGTGCTGACCGACGGCATCGCCACGGGCTGGCGGCTGGGCACGGTGCATCCGCTGCTGCGCGACTGGGGGCGGGCGCAGCCGGTCGCCGTGGTGCAGATGCTGCCCCCGCACCTGTGGTTCCGCACCGGCCTCGACGTGTACCGGGTGCGCATCCGGGCCCCCCGCCCCTGGGTGGCCAACGGCGCCTGGTGCTGGGCGGAGCGGGAGGCCCCGGCGGACGCGGCGGGCGTGGCCGGCACCGGGACGGAGGGGGCGGCCCCCGTCGTCGTCCCCGTGCTGGCCCTGACCGAGCGCTGGGCCGCCGCGCTGGCCCGGCTGGTGTCCGGCGCCGAACCGGAGTGGCTGGACCTGTCCGCCGTACCGGCGCGGGAGTGGAAGAGCAGGCCGGACGCGGCCCGCGCGCTGCCCTGGGCGCAGGACGTGCCCGATCCGCACAGCCCCGTGCCCGCCGCCGACCGGGTCTCCGACTTCCGGGCCGCCGCCAGCCCCACGGCGTTCACCCTCGCCACCCGGCTGGCCGCCGCACCGCTCAGCCTGCCCGTCATCCGGACCGTGGTCGCGGCCACCCCGGACGCCGGCCCGGTGCACGTCAGCGAGCTGCTGATGAGCGGTCTGGCCCGGCCCGTCCCGGCGAGCGGCGACGGCCCGGCCGACGTGCTGTTCGACTTCGCCCCCGATGTCCGCGAGGAACTGCTCGCGCTGGGGCGCCGCAGCGCCACCGCACGAGTGCTGTACGACGTCCGGGGGTTACTGGCGGGGGACGGGACGGACCGTGCCCTGCTGCCCTCCCCGGACGAACCACTGGACACCCTGGCGATGCCCCGCGTCAACAGCCGCAACATCGCCTTCCTCCGTGTGGAGCTGACCGCTCTGCGCGCGCTGTCGGGGCGCTACGACCAGCGTGCCGCCATGTTGGCCAAGGTGTTGAGCTGGCACGATCGGCGATACGCAGTCAGCCTGGAAAAGCCGTTACGCACGTCCACGGGATCCGCGCCCCCCGCCTCGGCCTCCCCGGCGGCAGGACACGCCGTCGAGCCGGAATCCCGGACCGTTTCCGAAGGAGCCACATCGATGCCGACACCGCACCAGGAGACCGTGGAGGGGGAGCGCACCGCGCAGCCGCGCGTCTGGGGGAATCTGCCGCCGCGCAACCCCAACTTCACCGGACGCGACGCCCTGCTGGAGCTGCTCGACCAGCGGCTGCGGGAGGGCACCACCACGGTGCTGCCGGAAGCGATCCACGGGATGGGCGGCGTCGGCAAGACCCAGCTCGCGATCGAGTACGCCTACCGGCACCAGTCCGAGTACGACGTCGTGTGGTGGATCCCCTCCGAGCGACCCGGGCAGATCGGCCGGGCCCTGGTGGAACTGGCGCAGCGGCTGGGCCTGGTGACGACCACCGAGGCCAACATCGCCGGACCCGCCGTCCGGGAGGCGCTGCGCGAGGGCCGGCCGTACGCCCGCTGGCTGCTCATCTTCGACAACGCCGACAACCCCGAGCAGGTGCGCCACTACTTCCCACAGGGCGGCCGCGGCACCATCCTGGTGACCTCCCGCAACCGGCGCTGGGGGCAGGTGGGCGGCTCCCTCGAGGTGGACGTGTTCACCCGTGAGGAGAGCAAGGAGCTGCTGCGCCGCTCGGGGCCGCCGCTGCGGGACGAGGAGGCGGACGCGCTGGCCGAGGCGCTCGGCGACCTGCCGCTCGCCCTCGAACAGGCCGCGGCCTGGCGGGCGGAGACCGGGATGCCCGCCTCCGAGTACCTGCGGCTGTTCGAGAGCAAGCGGATGGAACTCCTCGAGGTCGCCCCGCCGCCGGACTACCAATTGCCCGTCGCCGCGGCCTGGAACGTCTCCCTCGACCACCTGGAGACCCGCAGCCCGGCCGCGCTGCGGCTGCTCCAGCTGTGCTCCTACTTCGCGCCCGACCCGATCTCCCGGTCGATCTTCTCCGGCCTCGGCAACAGCAGCATCTTCCCCGAGCTGGACGCCGCGCTGAACGACCCGATCCGGCTGGCCCGCGCCATAAGAGAGGTGAACCGCTACTCGCTGGCCCGGATCGACCACCGGACCAACTCCATCGAGATGCACCGCCTGGTGCAGCTCGTCCTCAACAACCGGATGACACCCGAGGAGCAGGCCCGGATGCGCCACGGGGCGCACACCCTGCTGGCCGCCGCCGACCCCAAGGCTCCGGTGGAGCCGTCGAGTTGGCCCCGGTACGCGGAGCTGTACAGCCATGTCATCGCCGCCGGCGCGATCCGCTCCGACCAGCCCTGGGTACGGCAGCTCGTGCACAACATCGCCAAGTACCTGTACTGGTGGGGCGACCACGACGTGTCGCTGGACTTCTCCGAGCAGGCGTGGCGGGCCTGGCTGGAGATCTTCGGCGAGGAGGACCAGCAGACGCTGCTGATGGGGCAGTGGCTGTGCTTCATGTACTGGGTGGTGGGCCGGTTCGACGACGCGGCCCGGCTGGTGCTGCACCTCAGGGAGGTGTACGAGCGCACCGCCCCCGCCGACGGCGAGGACAACCGCGAGGACGCCCTCGACGCGCTCCAGCTGGAGGCCGCCGTACGCCGGGTGGAGGGCAGGTTCGCCACCGCGGCGGAGCTGGACCGGACCGCGTACGAGCGGGCGCACCGGGCTTTCGGCGAGGACGATCCGACCACGCTCAACATCGCCCACAACCTCTGCGTGAGCCTGCGCCTGGTCGGTGATTTCAAGGGGGCGCTCGAACTCGACCGCAGGACCCTGGCGCTGAAGCTGCGGCTGTACGGCCGGGAGGACCGGCGGACGCTGCACTCCGAGATGCACGTGGCCATCGACGTGCGCGAGAACGGCGATTACGTCGGTGCGCGCGCGCTGCACGAGTCCATGCTCAGCGCCTATCAGAACGTGTTCGGCCAGGGCAACCCCGCCACCATCGAGGCAAAGCGGCAGCTCAGCGAGTCCTCCCGCAAGGCGGGCGACCACGCGCGGTCCCTGGAGCTGGCCACGGACGCGTACGCCCAGTTCACCCGCCGGTACGGCGAGACGCACCCGCAGTCGCTGGCCGCGGCGCTGGCGCTGTCGATGGCGCTGCGGCAGAACGGCGATCTCCAGGCCGCCCGCACCCGGGGCGTCAAGGCGTGTGAGGGCTACCGGCAGATCTACGACCCGCACCACCCGCACGTCCTGTCCGCCGACGTCGACCTCGCCGTCACCCTGCGGCTGCTCGGACAGCCCGAGGAGGCGCGGCGGCTGGACGAGGCGGCGCTCGCCTCGCTCGCCGACGGGCTCGGCGCGGGGCACCCGCTGGCCCTCGTCTGCGCCATCAACCTGGCGAGCGACCTCGCCGCGCTGGGCCGGCCCGAGGAGGCACGGCGCCGGGGCGAGGACACCCTGGCCCTGTGCCGGGTCGCGTTCGGCGAGGACCACCCGACGACGCTGGCCTGCGCGGCCAACCTGTCGCTGGACCTCCTCGCGGTGGGCGAGGACGCCGCGTGCGCGGCGCTGCGCGAGGACACCCTGGCCCGCATGGAACGGGTGCTGGACGCCCCCCGCCTCCAGTCCGACTCCGGCACCCGCCACCCGGCCACGGTGCAGTTCCGCGACCGTCAGCGAGCCAACTGCGACATCGACCCGCTGCCGTTGTGAGCCCGCGCGGGGCGGCGCCCCGCCGACCGGCGTGACGGAGGCCGGGTACGGTCCCGGACCGCGCCCGGCCCCGGTGGTCACGGCGCGCCGCCACGCGGCCGGGGCTCGCCCGAGCCGGGCGGCCACGCGCGCGGAAAGCGTCAGCCGCCCAGCCAGGTCGCCAGGCGTACCGGGTCCACGCGGTGGCCGGCCGGGGATCGCAGGGCGTCGTGGACGGCGCGGGCGCGTTCGGGGTGGAGCAGGAGCAGCCGGGCGGCGGCCTGGTGGGCCGGGTCGTGCGCGAGGGCTCGGCCCAGGCCGGGCCAGGCGGACACGGGCGCGTCCCCGCCCGACAGCCGGGCGGTGAAGGCGGCACGCGCCCCGGTGTGGTCGTCGCGGGCCAGCAGTACCTCGGCCGCGTCGGCTCCCGCCACCGCCCCGGCTCCCCCGGGGTCGCGCCAGGCCCCGTCCGGATCGCCGAGCCGGTGCCGGGCCAGGACGGCGGCGCCGTCCATGAAGCGGACCGCGGTGTCGGGGACCAGCAGGGGCGGGGCCGCGAGGGCGGACGGCGGACGGGGATCGCCGCGGTGCCAGGCGCGGACCGCCGCCTCAACCGCCTCGGCCGGGGGGCGCAGATGGTGGGCCCGCCAGCGGGCCCGGTGGTCGTCCGCGGCCTCCCGCGCCAGGCGCAGCTCCGTCGCGGGCACCTCGTCGGCCATCCACTCGGCACAGCGTTCGGTCAGGCACTCGACCACGTACCGCCCGAGCGGGGTCAGCCGCTCGTGTCCGCGCACCGTGGTCAGCGCGGCCCACACCTGGGCGCGCCACAGCGCGAACTCGAAGTGCGCGAGGGGCGCGTAGGCCGGGTCGGCGCTGTGCCGGTGGGCGCGCCAGAAGCGGGTGACGCCGAAGAAGGCGTAGATGCCCTGGAGCAGTCCGCCGAGCGGGCGCGGGTCGTCGCGCCAGGGGGCGTAGAGCAGGGTGTCCGGCCCCTCGGGGTCCGCCGCTTCGCTCAGCGGCTCCAGGTGCGTGAGAGCGCCCAGCTTGGTGTGCTGGAACTCGTGCACCAGAGTCGCGGCGAGCTGGGCGGCGTCGTCCGGCCGGGACGCCGTGACCCCGCCGAACGCGTCACCGGCCGTGCTGCTGTACGGCCGAAACCTGTCCCTCATGGGGGTCGGCGCCAGCGACATCAGGCCGGTCCGCATCGCCTCGACGCTCCGCGGTTCGTCGTGCAGCAGCATCCGCCAGGCCTCGGCGAGCAGAGACTCCCAGTAGGCCGCCTCGGTCGGGGACAGCAGGCTGGGCTCGCTCGGGTGGGGGAACGTCCGGTAGGGGTCCAGCTCCTCCAGCACCAGGGTCTTGGCCCGTGCGCCGGTCTCCAGCGTCGTGCGGCGCACCGGTATCCAGTTCGGTTTGTGCCCCTCCCGGTCGGCGGGGACCTCGACCTCGTCGGCCGCCCCGGTGACCCACAGCCGCCCCTCGCGTCCGGTGACCCGTGCGGTGCCCCAGGGCTCGGGCGCGTCCAGCACCGCGCAGCCCAGGGTGGGCAGCGGCACCAGTCCGCGCCGCACCGGCACGGTGATGGAGAAGTCCAGCCCGGCCCGTGCCGCGACGGCCGCCGCGAGCGCCGCCAGATGGCCGAGGACCACCCAGTGCGGCGCGTCCTCGTAGGGCCGGCCCCTGATCCGGCGCACCGCGAGCGAGACCCACATGCCGGTGTTCGGGGACATCAGCACGTCCTCGCACACCTCGGGGGCCTGCCGCTGGGCGTGTTCCAGCAGGTCCCAGGCCTCGGCGAACCAGGCCAGGTCCTGCGGTCGCGCGCCGCCCCCGTCGAGTCCGTTGCGCAGCGCCCTCAACAGCAGGAGCCTGCGGCTGCGTTCCGCGCGCAGCAGTTCCGCGATGACCGCGCCGTCGCCCTCGCCGTGGGCGAGGGCCCGGACGCCTGCTGCCGACAGCCGGTGGAACGGGAGGCGTTCCCCCGTCGGTTCCCCCGTGCTCGTGGCATCAGCGGCCACGTGTCCCCCACAGCACCCTGCTGATCACCTCGTCGCTCAGTCGAAGCGGGGCGGGCTGTATGACACCGTGATGGCCTGCGGGCCGTCGATGTGGTGCAGCAGCTGCTCCAGGGACTCGGTGAACGTGCCGCCGTCCATGGAGCGCAGTGTTTCGAGGGAGATGCCCGAGAGATCGACGAGGCCGGACTCGATGGCAGGCATCGGATGCTCCACTGCTGCCAAGTCCCCTCCCGCACCTACGAGTTATGCATTACCGATGTCTCGACCAGCATGACCCAGCACCGCACGGCCCGCAACCCTGCGACCTGTCGGGGCCCGCGAGTTCGAGTCAGCCGCAGCGCCGGGCGAGCCGGGCGGCCGCGTCGTCCACCCGGTCCATCTCGACCGAGGGGCCTTCCAGCAGGCGTAGGGCCTCCAGGAGTTGATCGAGGGTGCCGGGATAGCGCAGACAGGTACGCACGATGCCGTAGACGTCCATCCGCAGCCGGGGGTCGCGGGGGCTGTTGGCCGCCACCCGGTCGCTGATGCCGTCCAGGACGAGCCCCATGCCGTTGCCGCCGCGCAGTACCGGTACCGCCGTCAACGCGTCCACCAGCTCGGCCAGTTCACGCAACGGAAGATCGGGGGGCAGCCCCGCGAGGCCGGTCACCGGGCGGCGTCCCGTGCTCCCGTCGGCGGTGCCGAGCGCCTCGCGCGGGGGCAGGCCGGCACAGCGCCGGAGCAGGGCCAGTTCGGCCGGGTCCAGCGCGTCGTACCAGCGCTCCACCCGGCCCGCCGCGAGCCTGCCCAGGCCGTCGGACCGGTGGTGCGCGCTCACCATGCCGATCACCGCGCCCCCGCACCACACGAGCGCGCCCGACATGCCCTCCCAGGGGGAGCGGTGCGGCTCGCTGTCGCCGGGCGGCACCGCGACCGCCAACTCCAGTGTGCCTTCCCGGCGGTTGGACAGCACGGAGACCGAGCCGGCGACATGGCAGGAGTCCCGGTACCGGCCGGGCGCGCCGTCCCCGGCGTCCTCCCGCAGCTTGAAGCGGGGGAACCCCATCGCGCTGAAGGCCAGCACCACGTCCGCGTCGGGCACGGCGGCGTAACGGGGCGGCTCGACGGCGCCCCGCCCGTCCGGTACGGCCATGATCTCCAGCAGCGCCACATCGGCGGCAGGGGCGCACAGCACCACCCGGGCGTCGGCGTCCCACTCCCCCGGCAGGTCCGCGTCGAACCTGACCCGCACCGCCGCCTCCCGCCCCGCCACGACATGCGCGGCCGTCAGCACCCAGCGGTCCCCGACCCGGTACCCGGACCCACGCCGCCCCGGCGGGCCGTCCTGCCCCGCCACCAGGACCTCCGCGACCCGCGAGGCCTCCAGCCCCTCTTCCCCCGCTGCCCTCACCCCCGCTCCCCTACCCCGCATGCCCCGGCGCTACGCGACACCGCCGCGACGCCGGAAGCGGCACCACCCCGCGTCCACGCGCAGCCGGGTGGCCTGTCCCGGCGGCACGACCGGACCCGCGCCCGGCGAACGGGTCCGGACACGATCAAGGGCCGGCCCCGGATGTCTCCGAAGCCGACCCTGATCTACGACTCTGCCGAGTCGGGACGACAGGATTTGAACCTGCGACCCCTTGACCCCCAGTCAAGTGCGCTACCAAGCTGCGCCACGTCCCGGTGCCCGTTTGACCTGGGGTTTCCCCTGGCGAAACGCGCAGGGAAACAATACCGCACTCGGGTCGGTGATCGCGCACGACTTACGGTGTTGACCTCAAGCTTGGTCGAGGTTGCAGGCTGGGACGCATGACGATCACAGCGCACGACCACCGCGCCCACGGCTACGACGACCTGACCGGACTGATGGGTCTGATGACCGGGGACGAGAAGCACGGCCCGGCTGCCACCTCCACGCTCGATGTGCTGTGGGTGCTGTACGACCGGGTGCTGCGGGTCACGCCGGAACGGATCGCGGACCCGGAGCGGGACCGGTTCCTGCTGAGCAAGGGGCACGGGCCCATGGCGTACTACGCGGTGCTGGCCGCCAAGGGGTTCGTGCCGGTCGACTGGCTGCCCGGGTTCGGCGCGTACGACTCCCCGCTCGGCCACCACCCGGACCGCGTGCTGGTGCCGGGGGCCGAGATCGGCAGCGGCTCGCTCGGGCACGGGCTGCCCATCGCGGTGGGCACCGCGCTGGGGCTGAAGGCCCAGGGCCTCACCGATCCGGCGGTCTGGGTGCTGATCGGGGACGCCGAGCTGGACGAGGGCAGCAACCACGAGGCCATCGCCTTCGCCGGGCCCGCCGCACTGGAGAGGCTGCACACCGTGGTGGTGGACAACGCCTCCGCCAGCCACGCCCGGCCCGGCGGGATCGCCGCCCGGTTCGAGGCCGCGGGCTGGTCCGCGGTGACCGTCGACGGGCGCGACCACGCGGCCCTGTACGACGCCTTCACCGCCCCGCATCCGGGACGGCCGCACGCGGTCGTCGCCCGGGTCGAGCCGAAGAACGCCTGAGCCGGGGCCCGGCGACCGGCGCCGGCCCGCCCACCACCCTCCGAGCACCTCGAAAGGGCGACATCTCCATGGACACCATGCGCGACCGTTTCGCTCCCGTCGTCTCCCGCCTCCTGGACGAGGACCCGCGGGTCGCGGTCGTCCTCGCCGAGATCGGCAAGGACGCCTTCCACGACACCATGGCCCGGCATCCCGACCGGGTGATCAACGTGGGCATCCGGGAACAGCTGCTGGTGGGGGCGGCCGCCGGGCTGGCGCTCACCGGGCTGCGGCCCGTCGTGCACACCTTCGCCAGCTTCCTGGTGGAGCGGCCCTTCGAACAGGTCAAACTGGACTTCGGGCACCAGGGCACCGGAGCGGTCCTGGTCAGCGCCGCCGCCTCCTACGACTGGCCGGCCGGCGGGTTCACCCACATGGCTCCGGGCGACGTGGCGCTGCTGGACACCCTGGACGGCTGGACCGTCCATGTGCCGGGCCACCCCGACGAGGCCGAGACCCTGCTGCGCCGCGCGGTCGCCGCGGGCGACGACCGGGTGTACGTACGGCTGTCCGTGCAGTCCAACCGGCAGGCGCGGCCGGTCGACGGCGCGCACCTCGTCACCGTGCGCGAGGGCCGCTCCGGCGTGGTGATCGCCGTCGGACCGCTGCTGGACGCGGTGCTCGACGCCACACGGGACCTGGACGTGGCCGTCCTGTACGCGACGACCGTACGGCCCCTCGACGTCCCGGCGCTGCGCCGGGCCACCGAGGCGGCGGGCACGGACGTGGTCCTGGTCGAGCCGTATCTCGCCGGAACGTCGACGGCCGCGGTCAACGACGCCCTGTCCGACCGCCCGCACCGCGTCCTCGGCCTCGGCGTGGGCCGCCGCGAGCTGCGCCGGTACGGCACGGTCGAGGAGCACTCCGCCGCCCATGGCCTGGACGCGCGCGGGCTGCGGGGGCGGATCGACGGATTCCTGGGGTCCGGGCGGCAAGCCGCGGCCCGGGTGTGAGCGCAGATGCCGCGGCCCGGGTGTGAGCGCCGGTGCCTAGGGTCCGGGCGCGAGGGCCGGTGCCGGGTTCGCGTCCGCCCGCACCAGGCCGCGTATCGCGGGGACGGCGAGCAGGAAGACGACGACGACCAGACTGGTCGCGGCGGAGACCAGCAGGACTCGGGAGGCGCCCAGCGCGCCGGCCGCCGGGCCCGCGATGGCCTGGCCGACCGGCATCATGGCGAGGGAGCCGGCCACGTCGTAGGCGTGGATGCGGTTGAGGACGTCGGACGGGACCTGCGTCTGCACGGTGGTCGCCCACATGACGCTCCAGAAGGACATCCCCGCCCCGGCCAGCGCCGCCCCCGCCGCCACGGCCGGCACGCCGAGCCCGAGGCCCACGGCGCCCGGGAAGCCGAAGAAGAGGAACAGCGAGAGCGCGCCCGCCCTGAGCATCCGGCGCGGGCGCAGCCGCAGGGCGAGCAGACCGCCGACGACGGTGCCCGCGCCGAGGGCCGAGTTGATCAGGCCGTAGGCGCGCGGGCCGTGGTGCTGGACCACCTCGGTGGCCACCAGCGGGGTGGTCGGACCGGACACGGCGATCATGTACAGACCCCAGATGACGATCACGCCCCAGAGCCAGGTCCGGGACCTGAACTCCCGCCAGCCCTGCACCAGATCGGCCCGGAAGGCGCGCATGCCGCGGCCGGTCGCGGCGAGCGCGTCCGGGGACAGCGGGGGCAGCCGGAGCAGCAGCAGGCACAGGGCGCTGATGGCGTACGTCCCGGCATGCGCGGCGAACACGCCGCCGGGCGAGGCGAAGCCGACGAGGAGTCCCGCGACGGCCGGGCCGGCGAGCTGGGCGACGGACTCGGCGATCCGGATCGCGCCGTTGGCGCCTTGGACGTCGGCGGACAGCCGGGGCACCGTGCTGGCCACGCCGGGCTGGAAGACGGCGCTGGCCACGCCGTTGACGAAGCCGATGGCGCAGAGCTGCCACAGCAGCACATGGCCGGTGAGGAACATGACCGCGGCGAGGGACTGGGTGACCACCCGCACCAGATCGGCGCCGATCATCAGCCGGCGGGTGCTGAACCGGTCGGCGATCACCCCGCCGAAGACGACGAGGCCGGCGAAGGACGCGGTCGACGCCGCCATGGCGAGCCCCACCGCTCCGGCGCCGTAGCCGTGTTCGAGCAGGCCGGCGGCGAGCGCCACGGGCAGCATCGTGTCCCCGAGGCGGGCGGCGGCCCGGGCGGCGAAGAAGAGGCCGAAGTCCCGCGACCAGACGGAGCCCGCGCCGGTGCGGAGGCCGGCTTCCGTCCCAGCCGACGTGCGTGCGCGCCGTCGTGAGCGCGTTCCCGTCATCCCGGCTCCCTCCCCGTGTCGGTCCGCGCGGGATCATGCCACGGCGCCGGCCGCCGCGCCCACCGGTATTTCAAGGGGTGGGCGGCAGGCCCAACTCCGGGTGGGCGTCCAGGAGTCGGGGCGGGGCGGCCTGGCGCCAGGAGTCGGTGAGAATGTCCCGCAGTTCGGCCTCGTCCTCCAGGGCCGCGAGCCGCGCCCTGATCCAGGCGAACTGCGCCTCGTGCCCGGCGATCCAGAACTTCTCCGGCTCCGCCAGCACCAGTTCGTCCCGCTCCTCCTTGGGGCAGCGCACGGCGACGGACGTCTCGTCCTCGGGCAGGGTCGCGAACATCTTCCCGCCGACCCGGAACGTGGGCATGTGCCACGCGGTCTTCTCCGAGGTGTCCGGCAGGGACAGGGCGATACGGCGTACATCAGCTGCGTCCGGCATGCTCCGCACCGTAGCTCCCGCCACTGACAGCCGGGCGGCTCGTCCGCCGGGTCCGGTGCGTCAGGAGCCGTCCGCCGCCCGGCCCAGCGCCTCCAGCACCGGCCGGATCAGCGGATGTCCCTCCGCGCCCCGGCGCACTGCGGCGAAGACCCGGCGGGTGGGGGCCACACCGTCGACCGGGCGGACGATCACGTCGGTGAGGTCCATGCCGCGCAGGGCGGAGCGGGGCACGAGGGCCACGCCCGCGTCGGCCGAGGCGAGGGCGACGACGGCGCGGAAGTCGTCGGAGGAGTGTTCGAGCCGGGGCTGGAAGCCGGCACTCTCGCAGGCCAGGACGACCACGTCGTGGCAGGGGTTGCCGGGGTAGGGCCCGATCCAAGGGTCCTTGGCCAGTTCGGCGAGGGGCACCTCGGCGGCGTCCGCGAGGCGGTGGCCGACGGGCACGACGGCGTCGAACGGCTCGGCGTACAGCGGGACATGGGTGAGACGGGGGTCGTCGGCGGGCGGTGCGCCCCGGTACTCGACGGCCACCGCCACGTCCACCTGCCGGTCCAGGACCATCGGCAGGCTGGCGTCCCCCTCGGCGTCCTGGACCCGGATGCGTATGCCCGGCGCGGTCCGGGCGAGCCGGGCCACGGCGGGCGCCACCACCTGGGCGATGCCGGTGGCGAAGGCGGCCACGGTGACCGTGCCGGCCGCGCCCGAGCCGTAGGCCGCCAGCTCGGCCTCGGCGCGCTCCAGCTGGGCGAGGACCGCGTTGGTGTGGCTGAGCAGGATCTCGCCGGCCGGGGTGAGCCGTACGCCCTTGGCGCTCCGCTCGACCAGCCGGTGGCCGGTCTCCTGCTCCAGGGCGGTGAGCTGCTGGGAGACGGCCGAGGGGGTGAGGTAGAGCGCGGCGGCCGCCGCGGTGACCGTGCGGTGGTCGGCCACCGCACGGAGGATGTGGAGCCGCCGTGCCTCGATCATGCCTCGATTATCGCAAGGCGTAGGCCCTGGTCAGGCCCCCAGCTCGGCGCGCGCCGCGATGAACGCGTCGACCGCGCGGTTGACGTCGTCCGTGGAGTGCGCGGCGGACAGCTGCACCCGGATGCGGGCCTGGCCCTGCGGGACGACCGGGTAGGAGAACCCGATCACGTACACGCCCCGCTCCAGCAGCAGCTCGGCCATGCGGCCCGCCTTCGCCGCGTCGCCGATCATCACCGGCGCGATGGCGTGGTCGCCGGGGAGGACGTCGAAGCCCTCCTCGGTCATCCGGGAGCGGAACAGCGCGGTGTTCTCGGCCAGCCGCACCCGCAGGTCGTCGGCCGACTCCAGCAGGTCCAGGACCTTCAGGGAGGCCGCCGCGATCACCGGGGCGAGGGTGTTGGAGAACAGGTAGGGGCGCGAGCGCTGGCGCAGCAGGGCGACGATCTCGGCGCGGGCGGCGACGTAGCCGCCGGAGGCGCCGCCGAGGGCCTTGCCGAGGGTGCCGGTGATGATGTCGACGCGGTCCATCACGCCGTGCAGCTCGGGGGTGCCGCGGCCGGTCGGGCCGACGAAGCCTACGGCGTGCGAGTCGTCGACCATGACCATCGCGTCGTAGCGGTCGGCGAGGTCGCAGATCTCGCGCAGCGGGGCGACGTAGCCGTCCATGGAGAACACGCCGTCGGTGACGATCAGCCGGCGGCGCGCGCCGGACGCCTCCTTGAGCTTCGCCTCCAGGTCGGCGAGGTCGCGGTTGGCGTAGCGGAAGCGGCGGGCCTTGGACAGGCGGATGCCGTCGATGATGGAGGCGTGGTTGAGGGCGTCGGAGATCACCGCGTCCTCCTCGCCGAGGAGGGTCTCGAAGACACCGCCGTTGGCGTCGAAGCAGGAGGAGTAGAGGATCGTGTCCTCCTGGCCGAGGAAGGCGGCGAGGCGCGCCTCCAGCTCCTTGTGCACCTCCTGGGTGCCGCAGATGAAGCGGACGGAGGCCATGCCGTAGCCCCAGCGGTCCAGGGCCTCGTGGGCGGCGGCGATCACCTCGGGGTGGTCGGCCAGGCCCAGGTAGTTGTTGGCGCAGAAGTTGAGGACCTCGCCGGGGCGGCCGCCGGCGGTGACCTCGACGGTCGCGGACTGCGGGGTGCCGATGACCCGTTCGGGCTTGTGCAGGCCGGCGGCGCGGATCTCGTCGAGGGTGGCGCGCAGGTCGTCGCGGACGGTGTCGAACATGACTGAAGCTCCTAGGAAAAGCAGGTGACTTACGCGGTCCAGTCCAGGATGACCTTGCCGCCCTTGCCGCTCGCGGCGTCCGCGAAGGCCGCCTCGAAGTCGCGGTGGCCGTAGCGCCCGGTGATCACGGGGGCGAGGTCGAGGCCGCCCTCCAGCAGCACCGACATCGCGTACCAGGTCTCGAACATCTCCCGGCCGTAGATGCCCTTGATGGTGATCATGGAGGTGACGATCCGGGCCCAGTCGACCGGGAACTCCTGCGCGGGCAGGCCGAGCATGGCGATCCGGCCGCCGTGCGTCATGTTGGCGATCATGTCGCGCATGGCCTCGGGACGGCCGGACATCTCCAGGCCGATGTCGAAGCCCTCGCGCAGCCCCAGCTCCCGCTGCCCGTCGGCGATCGTGGCCGTGGAGACGTTCAGGGCGAGGGACGCGCCGATCTTGCGGGCCAGTTCCAGGCGCTCCTCGCTGACGTCGGTGACGACGACGTTGCGGGCGCCCGCGTGCCGGGCGACGGCGGCGGCCATCAGGCCGATCGGCCCGGCGCCGGTGATCAGGACGTCCTCGCCGACCAGCGGGAAGGACAGCGCGGTGTGCACGGCGTTGCCGAACGGGTCGAAGATCGCGGCGACGTCCAGGTCGACCGGGACGCGGTGCACCCAGACGTTGGTCGCGGGCAGCGCGACGTACTCGGCGAACGCGCCGTCGCGGCCGACGCCGAGGCCGACGGTGGCCCGGCACAGATGACGGCGCCCGGCCAGGCAGTTGCGGCACTTGCCGCACACCAGATGGCCCTCGCCGCTGACCCGGTCGCCGACCTGGACCTCGGTGACGTCCCGGCCGGTCTCCACGACCTCGCCGACGAACTCGTGCCCGACCACCAGCGGGGTGCTGATCGCCTGCTGCGCCCAGCCGTCCCAGGCCCTGATGTGCAGGTCGGTGCCGCAGATGCCGGTCCGCAGGACCTTGATCAGCACATCCCCCGGCCCGATCTCGGGCTCCGGGACGTCCGTCAGCCAGAGCCCGGGCTCCGCCTTCTCCTTGACCAGCGCCTTCACGCGTGCGGCTCCTGTGGGTGAGGTCCCGGACGCGGGCATGCCGAAGGCGCCCGCACCGGGTCAGAGGGGTGGAATCACCCTGCAATCTGCCGTATGCGCGGGCCGGGGTCCATCGAGCTTTTCTTAACCGCCGCCTCAGCTTTCCTTCACGCCTCACCGGCCACGGCGACGGGGGGCGTCAGAGGGGCAGTCCGTCCCGCGCGCCGCGTTCGATGCGGGTGACGAGGTCGGCGGCCAGCGCCTTGATGGTCTCCAGGCCCTCCCGGCCCCAGGCGCGCGGCGCGACGTCGGCGGCGCACACGGTGCCGAGCGCCATGCCGGTGCCGTCGAGGAGCGGGGCGCCGAGGTAGGAGCGGATGCCGTACTCGTCCACGACCGGGTTGCCCGCGAACCGCGGGTAGCCGCGGACGTCCTCCAGGACCAGGGCCTTGCGGCGGACCACCACGTGGGGGCAGAAGCCGTGGTCGCGGGGGAGCGTGCGGTCGCACTCCGGTCCGCCGCCGGCCGCCCGCGGCACGGGGGCGGTGGCCGGGACGCTGAGGCCGGCGAAGAACTGCCGTCTTTCGCCGATGAAGTTGACCACGGCGTAGGGCGCGCCGGCGAGTCGGGCGAGGTGGTCCGCGAAGGCGTCCAGCGCGGCGTCGGGGCGCTGCCCGATGCCGAGCCGGCGCAGCCGCTGGACACGGGCGGGGGCCTCCCGGTCCTCGGGGGTGAGCAGCAGACCGCGGACCGGCCGGGGCGGCTCGTAGCTCATGGCCGGGCTCCGTGGCGGTGGTGGTGCCTCATCTGGGCGAACTCCGTGGGCGGTCGGGCCGGATCACCGGTGCCCGGCGCCGTGACGCGGCGCGGTCTCCGGGGCGTGGGCGAGCAGATGGCGTACGAGGGTGAGCAGGGTCTGCACCCCGGAGCTGGAGATCCGGGCGTCGCAGCGCACGACGGGGACCTCCGGGGGGAGGTCGATGGCGGCGCGCACCTCCTCGGCGTCGTAGCGGTGGGAGCCGTCGAACTCGTTGAGGGCGACGATGAAGCCGAGCCCGCGTTCCTCGAAGAAGTCAACGGCGGCGAAGCAGTCCTGGAGGCGGCGGGTGTCGGCGAGGACCACCGCGCCGAGCGCGCCCTCGGACAGTTCGTCCCACATGAACCAGAACCGCTCCTGCCCCGGGGTGCCGAACAGGTACAGCACATGGTCCGGATCGAGGCTGATCCGGCCGAAGTCCATGGCGACCGTGGTCTCCGTCTTGTTCTCGATGCCGTCGAGGCTGTCCGTGTCGGCGCCGACCGTGGTGAGCAGCTCCTCGGTGCTCAGCGGAGCGATGTCGCTGACCGCGCCCACGAAGGTGGTCTTGCCGACCCCGAACCCGCCCGCCACGAGGATCTTGAGCGCGGTGGGGAACGGGTCAGAGCTGTCGTCGTAGTCCATCGAGCACTGCCTCCAGCAGGGACCGGTCGGTGGGAGTGTGGTGGAACGCGGGCGGCTTGGTGGTCAGCACCCCGTGGTCGATCAGGTCGGCCAGCAGGACCTTGGTGACCACGGCGGGCAGTCTCAGGTGCGCGGCGGCCTCGGCGACGGAGACGGGCGCCCGGCACAGGTCGAGCGCCTGGGCGTACTCGGGGCCGAGGTAGCCGAGCGGGGTGACCCCGGTGGCCATCACCTGCGACATCAGGTCGAGTGCGACGCTGGGCTCGGTGCGGCCGTCGCTGACCGTGAAGGGGCGCACCAGCCGGCCGGCTTCGTCGTCCAGCCAGGGCCCGTCGCCGGCCGCGGCCACGCTCAATGCCTCGGCGCCGTGGGGTCGTCGGCGTGCTGCCGGGGGGCGGTGACCAGATAGGGGCGGACGCTCTTGACCAGCATCGCCATCTCGTAGCCGAGCACGGCGGCGTCGGCTTCGCGGCCCGCCAGCACGGCGAGGCAGGTGCCGGAGCCCGCGGTGGTGACGAACAGCAGGGTCGAGTCGAGTTCGACGACGACCTGCCGTACCTCGCCGCCGTCGCCGAACCGGACGCCCGCGCTGCGGCCGAGGGAGTACAGGCCGGAGGCGAGGGCGGCCATGTGGTCGGCGCTGTCGGGGTCGAGTCCGTGCACGGACTTCACCAGCCCGTCGCAGGACAGGAGCACGGCGCTGGTGGTGTGCGGTACGCGCTGCACGAGGCCGCTGAGCAGCCAGTCGAGGTCGGATGCGTGGGCGGTCGGCGCATCGCTGGCCATGGTGGATCGACTCCTTGGGGTGTGTAGGGCGGTCTGCGGGAGCGCTGCGTCGGGCCGGTGCGGTCAGCCCGCCGGCGCGTCTCCCTGGGCGGGGCCGGTGCCACGGTCGGATATCGGCCCTGTCCGGTACGCGTGCCGGGGTTCCGTGTGGCCGCCGGGGACGCGCACGGGTTCGGTGGGCTGGAGGGGGGTCGGCTGGGCGTGCCCCGGGTGCGGCCGCTCGGTGTCCGGGCGCCGCTGGGCGGCTTCGGCGAGTCCGATGCCGCGCTGGAAGGCGGCCATCAGGCCGGGGTCGTGGCCCACGTCCCCCGCGCCGTCCTGGCGGGGTGCGGGACCGCCGCGCAGCTGGGGTACGAGGTGTTCCTGGGCGCGGCGGCGCGGAAGCCGGGGCTTGGGCATGGTGCCGCGCACGGTGTCGCCGCGCGGGGTGGGCGGGACGCCCGCGTGTTCCTCGACCACCGCGCGGTGCCGGTCCGCGATCCCGGGCACGGCGTCGGCGGGGGTGGGCCGCTCCCGGTGGGTGCCGCGCACGGGCAGCGGGGGCGGGTCGCCGTGCTCGTGCGCTTCCGCCTCGACGGCCGGGGCCGGGGTGGTCCGCACGGGCGGCGGGGGGACGGCGGCGGCCGGTGACAAGGGCGGCGCGGGGACGGCGGCTGCCGCCGGGGTCTCGGCCGGCGGGGCGCCGAGCAGCGCCTCGGGTACGACGAGTACGGCCTGGACCCCGCCGTAGATGTTGCCCTGGAGCCGTACGCCGATGCCGTGCCGGCGGGCGAGCTGGGAGACGACGTAGAGGCCGATGCGGCCGTCGGCCAGCAGGCTGGCGACGTTGACCTGGTCGGGGTCGGCGAGCAGCGCGTTCATCCGGTTCTGTGCGCCGACGGGCATGCCGAGTCCGCGGTCCTCGACCTCGACGGCGAGCCCGGAGGTGACGCGGCCCGCGCGCAGCAGCACCTGGGTCTGGGGGGCGGAGAACACCGTGGCGTTCTCGATGAGTTCGGCGAGCAGGTGGATGACGTCGGCGACGGCGTGGCCGCGCAGTTCGCCGTCGATCGGGGGCACCAGCTTGACCCGGGAGTACTGCTCGACCTCGGCGATGGCGGAGCGCAGCACCTCGGTCATGTCCACCGGATTGCTCCACTGGCGCCGGGAGACGGCACCGCCGAGCACGGCGAGGTTCTCGGCGTGCCGCCGGATCCGGGTGGCCAGGTGGTCCACGTGGAAGAGGCCCTTGAGCAGCTCGGGGTCCTCGATCTCGTGTTCCAGCTCGTCCAGGATGGAGATCTCCCGGTGCACCAGGGACTGGAGGCGGCGCGCGAGATTGACGAAGACTTCCAGCTTCTGCTCGTTGCCCGTGTGGCTGGACAGCTGGGCGGCGCTCACCACGGCGGTGACGGCGGCGGCGTGCGCGCGGGCCAGGTCGGCGGCGAGCAGTTCGAAGCCGTCGGCGTCCGGGGGCGGTCCGCGGTGCGGTGCGGGCGGCGGCGGGGTCCGGCCCTGGCGCAGGGCGTCGACGAGTTCGCGCAGGTCGGCCTCGCCGCGGGCGGCGGTGCGGCGCAGTGCGTCCAGACGGCCGGCGACGGAGCGGGCGGCGCGGTCGGCGGCCACGGCGGCCACCAGGACGCCGGCGACGGCCACGGTGACCGCGCCGCCGAGCACGGCCCACAGGACGGGTCCGGTGCGTGCGCCGGCGGTGCGGACGGTGAACAGGACGGCGGCGGTGGCGCCGAGGGCGACCGCGAGCGGCGGCAGCACGGCGAGCCGCATGAGCTGCGGCCGTATGTGCGTCTCGGGCGGTGCGGGAGCGGGTCGGGCGACCGGTCGCCCGTGCCGGCCGCCCTCCCGGCGGTCGGCGCGGGCGGCCGGTGCGCGGAGGTGAGACATCTGCGTCCTCGTACGGGTCCGTCGGGCTTGGTTCGGACACTCACCGTAGTCGCCTGCGCATCATGTGCGGTGGGCAGTTGACAAAGTCACCCGCGGAGCGTCCCGCTCTGGTATGAGGGCCCGTACGAAAGACCGATGACCCGGCCGGACGCAGCTCGGCCGGGTCGAAAAAGATCGATAAAGCCCGATCAAAAGCGGTCGGAAGGAGCGGGCGCGGCCCGGAAGGTCCTCGTCCGGTCCAGACCGCCGCCACCACCCGCCTCGCGGTGGTCCCCCTCCGCACACCGGTCGGTCGGACGCATATCCCCTCCCCCGAATGTCACCGAGAGTATTCCCCTTGGCCTGCGGTCCGTTCGCCGTCAGCCGCGCTTCGGCGGCTCGGCGACGAGCGCGCCGACCGGCCCCCAGGTCCGGCGGAGCTCCCCGGACACGCCCCGCCACCAGGCCTCGGCCGGCAGCTTGCCGTCGGGCTCGAAGGGCTCGCCCGGCCGGGGCAGGGCCACCGCCTGGCCGACCTCCTCGGCCGCCTCCTTGGTCCACTCCCCCGGCTCCGCCCACGGGTGCGGGGCGAGGTTGAAGGTGCCCCAGTGGATCGGCAGGAGGACGCCGTGCGGGGCGCCGCCCTGCAGGTCCAGGTGGGCGCGCACGCCCTCGTCCGGGCGCATGTGGATGTCGGCCCAGAACTCGCTGTACGCGCCGATCTGGATCATCGTGGCGTCGAACGGGCCGTGGACGGCGCCGATGTCCTCGAACCCCCCGAAGTAGCCGGTGTCGCCGCTGTGGTAGACGCGGTGTTCCTCGCCCGCGACGACCCAGGACGCCCAGAGGGTGTGCTGGGTGTTGCGCAGGGCGCGGCCGCAGAAGTGGCGGGCCGGGGTGGCGGTGAGGGTGAGCCCGCCGACACGGGTGGACTCGTGCCAGTCCAGCTCGCGCAGCCGGTCCGGGGAGACGCCCCAGTGTTCGAGGTGGGCGCCGACGCCGAGCGGCACGGCGAAGAGGGTGTCGGTGCCGGCCAGCGCCTTGATGGTGGGCAGGTCGAGGTGGTCGTAGTGGTCGTGGGAGATCACCACCACGTCGACCTCGCCGAGGGCCGCCAACGGCAGCGGCACGGGGTGCAGCCGCTTGGGCCCGGCGAAGGGGAACGGTGAGCAGCGCTCGCCCCACACCGGGTCGAACAGCACCCGGTGCCCGTCGATCTCGGCCAGCACGCTGGAGTGGCCCATCCAGGTCAGGCGCAGCCCGCCGGCGGGCGGCCTGGCCAGGTCGGCGAAGGTCGTGGGGTACACCGGGACGGTGCCTCTGGGGGCGCGCAGCGGCCGGGTCTCCTTGTCGAAGAAGACCTTCGCGAAGTCCAGCGCGGAGCCGGAGGGCCGGGTGCGGGCGGTGCCGCCGGGGTTCTGGAAGACGCCGTCCTTGAAGTGCGGCGAGCGGCGGATGCGGGCCAGGCGCTCGCCGCCCGGGTCCGCGCCGAAGGCCGCCGGGCGCGGCACACGGAGCCCTGGGGCCGAGAAACGCTGACCGGTCACGTGACCTCCCGGTGGAGTGGTGGGTCCTTCATTATGGTCGGCCCCTCCGACAGCTCCCTGGCCCGGCGCTGCCGAACGGCGGCTCGGCGCGCCGCAGGGTGTCCATGCCACCGGACCCGGGCTCAACCCACGGATGAACAGCACGACTTCGGGCGCCGACGCCCATGTCCCGGCCGCCGGGCGCGGGCGCGGGAACGGGCCGACACCGCGCCGGTGCGCGGACCGGTCCCGAGCCGGCCGCACGCGCCCGAGCCGAAGCCCGCGCCCCGCCGCGAGGAGTGCGAGGCGGGGCGGTACCGGGGCGATCAGGCCACGGCGGCGATGCGCATCCTGATGTCGGCCGGGGACAGGGTGCCCTTCGCCGTCACATGGTCGCCGGAGGACTCGCCGCGCAGACGGCGGCCGATCCACGGGACGAGGTGCTCGCGGGCCCAGTGGACGTCGTCGCGGCGGACCTCCAGGGTGCCCCGGGGCGGCAGCGGCGGCCACGGCTGCTCCGGGTCGGCCGGGATCTCCAGGCCGAGCACCTGGCCGGCGCGCAGCGCGACCCGGGTGTGCCCCTCGGGCGAGAGGTGCAGCCGGTCGCTGTCCCACGCCCGGCGGTCCTGCACGGACCGCAGCGACCACAGGTCGAGCACGGGACAGCCGTACCGGTCGGCGATGGCCCGGACGTGCCCGTTGTACATGGCGATCTTGCCGCGCAGGTGCTTGAGCAGGGGGACGCCCCGGGTGTCGAAGCCGGTCGTCACCATGACCGTGCCCGCGGCGGCGGCCAGCTGGGCCACGGCCCGCTCGAAGCGCTCGGCGACCTCGTCCGGGTCGGTGCCGGGCCGGATGATGTCGTTGCCGCCCGCGCAGAAGGAGACCAGGTCCGGGGCGAGTTCGACGGCCTGCGGGACCTGGTCGGCGACAATCTGGTCCAGCAGCTTCCCGCGCACGGCGAGATTGGTGTACTTGAAGTCGCCCTCGGCGCGCCGGTCGGCGAGCAGGACCGCGAAGCGGTCGGCCCAGCCCACGAACGACCCGTCGGGGCCGGGGTCGCCGACGCCCTCGGTGAAGCTGTCCCCCACCGCCACGTACGACCCGATCACTGATCTGTTGTCATTCTTCGAATCGTCTGCCACGTCGGACCATGATTCACCTTGGGGTGTGACTTACGCGACCGTAGGAAGGGGTTGACGAGCGGTGACATGAGCCACTCTCAAAAATTCGCCGATCCAGGAATACGCCCGCTGCCAGGGCTGTTGCCGCTCAGATACGCCGCAGCCTGAGCACCGTCGCGTCCAGGTCGCCGGTCAGCCCGGTGCGCAGCCCGTGGTGCAGCAGGACCGCTCCCCGGTGCACCTCCCCCGTCTCCGGGCACGCGTACGACGCCGCCGGGTCGAGGCCGCGCAGCCGCAGTGCCGGCGCGGGTTCGCCGTAGCGCTGCGCCTGGAGCCAGGCGAGGACCACGGTCTCGTCCCCCAGCAGGTACTGCACCGCGCAGAGCCCGCCGGTCGGGGGCCGCAGCCGGTACAGGTCGCCGCGCTGGACCAGCGGGCGGATCTCCTTGTACAGGGCCACCCACCGCCGGGCCTCGGCGAGTTCCTCCTCGGTCCACCGGCCGAGGTCGCCGCCGATGCCGAGGACGCCCGCCATGGCGCTGACGAACCGGAACCGCAGGCTGCTGACGCGGCCGTTGAGCTGGGTGTTCGGGCTGTCGGTGACCCAGGCGGCCATGACCCGGGCGGGATGGAGCTGGCCGAAGCCGTACTGGATGGCGAGCCGGTCCAGCGGGTCGGTGTTGTCGGAGGTCCACACCTGGTCGGTGCGGCCCAGCACCCCGAGGTCGATCCGCCCGCCGCCGCCCGAGCAGGACTCGAAGGCGACGCCGCGGTGGGCGGCGCGCAGCCGGTCCAGCAGGCCGTAGAAAGCGTGCACGTGGTCCGTCCACAGCCGCTGCGGATACGGCTCCCCGGGCCAGCCGGCGTCGGTGAAGCAGCGGTTGAAGTCCCACTTCACGAAGTCGATCGGGGCGCTGGAGAGCAGCGCGTCGAGCCGCTGCTCCACGTACTCCCGGACGTCCTCGCGGGCGAGGTTGAGGACCAGCTGGTTGCGGAACTCCGTCCGGGTGCGGCCGGGTTGGTACTGGACCCAGTCGGGGTGCGCCCGGTACAGCTCGCTGTCCGGGTTGACCATCTCCGGTTCGACCCAGATGCCGAACCCCATGCCGAGGGCGTGCACCTGTTCGGCGAGGGGCCGCAGGCCGTGCGGGAAGCGGTCGGGGTTGGGGGTCCAGTCGCCGAGCCCGGCGCGGTCGCTGGTGCGGGCTCCGAACCAGCCGTCGTCCACCACGAAGAGTTCCACGCCGAGCGCGGCGGCCCGGCGGGCGAGGGCGGACTGCTGCCGCTCGGAGATGTCGAAGGCCGTCGCCTCCCAGGAGTTGAAGAGCACCGGCCGGTCCCGCTCGGCGTCCGGGACGACGTGCGCCCGCTGGTAGGCGTGCCAGGCGCGGCTCGCCCCGCCGAAGCCGCCGTCGCTGTAGAGCCCCGCGAAGACCGGGGTGGTGTACGACTCCCCGGGCGCGAGCCGCCTGAGCCCCGAGTCGTCGTGTCCGGCGCCGCCGGTGATCTGCACGCGGGCGTCGGGGAGTTGGGCGACGGCGATGCGCCAGGAGCCGGACCAGCCGAGCGCGCAGCCGTAGACCTCGCCGTGTTCCTCGGTGGCGTCGGTGTCGAGCGCGACCCACGGCAGGTGCTGGTGGCCGGTGTGGCCGCGGCGGCTGCCGATGACGTACTCGCCGTAGGTGAGGGGGGCGGTGGTGAGCCGGGACTCGGCGGCCCAGCGGCCGTGCAGCCGGGACAGCCGCCAGCCCTCGCGGTCGGGCAGGGTCCAGGTGGCCGCGTCGGCGCGCAGCAGTTCCACCGGTTGCGGCCCCTCGTTGTCCAGGGTGACCCGGCGTTCCAGCACGTCGCCGCGCATCCGGTAGTGCAGGGTGATCGCGAGCCCGTCGTCCGCGAAGCGCAGCCGCAGCCCGTCCCCCTCGCCCGAGGTGTCGTACGACACGAAGCGCCACTCGGTGCCGCGCCGCTCGGCGGTGCGCACGGACAGGGCCGGGCGCACGAAGCGCGGTCCGCCCTCGACCGGGTACTCCTCACGGCCGTCGAGCGGTGACTCGAAGGGCCGGTATCCGGGCAGCGGGCGCGCGGCGAGGGCCTCGGCGTCCGCGAGGGTGATCCGCGGCCCCCAGTGCAGGTGCACCAGTTCGTGCGCGGCGGTGAGGTGCAGTGCGTAGCCGCTGGTGGGGCCCGACAGCAGCCAGGTACGGCCGTCTTCCGAGATGTCCGTCATCAAGACCTCACCGCCGCCGACGGAACCGGACAAGTACGCGCATCATGGCCCCGTCCGTCCCTCCCGGCAATGCCCTGTGGACAACTCATTGCCCCGGGAAATCAATGCCGTATGGTCGTCGCAGCGCCCGCCGCGAGCCGTGACGGCGGGAACCGATCGGGAGGAGCCCCCGTGACGCAGCAGGTCCCGTCGACCGAGCCGGAGCTGGCCGGTGTGCGCAATTTCCGTGATGTCGGCGGGCTGCCGACCGTGGACGGACGCCGGGTGCGGCAGGGTGTGCTGTACCGCAGCGGGCACCTGGCGCACGCCACCGCCGAGGACGCGGCCTTCCTCGCCTCGCTGGGCCTGCACACGATCTTCGACTTCCGCAACGCGGCCGACCAGAAGCTGGAGGGCCCGGACGTCGCGCTGCCCGGCGTGCGCAATGTGAACCTGCCGCTGAGCGACCCGGCGGACGGCGCGGAGTTCTGGAAGATGGTCCGCGACGGCGATCTGGACCAGCTGCGCGCGATCCTGGACGACGGCAAGGGCGCGGCCAGGATGGTGGCCTCGTACCGGTCGATCGTCAAGGAGCGCACCGGCGAGCACTCCCGGGTGCTGCACGCGATCGCCGAGGACAGCGTGCCCGCGCTGCTGCACTGCGCGGCCGGCAAGGACCGCGCGGGTGTCTCCATAGCGGTGACGCTGCTCGCGGTGGGCGTGGAGCGCGACGCGATCGTGGCGGACTACCTGGAGTCCAACGCCAAGCACCGCCGTTACAAGGTGCGCCGCAGCGGCAGCGCCGAGACGGCGTACACGCCCGAGGTGATGGAGCTCCTCAGCCCGCTCTTCGACGCCCGCGCCGAGTACCTGTCGGCCGCCTTCGACAGCATCGAGGAGACCTGGGGCGGCGTGGACGCCTATCTGGAGCGGGGCCTGCGGCTCACCCCGGCGACGCGGGAGCGGCTGCGGGCGCGCTTGATCGACTGACACACCCGGACGAGAGGCCCTCAGCCCTTGCCCCCGACCGCGAACAGCAGGTAGAGGAACGCGGCCAGGACGTGTCCGAGGGCGATGTAGATGATCAGACGGATCCACAGGGACCGGGGGAACTTGGTCTCGAGGTCGCTCATGGCAGCTCTCCGTTCAAGTGCCCCAGGCACAAGGCGGTCGTGGGGCTCTGCAGCAGGGTGTGGACGAACAGCAGCTCCACGCCGTCCGGGTCCTCGGCGGCGAGGCGATGCGGGGTGAGCGAGTCGAAATGGGCGCTGTCGCCGGGGGCGAGCAGGTGCGTGGCGTCGCCGAGGCGCAGCCTCAGCCGTCCCTTGAGGACGTAGAGCCATTCCTCGCCGGGGTGGACGCGCACGATGTCGCCCTGTGTGCCGTACGGCGCGTGCACCCGCAGGGCCTGCATGCCGCGGCCGGGGGCGCCGGCCTGGAAATAGGTCCAGCCGGCGGCGCGTGTCGGGTCCATGTCGGCGGCCCGGACGATCGCGTTCTGGTCGGCCACCCGCTCGCCGAGGAGTTCGGAGACCGTCGTACCGTAGATGCGGGCGAGCGCGAGCAGCATCGGCAGCGAGGGCTGCCGCTGCCCGGTCTCCAGCCGGGACAGATGCGCCGGCGAGAGTCCGGCGTCCCGGGCTGCGGCCTCCAGGGTGAGACCGGCCCGACGGCGCAGTGCGCGCAGTTGCGGTGCGACGGCGGGCAGATCGTCGCCCTGGCCCGCCGCCGGCGACGCGGCATCTGAGGCGTTCATGCCTCCATTCAGCCCCACCCTTGCCTGTGGGGCAAATTTATTGCCTGTGAGGCAAAAGCAGGCCCGCCGACGGGTCGGCAGGATGTGGCCGGCCGCCACCGGACCCACTCTCGGCGCGGCCGGGTTCCTCTACCCCTTCCTCCTGCTGAGCCCGGGCTGAGCGGTCACCGGTTGGCGACGGCCTGCTTGATCAGGGTCTTGCCGAAGTCCCACATCAGGCCGCCGCCGCTGTGGGCGTCGTCCATGACCGCGGTGAAAGCGTCGACGAACCGGTCCACGTCGGCCTCGTTCAGGACCAGCGGCGGGATCAGCTTGATCACTTCGAGGTGATCACCGGAGACCTGGGTGAGGATCCGGTGCCGCTGGAGCAGCGGCACGACGACCATCTGTGCGAACAGGCCCTTGCGCGCGGCCTGGAGCATCGCCCAGCGGCTGCGCAGCTTCAGCGAGGACGGCTTGCCGAACTCGATGCCGATCATCAGGCCCCGGCCGCGGACGTCGGCGAGCAGCTCGTACTTGTCGATCAGCTCGGTGAGGCGGGACTTGAGCAGCTCGCCCGTGGTGCGCACGTTCGCGACGATCTGCTCCTGCTCCATCACCGACAGCACGGCGAGCCCGCACGCCATCGCCTGCGCGTTGGAACCGAAGCTTGCCGAGTGGACCAGGACGCGGTCCATGGAGGAGTAGACCTTCTTGAAGACCCAGTCCTTGCCGAGGGTCGCGCCGACCGGTACGTAGCCGCCGGACAGTGCCTTGGCGACGCACACCAGGTCGGGCTCCACGCCGTCCTCGTGCTGGTAGGCGTAGAAGTCGCCGGTGCGGCCGAGACCGGTCTGCACCTCGTCGGCGATCAGCAGCGCCTTGTGCTTGTGCAGCAACTCCTGCGCGGCGCGGAGATAACCGGGCGGGGCCTCGTGCACGCCCTTGCCCTGGATCGGCTCCACGATCAGCGCGGCCACGTCGCCCTTCTTCAACTCCCGTGCCAGGGCGTCGAGATCACCGAGGGGTACGGCGGTGTCGGGCAGCAGCGGGGCGAAGCCGTCGCGGAAGCCCGTCTCGCCGTTGACGGACAGCGAGCCGGTGGTCAGTCCGTGGAAGGCGTGGTCGCAGTACAGGACGCGCGGCCTGCCGGTGGCGTAGCGGGCGAACTTCAGGGCCGTCTCGACCGCCTCGGTGCCGCTGTTGCCGAAGAACACCCGGTCCAGGTGCGGGGTGTGGGCGAGCAGCCGCTCGGCGAGGAGCCCGGGCAGCGGCTGGCAGTCGAACCGGGTGAGGTCGGCGAGGTCCAGGTCGAGGACGTCGTGCAGGGCCTTGCGGACGACCGGGTGGTGCCGGCCGAGGCCCATCACCCCGAAGCCGGCGAGCATGTCCAGGTAGTCGTTGCCCTCGGCGTCGAAGAAGTGGGCGCCCTCGGCGCGCTCGTAGACCTTGTCGAAGCCGATGGTGTGCAGCATGCGCGGCAGCTGCGGGTTGAGGTACCGGCTGTGCAGCTCGTATCGCTCGGCTCCGCGCTCGGCGAGCAGGGCGCCGAGGTCGAACTCCGTGGTCATTCACTCTCCTTGACGGTGCCGTCGATGTCCTTGACGGCCAGGCTCGCTGAAATGCGTCCGGCGATCTCCACCGGGGTGAGGCCGATGTCGGCCAGTACCTCGCTGCGCTTGGCGTGCGCCAGGAACTGGTCCGGGATGCCGAACTGCCGTACCGGTACGTCCACTCCGGCATCCGCGAGGGCCTGTGCCACGGCCGAACCGACGCCGGAGGCGCGGCTGTTGTCCTCCACCACGGCCACCAGGCGGTGCTCGGCGGCGAGTCGGGGAAGTGCGGGGTCGACGGGTTTGACCCACCTCGGGTCCACCACCGTGCTCGATGTGCCGCCCGACGCGAGGAGTTCCGCGGCCCCGAGGCACACCTGCGCCATCACGCCGACGGCGACCAGGAGCACCTTCGGCCGCTCGCCGCGGTGCAGCACGTCCATGTCGCCGACCCGGTCGACCGCCGGGATGTCCGGGCCGACGGACTCCTTGGGGAAGCGCAGCACGGTGGGCGCGTCGTCCACCGCGACCGCCTCGCGCAGCTGGGCGCGCAGCTGCGCGGCGTCGCGCGGGGCGGCGATCCGCAGGCCGGGCACCACCTGGAGGATCGACATGTCCCACATGCCGTTGTGGGAGGCGCCGTCGGGGCCGGTGACGCCGGCCCGGTCGAGCACGAAGGTGACCCCGCAGCGGTGCAGGGCGACGTCCATCAGCACTTGGTCGAAGGCGCGGTTGAGAAAGGTGGCGTAGAGGGCCACGACGGGGTGCAGCCCGGCCGTGGCCAGCCCGGCGGCGGAGGCCACCGCGTGCTGTTCGGCGATGCCCACGTCCCACACCCGGTCCGGGAAGCGCTCGGCGAAGGCACCGAGGCCGACCGGGTGCAGCATGGCGGCGGTGAGCGCGACGAGGTCCTCCCGCTCCTCTCCGAGCCGGACGATCTCCTCGCCGAACACCGAGGTCCAGGACGGCCCGGCGGAGGTGCCGAGTGGCTCGCAGGTCAGCGGGTCCATCACGCCGATCGCGTGGAAGCGGTCCAACTCGTCGGCGAGCGCGGGCTCGTAGCCGCGGCCCTTCTCGGTCAGGCAGTGCACCAGCACGGGGCCGTGGAAGCGCTTGGCGCGGCGCAGCGCGGACTCGACGGCCCCGGTGTCGTGCCCGTCGACCGGCCCGACGTACTTCAGGCCCAGGTCCTCGAAGAGCCCCTGCGGGGCGAAGGCGTCCTTGAAGCCCTTCTTCGCGCCGTGCAGGGACTCGTAGAGGGTGCCGCCGACGACCGGGGTCCGCTGGAGCATCTCCTTGCCCCAGGCCAGCACCTTCTCGTAGCCGTCGGTGGTGCGCAGGGTGGCGAGGTGGTCGGCGAGCCCGCCGATGGTGGGCGCGTAGGAGCGCGCGTTGTCGTTGACGACAATGATCAGCGGGCGGTCCGGGGCGTCCGCGATGTTGTTCAGCGCCTCCCAGGCCATGCCTCCGGTCAGCGCGCCGTCCCCGACGACCGCGACCACATGGCCCCGCTCCCCCTTCACCTGGCGGGCCTTGGCGAGGCCGTCGGCCCAGCCGAGCGCGGCGGAGGCGTGGCTGCTCTCGATGACGTCGTGCTCGGACTCCTCGCGCGAGGGGTAACCGGACAGTCCGCCCTTGCCGCGCAGCTTGGAGAAGTCCTGACGTCCGGTCAGGAGTTTGTGGACATAGGTCTGGTGGCCGGTGTCCCACAGGATCCGGTCGACCGGCGACTCGAAGACCCGGTGCAGCGCGATGGTGAGTTCCACCACCCCCAGGTTGGGCCCGAGATGACCGCCGGTCCGTGCCACCGCGTGCACCAGGAACTCGCGTATCTCCTCGGCCAGTACCCCGAGTTGCTCCCCGGACAGCGCCCTCAGGTCCCGCGGTTGCCGGATCGTCTCCAGAATCGTCACGTTCGTGGCCCCCTCTTGCTCTGTGCTTGTGCGTGGCCTCACTTCGTCTGCTCGGCGAGCCGCTGTGCCTCCTCGATCAGGGTCTCGACGATCTTTGACTCGGGCACGGTCCTGACGACCTCGCCCTTGACGAAAATCTGCCCCTTTCCGTTGCCTGAGGCAACTCCTAGGTCTGCTTCACGGGCCTCGCCCGGCCCGTTGACCACACAGCCCATCACCGCGACGCGCAGCGGCACTTCGAGGCCGTCCAGGCCGGCCGTGACCTCGTCGGCGAGCCGGTAGACGTCCACCTGGGCACGGCCGCAGGACGGGCAGGAGACGATCTCCAGGCGGCGTTGGCGCAGATTCAGGGACTCCAGGATCTGGATGCCTACCTTGACCTCCTCGGCCGGGGGCGCGGACAGCGACACGCGGATGGTGTCGCCGATGCCCTCCGCGAGCAACGCCCCGAACGCCACGGCCGACTTGATGGTGCCCTGGAAGGCAGGGCCGGCCTCCGTGACACCCAGGTGCAGCGGATAGTCGCACCGCGCGGCGAGCTGCCGGTAGGCCTCGATCATCACGACCGGGTCGTTGTGCTTGACGGAGATCTTGATGTCGCGGAAGTCGTGCTCCTCGAAGAGGGACGCCTCCCACAGCGCGGACTCGACCAGCGCCTCCGGCGTGGCCTTGCCGTACTTCTGGAGCAGGCGCTTGTCCAGGGAGCCGGCGTTCACACCGATGCGGATCGGGGTGCCGTGGTCCTTGGCGGCCTGGGCGATCTCCTTGACCTGGTCGTCGAACTTCTTGATGTTGCCCGGGTTGACGCGGACCGCGGCGCAGCCGGCCTCGATGGCGGCGAAGACGTACTTGGGCTGGAAGTGGATGTCCGCGATCACCGGGATCTGCGACTTGCGCGCGATGACCGCCAGGGCGTCCGCGTCGTCCTGCGTGGGGCAGGCGACCCGGACGATCTGGCAGCCGGACGCGGTCAGTTCGGCGATCTGCTGGAGGGTGGCGCCGACGTCGGACGTACGGGTCGTCGTCATCGACTGCACCGACACGGGGGCTCCGCCCCCGACCGCCACCGGCCCGACCTGGATCCGCCGCGACTGCCGCCGCGGGGCCAGGGACCGGGCCGGTACCTCGGGGACTCCCAAGGGAACGGCGGTCATCGGGTCACTCCCGGTTTCCGGAGACCGTCTCGCGCAGGGCCCGCAGCGACTCCGTGAGGGAGCCCATGGTGGCGAGCACGGCCGTGGGCTCGTAGCCGCAGTGCGCCATGCAGTTGTCGCAGCGCGGGTCCTTGCCGCGGCCGTACTTGTCCCAGTCGGTGTCCTCCACCAGCTCGCGGTACGTCGGCACGTACCCGTCGCTCATCAGGTAGCAGGGGCGCTGCCAGCCGAAGAGCGAGTAGTTCGGGATCGCCCACGCGGTGCACGGGAAGTCGACCTTGCCCTCCAGGAAGTCCAGGAAGAGCGGCGAGTGGTTGAGCCGCCACTTCCTGCGGTTGCCGCCGGAGAACGCCTTCCGGAACAGCTCGCGGGTCTGCTCGACGCCCAGGAAGTGCTCCTGGTCCGGGGCCTTCTCGTAGGCATAGGCGGGCGAGATCATCATCTCGTCCACCTTCAGGTCGTCGTTGAGGTAATCGAGCACCTCGACGATGGTCTGCGGGGTGTCGGTGTTGAAGAAGGTGGAGTTGGTGGTCACCCGGAAGCCGCGCCGCTTGGCCTCCTTGATGGCGGCGACCGCCTCGTCGAACACACCCTCCTTCGCCACCGACTCGTCGTGCCGCTCGCGCAGCCCGTCGATGTGCACCGTGAAGGCGAAGTACGGCGAGGGCTTGAACTTGTCCATCTTCTTGCGCAGCAGCATCGCGTTGGTGCAGAGGAAGACGTACTTCCGCCTGGCCACCAACTGCCGCACGATCTCGTCGATCTGAGGGTGCATCAGGGGCTCGCCGCCCGCGATGGAGACCATCGGAGCACCCGATTCCAGCACCGCGCCCACCGCCTGGGCGACCGGCATGCGCTGCTTGAGCACACCGGCGGGGTGCTGGATCTTGCCGCAGCCCTCGCACTTCAGGTTGCAGGCGAAGAGCGGTTCCAGCTCGACAATGAGCGGAAACTTGTCCCGCTTGCGGAGCTTCTGTTCAGCCAGGTATGTAGCGACCTTGATGGACTGGCGCAACGGCATGGCCATCTGGCTCACCTCCGGGGGAGCAGCAAAGAACGGTGCCATTCGAAAAATGCGGGAAGTACGGAACGAAGAACGCGGAAGGCTGATATTCCACCGCGGACCGTACCGATCCGGACGAGTTCGTGTTCGGGAGCGTCCACGACCACCCGGACCGCCGCGACCGGGCGCTCGCCCGCGCGCACGGCGCTGAGCAGCGTGGCCGCGGATTCCATGTCGACCGCGATCGCGCCGGTCGCGCGCAGGGCGGACCGTTCGGGACCGCGGACGACATGGTCGGAGCCGGTGAGCGGGCCGGTGTGCACCGTGCGGCCGGGCAGCAACCGCGCGAGCTCCTTGACCAGCAGTTCGGTGCCGGCGCACGGGACGGTCCCGTGCGGGTCCCGGGTCTCCTCGGCGACCACCAGGTCGCCGGGGTGCATGCCGGGGGCCAGCCCGGCGCAGAAACCGGTGGCCACCACGGCGGCACCGGCGAGCGCGGGCTGGGACAGCTGCCGGGTGAGGGACCGCTGAGCCGCCCGCGGCCCCATCCCCGTGCGCACGAACGTGACCGGCCCGCCGGCCCCGCTGCGATCGCCCGAGCGCAGGGCGAGGTGCTCGATGCCGAGCGCGCAGGCGATCAGCAGCGGAACCGGTGCGGGCTGGACGTTCACATCAGCTCCCCTTGGCCTCGGAGAGCGACGACCCGGCCGGTTCGGCCTGCTCGGGCCGCCCGACCCTGGGCCGGGCGGCCTTGGCGAGCAGCTGCCGCTCGAAGGGGTCGCCGTGCAGATAGCGGCCGAGGGCGGTGAGCGGGAAGACCTGGCGGTACAGGTGGTAGTTGATGGAGAAGTCCCAGGGGAAGCCGGTACCGGTGAAGTACGGCTCGTCCCAGGTGCCGTCCTCGCGCTGGTTGTCCGCCAGCCACTTGACGCCCCGCTCCACGGCCTCGGAGCCCTTCTCCCCCGCCGCGAGCAGCGCCATCAGCGCCCACCCGGTCTGCGAGGGCGTGGAGGCGCCCCGGCCGCACCATTCCCGGGCGTGCTTGTAGGAACGCAGGTCCTCGCCCCAGCCGCCGTCGTCGTTCTGCACCGACTCCAGCCAGGCCACCGCCCGCCGGATCGCCGGGTGCGAGCCGGGCAGTCCGGCCGCGGTGAGCGCGGGGACCACCGAGCCGGTGCCGTAGATGTAGTTGACGCCCCAGCGGCCGAACCAGGCGCCGTTCTCCTCCTGTTCGGCGAGCAGCCAGGCGATGCCGCGCCGGGTGCGCGGGTCGTCGGCCAGGCCCTCGGCGGCCAGCATCTCCACCACGTGCGCGGTGACGTCCGCGGAGGGCGGGTCGATGACCTCGCCGAAGTCGCAGAACGGCAACCGGTTGGGGAACGGGCTGGTGTTGTCGACGTCGAAGGCGCCCCACGCGCCGTTGCGCGACTGCATGCCGAGGTTCCAGCGCACCGCGCGGCCGATGGACCGGTCCACCCGCTCGGGGTCGTGGTGGCGGACCCGGCGCAGCGCGAGGGAGACCTCGGCGGTGTCGTCGATGTCCGGGTAGTTGTCGTTGTGGAACTCGAACGCCCAGCCGCCCGGCGGAAGTTGGGGGCGGCGTACGGCCCAGTCGCCGGGCCGGACGATCTCCTCACCGAGCAGCCAGTCGGCCGCCTTCACCAGTTGCGGGTGGTCGGCGGGCAGTCCGGCGTCGACCAGCGCGATGGTGGCGAGGCAGGTGTCCCACACCGGGGACTGGCACGCCTCGATCATCCGCGCGCCGTCCTCGCGCCACACGGCGAACCGGTCCAGCGAGGCCAGTCCCTCGCGCAGCACCGGGTGTTCGAGGTCGTAGCCGAGCAGGTGCAGGGCGATGATCGAGTACACGGCCGGGGGCTGGATGCCGCCCCAGCAGCCGTCGTTCTCCTGCCGCTCGATGATCCAGCGGGCGGCGGCGTTCATCGCGGCCTTGCGCACCCGGCGCGGAACCACCTTGCGCAGCTGCTGGAGCTTCTTGTCCAGGCGCTGGAAGGCGCCGTCCCAACTGGCCAGCGGCGCGACGGGCTTGGCCGGGTTGGGGTCGGCCGGGTCGGTGTGCAGCTCGTCCAGGGCGAAGGGCGCCGGGCGCACCGGACGCTTGGCCGAGACGATGGTGAGCGGCACGATCGTCTGCCGGGCCCAGCAGCCGAAGTCGTAGATGTTCAGCGGCATCCACTTCGGGAACCAGATCAGCTCCGGCGGCATCTCCGGCAGGTCTTCCCACTTCCACCAGCCGAACAGGGCCAGCCAGGTCCGGGTGAAGACCCGGGAGGCGGCGATGCCGCCGCGCTCACGGATCCAGGCGGAGGCCTTGGCCATGTGCGGGGCCTCGGGCGTGTCGCCGGCCAGGCGCAGGGCGACGTACGCCTCGATCGTGGTGGACAGTTCGCCGGGGCCGCCGTAGAAGGTGGCCCAGGTGCCGTCCTCGCGCTGCTCGCCGCGGATGAACTTCGCGGCGGCCTGCGTGGTCTTCTCGTCCTGGATGCCCAGGAACTGGCGGAGCAGGAGGTCCTCGGCGTCCATGGTGACGTTGGTCTCCAGGTCGCCCTTCCACCAGCCTTCGGCGTCCTGCTTGGCGAGCAGGTGGTCGGTGGCGCGCCGGGCGGCGCGAGCGGCGGCTTCCGGTACCCCGGCCGCCTCGGGGGTCGTGAGGGTGGCGTGGCTGGCCGCGGCAGCGCGGGACGGCAAGGTGGCCCCGGTGCTTCCGTCGGTCGTCGCTGTCATGGCTTCCCCTTCGTGCAGTCGTGCGAGTCGTGCTGCTGTGGGTCCGCCGTCGGCCGGTGTGCGGGTGTTCCGCGACACCGGCCGGCGACTACGCGAGGCTTGTTCGGCCGATAGTGATCATCTCTTTCGTACGACGACGAAGTCGGCGAGGGCCGTGAAGGCGGCCCGTACCCGGTCCGGCATGCCGACCGCGTCGAGGGCGCTGATGGCGATGGTGTGCTGACGGCGCGCTTCCTCGGCCGTCCATTCGCGGCCGCCCGCCTCCTCGATGAGGGCGGCGCGGGCCGCGAACTCCTCCTCGGAGAAGTTCTCGAAATCGCTGCTCTTGGCGTCCGCGGCGAGGATCTCGCCGAGCCGCTCGGAGGCGGGGCCGCCGGCCGCGAGGGCGGCCACCACCGGCAGCGACTTCTTGCGCTGGCGCAGATCGCTCCAGGTCTGCTTGCCGGTGGCGTCCGGGTCGCCCCAGATGCCGAGCAGGTCGTCCACGGCCTGGAAGGCGAGGCCGAGGTGGTAGCCGTAGCGCTCCAGCGCGTCGGCCGTGGCGTCGTCGGCGCCGCCGAGCACGGCGCCGATGGAGGAGGCGCAGGCGAGCAGCGCGCCGGTCTTGTTGCCCTCCATCTCCAGGCACTCCTCGACGCTGACGCGGTCGCGGTGCTCGTAGGAGATGTCCTGCGCCTGACCGTCGATCAGGGCGCGGGTGGCGGAGGTGAGCCGGCGGGTGGCGCGGCCGGCCTCGACCGTGCCGAGCTCCAGCAGGACCTCATTGGCCAGGGCGAACAGCGCGTCGCCGACCAGGATGGCCTGGGCGGGGCCGTGCACCTTCCAGACGGTGTCGCGGTGCCGGCGCTGCTCGTCGCCGTCCATCAGGTCGTCGTGCAGCAGCGAGAAGTTGTGGACGAGTTCGACGGCCACGGCGCCGGGCACGCCGGCCTCGGGCGCGGCGCCGGTGACCTCGGCGGAGAGCACGGCGAGCGCGGGGCGCACGGCCTTGCCGCCGTCCCCGGCGGCCGGGTTGCCGGCGGCGTCGATCCAGCCGAAGTGGTAGGCGGCGACGGTGTCCATGGGAGGAGCCAGGCGGTCGACGGCCGCACGCAGGACCGGTGTGGCCAGGGTCCGGCCGCGCTCCAGCAGCGCGGTGACGTCCACCGCGGTCTCCGTCGAGGCCGGGGGCACAGTGGGCACAGTCTCTCCTCTTGTTGCGGTACCGAAGGTGCGGGGGCGGCCTGCCGCCGGCGGTTGATGGGCCATCAGGCCGCCTCCTCGAAGGCGAACAGGCGGCTCGGGCGGGGCCGTCCCAGGGCGCTCAGCGCGGCGTCGGCGGCGCTCACCCCACTGCGGACCGCACTCTCCATGGTCGCGGGCCACCCGGTGGCGGTCCACGCTCCGGCCAGGTACAGGCCGGGGGCCTTGGTGCGGGCGCCGGGCCGCAGCCTGCCGACGCCGGGGGCGGGCGCGAACGTGGCCGTGCGCTCCCGGGTCACGAAGAAGTCCTTCGGCACGGCGCCGCGCGTGCCCGGAATGAGCCTTTCCAACTCCGGGAGGTAGCGCCTGCGCAGCTCGGCGACCGGGAGATCGATGTCGTCCTGCGCGGCCGACTGGGACAGCGCGAGGTACTGGCCCGAGCGCAGCCCGGAGGCGTGGGTGCGGTCGAAGACCCACTGCACGCGGGTGCCGAGGGCGGCGAAGAAGGGCCGCGCGAGCACCTTGCGGTCGTAGACGACGTGCACGTTGAGGATCGGCGCGGTGCCGATGCCGAGTAGTCGCTCGGGGGCGTCGAGGGCGCCGGGCGGCAGCAGCGCGTGCGCCTCGCGCTGCGGCACGGCGAGGACGACCGCGTCGGATTCCAGGCGCTCACCGGGAACCTCCACGCGCCAGCCACCGTTCTCCATGGCAGAGACGGAGGTGACGCGTGAACGGACCTCGGTACGCACGCCCGCGGAGTCGAGCGCCTTGCGGGCCAGCCGGTCGTGCAGTTCGCCCAGCGGCACATGGGCCCAGCCGATGTCGGCCGCGCCCGGGTCGGACAGCAGACCGGTCTTGAACACCATCGCGGCGAGCCCCAGTGAGGCGTCGCCCGCGACCGCGTTGAGGGTGGCGACCCCGACCAGGTCCCACAGGGCCTCGATGGCACGCGCCGACTGGCCGTGGGCGGCCAGCCAGCTGCCGAAGTCCTGGGAGTCCAGGTCCGGATCGGCCGGGTCGAGTCCCTTCAGCGCGAGCGCGGCCCGCCCGACCGCGGCGCGCTCGGCGAGCGAGAGGTGCGGATAGGCGGCCAGGCTGCGCCCCAGGTGGAGGGGGACGGGCAGCGGGTCGCGCCGCAGCCGGCCGAGCCGTCTGCCCTCGGGTTTGGCGAGGTCCACGACGGGCACGTCCAGGCGGTCCTGCAGCGGTGCCAGCTCCGCTCCCCCGATCCGGTCGAGGAACCAGCGGTAGGCGGTGCAGCAGCGCAGGTACACGTGCTGGCCGTTGTCGACGGTCAGTTCGCCGCGCTGGAAGGAGAAGGCGAGGCCGCCCAGCCTGGGCCTGCCTTCGAGCAGGGTGACGCGGACGCCCGCGTCGGCCAGGGCGAGCGCCGCGGTGACACCGGCGAGGCCGCCGCCGACCACGACGGCGCTGCGGGCTGCCCGTCCGCCGTCGTCCGGGGTGGGCGCGGTGGGTGCGCCGTCGTTCATGGTGCGTCCTTCCGTGCGTGCCGAACGTGCTGGTTGAACGGTGCACGTGCGGTCGTCGCAGTCAGTGACGCCACGCCGTGGCGCGGGGTTGCCTGCGGGATGTCCCCTGGTTCGGTGAGGTCCATCAGGCGCGCCTCCTGACGGGCCGGCCGGAGCCGTGGCGGGTGACATGCCGTGTGTCGAGGCCGGACAGACCGCGCACGGCGACGTAGGCCTTCTCGTGCCCGGGCAGCGAGACCCGGCCGCGCAGCACGGCCTCCGGGTCGCGCGCGATGCGGTCGAGCAGCCGGCGGTAGATGCCGGCCATGGCGGCCACGCAGGCACCGCTGCGCCGGTCGAGCATGGGCAGCAGCTGGTAGCCCTCGGCGAACAGGGCGCGGGCCCGCCGCACCTCGAAGTGGACCAGGCCGGCGAAGTCCGAGCCCTCCGGGGGCGTCGGCCGGTCGAACCCGGCCGAGCAGCCGAACTTGGCCAGGTCGTCGGCGGGCAGATAGGTGCGGCCGCCCAGGGCGTCCTCGCGCACGTCGCGGAGGATGTTGGTGAGCTGGAGCGCGAGACCGAGCGTGTCGGCGTACTCGGGGGCGCGCTCGGCGCCGCGGGCACCCGGTTCGGTGCCGAACACGCCGAGCGAGAGGCGGCCGATGGCACCGGCGACACAGCGGCAGTAGACCTTGAGGTCGTCCCAGGTCTCGTAGGTCTCCCCGCGCACGTCCATCTGGACGCCGTCGATCAGTTCGTCCAGGCCGCCGAGCGGGATCGGGAAGGCGCTCGCGGCGTGGGCGAGGGCGACCGCCACCGGGTCGGTGTCGTCCTCCGCGACGTCGCCCTCGCGGACCCGGGCGAGCAGGGCGCGGGTCTCGCCGAGCCGCGCCAGCTTCACCTCGTCGGCAAGGTCGCCGTCGCCGATGTCGTCCACCCGCCGGGACAGCGCGTACAGCGCCGACATGGCGCGCCGCTTCGGTGTGGGCAGCAGCCGGATGCCGTACGCGAAGTTGCGGGCCTGCTGTCCGGTCACCGTCTCGCAGTAGCGGTAGGCGGCGAGTACTGGTGCGGACACGTGCGACGGAGACTCCACGGTCCGGATCACCCCTCTCCTCGCAGAATCAAGCCCGTCTCACGCAGCAACTGGACCTTGCCTGGCTTGGGCGGGCCGGGAAGTACGTCGTATTCGGCGGCGGTGATCGCGTGGATCGCCGCCTTCCCCCCCGCCACGAACCCTGCGAGCAGCAGCTTCAACCTGCCGTGGACGCTACCCACCAGGGGGGCGCCTTCATTCAGCAGATCGCGGGCGCGTTGCGCTTCGTATGCAACCAGGGCGCGCACCGATGCGCCCGCGGTTTTCGCGGACAGGTCCGTTTCGCTGACGTGGAAGCGCCTCATGTCCTCGGCCGGAAGGTAGATCCGGTCGCGGCCGAGGTCCTCGGCCACGTCCTGGAGGTGTTCCACGATCTGCAACGCGGTGCAGATCGCGTCGGACAGACGGATCCGCTCGGGGGTCGAGGTGCCGGTGACGGCGAGGACGAGGCGGCCGACGGGGTTGGCGGAGAGTTCGCAGTAGGCGAGGAGGTCGTCGTAGGTCTCGTAGCGGGTGACGAGCTGGTCCTGGCGGTTGGCGGCGATCAGCCCGAGGAACGGCTCGGGGGTGAGCGCGCGCCGGCGTACGACGGGCTGCAGCCGGCGCAGCAGGGGGTGGCGCGGAGTGGCGTCGAAGACGCGGCGCAGATCGGCCTCGAAGGCGTCGAGCAGCACCAGGCGGTCCTCGGCCTCCGTGGCCGACACGCCGAGCAGACGGGCGTCGGCGCCGCCGGGGGCGAGGTCACCGTCGCCGATGTCGTCCACCAGACGGGCGAAGCCGTAGACCGCCATGAGGTCGTCGCGCCAGTCGCGGGGGAGGAAGAAGGGGGCCACGGGGAAGTTCTCGCTCGCGGCCTTGTCGAGGGTGGCGCGCTCCGGGTCCGGCGCCGTCGTGGTGGCCGTCATCGGGCGCTGCCCGCGGCGGGGACGGCACATGCTGCGTTGAGCTGGGGAGTTTCCGTAGCCATTGCCGTCACATCTCCCGTTCTACACTGCCGACCCAATACACACTATTTCGGACACGCCGCCCGGCAATTCGCAGGGTTCACCGACGCGAGGCGTCGCGCGTTATCCCCCCACTTGCCGCTTTCCGGCGCCGGTACAGCTTACGTTGTACAACGCATCGAGCTTCGGGGGGGTGTCCCGCAGATCACAACAACACACCGATTGGCTTCAAGATTCCTGACGGGCACCGGAGTTGACACTTCCTTTGCAGACGCGGGGCCCCGCCGGGAGGTTGCCGACGGGGCCTTGGCCGAAACGGGTCACTTGCCGGTGAACTTCTCGTACTCCTTGAGAACCTCTTCGGTCGGCCCGTCCATGCGCAGCTCACCACGTTCCAGCCACAGGACGCGATTGCAGGTGTCACGGATGGACTTGTTGTTGTGGCTGACCAGAAACACCGTGCCGGCCTCCTTGCGCAGTTCACGGATGCGTTCTTCGGAACGCTTCTGGAACTTGCGGTCACCGGTGGCCAGCGCCTCGTCGATCATGAGGACGTCGTGGTCCTTGGCGGCGGCGATGGAAAAACGCAGCCGGGCGGCCATTCCGGAGGAGTAGGTACGCATCGGCAGGGTGATGAAGTCGCCCTTCTCGTTGATGCCCGAGAAGTCCACGATCTCCTGATAGCGCTCCTTGATCTGCTCCCGCGACATGCCCATGGCGAGGCCGCCCAGGATCACATTGCGCTCACCGGTCAGATCGTTCATCAGGGCCGCGTTCACGCCCAGCAGGGAGGGCTGGCCGTCGGTGTAGACCTTGCCCTTCTCGGCGGGCAGCAGGCCCGCGATGGCGCGCAGCAGGGTGGACTTGCCGGAGCCGTTGGAGCCGATCAGGCCGATGGCCTCGCCGCGGTAGGCGACGAAGGAGACCCCGCGCACGGCGTGCACCTTGCGCACGCCGCGCTCCTCGCCCCGCTTGAGGATGCGGCTCAGGGCCGCCGTCGCGCTGCCCTTGCCGGTCTTCGCGCCGTTGACCCGGTAGACGATGTGCAGGTCGTCGGCGATGACCGTCGGGCGCCGGTCCTCTGCGGTGTTCTGCTCAGCCACGGCCGTACCGCTCCTCCGCCTTCCAGAAGTACACGAAACCGCCCGCGAAGATCACCACAGCCCAGAACCCGGCGATGGCCCATACGTGCGGCGGCAGGTTCGAGGCGTCGTAGCCGTCGATCAGCGCGAAGCGCATCAGGTCCATGTAGACCGCGGCCGGGTTGACCTGGAGCAACCGGACCGCCAGCTCCGAGCGGCCCTCCATCATCTTGCTGATGGAGAACATCACGCCCGAGGCGTACATCCAGGTGCGCAGCACGAACGGCATCAGCTGGGCCATGTCCGGCGTCTTGGCGCCCAGCCGGGCCACGATCAGCGCGAGCCCGCTGTTGAACAGGAACTGCAGCAGCAGCACCGGCACGATCAGCAGCCAGGACGGGCCGGGGTAGCTGCCGAAGCCGATCGCCACGATGAACAGCACGATCATCGAGAAGAGCAGCTGCTGGAGCTGCTGGAGCGAGAAGGAGATCGGCAGCGAGGCGCGCGGGAAGTGCAGGGCGCGCACGAGCCCGAGGTTCCCGGAGATGGCCCGGACGCCCGACATCACCGAGCTCTGCGTGAAGGTGAACACGAACACGCCGGTGACCAGGAACGGGATGTACACGTCGGAGGACATGCCCCGGCTGGCGTGCAGGATGACGCCGAAGATGAAGTAGTACACGGCCGCGTTCAGCAGCGGGGTGGCGACCTGCCACAGCTGGCCCAGCTTCGCCTGGCTGTACTGCGCCGTCAGCTTCGCCTGGGAGAAGGCGAGGATGAAGTGGCGCCGGCTCCACAGCCGGCGGACGTACTCCGCCAGCGAGGGGCGGGCGCCGCTGACGGCGAGACCGTACTTGGCGGCCAGCTCGGCCGGCGTCAGCCCCGCGTCGGGCGACGGTATCGCGCTCACCGCGACACCGCCGTCATGCGTAGTGTGACTCACGAGTAAGAACCCGGACTCTCTCGGTAAGAAGCTTGCTGTTCAGGTAAGAAGCTTCTCAGATGACCGGGGGCCGGCCCAGCCGGGTGAGCCGCCAGACCGTGCGCCAGCGCATCGGGCGCCGCGGACCGCAGGACGCGGTCCAGCCCTCCTTGAAGCCGCCGAACCAGGCCCGCAGGGCCTCCCGGGAGGGACGGCGGGCCAGGGTGAGCAGCAGCCAGACGCCGAGGTAGACGGGGACGAGCAGGGCCGGGAGGTTGCGCCGGGCGAGCCAGACGCGGTTGCGGGCCACCATGCGGTGGTAGACGGCGTGCCGCGAGGGCGCGGTCGTCGGGTGGTACAGCACCATGTCGGAGCGGTAGTCGATCAGCCAGCCGGCGTCCAGCGCCCGCCAGGCGAGATCGGTCTCCTCGTGCGCGTAGAAGAACTCGGCCGGCAGCCCGCCGACCTCCTCGAAGACCTTGGTGCGCACCGCGTTGGCGCCACCCAGGAAGGTGGTGACGCGCGAGGAGCGCATCGGGTCGGAGGCGCGCAGCCGCGGCACGTGGCGGCGCTGCGTCGTCCCGGTCTCCGGGTCGGCGATGCGGAAGCTGATGATGCCCAGTCCGGGGTCGGCGGCGAAGGCCTCGCGGCACAGCTCGGCGGTGTCCTGCCGGGCGAGCAGTCCGTCGTCGTCCAGGAAGAGCAGGATGTCGACGTCGCGGCCGCCGGGCCCGAAGGCCTCTATGCCGACGTTGCGGCCGCCCGGGATGCCCAGGTTCTCCGGCAGCTCGACGGTGCGGACGCCCTCGGGGACGTCGGGCACCGGCGAGCCGTTGCCGACGACGACCACCTCGACCGGGTCGCCGTGCTGCCCCGCGACCGAGTCGAGCAGGGCGCGCAGCTCCGCGGGCCGGTTGCCCATGGTGATGATGACGGCGCCGACCTTCACGGCGCTCACTTCAGCCTGCTGGAGGCGAGGATGGACACCAGGTGCAGCAGGGTCTGGAGCATCGCGATGCCCGCGAGGACCGCGGTGCCGAGCCGGGTGAAGAACAGGTCGCCGTGGATCTGGTCGGCGATGGCGAGGACCACGATCAGCAGCGAGGCCTCGATGCCGAGGATCAGCCGGTGGAACTTCAGCGCGGAGGCGGCGCGGCGGGCCAGCGCCATCCCGGAGGAGCGCGGCTCGGCCGCGGACTCCTGCACCGGCGGCCTGCCGGTCTGGTGCCGGGCGACGCCGACCAGGTCGGTCTCCGCCTTGATGAGGATCGCGCCGAGCGCGGCCAGGGTGCCGAGGAAGGCCCACAGCCAGTCGATGCGGCCGCTGCCGAACAGGTCGGCGGCCCGCAGCCCGAGGCCGACCAGCACGGCCGCGTCGGTCAGATAGGCGCCGACGCGGTCCAGGTAGACCCCGCCGAGCGAGTACTGCTTCTTCCAGCGGGCGATCTCGCCGTCGACGCAGTCCAGCAGCAGGTACAGCTGGGTGGCGACCACGCCGAGCACGGCGCCCGGGATCCCCGGCACCAGCAGGGCCGGGGCCGCGAGCACACCGCAGACGGTCATCAGGTACGTGAGCTGGTTGGGCGTGACCTTGGTGTTCACCAGGTAGCGGTCGATGCGCAGGGACACCTCGCGCATGTAGAGGCGTCCCGCCCAATGCTCACCGCTGCGCCGGTCCTTCACCCCGGCGGGGTGGACGACCGGACGGAGTTCAGCTACCGATGGCCTTGACATAGTCGGCGTAGATGTCCTTGATCTGGTTCGGCTTGAGGTCGAGGTGTTCGAGGATGGTGTAGCGGCCCGGCCGGGTCTCGGGGGCGAACTCCACGGCGCGGACGAACTCGTCCACCGTGAATCCGATCTCCTCCGGCAGTACCGGGAGCCCGTGCCGGCGCAGCACCCCGGCCGTGTGCGCGGCCTCCTCGTGGGACCCGCGCAGATACATGGCGAAGGCCGCGCCGAGCCCGCACTGCTCGCCGTGGGCGGCGGCCCGCTTGGGGAACAGCAGGTCGAAGGCGTGGTTGATCTCGTGGCAGGAGCCGGAGGACGGGCGGGAGTCGCCGGAGATCGACATCGAGATGCCGCTGAGGACGAGCGCCTCGGCGAGCACCTGGAGGAAATCGTTGTCCCCGATGCCGCCGGGGTGGCGCAGCACCGCCTCGCCCGCCTGGCGGGCCATGGCCGCGGCGAGGCCGTCGATCTTCTCGCCGTTGACGCGGTGGGACAGCTCCCAGTCCGCGATCGCGTTGACGTTGGAGATGGCGTCGCCGATGCCGGCCCGGACGAAGCGGGCCGGGGCCTCGCGGATCACGTCCAGGTCGATGACGACCGCGATCGGGTTCGGCACACCGTAGGAGCCGCGTCCCGCGTCGTTGTCGAGGGTGGCGACCGGTGAGCACAGGCCGTCGTGCGCGAGGTTGGTCGGGACGGCGACCAGCGGCAGGCCGATACGGGCCGCGGCGAACTTGGCGCAGTCGATGATCTTTCCGCCGCCGAGCCCGACCACCGCGTCGTAGTGGCCGGACTTCATCTCGCCCGCGAGGCGCACCGCGTCGTCCAGGGTGCCGCCGCCGACCTCGTACCAGGTGGCACCCGGCAGCGAGGGGGCGATGCGCTCACGCAGCCGGGCGCCGGAGCCGCCGCTGACGGCGACGGCGAGCCGGCCCGACTGGGAGATGCGCTCGTCCGCGAGGACACCGCCCAGGTCGTCCAGCGCGCCCGGGCGGATGTCGACGACGACCGGGGAGGGAATCAGCCGGGTCAGTAGCGGCACGCGATCTCCCGTCCCCTGGCCAGGTCGTCGTGGTTGTCGATCTCGACCCAGTCGACCTCGCCGATCGGCGCGACGTCGATCCGGAAGCCGCGGTCGACCAGTTCCTGGTAGCCGTGCTCGTAGAACTGCTGCGGGTCGGTCTCCCAGACCGTCTTCAGCGCGTCGGCCAGTTCGGCGGCGGCGTCGCCCTCGATGAGGGTGACGCCGATGTACTCGCCGGTCGCCTCGGCCGGGTCCATCAGCTTGGTGATCTTCGTCATGCCCTTCGCGGGGTCGACGACGACCTTCATCTCCTCGTCCGCCAGGGACTTCACGGTGTCCAGCGCGAGGATGATCCGCTTGCCGTCGCCGCGTGCGGCGAGCAGGGTCTTCTCGACGGAGACCGGGTGCACGGTGTCGCCGTTGGCGAGGATCACGCCGTCCTTGAGGGCGTCACGGCCGCACCACAGGGAGTAGGCGTTGTTCCACTCCTCGGCCTTGTCGTTGTCGATGAGGGTGAGCTTGAGGCCGTACTTGGCCTCCAGGGCGGCCTTGCGCTCGTAGACGGCTTCCTTGCGGTAGCCGACGATGACCGCGACCTCGGTCAGGCCGATCTCGGCGAAGTTGCCGAGGGTGAGGTCGAGAACCGTGGGCTCGCCCTCTATGCCCGCGGGCCCCACCGGCACCAGCGCCTTGGGCAGGGTGTCCGTGTAGGGGCGCAGACGCCGTCCGGCGCCGGCCGCCAGCACGAGGCCGATCATGCGGGTTCTCCTTCGTCGTGTACGGCGGGCGCCCCTGCGGACACCCAGAAGCGGATGCTCTCCAGGAGCACCACCAGGGCGACGACCACGGCGAGGACCGTGAGCGCGACCTTGAACTGCGCGCCGGTGAGCACCGCGGCCAGGGCGGCGACGAGCAGGGTCCGCCCGTCGTGCCCCCCTATGGAGCGCACCAGCCAGGCCGGGGGCGCTCCCGCGTTGCCACGGATCCGGTACACCGTGTCGTAGTGATGGTAGGCGACCGCCGCCACCAGCCCGAAAGCCGCGGGAAGAGCCCCGTTCACCCCCGCTTTGCCCGCGAGGGCGAGGACGGTGCCGTACTCGGCGGCCCGGAAGAACGGGGGGACCAGCCAGTCGAGGGCGCCCTTGAGCGGGCGGGCGACGGCGAGGACCGAGGTGAGGACGTAGACCAGGGCGCCGACCACCGGCAGCGCCGAGCCGAAGCCGGAGAAGGCCGCGCAGGCGACGACCGCGGCGCCGCCGAGGAGGGCGACGGCGGGCACGGCGAGTCCGGGCAGGCCCCCGCGGACAACGCGCCCGACCGCCTCGGCGAGCGGGCCGGAGTCGGCCAGGTCCGCCAGCGCCAGGGCGGCGCGGTCGGTGCGGCGCGCCCTGCGGGTCAGGGAGCGCAGCACGCGGCCGGCGGTGGTGTACGCGGCGGCGAAGGCGCAGCCGACGAGCAGCACGTAGAAGGTGATCCGGGGCGTGGTGGCCGCCGTCAGGACCGCTATCATCGCCCACCGCTCGCCGATCGGGAGCACGATCATCCGGCGCACCCAGACCGTCCAGCCGACGCTGTCCAGCTTGTCGGAGAGGGCGGCGGTGGGGCTGGTGTTGGCGGTGGCGTCGTGGTTGGCCTCGTTGAACGAGAAGTCGACCACGTGCCGGCAGGTCTGCAGGACCATCGCGCCGAGGGCGAGGGCCCACACGTCGTCGCCGCCGCGGGCGGCGCCGAGCGCGAGGCCGGCGTAGTAGGCGTACTCCTTGGCCCGGTCGAAGGTGGCGTCGAGCCAGGCGCCGAGGGTGGAGTACTTCAGGGCGTAGCGGGCGAGCTGGCCGTCGGTGCAGTCCAGCACGAAGGAGGCGATCAGCAGCACGCCGGCGGCTATGAATCCGCCGCGGGTGCCGGTGGCCGCGCAGCCGGCCGCGATCAGCGCGGTGAGCAGCGAGGCGGTGGTGACCTGGTTCGGGGTCAGCCCGCGGCGGGCGCACCAGCGGGCGATGTAGCGCGAGTACGGGCTGATGAAGTGCGTGGTGAAGAAGCCGTCGCGGGACTTCACGGCCGACTTCAGGCGTACGGCCTCGTCGTCCACGGCGGCGACCGACTGCCGGGCCTCGTTGCGGGCCTGCGGGTCGGTGGGTACGACGGCGACGAGGCTGCCCAGCTCGGGGCGGTGGACCTCGCTGCCGTCGGCGTCCAGTTCGGCGACGACGCGGTCGGCGATGCTGTCGACGGCGACCGCGGTGCCGCCGCCGGAGGAGGTGTCACGGGCCACGGCCCGGGTCAGCGCCTGGCGGGCGGCCGGCTGCGCGGTGACGGCGCCGGGGACGGCGGCGAGCGGGAAGCGGGGGTCGGTGAGGCCGAGGCGCAGGGCGTGCAGATGGCCGACGAAGCGGGCGTCGACCAGGGCCACGCGGTCGCCCGCGGGAGCGGCGGCGAGGAGGGTCTCCGCCTCGGCGGTGCTCGCTGCCATCCGGACCTCGAAGCCGAGGGACCGCAGATCGCTCTCCAGCGGCGATCCGGGAACCGGCTGACCGGTGACGATGGCGGTCGGCAACCGAACTCACTCCCTGGGTGCCGGCGCGTCGGCGCCGGTCGTGTGCGTGGCGGGCCGCCCCCTGCCTGCGGCACCCGGGCGGCATGTCGGCAGAGGGTATCGGATGGTCCTGGGCCCGTGTTCACCGGCCGTTCACGACCCGTCCCGCGCCCGCTGCCCCGCCCTTTGCCGCGATCATCATGGGCGATCCGCCCCCCGCCCCACAAACCGCCGACGCAGACCCGGGCATCCGGGACAGCGGCGGCGACGAGCGGTGCCCTCCCGATCGCCGACCGCGACGACCGCCGCGGGCGGCGCCGGGGCGGGCGGGGTCCGGGCTCGGTGGGCGGGGCAGGGGCAGGGGGCTCGGCGCGGGCGCGTCGGGGCGGGTGGGGTCCGGGGGGGCGGGCCAGGGGCAGGGGGCTTGGCGCGGGCGCGTCGGGGCGGGGCGGAGGACGCGGGTCCGTCGTGGCGGCTCCGGAGACGAGCCGGCCGGCCGCTCCTGCGCAACGGGGCCCGGCACGCCGCCGAGCCCATCGCCCGGCGCCCCCCGAACCGAGCCACCCAGCCGACCCGGCCCGAGGACCGACCGCACACCACACCCGACCGGGCTCCGGGCGCACGCGCCCTCGACGGAAGCCCACCACGCTCCACCGGTCATCCCCGGCCCCGGCGCACGCGCCGCGCGCCGTCCTCCCAGCGGGCGCCGCGACCGCCCCCGGGGCCCGGCGCGGAAGCCCACCGGCCCGACGACCACCACGTGCGCAGGGGGCACCGCGCGAGGACCGGTCCGGCGCGCCCCCATAGGGTGGGGAGCCATGACGTGGCTGATCACCGGTGGGGCCGGATTTATCGGGGCGCATGTGGCGCGGAGCATGGCCGGGGCCGGGGAGGAGGTCGTCGTGCTCGACGACCTGTCGGCCGCCGTGCCCGAGCGGCTGCCCGCCGGCGTGCCGCTCGTCGAGGGGTCGACGCTGGACGGCGCGCGGCTGCGGGAGGTCTTCGCGCGGTACGGGGTGACCGGCGTCGTCCATCTCGCGGCGCGCAAGCAGGTCGCCGAGTCGGTGGCCGACCCGACCCGGTACTACCGGGAGAACGTGGGCGGCCTGGCGACGCTGCTCGACGTGATGGCCGAGGCGGGCGTCGAGCGGCTGGTGTTCTCCTCCTCCGCCGCCGTGTACGGCAACCCGGACGTGGACCTGATCACCGAGGACACCCCCTGCGCGCCGGTCAACCCGTACGGCGAGACCAAACTGGCCGGCGAGTGGCTGGTGCGCGCGGCGGGGCGAGCGCACGGGATCTCCACCGTTTGCCTGCGGTACTTCAACGTGGCGGGCGCCGCCGCGCCGGAACTCGCGGACACCGGTGTGTTCAACATCGTGCCGATGGTCTTCGACCGGCTCACCCGCGACGAGGCACCGCGGATCTTCGGCGACGACTACCCCACCCCGGACGGCACCTGCGTGCGGGACTACATCCACGTGGCCGACCTCGCCGAGGCGCACCTGGCGGCGGCGCGGCGGCTCGCCGAGGGCAGGCCGCACGGCGATCTGACGCTGAACATCGGCCGGGGCGAGGGCGTCTCGGTGCGGGAACTGATCACCGTCATCGGGGAGGTGACCGGCGACCGCCGCGCACCCGTCGTGGAGGCGCGCCGGCCGGGCGACGCGCCGCGTGCCGTCGGCTCGGTCGAGCGTGCCGCCCGGGAGCTGGGCTGGCGCGCCCGGCGCGATGTGCGCGAGATGGTGCGCTCGGCCTGGGAGGGCTGGCAGCTGCACCACCGCAGGTAGCCGCAACGCCCTGACCAGCGGATCGTTTCCGCAGGTCAGGGCACATGACAACGGTGTTCAGTACCGCGTTGCCCCATACCCCCCGCCCGTAGTTCACTGGGCCTTCGGACGGACGCGGAAGGACGGTTTTGTCATGGGGGCTGGGCACGATCACGGGCACGCGCACACGCATGCGCCGCCCACGGGTACGGCCGCGGCCGCCTACCGGGGCAGACTGCGGATCGCCCTGGGCATCACCCTGACGATCATGGTGGTGGAGATCGCCGGCGGGCTCCTCGCGGACTCCCTCGCGCTGATCGCGGACGCCGCCCACATGGCGACCGACGCGGTGGGCCTCGGGATGGCGCTGCTGGCGATCCACTTCGCCAACCGCCCGGCGAGCACCAACCGCACCTTCGGCTACGCCCGTGCCGAGATCCTCGCCGCCCTGGCGAACTGTCTGCTGCTGCTCGGCGTCGGCGGCTACGTCCTGTACGAGGCGGTCCAGCGGTTCGTCACGCCCGCGGACACCCGCGGCGGCCTGATGATCGTGTTCGGTCTGATCGGCCTGGTCGCCAACTCGGTCTCGCTCACCCTGCTGATGCGCGGCCAGCAGGAGAGCCTGAACGTGCGCGGCGCCTTCCTGGAGGTGGCCGCGGACGCGCTGGGCTCGGTGGCGGTGATGATCTCGGCCGCGGTGATCCTGCTCACAGGCTTCCAGGCCGCCGACCCGATCGCCTCCCTCGCCATCGGGCTGATGATCGTACCGAGGACGCTCAAGCTGCTGCGGGAGACGCTGGACGTGCTGCTGGAGGCCGCCCCGAAGAACGTCGACATGGCTCAGGTGCGGGCGCACATCCTGGCGCTGGACGGCGTGGAGGACGTCCACGACCTGCACGCCTGGACGATCACCTCGGGCATGCCGGTCCTGTCCGCGCACGTCGTGGTCAGCTCGGAGGCGCTCAACGCTATCGGGCACGAGAAGATGCTGCACGAACTCCAGGGCTGCGTCGGCACCCACTTCGACGTCGAGCACTGCACCTTCCAGCTGGAGCCGGGCGGGCACGCGGAGCACGAGGCCAGGCTCTGCCACTGAGCCGCCGGCGGGCCCGGCGGGCGCCCGTCACCAAGGCCGCTCATGCGTTCGAAGGCACCCCGACGGTTCCCCCGGACGGGCTCAGGGCACGATGATCTACCGGTCCCCGTTCCGGCGCCGTGCACCCGCGCTGACATGCGAGTGGGCGGGAAGTGCCGGGAGTGCCGGATTCGTACGGCAGACTTGGGGTGCGAAGACCGAGGCGAAGGATGGGTATGCCGATCACACCTGCCACCGCGACGCACAGCTCGTCGAACGGCACCGCACAGGCGATCTTGCTGGAACTCGTCGACGAGAAGGGCGTGACGATCGGTACGGAGGAGAAGCTCGCGGCCCATCAGCCACCGGGACTTCTGCACCGCGCGTTCTCGGTGTTCCTCTTCGACGAGCAGGGCAGGCTGCTGCTCCAGCAGCGGGCGCTCGGCAAGTACCACTCCCCCGGCGTGTGGTCCAACACCTGCTGCGGGCACCCCTACCCCGGCGAGTCGCCGTTCGCGGCGGCGGCCCGGCGCACGTACGAGGAGCTGGGCGTGTCCCCCTCGCTGCTGGCCGAGGCAGGCACCGTGCGCTACAACCACCCGGACCCGGCGTCGGGCCTGGTGGAGCAGGAGTACAACCACCTGTTCGTCGGCCTGGTGCAGACGCCGCCCGCGGCGGACCCGGAGGAGGTCGCCGCGACCGTCTTCGTGACGGCGGACGAGCTGGCGCAGCGGCACGCCCGGGACACGTTCTCGGCCTGGTTCATGACGGTGCTGGACGCGGCCCGTCCGGCGATCAGAGAGCTGACGGGCCCCGCGGCGGGCTGGTGAACCCATGAGACACGGGCCCGCGCCGCATGGTGCGGGCCCGGCCCTCAGCGCACGGGCTTGAGCGGCAGCGCGGCCCAGATCACCTTGCCGCCGCTCGCCGTGTGCTCCACCTCCACCACCCCGCCGGCCTCCCGTGCCACCTCGCGCACCAGGAGCAGCCCCCGGCCGCCGGTCCGCGCGTGGTCGGCCTCCAGGGCCGTCGGACGGTAGGGGTGGTTGTCCTCCACGGACACCCGCACCCACTCGGCGCCGACGGCGACCTCCACGGCCAGCGTCGGCGAGAGCAGCGCGGCGTGCTTCACCGCGTTCGTGACCAGCTCGGAGACGATCAGCAGCAGTCCGTGCGCCAGGTCGTCGGAGACCGGCACGCCCTGGCGCAGCAGCAAGTCCCGTACGGCGTGCCGGGCCTGCGGGACCGAGGCGTCCACCGTGGCCGCGGTGAACCGCCAGACGCCCTCGTAGGGCAGTGGGTGGGGCGCGGCGCCCCCCGTTGGGCCCGGGTCGTCCCCGCGCCCGTGGTTGTCCATCGTCCGGTCGCCACCCTCGCGCTCGATTGTCACCACACGTCGAGTGTTGGTAATGACCGGCCTCGCCCTGCGGACCTGACCGCAAGTCACCGGGTATCGAGCGCTTTCTGACCGAGTGCGTATGACAACGTCACGTGTCGGACCGGTTCAGACCCTCCGCTGCTCGCTGACCAGGCCGACGATACGACGGCCGCCGTAACCGGTGGCGATGAGCCCGAGGCCGTCGAAGAGCAGGGACAGGGAGAAGAAGGCGCCGATGACGTACTGGCTGCTGCTCGGCCAGTGGCCGAGGACGAGGACCCCGAGCAGCAGGTCGAAGGCGCCGAGCAGCAGGGTCCAGCCGAACTGGGGGCCGCGCACCACCATGCTGCCGACCATCCGGAAGAGGCCGGCGGAGAGGAACAGCAGGGCGGCGAACATGGTGAGCGCGTCGGCGGCCGCGTGGGGCACCCGGACGACGACGACGCCCGCCGCGATGTTCAGGGCGGCGACGATGACGCCGAGCCAGAAGAAGCTGGTGCCGCGGGCCTGGACCGCGTGCAACAGGCCGACGATCCCGCCGATCAGCAGCAGCCAGCCGAACAGCAGCATCGAGGTGAGCGTGGCGACGCCGGTGTAGACGAGCCCGACGAGTCCGCCGAGGACGAGGACCACGCCGAGCACCGCGAGCAGCCCGAACCCCTGGCGCATCGCCGCCACCCTGTCCTTGGGCTCGCGCGCCCTGGCCATCGCCGCCTCCTCGCCGGGCCCCGCCACGGGGACACTCTCCGCTTCCGCCGGCACCCTCCCCCTGTGTCCCCCTCCGAGGCGGTGTCGTAACCGGGTGAACGGGCGGATAGCATCCGGCGCATGGAGCCCCAGCTGTGCCACCAGGTCACCGACTCCGTCGCCACGGTCGTCATCAGCAACCCGGCCAAGCGCAACGCCATGACGGCCGGCATGTGGCGGTCCCTGCCACCGCTGCTGGAGGCATTCGCCCGCGATACCGGCGTCCGGGCCCTGGTGCTGACCGGTGAGGGCCGGACCTTCTGCGCGGGCGCGGACATCTCCACCCTGAAGGGCTCGTCCGATCCGGCGCAGGGGCTCGCGGCGGCGGCGGAGGAGGCGCTGGCCGCGTTCCCGAAGCCGACGGTCGCAGCGGTGCGCGGGCACTGCGTGGGCGGCGGCGTGCAGCTCGCCGCGGCCTGTGACCTCCGACTGGCCGAGGACGGCGCCCTGTTCGGAGTGCCCCCGGCGCGGCTCGGCATCGTCTACGCCTCGTCCGCGACCCGCCGGCTGGTGTCGCTGGTCGGCCCGGCCACCACCAAGTACCTGCTGTTCACCGCCGAGTTGATCGACAGCGAACGCGCGCTGCGCACCGGCCTGGTGGACGAGGTGCTGCCCGAGGGCGAACTCGACAAGCGGGTGGCCGAGCTGACCCGCACCCTCGTCTCGCGGTCCCAACTCACCCAGGCCGCCGCGAAGGAGTTCGCCGACGGCCGCACCGACCGGGACGCCCACTGGGCGGAGCAGGCGCGCCGCAGTGGCGATACCGCGGAGGGCGTGGCCGCCTTTCTGGAGCGCCGCACGCCCGCCTTCACCTGGACCCCGCCCGCCTGACGCGCCGCCGCCGATAACCTGGCGGCGTGCGGGTGGGGAGCGAACGGACGCGGCTGATCGTGCTGCGCGGCAACAGCGCCTCGGGCAAGTCGTCGGTCGCGGCCGGGCTGCGGGAGCGGTTCGGGCGGGGCCTCGCGCTGGTCGGGCAGGACAATCTGCGCCGTACCGTGCTGCGCGAGCGGGACCGGCCGGGTGCGGCGAACATCGGTCTGATCGAGCTGACCGCCCGCTACGCCCTGGACGCCGGGTACCACGTCGTCGTGGAGGGCATCCTGTACGCCGGGCACTACGGCCCGATGCTCGCCCGGCTGCGCGCCGACCACCGCGGGTCCACGTACGGCTACTACCTGGACGTGCCCCTCGCCGAGACGCTGGCCCGCCATGCGACCAAGCCGATCGCGGACGAAGTCGACGAGGCGCTCCTGCGGAAGTGGTACCGGTCGCTGGATCTGCTGCCCGGCGGCGGGGAGACGGTCATCGGGGCGGACAGCGGCCTGTCCGAGACCGTGGCGCGGATCCTGGCCGAGACCGGCCTCGCGGACCTTCCGCCGCCGCCGCTGGACATCTGACGGACCGTACCGGCACGCCCGTGCGGCGCAGCGGCCGTTACTCACTTTCGGGTGAGGGCGTGGGGGCGAAACCGCCTGATTCCGCAGCAAGACGGGTTTTCACGGCATAAATGGTTGCTACAGGCGACTGTCACAGATGTCTCTCGTATCCGTCATGGCGCCCGCGCGTCCCGCGTCGGCGCCGGGGCGCGGCCCGCAGGGTGTGGGTGTGCGGCCGACCGGTCGCCACGCGCACCACACATCCTTGTGAAGGGGTACCTCGTGTCCGTTCTTGTCTCCGTCCGCAGACTGACCGCAGCCGGTGTACTGACCGCCGCCCTGGTGGGCGCGGCGGCGCTGCCGGCCGTCGCCGCGGACCGGCCGTCGGCCCGTCCGCTCCAGGCGGTCTCCGCCGGCGACGCGCGGCACGGCTTCCCGGGGCCGGACGCCCGGTGGGGCCACCGCCATGACGACGACCGGTGGGGCCACCGCCGGTACGACGACCGCTGGGGCCACCGCCGGTACGACGACCGCTGGGGCCACCGCCGGTACGACGACCGGCGCCACGGCCACCACGACGGCTGGGACGGCCGTCGCGACGACCGCGACCACCGCCGGGGCCACTGGCACTGAGCCACGGCTCGCCGTCGGCGCCGGGGCCGGGCAGGAAGCTTCCTGCCCGGCCCCGCCATGTGCCACGGCGGCCCGCCACGCGCCGCCCTGATCCCCGGTCGCCGGTGTCACCTGCCACAATTGCCGCGCAACCTCAGTGGAGAAGGCGGTACGGGATCGTGACGACACCCGGGTCCATCGAAGCAGGATCCATCGAAGGCAGGATCGCCGAGGAACTCGGCGTACGGGAGCGGCAGGTGAAGGCCGCGGTGGAACTGCTCGACGGCGGTTCGACCGTGCCCTTCATCGCCCGCTACCGCAAGGAAGCGACCGAGATGCTCGACGACGCGCAGCTGCGCACGATCGAGGAGCGGCTGCGCTATCTGCGGGAGCTGGAGGACCGGCGGACCGCGATCCTGGAGTCGGTGCGCGAGCAGGGCAAGCTCACCGAGGAGCTGGAGGCCCGCATCCGCGGGGCCGAGACCAAGGCGCGCCTTGAGGACGTCTACCTCCCGTACAAGCCCAAGCGGCGCACCAAGGCGCAGATCGCGCGCGAGGCGGGCCTGGAGCCGCTGGCCGACGGCCTGCTGAGCGACCCGTCGGTGGAACCTACGGCGGCCGCCGCCGCGTTCGTGGACGCGGACAAGGGCGTCGCCGATCCGCAGGCGGCCCTGGAGGGCGCGCGGGCGATCCTCACCGAGCGGTTCTCGGAGGACGCCGACCTGATCGGCGAGCTGCGCGAGCGCATGTGGGTGCGCGGGCGCCTCGCCGCGAAGGTGCGCGAGGGCAAGGAGGAGGCGGGCGCCAAGTTCGCCGACTACTTCGACTTCGCCGAGCCGTTCACCGAGCTGCCCTCGCACCGCGTGCTGGCGATGCTGCGCGGTGAGAAGGAGGAGGTGCTGGACCTCGTCCTGGAACCGGAGGAGCCCACCGACGGCCCGTCGTCGTACGAGGGGATCGTCGCGCACCGGTTCGGGATCGCCGACCGGGGCCGCCCGGCCGACAAGTGGCTCAAGGACACCGTCCGCTGGGCCTGGCGCACCCGCATCCTGGTGCACCTCGGCATCGACCTGCGGCTGCGGCTGCGCACGGCCGCCGAGGACGAGGCGGTGAACGTGTTCGCGGCCAACCTGCGCGACCTGCTGCTCGCGGCCCCGGCCGGCACCCGCGCCACCCTCGGCCTGGACCCCGGTTTCCGCACGGGCGTGAAGGTCGCCGTGGTCGACGCGACCGGCAAGGTCGTCGCCACGGACGTGATCCACCCGCACGTGCCGGCCAACCGGTGGGACGAGGCGCTCGCCAAGCTGGCGCGGCTCGCCGAGCGGCACGCGGTCGAGCTGGTCGCGATCGGCAACGGCACGGCGTCCCGCGAGACCGACCGGCTCGCCGCCGAACTCATCGCCAAGCACCCGGAGTTGAAGCTCACCAAGGTGATGGTGTCGGAGGCCGGGGCGTCGGTGTACTCGGCGTCGGCGTACGCCTCCCAGGAGCTGCCGGACATGGACGTGTCGCTGCGCGGCGCGGTCTCCATCGCCCGGCGCCTCCAGGACCCGCTGGCCGAACTGGTGAAGATCGACCCGAAGTCCATCGGCGTCGGCCAGTACCAGCACGACCTGTCCGAGGTGAAGCTGTCCCGCTCGCTGGACGCGGTGGTCGAGGACTGTGTGAACGGCGTCGGCGTGGACGTCAACACCGCCTCCGTGCCGCTGCTGTCGCGGGTGTCGGGCATCTCGGCCGCTCTCGCGGAGAACATCGTCGCGCACCGCGACGCCAACGGTCCCTTCACCTCCCGCGGGGAGCTGAAGAAGGTGGCGCGGCTCGGTCCGAAGGCGTACGAGCAGTGCGCGGGCTTCCTGCGCATCCGCGGCGGCGTCGACCCGCTGGACGCCTCCAGCGTGCACCCGGAGGCGTACCCGGTGGTGCGGCGCATGGTGAAGACCACGGGCCAGGAGGTGGCCTCCCTCATCGGCAACACGGGCGTGCTGCGCTCGCTGCGGCCGGCCGACTTCGTGGACGACACCTTCGGTCTGCCGACCGTCACCGACATCCTCAAGGAGCTGGAGAAGCCGGGCCGCGACCCGCGGCCGGCCTTCAAGACGGCCACCTTCAAGGAGGGCGTGGAGAAGATCTCCGACCTGTCCTCCGGGATGGTGCTGGAGGGCGTGGTGACGAACGTGGCGGCCTTCGGCGCGTTCGTGGACGTCGGCGTCCACCAGGACGGTCTGGTGCATGTGTCGGCGATGTCCAAGACGTTCGTCAAGGACCCGCGGGACGTGGTGAAGCCGGGTGACATCGTCAAGGTGAAGGTCCTCGACGTGGACATCCCGCGCAAGCGGATCGGGCTCAGCCTGCGCCTGGACGACGAGGCGGCGCCGCAGCAGGGTCGCGGCGGCAGCGACCGGCGCCAGCGCGGCGGTGCCCGGCCGCCCCAGCAGCGGCAGGGCGGCCAGACCGACCAGGGCCGGCGGCAGGGCCGCGGCGGCGACCGCGGCGGCCGTCCCGCGCAGGCCCCCGCCAACAGCGCCATGGCCGACGCGCTGCGCCGCGCGGGCCTGCTGGACCCGAAGCAGCGCTGACCCGCCCAGCACGCGAGGGGCCGGAAGCCCGTACGGGCTTCCGGCCCCGCTTCGTGTCTTCGGCCCCACCGGGGAACGGCTGGGGCGGACTTTTCCACCGGCCACCTGATCCGGCGCGCCGGCACTCCCCGGGGCCGGCGTCAGCGCTCGGTCACCTTGCCCGCCGCGACCTCCCAGCGCCGGGTCACCCGGACCGCGTCCAGCATGCGGCGGTCGTGGGTGACCAGCAGGAGGGTGCCCGAGTAGGAGTCGAGGGCGGACTCCAGCTGTTCGATGGCGGGCAGGTCGAGGTGGTTGGTGGGCTCGTCCAGCACGAGGAGGTTGACGCCCCGGCCCTGGAGCAGGGCGAGGGCGGCGCGGGTGCGCTCGCCCGGGGAGAGGGTCGCGGCCGGGCGCAGCACGTGCTCCGACTTGAGGCCGAACTTGGCGAGCAGGGTGCGCACCTCCACCGGCTCGGTGTCCGGGACGGCCGCGCAGAACGCGTCGAGCAGGGCCTCGGGTCCGTGGAAGAGGCCCCGGGCCTGGTCGACCTCGCCGACGAGCACGCCCGAGCCGAGGGCCGCGTGCCCGCGGTCCAGCGGGACCCGCCCGAGCAGGGCGCCCAGCAGGGTCGACTTGCCGGCGCCGTTGGCCCCGGTGACCGCGATCCGGTCGGCCCAGTCGATCTGCAGGGAGACCGGCCCGAAGGTGAAGTCGCCGCGCCGGACCTCGGCGTCCCGCAGCGTCGCCACCACGGCGCCCGAACGCGAGGCGGCGGCGATCTCCATGCGCAGCTCCCACTCCTTGCGCGGCTCCTCGACCACCTCCAGGCGCTCGATCATCCGCTGGGTCTGCCGGGCCTTGGCGGCCTGCTTCTCGCTGGCCTCGCTGCGGAACTTGCGGCCGATCTTGTCGTTGTCGTTGCCGGCCTTGCGGCGGGCGTTCTTGACCCCCTTGTCCATCCAGGTCCGCTGCATCTGCGCCCGGTCCTGGAGGGCGGCCCTCTTGTCGGCGTACTCCTCGTACTCCTCACGGGCGTGCCGACGGCCCACCTCGCGCTCCTCCAGGTAGGCCTCGTAGCCGCCGCCGTAGAGGTTGATCTGCCGCTGGGCCAGGTCGAGTTCGAGGACCTTGGTGACCGTCCGGGTGAGGAACTCGCGGTCATGGCTGACCACGACGGTGCCCGCGCGCAGCCCGGCGACGAACCGCTCCAGACGTTCGAGACCGTCGAGGTCGAGGTCGTTGGTCGGCTCGTCCAGCAGGAAGACGTCGTAGCGGGAGAGCAGGAGGGAGGCGAGGCCGGCGCGGGCCGCCTGGCCGCCGGAGAGCGAGGTCATGGGCTGGTCGAGGTCGACGGCGAGGCCGAGGGAGTCGGCGACCTCCTCCGCCCGTTCCTCCAGGTCGGCGCCGCCGAGCCCGAGCCAGCGCTCCAGGCTCGCCGCGTAGGCGTCGTCCGCGCCGGGCGCGCCGTCCACCAGTGCCTGGGTGGCCTCGTCCATCACCCGCTGGGCCTCGGCGACGCCGGTGCGCCGGGCCAGGAACTCCCGCACGGTCTCCCCCGGCCTGCGCTCGGGCTCCTGCGGCAGGTGGCCGACGGTGGCGGCGGGCGGGGACAGCCGTAGTTCGCCCTGCTCGGGCGGGACGAGTCCGGCGAGCATCCGCAGCAGCGTGGACTTGCCCGCGCCGTTGGCACCGACCAGCCCGATCACGTCCCCGGGCGCCACGACGAGGTCGAGCCCGGAGAAGAGGGAGCGGTCGCCGTGCCCGGCGGCGAGATTCTTGGCGACGAGGGTGGCAGTCATCAGGAGGCAGATCCTAGTGCGCCGGGCGCCCACCGCTCAGCCCGGTTTCCCGCGCGTCCGCCGGTGCCGGGTGCCTGTGAGTATCCCCACGTCAGCGGATGTGCGCCGGGCTCTGCCGGGAACGCGCGGGCGGGGCCTATGGTCCAGGCGTGGACAGTGTGAACAGCAGGTCGGGTGACGAGGTGATCGTGGTCGGCGGCGGGGTCGTCGGACTGACCACGGCCGTGGTGCTGGCGGAGGCCGGGCGGCGGGTAAGGGTCTGGGCGCGCGAGGCGGCCGAGGAGACCACGTCGGCGGTCGCCGGCGGGCTGTGGTGGCCGTACCGCATCGAACCGGAACGGCTGGTCGGCGCCTGGGCACTGGAGACCCTCGCGGTGTACGAGGAGCTGGCGGCGCGGCCCGCGGAGACGGGCGTACGGCTGGTCGACGGCGTGCACCAGGGCGCGCGCCTGGACGAACTGGGCGACTGGGCGGGCCGGGTGCCGGGCCTGCGGGCGGTGCCGGAGGGACTGGCCGCGCGGCTGCCGGTGATCGACATGCCGACGCACCTGGCGTGGCTGCGGGACCGGCTCGTGCGGGCGGGCGGCACGGTGGAGGTCCGTGCGGCGACCCGGCTCGCCGAGGTGCCCGCCGACGTGGTGGTCAACTGTTCGGGCCTCGGAGCGCGCGCGCTGGTGCCCGATCCCGGAGTGCGGCCGGTGCGGGGACAGCTGGTGCTGGTGGAGAACCCCGGGATCACCACGTACTACACCTCGGTCGACCATTCCTCGCCGGTCGCCGCGTACTTCATCCCGCAGCCCTACGGGCTGATCCTCGGCGGTACGGCGCAGGAGGACGACTGGTCCACGGAGCCCGACCCGGCCACGGCGGCGGAGATCGTCGCCCGGTGCGCGCGGGTGCGGCCGGAGATCGCGGGGGCGCGGGTCCTGGCCCACCGGGTGGGGCTGCGGCCGTACCGGGACGCGGTGCGGCTGGAGCGGGAGGAGCTGCCCGGCGGGCGGACGGTGGTGCACTCGTACGGCCATGGCGGCGCGGGGGTGACGGTGGCCTGGGGCTGTGCCCGGGAGGCCGCCGGTCTGGTGCCGGCCGCGGCCGCCTGAACCGAGCGGGCGCGGGGCCGCATGGCCGATGCGGTCCCGCGCCCGTGGAGCGGTGCGGTCAGTCGGCCGGGAGGCGGTCGGCCGGGCCCGGTGCGCGCAGCCCCTTCAGCGGTGCCGGTGCGGGGGTCGCCGCCGCGCCGGACGTGGCCCGGGCGAAGGCCTGTGCCCCGCCCACCAGCGGCAGCCGGGCGGCGGTGCCGGACAGCCGGACCGTGATCGTCGGCCGGGTGGCCGGTGGGTCGATGAGGTCGCGGTCCGTGCCGGCGACGATCAGGGCGAGCCGGTGGCCCTTGGGGATCACGTGGTCGGTGGCGGCCAGCGAGAGGGTCATGGTGTAGGGCTTGCCCGGGGTGAGCGGGACGCCCTTGGCGAGCGAGGCGTGGTGGCCGAGGTCCGCCCAGCCGCGGCTGAACACCGTGTAGTCGACGTCGGCCGTCTTCGCCGCGGTCTCCAGGTAGCAGGCGCTGTCCCCGGCCGTGCTCTCCCCCCAGCAGGTGCGGTTCTTCAGCGTGGTGATGCCCTCGTCGGCGTCGGAGTAGTCACGGATGGTGTCGGGGCCGACGTCCACCAGGACCGCGGACAGATGGGCCGAGGCGGTGGACGCGGTGGCGGTGACCGTGACCTGGGAGGAGCCGGACAGACGCAGGTCGCGGGTGAGCGGCGCCGTGAGGAAGCCGGCCTTCTGCGGGGTGGTCTCGCCGATGTGCGCGGCCCAGTCGGTCTCGCTCAGCCGCGGGTCGTCGGTGAAGGTCTCGGTGCCGGTGGCCGGGCGCGTGCCGAGGGTGCCGACGCCGGGGAGGGGGCCGGGGGCCGGTCGCAGGGTGGTGGCGCGGGTGCCGGCGGGCGGCCAGGTCGCGGAGGTGACCCACTGGTCGGGGTGGCGTTCGATGTCGGCCATCGGCTCGCGGTCGATGCCGTTGCGGTAGCCGAGGAGTTCGTGGTCGAACCAGCGGTGCAGGGTGTCCACCCAGGCGCCGCGCCGGTAGTCGAACGGGTCGACGTGGCCGGTCTGGGAGAGCCACAGCTTGCGCTTGACGCCGTGGGCCGCCAGCGCGTCCCACCACTGGCCGAAGTGCTTGGTGCGCACGTTGAGGTCCTGCATGCCCTGGACCACGAACACGCTGGCGCGCACCTCGGCCGCGTCCTTGACGTAGTCCCGCTCGGTCCACAGCGGGGTCCAGTCGCCGCTGCGCGGGCTGTCGTCGGCGAGCCTCTCGTGCTCGGCCGCGCAGTGCGCCCGCGCCGCGTCGCTCTCGACGTAGCCGGCGAGGTCGTCGGGGCCGCCGTCGTAGAGCGGGGCGCCCTGGGCGAAGTAGTAGTCGTACCAGGAGGAGATGGCGCTGATCGGCACGATGGTCCGCAGCCCCTGGACGCCGGTGGCGGCGACGCCGTTGGCGACGGTGCCGTCCCAGCTCTTGCCGATCATGCCGGTCCTGCCGTTCGACCAGGTCGCCCTGACGGTCCGGGTGCCGGTGCGGCTGGTGTACGCCGTGGCGCGGCCGCCCAGCCAGTCGATCACGGCCTTCGCGGACCGGACGTCCGACCGGCCGCCGACGTCGACGCAGCCGTCGGACCGGTTGGTGCCGGCGAGGTCGACGCCGATCACGGCGTAGCCGCGGGGCACGAAGTAGTTGTCGTAGAACAGCGGCATCCCGACGATGTCGCCGTCGGCGTCGTACGTCTTGACCTGGCTCTCGTTGCCGCGCCCGCAGCAGGAGTAGTACGGGCTGGCGTCCATGATGACGGGCACCTTGCGGCCCGCGCGGGCGGGTTCGGCGGGGCGGACGATGTCGACGGCGACCCGGTCGGTGCGGCCGTCGCCGTCCCCGTCGAGGCCCGTGTCCACCCACACGGACTCGCGGACGGCGTGGGCGTAGGAGTAGACGGGCTCGCTCTCGCGGGACGGCGCGGCCTGGGCGGCGGCCGGGGTGAGGAACGCGGCCAGGAGGGCGGCGACGGCCGCCGCGACGCACGCTCGCCGGAGCGTGAGCCGTGGGCGGGGGCGCCCGCGGGCAGGTGTGTTCGGCATGCGCGGACGGTACTCCCGCCAACTCCCGCGCAGAAGGGGGAATTGCGGTATCCGGGTGGCGCGTTGCGGCCGAATGGCGATCGTGTGACAGCGGGGACCATGGACAGGCCGGGGAGCACCGGGCCTGAATAGGCTCCGGACAGTGTTCCCCGAACGGACTTGCAGTCCCGACGACTTGGAGCTGACGTGCACCGCAGAATCATCGCGCCGGGCGCACTGGCGGCGGCCTCCCTCCTGCTGGCGATCCCGGCATCGGCCGCGAGCTACTCCCCCGGCGCACCGGGCATCGGCGACCCCTACTACCCGTACTACGGCAACGGCGGCTACGACGTCTCGCACTACGACCTGAGGCTGCGCTACCAGCCGAAGACGGACGAGTTGCAGGGCACCGCGACGATCCTGGCGCGGACCACCCAGGATCTGTCCAGCTTCGACCTGGACTTCCTGCTGGACGTGAGCGAGGTGCGGGTCAACGGCGCCGAGGCGGCGTTCCGCCACGCCGAGCAGCACGAACTGGTGGTCACGCCGCGGACCCCGCTGGCGAAGGGCACGCCGGTCACGGTCGTGGTCCGCTACAGCGGGGTGCCGTCGACGAAGAGCGCCTACGGCTTCGACACCTGGCACCGCACGCCGGACGGAGCGGTCGCGGCGGACGAGCCCGAGGCCGCCTGGTGGTGGTTCCCGAGCAACGACCATCCGAGCGACAAGGCGACCTACGACGTCTCGGTGGCCGTGCCGGACGGCACCCAGGCCATCTCCAACGGCACGCTGCAGTCGACCCGTTCGGAGCGGGGCTGGACCCGCTACAGCTGGCGGCAGAACAAGCCGCAGGCGACCTATCTGGCCACCCTGGCGATCGGCAGGTTCGACATCACCACCGGCACCTCCGAGCGGGGGGTGCCGGTCCTCAACGCGTACAGCAGGGATCTCGGCGACAACGACGGGGCCGCGCGGGCGAGCGTGGAGCGCACCGGGGAGATCGTCGACTGGCTGAGCGACCACTTCGGGCCGTATCCGTTCGCCTCGGCGGGCGGCTACGTCCCGAACACCACCACCGGGTACGCGCTGGAGACCCAGACGCGGGTCTTCTACAGCCCCAAGCAGTTCGCGAAGGGCACCAACACCTCGGTGGTGGTGCACGAACTGGCCCACCAGTGGTACGGCGACGACGTGTCGGTCAAGGACTGGAAGGACATCTGGCTCAACGAGGGCTTCGCGACCTACGCGCAGTGGCTGTGGTCGGAGCACGAGGGCGAGGGCACGGCGCAGGAGCTCGCCGACTACGTGTACGCCTCGCACCCGGCCGACGACCCCTTCTGGACGGTGGCACCGGGTGATCCGGGCGCGGACGACCAGTTCGACGACGCGGTCTACGACCGGGGTGCGGCGGCCATCCAGGCACTGCGCGACGAGGTCGGCGACACCGCCTTCTTCCGCATCCTGAAGGGCTGGCCGCAGAGCCACGCCTACGGCAACGCCTCGGTGGCCGACTTCGAGAGGTACGCCGAACATGTCTCGGGCAAGCCGCTGGCGGGCCTCTTCGACACATGGCTGTACCAGCGGTCGAAGCCGGCGGCGGGCGCGGCCCGCTCCTTCGCGGCGGCCGGCACGGCGGGCGAGGCGGTGCCGCGGCCGAAGTCGTGGACGAAGATCGAGGCGGCGCACGGGGGGCACGGCCGCTGATCCCCGCGGTCGCGTCCCGGTCCCGCGGGCGGGCGGGTCCGGGACGGCCGTGCCGCCCCCGCCCGCCCGCGGGAGGTCACGGCCGCACCGCGCGGGTTCCGGCGCGCAGGCCGGCGGGCGACTCGCGCGGGGGCGGCGACGCGGCGGTGCCCGTCGCGCCCCGCGGCTCCGGCAGCCACACGGTCAGCAGGGCCATCGCCGCCGTGCACACCGCGACGGCGAGGAACAGGAGGCGCACGTCGCCCCCGGTGAAGACGAACACCGAGGTCAGCACGATGCCGCCGACGTTGCCGTACGCGCCCACCAGTCCGGCGATCTGGCCGCCGGAACGGCGGTTGACCAGCGGGACCATCGCGTAGACGGCGCCGTTGCCGCCCTGGATGAAGACCGACGCCAGCGCGACCAGCGCGACGCCCGTCCACAGCCCCCAGCCGCCGGTCATCCGGGAGAGTACGGCGAAGACGGCGACGGCGCCGGTGAGCAGGATCCGCAGGGCCGTCCGCCGCTGCGCGAGCGCGTCCGACAGCAGCCCGCCCGCGGGGCGTGTGACCAGGTTGGTGCAGGCGAAGGCGCTGCCCGCGGCGGCCGCGGCCGCGACGCCGAGGCCGAAGGTGTCGGCGAAGTAGGCGGGGAGCAGGGAGACCATCGCCAGCTCGGTGCCGAAGGTCACGAAGTACGCCAGCGCCAGCAGCGCGACCAGCCGGAAGGGGTAGCGCTCGGCGGGCGGATGGGCGTCGGCGAGCGCCGGTCGGTTCACCGACAGGGTGCGCGCCGCCTGCGCCGCGTAACCGGCCACCAGTACGGCGACGACGGCGACGAACCCGGACCGGGGCAGCACTCCGGCGTCGTACACGCGGTAGGCGACGAGCCCGAGCACGGCGAGCGGCGGCAGTTGCACCACCAGCAGCCCGAACACCGCCCGGCGGCTGGTCACCTCCAGGGCGCCCTGGCGGCGCGGCCGGTGGTACGCGGAGCCCTCGGGGGTGTCGCGTACGGCGAAGAGGTAGACGACGCCGTAGAGCGCGCTGAGCACGCCGACGGTCGCGATGCCCCAGCGCCAGCCGCCGGTGTGTCCGGCGAGGAGGACGGAGAGGCCGGGCAGGACGAGGGAGGCCGCGGCCGAGCCGAAGTTGCCCCAGCCGCCGTAGAAGCCCTCGGCGGTGCCGATCTCCTCGGCGGAGAACCACTCGGCGACCATGCGGATGCCGACCACGAACCCGGCGCCGACGACACCGAGCAGCAGCCGGCTGAGGACCAGCACGGGGAAGCTCGACGCGGTCGCGAAGACCGTGTTGGGGACGGCGGCGAAGATGAGGACGGCCGCGAACACCCGGCGGGGGCCGAAGCGGTCCAGGAGCATGCCCACGCCGATCCGGGCGGGCACGGTCAGCGCCAGGTTGCACAGCGAAAGCGTCAGCAACTGGCCTTTGTCCAGGTGTAGTTCGTCGCCGATCTGGCGGGCGAAGGGTGCCATGTCGAACCAGACGAGGAAGGTGAGGAAGAACGCCAGCGTGGTCAGGTGCAGGATCCGGTGGCGGCCGCGGAGGGACGCCAGCGCGCCGAGCCGGCGGAACGCCGCGGCGAACGAGGGCGGCGCGGTGGGTGGAGGGGACGAGGGCATGGTGGACTCCCGCGGGAACGGTGGAGGGCGGACGCCGGGCGGTGTGGGGTCAGCGGGCGGCGGGCGGGGCGACCCGCACCGGCCAGACCAGCAGCCGCGCCGGGGTGCCGTCGGGCGCGGTCTCCTCGTCCAGGCACGACCCGGTGCGCAGGTCGAAGGCCTGCTTGTACATGGGTGAGAAGACCACCGGCACCTCGCCGCGGCTGCCGGTGATGCCACGGGAAAGGACGTAGGCGTCGCTGAAGGGGTCGTAGTTCTGGACGGCGTAGAGCCCGCCCTCCCGGTCCCGGAAGAGCGCGATCTGCTCACCGTGCAGGAGGACGGCCACACCGCGGCCGGGGAGCAGGTCGCCGTACCGGCAGACGGTGTGCCAGGCGCCGTCGTGGGCGAGCTGGATCTCGGCGGTGTGCATCAGACGCGCACCTCCAGGCGCGGCCCGGCGACGGTGACCGGGCGGATCTGGCCGCGCTCGGCGGTGAAGCGCACGGCGGGGTCGGGGACGCCGGGGGCGTTGACGAAGGAGACGAAGCGGCGCAGCCGGTCGGGGTCGGCGAGGGTGGCGGCCCATTCGTCCTCGTACGCCGCCGTGTGGCGCCGCATCAGGTCGTCCAGGTCGTCGCAGATGCCGAGGGAGTCGTTCATGAGGACGTCCCGCAGGTGGTCCAGGCCGCCGTCGAGCCGCGCCACCCAGGGGGCGGTGCGCTCCAGCCGGTCGGCGGTGCGGATGTAGAACATCAGGAAGCGGTCGATGGTGCGGATCAGCGTGGGGCGGTCCAGGCCGGTGGCGAGCAGGTCGGCGTGGCGCGGGGTCATGCCGCCGTTGCCGCCGACGTAGAGGTTCCAGCCCTCGGCGGTGGCGATCACCCCGAAGTCCTTGCTCTGCGCCTCGGCGCACTCGCGGGCGCAGCCGGAGACGGCCGCCTTGATCTTGTGCGGGGAGCGCAGGCCGCGGTAGCGCAGCTCCAGTTCGATGGCGAGGCCGACGGAGTCCTGCACGCCGTAGCGGCACCAGGTCTCCCCCACGCACGACTTCACGGTGCGCAGCGCCTTGCCGTAGGCGTGGCCCGACTCGAAGCCCGCGTCGACCAGACGGCGCCAGATGCGCGGCAGGTCGTCGACGCGGGCGCCGAACATGTCGATGCGCTGACCACCGGTGATCTTGGTGTAGAGGCCGAAGTCGCGGGCGATCTCGCCGATGGTGATCAGCCCTTCGGGGGTGATCTCGCCGCCCGGGACGCGGGGCACCACCGAATACGAGCCGCCGCGCTGGAGGTTGGCGAGGAAGTGGTCGTTGGTGTCCTGGAGCGCGGCCTGTTCGCCGTCGAGGATGTGGCCGCCGGCCAGGCCGGCGAGGATCGAGGCGACCACCGGCTTGCAGATCTGGCAGCCCTCGCCGGTGCCGTGCTCGTCGATCAGCCGGGAGAATGTGGTGATCCCCTTGACCCGGATGATCTCGTACAGCTCGGCGCGGGTGTGGGTGAAGTGCTCGCACAGGCCGCGCGAGGTGGCGACGCCGCGGGCGGCCAGTTCGTCGCCGACGATGGTGCCGAGCAGCTTCTCGCAACTGCCGCAGCCGGTACCGGCCTTGGTGCACTTCTTCACCTCGGGCACCGAGGCGTGGCCGTCGGCGACGGCCCGGCGGATCGCGGCCTTGCTGACGTTGTGGCAGGAGCAGACGATCGCCTCGTCGGGCAGCGGGGCCGGGCCCGCGCCGGCCTGCGCGGGCAGCAGCAGCCGCTCGGGCGGCACGGCGAGCGGGGCGCCCGCCAGCAGCGGGCGCAGGGTGGCGTAGTCGTCGGTGTCGCCGACCAGGACGCCGCCGATGAGCCGCCCGTCGGCGCCGACGACCAGCTTCTTGTAGACGCCGGCCCGGCTGTTGGCGTACACCACGTCGAGGGCGCCGTCGGTGGTGCCGTGCGCGTCGCCGAAGCTGGCGACGTCCACGCCGAGCAGCTTCAGCTTGGTCGAGGTGTCACCACCGCCGAACTCGCCTTCCCCTTCGGTGATCTGGCGGGCGGCGGCCTCGGCCATGGCGTAGCCCGGGGCGACCAGCCCGTAGACCCGGCCGTCGGCGGCCTGGGCGCATTCCCCGATGGCCCAGATGTGCGGGTCCTCGGTGCGGCAGGCGGTGTCCACGACGATGCCGCCGCGGGCGCCGACCGGCAGACCGCACGCCCGCGCGAGCTGGTCACGGGGGCGCACTCCGGCGGAGAAGACGACCAGGTCGACGTCGAGTTCGGTGCCGTCGGACAGCACCATCGAGCGGACCCGGCCGTCGGGGCCCGCGGTGATCGCCTCGGTGCCGGCGCCGGTGTGGACGGTGACGCCCAGCTCCTCGATCTTGCGGCGCAGCAGCTGGCCGCCGGCCTCGTCGACCTGGAGCGCCATCAGCCGCGGGGCGAACTCCACGACGTGGGTGTCGAGCCCCGCCGCGCGCAGCGCCCCGGCCGCCTCCAGGCCGAGCAGCCCGCCGCCGACCACCGCGCCGGTCCGGGCCCGCGCCGCCTCCGCCTTGATCACGGCGAGGTCGTCGAGGGTGCGGTAGACGTGGCAGCCGCCCGCGTCGTGGCCGGGCACCGGCGGTACGAAGGGGTAGGAGCCGGTGGCGAGCACCAGGGCGTCGTAGCGGATGGTGCGCCCGGCCGCCGTGGTGAGCGTGCGGCGCTCCCGGTCGACGGCGGTGGCCGGTTCGCCGAGGCGCAGGTCGATCCCGTGCTCGGTGAGGAACTCCGGCGGGCACATGGACAGTTCGTCCTCGGTCGTGCCGGAGAACCAGGAGGTGAGGTGGACCCGGTCGTAGGCGGGACGTGTCTCCTCGGCGAGGACGGTCACCCGCCAGCCGGGGCGGGGCTGTTCGAAGAACGCCTCAAGGAAGCGCTGGCCGACCATGCCGTGGCCGACGAGGACCAGGTCGCGCAGGGGTGCGGTCGGGGAGTGCATCACGCGGCTCCTTCTTTGGTGAGCAGGTGGAGCGGGTCGTCGGGGAGCGCTTCGTCGCACTCGTAGGCACGGGTGAGGTCACCGACCGTCGCGAGGTCGCCGAGGAGGATGCCGCCGACGAGCCGGTCGCCGCGCAGCACGAGCTTCTTGTACGAGCCGTACGGTCCTCGGGTGGCGTCGGCGATGCGCAGCACGTCGGTGCCGGCCGCGTCGCCGGTCTCGCCGAACGCCGCGTACTCCAGCGGGCCCGCGGTCAGCCGGACCAGTGGCCGGGAGCCGCCGTAGCCGGTGTCCGGACCGGCACCGCTGAGCCGCGCGGCGAGGACGTCGGCCTGGTCCCAGGCGGGACCGGCGAGGCCGTGCGTGACCCCGGCGTGCTCGGCGCAGTCGCCGATCGCGAAGACGTGCGGGGCGGACGCGGCGAGCCGGTCGTCCACCACGACGCCGCCCCGGACCGTGATCCCGGCGGCGTGCGCGAGCCCGGTGCGGGGGCGCACCCCGCAGGCGAGGACCACCAGGTCGGCGTCGAGCAGGTAACCGGTGGCGAGGCGGACGCCGGTGACCCGGGTGTCGCCGTCGAGGGCGCGGGCCCGGTTGCCGGGGTAGGTGTGCACGCCCAGCTCTTCGAGGGCCCGGCGCAGCGCGTCGCCCGCTCCCTCGTCGAGGTGGCGCTCGATCAGGTGGGGGGCCTGGTGGACGATCTCGGTGGGCAGGCCGAGCGCGGCGAGCGCCCGTGCGGCGCTCACCCCGAGGACCCCGCCGCCGATCACCACCGCGCGGCGGGCGCGCGCCGCGTCCTCGGCGAGCCGTGCGCAGTCGGCGAGGCTCCGGAAGGCGTGGACCCCGGCCTTCAGTCCGCCGTCGGCGGTGCGCAGGCCCCGGATCGGCGGCAGCACCGGGTTGGCGCCGGTCGCGAAGACCAGCTCGTCCCAGCCGGCCTCCGCGCCGCCCGCCAGCGTCAGCGTCCGCGACCGCACGTCCACCGCGACGACCTCGCGCCCGGTGCGCACGGTGACCTGGGGCGCGCCGCACGGCAACCCGACGGCGGCGGCGTCGAGGCGGCCGGTGAGCACATCGGCGAGGAGGGTGCGGTTGTAAGGGCGGTGCGGTTCGGCGCCGTACAGCGTCACGCCGTCGCCGCGGCCCCGCTCGACGAGCTGCTGTGCCAGCCGGGCCGCCGCCATCCCGGCGCCCACGACGGCGATCCGCCCGCTCACCGGGCGGCCTCGGCGCGCTCCACCCGCACCGCGCACACCTTGAACTCCGGCATCCGCGACACCGGGTCGAGGGCGGGGTGCGTGAGGGAGTTGGCGCGTCCGGGCCCCGGCCAGTGGAAGGGCACGAAGACCGTGTCGGGGCGGATGTCCGGGGTGACGCGCGCCGGTGCGGTGGCCCGGCCGCGGCGGGTGGTCAGGACGAGCGGGTCGCCGTCGGTGACGCCGAGCCGCTCGGCGAGGCGGGGGTGCAGCTCCACGAACGGCCCGGGAGCGGCCCGCTCCAGCTCCGGCACCCGCCGGGTCTGCGCGCCGCTCTGGTACTGGGCGAGCACCCGGCCGGTGGTCAGCCGCAGCGGATAGTCCGCGTCCGGCTCCTCCGCGGCCGGCCGGTGCGAGACGGCCGCGAACCGGGCCCGTCCGTCGGGCGTGGCGAAGCGGTCGAGGAACGGCCGCGGCGTGCCGGGGTGGTCCTCGGCCGGGCACGGCCAGAAGACGCCGTCCTCCTCGCGGACCCGTTCGTAGGTGATGCCCGCGTAGTCGGCGGGGCCGCCCGCCGAGGCGGCGCGCAGTTCGTCGAAGACCTCCCGCGGATCGTCGGAGAAGCCGCGCCGCACCCCGAGCCGGGCGGCCAGCTCGCGCAGCACCTGCAGGTCGGTGCGGACACCCTCGGGCGGGGCCAGCGCCGCCTCGCGCAGCAGCACCCGGCCCTCCAGGTTGGTCACCGTGCCGGTCTCCTCCGCCCACTGGGCGACCGGCAGGACGACATCGGCCAGTTCGGCGGTCTCCGACAGCACCACGTCGCTCACCGCGAGGAAGTCCAGCTGCCCCAGCCGGGTGGTGACGTGCGCCGCGTTGGGTGCCGAGACCACCGGGTTGGAGCCCATCAGCAGCAGGGCGCGCACCCCGCCGGACTGCCCGAGGCCGTCGAGCAGCTCGTAGGCCGAGCGGCCGGGGCCGGGCAGGGTGTCCGGGTCGACGCCCCACACGGCGGCGACATGGGCGCGGGCGGCGGGGTCGGTGAGGGACCGGTAGCCGGGCAGCTGGTCGGACTTCTGGCCGTGCTCCCGGCCGCCCTGGCCGTTGCCCTGGCCGGTGAGGCAGCCGAACCCGGAGCCGGGGCGGCCCGCCTTGCCGGTGGCGAGGCACAGATTGATCCAGGCGGCCACGGTGTCGGTGCCCTTGCTGTGCTGCTCGGCCCCGCGCGCGGTGAGCACGACCCCGGTGGCCGCCCGCGCGAACTGGCCGGCCACCTCGCGCAGCACCGGCACCGGGACGCCGGTCAGCCGCTCGACCCGCTCCGGCCAGTGCGCCATGGCGGCCGCCCTCGCCTCCTCGAACCCGGTGGTGCGGTCGGCGATGAACGCCTCGTCGCACAGGCCGTCGGCGATCACCAGGTGCAGCAGGCCGAGCGCGAGCGCCAGATCGGTGCCGGGCACCGGCTGCACGTGCAGGTCGGCGAGTTCGGCGGTGCGGGTGCGGCGCGGGTCGACGACGATCAGCCGGCCGCCGTTCTCGCGCAGCTCGCGCAGCCGGCGGACGGCCGGCGGCATCGTCTCGGCCGGGTTGCCGCCGACCAGCAGCACGCATTCGGCGCGGGCGACGTCGGCGAGCGGGAAGGGCAGGCCGCGGTCGAGGCCGAAGGCGTGTCGGAGCGCGGCGGCCGCCGAGGACATGCAGAACCGGCCGTTGTAGTCGATGTTCGCGGTGCGCAGCACCACGCGGGCGAACTTGCCCAGCAGATACGCCTTCTCGTTGGTGAGCCCGCCCCCGCCGAACACTCCTGCGGCGTCCCGCCCGTAGCGCCGCCCGGCGTCCGCGAGCCCCGCGGCCACCCGGTCGAGCGCCTCCGCCCAGGACGCCTCGCGCAGCACGCCGCCGTCGCGCACCAGCGGTGCCGTCAGCCGTGCGCCGGGGGCGAGCAGCCGGGCCGCGGTGCGCCCCTTGCCGCACAGCGCGCCCTGGTTGACCGGGAAGTCCGGCCGCTCCAGCACCTCCACCGGGGTGCCGTCCGGCCCGTCGGTGCGCGCCAGCCGCATGCCGCACTGCAAGGCGCAGTACGGGCAGTGGGTGTCCACGGCCGTGGTGGTCGTCGTCATGCCGTGAGCGTCGCCGGGGGGCGTTTCGCGACCGGGTCGGCCGTGTTGCGCCCGGGGTACGGCTGTCTCACAGCGCCGGCGGTACGGGGTGACGTCCCCGACATCTTCCGTAACCTGCGCGGACGCCCGCTTACGCCGCCGTGACATGCGGGCAACCGGCTCGCAACGCGGCCGGTCGATGTTGAAGGGCATGGCAACGGGCACCGGCACAGACACCACGGCGGCACGGCGGGGCGGTCCGCTGACCGGCTTCACGGTCGGGGTGACCGCCACGCGCCGCCGCGAGGAGCTCACGGCACTGCTGGAGCGGCGCGGCGCCCGGGTGGTCGAGGCGCCCATGATGCGCCTGGTCCCGCTCGGCGACGACACCGCGCTGCGCGAGGCCACCGAACGCTGTCTCGCCGGGCCGCTCGACTACGTCGTCGCCACCACCGGGGTGGGCTGGCGCTGCTGGATGAGCGCCGCCGACGGCTGGGGCACCGGCGCGCGGCTCGCCGCCGCCTGCCGCGCGGCGGTGGTGCTCACCCGCGGTCCCAAGGCGACCGGTGCGGTGCGGGCGAGCGGGCTGGACGAGGCGTTCTCGCCGCGTTCGGAGGCCAACGACGAACTGCTCTCCTGGCTGCTCGCCCGCCCGCTGGCGGGCCGCCGGATCGCGGTGCAGGAGCACGGGGTGCCGCTGGACGGCTTCGCCGCCGCGCTGCGCGAACGCGGCGCCGAGGTGATCGCGGTGCCGGTCTACCGCTGGGGGCCGCCGGACGACCCGGAGGCGGTGCGCCGCCTGGTCGAGCTGACCGTCCGGCGCGAGCTGCACGCCCTGTCCTTCACCAGTGCCCAGGCGATCGAGGCGCTGCTGGTGGGCGCGGACGGCTTCGACCGGCGCGCCGAGGTGCTCGCCGCCCTGCGCGAGGACGTGCTGGCGGTGTGTGTGGGGCCGGTGTGCGCGCGGCCGCTGCTGGAACTGGGCATCGAGCCGGTCTGCCCGGAGCGCGGCCGGCTCGGCGCGCTGGTGCGCACCCTCGCCGAGGCGCTGCCGGCCAGGATGCGCAGGGAGCTGGTGTACGAGGGGCGGCGGGTGGTGCTCCAGGGCAGCGCGGTGCTCGCCGACGACATGCAGGTCACGCTGCCGCCGGTGCTCGCCGCGGTGCTGCGGGCCCTCGCCGACCGGCCGGGCCACGTGCTCAGCCGCGCCGAGCTGCTGCGCCGCGCCTGGCTGGCGGACCGCGCCGACGAACACGCCGTGGAGGCCGCGATCGCCCGGCTGCGCGCCGCCCTCGGCCCCCACTCCGCGCTGATACGCACGGTGCCCAAGCGCGGCTACCGACTGGCGGTGACGGCATGAACGGGACACCGGAGCGGGCGCGGAGGCACCTCGGGGAAGGCCCCGTCCTCGTCGCCGTGGGGCACGGCAGCAGGGGCCCGCAGCACGAACGGACGATCGGAGGGCTCGTCGACGCCGTGCGGCGCGCACGGCCCGGGCTGCGCGTCGAAACGGGCTGGCTCGACCTGGTGCGGCCGCCGCTCGCGGAGGTGCTGGCGGGGCTCGACGCCCCGGCGGTCCTGGTGCCGCTGCTGCTCGGCGGGGGTTACCACGTACGCGTCGACATCCCCGCGGTGCTCGCGGCCGCGCCGGGCGTGCGGGCCCGGGTGGCACGCCCCCTCGGGCCCCACCCGCTGCTCGCCGAGGCCCTGGGCGACCGGCTGGCGGAGGCGGGCTGGACTTCGGGCGGCGCCGTGGTGCTGGCCGCGGCCGGGTCGACCGACCCGGGCGCCAACGCGGACACCGCGCGGATGGCCCGGCTGCTGGCGCGGCGGCTCGGCTCCCCGGTGGTGCCGTCGTACCTGTGCGCCGGAGCGCCGACCCCCGCCGAGGCGGTGGCCGAACTGCGGCGGCGCGGCCACGACAGGGTGGCGGTGGCCCGCTATCTGCTGGCGCCCGGCTTCTTCGGCGGCCGGGCCGCCGCGGCGGGCGGCTGCATCACCTCACCGCCGCTCGGCGCGCACGAGTCGGTCGCGCGGCTGGTACTGCGCCGCTACGACGACGCGGTACGCGAGGTCGTGGCGCCCACGCCGGCGACCGGGCGGCCGGTTCCGCGCTGAGGCGGCCTCGGGCGGGGCACACCGCGGCCGTCACCCGCCGACGCGGGCGGGGCCGCCGGCCGCGTTCCCGGCGTGGTCCCCGAGGTCGTACACGGTGACCGCTATGCCCCGGGCCACCAGCCGCCTCGTGACCAGCGGTTCGACGCGGGACCAGGTGCCACCGGCCAGACCGCAGCCGATGCGGGGCATGTGCACGGACGCACCAAGTTCGAGGGCGCGGTCGGCGAGGCAGGTGAGGGCGGTGTCGATCGCCTCGTAGCGCACCGGAACGCCCTTGACGCTGGTCCTGGTGCCACGCTGGCCGACCATGTTGGCCACCCAGGTGCGCGGGCCGACGGGGACGAGCTGGACCGCGCCCAGCCCGAAGTCGTTGTGCGCGCGGTCGCGGTGCCAGGCGCGGTAGGCCTGCTCGGGCTCCGGCCAGCGGCGGGAGAGGGCGAGGACGAAGCCCTTGCCCCAGCCGCCGACGTCGTTGCAGACATGGGCGACGATCTTCGGGCCCCTGCCCCGCGGGGTGGTGGCGTCGCCCCGGACGAAAGTGATCTCCGGCATGACGCCACCGTAGGGGCGGCCACTGACAGTGGCGCCGGGCCGCTACCGCACCGGCGCGGAGGGTTCCTGGTCCGCACCGGCGGTCACCCGGCGGCGGACGCCGAACCAGCCGGCGACCAGCATGACGGCGATCACCGGGATGAGCAGCAGGGTCTTGCGGCCGACCTCGTGGTCGTCCCACATCATGCCGAGGCAGACCAGCAGGAAGGCGATGGTGGCGATCTCGGTGACCGGGGAGAACTTCAGCTGGAAGTGCGGCCGGGTCACCAGGCCCGCGCGGGCCCGGCGGACGAAGATCGCGTGGCAGATCATGATGATCACCCACGTGCTGATGATGCCGAGCGAGGCGACGTTCAGCACGATCTCGAAGGCCTGGCTGGGCACCAGGTAGTTCAGGCCGACGCCGAGCACGCAGATGCCGCAGGTCAGCAGGATGCCGCCGTAGGGCACCTGGCTGCGGCTCATCACACGGGTGAACTTGGGCGCGGAGCCCGCCATCGCCATGGAGCGCAGGATGCGGCCGGTGGAGTACAGGCCCGAGTTCAGCGAGGACATGGCGGCGGTGAGCACCACCAGGTTCATCACGTCGCCGGCCGCCGGGACGCCGATCTTGGACAGGACCGTCACGAAGGGGCTCTGGTCGGCGGAGTACACCGAGCCCGGCAGCAGCAGGGCGAGGAGGACGACCGAGCCGACGTAGAACAGGCCGACACGCCACATGATCGAGTTCACGGCGCGCGGGACGACCTTCTCCGGCTGCTCGGTCTCACCGGCGGCGACGCCGACCAGCTCCAGCGCGGCGTACGCGAAGATCACGCCCTGCATGACGAGGACCACCGGCATCATGCCGTGCGGGAAGATCCCGCCGTGGTCGCTGATCATGCTCAGGCCGGGGGTGTAGCCGTCGACGTGGTGCTGGGTGGCCAGCAGGAAGATGCCGATGAACATGAAGCCCACCAGGGTGGCGACCTTGATGATCGCGAACCAGAACTCCATCTCGCCGAAGATCTTCACCGAGATCAGGTTCACGGTGAGCACCACCGCGAGCGCGATCAGCGCCAGCACCCACTGCGGGATGGGCGTGAAGAAGCTCCAGTAGTGCGTGTACAGCGCGATGGCGGTGATGTCGGCGATGCCGGTGGTCGACCAGTTCAGGAAGTACATCCAGCCGGCGACGTAGGCGCCCTTCTCGCCGAGGAACTCGCGCGCGTAGCTCACGAAGGAGCCGGAGGAGGGCCGGTACAGGACCAGCTCGCCCAGGGCGCGCACGACGAAGAAGGCGAAGATGCCGCAGACCAGATAGGCCAGGGCGAGTGCCGGGCCCGCGTTGTGCAGACGGCCTCCGGCGCCGAGGAAGAGCCCCGTGCCGATGGCGCCGCCGATGGCGATCATGTTGACGTGGCGGGCCTTGAGGTCCTTGCTGTAACCGGCGTCGCCCGCGTCCGAGGGCGTCTGGGCCGCCCCGGTATGGGCGGCGGCCTGTGCCGAATCCACGGCGTCCTTGCTCACGGGTGGTACCACTTCCTGGTGCGCCCGGACCGCGAGGGTCCGGGGGTCGTGCAGGGCTTGGCCCGCACCACCCCGATGAGTCGCGGTACAGACCAAGCCAGCAGCTTCGCAGACGGTTCCCGCATTTGGCGGTGATCCAAGTCACAGAGCGTTACTTCTCACACGATCCGCCCAGCGTCCACATGATGTTCACCACACCGTACACACGGACAAGGTGACCGGGTTCCGGGGCGCGCGCCGGTCCGGCGCGGCCGGCCGCCGGTCGTCGGCCGACGGGTTTCACAGCACTGGTGTGACAGCGATACTGCTGCGCATGACGACCGATGCCGGGGAGATGAGCCTCACCGTCGACGAGCTGGCCGCACGGGCGGGGGTGACGGTGCGCACCGTGCGCTTCTACGGGAGCAAGGGACTGCTGCCGCCGCCGGAGATCGGACCGCGCCGGGTGGGGCGGTACGGGGCCGGGCACGTGGCGCGGCTGGCGCTCATCGAGGAGTTGCAGCGCCAGGGGATGACGCTGGCGGCGATCGATCGGTACCTGCGGCAGCTGCCGTCCGACCTGTCCCCGCACGACCTGGCGATTCACCGGGCGGTGGTCGCGTCCTGGGCACCGGACGCCGTGGAGACGCTCTCCCTCGCCGAGCTGGAGCGGCGGGCGGGGCGGGCGCTGTCCGAGCGGGACATGGAGCGCCTGGGGGCGCTGGGCGTCCTCGCGGCGGACGACGAGACGGAGGCCTTCCGCGTCGACTCCGGCCTGCTGCGGCTCGGGCTGGAACTGCTGGACGTGCCGCTGTCGCAGGAGGCGATCCTCGCGGCGCGCAGGGTGCTGACGGAGCACTCGCGCGCCGCGGCCCGTGAACTCGCCCGGCTCTTCCGCGGCGAGGTGGCCGAGCGGGACACCCGCGATGTGCGGGACCTGTCGGCTCACATGCACCCGCTGGTGGTGCAGGCGCTGCTGACGACCTTCCAGCGCACGCTGCGCGAGGAACTGAGCGAGTGGATCAAGGGCTCGGGAGCGGGCTGAGCCCGTGACGCGCTCGCCCCGCTCCCTGGTCCGGCCTGATCCGGACGGAAGACCCTAGTCCGCGAAGCGCTCGCCCCGCTCCGCCTTCTCGACCAGCAGCGCGGGCGGGGTGAAGCGGTCGCCGTAGCGCTCGGCGAGTTCGCGGGCGCGGGCCACGAAGGCGGGCAGGCCGACGTCTCCCCCGGCGCCGCCGTCGTAGCCGTTGATGTACTGGAGCACCCCGCCGGTCCAGCCGGGGAAGCCGATGCCGAGGATGGAGCCGATGTTGGCGTCGGCCACGGAGGTCAGCACCCCCTCCTCCAGCAGGCGCACGGAGTCCAGCGCCTCGGCGAAGAGCATGCGCTCCTGCATGTCCCGGAACGGGATCTCGTGCCCGGGCCGGGTGAAGTGCTCGCGCAGGCCCGGCCAGAGCCCGGCGCGCCTGCCGTCCTCGGTGTAGTCGTAGAACCCGGCGCCGCCGCTGCGGCCGGGGCGCCCGAACTCGTCGATCATGCGGTCGATGACGGCCTCGGCCGGGTGCGCGACCCAGGTGCCGCCGGCCTCCTCGACGGCCCGCTTGGTCTCGCTGCGGATCCTGCGCGGCAGGGTGAGGGTCAGCTCGTCCATCAGGGAGAGGACCTTGGCCGGGTAGCCGGCCTGGGCGGCGGCCTGTTCCACGGAGGCGGGCTCGATGCCCTCGCCGACCATGGCGACGCCCTCGTTGATGAAGTGGCCGATCACCCGGGAGGTGAAGAAGCCGCGCGAGTCGTTGACGACGATCGGGGTCTTGCTGATCTGCCGGACGAGGTCGAAGGCGCGGGCGAGGGCCTCGTCGCCGGTGCGCTCGCCCTTGATGATCTCGACGAGCGGCATCTTGTCGACCGGCGAGAAGAAGTGCAGCCCGATGAAGTCGGCCTGGCGCTGCACGCCCTCGGCGAGGGTGGTGATGGGCAGCGTGGAGGTGTTGGAGCACAGGAGCGCGTCGGGCGCCACGACCGACTCGATCTCCTGGAAGACCTTGTGCTTGAGCGCGGTGTCCTCGAAGACCGCCTCGATCACCGCGTCGCAGCCCGCGAGGTCGGCGGCGTCGCCGGTGGGGGTGATCCGGGCGAGCAGCGCGTCCGCCTTCTCCTGGCTGGTGCGGCCCTTGGCGACGGCCTTGGCGCACAGCTTCTCGGAGTAGCCCTTGCCCTTGAGCGCGGCCTCCAGGGAGACGTCCTTGAGGACGACCTCGATCCCCGCTCGGGCGCAGGAGTAGGCGATGCCGGCGCCCATCATGCCCGCGCCGAGCACCGCGACCTTGCGGACCTGGCGGGGCTCGACGCCCTTGGGCCGGTTGGCGCCGGAGTTGACCGCCTGGAGGTCGAAGAAGAACGCCTGGATCATGTTCTTGGCGGTCTGCCCGGTGACCAGCTCGGTGAAGTAGCGGGTCTCGATGGTGCTCGCGGTCTCGAAGTCGACCTGGGCGCCCTCGACGGCCGCGGCCATGATGCTGCGCGGCGCCGGGTAGGGGGCGCCGCCCGTCTGCTTGCGCAGGTTGGCCGGGAAGGCGGGCAGGTTGGCGGCGAACTTCGGGTTGGCCGGCGTGCCGCCCGGGATCCGGTGGCCGGGAACGTCCCAGGGCTGCCGGGACTCGGGGTGGGCGTCGATGAAGGCGCGGGCCTTGGCCAGCATCTCCTCACGGGTCTCGGCCACCTCGTGGACCAGGCCGTTCTCCAGGGCGCGCCGCGGGTTGTACTGGGTGCCCTGGAGCAGCACCTTCAGCAGCGCGTCGGTGATGCCCATCAGGCGCACGGTGCGGGTGACGCCGCCGCCCGCGGGCAGCAGGCCGAGGGTGACCTCGGGCAGGCCGATCCTGGAGCCGGGGGCGTCCAGCGCGATGCGGTGGTGGGAGGCGAGCGCGATCTCGTAACCGCCGCCCAGGGCCGCGCCGTTGATGGCGGCGACGACCGGCTTGCCGAGGGTCTCGATACGGCGCAGCGCGGTCTTGATCTCGGTCGCGGCGTCGAAGACGTCCTGGGCGTCCCGCGGACCGGCCTTGATCATGTCCTTGAGGTCGCCGCCGGCGAAGAAGGTCTTCTTGGCGGAGGTGTAGACGATGCCCCGGATGGAGTCCTTCTCGGCCTCCGCGCGTGCGGCGATTGCCGTGATGGAGGCCCGGAAGGCCTGGTTCATGGTGTTCGCGGACTGGTCGGGGTCGTCCAGGACCAGGGTCACGACACCGGTGTCGTCCTGCTCCCAGCGGATGGTGGTGCTCTCGGTCATGTGAGTCGTCTCCGTTGAAGTGGCTTGATTCCGCGGGGAGTTCAGATGCGCTCGATGATGGTGGCGATGCCCATGCCGCCGCCCACGCACAGGGTGGCGAGGCCGTAGCGCTTGTCCTGGCGCTCCAGTTCGTCCACGAGGGTGCCGAGGATCATGGCGCCGGTCGCGCCGAGCGGGTGGCCCAGCGCGATGGCGCCGCCGTTGACGTTGACCTTGTCCAGCGAGATGCCCATGTCCTTGACGAAGCGCAGCACGACGGCGGCGAACGCCTCGTTGATCTCGACCAGGTCGATGTCGTCGATGGTCAGGCCCGCCTTGGCGAGGGCCTTGCGGGTGGCGGGGGCCGGGCCGGTGAGCATGATGGTGGGCTCGGAGCCGGAGACGGCGGCGGAGACGATCCGGGCGCGCGGGGTGAGGCCGTAGCGCTCGCCGACCTGCTTGGAGCCGATCGCGACCAGCGAGGCGCCGTCCACGATGCCCGAGGAGTTGCCCGCGTGGTGGACGTGGTCGATCTTCTCCACCCAGTGGTACTTCTGGAGCGCCACGGCGTCGAAGCCGCCGAGTTCGCCGATGTCCGCGAAGGACGGCTTGAGCCCCGCGAGGGAGTCGGCGGTGGTGCCGGGGCGCGGGTGCTCGTCGTGGTCGAGGACGACCAGTCCGGCGCGGTCCTTGACGGGGACGACCGAGCGCGCGAAGCGGCCCTCCTTCCAGGCGGTGGCGGCACGCTCCTGGGACAGGGCCGCGTACTCGTCCACGTCCCGCCGGCTGAAGCCCTCGATGGTGGCGATCAGGTCGGCGCCGATGCCCTGGGGCACGAAGTTGACGGCCAGGTTGGTCATCGGGTCGTTGAACCAGGCGCCGCCGTCGGAGGCCATCGGCACCCGGGACATGGACTCCACGCCGCCCGCGAGGACCAGGTCCTCCCAGCCGGAGCGGACCTTGGCGGCGGCCAGGTTGACGGCTTCGAGACCCGAGGCGCAGAAGCGGTTCTCCTGGACGCCCGCCACGGTGTCCGGCAGCCCGGCGGCGATGGCGGCGATCCGGGCGATGTCGGAGCCCTGGTCGCCGACCGGGCCGACGACGCCGAGCACGATGTCGTCGACGGCGGCCGGGTCCAGGCCCGGGAAGCGGTCGCGGATCTCGTGGATGAGGCCGACGACCAGGTCGATGGGCTTGGTGCCGTGCAGGGCGCCGTTCGCCTTGCCGCGGCCGCGCGGGGTGCGGATCGCGTCGTACACGTACGCTTCGGTGCTCACTGGTGTGCCTTTCGGGAGGGTCGGCCGAGCGGGGTTCGGTGGTCGTCGGGTCGGTGGGCCCGGTCGGCGGCCGGGGCGGGCCCCTCGCCGTCGGCGAGTGCGGGTACGTCCCAGTCGCGGGCCACCGCCTCGGTGTCGGCGCCGGGCAGCGCCGGGCCGGTGCGGACGGCGGCGGGGGTGACCGAGAAGCGGGGGGCGGGGGCCGGCTGGGTGAGGCCCGCGTGCTCGGTGAAGGTGCCGCGGGCGGCGAGGTGCGGGTGGTGCGGGGCCTCGCGCAGCGAGAGTACGGGGGCCACGCAGGCGTCGGTGCCCTCGAAGACGGCGGTCCACTGCGCGCGGGTGCGGGTGCGGAAGCGGTCGGCGATCCGGGCGCGCAGTTCGTCCCAGCGGCTGAGGTCGCCGCGCGCGTCCAGCAGGTCCGCCAGGTCCAGCAGGCGCAGGAACTGCTCGGAGAACCGGTCCTCCAGGGCGCCGACGGCCATGTGTCCGCCATCGGCGGTCTCGTAGGTGCCGTAGTAGGGGCAGCCGCCGTCGAGGAGGTTGGCGCCGCGCCGGTCCTGCCAGGCGCCGGCGGAGAGCATGCCGTGGATCATCGCGGACAGGTGGGCGGTGCCGTCCACGATGGCGGCGTCCACGACCTGGCCGGTGCCGGTGGCGCGCGCGTGGTGCAGCGCGGCGAGGACGCCGACGACCAGGTAGAGCGAGCCGCCCGCGTAGTCGCCGAGGAGGTTGGCGGGCACGGCCGGGGGTTCGCCGGGGCGGCCGATCAGACCGAGGGCGCCGGTCACGGCGATGTACGACACGTCGTGGCCCGCGCGCTCGGCGAGGGGGCCGTCCTGGCCCCAGCCGGTCATCCGGCCGTACACCAGGCGGGGGTTGCGGGCGTGGCACTCGGCCGGGCCGACCCCGAGGCGTTCGGCGACGCCCGGGCGGTAGCCCTCGACCAGGACGTCGGCGCGCTCGGCGAGGTCCAGGACGCGGGCGGCACCGTCCGGGGACTTGAGGTCGACCACCACCGAGCGCTTGTTGCGGTTGGTGACGTCGTGGGCGGGGTCGATGCCGAGGCCGGGGCCGCCGGGGCGGTCCACGCGGACCACGTCGGCGCCGAGGTCGGCCAGCAGCATGGCGGCGAACGGGCCCGGCCCGATGCCGGCCAGTTCCACCACGCGCACGCCGTGGAGCGGGCCCCGCGCTGCGGTGCTCATGCCGTCCCCCAAGTGTGTGACACAACTGATGTAACACCGGTGATGCTAGGAACGCGTTCCATCCGGCACAAGACCTGAACGAGCAAGCGCTTAGCCAAGTGCCCGTCCGACCGGGTCACCCGGTCCGGGGAGCGCGCGGATCTCACGCTAGCCTCGGCCGCCGACGGCGGCGCGGGCTGCACGACCAAGGGGTGGCATGAACGGACTGCACGGCACGGAACGTACCTATGACCTGGTGCTCTACGGTGCCACCGGCTTCGTCGGCGCCCTGACCGCGCGGTACCTGGCCGCGCACGCGCCGAAGGAGCTGCGCTGGGCGGTGGCCGGCCGCGACGAGGCCAGGCTGCGGCGGCTGCGCGAGGAGCTGCCCGGCGGCGCGGACATCGGTGTGCTGCGCGCCGACGCGTCCGATCCGGCGGCCGTGCGCGAGCTGGCCGGGCGGGCGCGGGTGGTGGCCACGACCGTGGGCCCCTATCTGCGGTACGGCGAGGAACTGGTGGCCGCCTGCGCGGACGCCGGGACCGACTACCTGGACCTCACCGGCGAGCCGGAGTTCGTGGACCTGATGTACGTACGGCACGACGCCCGCGCGCGGGAGACCGGCGCGCGTCTGGTGCACGCCTGCGGCTTCGACTCCGTACCCCATGACCTCGGCGCGTACTTCACGGTGCGGCAACTGCCCGAGGGTGTGCCGCTGCGGGTGGACGGCTATGTGACGGCCGACGCGGCCTTCTCCGGCGGCACCCTGGCCTCGGCGCTCGACCAGCTCGCGCGGGGACGGCAGCTGCTCGCCGCCGCGCGCGAACGGGCCCGGCACGAGCCCCGGTTGCCCGGACGCCGGGTGAGCGCGCCGGTCGGAGCGCCGCGGTTCGCCCCGGAGGTCGGCGCGTGGGCGGTACCGCTGCCCACCGTCGACCCGCGGATCGTGGGCCGTTCGGCACGGGCCCTGGAGCGCTAGGGCCCCGACTTCCGCTACCGGCACTTCGCCGCCGTCCGGCATCTGCCGGTCGCCCTCGGCGGGGTCGCCGCCGTCGGCGCGCTCGCGGCGGCCTCCCAGCTTCCGCCCGCCCGCCGCTGGTTGTCGAACCGGCTCCGGCCGGGCGAGGGGCCGAGCGCGCGGAAGCGGGCGAAGAGCTGGTTCAGGGTGCGGTTCGTCGGCGAGGGCGGCGGGCGCCGCGTGCTCACCGAGGTGGCGGGCGGCGACCCCGGCTACGACGAGACCGCCAAGATGTTCGCCGAGGCGGCGCTGTGCCTCGCCCTCGACGACCTCCCGCCGACGTCCGGCCAGGTGACCACGGCGCAGGCGATGGGCGACGCGCTCACCGGGCGGCTGCGGGCCGCGGGGATCGGGTTCCGGGTGGTGGCGCGGCGGTAGCCGGCCGGCCCGCCCGGCACCTCTCCCCCGGTTTGAGACTTCCGACCCGTCCGCGGCCTGCACTCCGCGCCAGTCGCCGCCAAAGTCTCAACGGGCACGTCAGTGAGACGATTGAGTCCCAAGCCGGTGAACCCAAGGAGGCGTAAAAACGTTGAAGTTCGTGCTCGAAGTGACCGTGGACGAGGACGCCCCGGCGCCGGAGCGGGCCGCCGAGCTGGGGCGGATCCTGCGCTACTGGGGCGGCAATCTGCACCACTACGCGCTGGAGCCGGGCGACGGCTCGGCCGTGTACGACTCCGGGTATCAGGAGGTCGGCACCTGGCGGGTCACGGCCTCCTGAGCGGCCGGACGGGCCGTCGCCTCCCGCAGGGCCCGGCGGCACAGGGCGTCGGCGCGCCGGGTGGTCTCCGGGAGACGGAAGGCCGGGGTGAGGGCCAGGGTGTGCGCCACCGCGTTGTCCAGGCTCACCCGGTGGCCGACCGAGACGAAGACCGGCTTGACGCCGTCCCGGGTGCGCAGGGCCCGGCCGACCTCCTCGGCGCCGGCGAGCAGCGGCGCGGAGCTGCCCCGGGCGGCGGCGGGATCCTCGTAGGTGAAGGTGAACGGGTTCTTGGCGACGCCGATGGTGGGCAGACCGGTGAGCACGCCGAGGTGGCTCGCCAGGCCGAAGCGGCGTGGATGGGCCAGTCCGTAGCCGTCGCACACCACCAGTCCGGGCGGGCACGGCAGGGAGTCGAGGGCGGCCAGCACCGTGGGGATCTCCCGGAAGGCGAGCAGTCCGGGCACATAGGGGAAGGACACCGGGCCGACGGCGGTGGCCTCGGCCACCACCTCCAGACTGGCGGCGTCCAGGACGACGGCCGCCGCAGCGACCAGGTCGCGCTCGTCGTCGTAGGCCACGTCGACCCCGGTCACCCGGCCGGTGCCGGGCGGCGGCCCCGGCTCGTCGAGCACCACCCGGTCCCGCAGCTCGTCCTGGACCGCGCGGGCCTCCTCCTCGGTCGCCGGCCGGCCCGCCGGTATGCCTGGGGTCGTCATGACGGCCGACTCTAGCGCCTGTCAACGGGGGCGGCCGGCGGGGTAGGCTCGCGATCATGTTCGTACTGGAACTGACCTACACCAAGCCCCTCGACGCCGTGGACGCCCTGCTCGCCGAGCACGTGGCGTGGCTGGAGGAGCAGTACGAGAAGGGCGTCTTCCTGGCCTCGGGCCGCAAGGAGCCGCGCGACGGCGGGGTGATCCTGGCCGTGGCCGAGGACCGCGCCCGCGTCGAGGAGGTGGTGGCGAGCGACCCGTTCACCCTGGGCGGCGTGTGCACCTACCGGGTCACCGAGTTCATCGCCACCAAGACCGCTCCGGAACTGGCCCGGTACCGGCAGACCCTGGGCTGAGCCGCCCTTCCCGGCTCCCGGCGTCAGCCCTTCTTGGACTTCAGCGCGCGTTGCAGCTCGTCCTTGTTCATGTGCGAGCGGCCCTCGATGCCGCGCTGCCTGGCCTCGTTGTACAGCTGGTCGCGGGTCGGGCCGTGCGAGCCGACCCGGTTGCCCGACCGCTGGCCGCCGCGCCTGCTGGACGACATGTCCTGCGTCGACGTGCGGCTGGCGGTCTTCGACTCGCCGGCGCGGGCGCGTTCCTTGTTGACGGTCCGTGCGGCGATCTCCTTCGCGCGTCCCTCGCTCTCGCCCCGGTCCTGCGCGCTCTCCTTGATGTGCTCGTACTGGCGTTCGCGCTTGGGGCTGGAACCGGCTGGCATGATCGCTCCTTTCCGCTGTGACGCCGACACGAGTACCCGGCTCGCGGTGCGCCTACCTCACCGTTCCAGCCGGGCCACCCTGCCCTGCTCGCCGGCAGCCCAGCAGCCGAGGTCGGGGGTGCAGGAGACGGTGTCGTACGAGCCGGTGTCGATGGTGCGCCAGGTCCGGCCGCCGTCGGTGGTCAGATCGGTGCCGGTGGGGCCGACGGCGAGCGCGGCCGAGCGGCTGTGCGGGAGCCAGGCGACCGCGGAGCGGTAGCCGGGCGGGGGCGTGGCGGCGGGCTGCCAGCTGCGGCCGCCGTCGGCGGTGACGGCGGCGGCGCGGGGCGAGGGCTGGTCCGCGCGGTAGTCGCCGCCGACCGCGAGGCCGTGCGCGCGGTCGCGGAACGCGAGGGCGAAGACGCCGCGGGCCGGATCGCCGGCCGGCACCGGAGTGTCGGCGGCGGTCCAGGTCAGGCCCCGGTCGGCGGAGTGCAGGACGCGGGCGCGGGCGCCGCCGCCGGTGGCCGCCCAGGCGTCCCTGGTGCCGGAGGTGACCAGGCACTGCCCGCTCGCCGCGAAGCCCGCCTCGCCGTCCAGGGCGGGCGGCATGCCGGACGCGGGCAGCAGCCGCCAGGAGCGGCCGCCGTCGTCGGTGGCGAGGACGCGGAACCTGCCGTCCACCGGGTCGCCCAGCGCCAGGCCGTGGCGGCGGTCGAAGAAGGCGAGGCAGTCGTAGAACGCGCTCGGGTCGGTGTTGCGGAAGGACTCGGTCCAGGTCGCCCCGCCGTCGTCGGTGCGGTACACCCGGGACGCCTCGCCCTCACCGGCGGCCAGCACCACCGCGTGCCGGGCGTCGAACGCCTCGACGTCCCGGAACTCCAGGCCGGCCGCGCCGGGCGGGGAGACGTCACGCCAGGTCGCGCCGCCGTTCCGGGTGAGCAGGACGGTGCCCGCGGTGCCGGCCAGCCAGGCGGTGCGCCGGTCCACGGCCGCGAGGCCCCGGAAGCGCACCCGCGGGGTGCCGGGATCCTTCGCCGCCCAGTGCACGCCCTGCCGTCCCGGCTGTCCGAGCGCCTGCGCCGAGGGGACGGTCAGCGCGGCGAGCGCCGCCCCGCACGCGACCCCCGCCGCCACCAGCCTGCCCGTGCGTCGCGTCCGTCCCGTGCCCCGCGTGCTCCCCATGCGCCTCATGGCGGGCGAAGCTAGCCGACCGCCGGGGCGCCGTCCAGGGGCCAACTGCCGCGCGCCGTACGGCGGCAGTGTCCCGCCCGCCGCGTGCATGAACGCGGTGACCGAGGTCACTCGTAAGCCAGGTGCACGCCCCGGCCGATTCCGTCGTCTCATCCAGTGCCGGGTGTCACACCAGACGCAGTCCAGCCGTCACGAGGGAGCAAGGCGTTGTCCACCGTCATCGAGCAGCTCGTAGAGGCCCGTCTCGTCGCCGCCGCACCGCGCATGCCGAACATTCCCGCCACGCTGCGCTACGACCGCGGCGACCCGTTCGCCGTGCGGATGACCTTCCCGGCCCCGGCCACCCTGGAGGGGGTCGAAGTGTGCTGGACCTTCGCCCGCGAACTGCTCGCCGCCGGGCTGGAGGGCCCGGAGGGGCACGGGGACGTACGGGTGCGGCCGTACGGCTACGACCGCGTGGTCCTGGAGTTCCACGCCCCGGAGGGCACCGCGGTCATCCATGTCCGCGCGGCCGAGATACGCCGCTTCCTGGAGGCCGCCGACGCACTGGTACCGGCCGGCCTCGAACACCTCCAGCTCGACCTGGACGGCGCTCTGGCGGACCTGATGCGGGACAGCCGGTAGCGGGGAGCGGCCCGCCGTGGGGTGCGGTCGGCCGTGTCACCCGTAAATCCCGTTGACCGCCGTCCGGCCTGCTCCTACCGTTTACCTCGGTTCTGTTGCCGTCGATCGGAGAAGGACGTTGCTCGTCTGAGGTTCGGAGACACCGCGTCGCACCGGTGAGGTGTGCGTGGCGTACGACCCTCGGCGTTCGAGCCGTCCTCCGGCACAGGGCCTTTTCTTCTGCACGGCCTCCGGATGGTCCCTCGGTTCCGCCTCGCGGTGTCCCCACACGCGCCCACCGAACCGCGACCACCCCGCGAGGCATCCATGTCATCTTCCCTCACCTGCACGTCCCTCTCCTTCGCCTGGCCCGACGGCACCACCGTGTTCGACGGGCTCGACCTCGCCTTCGGCCCCGGCAGGACCGGGCTCGTCGGTGCCAACGGAACCGGCAAGTCGACCCTGCTGAAGCTGCTGACCGGTGAACTCGTCCCGGCCGACGGCACCGTCAAGGTCCAGGGCGAGATCGGCCACCTGCCGCAGAACGTCACCCTGGACACCGCCCTCCGTGTCGACCAGGTCCTCGGCATCGCCGAGCGCCGGGCCGCGCTGCACGCCATCGAGGCGGGCGACGTGACCGAGGAGCACTTCGAGACCGTCGGCGACGACTGGGACGTGGAGGAGCGCGCCCTGGTCACCCTCGGCGAACTCGGCCTCGGCCACATCGGGCTGGACCGCACCGTCGGCGAGGTGTCCGGCGGCGAGTCGGTGCTGCTGCGGCTGGCCGCGCTGCTGCTGCGCCGCCCGGACGTGCTGCTCCTGGACGAACCCACCAACAACCTCGACCTCTACGCGCGCCGCCGCCTCCACCAGGCCGTCACCGCCTGGCCCGGGGTACTGGTCGTGGTCAGCCACGACCGCGAACTCCTCGACCTGGTCGACCAGATCGCGGAGCTGCGCGCCGGAGAGGTCGCCTGGTACGGCGGCAACTTCTCGGCGTACGAGCAGGCGCTGGCCGTGGAACAGGATGCGGCCGAACGGATGATGCGGGTCGCCGAGGCCGACGTGCGCAGACAGAAACGCGAACTGGTCGACGCGCAGGTCAAGTTGGCCCGGCGCAAGCGGTACGGGCAGAAGATGTGGGAGTCGAAGCGCGAGCCGAAGATCGTGATGGGGGCCCGCAAGCGCGCGGCCCAGGAGTCGGCGGGCAAGCACCGCATCATGCACGAGGAACGGCTCGCCGAGGCCCGCGAGCGCCTGGACGAGGCGGCGGACGCGGTGCGGGACGACGACGAGATCCGCGTCGAGCTGCCGTACACCGCCGTACCGCCCGGCCGGCAGGTGCTCACCCTGGAGGGACTGGAGACGGCGTACGGCGCGCGGGTCGAGGGGGTCCTCGATCTGCGCGGCCCGGAGCGGATCGCGCTGGTCGGCCGCAACGGCTCCGGGAAGACCACACTGCTGCGGACGGTCGCCGGGGAGCTGGCACCGGTGGCCGGCACGGCGACGGCGCACGTACCGCTGCGGTTCCTGCCCCAGCGGCTGGACGTGCTGGACGACGAGCTGACGGTCGTCCAGAACGTGGCCCGGTTCGCGCCGGACGCCACCAACAACCGGATCCGCGCGCGGCTGGCCCGGTTCCTGTTCCGGGGCGCGCGCGCCGACCAGCGGGCGGGCACGCTGTCCGGCGGCGAGCGCTTCCGGGCCGCGTTGGCCGCGCTGATGCTCGCCGAACCGGCGCCCCAGCTGCTCCTGCTGGACGAACCGACCAACAACCTCGACCTGGCGAGCGCCCGGCAGCTGACCTCCGCCCTGGAGTCGTACGAGGGCGCGCTGCTGGTGGCCAGCCACGACCTGCCGTTCCTGGAGTCGATCGGCATCACCCGGTGGCTGCTGATGGAGGACGGACGGCTGAGGGAGGTGGAACCGGAAGAGGTCGGATAGAGCCGGACCGGGCGCTCGGCGGCCCGTGCCATCCCCCGGCGCCGGAGGCCGGCTGCCGAGCGTCACCGGCCCGCGGGGCGGCACGCCCCCCGGACCAGCGGTCCCGACGGCCGAAGCGGCGGCCGTCGGGGCCGCGGGCCACGGGCGGGGGACGCGCTGCCTCGGCAGCGGTTTTGTGCTGGGCCCGGCGGGCTGCATGATGGCGGATCGGCGCCGGACGAACCTGGCGCAGGCACCGTGTTCCCGACCGGAAAGGCCCGTCGTGCCCAGCAAGAAGGCCCTCGTTCGCCGTCCCGGCCCCCGTCTGGCCGACGGACTGGTCACGCACGTCGAGCGGGAGCCGGTCGACGTCGCGCGGGCCGTCGAGCAGTGGGAGGCGTACGTCGGAACGCTGCGGGCGCACGGCTGGGAGACCATCGAGGTCGAACCGGCCGACGACTGCCCGGACTCGGTGTTCGTGGAGGACACCGTCGTCGTCTTCCGCAACGTGGCGCTGATCACCCGGCCCGGCGCCGCCGCCCGGCGCCCGGAGACCGCCGGGGTGGAGGAGGCGGTGGCCCGCCTCGGCTGCTCGGTGAACTGGATATGGGAGCCGGCCACCCTGGACGGCGGCGATGTCCTGAAGGTCGGCGACACGCTCTACGTGGGCCGCAGCGGACGCACCGACGCGGCCGGGGTGCAGCAGCTGCGGGCCGTGTTCGAGCCGTTGGGCGCCCGGGTGGTGGCCGTGCCGGTGAGCAAGGTGCTGCATCTGAAGTCGGCCGTGACCGCGCTGCCGGACGGCACGGTGCTCGGACACATCCCGAGGGTGGACCGGCCCTCGCTCTTTCCCGGGTTCCTCTCGGTTCCCGAGGAGGCCGGCGCGCAGGTGGTGCTGCTCGGCGGGCACAAGCTGCTGATGGCGGCGAGCGCCCCGAGGACCGCCGAGCTGCTGACCGATCTCGGCCACGAGGTGGTGACGGTGGACATCGGTGAGTTCGAGAAGCTGGAGGGCTCGGTGACCTGCCTCTCCGTGCGCCTGCGCGAGCTGTACGCCTGACCGGGTGACACCTTCCCGCCGACGGCCCCGGGACCGGCGCGTCCCGGGGCCGTTCCGCATCCCTGACGGTGTGTCGTCCCCGCTGGTCCGGGCGCTTTTACGGCGGCTTAACCTACGGTTTCGTAACCTACGGTCTCGTAGCTTACGATCACGTAGGTTTTCCGGCACCGCTCGCCGGTACCCGTGTTCGCACTCTCCTTCGTTCGGCGTCCCCCTGGAGTTCCCGTGACCATTGCCTCTCCCCACCTCGGCAGCCCGACCGCCTGGACCGACGCCCGGCTGTTGTACGCGCTGGAGGAAGTGGTGGAAAGGGAGTTGAACCGGCATCTGCGGGCCGCGAAGGACTGGATGCCGCACGAGTACGTGCCCTGGGGCGACGGGCGCAACTTCCCGGCCTTCTTCGAGGACGGCGAGGCGTGGGCGAAGGACCAGTCCAAGGTGACGGACATCGGCCGCACCGCCCTGGTGGTCAACCTGCTGACCGAGGACAACCTGCCCAGCTACCACCACGAGATCGCCAGCCTCTTCGGCCGCGACGGCGCCTGGGGCACCTGGGTGCACCGGTGGACGGCGGAGGAGGGCCGGCACGGCATCGTGATGCGGGACTACCTGCTCGCCTCCCGCGCGGTGGACCCGGATCAGCTGGAGCGCTTCCGCATGGCGCACATGAGCGAGGGCTTCGAGTCCGACAACGGGCACTCGATGCTGCACTCGATCGCCTATGTCGCCTTCCAGGAGCTGGCCACCCGGATCTCGCACCGCAACGCCGGCCACCAGTCCGGTGACCCGGTGTGCGACCGCATGCTCTCCCGGATCGCAACCGACGAGAACCTGCACATGGTGTTCTACCGCAATCTGCTCCAGGCGGCGTTCGAGCTCGCGCCCGACCCGACCATGCAGGCGGTGCGGGACGTGGTCGTCGGCTTCCGGATGCCCGGACACGGCATCCCCGGCTTCGAGCGGGCCGCCGCGCAGATGGCGATCGGCGAGGTCTACAACCTGCGCATCCACCACGACGACGTACTCCAGCCGGTGCTGCGCTACCTGAAGGTGATGCAGCTCGACGGCCTCGGTCCGCAGGGGCGCCAGGCCCAGGAGGAACTCGGTCTGTTCATGGGCGGCCTGGACGAGGAGGCCGGCCGCTTCGACGAGAAGCTGGCGGCGCGCAAGGCACGGATGGCGGGGCGGGCCGGGGGGCGCTGACGGCACGGAGCGCGCGCGGCGCGGCGTTGACCTCGGGGCGCTGACCGCGCGGGGCATGCGGCGCGGACGGCACGGACCTGGTCGGCGGGGCGGGCCGCCGGGGGGTGAGGGCGGTCCGCTGCGGGGGGGGTCAGCCCGAGGTGCGGCGCAGGGCGAGGCGCTCCTTCTCGGACAGACCGCCCCAGACGCCGAAGCGTTCGTCGTTGGTCAGCGCGTAGTCCAGGCAGGCCGAGCGCAGGTCGCACATCCCGCAGATGCGCTTCGCCTCGCGCACCGAGCTGCCCGGCTCGGGAAAGAAGAAGTCCGGGCCGGTCTGCGCGCACAGGGCCTGCGCCTGCCAGGTCTCGTCGGCCGGAGTGATCGTGTCGAAGTGCATGGCCAGGATCGTGCCCCGCGGCGAAAAACGTTCGATCAACGCGCGCTCAACGCGGTCGTCGGGGCCTCCGGCCGACCCGATGATGCTCCCCGGTGCCCGGCGGGCGCACGGCGGCGCGCGGAAACATCGAAAACTCTGGGAACAGGCCCGGTCACCCGAGGTGAGGGCGGGCCGTGCGGCGGCCGGCGGTGTTCCGGCGGCGGTCGCCGGTGGGCGGTGCCAGACTCGGCAGTGCAGCGGACGGCACCCCTTCGAGGAGGGCTCCATGCTCACCACCGATTTCGTCGATGGCGCCCCGAACTGGCTCGACATCGGCGCGCCCGACATCGACGGCGCGTGCTCCTTCTACGGCGGTCTGTTCGGCTGGCGGTTCCGGTCGGCGGGGCCGGACGCCGGCGGTTACGGCTTCTTCCAGCTGGACGGGCGGACCGTCGCCGGCGGCATGCAGACCGAGCCCGGCCAGGGCCCGCCGTCCTGGACGCTGTACTTCCGCAGCGAGGACGCGCGGGCCACCGCGCAGGCTGCCCAACAGGCCCATGGCAGGGTGCTGTTCGGTCCGGTCGACGTGCTGGGCCAGGGACACATGGCGGTCCTCTCCGACCAGGCGGGCGCGACGTTCGGGATCTGGCAGCCCGGCGAGACCAGCGGGGTGGACGTGGCGAACGTGTTGGGCGCGCTGTGCTGGGCCGAGCTGCACACCCCGGACATCGCGGCGGCGGCCGCCTTCTACCGCCGCGTCCTCGGCCTGGAGACCTCCGGCGTGCCGTTCCCGGGCGGTACCTACACCTGCGTCAACCCGGACGGCGCCGGGGAGGACGCGATGTTCGGCGGGATGGTGCCGCTGGCCCGGCCGGAGGACGAGCCCTACTGGCTGCCGTACTTCGAGGTCGAGGACGCGGACGCCGTCGCGGCCGGGGCGCTGCGGCTCGGCGGGACGCTCGTGGTGCCGCCGGCCACGATCGAACGGGTGGGCCGCATGGCGACGCTCGCCGATCCGTACGGGGCGCGGTTCGCGGTGATCAAGAGCGCCGGAACGCGGGAGTGAACGCCGGTCAGGCGGACGCGCGTCGTATCAGCGTGGTCGGCAGGATCACGCCGGACGGCGGGGCGTCCGGCCGCCCGCCGTCGGTGCCGTCCGCGTCGGCTCGGGCGTCGGCGTCACCGCAGGCTCCCCCGGTGGCGGTCCGGGCGGCGGCGCCGTCCAGCAGCAGCCGGGCCATCAGCCGGCCCATCCGCTCGATGTCCTGACGGACGGTGGTCAGCGGCGGGTCGGACTCCTCGGCGAGCGGCAGCATGTCGTCGAAGCCGACCACGGCCACGTCCTGCGGTACCCGCAGGCCCCGCTCCCGCAGGACGCGCAGGGCGCCCAGCGCGGTCAGGTCGTTCGCGGCGAACACGGCGTCCACGTCGGGGCGGCGGGCGAGGAGTTCCCGCATGGCCCGTTCCCCGCCGGCCGGGGTGAAGTCGCTCTCCACGACCAGCGCGGGATCGGCCCCGCCCGCCGTCTCGGCCATGACGTCGCGGTAGCCGTCGAGCCGGTCCACCGCCGAGGTCTGGTCCAGGGCGCCGGTGAGGTGCGCGATCCGGGTGCGGCCGAGGGCGGCGAGATGGCGTACGGCGGACCGGGCGCCGCCCCGGTTGTCGCAGTCCACGTACACCGCCGTACCGGTGCCGTCCCGCCAGCCGGGCCGGCCGCCGAACACGGTCGGCACCCCGGCGTCGTGGATCAGCCGGGGCAGCGGGTCGTCCAGGTGCAGCGAGAAGACCAGCGCCCCGTCGACATGGCCCCCGGCGAGGTACCGGGCCACTCGCGTGTGGTCGTCGCGGCCCTCGGTGAGCAGCAGCACCAACTGGTTGTCGCACGCGGTCAGTTCCTTGCTGATGCCGCGCAGCTGGAGGGCGAAGAAGGGGTCGGTGAAGACGCGGGTCTCGGGTTCGGCGATGACGACCGCGACGGCGTCGTGCCGTTTGGTGACGAGGCTGCGCGCCGCCTGGTTGGGGACGTAGCCCAGCTCCTCGACGGCCCGCCGGACCCGCTCGGCGAGCGGTTCGCGGACGCCGGACCCGCCGTTGACCACCCGCGACACGGTGGCCCTGGACACCCCGGCCCGCGCGGCCACGGCCTCCAGCGTGGGACGCGACACTGCGTCGGACACAGGGGGACTCCTCATCGGCCGGCTGCCGACCAGGATAACGAGGGCCGCCGTGCCGGTGGTCGACGGGGCCGTACCGGTGCGGCACCGTCAGGACGGCTCCCGGCGGGCCCGGCTCGGCTGGACGCGTTTGGGCTCGCCGGGCATCTTCGGGTACTCCGGCGGATACGGCAGGTCGCCGAGACCGTGGTCGTGCTCGTCACGGCGGGCCAGCTCCAGTAACGCGTCCAGCGAATGGGCCCGTTCCTCCATGCCGGCGTGCACGTCCCCGAGTTCCCCGAACCGGGCCGGCATGGTGGCGAGATCGAAGTCGTCGGGGTGCACGGAGTCGATCTCGTCCCAGCGCAGCGGTGCGGAGACCGTGGCCTGCGGGCGGGGCCGTACCGAGTAGGCGGAGGCGATGGTGCGGTCGCGGGCGGTCTGGTTGTAGTCGAGGAAGATGCGCTTGCCACGCTCCTCCTTCCACCACTTGATGGTGACCTGCTCGGGCATCCGCCGTTCCATCTCCCGGCCGACGGCGATCGCGGCACGCCGCACCTGGGTGAAGGTCCAGCGCGGTTCGATGGGCACGAAGACGTGCAGGCCCCGGCCGCCGGAGGTCTTGGGCCAGCCGCGCAGCCCGCCGAACTCGTCGAGGACCGCGCGCAGTTCATGGGCGGCGCGGACGGCGTCGGCGAAGTCGGTGCCCGGCTGCGGGTCCAGGTCGATGCGCAGTTCGTCGGGGTGGTCGACGTCGCCGGCCCGCACCGGCCAGGGGTGGAAGGTGAGGGTGCCGTACTGGGCGGCCCACACCACCGCGGCCTGTTCGGTGGGGCACATCTCGTCGGCGCTGCGGCCGCTCGGGAAGGTGATGTGCGCAGTGGGGATCCAGTCGGGCATGCTCTTGGGCGCGCGCTTCTGGAAGAACCACTCGCCCCCGATGCCGTCCGGGTGGCGTTCCAGGGTGGTGGGGCGATCGCGCAGGGCGCGCAGGATGCCGGGGCCGACCGCGATGTAGTAGCGCGCCAGGTCCAGCTTGGTGAATCCCCGCTCCGGGAAGAACACCTTGTCCGGGCTGGACAGCCGTACGGTCCGCCCGGCCACCTCCAGTTCCACCGCATCAGCCATGCGGCCACCGTAGGCGCCCCCCGCGCGGCTCGCACACCGGGCGCACACGGGCGTGCGCGCGCAGAATCGGAGCCATGGAGCTGCCCGTCATGCCGCCCGTGAAGCCGATGCTCGCCAAGCCGGTGGCGAGGATCCCGCCGGGCATGCACTACGAGGCCAAGTGGGACGGGTTCCGCTCCATCGTCTTCCGCGACGGCGCCGAGGTCGAGCTGGGCAGCCGCACCGGCAAGACGCTGACCAGGTACTTCCCCGAGCTGGTCGAGGCGCTGCGGGAGCGGTTGCCACTCCGGTGCGTGCTCGACGGGGAGATCGTGATCGCGCGCGGGGGGCGGCTGGACTTCGACGCGCTGACCGAGCGGATCCACCCGGCCGCCTCCCGGGTGCGGATGCTCGCGGAGAAGACCCCGGCCTCGTTCGTCGCCTTCGATCTGCTGGCGCTGGGCGACCGGTCCCTGCTCGACGTGCCGCTCACCGACCGCCGGGCCCTGCTGGAGGAGGCTTTCGCCCAAGTCGCCGCGCCGGTGCACCTGGCGCCCGCGACCACGGACCTCGCGGTGGCCGGGCAGTGGTTCGAGCGGTTCGAGGGGGCCGGTCTCGACGGGATCGTGGCCAAGCCGCTCGACCTGCGCTACCGGCAGGACGAACGGGCCATGTTCAAGATCAAGCACGAGCGGACGGCGGACGTCGTGGTGGCCGGCTACCGCCTCCACAAGAGCGGCCCGGTGGTGGGCTCGCTGCTGCTGGGCCTGTACGACGACCGGGGCCGGCTCCAGCACGTGGGCGTGTCGGCGGCCTTCCCCATGAAGCGGCGCGCGGAACTGGTCGAGGAGCTGGCGCCGCTGCGGATGGACGACGTCGCCGGGCACCCGTGGGCGGCCTGGTCCGAGGAGGCCGCCCACGAGACCGCCCGGCTGCCCGGGGCGCCGAGCCGCTGGTCCGGGAAGAAGGACCTGTCCTGGGTGCCGCTGCGCCCGGAGCGGGTGGCCGAGGTCGCCTACGACCACATGGAGAACGGGCAGCGCTTCCGGCACACCGCCCGTTTCCGCCGCTGGCGACCCGACCGCGCCCCCGAGAGCTGTACCTACGCCCAGTTGGAGGAGCCGGTGCGGTACGACCTCGGGGAGATCCTCGGCTCGAAGGGATGAGCTACGGCTTCATGAGGACCTTGATCGCGCCGTCCTCCTTGCGCTGGAACATCTCGTAGGCGTGCGGCGCCTCGGACAGCGGCACCCGGTGCGTGGCGAAGTCCTCGACGCCGAGCGGGTCCTCGTCGGTGAGGTACGGCATGATCTGGTCGCTCCAGCGGCGCACGTTGGCCTGCCCCATGCGCAGCTGGATCTGCTTGTCGAACAGGGTGAGCAGCGGCATCGGGTCGGCCATGCCGCCGTAGACGCCGCTGAGCGAGATGGTGCCGCCGCGCCGTACCAGGTCGATGGCCATGTAGAGGGCGCCGAGCCGGTCGATGCTGAAGCGTTCGGCGAAGGGCGCGGAGATCTTGCGCGGCAGGAGGGCGGTGGCCTGCTGGGCGAGCTTCGCGGCGGCGCTGCCGTGCGCCTCGGTGCCGACGGCGTCGATCACCGCGTCCGGGCCCCGGCCGCCCGTCGCCTCCTGGATCGCGTGGATCAGCGTCTTCTCGTCGTCGAAGGCCCTGAGGTCGTACGTCTTCACGCCCCGCCGGTTCGCCCGCGCGAGCCGTTCGGGCACCAGGTCGATGCCGAAGACCTGTTCCGCGCCGCGCGCCAGGGCGATCCGGCAGCTCATGTCGCCGATCGGGCCGAGGCCGAGGACCGCGACGCTGCCGCCGGGCGGGACGGACGCGTACTCGACGGCCTGCCAGGCGGTGGGCAGCACGTCGGAGAGGTAGACGAAGCGGTCGTCCGGCGGGCCCTCGGGCACCTTCATCGGACCGAACTGCGCCTGCGGCACCCGCAGGTACTCGGCCTGGGCGCCCGGCACCGCGCCGTACAGGCGGGTGTAGCCGAACAGGGCGGCGCCCATGCCCTCGCCGGTGACCTGGGTGGTCTCGCACTGGGTCGGCAGCCCGGTGTCGCACATGAAGCAGTGCCCGCAGGCGATCTGGAACGGCACCACGACGCGGTCGCCGGGCCGCAGGTTCGTCACCTCCGAGCCCACCTCCTCCACGATGCCCATGGGCTCGTGGCCGAGGATGTCGCCCGGCGTCATGAACGGGGTGAGCACTTCGTACAGATGCAGGTCCGAGCCGCACAACCCGCTGGAGGTGACGCGGATGACGGCGTCCGTGGGTTCCTCGATCCTCGGGTCGGGCACGTCCTCCACCCGCACGTCCCGCTTGCCCTGCCAGGTGACTGCCTTCATGAGGTCGCGCTCCCTTGGGTCGCATCGGTACGCACCGATGTATCCGTTTTGCGGTGGCCCCCGGGTACCCGTGGGTCACCGCGCCGAACCTCCTGGTGGGCGCGGTGCGGGTGCGTGGCGGGGTGCGGCCGGGTGGGACCGGCGTGCGAGCCGCCGACCGCCACCACCCCGGGCGGCTCCCCGCTCGCGGTGAAGATCGACGATGTGCCGCCGGGGGCGCGCCCGCGGACCGGGCTGGAGGCGGCCACCGTGGTGCACGCGGAGCAGGTCGGGAGGCCCTGGGCGCGCCGGGCGAAGGAAGAGGTCGTACGGCGCCGCGCGGGTGCCGTCCCGGTACGTCACCGTCCGCGGCACCGCGTACCACGACGTCCTCGGCGACCCCACCCCCTGCCCACGGGCCGTCGGCACCGGGAAGCCGGAGGTGCCGCGCGGCGGACGCTCCTACGCCGCCACCTGGTCACGGCCGGCGGCGAGCGGCGGTACGACGTTCACCGGGGCGGACGGCGCACCGCCGGACGTCGCCGAGGGGCGGGTGCGGCTGGTGTCCGCGCGGGCGCGCTGCACGCCGTGGGGCCTGCGCCCGTCATCCGTCACCCGAGCCCTCCCGCCGCCAGCGCCTCGCTCGCCTGCGCCACCAGCCCGTCGGCCCCGCAGGAGCGGGCGAGGTCGAGGCCGCGGCGCAGATCGGCGGCGGAGCGGGCGAGGATGCCGTGTTCGATGCGGGCGGCCGCGTGTTCGTACTGAGAGGGCGAGGCCTCCAGGTAGGTGACGGCGCGAGCGGCCAGCTGGGCCGCCCGGCAGCCGGTTTCGAGGGCGGCCGCGCAGCGCAGGGCCTCGCCGATGGCGGTGTCGGTGCCGAACCGCTCGGCCTGCCGGCGGGCGTCGGCGGCGAGCCGGGCGGCGCGGCCCGGGTCCTGTCCGGCGAGGGCCTTGGCGAGGTCGATCGACCACGGTGCGAGCACGGGGTTGTGGCCGCCCCGGGAGACGGCGGTCTTCTCGGCTGCCTCCAGCTCGTTGATCCCCTCCTCGGTGCGGCCGACGGCGAGGAGCAGCCGGCCGCGCACACAGCGCACGTCCGGCAGGACGATGGTGGAGGGGTAGGGCGGGGCGAAGCCGTACTGCTCGGCGACCGACCAGGCCTCCGCCACCCGGCCGCGGGCGAGCAGGGTGTCGACCAGTCCGCAGGTGGCCGACCAGTGCAACGGCAGACGGCGGCCGACGCGTTCGGCGAGCACGAGGGCCTCGCGCAGATGCTCCTCGGCGTCCTTGAGGCGGCCCTGTCTGCGGTAGGCGAGCCCCAGATAGGCGTTGGCCAGGGAGAGGTGGCCGCCGTGCCAGCCGGCGCCGGTGTAGACGCGCAGCGCCTCGGCGAAGAGGCTTTCGGCGCGGTCGAGCCGGTCGGTGTAGACGTAGGCGCTGCCGAGCATCATCAGCAGCTCGATGCCCCATTCCCGGTCGGTCCAGCCGAGTCCGGGCGCGAGCCGGCCGTTGACGAGGGCCCGGTCGCACAGTTCGAGGATCTCGGCGGCGCTCTCGCCGTGGGTCATGGCGTCGAAGCCGCGCAGGATCAGCAGGGCGCGCTCGGTATTGTCGCGGCCGGTGCAGGTGCCGGCGAGTTCGGCGAGGCTGCGGGAGCGGGCCGGGGCGACGGTCTCGCCGTGGATGCCCTCCCACATGTACTGGAAGGCCTGCAACCGCATGCGGACCGGGCCCGCCTCGTGCCGGGCGGCCTCGGCCTCGATGGTGCGGACGGCCTCTTCGAGCTGGTCGTTGTGGAGCAGGGCCTGGGACAGCCGGACCACGGCGTCGACGCGGTCGCGGCCGTCGAGTCCGCGCATGCCGAGGGCGCTGCGCAGATGGCCGATGGTGACGGCGGGCGCGGTGAGCAGCGTGGCGCAGCCCAGTTCGTACAGGACGTGGGCGTGGATCTCGGGCCGGGGCGGTTCCTGAAGGGCGCGTTCGAGGCAACGGCGGGCCGCGTCGGGCGCGCCGACGGCGAGGTGTTCGCGGGCGGCCTCGCGGAGCTGTTCGACCAGTTCCTCGTCGTCGTCCGGGTGGACCTCCAGGAGGTGCCGGGCCGCCTCGGCGGCGCCGCGGCCCATCTCGGTGACGATGTCGGCGGCGGCGCCGTGCATGGCGGTGCACACGGCCGGCGGGATGGAGTCGTAGACGGCGGAGGCGATCAGCGGGTGCACGAACTCCAGGTCGCCGCCGCGGTGTTCGCCCGCCGGGTCGGGAACGGTGAGGATGCGGGCCGCGCACAGCAGGTCGGCGCAGTGCCGGGCGGTGTCCTCGCCCATGGTGGCGAGGCGGGCGACCGACTCCAGGGTGATGCCGGTGCCGAGGATCGCGGCGGCCCAGGCGAACTGGGTGGCTTCCAGGCCGAGTTCCTTGATCCGGTCGACCAGTCCGCCGCCGCGCCCGGCGTGGTTCAGGGCGCGCAGTTCGGCGGCGCGCGCCTCCACCGGCGGCAGTTCGCTGTCCTGGACCTTGGCGAGGAGTTCGACGGTGTCGTAGGGGTTGCCCGCGGTGACGGCCCAGACCTCTCGGCAGAACGCGTCGTCGGCGTGCCGGCCGAGGGTGGCGCGGGTGAGTCCGGCCGCGGCGTCCGGGGTGAGGGCGCGCAGGTTGGTGACGGAGCGGCCCGCGGCGGCGACCGTGTCGAGGTGGCGGGCGCTGTCCCCGCGGACCTCGCCGGGCCTGCGGGCGACCACCACGAGGACGGACAGGTCGTCGAGGCGTTCGGCGAACGCGGCGAGCCAGCGCAGGGTCTCCTGGTCGGCCCAGTGCGCGTCGTCGATGAGCAGCACGAGCGGGTATTCGCGGCGGGCGAGCCGGCGCACGGCGGCGACGAGGCCGTCGCACACGTACTGCGGATCGGCGCTCTCCTCCTGCGGTTCGGTTATGCCGAGGGCGGGCCCTGCGATGTCGTACCAGTCGCCGAGGTACTCGCGGGCCTCCTCGGGCAGCAGGGACAGCAGGGCGGGTTGCAGTAACTGCCGTACGACGTTGAAGGGTACGGATCTCAGGGTCTCGGCGCCGCGGGCGTACCACACGGTGCACTTGCGGCTCTCGGCGATGCGGCGGGTCTCGGCCAGCAGCGCGGTCTTGCCGAGCCCCGCCTCGCCGCGGAAGACCAGCAGGCTGCCCGCGGATTCCCGGTCGGCGCGCAGCTCGTCGATGGCCCGTGCGACGGTGGCGAGCTCCGCCTCCCGCTCCCACAGGGAAGCCGCGGCGGCCGCCGACGGCCGTCCCTCCGTCATCCCGTTACCTCCCCAGGTCGCCCGAATGACGTACAGACCCCGAGCGTAGCCGTCCGGTGGGACATGTGGTGGCGGCTCGGGGCAGCTGTTGCCCCGCCGGGTGAAAGTGCGGGCGCGCAGGCGACGCGGGTCCGCTCCGAACAGGGTCGTCGGCGGACGGGGCGTCAACAGTGACCGGGACCGGACGGATTCCGGACAATCGCGCGCCGGGTCGGGGGCCCGGGGTGCGGGCCGTGGCGGCGGGGCCGGTGGGCAGCTTTGTCGAGTGGTACGCGTTCGCCGTCCACGGCTTCCTTGGCGACCGCGCTCGCCGAGCGTTTCCCCACCGCGGCGGGCGGCGGCGCGGCCGAGGGACCGGTGCGCACGTACGGCCGAGCGTGCCGGGCTCGGCGAGACCGGGCCGGGGCGGCCCAGGCGTCGTCGGGCAAGGCGTAGTGGAACCGGACGGCGTGCTGACGCCCCGCGTGTTCCCTCAGTTCGGCCGGCATGACGCCATGCTGCCAGTCGGCGGGGTGCACTCCTGCTCCCGACCTGTCCACGAGGCGGTCCGAGGAGGACGGCGCCATCGGCGAGGGGGCAGCGATCGGGTTCAAACGGCTGATCACCGTCCGGGCTTGACTCTGACGCTGCTGGAGGCTTGACGATCGCGCCGTAGGCGACACGCGGATTCTCATCGGAGGCGCAGGACATGCGAGGCAAGGGCATCCACTACGACACCGGCACCTTCCCCAACGGCGATACCTCCCGTCCCCTCTTCGACCCTGACGTCGTCGCGCGGGACATGCGGATCATCGCCGAAGATCTGCACTGCACCGCGATCCGTGTCACGGGCGGCGACCCGGACCGGATCGAGACCACCGCGCGGCATGCGGCCGCCGCCGGGCTGGAGGTCTGGTTCTCGCCCTTCCCCTGCGAGATGACCGACGAACAGATGCTGCCGTACTTCGCCGACTGCGCCGAACGAGCCGAACGCCTGCGCCGTGACGGCGCCGACGTCGTCCTTGTCACCGGCTGCGAACTGAGCCTGTTCGCCCGCGGCTACCTGCCCGGCGACACCTTCGACGAGCGCATCCCGGTCCTGGCCGGCCCCGATCGCGAAGCCGCGCTGCGGCCCGTCCCCGACAAGGTCAACGCCTTCCTCGGCGACGTCGTCCGCACCGTGCGCCCTCTCTTCGCCGGCCCGGTCAGCTACGCCTCGTGCCCCCTGGACGGCGTGGACTGGAGCCCGTTCGACATCGTCGGCCTGGATGCCTTCCGGAGTCTGCGCAACGCCGCCACCTACCGCGACGACCTGCGCAAGGAGTTCACCCACGGCAAGCCGGTGGCCATCATGGAAGTCGGCTGCTGCACCTTCCGCGGGGCGGGCGACTACGGCGGCTCGGGCTGGTACGTGGCCATGGAACCGGACGGTGTCACCCCCAAGCCGCACCTGGTGCGTGACGAGAGCGAGCAGGTCCGCTATCTGGACGAGCTCATGCCCGTGTTCGAGGACGAAGGCGTCGACTCCGTCTTCTGGTTCAGCTTCGCCGGCTACGGCACTCCCCACCGTCTGTCCGGACCCGACCCCGACCTCGCCTCCTACGGCATCGTCAAGATCCTCGACGAGCACAGCGGCTACCCCGCGGACGCGCGTACGTACCCGGGCATGCCCTGGGAACCCAAGGAGGCGTTCCACGCCCTGGCGAACCACTACCAGGCCCGCGAGCAGCACGGCTGAAGGCCGGAAGAGACGCTCCGGCCGCATTGGCCGACAAGAAGCCGGGGCACCTCCTGTCATGGTGTGCGGCGCCGTCGGCCGAAGATTTCATGGGCGAAATATCCCGAGTCGATCGGATTGGCGGCAGATCCTCTCATCCCACTTTCACCGTTGCCTCATACGGTGGGCCCATGACGCAGGTGACTCCTCCCGGGTGGTACTCCGACCCCGGGCAGACGCAGGACGGTCCGCCCACCGAGCGCTGGTGGGACGGCGCGGCCTGGACGGACCGGATCCGCCCCGCCGGCACGGCCGCCACGTGGGGTCCCCCGGCCGCGACGCCGACGGCGGGCGGGCCCGGGGCGGTTTCGGACCAGGCGGCTCCCGCGGGTCCGGCGTCGCCGGCCGGTGAGGCCCCGGACGTCGACGCGGCTCCGGGGTCCACGCCGCAGGCGCCCGCCGGCCAGGCGCCTCAGGCGTTCCCCGGCGCGCCCGTGCCGCCCGCCGGCCCGGCCTACGGTTCCCCCTCCGTTCCGCAGCCTTCGCAGGGCGCCCCCGCCTACCAGGGCTATCCGCCCTACTCCGGTTACCCCGCCTACCCGGCCCCGCCGCCGCCTCCCGCCCGGCGGGGGCTGCGGACCGGGATAGCCGTCGCGGCGGCGGTCGTGGTGCTGGCCAGCATCGGGGTCGGCGTGTACGCGCTGACGAACGACGGCGGCGGTGACCGCGCGAGTTCCCAGCACCATCCGGTGGGCGGTCCGGAGGACGGACCGGGAGGCTCCGGCGGTTCGGGCGGCGGCCAGGACGGGCCCGGCGGACCCGGTGACGACCAGCCGTCGCCGGGACACTCCCCCGCGCCCAGGATCAAGGGCGGCGGTACGGTGCCGGACGCGATCGACGGCATCAGCCTGCCGGTGCCGAAGGGCTGGACCGGGGAGACGATCAGCGTCGGCGCGCAGGTGACCTCGGACGACTCCTACAAGTGCCCGGGCAACAGCTCCGACACCTGCACGGCGGGCGGTGCCTACACCGCGCCCGCCGTGGCGCTGGGCACCGAGGGGAACACCCCGGAGGAGGTCGCGAAGGCGGACATCGCGGCCAACGCGAAGGAGTCGTACGGCGGCGCCAGCTACGGCGGCATCACCTCGCACCGGGTGCTGGCCTCCCAGGCGGTCACGGTGGCCGGGCAGAAGGGCTATCTGGTGCGCTGGAAGGCCGTCACCAGCAAGGGCGCCGACGGCCTGGTCGAGTCGGTCGCCTTCCCCTCGCCGAACGACGCCCGGCAGATGGTGGTCGTGCGCTTCGGCATCGACGTCGGCCAGGACGATTCGGTCATCGACGAGATCCTCAAGGGGATCACGGTCTCCTCCGGCGGCGGGAGCGGCCAGAGCGTCTGACGCCCCGAAGCGGTCGGCCGGGCGGGCTCCCCCTCCGCTCAAGGGGAAACCCGCCCGGCCGGGGGGTGCGCGCCGCCCCCGTCCCCACGGTGCGGCGCGGACAGGCCGCCGTTCAGTCATCCCGTGAACGGCGGCCTGGGTCTCAGTTCAGTCCGAGTGCGGGCAGCACGGTGGCCTCCACGAACCGGACGAGGTACTCGGCGTCGGCGTACTGTCCGCTGAGCACCGGACGGATGCGCAGCACGCCGAACATCATGGCGGGGACGAACTCCAGCGCGGGATGGTCCGCGCGGATCTCACCGCGCGCCACGCCCCGGTCGATCATCTGCTGGATCGAGGCGATCTCCGGGTACACCAGCGCCTCGCGCAGCGCCTGCGCCAGTTCGTGGTCCTGGGAGACGGCGGGCCCGAGGGCCTGGAGCAGCTTGGTGTCCTTGCGGGACCAGTCACCTGCAGCCCGCGCGGTCTGGCGCAGGTCCTCGGCGAGCGATCCGGTGTCGATGCCGGCGAAGCGCACCCGCCGGTTGGCGCGCAGCGCGGCGGCCACGAACTGGGGCTTGTTGCGCCACTGCCGGTAGAGCGTGGACTTGCTGCACCGGGTGCTGGCGGCGACGCCCTCCATGGTGACGGACTCGTAGCCGCACTCGCGGATCTGTTCCAGCACGGCGTCGAAGAACTCCCGCTCACGCTCCGGCGTGATCTTGGAGCGGCGCGAGGCGACGACCGACTCCGGTCCCTCCGCGGCCTGCGACGTCATGCGCTGCTTCCCCTCACTCGTGTCGGGCGCTGCGATGCCCGGTTTCCAGTGTGTCGCACTTCAATCGATACGCAAGTGTACCGGTACTCCATCGTATCGGTACACTTCCGTATCGGTACATCAGCGTATCGGTACGGAGGCGTACCGGACGTTCGCGCACCGTACCGCGGGGAGTCGCCGCAGGCGGCTCGCCACGACAGACAACGACCGTCAGTGAAGGGGCCGGGGGATGACCGCGCTCACCGAGCCTGCCGAGGCAGAAACGGAGTCCGACGCAGCCGCGCGTCCGGGACTCATACGCGAGTTCCTGCTCGTCGCCGGGCTCTTCCTCGTCTACAAGCTCGGCCGGCAGCTGGCCACCGGCCACACCGCCGCCGCCTTCCACAACGCCCACCGCGTCTGGGGCGTCGAGCGGACCCTGCACCTGCCCCACGAGACCGCCGTGCAGTCGGTGCTGCTGGACCGGGGCACCCTGGTCCACCTGGCCAACACCTACTACGCGACCGTCCACTTCCCGGCCACGGTCGCCTTCCTGGTCTGGCTCTACGTCAAGCGGCCCGCGCACTACGTCTGGGCCCGCCGGGTCCTCGCCGTGGTCACCGCGGCCGCCCTGGTATTGCCCTTCACGTTTCCGCTGGCCCCGCCGCGCATGCTGACCGGCACCGGTCTGGTGGACACCGCCCGGATCTACGGTCCCTCCGTGTACGGCCCGCCGGCCGACGACCACCTGTCCAACCAATTCGCCGCGATGCCCTCGCTGCACTTCGGCTGGGCGCTGATGGTGGCGATCGGACTGATCGCGGCCACCCGCTCGCGCTGGCGCTGGCTGTGGCTGCTGCACCCGCTGCTGACCCTGCTGGTGATCGTGGGCACGGCCAACCACTACTGGCTGGACGCGCTCGCCGCGACCGCCATGCTGGGCGTCGCCCTCGCGCTGATCCACCCGCCGCGGCGGACCACCACCATGGCGGGCCGCGGCACCGGCCCGCTCGTCCCGCGCCAACGGGTCCTGGCGGGAGCGGGCCGATGAGCGCCGCCGCGACAGCCGCCGTGGCGCTGTCCCTGGTCTCGGCCGTGGCGTACGCGCTCGCCGCCGTCGCCCAGGAACGGCTCGCCGCCCGCAGCGCGGGCTCCGGACTGCTCCGGCTGCTGGGCACCGGCGCGTGGTGGTCCGCGGTGGGCCTGAACGCGGGTGCCGCCCTGCTGCACGTCGTCGCCCTCAAGTACGGTCCGCTGACCGTGGTGCAGCCGCTCGGCGCGCTCACCCTGGTCGCGGCCGTGCCGCTCGGCGCACGGGCGGCCGGGCGGCGGGTCAGCGCGGTGGAGTGGCGCGGTACGGCGCTGACGCTGGCCGGTCTCGGCGCGCTGCTGGTCACCGCCTCGGGTCCGGCGCCCTCCCGGGTGCTCAGCCTGCCGGCGGCACTCGCCGTCGCCGGTGCGACGGCCGCGCTGGTCGGCGCCCTGTCCTGGCCCGGCGCCCGGCCCGGGCTGCGGCACGCCACCGCGTCCGGCCTCGCCTCGGGCGTCGCCTCCGCACTGACCCAGACCGTGACCGTCGCGGCCACCGACCGCTCGGGACCGGTGCTGAGCACCGAGGTGATCGTGGTGGCGGTGCTCGTCGCGGCGTTCGCCGTCGGCGGGCTGCTGCTGTCGCAGACCGCCTACCGCGGCGGGCTCGGCGCCCCGCTGGCCGTGGTCACCCTGGCCAATCCGGTGGCCGCCGCGCTGATCGGGCTCACCCTGCTCGGACAGGGCCTCGCGGGCGGCGCCGCCGGCGTGCTGCTGGCGCTGGCCGGGGCGGGGCTGGCCGCCCGGGGCGTGGTGCTGCTCACCCGGGCCACCCCCGAGCGGACGGCGGACCCGGACCATCCGGTGGCCGCGGTACTCGCGCTGGAGCCGGACACGGCGGCGGCCGAACCGGCCCTGCGCAGACGGCCGCCCGCACAGCGGGAACGGCCGGGACGGCGGCGGCAGCCGGACCAACCGGAACAGCCGGGGCACCTCACCGCCCTGTGAACGACCGCGCACACGTCGGCGGCCGGTGCTCGCGCACCGGCCGCCGTGACCGTGTTCGGTGTCGCGCGCTCCCCGTACGGGTCGCGCTCAGTTCCAGCCCCGCGAGTCCTGCTTGAGCGCGGTGTCGACGGTCAGGGCCGTCGCCACCACCAGGCTCAGCAGCGGCTCGGGCAACTGGTAGTGGATCTGCAGGACGTAGTTGTCCGCGGTGGTGAACAGCGTCTTGGCGAGGCCTTCCCAGGTCTTGGTGATCCGGGCCACCTCGTTGTCCGCGTGGTCGACGATCGCGAAGTTCCACGCGCGCCAGTTCTCCGCCTTGATCGCGCCGACCTGCCGGCCGTCCGCGTTCATCGCGAAGTTGATCTTCCCGATCATGTTCTGCTGGACGATCTCACCGACCGGCGAGCCGTCCGGCCGGGTCACGATCACCCGGGACTTGAAGAACTTCGCGGGCCGGGTCAGCACCAGCTGGGGCTGGCCGTGGGCGTCGCGGATCTCCAGCTTGTGGGTCATGAACTGGTCGAGGCTGGAGACGAAGCGCAGGATCTTCTTCAGCACGCCCTGACCGATCTCGGTGACCGAGCCGATCTCCCGGCCGTGCTGGTCCATGACCTTGTACTCGTTGGTCACCTCGATCAGCTTGGCCTTCTGGTTCACCACCAGCACGGGCTCGGTGAACAGGGTGCCGCCGCCGGCGGCGTTCGACACGACCCCGGCCTGCTGCTGCACCTGGCGCTGCACCCGGGGGTCGGCGGCCTGCTGCTGCGGGAACTGGGCGGCGGCCTGCTGCGGTACGGCCTGCTGGCCCTGCGGCGCCTGCTGCGCCTGGTTGTTCGTGTGCTCGGTCCACTGCGTGCCGTCCCAGTAGCGGAGCGTCTGGGGCGCCCCGTGCGGGTCCGGGTACCAGCCGGCGGGAGTGTTCGATTGCGTGGTCACCGGGGCACACTACCCTGATGTGACCGGTACCTGACCAGCCCGCACGGAGCGGTGTTCATCGCCCGTTCACCGCGTCGCGATGGCCGGGTCGCTGACGCCGGGCCGCCCGTTCTCGACGTGACCGGCGAAGCCGCGCACGAACGCCGGGTCGTCCGCCGAGGTCACTGTCAGGTCGTACCAGCGGTGACCGCGGGCGAGGTCCACGGTGTGCCGCACGGTGGCGCCCGGCCGCACGGTCACCGCCGCCGGGGCGCCGCCGTAGCCGTCGGTGATCCGCAGCCGGGCCGCGCCGGAGCCCTGGTTGGTGAGGACCAGTTCGACGCGCTCGCCGGTGTACCGTGCGGTCGCCTCCGGGCCCGCGCTCCTGTTGCGGCCCTTGAAGACGCGCAGGAAGCCGTTGGGGCCGTGCACGGCGAGGTCGTAGACGCCGCCCGAGTAGGCCGAGTCCCAGGTGTCGGACAGGGTCTTGCCGGCCTCGGTGGTGTAGGTCCAGGGGCCGTCGCCGCGGTTGCCGGAGGTGACGAGGAAGACCGCGCCCGCGTGCGCGCCCGAGGCGAAGGTGAGGGTGAACGTGCCGGCCCCGGTGTCCGCCGAACCGTCCACCACGGGGGCGTACTTCAGCGGGCGGGTGGGCCTGCTGCCGCGCTCCTGGCGGGGCAGCGAGGGGTTCGCGGGCGGCTTGGGCACGTAGTCGGGGTGCCGGTCCGTGTCCGGCGGCCGGTAGCCGGCCGTGGACGGCAGCCGGACGGCCCCGGCGTCCTTGCGGGAGAAGTCGAAGGCGCTGGTGAGGTCGCCGCACACGGCGCGCCGCCAGGGCGAGATGTTGGGCTCGCGCACCCCGAAGCGGCGCTCGATGAAGCGGATGATCGAGGTGTGGTCGAACGTCTCGGAGCAGACGTAACCGCCCTTGCTCCAGGGCGATACGACGATCATCGGGACCCGCTGGCCGAGCCCGTAGGGGCCGGCCGCGTACCCGGCGCCGCCCTGGTACACGTCGAGCGAGGTGTCCACCGTGGACTTGCCCTGCGCCCCGGAGGCGGCCGGGAAGGGCGGCAGCACGTGGTCGAAGAAGCCGTCGTTCTCGTCGTAGGTGAGGAACAGCGCCGTCTTCCCCCACACCTCGGGGTTCGAGGTGAGCGCGTCCAGCACCTGGGAGACGTACCAGGCGCCGTAGTTGGCGGGCCAGTTGGGGTGCTCGGTGAAGGCCTCGGGCGCCACGATCCAGGAGACCTGCGGGAGCTTGCCGGCCCGCACGTCCGCCCTGAGCCGGTCGAAGAAGCCCTCGCCCTGCCGGGCGTCGGTCCCGGTGCGGGCCTTGTCGTACAGCGGATCGCCGGGCCGGGCGTCGCGGTACTGGTCGAAGTAGAGCAGGGAGTTGTCGCCGTAGTTGCCCCGGTAGGCGTCCTCGATCCAGCCCCAGCCGCCGTTCGCGTCCAGGCCGTCGCCGATGTCCTGGTAGATCTTCCAGGAGATCCCGGCCTTCTCCAGGCGCTCGGGGTACGTGGTCCAGCCGTAGCCCTTCTCGTCGTTGCCGAGCACCGGGCCGCCGCCTTGGCCGTCGTTGCCGACGTACCCGGTCCACATGTAGTAGCGGTTGGGGTCGGTGGAGCCCATGAACGAGCAGTGGTAGGCGTCGCAGACGGTGAAGGCGTCCGCGAGGGCGTAGTGGAACGGGATGTCCTCGCGGGTCAGGTGCGCCATGGTGGTGGTGCCCTTGGCCGGAACCCACTTGTCGTACTTACCGCCGTTGAAGGCGGCGTGGGTGTCGGGCCAGCCGTGCGGCAGGTCCTGGATGAAGGCGAGCCCCAGGTCGTCCGCGTCCGGGTGGAAGGGCAGGACGTCCTTGGTGCCGTCGGACTGCTGCCAGACCGAACGGCCCTGCTGGCTCACCGCCCGCGGGTCCCCGAAGCCCCGCACCCCCCTGAGCGAACCGAAGTAGTGATCGAAGGAACGGTTCTCCTGCATCAGGACGACGATGTGCTCGACATCCTCCAGGGACCCGGTGCGGTGGTGGGCGGGCAGGGCGGCCGCGCGCTGGATGCTGCTGGACAGCGCGGTGAACGCCGTGGTGGCGCCCGCTATCTGGAGGAAGCGCCGCCGGTTGACTTGGGGCATGGGTGTGGGGGTCCTCTCGTCCTGACGTCTGGCGTCGCGCAGAGCGAAGGTGCGCGGAGCGAGTGTTCCAAGAGCGGCGAACGTCAGGGAAGGGTGGGGTGACACCGAGGTGAAAGTCCCGCGGCCGTGTGCCGCCGGCGGCCGTCAGTTCCCGGGCGGCGGGACCACCGTCAGATGCGCGGGGGTGGCACGGGACCTGCGCGGGCGGCGCACCGGGGCGGGGGCCCGGCGACTGTCCCGCGGTACCAGCGTCAGCCTGCGGAAGCCCAGTTCGCTCAGGGTCTGCGGGGTCTCCTCCACGATGCGGCACTCGGTGGGGCCCCGGCGCGGATCGGGGTGGAAGAGGAGCCGTACGGCCCCGTCGAGCCGGGTCCCGCGCTCGCCGACCGCCCGGATCCAGTGCGGCAGCCCCTGCCGGTAGGCCGCCTCCATGAGCGGGTCCTGGGCGATGTCCCGCCGCACGGCCTGGAGTTCGGGATCGTGGCCGTACGCCTCCATGGCGCCCTTGAGCTGCGCGAGCATCGGCAGGCACCAGCCCGCCTCGTGGTCGCCGAGGACGCGCCCGGCGTCCGGGTGGAAGAGCACGAACCGCAGGAAGTTGTCCTCCGGCATGGCGGTGGGATGCGGGCGCATTCCGCCGAAGAGCACGCCGAAGGCGGCGTTGGCCAGCACGACGTCCCAGCGGTGGTCCACCACCAGGGACGGGAACGTGACGGTGTCCAGCAGTGCGCCGTAGTCCTGTAGGTAGGTCTGGGTCTCGGAGGTCTCGGGGACGGGCCGCGGCGCCGGCCGCTTCCCTCCTGCCTGATGTGCCATCGGGAGGTCACCCCTCTTGCCTCTGCGGCCTTCACGCGGCGATGCGATCCTGCTTCCCCACGAGAGGTGATGTCAACTATCGTGGCATTCCACGCCGGTTGACGGCTGAAATTCGCCACAGTTGTGGCGACACCTGGATGTGGGTTCGGGGCACCGGCTAATCTCCGGGAGGTTCACGGCGATCGCCGGACCCGGTACCGAGCATGCGGGATGCACGGACGCACCTGTTGCCCTTGAGAGACGTAGGAGTTCTGTCGGTGACGGATGGCTACGAGGATCCGGGCGCCGCGGCGACCGCCCAGCTGCCGGCCGTCGTCGCCCGCGTCACCGCGCTCGCCGAGCGGCTCGGGGTGGCCCAGGCCGAGGTCTTCGACGTCGCGCGGCTCTCGGTCGCCTGCGGGGTGCCGGAGCCGGTGGTCAAGGCCCTGCTCAGCGGCCGCCCGGCCGGCGAACCCGACGTCCAGGCGCGGTTCCTCCAGCGCCTGGGCCTGCTGCGGCGCACCCGGCTGAAGCCCAACGGCCGCAGATACACCCAGCAGGAGATCGCCGACGGCGCGGGCATGTCCCGGCAGCAGGCCGGCGCCCTGATCAACGGCGACCGGCGGCCCACCATGGAGCACTGCGACGCGTTGCAGCGGTTCTTCCGGGTGCACGCCGGTTTCCTGACCGCGGAGGACCCGGAGGCGCTGGCGGGCGCGTTGCAGCGCACCGAGCAGGAGCTGCTGCAGAAGCTGGCCGACCGGGAGCGGGCCGCGGCCGAGGCCGCCCAGGATCCGCTGGAGCGGCTGCTGCAGGACCACGGGGTGCGCGGAATCGCCTGGCGGGCCGCGCAGTTGCCCACCGACCAGCACCGGGACAAGGTCGCGGAATGGCTGGACATGCTGCTGGAGAGCGTGAAGCGGCCCGATTCCTGACGGGCACTCGGGCACTCGGGCGGGGCGCAGGGTGCGCTTTCGCCCCATTGTCAGTGGTGGACGGCAAGCTGGTCGAGTGCGCCGTACGACCCGCGGCGCGCGGCGCCGCAGGGCGCGTGACCGTGACGCCTATCCGGGGAGAGCCGACCGATGCCCACCGCCGTACTGACCGACCACGAGCGCACCGCCGTCCAGGCCTATCTGCGGCTGCTGCACACGGTGCGCGCCGCCTTCGACGGACCGCCCGAGGGGGCGCCGCCCGCCGTCGTGCCGCCCGGCGTGCTCGCCGAGGCGGAGACGGCCCTCGCGGGGGCCGGTCTCGCGGGCAACGAGGCGGAGTTCTTCCGGCTGCTCAGCGAGTGGTGTCCGCCGGCCTCCTGAGGACCGCCCGCCCGGCCGTCGTCGGCACCCGGCCACGGCGACGACGGCCGGGGCGCCTCAGGCGTGAGCACGGCGACGGCGGCCGGGCGGCCCTCAGGCGTGGGGCACGACGACCGTGGTGGCCACGAGGTGGTCGCGCACGGTCCAGCGGCCGTCGAACACCTGGAGCCGGCGGTCGCCCACCCGGGGCCCGGGGACGAGGAGTTCGGCGTACAGGGTGCCGTGCGATGCGCCGTCCGCGGCCGGGGTCAGGGTGATGTCCGCCTCGGAGAAGTCCAGCCATTCACGGGTGAGCGGGAACCATGCCTTGTACACCGACTCCTTGGCGCTGAACAGGATGCGGTCCCAGTGCACGGCCGGCCGTCGCCCGGCGAGCCGTTCCAGGCGGGCCGTCTCGGCGGGCAGGAAGACGGAGGGTCCCACGCCCTCCGGCAGCGGTCCGTGCGGTTCGGCGTCGATGCCGAGGGAGGCCAGGTCGGTGGCGCGGACCAGCGCGGCGGCGCAGTAGCCGTCGCAGTGCGTCATGCTGCCGACGATGCCGGCCGGCCACTGCGGGGCGCCGCGCTCGCCGCTGACCACGGGCCGCGCCGGGATGCCGAGCTTCTCCATGGCGCGCCGGGCGCAGCCGCGCACGGCGGCGAACTCGCGGCGCCGCTTGGCCACGGCGCGGGCGACGAGCACCGCCTCCTCCGGGTAGAGGGGGGCCTCCCACAGCGGGTCGTCACGGTGCGCCTCCACGGCCACGACCGACTCCGGGAGCAGCTCCTCGATCACCGGTCTCGTCCTCCATCGGCAGGATGCGGCGCGGTTTTCCCGGGGCCGTCGGGCGCTTGCGCCATTCACGGGGGTAGCCCACGGAGACCTCGGTGAAGCGGACTCCGTCGTGCCAGGTGGTGCGGGGGATGTGCAGATGGCCGTAGACCATGGTGGCGACGCGGAAGCGTCGGTGCCAGTCGGCGGTCAGGGTGGTGCCGCACCACATGGCGAACTCGGGGTGCCACAGCACCTCGGTGGGGTGCCGGTCCAGGGGGTAGTGGTTGGCCAGCACGGTCGGCAGGCCGGCCGGCAGCGCGGCGAGTCTCTCCTCGGTCCGCGCGACCCGGTCCCGGCACCACGCCTCCCGGGTCGGGTACGGGTCCGGGTGCAGCAGGTACTCGTCGTTGCAGACGATGCCGGTGGACTCCGCGTAGGCCAGGCCCTCGGCCTTGGTGGCGCAGCCGGCGGGCAGGAAGGAGTAGTCGTAGCCGAGGAACAACGGGGCGACCACGGCCGGGCCGCCGGCGCCGTGCCACACCGGGTAGGGGTCCTCGGGGGTGACGACGCCGAGTTCCCGGCAGACGTCGACCAGGTGCTCGTAGCGGGCGACACCGCGCAGGGTCACGGTGTCCTTCGGGTGGGTCCACAGGTCGTGGTTGCCGGGCGCCCACAGCACCTTGCGGAAGCGGCCGGCGAGAGTGGCGAGGGTCCAGCGGATGTCCTCGACGGTCTCGGCGATGTCGCCCGCGACGATCAGCCAGTCCTCCTCGCCGCCCCGCAACTCCTCGACCAAGCGGCGGTTCTCCGGGTAGGAGATGTGCAGATCACTGATGGCCAGCAACTGACCGGGACCGGCCGTCGGCTCCACCCCGTGTCCCCTTCCGATCAGCGAGTCGTCCGCTCCACAAGAACACAATTGCGGGCGGCGTTCAAGGGCCCCCCGCCCGCGCCTACCTGAGGTAGGCGAGTCCCGGATGGGCGGCGATGTAGCCGTCCGCGAGCCGGCGGGCCACGTTCACGGAGTCGACCAGGGGGTGCAGGGCGAAGGCCTTGACCGCCGTGGCCCGGGAGGCGGACTCGGCGGCGGCGAGGACCTCCCGTTCCACCGCCTTGACCGCGCAGACCAGGCCCGTCGCATGGGCGGGCAGCGGGGCGGCGGCCAGCGGGTGGGCGCCGCCCGAGTCCACCAGACAGGGCACCTCGACGACGGCGTCGGCGTCGAGGGCGGACAAGGTGCCGTCGTTGCGGACGTTGAGGATCAGGGTGGTGCGTTCGTCGCGGGCGATGGCCCGCATCAGGGCGAGGGCCACCTTCTCGTAGCCGCCGGAGAGGTCCTCCTCCTCGCGCTCGCCCGCGCCCGCGCTCTCGCGGTTCTCGGCCATGTACGTCGCCTCGCGCTCGGCGCGGGTGCGGTCCCACGCCGCCAGCGCGGAGACGTCCGGGCGCCCGGCGGCTTCGTAGAAGCGGGCCTGCTGGTCGCGCAGGAAGGCGCCCCGGGTCCGCTCGGTCTCCTGGTACGCGCCCACGGTCTCGCGGTTGAAGTAGTAGTAGTGCAGGTACTCGTTGGGGATCGCGCCCAGCGAGCGCAGCCAGTCGGGGCCGAAGAGCCTGCCCTCCTCGAAGGAGCCGAGCAGCGCGGGATCGGCCAGCAGCCGCGGGAGCTGGTCGCGCCCGCCGACGCGCAGCCCGCGCACCCAGCCGAGGTGGTTGAGGCCGACGTAGTCCACGAAGGCCTCGCGCGGATCGGCGCCGAGGACGCGGGCGATGCGGCGGCCGAGGCCGACCGGCGAGTCGCAGATGCCGATGACGCGCCCGCCCAGGTGCCGGGACATGGCCTCGGTGACCAGCCCCGCCGGATTGGTGAAGTTGATGACCCAGGCGTCGGGCGCGAGCCGGGCCACCCGGCGGGCGATGTCGTCGGCGACGGGCACCGTGCGCAGGCCGTAGGCGATGCCGCCCGCACCGACCGTCTCCTGGCCGAGGACGCCCTCGGCGAGCGCGATCCGCTCGTCGGCCGCCCGCCCCTCCAGGCCGCCGACCCGGATCGCGGAGAAGACGAAGTCGGCGCCGCGCAGCGCCTCGTCGAGGTCGGTGGTGACGGTCACCCGGGGCGCGTCGGGGATGCCGGCGGCCTGTTCCTGAAGTACCCGGGAGACCGCGTGCAGCCGACGGTCGTCCAGGTCGTGCAGGACGACCTCGGTGACCCGCCCCTCGCCACGGTCGGTCAGCAGCGCGCCGTGGACCAGCGGGACGCGGAACCCGCCACCGCCCAGAATCGTCAGCCTCACGTCCTACGCACCTCTTTCGAGTCCGCCACGCCTGTCTCGTGCTGTCCCATGATCCCCGCCCGTGGGCCGTCCGCGCACGCCCCGCCCGGCGGGGCCGGCCTCCGCACGGCGAGGACGGCCGGAACCGGAGCGTCGATCACGCCCCCGCAACCCGCCGGACACCGATCCGTGGTTGCATGCGAACCCCGACTCCACCGAGGTGACAGGAGCCCGATGAAGCGTCAGATCGCCGCGCTCACCGCACTGGTGGGCGCGCTCGTGTGTGCCGCCCCCAGCGCGTCGGCGTCCGAGCCGGCCCAGTGGGTCGCGGCCGGGACGTCGTACACCGACACCCTGGGCGGCGGCCAGGGACTCGCGAGCCGCGCCGACGGCTCGCTGCTGCACCGCGGGTTGCTGGACATCCCGCTGGACCTGCGGACCAAGGGCTGGAACCACGTGGGCGACCCGGACATCGCGCGCGGCTACGTCTTCGACGCCTACCAGGGTGCCGACACGGCCACCTCGAAGATGTACGCGGTGACCACCCCGGAGGGGAAGCGGTACGACTACGTCCATCCACTGGATCCGGGCGAGAAGGTGAACAACTCCTTCGCCGCGGTCTCGCCCGACGGGCAGTGGCTGGTGTCCGGCGAGTGGGGCGACCAGGACCGGCTCCAGGTGTTCCCGGCGCCGCTGCTCAACCCGGCGACCCCGCGCACCGGGGGCACGCTGGCGCAGGCCGGGCCGATCGGCCTGGACAAGCCGGTGCGGGACATCCAGGGCTGTGACTTCGTGAGCGCCACCCGCCTGGTGTGCGCGTCCGACGACGCCTCGGGGCAGTTGTTCCCGCAGAGCAGACCGCTGCTCCAGGTCGATCTGCCGCACCCCCTGGACGGCAAGCCGGTCACCGGCCGGGTGAGCAGCCTGTTCGCGCTGCCCCAGCGGAGCGTGTGCACGGGCACGTTCGAGGCGGAGGGCGTCGACTACGACCCGGCCGCCGGCACCCTGCGCGCCGAGGTGGTGCAGCCCGGCGTGTGCGCGGTGGCGACGACCGTGTACGCGTACCGGCTCGGGTAGGGGTCGCGGTCCCGGTGGCGGCGCCCGGCCCGGCGCCGCCATCCGCCACCGGTACACCGCACGGCGCCGGGTACGGGGTCCGCCAGGCAAGGGCTCACCCCCTTCATTACCTGAACTCGCCCGCGTGCATCGGACTTTCCGTGTTTCAAGCCTTGACGGCCGCGGGGCCGGGGAGCACATTTGGCGGCGTCGTGAGAGCGCTCTCAGCTCACCTCACCCCACGCTCCCCGAGAGGCCTCCCCATGAGTGAATCCTCCGGCACCCCCAGACCCCGCACCCGCTCCCTGCGCCGCGCCCTGGTCGCCGCGCTCGCCACGTTCGGGCTGGCCGCGGCGCTCGCCACCACCGCCGGCGCGCCCGCGGACGCCTCCGCCCCGGCGCCGCCCTCCGGCTGGTCGCAGGTCTTCCTCGACGACTTCGACGGCGCGGCGGGCTCCGGCGTGAACACGGCCAACTGGCAGTACGACACCGGGACCTCGTACCCGGGCGGAGCCGCCAACTGGGGCACCGGCGAGGTCGAGTCGATGACGTCCGGCACGAACAACGTCTCCCTGGACGGCAACGGCGACCTGCTCATCACGCCCCGCCGCGACGCCTCCGGCAACTGGACGTCCGGCCGGATCGAGACCACCCGCACCGACTTCCAGCCCCCGGCGGGCGGCAAGCTGCGCGTGTCGGCGCGGATCCAGATGCCGAACGTGACCGGTGACGCGGCGGCCGGGTACTGGCCCGCGTTCTGGATGCTGGGCGCGCCCTTCCGCGGCAACTACTGGAACTGGCCCGGCATCGGCGAGCTGGACATCATGGAGAACGTCCAGGGTCTGAACAAGACCTGGGCCACCATGCACTGCGGCACCGGTTCGGGCGGCCCCTGCAACGAGACCACCGGGCTCGGCAACTCGACCGCGTGCCCGAACAGCACCTGCCAGTCGGGCTTCCACACGTACACCATGGAGTGGGACCGCTCGGTGAGCCCGGAGGCGATCCGCTTCTCCGTGGACGGCACCGTCTACCAGACGGTCACGGCCGCCCAGATGGACGCGACGACCTGGGCCAACGCCACGAACCACGGCTTCTTCGTCATCCTGAACGTGGCGATGGGCGGCGGCTTCCCGGGTGCCTTCGGCGGCGGTCCCACCAGCGCCACGGAGCCCGGTCACCCGATGGTCGTCGACTATGTGCAGGTGCTCCAGTCGTCCGGCGGCGGTGGCACCACTCCCCCGCCGCCGTCCGGCAACCGGGACGCGTACAGCCCGGTCCAGGCGGAGTCGTACGACGGCCAGTCCGGCGTCTCGGCGGAGGCCACCACGGACACCGGCGGCGGCCAGGACATCGGCAGCCTCGCGAACGGCGACTGGGCGCTGTACAAGGGCGTGAACTTCGGCTCGACGGCGGCCACCCAGTTCTACGGCCGGGTGGCGAGCGGCGCGGGCGCCGGGGTGAGCGGTCTGGTGGAGGTACGGCTGGACAACCGCGCCAACGCGCCGATCGGGAGCTTCGCGGTGGGCGACACCGGCGGCTGGCAGTCCTGGCGGACGATCCCGGCCAACATCGGCCCGGTCACCGGCACGCACGACGTGTACCTCACGTTCACCAGCGGCCAGCCGGCCGACTTCGTGAACGTCAACTGGTTCGACTTCGGCCACTGAGCCGACCGCCGTACGGAAGCGGGGCGGGCGCCGGGAGGATCCGGTGCCCGCCCCGGTGCGTCCGGGCGGGGCACGCCGGACGCGCCGGGGGCGCCCCGGCGGCCGCGCGCGGTCCGCGGGCACACCGCCCGGGCGGTCCCCGGCCCTCGGCGCGCTACCGCAGTTCCGCCCGGAAGGCAGCCGGCGTGCGGCCGGTGTGCAGTTGGAAGAACTTGGAGAAGTTGGCCGCGTCGGGGAAGCCGACGGCCACGCCGACCCGTCCTATCGGCAACTCCGTGTGGGCGAGCAGGCGCTGGGCCTCCAGGACGACACGCCGGTCGATGAAGCCCTTGGGGGTCTGCCCGGTGGCGGCGCGGACGGCGCGCACCAGGGTGCGGCGCGAGTAACCGAGGGCGTCGGCGTAGGCGCTGACGCTGTGGTTGGTGGCGAAGCCCTGTTCGACCGCGTCCCGGAACCGGGTGAAGGTGCTGTCCGACTGCTGCCGGGAGCCGGACGCCGAGCTGGCGGCGAGATGGGCGAGGCGCAGCAGGAACGCGGTCAGGGAGTGCCGCAGGACGGCCGTGTGCAGGCTGAGCGGGAGCGTCGCGGTGTCCTCGTACTCGCGGCGCAGCTGGTCCAGGGCCGCGCGCAGCGCGCCGAGCTGCGCCGCGTCGGGGTGCAGCAGCGGCGGGAGGTCGTAGCGGTACAGGCCGGTGGCCTCCACGATGGCGCGCGGCAGGAAGCCGGGCTGCATGGTGAGCACGGTTCCGCGGTACACGCACTCCCGGGAGAAGCGGTGGACCTGTCCGGGGCGGATCCACAGCAGGTCGCCTGCGTTCGCCTCGTACTCGGTGAAGTCCACCATGTGGCGTACGGGGCCGTCGGTGAAGAGCAGGACCACATGGAAGTCGATGCGGTGGACGCGGTCGAGCGGGGCGTCGGCGTGCCAGGTGTGACCGGCGCCCATGGGACCGACCTGCATGCCGACACCCCCGACGGCCAGCTCGGTCGGGAAGGGGAAGGTCCGGATGCCGTCGGCGCCGCTCACTTCGGGCGTTGTGTCAGCCATGTCCTTTTCGCGCCGTCCCTGCTGTTCGATCACTGTCCCAGATTCACCACAGAGTGACACACCCCGCCCTTCCGTCGAAAAAGTCAGACTTTTAAGTTTGAACACATCCGGTCAGCCCTTCCGTACTGAATGAGGACTTCTTGAAGATGAGCACGCAGACTTCCGGCGGCTTCGAGTGGACCGACCTCGACCGGCGCGCCGTGGACACGGCCCGTCTGCTGGCGGCCGACGCGGTGCAGAAGGTCGGCAACGGTCACCCCGGCACCGCGATGAGCCTGGCGCCTGCCGCGTACACGATCTTTCAGAAGGTGATGCGACACGACCCCGCGGACCCGGAGTGGACCGGCCGTGACCGGTTCGTCCTCTCCCCCGGTCACACCTCGCTGACCCTCTACACCCAGCTCTTCCTGTCCGGTTACGAGCTGGAGCTGGACGACCTCAAGGCGTTCCGCACGAAGGGCTCCCGCACTCCGGGCCACCCCGAGTACGGGCACACGGCCGGTGTGGAGACCACCACCGGTCCGCTCGGCCAGGGTGTGGCCAACGCGGTGGGCATGGCGATGGCCGCCCGCTACGAGCGCGGCCTGTTCGACCCGGAGGCGCCCGCGGGCACCTCCCCCTTCGACCACACCATCTGGGCGATCGTCTCCGACGGCGACCTGGAGGAGGGCGTCTCCTCCGAGGCCTCCTCGCTCGCCGGCCACCAGAAGCTCGGCAACCTGGTCTTCCTCTACGACGACAACCACATCTCCATCGAGGGCGACACCGAGACCGCGTTCTCCGAGGACGTGCTGAAGCGGTACGAGGCCTACGGCTGGCACACCCAGCGCATCGAGCCCACCGCCGACGGCGACGTGGACGTGCCCGCCCTGTACGCGGCGCTGAAGGCCGCGCAGGAGGAGACCGAGCGGCCCTCGATCATCGCGATGCGCACGATCATCGCCTGGCCCGCCCCGAACGCGCGCAACACCGAGGCCTCCCACGGCTCGGCGCTCGGCGAGGAGGAGATCGCGGCCACCAAGCGCCTCCTCGGCTTCGACCCCGAGCAGACCTTCCAGGTCGACGACGAGGTCCTGAAGCACACCCGGCGGGCCCTGGACCGGGGCGCCGAGGCGCACGCCGCCTGGGACAAGCGGATCGCCGAGTGGCGCACCGCCCGGCCGGAGCAGGCCGAGCTGTTCGACCGGATCAGCCGGGGCGAGCTGCCCGAGGGCTGGGAGGACGCCCTGCCGGTCTTCGAGGAGGGCAAGTCGGTCGCCACCCGTGCCGCCTCCGGCAAGGTCCTCCAGGCGCTCGGCCCGGTGCTGCCGGAGCTGTGGGGCGGCTCCGCCGACCTCGCCGGCTCCAACAACACCACGATCGACAAGACCAGCTCCTTCCTGCCGGCGGGCAACCCGCTGCCGGGCGCCGACCCGTACGGCCGAACCGTGCACTTCGGCATCCGCGAGTTCTCCATGGCCGCGGAGATGAACGGCATCGCCCTGCACGGCAACACCCGGATCTACGGCGGCACCTTCCTGGTCTTCTCCGACTACATGCGCAACGCCGTGCGCATGTCGGCGCTGATGCAGCTGCCCGTGACGTACGTGTGGACGCACGACTCCATCGGCCTCGGCGAAGACGGCCCGACCCACCAGCCGGTCGAGCACCTGGCCTCGCTGCGCGCCATCCCCGGCCTGAACGTCGTCCGCCCGGCGGACGCCAACGAGACCGCGATCGCCTGGGCCGAGATCCTGAAGAGGCACGCCACCAGCCCCGCCCCGCACGGGCTCGCGCTCACCCGCCAGGGCGTGCCGGTGTACGCGCCGAACGAGGACGCGGCCAAGGGCGGCTATGTGCTGCGCGAGTCCTCGACGGAGGTCCCGGAGGTGATCATCATCGCGACGGGCTCCGAGGTGCAGCTCGCCGTGGCCGCGCGGGAGCGGCTGGAGGCCGAGGGGATCGGCACCCGGGTGGTCTCGATGCCGTCCGTGGAGTGGTTCGAGGAGCAGCCGCGCGCCTACCGCGAGCGGGTGCTGCCGCCGGCCGTGAAGGCCCGGGTCGCGGTCGAGGCCGGGATCGGACTGACCTGGTACCGGTACGTCGGCGACGCGGGGCGGATCGTCTCGCTGGAGCACTTCGGTGCCTCCGCCGACGCCAAGACGCTGTTCGCCGAGTTCGGCTTCACCCCTGAGAACGTCGCCGCGGCGGCCCGCGAGTCGCTCGCCGCCGCGCGCGCCTGACACCGACGCAGACAGAAAGATGAGAACCGTGACCGAAGCAATCGCGACCCCGGGAGCCCTCAAGCGCCTTGCCGACGAGGGTGTGTCCATCTGGCTGGACGACCTGTCCCGCAAGCGGATCACCTCGGGCAGCCTCGCCGCGCTGGTGGCGAGCGGCAGCGCCGTCGGTGTCACCACCAACCCGTCGATCTTCCAGGCGGCCATCGGCTCCGGCGAGGGCTACGAGGAGCAGCTCACCGACCTGGCGGTGCGCGGGGTGACCGTCGACGAGGCGGTGCGGATGATGACGACCGCCGACGTGCGGGACGCCGCCGACATACTGGACTCCGTGTACCGGGCGACGGACGGCCGCGACGGCCGGGTCTCCATCGAGGTCGACCCCCGTCTCGCCCACGACACCAAGGCGACCGTCGCCGAGGCCAAGCAGCTGGCCTGGCTGGTGAACCGCCCCAACGTGATGATCAAGATCCCGGCGACCAAGGCGGGCCTGCCCGCGATCACCGAGGTCGTCGGGCTCGGCATCAGCGTCAACGTCACGCTGATCTTCTCGCTGGAGCGCTACCGCGAGGTCATGGCCGCCTACCTGGCCGGCCTGGAGAAGGCCCGTGAGCGCGGCATCGACCTGTCGACGATCCACTCGGTGGCCTCGTTCTTCGTCTCCCGTGTGGACTCCGAGATCGACAAGCGGCTGACCGCACTCGGCACCGAGGAGGCCCTCGGCCTCAAGGGCCGCGCGGCCCTGGCCAACGCCCGGCTGGCCTACGAGGCCTACGAGGAGGTCTTCTCCTCGGACCGCTGGCTGGCGCTGTCCGGCGACAAGGCGAACAAGCAGCGCCCGCTGTGGGCGTCCACCGGTGTGAAGGATCCCGCGTACAAGGACACCCTGTACGTGGACGAACTCGTCGCGCCGGGCACGGTCAACACCATGCCGGAGGCCACCTTGAACGCCGTCGCCGACCACGGCGAGATCACCGGCGACACGGTGACCGGCGGCTACGCGCAGGCCCGCGCCGACCTTGACGCGGTCGAGCGGCTCGGCATCTCGTACGACGAGGTCGTCCAGCAGCTGGAGGACGAGGGCGTCGCCAAGTTCGAGTCGGCCTGGCAGGACCTGCTGGACGCGGTGGCGAAGTCCTTGCAGAACAAGGGAGTTGACGCGCGATGACCGACAAGCAGAGCGCCGCCGCGGCGCCCGAGGAGGTGCGGGTGCCCGTCGCCCCGGCCGCCGACTGGGTGAACCCGCTGCGGGACACCCGGGACCGCCGCCTCCCGCGCATCGCGGGCCCGTCGGGCCTGGTCATCTTCGGGGTGACCGGCGACCTGTCCCGCAAGAAGCTGATGCCGGCCGTGTACGACCTGGCCAACCGCGGCCTGCTGCCGCCGGGCTTCTCCCTGGTGGGCTTCGCCCGCCGGGACTGGGAGGACCAGGACTTCGCACAGGTCGTGCACGACGCGGTGCGCGAGCACTCGCGCACCCCGTTCCGCGAGGAGGTGTGGCAGCAGCTCGCCGAGGGCATGCGGTTCATCCCCGGCGACTTCGACGACGACACCGCCTTCAAGCAGCTCAAGGACGCCGTGGAGGAGCTGGACGCCTCCCGCGGCACCGGCGGCAACTTCGCGTTCTACCTCTCGGTGCCGCCGAAGTTCTTCCCGAAGGTCGTGCAGCAGCTGAAGAAGCACGGCCTGGCCAGCCCGCCCGAGGGATCCTGGCGGCGCGCGGTCATCGAGAAGCCGTTCGGCCACGACCTGGCCAGCGCCCGCGAGCTGAACGCGCTCGTGCACGACGTGTTCGAGCCGGACCAGGTGTTCCGGATCGACCACTACCTCGGCAAGGAGACCGTCCAGAACATCCTGGCGCTGCGCTTCGCCAACCAGATGTACGAGCCGATCTGGAACCGCAGTTACGTCGACCACGTGCAGATCACGATGGCCGAGGACATCGGCATCGGCGGCCGGGCCGGCTACTACGACGGCATCGGCGCCGCCCGTGACGTCATCCAGAACCACCTGCTCCAGCTGCTGGCGCTCACCGCCATGGAGGAGCCCATCGCGTTCGACGCGGAGGCGCTGCTCACCGAGAAGCTGAAGGTGCTCAAGTCGGTGCGGCTCCTGGAGGACCTGGGCAAGCACACCGTGCGGGCGCAGTACGCGAGCGGCTGGCAGGGCGGCGAGAAGGTCGTCGGCTACCTGGAGGAGGAGGGCATCGACCCCAAGTCGAAGACCGACACCTTCGCGGCGATCAAGCTCGGCATCGACAACCGCCGCTGGGCGGGCGTCCCCTTCTACCTGCGCACCGGCAAGCGCCTGGGCCGCCGGGTGACGGAGATCGCCGTCGTCTTCCAGCGGGCCCCGCACTCCCCCTTCGACACCACGGCCACGGAGGAGCTGGGCCAGAACGCGATCGTGATCCGCGTCCAGCCGGACGAGGGCATGACGGTCCGCTTCGGCTCCAAGGTGCCCGGCACCTCGATGGAGATCCGGGACGTGTCGATGGACTTCGCCTACGGCGAGTCGTTCACCGAGTCCAGCCCCGAGGCGTACGAGCGGCTCATCCTGGACGTGCTCCTGGGCGACGCCAACCTGTTCCCGCGCCACCAGGAAGTGGAAGAGTCCTGGAAGATCCTCGACCCGATCGAGGAGTACTGGGCGGCGCACGGCCGTCCGGCACAGTACGCGTCGGGCAGCTGGGGACCGAGGGAAGCCGACGAGATGCTCGCACGAGACGGACGGAGCTGGCGCAGGCCATGAAGATCGACCTGACCGACACCACGGCAAGCAAGATCAACAAGGCGCTGGTGCAGGGCCGCCGCGCCATCGGCACCCCGGCCGTGGGCATGGTCCTGACGATGGTCATCGTCACGGACGAGGAGAACGCCTACGACTCGATGCGGGCGGCCGAGGAGGCCTCGCACGAGCACCCCTCGCGCACCCTGGTCGTCATCAAGCGGCACGCCCGCACCCTGCGCGACCGCACCCACTCGCGGCTGGACGCCGAGGTCCGGGTCGGCTCGGAGGCCGGCACCGGCGAGACGGTGGTGCTGCGCACCTACGGCGACGTGTCCGACCACGCCGACTCGGTGGTGCTGCCGCTGCTGCTGCCGGACGCCCCGGTGGTCGTGTGGTGGCCGGTGGACGCCCCCGACACGCCGTCCAAGGACCCGCTCGGCGCGCTCGCCCAGCGCCGGATCACCGATCTGTACGCGGTGGACCGGCCGATGGAGGTCCTGGAGACCCGCGCCCGCAACTACGCGCCCGGCGACACCGACCTCGCCTGGACCCGCCTCACGCTGTGGCGGTCGATGCTGGCCGCCGCCCTGGACCAGGCTCGGGTGCAGGTGACGTCGGCGGCCGTGGAGGCCGAGGCGGACAACCCGAGCGCCGAGCTGCTGGCCCGCTGGCTGGAGGCGCGGCTGGGGGTGTCCGTGGACCGCGTGGTCACCGAGGGCCCCGTGGTCACCGCCGTACGGCTGGGCACCCGCGAGGGCGAGATCGTCCTGGACCGCCCCGAGGGCCCGCTGGCGACGCTCACCCTGCCGGGTCAGCCGCCGCGCACCCTCGCGCTGAAGGTCCGCTCCACCTCCGAACTCATCGCCGAGGAGCTGCGCCGCCTCGACGCCGACGAGATGTACGCCATCGCCCTCACGGGCGAGGCCGCCAAGGAGAACGCCTGAGATGGCCGACGTCCGTAATTCCGACCTCATCCACCGGCCCGAGTGGACGGCGCTCGCCGACCACCGCGCCAAGGGTCAGCCGCACCTGCGCGACCTGTTCGCGTCGGACCCCGGCCGCGCCGAGCGGTACGTGGTCCGGGTCGGCGACCTGCACATCGACTACAGCAAGCACCTGATCACGGACGAGACCCTGGCCCTGCTCCAGGACCTCGCCTCCGCCACCGGGGTGTTCGCGCTGCGCGACGCCATGTTCCGGGGCGAGAAGATCAACATCACCGAGGGCCGGGCGGTGCTGCACACCGCGCTGCGCGCCCCGCGGGACGCGGTGATCGAGGTCGACGGCGAGAACGTGGTGCCCAAGGTGCACGCGGTGCTCGACAAGATGGCCGACTTCGCCGAGCGGGTCCGCTCCGGCGCCTGGACCGGGCACACCGGCAGGCGCATCAGGAACGTGGTCAACATCGGCATCGGCGGCTCCGACCTCGGCCCCGCCATGGCCTACGAGGCGCTGCGCCCGTACACCGCGCGGGAGTTGACGTTCCGGTTCGTGTCCAACGTGGACGGCGCCGACCTGCACGAGGCGACCCGCGACCTGGACCCGGCGGAGACCCTGTTCATCGTCGCGTCCAAGACCTTCACCACGATCGAGACGATCACCAACGCCACCTCGGCCCGCTCCTGGCTGCTGAGGGCCTTCGACGGCGACCAGAAGGCGGTCGCGAAGCACTTCGTGGCGCTGTCCACCAACGCGGGCAAGGTCACCGAGTTCGGCATCGACCCGGACAACATGTTCGAGTTCTGGGACTGGGTCGGCGGCCGCTACTCGTACGACTCCGCGATCGGCCTCTCCCTGATGATCGCCATCGGACCGGACCGGTTCCGGGAGATGCTGGACGGCTTCCACCTGGTCGACGAGCACTTCCGCACCGCGCCCCCGGAGGCCAACGCCCCGCTGCTGCTCGGCCTGCTGGGCATCTGGTACGGCAACTTCCACGACGCCCAGTCGCACGCGGTACTGCCGTACAGCCACTACCTGTCCAAGTTCACCGCCTACCTCCAGCAGCTGGACATGGAGTCCAACGGCAAGTCGGTGCAGCGCGACGGCAACCCGGTGGAGTGGCAGACCGGGCCGGTGGTGTGGGGCACTCCCGGCACCAACGGGCAGCACGCGTACTACCAGTTGATCCACCAGGGCACCAAGCTGATCCCGGCCGACTTCATCGGCTTCGCCCGCCCCGTCGGCGACCTGAGCGGCGAACTGGAGGCGCAGCACGACCTGTTGATGGCCAACTTCTTCGCCCAGACGCAGGCGCTCGCCTTCGGCAAGAGCGCCGAGGAGGTCCGCGCGGAGGGCGTGCCCGAGGAGCAGGTGGCGCACCGCACCTTCCGCGGCGACCACCCGACGACCACGATCCTCGGCACGGAGCTGACGCCGTCCGTGCTCGGCCAGCTGATCGCCCTCTACGAGCACAAGGTGTTCGTGCAGGGCGCGGTGTGGGACATCGACTCCTTCGACCAGTGGGGCGTGGAGCTGGGCAAGGTCCTCGCCAAGCGCGTCGAACCCGCCCTCACCGAGGGCGCCGAGGTCCCCGGCCTCGACCCGTCCACCACGGCCCTGGTCGCGGCCTACCGTTCTCTCAGGAAGTGAACTGATCATGCAGCTCGGTCTCATCGGTCTCGGCAAGATGGGCGGCAACATGCGCGAGCGGATCCGCCGCGCCGGCCACACCGTCATCGGCTACGACCGCAATCCCGAAGTCTCCGACGTCAAGAGCCTCGAAGAACTGGTCGAGAAGCTGGAGGCGCCGCGCACGGTCTGGGTGATGGTCCCGGCCGGCACCGCCACCCAGGGCGTCATCGACGAGCTCAAGGACCTGCTGTCCGAGGGCGACACGGTGGTGGACGGCGGCAACTCCCGCTGGACGGACGACGAGAAGCACGCCGCCGAACTCGGTGTCAAGGGCATCGGCTTCGTGGACGCGGGCGTCTCCGGCGGTGTGTGGGGCCTGCAGAACGGCTACGCGCTCATGGTCGGCGGCGACAAGGAGCACGTCGACCGGCTGCGGCCGATCTTCGACGCGCTCAAGCCCGAGGGCCCGTACGGCTATGTGCACGCGGGCCGCGTCGGCGCCGGGCACTTCTCCAAGATGGTCCACAACGGCATCGAGTACGCCATGATGCAGGCGTACGCCGAGGGCTGGGAGCTGCTGGAGAAGGTCAAGTCGGTGGACAACGTCCGCGAGGTCTTCCGCTCCTGGCAGGAGGGCACCGTCATCCGCTCCTGGCTGCTCGACCTCGCGGTCAACGCGCTGGACGAGGACGAGCACCTGGACAAGCTGCGCGGTTACGCGGAGGACTCCGGCGAGGGCCGCTGGACCGTCGAGGCGGCCATCGACAACGCGGTGCCGCTCCCGGCGATCACCGCCTCGCTGTTCGCCCGGTTCGCCTCCCGGCAGGACGACTCGCCGCAGATGAAGATGATCGCCGCGCTGCGCAACCAGTTCGGCGGCCACGCGGTCGAGAAGAAGGGCTGACCGTGGCGGACCTCTTGCTGGTCCGCCACGGGGAGACGGAGTGGAGCAGGTCGGGACAGCACACCAGCTTCACCGACCTGCCCCTGACGGACCACGGCGAGGAACAGGCCAAGTCCCTCGCCCCGCTCCTGTCCGGCCGGACCTACGCCCTGGCCCTGGCCAGCCCGCTCGCCCGTGCGCTGCGCACCGCCGAACTCGCCGGTGTCACCGGGGTCGTGCCCGACCCCGACCTGCACGAGTGGGACTACGGCGGCTACGAGGGCATCACCACCCCCGACATCCACCGGACCCGCCCCGACTGGGACCTGTGGACCGACGGGGTGCCGCCCGGACCCGAGGGGCATCCGGGCGAGTCGCCGGCCGAGATCGGTGCCCGCGCCGACCGGGTGCTGGCCCGTGTCGACGCAGCGCTCGCCGAGGACGCCGGTGATGTGGTGCTGGTCGCCCACGCCCACTTCCTGCGGGTGCTGACGGCCCGTCGGCTGGGCCTGCCGCCCGCCGAGGGCCGGCTGTTCCAGCTGGCCACCGGCACGGTGAGCCGGCTGTCCACGGAACACGGGCGCCCGGTGATCGCCGAGTGGAACCGGCGGCCGTAACACCGGACGCGACGCGGCCCGGGTCACTGCGTGTGGCCCGGGCCGCGGCATACGCTCCGCCGTGGCGGCGTCCTAGAATCACCGGGCAGCAAGCGAGCGCACCACCACGGCGCGTCAAGGCCGAAGGAACACCCCATGACCAGCGTCGAAGAACCGTCACGAGCCGACGGGCGGGGGCGTGACGCCGCCCGCACCAGGGCCGAGATACTCGACGTGGCCACACAGGAGTTCGCCCGGGCCGGTTACGACGGCGCGCGCGTCGACGAGATCGCCGCCCGTACCCGCACCACCAAGCGGATGATCTACTACTACTTCGGCGGCAAGGAGCAGTTGTTCACGGCGGTGCTGGAACGGGCCTACGGCGCGCTCCGCGAGGCCGAGGGGCGACTGGACGTGAGCCACCTGGACCCGGTCGCGGGAATCCGCCGCCTGGCCGGACTGGTCTTCGATCACCATGAACAACACCCGGACTACCTGCGCCTGTTGAGCGGCGACAACGGCCAGGCAGCCGAACACATCGCCGCCGTCGGCGCGTTGGGCGCGATCGGCTCCCCGGCGCTCGGCGCGCTGCGCCGCGTCCTGGCCGCCGGGCAGGAGTCGGGGGTGTTCAGGACGGACGTGGACGCGGCGGACGTGCACGCGGTGATCAGCTCGTTCTGCTTCTTCCGGGGCGTGAACGGGCGTACGTTCGGTGCCCTGTTCGGCCGGGACCTCGTGGACCCGGCCCGGCGCGCGCACTACCGGACCATGCTCGGGGACATGGTGGTCGCCTACCTCACGGCCGGCCGGTCCGCCGCCTGAAGGTCCGGCGTGGCTCAGGCGGGCCGGGCCACGGCGGCGTCGAGCAGCGGGCCGAGTTCCCGCACCACCGTGGTCAGGGGCCGTACGTCCTGTTCGGCGCGGGCCAGCAGGATCGCGCCCTCCAGGGTGCTGATCATCAGTGTGGCCAGGGCCGCGGCGCGGTCGGCGGGCACGCCCATCCGGGCCAGGACCTCGGCGAGCGGGGTGCGCCAGGTGGTGAACGCGGCGGCCACCGCCTCGCGGGTGCTGTCGCCCAGGGAGGCACAGTCGACGGTGGCCGCGGCGACCGGGCAGCCCGCGGCGAACCCGTCGCGCTCGTACTCGTCGGTCCACTGCGCGACCATCGCCGCGAACAGGGCGCTCGGCAGCGGCTCGGCCAGCCCTTCGACGAAGCGGGCGATCCGCTTGCCCGCGTACCGCCCGGCCCAGCCGACGGCCTCGCCCACCAGCTGTTCCTTGCCGCCCGGGAAGTAGTGCTGGAGGGAGCCGCGCGGCGCCCCGGCGTGCGCCGCGACCTCGCGCATCCCGGTCGCCTTCACCCCGTCGCGCCGGATGAGCTGCGCCGCGCTGAACACCATCCGCTCGCGCGGGCCGCGCTGCCGCTCGCCCATCACCGGCCTCCGTTCCTCGCCTCGTCCCGCCGTGCCCGCGGTGACCGCCCGGCCCGGGGACAACTCTATGACCGGCGTCATAGCGGCCGCTACTATGACCACTGTCATACTCGGCTCGCGGTGCGAAGGGCGGCCCCCGTGCACGTCGGTTTCCTCGGTCTCGGAGTGATGGGCGGGCCCATGGCCCTGCGCCTGGCGGCGGCCGGCACGCCGCTGGTGGTGTGGAACCGCACCCCGCACCGCACGGAGCCGCTGCGCGCGGCCGGTGCCGAGGTCGCCCGCGACCCCGGTGAGGTGTTCGCGCGGACGCGGGTGGTGCTGCTGATGCTGGCCGACGAGGCGGCCGTCGACGCGGTCCTCGGCCGCGGCACCCCGGAGCTGGCCGCGCGGGTCGCCGGACGCACCGTCGTCCACATGGGCACGACCTCTGCCGAGTACTCCCGTGCCCTGGAGGCCGAGATCCGCGCGGCCGGCGGCCGCTACGTCGAGGCGCCCGTCTCGGGCTCCCGGGTCCCCGCGGAACAGGGGCGGCTGGTCGCCATGCTCGCCGGCGAGCCGGCCGCCGTGGAGACGGTGCGGCCGCTGCTCGCGCCGATGTGTCACGAGACGTTCGTGTGCGGCGCGGCACCGGGCGCGCTGCTGATGAAGCTGTCGGTCAATCTGTTCCTGATCACCCTGGTGACCGGGCTGACCGAGGCGTTCCACTTCGCCGAACGGCAGGGGCTGGACCCCCGCCTGTTCCTGGACGTGCTGGACGCCGGCCCCATGGCGAGCGCCGTCTCCCGGATGAAGGCGCCCAAGCTGCGCGAGCGGGACTTCGGCGTGCAGGCCGCCGCGCTCGACGTCCTGAAGAACAACCGGCTGGTCGCCGAGGCCGCCCGCGCGGCCGGGCTGGCCTCCCCGCTCCTCGACGTCTGCCACGCCCTCTTCCGGGAGACCGTGGCGCAGGGGCACGGCGGCGAGGACATGGTTGCCGTGCTGCGGGCGATCGAGGCGCGCACCGAACGGGCGTCCGGCCACGTCGCCTGAGCCGGGCGCCCGGTGGCGGGCCGGGCCATCGGCCGCGGTCAGCGCCTGGGAACGCCGTACGCCCGCTCGACGCGCAGCCGCACCACCAGGCGGCGGTCGCGGACCATCGATGCGCGGAAGTCGTCCCAGTCCGGGTGCTCGCCGAGCACCTCGCGGTAGACCCGGACCAGCTCCTCCACGGTGTCGTCGTGGAGGTCCCGGGCGACCGGGGACAGCTCGGCCGTGCCCTCGGCGACGGTGTACGCCCAGCGGTCGGCGCTGGTGACGTGGTACGAGGCGCGGGGGTCGCGGCGCAGATTTCGCGTCTTGGCGCGGTCGTCGGTGACGGAGATCCGGATGATCCGCTCGTCGGGGTCGTAGGCGTGGACGACATTGGACAGCTGGGGGCGGCCGTCGCGCCGGAGGGTGACCAGTACGCCGCCGTGCCCTTCGGTGAGGAGCGGGAGCAGCGCGTCCTGCGTGGGGTCCTGGGTCATGCGCGGGTCAACGACGGGCGGCGGCGGTCGCATTCCCGGTTCCGCTTCGACGGTGCCCGCCGCCCGCCGCGGTTCACCCTTCCGGGTCACCGTCGGCGAGCGGCGGGTTCGTCCCGCCGAGGGGCCCGCGGTCACGACCGCTCCGGCCTCCGTCCGCGGACCAGCGCGAACGCGGCGGCGGCCAGGCCCAGGACACCGGTGACCAGGCCCGCGACGCCGAGTCCGCGGGCGGTGGAGTCGCTCGCGCCGGCCGCCTCGGCGGTGGCGGCGGCCGGCGCCGCGGCGGGTGAGGCGTCGTCGGCGGTGAGCTTCAGGACCGGGGCGGGGTTGTCCGGCTCGTCGTCGCCCGAGGAGGGCTGCTCGATCCAGCGGACCACCTTGCCGTCCGAGTACGTCTGCAACGTCTTGAAGACCAACTGCCCTGCGTCCTCGGGCAGTTGACCGAAGGCGACGTTGAAGTCCGCGTACTGCCCGGCGGCGATCGTGCCGCCGCTGAAGGTGATCTCGGAGGCGGCCTCGGTGACCGTGCCGTCGTCGGTCTTGACCGGCGTCTTCAGCTTGGTGGTGGTCACCTTGGCGGTCCAGCCGTCCTGCGGGTGGACCAGGACGCCGAGGACGGGGTGGTCGGTGGGCAGGAAGATCTGGACCTTGGTGGTGGAGGCGTTGTCCTCCTCGTTGGGCACGCGGAAGGTGAGCACGCCGTCGGTGGCGCCCTTGGCGTAACTCTCCGGGTGGACGGTGACGTGGGCGGACGCGGCACCGGCGGCGAGCAGCACCGTGGCGGTGGCGAGCGCGGCGACGGTCGCGGCGCGGCGCGGGGTGATGCGTGGTGCGGACATGGTGAACCGATCTCCGTACGGGTGAGGAAGGTGAGGGGTCAGGGCGGGTACGGGATCGGGGCGGGCGGCCCGCGCCGGGTGACCGCGTGCCGCAGCGGGGCCCGGCGGCAGGGGCCCGCACCGGTGGTCACGCGCGGCACCGGTCCGGCGGGAGCGGGCAGCGGGGTGGGCCGCCACCAGGCGACCAGGACGGGAACGAGTTCGGCGGTACGGCGCAGCAGCGACCACAGCGCGGCCTCGCCCCGCCGCAGCCACCAGGAGGCGGCGAGCGCGGCGAGCAGATGGGCGACGGTGGCGTGGGCCAGCGGATGCGCGGGTTCCGCCATGCCGGGCATGGCGGGCATGGCGGGCATGGCGGAGCCGGTCCGGGCCGCGCCGAAGCCCGCGTGCAGTCCGGCCTGGGTGAGCAGCATGACCGCGCCGATGCCGGGCCCGGACCGCTCCCGCCCGCCCAGCGCCCAGCCGAGCGCGAACACCGCGAGGAATCCGGCAGCGTCGCAGCGCGGCGACGGCATTCCGCCCATGGCCAGCCCGTGCCCCGCGGCGGCGAGCAGCACGCACACCGCGGCGAATACCGCGGCCCGCAGTCCTCTCACCGCCGGGGATGCGCTCACACCGTGGGATCCTGCCACGCCACCGACCGGCCCGCGCCGGTTCCGTGGCGTTCAGGGGTCACCCGAACGCCCACCGGCAGGCGGCGTTCGGCCACCAGCAGTCGAATCGTCAGAGCGACAACAAACCGAACTCTTACGCGATTATTATCGCGCCCGTGCCCGCGAACCCACCTCGCCATCGCCGCCAGTCCCGCAGGGAGCAGCGGCGGCGCCGCAAGGCCCGGAGACGCCGCCTGATATGGGCGGTGACCACGGCCGTCGTCCTGTCCGGCGCCGTCACCGTGTACGCCGCCGCCCGCCCCCACTCCGGCACGCCCGGTGCACGGGCGGACCCCAAGGCCCCACGGGGCGCTTCCTCCTCTCCTTCCGCTGCCCCTTCCCCTTCCGCTTCCGCCTCGCCGGTTCCGGAGCCGATGAGCCTCGAAACCGCGCTCGCGCCGGTCACGGACCTCTTCGGCGACAACGAGATGTCCGTGGCCGTGCAGGACACCGCCAGCGGCAGGTGGGCCGCGTTCGGGGACGACTCCTTCGACACGGCCAGCATCGTCAAGGTGGACATCCTTGCCACGCTCCTCCTCCAAGCGCAGGACGCCGGCCGCACGTTGACCGCCCAGGAGCGCGTCTACGCGGCGAAGATGATCGAGAACAGCGACAACGACTCGACGAGCGCGCTGTGGACCGAGATCGGGAGCGCGGAGGGACTCGACGCGGCCAACGCACGTCTCGGCCTGACCGAGACGCAGGGCGGTGACGGGACCGTGTGGGGCGTCACACAGACCACCGCGCAGGACCAGGTCCGGCTGCTGCAGAACGTCTTCGGCGACACGTCGCCGCTCAGCTCCGCGTCGCGCGCGTACATCCGGGACCTGATGAGTCATGTCGCCGTCGACCAGGCATGGGGCGTGTCCGCGGCGGCGGACGGCGACAGCCCGACCGCCCTCAAGAACGGCTGGCTCCAGCGCAGCCAGACCCGCACATGGGACGTGAACAGCATCGGCCGGATAGAGAAGGACGGCCGTGTCTATCTGCTGGCCGTGCTGCTGAACGGTTGCAGCACCGAGGAGGTCGGCATCACGTTGGTGGAGCAGGCGGCGGTCCACGCGGTGACGGCCTTCGCCGACTCCCTGGCCGGCTCCGGTTGACCGGGCCGGGCGGCCGGCGCGGGGAGCGGGGCCCTCGGGCGCCCGCTCCCGGTGGCACCGGCGCCCGGCTCAGGCGGCGTCGCCGCGCGGTTCCCCGTGGGCGCGGACGATCTCCGTGTGGCGGTGACCGCTGTTCTTGATGGTGAGGCCCAGCCGGTCCAGGGGCGCCGCGATCGTCTCCAGAGCGCCGGGCTTCAGCGGGAGTTACGCCGGGCCACGTCCTCGGGGCGGTCGGTGGCCGGGCGCAGGGTGGGGAGGTTGTTGACGATGCCGACCCGGGCGCCGGGGGCGGCGGCGCGGACGGCCTCGGTGGCGAGGCCGTGGCCGAGGAGCAGATGGCAGGAGGCGCGGACGGCGGCGGTCAGATCGGTCCAGCCGGGCGCCATCGTGCCCTCGTAGTGGCCGATCCAGGCCGAGCAGGAGGGCTCGTTGAGCGTCGTCCACAGCGTGACCCGGTCGCCGAGGCGGGCGGCGACCGCGGACGCGTAGTCGGCGAAGGCCAGGGCGGTGTCCCGTTCCGGCCAGCCGCCGCGGTCCTGGAGCACCTGCGGCAGGTCCCAGTGCTAGAGGGTGACGGACGGGGTGATGCCCGCCGCGAGCAGGTCGTCCACCAACTCGTCGTAGGAGGCCGGCCCCTTGGGGTTGACCGGGCCGGTGCCGCCGGGCACGACGCGCGGCCAGGCGGCGGAGAGCCGGTAGGCGTTGACGCCGAGGCGGCGCATCAGGGCGATGGTCCCGCGACGGCTCGTATCTGTGCCAGACGGGCCAGGGTTACGACGGCCCGACCGGTCTCGGCACCCCGAACGGGACCGGGGCCTTCAGCAAGTAGCCGGTGCCGCCGCGCAGTTCTGCCGGGCCGCCGTCCGCGCCCCTGCCGGGGTCGGGCGGGCCGGCCGCGTCGGAACGCACCGACTCGGACAGGCCAACTCACCCGTAAAGGAAGTGAGTTCGCCGATCCGTGTCGGGTACGCTCGGCCCGTGATACCCGACCACCTCCCCACGCTGGCCCTCGCCTTCCCCGGCCCGGAGCGCGACCGCGGGGTCGAGGCCATCATCAGCGGCCGCAAGACCGCGATGACGGCGCTGGCCGAGATCCTGGAGCGCGCGGGCGAGCCCGTTCCCGAGACGGGCACCCGGTACGCGGTGCTCGACTCGGACGACCGGCCGGCCGTCGTGATCGAACTGACCGAGGTCCGGGTGATCCCCTTCGGCGAGGTGGACGACCGGTTCGCCCGGGACGAGGGCCGCGGATACGCGGACGCCGCGGAGTGGGCCGCCGCCCACCGGGACTTCTTCGCCGGCGAGACCATGACCGAACTGCTCGGCTACACCCCTTCGGTGGACGACGACGCGCTGGTCGTCGCCGAACGCTTCCGCGTCGTCGATCCGGAGACCGACGGCGCCGCCGCCGGGCCACACTGACCAGGCTCCGCCGAACTCCACCCGGTTTTCCGCCCGTTGCCCTCGCCAGGCACCTGTTCTGCCCCGCTTCCTGCCCGTTCTCCCCTACCCGGCGGGCGGCCGGCGCCGTACACCGGAACGGAGGATCTCGCCGTGGTGAGGAGCGACGTGCGCGGACACCGTAAGCGACACGAGGAAAGCGCGGGCGCCGAGCCCGCCACGGCGCGCACGGCGGACGCCCGGCGCCCCGGTCCGGGCGCCCCGTTGCGGCCCGACGCACTGCCCGCCCTGCAACGGCTGATCGGCAACGCCGCGGTCGGCGAGCTGCTGAGCCGGGCCGGGCCCGAGCATGCCGACCCGCAGGCACAGCGGTCCGCGTCGGTGCGCCGGGCGCTGCGCTCCCCCGGCCGCCCGCTGGACGACCCGGTCCGCACCGACATGGAGGCCAGGCTGGGCGCCGACTTCTCCGACGTCCGGGTGCACACCGACCGGGCGGCGCACGAGTCCGCCGCCGCGGTCGCCGCCGAGGCCTACACCTCCGGCTCCCACATCGTGTTCCGGCGCGGCCGCTACGACACCGCGTCCGACGCGGGGCGGGAGGTGCTCGTCCATGAGCTGACGCATGTCGTGCAGCAGCGGCGCGGTCCGGTCGCCGGGTCGGACACCGGCGCCGGACTGGCGCTCAGCGATCCGTCGGACCGGTTCGAGCGCGAGGCGGAACGGGTCGCGGCCGGCGCCCCGGCCGGCGCCCCGGCTCCGGCGCCGGCCGGGCGACCGGTTGCCGGACTGCCCGTCGCCCGCCTGATCTCGGTCGAGGAATTCCGGCGGCGCACCGCCGTGGGCCGCTTCGAGAAGCGCGGCTCTTCCATCGCGGCGGTCGAGCGGGAACTCGCGGCCTATCACCAACTGCCGCAGGACGGTTACGGCGCCCGGTCCAGGCAACTGGAGAAAATCAGGGCCGCCGCCGAGGAGTACGCCAGGAACTCGAAATCGAAAAGGCACCAGGCGGAGGTCGATTCCCTGGTCGCGGAAAGCCACGCGGAATCCAACGACATCCGGCTGGACGCGGTCATCGAGGAGATCATCGAGCAGGTACGCGCCCACCAGGAGATCTGCCGGCAACTGGAGGAGGCCAGGAACACGGCGGACAAACCGGCCCAGGCACGCCTGCTGCTGGCCGCGCAGGACACCGTCCTCGGGCGCATCCAGGAGACCGGCGCGGCCGTGGACAGCGATCTGTCCCTCACCAACGCCCGGCTCGCGGACTGGGTGAACGGCGTGGTCAGGGATCTGCCGGAGGACGAGAGGCGCAGGCTGGTCGAGGACGATCTGGACCGCCTGGACGCCATCCGGCAGGACCCCGGCGCCCCGCGGATCACCCGGGACCTGCTGGGCGATCTGCTGGCGCACCGCGGCATCGTCGGCTTCACGACCGGGATGCCGGGTACGTCCCTCTCCCCCGTGGGATCCGCCGAGAAGTACTCCATGAGGCACGCCGTGTACCAGGGACAGGGCACGACCGAACGGCTCGGTTCGCTCGCCCACGAACTCACCCATGTGGACGCGGGCGAAAGCTATGCGAATACCCCGATCCTGCTGCTCCTCCGGCGCGGGCTCGGCGACGACGAGATCCGCCGGCTGGCCGAGGAACGGAATGCGGAGATCGATTTCCTGAAAAACCTGCTGGAACAGGACGGGGGGACGCTGACCGCCGCCCAGAGCGAACTCTTCGGGGCGAAGCTCGACTACGCGAGCGACCAGCGGAAGGGGGTCGCCCGTTACGCCGCGAGCTTCAAGTCGCACGGGAAGATCGACGAACCCACCTATCAGTACCTGATGCACGTCGAGCAGCTCACCGGTAAGAGGAGTTCCGTGCTCGTGGAGTACGACACGGTGATCACCCAGCTGCTCGTCTACCTGCACCGCTGGGGAGTGGCCCACGACCACCCGCTGTACGCCGAGGTGGCCCGGCTGGCCGCGCGGCTGCGGTCCGACCGGGCGGACGCCGCGACCCCCGGGCGGTAGCGCCCCGCCACCCCGCGCCCGGGGTCCGGAAGGACCTCGCCGTCCGTGCCCGCACGGCCCCGGGACCGCTCAGGCCTCGCCGGAAACGGACCGCTCTCCCCGGATCGTCGTCACACGTCACCCGGGTCCGGCGTTTGTCCGAAATCCGCCGACGATCCGGACGTCGTGCTGGGGTTTTGTGAACGGAGTGTGTCGTAGTGGCCTGAAAGATGGCCGGAATGACATGCCGAGGGGCGCCCGCGCGCAGGCCGACGCCGGGCGTCGACCGGCCGTACAACTCGTGAAGCGTCCCTTGTGGAGACGGGCCGATGCCAGGTCAGGCCCTCGGTCGGGCGCGATTGTCACTGTGCGTGACCCTGTTGACATCCTCAGAGCACGCTTGCGATTGTCTTGCTCGCCGCGTCGGCCGAAGGAGCGATCGGCGCGGAACGGGGGAGGAAAAGTGGACGCAGTGAACGCGGACGGCCCGGACGAGGACTGTCCGGGGAACACGGACGACGTCTCCACTCTGGTGATCGTCGGCGCCAACCCGACCGTGGCGAGGGCGGCGGCGTCCCTGCCCGGCGAACTGGTCCACGTACAGCTGCCCGGCGCTCCCGCCCTCGACCCGGGCACCCGGGTGCTGACGGCCGACTTCCGGGACCTGCCCGCCTTCCTGACCTTCACCGACGAGGTGCTGCGCCCCCTGCGACCCACCGCCGTCGTCTCGCTCACCGAGTTCGGCCTGGAGCCGGCCGCGCTGGCCGCCCGCCTGCTCGGTGTCACCGGAGTCGATCCGGCCGTCGTGCACGCCACCCGCGACAAACTCGCCATGCGGCGCATCCTGGAGCGCGAGGCACCGCATCTGAACCCGGCCTTCGCCGCCGGCGACGACACGGCGGCGGTGGACCGGCTGTTCGCCGTCCACGGCCGGGCCGTGGCCAAGCCGGTCGACGGGGTGGGCAGCACCTCCATCGCCCTGGTGGAGAGCGCCGACGCGCTCCCGGCGGAGCGCCGCACGGCCGCCACCTTGTTCGAACAGTTCGCCGAGGGGCGGGAGTTCAGCGTCGAGGCCCTCTCCGAGAGCGGGCGGCACACCGTCATCGGCATCGCCGAGAAGGGCACCGCGGACGGTTTCGTCGAGGTCAGCCATATGATGCCGCCGCCCTCCCTGGACCCGCGCCGCCAGGAGCTGGTCGCCCGGGCGGTCGGCGAACTGCTCGACGCCCTCGGGCTCACCGACGGCCCCAGCCACACCGAGGTCATGGTCGACGGCGACAAGGTCGTCGTGATCGAGACCCACACCCGGCTCGGCGGCGACGGCATCGCGGACCTGGTCCAGCTCACCACCGGGGTCGAGTGGCGGCGCGCCGCCCTCGGCTGGGCGATCGGCGCCGGGGTCCGGCGGGGCCCCGCCACGGCCGCCGCGGCCGCCACCGTCTTCCTCACCGCCCCGCCCGGACGCGTGACGGCCGTCGCGCCGCCGCCCGCCCTCACGCGGGGGCGGGTGCACGCCTGGGACCTCACCGTCCGGCCCGGGGACGAGGTGCGCCCGCTGCGCTCTTCCGCCGACCGGCTGGGCATGGCCGTCCTGACCGCGGCCGGCACCGACGCCTGCGCGGCGGCCGTCGCGGAACTCACCGCCCGCCCGGTGGTCACCACCGCGCCCGCGCCTCGTCTCTGACGCGGAGCCGCACCGCGGCGCCCCGTCCCTCCCCGCAACTCCCCTTCCGCCCTTCCTTCCTGTCTCTTTGTCTCTGTCTCTTTGTCTCCTTCCAGACGACAAACACCGCATCGGGGGCCACATGTCCGTCCAGAACGCTCCGATTTCCTATGACTTCCACGGCGATGTCCCGTTCTCCACGCCCTTCAAGGACATAGAGCCCGACGACATCCACATCTACCTCGACCTCGACACCAAGGTCGGCAAGAACACCTGCGGCCAGAAGTGCGCGCACTGCTGGTTCGTCAACTACGAGAAGGTGTACGACAAGTCCTTCGCCATGGAGGAGGGCCCCCGCATCCTGGCGGGCCTGCGGTCGCACGGGTACCACGTCTACCCGCGCTACGTGGACAGCTTCGCCTACGACGGCGAGTTCATGAACCTCTACGGCCCGGCCAACAACCGCGAGTTCCGGCAGGAGCTGGACCACACGCCGACCGCGACCATGGAGAAGGGCGACGCCTGGACCAGCGGCCGTCCGCTGCTCGCCGACAACTGGCGGGAACTCCTCGACCGGGCGGTGGAGAACGGCTACGGCACCATCTCCATCACCTACCACGGCGTGATCGACGAGAACCTCCGGGTCACGGACCACAAGACGTACCCCATCAAGGGCGTCTTCTCGGGCGCGGACACCGAGGAGGTGCTGCGCCGGATCGCCGAGTACAACGAGGGCGTCGCCCCCGAGGACGCCTTCCGCGTCAACATCGGTGTCACCATCGGCCGGCACAACCACGGCCGCACCTCCCTGGAGCGCTACGCCCACTACTTCAACAAGCTGGGCGTGGCCACCGTCCGGTTCAACAACTTCACCGACCACGGCAACCGCCACCCCGAACTGCGCCTGAGCCGCGAGGAGGTCGAGCAGGCCTACCGGGACTTCAAGTGGCTGCACGAGACGATTCCGCTCGGCTTCCAGCTCGGCGTCAGCGAGGACTTCGGCACCTTCGGGATCAAGGCGATGGGCTTCCCCGGCCACGTCGGCTGGTGCCGGGCCGGCCGTCAGCTCTTCGCCGCCATTCCCGCGCAGGAGGAGGTGCTCTCGGAGGGACCCGAGGGCCGCCGCGAGAAGATCGGCGACATCGTCGGCTGCGTCAACACCTTCGAGCCGCACCTCGGCATCCTGACCCGCACCGTCACCAGCGACGCCACCACGTACGACGTGGAGTTCGACCACGAGGGGATCGAGGCGTTCACCGCCAAGCGGCTCGCCGGCACGTACAAGGACGGCTGCTTCGCCACCGAGCTGTCCGAGGAACTCGGCCTGATCTCCCGGGTCCCGGAGCGGCGCCGGCTGCCGCTGCTCACCGACTCCGCGTCCTGAACCGAGAGAAAGACCCGCCATGCGTCACATCCTCGTCTTCGCCAAGACGCCCTACGCCAAGACCCCGTACGACCAGTGGCTGGCCGGCTCGGGGATCGTCCCGGTCATCGTGACCGCCCGGGAGTACGCGCAGGGCTACTCCCACCTCCCGCACGTGCACGCCTTCGACGCGTACGACACCAACCAGCTGGTCGAGAAGACCGCGCTGCGGCTGGCCCGCGAGTTCGCGGTCGAGGCGGTCTTCGCCCGCGCCGAGGCCGACGTCGTGCGCGCGGCCCAGCTGCGGGAGCTGCTCGGACTGCCGGGCCAGCACACCGCGAGCGCGCTGGCCTTCCGCGACAAGGTGGTGATGAAGGACCACCTCGCGGGCGGCCCCGTCGACGTCCCGGCCTACCGCCGGCTCGACTCGGCCTACACCGCCCTCGACTTCGTCGCCGAGCACGGCTACCCGGTCGTGATCAAGCCGGTGTCCGAGTCGGGCTCGCTGGGCGCGGCGATCATCCGCGACGAGGCGGAACTGGACGCCTACCTGGCGAACCCCTGGCGGGGGACCAGCGAGATCGAGGTGTTCGTACCGGGGCAGATGTACCACGTGGACGGGCTGGTGGCCGGCGGGGAGGTCGTCTTCGTCCATCCCTTCCGCTACCTCAACGACTGCCTGTCCTTCCGGAACAACGACTGGGTGGCCAACCTGCCGCTCACCCGTGAGGACCCGCTGTACGACCGGCTGGTCAAGGCGGCACGGGCGGTGCTGGCCGAGCTGCCGACGCCGCCCCGGACCGCCTTCCACGCCGAGTTCTGGATCACGCCGGACGACCGGCTGGTCTTCTGTGAGATCGCCAGCCGTACCGGTGGCGGCATGATCAGCGCGATGGTCCGGCACGCCTTCGGGATCGACCTGGACAAGGAGTGGCTGTACGCCGAGTGCGGTCTGCCCTCGACGCTGGGCACCCCGGAGTACCGGCCCGCCGGGGCCCTGTGCATCCCGCCGCGGAACGGGGTGCTGGAGCAGTTGCCCACCGCGACGGCCGAGCAGCCCGGGTGCGTCCGCGAGGTGATGCTCACCGGGAGCGTCGGCCAGGAGTTCCACGGCGGGGTGAAGTCCGGCTTGTTCCTGGCCGGTTACGTGGTCGACGGGGACAGCGAGGAGGATGTGGCTGCCAATCTCGAACATGTGGCGGGCTGGTTCTCCGACAACTCCCGGTGGCGGCCCGCCGAGTCCTGCGGAGGTACCGCGTGAGCGCCACAACGCCCCCTGAGCACACCACCGTCGAGCCGGCCGGGCCGCTCGTGGACGCCGACTGGGTGGCCGGGCGGCTCGGGGAGGGCCTGGTCCTCTTCGACGCCTCGGTCGGCGCCCGCCGGGGCGCCGCCGCGCGCATCCCCGGGGCCCGCCCCTTCGACCTCGACGGGGACCTGTCCGACCACACCAGCGCGGTGCCGCACACCATGCCCGGCGCCGCCGAGTTCACCGAGGCGCTGCGCACGCTCGGGCTGCACGACACCGACACGGTCGTCGTCTACGACGCCCAGGGCATCTACTCCAGCGCCCGCGCCTGGTGGATGCTGCGCGCCATGGGCTTCGACCGGGTCGCCGTGCTGGACGGCGGTCTGCCCGCCTGGACCTCGGCCGGCCACCCGGTCGAGGCCGAGCCCGCCGCGTACGACGGCCCGCGCGGCACGTTCACCGCCCGGCCCCGGGCCGGCCTGATCGTGGACGCCGACACCGTCGCCGCCGCCCTCGCCGACCCGCGTGCCGCGGTGCTCGACGCGCGCACCCGGGAACGTTACGCGGGCACCGCCCCCGAGCCCCGCCCGGGCCTGCGCGGCGGCCACATGCCCGGCTCGGCCAGCCTGCCCTTCGGCGAACTCCAGCACGACGGCGGCGTGATGCGTCCGGCGCAGGAGCTGCGTACGGCGTTCAAGGCGGCGGCCGGGGACCGGGAGCGGCTGTACTTCAGCTGCGGCTCGGGGGTCACGGCCTGCGTCCTCGCGCTCGGCGCCACCCTGGCGGGCTACCGCGAACTCGCCGTGTACGACGGTTCGTGGAGCGAGTGGGGCCTGCCCTCGCAGCGCCCGGTGGCCACCGGCGGGAGCGATTCACCGTGAGCGGGGGGCGCGTCCGCGGCGGACTGGCCGCGAAGTACCGGACGTTCACCGCGCTGCCGGCCGCGCTCAAGGCCCTGATCGTGCTGTCGTTCGTCGTCGCGCTGGGCAGTTACATGGTCACCCCGTTCATCGGGGTGCTCATGGTCGAGGCCGTCCACCTGGACGTCCGGGTGGCCGGGGTGCTGGTGGCGGTGGCCACCTTCATCCAGTTCGGCGGCAGCATCCTGGGCGGCGCGGTCGTGGACCGGCTCGGGCTCAAGCGGACCATGGTGTTCGCGCTGACCCTGCGCACGGCCGGACTGGTGCTGCTCGGGGTGGCCGTCAAGGTGCCCTGGGTGGCGTACCCGGCCGTGGTCCTCGTGGCCGGCGGTCCGGCGCTGTACCTCCCGGCGAACAAGGCGTACATCGTCACCAGCGTCTCCGACGAACTTCGCCCGCTGTTCCTCGGGGTGAGCAGCGCCGCGCTCAACGCCGGCATGGGGCTCGGTCCGTTGCTGGCCGCGCTGCTGGTCGACGCCGACCCGATGGCGCTGCTCATCGGTCTGGCCGGGCTCTTCGCGCTGATCACCGTGGCCCACCAGGTCACCCTGAAGCCGGTCGAGCGCCGGCCCGCCGCGGCGCCGGGGACGTCCGGGGCGGAGGGGCCCGCCGGGAAGTGGGCGGCGCTGCGCGGGGCGTTGCGCCCGGTGCTGTTCACCGCGCTCGCCTACTACCTGTACTTCTTCTTCCAGAGCTTCATCGGCCTGTACGCGGCCGGGGTGTCCGACATCCAGGCGCTGGGCTGGGTGATGCTGCTCAACTGCGCCATGGTGGTGGTGCTCCAGCCGGTGCTGGCCGAGCGTATCGCGCGGGCCGACTACCGGCTGCTGATGGCCGGTTCGTTCGCGGTGATGGCGGCCGGCATGGCGGTCATGGCGCTCGGCGGCACCCCGGCCCTGCTGGCCGGCACCGCGCTGTTCACCATGGGCGAGATCTTCCTCTTCCTGCGCTGTGACCTGGAGCTGGTCGAACTCCTGCCCCGCAGCGCGGCGTTCGCCTTCGGCGTGCAGCGGCTCACGGGCGGCGTCGGCGGGCTCCTGGCCGGTGTCGTCGGCGGTTTCGTCTTCGCCCACTACAGGTCCGGCGGACACCTGGGCGGGTTCTGGCTGGTGGTGGCGGCGCAGTGCGCGGTCGCGGCGCTGCTCGCCCTGGCGCTGGGCCGCGACCGGCGGCCGGCGGCCGCCGAACCGCCGCTGCCCGAACCGGCGGTGGGCCGGTGAACGAGCCCGTCGACACGCCGCAGACCCGGTACGTGCACGCCGGTTCGGACCCGCGCCGGCAGGGCGGCTACGTCAACCCGCCCGTGCACCACGCCTCCACGGTCCTCTACCGGGACGTGGCCGAGATGGACGCCTCCCAGGCCGACCCGCTCAAACGGGGCGGCCCGGTCTACGGCCGGTTCGGCACGCCCACCAGCCGGGCCTTCGAGGAGGCGCTGACCGAGCTGGAGGGCGGCCACGCCACGGTGGTGACCTGCTCCGGCCTCTCCGCGATCACGACGACGATCCTCGCCTACGTCCAGGCCGGCGACCACATCCTGGTCAGCGACTCGGTGTACCTGCCGACCCGGAGGTTCTGCGACTCGCTCGCGGCGCTGGGTGTGGAGACCGAGTACTACGAACCGACCGCGGACGGCGCCGCCGTCGCCCGGCTGATCCGCCCGCGGACGAGGTTGCTGTACTTCGAGTCCCCGGGCTCCACCACCTTCGAGGTGCAGGACATCCCGGCGATCACCGCCGTCTGCCGGGCGCACGGGGTGACCACGATCGCCGACAACACCTGGGCCACACCGGCCTTCCACCGCCCGCTGGCCCTGGGCGCGGGCGTGGACGCGGTGGTGCACTCCGCGACCAAGTACCTGACGGGGCACGCGGACAGCATCCTCGGCGCCGTCGTCTGCACCGAGGAGAGTTACCCGCTCGTCCGGGGCGCGGCGATGCGGCTCGGCCAGTGCGCGGGGGCCGACGACGCCTATCTGGGCCTGCGCGGGCTGCGCACCCTCGACGTGCGCCTGGCCCGCCACCAGGAACAGGGCCTGGAACTGGCACGCTGGCTCGCCGGGCAGGAGGGCGTCGCGGCGGTCCTGCACCCGGGGCTGCCCGGGGACCCCGGCCACGAACTGTGGCGCCGGGACTTCACCGGTGCGGCCGGCCTGTTCGGGGTGGAGCTCGACCCGGGCTTCGGCAAACCGGACATCGACGCGATGCTGGACCGGCTCCGCCTGTTCGGCCTCGGCCACAGCTACGGCGGTTACGAGAGCCTGATCGTGCCCGCCGACCCCGTCTCCCACCGGCTGCCCGGCACATGGGCGGGTCGGGGGCCCCTGATCCGGGTGCACGTCGGCTTCGAGGCCCTGGCCGATCTGAAGCAGGACCTGAGGGCGGGCTTCGAGGTGTTGCTGCGGGGGCGGGCCGGGATCAGGAGACGGGGGTCTGCGCCTTCGTCCCCGGCTCGGCGGTGAGGATCATGCGGTCCGGGACGTGAGCGGTGTCCCGGTGGGCCGCGAGCCAGTAGAGGAGTGCCGGGACCGCCAGGCCGACGATCCACGAGATGTCCGTGCCGCCGAGGTGCTTCACCAGCGGGCCGGTGTAGAAGCTCGTGGCCAGGAAGGGGAGTTGGACCAGGAGGCCGACGCCGTAGACGACGAGGGCGCGGACGCGCCAGGCGCCGTAGCGGCCATGCGGATCGCTCAGCGCGGGCAGGTCGTAGCGCTCCTTGGCGATCAGGTAGTAGTCCACCAGGTTGATCGCCGACCAGGGGGTGAAGGCCGTGAGCAGGAAGAGCAGGAAGTCCTTGAAGGAGTTCAGGAAGCTGTCCTTGCCCAGGAGGGCGATCACGGTGCCCGCGATCATGATCCCGGCGATGTAGGCGGCGCGCACCCGCGGGGAGATCGTGCGCTGGGTGCGGAAGCCGCCGATCCCGGTCACCAACGACATGAAGCCGCCGTAGGTGTTGAGCACATTGACCGTCAGCTTGCCGAGGGCGATGACGAAGTACAGGAACGAGGCCATCAGGCCGGCGCCGCCCAGCCCGACGACGTAGCCGACCTGGTTGTCCACGAAGGCGCTGCCCGCGGTGGCCGCCGCGAGAGCGCCGAAGGTCATGGACCACTGGGAGCCGAGCGCGGTGCCGCCGAGGGTCCACCAGAAGGTGGCGCGGGCGGAGGTGGCGCGGGGCAGGTAGCGCGAGTAGTCGGCGACGTACGGCCCGAAGGCCAGTTGCCAGGAGGCGGAGAGCGAGACGGCGAGCAGGAACAGCGGCAGGTGGAAGGAGCGGTCGGCCAGCAGGCCGGTCAGGTCGGCGCGCCCCAGCAGGCGGATGCCGAGGTAGACGAAGGCGAGCGCGCACACGATGCTGGCGACCCGGCCCAGGGTGTGGATGAGCCGGTAGCCGACGATCGTGGTGACCGCGGTGACCAGGGCGAAGATCACGATGCCGGTGGTGTCGCCGAGGTGGGTGAGCCGGCCGACGGCCTCGCCGGCCAGCACGCTGCCGCTGGCGAAGAAGCCGACGTACATGACGATGACCAGCACCAGCGGGACGACGGCGCCCCGGACGCCGAACTGGGCCCGGCTGGAGATCATCTGCGGCAGGCCGAGGCGGGGTCCCTGCGCCGAGTGCAGGGCCATGACGGCGCCGCCGAGCAGGTTGCCGAGCAGCAGGCCGATGACCGACCAGAAGGCGCCGCCGCCGAAGACGACGGCGAGTGCCCCGGTCACGACCGCGGTGATCTGGAGATTGGCACCCAGCCAGAGGGTGAACTGGCTGAAGGCACTGCCGTGCCGTTCGGCGTCGGGAACCACATCGATCGAGCGTTGTTCGACCACGTTTGTCATACGTATGCCCTCTTCCGCAGTTCCCTCACCGGCCTGCATATGTCTATGCAGGATGAGAGTGAATGAATGAGAGGTCAATACTCTGGCGCGAAATAGTTGGTGCGGGCCCACGGCAGGTGGCCGCGGCCGGCCCCTCACGCTTCGTGCGGTCCGCGGCGGGCGCAGTCCGCGAGGCGCGCGGCGAAGTCGGCGACCAGGGCGCGGAGTTCGTCCGGGCGCTCGATGACGAACGGGCGATCGAGCGAGGCGAGCACGGCGGGCAGCCAGTCGAGGCGCTCCACCCGCATGTCGACGCGGGACCAGGGCCCGGGCTCCGTGACGTCGCCGCCCTCCGGCGGCAGTTCCGCCACGATCGCGACACCGGCGGGCAGCCGGGCCCGGACGTCCTCGGCGGCCCCCTGGACCCGCACCGTCACCTCGTGCCGGTACGGAGCCGTGGCGAGACCCCGCAGGACCCGCTGCGCGGGGTCGGGACCGGCCGGCGGCTCGAACGAGCCGGGCAGGGTGCGCACGCCCAGCATCCGGTCCAGCCGGAACATGCGGTCCTCCCCCGCCGTGCGGTCCTCGCCGGTCACGTACCACCTGCCCGCGTGGGCGACGAGCCCGTAGGGGTGCAGCGTGCGCTCGCTGTGCCGGCCGTCCGCGGCGACGTACCGGATGGAGACCGGCCGGCGATGGTGCACGGCGTCGGCGAGCGGGAGCAGGACGGCGCTCTCCGGGGCCGCCGGGGCGCCGGGCGCGTCGGTGAACGCGAGGGAGCCGAGTACGGCGTCGATCCGGTGGCGCAGCCGCTCGGGCAGCACCCGTCTGATCTTGGCCGTCGCGGTCTCGCTCGCGGCGGCGGTGGCGGGCGTCAGACCGGACCGCCGGCCGGCGACCAGGCCAAGCAGTACGGCGAGCGCCTCGTCGTCGCTCAGCATCAGCGGGGGCATGCGGTAGCCGGGGGCCAGCCGGTAGCCGCCGTACCGGCCGCGCACCGACTCGACGGGGATGTCCAGGTCGACGAGGTGATCGACGTACCGGCGCACCGTGCGCTCGTCGACGCCGAGCCGGCCGGCGAGTTCGGCGACGGTCCGCAGACCGCCGGACTGCAGCAGCTCCAGCAGGGTGAGGACGCGCGCGATGGGCCGGGACATACCGACAAGTCTGCCCCGGATACCGGGCGGGTTCCGCCCGGTATCCGCCCTAGCGTGGGGCCGCAAGCACCACCTTCCTGGGAGATTCCATGAACTTCACCTCGATCCGTGTCATCACCGGCGACGTCGCCCGCCTGGTCGGGTTCTACGAGCGCGCCACCGGAGCACGGGCGGACTGGTCCACGGACGACTTCGCCGAGATCAGGACCGCGTCGGCCACCCTCGCGGTCGCCGGCGCCCGGACCGTGCCCCTGTTCGCGCCCGGCGCCGCCCGTCCCGCGGACAACCACAGCGTGATCATCGAGTTCATGGTCGACGACGTGGACCGCGTGCACCGGGACCTGGCCGATCTCGTGCCGGACTTCGTCCAGGAGCCCACCACCATGCCCTGGGGCAACCGCTCCCTGCTGCTGCGGGACCCCGACGGCAACCTCGTCAACTTCTTCACCCCCGTCACGCCGGCCGCCATCGCCAGGTTCGCCCGCTGACACGAGCGGGAGCGCCACGCCTTCGGCCGCCGGGCGTGGCGGCCCCGGGCCCCGGCCGCCGCCGCACCCCCGCGAGCGTCCCCGGCACGGGGCGGCTGCCTCGCCCGGCACGAGAGGGCTACCTTGGCCGGCATGGCAGACATATTCCGGCGCCCCGGCCGGCTGCGTCGGCACGCCGGCTTCGACGGGCGCGCCGGGCAGGCGGCCTTCGAGGCGCTGCACCGCGCGTCCCTCGCGGCGCCGGCCCTGCGCGGTGGGCTGACCGAGACGTCGGCGGGTGCGGCCGCCCGGCATCTGCGCGAGTTGCTGGGCGTCCCGGGGCTCGCCCTCACCGACACCGAGCGGCTGCTGGCCTGGGACGGCGGCGGCAAGCACCATGGCGCGGGCGCGGCGGAGCTGGCGCGGGAGGTGCTGGCCGGCGGCGGCAGCGCGGTGCTGAAGGCGGACCGGGTGTGGTGCGGCGAGCTGCGCTGTGAGCTGCGCGAGGCCGTCGTCGCGCCGCTGGTGGTGGAGGACCGGGTCGAGGGCGCGCTGCTGGCCTACGCCCCGGGCGTGTCGGCCGGCCTGGTCCGCGCCGCCGGCGAGGTGGCGCGCTGGACCTCCGGTCAGCTGGAACTCGCGGAGATGCACCGTTCCCGCACCCGGCTGGTGGAGGCGGAACTGCGGGCGCTGCGCGCGCAGATCTCGCCGCACTTCTCGTGCAACGCGCTGACCGCGATCGCCTCGCTGGTGCGCACCGATCCGCAGCGGGCCCGTGAACTGCTGCTGGACTTCGCCGACTTCACCCGCTACTCGTTCCGGCGGCACGGTGAATTCACCACGCTGGCCGAGGAGTTCCGCTCGATCGGCCAGTACCTGGTGCTGGAGCAGGCGCGGTTCGGCGACCGGTTGCGCATCGACGTCCAAGCGGCCGTGGAGGTGCTGCCGGTGGCCGTGCCGTTCCTGTGCGTACAGCCGCTGGTCGAGAACGCGGTGCGGCACGGTTTCGAGGGCAGCACCGGGCCGGGGCGGATCACGGTCCTCGCGTGGGACGTCGGCGCCGAGGCGCACATCACGGTCGAGGACGACGGGGCCGGCATGGACCCCGAGAAGCTGCGCCGCATCCTGGTCTCGGGCGGCACGGCCGCGCCGGGCGGCGCCGGTCCGGGCGGGGGCGGCTCGGGCGGGGTGGGCCTGTGCAATGTCGACGCCAGGCTGCGGCGGGTGTACGGCGACGCCTACGGGCTGGTGGTCGAGACCGCGCCCGGCGCGGGCACCAAAGTGCGGTTGCGGGTGCCCAAGTACCGTGCGGGGGTGACGGCTCCGCCGGCCGCGGAGGGAGGGCAGCCGTCCTGGCCGCGCGAAGCGCACGGCTGAGCGGGACCACCCCGCCCGGCCGTCCTGCCGAGCGGCCCGCCGGTCGGCAGGACGCTGACCGGAATTCTCCTCCCGCGTGTGGCCAATCCCACACCCCTGAAGAGATTGACCAGCTATTTGAGCGCTGCTCATATGTGCGCATGCTGCGCATCCTGGTGGTCGACGACGAGCCACACGCCCGCGACGAGCTGGTCTACCTGCTCGGACTCCACCAGGGCGTCGGCCCCGTCGAGTGCACCGCGGACGGGCCTTCGGCCCTGCTCGCCCTGGACCGCGCACTGGCCCACCGGCACCCCGTGGACGCGGTCTTCCTCGACATCCGCATGCCCGGTCTGGACGGGCTGGAGGTGGCCCGGGTGCTGTCCCGCTTCGCCGAGCCGCCGCCGGTCGTGTTCGTCACCGCGTACGACGACTTCGCGGTGCCCGCCTTCGAGGTGCGCGCCCTCGACTACCTGCTCAAACCCGTCCGCGCCGAACGGCTCGCGGAGACCGTCCGGCGGATCGCCGAGCGGCGGGCACAGGCTCCCGCCGCCGCGGAACCGGCCCCCGCGCCCCCAGCCGCGCCCGGGCCGCCCGCGGAGCCGCCCGCCGACGACGAGACGATCCCCGTGGAGATCTCCGGGGTGACACGCTTCGTGCAGCGCTCGGAGGTACGGCACGTGGAAGCGTGCGGCGACTACGTGCGCCTGCACCTCGCCTCCGGCAGCTGCCTGCTGCGGGCGCCGCTGTCCAGCCTGGAGGAGCAGTGGCAGGACGCGGGGTTCGTGCGGGTGCACCGCCGCCACCTCGTCGCCACCGGCCACATCGAGGAACTGCTCGCCGACTCGGGACGGTTGTCGGTACGGGTGGCCGGGACCGTGCTCCCGGTCAGCCGCCGCAGCAGCCGTCGCCTGCGCGAACTGATGCTGCCCGCGGCCGGCCTCCCGCGCGGCGGACGGGCCGCCCATGGGTGACCCGTCCCGGCGCGTGAGCGTCACCCACCCCCGCACCCGTGCCGCCCGGCCCGGCCGACGGGACGCCGCGGTGCGCGACGTGCACGAACAGACCCCGCTCGGCGAGGTGTACATGAAGGCGCTGATGCGCACCCAGCTCCGGCTGGGCCTGCTGGTCTGCGCCGCGGTCTGCCTGCCGCTGGCCGCCCTGCCGCTGCTGCTCGGGCACGTCCCGGTGCCGCACTGGGCGCGGCCGTGGGGCGCCGGGCTGCCCTGGCTGGTCCTGGGACCGCCCGTCTACGCGCTGCTGGTGGCGGCCGGGATCTGCTACGTCCGCCGGGCCGAGCGCAACGAACACGACTTCGACGAACACGTCCGCCGCTCGTGAGCGCGCACCGGTGAACGCGCCGGCGAACCTGATCGCCGTCCTGCTCGTCGTCGCCGTGACGGTGGGCATGGGCGGCTACGGCCTGCGCTCCCGGTCCACCCCGGACTTCTACGTCGCCTCGCGCACCGTCTCGCCGCTGCGCAACGCCGCCGCCGTGAGCGGCGAGTACCTGTCGGCCGCCTCGTACCTGGGCATCGCCGGGCTGCTGGCGACGTACGGAAGCACGATGCTCTGGTACGGCATCGGATACACGGCCGGCTATCTGGTGCTGCTGGTGTTGGTGGCCGCGCCCCTGCGCCGCTCGGGGGCCTACACCGTCTCCGACTTCGCCGAGGCGCGCCTCGGCTCGATGGCGGTGCGCCGGACGGCCACCGTGTTCGTCGTCCTCATCGGGCTGCTCTACCAGGTGCCCCAGCTGGTGGGCGCGGGGCTCGCGCTGCACACGGCCCTCGGCGCGCCCGCCTGGTCGGGCACCGTGCTGGTGACCGCGGTGGTGCTGGTGAGCGTGATCACCGGGGGCATGCGCAGCGTCACCCTCGTCCAGTCCGTCCAGTACTGGCTGAAACTGACCGCGCTCGCCGTTCCGGCCCTGGTCCTGCTGCTCGTCTGGCGCGGAGCCTGGCATCCGGCCGGCAGCCCGGCGCCCCTGCCCGCGGCGCACCCGGCGACCGGGCACGGCGGCGGCCAGGGGCTCTACGGCGTCTACTCGCTGATGGTGGCCACCTTTCTCGGGACGATGGGGCTGCCGCACGTCACCGCCCGCTTCTACACCAACCCCGACGGCCGCGCGGCCCGCCGTACGACGGTGGGCGTCCTGTGCCTGCTGAGCGTCTTCTACCTGCTGCCCGAGGTGTACGGCGGGCTCGGCCGGCTCTACGCGCCGGACCTGGCCGCGGCGGGCCGGGCGGACACCGAGGTGCTGCGGCTGCCCGCCCTCCTGGTGCCGGGCACCACCGGCCGGCTGCTGGCGGCGCTGGTCGTCGCGGGCGCCTTCGCCGCGTTCCTGTCGACCTGTTCCGGGCTGGCCCTGTCCGTGACCGCGGTGCTGTCGCAGGACCTGTTCGGCGGGGACGTACGGGGATTCCGCCGGGCCGCCGCGCCGGCCGTCCTGGTGCCCTGTGCCATCGCGCTGCTGCTGTCGGGCAACGGCATGTCCGTCGCCCACGAAGTGGGCCTGATCTTCTCGGTGGCCGCCTCGACGTTCTGTCCGCTGCTGGTGCTGGGCATCTGGTGGCGGCGGCTGACCGCGGCCGGAGCCGTCGCCGGGATGCTGGTCGGCGGCGGGCTGTCCGCGGCGGCCCTCACCCTCACGCTGCTGGGGGCCGGCGGACCCGGCTGGGCGGGGGCCCTGCTCGCCGAGCCCGCCGCCTGGAGCGTTCCGGCGGCGTTCCTGACCATGGTCGGCGTCTCCCTGCTCACGCCCGGCAGGGTGCCCGCGGCGGCCTCCGTGATGCTGGCCCGGCTGCACCTGCCGGAGGTGCTGGCGGCGGGCCCGGCCGACCGCTCGGCCTCGGCCGGCGACCGTTCGTCTCCCGGCGCCGTCCGTTCGTCGCTCGACGGCCACCACTGATCGACAAGTCACGTACGAAGGCTCCCCGGCGGGGCGGGTGTGCCGCACAGTAACCGACCAGGGAAAGGCACCGGCAAGGGACGGCCGGCCGCGCTCCCCGACCGGGCACGGCAGCCGGGCCCGCCCCGTCCGTCCGCGCCCTCGCGCCGCGGACCGACCCCCGCGGCCCGGCCCGCACGCCCGCGTGCCGTCGAGTCCACGCCCGCACCGCCTCGCTCCGGACCCGCGTTTGAGCCTCCTTCGACCCAAGGACCGCACCATGACCGACACCCAGACGCCCGGCACCGACGAGCGGACCCCGGCGAGCCCCGCGGTTCCGCGGCCGCAGATCGCCGACCCCGGCCCCCTGGGCCTGGCGGCCTTCGCCCTCACCACCTTCGTGCTCTCCGTCTTCAACGCCGGCCTGATCGAGGACGGCGCCCTGGAGGCCGTGGTGCTGCCGCTCGCCCTCTGCTACGGCGGGATCGCGCAAGTGCTCGCCGGGATGTGGGAGTTCCGCAGGAACAACACCTTCGGTGCCGTGGCCTTCACCTCCTACGGCAGTTTCTGGCTCTCCTTCGCGGCCTACGTGCGGTTCGTCGTTCCGAAGCTGCCGGCGGCCCACGCCCACCAGGCCACCGGCCTGTTCCTGCTGGCCTGGGCCGTCTTCACCCTCTACATGACCGTCGTCGCGACCCGGATCAACGGTGTCCTGCTCGCCGTGTTCACGGTGCTGTCGCTGACCTTCGTCCTGCTCGCCGCCGGGGAGCTGGGGCAGAGCACGGGCGTCTCGCACGCGGGCGGCTGGGCGGGGCTGCTCACCGCGGTACTGGCCTGGTACGGCTCGTTCGCCGGCGTGGCCAACGCCACCTGGAAGGACAAGTCCCTGCCCACCTGGCCGCTCGCGGGCTGAGTCCGCCACCACCGCACGACCGACCGACGACGACGGAGTCCCCATGAGTGAGATGAGCCTGGCCAACCTGCTGAAGGAGGAGCGCAGGTTCGCGCCTCCCGCCGACCTGGCAGCCCATGCCAATGTCACGGCGGAGGCGTATGAGCAGGCCAGGGCTGACAGGCTCGGGTTCTGGGCCGCGCAGGCCGGCCGGCTGACCTGGGCCAAGGAGCCGACCGAGACGCTGGACTGGTCGAACCCCCCGTTCGCGAAGTGGTTCAAGGACGGCGCGCTGAACGTCGCCTACAACTGTGTGGACCGGCATGTGGAGGCCGGGCACGGTGACCGTGTCGCCATCCACTTCGAGGGCGAGCCCGGTGACAGCCGCGCCATCACCTATGCCGAGCTGAAGGACGAGGTGTCCCGCGCGGCCAACGCCCTGCTCGAACTCGGTGTCCGCGAGGGCGACCGGGTCGCCATCTACATGCCGATGATCCCCGAGACCGCGATCGCGATGCTGGCCTCGGCGCGTATCGGCGCCGCCCACTCGGTCGTCTTCGGCGGCTTCTCCGCCGACGCGCTCGCCACCCGCATCCAGGACGCGGACGCCAAGGTCGTCATCACCGCCGACGGCGGCTACCGGCGCGGCAAGCCCTCCGCGCTCAAGCCCGCGGTGGACGAGGCGGTCGCGAAGGCCGGCAACGTCGAGCATGTCCTGGTGGTGCGCCGTACCGGTCAGGACGTCGCCTGGGACGAGGCGCGGGACGTGTGGTGGCACGACCTGGTTGGCCGCCAGTCCGCGCAGCACACGCCGCAGGCGTTCGAGGCCGAGCATCCGCTGTTCATCCTGTACACCTCGGGTACGACGGGCAGGCCCAAGGGCATCCTGCACACCTCCGGTGGCTATCTCACCCAGGTCGCCTACACCCACTGGGCGGTGTTCGACCTCAAGGCGGAGACGGACGTCTACTGGTGCACCGCCGACGTCGGCTGGGTCACCGGCCACTCCTACATCGTCTACGGGCCCCTCGCCAACGGCGCCACCCAGGTCATGTACGAGGGCACCCCGGACACCCCGCACCAGGGCCGCTTCTGGGAGATCGTCCAGAAGTACAAGGTGTCCATCCTCTACACCGCGCCCACCGCGATCCGCACCTTCATGAAGTGGGGCGACGACATCCCCGCCCGGTTCGACCTCAGCAGCCTGCGCGTCCTGGGCTCGGTCGGCGAGCCGATCAACCCCGAGGCCTGGGTCTGGTACCGCAAGCACATCGGCCACGACCGCACCCCCGTCGTGGACACCTGGTGGCAGACCGAGACCGGCGCCATGATGATCTCCCCCCTGCCCGGAGTCACCGAGGCCAAGCCCGGCTCCGCCCAGCGCCCGCTGCCCGGCATCAGCGCCACCGTCGTCGACGACGAAGCCAACGAAGTCCCCGACGGCGGCGGCGGCTACCTCGTCCTCACCGAACCCTGGCCCTCCATGCTCCGCACCATCTGGGGCGACGACCAGCGGTTCAAGGACACCTACTGGTCCCGCTTCGAAGGCAAGTACTTCGCCGGCGACGGCGCGAAGAAGGACGAGGACGGCGACATCTGGCTCCTCGGCCGCGTCGACGACGTGATGCTCGTCTCCGGACACAACATCTCCACCACCGAAGTCGAATCCGCGCTGGTCTCCCACCCCGCCGTCGCCGAAGCCGCCGTCGTCGGCGCCGCCGACGAAACCACCGGCCAGGCCATCGTCGCCTTCGTCATCCTGCGCGGCACCGCCTCCGAAACCACCGAACTGACCGGCACCCTCCGCGACCACGTCGGCGCCACCCTCGGCCCCATCGCCAAACCCAAGCGCATCCTGCCCGTCGCTGAACTCCCCAAGACCCGCTCCGGCAAGATCATGCGCCGCCTCCTGCGCGACGTCGCCGAAAACCGCCAGCTCGGCGACGTCACCACCCTCACCGACTCCAGCGTCATGGACCTCATCCAGTCCAAACTCCCGGCCTCGTCCAGCGAGGACTGAGGACCGGTCAGCTCTCGTCCGGCCTGCCCTCTTCCCGGAGCCAGGTGGTGAAGAGGGCGGTCAGGTCCTTCCCGGAGATCTTCTCGCACAGGGCGATGAACTGGGCGGTGTCCGCGTTCCCGTGGCGGTGCCGCTCGGTCCAGGTCCGCAGGATGGAGAAGAACGCCGCGTCGCCCACCGCCTCGCGCACCTTGTGCAGCGTCATGGCGCCCCGGCCGTACACGGGCGGTGCGGACACCTCGCTCGCGCCGGGGGGACTCGCCGGCGGGAAGTCCCAGATGCCCTCGCTTTCGGGGTGCGTGCCGTCGTAGAAGGAGGCGAAGGTCTGCCCGGCCGTCCTGCCGCCCCGGTCCTCCTGCCAGAGCCATTCCGCGTAGGTGGCGAACCCCTCGTTGAGCCACATGTCCTTCCACTCGCGCGGGGTGACGGAGTCGCCGAACCACTGGTGGGCCAGCTCGTGCACCACCAGCGTCTCGTCGGGAGCGGAGTCGAAGTACGGCTTCGTCTGGGTCTCCAGGGCGTAGCCGAGGCCGGGGAGGTGGTCGACGACGGCGCCCGTGGAGGAGAACGGGTACGGCCCGAAGCGTTCGCTCGCCCAGTCGACGACCTCCGGCACCAACTCCTCGATCCGCTCTGCGGCTCGGGCTTCGTCGGGGTCCACGGCGAGGTAGACGGGCAGCCCGTCGGGCGTCCGGGTCCTGGTGATGTCGAAGGTGCCGACGGCGACGGTCGCGAGGTAGCTCGCCATGGGCTCCTCGGTACGCCAGTGGCGTACGACCCGGTCCCCCCGGTCCTCCTCGGCCACCAACTCCCCGTTGGCCACCACGTCGTACGGGTCGCCGTCGGCGTCCCGTGGCACGGCGACCGTGATATCGTAGGTGGCCTTGTCGGACGGGTGGTGGTTGCCCGGGAACCAGGTCGTGGACCCGGTCGGCTCGCCGAGGGCCGTTGCGCCGTCGTCGGTCTCCACCCAGCCCTCCACCGCCCCCTCGTCGTCCTCGACGGTGCGGGGCACGCCTTCGTACTCGATCGCGGTGCGGAAGGTCCGCCCCTTCTCGATCGGCTCGTCCGGCGTCAGCGTCAACTCGGCCCCGTCGCGCGCGACATGGGCCGACGCGCCGTCGACCGTGGCGCCGCGCACCTTCATCCCGTCGAAGTCGAGATCGAAGCGGGACAGGCCCTTGGTGGCGCGCGCGGTGATCACGGCCGAGCCCTTCAGGCGGTTGGTCTCGGGGACGTAGTCGAGGTCCAGGTCGTAGTGGGTGACGTCGTAACCGCCGTTGCCCAGTGCCGGGAAGAGCGCGTCGCCCACGCCGGCGGAGCCCGCCGTGCCCGCGGTCGCGTGCCCACCGCAAGCGGTGCCCGCCAGGACCAGAAGCGTCGCGAGGACCACATGGCGCGCGGCCCGCGACCGCGCGGCCCCTCGACCACCGAAGGGGGCGCGTGTCCTGCCCTTCACCGCGTCAACCAACAGACCCGCACCGTCTGTCGGTGTCTCTCCGCCCCGTGCGAGCCACCCCGGTCTCGACCACATGCCCTCCCCTTTTGCGTCACCTTACCTTCGCTTCGCGATCACGGCCGTGGGCGCTCCGCTCAGGAGCGGGCGGTCGGCCTGCGGGGCGGCGGGAGCGCCCGGAGGAGTTCCCACAAGGGGCGCGAGCCGGCGGCCCACGCCCCGAGGGTGTGGCGGTCGACCACGTGGAGGCGCTGCTGCCGGGCGAACGCGACGGCCGGTGCGGTGACCCGGCCGTTCGTCACGATCACGGCGACGTCGGCGCCGTGGACCGGGCGGGCGGTGCCATTGAGGACCTGAAGGTCCGGTGTGCCCACGGCGGACCCGGCCAGGCCGGCACGGCGGTGCTTGCACTGGATCACCCAGCGCCGCCCGTAGGGGTCGGTGGCCTTCACATCGGCACCGAGGTCCCCGCCACCGCCGACGCGGGCCGCGTCCGGACAGCCGTCGCGCCGCATCAGGTCGCGCACCGCTTCCTCGAACCGGGAGTGGTGCAGCGCGTCCAGCCGGGCCAGCCCGTAACGCAGGCCCCGGGCCCGGACCGCTTCCCACCGCGCGCTCCGCCGCTTCAGCTGGAGCCGGGCGCCGAGGCCCAGCACCGCGAGCAGGCCGACGAGGACCAGGACCCACCAGTGGGCCGACAGCCAGTGGACGACGGCCACCACCAGGGCGACGGTGAGCACCGCGGCGGCGAGGAGGCCGATCGGCCGGTCGTCCGCACGCTGCCGCCGCCTTCCGGACCGGCGGGCGCGCCGCCGCACCACCCGCCCGGCCGGCGCCCGCCCCTTGCGGGTGCGGGGGCTCACCGGCCCGTCCGCGCGACGCCGCCCTCGGACCGCCCCACCGCGAGCGGCACCAACACCTCGCCGGTCAGCACCAGTCCAGCCCTCCCCCACCACCGGCCCGCACGCCACGGGGCGGCAGCGGGCCGCCCCGGCCTCCTTGTGTACCCGGGCCCCGGTGGTCCGGCAGACGGGTTGCCGGTCGATTGGCACGAACCCGATCGGACCTGGCCGAATACCAGGCCCGGGGCGCGGGCGCCGAGGACTCCCCCGGACCGGCGAGCCGGGGCGTCTTGTAAAGTTGCTCGCGAATCATCCAGAGGGGTGGAGGGACCGGCCCTACGAAGCCCCGGCAACTTCCCGGTCGAGTCGGCGTGCGACACGCGCGCCACCGAGCGGGATCAGTGCCAACTCCGGCCTGTCGCCAACGCGGCGCGGGAAAGATGAGGAGACACGGTGCTCTCTGTGCTGTCCGACGCCCGGGCGCTTCCCGCCCCGGCCCCTCTGTGTACCCGTCTCGTGTCCGGCGCAGGCGATCGGCCGATCCTTCCGGCCTGCCCCCGCTGACCTCACCGCTCCTCACCCGGGAGCCCCCGTGAGCGCGACCCCGCCGCGCTCGCGGATCCGAGACTGGAGTACCCATTCATGGAGAAGACGAGCGGCGTAGGCGTGCTCGACAGAGTCGCCCTGATCCTCGGTGCCTTGGAGGCCGGACCCGCCACGCTGGCCGGACTGGTCACGACCACCGGACTGACGCGCCCCACCGTCCACCGGCTCGCGGTCGCGCTCGAACGCCTCCGCCTGGTCACCCGGGACGCGGCGGGCCGGTTCACCCTCGGCCCCCGGCTCTCGGAACTGTCGGCCGCCGCAGGCGAGGACCACCTGCTGACCGCCGCGGGCCCGGTCCTCGCCCGGCTGCGCGACGCCACCGGCGAGAGCGCCCAGCTCTACCGCAGGCAGGGTGACGAGCGCATCTGCGTGGCCGCCGTCGAGCGTCTCGCCGGCTTGCGCGACACCGTTCCCGTCGGGGTCGCCCTGCCCATGCGGACCGGCTCCGCCGCCCAGGTCCTGCTCGCCTGGGAGGAGCCCGAGCGCCTCTACCGCGGCCTCCGGGGGGCCCGCTTCACCGCCACCACCCTCAGCGGCGTACGGCGTCGCGGCTGGGCCCAGTCCGTCGGCGACCGCGAGCCCGACGTGGCCTCCGTCTCCGCACCCGTGCGCGGCCCGTCCGGCCAGGTGGTGGCCGCCGTCTCGGTCTCCGGCCCGGTCCGGCGCCTCACCCGCCACCCCGGCGCCCACCTCTCGCGGACCGTCGTCGAGGCGGCCGCCCGCCTCACCGAGGCCCTTCGCCGCCCCGGGTCCCCCGAGCGGCGCCCCGCGACGACCTGCGCCGGGAGCATGGCGGGCGGCACCCTGGAGCAGGGGGTGCTCGCGGGCGAGGAGGCGTGATGCGTACGGACGGCGAGGCGGGCGGGGGCCGGGCGCGGGCCGCGCCCGTCGGCGTCCTCGACGTGTCCCCGACGGCCCGCACGGCGGTGGCGTGGATCCCGCCCGCCCAGCTGTGGCCGCCGCTCCAGGACGTCCGCCGGGAACACGATCCGCAGATCCACCGCTGGCCGCCGCACGTCAACGTGCTCTTCGGCTTCGTCCCGGAGACCGGCTTCGAGCGGGCCGCCCCGCTGCTCGCCGCGGCGGCGGCCGAGGTGCCGGTCTTCACCGCGCGGCTGGCGGGGGTGCGCGCCTTCCGGCACCGGGCGTACTCCACAGTGTGGCTCGACCCGGCAGCGGCGGGCGCGGCACCGTGGGCGGACCTGCACCGCGCACTGCGGCAGCGGTTCCCGCGCTGCCGGGGTCCGGCCGCGGAGTTCACCCCGCACCTGTCCCTGGGCCGGACCCGGAACCCGCGGCGGGTCGCCACCGACTGCGCCGCCCGGCTCCCCGCCATGACGGCGACGGTCTGGGAACTGGTCCTGCTCGCGCGCGGCGGGCAGGGACCGATGCGGCCACGGGCCACGGTCGCCCTGGGCAGCGGCGAGATCCGGTGGCTGCCCGGCCGCGAGGAGGCGGGCCCGGAGGACACGGCATGGCTCGCCGAGATCACCGAACGGTGAGGGCGGAGCGACTCAGGGGAGGGACCACGGCGGAGGCCCTGATCGGGCCCCGTCACGACGAGACACGGCGGCTCCTCGCCACGGTGCCCGAACCGCGCCCCCACCGGGCAGCAACCGACCGGAACGGACGGCTGAGCCGCCGTCGGCCACGCCGAACGGACACCCAGCCGATGACAGCGGGGAACCCGTGACCGGGAGCGTCCGCTCGACACGCACGCCCCCCCACCGAGCAGTGAACTTCCGTCAGCGAAGCGCCGGTTGGCCGCTCCCGCCGGACGCCGCCGGGTGCCCGTCCGCGGTGTCCAGCGCCCGCCGGGCCTCGGCCACCACCTCCGCGTCGGTGACGAAGTGGGTGTCGTCGGCGGCGGAGGCGCCCGAGACCCCGAGGGGTGTCCAGGCGCCGCCGCGCCGGGGCCGGGCCCTGGTCTTGGCGGACAGGTGCACGGCGGCCACCCCCGCGGCCACCAGGGCGGGGATGTCGGCGGTGCGCACACCGCCGCCCGCCATCACCTGCACACCGGGAGCGGCGGCGACCATGTCGGCGAGGGTGGCCAGCCCCGCCGGCGCGGTGGCCGCGCCGCCGGAGCTGAGCACCCGGGTGATCCCGAGCGCGGGGAGCGCGGCCGCGACGGCGACCGGGTCCGCGGACTGGTCGATCGCACGGTGCAGGGTGATCTCCACCGAGCGTCCCCGGCTCCGTGCGGCGTCACGGGCGGCATCGGCCAGCCGGGTGACGGCCTCGGTGTCCAGGGCGCCCTCGGCGGTCAGCGCGCCGACGACCACGCCGGCGGCGCCGGACGCGACGACCGAGCGCACCTCGGCGACCATCAGGGCGATCTCCTCGGCGTCGTACGCGAAGTCGCCGGGCCGGCACCGCACCAGGGCGTGCGTCGGCACCCCGGCGGCCGCGACCGACTCCACCGCGGCCGCCGACGGGGTCAGGCCGCCCAGTTCCAGTCCGGTGCACAGTTCGACCCGGTCCGCTCCGTGGTCGCGGGCGGTGCGGGCGCCGGCCGGGGAGGTGACGGCGATCTCCAGGGCGACGCGCGGCGTACCGGTGCCGGGCGGCGGACCGGACCGGGCATGGTGGGGGGCGGCTGCGCGGCCCGTCACTCGTCGTCCCCGGTGAGCGGCCGGTCGGAGGCCGGAATGATCCGGGCCGTCAGGTCCGGGTCGGCCATGTCGCGGTCGAAGGGGAACATGGGCCGGCGGATGCGGTGGTGGCCGAGCCGTACCAGGTCCTGGTCGACGCCTCCCGGGGTGAGGGCCATCTTCCACGCCGCGGCCATGTCGAACAGCTCCGGCTCCAGGTAGCCGATCTTCACGATGACGACGTCGGCGGAGCGCGGGTCGAGGTCGAGGTCGGTGAAGTCGTGTTCGTGGTGGTACGGCTTGCGCAGCCGGGTGAGGATCGCGTACACGCTGCCGACGCGGATCACGACCTCGGTCTCGGCGTCGCGGTCGCCGTGCCGGATGGCGTGCACCACTCCGGTGAGGGTGACGGGACCGGCGTGCCGGTCGTCCACCTCGGCCCCGGCGGTGACGGTGACGGTGGCGCCCACGCCGGTGGCGACGGCGGTGTCGACGGCGGCGGGGCCGGGCACCGAGGCGTACAGGACGGTCGGTCCGTCGTCCTTCTGGAACTCCGGGCGCTCCAGCAGCCGGGTCAGGCCCCAGGTGACGTCACCGGCGCCGCCCGCGGTGGGGTTGTCGCCGGTGTCGCTGATGAAGTACGGCCGGTGGTCCGAGCGCAGGGCCTCGTCGAGGAGGCCGTCGAAGGTCCCGGTCGGGGCGACGAAGTCGAAGTCGTGGCGGGCCTCCCAGAAGCCCCGGGCGAGGCGTTCGGCACCGGCCGACACCGCCTCCCGGTCGGGGCCGGTCACCACGACGGCCGCGCGGTTGCGGGGAGCGTCGGCCCAGGCGTAGCCGACCCATATCGCCGCGTCGGTGACCCCGTCCATGGCCTCGACCTCGTCGACCGCCGCGTACACGCTCCTGGCGGGCTCGATGCGGGTGGAGGTCTGTTCTCCGGCCAGCAGCACCGGGACCGGCACCCACGCCTTCACCGGGCGGGGGCCGCCTGCGGCGAGCAGGTCGACCAGGTTGCGCACCGCGCGCTCCTTGGTCTCCAGGTGGTCCTCGTGCGGGGCCATCCGGTAGCAGGTGATGAGGTCGCTGCGGTGGGCGAGTTCACGGGAGACGTTGCCGTGCAGGTCCATCGAGGTGGAGACGATCACGTCGGGGCCGACGGTCGCGCGGATGCGTTCCAGCAGGACGGCCTCGGGATCCTCGACGCCCTCCACGCTCATCGCGCCGTGGATGTCGTACCAGAGGCCGTCGAGCCGGGGCAGGGCGGCGAGCCGGCCGACGAGTTCGTCGGTGAGCGCGGACCAGGCGGCGGCGGTGACCATGCCGCCCGGCAGCGACTTGCCCACCAGGGCACCGTGCCAGTCGGCGGCCTCGCGCAGCTCCTCGCCGGGGGCGAGGAAGGGGTAACGGCCGAGCACCTCGGCGCCCCGCGAGGGATGGAAGGCGGGGGCCTCGGTGCGGGCCGGGGAGAACGTGGACGACTCGATGCCGAGCCCGGCGATGGCGATGACCGGGCGGGCGGCGGCGGTTCGGGATTCCGACATGGCTCCTCGTAGGGGTGGGGTGCGTCAGCGGGTGCGGGGCGGGCGGCCTGGGCGTGCGGCACCGGACCCGGTGCCGCCGAAGTCGCGTACGGCGTGGGCCATGCCCTGTTGCAGGGCGAACTGTCCGGCGCCGACGACTCCGGCGTCCGCGCCCAGGCGGGCCCGCTCGATGGTGAGGTGCTCGGTGACCAGCGGGTGGCAGCTCTCGTACAGCTGGCTGCGGACCGCGGCGACGAACGGTTCGAGGGTGGAGAGGATGCCGCCGAGGTAGACGGCGTCCGGGTTGAAGAAGTTGACGTTGGCGGCGAGGACCTGCCCGAGGTGCTCCCCGGCCCGGCGGACCGCGCCGGTGGCCTCGGGGTCGGCGTCGACCGCGAGGCGTACGACGTCCTCGATGCTGCCGACGTCGGCGCCGCGTTCCCGCAGGATGCGCACCAGGGCGGCACCGGAGGCCACGGTCTCCAGGCAGCCGGTCTTGCCGCAGGAGCAGGGGATGTCGGCGGCGCCGTCGATCCGGATGTGGGTGATGTCGCCGGCGGCGCCGGTCGCGCCCCGGTAGAGGCGGCCGTCGACGATGACGCCGGCGCCGATCGCCGAGCCCATCTTCACCATGATCGACTGCCGGTGTTCGGCGGGCCGCACCGTGTGCTCGCCCATCGCCATGCAGTTGGCGTCGTTGTCGACCGCGCTCGGCACGCCGAAACGGTCCTCCAGCCAGGCGGCGACCGGGAAGCGGTTCCACCCGGGCATCCGCGACGGCAGTACGACGGCTCCCGACTCGATGTCGACGGGACCCGGCAGGGACAGGCCGACGGCACGCAGCCGGTGGCGTCCGCGCTCCTCGGCCAGCGCCTCCAGGGCTTCGGCGAGCCGGGGCAGCGCCTCCTCGGGGCCGTCGGCGATGACGAACGGAACGGTGGAGACCTCGCCCAGCCGACCGCCGGGCAGCACCACGCCGATCCGGGCGTGCCGGCCGCCGAGGTCGGCAGCGACGGCGAACTCGTCGGTGCCGCCGAGCCGCAGCACCTTGCGGGGGCGCCCGCCGGTGGACGACTGGGTGCCTTCCTCGGCGATCAGGCCGCGCTCGACCAGTTGCCCCACGGCGACGGAGATGGTCGAGGGGGCGGCGCCGAGCAGAGCGGCGAGTTCCGCGCGCGACGACGCCTGGCCCGAGGCCACGAGTTCCAGGACCCGGACGGCGAGGGGGGAAGCCCCTTTCGCGGACTGGCGGTTCCGGGCACTTATTTCAGTCATGTACGAAGTAACTTCCGCAACAGTTGGTGTGACGCAGACAGTACGCCCGCACAGGGCGGACGGGAACCTTTTCCCGGGTGTCATTGCCGCGACGAACAGCTCGGCAAATACGGTCAAAGGCTGTGCTTTCGGGGCCCTGAGAAGCCTTCGGGGAGTTATGTCGGGCCCGCAGAAACTTAGTTGTTACTAATTCGTGTTTGTTTGTTCGGCGCGTGGGTCGTTGACTGTCCACCACGCGGCGCCGCTCCCCCCGGCGCCCGCCCCGGCCTGCGCCGGGACACATCACGGGTTTTTTCAATCCGAGGAGAATCATGTTTCTTGCTCGTACGGCGACCGGCCGCCGCTGGGCCCTCGTCGCGGGCGCCGCCCTCACGTCCGGCGCCCTGCTCACCGGTTGTTCCGGGGGCGGAACCTCGTCGTCCGGCGGAAACTCCAGCGACACCATCAACTACGCGCTCCCGGCGAACTTCACGCCGAACTGGATCCTCCCGGTCGGCACGGCCGCGCACCTCAACACCAACAACTCCTCCATATCCCAGGTCCTCTGGGAGCCGCTGATCGCCTACGACGGCTCCACCGGCCAGGTCGGCTGGAACAAGGACAACTCCCTCGCCACCGCCGCGGACTTCGGCAAGGACAGCAAGAGCGTCACGATCACCCTCGGCAACCGGCACTGGAGCGACGGAAAGCCGATCACCTCGCGCGACGTCGAGTTCTGGTACAACCTGGTCAAGGCGAACAAGGCCGACTGGGCAAGCTACAGTCCGGGCAAGGCGCCGGACAACTGGACCTCGCTGAAGATCGTCGACGACACGCACCTCACGATCACGTTCGACCGGGCGTACAACCAACAGTGGATGCTCGCCAACGAGTTGAGCATGATCCGTGTGATGCCGCAGCACGTCTGGGACAAGGCCGGCGACTCCGGTGCCGTCTCCGACCTGGACCGCACCCCCGCCGGCGCCAAGCGGGTCTGGACGTACCTCAACAACGCCGCCAAGAACATCTCCGGTTACGCCACCGACCCGCTCTGGAAGACGGTCAGCGGTCCCTACACCCTCAAGTCCTTCTCCACCGCGGGCAGGGTCGAGCTGACCGCCAACGCCAAGTACGACGGCGGCGGCAAGGCCAACATCAAGAACGTCAACCTGCTGCCGTTCACCACGACCGACGCCGAGGAGAACGCGCTGCGGGCCGGCACGGTCGACTACGGCTACATCAACGCCACCGACCTCGGCCAGGAGGCCTCCTTCAAGTCGCGGGGCTACACGGTCAAGCCGTGGGCGGGCTGGGCGATCACCTACATGCCCTACAACTTCCACAACCCGGCCATGGGAGCCGTCTTCAAGCAGTTGTACGCCCGCCAGGCGATCCAGATGTCGGTCGACCAGACCAGCCTCTCCAAGGTGGTCTTCAACGGCACCGCGGTCCCCACCTACGGCCCGATCCCCCAGGGGCAGGCCTCGGACTTCGTCTCCCCGAAGCAGAAGGACAACCCGTACCCGTTCGACACCGCCAAGGCCAGGCAGCTGCTGACCTCGCACGGCTGGACCGAGCGGAACGGCACCATGGTGTGCGACGACGCCGGCGGTGGCAGCGACCAGTGCGGCCCGGGCGTCGCCAAGGGCACCAGGTTCGAGATGCAGGTGCTGTCCCAGTCCGGTTCGACCGTGACCGACAACATGATGAGCGCGCTGCAGTCCTCCTTCGCGAAGACCGGCATCAAGTTCACCATCAAGACCGCCCCGGTCAACTCCGTCCTCTCGCAGGCCGGCCAGTGCACCTCCGGCCAGTCGGGCTGCGCGTGGCAGCTGTCCTTCTTCGGCACCGCGGGCAGCTGGTACTTCCCGGCGTACCCGAGCGGTGACGCGCTCTTCCAGACCGGCGGCGGCTCCAACTTCGGCAGCTACTCCAACCCGGCGGTGGACAAGCTGATCACGGAGACCACCACCTCCGACTCCACCGCCGCGGTCCAGAAGTACAGCGCCGCGCTGGCCGAGGACCTGCCGGTGGTGTGGCTGCCGGAGCCCGACTACCAGGTCTCCGTGGTCAGGGACGGCCTGGGCGGGTTCGCCCAGGACTCGCTCGCCAACTTCCACCCCGCCATGTGGAAGTGGACGAACAAGTGAGCCCGTCCGGCGAGCCCGCGCACACCTGAGCCGAAGCGACCGGAAAACACATGAGTACTCCCTCGTACCTGATCAGACGCGTCCTCCAGGCCGTCGCGGTGATCCTCATCGTGACGATCGTGGTCTTCGGTCTGCTGCACGCCCTGCCCGGGGGGCCCGCCCGCGGCATCCTCGGCCCGCAGGCCACGGCCCAGCAGATCGCCCGGTTCAACCATGAACAGGGCCTCGACAAGCCCCTGCCCGTGCAGTACCTCTACTACCTGAACCAGCTCCTGCACGGCGACCTCGGCACCTCCTACACGCTGAACGCGCCGGTCGCCCGGCTCATCGGGGAGCGGCTGCCCAAGACCCTGGTCCTCACCGTGCTGTCGGCCGTCATCGGCCTGCTCCTGGCGATCCCGCTGGGCATGTGGCAGGCCGTGCGGCGCAACAAGCCGGTGGACTACGTCATCACCACGCTGAGCTTCGTCGCCTACTCCACGCCCGTGTACTTCCTCGGGCTGATCCTGGTGCTGCTGTTCAGCCAGGTGCTGCCGTGGTTCCCGTCCCAGGCGCCGCAGGGGGACACGCTCGCCCAGGTGTTCTCCGACCCGCAGGCCCTCGTGCTGCCGGTGGTCGCCGGCGCCGCCTCCATGGTCGCCGTGTTCAGCCGCTACATGCGCGCCGCCACCCTGGAGAACCTCTCCGAGGACTACGTCAGGACGGCGCGGGCCGGCGGCTCCCGCTCCCGCGCCATCCTGCGGCGGCACGTCTTCCGCAACTCCCTGACCCCGGTGGTCGCCATGCTCGGCTACTACGTGCCGGTGCTCTTCGGCGGTGCGCTGGTGGTGGAGCAGCTCTTCAACTACCCCGGCATGGGGCTGCTGTTCTGGACCGCCGCGCAGGCCTCGGACTACCCGGTGCTGCTGGGCTGCGTGCTGGTCATCGCCATCGCCACCGTGGTCGGCACACTGCTCGCCGACATCGTCCAGCGGATCATCGATCCCCGAGTGAAGGCAGGCCGGTCATGAGCGCCGTCGTCCAGCCGGCCGAGACGTCCGGCACGGCCGGCACCCCCCGTGACACCTCGGGCGCCCGGCTCGCCGTCCGGCGCTTCCTGCGCAACAGGCTCGCCGTCGCCGGACTCTGCGTCGTGGCCTTCTTCGTCCTGTTCTGCTTCGTGGGCCCGCTGGTGTACTCCACGGACCAGACCCACACCGCGCTCCAGCAGGTCAACCTCTCCCCGAGCGGCGCACACTGGCTCGGCACCGACGCCGTCGGCCACGACGAACTGGGCCGGCTCATGTACGGCGGCAAGGTGTCGCTGATCGTCGGTCTCGCCGCGGGTGTCCTGGCCACCGTCATCGGCACCCTGTGGGGTGCGGCCGCGGGGTACGCGGGCGGCTGGATCGACGCGGTGATGATGCGGGTCGTGGACGCGGGCATCGCCATCCCCGCCCTGTTCATCCTGCTGGTGGTCTCCGCCATCACCACGCCCGGCCTCGGCGGCCTGATCCTCATCCTGGGCCTGGTGTCGTGGCTGGTGCCGTCCCGGCTGATCCGGGCCGAGACGCTGACCCTGAAGAACCGCGACTACGTGCTGACCCTGCGGGCCATCGGGGGGACCCACGCCCGCGCGATCCTTCGGCACATCCTGCCCAACTCCGTGTCGACCATCATCGTCGCCGCGACCTTCCAGATCGCCGACGCCATCCTCCTCGTCGCCTACGTCTCCTACCTGGGCCTCGGCGTGCAGCCGCCGGCCACCGACTGGGGCGGCATGCTCTCGGCGGGACTCACCGCCGCCTACTCCGGCTACTGGTGGCTCATCGTGCCGCCCGGCCTCGCCATCATCCTGGTGGTGTGGGCGTTCAACGCGATCGGAGACGGGCTCCGTGACGCATTCGACGTGAGGGGACGCGGATGACCGCCACCCAGGCCCGTGCCGCCGCGACGGCCGAGCCGATTCTCGAACTCGACGACCTGGGTGTCGTCTTCACCACCGAGTCCGCCCAGGTGCCCGCCGTACGGGGCGTGTCCCTGCACGTCCGTCCCGGCGAGACCCTCGCTCTGGTCGGCGAGTCGGGCTCCGGCAAGTCCACCGTCGCGCTGGCCGCGATGGGGCTGCTGGCCGGCAACGCGCGGGTCACCGGCCGGGCCGTGATCGACGGCACCGACATCGTCGCCGCCGACGAGGCCGGGCTCGCCGCGCTGCGCGGCCGGACCGTCTCCATGGTGTTCCAGGAACCGGCCACCGCGCTCGACCCGCTCACCCGGATCGGCAAGCAGATCGCCGAGGTGATCCGCAACCACCGCGAGGTCTCCGCCAAGGACGCCGCCGCCGAGGCCGTCGACCTGCTGCGCAGGGTCGGCATCCCCGAGCCGGAGAAGCGTGCGGCCGCCTATCCCTTCCAGCTCTCCGGCGGGCAGCGGCAGCGGGTGGTCATCGCCATGGCGATCGCCAACGACCCCGCGCTGCTGATCGCGGACGAGCCGACCACCGCGCTCGACGTCACCGTGCAGGCCGAGATCCTCGACCTGCTGCGCAGGCTCGCCGCCGAGACCGGCACCGGCGTCCTGCTCGTCACCCACAACATGGGTGTGGTCGCGGACTTCGCGGACCGGGTCGCCGTGATGTACCACGGCGAGATCGTGGAGACCGGCCCGGTCGAGGACGTCCTGCTGCGCCCGGCGCACGACTACACCCGGCGGCTGCTGGCCGCCGTGCCCCGGCTGTCGGTCGCCGAGGCCGGCCGGCCCGCTCCGGCCCGCGAGCCCGCCCCGGACGGCGGCTCCGACAGCACGGCCGGTGCGCCCGTCGTCGAACTCCGCGGCATCTCCGTCGTGTTCGGCCGCGGCAAGCGCGCGGTGCGCGCTCTCGACGACGTCTCGCTCACCGTCCGCCCCGGCGAAACCCTGGGCCTGGTGGGCGAGTCGGGCTCCGGCAAGTCCACCGCGGCGCGCGTCGCGCTCGGCCTGATCCCGCCGACGTCCGGCACCGTCTCCCTGTTCGGCGCCGACCTCGCCCGTACCCGCGCCCGCGCCCGCCGGGCGCTGCGCGCCGGCATAGGCGTGGTCCTCCAGGACCCGGTCGCCTCGCTCGACGCCAGGATGACGGTCGGCGAGTGCGTCGCCGAGCCGCTGCGGGTGCACCGCCGCGAGCTGTCCGCGCAGGACCGGCGCGACCGTGTGCGGGCCGTGCTCGACCGGGTGCGGCTGCCCCGCGACGTCGTCCGCCGCGCCCCCGGCGAACTGTCCGGTGGCCAGCGCCAGCGGGTCAGCCTGGCCCGCGCCCTGGTGCTCGAACCCCGGCTGCTGGTCGCGGACGAGCCCACCAGCGCGCTCGACGTGAGCGTGCAGGAGTCCGTGCTGGAGGTCATCAGCGAACTCCAGGACGAACTCGGCTTCGCCTGCCTGTTCGTCTCCCACGACCTCGCCGTCGTCCAGCACTTCGCCCGCCGGGTCGCCGTCATGCGGGCCGGGCGGATCGAGGAACAGGGGCCCACCGGCGAGACGCTGCTGCACCCGGAGACCGACTACACCCGCCGGCTGCTGGCCGCCGTCCCGGTGCCCGACCCGGTGGTGCAACGCGGCCGCAGAGCCGAACGCCTGGCCACCCTGGCGGCCGGACGCACGGAGGGCGAGGCGTGAGCGCGCACGACCGGACGCTGTTCGCCGGCGTGGACATCGGCGGGACCACCACCCAGGTGGTGCTCTGCGACGACGGCCTCACCGTGCTGGACCGGGCCGAGACGACCACCCCGGCGGCCCGCGGCGGACAGGCCATGGTCGACGCCGCGCTCGGCGCGCTGGCGCCGCTGCTGCGCCGCGTCCCCGGCCGGCTGGCCGGCGCCGGCGTCGGCGCGGCCGGGGTGGTGGACTCCGCAGCGGGCCGCATCCTGGTGGCCAGCGACTCCTTCCGCGGCTGGGCGGGCTTCCCGGTCGGCGCGGCCGTCGCGGACGCCCTGGGCGTACCGGCGTACCTCGACAACGACGTCAACGCCTTCCTGCGCGGGGAGGTGTCCGCGGGCGCGGTCCGGGGCGAACGGGACGTGCTCGGCATCGCGCTGGGCACGGGCGTCGGCGGCGCCGTCTGGACGGGCGGCCGGCTGTTCGCCGGACCGCACGGCGCGGCCGGCGAGATCGGGCACATCCCCGGCTTCGGCGACCTGGCGTGCACCTGCGGAGGGCGCGGCCATCTGGAGACCCTGGCCTCCGGCCGCTCCATCGCCGCGCGGTACGCCGACCGCACCGGCCACCGCCTCACCGCGCGGGAGGTCGCCGACGCGGCCGCGCACGGCGACGAGGACGCCCTCGCGGTGTACCGCGCGGCGGGCGCCGGGCTCGCCCGCGCGGTCGTCATGACGGCGGGCCTCGTCGACATCACCACGGTGGTGATCGGCGGCGGCGTCAGCCGCGCCTGGCACCTCCTCGAACCGGCCGTCCTCGCCCGGCTCGCCGAGGAACCCCCGGTCAGCGGTCACCCCGTCCGCCTGGTCCGGGCGGGGCTCGGCACGGACGCCGTACCGGTGGGCGCCGCCGCCCTCGCCCGCATGGGCACGACCTCCGCCGAGGACGCGCGCCCCGCCGTCTCCGCAGCGGTGCGCGAGCCCTGACGTTCCGGGCGCCGCGGCCGGGGAACACGGGAGGTGACGCGTCGTCACCGATGGGAGAGCCGTGCCCGCCGACAGCCCCGCCTCGCTGCTGCCCCTGCTGCACACATCCGTCGACCGGTTGCTCGCGACCGCGGCCGTGCTGTCGGACGCGGAGGTGCGGGCGCCGTCGCTGCTGCCCGGCTGGACGCGTGGCCACGTCCTCACCCATCTGGCCCGCAGCGCCGACTCCCGCGGCCGGCTGCTCGCCTCCGCGCGCGGGGGCGCCGACCTGCCGCAGTACGCCGACGAAGCCCAGCGGGCGCGGGAGATCGAGGAGGGCGCCGGCCGGCCCGCCGCCGCCCTCCTCGACGACATGGACACCGCGCTGCACCGTTTCCTCGCCGCGGCCGGTGACCACCCGGAGGATGCCTGGGAGGTGCCGGTGCGCTGGCTCGGCGGCGGCCTCCGGCCGGTGCGCGGGGTCGTCGGGAGCATGCTGCGCGAGGTCGAGGTCCACCACACCGACCTGGCGACCGGTCACGGCCCGGACCGCTGGCCCGCCCTGCTGGTCGCCCGCGAGCTGGAGACGACCGTGCGGCGTCTGCGCGACGACCCCGGCGCCCCGCCCATGACACTGGTCGCCGACGAGGACCGGATCCCACGGGAGACCGGAGCCGGACCGGGGCCACGGGTGACGGGTCCGGCGGCGGATCTGCTCGGCTGGCTCACCGGGCGGGCCGACGGCCGGGCACTGACCGTCGAACCGCCCGGCCACCTGCCGGCTCCACCGGTCTGGCGCAGCTGACCGGGCCCGCCCGCCACCCGGGACGAGCGGTTCGTGGCGGACGTCCTCACCACCGAGCAGCGGACCGCCGTCGTGCACGAACGGTCCCCACTGGCCGACGCCCGGCCCTCCGGGGTGCGCGTCGCGGACCTCGCCGAGCTGCCGCCGGGACAGCAGCCACCTCGCGGTGCGTGCCGGTGACGACAACCCGGAGGTGCGATCTTCCGGGCACTCACGGCGGCTCTCGCGAAGGACCTGGGCCCCGCCGCCAACTCCCCGCCACACGGTTCCGGTTGACGAGCGGAGTCCCGGCACGACCGTCCGGCCGAGGACGGTTGCCGATTCCGCAATACCCTCAACGACCCTGGCGCACAGGGCTTCTTCGGTTGATCATGGTTCAACCACCGTGTGCCATAAGCCAGTCACTGATCTTGAGGGAGCCCCATGCCCACCGCGCAGGTGCCCGACATCCTCTCGCCCGAATTCGCCGCGGACCCCTACTCGGCGTACCGCCTGATGCGCGATGCCGCGCCCCTCATATGGCACGAACCGACGCGGAGTTACATCGTCTCGCGCTACGAGGACGTCGAGCACGTCTTCAAGGACAGGAACGGCGAGTTCACCACCGACAACTACGACTGGCAGATCGAGCCCGTGCACGGCAGGACGATCCTCCAGCTCAGCGGCCGTGAACACGCCGTACGCCGCGCCCTCGTCGCCCCCGCCTTCCGCGGCGCCGACCTCCAGGAGAAGTTCCTCCCCGTCATCGAGCGCAACTCGCGCGAACTGATCGACGCCTTCCGGGACTCCGGCTCCGCCGACCTGGTCAACGACTACGCCACCCGCTTCCCGGTCAACGTGATCGCCGACATGCTGGGCCTCGACAAGGCGGACCACGCACGCTTCCACCGCTGGTACACGTCCGTCATCGCCTTCCTCGGCAACCTCTCGGGCGACCCCGAGGTGGCCGCGGCGGGCGAGCGGACCCGCGTCGAGTTCGCCGAGTACATGCTGCCGATCATCCGGGAACGCCGCGACAGCCTGGGCGACGACCTGCTGTCGACGCTGTGCACCGCCGAGGTCGACGGTGTGCGGATGAGCGACGAGGACATCAAGGCGTTCTGCAGCCTGCTGCTCGCGGCCGGCGGCGAGACCACCGACAAGGCGATCGCCAGCATCTTCGCGAACCTGCTCCGCCACCCCGACCAGCTCGCGGCCGTCCGCGCGGACCGCGACCTGATCCCGCGGGCCTTCGCCGAGACCCTGCGGTACACCCCGCCCGTCCACATGATCATGCGGCAGTCCGCGACCGAGGTGAAGCTCAGCGGCGGCACCATACCCGCCGGCGTGACCGTCACCTGCCTGATAGGCGCCGCCAACCGGGACGAGAGCCGCTACCGCGAGCCCGACCGCTTCGACATCTTCCGCGACGACCTGACCGCCACCACCGCCTTCTCCGCCGCCGCCGACCACCTCGCCTTCGCGCTCGGCCGGCACTTCTGCGTCGGCGCGCTGCTCGCCAAGGCGGAGGTCGAGATCGGCGTCGGCCAACTGCTCGACGCCATGCCCGACATGCGCCTCGCGGACGGCTTCAACCCGGTCGAGGAAGGCGTCTTCACCCGTGGGCCGCAGCGCCTGCCCGTGCGGTTCACGCCCGTGACGGCCGCCTGACCGGCACCACCGCCGAGGTGAACGGGCCCCGCCCAGGGGCCCGTGCGCCCTCGCCGCCACGCCACCGGGAGCCGGGGCGCCCGCCCCACCGGCCACCGGGCATACGTCCTCCCGGCTCGTCGGGCTTCCACCCCCACCGGCCACCGGGCACGCGCCCTCCCGGTTGTCGGGATTCCACCCCCACCGGCCACCGAACGTCCGCCCTCCCGGCTCGTCGGGCATCGCCCCTACCGGGTCGCCGGGCACCGGCCCTACTGCACGACCGGCGTGAACCGCACCGGCAGCGCGGTCAGTCCCCGCATCCAGATAGACGGACGCCAGGTCAGCGTCTCCGGCTCGACCGCCAGCACCAGGTCCGGCAGCCGCTCCAGCAGCGTCTCCACGGCCGTCCGCGCCATCACGTCCGCCAGCAGCGGCGCCGGATAGGGGCAGCGGTGCTCGCCGTTGCTGAACGACAGGTGCGCGGCGTTCTCCGCGCCCACGTGCGCGTCGGGCCAGATCTGCGGATCGGTGTTGGCCGCGGCCAGCCCCAGTACCAGGCAGTCGCCCGCCCGGATCTGCCGCCCGCCCAGCTGGGTGTCCCGGACGGCCCAGCGCCCGATGAAGTTCTGCGTCGGCGTGTCCAGCCACAGCGCCTCGTTGAGCGCCTCGCCCACGCTGAGCCTGCCGCCCGACACGTTCACCGCGAACCGCTCGTCCGTCAGCAGCAGCCGCAGCGTGTTGCAGATCCAGTTGGCGGTCGGCTGCTGCGCCGCGGCGATCACCGAGATCAGGTCCTGGACGATCTCCTCGTCCGTCAGACCCGCCGGATGCAGCAGCATGCGCGAGGTGACGTCCGGGCCCGGGTTCTCCCGCTTGTCCTTCACCAGCTGCCGCAGCCGCTCGCCCACGCGCCCGTACGCCGCCACCGGGTCGTCGCCCTCCGCCGCGTCGAGCGAGATCCTCAGGTCCTCGACGAGCCGCTGGGTGTCCTCGCCGGAGGTCGGCATCCCGCACATCTGCACCACGGCCCGCATCGGCAGGGCGTGCGCGTATCCGGACATCAGCTCGGCCTGACCGCTGCCCGCGAAGGCGGCGATGAGCCGGTCGGCGATCAGCTGGCAGTTGCGCGCCAGTTCGAACTGGTCGACGCCCTCCAGTGCCTGGGTGATCACCCCGGCCCGCCGCCGGTGCTCGTCGCCCTCGGTGAACAGCACCGACGGCTGGTAGCCGACGTACGGCAGCAGCGGCCAGTCCGCCGGGATGTTCTCCCACTGGTTCCAGCGCCGGGAGTCCCGTGCGAACAGCTCGTCGTGGCTGGTCACGTACGTGACCTCGGAGTAGCCGAGCACCAGCCAGGCCGGGATGTCGCCGTCGAGCAGCACCGGCGCGACCGGGCCGTGCTCACGGCGCAGCGCCCGGTACATCTGCGCCGGCGTCTGCTGGTACTCAAGCCCGGCCAGGCGCACCGCGTCGGTGTGGACGGGGCAGCCCGGCGGAGCCTGGTGCGCGGAAGAGGGCTCGGTCACGGTGTCGCCTCCTGAGCCATCGCCAGTTCGTACAGGTGGTCCACGAGGGTGATCAGCACGTCCTTGCCGGACTGCCGGACCCGCGCGTCGCAGTCGACCATCGGCACCTTCTCGGACAGCGCGAGCGCCTGGCGGATCTCCTCCAGGGAGTACCGGTGGGTGTCGTCGTCGAACCGGTTGACGGCCACCACGAACGGCGTCTTGTGGTGCTCCAGCCGGTCTATCGCATACCAGGAGTCGTTCATCCGGCGCGTGTCCACGAGCACCACGGCGCCCAGCGTCCCGGAGAACAGCCTGTCCCACAGGAACCAGAAGCGCTCCTGGCCGGGCGCGCCGAACAGGTACAGCACCATGCGCTCGTTGAGGCTGATCCGGCCGAAGTCGAACGCCACGGTCGTGGTGGTCTTCGTCGCGACCGCGCTGGTCTCGTCGAGGCCGACGCCGGCCTGCGTCATCACCTCCTCGGTGTTCAGCGGCCGGATCTCGCTCACCGAGCGGACCAGGGTCGTCTTGCCGACACCGAAACCGCCCACGATGACGATCTTCAGTCCGGTCTCCGCCGCGTCGGCCAGTGGCGTGCGGCGGGAGGGCAGCTCAGAGGTTGCGGAGCCCATGGAGCACCTCCTTGAGAAGGGCGGAGTCGGGAAGCGAGGCGACGGACTGCGCCGCGCGCGGCCGGCGGGCGGTGATGCGGCCGGTGTCGAGCAGGTCCCCGAGCAGGATGCGCACCACCGTGATGGGCAGTTTCAGCTCCGCGGCGATCTCGACGACGGCCGTGGGGTGCTCGCACAGCTCCAGGATCCGGGCGTGCTCCGACTGCATGCCCGCCGTGGGCCGGCACTCGCTGACGATCAGGGTGACCAGGTCGAAGGAGTCGTCGGCGCGGCTCCGGCCGGCCGTGACCGTGTAGAGCCGGTCGGGGTCACCGGTGTCCACGGGCTTGCGCATCACGACGCGGCACTCCCGGGGAAGGGCTCCCTGGGCTCGGCGCGCAGGTGCTCGCCGATCTGCTCCACCAGCTCCGTCATCTGGTGGCCCACCACGCCCGGGTCGGCGTCCTCCTCGGCGAGGACCGCCAGGTGCGCTCCCTCGCCGGCCTCCACGATGAACAGCAGGCCGCCGTGGAACTCGGTCATGGACTGCCGGACGCCGCCGGTGCCGTCGCCGAACTCCACGGACGCACCGTGGGCCAGTGCCTGGATGCCGGAGCAGATCGCCGCCAGCTGGTCGGCCTGGTCGAGCGTCAGGTGTTCGGTCCAGCAGAGCTTCAGGCCGTCCCGGGACAGGGCCAGGGCGTGCCGGGTGCCGGGGGTGCGCTCCAGGAGATTCTGGAGGAGCCAGGTGAGGCTGTTGTCGGTGGTCTGCATGGTGGGTGGTGGGACGGTGGTACCCGGCTGACCGGTCACCGGCCCGTTCCTCCAATCTCATGAACTCGGGCGGGAAGCGGGCGCCGGCGCCCTCGGCGCCGTACGGGGAAGGGGGCGGCGGCTACGGGGCGGACGGCGGCTCGGACTCGGACCGGGCGTCCGGCCCGGCGGCGCCCGCGGACCGGCGCCCGCGGTGGAAGGCGCCGAACCGCGCGCCGGCGTCGCGCGCCGGGCGCCGCTCCGGGCGGTGCGCGTCCGCCGTCCCGGACCCGGGCCCGGACGCGGCCCCGGGCCCCGCGTCGGACGCCGACCTGCGCTGCTCGCGCTCCCGCTCCGCCTCGGCCATGGTGCGGCCGGGCGCGCGCACGGGCAGGCCGTTCGGCGTCGAGCCGGCGGCGTGCGCGGGCCGCCCCCGCTCGGGCGGCTCCGGCCGGACGGCGGGCCGCTCCTGGACGCCGGGACGCGCGAGGGGCTCGGGCGCCGGGGCCGGGGCGGGCTCGGGTGTCCGCGCCGGGGCGGGCGCGGGGACGGGGCCCGGCGTGGGCACGGTCCCGGCGGCGGCGCGGCCGACGGTCCCGCGCGACACCGCGTCGCGCTGCTGGGCGATCAGTTGCGGGGGCAGCAGGACGACGACGCCGGTGCCGCCGCGCGACGAGGGGCGGTAGTTGACGCTGATGCCGTACTTCACCGCGAGCCGTCCGACCACGGCGAGGCCGAGCCGGGTGCCCTGCAGCGAGGCGAGGTCGGTCATGCGGCCGGACACCGCCTCCTCGGCGCGGCGCATGGCCGCGTCGGCCATCTTCAGACCGCTGTCCTCGATGGTGACGACCAGTCCGGCGCTGCGGTCCTCGACATAGACGTGCACCTCGTCGATGGGCGGGGAGAAGTTCGCCGCGTTGTCCATCAGCTCGGCGAGGAGGTGCATGACACCCTCGGCGGCGAAGCCGGAGATCGCGGCGGTGGTGGAGCAGTGCAGGCGCACCCGCTGGTAGGCGGCGATCCGGCCGACGGCGCCGCGCAGGATGCTCTCCATCACGATCGGCTTGTTCCAGGCGCGGCTGGAACGGCCGCCCATGAGCAGCGCGAGCCGGTCGGTCATCAGGCCGAGCTGCGAGGTGCTGTGGTCCAGTTTCAGCAGGTCGCCGAAGACCTCCTCGCCGTGTCGTTCCTGCATCTCCCGCAGGTCGGCGAGCATGCTGACGGACTTGGCCTGGACGCGGCTGAGCGCCTTGGCGGAGGCGGCCTGCGCCGCGGCGGCGCGCCGCTCGCTGCGGGCGAGTTCGCGTACGAAGGACTCGGTCGGGGTGCGGACCATCGGCAGCCGCGGCAGGTCCAGTTCGGCGAGCACCGTGTCGGCGGACGCGCCCTCGCGCAGCCCCGCGACGGCGGCGGGCAGGGTCTCCCGCGTCACCCGCTCCAGCGCGGCGAACGCCTCGTTCAGCTCGTCCCTCGCCTGCCGGCGCTCGCCGTCCAGGGCGGCCGCGTGCCGCACGCGCTCCTCGACGGATTCGGCGAACACGTAGGCGATCCGGCCCAGTTGCGGATCGGACGGCTGGGCGACACCGCCCAGCGCGTCGGCCGCGCTCATGCCGTCGCGCAGACGGTCGGCCACGGCGGGCAGCGTCACGTTGGCCAGATGCGCGGTCTCCGCCGACAACTGCGCCGCCTGCGCCTTGAGACGGCCGGCCTCGGAGCCGTGCGCGGCGGCCGTGTGCCGGGCCCGCCGGACGAGCCGGTGGCCGACGAGGACGGCCACGGCCAGGCACACCCAGGCGACCGCCACCACGGTCAGCGCCCAGGGGCCGGCCCCGGACGGCGCGAGGGCGACGGCCACGCCACCGGCCGCGGCGCCGAGCACCAGCACGGCCAAGGGCACGGCCGCCGAGGTGCGCGGCGCCTTCGTCGGCCGTTGCTGACTGAGTGGTGCAGGCAGTGACATTCCGCGGTCCCTCGGTCCATGGGATCAGGAGAAACGGGCAGCCGACGCACGGCAGCCGCGGGCCGGAAAGGGGGGCGCCAAGAGGACGACGATCTTCCGACCGGGTACCTGCTCATGCTAGCCACACTGGCGCGCGAGAAAATCTGACTGGCAGCGTAGTCGGCCGTCAACCACAGTTCGTCGTGAACCGATCGACCGAACGCCCTTGTGTGATAGGGGACTTGTTTGATCCGTCAGCCTGCCGACTTACAGGGGTGAGGCCGGGCGTTGGCCTGACATGACGTCAAATCACCACCAAGCAGACCTCGCTCACGGAACCGACCCCGACGGTCGGCGTCACTTTCCAGCCAACTGCGCGCTCCCGGCTGTGATGCCGGGGCCACCTCCCAGGACATCCTTCCTCGGGGAAAGGGTGGACGCGTCCGGACCGGAGCCGAGGGCGGCGACCGACCGCCGGGGTTACGTCCACGACCCTCAGGGAGCCCGCGGCGGCCACGCCGGCGAGCACCGGTAGCCGGTGCTACGCGGCGCGGAGGACGTGTGCGGCGGATCCCATACCGTCCAGATTCCGCGACCGCGGTGTGCCGCGCGAGGGAGACCGCTCCCCGGCGGGCACGCTGGCCACCGGTCGGCCGGATCACAACCCTGGAAAGCAGAAGACCCCTGATCAACAGGGGTCTCAGCTGGTGTCCGAGGGGGGACTTGAACCCCCACGCCCGATAAAGGGCACTAGCACCTCAAGCTAGCGCGTCTGCCATTCCGCCACCCGGACTAGGTGTCTGCCGCCTTGCGAGGGGCTTCCCTCGCGGCGACACGGACAACAATACCAAGGTTTCGGAGTGGGTTTCACCTGCGTATTCGGCCCACGGCGGGCAGGTCGGCGGGTGGGTACGGAACGCGAGAGGGTGCGCACCGAGAGTCAGGCGCCTCACGGGCAGCGGACGACCTGGCCGGCGTACGACAGGTTGCCGCCGAAGCCGAAGAGCAGTACCGGGTCCCCGCTCACCAGCGCGCCCTGCTCGACGAGCTTGGAGAAGGCGAGGGGGATGCTGGCGGCGGAGGTGTTGCCGGACTCGGTGACGTCGCGGGCGATCACCGCGTTGACGGCGCCCAGTTTCTCGGCGAGCGGTTCGATGATGCGCAGGTTGGCCTGGTGGAGGACGACGCCGGCGAGGTCCTCGGGGGCGATCCCGGCCCGCTCGCAGGTGCGGCGGGCGATGGCGGGCAGCTGGGTGGTGGCCCAGCGGTAGACGCTCTGCCCCTCCTGCGCGAACCGCGGCGGCGTCCCCTCGATCCGCACCATGTGGCCCATCTCGGGCACCGATCCCCACAGCACCGGGGCGATCCCCGGCTCCTCGTCCGGCGCGCACGCCTCCACGACCGCGGCTCCGGCCCCGTCGCCGACGAGGACGCAGGTGCTGCGGTCGGTCCAGTCGGTGACGTCGGACATCTTCTCGGCGCCGATCACCAGGGCGCGGGTGGCGGCGCCGGCGCGGACGGCGTGGTCGGCGGTGGCCAGGGCGTGGGTGAACCCGGCGCACACCACGTTGACGTCCATGGCGGCGGGGCTCGGGATGCCGAGCCGGGCGGCGACCCGGGCCGCGGTGTTCGGGGACCGTTCGATCGCGGTGGAGGTGGCGACCAGCACCAGGTCGACGTCGGCGGGGGCGAGTCCGGCGGCGGCGAGGGCCTTGGCGGCGGCGTGCGTCGCGAGCTCGTCCACCGGCTCGTCGGGGCCGGCGATGTGGCGGGTGCGGATGCCCACCCGGGTGCGGATCCACGCGTCGTCGGTGTCGACCATGCCGGCCAGGTCGTCGTTGGTGAGCACCCTGGCGGGCTGGTAGTGGCCGATGGCGGCGATGCGCGAGCCGTGCATGACGGGGTCCCCCTCGTTGCCGTGGGTAGCGGGAGTCACAGTCTGTCCAGTGACTCGCGGGTACAACGGCATGTGAAGCCACAGGAATCGGGCAGGTGATTTGTCGGCTCCGCGCAGCTCCACGGGGTCCGGGCGGGGGTTGCGGTGCACGGATCGCGCGGTGGCCCCGGGCATGGTCCTCCATGTGCAGGACAATGAGATCGTGAAGGCCGCCTCGCCCCGCCGGCGTGGTGGCCACGGCTGTCACCGCAGGAAGGGCCGTTTCGGCCGTCGGCACACAGAGAACCGGGACTGATCAGGACATGGGACGAGTCACGGACCGACGCAAGGTACTCCGCATCCGGGACGGAGCGGTCTCCACGCGGCCGGACACGCTCGTCGCCGAGGAACCCCTGGAGATCCGGCTGAACGGCAAGCCGCTCGCGATCACCATGCGCACTCCCGGCGACGACTTCGCGCTGGCGGCGGGCTTCCTGGTGAGCGAGGGCGTCCTGGCTTCCGCGTCCGATCTGCTGAACATCGTCTACTGTGCGGGCGCGACCGCGGACGGTTCGAACACCTACAACGTGGTCGACGTGAAGACCGCGCCGGGCGTCGCCCTCCCCGACTTCGGTCTGGAGCGGAACGTCTACACCTCCTCCTCGTGCGGTCTGTGCGGCAAGGCCAGCCTGGACGCGGTCCGTACGACCACCCGCTGGCCGATCGCCGACAGCCCCCGCCTCCGTGTCACCACCGAGCTGCTGGCCGAGCTGCCCGAACGGCTGCGGGCGGCTCAGCGGGTGTTCGACCGGACCGGGGGGCTGCACGCCGCCGCCCTGTTCACCGAGGACGGCGAGCTCCTGGACGTCAAGGAGGACGTGGGCCGGCACAACGCGGTCGACAAGCTGGTGGGGCGGGCGCTGCAGAGCGGCGAGCTGCCGCTGTCCCGGACGGTGCTGCTGGTCTCCGGGCGGGCCTCGTTCGAGCTGGCGCAGAAGGCGGTGATGGCCGGGGTACCGGTGCTGGCCGCCGTGTCCGCGCCGTCCTCACTGGCGGTGGACCTGGCCGCGGAGACCGGGCTGACGCTCGTCGGTTTCCTGCGCGGCAGCTCGATGAACGTGTACGCGGGCGAGGACCGGATCGCCCTGCCGCAGGGTGCCGTGCACGGCTGATCGTCCGGCCCGCACCGATCAGCTCCCTCAGCCGCGCCCGTGCGCCCCGAGCGCGTTGTCGGCGACCAGCGGCGAGCGACGGTTCCGTGCCCACGCCGGCAGCACCGGCTCGCCGGTGCTCATGGACCGGGGCACGACGCTGGTCCGCGGGTCTGCCGATGTCGTCCGCCGGCCCCGCCCGGTCACTGGTCCGTGCCGGAGATCCGGGTCAGCAGGTCCATGAAGCGGTCGCGTTCGGCCGCGGTCAGCGGGGCGAGCAGTTCGTCGTTGGCTGCGCGGGCGGCGTGTTCGCAGCGCGCGAGGAGCCGGTCGCCCCGGTCGGTGAGGGAGACGGCGTTCTTGCGGCGGTCGCGGGCGTCGGGGGCGCGGACGACGAGACCGGAGTCCTGTAGGTCGTTGAGGATGCCGACGAGGTCCTTGGGGTCGAGGGCGATGCCCCGGGCGAGGTCGGCCTGGGCGACGGGCGCGAGGTCGCGGACGGCGGAGAGCACCACGTGATGCCACATCTTCAGGCCCTCCGCGGCGAGGGCGTCGGCGACCAGGGCGCGGCCCCGGGCGGCGGCGCGGCCGAGGAGCCAGCTGGGCAGGGAACGGATCGCGGTCAGGGGTGCTTCGGCCATGACGGGGAGCCTATCCGAGAAATCGTTGGACCTCCCCATGAATTCCTGTCTATCGTTGGGATCCCCAATGACTTCGTGGGTGTTTCCCACGACCGATCCCGCCGGGCCGTCCGGCTGTGGAGGTGGAGGTGGCGATGCGTCGCGTCCGGTACGAGGTGCGCGGTGGCCCGCTGTTCCTGGAGGAGACCCGCGTCCCCGAGCCCGGCCCCGGGCAGCTGCTGGTGCGCTGCGCGGCGATCGGGGTCACCCTGCCGGTCGTCCGCAAGGTCCGCGAGGCCGCCGAGCCGATCGCGCTGGGCGGCGAGGTGGCGGGCGAGGTGGTGGCGACCGGCCCGGGGGTGACCCGCTTCCGGAGCGGCGACCTGGTGACCGGACTGTGCTTCGGCCATGGGTACGCCGACTACGCGGTGCTCCAGGAGCCCATGGCCTCGCCGGTGCCGGAGGGCGCCGGCGCGGTGGACGCGGTGGCGCTGGTGCGCAGCGGTCTGGTGGCCCTCGGCGCCCTCGCGTCGGCGCGTCCGGCGCCGGGTGAGTCGGTGCTGGTGACGGCGGCGGCGAGCGGGGTGGGGCACCTCGCGGTGCAGTTGGCGCGGGCGCGGGGCGCGGGGCGGGTGGTGGGGGCCGTGTCGGATCGGGGGAAGGCGGAGTTCGTGCGCTCCCTGGGCGCGGACGACTGCATACGGTATTCCGACGACGGTTGGGGGGACCCCGTCGACTGTGTGGTGGATGCGGTCGGCGGTGATCTGCTCACCCCCGCCCTCGCCGCCCTCGCCCCGCACGGCCGGCTGGTCGCCTACAGCTCGGGCGGCGGCACGCTGCGGGCCTACGACCTGCTGGTGGGGGCCAAGTCGGTGATCGGTTTCCAGATGGCGCTGATCGCGCGCGGCCGGCCCGAGCTGTACGAGGAATGGCGCCGTGAGCTGTGGCGGCTGTTCCACGAGGGCGCCGTCCGGCCCGTCGTCCACGCCCGGTTCCCTCTGGAGGAGGCGGCGCGCGCGCACGCGGTGATCGAGTCGAGGGCCAACCTCGGCAAGGTCGTCCTGTGCCCGTGAGCACGGCTGGTGCGTCGCGCCTCAGGCTCCGGCAGCCGTCACCGCCGTCACCGAAGGACCCTGGCCTGTGACCGCCCCTCGGCCGTGTGCGCGGCCGACCCGTCGGCGCCGGCGTCCCCGTCCGGCAGGTCGTGGGCGCGGCGCTTGGCGATGACCGCGCACACCATCAGCTGCATCTGGTGGAAGAGCATCAGCGGGAGCACGGCCAGGGAGGCGTGGGCGCCGAAGAGAACGCTCGCCATGGGCAGGCCGGAGGCGAGGGACTTCTTGGACCCGGCGAACTGGATGGCGATCCGGTCTCCCCGGCCGAAGCCGAGCGCCCTGGCGCCGTACCAGGTCAGCACCAGCATGACGGCGAGCAGGGCGGCCTCCACGAGGAGGAGCGCGCCGAGCCGGGCCGGACTGACCTGGTGCCAGATGCCCTGGACCATGCCCTCGCTGAACGCGGCGTAGACGACCAGCAGGATGGAGCCGCGGTCGACCAGTCCGAGGACCTTCTTGTGCCGGGCGACGAAGGGGCCGATCCAGCGCCGCAGCACCTGCCCGGCGACGAACGGCACCAGCAGTTGCAGCACGATGTCGACCAGGGAGTGCGCGGAGAACCCGCCGCCGCTGTTGCCCAGCAGTCCGGCCGCCAGCAGGGGGGTGAGGACGATGCCGACCAGGGAGGAGAAGGATCCGGCGCAGATCGCGGCGGGCACGTTGCCGCGTGCGATGGAGGTGAAGGCGATGGACGACTGGATGGTGGACGGCACCAGGGTCAGGAACAGCAGCCCCTGGTAGAGCGGCTGGGTGAGCAGCACCGGCACGGCCGCGCGCGCGGCGAGGCCGAGCAGCGGGAAGACCACGAAGGTGCAGGCGAGCACGGTGACGTGGAGTCGCCAGTGGCGCAGTCCGTCGAGCGCCTCCCGGGTGGACAGGCGGGCCCCGTAGAGGAAGAACAGGAAGGCGATCGCGGCGGTCGACGCTCCCGAGGCCACGGTGGCGCCGGTGCCCCGTGCCGGGAACAGCGCGGCGAGACCCACCGTGCCGAGCAACAGCACGATGTACGGGTCGATCGGCATCCAGCTCGGCCAGCGCAGGCGTGTCACGGTGCTCCGATGGGTGTGCGACGGCGTTCCGGTCCGGGCCCGGGGGCCCCTCTCATGATCCCCTCCCCCAGCTCGATCGGGAATCCCGCATACCACTCTCACTGTCATCACGAAGCGCGATAACGGCATACCCTTGTGGTGTGTACGACCCGACACAGCTGCGGACCTTCCTCGCCGTCGCCCAGACGCTGAGCTTCACCCAGGCCGCCCGGCGGCTGGGGCTGCGCCAGTCCACGGTGAGCCAGCAGGTGCGCCGGCTGGAGGACGCGGCCGGGCGCCCGCTGTTCTCCCGGGACACCCATTCCGTGGAGCTGACCGAGGACGGCGAGGCGATGCTCGGTTTCGCACGCCGGATCCTGGAGGTGCACGAGCAGGCGACGGCGTTCTTCACCGGGACCCGGGTGCGCGGGCGGCTGCGGTTCGGCGCGTCGGAGGACTTCGTGCTGACCCGGCTGCCGGAGATCCTGGAGGGCTTCCGCTACGACCACCCGGAGGTCGACCTGGAGCTGACCGTGGAGCTGTCCGGGACCCTGCACGAGCAGCTGGCCGCCGGAAAGCTGGACCTGGTGCTGGCCAAACGGCGCCCGGAGGACCCGCGCGGAGCGCTGGTGTGGCGCGACGACCTGGTGTGGATCGGTGCCGAGCGGCTGCGCCTGGACGCCGACCGGCCGGTCCCGCTGATCGTGTATCCGCCGCCCGGCATCACCCGGGCCCGGGCCCTGGAGGCGCTCGACCGGCAGGGCCGCGGCTGGCGGATCGTCTGCACCAGCGGCAGCCTCAACGGGCTGATCGCCGCGGCCCGCGCGGGGCTCGGGGTGATGGCGCACTCGCGCCGGCTGATCCCGCCGGGGCTGTTCCGGCTGCCCGAGCGTTCGGGGCTGCCGGAGCTGGGCAAGGTCGACTTCGTCCTGGTCCACGGTCACCGCAGGACCGGCGCCCAGGAGGCGGCGGACGCCCTCGCGGCGGCCGTCCTGGCGGGCGGGGAGCGGCTGCGGCGCCCCGGGGGCTGACCCGACCCGCGCCCTGCGGCGCTTTCACCGGGACACGCCCCCGCGCCGCGGCCTCGGGGCCCGAGAGCGGCGGCCGGCCCCATGCCGTCCGCATCCCCCGCACGGCGGGTGCATGGCCGTAATCGCTCTGTACGGAGCCGTAACCGGCGCGTACAGATTCGGTGGAGATTACGCCCCCGAAACTTACTGACCCGTCAGTATCGTGTCCGGCCCTTCCCCATGTGCGCGCATTTCGGGGACACCGGTCGGGCGGAAGGTGCGCTTTGCTCGGTTTCCGCCCCCCTCCCCTGCGGTCGGGGTGTGAGGTAGCTTTCACGGCGCTGTGCCGAGCATCACGGCGCGACCAGGCAGCGAGGATCGGGGAGCGAGGATTGCGCGAGTTCACGAACCCGCCTCTCACGTCGGCACCGCCGGTGGGCGGTCTGGCCGATGTCGTCTTCGAACACGCCCTGACGGACCCGAGCCGGGTCGCCCTCGGCCGCAAGGACACCGCCGGGCAGTGGCGCGATGTGACCGCCGCCGAGTTCCGTGACGAGGTCCTCGCCCTGGCCAAGGGGCTGCTGGCGAGCGGGATCCGGTTCGGCGAGCGGGTCGCGATCATGTCCCGCACCCGCTACGAGTGGACCCTCTTCGACTTCGCCCTGTGGACGATCGGCGCCCAGGTGGTGCCCGTCTACCCCACCTCCTCGGCCGAGCAGTGCTTCTGGATGCTCTACGACGCCGAGGTGACGGCGGCGGTCGTGGAGCACGAGGACCACGCGATGACCATCGCCACGGTGATCGGCCGGCTGCCCCGGCTGCGGCAGCTGTGGCAACTGGACGCGGGCTGTGTGCAGGAGCTGTACGACGCCGGGGCGCACCTCGACGACGAGGTGGTGCACCGGCACCGGCAGGCGGTCACCCCGGAGTCGGTGGCCACCGTGATCTACACATCGGGCACGACGGGCCGCCCCAAGGGCTGCGTGCTCTCGCACGGGAACTTCATGTTCGAGGCGGACAACGTGGTGGGGCGCTGGGAGTCGGTGTTCCACTCCAAGCGCGGGGACGAGGCCTCCACGCTGCTGTTCCTGCCGCTCGCGCATGTCTTCGGGCGCATGGTGGAGGTCGCCACGATCCGCGGCCGGGTCCGCCTCGGCCACCAGCCGCAGCTGAACGCCGCCGCGCTGCTGCCCGATCTCCAGGCCTTCAGGCCGACGTTCATCCTGGCGGTGCCCTACATCTTCGAGAAGGTGTTCAACGCCTCCCGCCGCAAGGCGGAGAAGGAGGGCAAGGCGGGACCGTTCGAGAAGGCCGTCGATGTCGCGGTGCGGTACGCGGAGGCCGTCGAGGCGAAGGCGTGGGGCGTGGGGCCGGGCCCGACGGCGGGGCTGCGGATGCAGCACCAGCTGTTCGACAAGCTGGTGTACGCGAAGGTCCGGGCCGCGATGGGCGGCCGTATACGGAACGCGATGTCCGGTGGCTCCGGGATGGACCGCCGGCTGGGGCTGTTCTTCGCCGGTGCCGGCGTGCAGATCTACGAGGGGTACGGCCTGACGGAGTCGACCGCCGCGGCGACCGCGAACCCGCCCGAGCGCACCCGGTACGGCACCGTCGGCCAGGCGATCCCCGGCGTGACCGTGCACATCGCGGACGACGGGGAGGTGTGGCTGCACGGCGGCAACGTCTTCCAGGGCTACCTCAACAACCCGAAGGCCACCGACGAGTCGCTGCACGACGGCTGGCTGGCCACCGGCGACCTGGGCTCCCTGGACGACGACGGCTATCTGACGATCACCGGCCGCAAGAAGGAGATCCTGGTGACCTCCGGCGGCAAGAGCGTCTCGCCCGGGGTGCTGGAGGAGCGGGTCCGCGACCATCCGCTGATCAGCCAGTGCATCGTGGTCGGCAACGACCGCCCCTACATCGCCGCCCTGGTCACCCTCGACCACGAGGCCGTCGAACACTGGCTCCAGATGCGCAACAAGCCGCTGATGGCGCCCGCGCAGCTGGTGCGCGACCCTGACCTGGAGACCGAGGTGCGGCGCGCGGTGGTCGCCGCCAACACCCTGGTCTCGCAGGCCGAGTCGATCCGCACCTTCCGGATACTGGCGCAGCCGTTCACCGAGGAGCACGGCCTGCTGACGCCGTCGCTGAAACTGAAGCGCAAGGCGATCGAGAAGGCGTACGAACGCGAGGTCGAAGCGCTGTACAGAACGTGACGGCGGGGCGCGGGTCAGGAATGCCCGTCGGCGTGTGATCGTTGAGGACAGGAGTACCACTCGTCGACAAGCGAAGGATCAACGAGCTCGTGAGCAGCAAGGTCCCCCCGATCACCCTCAACAACGGCGTCGAGATGCCCCAGCTGGGGTTCGGCGTGTGGCAGGTGCAGGACGACGAGGCCGAGCGGGCCGTCGCCACCGCACTGGAGGCCGGGTACCGCAGCATCGACACCGCCGCGGCCTACGGCAACGAAGAAGGCACCGGCCGGGCCATCGCGGCCTCCGGTCTGCCCCGCGAGGACGTCTTCGTCACCACCAAGCTCTGGAACAGCGACCAGGGGTACGACGCCACGCTGCGCGCCTTCGACGCGTCGCTCACCAAGCTGGGACTCGACTACGTCGACCTGTACCTGATCCACTGGCCGCTGCCCGCCAGGGACATCTACGTCGACACCTACAAGGCGCTCGAAAAGCTGTACGCCGACGGCCGGGCCCGTGCCATCGGCGTGTCCAACTTCCTTCCCGAGCACCTGCGTCGGCTGACCGGCGAGACCTCCGTCATCCCGGCGGTCAACCAGATCGAGCTGCACCCCCATCTGCAGCAGCACGCGGCGCGGGAGTACCACGCCGAGCTGGGCATCGCGACCGAGGCGTGGTCGCCGCTCGGCCAGGGCAAGGGGCTGCTCGAGGTGCCGGCGATCGTGGCGATCGGGCAGAAGCACAACCGCACTCCGGCCCAGGTGGTACTGCGCTGGCACATCCAGCAGGGCACCATCGTGATCCCGAAGTCCGTGACGCCGTCGCGGATCAGGGAGAACATCGACGTGTTCGACTTCAGGCTGGACGACGAGGACCTGGCGGCGATCGGCGCGCTCAACGAGGACCGGCGGATCGGTCCCGACCCGGCCACGTTCGACATGGCGTGACGCCCGCCCGAGCCGGCCGCACACCGGGACGCCCGGTGCCGCGGCCGGCTCGCGCCGTGTCCGGACGGTGCGTTCAGACGGTGTGGGCGTCGGCGTGGACGACGTCGAACTCCTCCAGGGCGACCACCGAGACATGGGCCTTGGCGGCGCCCTCGTGGCGGACGGCTGCCTGGGCCGCGCGGGAGGCCGCCAGGGCGTGGCGGTCGGTGAAGAGGGTGCCCGCGAGGCCGCGGCCGCGCTCGCGGTCCAGGAGGAGGGCCGTGCGGGCCAGGCCGGGCACGTTCTCCAGATGGGGCAGCGCCGTCGTGTGGAAGGTGTCGGCGAGCAGGTCCGCGTCCCTGGGGTCGAATTCCAGCCGCGCGACGCGCAGTGCGCCGCCGACGACGGGCCGCGGCAGGGCGTGGTAGACGGCGGCCCAGTAGTGCTCGACCGCCACGGAGGCCGCGAACGGCTCCAGCAGCGCGGGACGGCGCTCGCGCATCACCTCGTCGCTGTTGGCCTGCGCCTCCTCGGACTCCCACCAGCTGAGCGTGAGCAGTTTGCCCAGCTCCCGGTCGACGAAGACGCCCGCGCCCCGGTAGCCGGGCCGTTCCTCCAGCAGATCGCGGCCCCGGCTGTTCAGGGCGCGCAGGGCCGAGTCCAGCCGGGCCGGGTCACCGGTCGCGTACACGGTGCGAACGAACATGACGCCTCGCCTCCCGGGTGCGGATACCGCCGACGCGCTGTCGGACGGCTGCCGATCCGTCCGGTTCCTCCAGTCTTGCCATCGGCGCAAACCGCCGCAATACGCACGGATTTCGGGAGTTCGCAACCCCAGGGTTGACGCGAGCATGGCAGCTACGCCACGGTGGTGCCGCCCGGTAAGGAAACTTTCCTAACAGAAGGGTCCCCCACAGTGCGTCTTCGAACACTGACCCTCGCCATGGCCTCCGGGGCCGCCCTGCTCGCCGCCGGCCTCATGCCCGCGGACGCGCTCGCCACTCCCGCCCCGAAGACCGCCCAGGAGGGCTCGGTCAGCGCGGCCGACCTGCTCGCCAAGGTGAAGTCCTGCTCGCAGATATCCAACGGCAAGTACAAGACCGACGACGAGACCTCGGCCACGGTCCCCGTGTGCGGCAAGAACGGCGCGGTGTTCTGGAAGGCCGACATGGACATCGACTGCGACGGCCAGCGCACCACCAACTGCAACGAGGACCGCGACCCCTGGTTCCAGGACGACACCGCCTTCCACCAGTCGGACGGCAAGCCGCTGAAGTCCGAGTCGCTGCCCTACGTGGTGGTGCCCAGCACCAGCAGCATCTGGAACTACTCCGACGCCGGGATCAAGGGCGGCGGCGTGGTCGCGGTGATCTACGGCAACAAGGTGGAGTACGCCGTCGTCGGCGACACCGGCCCCAAGAACATCATCGGCGAGGCGTCGTACGCCACCGCCAAGGCGCTGGGCATCGACCCCGACCCGGCGACCGGCGGCGCGGACTCGGGCGTGACCTACATCCTGTTCAAGAACTCCAAGGTCTCCCCCATCGAGAGCCACAGCGCCGCCGTCTCCCTCGGCGACCAGCTGGCCAAGCAGTTCCTCGCCGACAACTGACCTCGGTCGTCCGTCAGTTGGGCTGGCCCAGCGGGCGTACGACCACGGTGTTGACGTCGACCCCGGCCGGCTGCCGGATCGCCCAGACGACGGAGTCGGCGATCTGCTCGGCGGTCAGGAGGTGCCCCGGGGGCAGGCTGCCATAGCCGTCCCAGAAGGGGGTCTCCACCCGGCCGGGGGCGACCAGTGTCACCCCGATGCCGAACTCCGTCACCTGACGCCGGGTGTTCTCCGCGAGGCCGGTGACCGCCCACTTGGTCGCCCCGTACAGGTTGCCGGGCGTGTTCACGAACCCGGCGACGCTGCCGATGAGCACGATCCGGCCCCGGGTCTCCTTCAGCGCGTCGACCGAGGCGCGGATCAGCAGGGCCGGACCGAGGACGTTGGTGAGGACCATCTCGGCCCAGCCTGCCGGGTCGCCCTCGGCCACGGAGTCGTGGGTGGCGAAGCCGGCGTTGGCGACGACCGTGTCCAGCCGGCCGTATGCCTTGAGCGTACGGTCGACCGCGTTCTGTATGTCGTCGTACGACGACGCGTCGCCGACGATCGTCCGCAGTCCTTCCGGATTCCCCAGACCGTCCGCGAAGTCCCGCAGCCGCCGCTCCGTGCGGCCCGTGACCGTGACCCGGTGTCCCGCGTCCAGCAACTGCCGGGCCACGGCCGCGCCGATGCCGCTGCCTCCGCCGGTGATGAGCGCGACCGGAGAGTCGTTCATGGTTCCCCCTTGGTTTCGGCGCACCTGCGCCGGCACCCGTGTGCCTGGTGCGTGCCGGGGAGTCCATCACTTGGAGCACTCTCGAAGTCAAGCGCCGGCCACGCGGCTTCAGGCGGGTCGTACCGCCGTGTACACCGTGTGCGCCGACAGCACGAAGACGTCCGGCCGCTGGTGGACGCTCGCGGGGTCGGCGGGATCCAGCAGACGGTCCAGGGTGTCGCGGTCCTCGGTGGTCAGCGCGTCGGCGAAGCCCTCGCGCAGCCGGCCGAGGGAGGCGGCGACGTAGGCGCGGGCCTGGTCGGTGGCCGGGGCGGGCAGGTCCAGCAGGAAGCTGCGGGTCCCGGAGTGCCGCAGGCCCGCCGCGGTCAGCAGCGCGGGCCACTCCTCGATCTCGGCTACGGAGCCCGGCAGTTCGGCGCGCATCCGGGCGAACCACTCCTCCTCCAGCGCGTCGAGCCGCGCTCCGAGACCCGGGCGGCCGATGCCGATGTCCCGGGGCAGGAAGCGGGAGGGCAGGCCGCCTTCGAGGAGGGCCAGGGTGCCGCCGGGGGCGAGCCGGCGGGCGAACGCGGTCAGCGCGGCCCGCTGGTCGCCGAGGTGGTGCAGGCTGCGGCTCGCCCACAGCAGACCGGCCGGCCGCTCCAGCTTCTCCAGCACCTCGGGGAGTTCGCCGGCGAGGGTGTCGAAGCGGTCGCCGAAGCCCTGGCGGGCGGCGCGGGCGCGGGCGCGGTCCAGCAGCGGGGCGGTGCCGTCCACGGCGACGACCCTGGCGCCGGGGAAGGTCCGGGCGAACAGGCAGGACAGCACTCCGGGTCCGCTGCCCGCGTCCACGATCAGCCCCGGCTCGGGGACCTCGCCGGCGAGCCAGCCGAGGGCCTGCTCGTACAGCGGGCCGAACAGCTCCGCCTGGGCCTCCAGCAGGGGGGCCATCTCGTTCCAGTCGATGTCCGTGCCGTGGCCGTGGCTGTGCCCATGGCCGTGCCCGTGGCCGTGCTGGGTGCTGTGCTGGTGGTCGTGCGCCATGGTGGTCAGCCTCTCTTCCGGGTGCCGTAAGAGTGCGACGGCACACCGCGCGGGTGCCACTTCCGTTGCCGACACGGCAAAATCCGCGGCGCTCGATCCCCCGCCGGAAAACCGGATGCCCGACCGCCCGCCTTCGCCCAGGATGACCGCATGGACAACGACATGGTGGAGCGGTTCCTCGCCGACGGTTTCGTGAAGATCGAGGGCGCGGTGCCACCCCGGGTCGCCGAGGACTGCGCCCGGCTGCTGTGGCGGGAGACGGGGTACGACCCGCAGGACCCCGCCAGTTGGAAGGAGCCGGTGGTGCGGATCGGCGGCATGGCGCAGGGGCCGTTCGCGGCCGCCGCCAACTCCCCCGTCCTGCACGAGGCGTTCGACCTGCTGGTGGGAGAGCGGCGCTGGGTGCCCCGGTATTCGCTGGGCACGTTCCCGCTGCGCTTCCCGCACCCCGAGGACCCGGGCGACGCCGGCTGGCACATCGAGGGAAGCTATCTGCCCGAGGGCGCGACCTGGTATCACACCAATCTGCGCTCCAGGGACCGGGCGTTGCTGATGCTGTTCCTGTTCAGCGAGGTGACGAGCGAGGACGCCCCGACCCGTATCCGGGTCGGCTCGCATCTGGACGTACCGCCGCTGCTGGAGCCGTACGGCGAGGCCGGGGTGTCGGGGCTGGACATCGCGCCGGCGCTGGTCGAGGCGAGTGCGCACCGGCCGCTCGCCCTGGCCACCGGGCGGCCCGGCGACGTCTACCTGTGCCATCCCTTCCTGGTGCACGCGGCGCAGCCGCACCGCGGCACCCGGCCGCGTTTCATGGCGCAGCCGCCGCTGGATCCGGCGGTGCCGTACGAGCTGGACCGGCCGGACGGGGCGTACTCGCCGGTGGAGACGGCGATCCGCCGGGGGCTGGGCCGCTGACCCGTCCCCCGGCGGTGCCGTCGCCTCAGCCCTTGGCGACGAGGTTCCGCAGGGCGGTGTTGAGCTCCAGGACGTTCACCCGGGGTTCGCCGATGAAGCCGAGGGTGCGGCCGGTGGTGTGCTCCTCGACCAGCTTGCCGACCTCGGCCACCGGCAGCCCGTTGCGGGCGGCGACCCGGTGGACCTGGAGGGCGGCGTAGGCCGGGGAGATGTCGGGGTCGAGACCGGAGCCGGAGGAGGTGACGGCGTCGGCGGGGACCTGGGAGGGCCGCACGGTGTAGCCGGGCACGGAGTTGTCCTTGACGATCTTCGCCTTGGCGGCCTTGACCGCCCGGACGAGTTCGGGGTTGTCGGCGGCCAGGTTGGTCGCTCCCGAGACCTCCAGCCTGTACCGCGTGTTGAGGGAGTTGCTGCCGAGACCGCCGGCCGGGCGGGGCTGGAAGTACTCCGGGCCGTAGCCCTGCTGGCCGATGAGTGAGGAGCCGACGACCTTGCCGTGCGAGCGGATCTCGGAGCCGTTGGCCTGATGGGGGAAGAGCCCCTGGGCGACCCCGGTGACGGCCAGCGGGTAGACCACGCCGGTGAGCACGGTGAGGACGATCAGGGCGCGCAGGCCCGCGGTGAGCAGACGGGCGGTGTTCGCGGGGGAGTTGGTCATGTCCTTCACCCGATCCCGGGGATCAGCGAGATGAGCAGGTCGATGATTTTGATGCCGAGGAACGGGGCGACCAGGCCGCCGATGCCGTAGACGGCGAGGTTGCGGCGCAGCATCCGGTCCGCGCCCATCGGCCGGTACCGCACGCCCCGCAGGGACAGCGGCACCAGCGCGACGATGATCAGCGCGTTGAAGATGACGGCCGACAGGATCGCGGAGCTCGGCGAGGACAGCCGCATGATGTTGAGCCTGTCCAGGCCCGGGTAGACGGCGGCGAACAGCGCCGGAATGATCGCGAAGTACTTGGCGACGTCGTTGGCGATGGAGAACGTCGTCAACGCGCCCCGAGTGATGAGGAGTTGCTTGCCGATCTCGACGATCTCGATCAGTTTGGTCGGGTTGGAGTCGAGGTCGACCATGTTGCCGGCCTCCTTGGCGGCCGACGTGCCCGTGTTCATCGCCACGCCGACGTCCGCCTGCGCGAGGGCCGGGGCGTCGTTGGTGCCGTCGCCGGTCATCGCGACCAGCTTGCCGCCCGCCTGCTCCCGCTTGATGAGGGCCATCTTGTCCTCGGGGGTGGCCTCGGCGAGGAAGTCGTCCACGCCCGCCTCCCGCGCGATCGCCTTCGCGGTCAGCGGGTTGTCGCCGGTGATCATCACCGTCTTGATGCCCATGCGGCGCAGTTCCTCGAACCGCTCCCGCATGCCTTCCTTGACGACGTCCTTGAGGTGGATGACGCCGAGGACGCGGGCGCCGTGTTCGTCGTGGACGGCGACGAGCAGCGGGGTGCCGCCGGCCTCGGAGATCCGGTCGGCGATCCGGTCGGCGCCGGCGCCGGCGTCGCCGCCCCGCTCCTTCACCCAGGCGATGACCGAGGCGGCGGCGCCCTTGCGGACCCTGCGGCCGTCGACGTCCACACCGGACATCCGGGTCTGGGCGGTGAAAGCGATCCACTCGGCGTTCGCGAGTTCGCCCCGGTGGCGTTCGCGCAGCCCGTACCGCTCCTTCGCCAGCGCGACGACGGAGCGGCCCTCGGGCGTCTCGTCGGCGAGGGAGGACAGCTGGGCGGCGTCGGCGACCTCGGCCTCGGTGGCGCCCTCGACCGGCACGAACTCGGCGGCCCGGCGGTTGCCGAGGGTGATGGTGCCGGTCTTGTCGAGCAGCAGGGTGGAGACGTCGCCCGCCGCCTCGACCGCGCGGCCCGACATGGCGAGCACATTGCGCTGGACGAGCCGGTCCATGCCGGCGATGCCGATCGCGGAGAGCAGCGCGCCGATCGTGGTCGGGATCAGGCAGACCAGCAGGGCCACCAGGACCACCAGGGTCAGATGGGTGCCCGCGTGGTCGGCGAACGGCGGCAGGGTGGCGCAGGCCAGCAGGAAGACGACGGTCAGCGAGGCCAGCAGGATGTTGAGGGCGATCTCGTTGGGGGTCTTCTGCCGGGCCGCGCCCTCGACCAGGCGGATCATGCGGTCGATGAAGGTGTCGCCGGGCTTGGTGGTGATCCGTACGACGATCCGGTCGGACAGCACCTTGGTGCCGCCGGTGACGGCGCTGCGGTCGCCGCCGGACTCGCGGATGACCGGCGCGGACTCGCCGGTGATCGCCGACTCGTCCACCGAGGCGACACCCTCGACGACATCGCCGTCACCGGGGATGATGTCGCCGGCCTCGCAGACCACCAGGTCGCCGATGACCAGCGCGGTGCCCGGTATTCGTTCCTCGGCCCGGCCGGTGAGCCGGCGGGCGACGGTGTCGGTCTTCGCCTTGCGCAGCGTGTCGGCCTGGGCCTTGCCGCGGCCCTCGGCGACCGCCTCCGCGAGGTTGGCGAAGACGACCGTCAGCCACAGCCAGGCGCTGATGGTCCAGCCGAACCAGTCGCCCGGGTCGGTGCAGGAGAAGACGGTGGTCAGGACCGATCCGATCCAGACCACGAACATCACGGGGGACTTGACCATCACCCGGGGGTCGAGCTTGCGCAGCGCCTGGGGCAGGGACGTGACCAGCTGCCCGGGATCGAAGAGACCGGCCCCGACACGGCTCTTCTCGGGCCGGTGCCCGGTGGGCGCGTCCTGGTGGGGCGCGAGGGTGGAAGTGGACATCGCGTCCTCGTGGCTTTCCGTTCGGGTGGTCATCACGCAAGCCCTTCGGCGAGCGGTCCCAGCGCGAGGGCCGGGAAGTACGTGAGACCGGTGATGATCAGGATCGCGCCGACCAACAGACCGGTGAACAACGGCTTTTCGGTCCGCAGGGTGCCCGCCGTGACCGGTACCGGCCGCTGCCCGGCGAGCGAGCCGGCCAGCGCCAGCACGAACACCATCGGCACGAAGCGGCCCAGCAGCATCGCCAGTCCGGTCATGGTGTTGAACCAGTCGGTGTCGGCGTTCAGACCGGCGAAGGCCGAACCGTTGTTGTTCGCCGCGGAGGTGAAGGCGTACAGCACCTCGGAGAAGCCGTGCGCGCCGGGGTTGAGCGCGGAGTCCGGCGGGGTCGGCAGCGCCATCGACGCGGCGGTGAAGACCAGCACGAGCGCCGGGGTGACCAGGATGTAGCAGGCGGCGAGTTTCATCTCGCGGGCGCCGATCTTCTTGCCCAGGTACTCGGGGGTGCGGCCGACCATGAGACCGGCGATGAAGACCGCGATCACCGCCATGACGAGGATGCCGTACAGGCCGGAGCCGACTCCGCCGGGCGATATCTCGCCCAGCATCATGCCGAGCATGGTGATGCCCCCGCCGAGGCCGGTGAAGGAGGAGTGGAAGGAGTCCACCGCGCCGGTCGAGGTCAGCGTCGTGGCCACCGCGAAGATCGAGGAGCCGCCGATGCCGAAGCGGACCTCCTTGCCCTCCATGGCGCCGCCCGCCGCCTGGAGCGCCGGACCGTGGTGGGCGAACTCGGTCGCCATCATCAGCGCGGTGAACCCGAGCCAGATGGTGCCCATGGTGGCGAGGATGGCGTAGCCCTGGCGTGCCGAGCCGGTCAGCACACCGAAGGTGCGGGTCAGGCAGAACGGGATGACCAGGATCAGGAAGATCTCGAAGAGGTTGGTGAAGGGCGTGGGGTTCTCGAAGGGGTGGGCGGAGTTGGCGTTGAAGTAGCCGCCGCCGTTGGTGCCCAGTTCCTTGATGGCTTCCTGGGAGGCGACCGCGCCGCCGTTCCACTGCTGCGAGCCGCCCATGAACTGGCCGACCTCGTGGATGCCGGAGAAGTTCTGGATCGCGCCGCACGCGACCAGGACCACCGCGGCGGCGGCGGCGATCGGCAGGAGGACGCGCAGGGTGCCGCGCACCAGGTCGGACCAGAAGTTGCCGAGTTCACCGGTGCGGGAGCGGGTGAAGCCGCGTACGAGCGCCATCGCGACGGCCATGCCGACGGCGGCGGAGACGAAGTTCTGCACGGCCAGACCGGCGGTCTGCACGACGTGCCCCATCGTCTGCTCGCCTGAGTACGACTGCCAGTTGGTGTTGGTCACGAACGAGATTGCCGTGTTGAACGACTGCGCCGGGCTCACCGAGGCGAAGCCCGGCGAGCCGGGCAGGAAGCCTTGGAGGCGCTGGAGGAGGTAGAGGAACAGGACGCTCACGGCCGAGAAGGCGAGAAGCGCCCGCAGATACGCGGGCCAGGTCATCTCGGCGTCCGGGTCGGCTCCGATGCCTCTGTAGAGCCACCGCTCCACCCGCAGGTGCCGGCGGGAGGAGTAGACCCGGGCCATGTAGGTGCCCAGGGGGACGTAGACGAGTGCGAGAGCGCCCACGAGGGCGAGTGTCTGGAGCACGCCTGCCGGTACGGGACCCATATGCCGTCTCAGAACCTCTCCGGGTGGATCAGGGCGAGGACGAGATAGCCCAGGAGGGCGACGGCCACGACCAGGCCGACGATGTTCTCGGCGGTCACAGCTTCGTCACCCCCCTGGCGACGAGGACCACGAGCGCGAAGGCCGCGACCATGGTGACGACGAAGGCCAGATCGGCCATCGTGAACTCCTGGGATGAGTCTCGGAACTGCGGACGCTACGAGGAAACCTCTCCCCTGGCCGGATCCGGACCCCGTTGACGGCCCTCTTACGGCGGCGCGGCTCGCCTTGACGTGTCTCTTACGGCGGCCGGGCGACGCACCGGCCGAAAAAGGTGATCTGGTCAGTCCACGACCGGTTTGCGGAAGGCGCACAGGGTGAAGAGCGGGTCCGGGCGGGGCCGGTCCTGGTCCGGGAGCCCGGCGAGACGGGCGGCGTAGCACTCGGTGCGGGGGTCGTCGGGGGGCAGCCGGGTGAACCAGCCGCGGCGCAGGTCGGCGATGGCGCCGCGGGGACTGCGGCCCTGGCCGACGCCCCGGAAGACGGCCCGGCCCGCGGGGGTGAGCCCGTGCCGGGCGGCGTACGCGGTGACCTTGCCCGCGGCGTCCTCGGCGGGCCGTACCGGGCGGTCGGCGAGTACGGCGTCGATGTCGCTGCCCACGTCGTGGGCGGCGGCTTTGTCGACGGTGGTGACGTACATCCCGCCGGGCCGCAGGACGCGGGCGCACTCGGCGACGATGGCGCGCACGTCGCCGGGGTCGTCCGGCAGGTGCAGCAGCCAGATGCTGGTGACGGCGTCGAAGGTGGCGGCGGGGAACGGCAGCCGTCGGCTGTCGGCGCGGACGACCTTGCCGGGCAGGCGGGCGGTGGCCATCCGGGTCATGGCGGGGGCGAGGTCCGCGCCGGTCACCCGGAGCGCGGGGCGGCCCGCGGCGATCTCGCGGGTGACGATGCCGGTGCCGCAGGCGAGGTCGAGGAGGCGGCGGGGACCGTCGGGTATGAGACCGAGGACGGCGGCCGCGGCGGCTTGGGCACGGGCCTCGCCGCCGCGGGAGGCGTCGTAGGCGTCGGCTTCCTTGTCGTAATCGAGCACGGCCCTCAGTGTGCGCCGTGGCCCGGGGCGATGTCCTCCACCTTGCGGGCGAGCGTGAAGTCCTTCTCGGTGAGGGCTCCGCCGGCGCTGTGGGTGGTGACGGCGAGGGCGACGCTGTGGTAGCCGAGGGTGAGGTCGGAGTGGTGGTCCAGCTCGTCCTGGATGCGGGCGATGTGGACGACCAGGGCGGCCGCGGCGAAGTGCGAGGCGAGCCGGTAGGTGCGGGTGAGCCGGCCGCCGTCCGCGGACCAGCCGGGGAGTTCGGCGAGCCGCTCCTCGATCTCCTTCTGCGACAGCGGTTCGACGGCCATGGTGCGGTCTCCCTTCGGGAAGGCACGGGACGGAATCCAGCCTGCCACGCACGGCCCCGGGTCACCCGGGCGACGCGGCCGCGCACGGCCGGTCGTTGTGGTGACCGCTTCTCGTTTAGGGTCGGGGCATGACCATGGTCGCCGCCGAAGCCTCCGTGTCCACCGCCGTCGACGGCAAGGGGGTGGGACAGCTGCTGCGCGCCTGGCGGGAGCGGCGCCGTCTCTCCCAGCTGGAGCTGGCCCTGCGGGCGGACTCCTCCGCCCGGCACATCTCCTTCGTGGAGACCGGCCGGTCCCGGCCCAGCGAGGAGATGGTGCTGCGGCTCGCCGAGCACCTGGACGTGCCGGTGCGGGAGCGCAACGCGCTGCTGCTGGCCGCCGGTTACGCCCCGCGCTATCCGGAGACGCCGTTGGACGATCCCGCGCTGGACGCGCTGCGCGACGGGATGGAGCGGCTCATCCAGGGCTACGAGCCGTATCCGGCGCTGGTGGTGGACGCCGGGTACACCGTCGTCGCCGCCAACCGGGGCATCGCGATGCTGCTCGACGGGGTGCCCGAGAAGTTGCTGCGGCCGGCGCCGAACGCGATGCGGCTGACCCTGCACCCCGAGGGCCTCGCGCCGCGGATCAGGAACCTGCGGGAGTGGCGCGGGCATCTGCTGGCCCAGATGGAACGCCAGCTCGCCCTGCACCGGTCGGACCAACTCCGCGCGCTGTACGAGGAGGTGACGGCGTATCCGGTGCCCGAGGACGCGCCGGGCGAGGAACCGGACGAGCCGGTGCCGTACTTCGCGCTGCCGATGCGGATCGAGCACGAGGGCCGCGTCCTGTCCTTCGTGTCCTCCATCTCCACCTTCAACACCCCGATGGACATCACCGTCGCCGAACTGGCCATCGAGACGTTCCTGCCCGCGGACGCCGCCACCACCAAGTACCTGCACACGCTCGTGGGTTGACCATGCTGTGATCCTTTCGTGCGGTCGATCTGCTGTGCGATCCGGTCCCGCGTGACAGACTGCTGCGCGCGTAAGGCGGCGCACAGGGGAGGGCGTGGCGTGAGTGAGCGGCGGGCTGCGCCCACCGTGGGCCAGGTGGTGCTCGGCAAGCGGTTGCAGGTCCTGCGGGAGGCCGCGGGGCTCGGCCGCGAGGAGGCCGCCCGGGTGCTGCGGGTGGCGGCGGCGACGGTACGGCGCATGGAGACGGCCGAAGTCGCCCTGAAGATCCCGTACTTGCAGGTGCTGCTGGACACCTACGGGGTGCCGCGGGAGGAAGCGGCCGCGTTCGTGCGGCTGGCCGAGGAGGCCAACCAGCCGGGCTGGTGGCAGCGGTTCCACGATGTGCTGCCGGACTGGTTCAGCCTGTACGTCAGCCTGGAGGGCGCCGCCCGCATCATCCGCTCCTACGAGCCGCACTTCGTGCCCGGTCTGCTCCAGACGGAGGCGTACGCGCGGGCGGTGCTGGAGGCGGGGACGATCGGGCAGACCGAGCCGCACGCCATCGAGCGGCATGTGTCGCTGCGGATGGAGCGGCAGCGGCTGCTGGAGCGCGAGAATCCCCCGCATCTGTGGGTGGTCATGGACGAGACGGTGTTCAGGCGCCCGGTGAGCGTCTCCCCCGATGTGCTGCGCGACCAGCTGGACCGGCTGCTGGAGTACGCCGGACGGGACGGGATCACGCTCCAGATCGCCGAGTTCGCGGCGGGCCCGCATCCGGGGACGTACGCGCCGTTCACGCTGTTCCGGTTCGCCGAGCCGGAGTTGCCGGACATGGTGTTCACCGAGTACCTGACCGGCGCCCTGTACCTGGACTCGCGCCAGGAGGTCGCCGCGCACCTGGAGGTGCTGGACCACATGACGGCCCGGGCCGCCTCGGCGCGGCGCACACGGGAGATCCTGCGGGAGTACCGCGCCCGGCTGTGAGGGCCGGCGGCGTGCGGCCCGGGGGGCGCCGGTGCCGCGCCCCGGAGCGGGGCGCGGCACCGAGGTCCCGGCGGATCAGGCGAGTTCCGCGGTGAGGGTGATGGTCGTGCCGGCGAGGGCCTGGCTGACCGGGCAGTTCTTCTTGGCGTCCTCGGCGGCCGACTGGAAGCCCTGCGCGTCCAGGCCGGGCACCTCGCCGCGCACGGTGAGGTGGATGCCGGTGATGCCCTCGCCGGGCTGGAAGGTGACGTCGGCCTTGGTCTCCAGCCGGGTGGGCGGGGTGCCGGCGCCGGCCAGGCCGTGGGAGAGGGCCATGGAGAAGCAGCTGGAGTGGGCGGCGGCGATCAGTTCTTCGGGGCTGGTCTTGCCGTTGGCCTGCTCGGCGCGCGACGGCCAGGACACCGGCTGCTCGCCGATGCCCGAGGAGTCGAAGGTGACGACGCCCTTGCCCTCAAGAAGGTTGCCTTCCCAGACGGTGTGCGCGGTGCGCGTGGTAGCCACGATGGTTCCTTTCACGAGGGATCGCTCCCGTTGCCGGGTGTCCGTGGTCCCTATCCGATCACATCCGGGCGGCGGACGCGGGGGGTTGGGCGGTGGCACGGCCACGCGTCGTCAGGCCGCCCGTTCGTCCCGCGCGTCCTCGTCGGGTACGGCGGTGAGCGGGACCTCGGGGCCGGACAGCTCACCGAGCCAGCGGCGCAGCACGTGGTGCACCTGCTCGGCGCCGGTCAGCCGCTCCCCGTCCGGGGCCGGCGCGGACAGGTCCACCGGCGAGAGCAGGAACGGGCGGGACTGCGCTCCGCCGAGCCCGCCGTGGGAGCCGATCTGCTCCTCGAAGGCGAGGACCTCGCCGTCGGCGGGATCGTATGCCGAATTCACCATGATGTCGGCGGTGTGCGGGAACGCGTGGGTACGGCGTACCGCCTCGACGGCTCCGGGGCCGAACCGCTCCAGCGGCCCCGGGTCGCGGTCGAGACGGGCCAGCGGGATCTCGGTGCCGTGCGGGCCCAGCACCACGCCGCCGTGTTCCGCGCTGGCCACCAGCAGGAAGCCGATGCCGGGGTGGTTGGCGAGGGTGGTGAGCAGGGCGGGGTGACGGGCGTCGATCTCCTCCTTGGTCATGCGGTGGCGCACGTCGGGGAAGGAGATCAGCCCCAGGTTGCCGGAGGCCAGCACGACGGGCTCGCTGTGCCGGGCGGGCCGGTGCTGCTCTCCCCCCTCCTCCACGGGCCGGTGCAGGGCGGCCCGCACGGCGGCCCGGGCCTCGGCGCCGCTGTGGGTGCGCTCGGCCCGGCGCGGCACGTGCAGCCCGCAGCCGGCCCGTACGAGGTCGGCGAGGGTGAGTCCGTAGCGGGACCGGAAGGTCTCGCCGGGGCTCTGCCCGTGGTCGGACAGGACGACGATGCGGTACGGGCGCGGGGCGTGGTCGGCGACCCGTTCGAGCAGGGCGAGGCAGCGGTCGAGACGCCTGAGGACCTTCTCGGCGTCCCGGCTGTGCGGGCCGGAGTGGTGGGCCACCTCGTCGTAGGCGACGAGGTCGGCGTAGACGGCGGTGCGTCCCGCGAGCATGTCGCCCATCACCGCGGCGACCACGACGTCCCGCTCGACCACGGTCGCGAAGGCGCGGACCAGGGGGTAGAGGCCGCCGCGGGAGACCCTGGGGCGCTGCTTCCGCAGCCGGGCGCGGGTGGACTCGCCGATCTCGCGGACCACCTCGGCGATGAAGGAGAGGGCGGTGCGGACGGCGTTGGCCGGGTCGGAGAAGTAGGCGAAGTAGCCGGCGCGGGAGCGGTTCTCCCGGCCGCGGCGGCGGGCCGCGATGGACAGGACGAGGGCCTGTTCCCCGGCGCCGCCGCTGAAGAGGTTGCCGCGGCTGGCGCCGTCCTCGGTGAGCAGCCCGCCGTCGCCCGTGTGCGCCACGGCACGCCGCTGGAGCTCGGCGGCGCTGGTCGGCCGGTTGCACACCATCACCTCGCCGCGGTCCTTCTCGTACCAGCGGAAGGCGGGCACGTCGAAGGTGCTGCCGTGGAGGATGCCGAGTTGGCTGGCGCCGGTCTGGCTGGACCAGTCGGTGTGCCAGGGGGTAAGGCGGTGGGTGGGCCGTGGACCGTCGGCGGTCGGCAGGAGGTCGGCCGGGTCGGGGGGTGACCCGTCACCCCCCGCCAGCCACCGCCCCACCGTGGGCATCACCCCCCTGCCCACCGCCTCCCTGAGCACGTCGTGTCCCACCCCGTCGAGCTGGAGGAACACCAGCCCGGGCGTCACGGGGCACGGCGGATCGGTTCTGCGCCTGTGGCGGCGCGTGGCGAGGCGGTGCAGACGGCGCCGGTACGCCTCGTCGTCGCGCACGGCGAGGGCACCACCGGTGGCCGAGGCGACGGCGGACATCACGGCGGCCACGATCACCGCGGTCTCCGGCGCGGCCGCGCCCCGCGCGGAGGGGTTGAGGCGCAGGGCGACCAGCAGCAGGGAGCCGTTGAGGAAGAAGACCAGCAGGCCGAGGACGAGGGCCGGGACGAGCAGCAGCAGCCGGACCAGCAGGGGCCACACCACGGCGGACAGGATGCCGAACGCGCCGGCGCCGCACGCGGCGGTGAGGGCGATCCGGGTGGCGCTGTCGCCGTCGGCGGACTGGAGCCGGAAGTCGGGCAGCACCAGCGCCAGGAGGAGCATGGTGAGGGTGGAGACGGCCCACACGGCGACGCTGCGCCCGATCTGACTGGCGATCCGCCGCCACCGTACGCCCCGCACTGCCGCGCTTCCTCCGTTCCGGCCCTCCCCCACCCTGCGGCGCGGGATCCTGCGCCCGGTTCGCTGGGGCGACCGGGCCGGCATCCACCTTGTCATACCGGTCGGGAACGGCCCGGACGGGTCACCGCGTGGTCACCGTCCGTCGTAGCCGGCGGTCGGCATGGACAGCCGACGGTGCACACGGGCCTTCATCTGCGCGTCGTACGACGGCTCGGCCCGGCCCACGGTCACCACGCGCACACCGCGCCGCGCGCACTCGGCGGTGAACTCCTCCACGGAGGACAGGGCCCGGCGCAGCACCCGCAGGCTGGGGGCGACGAACACGTCCACGCCGGGGCGCACGCCGTCCCACAGGGCGCGGTGGTCGAAGCGGAGCCCGCCGACGAGGAGTTCCCGGGCGACGACGTAACCGTGTTCGGCGGCCCAGCGGGCGCACATGGCGTGCTGGGTGCGGGAGTCGACCAGGAAGGGGTCGTCGTCGAGCTCCTCCAGGGGGGTCAGGCTGGCGATGGCGATGACCCGTGACGGTGTGCGCGCGCCGAAGGCGCCCCGCGGCTGTCCCATGGCGTCCCCCCTCACCTCCGGTTTTCGCCGCCGACCCTACTCCTGCACGTAGGCTTCGGGGAGTCGCGCGAAGGAGGCGAAGAAGGTGCCGGTGGAGATCACCTGGTGGGGTCATGCCACCTGCACGGTGGAGGATTCGAACATACGGGTGCTCACCGATCCCCTGTTCGCCCGTCGTCTGGCGCACCTGCGGCGCAGGCGCGGCGCGCTGCCGTCCGAGGAGGCGCGGCGCGCGGATCTGGTACTCGTCTCCCACCTGCACGCCGACCATCTGCATCTGCCCTCGCTGGCCGCGCTCGCCCCGGGCACGCGCCTGCTCGTGCCCCGGGGCGCGCGTCGCGCGGTACCGGGCGTGCGCCGGTTGCGGCACCTGCGCATCACCGAGGTCGCTCCGGGCGACGGGATACGGGTCGGGGAACTGCTGGTGCGGGTGGTGCCGGCGCTGCACGACGGGCGGCGGCTGCCGGTGGGGCCGCACCGTTCGCCCGCGCTGGGCTACGTGCTGGAGGGCGAGGCGCGGACCTACTTCGCCGGGGACACCGGGCTGTTCGACGCGATGGCCGAGCGGGTGGGTCCGGTGGACGTGGCGCTGCTGCCGGTGGGCGGCTGGGGGCCGTACCTCGGCGAGGGGCACCTGGACGCGGGGCGGGCGGCCCAGGCGCTGGCCCGGCTGGCACCGCGGGCGGCGGTCCCGGTGCACTACGGGACGTACTGGCCGATCGGTCTGGACGCGGTGCGGCCGCACGAGTTCCACGCGCCGGGCGACGAGTTCGTCCGGCTGGCCGGCGGGGCCGCGCCGGACGTGGCGGTGCACAAGCTGGGGCACGGGGAGAGCGCCCGGCTGGAGGTCGCGCGGTGACGTGGCTTCCCCCGGCCGCGGCGCTGGCCGCGGCCGCGCCCTCGGTCGTGCCGCCGGAGTCCACGCAGCAGGCCATCGGGTATCCGTCGCTGTTCCTGCTGGTGCTGATCGGCGCGCTGGTGCCGGTCGTGCCGACGGGGGCGCTGGTGAGTTCGGCGGCGGTGGTGGCGTTCCACCAGACGGCGCCGTTCGCGCTGGCGCTGGTCTTCGGTACGGCGTCGCTGGCGGCGTTCCTCGGGGACGCTGCGCTGTACTGGCTGGGCAGGCGAGGGATGCGGTCGCGGGGCGGCTCGCGGTGGCTGGAGGCGATACGGTCGCGGGCGCCGGAGGAGCGGCTGGCGCAGGCGCGGGGGAAGCTGGCGGAGCACGGGGTGGCGGTGCTGGTGCTGTCCCGGCTGGTGCCCGCCGGGCGTATTCCGGTGATGCTGGCGTGTCTGATGGCGGACTGGCCGGTGCGCCGGTTCGTGCGGGGCAATGTGGCCGCGTGTCTGGCGTGGGCGGCGACGTACCAGGTGATCGGCATCCTGGGGGGTTCGCTGTTTCCGGAGCCCTGGGAGGGCGTGGTGGTGGCGGTGGCGCTGACCGTCGTGATCAGCGCGGTGCCGGGGGTCGTGCGCCGGTTCCGGTGAGGTCTTCGCGTACGGGACCGTGGTGACCGGTCGCGGACTCGCCGAGCAGGCGCGTCAGTCCAGCGTTCTGGAAGCGCCCACCGGCAGGTCCCACAGGTCCGCCCGGTCGAGTCCCGCCTTCTCCCAGGCCGTGCGCACCCGGGTGAGCGGCTCCAGCACCGGTTCCGCCGAGAGGACGAAGGTGGCCCAGTGCATGGGGGCCATGCGGCGGGCGCCGAGGTCGAGGGTGGCCTGGACGGCCTCCTCGGGGTCGCAGTGGACGTCGCTGAGCCACCAGCGGGGGTCGTAGGCGCCGATGGGCATGAGGGCGAGGTCGATGCCCGGGTAGCGGCGGCCGATGCGGGAGAACCAGTGGCCGTAGCCGGTGTCGCCCGCGAAGTAGACGCGCCGGCCGCCCGGCACGGTGAGGACCCAGCCGCCCCAGAGGCTGTGGCAGGTGTCGGTCAGGGTGCGCTTGGACCAGTGGTGGGCCGGCACGAAGTCGAAGCGGACCCCGGCGAGTTCGGCGCCCTCCCACCAGTCCAGCTCGGTGACGCAAGTGAACTCGCGGCGCCGGAACCAGCGGCCGAGCCCGGCGGGTACGAACACCGGTGTGTCGCGCGGGAGTCGGCGCAGGGTGGGAGCGTCCAGGTGGTCGTAGTGGTTGTGGCTGATGACGACGGCGTCGACCCGGGGCAGGTCGTCCCAGGGCACGCCGACGGGGGTGACGCGGGCCGGGGTGCCGAGGATGCGGCGGGACCAGACCGGGTCGGTGAGCACGGTCAGACCGCCCGCCTGGACGATCCAGCTGGCGTGGCCCGCCCAGGTGACGGCGAGGGTGCCGGCGTCCACGCGGGGCAGCGGCGCGGGCTCGTACGGGAGCCGGGGGATGTCGGCGAGTCCCTCCGGGCCGGGGCGCACGGCGCCCTCGCGGGCGAAGCGGGCGAGGGCCTTGAGCCCGGGCAGGGGCGCGGTGAGCCGGTCGTGGAACGTGCGCGGCCACACCCGGGGTTCGGCCAGCGGGCGGGGCTCGGCCAGCGGCGGGAAGGGGGGCGCGCCGAGGGTGGCCGGGGCGGGCGCCGGGGCCGGGCCGACCGCCGTGGGTGTCGTGGGAGCCGTCGCGGGGTCGGGGGCGGTCGGGGGCGTTCCGGGCTCGTGCGTCTGCTGCGTCATCGAGGAGGCTCCCATCGCTGAGCGTCGTCGCGGAGATCGTCGAAGACCGATTTCAGGGTGATCAACGAGCTGTGCGTCTGCGGCAGTTCTTCGGGTGCGGGAGCGGTGAGGCACTCCGTGCGCTCCTGCGCGGAGCCGCCCAGCAGGGGCGCGGTGGCCAGCCGTACGCGCAGGGCCGCGAGGTCGTCGCCGAAGCGGTGGCCGCCGGGCGCGGGCATGCCGAGCCGGGCGGTGAGCAGTTCCTCCAACTCCTGCGCGTCGCCGACGCCTTGGGCGGCGAGGGGTTCGCGCAGCGGGGCGAGGTCGGCGTAGAGGTGGCGGCCGGCCGCCGGGGGGCGGGCGAGCGCGCCGGCCGCGGTGACCGTGGCGTGCGCGGCGGCGGCCAGGCGGGCGTGCAGCCGTACGGTCGCCGCGCGGCGTTCGGTGACCGGCGGGGGTTCGTCCATGGCGTAGCAGGCGGCCGCGGCGACGGGGGCGGCGAGGCGGGCGCCGAGCGCGGTGAGGATGTCGAGGACGCGCGCGTGCAGGCGTCGTCCGTCGTCGGTGGCGGGGAAGCGGGCGACGGCGGCGGGCCAGCCGGGCGGCAGCAGGGCGCCGGCCAGGTCGGTGACGACGACGACCCGGTCCGGCCACATCTCGGCGGGGCTGAGCAGGACGGTGCCGTGCGTGTCGTGCACGGTGTCGCGCCAGGTCTCGTCGCTGACCAGGTACAGGCCCTCGGTGGTGGCGGCCTCGACGGTCTCGTGCAGCAGTTCGGGCGGGGCGACGGTGCCGGTGGGGTCGTCGGCGACGGACAGCACCAGCAGTCTGGGGTCGCCGCCCTCGGCGCGTACCCGGCGGACGGTCTCCAGCAGCGCGTACGGGTCGGGGACGCCGCCGCTCTCGGCGGGCGTCGGCACGTGGAAGACGGGCCGGCCGAGGACCCGGGCGTAGGGGGCCCACCAGGCGGCGCACGGACGCGGGACGAGGATGTCGGCGCCGTCCTTGGCGAGCGCGGCGGTGAGGGCGAGGAGCAGGGCGGGAGCGCCGGGTCCGGCGGCGATCCGGTCCGGGCCGCAGGGCAGGGCGCGGCGGGTCCAGTAGCCGCAGGCCGACTCCAGCAGGGCGGGGGCGCCGCCGACGGGCTGGGCGTCTGCGCGGCCCGCCGCGGCGGCGACCACGGCGGCCAGTTCGGGGAGTACGGGCAGTCCGTCGCCGGGCGGCGGCGGGCCGTAGCGGACCGGGCCGTGGCCCTCGGGGTCCGTCCGCCGCATGTCCGCCTCCGCGCAGTCCTGGTGCCGTCTGCCGTGCCGTCCCGGGGTGCCGCCCGGTGCGTGTCCCGGCCGTGCCGGACGATGCCCGAGGGGTGTCGATCGGTGGGTGGGTCTGTTGGGTCGGGTGGTGTCCTCCGGTTGGTGTGTACCCGCTGGACGGACGTCCATGGGCCGGACGGGAGTTGTGCGGATCACACGTCGGCGGGCCGGGCTCCCCGACCGGTGCGGACGCGTCCGTGGACGCGGTAGCCGGCGCCCGCGCAGCCGGCGGCGATCAGGACGCCGCCGGCGACCAGCGTGGGGACGGATGCGCCGAAGCTGCCGCCCGTGCCCGCGGCCACGCCGTGCCGCGTCCCGGCCGGGACGCAGTCGTCGCCGCCCTCGTCGCCTCCGCCTGCGCGGGGTTCGCGGCAGGAGTCCTCGTCGTCCGGGCAGCCGCCGCGGGCGCACTCGCGGTCGTCGTCACCGCAGGCGCCGTCGCCGGCCCCTGCCCTGCTCCCCTCCCCGCCCCCCGCGCACTGCCGTTCGTCGTCGGCGCACTGCTGTCCCGCCCGGCACCCGTCCTGCCCGTCGCAGTCCTCCCCCGCCCGGCACCGGCTGCCGGTCCCGGTGCACGACGTGCCCTGCGCGCAACCCTGTTGCGTGTCGCCGCAGGACTTCCCGTCGGCGCAGGCGCGCGTGTCGCCACAGGGCTTGGCCGGGGTGCCGCTCGGGCGGGAGGTGGGCCCGGGGACGCGGTCCGCGCCGTCGCCGGCGGCCGGGGCGGGGCCCGCCTGGGGTGGCCGGGTGGTGCCCGGCATCCGGGGGACCTGGCCGGTTATGGGGGCGCAGTCGGCCGGCCCGGTGCCGGCGGTGGGCGCGGCGGGGGCGGCGGACCCGGTGCCGGGGCTGGGGGCCGCGGCGCCGGCGGGCCCGGCCAGGGCGAGCGCGGCGCCGGCGAAGAGGGCGACGGACAGGGCGCGGGCGGTGCGGCGCATGACAAGGGCTCCTCGGCGGACGGGCGGGCTGACGGTCGTACGGGCGGGGCGCCGGTACGGCAGTCGGCTGGGGCGGTGCACGGCGGCGCCCGCGGCTGCGGGGCCGTGCCCCTCGCAGTCATCACAGCCCGCCCCGGCGCCCGGCGCGCGCGGCCGGGCCCCATTCGCGGGACACGGGCGGCCGGCCGGGTGACGGGAGCGGACCGGCGGGGGTCCCCGGGCCGAAGGAGGTTTTCCGGCCTCCGCACAGGTCACTCGACAGGAACTGACCGGATCGTCCGCTTCGTACCCCATCGGGGAGGTCCTTCATGAGCACGAAGGTGTCCGACCACGTCCTGGAACGTCTGCGCGCCTGGGGTGTGGACCAGGTCTTCGGCTACCCGGGCGACGGCATCAACGGACTGCTCGCCGCCTGGGGCCGCGCCGAGGACAAGCCGCGGTTCATCCAGTCCCGGCACGAGGAGATGTCCGCGTTCGAGGCGGTCGGGTACGCGAAGTTCAGCGGCCGCCTCGGGGTGTGCGCGGCGACCTCCGGACCGGGTGCGATCCACCTGCTGAACGGCCTGTACGACGCGAAGCTCGACCATGTGCCGGTGCTGGCGATCGTCGGGCAGACCGACCGGACCGCGATGGGCGGCTCCTATCAGCAGGAGGTCGACCTGCACACGCTGTACAAGGACGTCGCCTCGGAGTTCGTGGAGACGGTGACGGTCCCCGAGCAGCTGCCGAACGTGCTCGACCGGGCGATCCGAACGGCGTACGCCCGGCGCTGCCCGACCGCGCTGATCATCCCCGGTGACGTGCAGGAGCTGGACTACTCGCCACCGACGCACGCGTTCAAGATGGTGCCTTCCAGCCTCGGCGCGAGCGAGTGGACGGCGACCCCGTCGGACGACGCGGTGCGCCGGGCCGCGGACGTGCTGAACGCCGGCGACAAGGTGGCGATCCTGGTCGGCCAGGGCGCCGCCGGCGCGGTCGCCGAGGTGCGGGAGGTCGCCGAGCTGCTCGGTGCGGGCGTCGCCAAGGCGCTGCTCGGCAAGGACGTGCTCAGCGACGACCTGCCGTACGTCACCGGGCCGATCGGGCTGCTCGGCAGCAGGCCCTCGTACGAGCTGATGCGGGACTGCGACACGCTGCTGACCATCGGGTCGTCGTTCCCGTACACCCAGTTCATGCCGGAGTTCGGCAAGGCGCGCGCGGTGCAGATCGATCTCGATCCGCACATGATCGGTATGCGGTATCCCTACGAGGTGAACCTGGTCGGCGACGCCAAGGCGACGTTGCAGCGGCTGATCCCGCTGCTGAAGACCGACCGGGGCGGCCGGGAGTGGCAGGACACGATCCGCGCCAACGTGCGGCGCTGGCACGAGACGATGGAGCGGCGCGCCGGACTCGCGGCGGACCCGATCAACCCCGAGTACGTGGCCCGGGCCCTCGACCCGCTGCTGCCGGACAACACGATCCTCACCTCCGACTCGGGTTCGGTGGCCAACTGGTACGCCCGGCACATCACCATGCGGCCGGGCATGCGCGGCTCGCTGTCCGGGACGCTCGCGACGATGGGGCCGGGGGTGCCGTACGCGATCGGGGCGAAGTTCGCGCATCCGGACCGTCCGGTGGTCGCGCTGGTCGGGGACGGCGCGATGCAGATGAACGGGCTGGCGGAGATGATCACCGCGGCGAAGTACCGGGACCGCTGGTCGGACCCCCGGCTGGTGGTCGCGGTGTGGAACAACCAGGACCTGAACCAGGTGACGTGGGAGATGCGGGCCATGGAGGGCGCGCCGTCCTTCCTGCCGTCGCAGGAGATCCCGGACGTGCAGTACGCGGCGTTCGCGCGCACGCTGGGCCTGGAGGGCATCCGGGTGGAGAAGCCGGACGCCGTCGAGGCGGGCTGGCGGGCGGCCCTGGAGGCGGACCGGCCGTGCGTGATCGAGTTCCTGACCGATCCCGCCGTACCGCCGATCCCGCCGCACGCCAGCTGGGAGCAGATGCAGTCCACGGCGACGGCGATCCTCAAGGGCGACGCGGACCGGGGGTCGATGGTCAAGCAGGGGCTGAAGGCGAAGATGCAGGAGTTCCTGCCGGGCCGGAGCAAGCAGTAGACACCGGGCGCGGTCCACGCGGAGCGGGCCCGGTGTCGGTGGGGCCGCACCGGGTACGCGGGTGCGGACGATCTACCCCTGGAGGGAGACATGCAGCGAGGCAGTGACCGGCTGAACGTCCACCGGGACGACGAGATGAAGCACGAGCTGAAGGGGCTGCTGAGGTCAGGGCACCCGACGCGGGTCGAGGAGTGGAACGACCCGGAGCCGGCCGCCGACGACGACCCGGAGGTCACGGGCGGCCCGGTGGGCGGCCTGGGCTCCCCGGCCTCCCTGGAGCGGGTGCGGCTGGAGCTGGCCCGCAGCCTGGGCCGCTCGGCCTTCCCGGCGCGGGCGGGCGAGCTGGCCTCGGCACTGCGCCGGGACAACGCCCCGGACCCGCTGGTGGAAGCGGTGGCGGAGCTGCCGCGCGGCGAGCGGTTCCGCAATGTGCAGCAGCTGGCCGAGGCTCTGGCCGGCGGCGAATGAGGCGGGGCCAGGCGGCGGAGATCGCACGGGGCGCCACGGTGGACGTCGGTGACGTCACCACCCGGTTCCTGCTGTACGGGCTGCTGCCCGGCTGGTTCGCGCCGGGGCTCGCCGACTGGGCGATGCACCGGCGCACCCGTATCGAGGACACGGCGGGGACCAAGGAGTCCCTGATCCACTCGTTGATGATGGCGGAGGTCGGCGTGCCCATCGCGCTGACCCTGCGCTACGAGGTCAATCCGCTGCTGCTGACCGTGCAGCTGGGCGCGGCCGCGGTGCACGAGGCGACCGCCCTGTGGGACGTGCGCACGGCGGTCGACAGCGACCGCGAGGTCACACCGCTGGAGCAGCACATCCACAGCTTTCTGGAGTCGCTGCCCTTCGGCGCCCTGGTGTCGCTGATGTGTCTGCACTCCGATCAGGTGAAGTCGCTGCTGCGCGGCGGACGCGGCGATCCGGACGCCTGGCGTCCGCTGCCGCGCCGGCGCCCGCTGTCGGCGGGCTACCTGGCGGGCGTCGGCCTCGCGATCGGCGTCTGTGTACTGCTGCCGTACGGCGAGGAACTGCTGCGCTGCCGCCGTGCGGACAGGACGAGGAAGCGGCGCTCCCGGGCCGTCGAGGACGCCCGGGGTGCCGGGAAAGGAATACGAGGATCATGCGTATCGCGTTTCTGGTGGCGCCCGAGGGCGTCGAGCAGGTCGAGCTGACCGAGCCGTGGAAGGCCGCGAAGGACGCCGGGCACGAGCCGGTGCTGGTGTCGACCGAGGCAGGGAAGGTTCAGGGGTTCAACCATCTCGACAAGGCGGACACCTTCGACGTGGACGAGGTGGTCGGCGAGACCTCCGCAAACTCGTTCGGGGGGCTGGTGCTGCCGGGCGGGGTGGCCAACCCGGACTTCCTGCGGCTGGACGAGAAGGCCGTGGCGTTCGTGAAGGACTTCTTCGACCAGGGGCGCCCGGTCGCGGCGATCTGCCACGCGCCGTGGACGCTGGTGGAGGCGGACGTCGTACGGGGCCGGGTGCTGACCTCGTGGCCGAGTCTGAAGACGGACATCCGCAACGCGGGCGGCACCTGGGTGGACGAGCAGGTCAAGATCTGCGACCACGGATCCAACCAGCTGGTGACCAGCCGTAAGCCGGACGATCTGGAGGCGTTCTGCAACGCCTTCCTGCATGTGTTCGCCGGAGAGGCCGGCTGAGGCGTACGGAGCGGCCGCAGGCGGTCGCAGACCGAAAGGGCCGGCCCGGCGGGCCGGCCCTTTCCCGTGCGTTCCCGTTCCCGTGCGTCCCCGTGCGCGGACCGGCTCAGGTGCCGGGCGGTCCCGGGGTCACCGACTCGCCGCAGTGGCGGTCCCGGGCCCCCTCACGGGTGCGGCCCGCGCTCACCAGACGGCGCGGGTTGCGGCGCAGATACTCGCCCTCCAGCTGCGCCATGCGCTCGTTGTGGGCCCGCAGCGCGTCGTTGGAGCCGTACAGGAGGGCGTCGTGACGCGTGCGGTGGATCGTCTCCAGCTCCTTCATGAGCTGCTGGTCGTCCAGTCGGCTGGGGTCGACTCCGGTCATCGTGGTGCCCCGCTCGTCGTGTCCGTTCATGGGGTCCGGGTACCCGCCGGGCGTGAACTGCCCCCAAGCGGTTTCCGGGAGGAATCCATGGAGCTCGCGTTCCTGAGTCCACTGTACGAACATCCGGGGCACTGGGCCTCCGCGTACGTCGACCTGTCCCGGCAGGACGAGGACACGGACCGCCGGCGGCATCTGACGGGCCAGGCGGTGGCACGGCGGCTGCGCGAGCAGGGCGCCGACGAGGCCACCTGCCGGGCGGTGTACGAGGCCGTGGAGGACCTGCGCCGCTCGTCGGAGCCGTACGGGCGGGCGCTGTTCGCCCGGGACGGCGAGGTGGTCCTGCAGGTGCCGCTGACCGAGGGCCCGCCGGACGGCCTGGTGCACTGGGGCTCACTGCCGCGGGTGACCCCGCTGCTGGATCTCGCCGGGGAGGACCCGCTGTCGCTGGTGGCGTACGTCGACCGCACCGGCGCCGACTTCGAGCTGCGCAGCGCGCTGCGGCACGAGGAGGCCGGGGAGGTGGCGGGCCGGCAGTGGCCGGTGCACCGGTCGAAGGCGGCCGACTGGTCCGAGCGGCACTTCCAGCTGAAGGTGGAGAACACCTGGGAGCACAACGCGCGCGAGGTCGCCGGGGCGCTGGCCGACTGCCAGGCCGAGACGGGCGCCGATCTGCTGATCCTGTGCGGCGAGGAACGGGAGTGCCGCGCGGTGCGCGAGCAGTTGCCGCGGCGACTGGCGGACCGGGTGGTGCACGCCGCGCACGGGCGGGGCAGCCGGCTGCTGGACCGCGAGGTGGCGGAGATCCGCGCCGAGCACGTACGGGACCGGGTGCTGGCGGAGGTGGAGCGGTTCCGGGCGGCGCGCACGCCCGACGAGGAACGGCGGGCGGCGGCCGTCGAGGGCGTGCCGCGGCTGATCGAGGCGGCGCGCGAGCACCGGATGGCGGAGCTGCTGATCCGGCCGGAGGCCCCCGACACGCACCGCGAGGTGTGGATCGGCGAGGACCCCGACCAACTCGCCGCCCGCCGGACCGAGTTGCGCAACCTGGGCGAACAGGACTCCTGGCCGGCCCGTGCGGACGACGCGCTGGTGCGCGCGGCCGTGGTGACGGACGCGCCGGTGCTGTCGCTGGCCCCGGTGGCGGAGGAGACCGGCGACGAGATCGCGGCGGGCGGTCTGGGCGCGTTGCTGCGCTGGAAGTGAGCGCGGCGGCCGGCCCTGGGAGCGGGACGGGTACCTGATGGGCGGGACCGGCCGGTCCCGTCCCGTTCGAGCCCCGGCCGACCGACCCGGCGAGCCTGCCTACCGCGCCCGCTCCACCCTCCGTTCGTCCCACACCGGTTCCTGGGTCTCGCGCACGCGGCCGTCGCTGCCGAAGACGAGGAAGCGGTCGAAGGAGCGGGCGAACCAGCGGTCGTGGGTGACGGCGAGGACCGTGCCGTCGAAGGCCTCCAAGCCCTCCTGGAGGGCCTCGGCGGACTCCAGGTCCAGGTTGTCGGTGGGCTCGTCCAGCAACAGGGCGGTGACGCCCGCCAGTTCGAGCAGCAGGATCTGGAAGCGGGCCTGCTGGCCGCCGGAGAGGCGGTCGAAGGTCTGCTCGGCCTGCTGGGTCAGTTCGTAGCGGCGCAGCCGCGACATGGCCCGCCCCTGGTCCTGGGCGTGCTCCTGCCAGAGGATGTCCAGCAGGGTGCGGCCCTGGAGTTCCGGGTGGGCGTGGGTCTGCGCGAAGTGGCCGGGCACCACGCGGGCGCCGAGCTTCCACTCCCCCGTGTGCGCGACGTCCTGGCCGGCCAGCAGCCGCAGGAAGTGCGACTTGCCGGAGCCGTTGGAGCCGAGGACGGCGACCCGTTCGCCGTAGAAGACCTCCAGGTCGAAGGGGTTCATCAGCCCGGTCAGCTCAAGACCGGTGCAGGTGACGGCCCTTACTCCGGTGCGGCCGCCCTTCAGCCGCATGCTGATGTCCTGCTCGCGCGGCGGCTCCGGGGGCGGCCCGGCCTCCTCGAACTTGCGCAGCCGGGTCTGCGCGGCGGCGTAGCGAGACGCCATCTCGTGGCTGACGGAGGCCGCCTGACGGAGGTTCAGCACGAGCTTCTTCAGCTGTGCGTGCTTCTCGTCCCAGCGGCGGCGCAGCTCCTCGAACCGGGCGAAGCGTTCGCGGCGGGCCTCGTGGTAGGTGCCGAAACCGCCGCCGTGCACCCAGGCGTCGGCGCCGGCCGGTCCCGGCTCCACAGAGACGATCTTCTCGGCGGCGCGGGCGAGGAGTTCGCGGTCGTGGGAGACGAACAGCACCGTCTTGCGGGTCTCCTTGAGCTGCTGCTCCAGCCAGCGCTTGCCGGGCACGTCGAGGTAGTTGTCCGGCTCGTCCAGCAGCAGCACCTCGTCGGTGCCGCGCAGCAGCGCCTCCAGCACGAGACGTTTCTGCTCGCCGCCGGAGAGGGTGCGCACCTGCCGCCACTGGGCCCGCTCGTAGGGCACTCCGAGCGCGGCGGTGGTGCACATGTCCCACAGGGTCTCGGCCTCGTAGCCGCGCACCTCGGCCCAGTCGGCCAGCGCCTGCGCGTAGGCGAGCTGGGCTGCCTCGTCGTCCACGGTCATGACGGCGTGCTCGGCCTCGTCCACCGCCTTCGCCGCCTCGCGGATGCGGGGCGGCGCGACGGAGACCAGCAGGTCCCGCACGGTCGTCTCGTCACGCACGGAGCCGACGAACTGGCGCATCACGCCGAGCCCGCCGCTGACCGTGACGGTCCCGCCGTGCGGCTTCAGCTCGCCGGAGATCAGCCGCAGCAGCGTGGTCTTGCCGGCGCCGTTCGGGCCGACCAGCGCGACGGCCGCGCCCTCGCCGACCCGGAAGGAGACATCGCCGAGCAGCGTCCTCCCGTCGGGGAGGTGGTACTCGAGGTGCGCGACTTCCAGATGTCCCATGGGGCGGCATTCTCCGGGCCCGGGGCCGGTGGCGGCAAACCGTTATCGGACCGCCCGTCCTCACCCGGTGGGGTCGAGGGGTTCGCCGGTGGGTCCGGGGGCGCCCGGCGGCCGCAGGGTGGTGGACTCCCAGGCCAGGGCGTGCCAGCCGCCGGCCGGGCTGCCCTCCAGGGTGATCATGCCGGTGTTGGCCAGCGGGCGGGCGGCGGCGAAGTCGATGTCGACGTTGACGGCGCGGGCGGCGGTCCACACGCGGATGGCGGCGCCATGGCTGATCATCGCCACGGTGCCGGCGCCGCTGCGGTACGCCTCCTCGATCACGGCGTCGTACCGGGCCAGCGCCTCCACGCCGCTCTCCCCGCCGGGGACCCGCAGCGCGGTGTGCCCGGCCGACCAGGCGAACGCGGTGCGCATGTAGGGCGCGGCCGCCGGCGCGTCGCCGGGCAGCATCTCCAGGTCGCCGGCGGACAGCTCGCGGATGCCGTCGCGGACGGTCACCGGCAGTCCCCGGGCGACGGCCAGCGGGGCGGCGGTCAGCCGGGTGCGGATCAGCGGCGAGGCGTAGAGGGCGTCGATGTCCTCGGCGGCCAGCACCCGGGGCAGGGCGGCGGCCTGTGCGGCGCCGAGCGGGGTGAGCCCGGGCCCCGGTGCGGCGGTGTCCAGCAGGTGGCGCACGTTGGAGAGGGTCTGGCCGTGGCGGATCAGGAGCAGGCGCATCCGGGCGTTCTCCTTGCGGCGTCCCGGCGGTGTCCTCGCGGAACGGGGCGCGCCGTCGGCGAACGGTGGTACGGAAAGCACTGCGGTACAGAAAACCGGCACTTCAGGGTAACCGCAGCCGTATGAGCCCGGACATGGACCAGAAGATGACCCCGGATGTGGACCTGACGTCCGCGAAGAACGCCCTGCGCCCGCTGCTGACCGCCGACGCGCGGCTGTTCGAGCGGGCCGCCCGATGGCGCTGGCCGGGGGCCGAGCGGGTGCTCCCCAGGCTGAGCCGCAGCGCCAACCACGGGGTGCTGTGGGGCGCGGTGGCCGTCGCGCTGGCCGCGAGCCGCACGCCCCGGGCCCGGCGGGCCGCCGTGCGGGGCCTGGCCTCGCTGGCCGTGGCCTCCGCGACCGTGAACACCCTCGGCAAGCGCTCGGTGCGCCGGGCCCGGCCGGTGCTGGACCCGGTGCCGCTGGGGCGCAGGCTGAGGCGGCAGCCGGTCACCACCTCCTTTCCGTCGGGGCACGCGGCCTCGGCGGCCGCCTTCGCCACCGGGGTGGCCCTGGAGTCCCCCGCGTGGGGCGCGGCGGTGGCGCCGCTGGCGTTCTCGGTGGCCGCGTCCCGGGTGTACACCGGGGTGCACTTCCCGAGCGACGTGCTGGCCGGCGCGGCTCTCGGCGCGGGCGCCGCCTTCCTGGTCAGACGCCTCGTGCCGGCCCGCGCGGCGACGGTGCCCACCGCCCGGCCGCGCGCCGAGGTGCCGGCGCTGCCGGAGGGCGAGGGGCTGGTGATGGTCGTCAACCAGGGCTCGGGCACCGCGGAACGGGTGCGCGGGCTGCGGGGCGCGCTGCCGCGGGCGGAGATCGTCGAGTGCGCCCCCGCGGAGACCGCGGACGCGCTCGCCAAGGCGGCGGTGCGGGCGCGGGTGCTCGGGGTGTGCGGCGGCGACGGCACGGTGAACGCGGCCGCCGGGGTCGCCCTGCGCCACGGTCTGCCGCTGGCGGTGATGCCGGGCGGCACCCTGAACCACTTCGCCCACGACCTGGGCGTGGAGGACGAGCGCGCCCTGGCCCGCGCGGTGCGGCGGGGCGAGGCGGTCCGGGTGGACGCCGGCCGGTTCGTCACCGACGGCACCGAGGGTCTGTTCCTCAACACGCTGAGCCTCGGCGCCTACCCGGAGCTGGTGCGCGCCCGCGACGCCTGGTCGCACCGGATCGGTGCCTGGCCGGCCGGGCTGCTGGGCGCGCTGCGGGTGCTGCGCGCGGGCCGGCACCCGCTGGAGATGGAGGTCGGCGGTGCGCGGCGGCCGCTGTGGCTGCTGTTCGTCGGCAACGGCGTCTACCACCGCATGGGGCTCGCGCCGGGCCGCCGTACCGATCTGGCGGACGGGCTGCTGGACGTGCGGGTGGTGCACGGCAGCGGCCGGGCCGCGCTGCGCCTGCTCGCGGCGGCCGCCGCCGGCCCGCTCACCCGCTCGCCCGCCCATGCCGCCGTCCAGGTGAACCGGCTGCGGCTGACCGGGCTCGCGCCGGGCACGCCGCTGGCGTACGACGGGGAGGTCACGGAGGCCTCGGGAACGGTGACGGTGGAGAAGCTTCCGGAGGCGCTGACGGTCTACCGTCCGCTCGCTTTCTGACGCTCGGTCAGTCCATATGGCAAAACGGGGGTCTCAACATTCGGCATGCGCGCGTACCGTGATCCGCACAGCCGAAGAAGGAGAGCAGTCATGCCGAAGGCCCAGGAGACCGCCGTCTACACGCATGGGCACCACGAGTCGGTGCTGCGGTCGCACACCTGGCGGACCGCCGCCAACTCCGCGGGCTATCTGCTCGGCTCCCTCAAGCCGCACATGCGGATCCTGGACATCGGCTGCGGTCCCGGCACCATCACCGCGGACCTGGCCGAGCTGGTCCCCGACGGCCGGGTCACGGGTGTCGACCAGGCGCCGGGCGTGCTGGAGCAGGCCCGGCGGACGGCCGCCGCGCGCGGCCTGGACAACGTCGACTTCGCGGTCGCCGACGTGCACGCCCTGGACTACCCGGACGACACCTTCTGCGTGGTCCACGCCCACCAGGTGCTCCAGCACGTGGGCGACCCGGTACGGGCGCTGCGCGAGATGCGGCGGGTGACTCGGCCGGGCGGGTTCATCGCGGTGCGCGACGCGGACTACGCGGCGATGACCTGGTACCCGGCGGTGCCGGGTCTGGACGACTGGCTGGAACTGTACGAGCGGGTGGCCCGCGCCAACGGCGGCGAGCCGGACGCCGGGCGCCGGCTGGTCTCCTGGGCGCGGGCCGCGGGCCTGCGGGACATCACCGCGACCTCCGGCACCTGGACCTTCGCCACCGCGGAGGAGCGGGCCTGGTGGAGCGGGCTGTGGGCGGACCGCACGCTCGCCTCCGCCTACGCCGAACAGGCGGTCGGGGGCGGCCACGCCGCCCCCGACCGGCTGCGGGCGGTGTCCGAGGCCTGGCGGGAGTGGGGGCGGCAGGAGGACGGCTGGTTCGCGGTGCTGCACGGGGAGATCCTGTGCCGCAAGGAGCGCGCGGAGGACGGCGCCGACGGGAACTGAGACGGCTCAGTCGCGGGGCAGCAGGGGGCCGAGCGGTCCGAGGTCCAGGTTCAGGTCCTCGGGCCGCAGGCCGTAGCGGTCCCGCAGCTCGGCCATCCGGTCCTCCAGCAGCATCAGCGTCAGGCCGATCCGCTCCTCCTGCTCCTCGGTGAGATCACCGGTGTCGAAGCGCCGTACGGCCTGCCGTTCCATCAGCTGGCGCAGCAGCTCCACCACCGTGAGAACGAGTTTCACCAGGTCGCGCTCGACCGTGTCGGGTTCGAGGTCGAGCCGTTTGGGGGCGGTCACCGCGGCCTCCCGCCGGGCAGTTCGAAGGGTGAGGGCACGGTCTCGTTGACCGAGCTGATCAGCGCGTTCAGATCGATGCGGACCAGGTCCACGTCGGCGATGCGCAGCGTGACGTCACCGGCGATGACGACGCCGCCCGCCAGCAGCCGGTCCAGCAGATCGACCAGCGCGATCTCCCGGCGTTCCACGACGGTCACCGCGCCTCCCCCGCCGTCACGCCACCGCCGGCCTCGCGGGTGCTCTCCTCGCTGAACCCGCTGAACGAGTACGCGGCCCAGGGGCCGGTCAGCTCCACCCGCAGCCCGGCCGCCTCGTCCTTCGTGCGGTCCACCAGTTCCACGAACTCCTCGGAGCGGTCGCGGGGCACCAGATAGGCCGCGTTGAGCACATTGGTGCCCCGCGCGCCGGACAGCGCCGCGTTCTGCGGGGGGTGCAGCCGGCAGTCCTCGGCGTGCGCGCACAGCCGCTCGTGCAGGGACTGGGCGAACGCCTCGGCGGCCTGGAGTCCCTCCTCGTGGGCCCGGGTGTCCGCACGGCGGCGGCGCAGGTAGTCCCGGCCGCTCATGGGCTTGTCGGCCGAGGCGGCGGGCGCCGCGGCCTCGGCCGCAGGGGGCTCGGTGAACACCTTGACGCCCCACTCCACCCGGCCCTCCAGCCGGTCCAGGGCGCGCAGGAAGTCGGCCTCGCGCGCCTCGATCATCATGCGCACCGCGCTGTCGTCCCGGAAGACGGTGGCGAGGCGCAGCGGCAGCGGAGTGGTGACCGTGGTGAGCGCGTCGATCACGCCCTGGTGGGCGCGGGCGGTCGCGGCCAGCCAGTCCAGGTCCTCCAGGTGCGCCTTGAGCGCCTCCTCGGCGAAGTCGGCCTCGGGGACCGTACTGACGACCGCGGTCAGCCCGTGGTGCTGCAACAGGGCCGGCGGGGCCCCGCCGACGCCCGTCAGCTGGGCCTGCAGGGGCGCCCCGAGGGGGCGGCAGACGGCGTAGACGTAGCGCAGCCCGGTCGTCATGGCGCCTCCTTCCGCGTGCGGTCCGGCTCCAGTTCCTCCAGCCGGGCCAGCCGCTCTCTCAGCTCGGCGTTCTCCCGTGCCAGCTCGTCCCGGCGGGCCCGGGACGAGAGGGCCGGGTCGGTCTCCCACCAGTCGATCCCCATCTCCTTGGCCTTGTCCACCGAAGCGACGATGAGCCGCAGCTTCACCGTGAGCAGTTCGATGTCGAGCAGGTTGATCCGGATGTCCCCGGCGATGACCACGCCCTTGTCGAGGACGCGTTCGAGGATGTCGGCGAGGTTCGCCCCCGAGCTGTGCCCGTAGGGTTCGGCGAAGCCACCGGACCTCGGTGCGGGCGTCGTCATCGACGGCCCCCGCGCTCCGCGTACTCGGGTTCCTCTTCCTCGTAGTCGTCCTCGTACTCTTCGTCCTCGTCACCCTCGTCGGCTTCGGGTTCCTCCTCCTCGTCCTCGTACGGGCCCTCCTCCTCGTCCTCGTACTCCTCGGACTCGTCGGCGTCCTCGGGCTCCTCCGGCTCGTCGGACTCCTCGGGCTCGTCGGACTCCTCGGATTCCTCGGGCTCGTCGGACTCCTCGGGTTCCTCCTCCTGGTCCTCGGGCTCACCCGTGTCCTCCTCGGACCCGGACTCCTCCGGCTCCTCGGACTCGGGTTCCTCGGACTCCTGGGACTCCTCCTCCGCCACCGCGTCCTCGTGGCTGCGGACGACCTCGCCGTCGCGTATCTCCCCGCGCCAGCCGTCCTCCGCCTCCGCCTTGAGCGTGATGAAGCGGGCGAAGTGCTTCAGGTCGAGCCTGGCCCGGCGGCCCTGGGCGCGCCACAGGTTGCCCGTCTTCTCGAAGAAACCGCTGGGGTAGTACTCCATGACCAGCAGGATCCGGGTCAGGTTGTCGCCGAGGGCGTGGAAGGTGATCACACCCTTGGTGCTGCCCTTGGCGCCCTCGGAGGTCCACTGGATGCGCTGGTCGGGGACCTGCTCGGTGGTGGTGGCCTTCCAGCTGCGGCTGGACAGGAAGATCTTCGCCTGCCAGTCGGTCTTGGTGTCGTCGGCGCGGGAGACGCTCTTGACGCCCTTGGCCCAGTTGGAGAAGTCCTGGAACTGGGTCCACTGGTCGTAGGCGGTGCGCAGGGGCACGCCCACGTCGATGAACTCCATGATCACGGTGGGCTTGCTGCCACTGCCCCGCTTGCCGCCCTTCTTGCCGCCGCCGCCGAGGCTCTTGAACGCCTCGGTCACGCTGTCCTTGGCTCGGGAGGTGCCCAGTTCCAGCGCGGTGCGCAGCGGGCCCTTGCCCTCGGCGAGCTTGCGGCCGCCGTCCAGCGCGAGCTTGGCGAAGCCCGGGCTGTTGCCCTCGGCGATGTCGTTCAGCTTGCCCGTGGTCTCGCCCAGCTTGCGGCCGAGGCCGCTGAGCAGCCGCTCGGCCTGGGCGGCCAGGTACTCCTGCGCCTCCGACTTCAGCCGGTCGGCGGCCTCACTGTGGGCGAGGTCCGTCAGGGGGTTGCCGCCCGCGGCGTCCTTGGCCCGCCCCGCGGCCGAGCTCGCGGATCCCAGGGTCTCGGTCATCGTTCATCGCCGCCCTTCGCGGACCCGGCGCTGCGGGAGCCGGCCGGCTTCTTCGCGGTCGTCTCGCGGCGCGCGCCGGTCTTCTTGGCGGCCGTCTTCTTGGCCGCCGTCTTCTTCGCCGGGCCCGTGCGCTGCTCCGAGCCCGTCTTCCTGGCCGGTGCCTTCTTGGCGGCCGGCTTCTTGGCCTGGGACTTCCCGGCGCTCTGCTCCTCCTGCGGCTCGCGGTCCCCGTCGTCCTCGCGCTCCTCGCCGTCGCTCCGGTCCGCGCGGTCCTCGCCGTCCTCGCCGTTCTCCGGCTCCTCCTCCGAGCCGGTCTCCGACGAGTCCGGTCCGCCCCGCATCTGGGCGGTACGGTCGTGCAGGCGGTCGGCGAGGCTGCTCAGCTGGCGTTCGACCATCGCCCCGGAGGCCGCCTTGCCGACGCCGCGCAGTTCCTGGCGCAGCTGGTCGCCGATCTCCTTGAACTGCGGGTTGTCGCTCAGCTGCCGACGGGCCAGCTCGGCGAGCGCGCCCGGGCCGAGGTTGAGCTTCTTGCCCGCGACCAGCGAGCCGACCGCGAGCGCCATCTTCAGCTTCCTGGTGCGTCCCAGGAGGTATCCGGCCCCTACGGCGAGGCCCAGTGTCGTCCGGTTCATCGTCCCGTTCCGTTGCCTGTGGTGTCGCCGGGGCCCTGTGTGGCCTCCAGCCGGTCGAGCAGTTCGTCCTCGCGCCGGTCGAACTCCTCCTCGGTGATCTCGCCCGCCGTCAACTGCTCTTCCAGACGGGCGAGTTCGGCCCGTACGGTGGCGGGGTCGTAATAGATACGTTCCGCCTCGCGGAGCACCTGGTTGATCGCCCACCCGCTGCCGCGCACCGGCGCGAAGGGCAGCAGCAGCACTTCCTTGATCAGTCCCATGGACTCCTCCTTCCGGCCGGGCCGTCCGCCATGCGTCAGGGAGCCGCGGCGGTGACGTCCGCCGGCTCGGCGGGTCCCGGTTCGACGAAGCTGTACGGGGGCAACGGGCCGTTGAGCCGCAGTTCCAGGTGGGGGTGGTCGGCGCGGACGCGGTCCACGGTCTCCAGGAAGTCCCCGGCGCCGTCGCGGGCCACCAGGAACGAGAGGTTGAGCAGCCAGCCGGTGGACTGCGGTCCTGCGCTGACCGCGGCGGCGGCCGGCTCCAGCAGGCGCCGCACCTCGGCCGCGTCCTCCGCCTCGCGCGCCTTGACGGCGCTTGCGACCATCTCCCCGAGGCGGATCTTGTCGTCGTAGCTGCCGCCGCCCGCCTTGCGGTTGGCCTCGGCGAGGGCGCGCAGCTCGGACTGCTCGGCCATCACCAGGTGCAGCACGGCCTCCTCGACGTGATTGGCCTTGACGTTGTACTCGACCTTGCCGTCCAGGGCCGCGAGGCGTTCGCGGTAGTGGTCGGCGCGTTCGTCGAGAACCTGGATGACGGTGTCGTCGTCGGGGGCGACGTTGCCGAAGCGCATGGGCAGCACACAGCCGGCCGCGCCGGCCTCGGCGAGCACGGTCTGGTGTGCCAGCAGGTCCCTGCGCTTGGGGCGCAGCCCCTCGGGGGCGTCGCTGACCACGGCGGCCAGGTCACCCTGGGTGAGGATCCGCACGGGCCGGGCCGGCTCGCCCACGCCGGTCAACCCCTCGGGAAGCGCCGGGTGCGAACGGGCGGTGATCCCGTAGACGTACGTGCTCACTCCTGCTCCTCCTTGCGGCGGGCCGGGGCCTTGCGCCGGGGCCGGGCCTCGCCCTCGTCTCGGGCCTGCTTGAAGGCGTCGGATATGGTCTCCGCGGCACCGGAGAGCGCGCCCTTGGACTTGCCGCGCGCACCGGATTCGGTGACCTGACCGACCACGTCGGGCAGGCCGGGGCTCTTGTTCGGGCCGGATTCGAGATCGAGGCGGTTGCACGCCTCGGCGAAGCGCAGATACGTGTCCACGCTCGCCACGACGACCCTGACGTCGATCTTCAGGATCTCGATGCCGACCAGGGAGACACGCACGAAGGCGTCGATCACCAGGCCGCGGTCGAGAACCAGCTCAAGGACGTCGTAGAGTCCGCTGCTGCCTCCGCCGCCGGACTGCTGTGCCGGGACTACGGTCATGCCGGCCGTTCCTCCTCCTGAATAGCTGTGATTGGCTCGTGTGCGGGTCGGGTGCCGGGGCCGGTCGGCCTAGCGGCCGGCCCGCGGATCGGCTCTGCCGCGCTCGTAGCGGCGGACCCTGCGATAGCCGGTGAGCTGCCCTTCCGGGTCGAGTTCGACCTGGTAGCCGCCCATCAGGCTCATGGTGTCCGGCACGCGGGACAGCTCCAGCACCTCCACCTCCAGCGACCAGCCGTCCTCGGTCTGCTCGAAGGAGGAGACCGACTCCGGCACCAGCCCGGTCAGCTCGGCGAGCTGTGCGCGGGCCTGGCGCAGTACCTCCATGGGGGTGGGGCTCCGGTCGCCGCCCTTGCGGGATGTCCCGGAACCCTCCCGGGAATCCCCCTTCTTCCTGTGGCGCGTTTCCTGCTCGGTCTCCTCGGATTCCGGCTCGGTCTCCTCGGGTTCCTCTTCGATTTCCGCTTCTTCCTCTTCGGGCTCTTGCGGGATTTCCTGTGAATTCCGTGTTCGCGATGTGCGATGTGTGTTCGACATGGCCACCTCTTCCTGCGGGTGGCCGCTCAATCCCAGGCCAAACCTTCACGCCCGTGCGGGCACCGCGACCGCGTCCGGCTCACCGCACGACGGCCTCCTCCACCAGCAGCTTCGCCGCCGCGGCGATGCCCAGGGCGTCGATGCCGGCGGCGTGCAGCTGCTCGTCCGGGGCGGCCGAGCCCGGCATCGTGCGCACTCCGAGCCGGACCAGCCGGGGAACCGGCCGGCCGTCGCCGAACGCCTCCGCCACCGCGTCCCCGAGACCGCCCTCGGGGTGGTGGTCCTCGACGGTGAGCAGACAGCCGGTGTCCTCGGCGGCCCGGCGCAGCGTCTCGGCGTCGACCGGCTTGACCGAGTAGAGATCGATCACCCGGACCGCGATGCCGCCCTCGGCGAGCCGGTCGGCGGCCGCCAGCGCCTCGGGCACGGTGACCCCGGCGGCGACGATCGTCAGCCGGTCCTCCTCCGAGGAACGCAACGTCTTGCTGCCGCCCACCGGAAACTCCTCGTCGGGGCCGTAGAGCACCGGCGTCTTGCCGCGCGAGGTGCGCAGATAGCGGATGCCGTCGAGACCGGCCATGGCGGCGACCAGCCGGGCGGTCTGGTTGGCGTCGCACGGGTAGAGCACCGTGGAGCCGTAGACGGAGCGGAACATCGCGAGGTCCTCCAGGCCCATCTGGGAGGGCCCGTCCTGCCCGATGGCGACCCCGGCGTGCGAGCCGACCAGGTTGATCCCGGAGCCGCTGATGGACGCCATCCGCACGAAGTCGTGGGCGCGGGTGAGGAAGGCGGCGAAGGTCGCGGCGAACGGCACCCAGCCCCGCGCGGCCATCCCGACGGCCGAGGCGACCAGTTGCTGCTCGGCGATGTAGCACTCGAAGAAGCGCTCGGGGTGAGCCTTGGCGAACTCCTCGGTGCGGGTGGAGTCGCCGACCTCGCCGTCCAGGGCGACGACGTCGCCGCGGGCGGTGCCGAGCGCGGCGAGGGCGGCGCCGAAGGCGTCCCGTGTGGCCACCTCGTCCCCCTCGTCGTAGCGCGGGAGCCGGATCGCCTCGGTGGTGCGGTCGTGCAGCGCCGCGGCGGCCGGCGGCTCGTTGACGCGGATGTGCAGGTCCCGGCGGCCGCCGAGTTCGGCGATGGCCTCGTCGGCGTCGGGCAGCGGCTTGCCGTGCTGGCCCTCCCGGTCCTCCACGGCGGCCACCCCCTTGCCCTTGAGGGTGCGGGCGAGGATCACGGTGGGCTGTCCGTCGGTGGACAGCGCCTCCCCGTACGCCCGGTCGATCGCGTCGGGGTCATGGCCGTCGATCTCGATGGTGTGCCAGCCGAATGCCTGGAACCGGCGGGCGTAGGCGTCCAGGTCGTGGCCGTGCCGGGTGGGACCGCGCTGCCCGAGCCGGTTGACGTCCACGATCACCTTGAGGTTGTCCAGCTCCTCGAACCCGGCGTGCTCGGCGGCCTCCCACACCGAGCCCTCCGCCAGTTCGCTGTCCCCGCACAGCACCCACACCCGGTAACCGGTGCGGTCCAGGCGCTTGCCGGCGAGGGCGATGCCGACGCCGACCGGCAGGCCCTGGCCGAGGGAGCCGGTGGCGGTCTCCACCCAGGGCAGCCTGCGGGGCGTCGGATGGCCTTCGAGGCGGCTGCCGAGCTTGCGGAAGGTGACCAGCTCGCCGTTCTCGATGGCGCCGGCCGCCTTGTACGCGGCGTACAGCAGCGGCGAGGCGTGCCCCTTGGACAGCACGAAGCGGTCGTTGGCGGGGTGCTCGGGGCGCTCGAAGTCGTAGCGCAGATGGTGCGCGAGCAGGACGGCCACCAGGTCGGCGGCGGACATCGAGGACGTCGGATGCCCGGAACCGGCCGCGGCGGCGGCCCGTACGCTGTCGACGCGCAACTGCTGTCCGAGTTCTGCGAGTTCGGCGGTGTCCATGGTTCTCCTAGCACGAAGTGGTGGGTGAGTCCCGGCGGGCGGGCCCGGGTTCACCGGGCCGGGGCGCCGGGCGGCTCGCGCGGCGGTCGCGGCGAGGCCCGGTTCGGCGGGGCGGCCCGGGACCGGACGGGCCCGAACCGCCCGCCCTGGCGGGGCAGTACGGTGCCCGGCGGCCGGTCGGCGGCCACCGCAGGCGGTCGCCCGGCAAGGCGAGCAGGTGGCGGGCGCGGGCGCCCGCGCCGGCCACCGGTCCGGACAGCGGGACGCCCGACCGGGCAGGCGGCGGTCCGGGCGCCGCCGGGATCGACGGCGAAGCCCGGCTCCCGGTGGCGGTACGGGCGGCGGCGCCGACCGAGGCCGGGCGCGTCCCGTCCGGCGAGCCGGCCCCGCCGCCAGGCGTGCCGGGCGGTCGTTGCAATGAGCGCGCCGGGCTCCCCCACGCCGGGAACGGCGGCCGCGGCCCCGCTCACGACCACCTCGGGCCGACCGGGCAGCGGGACGGCGACCCTGCGGGCCTCCACGATCCCGGCGGCGACCTGGGGCGGCAGGGGCGGGTACGGGAAGTGGTCGGCGGGGTTCGGCGGGGTGATCCCGGCCCGGTACCCGCCGAGACCGGCCCCGACGATCACCACGCGCGGTCGACTCACGGTTGTGCCTCCGGCGGTGCGGCTCGTCCGAGGTGTTCCGCGTATCCGGGGGCATCGCAACGAAACGCTCGCGTGGCCCGCCCGTGCGCGGGGCCGGTCCCGGCGGGCGTTTCGCGGCGGTGCGTCCGGTTACCCGGGGGCGAGCCAGTCACACCCGGTTCCCGCACGCGGAGGTGCGTCCATGCCCGAATACGGTTATTTCCTGGCGAGCGAGGAGCACGGGCCGGCGGCTCTCGTCGAGCAGGCCCGGATGGCCGAGCAGGCCGGGTTCCGGGCACTGTGGATCTCCGACCACTACCACCCGTGGAACGACGCGCAGGGCCAGAGCCCCTTCGTCTGGTCGGTGATCGGGGCCCTGTCACAGGCGGTTTCGCTGCCGATCGAGACGGCGGTGACCTGCCCGACCGTGCGGATGCACCCGGCGGTGACCGCGCACGCCGCCGCGACCAGCGCGGTGATGACCGGCGGCCGCTTCCGGCTGGGCCTGGGCACCGGCGAGGCGCTCAACGAGCACATCCTCGGCGACCGCTGGCCCCCGGTGCACGTCCGCCTGGAGATGCTGGAGGAGGCGGTGCAGGTGATGCGCCGGCTGTTCACCGGCGAGGAGGTCAACCACCACGGCACGCACTACACCGTGGAGAACGCCCGCCTCTACACCGTCCCGGACGAGCCCGTGCCCATCGACATCTCCGGGTTCGGCCCCAAGGCGATCTCGCTCGCCTCCCGGGTGGGCGACGGCTACATCACGATGATGCCGAAGGACGAGATGGTCACCGCCTACCGCAAGGGCGGCGGCGGGGCCGGGCTCGTCAGCGGCGGCACGAAGGTCTGTTACGGCGCCGACCGCGACGAGTGCGTCCGCACCGTGCACCGGCTCTGGTACAACGAGCTGCTGCCCGGCGAGATGGGCCAGGTGCTGCCCTCCCCGCGCCACTTCGAGCAGCTGCACGAGCTGGTCACCGAGGACATGGTCCGGGAGAACGTCGTCTGCGGCGACGACCCCGACGACCACGTCACGGCGCTGCGGGCCTTCGCCGACGCCGGTTTCGACCGGGTGTACGTCAACCAGATCGGCCCGGACCAGCGCGGCTTCTTCGACTTCTACCGGACGAAGGTGCTGCCGAGGCTGGCCGAGGGCTGACGCCCCGCGCCGTCAGTGGCCGCGCGGGACGTCTTCCTCCGCGGCCATGTCGGCCGGGGTGCGGGGCGGATCGTGCGGCATCGGCGGATACGGGAGGCCGAGGCCGCCCGGCGGGCTGACCGGCGGGGTGCCGCCGACCACGCGGTGCGGCGCGTGCGGACCCCGGTGGGAACGGGCGGCGGCGCGCAGCGCGCAGGCTGCCGCGGCCAGCAGCGCCGCGGTGATCAGCGCGGCCGCCCAGCCGGGCAGGCCGATGGCCAGGGCCAGGCCGACGGCGAGGGCCACGGCGCCGCCCGCGTACAGCGCGGTGGCGCCCGAGGCGGCGTAGAGCGTCGCGGTGCGGCGCTGCTTGCGGGTCTGCTCGCGCAGTTCCTCGCGCACCGTCACGCGCGCCACCTGAGCCAGCTCCTCGACCAGCTCCCTGTCGAGATGTTCCAGATGATCCAAAGGCTGTGAACGGTTCATGCCACGCGAGTACCCTGAGCGCACGGCGGGTAACTCCAGGGGACCTGCGCGCCGGCGGCGGTCCCAACTAGGCTCGGCCGCATGGAGATTATGGGCGCCTCGCTGCGCATCTGCGTGGCCGACATCGAGACCGCGATCCCCTTCTACGAGCGTCTGGCCGGCGGCACGGCACAGCGTTTCGAACGCGGTGGGGTCCAGGTCGCCGCGATCGGCTCCTTCCTGTTGATGAGCGGTCCCGAGGCGGAGCTGGAGATCCTGCGCAAGGTGAAGGCGACCATCGCCGTCAAGGACGTGGGCGAGGCCCACCAGGTGCTCACCGGTCTCGGCGCCAGGATCCTGGTGGAGCCGGTGCCGACGCCGGCGGGCCGCAATCTGCTGGCGATGCACCCCGACGGCTCGATCTTCGAGTACGTGGACCAGCGCGGCTGACCTCAGGCCGGGTCCGGACCCATCCTGAAGTCGTAGTGGCCGGGCAGGGGTTCGTCGGTGAGCTCGGCCCACACCCGGCCGAGCACGTCCTCGCCCTCCCTGAGGTCCGCGATCTCGAAGTCCGCGTCGAAGACGGCCCGGGCCTCGGCCCCGCGCCCCTCGGCGAGCAGCAGTTCGGCCTCCAGCAGCCGGAAGCGTCCGCGCCGGCGGACGACGGGCGGCAGGCGCTCCCAGACGGCGCGGGCGTCCGCCGTCCGCCGGGCGGCGAGCAGCGCCTGGAGGCTCTCGCGGCCGAGCGCCGCCCGGGCGGCGGTCCAGGTCTCGCCGTCGGCGTCCGGGACGCCCGCGCCCGGGAGTTCGCGGCGCAGGTGGTCGCACAGGTCGTCGAAGGCGGCGGCGTACCGGTCGGCGGCCCGTTCGTGGTGGCCGTCCTCCTGGTCGGCGACGGCCAGGCAGCGCAGCAGCGGCCAGCGGGCGACGGCGCCGGGCAGGGCCCGTTCCCAGCTGCGGACGGCCTGGGCGCGGTCGCCCGCGTGCCACTGGGCGACGCCGAGGTGGTACTCGGTGTGCGGGGCGGCGGGCGCGGACTCCAGCAGGTCCCGCCAGTGCGGGGCGACGAGGGTCTCGCCGGGCGGCTCCGCCCGGCGCGGCGCGGGCAGCGCGCCGGTGCGCAGCAGGTCCCGCCAGGGCTCCTGGGCCTCGCCGAGGGTGGACTCGGGGAAGGGGGTGCCGGGCAACTTCCGGTTCCCGCACAGCACTTCGAGTGCGCCCCAGCCGGAGCCGGTGGCCAGGAGTTCGCCGGGTTCGGCGTCGGCGTGCGCCCGCCAGGCCGCGTACGCCGCCTCGACGCGGGCCCGGGGCAGGGCCGTCTCCAGCCGCTGCGCCGCACCCCGGACGGCCTCGTCCCACTCCCCCTCGGCCGGGGCGTCCAGCGGGCCGTACGCCTCCAGCCAGGACACCTCGCTCCCGGCGTCCAGCGGGACGTGTTCCAGCTGGGTGCGGGCGAGGCCGGCCTGGATCTCGCAGTAGCCGCCGGTGCCTGGTTCGGTAAGCCACCGCTGCCAGCGGCGCCCGCCGGGCCCGCTGCCCCAGACGAACAGCTTGCGGCCGCGCAGCGCGTCGGTGGAGGTCTGCACCAGCCCGTGCCCGTCCGCGCCGACGGCGGCGATCCAGCGGCGCCGGCCGTCGGGTACCTCGTAGAAGTAGTCGGCGGCGTGGCGCCCGGCGAGGGGGCGGCTGCGGTCGGCGCCCTCGTACGACGGCACGGGCACCCGGCGCAGTCGGCGCTCGTGACCGAAGTGCCATGCCTCGTCGGCCGGGACGAGGATCCGTACCTCCTCGGGCACGGCGGTGTTGGACCACCAGTAGGTGGGCACCGGGCGGTCGTGCGGGTTGCGGACCCGGACGCCGACGTACAGGAAGTCGGAGCCGTCCGGCAGCCACAGGTCGACCTGGAAGGGCAGGTCGCGCAGCCGCTCCCACTCCCACAGGCGCAGCATCCGCCCGCCGTCCGGGGCGGGCACGGGAGCGGCGTGCAGGGGGGCGCAGGACAGGGTGGTGTGGCCGGTGGCTCCGATGTTCCATTCGATGCCGCCGGAGAACCAGGCGCCGTTGAGGGCGAAGTTCGCGGGCTGGAACACCGGGTTGCGGTAGAGGAGTTCGCGTCCGGTGGGCAGGTGGAGCAGGGAGGCGACGCGGCCGCCGAGGCCGGGCAGGACGGTGGCGCGCAGCCGGTCGTTCTCGATCACCAGGGCGTCCAGGCGGCGGGGTTCGCGGGTTCTGCCGTAGCCGTCGCGCACGCGGACCGGGAGCAGGTCGCGCAGTGGGGCGTGGCCGAGCTGGTGCGCCATGTCCCGGGGCATCCCGCTCGGTTCGCGGCCGTCGACGCGGTGGACCTCGTCGAGGGGGCGCAACGGGGGCAGCGGGTTGTCGGGGCCCGGCTCGGCCGCGGGCAGGGTCAGTACCGCACGTCGGATCCTCGTCACGAGGGCCATGGAACCCGGCGTTCGGTGACTCGGCCAGGGGAGCTGACGGTCAGGATTGCGCAAAGGGCGTGGTCGGCGCGGGGCGGCCGGTGGTGGGCATCTCGGCGGTGAGCGCCCAGCGTTCGTGGTCCCGCCAGTCCCCGTCGATGTAGATCATCTTCGGGGAGAAGCCCTCCAGCCGGAACCCGGCGCCCCGGGCGAGGGCGAGGGAGGCGGTGTTGCCCGGCTGGGCGTTGATCTCCAGCCGGTGCAGCCCGAGCGGACCGAACGCGTGGCCGATCACCAGGGCCAGGCCCTCGCGCATCAGGCCGCGCCCGGCGGCGTGCGCGAACGCGCCGTAGCCGAGGGCGCCGCACTGGAAGCCGCCCCGCACGATGTTGTTGATGTTGATGAACCCGGCGATGTCCCCGCCGTCCTTCTCGCACACCAGGAACCCGGCCTTCGACGGGTCCTCGATCAGCCGGCCGGCGTACTGCGCGTACGCCTCCTCGCCGTCCGGCGGGAACAGCCACGGACGGTGCAGGTCCTTGCTCTCGCGGGCGCGGGCGGTGAACTCGGGGCCGTCCCCGAGGGTGAAGTGACGGATGCCCACGCGGGGGCCTTCGGCGAGATAGCGGGACGAGGTGTGCGGCATCCGGCCAGCCTACGACGCGTCCGCGCCTTCTCGCGCGCACGGCCCCGCGCGGGTGTCCGGGTCAGCTGAGCGCGGGTTCCTCCAGGGTCAAGGTCGCGGTGTCCGCGTCCAGTTCGGCCGGGACGCCGAGGGGCAGCGTGAGCGCGCCCTCGCAGTGCCCGAACCCCATCTCCTCGACGACCGGCACCCCGAGTCCGCCGAGCCGGTCGGCGAGGACCGCGCGTACCTCCTCGTACGGGCCGCAGCTCTCCCAGGACCCGAGCCCGATCCCGGCGACGCCGTCGAGCCAGCCGGAGCGCAGCAGCTGGGTGACCAACCGGTCGATGCGGTACGGCGCCTCGGTCACGTCCTCGATCATGAGCAGTCCGCCGCGCGCGCCGCCGTGGGCGAACGGGGTGCCGAGGTCGGCGGCGAGCCCGCCGAGATAGCCGCCGAGGGTCACCCCGCGGGCCCGGCCGGGCACCAGCGCCGCTCCGGCCGTGGCGATCGTCCGTACCGTCTCCGGCGCGAAGAGGGTGGCCTTCAGGTGTTCCTGCGTCCGGGCGTTCTTGACGAAGTCGATCCCGGCGGCGACCGGCCCGTACAGGGTGACCAGGCCGAGCCGGGTGGCGAACGCCTGGTGGAGATGGGTGACGTCGCTGAAGCCGACGAACACCTTCGGCCCGGCCGCCGCCATCGCGTCCCAGTCGACCAGGTCGGCCATGCGCTGGGCGCCGTAGCCGCCGCGGGCGCACAGCACCGCGGCGACGGACGGGTCGCACCAGGCGCGTTGCAGGTCCGCGGCCCGGTCGGCGTCGCTGCCCGCGAGGTAACCCAGCGTTGCGTGACGGTCCAGGACATGGGGCATGACGACCGGGTCGAGGTCCCAGCCGCGCAGCACGTCCAGCCCCGCCTGGAGGCGTTCCTCGGGCACCGGTCCGCTGGACGCGACGACGGCCACCCTGGCGCCGGGGGCGAGTCGCGGTGGTCGCACGAGCGCTCTCACGTGTGCAGCTCCAGTCGGGGTACGTCGGGTACGTCCAGCTTGAACACCTGGGCGTACAGGGACAGTTCGGCTTCCAGGGCGCGGATCATGGTGTCGGACCGGCGGAATCCGTGGCCCTCCCCCTCGAAGGTGAGGTAGGCGTGCGGGACGCCCTGGCCCTGGACGCGGGCGAGGAGTTCCTCGCACTGGGCGGGCGGGCAGATCACGTCGTCCAGCCCTTGGAGCAGCAGGAAGGGCGCGGTGAGCCGGTCGGCGTGGGTGACCGGGGAGCGCTCGGTGTAGCGGGTGGGCACCTCGGTGAACGAGCCGATCAGGTACTCCAGGTAGCGCGACTCGAAGTCGTGGGTGCCACCGGAGGCCCAGGCGGTCAGGTCCAGGACCGGGTAGATGACGGTGCCGCAGGCGTAGACGTCGGTGGTGGCCAGCGAGGCCGCGGTGGTCCAGCCGCCGGCGCTGCCGCCGCGGATCGCGAGCCGGGCGGGGTCGGCGGTGCCCTCCTCGGCGAGGGCGCGGGCGACGGCCGCGCAGTCCTCGACGTCGACCACGCCCCACTGCTCGCGCAGCCGCTCGCGGTAGGCGCGCCCGTACCCGGTGGAGCCGCCGTAGTTGACCTCGGCGACGCCGATGCCGCGGGAGGTGAAGTAGGCGATCTCCAGGTCGAGGACGAGCGGCACCCTGCTGGTGGGCCCGCCGTGCGCCCAGATCACGTAGGGCGGCAGCTCGCCGTCGGGCGCGGCGTGCCCGGGGTGGTGCGGCGGGTAGACGTGCGCGTGCACCTCGCGGCCGTCGGGGCCGGTGAAGACGCGGATCTGCGGCTCGGGGTAGTAGGCGGGGTCCACGGGGTCGCGGTGCCGCGCGCCGAGGGCGCGGGCCCGGCCGGTGGTGGTGTCCAGCTCGACCACCTCGTACGCGGTACGCGGGCTGGCGCCGACGGCGACGATCCGGCTGCCGTGCGCGGCGAGGGTGCCGGCGAACTCTGTCCAGGGCCCGGCGGCGTCGACGATCTCGCCGGATTCGGGATCCAGGATGCCGAGTACGGTCGACCCCTTGCCGTGGACGACCGCGATCAGCCCGTTGTCGAGCGGCGCGAACCAGCGCAGGCCCAGCTGCCACAGCGGGCCGCCGAACTCCTCCTCGCGGGGGCAGAGGGGGTTGCCGTCGCGGTAGAGGTTCCACCAGCCGCTGCGGTCGCTCGTGTACAGGATCCTGCCGTCCGTGGACCATTCCACCTGCGCGATGGCCTCGTCCGGGCCGCCCGCGACGGTACGCGCCTCGCGCAGGGTGCCGTCCTCGCCGACCTCCGCCACCCGCAGCTCGGTGCCCTCCCACGGCATCCGCGGGTGGTCCCAGGCGAGCCAGGCGGCGTGCCGGCCGTCCGGCGACAGCCGGGGCCCGGTGACGAACCGGTGGCCGTCGCCGGTGAGTTCGCGCACCGCGGCGCGGTCCTCGGCGGCCGAGCCGTCCAGCGGTACGGCGGCCAGGACACGTCGGACGTCGCCGGGCTCCTCGCCGGTGAACTCCTCCAGCACGCACCACACTTCGCCGCGCGCGAGGTCGATGTGCGGCTCGGCCCAGCGCAGTCCCCCGCCGACCGGCGAGAGGGGGGTGAGCGGGCGGGGGGTGCCGCCGGGCTCGTACCGGTAGAGTCGCTGGTCGGCGAAGTGGGTGAACACCACCAGGGGCGTGCCCTCCCCGGCGACGGCGGTCCAGGGCCGGCCGCCGTACTCGATGACGCGGGTGCGCACGTTCCACGGCGGCGGCAGCAGTGACTCCTCGCGGCCGTCCGCGCGGCGCCGTATCAGGGCGCGCCGGCCGCCCTCGCCGGGGCGGGGCTCGGTCCACCAGGTCTCCTCGCCGACGATTCCCACCCAGTCGGGCCGGCCGTCATGGGCGGCGGCGAGCGCGGCGTCGATGGGCGACGGCCAGGTGCCGTACGGCGTCTTCATCATGTCCTCCCCCATTTCGTCAGGCCGTGCGCAGGAAGCGGTCCAGGACACTGACGCCGAAGTGCAGCGCCTCGACGGGCACGCGTTCGTCCACGCCGTGGAACAGCGCCTGGTAGTCGAAGCCTTCGGGCAGTTTCAGCGGCGCGAAGCCGTAACCGGTGATGCCGAGCCGGGAGAACTGCTTGGCGTCGGTGCCGCCGGACATGCAGTACGGCACGACATGCCCCTCGGGCGCGAACTCCCGTACCGCGTCCCGCATCAGGCCGAACAGCCGCGCGTCCACCGGGGCTTCGAGGGCGACCTCGTGGTGGGCGAACTCCCAGGCGACGTCCGGGCCGGTGAGCCGGTCGAGGGTGGCGGTGAACTCCTCCTCGCCGCCCGGCAGATAGCGTCCGTCCACGTGGGCGACGGCCTCGCCGGGGATGACGTTCAGCTTGTAACCGGCGTCCAGCATCGTCGGGTTGGCACTGTTGCGGACGGTCGCCTCGACCAGCTTGGCCGCCGGGCCCAGCTTCTCCAGCAGCCGGTCGACGTCGCGGAAGTCGGGCTCGATGCCGTAGAGGGCGGCCAGTTCGGTGAGGGCCGCGCGCACCGTCGGGGTGAGCCGCAGCGGCCACTGGTGCTCGCCGATGCGGGTGACGGCGGCGGCCAGCCGGGTCACCGCGTTCTCCTTGTTGACCTTGGAGCCGTGTCCGGCGCGCCCGCGGGCGGTCAGCTTGAGCCAGCCGGTGCCGCGCTCCCCCGCCGCGATCGGGTAGATCTGCCGCCCGGCGCCGTCGTGGAAGGTGAAGGCCCCGGACTCGCTGATGCCCTCGGTACAGCCCTCGAACAGTTCCGGGTGGGCGTCGGCGAGGAACCCGGAGCCGTCCTCGGCACTGGCCTCCTCGTCGGCGGTGAACGCGATGACGAGGTCCCGGCGGGGCCGTACGCCCTGGCGGGCCCAGGAACGGACGACGGCGAGGATCATCGCGTCCATGTTCTTCATGTCGACGGCGCCCCGCCCCCACACGACCCCGTCCCGGACCTCTCCGGAGAACGGGTGCACGCTCCAGTCGGCGGCCTCGGCGGGGACCACGTCGAGGTGACCGTGGACCAGCAGGGCGTCGGCGGACGGGTCGGTGCCCGCGATCCGGGCGACCACGTTGGTGCGGCCCGGGGTGCGTTCCAGGAGTCGCGGTTCCAGGCCGGCGCCGGCCAGCCGCTCGGCCGCGTACTCGGCGGCGGGCCGCTCCCGGCAGTCCCCGCCGCCCCGGTTGGTGGTGTCGATCCGGATCAGCCCGGAGGTGAACTCCACGACCTCGTCGAGGGCCTGCGGGTCAGCCATACTGCTCCTCCACGGCGGCGGAGGCGATCGTGGTGACCGCCTTGAACGTGCGGATGCCCTCGTACATGGTGGCGCTGGTGTAGACCACCTTGCGTTCACCGGCGCGCGCGACGCCCGGCACGACGGTCGCGGCCATCGCCAGGTGCTCGGCGTCGAACTCCACGGCGATGGTGAACGGCCCGGCCTCGACAGGCTCGTGGCGCACGGCGAGCCGCGCGGCCTCCTTGGCGGCGGCGCGGATGTCGGCGGCGGTGCGGGCCGGGGTGCGGCAGACGGCCGCGTACCGTGACACATGGTCCTTGACCGCGACCTTCAGCGCCTCGGGCGCATAGCCGAGCGCGTCCTCGCAGGCCACGTCGTCGCCGGTGACGAGGACGACGGGGACGCCGTACTCGGCGACGACATGCGCGTTGAGCAGGCCCTCGCTGGCACGGACGTCGTTGACCCAGACGCCGGTGATCTGGTTGGCGAGGAAGGTGTGGGCGAGGACGCCCTCCATGCCGGCGCCGGCGTGGTAGCCGACGAAGGCGATGCCGTCGACATCGCCGTGCTGGACGCCCTCCACCATGGACAGCGCCTTGTGCCGTCCGGTGAGCATCTCGACCCGCTCGTCGAGCCGTTCGAGCAGCAGGTTGCGCATGGTCCAATGGGCCTCGTTGACGAGCACCTGGTCGGCGCCGCCGTCGAAGAAGCCCTCGACGGCGGCGTTCACGTCCGAGGTGAACATCGTCCGGCACCGCTCCCACTGCGGCGTCCCCGGCAGCACATCGGCCGGCCAGGTCACGCCCGTGGCCCCCTCCATGTCGGCACTGATGAGGATCTTCATGCTGCGCCACGTTACGCGCCGGAGGGGAAAGTTCCTACGAGCCGGAGGAAGGTCGGAGCCGATCGCCTCCCGCGCGGCGCGGACCGTGCCCCTTTTCGAAATTTTCGATGGCACATGTACTCAGCAGTCGTTCAAATGCCTAAAACTTCGACCGGTCTCGGGAGATCACGTGATCGCCACACCGAAACGGCACTCTGACCAGCAGGTTCGATTTTGCCGGTGAAATCACCGAACAGAAAGATTTCGAAACTTCTACCGAAACTGTTGACACCCACCGGCCGCCGTCCAGACTGTTCGGCATCGCCGGTGCCCGCCGTCGGCGGTCCGGGCCGCACGCCGGTCCGGTTCCCGGCACAGCGCCCGGCGGCCGTACGTGTCATGACCCTGTCACTGCTCAGGCGGTGACGGCCCGGGGACCTGACGCACAGCAGGCCCTCCACACCCGCACAGGGAGGAAACACCCCCATGAGTACGCTGATCCACGGGATGCGCCGCAGACGCGGCCTCGTGGCTGTCGTCCGAGGGCTCGTCGCCGCCGCGGCGGCGGCCGTGCTCGCCTTCGCGCTGCCCGGCGCCGCGCAGGCCGACACGACCATCACCTCGAACAGCACCGGTACCAACAACGGCTACTTCTACTCGTTCTGGGAGCAGTCCAGCGGGGCCACGATGACCCTGGGGTCGGGCAGCAACTACAGCCTGACCTGGAACTCGGCCGCGCAGAACGTCGTCGCCGGCACCGGCTGGAACCCGGGCAACAGCAACACCGTCTCGTACTCGGGCACGTGGAACTGCAACGGCAACTGCTACCTGTCGCTGTACGGCTGGACCACCAACCCGCTGATCGAGTGGTACATCGTCGACAACTACGGCAACTACAACCCCAGTTCGGGCGCCACCAAGCTGGGCTCGGTCAGCAGTGACGGCAGCACGTACGACCTGTACAAGACGACCCGCGTCAACGCGCCGTCCATCGAGGGCACCGCGACGTTCGACCAGTACTGGGCGGTCCGCCAGGCCAAGCGCACCGGCGGCACCATCACCGTCTCGAACATCTTCAACGCCTGGAAGAACCTCGGCCTCAACCTCGGCACCCCGAACTACGAGATCCTGGCCACCGAGGGCTACCAGAGCAGCGGCAGCTCCAACATCACCGTCACCAGCGGCGGCAGCAGCGGCGGTGGCGGCGGCACCACCCCGCCTCCCAGCGGCGGCGGCAGCGGCAGCGCCTGCTCCGCGACCTTCACCAACTCCTCCGACTGGGGCTCCGGCTTCACCGGCTCGGTGGCGGTCAAGAACACCGGCTCCTCCAGCATCAACGGCTGGACCGTCAAGCTGACGTTCCCCGGCAACCAGACGGTCACCAGCCTCTGGAACGGCAGCTACACCCAGTCCGGCAACACGGTCACCGTGACGAACGCGAGCAACAACGGCTCGCTGGCCGCCGGCGCCGGCACCTCCTTCGGGTTCAACGCCGGCTACTCGGGCGGCAACGGCGCTCCGACGGTGTCCTGCACCGCCGGCTGAACCGGCCCCGACCGACCGGCCACCGCCGCGACCTCGCCGCGGTGGCCGGCCTCGCCCGACAGGAGGGCGCGGGCGGGCGACGTACGCCTCGGCACCGTCGCCGGCCCCGCACCCCGCACCCCGCTCCCTGATCCGGCCTGATCCAAACGAAAGACCCTAGCTGCCCGCGAGCACGAACCAGCGGGCCGGCAGGTCGATCCGGGTGCCGTCGGTGAGGTGTTCGGTCTGCGGGAGGACGGTGTCGCCCTCCGCGAGGACGGTCATGCCCGCCTCGGCGAGCAGCCGCGGGATCTCGGCGTCGTCGGCGTCGGCCGGCTTGAGCCGGTGGTGGAAGACCCGCTGGAGCTTGGGCGGCGGGCCGGAGGGCTCGGCCGCGGCGCGGCCCAGGACCTCGCGCGAGGCCGAGGTCAGCTCGACGACGAAGGCGCGGCCCTCACTGCCGATGAGCGTGGCGACGGCGGCGGCGACCGCGGGACGCGCGGCGGGCTCGCTCTGGTGGATGACGGCCCGCATGTAGACGTTGGTGTCGCCGAGCCGGTCGTGCAGGGCCTTGACCGCGTCGCTGTCGGTCAGGTCGAGCTGCTCGAACTCCACGGGCGCGTCCCCCGCGGCGCGCCGGGCGTGTGCCACGGCGGCGTGCGACAGATCGACGCCCACGGCACGGGCGAACCGGGTGGCGAGATAACGGGTCTGCGTACCGTTGCCGCAGCCCAGGTCGACTATGGTGCGCGCCGGGTCCGCGTGCGGCAGGAGCAGCGCGCTGTGCGGCTCGGCGGTCAGCGAGGGGTCCGAGTCCCAGATCGCCTCTCCGGGAGCGTCGGAGGTCTCACTCCAGTAACTCTCCCAGTTGTCACGGTAGTTGTCCGAAACGTTCATGCGCTTCTCCCACGATCGGTTGCGTGATCGGGATATCGCGCGGAGCGGGCCACGGGCAAGGGCCCGGTGGCCGCCTTCACCGGACGTACCGGCGTTCAACGGCTCCCCGTGACCGCCTGTTCGAACCAGACCGTCTTGCGGTGCCCGGTGGCGCTGGCGCCCCACTCGCGGGCCAGCCTGCTGACCACGCGCAGTCCGCGGCCCGACTCGTCGAGGGGGCCCGCGGCGATCATGTCGGGCAGGTCGGGGGCGTCGTCGGTGACCTCGAACAGCAGCGCGTCGGTGCGCACCACCTTCAGCCCGACGCGACCGCCCTCCGCGTGCCGTACGGCATTGGTGACCACCTCGCTCACCAGCAGCTCGGCGGTCTCCACGGCCTCCGGCAGACCCCAGGCGCGCAGCTGCTCGCGGACCAGCCGGCGGGCCCGGCCGACCTCGCGGGGCTCCGCCTCCAGCCGCCACTCGGCGACATGGCCGGCGGGGATGCCGTTGAGGCGGGCCATGAGCAGGGCGACGTCGTCCTTGCGGCCGCCGCGGGTGTTGAGGGCGCGGATGATGGTGTCGCAGGCGTCGTCCATGGAGGCCGCGGGGTGCGCGGCGGACTCGCAGAGCGCGGCGAGGCCCTCGCCGATGTCCGAGCCGCGCACCTCGACCAGGCCGTCGGTGCACAGCACCAGCCGGTCCCCTGGCGACACCCGCACCCGGGCGGCCTCGAAGGGGACGCCGCCGACGCCGATGGGCGCGCCGGTGGGCAGGTCGAGGAGTTCGCTGCTGCCGTCCTCGGCCCGGACCAGCACCGGCGGGATGTGTCCCGCGTTGGCGAGGGTGACCTCGCCGCGGATCGGGTCGTAGACCGCGTACAGACAGGTGGCGAGGTAGTTGTCGCCGAGCCGGCGGGCCAGGTCGTCCAGGTTGCGCAGGAGCTGGGCGGGCGGGGTCTGCATCGCGGCCATGGTCTGCACGGCGGTGCGCAACTGGCCCATCATGGCAGCCGAGTTGAGGCCGTGCCCCATGACGTCGCCGACGACGAGGGCGGTGCGGGAACCGGGCAGTTTGACGGTGTCGAACCAGTCGCCGCCGATCCGGCCGAGCCGGGTGCCGGGCAGATAGCGGGTGGCGACGTCGCAGCCGGCCGTCCTCGGGGCGACCTGCGGGAGCATGCTGTCCTGGAGGGTGTCGGCGACGTTCTCCTGGTAGGTGTACATGCGCGCGTTGTCGAGGACGAGGCCGGCCCGGGCGGCCAGTTCGGCGCCGGTGGTGCGGTCCATGTCGTCGAAGGCGGGACGGTCGGGGCGGCGGATCAGCACCATGAAGCCGAGCACGACATTGCGCGCCTTGAGCGGCACGATCAGCAGGGAGCGGCCGTTGATCAGCGGGCGCAGATCGCGCTTCTCGAACTGGCCGGAGATGCGGTCGCCCATCTCGTCGGTGACCCGGGGGATGAGGACCGGTTCGCCGGTGACCATGCACTGGTAGAACGGGGTGTGTTCGGGGAAGGCGAAGGCCTCGCCGACCGGCACGGTGTCGTCCCAGCGGCCGGGTTCGTCGTTGTGCTCGACCCAGACGCGGAACATCACGGTGCTGGCGTCGGGCGGGCCGTCCGGGAAGCCCTCGCCCGCGAGGACGGCGGCGCGCAGATGGGTGCCGGCGAAGTCGGCGAACCGGGGCACGGCGGCACTGGTGACCTCGCGGATGGTCTCGCCGAGGTCGAGGGAGGAGCCGATGCGGGAGCTGACCTCGTTGAGGAATTCGAGGCGTTCGCGGACGGCGGCGTATTCGAGGTCCTGCTCGGCGCCGGGCGGTACGGCGGGCACGGGGGCGGTGCGCTGGCGCGGTACGAGGGTTTCGGCGGCGTCGGCGGGGACGCGGCCGGGGCGCCGGGGCACGCCCCAGTACGGGGTCACCGGGACCCGCTCGCACTGGCTGAACTCCAGCACGGGATAACCGAGTTCGAGCATCTGGGAGACGATGCGGCCGCTGGTCCCCGGGCCCATGTTGGGCAGGATCTCCGGCAGCCGCCGTTCGAGTTCGTCGAAGGCGGGCAGTTCGGTGTGGCGGGCGAAGCCGGGCGCGACGCGTTCGGCGGTCTCGTCGTCGTGGCCGCGCTCCTCGCGCAGCCGGGTGGCGTCGGCGGCGAGCACCAGCAGCCGGGCGGGGCCGGGGCCGATCAGCGGGTAGGCCCACCACAGCACGTCGAGCCGCTCGCCGTCCGCCCGGTCCTCGTCGTCCGGTGTCCGCCGGGGCGGGGCGAGGCGGGCGCGGCCGGCGGTGGCGTAGGAGGTCCCACCGCCGAGGGAGACCTCCAGGTCGGGACCGAGCTCGTCGTCGGGCGAAGGGCCGTACGCGGCGGCGCCGTTCGGCTCGCCGTCGGACGCCGCCGGGCAGGCGTCCGGCGTGGAGCCGCCCTGGAGGTGGTCGGGCAGGGCCCCGGTGACCGGCAGCAGATCAGCCGCGGGGCGGCCCACGGCGTCCTGCCGGCCCACGCCGAACAACCGCCGTGCCCCACTGCTCCAGTGGGACACCAGGCCGTCACGGTCGACGACGATCACCGCAAGCGGAATCCGGCCCGCAGCGGTGTCGCCGGCGCCGCGCCCGGGAGCTGTGTCCCGCTCGCTGCCACGGTCCATGGCCCAGGCCCCTTCTCCCCACGGCTTTCGCAAACGATCTGTGCCGCCGGCCACTACGGTACGGCGGCGGCCGGTGGCGATGTGTGGCAATCCGGGAATTGGTTTACCTGATCGCATCGGCCCCCGCCCCGGTGCCACCGCGGGCGCCGCCTCAGTCCTCGTGTCCCAGCTGGAGATCCCGTTCCGTGCGGCCACCACCCGCGACCTGCAAGACCGTGGCGACCGGCGGGTAACCCGCGGCGATCACCGTGTACTCGCCGGAGGACAGGTCCACGAACCGGAAGGCGCCGTCCGGTCCGGTGGTGAGGGTGTCCACCACATTGCCCGCGGCATCCAGAAGGGTGACCCGGGCGTCCTCCACGGGCCGTCCCCCGGTCGCCCGCACGACGCCGCGCAGCACGGCGCCGCCGGCGAGCTCGACGTCCTGCCGGGTCTCCCGGGCGGCCTGCACGCTGACCGGGAGCGCGGCCGGGCGGAAGGCGGGGGCGCTGGCGGCGAGGGTGTACTCCCCCGCGACCAACTCGGTGATGACATAGCCCCCTTCGCGGCCGCTGCGGGTGGTGGCGACCACCTCGCCGTGCACATTGGTGAGGGTGACGGTGGCGTCCCGCACCGGGCTGCCGTCGGCGGTGAGCACACTGCCGGCGAGGCGTCCGGCGCCGCCGAGGACGACGTCGAGTTCGACGGGGCGTTCGCCGACGGTGACCGAGACGGCCTGCGGCTGGTGCCCCCCGGCGGCGGCGATCAGGACGTACGACCCGGAGCCGGGCGTGCTCAGCGCGTACCGCCCGTCGTCGCCGCTCGCGCCCCGGCCGATCTGCTGTCCGGTGACGTCGATGAGGGTGAGCGCCGCGCGGGGCACCACGGTGCCGTCGGGGTGCTGCACGGTGCCGCACACCGGGATTCCGGCGGCGTACGGGGAACGCGCCTGCGGGATGTGGGGGTTGGGGCCCTGGGGGTCGGTTTCGGCGGTGTGGTGGGACACCAGTGGTTTCTCCTTGAGGAAGAAGGCGGCGAGGAGACCGAGGACGAGCACCGGGACGAGGTACAGGAAGACCCGGGGCATGGCGTCGGCGTAGGCGCGGACGTAGGCGTCGCGCAGCGCCGGGGGCAGGGCGTGCACGAGCTGCGGGGTGAGGGACTCGGGGTCGGGCAGCCGGGCGCCGGCGCCCGGGGGCAGCTCCCTGCGCAGCGCGTCGGCGAGCCGGTTGGCGAACAGGGTGCCGAAGACGGCGGCGCCGACGCTGCCGCCGATCTGCCGGAAGTAGTTGTTGGCGCTGGTCGCGGTGCCGAGGTCGGCGGGCCGCACCGAGTTCTGCACGGCGAGGACCAGAACGGGCATCACCAGGCCGATGCCGGCGCCGAGTACGGCCATCCAGAGGCTGTAGTGCAGCCGGGGCGTCCCGGCGTCGAGGCGGGACAGCAGCCACATCCCGGCCACGGAGACGGCGCCGCCGAGCACCGGGTAGATCCGGTAGCGGCCGGTGTGGCTGATGAGCTGACCGGAGAGCAGGGACGTCGCGACGATGCCCGCGGTCATGGGCAGCATCAGCAGTCCTGAGCCGGTGGCGCTGGCCCCGTCGACCATCTGGAGGAAGGTGGGCAGATAGCTGGCGGCGCCGAACAGCCCTACGCCGATGACGGCGCCGACCAGGCCGGTGACGTTGAAGACGGAGTCACGGAACAGCCGGAGCGGGATGAGGGGTTCGACGGCGAAGTGCTCGACGACGAGGAAGAGCACGACGGTGGCGAGCGCCCCCGCGCCGAGGACGAGGATCTGCCGCGAGCCCCACGCGTACTCGGTACCGCCCCAACTGGTCAGCAGCACCAGGCAGGTGGAGGCGGCGGCGAGCAGCAGGGCGCCCAACACGTCGAAGCGGCCGCGGACTTCGGGCTTGGGGAGTTTGAGCACGACGGCGACGACGGCGAGGGTGACCAGGCCGAAGGGCACGTTGACGTAGAAGCACCAGCGCCAGGAGAGGTGGTCGGTGAAGTAGCCGCCGAGCAGGGGTCCGGCGACCGAGGCGAGGCCGAAGGCGGCGCCGATCAGGCCCATGTAGCGGCCACGCTGCCGGGGCGGCACGATGTCGGCGATGATCGCCTGGACGCCGATCATCAGGCCGCCGGCGCCGACGCCCTGGAGGGCGCGGAAGGCGATCAGCTGGTCCATGCTCTGCGCGCGTCCGGCGAGCGCGGAGCCGACGACGAAGACGGCGATGGCGAACTGGAAGACGCCTTTGCGGCCGACGAGGTCGCCGAGCTTGCCGTACAGCGGCAGGCCGATGGTGGAGGTGAGCAGGTAGGCGGTGATCGCCCAGGACATCCGGTCCAGGCCGTGCAGTTCGCCGACCACCTTGGGCAGGGCGGTGGCCACGATCATCTGGTCGAGGGCGGCCAGCAGCATCGCCAGCATCAGCCCGAGGACGACCAGCCGCACCCGGCGCGGGCTGAGCGGGCCGGCCGGCGGCGGGGCCGCGGGGCCGGCCGCCGGGGGCTCCTCCCGCACCTCCTCGGCCGGTTCCTTCCGGGCATCCGGGAGCAGCACGAGCGTGTCGTGATCCACCAGAGTCGTCCCGCCCACGTTCCGCTCCCCTCGCGCCACCTTCGCGGCTGTCGTACCCGTGCAATTTCTCGCGCGAGGCGACAACTACGAACAACCGTGGTGGGTTACGGGGCGGTTCCCGGTGGGCGCCAGTTCCACTCGAACCGGTGAAGGGAAGCCCCGCGAAGGCGCACAACTCCCCTTCGCGGGGCGGGGTTTGGTGCTACTTCTCGACCTCGGTGGCGAGCCGGGCGAGCACGGCGTCGTAGATGCGGCCGAGCCCCTTGGGGGCGAAGGTGCGCTCGAAGAAGCCGCCGATGCCGCCGGCGCCCTGCCAGGTGGTGGTGACGACGACGCGGGCCCTGCCCTCGCCGGCGGGGGTGACGCGCCAGGTGGTGACCATGGACGAGTTGCGGTCCTTCTCGACCAGCTCGCCGTCGGTGGGCTCGGTGACCTCCAGCAGGCAGTCGCGTACCCGCTTGCTGGTGGCCTGGAGCTTCCAGTGGACGAGGGTGCCCTCACCGTCGCCGCCCTCGCGCACCTCGTACTCGCTGAACTGCTCGGGCAGCAGCTTGCGCCGCGTGCCGCGGTAGTCGGCGAGGGCGTCGAGCACCTTCTCCGCGTCCGCCGCGACGACCCGCTCCGTAGTGGCCTCGACCTGCGCCATTGCGTTCCTCCAGGACCTGATTGCTCGGGGTTGGGAAAAGCCAACCACTCCGGCGCCCGGCCCCCCAAATCGGGGGCCGCGATCGGGGGTCGCGGCCCGCCCGGCGCCTCGCTCCGCACGATCACGGGAACGTATGTTCTATTGTGTGGGCGAGTGCCACCGAGGAGGCGTCATGCGCGAGGTCCGGGCGCGCTCGGTGCTCAACCGGGTGCCGGGCGCCTCGCGGATGCCGTTCGAATGGACGGTGAACCCCTACCGGGGCTGCTCCCACGCGTGCGTGTACTTCACGGCATGACCCTAGTGAGCCCGGGAGGGCCGATGCTCAGCACTGCGAACGCGGACAAGGCCTGGAAAGGCATGACGAGGTCGTTCCCGACCCCGGAGGCGCCAGGCCGGCATGCCGCCCCGAGCAAGACGGAGAGGACGGCTTACGCCGTGCTGCTGCATGGACCGGCTACGCACCCAGGCGGCGCCGACGCGAGTCAATGGCTGCTGCTGCGCGACCGCACAGCGAAGCGCCTGTAACCGACGCCGGCAGCGGTCACACTTCCGGAACACGTCAGTCGCCCAGGACCAGTCGGCGCCCCGGGCAACCCGGCGCAGCGAGCGCGGCCTCCGCCGGAGGCGAACCGGACAAGCTCGGCAGCCACGCCGAAGCGACGTGCGGACCCGTCCGGAACGGGTGAATTGGAGAAGATGTCCGGCCCGGCGGACCGACGTCATACTCGGCAAAACGCGCGAACGGCGGGTGAGATGGCCGGTTTCAGCCGCGCTCGGCGGTTTCGCGTCCTCGGCTGCAGGAGCACGGTGGGGTCAGTGTGCCGGACGAGACAGGCGGCGTGGAACACCGGAGGAGACAGCATGAACTGGCCTGCAGGCGAAGCGGCGTTCGTCACCGGCGCGGCCTCAGGAATCGGCCTCGGTATCAGCCGGGCCCTCGTCGCCGCAGGCGCGAAGGTCGCCCTCGCCGACATCGACGGCGAGCGCCTGGCCGACGCGGCCAGGGAACTGACCGACGCCGGTGGCACGGTGACGACCGTAAAAATCGACGTCAGCGACGCCGACAGTTGGCAGACGGCGGCCGACAGCGCCGAGGCGGCCATCGGGCCCATCTCGATCCTGGTCAACAACGCCGGTGTCAACGGCGGCGGCACGGTCGAGCAGACGCCGCTCAAGGTATGGCGTTGGGTGCAGTCCATCAACACCGACGGCCCCTACCTCGGCACGTCCACCTTCCTGCCCCGCTTCAAGCAGCGCGGCGGACGCGCCCACATCCTGAACACGGCGTCCATGGCCGGCCTCGTCCCCATGGCGAACGTGGCCCCGTACGTCACCTCCAAGTTCGCCTGCGTCGGCTTCTCCCTGGCACTGCGCGAGGACCTCAAGGGCACGGACGTCTCCGTCTCCGTGCTCACGCCCGGCTCGGTCGCGACCCGGCTCGGCAGCACCGCCCCCGAGGCCGAGGCGAAGCTGCTTGGCCGCGAGGTGGCCAAGCACATCGTCGAGGCCAACAGCGCGATGCTGGCGCAGGGCGCCGACCCGGACCGCGTCGGCGAGCAGGTCGTCGACGCGCTGCGCGACCGCCAGTTCCTCATCGTCACCCACCGCGACTTCGAACCGCTCGTCACCCGTCTGCACCGTGAGATCGAGCGGACGTTCCACGACTTCGACGACCGCCACGGCCAGGACCCGGCCGCCCGCATGATGCTCGCGGGCGGAAACCCCGCCACGTCCTGACCCCGTCCCCGTGTGCCCCCGCCGTCCAGACCGGCGGGGGCACATGGCACCTCGTCAAGTCTCCGGCCGCCTGAGACAGGGGCGGCTCAGCTGTCCAGTATGCGTGCTACCCAAGCGTTGCGTGCGCTGACGGCGGCCTGCGCGATCGCGGTGTGCGGTGCGACCATGTCGAATCCGTGGAAGCCGCCGGGCCAGACGTGCAGTTCCGCCTGGCCGCCGTCCCGCCACAGGGCTGCCGCGAAGGCGACGTCCTCGTCCCTGAAGACCTCGGCGGAGCCGACTTCGATGTAGGCGGGCGGGAGCCCGGACAGGTCCTCGGCCCGCGCGGGCGCCGCGTAGATGGAGACGTCCTCGGTTCCGCGGCGGTCGCCGAGGAGGGCGGTCCAGCCCATGAGGTTGCTGCCGCGGTCCCACAGGCCGATGCCGTCGAACTGGGCCGAGGAGGCGGTCCGGTCCCGGTCGTCGAGCATCGGATACATGAGGACCTGGCCGGCCAGGGCCGGTCCCTTCCGGTCGCGGGCGAGCAGGGCGGTGCCCGCGGCGAGTCCGCCGCCCGCGCTGGGGCCGGCGATGATCAGCCGGTCCGGGTCGATGCCGAGCTCGTGTGCGTGCTCGGCCGTCCACTTCAGTCCGGCGTAGCAGTCCTCGACCGGGTAGGGGTCCGGGTGTTCGGGGGCGAGCCGGTACTCGACGGTGACCAGGACGGCGTCGTGCTCCAGCACCCAGGGGACGCACTGGGCGAGGGCCGCGAACCGGTTGCCCGTGACCATCCCGCCGCCGTGCGTGTTGTAGATCCCCGGTCCGGTCCCCTGGTGGTCGCGCCGGGCGATCACGGAGACCGTGATGTCATCTCCCCTGAACCCTGGGATGGTGACGTCGCGCCTGGTCAGCCCTTCGGCTGCGAGCTGTTCATCCGTTGTGTCCGCCAGGTCGGCCTCGCGTAGCCGCGGGATCATCTCGGCGGTCATGGTCGGAGGGAATTGGTCGGCCAGCGCGGCGAGCACGGCCTCCAGCTCCGGGTCGTACGGGGGTCGGGGAGGGCGCACCGGCATGGTGTCCCCTTTCTCTGGACTTTCTCTGGAGCCGCGTGCGTGCGGCTGGGAATCGTGGAATGGCTCGGGTCGTGACGGGGTCTGCGGGTCGGGCACCCGGACGGGGACCCGACCGCGGGATCAGCGGGCGGCTTCCGGTCGCAGCACCTTGTCCACCGGGTCGACGCCACCGAGGATCATCCGCACGGACGGATCGGGGCCGTGCCGGTCGTCCGTCTCCCGGAGGGCCTGCTCGATCTCGCGGTGCAACTCCGTGACGATCGGCGCGAAGTCGGGGTGGGTCGGAATGAAGAACCGCCCGGCCTCCATCGCCTCGACCACCTGCTCGCCGACACGGTCCGGGTCCGCGCCGGCCGGGTGCTCGCTCGTCGTCCCGGCCGCGGTCATTCCGGTGGCCACGGTGCCCGGGCACAGAACGGAGACACGGACGCCGGTGTCCCTCAGCTCCTCGCGCAGTGCCAGGGACAGGCCGACACTGGCGAACTTCGAAGCGGAGTACGCTCCCACCCCCGGCACCGGTATCAGACCGCCCATCGACGCGGTGTTGAGAATGTGCGCACGGCCGCCCCGCTCCAGGAACCGGGGCAGGAAGACCGACGTCCCGAGGAACTGGCCGTCGACGTTCACCCTGAAGTGGCGGCGCCAGTTCTCGAACGTCGTCTCGGTCAATGGCGCGGCGCTGATGACGCCGGCGTTGTTGACGAGGATCGAGACCGGCCCGAGGGCGGCCTCGGCGCGGTCGGCGGCGTCGGTCCAGCGGTCCTCGGCGCTGACGTCGAGCCCGATCGCGACCGCCGACCCACCCGCGGCACCGAGTTCCGCGGCGGCCGCCGCGAGCTTGTCCCCGTCCAGGTCGACGAGAGCGACCTTGGCACCGCGGGCGACGAGTGCCCGCGCGATGCCCAGGCCGATACCCGAGGCCGCTCCGGTCACGAAGGCGGATTCTCCACTGGGCCAAGTCATGGTGGCTCCCAACTGCGAGGGGGTAGTGCGCGTACCGGGCCACTGTCGCCGCCTGCGGTCGGCCGGCGACACCGCCGACCGCGGCGGATCTCGTGCGGTCCACCCGCCGAGCGCGCGCCTGCCGGGAACAGGACCGGTCGCAGGCGTAGGCAGAGGCGCCGCCCAGGCAGGACGACGGCGATCACGGTGACGAAACGGGGCGCCAGGTCGCGGGCACGTGAGCCACGGAGCGCCAGGCCACCCCCGATGGAGCGTGGCGCGCGTCGCCCGCCCGACGTCGGCCTCTACGTCTTGCGTGTGCGCCGGATGCCGGCGCCGAAGGCCGCGAAGGGGCACGCGGGCACCAACCGAAGAGGCGGACGGGCGGCAGGAAGCCGACGGCGAAGAAGACGGTGCCGCTGCCGCACACCTGGGCTCCTGCCCGGCCTGCGTCTGGGACAGCGAGTCTTCGAGCCGGCCTGGCTCGAAGGAGAGACCTCAGCCGCCCGACTGCCCGGTCCGAGGTTCCCGCGTCATCGCGCCGGAGGCCGCGGCGAGCGCGCGGGCGGCTTCGATCACTGTCTCGCGGCGGCGGGCCAGCGCGGCCCGGTCGGTCTCCTCGTCCAGGACGATGCGGCACATCCTGGGCACCGCGAAGTTCCAGGAGATCAATCCCATGATGGTGAACAGCAGGTCCTGCGCGGCGCGCAGGCGCGCGTTCTCTGGAAGACGGCGCATCATCCCACCGTCGACGAGCTCTTGGACCTTTTCCCGGAACTGGGCACGGCGTTCCGGCTCGCACTCGTCGAGCTGGTCACCGACGTCCAGGGCCTCCCACAGCAGCAGTCTGAGCATCTGCGGATGCTCCTGATACAGGTCGAAGAGCTCCCCGACCGACTCGGCCACCGCGTCCGGTTTGATCACGACGGAGGAGCAGGCCTCCTCGAGTTTCGCCTGCAGGACGCGGGCGAAGAGCTTCTCCTTGTTCCCGTAGTAGAGGTAGATGGCCTGCTTGTTGGCCTTCGCGGCCGTCGCGATCCGATCGATCCGGGCCCCCGCGAGGCCGTGCTCGGCGAACTCGGCAGTGGCGGCGGCGAAGATCCGCCGTCTGGTGTCGTCACTGTCGTATGCCATGGCACCAATTAAACCATCCGGTTGACTGCGGGTTCGTCGGCGTGACAGCCTCGCCCTTCGAAACCAACTGGTTTATTTACTTCATCGAAAGGCGACCCCATGAGCACCGCGGCCCCCATCCCCCTCAGCTCGCCGCTGCCGGATTCCCTCTCCGGCACGACCACCATCGTGGTCGGCGGAACCTCAGGCATCGGCCTGGCGGTGGGCGTAGCGCTTCGCTCGGTCGGCGGCCGCGTCGTGCTGGTCGGCCGTGACCCCGATCGCCTGCGGGACGCCGTCGCCCACGTGCGGAGCACGGCCCCGAGCGAAGACCCCGACGCCGTTCTGGGCGTGGCCGGCGACGGCGCGGACGAGCAGGTCCTCATCGAGGCTTTCGACAAGGCGAAGCACGTCGACCACGTGGTCGTCACCGCGGGCGGCACCAGCGGCATGGGCCTCCTGACCGACGTATCCACCGAGGAACTCCGTTCGGCCTTCGAGGCCCGCGTCCCCGCCGCCTTCACCGCCGCCCGTGTCGCATCGACCAGGCTTCCGGCCGGCGGCTCACTGACGTTCAGCTCGGGAACCGTCGTGGTCAAGCCCTTCCCCGGAGCCGCCGCCGGACTGGCGGCCGCCGGCGCGGTGGAGGCCCTCACCAAGGCTGTCGGCGTGGAACTCGCCCCCGCACGGATTCGCGTGAACTGCATCCGCTTCGGCCGGACCGACACCCCGCTCCTGCGCTCGACGCCGCAGCTGGATACCGACGAGGCGGTCGCCGCCGCCGGAGCCTCGTGGCCCCTGGGCCGCTTCGGCACCGCAGAGGAGGGCGCTGCCGGAGTGCTCTTCGCCATGGCCAACAACTACATGACCGGCCAGATCGTCACCATCGACGGCGGCGAAACCATGGCCTGAGGCCGGGCAGCGCCGTGAACGCCCGCACTCGTGCGAAGTGGCGCGGGCGCTGATGGACTACTTGATGTGCGTCCGGTGCCGGCAGGCCGTGCAGTGCAGCACCGCGCGGGGCGTGGCGTGGTGGATGCGTGCGCCGACGTAGTCCAGGTCGGCGAGCAGCCGCTCCACGTCCGTCATGAGCGAGCCGTAGACGTGCCACGCGCCTGGTTTGGTGAGAGTTCCCCGGGCGATCAGACCGGTCATGGTCTCGTGCCAGGCCTGGGCGCGGTCGATCGCCGCGCTCAGCCGCTCGCGAGGGTCTGTGCGGTCGCCCTCCGTGAGCAGGTCGTCGACCAGTTCCTGGACCGCCGCCCCCGCCAGTCGCAGGGTCTCGGCATAGCGGTCCAGGAACTGCTGCCCCAGACGGCGGTCGGGCTGGTGGTCGTAGGCGCTGTCGGCGAGGGTTCGCGCGATTCCGCGTGCCTGGAGCGACACCCCGCGCAGAGCCCTGAACAGTTCCCCGTAGGTCACGACACCGCGCTGCCCGTGCGTGACGCAGCGCGCGTTCCAGCGCAGGCTCTCGTCGGCCTGGCGTACCTGTTCCTGGGCGAACGTCAGATGCTTTTCGAGTTGGCGCCCCCGGTGCAGCCAGGCGTGGGCCCTGGAGTGCAGTTGCCCCTGCTCCAGGCCGGCACCCATGTCGTGCAGCAGTTCCCCGACGGCGTGGGCGAGGGCCTTCACGGCGGAGTCGGACTCGTCCACGTGCAGCGGGGGCAGCACCAGTGCGTTGACTGCGATGCCGGCGACCGCGCCGAGCAGTGTCTGGAGCGCGGGGGAGACCAGGCCGCCCATCGGACTGCCCGCCATCGCAGCCAGCGCGATCACCGCGGTGGAGGCCACCTGCAGTCGTCCGTCGGACGACGTGCGGCGGGGGGCCGCCATGACGGTGAGCAGAGCGATGACCGCGATGGCGCCTGCGGTCGCTCCCAGCAACCGGACGGTCGTCAGGGCGAGGAACAGGCCGATGACCTTCGACGCGACGCTCTGCAGGGCGGTGGTGACCGAGCGGTACACCGTAGACGCGTTGACCATGAGCAGGGCTGTGGCGACCGCCACGTAGGCGCGTCCGTCGGGAGCCGCCGGGCCCGCGACGGTCCAGGCGAGCAGCGCCGCGGTCAGCGCCTTGAACCCGTAGACCAACTGGCGGGGCCGCCGTCGACGGAACCTGCCGAGGAGGCGTTGTGCCCGCCTGACCGCGGGCACTGGCAGACGACCGGGCAAGGTAGTTGAAACTTGCACAAGAAGAGGATTGCACTCAATGTTCGGTTTTGCCGGGTGAGGGCCGGTGACATCCATCACCGCCGGGCCGCGGCACGACGCCCTGGGGGTCGCTCAGTCTGATCCCGCCCCGGTCTCCGTGCTCAGCCCATGGAGGAAGAGGTCCAGGAAACGGTCACGGACGGCGTGCGGGTTCACGCCACGGAGGCGGGCGATGTGCGTGCCGAACGCGGCGATCGACGCCGTGAAGGCCTCTGCGGCCACGGAGCAGTCAATGCCGGGGCGGACTTCGCCGCGACGTTGGGCGTCGCGGAGGACGTCCTCGATGACGGCCAGCGGCTGGTCGATGCAGTCACGCTGGAACGACGCGTAGAGCTCGGGGTGGTCGGGGAACTCGAAACTGCATCGAGCCGCGATCAGCCAGCGGGGACTGTCGAGATGCTCGGCCACGGCGTCGTAGAGGAGCCGCATGTCCTCTTCGAGGCTGCCCGTGCGCGGCGGATGGAGTCGCACGGAGAGAGTGGACAGGCCGGCCAGGATGAGGTCGTCACGCTCGGGCCAACGGGAGTACAGGGTCCGTTTGGCGACCTTGGCCCGGGCGGCGACGGAGTTGATGCGGAAGCCGGCGATGCCGGTTTCGGCGAGTTCGCCCACGACCGCGTGGAGGATGCGTTCGTCCGCGCCCGGGTCGCGGGGCCGCCCGGGTTTCGCCGTGGCCGGTGACGTGTCTGCCATGTGAGTCCTTCCAGCTCTGCTCGCGATCCAGTTTCTCAGGCGGCCGAAGTCGACCGCGGGCCCGCACCCGCCCGTGACCCGTTTCACTACCGAAACGGTTTCGTATTTATGATTCCCTGCGATAGCGTCCCGTACGAAACAGTTCCGTTCCGAAGGAGGCCCCCATGGCGACGGCCCCCGAGCACAGCCCGTCGGCGGCGCCGGCGCGTCCGGGTCGCGCGGGGCACCGCAGCCGCATGACGCCCGAGCGTGAGGCAGAGCTGTTCAGGACTGTGCTCGACCTACTGCGCGAGGCCGGCTACGAGGCCCTGACCATGGACGCCGTCGCCGCCCGGGCCCAGTGCAGCAAAGCCACCCTCTACCGCCAGTGGGCCGGCAAGCCGGAACTGGTCGCCGTCGCGCTGCGCCATCAGCAGCCCGCCACCGTCGCCGGCATCGACACCGGATCCCTGCGCGGGGACTTCCGGGCGATGGCGGCGCAGATGGACGACCGGCAGATGGTGCAGGACGCCGCCCTCATGCGCGGTCTCTTCCAGGCCGTACACACCCATCCCGACCTTCTGCAGGCACTACGCGGCCTTCTCGTCGACCCGGAGCTGACCGGGCTCGACGCGCTGCTCACGCGGGCGGTCGAACGAGGTGAGATCGCCGCAGACTCACCGGCCCTCACGTACGTTCCGCACATGCTTGTCGGCGCCCTGATCGCCCGCCAGCTGATCGAGGACAGACCTGCCGACCGAGCCTTCATGAGCCATTACATCGACGCCGTGATCCTCCCGGCCCTCGGCGCCTGACCGGCCGCACAGCGCCGCACGGCACAACACCGCACGGCACAGCGCCGTACGGCCCCACAGTCCCCTCTCTCTGCCTACCTGACGTGCGCCGCTCTCATCGTCGGGCCCGCTCCCCCACCCCTTTTGCACATCCTCGACCTGACTGGGAGTCAGTTCTCCGTGGCCACATTCCTGTACAAAGTAGGACGGTTCTCCTTCCGTCGCCGACGACTCGTCGCCTTCTTGTGGGTGGCGTTGCTCGCCGTCGTCGGTGTCGGCGCGGCCAGTGCCGACACGACCGGGAACAACAGTTTCTCCATCCCGGGTACCGAGGCGCAGAAGGCGTTCGACCTTCTGGGCAAGCGGTTCCCGGAGATGCACGCGGACGGCGCCCAGGCGAGCGTCGTCTTCCGTGCCCCGGCCGGTGAGAAGATCACCGCCGCGGACAACAAGAAGACCGTCGAGAGGGCCGTGAAGGAACTCGGCGACGGCAACAAGCAGGTCGTGCGGGTCGTCGATCCGTTCACCGCAGGCGCCGTCAGCAAAGACGGCACCACGGCTTACGTAGTGGCCTCCTACGGCGTGCAGTCCAACGAGATGTCCGCCCTGTCCAAGGACACGCTCCACAAGGTCCTCGACGAGGGCCGGCATGCCGGCCTGACGGTCGAGGCGGGCGGCACCGCCATGGCGGCGCTGCCGGAGGCGGGATCCGCTGAGATCATCGGCATCGTGCTGGCCGCGGTGGTTCTCGTGATCACCTTCGGCTCCCTGGTCGCCGCCGGGCTGCCCCTGCTCACGGCGGTCATCGGCGTCGGCATCGGGGTCGGCTCGATCATGGCGCTCACCGAGACCCTCGACTTGTCCAGCACCACTCCCACCCTCGCCTCGATGATCGGTCTCGCGGTCGGCATCGACTACGCGCTGTTCATCGTCTCCCGCTACCGGGGCGAACTGGCGGAGAAGCGCGAGCCCGAGGAGGCGGCGGGCCGCGCGGTCGGCACAGCGGGCTCCGCGGTGGTCTTCGCCGGCCTGACCGTGGTGATCGCGCTGGCGGGGCTGGCCGTCGTCGACATTCCCGCCCTCACCAAGATGGGTCTGGCCGCGGCCGGCACCGTCGCCGTCGCCGTGGTCATCGCACTCACCCTGGTCCCGGCTCTGCTCGGCTTCGCCGGCAAGCGCGCCCTCGGCCGCAAGGCCCGGACGAACAGCGCGCAGGCCGCCGCACCGTCGGGCAAGGCGAACATGGGCGCGCGCTGGGCACACTTCGTCCTCCGCAGGCCGGTCGCCTGCCTGCTCACCGGTGTGATCGCCCTCGGTGTGCTCGCCGTTCCCGCCGCGAGCCTGAAGATGGGCCTGCCCGGCGACGGCGACCAGCCGGCCGGCACCACCCAGCGCAAGGCCTACGACATGCTCGCCGAGAGCTTCGGCCCCGGCGTCAACGGGCCCCTGCTCGTGACGGTCGACGCGCAGGCCGGAGGTGGTGACATCAGGTCCGAGGCCGCCGCGGTGCGCAAGACCGTCGTCGGCCTGGACAACGTCGCGGCCGTCACCCCGGCCACCTACGACCGCGCGGGCAAGACCGCCATCCTGACGGTCGTTCCCACCACCGCGCCCGACAGCGGCAAGACCGAGGACCTCCTCACCGACATCCGTGCCCACACCGGCGGCAACGTCATGGTCACCGGCACGACGGCCATGAAGGTCGACGTGTCGCAGAAGCTGAACGACGCGCTCGCCCCGTACTTGGGACTCGTCGTCGGCCTCGCCTTCCTGCTGCTGATCCTGGTGTTCCGCTCGCTCCTGGTCCCCCTCAAGGCGGCCCTCGGCTTCCTGCTGTCGGTGCTGGCCGCCCTCGGCGCCGTCGTCGCGGTCTTCCAGTGGGGCTGGGCCGCCGACCTGCTCGGCGTCGAGCAGACGGGCCCGATCATGAGCATGATGCCGATCTTCATGGTCGGCGTCGTCTTCGGTCTTGCGATGGATTACGAGGTCTTCCTCGTCACCCGCATGCGTGAGGCCCACATCCACGGTGAGGACCCGCGGCAGGCGATCGTCACCGGCTTCCGGCACGGGGCCCGGGTCGTCACCGCCGCTGCGGTCATCATGGTCAGCGTCTTCGCCGGGTTCATCGGGTCCACGGACGCCATGGTCAAGATGGTTGGCTTCGGTCTCGCGTTCGCGGTCTTCGTCGATGCCTTCATCGTCCGCATGACCATCGTCCCCGCCGTGCTCGCCCTGCTCGGCAAGCATGCCTGGTGGCTACCGAAGGGGCTCGACAAGGTGGTGCCGAACGTGGACGTGGAAGGCGAAGGCCTGACCGAGTACCTCGACGCCGCGCCCCGGCGTGCGGACGCGGAACGCGCGCCGAGCCGCGTCTGACGCGCTCGCCCTCTGAAACTCCGGGGACGCCGGTGGCAGTGGAGCGATGCGCGTCCCCGGACATCGCACCGGACCGTGGGGACGGGAACGGTGCGGTGGCGCCGTGCCCGGCAGCGATCGACATGAGCGGCGATCGCCGGCCGGGCACGGTCTGCCATGCCGGTCCGGCGAGTTCACGGGTGTGCGGTGAGTGTCCTTGGCCCAGCCGGTGGCAGGGGCCGGTGTCCCACCGACCATGGGGCGGCTCAACCGGGCGACTCGTCGGCCGGCCACGGGGCGCCTTCCAGGGCTCGCCCCGCCGACGGGAGTTCGCCGGACCGGTGCTGCGGCTCGACGCCGTGTTCGGCCGGGCGAAGCGATCCGCTTGGAATCCGCCGCGCTGGACGCGGAGTTCGGCCTGGGCGCCGGCGTGCCAGAGGGCAGTCGCATATGCGCCGTCCTCGCCCCGGAAGACTTGGGCCGAGCCGCGGTCGATGAATGCGGACGGCGGACCGGTGGGGTCGGTCGCGCGGGCGCGGTGTAAAGGGCCGGCCCCCGGCGATCGCGTGCCAGGAGCGCCGTGCCGGCGGCAGGGCCGCGGCGGGTGATCACCGAGACGGTGTTCTGCCCGTCCCGGGGTTGGTGACGACATGCCGCGTCAGACCCGCGGCCACGAGCGCCTCCTCGGTGAACCTCCGCGGGTGCTGCGCATACCGGGGACCATTTCCACGGTCAGGGTCGGAGGGATCCGGTCCCCGGACACCACGAGCACAGCCTCGGGCTCCGGGTCGAACGGCGGTCGGGACTCCTTCACCCGCGCCGCGTGGTCGCGGCCTCGGTTCGATCACCCTGCGGCAGGGCCGTGAGAGGACCACTGGACGTCGCGGTATCCGCGGACGCCCCTCCCCCGTTCGCGCGCGAAGCCTGCCGACACGCCAAGGTCCGGCACCGACGGCCCCGCAGGGCCGCCCGTACCGGACCGTTGGAATGCGTTCAGCCGACCTTGATGAGGATCTTCCCGCCGACACCGCCACGCAGTGAATGGATGGCGTCCAAAATGCCCTCCAACGGCAGCTCCTGCACCCAGCCGGTGGTGTCGTAGAACCCGTCGGCCATGGCCGCGATGACCTCGTCGAACTCCGCGGGCCGGTATCCGACCGCGCCGACGATCTCCGTCTCGCGCATCATGAGCTGTGTGGGCTGGAGCTGCGTCGGGTGCTCGTGCAGCGCGGGCACCACCAGTCGGCCGCCGGGCGCGAGGCCCGCCAGAGCAGAGGTGAACGCCGGACCCGCACCCGCGGCGTCCACCGCGACGTCCACTCCGTCGCCGTCGGTGAGCGAGGCGACGGCGGCCGCGAGGTCCTCGTTCACCGGGTCGATGACATGTGCGCCGAGGCCGGACATGAGGGCACGGCGGTCCGCGCTCGGCTCGGACACCAGCACCTTCTCCACTCCCCGTGCCTTGAGCGCGAACCAGGAGCCGATGCCGATCGGGCCGGCGCCCGCGATGAGCGCCGTGCCACCCGGCTCGACCCCGCTGCGCGAGACGGCGTGCCAGGCCACCGCCATCGGCTCGACGAGCGCACCCATCCGCAGATCCACGCTCTCCGGCAGCACGTGCAGCTTGGACGCGTCGACGGTGACGTATTCCGCCAGGCCGCCGCCGGTGAGGTTTGCTCCAAGACTGGCCATCAGCGGACAGGAGAAGAACAGGCCCTTCCGGCATGCCGCACACTTGCCGCAGGAGACCGCGAGCGGGTAGACGGCGCCGCGATCGCCGACCTTCACGTCTTCCACGCCCTCACCGACCTCGACGACGGTGCCGGAGAACTCGTGGCCGAGGATCTGCGGCAAAGTGGCACCGGTGAGAGGATGCGGCTTGTCCAGGCCGAACGGCAGCGACTCGGGATAGAAGTAGAAGTGGAGATCCGACCCGCAGATGCCGGCGTAGGCGTTGCGCAGCTTCACCTCTCCGGGGCCCGGAGTGGGCTCCGGCACCTCCTCGATGCGGAGGTCCTCCTTGCCGTAAATGCGTGCTGCCTTCATTCTTCTACTCCTTTCCTAAGAGGACCGGGGTCACTGGTCACCGTTCCCGGGCCGGCCCGCACCCCTCGTCATGCGCCGAGAAGGCGTGCCGTCCAGGAATCGTGAGCGGTCCTCCCACACCCGCGTACAGCGCGGGTGAAGTTGCGGTGCGGACATGAGACGTCGGACTGCTGACCGTGTCCGCACCGTGGGGCGGTTGCGTTGTCCGTCTGTCATGGTCCCGTGCGCCGATGTCTGGGAACCACCGCCGGACGCGGCTGAATAGCGAGATCCCACCCGCCGTTCGCGCGGCCCGGCACGCATGTCGCCGACGTCCCGGGCCAACACGCCTAGCGCGGTGCCATGCGGATGGCGCCGTCCAGGCGGATGGTCTCGCCGTTGAGCATCGGGTTCTCCACGATGTGCCGAGCGAGGGCCGCGTACTCCTTCGGCTGGCCGAGCCGGGAGGGGTGGGGTACCTGCGCGCCGAGCGAGGCGATGGCGTCCTCGGGCAGCGTTCCGAACAGCGGGGTCTCGAACAGGCCGGGTGCGATGGTCAGCACCCGGATCTTCAGGCTCGCGAGGTCGCGGGCGATGGGCAGGGTCATGCCGACGATGCCGCCCTTGGACGCAGAGTAGGCCGCCTGCCCGACCTGGCCGTCGAACGCCGCTACGGAGGCGGTGTTGATGACGACGCCGCGCTCCTCTCCGACTGGCTCGTTCTTCGCCATGGACGCGGCGGCCAGGCGGATCACGTTGAACGTACCGATCAGGTTCACGCTGACGACCCTGGCGAACTGGTCGAGCGGGAAGGGGCCTCGCTTGCCGACGGTCTTGACCGCGTTGCCGATGCCCGCGCAGTTCACGACGATCCGCAGCGGGCCCAGCTTCTCCGCCGCCTCGACGGCCGCCGCCACGGCCGACTCGCTGGTGACGTCCGCCGGGACGAAGACCACGCCCTCGCGCAGTTCCTTGGCGACGGCCTCGCCGTCGGAGGTGGGCAGGTCGACGATGACGACCTTGGCGCCCTGGCCGTGCAGTTCCCGTACGGTCGCGAGGCCGAGGCCGGAGGCGCCGCCGGTGACCAGGGCGACCGCGTTGCTGATACCGATGTCCATATGTCCTTCTCCTAGGCGAGAACGCCGGCGAGCCGGCCGCTGATGAGGTCGTGTGCTTCGGTCACGATGCGGTCGATGAGTTCGCGGACCGTCGGGATGTCATGGACCAGTCCCTGGGCCATGCCGGCGGTCCAGGTCCCGAGGTCGAGGTCGCCGGTCTCGAAGACCCTGCGGCCGCGCACGCCCGCCACGAGTTCCCGGACGTCCGAGAAGTCGCCGCCGTCGCCCAGGATGCGCACGACCTGCTCGCTGACCGCGTTGCGCGCCACGCGGGAGGTGTTGCGCAGCTGACGGAAGATCAGTTCCGTGTCACGCTCGGTGGCTTCGACCAGGCGCCGCTTGACGTTGTCGTGCACAGGCGCCTCGGCGGTGGCGAGGAACCGGGTGCCCATGTTGATGCCGTCGGCACCGAGCGCGAGGGCCGCCACCAGACCGCGGGCGTCGGCGAACCCACCGGACGCGATCATCGGGATGGTGATCTTCTCGGCGGCCGCCGGGATCAGAACCAGGCCGGGTATGTCGTCCTCACCGGGGTGCCCCGCGCACTCGAAGCCGTCGATGGAGATCCCGTCCACGCCCAGCTCTTGCGCCTTGACCGCGTGCCGGACGCTGGTGCACTTGTGCAGCACCTTGACCCCGGCGGCGCGGAACGCGGGCAGATGCTCGGCGGGGTTGAACCCCGCGGTCTCCACCACCGGCACGCCCGACTCGATGATGGCGTCCCGGTACGCGGCGTACGGCGGCGGGTTGATCGACGGCAGGATCGTGAGGTTCACCCCGAAGGGGCTGTCGGTCAGCTCCCGGCAGCGGGCGATCTCCTTGACCAGATCCTCGGGGGTGGGCTGGGTGAGCGCGGTGAGGAAGCCGAGCCCGCCGGCGTCAGCCACGGCGGCCACCAACTCGGCGCGGCCGACCCACTGCATCCCGCCCTGGACGATCGGGTGTCTCACCCCGAACACGTCGCAGAAGCGCGTACGCACCATGGCAGAGGTCCCTTCCTAGGCGTGCATCGGCTTCCGACCGTAGCAGCATCTATCGATCGATATATAAAGTCCGTGAGAGACATCTCCCTACGCTTCTCGACCTTGACAGAGCGTCTAGATAGATCGATCGTTATGCGAATTGCGTCGGCGGCACCCGCCGCCCTGTTCCAGGGAGGACACGGCATGACCAGCGCCGTCATCGTGGACGCCATTCGCACTCCGTCCGGGAGGGGCAAGCCCGGCGGCCGGCTCTCCGGACTCCATCCGGCCGCCCTGCTCTCGCACACCCTCGCGGCGCTCGTCGAGCGCACGGGCATCGATCCCGCTCTCGTGGACGACGTCATCGGCGGCTGTGTCGGGCAGGTGGGCGAGCAGGCCGCGAACATCACGCGCAGCGCGGTGCTCGGCGCCGGTTTCCCCAAGCACGTCCCGGCCACGACCGTCGACCGGCAGTGCGGCTCCAGCCAGCAGGCGGCGCACTTCGCCGCGCAGGGCGTCCTGGCCGGCGCCTACGACATCGCCATCGCGTGCGGCGTCGAGTCGATGAGCCGGGTCCCCATGGGCAGCGCGGCGCTCGACCGGGACCCGTTCGGGCCCGCTGTCGCCGCCCGCTATCCGGAGGGACTGGTCGGTCAGGGCATCTCCGCGGAACTGATCGCCGCGCGCTGGAAGTTGGACCGCGAGACGCTGGATGCGTACTCCGTCCGCTCGCATGCCCGCGCCGCGGCCGCCGCCGCCTCGGGCGCGTTCGCCTCCGAGATCGTCCCTGTCGCAACGCAGGACGGGGTGTTCGCCGCGGACGAGACGGTGCGGCCGACGACCAGCGCCGAGACGCTGGCCACGCTGCGGCCCTCGTTCCGCGACGACGAACTGGCGGCCCGTTTCCCGGAGATCGACTGGCGGATCACACCAGGCAACTCCTCACCGCTGACGGACGGCGCGTCCGCCGTCCTCATCATGAGCGAGGAGAAGGCAAGCGCCCTCGGCCTCGAACCGATCGCCCGGTTCCACACCTTCGCCGTCACCGGCAGCGACCCGCTGCTGATGCTGACCGGCGTGGTCCGTGCAACCCGTCTCGCGCTCGGACGCTCGGGCCTGTCCCTCGACGCGATCGACGCGTACGAGGTGAACGAGGCCTTCGCGCCGGTCCCGCTGCTGTGGCAGCAGGAGTTCGACGCCGACCCCGAGCGGCTCAACCCGCGCGGCGGCGCCATCGCGCTCGGCCACCCACTGGGCGCATCCGGCACCCGGCTGCTGACGACGCTGGTGCACTACCTGCGGGCCACCGGCGGCCGCTACGGCCTGCAGACGATGTGCGAGGGCGGCGGCATGGCCAACGCCACCGTCGTCGAACGCCTCTAGGGTCTTTCGTTTGGATCAGGCCGGATCAGGGAGCGGGGTCTGGTGCGTGCAGATGCAAGGCGGAGGAGGGAGTCAACGCGATGGGGGTGCCCCCGCGCGAGCGAAGCCGAGCGTGGGGGAGTTGGCGACCGACGACAACGCCGCAGATGTGCGTGCCAGACCCCGCGAGCCCGGCATGATCCAGACGAGAGGCCCTAGCCCGCCGGGCCCGTACGAGAAGGCCCGCTCCCCTACGACACGAAGGGTCCCGGACATGACTGGGCCGCTGAACGGACTGCGCGTCGTGGAACTCGCCGGCATCGGCCCGGGTCCGCACGCCGCGATGATGCTCGCCGACCTCGGGGCCGACGTCGTACGCGTCGAACGGCCCCGGGGCACCCTCGATGTGACCGATGGCAGGCCGGACCACGTGCTGCGCGGGCGCCGGTCCGTCGCCGCCGACCTCAAAACGGACGAGGGCCGCGCTCTGGTGCTGCGCCTGGCGTCCGCGGCCGACGTACTGATCGAGGGGTTCCGGCCCGGCACCGTGGAACGCCTCGGGGTCGGCCCGGACGACTGCCACCGGGTCAACCCCCGGCTCGTGTACGGGCGGATGACCGGCTGGGGCCAGCACGGGCCGCTGGCCGAGCGCGCCGGGCACGACATCAACTACATCGGCCTGACCGGCGCCCTGCACGCCATCGGGCGCGCCGGGCAACGTCCGGTGCCCCCGCTGAACGTGCTCGGGGACTTCGGCGGCGGTTCGATGTTCCTGGTCACGGGCGTCCTCGCGGCACTGTGGGAGCGGGAGCGCTCGGGGCTCGGCCAGGTCGTCGACGCCGCGATGGTGGACGGCACCAGCTCGCTGCTGCAACTGATCTGGTCCATGCGCGGGCAGGGCACGTGGTCGGACGAGCGCGGTGCCAACCTGCTCGACGGCGGCGCCCCCTTCTACGACACCTATCTGTGCGAGGACGGCGGTTGTGTCGCCGTCGGCGCGATCGAGCCGCAGTTCTACCGCGCCCTGCTCGACGGCCTCGGGCTCGACGCGGCCGCGCTGCCCGTGCAGTGGGACCGTGCCGGATGGCCCCGGCTGCGAGCCCGCCTCACCGAGGCCTTCCTCACCCGACCGCGGGACGCGTGGGCCGAGGCGTTCGCCGGCACCGACGCATGCGTCACCCCGGTCCTGCGGTTCGGTGAAGCCCCGCACCACCCCCATCTGGCCGCCCGCGCGACCCTCGTCGAGGTCGACGGGGTGCGGCAGGCGGCACCGGCACCGCGGTTCTCGCGGACCGCCCCCGAACTGCCCTCGCCCCCGCCGGAGCCCGGCGCGGACACCCAGGCCGTACTCGCCGACTGGAACGTCTGAAAAGAGGACACGGATGACTGCCCCGATCCTGATCCGGCACACCGGGTCCACCCTGCGGATCACCCTCGACCGGCCAGAGCGGCTGAACGCCGTCACCACCGAACTGCTCACCCTCGCCACCGACGCCGTCGAGGCGGCCGGAAAGGACCCCGCCGTCCGCGTCATCGTCCTCACCGGCAGCGGCAGGGCGTTCTGCGCGGGCGCCGACCTCACCGATGGCGGGAGCGGCACCGACGACGTCGCGAAGCCGTCCACCGCCACCATCGACGCCGCCAACCGGCTCATCCGCGCCCTCCGTGCCGCCCCCAAGCCCGTCCTCGCGGCCGTCAACGGCCCGGCGGTCGGCGTGGGTTGTTCGCTCGCGCTCGCCGCCGACCTCGCCGTCGCCCGCGAGTCGGCGTACTTCCTGCTCGCCTTCGCCAACGTCGGTCTCATGCCCGACGGCGGCGCGACCGCGCTGGTCCCCGCGGCGATCGGCCGGGCCCGCGCAGCCCGGATGGCGCTGCTCGCCGAGCGGGTACCCGCTCCGCAGGCCGCCGAGTGGGGCCTGATCAGCCACTGCGTGCCGGACGCCGACTTCGACACCGAAGTGCAGCGGTTGACCGCGCGGCTGTCGCAGGGGCCCACGGTGGCCTACGCGCTGACCAAGCAGGCCTTCGACGCGACGACGCTCCCCCGCCTCGAAGAGGCGCTGGCCGCCGAACGCGCGGGCCAGACGCGTCTGTTCGACACCGCCGACTGCGCGGAGGGCATCGCCGCGTTCCGGGCCAAGCGCTCGCCGGTCTTCTCCGGGGAGTGACCGAGCGCGGTGAGCGCCGCCTTCTCGCGGGAGAAGGCGGCGCTCACGCATGTGGCAGGGGCTCGCTACTTGCCCGCCAGGAACGCGTACAGGGCGGCCCCGCCGGAGCCGACGGCCTCGCGCGCCTGCGGGGACAGGTCGCCGAAGACCTGTAGGTCGAGGCCGCCGCCGAGCGCGGCAAGCGGGCCGAGCAGCGGACCGACGTTCACCAGATGCGCGAGCAGCCCCTCGCAGTCGCCGTACCGCTCCTTGACGACGCACCGCGTGCGGTCCTCGCTCAGGTACCAGTCGTACTGGAGCGTCCCCGGCTCGCCGCGCACCACCGCGATGGCCTCGTCGGCGTGCTTCTTGAACGCCTCCAGATTCTCCTTGAGGATGTTCGGGAACGTGGCGCTGACGGTGATCTCGCCCATGGTGTCCTCACGCTCTCTCATCGTTGGCTCGGCTTCACGGACTCGGCCCGCCGGCGCCCTCCGCCCGGTGGCGTGCCCGGCAGGGATTGGGTGACGGGGCCTGCGGCCCTGGCGGCGCAGCCCGGTGATGGTCGGGTCGGCTTCGTCGTCGGTGAACGAGCGGTCCCCGCGTTCCCACTACGGGTCGCGGGGAAGGTCGTTCCGGGCTTCGGCTTCAGGCAGGTCACGGCGGTGGCCAGGAGGCGTCTTCACCCCGCGGCGACGGGGATCTCGTACGCGGGTGCCACGTAGTCGAGCACCGACTCGGCGACACGGGACAGGTGTTCCTCCGCGCCGCCCAGGAGTGCGGCGTCGGTGTAGGCGCGCTTGAAGTACAGGTGCGTGCGGTGCTCCCAGGTGAAGCCGATGCCGCCGTGCACCTGGACGGCGTCCGCCGCGATGCCGGTGTACGCCTCCGAGCAGGTCGCCTGTGCGATGGAGGCCGCGAGCGCCGGGTCGTCGGTGCCGTCCTGGAGGGCCCAGGCGCCGTGGTAGGCGGCGGAGCGGGCGTGTTCCAGTGTGACGAGCATGTCGGCGAGCCGGTGCTTGACCGCCTGGAACGAGCCGATGGGCCGGCCGAACTGGAGCCGTTCCCTGGCGTAGGCGACGCTGTGGTCGAGCAACCGCTGAGCGCCGCCCACCTGTTCGGCGGCGAGCAGCACCGAGCCGACCCGCAGCGCGTGCTCGCAGACGCGGGGCGCCTCCTGCGGGCCTGCGAGCAGGCGGGCCGGGGCGTCGGTGAATCGGAGCGTGGCCTGCGGCCGGGTGAGGTCCATCGTGGACAGCGGGACGCGCTGCACTGCGGGGTGCGTGGCCTCGACGACGTACAGGGACACCCCGTCCGGGCCTGTCGCGGCGACGAGCAGGTCGTCCGCCGCGCCGGCGTCGACGACGCGCTCGACGGCGCCCGTGACGGTCCAGCTGTCGCCCGAGCCGGCGGCGCGGACGGTGACGGCGTCGGCGGCGAAGCTCCCGGCGCGGCAGGGGACGGCGAAGGCGGCGGTCCTGGCCCCTTGGATCAGCGGGCCCAGCGTCTGCTGACGCAGCGGCGAGGGCGGCGCGGCGACAAGCGCGGGGATCGAGAGCGCGAGGGTGCCGAAGACGGGCCCGCAGAACAGGGCGGCGCCCAACTCCTCGACGGCGACGGCCGTGTCGACCGTGCCGCCGTCGGAGCCGCCGAGCTCCTGCGGCACCCCGAGCCCGAGCACGCCCAGTTCGGAGCCGAGCCTCGCCCACACCTTCGGGTCGTACGCGGGCGTGGACTCCATCAGTCGCCGGACGGTGGCCTCGTCGGAGTGCTCGGCACAGAACCGGCGCAGCGCCGTGCGCAGTTCACGCTGCTCGGGGGTGAACGAGAACTCGCCGCTGCGCGCGGTGTTCTCGTCGACGGTGTTGTCAGCCACGGGGCACCTCACGCCAGGGAAGTCGGGAGTCGGTTCGCGGTTCGCCGGGCAGGCCGAGGACGCGTTCGCCGAGGATGTTGCGCAGCACCTCGGAGGTGCCGCCCTCGATGGTGTTGGCCCGGGAGCGCAGGAAGCGCTGCTGGACGGGCCCGAGGTCGTCGTAGTCGTCGCGCATCGTGTAGTCGCCGTAGAGGGTGCCCTCGGGGCCGAGCAGGTCGATGCAGAACTCGTAGACCTGCTTGTTCAGTTCGGCTCCCACAAGCTTGCCGATCGAGCTCTCGGGGCCAGGGCCGCTGACGGTGGCGCCGACGGCGGCGCGTTCCGCGGTGAGCCGCTGCGCCTCGGCACGCAGCCAGAGCCGGGCGAGCCGGTCACGGCGGACGGGGGTGTGCAGGTCCGGGCGGCTCGCCCAAAGCGCGACGGCGTCGGCGATCGTGCCGAGGCCGCGGCGAGTGCCGCCGGAGCCGATGGAGCTGCGCTCGTTCATGAGCGTGGTCATGGCGACCCGCCAGCCGTCGCCGACCTCGCCGAGCCGGTGGGCGTCGGGGACGCGTACGTCGCTCAGGTAGACCTCGTTGAACTCGGCCTGGCCGGTCATCTGCCGCAGCGGGCGGACCTCGATGCCCTCGGCGCGCATGTCGACGACGAAGTAGCTGAGCCCCTTGTGCTTGGGCACGTCCGGGTCGGTACGGGCGATCAGGAGGGCCCAACGGGCGTGGTGGGCGAGGGTCGTCCACACCTTCTGCCCGTTCACGACCCACTCGTCACCGTCGCGAACCGCCGAGGTGGCGAGTCCGGCGAGGTCGGAGCCCGCGCCGGGCTCGGAGAACAGCTGGCACCAGATGTGCTCGTTGCTCGCGAGCGGGCGCAGCCACGCGCGGGCGAGTTCCGGGGTCTGCGCGTGTTCCCGTACGGTCGGCGCGGCCATGCCGAAGCCGACGGGGTTGAGGCTGAAGGGGGCGGGGGCGCCCGCTTCGTGGAGGATCCGGTCGGCCACGCCCTGCAGGCCGCGCGAGAGGCCGAGCCCGCCGAGCCCTTCGGGGAAGTGCACCCAGGTCAGGCCCGCGTCGTACCAGGCGCTGAGGAACTGCGTCAGGGGGACCGAGCGGGGGTCGTGTTCGCGCACGACCTCGCGTGCGGCGTCCGCCACCCGTGCCGCGTCGGTGTCCGTGCCGGTGGCGATTTGTTCGGTGCGAGGCATCCCAGTCCTTCGGCGTGCGCGACGCCGCCCGCCCTGGACCGTCGTGCGGTGCGGCCGGGGGCGCCGTGATGGGCAGGGGCTAAGGGGCCGCGGCAAAGGGCCCACGGCTGTATATCGATCGATCTATATCGGACGTTAGGGGGGCGTCACCTGCGGTGTCAACGGCCGCGCCGCCCCGCCCGGGGTCGTCCGGCGGGCCGGCGCCGGTTGTAGTCTTCCCGGGCGGTACTGAGCGCCGCGCACACCGGCAGGCTTCGAAGGAGAGCGAGTGGCACGTCAGACAGGCGGCGCCAAGCAGTCCGACAGGACGCCGCGTACGGACACGGGGCTCGGCTTCGAACAGGACCCGGACACGGCCTGGCACGAGTACGGGGAACTGAAGCTGTCACCGTTCCTCGAAGCGGCGCTGGAGGAATTCGGCGCCCACGGCTACCACGGCGGCTCGGTACGGGCCATCGCCAACCGCGTCGGCGTGACGCTGCCGACGCTCTACTACCACCACGCCAGCAAGCAGGACCTGCTCGTCACACTCCTGATGGGCTCCATGCACGACGTGCTGGGGCGCTGCCGACGCGCCGAGGAGGCAGCCGGCGACCGCCCCGAGGACCGCCTGGCGAACGTCGTGGAGTGCATCACCCTGTACATGGCGCACCGGCGGCGGCTCGCGTTCCTCGACGGGGAGATCCGCAGCCTGGAGCCCGACAACCGGGAGCGCTACCGCGCGCTGCGCGAGGAGTTGTCCGTGGCACTGCGCCGGATCGTCCAGGACGGCATCGACGACGGCGTGTTCACGACCCCCTACCCGAAGGAGAGCGCACGGGCCGTGCTGTCCATGTGCCAGGCCGTGGCCGTCTGGTACCGCTCGGACGGTCCGCTCACCGAGGCCGAGGTCGCCCGCCGCTACGTGACGCTGGCCCTGGACACCGTCGCGTTCCGCCGCCCTGGGGCGCCGTAGCCCGTGACGCGCGACGCCCGGCCGGCAGGTCCCGGCCGGGCGTCGCGCATGGGGGCGGTGCGTCTGCGGGTCCGCGCCGCGCCCACCGGCCCCGTCACCCTTACTCAGGGTCAGTGGTTCCGGTTGGCGGCGTGCTCCCGCGCCCGGTCGAGACGCGGCACGGGCGGCGGGGTCTTGTCCGCGAGCCTGGAGACCCCGGGGACGGCGGCGAAGTCGTCGCCGAGTACGCCCTCCATGGCCTTGGTGTAGGCGTCGTCCATGTACATCCGCTCGCCCAGGATGCGGTTCCCCTCGAAGACGATGACCGTCATGTACCGGCCGGTCCGCCGCCCCTCGGGAGTGTCGAAGTACACGTAGGCCTCGCGGCACAGGGTGGTCTCGTTCACCGCGTGCACCCGCTTGTCCGCCCAGAGGTTCATCTTCTCACCGGCCACCAACAGCCGCTCGTACGCGGCGCGTACCGCGGTCTGGCCCTCGATGTACCAGCCGAGGGTGGGGAGTTCGTAGACGGGGTTCTCGACCAGCGTCGCCATCGTGCGGTCGATGTCCATCTCGAACTCGGCCATCTCGTGCTCGGCGAGCAGCTCTTCCATCTGTCGCAGAGAGAACGTTTCCATCGGCTCATCCATTCTGCTGTGGTGTGCGGGGCTCTTGCGGTAGTGCCTTGCGGGCCTTGCGCTGATGGATCTCCGACTCCGGTACGCGCCGCCGCCGTCCCGAGCAGGGCAGGGGTGCCGGTGTTCGCCGGGGTCGCGGCCGAAGGTGCGACCCGGGCGCGAGATCCGTTCTAGAGCCGTACGATCGTGCGGCCCCTGACGGCGCCGGCGAGGAGGTCGGCGGCGACCGCCGGGACCCCGTCGAGACCGACCTCGCGCGAGATGCTCTCGGCCAGGTACTTCGGCTTGAGGTCGGTGCTCAGACGCTGCCAGATCGCGGCGCGTACGTCCGGCGGGCACATGACGGAGTCGATGCCCAGGAGGTTGACGCCGCGCAGGATGAAGGGGAGCACCGTGGTGGGGAGGGCCGCACCTCCGGTGAGGCCGCAGTTCGCGACCGAGCCGCGGTAGCGCGTGGTGCGCAGCAGGTAGGCGAGGGTGTCACCGCCGACCGGATCGACGGCCCCGGCCCACAACTCGCCCTCCAGCGGCGTCTCGCTCTGCGCGGAGACCTCGTCCCGGCCGAGGATCTCGGTGGCGCCCAGTTCCTTGAGGTAGCCGTGCTCGGACGTCTTGCCGGTCGAGGCGGTGACCTCGTAGCCGAGGCCGGCGAGCATGTTCACCGCCGTGCTGCCCACGCCGCCGGTGGCGCCCGTCACGAGTACGCGGCCGTCGCCCGGCTTCAGCCCGTTCTCCTCCAGCCGCTGAATCGCGAGCGCCGCCGTGAAGCCGGCCGTCCCGAGAGCCATCGCTTCCTTCAGCGTCAGGCCCGAGGGCAGCGGTTCCAGCCAGTCGCCGGGGAGGCGGGCGTACTCGGCGAAGCCGCCGAAGTGATCGGTGCCAAGGCCCCGGCCGATCGCCACGACCTCCTGGCCGGCCGTGAAGCGCGGGTCGCTCGACTCCGTCACCGTCCCGGCCAGGTCGATACCCGGCACCATCGGATACGCGGTCACCACCGGACTCTCCGGCAGGAGGGCGAGGCCGTCCTTGTAGTTGACGCTGGAATACCGCACCCGGACGGTGACCTCGCCCGCGGGCAGGTCGGCGAGCGTGAACTGCCGTACCCCGGCACTGAATCCGGCATCACTCTTGTCGACGACGAAGGCGTTGAAGGAATCGGACATGAACGCTCCTGGATCGGACCTCCGACAGGGGCGCCGGGGTCACCGAAAGCTCTAATAGATTGATCTATCATGAGAGAATAGGGACGCCCTTACACCCCGTCAACCGGCGGGGCCCTTCAGGCGTCCCGCACCCTCCGCGGATATCGCCGAGCCCGCCCAGCCGGGTCGACGAAGGAAAGGCCGCCGGCGGACAGTCGGTTGACGACCCGGCGGACACGCGCCTACGATCCGCTGAATCGATCGATCTATCCTTTGGTGGTTCGCCGCGCTCTCCCGGCCCCGCCCGCGGCCCCCGAAGCCGGGTCACACCCTGGACCGCACCGCCTCTCGCCTGCCCCGGTGCGCGCGACCCGGCCCGGCGGGCGACGCCCGGGCGGGGCATCCATGACGCCGGCATCCGACGACAGGTGAGTGCCGCACCCTCAATCTCACGAAAGGTCCACCGGATAATGATCGCGTTGGAACCGATAGTCGCCGATCCCGGCCTGCTGCGCCGGGCGTTCGGGTGCTTCCCGTCCGGGGTCGCCGCGGTGTGCTCGATGACCGACGACGAACCGGTCGGCATGGCCGTCAGCTCGTTCACCTCGGTGTCGATCGAGCCTCCGCTGGTCTCGGTGTGCTTCCAGGAGTCATCGGCCACGTGGCCGAAGCTGCGCGACCGGCTCAGGCTGGGGATCAGCGTGTTGGCGGAGGGCCACGACGAAATCTGCATGAACCTCTCCCGGAAGTCCGGCGACCGCTTCACCGACATCGCCTGGGATCGCACACCCACGGGCGCGGTGTTCCTGCACGGCGCCACGGCCTGGCTGGACTGCTCCCTGTACACCGAGGTCTCGGCGGGCGACCACACCGTCGCACTGCTGGAGATCCATGGCCTGCGGGCGGACCCCGAGGCCTCGCCGCTCGTCTTCCACGGCAGCCGGTTCCGCCGCCTGGCCGCACTCTGACCGCTCCGCGACGACGACCACCGCACCGACGAGCAGGCTTCGCCGGTGCGGTGGTTCGGCACGCGGTCCCGCCATCACGGCCTCGTCGCACGAACCCACGGCCTGCCTGTGGCAGGTCACGCGCAACGCCCGGCCGGGGCTTCCCGGCCGGGCGTTTTGCAGGGACAGAAAGGGCCAGGCGCTGGAACCGCGCCCAGTTGTCCTTGTCGGATCAGCGCTACGGTCTTGGCCACGGGAGGCCATCATCAAGCGTGCCCGCGGCGGTATCCGCCGACCCCTCGGGGATCACCTGCCTACTTGGGGGCGTTGATGGTGATTCCGCGAGAAGCGGCCACCCGGTACGCGTCGTGCTTCTCGATGAGTGGCGCCGAATCGCCGATCTTCGAAACTCCCGGCAAGTCCCCGAAGTCATCACCGAGATGTTCGGCCATCATCTCCGCGAACACGGGGTCCATGTACATCCGCTCGCCGGCGATCAGCTTCAGCTCGGGGTCGAATTCCATGACCACCATGTACAGGCCGGTAACCCGTTCGCCCTTGCGGTTGTCGAACGTCACGTGCGCCTCGCGGATCAGGTGGTTCTTGGCCACGGCGTGAACCCGCCTTTCGGCGGCGACATTTCGCGACGTGACGTACGACAGAATACGCTCGTACGTCGCGCGAACTGCGGCCGTCCCGTCGACCGCCCACCCGAGTCCGGCGAGTTCGTAATGCGGGTTCGGGGCCAGCGTGGCCATCGTGGCGTCAACATCCTGCTCCAGCTCAGCAACCTCGTGAGCAAGCAGGATCGCTTCCATCTCTTTCTTGGTCAGTTCCTTCGAGTCCACGGCTCTTCCATTCTGTTGCAGAGTTGGGGCGAGGCCATTTCTTGGATTCGGTCTTCGGGACAGGAACGCCGGCACTGGGACGCACGTGACATCGAGGCCGCCGTCCCGGCGTACGACCCCTGCATCACGTCTCGACCGCGCTACAGACGAGCGAGCGTCCTGCCCCTGACGGCGACCGAAAGGACGTCAGCGGTGACCGTCGGCATGTCGTCCAGCCTGACCTCGTGAGAGACGCAGCCAGTCGCCGGACAAGGGGGCGTACCCGGCGAAGCCGCCGGAGCGATCGGGGCCAAGGCCCCGGCTGAGCTGCCGCACGCCGGCGGTGAACCCGGCATCACTCTTGTTCACCAAGAAGGCGCTGGAGGAATCGGACATCCACGCTCCCGGATCAGACGCCTCAGCAGGTGAACGCCGCGGCCACCGAGTTAGTTGATAGATTGATCTAGTGGTGAGCGTAGAGGCGCCTCTCCCTACGCGTCAACAGGTGCGGGACCGTCAAAAAAGCGTGGAACCACCCTGCTCAACGCTGCCGTTGTGGCGCCCCGCAGTGACCAAGGGCGTGCGCCCGGCGGAGCGGTGCACTGCGGCACGAGGGCCTGGCCGCCCCCGTCGGAGCCTCCCGTACCGGAGCGGAAGGCACAATGGCGCGCGGACGGTGCGGGGTGACGCCCACACCGCCCGCGCACCGGCCCGGACCGGCCGCGGTGCACCATCGCGGCCCCCGTCCGGGCGCCCTGCCGAGGCGGGCCGCGCACCCGGCGCCCCGACGGGCAGTCTCATGGTCAGAAGATGGAGTACGCGCCGTCGACCACAATCTCGTCACCGGTGTGGAAGCCGCCGACACCACCGGCCAGATACACCGCGAGCCGTGCGAAGTCCTCGGGGGTGCCCCAACGGCGCAGCGGCATACGTTTCATGACGTTCCGTTCGAAGGCCGGGTTGCTGCGCTCCGAGGCGATCAGCGGTGTCTCGGTCCAGCCGGCGACGATCGAGTGCGCGGTGATGCCGTAACGGGCCAGCTCGACGGCGCACCCCTTGATCATGGCGGTCAGGCCGGACTTGCTCGCCGCGTACGCCTGATTGCGGGGTGCCGCGTGGATCGTCGAAACGCTGGAGGTGCCGACGAGGACTCCCCCGCCGCCGCGCTCCACCATGTGCCGGGACGCGGCGCGCAGGGTGAGGAACGCGCCTTCCAGGTTCACTCGGGTGATCTTCCGGAACGTTTCGATGCCGGTGTCGACGAAGGGCGTGCCCGAGCCGTTGACGCCGGCGTTCGCGAAGCAGGAGTCGACCCTGCCGAAGTGCTCGACCGTCCGCGCGAAGGCCGCCGTCACGGCGTCCTCGTCGCCGACGTCGCAGCGAATGGCCCGTACGCGGGTGCCGTGCTTGGACAGTTCCCGCGCAGCGGCCTCGTTGCGCTCGGCGTTGGTGCCCCAGATGCAGACGTCGGCGCCGCTCTGCGCGAGGCCGTGGGCCATGCCGAGTCCGATTCCGGAGTTGCCCCCGGTGACCAGCGCTACGTGTCCGGTGAGATCGAATAGCGAAGTCAAGGCTGTCCTCCGGAGCGCCCCGGCCGGGCCGGGAGAGTGTCGGGTGCGGCCGGGCGCCCGGCCGGGGTGTCGCATGGGCGGGCGCCCCGTGGAACACGGTTCGGGTGAGACGGATCCGGGTGGGGCTCAGCGCAGCCCGGAGAAGTCCGTCGGGTCGAGGAACATCGACGTGGCGCTGGCGGTGACCTGCTCGCCGTCGGCGCGGGCGGCGGCCCACTCCGGGTCAGCCCAGAAGCTCGCCCACGACTCGGCGGCGGCCTCCCTGCTGGTGTGCGCCACGATGTAGACGAGGGACTCGGTGGGCTTGCCGTCGTCGTCGGACGCCACCCAGAAGCCGATGTTCGTCATGCCGTGCTTCTCGAACAGCGGGGCGGCGTGCTCACGGAACCGGCTCAGCAGCGCGTCGAGCTTGCCCGGTACGGCGACGTAGGTGCGGAGCTCGAAGACACGGGCATCAGAAGTCATTAGATCAATCTATCCAATCAGGTCGATCGTCTCCACCGGGGAGTCGAGACGACGGCTTGCCGCCTGAGGCATTCCCGCCCACGCCGATGGCTCGGCGCCCTGGGCGTCCCGCGTGCGACGCCGCGGACGCGCGGGCGGGCGAGGAGAGGTCGAGGCGTGGCCAGGTCAGGCCGGGGACGGGTGTCCCGGGTCGGCCCGACCGTCCGTTCCCGCGCAAGGGGGCCGGCCGCGACCCGGTGAGAGCGATGTCCGATGCCGGGGGCGAGACCACCGTCCGAATGGACACCTCACCCCACGACAGAGCAATCTAGCGGGTACGCTAGGGGCATGTCTCCCACCACGTCAACCGTTGAACAACCCGGTACACGAGTCCGCTTGGTGGAGTCCGCGTCGATGCTGTTCAGCCGGCACGGCTATGCGGCGACCGGCGTCAAGGCGGTGCTCGCCGCGGCCCAGGCTCCTTACGGCTCGCTCTACCACTTCTTCCCCGGCGGCAAGCAGCAGCTGGGCGTCGCCGCGATCGAGCACGGCGGTGAGCGCTACCGGGCACTGTTCGAGTCGGCGTACCCGCCGGGCACCGACGTCGTCGAGGCCACCCTGACGTCGTTCGCCAACGCGGCCGAGCTGCTGGAGTCGACCGACTACGCCGACGCGTGCCCCATCGCGACCATCGCGCTGGAGGTCGCCAGCAGCGACGAGCCCATGCGGGAGGCCGCGGCGAGCGCGTTCGGGTCGTGGCTGGAGGTCTTCGAGCGGAGTTTCGTCGCGGCCGGAATGTCGCCGGAGCGCGCTTCCGAGGTTGCCGTCGAATCGTTCTGCCTGCTGGAAGGGGCGGTGCTGCTGTCTCGGACGCGGCGGTCGCCCGAGCCGCTTCGCATCGCCGGACGGGCCGCGGCGAACTCCGTGGCGGCGGCGCTGGCCGCTGAGCAGAACGACACGACCGACTGACCTCACCGTTTCTCACACCGGGGGCGCTGCGCCGGGCGGGGCCGGTTCGGGGGCGCGCACCTTTCCGCGCGGAGGCCCGTGACTCCGGGTGCCATACCCCGCGAGCGCCCCCGGACGCGACACCCCCTTCAGTCGGCCGAGCCGTCCGCGCCTCTCGTCGCGGCCGTGCGGTCCCCGCACCCCCGGGGTGGTTGTTCGGCTGACGGCCGGCGGGGCTTCTCGCGCGGTTTCCCGCGCCCCTGAGGGCCGCGGCTGCGCCGACCCTCCCTTCCAGGGCTGCGATTCACGCGCCCTCCCGTGAAGCGCGCGCTGCCCACGGTTCCCCCGGTGGAGGCGACGCGCACAGTGCGCCCCGACGGGCGCGGGGAACTACGCGGCCAGCCATGACATGCCCCGCAGGCGGGGAAGACGCCCGCCGGCACGCGGAGCCCTCCATGCCCCGCGCTCTGAAACCCCCACCGCTCCAACCGGCGGGAGACACCCGCCCTTTGACATCCCCCGTCACGCCAAGAGCGCCCCGCGTCGCACGCGGTGTTCCGCCACCAAGACGGCGGAAACTCGATAGAGCAATCTAGTCGCACGAGGGTTGACGCACCGGAAACACGCCCCTAACGTAACCGCTAGATCGATCAATCTAGCCACCGACGAGCGACACCGGTGGGCCCGTGCTCACGGAGGGGCGAATCATGCGTATCCAACGCGTTGGACACGTGGTTTTGAAGATGCGAGACCTGGAGGCGGCCAAGAAGTTCTACTGCGGCGTCCTCGGCATGAAGATCTCCTCGGAGTCCCCGCAGGCGATCTTCTTCCGGTTCGGCGACTACCACCACGACATCGGCGTGTTCAAGGTGACCGAGGAGGCGGAGCCGCCGAAGGAGGACCAGGTCGGCCTGCTGCACTTCGCGCTGGTGGTCGAGAGCCAGGACGCCCTGATCGAGATGTACAAGCACCTGAAGGGGCTGGACATCACCGTCGAGGCCGCGTTCGACCACGGCATGACCCGCAGCCTGTACATCTTCGACCCCGAGGGCAACGCCATCGAGATCTACTGCGAGGTCCCGGAGTACGACTGGCGGACGAACGACGACTTCGTCGGCTACCTGAAGCCCATCGACATCGAGTCGCTCGCCGCCTCCTAGCACCCTGCCGAGCGCACACCCCCCGGTGAGAGCGTCGCCGCGACACCCAGGGGTGGCCGCCGTGCCCGCGTACCGGAGCGTGCCGCGCTCCGCCCCAGCCCCCGATCCAGCCAGTCCTCGCAGCCAATACCCCGGAGGTAGCGATGAAGCTGCTTGCACATGACATCGATAGCCACGAGATGATCCCAGGTCATCTGCTGGAAGAGGCGTTCGGCGACGCCGGACGCATCATGGGCAAGCTCTTCGAGGCCGCGGACCGGCTGCGCCCCGACCCGTCCGCGACCAACATGCACCAGCCGGCCATCTCCGGGGACACCAAGGACGTCGACCCCGCGGACATCTGGAAGGTCAAGGGCCCCACGGCGCCCAGCGCCATCGACCTGAGCCGACGCGTCGAGGTCCTCGACGTGATGGGCATCGACCGCCAACTCGTCTTCCCCACCACGGCGATAGCCGCCCTGATGGTCGGCGGCATGACCGACCTCGGCTACGAACAGCGGTGGGGCGGCGACGTATCGATGCTGGAGGGCATGTCGCGGCCGGAGTTCTCGAAGAAGTTCCTCCAGGCGTACAACGACTGGGCGATCAAGAACGCGTCGCTCGCCGGCGGCCGTATCCGCTCCGTCGGCATGGTCCCGACGAGTCAGAACGCCGACGAGATGATCGCGACGGCGGAGCGCCTGGTCAACGCCGGTGTCCGCGCGGTCTACCTGCAGGCCGACGAGCCGCCGGGCGGTGCCTCGCCGGCGCACACCGGGCTCGACCCGATGTGGCGCCTGTTCGAGTCCAACGACGTCGCGGTGACGCTCCACATCGGCACCGAGTTCTTCTTCATCGACCCGCGCTGGTCCCTGGCCGACGCGTTCCAGGAGCTCTTCCAGTCACCCGAGATCCCGAACACGACGATCCAGATGTTCTCCACCGTCCACATGGCCGTCGACAACTACCTCTCGACGCTGGTCCTGGGCGGCGTGTTCGAGCGCTTCCCGCGGCTGCGGCTCGGCCTCCTGGAGGTCGGCGCCCACTGGATCGCGCCCGCCGCGCAGCGCATGGACATGTACGTCGACGTGTTCCCCGGCTCGTTCGCCGCGCGCCTGCCCATGAAGCCGTCGGAGTACATCGCGCGCAACGTGCGGATCTCGCCGTTCAACTTCGAGCCCATCGACCGCTACATCCAGAACGACCCGTCGCTCGTCGACATCTACTGTTACTCAACGGACTACCCGCACGTCGAGGGCACCAAGGACTCGATGGCGAACATGCTGGCCAAGGTCAAGCCCCTGGGCGAGGACGTCACGGAGAAGTTCTTCCGCACCAACGCCGAGTGGCTGCTGCCGTGACGGCTGCCGCCAAGGCCCCGCGCCTCGGCCCGCTCGGCATCTGGTCGTTCCAGCTCGATCCGCAGCCGATGGCCCGTGCCCGGGATGCCGCGGCCGAGCTGGACGACCTCGGGTTCGGCGCGCTGTGGGTGCCGGAGGCCGTCGCACGCGAGCCGTTCGCCAACGCCGCGCTCCTGTTGCAGGCCACCACCCGGATGACGGTGGCCACGGGCATCGCCAGCCTGCACGCCCGTACGGCGATGACGATGAACGCGGGCTGGCGCACCCTCAGCGAGGCATTCCCCGGGCGGTTCCTGCTCGGGGTGGGCGTCAGCCACCAGTCGATGGTCGAGGGCAACCACAACGCCACGTACGGGACCAAGCCGTACAGCACGATGATCGACTACCTCGACAGGATGGACGCCGGTACCTTCTTCGGGGCGCCGGCGCCCGTCGCCCCCCAGCGGGTGCTCGCGGCGCTCGGACCGCGGATGCTGCGGCTGGCCGCCGAGCGCGGCGCGGGCGCGCACACGTACTTCGTGCCCGTCGAGCACACCACCGTGGCGCGTGCGGCGCTCGGTGAGGGCGCGCTGCTCGCGCCCGAGCAGACCGTCGTCTTCGAGACCGACCCGGGCGTGGCACGCCGGGTGGCCCGCCGGTTCATGAAGAGGTACCTGGAACTGCCGAACTACACCGGCAATCTGCGCCGCCTCGGCTGGGGCGAGGAGGATCTGGGCGGCGGGGGCAGCGACCGGCTCGTCGACGCGCTCGTCGCCTGGGGCTCCCTCGACGAGATCGCGGCCCGGGTGCAGGCGCATCTCGACGCCGGTGCCGACCACGTGTGCGTACAGGTGCAGACCGAAGACCCGCGGGACTCGCCGATGGCGCAGTGGCGCGAACTCGCCTCGATCATCCCCTCGCTGCGCACCCGCCGAGCGGCGTCACCTCCGTCCACGCACTGAACAGAAGGACTTCCATGCCGCAGACCGCTGCCACCCGCTTTCTCGCCGCGCTCGCCGAGCTCGGTATCGAGTCGTTCTTCGTCAACGCCGGGACCGACTTCGCACCGATCGTCGAGGCCTATGCCGTCAACAAGGAGAACGGCGGCCCGAAGCTGCCGAGGCCGATCCTGTGCGCACACGAGAACCTCGCCGGCGGCATGGCCCACGGCGCCGCCCTCGTCTCGGGACGGCCTCAGGCGCTGATGCTCCATGTGAACGTCGGTACGGGCAACGCGGTGTGCTCCGTGGCGAACGCGGCCCGCGACCGGGTGCCGCTGCTGGTCACCGCAGGCCGCTCGCCGATCCTGGAGGCCGGCGCGACCGGCGCACGTGACCTGCCGATCCACTGGTCGCAGGAGATGTTCGACCAGGCCGGCATGGTCCGCGAGTTCGTCAAGTGGGACTACGAGCTGCGCGACCCGCGCCATGTCGACCTCGTCGTCGACCGCGCGGTCGGCGTCGCCACCTCCCACCCGCGCGGGCCCGTGTATCTGTCGCTGCCCCGTGAGGTGCTCGCCGAGGAGGCGCAGGCGCCCGAGCGGTCACAGCCGCGCACGCCGGTGCCGGCGTCGGTGCAGCCGGACCCGGACGCGGTGGCGACGCTCGCCGACCGGCTGGCCGCGGCCTCGTTCCCGGTGATCGTGACGACCGCATCCGGCGCCGAGCCGGAGTCGGTCGCGCTCCTCGGCGACTGCGCGAGCAGGTTCGCGCTCGGTGTCGCCGACCCGTGGGCCCGCTATCTGAACATCCCCGCGGACCACCCCAACCGCGTGGGCTCCGATGTGGCGGCCGTGTTCGCGAAGGCGGACGTGGTGGTGTTCGTGGAGTGCGACGTGCCCTGGATCCAGGCCCAGGTGACGCCGTCGGACGACTGCTTCATCGCGCAGGTCGGGGTCGATCCGCTGTTCTCGACGTACCCGCTGCGCACGCACCGCTCGGACCTCAACATCAGCGCGACGCCGACCGCTTTCTTCACCAGTCTGACCGAGGCTCTTCAGGCCCGCGAGGGCGGTATCGACGCGGGCCGGAGCGAACGCGTCCGGACGGTCGCCGCCGCGAGCCGGGACGCGATCCAGACGCTGCGCCGAGAGGAGACCGAGCGCGACGCCGACGCCCCGATCACCAAGAACGCCATCTCCGCGGCCCTCGGTGACCTGCTCCAGGACGACGACATCGTCTTCAACGAGTACGTGTCGACGCCGGATCTGCTGCACCGTACCGAGCCCGGCTCCTACTACTTCCTGCCCGCTTCCGGCGGTCTGGGGTGGGGGCTGCCCGCGGCGCTCGGCGCCAAGCACGCGGCGCCGGAGCGCACGGTGATCGCGACGCTCGGCGACGGCGCCTACATGTTCGCCAACCCGGCGGCCTGCCACCACGCTTCGGCCAAGCACGAGCTGCCGGTGCTGACGGTCGTCGCCAACAACACCAACTGGTGGGCGGTCGACGCGGCGACGTACCTCGTCTACCCCGAGGGCCGCGCGGTCGCCACCGCCGAGGACCGCTTCTCCGACCTGTCGCCCTCGCCCGACCTCGCGTCGTACTGCACGGCGTCGGGCGGACACGGCGTGACGGTGCGTCACCGCGACGAGCTGGCGGGCGCGTTGAAGGAGGCCCTGCGGGTCGTCCGCGAGGAAGGACGTCAGGCGCTCGTCGACGTCCGCTGCGTATGACCGTACGCCGCACGGCCGCCGTCCCGCTCCCCTGGGGCCAGGACGGCCGGCTCTCGATCCGTTCATCCGCGTCACGATGGAGATCTGATGCGATATAACCACGCCGAGCTGTTCGCGGGCGTCGCTGCGGCGGCTGCCGAGCGCGACTGCATCGTGTCGAAGGGGCAGCGGCTCACCTACGGCGACGTCGCGGCGCGCGTCAACCGCCTGGCGAACCTGCTGCTCTCGCACGGCATCACCGTCCACCGGCCCCGCACCGAGCTTCAGCCGTGGGAATCGGGCCAGGACCATGTCGCGCTCTACCTGTACAACGGCAACGAGTACCTGGAAGGCATGCTGGGCGCGGCGACCGCCCGCGCGGCCTCCCTGAACGTCAACTACCGTTACGTCGAGGCCGAACTGGCCTATCTCCTCGACGACGCGGCGCCCCGCGCGATCGTCTACCACGCCCGTTTCGCGCCGACGCTCGCCGCGGTCCTGCGCTCGTTGGAGCAGCCGCCGAGGCTGCTGCTCCAGGTGGCGGACGCCTCGGGCAACGCGCTGCTCCCCGGCGCCCTCGACTACGAGGAGGCCCTGGCCGGCTCCAGTCCCGTACCGCCGTCGACGACGCCGGACCCCGACGACCTGTACATCCTCTACACGGGCGGCACGACCGGGATGCCGAAGGCGACGCTGTGGTCGCAGGCGAGCCTGCTGGACAGTGCGGTGACCGCGTTCCTGCCCGAGGGCATGACGGAGGCGAAGTCCCTGGCCGAGGGCGTCGCCGTGGCCCTCGCGAGTGAGCCTCGGGTGGTACTGCCGCTGCCCCCGCTGATGCACGGCGCCGCCCAGTGGCTCGCGCTGTCCGGCATCCTGACCGGCGGCACGGTCGTCTTCCCCGACACGGTGGACCGTCTCGACGCGGCCACGGTGTGGGAGGTGATCGACCGGGAGGGCGTACGGGTCGTGAACCTCGTCGGCAACTCGTTCGCGACGCCGCTGTGCGACGAGTTCGAGCGCGGCGGCCATCACGGACGTTCCCTGCAACTGGTCGGCGTGGGCGGCGCGGTCACCAGCGCGCCCGTCAAGGACCGCATCCTGCGACTGCTGCCGCACGTCGCCATCGCGGACGTCGCGGGCTCCTCGGAGACCGGTTCCCAGCTGTCCAACATCAGCACCAGCGCCCAGCCCGCGACCTCCGGAATCTTCACGCCGGCCGCCGGCACCTGCGTGGTCGACGAGGACCGCACCCGCATCCTGAAACCCGGTGACCCCGAGACGGGGTGGCTCGCCCGGCACACCGCGATCCCGTTCGGCTACCTCGGTGACCGGGAGAAGACCGAGCGGGCCTTCCCGACGATCGAGGGGTATCGCGTGGCGCTGCCCGGCGACCGGGCGCGGCACCGGGCCGACGGCGACATCGAGCTCCTCGGCCGTGACTCGGTGACCATCAACTCCGGCGGCGAGAAGATCTTCGCCGAGGAGGTCGAGGACGCGCTGATCTCCCACCCGGCCGTCCGCGACGTCATCGTCGTGGGACGGCCGAGCGAACGATGGGGGCACGAGGTCGTCGCCGTCGTCGAGCTGCTGCCCGGCCACGAGCCGAGCGACGCGGAACTGCTCGCCGACGCCGGGCAGCGCCTGGCCCGGTACAAGCTCCCGAAGGCCATCGTCCGCGTGGACGCGGTGTTCCGGGGTCCCGCGGGCAAGGCCGACTACCGGTGGGCCCGCGAGGTCGCCGCCCAGCAACCGTCCGCACAGATGGAGCCGAGCATATGAGCCTGACCACCGAATCGACCGCCGACGTCACGCCGGCGCGGCTGCGCCGCCTGCTGGGCGCCCAGCGGGCGGCCCAGGCCGCGGATCCGGTGCCCGACGCCGCGACCCGGCGTGACCGCATCGATCGGTTCGTCGCCGCCGTACTGGAACACGGCTCCGAGCTCGTCGAGGCGCTCGACGCCGACTTCGGAGGCCGGCCGGCCACCATCTCCTGGGAGCTGGACATCCTGGGCGGCCTGGAGGCCATCACCCACACCCGGGAGCACATCGAGGAGTGGATGGCCCCGACCGAGGTGCCCGCGGCCCTCGGCGGTGTCATCCCGACCACCGTCGAACGCCGTCCCAAAGGCGTCGTCGGCGTGATCGGCCCGTGGAACTTCCCGGTGGTCCTGGTCTTCGTACCGACCGTCGAGGCGCTCGCCGCGGGCAACCGCGTGATGATCAAGTTCTCGGACATGACGCCGCGTACCGGGGAGGTGTTCGCCCGTGCGGTGGCCTCCCGGATGAGCCCCGAGGAGGTGGTCGTCGTGGGCGGCGGGCTGCCGACGGCCTCCGCCTTCTGCGAACTGCGCCTGGACCACATCTTCTTCACCGGCTCGCCCAGGGTCGGGCGGCTCGTCGCGGCGGCGGCGGGCAAGAACCTCGTGCCCGTCACGCTCGAACTCGGCGGCAAGAACCCGGTGATCGTGGGTCCGGACGCGGACATCGCCGACGCCGCGACCAGGATCGCCGCCGCCCGGCTCGTCAACAACGGCCAGGTGTGCCTGTGCCCCGACTACGTCTTCGTGCCCGCGTCGGCGCGGGACGCCTTCGTCGACGCCTACCGCCAGGCGGTCCTCGGCTACTTCCCGACGTTCGCCGACAACCCCGACGTGGTGGCGATCGTCAACGACGCCAACTACGCGCGGGTCACCGGCCTCATCGACGACGCACGCGTCAAGGGCGCGACGGACGTGGTGATCGTGCCGCGGGAGGAGCGTGACCGGCTGCCCGACCCGAAGACGCGCCGGATACCGCCGACGCTGCTGTTGGACGTCCCGGCCGGCGCCGCGATCCACGACGAGGAGATCTTCGGCCCGGTGCTGGTGGTGCACACCTACACCGACGTCGACGAGGCGATCTCCTACACGGCCGCGGGCGAACACCCGCTGGCCTCCTACTGGTACGGCGGCGACACCGAGGAGTTCCGGCGGTTCCTGCGCGCCACCACGTCCGGTTCCGTCTCGCGCAACGACTTCGCGCTGGCCTACATGAACCACGCTGCGCCGTTCGGCGGAGTGGGCATGAGCGGGTCCGGCGCCTATCACGGGCGTGCCGGGTTCGACACGTTCTCGCACCAACGTCCCATCGCGCAGAGCGACTTGGAGACGCCGATCGCACCCGGGTTTGTGCCACCGCTGCCACCCGAGCGGGTCGAGGGCGTCGTCGCGGCCGCTGCCGCCGCCACCGCCGCGGCCACCGCCCGCGTCGGCCGGGCGGAAGGGCAGGGCCGTTCGTGAGCGGGTTCGAGACGATCCTGTACGAGCGTCCGGCCGACAAGGTCGCCCGGATCGTGCTCGACCGGGCCGAGGCACGGAACGCGCAGAACACGCGCATGCTGTACGAGCTCAACGACGCGTTCGACCGCGCCGCGCAGGACGACTCGGTCAGCGTGATCGTCCTGGCGGCGAACGGACCGCACTTCTCCGCCGGGCACGACCTGCGCGACCAGGACGGGCCGGCCGTGCTGGCCGAGCACCGCAAGGTGGGCACCTGGTGCGGCTTCGGCTGCGCCGGGGCCGAGGCCCGGATGGCGATGGAGAAGGAGATGTACATCGGCCTGTCCGAGCGGTGGCGCAACCTGCCGAAGCCGACGATCGCGGCGGTACAGGGCAAGGTCATCGCGGGTGGGCTCATGCTCGTGTGGCCGTGCGATCTGATCGTGGCCGCCGAGGACGCGCTGTTCCAGGACAACACCGTCTCGATGGGCGTGGCGGGCGCCGAGTTCTTCAACCATCCCTTCGAGGTCGGTGTCCGCAAGGCGAAGGAGATGCTGTTCACCTCCGACTTCCTGACGGCACAGGAGACCCATCGCCTCGGCATGGTCAACCACGTCGTGCCGTCCGGCGAACTGGAGTCGTTCACACTGGAATTGGCGTCACGCATCGCGCGCAAGCCGCTGTTCGCGCTGAAGTTGGCGAAGGAGTCCGTCAACGCGGCCCAGGACAGCCAGGGCCGGGTGCAGGCGATGCAGACCTCGTTCGCGTACCACCAGCTGTGCCACAGTCACAACCAGCAGGTCCACGGATTGCCGATCGACCCGGGGTTCCTGGAGAAGACGTTCGGGACGACGGCGAAGACAGGGGCACAGGCGTGAGCGAGGAGACGGCCACCGCACTCCGGAAGAAGGGCCGGCAGGCGGACAAGGCCCGGACCGCGGTGCCCACCAGCGAGATCCGCTACGAGGTCGCCGACGGCGTCGCGACGATCACGTTGAACCGGCCCGACCGGCTCAACGCGTTCACGCCGACGATGGCCTGCGAGCTGATCGCCGCGTTCGACGAGGTGGACGCCGACGACGAGGTACGTGTCGTCGTCCTGACCGGCGAAGGCCGCGGCTTCTGCGCGGGCGCCGACCTCGCCGAGGGCGCGGACACCTTCAACGCGGGCACCGGCAGCCTCGTCGGGTACGAGGCTGCCGGCACGATCGACGGCGTGCCGCGTGACAGCGGCGGAACGGTGTCGCTGCGCATCGCCGCGTGCCTCAAGCCGGTGATCGTCGCCTACAACGGCCCCGCGGTCGGTGTCGGCGTGACGATGACGCTGCCCGCCGACATCAGGATCGCGGCGCGGTCGGCGAAGTTCGGGTTCGTCTTCGTGCGGCGCGGGCTGGTGCCTGAGGCGGCGTCGGCGTGGTTCCTGCCGCGTGTGGTGGGGATCGCGCAGGCCATGGAGTGGACCGCGACGGGGCGTGTGTTCGGCGCCGACGAAGCGCGGTCCGGTGGACTGGTCTCCCGGGTCGTGGCCGACGGGGAGGTCGTCGCCGCGGCCCGGGAGATCGCCCGGGAGATCGTGGAGAACACCTCCGGGGTGTCGGTGGCGGCCTCGCGGCACCTGATGTGGGGCATGCTCGGCTCGCTCACGCCGTGGGACGCGCACCGCCACGACTCGAAGGCGATCGTCGAACTCGGGCGCGGCCCGGACGCCGCCGAGGGGGTCTCCGCGTTCCTCGACAAGCGTCCGGCACGGTTTCCGGCACGGGTGAGCGAGGGGTTCCCGGTGTCGGTGCCGCGATGGCCGGTACGCCCGGACGCGTACTGAGTCACCGCGAGGGGAGCGCGAGCCGGCCGCACCGGGGCGCGCTCCCCGCTTTCCTGCCCCGGCCCGCTCGGCCGCTCACGCCAAGTTGCCCAGTTGTTCCCACAGTTGGCGCTCCTCGTCCGTCACCGGCAGCTCCGGCGCCAGCCGTTCGGGGTGCCCGGCCGGCGGCCCGCTCGGTTCCTGGGCAGGCGACGGCCCGGCCGCGGGCGGGACGGCCACCCCACCGATGTACGCGCCCCAGCACCAGGCGACGGCGCCCAACGAGACGGGCGACGGGAACAGCCACGCCCACCAGGATCTTCCTCCGCGCCCGCGTCCACGTCGTCGCATGACGGCTCCTCTCTCCACGACGACACGGCTTCGTTCCTCCGCCGACAAGGGCCCGCGCCGCCACGGCGCGGGCCCCAGGCCGTACGGCCGTCGGCGGGAGAGCGGCTTACAGGAGTTCCAGGATGGTGGCGTTGGCCATGCCGCCGCCCTCGCACATGGACTGCAGGCCGTAGCGGATGCCGTTGTCCTTCATGTGGTGCACGAGCGTCGTCATGAGACGCGCGCCCGACGCGCCCAGCGGATGGCCGAGGGCCATGGCGCCGCCGTTGGGGTTGAGCCGCCCGTAGTCGGCGCCGGTCCGCTGCAGCCAGGCCAGCGAGACGGAAGCGAACGCCTCGTTGATCTCATACGCGCCGATGTCGTCGATCGTGAGACCCGCGCGCCGGAGCACCTTCGCGGTCGCCGGGATCGGGGCCTTGAGCATGGTGATCGGGTCGGCGCCGGTGACGACACCCGTGTGGAAGCGCGCGATGGGCGTCCAGCCGTTGCGTGCGGCGATCTCGCTGGTGGTGAGCAGCAGCGCGGCAGAGCCGTCGGAGATCTGCGAGGCGTTGCCCGCCGAGATGACGCCGTCCGCCTTGAACGGTGTCTTCAGTCTGGCGAGGGCCTCCAGGGTCCCTCCGGTGCGGATGCCCTCGTCGGTGTCGAACACCCGGGAACCGCCGTCGGCGCCGGTGACCGTCACGGGGACGATCTGGCCCTTGAAGCGTCCCTCTTCGGCGGCGGCGGCCGCGCGGGCGTGCGAGTCGAGGGCGTGCTGGTCGAGTACGGCGCGGCCGAGGCCGAACTCCTCGGCGATCATCTCGGCGCCGATGCCCTGGTTGAACACATGGCCGTCGTAACGCTCGGCGACCCGCTCGCCATACGGCTGTCCGTACTGCCCGTCCAGGAAGCTCGCCCCCATGGGCACGCGGGACATCGACTCGACGCCCCCGGCGATGGCGATGTCGTACTGCCCGGCGATGATCCCGGCCGCGACCTGATGCACCGCCTGCTGGGACGAGCCGCACTGCCGGTCGATCGTGAGGCCCGGCACGTGCTCGGGCCAGCCGGCGGCGAGCACGGCGTAACGGCCGATGCCCGCGGCCTGCTCGCCGACGGCCGTGACACAGCCCCAGACGACGTCGTCGACGGTGGCGGGGTCGAGGTGGTTGCGCTCCTGGAGCGCCCTGAGCACGATGGCCGACAGATCGGCCGGGTGGATGCCGGACAGCGCGCCGCCCGGCTTGCCCTTGCCGACCGGGGTGCGGACCGCGTCGACGATGACTGCATCTCGCATCGGTGTTCTCCTGAGAGCGTGGGTGTCCTTGGGGGGTGCGGTCACAGGCCGATCGACTTGGCGATGATGGTCTTCATGACCTCGCTGGTGCCGCCGTAGATGCGGGTGACGCGGGTATCGGCGTAGAGGCGGGCGACGGGGTACTCGGTGATGTAGCCGTAACCGCCGTGCAGCTGGAGGCACTTGTCGATGACGCGGCCCGCGACCTCCGTGCAGAACAGCTTGGCCTTCGCCGCGTCGACGGCCGACAGGTCACCGGTCTCGTGCAGTTCGACGGCTCGGTCGACCATGATCTGCGCGGCCTCCACCTCGGTCGCGCACTCGGCCAGCACGAACTTCGTGTTCTGGAAGGCCGCCACCGGCTTCTCGAAGACGGTGCGCTCCTTGACGTACTCGGTGGCCAGTCGCACGGCCGCCTGGGCGCTGGCGACACAGGACACGGCGATGCTCAGTCGCTCCTGTGCGAGGTTGTGCGAGAGATAGCTGAAGGCTGCGCCCTCCTCGCCGAGCAGGTTCTCGACGGGGACCTTGACGTCGGTGAACGACAACTCGGCCGTGTCGGACGTCTGCAGGCCGATCTTGTCCAGCTTGCGCCCGACGGCGTACCCCTCGGACGCGGCGTCGACGCCGATGATCGACAGACCGGCGCGTCGATCGTCCGGCGTCGCCGGCGACGTGCGCGCGACCACGAGGACGAGGTCGGCGAGGACACCGCCGGTGATGAAGGTCTTGGCTCCGTTGAGGACGTAGTGCGTGCCGTCCTGCGACAGGGTGGCACGGGTCTGGATGTTGGCGAGGTCGGAGCCGGTGCCGGGCTCGGTCATGGCGATGGCGGTCATGATCTCGCCGGTCGCCATGCCGGGCAGCCAGCGCCGCTTCTGCTCCTCGTTGGCGTACTCCAGGATGTACGGCAGCACGACGTCGGTGTGCACGGTCGCGGCGCCGAAGGAGACGCCCGCGCCCTGCACCTCCTCCATCACGACGGCCGAGTACTTGTATCCGGTCCGGCCGGCGCCGCCGTACTCCTCGGGGACGTTGACGCCGAGGACGCCGATCTCGCCGAGGCTGCGGTAGAAGTCGCGCGGCGCGTGCCCGGCCGCGTTCCACTCGTCATGGACAGGCACGACCTCCTTCTCGATGAACTTCCGCAGCAACCGGCGGTACTCTTCGTGATCCTCGTGATAAATCGTGCGCTCCACCGCGGCCTCTTCTCTTCGTGGGGCGGTTCATGGGCATCGGACGGTCCTGACGGACATCGGTCGTCGCGGCTTTCCGGCGCAGGCGTCCCGCGACCGCCGGCCGGCTCAGCGGCCGGTCCAGCGCGGCGGGCGCTTTTCGGCGAACGCCAGCGGGCCTTCCTGCGCATCGGCGGAGGCGAAGACGGGCGCGGTCACCTCGTTCATCCGCTGCCACACGGTCTCCGGATCCCAGCCCGCGGCCTCCGCGACGACCTGCTTGCTCACCCGTACGGCGAGCGGCCCGTTCGCGGCGATCTCCCCGGCGAGCACGAGCGCCTGCTGGAGCGCCCGGCCGGGTTTGGCGAGCCGGTTGACCAGCCCGTACGCGTGGGCACGCCCGGCGTCCAGAAAGCCGCCGGTCAGGGCGAGTTCCATGGCGACGGCGTACGGGATGCGCTGCGGCAGCCGCAACAGCCCGCCCGCCGCCGCCACGAGGCCCCGCTTGACCTCGGGGATGCCGAACTCGGCATCCTCCGCCGCCACGACGAGGTCGCAGGCGAGCGCGATCTCACAACCGCCCGCGAGCGCGTACCCCTCGACGGCCGCGATCACCGGCTTGCGCGGCGGCGCCTGGGTGATTCCGGCCAGGCCGCGCCCCTCCAGCACGGGCGACTCCCCCCGCAGGAACGCCTTCAGATCCATCCCGGAGCAGAAGGTGCCGCCCGCGCCCGTGAGGATGCCGACCGCCTGATCACCGCGGCTGTCCAACTCGTCGAGCGCCTGAGCGACGCCCTCGGAGAGCGCGCGGTCGAGAGCGTTGCGAGCCGTCGGGCGGTTCATCGTGATGACCGTGACCCCGTCGTCCCGGAACTCCGCCAGCACTTCGCCTGCCATGATCACACCCCTGTCTAGAACGTTCTATACACCAGTTCTACTGGTTGGCGACCGCGCTGTCTACCCGGTCAGGGGGCACGCGACGGACACCACACGTCTCACGGCGTTACGCGAAGTCGGCGCGGGGTGGGGAGAGTTCGGGCGTCACGTGCGGCACAGGGCGGCGGGAATGCGGGGCAGCGAGTGCGGCTCGGGGTGGAAAGAGATCGGTACGGCGTGCGGGCGCCGGGCGCGGGCGTGAAAGCGGCCCAGGCCGACGACGACCGGCTTCGTCGAGTCGGCCCGGGCCGAGTGACAGGGGGCGCGGGGGCCTGCCGCGGTTCAGCTGCTCAGCACCCGGCGCACGGGCGCCGGGCTCACGCTCCCATACCGCCGTCGACCCGCAGGATCGTCCCGGTGACATAGGACGCGCGGTCGCTCAGCAACCAGGCGGCCGCCTCGGCGACTTCGTCGGGGACACCGGCCCGCCGCAGCGGGGTGCGCTCCTTCAGCTGGTCGAGCAGGCCGGGGTTGGCGGCCTCGTTCTGGCGGACCATCTCGGTCAGGGTGGTGCCAGGCGCGACGGCGTTGACGCGGATGCCCTCGGGGCCGTACGCGACCGCCGCCGACTCGGTGAGGCTGTTCACCGCCCGCTTCATGGCCGCGTAGGCAGGCAGTTCGGGCGTGGCCTGGAAGCTGGTGAGGCTGGAGTTGTTGACGATGGCGCCGCGCCCGGCCGAAGCCCGCATGGCTTCGACCTCGGCGGCCATAGCCACCCACTGCCCCTTGAGGTCGACGGCATAGACCTCGTCGAGATCGGCCTCGCTCATCGCCTCCAACGGGCCGGGCGCGCCGGTGATCGCGCCGTTGTTGAAGGCGACGTCGAGGCGGCCGTACAGCTCCACGGCGCATTCGACAGCGGCGCGGACAGAGGACGGGTCGGCGAGGTCGCACACGACGTGGTCCGCGGTGCCGCCCGCCGCCCGGATGTCCTCGGCGACGGTCTCCAACTCGGTGCGCGTGCGGGCCGCGAGCAGCACGCGGGCGCCCTCACGGGCGAACAGTCGTGCGGCGGCGGCGCCGATGCCCCGCCCGGCGCCGGTGACGAAGGCGACCTTGCCGGCGAGCAGCCCGGCGGTGGTCGGCGTGGATGTGTCGGTGATCTGTGCGTCATGCATGGCGGCGAGTCTGCGGGCGGCCGCCAACGCCAGCCAGGTACAAGCGGTACCTGGCTGGGCGTCGCGGCGGTCCGCGCACACTGAAGGGCATGGACAGACGAGAGTTGGCCGGCTTCCTGCGCAGCAGGCGCGAGCGGATCACCCCCGCCGACGTCGGCCTGCCTGCCGGGCGCCGCCGTCGCACTCCGGGGCTGCGTCGCGAGGAAGTGGCGCAGCTGGCGTACATCTCGACGGAGTACTACACGCGTCTTGAGCAGGCCCGTGCCCCCCATCCCTCGCGTGCCGTCCTCGCGGGTCTGGCGCGTGCGCTGCGCCTGTCGGACGTCGAGCGGGAACATCTGCATCACCTGGCGGGCACACCGCCGGGCCCCTCGCCGGGTCCGCCGCGCGAGGTGCGGCAGAGCATCCTCGACCTGCTGGGTCGGCTGCCGCTGGCGGCGGGGATCGTCCTGTCGGCGACGTGCGAGGTCATCGCCTGGAACGAGCTGGCCGCCGCTCTCATGGAGGACTTCTCGGCCCTGCCGCGCCGCGACCGCAATCTGATCCGCCGCGCGTTCCTGCCGACCGACCCGCGTCAGCGGCAGTGGTGCGGTCTGTCCGACTCGGACGCCATCGCGCGCAGCGCGGCCCAGCAACTGCGGGCCACCGCGGCCCGCTACCCCGACGATCCCGAGGTGTCCGCCCTGGTGGACGAACTCATGCACTCCAGCCCGGAGTTCGCGCGCGTATGGGCCACCCATGACGTGCGTCCACAGGCGGCGCCGCGCACGACGATCGAGCATCCCGTGGTCGGCCGGCTCACCGTGGACTGCGACATTCTCGACATCGCCGACCGGGACCAGCGGGTCGTGATCTACACCGCCGAGCCGGGCTCCCGGTCGCAGGAGGCGCTGCGGCTGCTGTCCGTGATCGGCACGCAGCGCATGGACGTACCCGGCTGACCGCCGCGACGGCCTGCACAGCGTCCGCGTGCCCCCGGCATCCCACATACGCTGGGGGCACGCGGACGCATGGGCGGGGTGCGCGTGAAGGACGTTCGCGCCGAGGCGGGTCTGACGGAGTGCTCTTTCTACGAGTGTTTCAGCGACCTGGACGCGACGCGGTGCTGACGGTCACGACTGTTTCTCCGACCGCTCTGCCGGTACGTCAGGCGGGCCTTCAGCGATCCCGTCCTTGTCCGTCGGCCACGTCGGCGACGGGGGCCACGACCTTCTGGTACTGCTTCACCTTCTCGCCCTCCCTCCCGATCGCCTTCATCAAGAGGTAGTCACATGCGAGGGACCAGGTCCCGACGGCGGCTGCCACCAGCCAGAACGTGATGAAGCCATCCCACGCGAACGGGCCCTTCTCCGCGAAGGGGAACGCCCCGACGACGTTGGGGAGGATGACGACGACAGTGCCGATGGTGAGCCAGCCGAACCAACGTGGAAAGACCATGGGAACACTCTTGTCGCGGAAGACGGCGATCGCGACGACAAGGAGCCAGAGAATGTAAGGCGGCCACGTGTAGTAGTACAAGAACCAGGAGATGTCGTTCAGGCTCAGGGTGATCTGGGGGTTGATTTCACCGGCACGGAACGCGGTCACCGCATACATCAGGCACATCATCTCGACGACCATCACGTTGATGGCGGCGAGGAGGATCGATGCGATGGTGAGGACGGGGTACCGGCGGGACTCCATTCGCCAGATCCACATGCTGATGACGGCCATCCACAAACCCCAGAGGGCGAAGGCGATCATCGCCACCACAAGGCCGGTCTGCACGAGGTTGGGATGCCGCTCGTATATGTGGACGATGTGATTCGCGCTCCATTTGGCGTTGTGCGCGGGGAAAATCACACGTGCGAGGGCCAGACCGACGAACATCAGCGGCGTGGAAACGAAACCGGCGCAGACAAACCAGCGTTGCGTCCTGGCGTTCAGTTCGTCAGGCTTCACAGATCCACTCATCCGACGGCACCCTCCGAGCAGACAATAGATAGATCGGTCTAGCGACCATCTCACCCTGTGCTGCTTCTTGTGAAGATGCCTGCAGCAGACTTCTCGGCAGGCTGGTCGGTCGGATTCGTGGGCACGGCTCCGTCGACATGCCCTGATCACCACCGGTCCCATCCAAATATCCGGTGGTGGTTCCCGCGCCGATTCCCCATTTCAGGCGCGGGAGTATCGATCCGCAGCGGGCGAGGCGGCGCCGTCGGCCGCCTCCGTCCACTGCCCGGACGCGTCAGGCGCACCCGGATGATGCGTCAGGAACGCCCAGAGCCGTGGCCGTTGTGGCCATGGGCGCGGCCATCGTTCCCGCGGCCGCCGGCTTCCTCCCCGAGGCGAAAGTGGGTCTCGTCGCGGTGGGTGCGGACGTGACGGACATGGGTGTCCGCCGTGTTCCACCGGCCTGCGCTACGGCCGTCCCAACGGTGATAGCGGCCCTCGTGCTCCCGGATCCGGTAGCGGTGCCCGTCATCGCCACGGACCCACAAGATCCGGTCGCCGCGCTCGTACCGGGACTCGCCGCCGTTGCGGCGATCGTCATCGCTGTAGCGACGCCCCAGGTGACGGAAGTCGCCGTCACGGCGATCCCGGGAGTCATGACCGCGGTCGCCGTAGCGACCCGAGTCCCCGCCCCGGTGTCCGCCTCCGCTTTCAAGGGTGTTGGCGTACCGCGCGGAGTGGGACACGAGGGCAGCCGGTTCGCTGCTCTTCATGGTCGCCGCCGAGGCAGAACCCCCTGCGGCGAGGAGTCCGGTCGCCGCAACCGCCACGGAGGCAGCCGCGACAACCGCGCGGCGCACAATCCTGTAACTCATGTTTTCTCTCCTCCTTGAGCACCCTGCGACCTGCTGGGACGAGTCGCAGTGGCCGCCTTGGATCAGGCACTGGTGACACTACGCCTTTTTGGTTGAACGATGAACTACATGGGGTGTGAGGTGTGCCATGCCAGTAAATGTCCGACATGAGGAACGCTTCAGCAGAGGGATGCGCGATCCCCGAACTACCGCCGGACTCGGCGAGACGCCGCGGATGATCCACCGCCGCTCGACCCGCCGACGATCACGTGGCGGACCTCACGGACAAAGTGATTCACCATTCAACAACCTGGGGCTACTGTCACAGGTGCCCTTGGGGGACATTGCATCCGTGAGGTCATTTATCGACGTCATGGACGTGAACAAGGAGAAGAAATCATGGGCAAGAGGATCGTGCGCCCGCTCGTCGGCGTAATCATCTCGGCCACCGCGGCGGCCGGCATTCTCACTGCAGGCGGTCCTGCCTCGGCGATGACGGATGCCTCCAGCGCGCGCCACTTCGCAGCCGCGTCTGCCGCCCGAACGGCCGACGACCCCGCCGACGTCCGTCGCCATTGGGTACGGGACCAGCTCCGCTGGGCCGGCCATCACGGATACACCGTCACCGCCCTTGAGCCCCACAGCCTTTCGGACCGTCGAGGAACCCGCCGCACACCCCTCGGCGGGTGACGCGGTCCGAGTCACTTCATCGTCCATGCGGACCGGAGTGCCCGCCCGGGGGACGGCCGCCCCACGCAGCAGGGGCGGTCAGAGAACTGGCGATCACCCCCGCACTATCCGAAACCGGGCCGCACAACCCCGCCCGCACGGCCCGCCCACTGCACAGACAGCGCCATGATCACTTGCGTAGACCACATGCTGGACATGGAACTCGTGTCGCCCCTGGGTACACGGCTTCCCGTATCGACTCACCTGCTCTACAGGGCACAAGATCCCCTCGTCGTGGAATTCCTTTTTCACGAACCTGCCCAAAGTCCGATCTCCTGGGTTATCTCACGTGAACTACTCGCCCGGGGCACGCTGGCACCCAGCGGGCAGGGCGACGTACGGGTGTGGCCGACCGGGACCGGAGCGCACGCGTCGCTGCACATCCTGCTGGCCCCGCCGGGTGGCTCCGCCCACTTCATTGCCTCACTTCCGGCTCTGAAAGACTGGCTGCTCCGCACCTACGAATTGCTGCCGGCGACCCGGGAGACCCAGGCACTGGACCTCGACGGCCGCCTCGACCGGTTCCTGAAGGGCCTCCTGCCCTGAAACCACGGGCCCCGAGTGCTTCCGCCCGTCCACCCCGCGGCACATCGCACACCAGGCCCGGCAACTCGCCGTGCCGCGTCTGCGGCCGGGGGCGCGAGTGGTTCACGGCCCGGCTGGGCGAGCACCACCCACGCCTGGTGCGCCGCTACGAGCGGAAGTATGTGGGCGGGTCCTGCGCGCCCACCTGGTACCAGCGCCGGATCACCCGTCAGGTGCACGAACCGGCGCGGGAGTACGGCGTCGGGCCCCACCCGCGCGGGCGCGGCCCGCCGGATCCGTCCGGCCGGACCCGCGCCGCGGCACGAGCCGGCCCAGCCGACCCTCATGTGAGCGCCCCGCGGGAGCGTTCGAGGGCTTCGCGCGGGCAATAGGGTCAACTATCGGCGCGGGACGTTCTCCAGGGTCCCCGCTCCGGGACGATGCGGCCAAAGCCGCGATCCTCGCGGTACGCCCGACCTCTCCGTCCCGGGAGGACCCATGAGAAGACGCGCAGCCGTGCTGTGCGCGGCCGCCGCCGTGCTGGCGGGCTCCGTCACCGGCGTGCCCGCGCGGGCCGCCGCGCCCGCGCAGCTCGCCTGGAAGAAGTGCGGCACCGGCGACTACCCGACGCTCCAGTGCGCCTCGCTCCAGGTGCCGCTGGACCACGCGGACCCGGACGGCCGGCGGATCACGCTCGCGCTGTCCCGCGTGCCGCACACCGCCAAGACCTCCGAGGGCCCCCTGCTGGTCAACCCCGGCGGCCCCGGCGGCAGCGGGCTCACGCTCGCCGGGTTCGTGGCCTCGGCGCTGCCCAGGGACGTGGCGGCGCGCTACGACGTCGTCGGCTTCGACCCGCGCGGGGTCGGCCACAGCAGCCCGGCCCTGGACTGCGCGCCCGGCCACTTCGATCCGGTGCGCCCCGACAGCGTGCCCGCCACGCCCGCGCTGGAGCAGGCGAACCTGGAGCGCGCCCGGTCCTTCGCCGCCGACTGCTCCCGGCGGTACGCCGATGTGCTGCCGTACATGGACACGGTCAGCGCCGCGCAGGACATGGACGCCATCCGCGCGGCCCTCGGCGCGTCCCGCCTGAGCTACTTCGGCTACTCGTACGGCACCTATCTGGGCGCGGTCTACGCCAAGCTGCACCCCGAGCGGATCCGCAGGCTGGTGCTGGACTCGATCGTGGACCCGACCGGTGTCTGGTACGACGACAACATCGGCCAGGAACACGCCTTCGACGACCGGCACCGGGCGCTGATGGCCTGGATCGCCAAGTACGACGCGACGTACCGGCTCGGCAAGGACCCCGCGAAGGTCGAGGCGCGGTGGTACGCGATGCGGGCCGCGCTGGCGAAGCGGCCGGCCGGCGGCCGGGTGGGCGCCGCCGAACTGGAGGACACGTTCATCCCGGGCGGCTACTACGACGGCTACTGGCCCCACCTCGCCGAGGCGTTCGCGGCCTATGTGCACGACAAGGACACCGGGCCGCTGGTGGAGGCGTACGACGACCTCGCCGGTGTGGACGGCTCCGGCGACAACGGTTACAGCGTCTACACGGCCGTGCAGTGCGGGGACACCGCCTGGCCGCACGACTGGGCACGCTGGCGCCGGGACGCCCGGGCGGTGTACGCGAAGTCGCCCTTCATGGCGTGGAACAACACCTGGTACAACGCGCCGTGCGCGTTCTGGCCGACCGTCCGCACGGGGCGCCCGGACGTCGCCAACACCCGGCTGCCGTCCTCGCTGCTGTTCCAGGCGACGGAGGACGCGGCCACCCCGTACGCCGGGGGTGTCGCGGCCCACCGGCTGCTGGCGGGTTCCAGCCTGGTGGTCGAGCAGGGCGGCGGCAACCACGGCATCACGCTGAGCGGCAACGCCTGCCTGGACCGCTATCTGTCGGCGTACCTGGCCGACGGCACGGTGCCGCGCGGCAGCGGCACGGCCGACGCGGTGTGCGCCAGGTCCCCGGAGCCTGAGCCGCCGGCGGCGAAGGCGGCCTCGACGTCCTCGCGCGGCTCGACCCTGCACGACCTGCTGGGCTTCCGCCGCTGACCGCCACCGACAGCGCCCCGGCCCCCGGGCCCGGGGCGCTGTCGGTGGCGTGGTCCATCATGGGCGCATGACCGAACGGATCACCGCCCCCGCCGGCGTCGCACCCGCCACGCAGTACAGCCATGTCGTCTCGGCGACCGGCCGGCTCGTCGCCGTCTCCGGCCAGTTGGCCCTGGACGAGGACGGCGCCCTGGTGGGCCCCGGCGACCCCGCGGCCCAGGCCCGCCAGGTGTTCGAGAACCTCCGGCGCTGCCTGGCCGCGGCGGGGGCCGGGTTCGAGCACGTGGTGAAGCTGACGTACTTCGTCACCGACATGGCCCACATGCCGCAGATCCGTGCGGCCCGCGCCGCGCACATACCCGACGACCGGCTGCCGGCCGCCTCGGCCGTGCGGGTGGCGGGGCTGGTGGCCCCGGAGTTCCTGATGGAGATCGAGGCCCTGGCGGTGGTGCCGGAACCCGCCGACGGATGATGCGGCCGCCGCCGGCCCGCTGTCGACCGGGTGCCGCGGGGTACCCGGCGGCCATGAACGAACCTCACCTTCCGGGGCAAACGGAACAGCAAGGCGGTGCGCCGCGGGCGCCGAAGCCCGCGTGGGGGGCGGTGTTCAAGGGCAGCCTGCGGGAGTTCCAGAAGGACCAGCTGACCGACCGGGCCGCGGCACTGACCTACTACGGCATGCTCGCCCTGTTCCCGGCGCTGCTGGTGCTGGTGTCCCTGCTGGGGATCACCGGCCGCTCGACCACCGACCGGCTGCTGGCCGACGTCGGACAGCTGGCGCCCGGCTCGGCGCGGGACGTGCTGACCCGGTCCGTGGAGCAGTTGCAGAACAGTGCCGGTACGGGCTCGGTCCTGGCCGTGGTGGGCATCGTCGTCGCGCTGTGGTCGGCGTCCGGGTACGTGGCGGCCTTCATCCGCGCCGCGAACGCCGTCTACGACATGCCGGAGGGGCGTCCGGTGTGGCGACTGCTGCCGGTGCGGGTCGGGGTCACGGCGGTGCTGCTGGTGCTGGCCGTGCTCAGCGCGGTCATCGTCGTCTTCAGCGGCCCGCTGGCCCGGCGCACCGGACAGGCGCTCGGCATCGGGGACACGGCGCTGACCGCGTGGTCGATCGCCAAGTGGCCGGTGCTGGTGATCCTGGTCGTCGTGATGATCGCGATCCTGTACTGGGCGTGCCCCAACGCCAAGGTCAGGGGCTTTCGGTGGATCACTCCGGGCAGCGTGCTGGCCCTGGTGATCTGGATGGCCGCCTCCGCGGGTTTCGCGGTCTACGTGGCGAACTTCGCGTCGTACAACAAGACATACGGCACCATGGCGGGCATCGTCGTCTTCCTGGTGTGGCTGTGGATCAGCAATCTGGCGCTCCTGCTGGGCCTGGAGTTCGACGCGGAGACCGTGCGGCAGCGGGCCGTCGCCGGCGGCGGTCACCCCGTCCGCGGCAGGCCCGTGGTCGAGCCGCGCTCCACCACCACGTGGGACGAGCAGGACGTACGCCGGACGAGGGACGTCTGACCGCTCCGGTGCGCCGGGCACGCGGGGCCCGCGCGCCCATGTGCTCCCACTGCCCCTTGCCCGCTCCCCCGGGTGCCTGTCAGCCTCGGCTCGGGCGACTGCGGCGACGGTGTGTCAGTGATCGGTGACACCCCGCAGTCGGCGGCAAGAGGGGCACAGGTATGACCAACAAGTACGGGAACCTCATGGCCGCGATGGCCGGCGTGGCGGTGCTGGCCACCGCGTCGGTGGCGACCGCGACGGCCGCCCAGGAGGCACGGCCGGCGCGGGCCGCGGCCTCGTGCGGGACCAGCATCGACCCCAACACCCGCATCCCGGCCGGACGCCGGCACACGGGGCCCACGGTGCGCATCGGCGGCGCCACGGTCCAGGTGCGCTACGGCAACGCGAAGACCGGAGCGCCGTACTACGTCTGGGCGGTGATCTCCGGGGCGCGCGGCGGGGACACGGTCTCGCTGGAGTGGGACGTCGACCACGGGTCCTGGGCGGACTTCGGCGTGTGCTCGGGGACCGTGCACACGGGCGGCAAGCAGAACACCCGCGCGGTCAAGTACGTGCACGGCAGGGGCTGGCATCTGGAGGCACAGGCCTGCGGCCGGCACGCGGGGCGCCGGCTGTGCACCGCGTACTGGCCCTGACCGCGCCGGTCAGCCGGCCGGCTCCTCCTGCGGGAGCCGGGCCAGTGCGTGTACCGCCGCCTCCGCGAGGGCGGGGTGGGCGAGGGCCTCGGTCAGGACGCGCCGGGCGCGTCCGTCACCGAGGGCTCCGAGGCCCTCCACACAGGCGAGGGCGACCCGCCGGTAGGGGTCGTGCGGGCGCAGCCGCCGCTCCAGGGTGGTGATCAGGGCGGGCACGGACTCGGGGGCGCGCAGGGCGACAAGGAGCCGTACCGGGTGCAGGGCGTAGGCGACGCGGAGTTCGTTGGTGGCGAGGGCGGCGGCCGCGCGGGCCGTGCGCGGGTCGCCGAGCCGGGCTAGGGCGTGTGCGGCGGCGGCGCAGCGCGGCGGGTCACGGTGGTTGAGCAGCAGCACCAGGGACTCGAAGGCGCGCCGGTCGCCGGCCCGGCCGAGCCGGAACGCGGCCAACTCGCGCGCCCACAGCGGCTGTCCGGGCGCGGTGAGCACCTCCGCCAGCTCGTCCGGGTCCCCGGTGGCGAGCAGCCGGTCGAAGGCGGCCGTGCCGCCCGACTCCTGCCGTAAGCGTTCCGTGAGCGATCGCGACTCTTCGTCCACGCCCTCAGCGTAGGCGTCTTGAGGGGGCCGCGGGAGGCACCCGGCACAAAGTCCCCCGCAGGGGGTGGCGCGCTCGTTACCCACCGGTTAAGCTCATTCGAGCGAGCAACCCTCTCGCACCCGCTGGCGACGGTCTGGTGACGCGGCCGTCGCGGCATCGGTCGGTTCGGTACCCGTGTGCGCTCTGTGCGCCAAGTACCGCAAGTACGACCCGGCTTCGGGACAGGGCCGGTCGGAAACACCGCCGCCGCCGGGCGCCTCGAACGCCCGCCGGTACAGCACCGGGCGTGTGCGCTCGATGGCCCGGCAACACCCGCACTCCTTTCCGCACCGTGGTGCGCCCCCGGCGCACCCGGCGCGTTCCTCGCCGTCACCCTCATTTCTGGAGTCCCGCGATGGCCACTCCCCTGTCCCACACCCCTCCGTCCGCGCTCACGAAGATCGCCGTCGTCGGCCTCGGCACCATGGGCACCGGCATCACCGAGGTCCTGGTGAAGGCCGGCCGCGAGGTGGTCGGCATCGACGTCGACGAGGCCCAGGCCGCTCGGGCGCTGGCCGCCCTGGAGGCCTCCACCGCCCGCGCGGTGGAGCGCGGCCGGCTCACCGGGGCCGAGCGCGCCGACGCGCTGGCCCGGGTGCGCGTCACCACCGACCTGACCGCCGCGGCCGACGCCGACCTGGTGATCGAGGTGGCCCCGGAGTCGTACGAGATCAAGCACCAGATCTTCCGCGAACTGGACGGCATCGTCCGCCCGGAGACCATCCTCGCCACCGGCACCAACGCGCTGTCCGTGACCCGGCTGGCCGCCGACTCGGCCCGTCCCGAGCGCGTGCTCGGGCTGCACTTCTTCAACCCGGCCCCCGCGATGAAGCTGGTGGAGATCGTCTCCTCGGTGCTGACCGCGCCGCAGGTCGTCGCCGCCGTCACGGACCTCGCCCTCGAACTGGGCAAGGAGCCGGTCGCGGTCGGCGACCGGCCCGGCTTCGTCGCGGACGGGCTGCTGTTCGGCTACCTCAACCAGGCGGCCGCGATGTACGAGGCCCGCTACGCCTCCCGGGAGGACATCGACGCGGCGATGCGGCTGGGCTGCGGCCTGCCGATGGGCCCGCTCGCGCTGCTCGACCTGATCGGCGTGGACACCGCGCGGACCGTCCTGGAGGCCATGTACGCCGAGTCCCACGACCGGCTGCACGCCCCGGCCCCGATCCTCAAGCAGCTCAGCGAGGCGGGCCTGACCGGCCGCAAGTCCGGGCGCGGCTTCTACACCTACGAGGCGCCGGGCAGCGCCACCGTGGTGCCGGACGCGCTGACCCCGGCGGCCGACGGCACCCGCGCCGAGGGCCGCGAGGTCCGCTCGGTCGGCGTCGCCGGTTCCGGCACCATGGCCTCCGGCATCGCCGAGGTGTTCGCCAAGGCGGGCTACGGCGTCGTCCTGGCCGCGCGCAGCGAGGAGAAGGCCCAGGCGGCCAAGGCCCGGATCGGCAAGTCGCTGGCCCGGTCGGTGGACAAGGGCCGGCTGACCGCCGAGGCCGCCGCCGAGACCCTGGACCTGATCACCCCGGCCGGCTCCTACGACGCCTTCGCGGACGTCGACCTGGCCGTCGAGGCCATCGCCGAGGACCTGGAGGTCAAGCGGCAGCTGTTCCAGACCCTGGACAAGGTCTGCAAGCCCGGAGCGGTGCTCGCCACCACGACCTCCTCGCTGCCCGTCGTCGCCTGCGCCCGCGCCACCTCGCGCCCGCAGGACGTGATCGGCATGCACTTCTTCAACCCGGCCCCGGCCATGAAGCTGGTCGAGGTGGTGCGGACGGTGCTGACCGCCGACGACGTGCACGCCACCGTCCGCGAGGTCTGCGCGAAGATCCGCAAGCACCCGGTGGACTGCGGCGACCGGGCCGGGTTCATCGTCAACGCGCTGCTGTTCCCGTATCTGAACAACGCGATCAAGATGGTGCAGGAGCACTACGCGTCGCTGGACGACATCGACGCGGCCATGCGGCTGGGCGGCGGCTACCCGATGGGTCCGTTCGAACTGCTCGACGTGGTCGGCCTGGACGTCTCGCTGGCCATCGAGAAGGTGCTGCACCGCGAGTTCCGGGACCCCGGGCTCGCCCCGGCCCCGCTCCTGGAGCACCTGGTGGCCGCCGGCTGCCTGGGCCGCAAGACGGGCCGCGGCTTCCGCGAGTATGCCCGCCGCTGACGGCGCCGGCGACGGCCCTCGTGCGCGGACGGACTGGGGCGGGCTGCTCGATCCCCGCACGGGGTGCCCGCCCGGTCCGCCGGGACCGCAGGTGGGATACGGGACCGCGGCGCACCGCACCGGGTCCATGCAGTACGTTCGGGTCATGTCCCAGCCCGCCAAGTCCTCACGTACACCAGCTACGCCCGATGCGCCGGAGAGTGCCGCAGGCAGCCGCGCCGCCGCCCAGCGGCTCAAGATGCGCCGGGAACTGGCGGCCGCAGCGATGGAGCTGTTCGCGACCAAGGGGTACGAGGCCACCACCGTCGACGAGATCGCGGCGGCGGCAGGCGTCGCCCGCCGCACCTTCTTCCGCCACTTCCGCTCCAAGGAAGAGGCGATCTTCCCGGACCACGACGACACCCTGGTCCGCGCCGAGGCGGTGCTCAACGCCGCCCCGGCGCACGAGCACCCGCTCGACACGGTGTGCCGTGGCATCAAGGAAGTCATGCGGATGTACGCGGCGCAGCCGGAGATCTCGGTGGCCCGCTACCGGCTGACCCGCGAGGTGCCCACCCTGCGCGAGGCCGAGATCGCCTCGGTGGCCCGCTACGAGCGCCTGTTCACCCGCTACCTGCTCGGCCACTTCGACGAGCGCGCGCACGCCGACGACGCCAACGACGACCCGCTGCTGGCCGAGGTCGCCGCCTCCGCGGTCGTCACCGCCCACAACCACGTGCTGCGGCGCTGGCTGCGGGCGGACGGCCGGGGCGATGTGGAGGCGCAGCTGGACCACGCCTTCGCGATCGTCCGCCGGACCTTCGGCACCGGCATCGGCGCGGGGCGCGGCACGACCGCCCGGCCGGCCGCGAGCGCCCCGGCGGCCGTCTCGGCGCACGGCGAGGTGCTGGTCACCGTCGCCCGCACCGACGCCCCGCTGGACGAGGTCATGCGCACCATCGAGGAGGCGCTGAAGGAGCGCTGAGCCCGCTCCCCCGCTGTGATGACGGCCACCCTTCGGGGTGGCCGTTTTGGCATGTCAGAGCACCTTTTCCGGCGGATTTCCGAGGCCGTTCGATCGATCATCGCTCATTTGTTACGTAAAGATTTCATCTGAGAGGAAGTTCTGGCACTCAGTGCCTTGTCACCTGTCACGCGGTGTCATACGTTGAAGGTGTCCGGGCGGCCGGCGAGCGAGGACCGATCGCTCTTCGGCTGTCCCAGCGGGCCCTCGGCCCGCGCGCCCGGACGCCTGCGTCACAGGCAACCTCCCGCGCCACAAAGCGCTGCCGAAGCACCATCCCGCCGAACCGACGGCACCCCGAAAACCCTCAGCAGCACAGCACCGACGATCCCTCAAGCGCCCCTCCCTCAGGGCGCTCACCGCCGGAGGCAACACCGTGACCGTGAAGGACATCCTGGACGCGATCCAGTCGAAGGACGCGACGTCCGCGGACTTCGCCGCCCTGCCGCTCCCCGAGTCGTACCGGGCGATCACCGTCCACAAGGACGAGACGGAGATGTTCGCGGGCCTTGAGACCCGCGACAAGGACCCGCGCAAGTCGATCCACCTGGACGACGTCCCCGTGCCCGAACTCGGGCCGGGCGAGGCCCTGGTGGCCGTCATGGCCTCCTCGGTCAACTACAACTCCGTGTGGACCTCGATCTTCGAGCCGCTGTCCACGTTCGGGTTCCTGGAGCGCTACGGCCGCACCAACGAGCTGGCCAAGCGCCACGACCTGCCGTACCACATCATCGGCTCCGACCTCGCGGGCGTCGTCCTGCGCACCGGCCCCGGCGTCAACGCCTGGAAGGCCGGCGACGAGGTCGTCGCCCACTGCCTCTCGGTGGAGCTGGAGTCCTCCGACGGGCACAACGACACGATGCTCGACCCCGAGCAGCGCATCTGGGGCTTCGAGACCAACTTCGGCGGCCTCGCCGAGATCGCGCTCGTCAAGTCCAACCAGCTGATGCCGAAGCCCGCGCACCTGTCGTGGGAGGAGGCGGCGGCCCCGGGCCTGGTGAACTCCACCGCCTACCGGCAGCTGGTCTCCCGCAACGGCGCCGGCATGAAGCAGGGCGACAACGTCCTGATCTGGGGCGCGAGCGGCGGACTCGGCTCCTACGCCACCCAGTTCGCCCTCGCCGGCGGCGCCAACCCGATCTGCGTCGTCTCCAGCGAGCAGAAGGCGGACATCTGCCGGTCGATGGGCGCCGAGTCGATCATCGACCGCAACGCCGAGGGCTACAAGTTCTGGAAGGACGAGCAGACCCAGGACCCCAAGGAGTGGAAGCGCTTCGGCAAGCGCATCCGCGAGCTCACCGGCGGCGAGGACATCGACATCGTCTTCGAGCACCCGGGCCGGGAGACCTTCGGCGCCTCGGTCTTCGTCACCCGCAAGGGCGGCACCATCACCACCTGCGCCTCGACGTCGGGCTACATGCACGAGTACGACAACCGCTACCTGTGGATGTCGCTGAAGCGGATCATCGGCTCCCACTTCGCCAACTACCGCGAGGCATGGGAGGCCAACCGGCTCATCGCGAAGGGCAGGATCCACCCGACCCTGTCGAAGGTGTACTCCCTGGAGGACACCGGCCAGGCCGCCTACGACGTCCACCGCAATCTGCACCAGGGCAAGGTCGGCGTGCTCTGCCTCGCCCCCGAGGAAGGCCTCGGCGTGCGCGACGAGGAGATGCGCGCCAAGCACATCGACGCCATCAACCGCTTCCGCAACGTCTGAGAGCCATAGATGACAGAGCGTCAGCCTTCGGACACCCGGAGGGAAAAGGACCGTCCGTGGCTCATGCGGACCTACGCCGGTCACTCCACGGCCGAGGCGTCCAACGAGCTGTACCGGCGCAACCTCGCCAAGGGCCAGACCGGCCTGTCGGTGGCGTTCGACCTGCCGACGCAGACCGGCTACGACCCCGACCACATCCTCGCCCGCGGCGAGGTGGGCCGGGTCGGCGTGCCGGTCTCGCACCTCGGTGACATGCGCCGGCTGTTCCAGGACATCCCCCTGGAGCAGATGAACACCTCGATGACGATCAACGCCACCGCCATGTGGCTGCTGGCGCTCTACCAGGTCGTCGCCGAGGAGCAGGGCGCGGACATCACCAAGCTCCAGGGCACGACCCAGAACGACATCGTCAAGGAGTACCTGTCCCGCGGCACCCATGTCTTCCCGCCGGGACCCTCGCTCCGTCTGACGACGGACATGATCGCGTACACGGTCTCCCACATCCCGAAGTGGAACCCGATCAACATCTGCAGCTACCACCTGCAGGAGGCCGGGGCCACGCCGGTGCAGGAGATCGCGTACGCGATGTCCACCGCGATCGCCGTGCTGGACGCCGTGCGCGACGGCGGCCAGGTGCCGCGGGAGCGCATGGGCGACGTGGTCGCCCGGATCTCCTTCTTCGTGAACGCGGGCGTGCGCTTCGTCGAGGAGATGTGCAAGATGCGGGCGTTCGGCCGCATCTGGGACAAGGTCACCCGCGAGCGCTACGGCATCGAGAACCCGAAGCAGCGCCGGTTCCGCTACGGCGTCCAGGTCAACTCCCTGGGGCTGACCGAGGCGCAGCCGGAGAACAACGTCCAGCGGATCGTCCTGGAGATGCTGGCGGTGACCCTGTCCAAGGACGCCCGCGCGCGGGCCGTCCAGCTCCCGGCCTGGAACGAGGCGCTGGGCCTGCCCCGCCCCTGGGACCAGCAGTGGTCGCTGCGCATCCAGCAGGTGCTCGCCTACGAGAGCGACCTGCTGGAGTACGAGGACATCTTCGAGGGCTCGAAGGTGATCGAGGCCAAGGTGGACCAGCTGGTCGCCGACGCCCTCGCGGAGATGGACCGGATCCAGGAGATGGGCGGCGCGATGGCCGCCGTCGAGTCCGGCTACCTGAAGTCGCAGCTGGTCGCCTCGCACGCCGAGCGGCGGGCCCGGATCGAGTCCGGCGAGGAGAAGATCGTCGGCGTCAACGCCTTCGAGGGCACCGAGCCCAACCCGCTCACGGCCGATCTGGACACCGCGATCCAGACGGTGGACCCGGCGGTCGAGGCCCGCGTCGTCGACTCGCTGCGGCACTGGCGGGACACCCGCTACCAGCCGCCCTTCAACCATCCGCGCCCCTGCAAGGCGCTGGAGCGGCTGAAGGAGGCGGCCCGCGGCACCGAGAACCTGATGGAGGCCACCCTGGAGTGCGCCCGCGCCGGGGTGACCACCGGCGAGTGGGCGGGGGCGCTGCGGGAGGTGTTCGGCGAGTACCGGGCTCCCACCGGGGTCTCCTCCGCGCCGGTGGCCGTCCCCGTGGAGGCCGGCTCGGCGCTCGCCGAGGTCCGCGCCAAGGTGGACGCCACCGCCCGCGACCTGGGCGTCGGCAAGCTGCGCTTCCTGGTCGGCAAGCCGGGCCTGGACGGGCACTCCAACGGCGCCGAGCAGATCGCCGTCCGCGCCCGCGACGCCGGCTTCGAGGTGGTGTACCAGGGCATCCGGCTCACCCCCGAACAGATCGTGGACGCGGCCCTCGCGGAGGACGTGCACGCGGTCGGCCTGTCGATCCTGTCCGGCTCGCACGCCCAGCTGGTCCCGGACGTGCTGCGGCGCCTGCGTGTGGCCGGTGCCACAGATATTCCGGTGATCGCAGGTGGCATCATCCCGAACGGTGACGCCGAGCAGCTGAAGGAAGCCGGAGTGGCCGCCGTCTTCACCCCGAAGGACTTCGACATCACCGGGATCATCGGCCGCATCGTCGACGAGATCCGCACCGCGAACAAGCTCGACCCCCTGGAGGTCCCCGCATGACCACCCCCGTGAACCGCCTTCGCCCGCGGCGTTCGTGCCTGGCCGTTCCCGGCTCGAACCCGCGCTTCCTGGAGAAGGCGCAGGGCCTCCCCGCGGACCAGGTCTTCCTGGACCTGGAGGACGCGTGCGCCCCGCTCGCCAAGCCCGAGGCGCGGCACACCATCGTCAAGTTCCTCAACGAGGGCGACTGGACGGGCAAGACGCGGGTGGTCCGCGTCAACGACTGGACGACCGAGTGGACGTACCGCGACGTCGTCACGGTGGTCGAGGGCGCCGGGCCGAACCTCGACTGCATCATGCTGCCGAAGGTGCAGAACGCCGAGCAGATCGTGGCGCTGGACCTGCTGCTGACCCAGATCGAGAAGACGATGGGCTTCGAGGTCGGCCGGATCGGCATCGAGGCGCAGATCGAGAACGCGCAGGGCCTGAACAACGTCAACGCGATCGCGCAGGCCTCCCCGCGCGTCGAGACCATCATCTTCGGCCCCGCCGACTTCATGGCCTCCATCAACATGAAGTCCCTCGTCGTGGGCGAGCAGCCGCCCGGCTACCCGGCCGACGCCTACCACTACATCCTGATGAAGATCCTGATGGCCGCCCGCGCCAACGACCTCCAGGCGATCGACGGCCCCTACCTCCAGATCCGCAACGTCGACGGCTTCCGCGAGGTCGCCGGCCGCGCCGCCGCCCTCGGCTTCGACGGCAAGTGGGTGCTGCACCCGGGCCAGGTCGACGCCGCCAACGAGGTGTTCTCGCCCTCCCAGGAGGACTACGACCACGCCGAGCTGATCCTGGACGCGTACGACTACTACACGTCCGAGGCGGGCGGCAAGAAGGGCTCCGCGATGCTCGGCGACGAGATGATCGACGAGGCCAGCCGCAAGATGGCCCTGGTCATCTCCGGCAAGGGACGCGCCGCCGGCATGCGGCGCACGTCCAAGTTCGAGATCCCGGAGGGCTGAGCGCCATGCAGTTCGGACGCACCTACGAGGAGTTCGAGGTCGGGGCGACGTACAAGCACTGGCCGGGAAAGACGGTCACGGAGTACGACGACCACCTGTTCTGCCTCCTCACCATGAACCACCACCCGCTCCACATGGACACGAACTACGCGGAGCGCACGACGGACTTCGGCAAGAACGTCGTCGTCGGGAACTACGTCTACTCGCTGCTGCTCGGCATGTCCGTGCCGGACGTCTCCGGCAAGGCGATCGCCAACCTGGAGATCGAGTCGCTCAGGCACGTGGCGCCGACCTTCCACGGCGACACGATCTACGGCGAGACGACCGTGCTGGACAAGTGGCCGTCGAAGTCGAAGGACGACCGCGGCATCGTCTACGTCGAGACCAAGGGCTACAAGCAGGACGGCACCCTGGTGTGCGTCTTCCGCCGCAAGGTCATGGTGCCCACCGAGACGTACATCAAGGAGCGCGGCGGCGAGCAGCCGGGCCGCCCTGAACTCGAGCAGCAGGAGAAGTAGGACATGGCCCGTCTCGCCCAGACCGCCGGTCTGACCGACGTCCAGCAGGAGATCGTCTCCACGGTCCGTGACTTTGTCGGCAAGGAGATCATCCCGGTCGCCACGGAGCTGGAGCACCGCGACGAGTACCCCCAGCAGATCGTGGACGGCCTCAAGGAACTGGGCCTGTTCGGTCTGATGATCCCCGAGGAGTACGGGGGCCTGGGCGAGTCGCTGCTCACCTACGCGCTGTGCGTGGAGGAGATCGCCCGCGGCTGGATGTCGGTGTCCGGCATCATCAACACCCACTTCATCGTCGCGTACATGCTCAAGCAGCACGGTACGCAGGAGCAGAAGGACCACTTCCTGCCGCGGATGGCGGCCGGTGACATCCGGGGCGCCTTCTCGATGTCGGAGCCGGCGCTGGGCTCCGACGTGTCGGCGATCAGCTCCAAGGCGGTCAGGGACGGCGACGAGTACGTCCTGACCGGCCAGAAGATGTGGCTCACCAACGGCGGCACCTCGTCCCTCGTGGCCGTACTGGTGCGCAGCGACGAGGGCCACCCGGAGGGCACGGCCCCGCACAAGTCCATGACGACCTTCCTGGTGGAGAAGGAGCCGGGCTTCGGCGAGGTGCGCCCGGGCCTGACCATCCCCGGCAAGATCGAGAAGATGGGCTACAAGGGCGTCGACACCACCGAGCTGATCATGGACGGGCTGCGGGTACCGGCCGATCGGGTGCTCGGCGGCGTCACCGGCCGGGGTTTTTACCAAATGATGGACGGCGTGGAGGTCGGCCGGGTCAATGTCGCGGCCCGCGGCTGCGGCGTCGCCCAGCGCGCCTTCGAGCTGGGCGTGAGCTACGCCCAGCAGCGGCACACCTTCGGCAAGCCGATCGCACAGCACCAGGCCATCCAGTTCAAGCTGGCCGAGATGGCGACCAAGGTGGAGGCCGCCCATGCGATGATGGTCAACGCGGCACGCAAAAAGGACTCCGGGCAGCGTAACGACCTGGAGGCCGGGATGGCGAAGTACCTCGCCTCCGAGTACTGCAAGGAGGTCGTCGAGGACGCCTTCCGGATCCACGGCGGCTACGGCTTCTCCAAGGAGTACGAGATCGAGCGCCTGTACCGAGAGGCGCCGATGCTGCTCATCGGTGAAGGAACCGCCGAGATCCAGAAAATGATCATCGGCCGCAGGTTGCTCGAAGAGTATCGATTCCAGGGCTGATTGTCCGGGTACGGGGTGTTTTCTTCGAGGGGAAGATCACACCCCGTAGACGTTGTTCCACCGCTCTTCGGCCGCCGACTCGGCTTCCTGGCTTGCCGAGTTGTGGCCCGCGACCGGTACGATCCCGGAAAAGCCGCCGTCCCCCGTCTTGCGCGGCATCATCCGCTACGAAGGTCATCCATGCCCCACAGCCAAACCTCTGCATCTCGCGACAGCCGGGCCGGCGTACGCCTCGCGCGCGGAGCATCGCCGTGGCTTCTTCCGACCGTCGCCACCGCAGCCCTCAGCCTGGCCCGCGCCCGCCGCTCCGGCGCCGCCCGGGCCGTCGCCGTACCCGCCACCGCGCTCGCGGCGGGCATGCTGTGGTTCTTCCGCGACCCCGAGCGCGAGATCGCCCAGGGCCGGGTCATCTCCCCCGCCGACGGCGTGGTGCAGAGCATCATGCCGTGGAAGGACGGCCGCACCCGCGTCGCCATCTTCATGAGCCCGCTCAATGTTCATGTCAATCGCGCGCCGCTCGCGGGCACGGTGACGTCGGTCGAGCACATCCCCGGCGGCTTCGTTCCGGCGTTCAACAAGGAGAGCGAGAACAACGAGCGCGTAGTCTGGCACTTCGACACCGAACTCGGCGACATCGAGATGATCCAGATCGCCGGCGCGGTGGCCCGCCGCATCGTGCCCTACATCCCCGAGGGCACGAAGGTCGAGCAGGGCGACCGAATCGGTCTGATCCGCTTCGGCTCGCGTGTCGACCTCTACCTGCCCGAGGGCGTGGAGGTCGCGGTCGAGGTCGGACAGAAGACCGTGGCTGGGGTGACTCGCATTGACCGTGATTGATCCGGAGACCCAGGCGAACTGGGTGCCCGAGGCCGACGAGGTGGACGAAGAGGAGGAGATGCCGCTCTCGCTCCGCCTGTCGATAGCGGACACCCTCACGCTCGGCAACGCCACGTGCGGGTTCATGGCGGTGTACTTCACCACCACCGGCATCCTCATCCCGCACCTCACCGGAGGCCAGGAGTCCGGCATGGCCCGCCACAGCGCGGCCACGGCGGTCATCCTGATGCTCTGCGCGGCGGTGTTCGACCTCTTCGACGGACTGGTGGCGCGCAAGCTGCGCTCCTCCCCCATGGGCGCGGAGCTGGACAACCTCTCCGACCTGATCAGCTTCGGGCTGGCGCCCGCGTACTTCGTGCTCGTCTACGGCATGGTCGCGGACGACGCGCACCAGCGGGTGGCGGCGCTCGGGGCGATCGTGGTGCTGCTGGCCGTGGTGCTGCGGCTCGCGCGCTTCTCGTGCGTGACATTGAAGGACGGCATGTTCCAGGGCATGCCCTCGCCGTTCGGCGCGCTGACGGTCGTCTCGATCGTCCTGCTGGAGCTGCCCTTCGTGGCGACGCTGCTGGCGATCGTGGGCACCGCGTGGCTGATGGTGAGCCGGGTGGAGTACCCGAAGCCGCGGGGCCGCCTCGCCGGGGCGATGCTGTCCTGGATCGTGCTGTCGATGGGGCTGCTGGCCGCCTGGGCCTTCGACGCCCCGTCCGGGCAGCTGCTGCTCCAGACGGGCTGCGCGCTCCAGCTGGTCATGGGCGCGGTGATCCCGCTGTTCGCCACGGCGCGCCGGGTGAACAACTTCCGCGACAACCGGCGGGAGGCGCGCGCCGCGCAGTTGCCGTGACGGCGTCGTGACCGAGGGCCCCGAACCCAGGGTTGGCTGGGTTCGGGGCCCTTTCCGCGTGCCGGGCGCCCGGCGGCGCAGCCCTCGGGCGGTCAGCGCAGGAAGTCCTCGGCGATGTCGGAGGCGACGCGTTCCAGGATCGGGCCCGCGTCCGCGACGCACCGGGCGACGTCCGGCTCGACGGACGTCAGGGGGTAGGCCCGGCCGATCCCGGCCCCCCGCAGCAGCGGCTCGGACAGGGCGAGCCGGCCGCACACCGCCACGACCTCCTTGCCGGCGGCCCGCGCTGCCGCCGCCACCCCGGCGGGGGCCTTGCCGTGCAGGGTCTGCTCGTCCAGCGACCCCTCGCCGGTGATCACCAGCGACGCCCGCTCCAGCGCCGGCGCGAAGCCGAGGACGTCCAGCATGACCTCGATCCCCGGCCGGAACCGCGCGCCGAGCAGCAGCGCGCCGTACCCGACACCACCCGCGGCCCCCGCGCCCGGCGCCGCCGCGTACTCTGCCGCCCGCGCCCCGACCTCGGCCTCCAGCACCTTGGCGTAGTGCCCGAGGGCCGCGTCCAGGGCCCGCACCTGTGCCGGGGTGGCCCCCTTCTGCGGGCCGTACACCGCGGGTGCGCCCTTCGGCCCGGTCAGCGGATTGTCGACGTCGCTGGCCAGCACCAGCTCCACCGCGGACAGCCGGGGGTCGAGCCCGGACAGGTCGGCGCGGGCGAGACCGGCGAGGCCGCCGCCCCCGGGCGGCACCGGCGCGCCGTTCCCGTCCAGGAACCGCGCTCCCAGTGCCGCGAGCATCCCGGCGCCGCCGTCGGTGGTGGCGCTGCCGCCGACGCCGAACACGATCGTCCGCGCGCCCGCGTCCAGCGCGGCCCGAAGCAGCTCACCGGAGCCGTACGTGGAGGCGGTCAGCGGCGCGAGGACACCGGCCGGCAGCCGTTGCAGGCCGCTCGCCTCGGCCATCTCCACCACCGCGGTGCCGTCGCGCAGCGCGAACGCGGCCGTCACCTCCGCGCCCAGCGGCCCGGCGACCCGCACCTCACGGCGTTCGAAACCGGCCGCGACCGCCGCGGCCACGGTGCCGTCGCCGCCGTCGGCCACCGGCAGCGCCTCCACCGGCAGATCCGGCACGACCCGGCGCAGCCCGGCCGTCACCCGCTCGGCGACCTGCACGGCCGTCAGCGAGCCCTTGAACTTGTCAGCGGCGACGAGGACCCGCCGGGTCCCGTCCACTGCAGCGTCCGCCACTTGCCATCCCCTTGCTCTCCGGGCCCCGCGCACGTCGGGGCCAGTCGCGCCGCTGCGACCTTAACCTCGCCGGGCCCCCGCCGTCATGCCCCTGCCCACGGGCCGAACAGGGCCGGGAAAAACGGGTAGACGCCAGCCATGAGCCGCGATCACCCCGCACCCGCCGGGCTCGCCGACCGGATCCACGGCGGCTGGCTCGGCCGGATCGCGGGCAACATGCTCGGCAAACCGGTCGAACAGGGCGAGGTGTGGACCCGCGAGCGCATCGACGGATATCTGCGCCGGGCCGGCGCGCTGCCGCTCACCGACTACCTGCCCGAGCCCGCCGACGAGGCCGACGCCGCCGCCCTGCGCCCGGAGTGGCGCGCCTGCGTGCGCGGCCGGATCCACGGCAGCTGCCGCGACGACGACGTGGACTACACCATCCTCGGACTGCACCTGCTGGAGACGCGCGGCTTCGGCTTCAGCACCGAGGACGTCGGCGAGCTGTGGCTGCTGCGGCTCCCCTACCTCCAGACCTTCACGGCGGAGCGGGCGGCGTACCGCAATCTCGCGACCGGGCTGCGGCCGCCGCTGACGGCGACCTACGACAACCCGTACCAGGAGTGGATCGGCGCCCTCATCCGCGCCGACGTCTTCGGCTGGACCTGCCCCGGCGATCCCGTCCGCGCCGCCGGTCTGGCCCGCCGTGACGCCGTGCTGTCCCACACCGGCAACGGGGTCTACGGCGCCATGTGGGCTGCGGCGCTGATCGCGGCCGCGTTCACCGCGCCGACCGTGCGGGCCGCACTGGACACCGCGCTCGGCGTGATCCCGGGGAGCAGCCGTCTCGCCCGTACGGTGCGGCGCGTCATGTCGCTGCACGAGACCGGTCTCGCGTGGGCGGACACCGTCGCCACCGCGACCGGGGAGAGCGCCGGGGGCTGGATCCACACCGTGCCGAACGCGGCCGTGCTCACCGCCGGGCTGCTGTACGGCGACGACGACTTCACCCGCACCCTCGCGCTCACCGTGCGCGGCGGTCTGGACACCGACTCCAACGGGGCGACGGCGGGCTCGGTGGCCGGGGTGCGCACCGGGGCCGCCGCCCTGCCGGGCCGGTGGAGGGACCCCCTCGAAGACACGGTCCGCAGCGCGGTCTTCGGTTTCGACGGGGCGCGGATCAGTGCGCTGGCCGAACGCACCGTGCGCCTGGCGACGGCCGGTTCACAGAGCCCGCCACTGGTTACCCTTCCCCCATGACGACCACGACTGCCGACTACGCCGCGTACATCGCCGGTCTGCCCCGGGTGCTCGCCGGGGCCGCCGCGCTCTTCCGGGACGCCGAGGGGCGGGTGCTGCTGGTCGAGCCCAACTACCGTGCGGGCTGGGGACTTCCGGGCGGCACGGTCGAGTCGGACGACGGGGAGACGCCCCGTCAGGGCGCGCGCCGGGAGACGCTGGAGGAGATCGGCCTGGACCGGCCGCTCGGGCGGCTGCTGGCCGTGGACTGGGTGCCCGGCGCGCAACGGCCGCCGCTGGTGGCGTACGTGTACGACGGCGGGGTCCTCACGGAGGACGAGCTGAAGTCGATCCGGTTGCAGGAGGAGGAGCTGCTGTCCTGGCGGCTGGTGCCGCGCGAGGAGCTGCCCGCCCATCTGCCCGGCGCGCTCGGCCGCCGCGTCCTGGCCGCCCTCGACGTCCTCGCCGACGGCTCGGGCCCGGCGGAGCTGGAGAACGGTTACCGCGCCGCCTAGGGCCGCCGCCCCGATATCCGTTCGCCCCGGCGTGCCCGGCGATCTACCCTCGGCCCCATGGGCAAGCCTCTCGTGGCCATTCTCAGTGGCGCAGGTATCTCCACCGACTCCGGCATCCCCGACTACCGGGGGCCGGCCGGGCTGTGGCGGCGGGATCCGGAGGCGGAGAAGCTGGTCACGTACGAGTACTACATGGGCGATCCGGAGATCCGGCGCCGGTCCTGGCAGATGCGGCGCGACAACCAGGCGCTGCGGGCCGAACCCAACGCCGCCCACCGGGCCGTCGTGGAGCTGGAGCGGTCCGGCGTGCCGGTGCGCGTGATCACCCAGAACGTGGACGGGCTGCACCAGGCGGCCGGGCTGCCCGCCCGCAAGGTGCTGGAACTGCACGGCACGGCGCGCGAGTTCGTCTGTACCCGATGCCATGCGCGGGGCCCGATGGCGGACGCCCTCGCCCGGGTGGAGGCCGGCGAGGACGATCCGCGGTGCCTGGAGTGCGGCGGCATCCTGAAGTCCGCCACCGTGATGTTCGGCGAGCGCCTCGACCCCATGGTGCTGGGCCAGGCGGTCGCCGTCACCAAGGCCTGTCAGCTGTTCATCGCGGTCGGCTCCAGCCTCCAGGTGCAGCCCGCCGCCGGACTCGCGGGGGTCGCCGCGGACCACGGCGCCCGGCTGATCGTCGTCAACGCGGAGCCGACGCCGTACGACGACCGGGCCGACGAGGTGGTCCGCGAACCCATCGGGACCGCGCTGCCGCGGCTGCTGGGCGACCTGGCCCGGCAGGAGTAGACCGGCGGGGGAAGGTCAGAACAGAGCGGAGCCGCGCTCGAAGTCCAGCAGCCGGCGCTTGCGTTCCAGGCCGCCGCCGTAGCCGGTGAGACTGCCGTCGGTGCCGACGACGCGGTGGCAGGGCACGATGATGCCGACGGGGTTGCGGCCGTTGGCGAGGCCGACCGCGCGGGAGGCGCCGGGCTTGCCGAGGGCGTCGGCGAGCTGGCCGTAACTGCGGGTCTGCCCGTAGGGGATGCGGGTCAGCTGCTCCCAGACGCTGCGCTGGAACGGGGTGCCGCGCAGTGCGAGCGGGACGGTGAACTCCCGCAGCTCGCCGGAGAAGTAGGCGGTCAGCTGCTCCCGCGTCGCGCCGAAGCAGGACGGGGAGTCGTCGCGCGGGCCGAAGCTCTCCTCGGCCGGGCGGTGCCGCTGCGCGGTCATGTACAGACCGCACAGGGCGTCGTCGTCCTCGTCGGCGACCAGGGTGAGCGGGCCGTACGGGCTGTCGATCACGGTGTGACACGTCACGGTGGAACCTTCTTACACGGGCAGGAAGTTGATGGGGTGGCTGTCGGTCGCCCACAGATACTGCACCGCGTACGCGCGCCACGGGCGCCAGGCCTCGGCGCGGGCGGTGAGCGCGGCGGGGGTGGACGGCAGGCCGAGCGCGCCGGCCGCGCGCCGGATGCCGAGGTCGGTGGGGAGGAAGGCGTCGGGGTCGCCGAGGGCGCGCATGGCGATGACGTCGACCGTCCAGGGCCCGAAGCCGGGCAGGGCGAGCAGCCGGGCGCGCGCCTCGGCCCAGTCGGATTCCACCCCCAAGTGGAGGCTTCTGTCAGCTAGTTGACGCACGAGGGTGGTGAAGGTGGTGCGCCGGGTGCGGGGCATCGCCAGGGTCTCGGGGTCGACGGCGGCCAGCGCCTCCGGGGACGGGAAGAGATGAGTGAGGCCGCCCTCGGCGTCGTCCAGGGGCTTGCCGTGGGAGGTGACCAGGCGGGCCGCGTGGGTGCGGGCGGCGGCCGTGGAGACCTGCTGTCCGAGCACGGCCCGGACGGCGAACTCGGCCTCGTCCACGGTGCGCGGCACCCGGCGGCCCGGTCCCTCGTCGACCAACGGGGCGAGCAGCGGGTCGGTGCGCAGCCGGTCGTCCACGGCGACCGGGTCGGCGTCCAGGTCGAGCAGCCGGCGGCAGCGGCTGATCGCCACGGGGAGGTCGCGCAGGTCGCTGAGGGTGAGGCGGCAGGCGATGTGGTCGGGGCGGGGGGTGAGGGCGACGATCCCGTGGCCGTACGGCAGCCGCAGGGTGCGGCGGTAGGCGCCGTCGCGCCATTCCTCGACGCCGGGTACGGCGGTGGCGGCGAGGTGGCCGAAGAGGTTGGCCGGGTTGAGCGGGGCGCGGAACGGCAGGCGCAAGGAGAGGGTGCCGGGGGTGCCGTCGCCGGGCGCCCGGCGAGCGGGGACCCGGTCCCGCAGCTCGCTCGGGGAGAGGGCGAAGACCTCGCGGACGGTGTCGTTGAAGGTGCGGATGGAGGAGAACCCGGCCGCGAAGGCGATCTCCGCCATGGGCAGCACGGTGGTCTCGATCAGCAGCCGCGCGGTCTGGGCGCGCTGGGCGCGGGCCAGTGCGAGGGGGCCCGCGCCCAGCTCGGCGAGGAGCTGTCGCTCCACCTGGCGGGTGCTGTATCCAAGCCTGGCGGCGAGGCCGGGCACGCCCTCGCGGTCCACGACGCCGTCCGCGATCAGCCGCATGGCGCGCGCCACCAGGTCGGCGCGCAGGTTCCACTCCGGGGAGCCGGGGCTGGTGTCCGGGCGGCACCGCTTGCAGGCCCGGAACCCGGCCTGCTGGCAGGCGGCCGCGCTCGGGTGGAACGTCATGTTCTCGGGCTTGGGCGGGACGACGGGGCAGCTGGGCCGGCAGTAGATGCCGGTGGTCAGCACGGCCGTGTAGAACCATCCGTCGAACCGGGCGTCCTTGGACTGCACGGCGCGCACGCAGTGCTCCCGGTCGAGGTGCGTGGCTGTCTGCATGTCTCCAGGATGGCGAGCGCGCGGGCCGGCCGCTGGCGGAATTCCGACATGAGCGTGGGCCGGCGCCCGCGCGGGTCCTAACGGGCCCGGCGCTGGAAGTCCGTGATCCATTCCGCCGTGGTCCGCAGGCCGCCGAAGGTGTAGAAGTGCACCTTGACCGTACCGTGGCGGGTCGGGTCGTAACCGTCGGACAGGGCCCGCAGGAAGCGGTCCGGGCCGGTGGTGCCCATCAGGTTGGTGAGCGAGAAGCCGTACTTGCGGGCCACGGAGGCGCTGGTGGAGATGCCGAAGCGGGTGGCGTAGCCGAGCAGCCGGCGCACGCCCGCCGGGCCGGGTACGCCGATGCGCACCGGCAGGTCGACGCCCCGGGCGCGCACGTCCGCCAGCCAGTCGAGCACGGGCTGTGCGTCGAAGCCGAACTGGGTGATCACCTCGCCGGTGAAGGGCCCCGCGCCGATGGCCGCCGCCTTGTCGGTGAGCGCCGACCACAGTGCGGGGCCGGTTATCGCGGGGTGGCCCTCCGGGTAGCCGCTGATGCCGATGTGCCGGACGCCGTAGCGCTCCAGCAGCCCGGTGCGGATGACGGCGAGGGCGTCCTCGTACGGCCCCTCGGGGCGGGCGGGGTCGCCGCCGACCACGAAGACGTTGTCGGCGGTGCCGTCGGCGGCCAGGCCCGCGAGGAACTCCTCCAGGGCGGCGCGGGAGGGCAGCCGGCGGGCCGAGACGTGGGGGACGGGCACGAAGCCGCAGCGCCGTACGGCGCGGGCCGCGGCGAGCCGGGCGGCGTGGTCCTCGCCGGCCAGGAAGGTGACGTTGATCCGGGTGCCTTGGGGGATGCTGTCGCGCGCCTCCTGGAGCGCGGGCACGTCCTTGCCCGTCATCTCCAGCGAGAAGTCGTCCAGGAGGGCGGTGCCCACCGCGGCGGGGGCGGTGACGGCGGGGTTCATCGTGCTCCTTGCGGCTCGGTGGCGCTGCGGCGTCTGCCGGCCGGGGTCCCGGCCCCGGCCGATGATGCCACGCGTCCCGGGCACGTCGCGCACGGCCCCGCGGGGGTGCTGCCGCGGCACGGACAAGCACGGATGATCAACGGCCCCGTCACGGTGGGGGAACGAGGACGGGGCCGGACCGGTCAGCGGTGGGAGGGAACCGGCACGGGGGGCTGGGCCGGCTGTCCGGCGCGGGCCAGGCCCAGATGGGCGCTGAGCAGATGGGCGTCGAGCAGGCCCACCTCGGAGGTGCGGGCGGCCCGCGCGTATCCGGTCAGCATGCGCTTGGTGAGGACGAGCGCCTCGGGCGAGCGCCGCAGCAGCGGCCTGATCCAGGCGTCGACCGCCGCGTCCAGGGAGTCCGGGGACGCGACTTTGTGCAGCAGGCCGATCCGCTGGGCGGCGGCCGCGTCGAAGTTCTCGCCGGTGAGCATGAGTTCGCGGATCCGGGCGGCACCGGCCTCGGCGATCAGCCGGCCCATGGCGCCGCCCCACGCGGGGGGCAGTCCGAGGGCGACCTCGGGCATCCGGAACCGGCAGTCGTCGGCGCCCGCGCGCAGGTCGCAGTACGCGGCGAGGGCGAGCCCCGCGCCGATCACCCTGCCGTGCAGCCGGGCGACGGTGACCGCGTGGGTGGACTCCAGGGCCTCGCAGACGCGGTGCGCCTTGTCGTTCATGCGGCGCAGGGCGGTGCCGGTGGGGTCGTGCGCCAGCGCCGACTGGAACTCGGTGCGCTCGGCGCCCAGGCTGAAGTCCGCGCCCGCCCCGGTCAGCAGCAGGACCCGGATGTCCGGCCGTTCGTGGAGGCCGTCGAGGACGGTGAGGAGGTCGTCGAGGGCGGCGACCGTGAGGGTGGTGTCGCTCGGTGTGGCGCCGAGCCGGACGCGCAGCACGGGGCCGTCGAGGTCCGCCTGGATCGCCGTGCAGGCGAACGGGCGGTGGGGGCCGGTCGGATGGACCGTCGCGGGTATGTCGGTCATGTCGGTCATGCGAGGGTGACGTCCAGGTTCAGCAGCCGCCTGAAGGCCACGCGCGGGGCCCAGGCCGGCCTGCGGACGAGGGTGAGCCGGGGGAAGCGCGTGACCAGCTGGTGGAGGAGGGTCGTGGCTTCGAGTCGGGCCAGGGGCGCGCCGAGGCAGTAGTGGATGCCGCCGCTGAAGGCGAGGTGGCCGGGCTTGCGGTGCAGGTTGAACAGCTCCGGGTCCTCGTGCTTGGCCGGGTCGCGGTGGGCCGCGCCGATCAGCAGGTGGACCATCTCGTCCTTGCGGATCTCCACCCCGCCCAGTTCGCAGTCGCGCGAGGAGACGCGGCTGATCACATGGGTGGGCGGGTCGTAGCGCAGCGTCTCCTCGACGGCGGCGGGCACCAGGTCGGGCTGGACGGTGAGCCGGTCCCACTGCCTGGCGTGCTCCAGGAGCAGCAGGGTGGTGGTGGACAGCAGGGTGGTGGTGGTCTCCAGGGCGGCCAGCAGGACGAACAGGGAGAGGAAGTAGACGGCCTCGTCTGCCTTGTCGCGGTCGCTCTCCATGCCGTCCCACACCGATATCCAGCGGGAGACGGGGTCGTCGCCGGGGCGGGCGCGGCGTTCGCGGACCAGATCGGTGAAGTAGGCGCGCAGTTCGGCGGTGGCCGCGTCCGACAGCGCCAGCTGGCTGGCGGAGGGCAGCAGTTCCTGGGTGAACACCTGGTCGTGGGTCAGCTCGCGCAGCCGGGGGTGGTCGGCGGTGGGCAGTCCGAGCCAGTGTCCGATGACGGCGACCGGCAGCTCCTCGGCGACCAGGGCGTTGAAATCGGCCTCGCCGTCGTGCAGCCGCTCGGCCAGGTTGTCGAGCAGCCTGGTGGTGAACCGCCCTGTCATCCCCCGCATCTCGTCGAGCGAGCCGCGGTCGAACATGCCGGCCGAGCGGCGCACCCAGGTGTGCTCCGGCGGGTTGAGCGCGGGCAGGGTCCGGCTCATCTCCCGGGAGGACGGCGCCGTCCAGCGGGTGCCGTGGCCCTGCTGCTCACGCCAGCGGGCGTCCGGCTCCAGCCAGTCCCGGCTGCGCACGACCTGGTCGCAGACGTCGAAGCCGGTCACGAGGTGACCACCCCAGGGTGCGGGCGCGACCGCACCCCGGGAGCGGAGTTCCGCGTAGACCGGAAACGGGTTGGACTGGCCCTTGGCCGTGCGCAGCCGGGAGAAGAGCGATACGGCGAAGCGTCTGTCGGCGGGCGGCGTGGTGAGTGTCTCCACAATGACCCTTTCTGATCTAGACATCAGCCCGCATGCATACCCTCCGCTTCCTACGCACATACAAGGTGACTATGCACGGAGCGAGTTGCCTTCGTCACTCGCCCCTGGTCCAGGCCAGGAAGCGGCTGAACAGGCCCGCTTTGGGCTTCGGCGCACCGTTCACCGGGGGCCGGGGCGTGGCCGCGACCGGGGAAGCGGAGGACGTCACCGGGGATTCCGCCTTCTGGGCCGCCGTCGGCACCACGATGCGCGGGGTGAAGCGCACCGGCAGTGCCACCAGGGAGCGGCTCCAGGGGGCCGGAATCCAGCTCAGGTCCTTGAAGGGCATCCGGGTCTCGATGTCCGGCAGCCGGTTCAGCAGGGACTCCACGGCGGTCACCGCGATCACGAACGCCGGGTCCTTGGCGGGACAGGCGTGCGGGCCCGCGCCGAAGGCCAAGTGGGCCTTGGCACTGAGCTGTTCGCGGTGCTCGGCCAGGCGCGGGTCGGTGTTGGCCGCCGCGAAGGAGATCAGCACCGGGTCGTTGGCCCTGATCACCCGGTTGCCCAACTCCACGTCGTGCGTGGGGTAGTGGGCCGCGTAGTTGGCGATCGGCGCGTAGTTCCAGAGCACCTGGGTGACGGCGTCCTCGACCGGCAGGCCCGACTGCCACTCCTCGCCGAGCATCAGCGCGCTGGCGGTGCCGATCACGGCGGACAGCGGCGTGGTGCCCCCGGAGAGCAGGGTGACGAGCTGGTGCAGCACCTCCTCGTCGGTCAGCTGCGCCGAGTGCTGCATCAGACGCGTCGTCAGGTCCTCGCCGGGGTTGCGGCGCTTCTGCGCGATCAGCTCGCTCAGCGCCTCGGCCAGCAGCTGGTCGGCGCCGTTGCTGCCGGAGAAGATGCCGGTGATGCCGGCGACGACCCGGTCACCGATCTCCGGCGGGCAGCCGAACAGCTCGCTGAAGACCAGCAGCGGCAGCGGCTGGGCGTACTCGGCCATCAGCTCCGCCTGGCCCATCCGTTCCGAGCTGAAGCGGCTGATCAGGTAGTCGGCCGAGGCCTGGGTCTGGCGCACCAGCTGGAGCTCGTTGACGCTGGCCAGGCTGTCGGTGACGGCCTGGCGCAGCCGGGCGTGCGCCGCGCCGTCGCTGAACAGCGCGTTGGGCCGGTACGCCAGCATCGGCAGCGCGGGGCTGTCCTCGGGCACGCGGCCCTCGTTCAGCGCGTTCCAGCGCCGCGAGTCGCGGACGAACGAGGCGGGGTTCTGGAGGATGTAGAGCGCGGCGTCGTAACTGGTGACCAGCTCCACCTCCACGCCCGGCGCGATGTCCACCGGCGCGCTCGGGCCGAGGGACCGCAGATGGGCGTAGTGGCCGTCGGGATCGGAGCCGAAGTGGGGGCCGTAGAGCGGGAGGTTTGCGTGTGCGGGGCAGCCGGGGGGCGGCTCTATGCCGGGTCGCTGCTGCATGAGCGGGGGGCTCCTAGTCGATGAGGGAGAGGAGGTGATGCACGAGGGTGATCAGCGCGTGCGCCGACGACTGCTGGTCGCGGACGTCGCAGGGGACGACGGGGGTGTCCGCGGACAGGTTCAGGGCCTCGCGCACCTCTTCGAGCGGATAACCGGGGGTGCCGTCGAAGTGGTTGACGCCGATGGCATACGTCAGGCCGAACCGCTCGACCAGGTCGAGGATGGGGAACGACTCGGACAGCCGCTCCGGGTCGACGAGGACGAGCGCGCCCAGGGCACCCCTGGACAGCTCCTCCCACATCTCCTTGAAGCGTTCCTGGCCGGGGGTGCCGAAGAGGTAGAGCACCACCTCGTCGTTGATGGTCAGACGGCCGAAGTCCATGGCGACCGTCGTGGTGGTCTTGTCGGGGGTGCCCGACAGGTCGTCGAAGCCCTCGCTGGCCTCGGTGATCTCTTCTTCGGTCCGCAGCGGCTCGATCTCGGAGATACTGGCGATGCATGTGGTCTTGCCGACCCCGAAGTGCCCCACCACGAGCACCTTCACCGCCGTACGGACACCTGAATCCAGGTACACGAATCACGCTCCGAATCGGGCTCTGAGGCCGTCGAGCACGGCGTTCAGTACTTCTCGGTCGACACGTTCCGCGCGGGGCACCGGCTTCCGCGCGATGATCAGGCCGCTCTCCTCCATCTCGACCAGCAGGATCCGGACGACCCCCAGCGGCAGATGGGTGTGGGCGGCCACCTCGGCCACGGACAGGAATCCGTCCATGACCAGGTCCAGGACCTGACGGGCCTCCGGGGTGAGCGTGCGCACCGTGGTGGCGGCGTGCTCGCTCGCGGACACCAGCGTGGTGTGCCCGTAGGCGTGTTCCGGGGGCAGTGACCGCCCGTTCGTGATCACGAAGAACGGGACTAACGCGGAGGTGAGTTCCAGATCCTCGTCCGGCTCGTCGCTCACGTGCGGCTCGCCTCCCCGCGCGGGGACAGGTATCCGCCGAGCCGGGGCACGACCTGGTGCAGCCGGGTCGTGAAGTCCTCGATGTCGGCGTCGTGCTCGGCCGCCGCGGCGAGGAAGGCGCCCCGGCCGGCCGCGATCAGGAAGATCCAGCCGTGCTGGAACTCGATGACCGTCTGCCGCCAGACCGCGTCCGGCTGGACGCCGGCGAACTGGGCGGTGGCCCGGCTGTAGGCGTGGATGCCGGTCATCGCCGCGGAGATGGTGTCCGCGAGGTCCTGGCTCATGCCGGTGGTGGCGCCGCGGGGCAGGCCGTCGGCGCCGAGCAGTACCGCGTGCCGGGCGCCGTCCACCTTGCCGATCACCTCGTCCAGATCTGCGATCCGGATCCCGGTGCCGACCTCCTGGCCGGTGTGGGCGCGCTGGGCGCGCGCCGTTCCGGCCTCGTCCGCGTGCACCCGGGGCGGCGAGGTGAGGTTGTTGCCGAGCCGGGCGACGAGCCGGTGCATGCGGAAGGAGATCTGCTGCATGTCGACGTCGGGCGCGGCGGCCGCGGCCAGATAGGCACCCTGCCCGGCCCCGATCAGGAAGATCCAGCCGTGCGAGAACTCGATGATCGTCTGGTTCCACTGCCGGTCCGGGCCGTCCCCGGCAAAGTGGGCCGTGGCCCGGCTCAGCGACTGCATGCCCGCCATGGCGGCGGAGATGGTCCGCACGTCCTTCTGCGCCATGCCGTCGGTCGCCCCGCGGGGCAGGCCGTCCGCGGACAGCAGGACTGCGTGGCGTGCCTTGGGCACGTTGGCCACGATGTCCTCAAGCATCCACGACAGGTCTGTGATCATGTGTCATCGGACCCTTCGGACGGTGCCGCGGAGAGGTTGCGGCCCGAGAGCGTGCCGCGCTGGAAGGCGCCCAGGCTGCGGCCGGCCGCCCGGCCGGCGTCCTCCGCGGCCGGGACGTGCGGCAGGCCGACGGTGTCGTGGTCGGGGACGCTGGCGATGGGCACCTGGCGGGCGCCACGCCGGGGCAGGCCGTTGGCGGTGCGCGCCACGGGCTCGGGCCGGGCGGCGCCGGGCTCGGTAACGGGGGGCTGGACATCTTCCACCGGTGCCGTCTCCTCCTCGGTCCACAGCTCCTCGGGCAGCAGCACGACCGCGCGCACGCCGCCGTAGCGGGAGACACCGGTCACGTCGACCCGGAAGCCGTACTGCTGGGAGAGCAGGCCGATCACCGGAAAGCCGAACTTGGGCTGGTTGCCCAGCTGGGACAGCCGGGGGCGGTACTGACCGGAGAGCAGGGCGGTGGCCTTCTGCCGCTCCTCGTCGTTCATGCCGACGCCCGCGTCGTCGATGACGATGCACAGGTTCTTCTGCACCCGCTGGAACGTGACCTCGATCGGCGAGCCCTGCTGGGAGAAGCTGGCAGCGTTGTCGAGCAGCTCCGCCACGGCGAGGGCGACGGGCGAGACCGCCGACGCCTTCAGCGCGAAGCCGGTCTGCTGCATGATCTCCACGCGCCGGAAGTTGCGGATCTGCCCCTGGGCGCTGCGCACCACGTCGTAGACGCTCGCGGCGCGGCTGCGGCGGCCCAGCGGCGCACCGCACATGACGGCGATGCCCTGCGCCTTGCGCGCCATCTGCGCGTTGGCGTGGCCGACTTCGAGCAGGTCGGCGAGGACCGAGTGACCGCCGTACTTGCGCTGGATGTCCTCCAGCAGGGCCAGCTGCTCGGCGGCGAGGCTCTGCAGGAAGCGCGCGGAGCCCTTGAGTACGGCCTTGGTGCTGTCCTCCGCCGCCTCCTCGGCTTCCTGGATGGTCTTGGCGTGGTCGGTCCGGTGCTGGTGGAGCTCTGCTCGTAAGGCGGCGAGCCGGCCGTCGGCCTCACTGAGCCGCTGGGTGAGGGCGGCCTCGGACCTGTCCTTGTTCGCCGCTATGGCCTTGGCGCGACGACTGAGGACCAGGGCCGCGGCGACGCCGAGCGCCGCCACGACGACCAGGCACCAGACAAGTGCGTCTCGAATCATGGAAACCTTTCCTGGCGTTTGGCCTGCGGCCGTTGGCGGAAGTGCACCGCGCGCACCGGTGGGACGACCGGTCGCGTACGGGCCGGGACAGGTCAGGGGGACGACCGGACCGAAACCGTTTTCTGCGGTGCCTGAGCCGAGGGGACCAAGGTCACAGACGCGGGGATGCTATCACCCGCTTAGCGGAACCTTTACCACCGCGAGGCGGCCCAACGACCCTGCTCACCGCGTGGGTTGCGCCGGTTACGCGCGGCTCGTCCAGCAATTCCGGATACCGGTCCGGGAGTTGCCGCGGGAGGCCGGAGGCACCGGCCTGGAAAGGGCGCGAAGGCAGTGGAACTGACGGCGGGACACGTACGTCTCGGTGCGCACGCCGGCGCGGGCGGGAAGGGCGGGCGGGGCGGCCCTCAGGAGCGGGGCCAGGGCTGGCCGGTGATGCGCTCCACGCTGGTGTTGAAGCGCTGGAGGTAGCGGGCGAAGGTCTCCACGTCCTCGGCCGACCAGTCCTCGAAGACCCGGTCCAGGTCCTTGACGTGGGTGTCGCGCTCCTCGCGCAGTCGCCGCTCGCCCTCCTCGGTCAGCCGGAACTTGCGGGCCATGCCGCCCTCGGGGTCGGGGATCCGCTCCAGGAGCCCGGCCCGCATCGCGTGCGCGGTCTGCCGGTTGACGGTGGAGACGTCGAGCTGGAAGGCGTCGCTGAGCTGCCCGATCGACATGGGCCCCTGCACCTCGATCCGGCTGAGCATGATGTAGGCGCTCCGCTCCAGCCGGCCCTCCTGGTGCCGGCGGGTGGTACTGCTCAGCTGATGCCGCCCGAGGACCATGTGCTCGAACTCGACCAGGTGCGACGGCTTGCCCATGTACGTGCCTCCTTCTGCATCGACCGTATCTCAGTGCCCCTCGGCGCAGCGTCCGCTGAGATGTGGTCGATACATAGAGTATGTACGATGCACATCCTTGCCAGCACAAGCCGAGGAGCACCCATGAACGCCCCGCAGCCGAGCAGCCGGACGGGCGGCATCGTCGCCGTCCTGGCGCTCGCCGGAACCGTCGCCGCGATCATGCAGACACTGGTCACCCCGCTGATCGCGGAACTTCCACAGATCCTGCACACCTCCTCGTCGAACGCCGCCTGGGTGATCACGGTCACCCTGCTCGTCGGCGGCGTCTGCGTACCGGTGTCCGGACGACTCGGCGACCTCGTGGGCAAGCGGCGCATGATGCTGATCTGCGTGGCGCCGCTGGTGGCCGGCTCGGTGGTGTGCGCCCTGTCCACCTCCGTCGTGCCGATGATCGTCGGACGCGGCCTTCAGGGCATGGGCATGGGCATGATCCCGCTGGGCATCGCACTGCTGCGGGACGTCGTCCCCGTCGAGAAGCTCAGCGGCTCCATCGCGCTGGTCAGCGCCTCCATGGGCATCGGCGGCGCGATCGGCCTGCCGCTCGCGGCCGCCGTCGCGCAGTACGCCGACTGGCAGGAGCTGTTCTGGGGAGCGGCCGTCCTCTCCCTGGTCATCGGAGTGCTGATCTTCGCCGTGGTGCCGGACGTCCCCGCCGCCGCCAAGGGCCAGCGCTTCGACGCGCCCGGTGCGGTCGGTCTGGCGATCGGCCTGGTCGCGCTGCTGCTGGCGATCTCCAAGGGCGCCGACTGGGGCTGGGCCTCGGGCACCACGCTCGGCCTGTTCGCCGTCGCCGTCATCGCGCTGCTGGTCTGGGGCTTCTGGGAACTGCGCACCCGCGACCCGCTGATCGACCTGCGCACCACGGCCCGCCCGCGGGTGCTCATCACCAACGCCGCGTCGATCCTCGTCGGCGTCGGCATGTACTCGTTCATGCTGATCGCGCCGCAGCTGCTGCAGTTCCCCAAGGCCACCGGCTTCGGCCTCGGCCAGTCGATGCTCGCGGCGGGCCTGTGGATCGCGCCCGGCGGCATCATGATGATGCTCATCTCCCCGCTCGGCGGAAAGCTGATCAACTCCCGCGGCCCGAAGCTCACGCTCCTGGCCGGCGCCCTGGTGATCGCCGTCGGCTACGCGGTCGCGCTGCCGCTCATGGGCACGGCCGCGGGCATCATGGTCGCCGGCATCGTGATCAACAGCGGTGTCGCGCTCGCCTACGGCGCCATGCCCGCGCTCATCATGAGCTCGGTGCCGCTGTCCGAGACCGCCGCCGCCAACGGCTTCAACAGCCTGATGCGCTCGCTCGGCACCACCATCGGCTCGGCCGTGATCGGCGTCGTCCTGGCCCACATGACCATCGACCTGGGCGGCTACACGATCGCCTCGAAGGACGGTTTCCGCACCGGCCTGCTGATCGGCTGCGGTGTCGCGCTGCTCTCCGCGGCCGTCGCCGCGTTCATTCCGGCACTGCGCCCGGCGGGCGGCGAGGACGCCGCGCAGCAGCCGGTGGCCGGTGCCGACCAGGCTCCGGCGCGCGGCTGACCGGGCACCCGGGGGCGGCCGGTCTCACCCCGCCCCCTGCGGCCCGAGGCACCGGACGAACGCCTCGTACGCCCGCTCGTCGAAGAGGGCGAACCGCACCTCTTCGACGACGGTCGGCGTGCCCCGCACCGTCTCCACCGCGATCCGCGCCGCGTCGTCCATCGGCCACCGGTACACGCCGGTGGAGATCGCCGGGAACACCACCGTCCGGGCGCCCAGCTCGTCGGCCACCCGCAGCGACTCCCGGTAGCAGGAGGCGAGCGGCGCGGGATCGCTGTCCGGGCCCCCGTACACCGGGCCGACGGTGTGGATCACCCACCGCGCGTCGAGTCGCCCCGCCGTGGTTGCCACGGCCTGGCCGGTGGGCAGTCCCCGGCCGTAGCGGGAGGCGCGCAGCGCCCGGCACTCCGCGAGGATCGCGGGGCCCCCGCGGCGGTGGATGGCGCCGTCCACCCCTCCCCCGCCGAGCAGCGAGGAGTTCGCCGCGTTGACGATCGCGTCGGCGCGCTGGAGGGTGATGTCGCCCCGCACCAGAAGGATGGCGGTCATGTCTGCCTCAGCCTGCGCCAGACGGCCCGGGCCGCGTTGTGCCCGGACATGCCGTGCACGCCGGGGCCCGGCGGGGTGGCGGACGAGCAGATGAAGACGGCCGGGTGGGGGGTCTGGTACGGGAACAGGGTCGGCCGGGGCCGCAGCAGCAGCTGGAGTCCGGAGGCCGCGCCGCAGGCGATGTCGCCGCCGATGTAGTTGGCGTTGTGGGCGGCCAGCTCGGCGGGCCCGGCGACGGCGCGGGCGAGCACGCGGTCCCGGAAGCCGGGGGCGAAGCGCTCCAGCTGGCGCTCCATGGCGTCGGTGAGATCCCCCGACCAGCCGCTCGGCACATGGCCGTACGCCCAGAAGACCTGCTTGCCCTCGGGGGCGCGGGTGGGGTCGACCACGCCCGGCTGCACGGTGATCATGAACGGCCGCTCGGGGGCGCGGCCCTCGCGGGAGGCGGCGCGCAGGGCGGTGCCGATCTCGGCCTGGCTCGCGCCGATCTGCACGGTGCCGGCGACGCGGGCCTCCGGTGCGGTCCAGGGCACCGGGCCGTCCAGCGCGTAGTCGATCTTGAAGACGCCGGGGCCGTAGCGGTAGCGGTCGTAGTAGCCGCCGAAGCCGGCGATGCGGGCGAGGGCGGCGGGCGAGGTGTCGAAGACGTAGGCACGGGCGGGCGGCAGGTCGTCCAGCCGCTTGACCTCGTAGTCCGTGTGCACCGCGCCGCCGAGGTCCACGAGGTGGGCGGTGAGGGCGTCGGAGATCGCCTGGGAACCGCCGCGGGCCACCGGCCAGCCGTGGGCGTGCGCGGCCAGCGCGAAGACCAGGCCGATGGCGCCGGTGGCGAACCCGTCCAGCGGGGCCATCACATGGGCGACCAGCCCGGCGAACAGGGCCTTGACCCGTTCGTCCTTGAACCGGCGCATCAGCCAGGTGGACGGCGGCAGCCCGGCGAGGCCGAAGCGGGCCAGGGTCAGGGGGTCGCGGGGCAGCGCGGTCGACGGCAGCGACATGAAGTCCCGCACGAGGGTGTCCCAGTGGGCGACCAACGGCTCGACCAGTCGGCGGTACGCCCCCGCGTCCCGCGGCCCGAAGGAGGCGGCCGTCTTGGCGACCGAGCGGGCCAGCACCGCGGCGGTGCCGTCCGGGAACGGGTGGGCCATGGGCAGCTCGGGATGCAGCCATTCGAGGCCGTAGCGGTCGAGGGGCAGGGCGCGGAAGGCGGGCGAGCTGATGCCGAGCGGATGGGCGGCCGAGCACGGGTCGTGCCGGAACCCGGGCAGGGTCAGCTCCGCGGTGCGGGCGCCGCCGCCCACGGTGGACCGCGCCTCGAACACGGCCACGGTGAAGCCCCGGCGGGCCAGCTCCACGGCAGCGGTCAGCCCGTTCGGCCCCGCCCCCACCACGACCGCATCGAGCATCGCCGGCACCTTCGGACCCCTTCGTCAGCCGATGGCCACTCGGGGCCAGGATATGCCGGACGGCGGGCGGTGGTGGGGCGAGTGCGTTTTGTGCGGGTGGGACGCGATCAAGGGCGGCGCGGGGCCGGACGCCGGATCGCGGGGTTCAGTCCGTCGCCGTGCGCAGCAGCTCCGTGAGGCGGTGGGCCGTGGCCGTGTCGCGGGCGGCGGTGAAGGGCAGGGCGTTCCGGCCGGCGATGCGGAATGGTTCGCCGGAGCGGGTGAGGTGGGTGCCGCCCGCCTCCTCGACCAGGAGCAGTCCGGCCGCGTGGTCCCAGGCCGCCTCCCAGGAGAACGCCACGGCGTCCAACTCGCCCCGGGCGACGGCCAGATACTCCAGGCCCGCGGAACCGCACGGGCGCGGGGCGACGCCGTCCGTCCACAACGGGCGGAGCGCGCGCTTCTGCGCGTCGGTGGTGTAGTCGGGGTGGGACGTGGCGACGACCAGGTCCCGGCCGGCCGCCGGTACGCCCGCGGACAGCCGCTCGCCGTCCAGGAACGCGCCCCGGCCGCGGACCGCGGTGGCGAGTCGGCCGCGCGCCGCGGCGTACGTCCAGGAGGCCAGCACGACGCCGCGGTGGGCGAGCGCGACCAGGGTGCAGAACCCGTCGTCGCCGTGCACGAACTGACGGGTGCCGTCGACCGGGTCGACGATCCAGACCGGGAGGTCGCCCTGTATCGCCCGGTATGTCGCAGGGTCCGCGTGCACCGCCTCCTCGCCGACCACGACCGAACCGGGCAGCAGCGCGCCGAGCGCCTCGGTGAGCCGCTTCTCGGCCAGCCGGTCGGCGTCGGTCACCAGGTCGTGCGGGCCGCTCTTCTGGTCCACGTCGGCCGCGGTGAGGCAGCGGAAGCGGGGCAGGATCTCGGCGGCGGCCGCCGCGCGGATCGCGTCTTCCACGTCGGCCGCGCGGCGGGTGAGAAACTCGTCGATGGTTTCCGTCTCTTCGTTCATGTCCCCTATGGGACCACGCCCCACTGACAATCCCCGCCCGCCCGGTGCACACCGGGTGGAATCGGGTTGAAGAACAGGGGTGTCACCGGCCCACCGCGTACCCCTGCATGCCCCGCGGGTTGGCGGCCGCTGACAGCACACCGGTCTCCGGGTCGCGGGCGACCGCGCACAGCCGGCCCTCGGACCAGGCGGGCCCGAGCGTGATGTCGTGGCCGCGGCGGCGCAGTTCGGCGACGACCCCGGCGGGCATCCGGGACTCCACGGTCACCGCGCCGGGTTGGTGGCCGCGCGGGTAGAAGGAACTGGGGAAGCCGTCGTTGTGCCAGTTCGGGGCGTCGATGGCGCCCTGGAGGTCGAGGCCGCCGCGGACGGGGGCGCGCAGCGCGACGGCGAGGAAGAAGTGCGGCTGCCACTGGTCCTGCTGGTCGCCGCCGGGCGTGCCGAACGCCATCACCGGCACTCCGTCGCGCAGCGCGAGGGACGGGGTGAGGGTCGTACGGGGGCGGCGGCCGGGGGTGAGGGTGTTCGGCAGGCCCTCCTCCAGCCAGGCCATCTGCAACCGGGTGCCGAGCGGGAAGCCCAGTTCCGGGACGACGGGGTTGGACTGGAGCCAGCCGCCGCTGGGGGTGGCCGCGATCATGTTGCCCCAGCGGTCGACGACGTCGAGGTGGCAGGTGTCGCCGCGGGTGGCGCCGTCGGGGCCGGTCGCGATGCCGTCGGGGGCGGCGCCGTCGCCGCTCGCCCGGGGTCCGGCGGAGACCTCCGAGACGGTCGGCTCCCCCGCCCCCATCGGGTCGACGCCCCGGGTGCCGTCCGGTACGGGCGCGTGCGCCCACGCGGGCAGCCGCGGGGTGCGCCCGCCGGGACTGCCGGGACGCAGTTCGTACGACGCCTCGGCTCCGATCAGGCCCCGCCGCCCGACGTTGTAGGCGTCCGACAGCAGCGCGGTGACGGGCACCTCGGCGGCGTCGCCGTACCAGGCCTCCCGGTCGGCCATGGCGAGTTTGCAGCCCTCGATGAGCAGGTGCACGTAGTCGGCGGAGCCGTAGGCGGGCAGTTCCCCCGGGAGCAGGGCGAGTTGCTGGAGGAAGGCGGGGCCCTGGCTCCAGGGGCCGGCCTTGCAGACGGTCCAGCCGTGCCAGTCGTACGTCACCGGGTCCTCGTACGACGCCGACCAGCCGGCCAGGTCGTCCCCGGTGAGCGTGCCGGTGTGCCGCTCGCCGCTGGTGTCGAGGGTGGGCCGCCGGGACTGCCGGACCAGGGCCTCGGCGATGAATCCCGAGCGCCACACCTCGCGCGCGGCGTCGATGCGGGCCTCCCGGTCGCCGGCCCGCGCGGTCTCGGCGAGCAGCCGGCGCCAGGTGGCGGCGAGGGCGGGGTTGCGCAGCCGTTCACCGGGGCGGGGCGCGCGCCCGCCGGGCAGGTACACGGCGGCGGACGAGGTCCACTCGGTCTCGAAGAGCGTCCGTACGGTGTCGACGGCCGCGCCGACGTTGTCGACCGGCGGGTGCCCGTGTTCGGCGTAGCCGATCGCGTACTTCAGCACGTCGTCGAGGGACTTGGTGCCGTGGTCGCGCAGGAGCAGCAGCCAGGCGTCGAAGGCTCCGGGCACGGCGGCCGCGAGGGGACCGGTGCCGGGGACGAGGTCCAGCCCGAGATCCCGGTAACGGGCGGCGGAGGCACCCGCCGGGGCCACTCCCTGGCCGCACAGCACCCGCACCCGTCCCCCGGCCGGCGCCAGCAGGATCGGCACCTCGCCCGCGGGCCCGTTCAGATGCGGCTCCACGACATGGAGCACGAACGCCCCGGCCACCGCCGCGTCGAACGCGTTCCCCCCGGCCTCCAGCACGGCCATCGCCGACTGGGAGGCCAGCCAGTGCGTGGAGGACACCATGCCGAAGGTGCCCTGGAGGGTGGGACGGGTGGTGAACATGCTTCCCCTCACTGTCCGGACCCGGCGGCGCGGCCGTATCGGCGCCCAAGATAGATCCTCGCGAGCGCGCCGGGGAGACCGCCCGCACCGCCCGCCGGGCCGCCACGCCTCGGTCCGACGCCCTGGCGGCCACCGGAGGTGACCGGCCGTCAGGCGCCGGCACCCCGGCCGAGCCCGGCGTCCCGGCCCGTCGCGCTCCTGCGCCCTGCCGGAGTACCAGGGCGAGCCGGCGACGCTAGGGCACGTCCGCTTCGTCGAAGAGCGCGAGCATCCGGGTCAGGACGCGTACGCACGCGTCCACGTCGGCGCCGGTGAGGTCGCCGCCCACCTGTCGCAGGGCCGCGTGTTCGCGGGTGTGCACCGCGGTGATGGCCGCCATGCCGTCGGCGGTCAGCCGGATCAGTGAGGACCGCTGATGCGCGGGGTTGGGGACGGCCTCGACCAGGTGCCGTGCGGCGGCGTCGTTGACCATGCGCTGCACGAACTGCCGGCTGAGCGTCTGGGCGCGCCCAAGCTGAGGAACGGTCATGGGGCCGTGCCGGCGCAGCAGGTCGAGGACTGCGCGCACGCCGACGGACAGCCCTTCGATCGGCTCGGCCTGCTCCACCTTGCGGTGCACCCGCCGGTACAGCGGCCCCACCAGCGCGAACACCTCCGTCAGTCGGTCGGCCAGCTCGTCGGGCGGCAGCGGGGTCTCGGTGCCTGTCATGCCCCAAGAATGACACTTCGGTTGCCAACTCTCGGCGGTGATGACACCTTGGTTGTCATGTCTGCTGTCGCCGGCCACTCCGAGACGCCTTCGTTCACGACCTCTGACGGCTCCCTCGCCTATCGCGACGCCGGCGAGGGGCAGCCGCTGGTGCTGCTCCACGCCGGGTTCTTCGATCACCGCATGTGGGACGACCAGATAAGGGCGTTCGCCCCGCGCTACCGGGTCATCGCGCCGGACGCCCGCGGACACGGCGCCTCCTCGAACGCGACCCGGCCGTTTCGTCCGGCCGACGATCTGGCGGCCCTGCTGCGTCATCTCGACGTCGGGCCGGCGGTGCTCGTCGGGGTCTCGATGGGCGGGGGTACCGCGGTCGACACCGCGCTGGAGTACCCCGGACTGGTCCGCGCCGTGGTCGTCAGCGGCGTGGGGACCAGCGAACCGTACTTCGAGGACCCCTGGAGCCTGGAGGTCCTCGGGGAGCAGAACAGCGCACTGGCGGCAGGCGACATCGAGGGCTGGCTCGACGGGCACGTGCGCTTCGCGGCAGGCCCGCACCGCTCGCCCGCGGATGTCGACGCGGACATCGCGAACCGCCTGCGCGCCATGGCGTCCCGGACGATCGCCAAACACACGGCGGGCGAGCCGGACCATCGACTGCCGGTTCCGGACACCTGGCGTCGCGCTGCGTCCATCGACGTCCCCGTCCTGGCGATCAACGGTGCCCTCGACGTGAGCGACCACGTGGCGATGGCCGAACGCCTGGTCCGAGCGGTACCCGACGGCCGCGCGGTGTCCGTCAAGGACACGGCGCACTTTCCCAACATGGAGCAGCCGGCCGCGTTCAACGCCCTCCTGACCGAGTTCCTCGAAGCCCTGCCGCCTGCGTGACCCCCCTGGTGGGGAGTGCGGGGCCGCCGCGCAGCGCCGTCCTCGCGCCCCCCCGCGCCTCTCGGGGCCGCTTGTCCGCTCGCCGGCGGCAAGCCTTAAGGTGAAATCCGAGAGATGTGCGCTTCCATCCGAATGTCGGAGCAACAGGCTCAGGACGCCGCGCGCTGGGAGGAATCGAAGCCGTGCATGGCGAGTACAAGGTGCCCGGTGGCAAGTTGGTCGTCGTGGATCTGGACGTCGAGGAAGGCGTCCTGCGCAACGTGCGAGTCGCCGGGGACTTCTTCCTGGAGCCGGACGAAGCGATCCTCTCGATCAACGCGGCTCTCGAGGGTTCGCCCTCGTCGACGGACGCGGCAGGGCTGGCCGGCCGGATCGAGGCGGCGCTGCCCGCGGGCACGGTGATGTTCGGGCTGACGGCGGAGGGCGTCGCCATCGCGGTGCGCCGCGCCCTGGCGCACGCCACGGACTGGACCGACTACGACTGGCAGCTGGTCCACGAGGGCCCCCAGTCCCCGGCCCTGCACATGGCGCTGGACGAGGTGCTGACCGCCGAGGTGGCCGCGGGCCGGCGCCCGCCGACCCTGCGGGTGTGGGAGTGGGGCGCGCCCGCGGTGATCATCGGCAGCTTCCAGTCGCTGCGCAACGAGGTGGACCCGGACGGCGCCGCCCGGCACGGCATCGAGGTGGTGCGGAGGATCTCCGGCGGCGGCGCGATGTTCGTGGAGCCCGGCAACACCATCACCTACTCGCTGTCGGTGCCCGAGTCCCTGGTGCACGGCCTGTCCTTCCAGGACAGCTACGCCTACCTGGACGACTGGGTGCTCGCCGCGCTCGGCGACATGGGCATCCGGGCCTGGTACCAGCCGCTGAACGACATCGCGACGGACCAGGGCAAGATCGCGGGCGCCGCGCAGAAGCGCGTCGTGGGCCCCGGCGGCGGCCCCGGCGCCGTGCTGCACCACGTGACCATGTCGTACGACATCGACGCGGACAAGATGACCGAGGTGCTGCGCATCGGCCGGGAGAAGCTCTCCGACAAGGGGACGAAGAGCGCGAAGAAGCGGGTCGATCCGCTGCGCCGGCAGACCGGACTGCCGCGTGAGACGGTCATCGACCGCATGATCGACTCCTTCCGCGCGCGCTATGGGCTCACCGCGGGCAAGATCACGGACGAGGAGCTGGTCCGCGCCCGGGACCTGGTGCGGACGAAGTTCGGCACCGAGGAGTGGACCGCCCGGGTGCCGTGAGCCGCGCCCTGCCGCGGATGTGGTTCAGGGACAGGTCAAGGCATGCCCATGCCCCGATCAAACGCGTGTATGGGTTCCGTGCACGTAGGGCTCACCGGCACTGACATAGCAGGATTTGCCCCACCGCCCGCTGGCTACCGTGGTCGGGCCTGAATCGGCCATGCACGACCACGGGGAAGAGGTGACGGCGGTGTCGGCGCGGATACGTTCACGCCTGCTCGATTTCGTGGGGACGGAACCGGAGCCGCCGGAAGCCGACCTGGCGCAGCAGGCTCCGCGACCGCGCCGCTCCCGGCTGCTGGACCTCGCCGAGTCCGCCCCTCCCCCGCCCCCGGCCGGCGACGACCGGCCCGGCCCCAAGCCGGGCGTGCCGCCGTACCAGACCCCGGTGTGCGTGCCGGCGCATCCGCGCTCCGTCCTCGGGACGGGCACCAAGGGCCGCCCCGCCCGGGTCCCGTTCATCATGATCGAGCTGTTCGCGCACCCGTCCCACGGCACGGTCGCCTTCGCCTTCACCACTCCGGCGAAGCTGGCGGCGGCACTCGGCGAGGCCCAGCCGTGGGTGGCCGGTTCGCTCGGCCCGCTGGCCGAGAGCATGGACGAGCAGGGCGTCACCGTCCTCCTCGACCCGCGGGTCGCACCCCAGGAGCCCAACTGGCGGCCCGCGGACCTGGCCGCCCTCGCGCGGGAGGTGCGCCGGTGACGGCCGACTTCAAGGTCATCTACGACGACCTCTCCACCCTGGCGAAGACCTTCCACGACCAGGCCGGGGACTACCGGAAGCTCGCCCCGGACGTGTCACCGCCCATCGTCAGCGGCGGCGATCCCGCGCTGGACGCCGCGATCAAGGAGGTCGCGAACCTCATCATCGCGCTGCACATCGGGCTCGCCGACCACCTGGACGACCGCGGCGACAAGGCCGCGTACGCGCGCGACTCCTTCCACCGGCACGACGTGGACATCCACGGTGTCTTCGAGGACCTGACGGAGGGCCTGGACTGATGGGTGACAGCTGGGTCGGCGGCGACATCGGTGGCCTGCACACGATGGCGACCACCTACAAGAACGCCAAGGACAAACTCGACGGCGTGGTGAAGGTGCTGAGCAAGGCCGTCGACAAACTGGCGGACGACGCCAGTTGGAAGGGCGAGGCGGCGAAGACGTTCCGCGGCGTGTGGTCCGAGGACGAGTTCACGGCCGGCGCCTTCGCCGAGCTGGTGTCCGAGGTGGGCGGCATCCTGGGCGACCTCGCCGACGCGTTGTCGACCTGCGAGACGTCGCTGCAGAACGCGGAGCACGTCGCCGCGGGCAAGGGCGTGTCGACGGACCCCAAGGGCGCGCCAGTGCCGATCATGACGGCGAACCCGCCGAGCGCGGACGACCAGAAGGCCATCTCGGCGATGAACGAGTACGCCAAGGTGCGCGACGGGATCCTGCACACCGCCCAGCACGCGCGTCTGGACGCGGCGCAGAAGCTGTCGGACCTGTACGACAAGGTGACGTCCAAGGACGGCTCGGTGTCCACCGGGGACAAGACCACCATCGCGGACTACCTGCGCGGCCTGTACGCGTACGACGCCGAGGACGCCCGGGCCGGCGGCGCGAAGGCCCGCGAGAAGCTCGACGACGCCAAGCAGGCGGCGCACGACGCCAAGAAGGAGCTGCGCGCGGAGCGCAAGGCGTACCAGAAGGCGGGCAAGGCGCTGCCCAAGGACCTGCCCGCCAAGAGCGCGTACAAGGACGCGCTGACCAAGGTCGACGACCTCGAGGACGCGATCGCGCGCGCCGAGAACGGCAGCACCAAGCTGCCCTACGACCGCGCGCTCAACGTGAAGGTGGCCGACGCGGCGGAGCTGCTGCGCGCGGGCAAGAGCCTGGAGACGGTGCCGGACTTCCTGAAGGAGATCCCGGTGCTGGACGTCGCCGCGGCCGGTGCGTGCGGTGTGCTGGAGGCGTCCGACGACCACGACAAGGGCTGGTCGTGGCAGAAGTCGATCGCCGTGGACGGCGGCGCCAACGTCGGCGGTCTGGTGGCGGGCACGGCCGTCACCGCGGGCCTGGTGGCCGCCGCGCCCGTCGAGGTGCCCACCGCGGTGGTGGCCGGGGTGGGCGGTGTCGTGGTCATCGGCGCGACCGGCATCATCGACCACTCCTTCCACGAGCACTGGAGCGAGGACATCCACGACCACGGTGTGGTCGGCGGTCTGCTGACAGGCTCGGGACACGTGCTGTCCAAGACCGGCGGCGACTTCGTACGACTGAAAGACGATGTGTGGCATGGCATCAAGAGCATCTTCTAAGGCCGCGGCGTCCTCGGCACCCGTCCGGATCCCCTCGCTGCCAGGACTCGGCACCACCTGGTACGCACGTGGGCCGCGCTACTGGCTGCGCCGTACGGTCAACGCCCTGTTGTGGGTCGTCGTCATGGCGTTCTTCTGCTTCGCCGCGCTCGCGCTGTACTCGGGTGCCCCGCGCACCTGGCTTCCGCCTCGTGCGCGCCATGTCTGGGACATCGTGCAGATCGCCGCTTCCTTCGTGACCGTCGTCTGGGGCTGGGTCAGCCAACGCCGCAGACTGCGCCGGATGTTCGAGGACCCGCCGTCACCCGACGAGATCCGCGTGACCCGGCGTGCGGAGTCCCGCCGTGCCGTCTACTGGTCGCGGGCCGGTCTCATTCCGCTCCTCGTCGCGGCGCCGGTGCTGCCTCCGATCGTCGCGTGGTGCGTCGGCGCGGTGGCCGCGCTCTTCGCCGTCCGTGAATCACCCCGTGAGGTGGGTGCCCGCCGCTGGCTGGAGACGCACCCCACGGGCCGCTGATCCAGGCGCTCACGACGCCCCGGACCGGGGGCCGCGGTACGTCGTGAGCGCGTCGGCGTGATCGCGTGGACACCCAGCGAGTTCGCGCTTCCACCACACGGGCAGCCGTGTGACACTGTCGTCCTCGTACCCCCCTTCTCAACGAGATGTGCGCCGTGCGTTCTCTGCCTCTGCCGCTCGCCCTCACCGCCCGGCTGACCCCGGTCGTGGTCCTCGCCTGTGCCGGGTGGGCGCTGTCCTCCGCTCCGGCCGCGCCGTCCGCCGCCGCGGGACACCCGGCGGATTCCAAGGCGTCCGGGGGGCCGTCCGCGCCCGCGCCCTCCGCCAGTGCGAGGGCGAAGGCGTACTCCACCTCGCCCGCCCCCTGCTCCGCCGTGCCCACGTCGACGGTCAAGTCCCTGGTGCCCGGGGCGAAGACGGGCGGCAAGGAGATTCCCTCGACCGATCCCACGCTGCGCCGCACCTGTTCCTGGAACGCCCTGCACGGCTACAGCTACCGCTGGCTCGACGTGTCGTACGAGATCGGCGAGTCGGTGCAGGAGGCCACCCGGCAGTACCAGCAGCAGGTGGGCAAGAAGAGCGGCGGCGGCTCAGTGCCGGGGCTCGGGGACAGCGCGTACTCGGTCGTGAACCTCAGCACCGAGGACAAGCAGCAGACCCGCGAGGGCGTGGTGATGGCCCGCGTCTCCAACGCCCTGGTGGTGGTGACGTACAGCGGCAGCGACTTCGACACCAAGAAGGCACCGGGGACGGACGAGATCAACACCGGTGCCATCAAGGCGGCGCGGGCCGCCGTGGCGGCGCTCGGGGGCGGGGCGTCCTAGCCCGCGCGGACCAGGACGCCCCCCGGCGGGATCAGACCGTGGTGCGCCGCCGGACGCCGGTCGTCAGGGACAGGGCCAGGTACAGCACCAGCGACGTGCCCAGGCCGACCGCCCAGCCGTAGTCGGCGAGCGGGGCGAGGGCGGGGATCGGACGGCCGTCGAACAGCGGCTCCAGACGGGCGCCGCCGATCGCGAGGACACCGCCGGCCAGGAAGGCGGCGACCGCCCGCCAGTTCCAGCCGCCCGCGTACCAGTAGCGGCCGCCGGCGCGGTACAGGTCGGCGAGGTCCAGCCGGGTGCGGCGCAGCAACCAGTAGTCGGCGACGAGGATGCCGGCGACGGTGCCGAGCAGCCCGCCGACCAGGCCGAGCCAGGTGAAGATGTAGCCCTGCGGGTCGGAGTAGAGCTTCCAGGGGCAGATCAGCACCGCGAGGACCGCGGTGATCAGCGCCCCGGCGCGGAAACTCACCTTCCGCGGCGCCACGTTGGAGAAGTCGAAGGCCGGCGAGACCAGGTTGGCCGCGATGTTCACCGAGAGGGTCGCCACCAGGACGGTGACCAGGGCGTAGAGCAGGCCGACCGGGTTGTCGGTCTTCGCGGCCAGCTGCACCGGGTCCCACACGGGCTTGCCGTAGACCGCCTGGGAGCCGGAGGTGACCAGGACGGAGAGGAAGGCGAAGAGGGTCATGGTGGTGGGCAGGCCGAGCGCCTGGCCCCAGGTCTGGGCGCGCTGGCTTCGGCCGTAGCGGGTGAAGTCCGGGATGTTCAGGGACAGGGTGGACCAGAACCCGATCATGCCCATCAGGGACGGCCAGAACAGCTTCCAGAACGATCCGCCCCAGCTCAGCGTGGAGGGCTGGTCGAACAGCGGGCCGACACCGCCCGCCCTGCTCGCCATCCACCACAGCATCACGAACGCGCCGACCAGCACGAACGGCGCGGCCCAGTTCTCGAAACGGCGGATGGTCTCCATCCCCCGGTGAATGATGGCCACTTGCAGCGCCCAGAAGACCGCGAACGACAGCCACATGGTCCAGGCGTGTCCGCCGATGTGCGCCGCGTTGGACCAGCCGCCGCCGATCAGTTTCCCGGCGAGGAAGTAGATGGCCTCCCCGCCGATCCACGTCTGGATGCCGAACCAGCCGCAGGCCACCAACGCCCGTACGACGGCGGGCAGGTTGGCGCCGCGCACCCCGAAGGAGGCGCGGGCGAAGACGGGGAAGGGGATGCCGTACTTGGGTCCCGCGTGCCCGGTCAGCAGCATCGGGACCAGCACGATCAGATTGGCGGCGGCGATGGTGAACACCGCCTGCTTCCAGTCCATGCCGACGGCGATCAGACCGGAGGCCAGCGTCCAGGAGGCCGTGTTGTGGGCCATGCCGACCCACAGCGCCGAGAAGTTGTACGTGGTCCACGTCCGCCGGCCCACCGGGACCGGCAGCAGGTCCTCGTTGGCGTAGCGGCCGCTGGGCTGCGGAGCGCCGGGGGCGATCTCCACCCGGCCGTCGGGAAGGGTGACTTGGGCCGACGGTGGTATGCCGGCGGGAGCGGTGTCGGTCATGGGCAGGCCCCAATCGGAAACGAGGTGGGTCGGTGGAGGCCGTGCGGGCACCAGCCCCTCCCCGCGGGGAGGCGGGGAGGGGTGACCAGGGGTGGGGGGTTGGGGCGGACCCCGAGGGGATCGGCGGGAGGGAGGAACGGGGGTCGGAGGCTCAGTAGTTGACGGCCGGGATCACCTTCGTGCCGTAGGCGTCGATGGTGGCCTCCTGCGCGTCGTGCATGTCGTACAGCGCGAACTGGTCGACACCGAGGGCGCGCAGGGCGTTCAGCTTCTCGATGTGCCGTTCGGCCGGGCCGATCAGACAGAACCGGTCCACGATCTCGTCGGGCACGAACTCGGTGTCCGGGTTGCCACTGCGCCCGTGGTGGGCGTAGTCGTAGCCCTGCCGGGCCTTGATGTAGTCGGTGAGTTCGCCAGGCACCTCGGCGGAGTGCTCGCCGTACTTGCCGACCAGGTCGGCCACGTGGTTGCCGACCATGCCGCCGAACCAGCGGCACTGCGCGCGGGCGTGGGCGAGGGCCTCCGGCGAGTCGTCGGCGGTGACGTACGCCGGGGCCGCAACGCAGATGCTGACCTCGGCGGGGTCGCGCCCGGCCGCCCGGGCCGCGTCCTTGACGGCCTTCACCATGTACTCGGTGAGGTAGAGGTCGGCCAGCTGGAGGATGAACCCGTCGGCCTCCTCACCGGTCATCTTCAGCGCCTTGGGGCCGTACGCGGCCATCCAGACGGGGAGCCGGGCGCCCGGCCGGACCCAGGGGAACTTCACGGTCGTGCCGCCGCCGAGGTCGGCAGCGTCGCCGCGGCCGAGGGCGCGGATCACCTTCATGGCCTCGCTGATCCGCGCGAGGGTGTTGGGCCGGCGGCCCGCCACCCGCATCGCGGAGTCGCCGCGGCCGATGCCGCAGACGGTGCGGTTGCCGAACATGTCGTTGAGGGTGGCGAAGGTGGAGGCGGTGACCTCCGGGGTGCGGGTGGACGGGTTGGTGACCATCGGCCCGACCGTCAGGTTCCGTGTCCGGGCGAGGATCTGGCTGTAGATCACGAACGGCTCCTGCCACAGCACGGCGGAGTCGAAGGTCCAGCCGTGGGTGAAGCCGTTCTGCTCGGCCCGTTGCATGAGGTCGATGACGCGGGAGGCCGGCGGGTCGGTCTGCAGGACGAGTCCGAAGTCCATGGGCGCCACTCCTAGTTGAGGTACTGACAGGTGGAGCGCGGGGTGTAGACGCCGTGTCCGGCGTGCCCGGTGTACTCCCGCTGGTCGATGACCGGTACGCCGCGCGAGAGGACGGTCTCCACCCGGCCGGTGGTCCGCTTGCCCTCGTACGCCGAGTAGTCGACGTTCATGTGGTGGGTCTCGGCGGACATGACCTGCTCGGCGTGCGGGTCGTAGATCACCACGTCGGCGTCGGCGCCCGGGGCGATGGTGCCCTTCTTCGGGTAGAGGCCGAACATCCGCGCCGGGGTGGCGCAGGCGATCTCGATCCAGCGGCGGCGGGAGATGCGCCCCTCGACGACGGCCTGGTGGAGCAGGTCCATGCGGTTCTCCACGCCGGGCATGCCGTTGGGGATCTTGGAGAAGTCGCCGCGGCCCAGCTCCTTCTGGCCGGTGAAGCAGAACGGGCAGTGGTCGGTGGAGACCACCTGGAGGTCGTTGGTGCGCAGGCCCCGCCACAGCGCCGCCTGGTGCTCCCTGGGCCGCAGCGGCGTCGAGCACACGTACTTGGCGCCCTCGAAGCCGGGCTCGGCGAGGTTGTCGGTGGACAGGAACAGGTACTGCGGGCAGGTCTCGCCGAACACGTTCAGACCGTCGTCCCGGGCCCGCGCCAGCTCGGCGAGCGCCTCCGCCGCCGAGACGTGGACGACGTACAGCGGCGCGCCGGCGACCTGGGCGAGCCGGATGGCGCGGTGGGTGGCCTCGGCCTCCAGCAGTGCCTTGCGGACCTCGCCGTGGTGGCGCGGGTCGGTCTCGCCGCGGGCGAGGGCCTGTTCCACGAGGACGTCGATGGCGATGCCGTTCTCGGCGTGCATCATGATCAGCCCGCCGTTGCCGGCGGCCCGCTGCATGGCGCGCAGGATCTGGCCGTCGTCGGAGTAGAAGACCCCCGGATAGGCCATGAACTGCTTGAAGGAGGTCACGCCCTCCTCGACCAGGAGGTCCATCTCCTTGAGCGTCTCCTCGCGCACATCGGAGACGATCATGTGGAAGGCGTAGTCGATCGCGCAGTTGCCCTCGGCCTTGGCGTGCCAGGCGTCCAGGCCCTCGCGCAGGGAGTGGCCGACGCTCTGGATGGCGAAGTCCACGATCGTGGTCGTGCCGCCCCAGGCGGCGGCGCGGGTGCCGGTCTCGAAGGTGTCGGAGGCGTAGGTGCCGCCGAACGGCATCTCCATGTGGGTGTGGCCGTCGACGCCGCCGGGGATGACGTACTTCCCGGTGGCGTCGATGGTGCGGTCGGCGGTGAACGCGGCGGCAGCGGGGGTGCCGGACGCCGCCAGGGCGGCGATCCGGCCGTCCTCGACGAGGACGTCGGCGTGGATCTCGTCCGACGCGGTGACGACGAGACCACCGCGGATGACGGTACGGCTGCTCATGCTGCTCCTTGGGTCACTCGGCTTCGGTCACGGCGCGGTCAACGGCGTGTACGCGCCCGGCGCCCGGTCCCGGTAGAACTGCCAGCGGTCGCGGACCTCGCGGAGTTTGGCGAGGTCCAGGTCGCGTACGACGAGTTCGTTCTCCTTGTCGCCCGCGACCTCGCCGACGTACTGGGCCTCGGGGTCCACGAAGTACGTGGTGCCGTAGAAGTCGTTGTCGCCGAGGTCCTCCACGCCGACCCGGTTGATGGCGCCGACGAAGTACTCGTTGGCGACGGCCGCCGCGGGCTGCTCCAGCTGCCACAGGTAGCGGGACAGGCCCCGGGAGGTGGCCGAGGGGTTGAAGACGATCTCGGCGCCGGCGAGGCCGAGGGCCCGCCAGCCCTCGGGGAAGTGGCGGTCGTAGCAGATGTAGACGCCGATCCGGCCGACGGCGGTGTCGAAGACGGGCCAGCCGCTGTTGCCCGGGCGGAAGTAGAACTTCTCCCAGAACCCCCGCACCTGGGGGATGTGCGTCTTGCGGTACTTGCCGAGGTACGTGCCGTCCGCGTCGATCACCGCCGCGGTGTTGTAGAGGACGCCCGGCTGTTCCTCCTCGTACATCGGCAGGATCAGCACGATGCCGAGGGCGCGGGCGAGGGACTGGAAGCGCCGCACGGTCGGGCCGTCGGGAATCCGTTCGGCGTAGTCGTAGAACGCCTTGTCCTGCACCTGGCAGAAGTAGGGGCCGTAGAACAGCTCCTGGAAGCAGAGGACTTGGGCGCCCTGGGCGGCCGCGTCGCGGACGGCCTGCTCGTGCACCTGGATCATGGACTCCTTGTCGCCGGTCCAGGCGGCCTGGAAGAGGGCGGCTCGGATCACTCGGCTCATCGAAGCCTCCGTTCGGTGGGTGTCCGGTGAGCCTAGGAAGCGGCCGGGCGCGGTTCGACGGGCAGCGTGTCACGTCCGCGGGCGGTCGGCGTGCCACCGTGTCATGTCTTCGTGGGCCCATGTTTCACCGCCGTTTTCCCAGGTGATCTCAGGTGTCAGCGTTGTTGCGCGTCATGCGCGAGAAGCGCGATGTGCACCGAGGCGGCCTGCTCGAAGTCGTCGAGGTCGACGCCGAGGCGGTCCTGTATGGCCTCCAGGCGGCGGTAGAGCGCGGGCCGGGAGACATGGTGGAGCCGGGCGGTGCGGGACTTGTTGCGGCCGGTGGCGAGATAGGTGCGCAGCACGCCGAGCAGTTCGGGCTCGGCCGTGCACAGCAGTCCGTCCAGCTCCCGTTCGGCGAAGGACTGCACATGCGGGTCGTCGCGCAACAGCCGGACCAGGCCCCGCAGATGGACGTCCTTGAGGCGGACCACGGCCGGCAGGCCGAGGGCGGCGGCGGAACCGGCGACGGCCTCGGCCACGTGCCGGGCCTCGCGCAGTCCGGCGGGCACCTCGTCCCAGAGGGTGCGCGGGTCCGCGGCGGCGACCACGGCGTCCGGTCGCCCGGTCCCCTCGCGCAGCCGGGCCGCGAAGAGCGTGAGCAGGGTCTCGGCGGGCCGGTCGCGGGGCAGGCTGAGCAGCACGGCGGTGACCCCGTCGGACAGCTCGCCGGCCAGCCCGGCCAGGCCCAGCACCCGCAGCATGCGGTCGAGCACGGCGGGTTCGGCGTCGGGGACGACGAGCGGCACGAAGGTGCGCAGATTGACCGGCAGCCCGGCCGCGCGGGCCCGTGGCAGCAGTTGCCGCGCCGGTACGACGCCGGAGACGAGGTCGGTGAGCAGGCTCTGCGCGGACTGCTCCTCCCAGCTGTGCGCGGAGCCGCCGCCGAGCATGCGGTGCAGGACCAGGGCCTCGGCGGCGCGGTCGGCGAGCAGCCGCCCGGTGGCCGCATCGCCCCGGTAGCCGCACAGCAGCAGCCGGCCCCAGCGCTCGCCGCGCCCGCCGAGTTCGGCGCGGATCCACTCGTCACCGGCGCCACCGGTCTGCCGGGCGATGCGCTCCCAGTCGCGCAGCACGTCGTCCACCGCGGACCGCTCCCCGGCCGTGGCGAGGACGCGGTGGGCGAGGTTGGTGACGACGACCGGGCAGCCGCCGTGCCGGGCGACCTCGTCCAGCAGCCGTTGCAGCGGGGCGCCGGCCGTGATCAGCGCGGTGAGGTCGGTGCGGACCGTCTCGGAGAGGCTGACGGCGGCGAACTTGCGCCGCAGCAGCCGGGACTGGACCTCCTCGGTCAGCTCGGCGAAGGGGAAGGGGCGGTGCAGGACGACCAGGGGCAGCCCGCAGCGTTCGGCGGCGCGGCGCATCACCTCGGGCGGCGTGGGGAAGGCCCGGCCGAGACCGAGGACCACGGCGGCCGCCTCGGCGCGGTGCAGGGAGCGGATGTACTCGGCCTGCTTGGCCTCGTCGCCGGCCAGCAGCACCCCGGTGGTGAGCACCATCTCGCCGCCGCTGAGCATCACGCCCACGTCGGCGGCCTCGGCCACGTGCACCCAGCGCACCGGCCGGTCCAGGCCGCCGGCACCCGCCACCACCTCGGGCCGGCCGGCCAGGACCCGCTCCAGGGTCAGCACCTGGCGGACGGACAGGGCGGGCTCCGGCGGGGCGGCGGGTCCGGGTCCCCAGGTCGTGGTCATGGCCGTCTCCCCTTGGTGCTCGGCGGTGCCGGGTGTTCCCCTCGGTGTCAGTACGCGCTCCGCAGCGCGCTTTCGAGGATGGCGGCGCCCTCCTCGGCCTCGGCGACGGTCAGCGACAGCGGCGGGGCGATACGCAGGGCGCTGGTGTCGTGGCCGCCGCCCTTGCCGATGAGCAGTCCCCCGGCGCGAGCCGCCTCCAGGACGGCGGCGGCCGCCTGCGGGTCGGCCTCGTCGGTGCCCGGCTTCACCAGCTCGACGCCGATCATCAGTCCGCGCCCGCGGACCTCGCGCACCCCGGGCAGCTGGGCGGCGACGGCCCGCAGCCGCTCGATGAGCAGGCCGCCGACCCGGCGGGCGTTGCCCTGGAGGTCGTGTTCGAGGAGGTAGGTGAGGTTGGCGAGGCCGGCGGCCATGGTGATCTGGGTGCCGCCGAAGGTGGAGATGCTGTTGGCGTCCAGGCAGTTCATGATCTCGGGGCGGGCGATGACACCGCCGATGGACATGCCGTTGCCGATGCCCTTGGCGAAGGTGACGATGTCGGGCGGGCCGCTGCGGCCGTGGGCCTGCCAGCCCCAGAAGTGGTCTCCGGTGCGGCCCCAGCCGGTCTGCACCTCGTCGGAGATCCACAGGATGCCGTGCGCGCGCAGCAGTTCACGGAATGCCGCGTACAGCCCGTCGGGCGGCGAGGTGAATCCGCCGACGCCCTGGACGGGTTCCGCGATCAGCGCGGCGGGCGGGCGGGTGTGCCCGAGGACGTCCTTCAGGTCGGCCACGCACGCGTCGATGAAGGCGCGGTCGTCCAGGTGGGCGAAGGGGCCCCGGGTGCGGACGCCGCCGTGCACGTACAGGGTCTGCAGCGGCGACAGGGAGGTCGGCGACCAGGTGCGGTTGCCGGTGATGCCGACGGTGGAGAAGGAACGGCCGTGGTAGCTGTTGCGCATGGCGAGGACGGTGTTGCTGCGCCGGTAGGTCGTGGCGAGCAGCAGGGCGGCGTCGTTGGCCTCGGTGCCGGAGGTGGTGAAGAAGACGCGGGCGTCCGGGATGCCGCTCACCTGGGCGACGCGCTCGGCGAGTTCGACCATCGGCCGGTTGAGGTAGAGCGTCGAGGAGTGCACGATGCGCCCGGCCTGCTCGCTGACCGCCTTGGTCACCTCGGGCAGCGCGTGCGCGGTCATGGTGGTGAGGATGCCGCCGAAGAAGTCCAGGTAGCGGCGGCCGTCGGAGTCCCAGACGTGACGGCCCTCGCCGTGCGTGATCTCGATGGGGTCGTCGTAGTAGAGGGCGAGCCAGTCGGGCATGACCCTGCGGTGACGGGAGTAGAGGTCGCTCACGGCTGCACCAGCCCTTCGTAGGCGTCGGGACGGCGGTCGCGGTAGAAGGCCCACTGCTGCCGCACGTCGTCGATCAGACCGAAGTCGAGGTCGCGGACGAGGAGTTCGTCGGCCTTGTCGCCCGCGGTGTCGCCGACGAACCGGCCGCGCGGGTCCACGAAGTAGGAGGTCCCGTAGAAGTCGTTGTCGCCGTACTCCTCGCGGCCGACCCGGTTGATGGCGGCGATGAAGTACTCGTTGGCGACGGCCGCGGCGGGCTGCTCCAGCTGCCACAGGTGGCTGGACAGGCTCCGGTGGGTGGCCGACGGGTTGTATACCAACTGGGCTCCGGCGAGGCCCAGTTGTCGCCAGCCCTCCGGGAAGTGGCGGTCGTAGCAGATGTACACGCCGACCTTGCCGACGGCGGTGTCGAAGACCGGCCAGCCCAGGTTGCCGGGTTTGAAGTAGTACTTCTCCCAGAAGCCCTTGAGCTGGGGGATGTGGTGCTTGCGGTACTTGCCGAGGTAGGTGCCGTCCGCGTCGATCACGGCGGCGGTGTTGTAGTAGAAGCCGGACTGCTCGACCTCGAACACCGGGGCGACGATCACCATGCCGGTCTCGCGCGCGAGCTGCGCCATCCGGGTGACGGTGGGGCCGTCCGGCACCGGCTCGGCCCAGCGGTAGTGCTCCGGCTCCTGGACCTGGCAGAAGTAGGGGGCGTTGAAGACCTCCTGGAACCCGATGATCCCCGCGCCCCGGCGGGCCGCCTCGCGGGCGTGCTCCTCGTGTTTCGCCACCATGGACTCGGTGTCGCCGGTCCAGGTGGCCTGGACCAGAGCGGCGCGGACGACGTTGGCCATGAGCTGCTCCTTCGACACGACGTCAGAGCCTCTACGCCCGTAGAGCAGGCCGTAGAGGCACGAACGTAAGCCTCTTGGCGCCCCTTGCCAAGACCATTGCCGTCAAGCCGCGGAGTCGATCCTGTTTCGCACTCCTGTGGGTGAGCGGGCGCGCGCCCCTCAGGCGGCGGCCAGGACGCAGTGTGCGGCCAGGTCGTCCATGGACAGGCCGAGCACCGCGGCCACGGCGGCCACGGTGAAGAACGCGGGGGTCGGCGCCCGCCCCGTCTCGATCTTCCGCAGCGTCTCGGCCGAGACGCCCGCCGCGGCGGCGACCTCGACCATGCTCCGGTCGCCACGGGCGGCACGCAGCAGCCGCCCGAGCCGCTCGCCGCGGTCGCGTTCTTCGGGGGTGAGAGGGGTGCGCACCATGCGTCCATTGTGCCCGCCGCCGTCTGTTCCCCGTATACCGCCTGTCCCCCTTGACATACCGGCGGGGCGGTTCGGTACCGCCGGCGAAGCCCACAGCCCACGGCCGCGACAGCGCGCCGGAGGTCCGGCCCGGCCACGGCGCACCCGCCCTTCGCGGCGGGCGGCAGGAGTGGTCACCACGCCGCGCGGCACGCGGGCCGGAGTGCGGGACCGCCGTACGAGCGCGGGGCCGCGGTGCCGCCCGGGGGCCGCTTCCGGGCGTCCGGGCGAACATGCCCGCCCCAGGACTTCATGCCATCGTGGGCATGAGCACCCCCCACCCCGGTTACCCGGCGGAGCCACCGTCAGCGAAGGAAAGCATCGCCATGACCAACGGCTACCCTCCTGACCCCTTCGGCGAATTCCTCGCCCGCTTCTTCAGCGGCGCCGCCGGCGGAGCCCCCGGCCCGCGCCACATCGACATCGGCCGGCTGCTCAGCCAGCCTGCGCGGGAGCTGGTCAGAGGAGCCGCCCAGTACGCCGCCGAGCACGGCAGCCGGGACCTTGACACCCAGCATCTGCTGCGCGCCGCCGTGGCCACCGAGCCCACCCGCAGCCTGCTGAGCCGGGCCGGTGCCGACCCCGACTCGCTCGCCACCGAGATCGACGACCGGGCGGGCCCGGTGCAGCACCCGCCGGGCGAGGTGCCGCCGCCGACCTCCCTGTCCCTGACCCCCGCGGTGAAGCGGGCCCTGCTGGACGCGCACGACATGGCGCGCTCCAGCGGTGCCGGGTACATCGGCCCCGAGCACGTGCTCAGCGCGCTGGCCTCGAACCCGGACTCGGCCGCCGGGCACATCCTGCACGCGGCCCGGTTCCCGGCGGGCGCGCTGCCCCCGGAGCCCCCGGAGAGCACCGGCCAGGTCCGGGTGGAGCGGCAGCGGCCCACCAACACGCCCACCCTGGACAAGTACGGCCGTGATCTGACCGACCTCGCCCGGCAGGGCCGGGTCGACCCGGTGATCGGCCGGGACACCGAGATCGAGCAGACCGTCGAGGTGCTGTCCCGGCGCGGCAAGAACAACCCGGTGCTGATCGGCGACGCGGGCGTCGGCAAGACGGCCATCGTGGAGGGCCTCGCGCAGCGGATCGCCGACGGCGACGTGCCGGACGTGCTCGCCGGTCGGCGGGTCGTCGCCCTGGACCTCACCGGGGTGGTGGCCGGCACCCGCTACCGGGGCGACTTCGAGGAGCGCCTGAACAACATCGTGGAGGAGATCCGCGCCAACTCCGACCGGCTGATCGTGTTCATCGACGAGCTGCACACCGTCGTCGGCGCGGGCTCCGGCGGCGAGGGCGGCGCGATGGACGCGGGCAACATCCTCAAGCCCGCGCTCGCCCGGGGCGAGCTGCACATCGTGGGCGCCACCACCCTGGAGGAGTTCCGCCGGATCGAGAAGGACGCGGCGCTGGCCCGCCGCTTCCAGCCGGTGCTGGTGCCCGAGCCGACCGTGCAGGACACCATCGAGATCCTGCGCGGGCTGCGCGACCGCTACGAGGCCCATCACCAGGTCCGCTACACCGACGAGGCGCTGCTCGCCGCCGTGGAGCTGTCCGACCGGTACCTCACCGACCGGCGGCTGCCGGACAAGGCGATCGACCTGATCGACCAGGCCGGCGCCCGGGTCCGGCTCGGCGCCCGCACCAAGGGCACCGATGTGCGGGCGATGGAGCGCGAGGTGGACCAGCTGGTCCGGGACAAGGACCAGGCGGTCGCCGACGAGGACTACGAGGAGGCCAAGCGGCTGCGCGACCGGATCGCGGAGCTGAAGCAGCGCATCACCGAGACCAGCGGCGACGGGCAGGCCGACGAGGGCCAGCTGGAGGTGACGGCCGAGTCCATCGCCGAGGTGGTGTCCCGGCAGACCGGCATCCCGGTCAGCCGCCTCACCCAGGAGGAGAAGGAACGGCTGCTCGGCCTGGAGGAGCACCTGCACCAGCGGGTGGTCGGCCAGGAGGAGGCCGTCGCCGTGGTCGCCGAGGCGGTGCTGCGCTCGCGCGCCGGGCTCGCCAGCCCCCGCCGGCCCATCGGCAGCTTCCTCTTCCTCGGCCCGACCGGCGTCGGCAAGACCGAGCTGGCCCGCGCGCTCGCCGAGGCCCTGTTCGGCAGCGAGGACCGCATGGTCCGCCTGGACATGAGCGAGTACCAGGAGCGGCACACCGTCTCCCGGCTGGTCGGCGCCCCGCCCGGGTACGTCGGGCACGAGGAGGCCGGTCAGCTCACCGAGGTGGTGCGCCGGCACCCGTACTCGCTGCTGCTGCTCGACGAGGTGGAGAAGGCGCACCCGGACGTCTTCAACATCCTGCTCCAGGTGCTGGACGACGGCCGGCTGACCGACTCCCAGGGCCGCACGGTGGACTTCACCAACACGGTCGTCGTGATGACCAGCAACCTGGGCTCCGAGGCGATCACCCGGCGCGGCGCGGGGATCGGGTTCGGTCCGGGCGGCGCCGAGGCCGACGAGGAGGCGCGGCGCGAGCAGATCCTGCGGCCGCTGCGCGAGCACTTCCGGCCGGAGTTCCTCAACCGGATCGACGAGATCGTGGTCTTCCGCCAGCTGACCGGCGAGCAGCTGCGGCGGATCACCGACCTGCTGCTGGAGAGCACCCGGCGGCTGCTGGACGGCCAGGGCGTCTCGGTGGAGTTCACGGACGCGGCCGTCGACTGGCTCGCCGAGCGGGGCTACCAGCCGGAGTACGGCGCCCGCCCGTTGCGCCGCACCATCCAGCGCGAGGTGGACAACCGGCTGTCCCGGCTGCTGCTGAACGGCACGATCTCCGAGGGCGGCCGGGTCACCGTGGACGTGGCGGACGGGCGGCTGGACTTCCGCACGTCCGAGCCGCCGGCGCCCGCCGCGCCCGAGGCCCGGCCCGCGCCACCCCGCGACCCGATGGGCTGAGTGGTCCCGGGTGCCGCGGGCGGCTCGCCCCCGGCACCCGGGACGCGCGTCACGGCGCCGGTCTCACCACCATCGCCGAGCCCCCGCCGCGTCGGACCTTCTCGGCGGCGGCCAGCCATCTGCCGTCCGGCAGCCGCTGGACGCCGGTCGCGGCGCCGATCTCCGGGTTGCGGCTGAATCGGTGCCCGATGGCCTCCAGCTGCCCCCGCAACGGGCTGTCGTACAGGGCGGGTTCGAGCTCCGTCCGGGCCGCGTTGCGCTGGCTGGCGCGGGGGGCGGCGATCGCGTCGACGAGCGGCAGCCGCCGGTCGAGGAACTCGGTCAGGGTCTGGAGGACGGTGGTGATGATGGTCGCGCCGCCCGGCGAACCGAGCGCCACCACGGGCCGGTTGTGCCCGTCCAGGACGATGGTCGGCGAGATGGACGAGCGCGGCCGCTTGCCCGGGCCCGGCAGGTTCGGGTCGGGCACGTTCGGGTCGGCCGGGGCGAAGGAGAAGTCCGTCAGCTCGTTGTTGAGCAGGAAGCCCCGGCCGGGCACGGTCATCGCGCTGCCGCCGGTCTGCTCGATGGTGAGGGTGTACGAGACGACGTTGCCCCACTTGTCGGCCACCGTCAGATGGGTCGTGTTCTGGCCCTCGTACGTCGTCGGGGCCGCCTTGCCGCCCTTGTCGCACGGCGCGGGGTGGTACGGGTCGCCGGGGGCGAGCGGGCTGGTCAGGACCGCGTCGTCCTTGATGAGGCAGGCCCGCGAGTCGGCGAACCGCTGCGACAGCAGCTGCCTGGTGGGGACCTTCTCGAAGGCGGGGTCGCCGACCCAGCGTCCGCGGTCGGCGAAGGCGATCCGGCTGGCCTCGATGAAGTGGTGCAGGTACTGCGCCTCGCTCATCCTGGACAGGTCGGAACCCTCCAGGATGTTGAGCGCCTCGCCGACCGTGGTGCCGCCCGAGGAGGACGGAGCGATGGAGTAGACGTTCAGGCCGCGGTACGACGTCCTGGTGGGCGCCTGCTCCTTGGCCCGGTAGACGGCGAGGTCCTTCTCGGCCAGCTTGCCGGGACGGGCCTTCCAGCCGGAGGCGGGGTCCACGCGCGGGTGTTCGACCGTCTTGACGATGTCGTCGCCTATGCCGCCGTGGTAGATCGCGCCCGTGCCCTTCGTCGCCAGCTCCTCGTAGGTGCGGGCCAGGTCCGGGTTCTTGAAGGTGGAACCGACGGCGGGCGGTTCGCCGCCCGGCAGGAACAGCTTGGCGGTGTCCGGGAAGTAGCGGAACCGGGTCGCGTTGGCGGCGGTCTGGGAGCGGAAGGTGTCGTCCACGGTGAACCCGTCGCGGGCGAGCCGCTCGGCGGGCCGGAGGACCGAGGCGAGCTTCCTGCTGCCCCACCGGTCCAGGGCCGTCTGCCAGGTGGCGGGCGTGCCCGGGGTGCCGACAGCGAGGCCGCTGCTGACGGCGTCGTCGAAGGAGAGGGGTTTGCCGTTCTCCAGGAACAGGTCGGAGCCGGCGGACAGCGGGGCGGTCTCCCGGCCGTCGATGGTGTGTACCGTGCGCGTTGTGGCGTCGTAGTAGACGAAGTAGCCGCCCCCGCCCACACCGGCCGAGTAGGGCTCGGTGACGCCGAGAGCGGCGGCGGTGGCGACGGCCGCGTCGACGGCGTTCCCGCCGTGCTCGAGTACCTCGATGCCGGCGGCCGTGGCGTCCTTGTCGACGCTGGCCACGGCACCGCCGTAGCCCACGGCCACGGGGGTCTTGCCGTCCGGTCCGCTCGTCTTCGGGCCGGGCGGCGCCGCGGCACCCACCGTCACCATGGCGGCCGAAACCGCCAGAACCGCCAGTCTCCGCGTGCCTGGACGACCCATCCGTACCTCCCGTCGGGACAGTTCGCGCAGCGTAACCAGATTGTCGCACCATCGACAGTACGCCTCGGTCACCCGCCACACGACCGTCACAGTTCGAACGCCGGTACGCCCCCGTTCCCCTGGACCGTTAGCATGCGCGGCCATGAACGACGACGTGCGCAACATCGTCCTCGGGCTGGTGGCGACCGGCATCTCGGCGTCGCTGGGCTGGCTCGCCCGTACCTGTCTGTGGCGCCGCAAACTCCGGCGCAAGCGGGCCTTCTTCGGGCTGCCGGAGAACGCGGAGGCGCTGCTCGTCGTGAACCGTGACCCGGCCGCCGCCGAACCCGCGGTCCACCGCTTCGACGTGTTCGCGCTGCTGGAGCTGTCCGCGCTCATCAAGGAGTGCGGGGCGCACGCCGACGTGGTCACCCAGGACGAGGTCCGCCAGGGCTTCGGCGAGCGCGCCGAATTCTGTGTCGGCGGCCCGGCGTCCAACCGCCGTACCGCCGCCCACCTGTCGGCGCTGCTGCCGGGGCTGCGGATCACCACCGAGCCCGAACCGGCTGCCGATCGGGGCACGTTCCACCTCGGCGGCGAGCACTACCGCAGGGAGCGGGGCGTCGCGGAGTACGTGCTGCTCGCCCGGGTCACCGCCGAGGACCAGGCCCGGCCGGTGTTCCTGTTCTGCGGCCAGAGCGCGATCACCAACCAGGCCGCGACGCGCTATCTCGCCCGCCACCACGAGCGGTTGGCCCGCCGGTACGGCGACGGCACCTTCGTACTGCTGCTCAAGGTGCTCAACTCGCAGGCGTACGGCCCGGACGTGGTGGAACGGGTGGCGGATGTGACCCGGGCGGCTCGGACGCCGGCGCCGGACCCGGAGCCGGCCGGGGCGGAGTGACGCCCCGTCGGGGTGACGGCGTGACCGTCTTTCCGGGAGCGGACCGTCCACGGGGAGGCGGGGGGCCGCCGGCCCTTCGTGGGCGAGCGCAACTCGTCCGGCGCAGCTGACCTTCTCCTCGCCCGCGCGAGCAGTGATCTCCGGCTGCCGCCGGACGAGCCTGGCCCGTGTGAACTGCCGCCCCTCTCACGGTGCGGGGACCATGGGGACCCCGCCCGGCGGCAGTGCCTTCCTCCCTGGTGCGGTGCGGCGGGATTGCCTCACCACGGGGCGGAACGCACCATCGTAGTCGAGGCCTCGGGGACCGGAAGTCCCGGCATGGGAGAACGGCCCTCGGGCCGTCCCCGGGGCCGCGTGGCGGATGGTCAGGGAATCCCCGGTAACGGGCGGGAACCCCCGGGGCACCGGGTGAACCGCCCGGTGCGCGTTGCCTCGTACGCCTTCTTCCAGTCGCCGTTCGTCGGTTCGATCAACGGATCGACGGCCATACGCAGCCCTACTCCACTCTCCGCCGTGTGGTGGTGGTCGCCGCAAACTATCCAGACGGCCGGGGCACCGAGGGACGACACGCACCATTCCGGCATTAGCCGTATTTAAGCCCCTGTTGGGGAGGTTCAGGGCTCGGCGATCTCGCCGTAGAGCTGGGAGAGTTCGGGCACTCCGGTCACGGCCCACTGCCGCCCGGCCTCCACCACCTCCACCTCGCGGCCGGAGGCGAGGCACAGGACGGGCTCGCCGTCGGCGCGGATCCGCCAGGCGGCGCCGGGCACGGTGCGGACCAGCACGGTGCCCAGGTACAGCCCCGCGTCATTGCCCAGCCAGGGCAGCGTCTCGGCGTCGTCGCGCCAGCGCGGGACCACCTGGTCCAGGGCCTCCAGGGAGGCCGGGGTGTCGTCCAGGCGCACCCCGGCCCGGGCCGCCTGGGCGCGCAGCAGCTCGCACTCGGACAGCAGCGCGGCGACCGACTCGGGGTCGGCGGGCAGCGCCGCGGTGACGTGCTTCTTGTGCCGGGGGCCCAGGAACGGAAGGTTCATGGACCCAGCGTGGCATCAGAGGTCGAGGTCGACCACCACGGGCGCGTGATCGGAGGCGCCCTTGCCCTTGCGTTCCTCGCGGTCCACGTAGGCGTCCTTGACGGCCTTGGCGAAGGGCGCGTTGCCGTACACCAGGTCGATGCGCATGCCGCGGTTCTTGGGGAAGCAGAGCTGGCGGTAGTCCCAGTAGGTGAAGGGCCGGTCGTACTTGAGGGGGCGCGGGACGACGTCGTTCAGGCCGGCCTCGCGCAGGGAGGCGAGGGCGGCGCGCTCGGCCGGGGTGACGTGGGTGGCGCCCTCGAAGGCGGCGGTGTCGTACACGTCGTCGTCGGTCGGCGCCACGTTGTAGTCGCCGAGGACCGCGAAGGGGCGGCCGCCCTGCGCGTCGCCGAGCACGGCCGCGCGCAGGGCCTCGAACCACTGGAGCTTGTAGGCGTAGTGCGGGTGGCCGACCTCGCGGCCGTTGGGCACGTACACCGACCAGACGCGGACCGGGCCGCAGGTGGCGGAGACGGCGCGGGGCTCGGTCGCGCCGTCGTAGCCGGGGTCGCCGGGCAGTCCCTTGACCACGTCCGCCAGGCCCACGCGGGAGAGCACCGCCACGCCGTTCCACCGGCCGGTGGCGTGCACCGCGCTCTCGTAGCCCAGCTCCCGCAGCTGATCGACGGGGAACTGCTCCTCGGCGACCTTGGCCTCCTGGAGGCAGAGCACGTCGGTGCCGCTGCTCTCCAGCCAGGCCAGCAGGCGCGGGAGGCGGGCGGTGATCGAGTTCACGTTCCAGGTGGCGATGCGCATGTCTCACAACCTACCTGGCGGCTACGACAACCCGGTCCCGCTCACAGTTCGGCCGACGCCCCGGGGCTGAGCCGCTGGTGGTCGGCGCCGCCCAGGGCGCCGATCTGGTGGTCGTAGATCGGCCGGGCCAGGTCGGTGAGGAGGGCGTCGTGGATGTCGTAGGCGCGCCGCGGGCGCACCTCGCGGACGTAGTCGATCACCTCGGCGATCTTGCTCCAGGGCGCCATCACGGGCAGCATCAGCGTCTCCACCGCCTGGTCGGGCACGGTGAGGGCGTCGCCGGGGTGGAAGACCTTGCCGCCGTCGATCAGATAGCCCACGTTGGTGATCCGCGGGATGTCCGGGTGGATCACGGCGTGCAGCTCTCCGTGCACCTGCACGTCGAAGCCCGCGGCGCTGAAGGCGTCACCGTGGCCGACGGTGTGCACGCGCCCCGGGAAGGCCGCCGCGATCCGCTCCGCCACCGACTTCAGCGTGTAGATCTCCGCCGCCGGGTTGTCCTCCATCGCGGCCCGCAGCCGGAACTCGTCGAAGTGGTCGGCGTGCTCGTGCGTGACGAGGATGACGTCCGCCCCGAGCGCCGCGTCCTGTTCGCTGAACCCGCCGGGGTCGATGACGAGCGTGCGCCCGCCCTTGTCGATCCGCACACAGGCATGGGACTTCTTGGTGAGCTTCATGTCACCCCATCCTGCCGGACGGGGTGCGCGCCCGCGTGGGGTGGAGGCGGTGCCCGGGGCGCCGGGCGTCTCACTCGGTGGGGGTCGTCTCCTCCTGGATGACCCGCTGGGCGACCCGGAACGCGCCGGCGGCGGCGGGCAGGCCGCAGTAGAGGGAGGTCTGGAGGAGGACCTCGCGGATCTCGTCGGGCGTGAGGCCGTTGCGGAGGGCGGCGCGGGTGTGGGCGGCCAGATCCTCCAGATGGCCGCCGGCGGCCAGCGCGGTGAGCGCGATGCAGCTGCGGGTACGGCGGTCCAGGCCCGGCCGGTCCCAGACCTCGCCCCAGGCGTAGCGGGTGACGAACTCCTGGAAGTCCCCGGAGAACCGGTCGGCCGCGGCCAGCTCCTGGTCCACGTGCGCGTCCCCCAGCACCTCCCGCCGGATCTTCAGCCCGGTCTCGTACCGGTCGGGGCGGTCCTCGGGCGGCGCCGTGGCGGCGGCCGGGGCGATCTCGGCGACCGGCGCGGGGGCCTGCGGCGGCACGGCCTGCACCGGCAGCGCGGCCGACGTCCCCGGCAGCGCGATCTGCCCCGTGTCGAAGGGCTGCTGCCAGGCCGTGGAGAAGTGGTGGACCAGCAGATCCGTGACGGCGGCCGGCTGCTCGACGGGGACCAGGTGGGAGGCGCCGGGCACGACCGCCAGCCGGGCGTCCGGGATGCCCGCGACCAGGGTGCGGGCCTCGGCCGGGCCGGTGACCTGGTCCTCCGAGCCGACCAGCACCAGGGTCGGCACGCCCACCCGCCCCAGCTCGGCCCGCACGTCGAACGCGGCGAGGATCTCGCAGGCGGCGATGTAGCAGCCGGGGTCCGTGGTGCGCACCATCTGCACGGCCCACTCGGTGATCGCGGGCTGCGCCGCGGCGAACCCGCCGGTGAACCAGCGTTCGGGCGAGGTCCGCGCGATCGGGTCCAGCCCGTTGGTGCGGACGATCACCCCGCGCTGGCGGAACTCGTCGGCCGTGCCGAACCGGGGCGAGGCCGCGACCAGCGCGAGCGACGCCAGCCGCTCCGGGTGGCGCAGGGCCAGCTCGATGCCGATGGCGCCGCCCAGCGCGCAGCCCGCGTATCCGAACCGCTGCACGCCGAGCCCGTCCAGGGTCGCCAGCAGCCGCGCGGCCAGCTCGCCCGCCGAACCGGCCGGATGGGCGGGCGCCCCGCCGTGCCCGGGCAGGTCGAACCGGAAGACCCGCCACTGCTTGGCCAGTTCCGGAACCTGGCGGTCCCACATGTGCCATGTGGTGCCCAGCGAGGGACCCAGGATCAGGACGGGAGCCTCTTCTGGCCCGTCAAAGCGGTATTGCAGGGTGTTCGACGGTGTCTCACTCACGCGTCAGACCCTCTCACGTCTCACGGACACACCCATAGCGCGGGGGTGCGGGAGACCCGTCCGAAGCGGCTGTCTCAGCTCCCCTCCGGCGGTCGGCGGCCACCGGTGCGAGCGGCCCCGTCCGCAGCCCGTGGCCCGGTCCCGGACGCATCGCCGTTCGGGGCGCGGCCGGCCAGCTGCCTGGTCCGGGCGGCGGCCCGGACGATGTTGCGGGCCATGCCGCCGAAGACGACCGCGTGGAACGGCGAGACGGCCCACCAGTACAGGTGTCCCAGGAGCCCGCGCGGGTGGAACAGGGCGCGCTGCCGGTAGCGGGCCGGCCCGCCGCTGTCGCCTTCCACCCGCATCTCGAGCCAGGCCAGGCCCGGCAGCCGCATCTCGGCGCGCAGTCGCAGCAGCCGTCCGCGCTCGATCTCCTCCACCCGCCAGAAGTCCAGCGAGTCCCCCACCCGCAGCCGCCGGGCATCGCGCCTGCCCCGGCGCAGGCCCACGCCGCCCACGAGACGGTCCAGCCAGCCGCGCACCGCCCAGGCCAGCGGGAAGGAGTACCAGCCGTTCTCCCCGCCGATGCCCTCGACGACCTGCCACAGCGCCTCGGCCGGTACCTGGGCCTCGCACTCGCGCACGTCCGTGTAGAGGCTGCCACCGGCCCAGTCCGGGTCGGTCGGCAGGGGGTCGCTGGGAGCGCCGGGCACGGACGCCGACGACCAGCGGGTGGCGACCTGGGCCTCGCGGACCCGTTGCAGCGCCAGGGAGACGGCCTGGTCGAATCCGAGAGGATGACCGGGTGGAGTGGGTACGTACCGTTCGATGTCGTTCTCGCGGCACACCACCTCGTGCCGCAGCGACTCGGTCAGCGGGCGCGCGATCGAGGCCGGGACCGGGGTGACCAGGCCCACCCAGTGGCTGGACAGGCCGGGCGTGAGCACCGGCACCGGTACCACCAGGCGGCGGCGCAGTCCGGCCACGGCGGCGTACCGCCGCATCATCGCCAGATAGGTGAGCACCTCGGGGCCGCCGATGTCGAAGCTCCGGCTGACATCGGCGGGCAGGCGGGCGCAGCCCACCAGGATGCGCAGGACGTCCCGCACGGCGATCGGCTGGATGCGGGTGTGGACCCAGCGCGGGGTGACCATCACCGGCAGCCGCTCGGTGAGATAGCGCAGCATCTCGAAACTCGCCGATCCGGAGCCGATGATGACCGCGGCACGCAGCACGGCCGTCGGTACGCCCGAGTCGAGCAGGATCCGGCCGACCTCGGCGCGGGAGCGCAAGTGCGGGGACAGGTCGTGCTCGGGAACGCCGGGCGGGGTCAGCCCGCCGAGGTAGACCAGGCGGCGCACACCGGCCGCGCGCGCCTGCTCGCCGAACACGCGGGCCGCCTGCCGGTCGGCGCGCTCGAAGTCGCGGCCCGTGCCGAGCGCGTGCACCAGGTAGTAGGCCACGTCCACGCCCGCCATGGCTCGCGCCACGGAGTCCGCGTCGGTGACGTCTCCCTGGACGATCTCCACCCTGTGCGCCCACGGGTGGTCGCGCAGCTTGCGGGGGGTCCGGACCAGGCAGCGCACCCGGTGGCCGGCGTCCAGCAGTTCGGGCACCAGCCGGCCGCCGATGTAGCCGCTGGCGCCGGTGACGAGACAGGTGGCCGCTTCGCCCCCGGCCCCGGTCGTTTCCTGTGTCAAGGGGAACCGCCTCTTTCCACTGCCGGGTTCACCGGATCACGTTCCTCGTCCTCTCCACCGTGCCGCCCGCACGGCCGGATGCACGGGGCGTGCGGGGCATTCGGGTGACTGCGGCGGGTTCTCGCCGGCGGGCGCGGCCGGCTCACGGTGGCCGACGCGGCGGCCGGCACCGGGCGGAGGCGCTGCGGGAGGCGCGGGCGGTCCCGCCCGGGACGCGGCGGGCGTCGGGCGGCCAGGCCGCGGGACGTGGTCGCCGCGGGCGCCGGACCGGCCGGGCCGGACTGCGCCCGGTGCCTGCTCGCCCCGTGTGCCGGCGCGATGCCCGCGCTGCCGGCCGTCCGCGCTGCCCCTCGGTGACCGCCCTGGAGTCACCGGCGGCGCTCACCGACGATCCCACGTCGCCGCCGTTCCCCGCCGAACGAGCCCACCCTCGTGACCGGCGTACAGCGACGCTTCGTCAAAGCTCCTGCCGGGCAGCCGCGTCGGAGAGCGCTTCAGCAGGTCTGCGACATCACCCTCGCGTCACAAGAGTGATGTCGCGGACCTGCCAGCCCTCACTGTGCGGGGCCTGTTGAACTGCTCAGGCAACGACAGGCCCTTCACGGGACGGAGCCCATGGCCTCGACAAACACCGCAACCCGCCCTTCCGACGAAGCCGGCTCACCGACTCGGTCTCCCCTGATCGGGTGGCTGGCCGTGAGTTCGGTCATGCTGGGGATCTTCTCGATCGTCACGACCGAGATCCTGCCGATCGGCCTGCTCACCACGATCGGCTCCGGCTTCGCCGTCTCCGACGGGATGGCCGGGCTGATGATGACCATGCCCGGGTTTCTTGCGGCCGTCTCCGCGCCCGTGGTCACCGTGGCGACCGCACGCATGGACCGCCGTCTGATGCTGTGCGTGTTCATGCTCATGCTGGCCATGGCGAACCTTCTGGCCGCCGCGGCGCCCGACTACTGGCTGGTCCTGGTCTCCCGTGTCGTCGTCGGCGTCGTCATCGGGGGCTTCTGGTCGATCGGTGCCGGATTGGCCGAGCGCCTGGTGCCCGCGGCGTCGGTCGGCCGCGCCACCTCGGTGATCTTCTCCGCGGTACCGCTGGGCTCCGTGCTCGGTGTACCGGCCGGCACGTTCATCGGGGACGCGGCCGGCTGGCGCACGGCATTCGTCGTCATGGGCGCCCTCACAGTCGGTGTACTGGCGATGCTGCTCCTGGTCATGCCGCCGCTGCCGCCCGACCGGACGACCCGTCCGAGTGTGCTGCGCGGAACGCTCAGGAGCGTCAACACGCGTTTCGCGCTGCTGCTGACCTTCTTGGCCGTGCTGGCGCACTTCGGGACCTACACCTACGTCACTCCGTTCCTGGAGCAGGTCACCCATGCCGGCTCGCAGCTGATCACTGTCTTCCTCCTGGTCTACGGTGCCGCAGGAATCGTCGGCAACTTCCTGGGGGGAGCGGTGGTCAGCCGCCACCCCCGGGCCACCTTCGGTCTCGCCGCCGGCATGATCGCGACCGTCACCTTGCTGCTACCGGTCCTGGGGCGCTGGCAGACCGGCGCCGTCGCCCTGCTGATCGTCTGGGGCGTTGCCTACGGTGCCGTCCCCGTCTCCTCCCGGACGTGGTTCGCCAAGGCGGCCCCCGACGCGCCGGAGGCGGCGTCGGTGCTGTTCACCGCTTCCTTCCAAGCGACGATCTCACTCGGCGCGGTGGCCGGTGGTGTCATCGTGGACCGGACTTCCCCGTCCACGGTCATGAGGCTCGGCGGCCTTGTCGCCGCGCTCATGGTCGTGGCCGCGTGGGCGCACTTCGCCCGCCGTCCGACATGGCCGGAGAACACCTGACGGCTCGCGAAGACGCCGAGCGTTCGTTCCGGCGGCCGGGGCCGACGGGGGGTCAGCCGTCCTGGTGGCCGCGCAGCACGAGCATGGCGCGGGCTTCGACCTCGACCTCGCTGCCGCCCTTGATCAGCGTCCGGTACTCGGTGTAGGGGATGGCCGTGTCGACCTCCACCGCCCACCACCGGCCCGTCTCCTCGGGGAGGGTGAAGGTGAGGGCCTGACTGTGCGCGTTGAAGAGCAGGAGGAAGGAGTCGTCCTCGACCGGCAGGCCGCGCAGGTCGGGTTCCGTGATCGCTTTCCCGTTCAGGTGGACCATCAGTGACCTGGCGAAGCCGGTGTCCCAGTCGGTGTCGGTCATCTCGCGTCCGGCGGGGGTGAACCAGGTGATGTCCTTGGCGTCGGCACCGGCTTCGTGCGCCACCCAGCCCTTGAAGAACCGTCGTCGGCGGAAGACGGGGTGGTCACGGCGCAGGGCGATGAGCCTGCGCGTGAAATCGAGCAGCTCACTGCCGTCGGCGACGTCCGGCCAGTCGATCCAGGTGAGTTCCCCGTCCTGGCAGTAGGCGTTGTTGTTGCCCTGCTGGGTGCGGCCGAGTTCGTCACCGTGCAGCAGCATGGGTACGCCCTGGGAGAGCAGCAGTGTGGCGAGGAGGTTGCGCTGTTGCCGGGCGCGCAGGGCGAGGACATCGCGGTCCCGGGTGGGCCCTTCGGCTCCGCAGTTCCAGGAGCGGTTGTGGTTCTCGCCGTCCCGGTTGTCCTCGCCGTTGGCCTCGTTGTGCTTGCCGTTGTACGAGACCAGGTCGCGCAGGGTGAACCCGTCGTGCGCGGTGACGAAGTTGACCGAAGCGTAGGGGCGGCGGCCGTCGCTCTGGTAGAGGTCGGAGGAGCCGGTCAGACGGGAGGCGAACTCTCCCAGGGTGCCGCCCTCACCCCGCCAGAAGTCGCGCACGGTGTCGCGGTACTTGCCGTTCCACTCGGTCCACAGCGGCGGGAAGTTGCCGACCTGGTAGCCGCCGTCGCCGAGGTCCCACGGTTCGGCGATGAGCTTGACCTGGGAGATGACGGGGTCCTGCTGGACGAGGTCGAAGAACGACGACAGCCGGTCGACCGCGTGGAACTGCCGGGCCAGGGTGGCGGCCAGGTCGAAGCGGAAGCCGTCGACGTGCATCTCGGTCACCCAGTAGCGCAGTGAGTCCATGATCAGCTGCAGGGTGAACGGGTGGTTCATGCGCAGGCTGTTGCCGGTGCCGGTGGTGTCCCAGTGGAAGCGCGGGTCCTCGTCGGACAGCCGGTAGTAGGCCGCGTTGTCCAGACCCCGGAACGACAGCACCGGGCCGAGGTGGTTCCCCTCCGCGGTGTGGTTGTAGACGACATCGAGGATCACCTCGATGCCCGCCTCGTGCAGGGTCTTGACCATCGACCGGAACTCCTGCACCTGCTCGCCCCGCTGCCCCGATGAGCAGTAGGCGTTGTGCGGCGCGAAGAAGCCGATGGTGTTGTACCCCCAGTAGTTGGACCGGCCCCTCTGCACCAGGGCGTGGTCATGCACGAACTGGTGGACGGGCATGAGCTCCACCGCGGTGACACCGAGTTTGACGAAGTAGTCGACCATGGCCGGGTGGGCGAGCGCTGCGTAGGTGCCGCGAATGGCCTCCGGGATCGCGGGATGGGTCCGCGTCATGCCCTTGACGTGGGCCTCGTAGATGACCGTCTCGTGGTATGGGGTCCGCAGCGGATGGTCGCTGCCCCAGTCGAAGTAGGGGTTCACCACGACCGACTTGGCGGTGTAGGGCGCGGAGTCCAGGTCGTTGCGCCGCTCGACGTCCCCGAAGCGGTAGGGGAACAGGGCCTCGTCCCAGTGGATTTCGCCCTCGATCGCCTTGGCGTAGGGGTCCAGCAGCAGCTTGTTCGGGTTGCAGCGCTCACCCCGCTCGGGACGGAACGGGCCGTGCACCCGGAAGCCGTAGCGTCGGCCCGGCCCGACATCCGGCAGGTAGACGTGGTGGACGAAGCCGTCCACCTCTCGCAGTGGGACGCGCTCCTCCGCGCCGTCCTGGTCGAAGAGGCACAGCTCCACCAGCTGCGCGACCTCGGAGAACACGGCGAAGTTGGTCCCCGCGCCGTCGAAGGTGGCGCCCAACGGCGACGTCCGGCCCGGACGCGGGCCCATCTCCGTGCTCTGCTGCCAGATACGCATGACCAGGTCCCTCCCCAGCAGGGATGGCGGGAAGCCCACGCCCGTTCGTTCCCTTCTGCCCGCGCCGCCCGGGGGCATTCCCCGGTGCGCGCTCCCCCGCCGCGGCCGGGCCGGCGGGGAACTCGGTCCCCGGGCGGTCGTACGGCGGCGGGCCGCCCGGTTTGCCGCGCGGGCCGGCGTCGTCGGGTCGGGCGGAGGGGGACGGGCCGCTTGGTGCGCCCCACCGTCGTGCGTGGCCGTGTGACGCCTCCACGGTGTGTCGTGTTGAGGAACAGGCAGCGGCCGGGACGGGCCGGTTGACCCGCCGGGCCGGGGACTCGCCGCACAAAGGCGAAGAGGGGGTGCGGTTGGTGACAAGGCCGTGTCCCCCGGTGGATGCAGGGCACCCACCGGCGGCGAGCGACCGAGCACGGGTCAGGGCACGGTGGTAGGGGCGGAGCCCGGTGTCGCCGCGACCACCCGGGGCGTCAGCGCATCCGCCCGAGTCGCCCGCGCCGAAGCGGACGGGTGACGCGATCGACGGACACCGACACGACGGAGGAACCGGGATGCGTCCCACCCACGCGAAGGACCGCCCCGCGACCGCGCCGCCCTGGCCGTCGGCCGCGACGGCCGGGACGTCGCTTCCGCGCAGGCCGCCGGTCGACGACCGGGAGGGGCACGACGAGGGCGCGGCGCGCCAGGGGGCGAGCACGCCGTTTCCCGCCCGCCCCGCCGAGGTGCGCGAGGCCGACGCCGACGTGCCCGGCGCGGTCGGCCGGGTGCTCGACGACGTGCTGGCCGAGCGCATGCGCCGGGCCCGGTCGGCCGATCCCCTCTTCGCCGAGGAACTGGCGGAACGGGTGGCGCGCTTCACCCTGTCGGGTGGCAAGCGCACGCGCGCGCAGCTGGTGTGGTGGGCCGCACGGGCGTACGCCGGCCGGGACCCGGGGACCGCGGCGGCCGCCCTGCGTCTCGGATGCGCCCTGGAGCTGCTGCAGACGTGCGCGCTCGTCCACGACGACGTGATGGACCGGGCGGCGTTGCGGCGTGGTCGGCCCGCGCTGCACGCGGACCTGGCCGAGAGATACGCCGGACGGGCGGGGGCCGAGCGGTTCGGGCAGTCGGCGGCGGTCCTCGCCGGCGATCTGGCACTGGCGTGGGCCGACGACCTGGTCGCGGAGACGCCGCTGCCGCCCCGTACGGGAGCAGTCGTGCGACGGCTGTGGAGCGACATGCGCACGGAGATGGTGGCGGGCCAGTACCTCGACGTGAAGGGCCAGATCGCGGCAGCGTGGTCACTGCCCCACGTCCGGCGCGCCGCCTGCCTCAAGAGCGCCCTTTACTCGGTGGAGCGGCCCCTCGCCCTGGGGGCAGCCGTCGCGGGCGCCGACGATCCGACCTTGCGCCGGCTGTCCGACGCCGGCCGCTGTGTCGGCATGGCGTTCCAGCTGCGGGACGACGTGGACGACGTCTTCGGCGATCCGCGGGAGACCGGCAAGGCGTGCGGCGGCGACATCCGGGAGGGCAAGCCCACCTATCTCTTCGCGATCGCCCGGTCGCGCGCCGAGGCCGCCCGTGACGGTGCCGCGCTCGCCGTCCTGGAGCGCCGGCTCGGCGACGCGGAACTGACCGGGCACGGCCTGGAGCAGGTGCGGGAGGTGCTGGTCCGCACGGGGGCGCGCGCCACCGTGGAGAGCACCATCGACCGGCTCGCCGCGCTGGGGCTGTGGCACTTCGACCGCGCGGTGCTCGACGCGGAGGGCGCCGGGCCGCTGCGTGACCTGCTGGTCGCGACGGCCGGGGCGCGGCCGGACGGGAACGCCGCACGTCGACGGCGCGCGCACAGCCCGTACGCGACCGCTGTCCGCGGTGAGGCGGTCAGCGGCCGGTGATCCGCCCCTGGCCGGTCCCGCGGGCACGTGCCGTGTCGGCGCCGGACCGGCCGGGCGCACCCCCCCTCAACTCCGTTTCGCACAAGTGGTTTTGCACTCGACCAGTTCAGCCCGCGGTCCAGCGCGAAGTCCGCGTCAGCCGTCGGCTGGGGAGAGGAGCCGCACGGCGGGCTGCACAGCACCGGACCGCCCCCCCCCGGAGGCCGCGGCCACCCGCACGCCGCGACGGCGGCCACGGGCGGCCGTGCCGGGCGGGCCTGCCGGGCTACTTCTCGTAGTTGTGCAGGGCCAGGCCAAGGGCGAAGAAGGTCGGCGCCCACTCTCCGACGAAGATCCCCCACCGGTCGGCGCGTTCCTCGCCCTTCTTCTCCACGCTCAGCGAGGCGCACCAGGAGATGACGGACAGGCCGATGGAGACGAAGGCGGCGGTGTAGGCGTGCTCGGCACGGATGCCGGACTCGTGGAGCTTCTTGACGATCACGGCGGGCTCTTTCCGTTCGGGAACAGTCAGGGGCGCTTCCATCTCAGCGGCAGCGGTCCTGATGTGCCACCGTGCGCGGGCAAAGGAGGGACGCCCTGCCGAGCGCCCTTCGCCGCCGCTGCCGGCTCGCCTGCCACGGCGGGTCCTTCGGCCTTCCGCGCCGCGCCGCCCGGCGGTCCGACCTCGGCGTTCCCCTTCTCGCCGGGACGGCCGCAGGCGGTCGCGGCCGCGTCGGCCGTCCCGTCGACGCAGGTGCAGCGGGCGGCTCACCCGGCGTCCCCTGGTACCGCGTGGCGGGCGCGCCGCGGAGGCAGGACGGAGGATGCCGGGAAACGATGTGAGCGGTTCTCCGTGACCCGGCGGCGAGGCCACAGGCGTACCCGGGTGCGCCCCGCCACGAGAACCGCCGGCGGTACGCCGCATCCGTCTCCGGCCGGACGGGCGAAACCGCGGAGAGTGACGTCACCGGAAACGGAAGCGAGCCCCATGCACACCTCGGTCGTCGTGTTCACCTGCGATCTGCGCCTGTCGGACCACCCGCCGCTGCGCGCAGCCCTGCACGGCGGAGGCCGGGCGGTACCGCTGTTCGTGCGCGACCCCGCCGTGGAAAGGGCGGGTTTCGCGGTGCCGAACCGGATCGCGTTCCTCGCCGACTGCCTGCACGACCTGGACGCCGGCCTGCGGGACCGGGGCGGCCGGCTGGTGCTGCGCGAGGGCGACACCGTGGCGGAGGTGTGCCGGGTGGCCGAGGAGGCGGATGCCGACGAGGTACACATGGCGGGCGACGTGAGCGCCTTCGCCCAGGCGCGCGAACGACGGCTGCGCCGGGCCCTGGAGGCCGCCGGTCGGCGCCTGTACGTGCACGAGACGGTGAGCACCGCGGTGGCTCCGGGCGCGGTCACGCCGGCCGCCTCCGATCACTTCGCGGTGTTCACGCCGTACTACCGGCGCTGGTCCGAGCAGCACTTGCGGGAGGTGATGGACGCGCCGCGCAGGGTGAGCGTGCCGGACGAGGTGGGTTCCGCCCCGCTGCCGGAGCGCGGCGACGTGAGCGGCGTGTCGCCGGGTCTGTGCGCGGGGGGCGAGGCGGAGGGGCGGCGCAGGTTCGCCGCGTGGTTGCGCTCGGGCGTGGGCGCCTACGAAGAGCGCCATGACGACCTCGCGGGCGACGCCACCTCCCGGCTCTCCCCCCATCTGCACTTCGGCACGCTGTCACCGGTCGAGGTGGTGCAGCGGGCCCGCCGAGTCGGGGGCGCGGGCGCGGAGGCGTTCGTACGCCAGATCGCCTGGCGGGACTTCAACCGTCAGCTGCTCGCCGCACGTCCCGACGCCGCCACGCGCGACTACCGCACCCGCCGCGACCGGTGGCGCGACGGCGGGGACGCGGAGGCGGACGCCGAGGCGTGGCGGCAGGGACGTACCGGCTACCCCCTGGTGGACGCGGCGATGCGGCAGCTTCGGCACGAGGGCTGGATGCACAACCGGGGGCGGCTGCTCGCGGCGAGTTTCCTGACCAAGACGCTGTACGTCGACTGGCGGGTGGGTGCCCGGCACTTCTTGGACCTGCTGGTCGACGGGGATGTGGCGAACAACCAGCTGAACTGGCAGTGGGTGGCCGGCACCGGCACCGACACCCGGCCCAACCGGGTGCTCAATCCCGTCGCCCAGGGCAAGCGGTTCGACCCGGCCGGGGCCTATGTGCGGCGCTGGGTGGAGGAACTGGCGGATGTGGAGCCCGGTGCCGTGCACGAGCCGTGGAAGCTCCCGGCGCGGGAACGCTCCCGGACCGGTTACCCCGAGCCGCTGGTGTCCCTGGCGGAGGGCCTGGAGCGCTTCAAGCGCGCCCGGCAGCAGGGCTGAGGACCGGTCCGGGCCGCCGTCCGCGGGGCATGGGCTTCTCCCCCGGGGTGCGACGGGAGCACTGCTTCCGAGGGGGACGTTCCGCGTCGGTTCACCCGGCGGTGTACAACGCGCGCGGCGCCTCCACCGCCTGCGCCAGTCCGCCCGGTCGGAGGCCGGTGGCAGGCTGGGCCGGGCTCCAGCCGGGCCCGCCCGGCAGCACCGTCCCCCAGCGCAGAGCTGCCACGTGCCGGCGCTGGGGCGTCCAGTTCGGTGACGCCGCGGGGCGGCGGCGCCCCGCGAGGGTCGCCCGGGGCCCTGCCGGTGACGGCATGCCGCCGGTTCACCGCGGCCACGGCGGCCACCGCACGCCTTCAGCCGGTCGCCCCGAGGTCATCGCTCAGGTCGTCCCGGAGGCGCAAGGCTTCGGGGAGGCCGCGCAGGCGCGCCGGGCTCGTCTCCGGGAGGCGGTGGAAGCACTCGACGGCGCTCCCCACCGCCGTCAGTGCCTGGCGGAGGTCTCCCAGCGAGGCGATCAGCATGGCGTATCCGAGCAGCGTGCCGGCGAGGATCGGCAGGTAGTCCGGATCGTCGCCGACCAGCCGGTCCAGGAGCTCCACAGCGCCTCGCATCACGAGCGCGGCGGCTTCTCCCCGCTCGGCCGCCGCCAACTCGGCGGCCAGGGCGCTCAATTGGGCTGCGAGCGATCCCTCCCTGGCGACGGCCAGCTCGACCGGGTACCAGGTGCGCCAGATGGCCGACGCGGTGAGCCCCACCTCGACAGCGAGGTCGGGACGGCCTGCCTCCCCCAGCCGGCGGCAGAGGGGCACCAGAGCTTCCCCGATCTCGTCGGCGTCGGTGGCCTCCGGGTCCGCGTTCAGGAGCCGGCCGAAGACCTCCACCGCGTTCAGTTCCGCCTCGGCCGCCCGTTCGTGGTGGCCGGCCGCCCACCGTTTCGCGGCCAGGGTCTGCAGCGCCCCCACCAGGCTCCGGCCTACCGCCACCAGGCTCCGACCTCCGGTGTCCAGGTCTGTCTCCGCGGTCTCGAAAAGCAGTTCGACGGCCTCTTCGAGTGGCTCGAAGAGCCGGTCCTCATATCCTGCTTCCGCGAGGAGGTCCGCGAGCTTCAACAGCTGGTGTGCGAGCCACACCCGCAGCTCCACGGTGCCGCCGGCAGCGAGCCTGCGGGATATCTCCAGGGCCCGCGCCTGGGCGGCGAGGGCATCGACGTGTTGGCCGGCCGCGGAGAGCAGGCCACCCAGTTCGGCAAGAGCGAGAGCGAGGTAGGGCTCGTACTCCTGGGGCTCCTCGGCCGCCAGCTCGTGGTAGGTGTCCACGGCCGCCCCGGTGTGGGCGAGTGCCTCGTCGGCCTGCTCCACCCGGCGCGCGACGACGCCCGCCCTGTACTGCGTGCGCGCGAGTTCCGGCCTGCCTGTCCCGGGGTCCGCGTCCGACAGCCGCCGACGGACCTCCACCATCTCCCGGAGCACCGGCAGCGCCTCCTCGGGGCGGTCCTCCTCCAGCGGCTTTGCGAGAAGGCCCAGCGCCCGCGCCAGCGCGGGGTCGTGGGCGGCCGGGTCCCGGGCAGCGAGGCGCCGCCTGATCTCCAGGGATCTGCGCACGACGGCGTGCGCCTCCCACTGCCGGCTCTCCGCGGTCAGGAACATCGCCAGGTTCTCCAGGCAGCCCGCCAGCCGATCCTCGTACGGCGCCGGGTACTTCGCCGCGAGCCGTTCCCAGATGCGGACGGCGGCCTCGATGTGGGGCAGCGCCTCCCCCGTGCGGCCCAGGGCATGCAGCCGCCCGCCGAGATCCGTCAGCGCGGACGCGAGGTGCGGCTGGTAGGCCCCGGGCTGCGGAACGTAGGCCCAGATGTCGCCGGTGATCCGGCGGAATTTCCTCACTGCTTCCTCAGTCGCTTCGCGCGCCTCGTCGTGGCGGTCGGCGTTGGCGAGGTGGTTGCCGAGATTGGCCAGCGATATGGCGAGCTGCGGTTCGTACCGCGAGGTGTCGCTCGCCGCGAGCCGCCGTCGGATCTTCACCGCCTGGCACTCGGCGTGCAGGGCTTCCTGCGGGCGTCCCGTCTCCGTGAGGCGTATGGCGAGGTGGGACAGCAGGTTCGCCAGCGCGGGTTCGGCGGATGCCGGATCGAGTGCCGCGCGCCGACGAGCTTCCTCGACCAGGCCCTCGACGAGCTGAAGGGCGACCGAGCTGAGCAGGGAGGGGGATCCGGACGGAACGGGAAGGGACTTCGACACCTCCTCGACCGCGTGGACGTCCAGTGCCGCGCCGGTCAGCGCCGACTCCATGACGGAGGTGACCTGTGCGCCGTCCCTCGTCCGACCGGCGTTGTAGTGAGCGGTCACGGCGCGGGACAGGACGGTGAGGATCCGGGCCTGCTGCGCGGAGCCGGCTGCCCGGAGCAGGTCCGGCAGCCGAACCCTGCCGCTGACGAGGACGGCCGCGCAGTGGAACTCGGCGACGCGGTCGGGCTGAAGCGACCCCCAGTAGCGGTCCGGTTCGGCCGGGTACAGCCCGGCCACCCACTGCGCGGTGCCCGGAATCCGGTCGGCGGGCAGATCCGGGATCGTGTGAAGCACCCGGGCGGCCTCGTCCGCGGAGCGCGCCCCGGTCAGGGCGGCGACGGCGACGACGGTCCCCAGCGTGCTGGTCGGCAGGCCCAGCCGGAACGCGGGGGCGTCGGCGGCGCTTTCCCAGAAGCGTCCCTCGTGCTCCAGCAGGATCCTCTCCGCCGGTGCGCCCGACGGTACGTGCGCGGGCCGGGGCCCTCGCTGCAGCAGTCCGCCCAAGGCGGTCATCTGCAGGGTCAGAACGCTGTCGTACCGGGCGTGGGCCAGGTCGTCCGGCGGGTGAAGGCCCGCGGCCGCTCCCGCCCAGTCGTGACCGGGCAGCGAGGAGACGCAGGGCAGCAGGAGCGCCAGGTCCCGGGCGGCCTCCTCGAAGGCGGTCCGCCGCTCCTGCGTGGTTCCCCACCCGCCGGGCACCAGCGGGCCCAGTTCGGTGACCGGCGCTCCGGCCAGCAGCCTCCGGACAGCGGGCAGGGCGGTCATCGGGTCGCTGCGCCACTCCCCGTCCGACCGGGCGAGAAGCAGCACCCGGACCCGGTGGCGGGAGCCATGAAGGTGGGTGACGATCCGCCGCACCAGGCGGGGCCGTGTCTCCGCGTAGTCGACGACGATCAGCAGCGGCAGGGCCGTGGTGAGCGGCGTGAGATCGGGGGCGGCGTCGTGGTCGGTGAGGTCGGAGCGCAGATGACCGGTGACCCAGCCGCGGAGGCGCAGGTCGTCGGCGAGACGGCGGGCCAGGCGGGACTTGCCCTGGCCGCCGGGCCCCGTGAGGACGCGGACCTGTGCCGCGGCGGGACCGTCGGTGCACCAGGACGTCAGGTCGGCGAGTTCGGCGTCCCGGCCGCGGAAGGTGACGGCTTCGGCGTCCGCGCGGAGCAGGGCGGTCGGTGAGTCCAGTACGCGTACCGGGGCGGCCGGCGCGAACAGGCCCACGGTCTCCGCGGGTTCGAGGACGGGTTCCCACCCGGTGCGGTCATGGACGGTGGCCAGGAATCCATCGTCCAACAGCAGGTTTGCGGCCGTCGTCGCGGTCAGTCTGGTCCCTCCGTCCGCTCTCCGGTCACGGCGGACGAGCCCGCACAGCAGGTCGTCGCCGGCCAGGGCGCCGTCGCTGAGGACGGCGGCCCCCGATATGCCGGACCAGCGGCCGCTGTCCTTGGTCCCGGGCCGCACGGGCACAGTGGGATCGGTGCTGGCGATCTCGTAGCGTCCGGCCAGGGTGCCGGTTCCCGGCGCGATGTGGCCGGTGAGCTGTTCGTCCCAGCGTTCGCCGCCCACGGGGTCCTTCTGCATCCGGGGAAATCCGGTGAGGGTGACCGGCCAGGGACGTGTGCCGATGAGGTGACCGAACCGCTGGCGCAGGAGGGGGTTCGTCAGGGACTCCGGTGTCTGCCAGTCACCGCTCTCGGCGATCTCGACCAGTGCCGCGTCGACCGTCTCGTCCTGGCGCCGCCAGAGGACGACCGCGGGGAACTCCCGGCTGCTCACGTCCGGACGGGCGACCGTCACCGCGCCGGACGGCGCGTCGGCCAGGACGTGGGCGGCGGTCAGTACGAGTCTCGGCGCGATCAGGTAGCCCGAACCGAAGACCCGGGTGTCCGTGCCCGGTCTTCGGGCCCGGACCTGTACTCGGCGGTCGAACTCCACGATCCCCCCCGTCGTGCCGGTCCGCTCGCTGCCGGACGTCCCTATTCGACGTCGCTGACGTCGATACCGACACCCTCGGGCGAGTGGGGCCGCAATGCCACCGTCACCGTGTGGGTGGCTGTCCGGGTGCTCTCCTTCTTGCCGTTCAGACCGATGACGCTCCATCGCAGGCCGCCGTCGACGCCTTTCGTCCCGGTCAGCTCCAGGCCGAGTTCGAGCGTGATCTCCTCCAGCGTGAACAGCACGCCCCGATGGCCGAGACCCGCCGGGTCGGCGATCCGCTCCTGTGCCTCTGCGATCTGGTCCCGCAGCAGGGTGATGGCATCGGCCAGGTCCATCATCTGCGGTTCGGACCCGCCGTTCGCACCGGTCATCTCGCCCCGTTTCCCCCACACCGGTCCGCTCCACCGCCGCCACGACGAGGACCGTCCGGATGCCCTTGTCCCCTGGCCCCCCAGAGAAGCCGGCCGCCACATCGACCACCGGCTCAGCCACTGTAGTGCGCGGCCGGGCGTACGGCTCCGGGTCTGGGCGAAGTCGTTGGACGGTTCTCCGTGCCTCGCCCGGGCGCTTGCGTCGGCGGCAGCCGGTTCTCGTTCCCGGCGGGATCACGGGGGCGGTGCGGGGGGACCACTCCGCCGCCTCACGTCGAAAGCGGCGGGGACACCTCGCCGTGACACGTCACAGGTTCTCGATCACGTGGTCGACGCACGCGGTCAGTGCCTCGACGTCCCGGGTCGATCGCCGGGAACATGGCGATGCGCAGCTGGCTGTGGCCGAGCTTGCGGTAGGGACGCCGTTGCCCGCCGCGCACAACGGGCAAAGGCGGGGGCCCCAACAGGCGCCCCCACGGCCCGCCGAGCCGACCTGCCATGGTCCCGCACCCCGGGAAACGGCGTGCGGGACCCTGTTCGGCTGGTTCGGATGCCTGCTCAGCTGGTCGTCAGAGCGGTGTCGTCCACGACGAAGTCGGTCGCGACATAGGCGTCCTCGACGCCGGTGAACTTCAGGGTGACCGTCTGGCCCGCCAGCGAGGACAGGTCGAAGGTCTTCAGGGCGTAGCCGGAGGCCGCGTTGGCGTTCGAGTACGTCGCCAGGGTCTTCGAACCGGCGGTCACCGTCAGCTTGTCGTAGGCGGTGCTGCCGACCTCCGCGGTGTCGATGTGCAGGTAGAAGGACAAGGTCGCCTTGCAGCCCGCGGGGATCGTCACCGACTGGGACAGCGTGTCGGTGTGCGCGGAGCCCCAGCCGTTGAGCCAGGCCGTCCAGGAGCCGCCGTGGGCCGGTTCACGGCTGTCGTTGTTGATGACGCCGCTGTCGGTCCAGCCGGTGTCGCCGGACTCGAAGCCCGGGTTGGCCAGCAGCTGGGTCGAGGTGCAGCCGCCACCGCCGCCACCGCTGGTGCTGACGGTCCAGGTGAAGGTCGCGGTGCCGGTGGCACCGGTGGAGTCCTTCACGGTGACGGTGGTGCTGTAGGTCCCGGCCGTGGTCGGCGTACCGGAGATCACACCGGTGGAGCTGTTGATGGACAGGCCGGTGGGCAGGCCGGAGGCGCTGTAGGTGAGCGCGCCGCTGCTGGTGCTGGACGCCTGGACCTGGAGGCTGACCGCGGTGCCCACGGTGGAGGACTGGCTGCCCGGGTTGGTGACGGTGACGCCGCTGCTGGGCGGGGTGATGTGGCTGCCGACGTTGATGCCCGCGAAGGCGTTGCCGACGGCCGCGTACTGCGCCGAGTTGGCGCCGTACAGCGCCGAGGCCGCGTTGAGGGCGGCGGTGCGGGCACCGGCGTAGTTGGTGCTGGACGTCATGTACGACGTCAGCGCCTTGTACCAGATCTGCAGGGCCGCGTCGCGGCCGATGCCGGTGACGGCCACGCCGTCGGAGGTCGGGCTGTTGTAGGTCACGCCGTTGATGGTCTTGGTGCCGCTGCCCTCGGACAGCAGGTAGAACATGTGGTTGGCCGGACCCGAGGAGTAGTGCACGTCGAGGTTGCCGAGGGAGGACGACCAGGAGTCCGCGGAATTGCCGTCCTTGCTGGGCTTGTCCATGTAGCGCAGCGGGGCGCCGGTGCCGTTGATGTCGACCTTCTCGCCGATGAGGTAGTCACCGGGGTCGGACGAGTTGTTGGCGTAGAACTCCACGCCCGTGCCGAAGATGTCGGAGGTCGCCTCGTTGAGACCGCCGGACTCGCCGCTGTAGTTGAGCCCCGCGGTGTTGGAGGTGACACCGTGGCTCATCTCGTGACCCGCGATGTCCAGCGAGGTCAGCGGGTCGTTGTTCCCGGTGCCGTCGCCGTACGTCATGCAGAAGCAGCTGTCGTCCCAGTAGGCGTTGGCGTACGAGTTGCCGTAGTGGACGCGGGAGTAGGCTGCCTGGCCGTCGTTCTTGATGCCGCTGCGCCCGAAGGTGTTCTTGTAGAAGTCCCACGTCTCCTGGGCGCCGTAGGCGGCGTCCGCGCCGGCCGTGGCGGCGTTGGAGTTGGTGCCGTCGCCCCAGGTGTCGCTGCTCTGCGAGAAGAGAGTGCCGGTGCCGGAGGTGCCGTGGTTGAGGTTGTACGTCTTGTGGCCGCCGCGGGTGGCGTCGGTCAGGGTGTACGACGAGCCGGACTGGGTCGTGGTCAGCGAGACCTGGCCGCTGTAGCGGGTGTTGCCGACGCCGGTCTCGATGCCCTGGTACCGGTACAGCTCCTTGCCGGTGGTGGCGTCGGTGATGACGTGCAGCTTGCTGGGCGTGCCGTCGTCCTGGAAGCCGCCGATCACGGTCTCCCAGGCGAGCTTGGGGGTGCCGTCGCCGGCCCAGATCACCTTGCGGGCGCTGTCGGCGGCGGGCTTGGCGGCGTCCAGGGCCTTGGCGGTCTTCAGCGCCTTGCTCTCGGCGGCCGACTTGGCGACGGTCGCGGTGGTGGAGGACACCGCGATCCTGTGCTTGTTGTTGTACGTGGCGCTCACGGTGCCGGCCGCGAGCGAGGCGGGCGGGGTGTGCACGACGAGGTCGCCGCCGAGGACGGGCAGACCGTCGTAGGTCCGCTCGTAGCGCGTGTGCAGCGTGCCGTCGGCGTCCTTGACGACGTCCTTGACGACCAGCTTCTCCTTGGCGCCGAGGCCGAGGGTGCGGGCGGTGTCGGCCGTCTTGTCCTGGGCGCTTCGGATCAGTGCCTTGTGCTGCGCCGGGCTGAGCTTGGCCTCCAGGGCACCGGTGCGCAGGGGGCTGAGGTGGCGCGCGGCGGGGGCGGAACCGCCCTCGGCGGCCGCAGCGGCGGTGCTCGCGAGAGTGCCCGCGAGGCCCGCCGTCAGTGTGAGCGCGGCGAGGGCCGCCGTGAGTCTGGTGGGGTGCACGTCTGCTCCAGTCCGTAACGGGGAGTCAGTGGGATGCGCCGAGTATGGGCGTGAGCATGGCAAGAAAGGGACATCCCACCGCTCATAAGACCGGAGTTATGACCGGCCCCTCCCGGACCCCTTCTGGGCGTGCGTAACCCTGTCTATGCTGGTGAAATGCAGTTGGAGTTGAGGCATCTTGAGGCTGTCCGCCGGATAGCGGAAGCGGGCAGTCTGGGGCGCGCGGCAGGTCAACTCGGGGTGTCCCAGCCGGCTCTGTCCGCGCAACTGCGGCGGATCGAACAGGTCACGGGCGGCGAGCTGTTCGTCCGTGGCAGGCTCGGCGTCGAGCCCACGCCGCTGGGCGAGTTCGTCCTCTCCGTGGCGCGCCGGGTGCTCGGCGAGATGGACGCCCTGACCGCCGGGACGCGAGCCGCCGCGCCCCATCCGACGTTGCGGCTCGGCTGCATCCAACTCGTCCTGGTCGACCGGCTGTTCCCGTTCATGGAGGAGGAGTTCCCGGGCCACGAGATCGACATCGCCATCGAGCACTCGGCGATCACGCTCACCCGCATGCTCGGTGCCGGACAGTACGACGCGATCTTCTACGGAGAACTGGCCGACCACGAGGTGAAACTTCCCGACGCCGTGTCGGCCCGCACCCTCATACCGAGAGAACCGTCGTGTGTGCGTCTGTCGGCCGCCCACCCGCTGGCCGGGCAGGAGCAGATCGAACTCGCCGATCTGGCGGACGACACCTGGACGACGCTCACCGACGACGGCGACGGCGGACCGGAGGCCATGGCCGACGCCTGCCGCCGGGCCGGCTTCACACCGAAACTGCGCTACCGGATCGCCGACCGCAAGATGCGTTGGGAACTGATCGCCGCCGGACGGGCCGTCTCGCTGTGCCAGCCCGCCTCGCCGTACGTCGAGGGCACGGTGCTGCGCCCACTGGCCGGCGACCCGCTCACCGGGCGCATCCGGCTCGCCTGGAACCGGGCCGCGGTCTCCGAGCGGCGCGCCGGCCTGCTCTACCGGGCGGCAGCACGCGCGTACCTCGACAGCATCCCCGACAACACCTTCTACCGCGCGTGGTGGGAAGCCCGCCCCGAGCTGCACCCGGTCCTCGACTGAGCACGCCCGCGGGCCGGGCGGGGACCGGGACGCGCCGCCGCGCCGGGTTCAGGAGCGCACGAGGGGCGTGTCCACCAGGTGTTCGGCCAGGAACCAGGACTGGAGCTCGCCGGTCCTGATCACCTGCGAGACAAGGAGGTCGTTGGTGCCGTCGTCGCCCAGCTCGGCCGTGCGCGCGGCGGCGTCGTGGGCCTCGACGAGGATGGCCTCGTGGGCCTCCAGCAGCCGCGACAGCATCGCCGGGACCTCCTCCACGCCGTCCGGAGGCCGCGGGATCGAGGTGATCTCCGCGACGTGCCGGGGGTCGCCGACGGCGACGCCGCCCAGCGACTGGACGCGCTCGGCGAGGGTGTCGATCAGCTCCAGCTGCTCACCCGCGTGCTTGTCCAGCACCAAGTGGAGCTGGTAGAAGGTCGCGCCCCGCATCAGCCAGTGGTGCTTCTTGTAGAGGCCGTACAGGATCTGCGTGTCCGCCAGGACCTTGTTCAGGCGCTGGCAGGAGTACATCCGGGCCTCGTAGGACAGGCCGAGCGGGAACTGCTTGACGGTCCCGAAGTCCTGGATCACCTCGCCCTTCTGGTGCAGCCACGGCTGGCTGCCGCTCACGTGATGGGAGCTGGTGGTCATGTCTTCCGCCTCCTGCGGTGCCGTGCTGTGCGTACCCCGGTGACGCTAGGCGGCCCCGCGGCCCCGGCTTGCCCGGCAGCGCACACGGCGGTGCCCGTCAGCGCACGGCGCGCCCGCGGTTCGCCGGCGGCACACGCGCGAAGGCCGCGCGGAGCCCCTGGGGGGTTCCGCGCGGCCTTCGAAGGGTGGCCGGGTGGGGCGCCGCGCGTCGCGGATCAGGCGTGCAGGGCGGAGTGGAGGACGAAAGCCGCCTGCTTGATGGCCGCGTCGGCGGCGTGGGTCTCGCGCAGGGCGTTGAGCATGACGAAGTCGTGGATCACACCGGAGTAGCGCACGGCGGTGACGGGCACGCCGGCCCGGCGGAGCTTGCCCGCGTAGGCCTCGCCCTCGTCGCGCAGCACGTCGGCCTCGGCGGTGATGACCAGGGCCGGGGGCAGCCCGGTGAGCTGCTCGGTGGTGGCGCGCAGCGGGGAGGCGGTGATCTGCGCCCGCTCCGCCTCGTCCGTCGTGTACTGGTCCCAGAACCACTGCATGCCGTCGCGGCGCAGGAAGTAGCCGGTCGCGAACTGGTGGTAGGAGCCGGTGTCGAAGCTCGCGTCGGTCACCGGGTAGAACAGCACCTGCTGCACCAGGGCGACGTCCCCGCGCTCCTTGGCCATGAGCGTCAGTGCCGCGCTCATGTTGCCGCCGACGGAGTCGCCTGCCACGGCCAGCCGGGAACCGTCCAGGCCCTTGGTCCCGCCCTGCCGGACGATCCACTGGGCGACCGCGTAGTTCTGCTCGATCGCGACGGGGTAGCGGGCCTCGGGAGACAGGTCGTACTCCGGGAAGACGACGGCCGCGTTCGCGCCCACGGCGAGTTCCCGCACCAGGCGGTCGTGGGTGTGGGCGTTGCCGAAGACCCAGCCGGCGCCGTGGATGTACAGCACCACCGGGAGGGTGCCCTCGGCGCCGGCCGGCTTGACGATGCGGGCGCGGACGCTGCCGGTCGGCCCGCCGGTGACGGTGATCCACTCCTCGTCCACCGCGGGCTTGGCGATGTCGCCGGACTGCACCTCGTCGACGGCCTTGCGGCCCTCGGCGGGGGCCAGGTCGAACAGGTAGGGCGGGTTGGCGGTCGCCTCGGCGAACGCGGCCGCGGCCGGCTCCAGGACCGGCTGGACCGGCTCGTAGACGTGGGACATGAGAACTCCTGATTCAGGTACGCGCCGGGTGTTTCCGGCGACGCGGGCCGCCCCGATGCGCAGATCCGCCGGGCCGTGCTCCCCCACGCTAGGAGCGCCGAGCGGGCGGCCGTTGCCCCTGCGCGCACCGGTCCTGGACCCAGCGCGCACGGTGCGATCCGCAGTGCGCTCAGGGGCAAACGCCGGTGCGCTGACCAGAAACCGGGCCGGTGCGGGCGGTCCTAGCGTGATCGGCGAAGCAGCCGCGGCACGGTCCTCGTGCACCTTGCCCCTTCCCGGGCGGACTCGGACGCGGCCCGGTCCCCATCCCACGCTGTGCGCCCCGCAGGAGGTTGTCGAAAGGTGTCCACGATGCCGGTCGGCGGGCTGATACCCCGCGCCACCGACGACGCGGCGGACCTGATCGTCCGCAACGCCAAGATCCATACCGGTGATCCCCGCCTCCCGCAGGCCGAGGCGATCGCCATCCGCGACGGTGTCGTCACCACCGTCGGCGGCGACAAGGACGTGGCCGGCCAGGTCGGTCCCGCCACGAGGGTGATCGACGCGCTCGGGCGCAGGGTGATCCCCGGTCTCAACGATGCCCACCTGCACGTGATCCGCGGCGGCCTCAACTACGTGCTGGAGCTGCGCTGGGACGGCGTCCGCTCCCTGCGCCAGGGCCTGGCCATGCTGCGCGAGCAGGCGGCCCGCACGCCCAAGGGCCAGTGGGTGCGCGTGGTCGGCGGCTGGTCGGCCGAGCAGTTCGCCGAACGGCGGCTGCCCACCGTCGCCGAGCTGAACGCCGCCGCCCCGGACACCCCGGTGTTCGTCCTGCACCTGTACCAGGCCGCGATCCTCAACCGCGCCGCCCTCCAGGCGGTGGGCTACGGCAAGGACACCCCCGACCCGCGCGGCGGGCAGATCGTGCGCGGCCGCACCGGCGAGCCCACGGGCATGCTGCTGGCGGCGCCCAGCGCCCTGATCCTCTACTCGACGCTGGCCAAGGCGCCGGTGCTGGACGAGGAGCACCGCAAGACGTCGACCCGTCACTTCCTGCGGGAGCTGAACCGGTTCGGGCTCACCTCGGCGATCGACGCGGCCGGCGGGTTCCAGAACTTCCCGGAGAACTACGAGACGGTCACCGAACTCGCCCGTGCGGGCGAGCTGTCGCTGCGCATCGCCTACCACCTGTTCCCGCAGACCGCGGGCCAGGAGATCGACGACCTCACCCGCTGGATCGGCATGGTCCGCCCCGAGGACGGCGACGAGTGGCTCCGGCTCAACGGCGCCGGCGAGAACCTCACCTGGGCGGCGGCGGACTTCGAGAACTTCGCCGAGCCGCGCCCCGAACACGCCCCGGACTACGAGGTGGAGTTCGAGAAGGCCGTGCGTCTCCTCATGGAGAACGACTGGGGCTTCCGCCTGCACGCCACCTACGACGAGACCATCCGCCGCGACCTCGCCGTGTTCGAGAAGCTCGCCGCGGAGGGGCTCTTCCCCGGCGGGAACCGCTGGCTGTTCGACCACGCGGAGACCGTGTCGGCCGACAGCCTCGACCGGATCGTCGCCCTCGGCGGCGCCATGTCGGTGCAGAACCGGCTGTCGTTCCAGGGCGAGGCGTTCGTCCGCCGGTACGGCATCGGGGCCGCCGCGGACGCCCCGCCGATCCGCGCGATGCTCGGCCGGGGCCTGACCGTGGCCGCCGGCACCGACGCCACCCGCGTCTCCTCGTACAACCCGTGGATCGCGCTGCACTGGCTGGTCACCGGCCGCACCGTCGGCGACCTGACCATCCATCCGCCGCACAACCGGGTCGACCGGGAGACCGCGCTGGAGATGTTCACCACGGCCGGTGCCGCGCTCACCGGCGAACAGGACCGCAAGGGCGTGCTGCGGCCCGGGTTCCTCGGTGACCTCGCCGTGCTGTCGGAGGACTACTTCGCGGTCGCCGACCCGGAGATCGCGCACATCGAAGCCCTGCTGACGGTCGTCGGCGGCCGCGTCGTCTACGGCGCCCGCGAGTACGAGGGCATGGACGAGCAGATGCCTCCGGTGACACCCGAGTGGAGCCCGGTGGCGCACTTCGGCGGCTACCAGGCCGCCCCGGCCGGTGGCAGGTCGGGAGTACGCCAGGCCGAACTGCTCGGCGAGGCCGCCGCCGAGTCGGAGCTGCACCGCCAGTGGCGCGCCCGCCGCGGACTCGCGCCCGAGCAGGACAGCCCGGTCTTCGACCCCTGCTTCTCCCTCTGAGCCGGTCGCGCCCACCGCGATCAGGCCCCAGGACTTTTCCTCCCCCCGGTCCCGTACGACCGTCCGCGACCGCTGCACCTCATCAATGAAAGGCATACTCATGACCGACATCGCCGCCGTCACCGCTGCCCCCAGCCCGGACCTGCTGACCCCCGACAACTGCGCGGTGCTCTTCGTGGACCACCAGCCGCAGATGTTCTTCGGCACCGGCAGCGGCGACCGCACCGCCATCATCAACGCGACCGTGGGCCTGGCCAAGGCCGCCAAGGTCTTCGACGTCCCGGTGGTCCTGAGCACCGTGGCCGCCGAGTCCTTCTCCGGTCCGCTCATGCCGCAGCTCGCGGACGTGTACCCCGACCAGAAGATCATCGACCGCACCACGATGAACGCCTGGGAGGACCCCGCCTTCGTGGAGGCCGTCAAGGCGACCGGCCGCAAGAAGCTGGTCATCGCGGGTCTGTGGACCGAGGTCTGCGTCGTGCTGCCCGCCCTGTCGGCGCTCGCCCAGGACTACGAGGTCTACGTCGTCACCGACGCCTCGGGCGGCGTCAGCCCGCAGGCCCACGAGCACGCCGTCCAGCGGATGGTGCAGGCCGGCGTGGTGCCGGTGACCTGGGTGCAGGTGCTGCTCGAACTCCAGCGTGACTGGGCGCGCGCGGAGACGTACCTGCCGGTCATGGACGTCGTGAAGGAGCACGGCGGCACGTACGGCCTGGGCGTCGTCTACGCGCAGGCCGTCATCGGCGAGCACGCCGCCGGCTGACACCCATCCCACGGTCGACGACGGACGTCAGGAGCAGGCAGAGAAGGCAATGGACAGCGGACTGTTGGTGCTCCGGCTGGTGGTGGGAATCCTCATCGCCGGACACGGGGTGCAAAAAGTCAGTTTCCGGCTGGGCGGCAACGGGCTGGCCGGGGGAACCGAGGAGTTCCGCCGCGACGGCTTCCGCGGCGGGCGGCTCACCGCCCTCGCGGCGGGCGGCAGCCAGATCGGTGCCGGCCTGTTCCTGGCGGCCGGACTCCTCACTCCCCTGGCGGCGATGGCCGCCATGGGTGTGATGACGGTGGCCGGCACCGTCAAGTGGCACAAGGGGCTGTGGGTGCAGAACGACGGTTACGAGTACCCGCTGGTCCTCGTCACCGTCGCCGCGGCCCTCGCGCTCACCGGGGCGGGCCGCTGGTCGCTCGACCACCTCGCCGGCGCGGCTTCCTGGCCGCTGTGGACCTCCCTCGCGGCGATCGTCGTCGGCCCGGCCAGCGGGCTGATCACCCGCGCCGTGCTGGGGCACGCGCCCGCCCCCGCCGCGGACGGGAGGTGACGGCATGCGCAGGCTGCTGACCGACGCCGCCCGCACCCTCGTCCCGCCGAAGGGCGACCGGCACGGGCCGCTGCCGCCGCTGATGCTGGGACTGACCGTGGTGACCGGTCTGATCGACGCCGTCACCTACCTGGCGCTCGGGCACGTCTTCGTCGCCAACATGACCGGCAACGTCGTCTTCCTGGGCTTCGCCCTGGCGGGCGCGCCGGGCCTGTCCGCGCCCGCGTCGCTGGTGTCGATGGCGTCGTTCCTCGCCGGAGCGCTGGCCGGAGGGCGCCTCGCCACCCGCTACGCCGCACACCGCGGGCGGATGCTGACCTCGGCCACCGCGGTCCAGACGGTTCTGGTCGCCGGCGCGGTGCTCGCCGTCGCGCTCGGGCACGACGAGGTCACCGACCCGGTGAAGTACGCCCTGGTCGTGCTGCTGGGCATCGCGATGGGGCTCCAGAACGCCGTCGCCCGGCGCCTGGGCGTCCCGGACCTGACCACGACCGTGCTGACACTGACCCTGACCGGGCTGGCCGCCGACTCCGCCCCGGCCGGCGGGGCGGCCCCCCGGCCCGGTCGGCGGGTCCTCTCCGTCCTGGCCATGTTCCTGGGGGCCCTGGCGGGCGCCCTGCTCCTGCGGCACGCCTCGCTCCTCCTCGTGGTGGCCCTGGCCCTGGTGCTGCTCGCGGCGGCACTGGTCGCGGTCCGCCGCCACTGGTCCTCCGACGCCGACTGGACGAGGCCGCAGTCGTGAAGCAGGCGCGGGACTCGGCCTGGGCGCCGCTCGCGGCGCGCGTCTTCCGCGCGCTGTGGATCGCGCAGCTGGTGTCCAACACCGGCAGCTGGATGCAGACAGTCGGCGCCCAGTGGCTGCTCCTTGGGCACGGTGCCGCCCTGGTGACGCTCGTGCAGACCGCGTCCAGCCTGCCGGTCGTCCTGCTCGCGCTGCCCTCCGGGGTGCTGGCCGACCGCCACGACCGCCGGAAGCTGCTGCTCGCGGCCCAGTTCGCGATGCTCGCCGTCTCCGCCGTGCTCACGGTGCTCGCCTTCCGGGGGGCGCTCGCGCCCGGCCCGCTGCTCGCCCTCACCTTCCTGCTGGGCTGCGGTACGGCACTGATGGGTCCGGCCTGGCAGGCGATCCAGCCGGAACTCGTGGCGCGCGAGCAGCTGGGGCAGGCGGCCGCGCTGGGCGCCGTGAACATGAACCTCGCCCGTGCCGTCGGCCCGGCCCTCGGCGGCGCGGTGGTCGCCGCCGCGGGCGCGGGCTGGGTCTTCGCCTTCAACACGCTGTCGTACCTGGGCATCGCGGGGGTGCTGCTGCTGTGGCGGCGGCCGGCGGCACCCGAGCCCACCGGGCACGGCGAAGGGCTCCTCGCAGCCGTGCAGGCCGGCCGTCGCTACGTCCGGCACGCTCCCGGTGTGCGCCGGGTCCTGCTGCGCACGGCTCTGTTCATTCCGGGCGGGGCCGCCCTGTGGTCGCTGCTGCCCCTCGTCGCGAGCCGTTCGCTGGGGCTCGGCTCCGGCGGGTACGGGCTGCTGCTCGGGGTCGTCGGGGCAGGCGCGGTCGGCGGTGCCTTCGCGCTGCCGGTGTTCCGGCGCCGGCTGGGTGCCAACGGCACGCTGGCCGCCGGGGCGGCGGTCTTCGCCGCGACGCTGGTGCTGCTGGCCACGACCCGTCTTCCCTGGCTCGCGGCGGCGGCCCTGCTGCCCGCCGGGACGGCCTGGATCGGCGTGCTGTCCACCCTCAACGCCGCCGTCCAGCAGCGGTTGCCGGGCTGGGTGAGGGGCCGGGGGCTCGCCATCTATCTCGTGGTGTTCCAGGGCGGGCAGGCGTTGACCGCGCCCGCCTGGGGCGCGCTGGCCGACGCGCTGGGACTGACCGTCGCCCTGCTGACCGGGGCCGGGCTGCTGGTGGCCGGTGCGCTGAGTGTGCGCCGCTGGCCGCTGCACGGCGTGGAGGGGCTCGATCCGAGCCCCTCCGACCACTGGCCCGTGCCGCCCCTGGTGTTCGAACCGGGACCGGCCGACGGCCCGGTGCTCGTGTCCGTCACGTACCGGGTCGCCCCCGAAAATCGGGCCGCCTTCAGCGACCGCATGCGGCACGTGGCGCGCTCCCGGCGCCGCACCGGCGCCCTGTCCTGGGGCCTGTACCAGGACGGCCGTGATCCGGACCGGTTCGTGGAGAACTACCTGGTGGCCTCCTGGTCCGAACACCTGGCCCAGCACCACAGCCGGCTCACGGCCAACGACCGCCGCTTCGAGGAGCGGGCCCGCGCCCTGCTCGTGGCGGGCACCGCGCCCGAGGTGACCCATGCCTTCGACGCCACGGCCGGTCCCGTGGTCGCCGCCGGCGAGCCGGACACGGGCGCGACAGAGGTCCCGGGGGCGGAGCGTCGCAGCGGTCCCCCGGCCTGAGCCCGGGGCATGCCCCCGGGAAAGCACGGAAGCCGGGCGGGTGGAGTCCGCCCGGCTTCGAAGGGGCGCGGCGCAACGGCTCGGCCGGGCGCCCGCCCCGTTCGGCTACTTCGGGTGCACGGGGACCGTGGCACGGCGCTCGGCCTCGGTGTACCCGCCCCACACGCCGTAGGTCTGCCGGGACGTCACGGCGAAGCGGCCGCAGGGGCCGCTCACCGGGCAGCCGCCGCAGATCTCTCGCGCCGCCTGCTCGCGGCGCCGGCGAGCCCGGCCGCGCTCACCGGCGGGCGAGAAGAAGACCGCGCTGTCCATCCCCCGGCAGGCTGCCTCGGCCTGCCATTCCCATACCCGTAGCAGCGGCTTCGTCCGCGTCCTCATCGTCGTCTCCTTCCGTGGCTTCAGGCGTCACAGCTCCGTGGCGGGATGCGACCGGGTACGGCCGGGGACCCGGCCCAGTGCGGCGAGCCGCTGCTCGAACGGCACCGGTTCCAGGCTCTGTCCGGCGGGCTTTTGGGCCGTGGCGAATCCGCCCGTCAGCGCGGCCAGTTCGCCCGCGGCCCGCGCGATCCGGCGGTCGAGGCCCTCGGCTCCCCAGTCCTCGGAGGCGGCGTAGACACCGGTGGGGACGACGACGGCCTTCAGGTAGGAGAAGAGCGGGCGCAGCGCGTGGTCCAGGACCAGGGAGTGCCGCGCGGTGCCCCCGGTCGCGGCGATCAGCACCGGTTTCCCGGCCAGGGCGCCCTCGTCGTGCGTGCTCAGCGCGTCGAAGAAGGACTTGAACAGCCCGCTGTACGACGCGGAGAAGACCGGTGTGACGACGATCAGCCCGTCGGCCTCGGTCACCGTGTCGAAGGCACCGGCCAGTCGCTTCCCGGGGAACCCGTTGGTGAGGTTGTGCGCGATCTCCACGGCGAGGTCGCGCAGCTCGATCACCCGGACACCGGCCGGCTGGGGTTCGGGCGCGGTTGCCGCCGGGGCGGCGACCGCGGCCAGCCGGTCGGCGAGCAGCCGGGTGGAGGACGGGACGCTCAGTCCCGCCGACACGACGACGAGCTTCATACGGTGCTCTCCTCCTTCGTGTCCCCGGCCGCCGTCTGCGCGGCGAGCAGCGACTGGTGGGTGGGGGCGTCCGGCACGTTCGCCGGGCGGTTCTTCGCGAACTCCGCGCGCAGCACCGGCACGACCTCCTCGCCGAGCATGTCCAGCTGCTCCAGGACGGTCTTCAGCGGCAGTCCCGCGTGGTCCATCAGGAACAGCTGGCGCTGGTAGTCGCCGGCGTACTCCCGGAAGGACAGGGTCCGCTCGATCACCTGCTGCGGGGAACCCACCGTCAGCGGGGTCTGCTCGGTGAACTCCTCCAGCGACGGACCGTGCCCGTACACCGGGGCGTTGTCGAAGTACGGCCGGAACTCGCGCACCGCGTCCTGCGAGTTCCTCCGCATGAACACCTGACCGCCCAGCCCGACGATCGCCTGCTCCGGCGTGCCGTGCCCGTAGTGCGCGTACCGGTTGCGGTACAGCTCGATCATCCGCCGGGTGTGACCGGCGGGCCAGAAGATGTTGTTGTGGAAGAAACCGTCGCCGTAATAGGCCGCCTGCTCGGCGATCTCCGGCGAGCGGATCGAGCCGTGCCACACGAACGGCGCGACACCGTCCAGCGGCCTGGGGGTCGAGGTGAAGCCCTGCAACGGCGTGCGGAACCTGCCCTCCCAGTCCACGACGTCCTCACGCCACAGCCGGCGCAGCAGCGCGTAGTTCTCCACCGCCAGGTTGATGCCCTCACGGATGTCCTTGCCGAACCACGGATACACCGGACCCGTGTTCCCGCGGCCCATCATCAGGTCCACCCGCCCGTCCGCCAGGTGCTGCAGCATCGCGAAGTCCTCCGCGATCTTCACCGGGTCGTTCGTGGTGATCAGCGTGGTCGAGGTGGACAGGATCAGCTTCTCCGTGCGCGCGGCTATGTAGCCGAGCATCGTGGTCGGCGACGACGGCACGAGCGGCGGGTTGTGGTGCTCACCCGTCGCGAACACGTCCAGGCCGACCTCCTCCGCCTTCAGCGCGATCGCGACCATCGCCTTGATCCGCTCACGCTCGGACGGCGTACGCCCCGTGGTCGGGTCCGGCGTGACGTCACCGACCGTGAAGACGCCGAATTGTGTGCTCGGCGTTGTGATTTCCGGGGGCATGGGGGATTCCTTTCACCATGGGAGAAAGCCGGGCGGCACAGAATTCGACGATCCGAGAACGAGACGCCGCCGGCCACGGGAATCGCGGCCCTCTCAGGGCGTTGACGCGATTACTCCCCGCGACCCTAAAAGGCGCTGACCGGGGGTCTTGTCGCACGACGCACGGAGTTTTGCCCGGGGAAGCACTTCCGCCCGGCGAGCGGCACGGAAGCGGCGTCGTCGAGGATTCACTGTTCCCTGAGAAACGCCGGACGGGGGGGCCGCGGAACACATCGGCACCCCTGGTTTGTTCAGCAGGATGCTCGATGCCTGCGGTACTTGATACATACTCAGAAAAAGGACATAAGCTATGTTCCAGCGCATTCTTGTCGCCGTCGATCCCAGCCCCGCCCGCCACTCCGTCATACGCCTCGCCGGCGACATGGCCCGGCTGACCGGAGCCAAGGTCAGCGTTGTGCACGTCTCCCCGTCCTCGGCCACGCTTGCCGCCGTGGTGCCCCTGGAGGACGACGCCGAGGCCAAGGCCATCCTCGACGAGGCACTCGCCGCGCTGCATGACACGGGCGTCGAGGCGGAGGGCACCGTCGCCTACGCGCTGACGACCCAGATCGCCACCACCATCTCCGCCGCCGCCGAGGAGTGGCAGGCCGACCTCCTGATCCTCAGCCCCCACCACCGCGGTTCGCTCGAAGCGCTCGTCAACCCCCGCGTCAGCGACAGCGTCGCCCACCACAGCCGTGTCGCCGTGCTCCTGGCGCCCGCGGACGACTCCGCCGAGGACTGATCCGCGGGTGGTCGCCTGAGCCACCGAGGCCCGCGATCCGTCGCGTACCGGGTGCTCCCCCGACAACGGGGCGCACCCGGTACGCGCCCGGTCGCGCGCGGGCGGCGGCCGAGTGGTGCGCTCCCGGTCGCTGAGCGGTGCACGGAGGAACAACCCGCCCCCTCGGCGCCTCCTTAGCCTGGCGCGGCCCCGTGAGCGACCACCCGAGGAGCACCATGGCCCGACAGTCCGTAGCCGAGCAGTACGTCGACCTCCTTGCCCGTGCCGGGGTGCGCCGGATGTACGGGGTGGTCGGGGACAGCCTGAACCCCGTCGTCGACGCGGTCAGGCGGCACGACCGCCTGGAGTGGATCCAGGTCCGGCACGAGGAGGTCGCGGCCTTCGCCGCCGGCGCCGAAGCCCAGTTGACCGGACGGCTCGCCGCGTGCGCGGGGTCGTGCGGGCCGGGCAACCTGCATCTGATCAACGGCCTGTTCGACGCCCACCGCTCGATGGCCCCCGTCCTCGCGCTGGCGGCGCAGATCCCGAGCGGCGAGATCGGCACCGGCTACTTCCAGGAGACCCATCCCGACCGGCTGTTCCAGGAGTGCAGCCACTACTCGGAACTGGTCTCCTCGCCCCGGCAGATGCCCCGGGTGGTGCAGACGGCGATCCAGCACGCGGTCGGCCGGCGCGGTGTGGCGGTCGTGTCGATGCCCGGAGACGTGGCCGCCGAGCACGCCCCGGCGGGCGGGGCGGAACTCCACCTGCCGCTGGACCGGCCGACGGTCCGGCCCGCGGACGGGGAACTGGCCCACCTGGCCGAACTGGTGGACTCCGCCGAGAAGGTGATGGTGTTCTGCGGCCGGGGCGTCGAGGGCGCCCACGCGGAGGTGATGGCGTTCGCCGGGAAGGTGAAGGCCCCCGTGGGCCACGCCCTGCGCGGCAAGGAGCACATCCAGTACGACAACCCGTACGACGTCGGCATGTCCGGTCTGCTGGGCTACGGCGCCGCCTACGAGGCGATGCACGGGTGCGACCTGCTGCTGCTCCTCGGCACGGACTTCCCGTACACGGACTTCCTGCCCCGCCACGTGCGGACCGTGCAGGTCGATATCCAGCCCGAACGGCTCGGGCGGCGTACGCAGTTGGACTTCGCCGTGTGGGGGGACGTGCGCGAGACGCTGCGCTGCCTGACGCCGGCCGTGCGGGAGAAGTCGTCCCGCCGGTTCCTCGACCGGATGCTGCACCGCCATGTCCGCGAACTCGAAGGCGCCGTCGGGGCGTACACCCACGACGTCGGCGGGCACACCCCGATCCACCCCGAGTACGTGGCGTCCGTGCTCGACGAGGAGGCCGCCGACGACGCGGTGTTCACCGTGGACACCGGCATGTGCTGTGTGTGGGCGGCCCGTTACCTGACGCCCAACGGCCGGCGCCGCGTGCTCGGCTCCTTCGTGCACGGCTCCATGGCCAACGCGCTGCCCCAGGCCATCGGCGCCCAGTTCCTCGACCGCTCGCGGCAGGTCGTCTCCCTCTCGGGCGACGGCGGATTCTCCATGCTGATGGGCGATTTCCTCACGCTCGTGCAGTACGGCCTGCCGGTGAAGGTGGTGGTCTTCAACAACTCCTCGTTGGGCATGGTCGATCTGGAGATGATGGTCGACGGTCTGCCGCCGCACGGCACCGGTTACCCGCACACCGACTTCGCGGCCATCGCCACCGCCGCGGGCGCGCGCGGTATCCGGGTCGAGAAACCCGCGCAGGTGCGCGAGGCCCTGCGGCAGGCGTTCGCCCACGACGGGCCGGCGCTGGTCGACGTGGTCACCGATCCGGGCGCCCTCGCGCTGCCGCCCAGGATCACCACCGAGCAGGTCACCGGCTTCGCGCTGTCCGCCGGCCGCACCGTCCTCACGGGCGGCGTCGGACGCATGATCGACCTGGCCCGAACGAACCTCCGCAACGTCCCGCGGCCGTGAGCGGGCGGCCGCCCGGCGGCGCACGCCGATGGTGAGCACGGACAGGCCAGCACCAGGGCGCTGAGGGACAAGAACCCCTCAGCGCCCGTCACTAGGTTTCCCCACGTACCAGCGGCATCCCGCTCGGCACTCTCGCGCCCCGGCCGGCAGGCCGTTGCGGGCACCGGCCAAGACCCCCGAAAGCGAGTCCTCCCATGTCTCCTTCGCCCAAGCCGACCGTCGTCCTCGTCCACGGCGCGTTCGCCGACGCCTCCAGCTACGCGCAGGTGATCCCCCGGCTGATCGCCCGCGGCCTGGACGTGGTCGCCCCGGCCGTCCCCAACCGCAGCCTGATCGGTGACGCCGCCTACATCGCCTCGGTCGTCCGCCAGATACCCGGCCCCGTCGTCCTGGTCGGCCACTCCTACGGCGGCGCCGTCATCACCGTCGCGGGCACCGAGGACAACGTCAACGCGCTCGTGTACCTGGCCGGTTACGCCCTGGAGAAGGGCGAGAGCCTCGGCGAGCTCCAGGGCCGGTTCCCGGACTCCGACCTCGCCGCCGCGCTCGTCTACACGCCGTTCCCCGTCGAGGGCTCGACCGAGACCGGCACCGACGTGTCGGTACGGCCCGACGCGTTCCCGGCCGTCTTCGCCGCCGACGTCGACCACCGCCTCGCCGAGGTCCTCGCCGTCTCCCAGCGTCCCCTCGCCGCCCAGGCGTTCGCCGACGCGGCCCCGGCCGCCGCCTGGAAGACCAAGCCCTCCTGGGGCCTGGTCGCCTCCCTGGACCACACCATCAACCCGGACGTGGAGCGCTACGGCTACCAGCGGGCCGGCATGACCACCGTCGAGGTCGACTCCTCCCACCTGGTGATGCTCTCCCACCCCGAGCGCGTCGTCGAGCTGATCGAGGAAGCCGTCCGGGCCACCTCCGCCTGAGGCGCCCGCCGCGCCCACTCCCGACCGCCGGCCGTGCCGAAACGGCCGTCCCCTCCGCAGAGAGCGAACCATGAACTCACCCGTCTCGCGTCGCGCCGTGACCGCGTCCCTCCTGGCCGGCGCCGCCGCGCTGGGCACCGCGGGCACCGCGTTCTCCGTGCCGGCGACGGCGGCCGACCGGCCGCGCCGACCGCACCCGCGCCCGGACACGCCCACCGTCGTGCTGATCCACGGCGCGTTCGCCGACGCCTCCAGCTGGAGCGGCGTCGTCGAGCGCCTGCTACGGCAGGGCCACCGCGTCCTGGCACCCGCCCTGCCGCTGCGCGGGCTGGCGAGCGACGCGGCCTACATCCGCAGCGTCCTGGACGCCGTCACCGGCCCGATCGTGCTGGTCGGGCACTCCTACGGCGGTGCGGTCATCAGCCAGGCCGCGGCCGGCGCCCGCCGGGTCGAGGCCCTGGTCTACATCGCCGCCTTCGTGCCCGAGGTCGGGGAGAGCGCGCTCCAGCTCACCGACAAGTTCCCCGGCAGCACCCTCGGCCAGGCCACCGTCACCCGGTACCACCCGCTGCCGGACGGCGGGCAGGGGGCCGAACTGGTCATCAGAAAGGACCTGTTCCGCGACCAGTTCGCGGCCGGTGTGCCCATCGGGACCGCGCAGGTCATGGCCGCGGGCCAGCGCCCGATCACCCTCGCCGCGCTCCAGGAGCCGGCCACCGCCGCCGCGTGGCGGGACATCCCCAGCTGGTACCTCGTCGCGAGCGAGGACCGCAACATCCCGCCGGCCGCCGAGCGGTGGATGGCCGAGCGCGCCCGCGCCCGCACCGTCGCCGTCCGCGCGCCGCACGCCGTGTCGGTGACCGACCCCGGCCCGGTCACCGACCTGATCCTGAGGGCCGTCCGTTCCGTTCGCCCCGGTCGCTGACCCGGCCCCCATGAAAGGACCGTTCGATGGCACAGCCCGACACGGGCCCGGCGCCGGTCGCGTTCGCAATCCGAGCACCCGGCCGCACCCTCACGGACGCGCACGCCGCGGCCCTGCGCGACCAGCGCGGCGAACCCGTGCCGTCGGACCGGCACCGGCGGCCCCGGGAAGCGGCATGACACTCCGGCTCCTCCTGCCCGGCCTCCTCATCGGGTGCGCCGTGCTGACCGGCTGCACGAGCCGGCACACCGACGACGCCACGGGCGACGGCCCGTCCTTGACCGGCTCCGCCTCGCCGACCGGCGGCCCCACCGCCACGCGGCCGGCCGGCGGGACCTCCGGCCCGTCCCCGGCGGCGTCGCCCGGCACCGGTACGGCGTCGCCGGACCCCGCGGCACCGGCGACGGCGCGCCGCTGCCACACCTCCGAGCTGAAGGCGTCCGTCGGGGCCGACCACCCCGGAGCCGGCCAGTCGAACTTCGCCCTCGTCCTGACCAACGCTTCCGACCGCACCTGCACGGTCCGCGGCTTCCCGGGAGTGGCGTTCGTCGACGGCGCGGGCGAGGCGGTCACCCCGGATCCGGAACGGGCCACCGACGAGGCGCGGCAGACCGTGACGCTGGCCCCGGGAGCCGCGGCCTGGTCGGCGATGACGTACACCAATCCGGCGCTCACCGGCGTCACCACCGTGACACCGGCGGCCCTGCGCATCACGCCGCCCGACGAGACGGCCTGGATCCCGGTCCGCTGGACCGGCGGCGAGGTCTCCGGCACGGGCAAGGCATCGGTGCCCCGGCTGAGCCCCCTCAGAGCGGGCGACGGCACCTGATCCCGCGATCGGTGCGGCAACGGAAGCGGACGAGGAAGGGAAGGCGGAGGCAAGGATGACTGCCGAGACGATGGGTGACGAGGTGTACCAGCCGGACGGGTCGGAGGTGCGCGACGACGCCGGTGTGCTGGACGCGTCGGACACCCTGGACTACCGGGGCGGCGACGAGGCCATGGACGAGGGCTACTCGCCCCCGGACAGGCCGTGGGGCGTCGAGCACACCGGTGTCACCGCGTCGGAGCGGTGGCGCGGGGAGAGCCTGGACGAGCGCCTCGCGGAGGAGGTCCCTGACATCGGGGTCCCGCGGGGCGACGGGATCGGCGACACCTGGGACACGGACGGCGAACCGATCGACGACGAGGTCGGTGCCGAGCGCGCGGGCCGCCTCCTCGCGCCGGACGAAGGCAGTCACGAGATCACCGAGTCCGCCCTGTTCGCGTCCGACGTGGGACTGGACGGTGCCGGATCGTCGGCGGAGGAGGCCGCGATGCATGTGATCCCCGACGCCTAGGGTCCTTCGTCCGGACCGGCTCGGCTCCGGGCCGTCCCGTCAGCGGACGGCGTCGATCCCGAGGTCGGTGAGCAGGCCGCGGACGCGCCGCTCGATCTCGTCGCGGATCGGGCGGACGGCCGCCACGCCCTGCCCGGCCGGGTCGTCCAGCCGCCAGTCGAGGTAGCGCTTGCCGGGGAGGACGGGGCAGGTGTCGCCGCACCCCATGGTGACGACCACGTCCGCGGCCCGCACCGCCGCCTGGTCGAGGACCTTGGGGATCTCGGCGGAGAGGTCGATCCCCGCCTCACGCATCGCCGCCACGACGGCCGGGTTGACGCTGTCGGCGGGGGCGGACCCGGCGGAGCGGACCTCGACCCGGCCGGCGGCGAGGCGGGAGAGGAAGGCGGCGGCCATCTGGGAGCGGCCGGCGTTGTGGACGCACACGAACAGGACGCAGGGGCGGGTCTCAGGCACGGGTGGCGTCTTCCTTCTGCTGGGCGGTCCCGGCGGCCGTCGCGGCGGGCCCGGGGAAGTGGCGGCGGACGGCGAGGGCGACGTGGACCAGGCCGATGAGGACGGGGACCTCGATGAGCGGGCCGACGACGCCGGCGAGGGCCTGGCCGGAGGTGGCTCCGAAGGTGGCGATGCAGACGGCGATGGCCAGCTCGAAGTTGTTGCCCGCGGCGGTGAAGGCGAGCGTCGTCGCGCGCGGGTGGTCGAGGCCCACGGCGCGGCCGAACGCCATGGACCCGGCCCACATCAGCGCGAAGTACACCAGCAGCGGCAGGGCGATCCGGGCCACGTCGAGGGGCCGCGAGGTGATGGCGTCGCCCTGGAGGGCGAAGAGGACGACGATCGTGAACAGCAGCCCGTACAGGGCGAAGGGACCGATGCGGGGGATCAGCTCCCCCTCGTACCAGGCGCGGCCCTTGGCCCTCTCGCCGATGCGGCGGGTGAGGTAGCCGGCGGCGAGCGGGATGCCGAGGAAGACGAGCACGCTGCGGGCGATCTCCCACACGGACACGTCCAGCGTGGTCTGCTCCAGGCCGAGCAGGCCGGGCAGCACCGACAGGTAGAACCAGCCCAGCAGGCCGAACGCGGCGACCTGGAAGACGGAGTTGAGGGCGACCAGCACGGCGGCCGCCTCACGGTCGCCGCAGGCCAGGTCGTTCCAGATGACGACCATGGCGATGCAGCGGGCCAGGCCGACGATGATCAGGCCGGTGCGGTAGGCGGGCAGGTCCGGCAGGAAGAGCCAGGCGAGGGCGAACATCACGGCCGGGCCGAGGACCCAGTTCAGCAGCAGCGAGGGGATCAGCAGGCGGCGGTCGCGGGTGACGGTGTCCAGGCGGTCGTAGCGGACCTTCGCGAGCACCGGGTACATCATCACCAGCAGCCCGAGCGCGATCGGCAGCGAGACCCCGCTGACGGTGACCTTCGCGAGCGCGTCCCCCAGGCCCGGGACCAGACGGCCGAGGCCGAGTCCGACGGCCATCGCGGCGAGGATCCACGCGGCCAGGTAGCGGTCCACGAACGACAGCCGGGCGGCGACCGGCGCGGTGCCGGGGACGGTACTCACGAGGCGGCGCCCGACGAGGCGGGCAGTGGCTCACCGGCGGGGCGGGCGAGGACGCCGGCGAGCCGGTCGGTCGTCTCCGGGAGCAGCCGGTAGTACACCCACGTCCCGCGGCGTTCGCCGTCGATCAGCCCGGCCTGGCGCAGCAGCTTGAGGTGATGGGAGATCGTCGGCTGGGACAGGTCGAAGGCCGGGGTGAGGTCGCACACGCAGATCTCGCCGCCCGCCCGGGAGGCGATCATCGACAGCAGCCGCAAGCGCACCGGGTCTCCCAGCGCCTTGAAGACCTTCGCCAGCTCCGCCGCCTGGTCCTCGTCGAGCGGAGCCGTCAGCAGTCCCGGGCAGCAACCGGTGTCGCCGTCGTCCTGGCCGATCACCGGAAGTTGTTGTTTCGACATGCGTCTATCTTGACGTTCTTCTATTCAACGCGCAAGGTTGCATCAACGAACGTCAATACAAACTGTTCCGGGGCATCGCCTGCCCGTCACCCCGTCACCCAGGAGTCAGCCATGAGCGAGCAGTCCAGCGACCTGCGCGAAACCGTCCGTCTGCGCTACGCGGCGGCGGCCGTACGGGTCGCCGAGGGCGGGGCCGCCTGCTGCGGCCCGCAGCCGGTCGAGGTCGGCGACGACTTCGGGGCCGCCCTGTACGCCGCGGACGACCGCGACACACTGCCCGCCGACGCGGTGGCCGCCTCCCTCGGCTGCGGCAACCCCACGGCGGTCGCCGAGCTGCGCGAGGGCGAGCGCGTCCTGGACCTCGGCTCCGGCGGCGGCATCGACGTCCTGCTCTCCGCCCGCCGCGTCGGCCCCACCGGCAAGGCGTACGGGCTGGACATGACCGAGGAGATGCTCGCGCTGGCCCTCGCCAACGCGGCCGAGGCCGGCGCCACCAACGTGGAGTTCCTCAAGGGCACCATCGAGGCGATCCCGCTGCCCGCGAACACCGTCGACGTCGTGATCTCCAACTGTGTGATCAACCTGTCCACCGACAAGGCCGCCGTGTTCGCCGAGACGTTCCGGGTGCTCAGGCCGGGCGGCCGCATCGGTGTCTCCGACGTGGTCGCCGACGACGCCCTCTCCCCCGCCCGACGCGCCGAGCGCGGCGACTACGTCGGCTGCATCGCCGGCGCCCTGTCCTTCACCGAGTACCGCACCGGTCTGGAGGCCGCCGGGTTCACCGGAATCCAGATCACCCCGACCCACCAGGTCGCCGACGGCATGCACTCCGCCATCGTCCGCGCCACCAAGCCCGCGACCGCCGTCGGGCCCGCTCGCCTGCGCTGACTCCGGCCGGCGCCTTCCGGGTCACGGGGCCAGGGAGAAGTAGTTCTCCTCCTCCTGGGAGAAGTGCAGCCGCAGGACGGTGTGCAGCCCGTAGAGGCACGAACGCAGATCGTCGAGCTGGTCCGGGTCCAGACCGCCGTGGGCGTGCGCCAGGTGCAGATGGGTGGCGATGCGCCTGGACAGGCGTTCGATCTCGGTGTGGGCGCGGCTCATCGTGGCGGTGGCCTCGGGGCCGCCGAGCGCGGGCGCGAGCTTCGGATAGAGCAGGTGCTCCTCGGCGCGCTCGTGCGGAAGCAGCCGCTCGGTCAGCAGCCGGTGCGTCTCCTCGACGGCCGCCAGGGCCTGGGGGCCGGAGCTGTCGGAGAGGCGGTCGGCGGCGGCCCGCACCGCCTCGACGACGTCCTGGAGGTCGTTGTGTTCGGCCGCGAAGCGGTGGATGAGTACCTCGGCGGCCGGGGTGACGGGCGGTCGGGCGCCCTGGCCGACGCGCAGGGCGCGCAGGGCGTTGAGGATGACCGCCACGTCGATGCCCTCCTGGAGCAGCGCACCGGCGGCGGGCGGGAGCAGACCGGCCGCCGCCGCGGCCATGGCGGCGAGCGACATCAGCATGCCGCCCAGCGCGCTCTGCACGGCGATGCGCCGCGCGCGCCCGGCGATGGCCACGGCGTCGGCGAGGCGGTCGACGCGGTCGGTGGTCAGGACGATGTCGGCGGCCTCGGAGGACGCGGTGGAACCGCGGGCGCCCATGGCCACCCCGATGTCCGCCGCGGCGAGCGCGGGCGCGTCGTTGACGCCGTCGCCGACCATGACGGTCACGGCCCGTGCGCGTTCCTCGCGGACCGCGGCGACCTTGTCCGCGGGGCTCAGTTCGGCCCGCACGCCGTCGAGCCCGAGGACGGCGGCGACCTCCTGCGCTGGCTCGGCACGGTCACCCGTGAGCATCATGATCCGCTCGATGCCCGCCGTCCGCAGGAGGCGCAGGGTGCGGGGGGCGTCGGGGCGCGGCGGATCGCGCAGCAGGACGGCGCCGACCACCTGCCCGCCGACGGTCAGCCAGGCGACGGCCGCCCCGTCGAGCAGCGCCCGGTTCTCCACCGCCCGGGCCCAGGACGGCACCTCGTCCGCGGCAGCCGTCCGGCCGATGGACGCCCGCTGCCCGTCCACGGTGCCGAAGGCGCCCCGGCCGGGGTCCTCGGTGACGTCCGACACGACGGGCAGCTCCAGGCCGCGTTCCCGGGCGGCGTCCACGATGGCGTGGGCCAGCACGTGCGGGGAGTACTGGTCGAGCGCGGCGGCCAGCCCCAGCACCCGGGCGGGCTTCCAGGCCGGCGCGGCGGCGATGTCCAGGACCCGGGGGCGGCCCCCGGTGAGGGTGCCGGTCTTGTCCAGCAGCAGGGTGCGGGCCCGGCCGAGGTTCTCCAGCGCGCCGCCGCCGCGGACCACCACCCCCAGCCGTGAGGCGCGGGACAGGCCGGAGACGATCGCGACCGGCGCGGCCAGCAGCAGCGGGCACGGGGTGGCGACCACCAGGACCGCGACCGCGCGCACGGCAGAACCGCTGAGCAGCCAGGCGAGGCCGGCCACCGCGAGAGACAGGGGCAGGAACCAGGCCGCGTACCGGTCGGCCAGGCGGACCACCGGAGCGGACTCCGCGCTCGCCTGCCGGGCCAGCCTGACGATCTCGGCGTAGGTGCTGTCCTGTTCGGTGGCGGTGGCCCTCAGCTCGAAGGCGCCGCCGGCGTTGATCACCCCGCTGCGTACGGCCTCGTCCTTCGCCCGCTCGACCTGGAGGGGCTCCCCGGTGAGCACCGACTCGTCGAACACGGCGAGGGCGCTCTCCACGCGGCCGTCGACCGGGACCACTTCCCCGGGCCCGACCACGAGCAGATCACCGGCGCGCACCTCGGTGAGCGGCACGGTGCTCACCCCGGCCGCGGTGCGGCGCCGGGCGGTGCGCGGGGTGCGTTCCACGAGGGCCCGCACATCGCGGGAGGCCCGCCGCTGGGCGGCGGCTTCGAGGGTGCGTCCGGTGGCCAGCATCAGGGCGATCAGCGCACCGGCCAGGTACTCGCGCACGGCCAGGGTGCCGACGAGGGCGAGGACCGCGATGAGGTCCACGCCCGCCTGGCCGCGCCGCAACGCGGCCACGACCCAGCCGGCCGCCGGCAGCAGGGCGGACGCGGCGCCCAGTCCCCACAGCAGATCGGCGAGGCCGCCCGCACCGGCGAGCCAGGCCGAGCCGCCCGCCGCCAGGGCCGCCGCGGTGACGGCGAGAAGAGCCGGCTCCAGTCGCGCGGAAAGGACGGTCGCCGCCCTCTTCGCGGAGAAACGCTTCACGGGCACACCCCCGCTGACCATCGTCGGCCCGGACCCGCTCCCCCGCACCTCGGCCCGCGCCGCCGACGGTGACCGGCCCCGGCCGAGGAGGAGCGCGCCTTCGGGCTCAGCGCACGGGGAACCCGAAGGCGTAGCCCTGGTCCTTGAGCCGGGGCAGCAGCGCGGCGAGCGCCGCCACGGTCTCGGAACGGTCACCGCCGCCGTCGTGGAAGAGGATGGTGGGGCCGCCCGGCAGTTCGCGCTCGACCGTGTTCAGGATCGCCTGGGTGCCGGGTCGCTTGTAGTCGTCCGAGTCGACGTTCCAGCCGAGCGGGCGCATCCCCGCCGCGGCGGCTATCTGCCGGCTGTAGGGGGTGAAGGCACCGCCCGGCGCCCGGTAGTACTGCGGCTTCACACCGCCGGAGGCCTGTTCGATCATCCGTGCCGCCTGGGTGACCTCGGCGTACTGGAAGGAGCGGGACTTGTGGTCCATCGTCGTGTCGTGGTGGACGCTGTGGTCGCACAGCCGGTGTCCGGCAGCGACGACCTGCCGCACCACGTCCGGGTGTTCGGCCGCCTTCGACCCGATCATGCAGAACACGGCCTTGACCCCGTTGTCGTTGAGCACCTTCAGGACGCGCGGGGTCCACACCGGATCAGGGCCGTCGTCGATGGTGATGTCGACGGCGTGCGGTCCCTTGTCCGAGGCGTGGGCGATGTCCATGTTGACCACCGGTGCGGGCAGCCCGGGGTCGGGCACGGAGGTCTGGCCCGGGGCCGGTGTCGGTGAGCCGGGGCGGGCCGGCGCCGTGGGCGGGGCGGTCACCGGCGTACGACCGCCGGGGCGGCTCGCGGTCGCGCCACCCGCGCTGGTACCGGCGAGGGGACCCAGCACGGAGGCCCCCACCACGGTGGCGACGGCCGCCGCGACCGCCGCCCAGCCCGCCCCACCCCGCCTCGTACCGCGCCCCATCATGCTCCGACCCTCTCGTTCTCGGTGTCCGCCCCCGCACAAGGCAAGACGCGCGAAACGGCGTGCCGGATGCATCTGCCGCGCAGTCAGAACGCTGTGACCTGCACCGCATGACGGCGCGTCGGGTGCGGGCACACGGTACCGGCCCGGGAAACGGGGTGCTCCTGCGGGCAGTTGCGCCCGGGCGTGCGGGACCGGTCCCACGGCGGCGTCACCGCCGGACGGTGGCTCCCCGCCAAGGAGGTGCGGCGCGGTGGCGCGCACGGCGGGAAGGACACGGCCGTTCAGGCGCGGGCCGGGGAAGTGGTGGGCAGGGCCGGTGCGCGGGGTGTGCCCCCGGCCTCCCGGCGACGCCCGGTGAGCCGCACCGCGCGGAGGCCGGGCCGGCCCGGCGCGCTCACGCCAGCGACAGGAAGAGCTTCTCCAGGCGTGCGCGCATCCGCTCGGCGTCCTCGCCGCCGCGCCGGCCGTCCTCGATCTCGACCACGCACTTCTGGAGGCCGGTGGCGATGATCGCGAACCCGGCGCGGTCCAGGGCCCGTGAGGCGGCGGAGAGCTGGGTGACGACGTCCTCGCAGTCCCGGCCCTCCTCGATCATCCGGATCACACCGGAGATCTGGCCCTGGGCCCGCCGCAGCCGGTTCAGCACCGCCTTCAGGGGCGCGCCGTCGAGTTCGAGTTCCATGTGTCACTCCTCGGAAAATACCCCGGGGGGTACGTTGCGTCGCCGTGCGCGGCAGTGGCTTCGGAGCGGCGGCGGGTGTTCCGTGCGCCGGGGCACACGGGACACCCGGGGCACCGTACGGGTCAGAGGCCGCGCAGGCGGGCCAGCGTGGCGTCCAGGTCGGCCTTGCCGGGCCGGTTGTAGGGCAGCTTGCCGAGCATGGCGGCCATGCCGCAGGTGTTGGTCACGGCGGAGAACACCAGGCCGCCCGCGACACCGGCGGACAGCAGCCGGAAGGCCGGGTGGACGAACTCGCCGAGCGCCAGGCCGAGCAGGACGATCGATCCGGCGGTGAGGCGGACCTGGCGGTCCATGCTCCAGGGGGTCTTGACGTCGCAGGCCAGGGGGCGGTCCAGCTCGTTGCCCTGGGCGGCCCAAGCGCCGGTGCCGCCCGCGAGGGTCGCCGCGCGGATGCCCTGCGCGGCGAGCTGCGCGCAGGCCTTCTCGGAGCGGGCGCCGGAGGCGCAGACCACGAGGACCTCGCCGCGCTCGGCGGCACCGCGGATGTCGGGCAGCGCGCGGTCGAGCTGGTCCAGAGGGATGTTCAGGGCGCCGGGGACGTGACCGCCGGCGTACTCGCCGGGGGTGCGCACGTCGATGACGGTGAGCTCGTGCAGACGGCTCTTGGCCTGGCGGGGCTCGATGGCGGTGATGGTCATGGCAGAGGTGATCCTTGCGTGTCGGTGTTGTCCGGAGCGGGGTGGGTGCCCCGCGCGCGGTGCCGGGAGGGGGCCGGACCGCGGCGGGGCGGTCAGAGGAGCGCGTCGACGAGCATGAACACGGCGACCGCGAGCAGGACGTATGCGAAGACGCGTTGCAGCGTTCCGCCCTTGAGCTTCTTCGACAGGCGTTTGCCGTCCCAGGCGCCGAGGACGGCCGCCGCGGTGAACGGCGCGATGACCGCCCAGTCCAGGTGCGTCCCGGTGCCGGCGCGGGCGCCGAGCGCGGCCAGCGAGTTGATCGTGATGACCAGCAGGCTGGTCCCGACCGCCCGGCGCATGGGCAGTTTCAGCACGCCCACCAGCGCGGGCACGGCGAGGAAGCCGCCGCCCACGCCCAGGAACCCGGTCACGGCGCCCAGACCGGCGCCCGCGGCCCCCGCCCTGCCCGGACTCACCGGGCCGGTGGACCCGGTGCGGGCCGGGCGCAGCATGCGCACGGCGGCGAGCGCGGCGATGACCGAGAAGGCGACGGTCAGCACCGCCTGGGGCAGATGCCCGGCGACGGCACCGGCGAGCATCGCGGGCACGATGCCGGCCGCGGCGAACAGCAGTCCGGTACGCCAGGCGACGTTTCCGTCCCGGGCGTGCCCGGTCAGCGCGGTGACCGAGGTGAGGGTGACGATGACCAGGCTGGCCGTCGTCGCCTCGGCCGGGGTGAAGCCGAGGAGGTAGATGAGGGCCGGTACGGCGAGGACGCTGCCGCCCCCGCCGAGGCCGCCCAGGGCCAGGCCGATGACGGCACCGGCGACGAGCGCGAGAACCAGGGTCGTCATGCTATCGAGCCGCTGTTCCCGTGCCCGTCCACGACCGGGTACCCGGCGGCGGCCCACGCCCGCATGCCGCCCATGACGTCCGCCACCCGCGCGCCCCGCGCGGCCAGCAGCTCGGCGGCCTGCTGCGAGCGCCGCCCGCTGCGGCAGATCACCACCAGCGGCCGGGCCTGTGCCGCCTCCGGCAGCGCCGCCCCGGCCACCAGGCCGGACAGCGGCGCGCACACGGCGCCCGGCGCGTGGCCGGCGTCCCACTCGCGCTGCTCACGCACGTCGAGCAGAACGGCCGGGGCGTCGGCGCCCCGGGTGTGCCGGGCGGCCTCGTCGACGGTGACCCGGCCCTCGCCGGCGGGGAAGAGGGACATCGCACAACCTCTCGGAACTAGGGAAGGGCGGACGGGAGGGGCGTTCGGCCGGTCACGACGGCCGCCCCTCGCGGCGGCGCTGCGGCAGCCGTCGTCCACGGCCGTCGCGCCCCACCCGAGGCGGGCGACTGCGAGACCGGTCCAGGGTTACCCCCGGGGGTATATGAGCACGATAACACGAGTACCCCTGGGGGTATTCTGCACCCGCCTCGATCCCGGGTGATCCGCGCCACCCCGCCCCCGCCCGAGCGGGCGCGGCACCCACGTACGCACGAGAAGGCCAGGTCAAATGGGTTGGCTGCGCGACAGCCGGACCGGCCGGAGATGGCGACACCCTCCCCGCCAGGCCCTCACCCCGAACCGTCCGGCCCGCACGGCCCGCCGCCCAAGGTCCGACTTGCCGCCGTATACCCCCGTGGGTATACAGTGCCTCTCACCAATACCCCCATGGGTATCATTTCGCATACCCCGCCGGGTATTCCAGGGCTCCAGCCCCCGCACTACCCGCGCCAGGAGGCACCTCATGTACTTCGCGCAGCACTACCTCGACTGTCTGTCCCAGGCGGCGTACGTCATCGGCGACCCGACCAGCGGCAAGGCGGTCGTCGTCGACCCCCGCCGGGACGTGGACGAGTACGTCGCGGACGCGGAGGCGCACGGGTTCACCGTCGAGGCGGTGATCAACACCCACTTCCACGCCGACTTCCTCGCCGGCCACCTGGAACTGGCCCAGCGCACCGGCGCGTGGATCGGCTACGGGCAGCGCGCCGTGACCGAGTACCCGATCCGCAAGCTCGCCGACGGGGAGCGGATCTCCCTGGGCGAGGTCACCCTCCGGATCCTGGAGACGCCGGGCCACACCCCCGAGTCGATCAGCATCCTCGTCTTCGAGAAGCCCGAGGACACCGTCCCCTACGGGGTGCTCACCGGCGACGCCCTGTTCGTCGGCGACGTCGGCCGCCCCGACCTGCTCGCCTCCGCCGGCGTCACCGCCGAGGAACTGGGCGCGATGCTCTACGACAGCGTCCACCACAAGCTGATGGCCCTGCCCGACGAGGTCCGCGTCTTCCCCGCCCACGGCGCCGGCTCCGCCTGCGGCAAGAACCTGTCCACCGAGCTCCAGTCGACCATCGGCACGCAGCGCCTGACCAACTACGCCTGCCGGCCGATGGACCAGGACACCTTCGTCCGCCTCGTCACCGCCGGCCAGTCCGCCGCACCCGGCTACTTCTCGTACGACGCCGACCTCAACCGCCGCAACCGCGACCTGTTCCAGACCGTCGAGGGCGCTCCCGCGCTGGAGGCGGCCGAGTTCGCCCGGCTGCGCGCCACCGGCGCTGTGGTCCTCGACACCCGCGACCAGTTCGCCTTCGCCGCCGGACACCTGGCCGGCTCGGTCAACGTCCCGCTCGACGGCCGCTTCGCCGAACAGGCGGGCAGCGTCCTCACCCCGCGAGACGAGATTCTCATCGTCGCCCCCGAGGACCGCGCCGAGGAGACCGTCACCCGCCTCGCGCGCATCGGCTTCGACCGCGTCCGCGGCTACGCCGCCGATCCCGTTCAGGTCTTCGCCGCCCTCTCCGACGAGAAGCGCCAGGCCGGCCGGCTGACCGCCGAGGCCCTGCGCGAGGAACTCGCCTCCCCCGAACCCCCGCTGGTGCTGGACGTGCGCAACTGCGGCGAACGCGACGGCGGCCGCTCCATCGAGGGCGCCCTGCACATCCCCCTCGCCGAACTGGCCAGGCGTCTCGACGAGGTCCCCGCCGAGGGCCGTCTGGTGGTCCACTGCGCCGGCGGCCACCGCTCCTCCATCGCCGCCAGCCTGATCCGGCACCGTGGCCGCACCGAGGTCTACGACCTGCTCGGCGGCTACGGCGCCTGGGAATCGGCCGCCTGAGCCGGGAGAGGAGCCGAATCCGCCATGTGCCGACGAGTCGCCTGTCCGACGTGCGGCAAGGCCACGTACGCGGGCTGCGGGAACCACGTGGACCAAGTCCTCGCCGAAGTGCCCGCGGCACGGCGGTGCGACTGCCCGCCCAAGCCCAAGCGTTCCTGGTGGCCCTTCGGCCGCCGCTGAGCCCGCCGCGCACCGCCCGCCCGAGGCCGGTGCCGTCCGCCACCGCGACGGCATCGGCCGGGGCGCCCCGGCCCGCGGCGCCCCGGCCCGCCGTGCGGCACCCGGCCCGGCACCCACGCGTGCCGGGCCCCTCCCCCCAGCCCCGCACCCGCTTCCGGAGGACCACCGTGGGCTCCACCGACGACCACCTCACGCCTCCCGGCACCGGCCGGGGCCCGCGCGCGCGGCGCGCCGCCGCCCCCGTGCGGCTCGGACTGCGGGAGAACTGGCCGCAGTTCACGCTGCTCGTCCTCGTCAACGTCTGCGTGGGCGGTCTGGTCGGCCTGGAACGCACCACCGTCCCACTCATCGGCACCCGGTCCTTCGGTCTCGTCGACGACCTGGCCGTCTTCTCCTTCATCATCGCCTTCGGCCTCACCAAGGCCCTCACCAACCTCGCCGCCGGCGCCCTCACGGCCCGGTTCCGCCGCAGACGACTCCTGCTGGCCGGCTGGCTCCTCGGCGTCCCCGTCCCCTTCGTCCTCGCATGGGCGCCGTCCTGGGGATGGATCGTCGCCGCCAACGTGCTGCTCGGGCTCAACCAGGGCCTGGCCTGGTCCATGACCGTCAACATGAAGATCGACCTGGTCGGCCCCGCCCACCGGGGCCTCGCCACCGGTCTGAACGAGGCGGCCGGCTACACCGCCGTCGGGGGCACCGCCCTGCTCACCGGCTACCTCGCCACCGGCCACGGGCTGCGCCCCGTCCCCGAACTGATCGGCGTCGTCTTCGTCGTCGCGGGCCTCGCCCTCGCCCTGGCCGTACGCGACACCGCCGCGCATGTCGCCCTCGAACTGGCCGGGCACCCGGTGCCGTTGCCCAGCGACGAGGACACCGGGGCGGCCGCGACGTTCGCCCGCACCTCCTGGCGGCACCGCTCCCTGCGCGGGGCGAGCCAGGCGGGGCTGGTCAACAACCTCAACGACGGCCTCACCTGGGGCGTCTTCCCGCTGCTCTTCACCGACCACGGCCTCGGCCTCGCCGCCGTCGGCCTCGTCAAGGGCCTCTACCCCGTCCTGTGGGGCCTCGGGCGGATACCCACCGGCCGGCTCGCCGACCGGATCGGCCGCAAACCCCTCGTCGTCACCGGCATGTTCGTCCAGGCCGCCGGTTTCGTCCTCGCCCTGGTCCTGCTGGACACCCCCCTGCTCGCGGGCGTCCTGTCCGCGGTGGCGCTCGGCATCGGCACCGCCATGGTCTACCCGGCCCTCATCGCCTCGGTCTCCGACCACGCCCACCCCGCCTGGCGGGCCAACGCGCTCGGCACCTACCGCTTCTGGCGCGACATCGGCTACGCCGCAGGCGCCCTGGCGGCCGGCGTTCTCGCCGACGCCTTCGGCCTGGACACCACCGTGGTGGCGGCCGCCGTGCTCACCGCGGGGTCCGGCCTGCTCGCCGCCCGCTGGATCGGCGAACACCCGGCCGTCCGGCCGGCCCGGCACTGACGCGCCGGGGCGCGCGGGCGCCGCACATCCGCGTCGGGCTTCACCGGGCTCACCGGACCGTGTGCACGGTACGAGCAGCGGCGCGCACAGAAAGTGACGGAGACCCTCTCCTCGACTCCGGGCGCTCCGGGCCTTCCGGGTGCGAGCGCCCCTCGTCCGGCACCGCCCGGCCCACATCCCCCACAAGGGGATGCGCACGGTCGCGCCCGAGCCCCCGGCCCCCTGTTGAGTACCGCTACTCATGTGCGGCGCCGTCGGGCCACGACACCCTGCACCCATGACCGACACCCTTCCGGCGCCGAGACGCCGGCGTCCCTGGTCGCGCCGGACCCGCCCGGGCGCGGATCTCGCCCTCGCGATCCCGCTGTTCCTGCTGGAGACCGCGTGGCTCGTACTGGACTGGATCTACGGCTACGGCCTGGACGTATGGGCGGCCCAGGGCGACCGGGCGGACATCGACGCGGCCGCCCTCGCGCACATCGGGCGGCTGCGGGAGCTGCTGATCGCCGCACTCGTCCTCGCGGTGCTCGCGGCCGTCTTCCGCGCCCGCTGGACCGTGGTCGCGCATCTGCTGGTGGCCCTCCTGGCGGGCGGCTCGCTCATGGCGGCGCAGCACGAGTGGGACCACAGCCACACCCCGCCGGGGTGCGTCCGCTACAGCGCGAACTGCTGAGTCGGCGAGGCGCGCACCGAGCCCCGGCAGCCGGTTCCCGCTCGCTCGGAACGGGCGGTTTTCGGCCCATTTCGGGGCCCTTTCCTGTGACGCCACCCATAGGAGCCAGATCACGTCCTAAGCAGGGCCGTAGTACGGGACCGGCCTGAGCTGCACAGGAGGCTGCATATGCGTCTATTTCGGACATTGATCCGAAGTCGGGTAGTACGTCACATCCTTGCCAGCCGTGCCGACCGCAGCTAACCATTGCTGTCGTTGCCGGGAAGCAACGGGCCGGACCGAGCGGAACTCCGCCGGAACCGCCCGGTCCACCCGGAGCGCGGGGCTCCCGCCCCACCGCCACCGCGACCATCGCGGCCGGCACGACCATGTCCCCCAGGGAAAGAGTTCCTTTCGTATGACCATGGCCATCCGCACCCGCATCGCCCGCCTGCGCACCATCGCCGTCACCGGTATCGCCACCACCGGCGCCGCAGCCGCGGCGCTGACCCTGATGCCGACGAACGCCCAGGCCGCCGAGATGCCTCAGGTGCACGCCGCCGCCGTGGCCAAGGCCTCGAACGGCAGCGCGGCCAAGTCCGGTTCCGGCAACCTCGACGGCTGGATCAAGCAGTCGCTGGCCATCATGAAGGCCAAGGGCATCCCCGGCAGCTACGAGGGCCTGAAGCGCAACATCATGCGCGAGTCCGGCGGCAACCCGAACGCCCAGAACAACTGGGACGTCAACGCCAAGAAGGGCACCCCGTCCAAGGGCCTGCTCCAGGTGATCGACCCGACGTTCAACGCCTACCACGTGGCCGGCACCGCCCACAGCGTCACCGACCCGGTGGCCAACATCACCGCGGCCGCCAACTACGCCGCCCACCGCTACGGTTCGATCGACAAGGTGAACTCCGCGTACTGATCCGCCGCGGCCCCCGCACCGAAGGCCGGTGCCGGCAGCTCCACGCTGCCGGCACCGGCCTTTTCAACGTCCTTGCGCGGATGCGACGTCGGTCACGCCTCGTCCGCCGTCCCGAGCCCGGTGAGCGCGCCGACCGGATCGAGGTCGGGGGTGCCCCGCGGCCACCAGTCGTCCTGGCCGGGCTCGGACTCGTAGCCGTACCACAGGCCGTCCCGGCCAAGACGAAGCTGGACATGACCGCGCGGGTGCGTGAGCCGGTTGTGCCAGGGCCGGAACGCGGGCAGGTCGGCGGCGAGCAGCAACGGGCGCGCCCGGTCGAACCGGCCGGCCGGCGGGTCCCACGGCTCCTCCAGCACGGCCAGCCCCTCCGCCCCGCCCTGCCGCCAGGCGGCGACGGCCCGCGCGAGATCGCCGGGGGTACGGCCGGTCGCCGCCGCCAGCGTCGCGTACAGCGCGCGCGTGGTGACGGTCAGGCCGGAGCCGGGGCGGGCCGCGGCGAGCCGGACCGCGTCCTGCCAGAGACTCAGCTCGCCGACCGGATCGCGCCCGGTGGCGAGCAGCGCGTGCGCGCGGGCGGCGGCGTCGGTCGCCAGCTGGTCCAGCGCGAACGGATCGGGGCCACCGGGCGCCGCGGGGTACGCCGGGGGCTGCTCGGGGTGCGCCGGCACCGGCAGGGGCGGCGGCAGCGGTGGAAGCGCCCGCGCGGCCAGGGCCTCGCTCGCCCGTATGCCGGGCAGCGAGGCGGGCTGCCGCTCCCGGGCGGCCCGGGCCGCGCGGGCCGCGTTGCGCCGGGACAGCGCGTCCAGCAGCTCCCGCTCACCCCGGCCGCGGAGCAGGAGCAGGACGAAGGGGTCGGCGTCGAGCAGCCGCGCCGTCTGGTAGCACAGGGCGGCCGCATGCTTGCAGGGGTGGCCCGAGTCGGGGCAGCTGCACCGCGGGACGAGGTCACCGGGGCCGGGCAGCAGCGGGACGCCGCAGTCCGCGAGGGACTGGGGCAGTTCCTTGTCCAGCAGGGCGGCGATATGGCCCGGCCGGTCGGCGGCCGCGTCCAGGAACCGCTCCCACTCCTCCTCCGCCAGCGGGCGTACCCGCACCTGGACCCGGTACGGGCGGGGCCTGCTGCCGCGCACATAGGCGAGGACCAGCCCCGGGGTCACGGTGATCGCGTCCACGTGCCCCTGGTCGGCGTATCCGCGTCCGCGCGCCACCCGCTTGGCGTCCAGCGCGCCCCGCTCCAACGCCGCCGTCCATGCGTTGCCCCACCAGGTCGCCGCGAACGCCGCGTCCTCTCCGCCGGCCGTCCGGGGCGCGAGGGCCGGGAAGGTGCGCCGCAGTTCACCGTCCCGGTGGGGGGTCCCCATGGTCGGTGGCACGTGCGGGACGGCACCCGCGGCCGGCGCGCCGGGCTCGGGCGGGGCGGGAACCGGCTCGCCGGGGGCGTCCTCCTCCGGTGCGGCATCGGCCTCCGGGGGCATCCGGAAGGCGTCCCGCAGGAAGTGCCGCATCTCGCCCGCGGCCTTGAGGCGGGCGGCCCGGGCGGTCTCGGCGGCGTCGGAAGGAGCCGGGGAGGGTGAGGCGGTACGGGCCGCGGCGGCACCCGGCGGACGCCGGGCGCCCCGCTGTCCCGTACGCCCGGCCCCGGCCTCCGTCTCCGCACGCGACGCCTCGCGCCGCGCGGCCCGCAGCGCCTCCCGGGCGACGTCGCCGGGGCGGGGACCGGCGGCGGGGCCCGGGGCGGGACGGGGGCCGGGTTCCGGCGCGCGGTCCTCGTCCCGCGGCTCCGGGCGCTCCATGCTGTTGTCGGTGGCCGCGCGCAGGGCCGCCCGTGCGGCATCGGCGGGCCTGCGCCCTGGAGGCGCACCGGAGCCCGCGCCGTCCGGAAGGGCGCCGTCCCCGGGGCGCACGGCCTCCTCGGTTCCGGGCGCCCCACCGGGACCGGCGTCGCCGAGGTCAGCGCACTCGTCGTCGTCCGGCTCACCGGCGCGGCCCGCCGCGTCGCACGGACCCGCACCGCCGTCGTGTGCCGGGTCACCTGCGGGGCTCGGCTCCGCGCCGGGGGCCTCACCACGGCTTTCCGGGTGTCGCTCGTCAGGTTCGTGCGGCTCGTACGGCTCCGCGCCGGACGCGGGGCGGTCCCCCGCGCCCCCGCCGGTCCGCTCGTCGGGGCCCGTCCGCGCCCGTCGCCGCGCCTCGCGGAGGGCCTGGCGGGCGAGGTCGGCCGGATGGGCGCCGGTGGGGGTCATGGAGTGCTCCGCAGGGAGACGAGGTCGGACAGCTCGCGGTCGGTCAGTTCGGTGAGGGCACTCTCGCCGGAGCCGAGGATGGCGTCGGCCAGCGCCCGCTTCGCGGCGAGCATCTCGGCGATGCGGTCCTCGACCGTGCCCTCGGTGACCAGGCGGTGGACCTGGACGGGCTGGGTCTGGCCGATCCGGTAGGCGCGGTCGGTGGCCTGTTCCTCGACGGCCGGGTTCCACCAGCGGTCGAAGTGCACGACATGACCGGCGCGGGTGAGGTTGAGGCCGGTGCCCGCGGCCTTCAGGGAAAGGACGAGGACCGGGGTCTCGCCGCTCTGGAAGCGGTCGACCATGCGCTCGCGCTCCGGCACCGGGGTGCCGCCGTGCAGCAGGTCGACGGGGATCGCGCGGGCGGACAGATGACGGGTGATGAGGCGGGCCATGCCCACGTACTGGGTGAAGACCAGCGCGGAGCCGTCCTCGGCGAGGACCGTGTCCAACAGCTCGTCCAGCAGGGCGAGTTTGCCCGAGCGGTGGAGCAGGCGGTCGGTGCCCGGCTCCTCCTTGAGGTAAAGCGCCGGATGGTCGCAGATCTGCTTCAGGGCGCCCAGCAGTTTGAGGACCAGTCCCCGGCGGGCGATCCCCTCGGCGGTCTCGATGGCCAGCATCGACTCGCGCACCACCGCCTCGTACAGCGCGGCCTGTTCGCGGGTGAGCGGGACCGGGTGATCGGTCTCGGTCTTGGGCGGCAGTTCGGGGACGATGCCGGGGTCGGACTTCTTGCGGCGCAGCAGGAAGGGGCGGACCAGGCGGGCGAGCCGGTCCACGGCCCCCGGGTCCTCACCGTTCTCCACCGCGCGGGCGTGCCGGGCGCGGAAGGACTTCAGGGGGCCGAGCAGTCCGGGGGTGGTCCAGTCGAGCAGGGCCCACAGCTCGGAGAGGTTGTTCTCGACCGGGGTCCCGGTGAGCGCCACGCGCGCGGGGGCCGGGATGGTGCGCAGCGCCTTGGCGGTGGCCGAGAAGGGGTTCTTGACGTGCTGGGCCTCGTCGGCGACGACCATTCCCCAGGTCTGGCCGGCGAGTTGGGCGGCGGCGGAGCGCATGGTGCCGTAGGTGGTGAGGACGAAGCCGCCGTCGAGTCCGTCCAGGGTGCGGTCCGCGCCGTGGAAGCGGCGGACGGGGACGCCGGGGGCGAAGCGGTTGATCTCCCGCTGCCAGTTGCCGAGCAGCGAGGCGGGGCAGACCACCAGGGTGGGTTCGGGACGGGCCCGTTTCAGGTGCAGCGCGATCAGGGTGACGGTCTTGCCGAGGCCCATGTCGTCGGCGAGGCAGCCGCCGAGGCCGAGGGAGGTCATCAGGTCGAGCCAGGCGAGGCCGCGCAGCTGGTAGTCGCGCAGGGTGGCGGCCAGCGCGGCGGGCGGCGCGGCCGGGGCGAGGCCCGCGGTGAGGCGGTCGCGCAGGGCCGCGAGGGCGCCGACGGGGACGGCCGGCACGGTCTCGCCGTCGACCTCGGCGGTGCCGGTGAGCGCCACGGACAGCGCGTCGACCGGGTCGAGCAGGCCGAGCTCGCGCTTGCGGGCCTTGCGGACGAGGGCCGGGTCGACCAGGACCCAGCGGTCCCGGAGCCGTACGACCGGGCGGTGCGCCTCGGCGAGGGCGTCCATCTCGGCCTCGTCCAGCGGGTCGCCGCCGAGCGCGAGCTGCCAGCTGAAGCGCAGCAGGTCCTCGCTCTCGAAGAAGCCGGTGCCGTCGGTCGCGGAGCCGGGGGCGGGCCGCACCACCGCGGTGGCGGTGAGGTCGCGGGCGAGGTCCCGGGGCCAGTGCACGGCGACCCCGGCGGCGCCGAGCCGGCCGGCCGCGACGCCGAGCAGATCGCCCAGCTCATCCTCGGAGAGGGCCAGTACGTCGGGCACGTCCTGCTCGGCCAGCCGGTCCAGGGGCGGCCACACCCGGGCGGCGCGGCGCACGGCGAGTGCCGCGTCCACCCGGGCCCGGGGTCCGAAGGCCGCGTCGGCCCCGCCCGCCCACAGGGCGGCGGCGTCGGCCACCAGGGTGGGGTCGGCGAGGCTGTGGACCTGGACGATCGCCGCTCCGGCGGCGCGGGCGCCCGCGCTCGCGCCGGTGTCGAAGGTGTCGTACGCGGACAGGTCGAGGCGCAGCGAGATCCGTACGCCCGCGTCCATGCCGGCGGCGACCTCGGCCGCCCACTCGTGCGCGTGCGGCAGTGCCTGGGGTTCGCGGGCGGCGAAGGGGCGGCCGGCGGCGTGCGGGGCCGCCGGGGTGCGGGGCAGGGTGTCGGCGACCGCGTCCAGGAAGGAGCGGACCAGGGCCTCCGGCTCGGGCAGCCGCAGCGGCCCGGAGCCGGGCAGGGGCACGGCGTGGCCCTCCGGGGGCAGGGCGGCGGCGATGGCGCGCAGATGGGCGATGTCGTCGGGTTCGAGCGGGCCGGCGCGCCAGGCGTCGTGGCCGCTCGGGGTGAGGCCGGGCAGCAGGCGGCCGCGGGCGACCAGCCGCAGTGCGTGCAGGGCGGCGGCGGCCCAGCAGGCGGTGGCCGGGTGGGCGGCGCGGTCGCGGCGGGCGTGGACCAGCAGGGGCAGGGCGCGGTCGAGCGGGAGGGTCAGCGCGGGTACCCGGCTGCGGCGCACCCCGGCTCCGTGGGGACGTACGACCGTCAGCTCGCCACGGTCGCCGGCCGCGGCGGGCAGGGGGTCGCCCGCGGGGTCCCAGAAGGCGAGGCGGCCCTCGCGCGGGAGGGGCGCGGGCAGGTAGACGCAGGCGAGGTGTGCCGGGACCGTGTCCCGGGAGCCCTCTGCGGGCCCGGCCACCGCAGCCGTGCCGCTCATACGTTCCGCCACCTCCCGTCCGTACGTCGGATCAGACGTATCCGACTCTACGGGCGGGGTCTGACAACCGGCCCCGGCCGCCCGGTCCGCGGCCCGGCTACGGGACCGTCCGGGAGACCACGTACACCATCGGATAGGTCGGGTCGGCCAGGTTCACGACCACGTCCTGGGTGGGGGCCGGGTTCTTCTGGGTGCGGGTGAGGCCCCACCAGGAGCCGGGGCCGGCGAAGTTCCAGCCGCTGACCTTGCGGTCGCGGGCGCCGACGGCGATGTCGCCCTTCTCCAGCTCGTCCCTGCGGGAGCCGATGGACTGCAGGAAGCTGTCGAGACCGGCCTGGTTGGTGCGGAACTGCACGTAGAGGCGGCTGGTCTTCCAGTTGTTCGTCTCGTAGGAGGCGACGCGGTCGGCGGGGTGCGGGACGTTCACCTGGTAGAGGCGGCGCTGCACCTTCGACGGCCAGCCCTCGGTGAGGCCGGTCGCGGAGTACTTGGCCTCCTTGTCCTTGCCGCTGTTGCGGCTCTGGTTGGCCGAGATCACCAGATAGCCGGCCGGCACCCCGATCAGCAGCACGATGATCAGCAGGGTGAGCGCCCGGCGTTTCGCCTTGTGGCGGGGGTTCTCCGGCGGCCGCCGGGCGGGGCCGGGCGGCGCGGCCTGGCGGGGCAGGGAGGTGGTCATGCGGTGTCCCGTTCTCGACGGGCCTGGGCGTAGCGCTCGTAGCGCTCGTACCGCTCCACCCGGCGCCGCTTGGCGCGGCGGAAGCGGCGGGCGACCAGGCGGGCCAGGTCGGCGGCGCCCACCATGCCGGCCTCGGGGCCGAGCTGGGCGCGGGTGATGCGGGCCTCGGGGCGGTAGCCGCGGCCGGTGAGCTGGCGCTTGAACGCCTCCCGGGCGGGGCCGATGAGCAGTTCGTCGGCGGCCGAGACGCCGCCGCCGATGACGAAGCAGGAGGGGTCGAGGGCGGCGGCCAGGTTGGCGATGCCGACGCCGAGCCACTGGCCGATGTCCTGGAGCAGTTCCACGCACATCGCGTCGCCCTCGCGGGCCAGCTCGGTGATCATCGGACCGGTGATGTCGCCGATGTTGCCCTTGACGTGCTCGATGATGCCGTAGGCGACCGGCGAGTCGGCGGCGGCCAGCTCGCGCGCCTCGCGGACCAGCGCGTTGCCGGAGCTGTACTGCTCCCAGCAGCCGCGGTTGCCGCACGGGCAGCGGTGGCCGCCGGGCACGACCTGCATATGGCCGAACTCGCCGGCCACGCCGAACTTGCCGCGCTTGACCTGGCCGTCCTCCAGGATGGCGCCGCCGATGCCGGTGCCGAGCGTGATCATCACCAGGTGGTCCTCGCCGCGCCCGGCGCCGAAGCGCCACTCGGCCCAGGCGGCCGTGTTGGCGTCGTTGTCCACGAGGACCGGGACGGACAGCCGGCCGCTGAGGCGGTCGCGCAGCGGTTCGTTGCGCCAGGACAGGTGGGGGGCGAACAGGACGCGGTTGCGGTCGGCGTCGACCCAGCCGGCGGCGCCGATGCCCACCGCGTGCACGTCGTGCCGGTCGGAGAGGTCGAGGACCAGCTCGACGATGGTGTCCTCGACGACCTTGGGGCTCTTGGACTTGTCCGGGGTCTCCGTGCGGAGCTTCTCCAGAATGTTGCCGTCGGCGTCCACGACGCCCGCCATGACCTTGGTGCCGCCGATGTCGATGCCGACGGTGGGCACCCGGGGTGCGGTCAGGTGGGATCGGCGTTCCCTGGTCCCGACCGTGCGGAGCACAGGGGCCCGGCGGGAGCCGATGGGGGCGGTGAGGTCGCGGTAGGTGCTCATCGTTGGTCGATTCTGCCTCACCCGCGGTAAGGGTGCGGTACAGGGCCGGGCCGAGGGGCGGGCGATCCCGGGGGTCTCCCGGTTGACCGCGGCGCCCCTCGGGGGCGTCAACCGCGTTGCAGTTCGTGGCGGAGGGCCTCCAGGTCGGAGCCGCCCGCCATCTGCCGCGTCAGTTCGTCGAGGGTGATCTCGTCGCGTGTGTGATTGCCCACCATGGTGCCCCGGCGCAGCAGCACGAACCGGTCCCCGACCAGGTACGCGTGGTGCGGGTTGTGGGTGATCAGGACCACGCCCAGGCCCTCGTCGCGGGCCGCGGCGACGTACTTGAGGACGACACCGGACTGCTTCACGCCCAGGGCCGCGGTCGGCTCGTCCAGGACGAGGACCTTGGCGCCGAAGTGGACGGCGCGGGCGATGGCGACGCACTGGCGTTCGCCGCCCGAGAGGGTGCCGATGGGCTGGTCGACGTCCCGCAGGTCGATGCCCATGCGCAGCAGCGCCTCGCGGGTGGTGCGGCGCATCAGGCCGGTGTCGAGGCGCTTGAAGGGGCCGCTGCCCTTGCGCGGCTCGGAGCCGAGGAAGAAGTTGCGCCAGACCGGCATCAGGGGCACCACGGCCAGGTCCTGGTAGACGGTGGCGATGCCCCGGTCCAGCGCGTCGCGCGGGGAGGCGAGGCGGGTCTCCTCGCCGTCGACGGTCAGCGTGCCGCCGTCGTGCTGGTGCAGTCCGGCGATCACCTTGATCAGGGTGGACTTGCCCGCGCCGTTGTCGCCGAGGACGCAGGTGATCTCGCCCGCGTGCACCTGGAGGGACACGCCCTCCAGGGCGCGGACGTTGCCGTAGTGCTTGCTGACGCCGGCCAGCTCGACCAGGGCCGCGGGTGTCTTGGTCTGCGTCATGCCGTCGCCTCCGCGCGCTTGCGGACCCAGGCGTTGAGCAGGGTCGCGAGGAGCAGCATCGCTCCCAGGAAGAACTTGAACCAGTCGGGGTTCCACTCGGCGAAGACGATGCCCTTGCTGGTCATGCCGAACAGCAGGGCGCCCACGGCGGAGCCGATCGCGCTGCCGTAGCCGCCGGTGATCAGGCAGCCGCCGATGACGGCCGCGATGATGTAGATCAGCTCGTTGCCGACGCCCTCGCCGGACTGGACGGCGTCGAAGGAGAAGAGCAGGTGCTGGCCGGAGATCCAGGCGCCGAACGCGACGCCCATGTAGAGGCCGATCTTGGTCTTGGCCACCGGGACGCCGACCGCGCGGGCCGCGTCCTCGTTGCCGCCGACCGCGAAGATCCAGTTGCCGACGCGCGTGCGCAGCAGGATCCAGGAGCCGAGGGCGACCAGGGCGAGCCACCACAGGATGGTGATCTTGAAGTCGACGCCGCCGACGGTGACCGTGGAGGCGAAGACGGCGCGGGCGCTGGAGAAGCCCTCCATGTCGGCGATGGTCTTGGTGGAGACCGTGCCGTCGATCAGCTTGGTGAAGCCCAGGTTCATGCCGCACAGCATCAGGAAGGTGCCCAGGGTGATGATGAAGCTGGGCAGCTTGGTGCGGGTGAGCATGAAGCCGTTGAAGGCGCCGACGGCCAGCGTGACGAGGAGCGACACGCCGACGCCGACCCAGGTGTTCGCCGTCATCTGGTAGCTGAACATCGAGGAGATCAGCGCCGCGGAGGTCACCATGACGCCCGCCGACAGGTCGAACTCGCCGCCGATCATCAGCAGGGCCACCGGTACGGCCATGATCCCGATGGTCGAGGAGGCGTACAGGACGGTGCTGAGGCTGGAGGCGCGCAGGAAGCCGTCGGCGACGAAGGCGAAGAACACGAAAACGGCGAGGGCGCCGACGACCGAGCCCAGTTCGGGGCGGGCGAGGAGCTTCTTCAGCGGAGAGGTCCGAAGAATCCTCTCGTCGGTCACCTGTTCATCGGTCTTGCGTTCGGCGGTCGCGCTCATCGGGTGCCCCGCTCGGTGTACGCCGCCAGCGTGGCCGCCTGGTCCTTGGTGATGATCTGCGGGCCGGTCAGCACCGGCTTGCCGCCGCCGAGGACGTCGCCGTTGTACTTGTAGGCCCACAGCAGGTCGACCGCCTCGTAGCCCTGGAGGTACGGCTGCTGGTCCACGGCGAAGCCCAGGGTGCCGTTCTTCAGGGAGGCCGCGACCTGGGCGTTGAGGTCGAAGGTGTCCACCTCGGCCTTGCTGCCCGCGTCGCCCTTGGCCTTCACCGCGGTGTCCGCGTACGGCGCGCCGAGGGTGACGACGGCGTCCACGGACTTGTCGGCCTGGAGCTTGGCCTCGATGGCGGACTGCACGTCCGGCATGTTGGTGCCGTTGACGTAGAGCTTCTGCGTGGTGCCGTGGAAGGTCTTGGCGACGCCGTCGCAGCGCTGCTCGTGGCCGACGTTGCCCTGCTCGTGCAGCACGCACAGGGCCTTCTTCTTGCCCCGCTTGTTCAGCTCGTCGCCCACCGCCTCGCCGGCGATGGTCTCGTCCTGGCCGATGTGGGTCAGGGCGCCGAAGGCCTTGGACTGCTCGGAGCCGGAGTTGACCGTGATCACCGGGATGCCGGCCTTCTCCGCGCGCGCGACCGCCGCCTTCATGGCGTCCGGCTTGGCGAGGGTGACGATGATCCCGTCGACCTTCTTGTCGACCGCCGCGTCCACCAGCTGGGCCTGCTGCTGCGCGTCGTCGTCGTGCGAGTAGAGGAAGTTGATGTTGTCCTTGACGGCGGCCTGCTTGGCACCGCTCTGCACGATGTCCCAGAAGGTGTCGCCGTCCCCCGAGTGCGTGATCATCGCGAAGGTCCAGCGGGGCGTGTTCACCGCCGCCCTGCCCTGGGCCACGGCGGCCTTGCGGGCGTCCTCGGCCCGCTTCCCGCCGGTGCTGCTGCAACCCGCCAGGGACACCGAGAGTGCCCCCGCGACTGCCATGACTGCCCAGGTACGAAACCGTGCCACGAGGCCGTGCCCTTCTCCCTGTCGCCGGCTGTGGGCCGGCTGTCCTTGCTCCGACGTGCGTAAGGGGCGGGCGACCTCACCGTCGGCGTGTCCCGGCGGCGACCTCACCAGCCCCAAACACTTCAGTATCGGTCATCGGCCGGGGCAGGAGTGCGGCCGGGGAGGAGATCCCGGTCACCTTGTCCGGACAATGAGACCAACCCTGCGCCGCCGTCAGGGGCGCACGAGCAGCTGGAACTCGAAGGAGTAGCGGGCCGGGCGGTAGGTGTGGTCGCCGAACTCGACCGCGCGCCCGGTGTCGTCGAAGGTGGTCCGCCGCATGGTGAGCAGCGGAGCACCCTCGGCCTCGCCGAGCCGGTCGGCCTCCATGGCGGTGGCGCCCCGGGCGCCGATCGACTGGCGGGCGCTGTGCAGGGTGATCCCGGCGGCATGCATCAGCCGGTACAGGCCGGTCGCCTCCAGCTGGGCCGTGTCCAGGTCGAACAGGCCGGGCGGCAGGTGGTTGACCAGATAGGCCATCGGCTCGTCGTGCGCGAGCCGGAGCCGTTCGACGCGGTGCACGTCGCCGCCCTCGGCGACACCGAGCGCCGCGGCGATCTCCGCGGAGGCCGGGACGACCGTGTTGACCAGGACCCTGGTCGCCGGACGCTGCCCGGCCGCCTCCAGGTCGTCGTAGAGACTGCTCAGTTCCAGCGGGCGCTTGACCTGGCTGTGCACGACCTGGGTGCCGACGCCCCGGCGGCGCACGAGGAGGCCCTTGTCCACGAGGGACTGGATGGCCTGACGGACGGTGGGCCGGGACAGCCCGAGCCGCGCGGCCAGCTCGATCTCGTTGCCCAGGAGGCTGCCGGGAGTCAGGCCCCCGCGCTCGATGGCGGCCTCCAGCTGCTGGGAGAGCTGGAAGTACAACGGCACCGGCGAGCTACGGTCCACACGGAGGTCGAGCGCGACGGTCGGGTCCACAACAGGTTTCGGCACGGGCCCGAGCGTAGCCGCGTGACGGGTTGACGGGAAGTCGTGAAGTCAGGTTGTCCTGACATGTGAATTGACAGGGCACCGGCTCCGCCCCCACTTTGTTCCCATGCGCATCGGCGTCATCGGTACGGGCCGCATCGGCACCCTCCACGCGAACACGCTCAGCCGTCATCGCGAGGTCGGATCGCTGATCCTCACGGACGCCGATCCGGCGCGGGCCCAGCGGCTGGCGCAGCGGCTGGGCGAGACGGCGGCGCCGGGGGTGGACGAGATCTTCCGGTGGGGTGTGGACGCGGTGGTGATCACGACGGCGACCGCGGCGCACGCCGAGCTGATCGGCCGGGCGGCCCGCTCGGGCCTGCCGGTCTTCTGCGAGAAACCGATCGCCCTGGACGTCCCGGGCACGCTCCAGGCGCTCGCCGAGGTGGCGGCGGCCGGGACGGTGCTCCAGATGGGCTTCCAGCGGCGGTTCGACGCGGGATACGCGGGCGCCCGCGAGGCGGTACGGTCCGGGCGGCTCGGCCGGCTGCACACCGTCCGCGCCCTGACCTGCGACCAGTCCCCTCCCCCGGCCGACTGGCTGCCGCTGTCCGGCGGCCTGTTCCGAGACACGCTCATCCATGACTTCGACATCCTGCGCTGGGTGACGGGCCGCGAGGTGACCGACGTCTACGCCACCGGTTCGGACGCCGGTCCCGCGATGTTCCGGGAGGCCGGCGACGTCGGCACGGGGGCGGCGCTGCTCACGCTGGACGACGGCACCCTGGCCACCGCGAGCGCGACCCGGGTGAACGGCGCCGGCTACGACGTCCGCATGGAGCTGGCCGGCGAGCACGACACGGCCGTGGTCGGCCTGGACGACCGAACGCCGCTCGCCTCCACCGAACCGAGCGGACCACCGCCCGCGGACAAGCCCTGGACCGGCTTCCTGGAGCGGTTCGGCCCCGCCTACGAGGCCGAGCTGTGCGCCTTCGTGGACGTGCTGCGCGGCGAGCGGCCCAATCCCTGTGACGGCCGGCAGGCCCTTCAGGCGCTGCGGATCGCCGAGGCCTGCGAGATCTCGCGCCGGGAGCGGCGGGCGGTGGCGCTCGGGGAGGTCCCGGGGGCGTAGGGCCGGAGTGCGGACCGCCGCACGGCGGCGGCTCCCGGTGGTGCCCCCGGGCGCCTCGCTACCAGCGCACCGGCAGGGTGCGCAGGCCGCGCATGAGCATGCCCGGCAGCCACTCGCCGTGGGGGCCGTCCAGGGCGAGTCCCGGGGCGCGTTCCAGCAGGGTGGCGATGGCGGTGCGGCCCTCCAGGCGGGCCAGGGGCGCGCCGAGGCAGTAGTGGATGCCGTGGCCGAAGGCGAGGTGGCCGCGGGTGTCACGGCGGATGTCGAAGCGGTCGGGGGCGGGGAACCGGGCGCCGTCTCGCTGGGCGGCGGTGAGCCCGATCATCACGTGGTCGCCCTGTTCGATCCGCACGCCCCCGATCTCCAGCGGCTCGGCCGCATACCGGAACGTGGCGTTCTCCACCGGGCCCTCCCAGCGCAGGGCCTCCTCCACCACGCCGTCGATCAGGCTCGTGTCGGAGCGCAGGGCGGCGAGTTGGCCGGGGTGGGTGAGCAGCGCGAGGACGCCGTTGCCGATGAGGTTGACCGTGGTCTCGTGTCCGGCGATGAGCAACAGGAAGGCCATGCCGCGCAGTTCCTCGGGCGAGAGCCGGTCGCCGTCCTCGGCGGTGGTGCGGACCAGGTCGCCGAGCAGGTCGCCGGTGGGTCCGGCACAGCGTTTGTCCTCGATCAGTTCGGTGAGGTACTCGCCGAGGCGGACGACCGCCTCGTGCTCCGCTTCGGGGTCGGTCGGGGCGACCACCTGCGAGGAGATCTCGCGGAACTCGGTGCGGTCCATCTCGGGGACGCCGAGCAGTTCGCAGATGACGGTGAGGGGCAGCGGGTAGGCGAGGGAGGCGATGAGGTCGGCCCTGTCGTGCGCCAGCATCTCGTCCAGCAGGTCGTCGGTGATCCGCTGGACGCGCGGGCGCAGTTGCTCGACCCGGCGCATGGTGAAGGCGCGGGTGACGAGGCCGCGCAGCCGGGTGTGCTGCGGCGGGTCGGCGCTCAGCAGGTGCCTGCCGATCAGGTGCTGGTCGACGAAGGTGACGCCGATCTTCGCGCCGTCCTTGGCGAGCCGGGGGTCGGCCAGGGCGGCGCGCGCCTCTTCGTACCCAACGACCAGCCAGGTCTCGTAGCTCGCGTCCGCGCCCGGCGGCCGGACGCGGTGCACGGGTCCGGCCTCGCGCAGCCGGGCGTACACCGGATGCGGGTTCCGGCGGAACGCCTCCCCGTACTCCCCCAGATCGACGGTCTGCCGCCTGTCCATGGCTCCCCTTCCGGACTCCCCACGAGGCCCGCCGGGCGCGTCCCGGTACAGAGGGAACGCGCGCGGGACCGGATCGGTGCCCGTTCTCCGGAGATTTCCGCGCCGGCCCGGACACGACTCGCCCCGCGGCCGATGGGTGGGGTGGGTGGCCGCGGGGCGAGGCTCCGTGTCGGTCAGCAGCCGAAGTCGATCAGGTCGAACGTGGCGTAGTGGTCGGAGGTGTAGTAGTCCTCCTGGTTCTGCTCGCCGGTGACGATGCGGCGGGCACCGCGGGTGGAGGAGCCGGGGGTCTCGACGGTGTACTCGTGGTAGTACCCGGACGGCTGGTCGGGCAGGACGCCCTCGCGGTTGGAGAAGACGGTGCCGTCCTGCGAATACGGGTAGGGACCGCCTTGGGCGATGAGGCCGAGGGTGTCGTCGGCCTCCGGCGGCAGGGCGCTGTGGCAGATGCTGCCGACGGAGGCGGCGGACGCGGGGACGGCATGGGCCGTCGCGGTGGGGAGGGGCACCGCGCCCGCCGTGCCGGCGGAGACGGTGCCGCCCACGAGAAGGGCGGACAGGACTGCGGCTGCGGCGCCGATCCGAGCGGCGCGTGGGGGGATTCGCATGCCGTCATGATGACGCGCGTAGACAAGGACATGTCAACGACACCGTCGAAGATTCCGCCGTCGGTCAACCCGGTTTTTCAGCGAGTTCACCTTCCTCCTCCGGACGGCCACACGAGGCGCACAGGGCGGCCACGGGAGGCACGTTCGAAGGACGCCGGGCGGGGGCGGCGCGGCTCAGCCGGCGTGGGTGGAGAACAGACCGCCGGTCGGGCCCTGCTTGTCGCCGCCCTGGGCCTTCTTCAGGGCGTTGGCCAGACTCTCGATGGTCAGGGACTGGAGGATCACCCGGCCGTTGCCCTCCAGGGTGGCCAGCGACAGGCCCTCGCCGCCGAAGACGGCGTTCATCAGCCCCTGCCGGTTGAGGCCGCCCACCCGCTGCACGCCGTACTGGATGCCCTCCTCGAAGGCGACCACACAGCCGGTGTCCACCTCGATGCGGCCGCCGAAGTCCGCCGGGTTGAGGTCGATGAAGTTGCCCGCGCCCGCGATGATCACCGTGCCGTGCCCGGTGAACTTCTCCAGGACGAAGCCCTCGCCGCCGCTCATGCCGGTACGGCCGCCCGCGAAGGCGATGCCGAACTCGACCGTGGACTCCGCGGCCACGAAGGCGTCCTTCTCGGCGAACCAGGCACGGTTGCCGTCGAGTTCGAGCGCGCGCATCTCCCCCGGGAGGACCCCGGCGAAGCCGACCGTGCCCTGACCGCCCTGGGCGGTGAAGTACTGGAACGCCAGCGATTCGCCGGCCAGCATCCGCTGCCCCACCTGCATCGCGGTGCCCATGGCCTGGCGCAGCAACCCGCCCATGCCGCCGCCCGAACCGCCCTGCTGCTGCCCGCCGCCCCCGGACGGCCCGGACAGCCGGGTCTCCATGGTCACGTTCGTGGTCTTGAACAGGAACTTCCCCGCCTCGCAGTACACGGTCTGCCCGGGGTGCAGGTTGACGACCGCCATCTGCATGGCGTTGCCGACGATCTCTTGCTGAAGGGTCACGCCCGGAAGAACGCGGGAGAGGGGGCGAAGAGTTCCGGCCGGGGCCGGCCGGGCCGCGCGTTCGCCGTCGGCGGACGGGGAGCGGACGGGACGCCAGGGGCGGGCCGCCACCGTCGCCGGGGCCGTTGTCAGTGCCCCGCGTCATGATGCGGGGCAGGTGACGGCCCGTCGTCCGGCAGGGGCTCCGGACGCCGTCGACGGGGTGAGGAGGGGTGCCGTGCGCAGGCCGGTCACAGGAGAGGTGTACGTCCACCACGGCCAGATGTACGTGGAGAGCGATCCGGACGCCCTGGACCCGGCCCCGCACGAGGCGTTCGCGGGCCAGTGCGGGGGGCTGTGCGGGGCCGCGGTCCCGGGTGCGCTCTGGCTGACCACGGGGCTGCACACGGGAGACGTCGGCCTCGACGTGGAGGTCCACGACGAGGCCCCGCCGGTGGACCCGTCCTGGGAGGACGTGGTGGAGGTGTCCTTCCGCCCGCTGTCGCGACGCACCAGGCTGGTGCTGTGGGCGGGCGGATCCGCGTGGGACCTGGGTCTCGCCCGGACCGACTACCGGGTGCGGTACTGCGCCCGGGGCATGGACAAGGGGAGGAGACTGGACACCAGGGGGGCCAAGGAGCCGCGCGCGGACAGCTATCTCCTCCAGTTCTGGCCCGGGCCGCCGGGCCCGGACCAGGTAATCCGCCAGACCTCCCGGGTCGCCGCGTACCGGCACCGCTTCGCGCGCGGACTCCCGCCGCCGCCCGCACCCGAGGAGCGCGCCGAGCGCGAACGCCTGGCCCGCGAGGCGGAGGGACGGGCCGCGGAGGAACGGCGACTGCACCACGAGCGGTGGGAGTGGGGCGGGCGGCTGCCGAGCGGGCGGCTGCGCGCCGTCGGCGGCAACGTCCTCGGTCTGCTCCAATTCGACAGCGACCTGGTGCACGCGCTGGACGCGGCGGGCCCCGGCGTCCAGCGCACGACGGCGGTGCTGGCCGCCCACCGCGCCTGCGAGACGGCGGGCCTGACCGGCGTGCCGTGGGTCGCCCGGGCGCTCACCGCGTTGTCACTGGGCCGGCCGCTGCCACCGCCCTTCGACGACCCCGCCCTGATGCGCGAAACCCTGCGCCATGACCCGCGGGTGCCGGAGCGTTCGGTGCTCGGGGCGGTACCGCCCGAGCGGCCGCCCTACCGCCCACCGGCCCGGGGCGAGTACGACACACCGGTCTTCGTGCACGGCACCACCGGGCCGAGCGGTCGGGGGCCGATCTCGCAGCCGCACTTCGCCCTCCCCGCCGTGCTCGCCGCCGCCGACCCGGCCCCGCTCAGGGCGGCACTGGACGCGGTGTGGCACGCGGTGCACACCTACGGCGAGCACTACCCGCGGCTGCTGGCGGAGGTCCGGTCGGGGATCGCCGGCCCGCTCCCGGGGGACGGCTGACCGCCGACCACCGCCCCTCACCCCTGCGTGATCGCCTCCGGGGCGCCCAGCCGGGGCGCGCGGGACGGCGGGGGCAGGGTGCCGTCGACCGGGTCGTGGTGGATCCGCTCCGGGGGGAGGTTCAGGGCGGCCAGGCTGTAGGCCGTGGCGGTGACCATCATGGGCGGGCCGCTCAGATAGGCGATGTGGCCGGACCAGTCGCCGTGCCGGACGACCGCGTCGGCCACCGAGGCGTCGGCGTCGGCGCCGGGGCCCTCGCCGATCACCGGGACGACGCGCAGCCAGGGGCAGTTCTTCTCCAGCCGGGACAGGGTGGCCGTGTCGTAGAGGTCGTCCAGGCTGCGGGCGCCGACGAACAGGTGGGCGCCGCGGCGCAGGGAGCGCCGGGACAACTCTTCGACCAAGGCGCGGGCGGTGGCCCAGCCGGTGCCGCCGGCCACGATCAGGACGTCGCGCGAGGGGTCGTTGTCCAGGGTCATGGTGCCCTGGGCGGGCCCGAGGCGGAGCGGGTCGCCGACGCGGGTGCGGCCCACCAGCGCGTCGCTGACCCCGCCGGGCCCGGTGCGGCGAATGTGGAACTCCAGTTCACCGTCCTGGCGGGGCGCACAGGCGATGGAGTACGGCCGCCAGGTGAGGGGCAGCAGCGGGCTCTGGATGCGGGTGTACTGCCCGGCCTGGTAGGGAAACGGTTCCGCGGTGTGGACGCGGAGCACCGCGAGGTCGGGGCCGCGCAGTTCGTGGGCGGTCACCGTGCCGTTCCAGTACGGCGGTTCGGCCAGCGCCCCGGCCGCGCCGTCGACCATGGCCGCGACCGCGAACCGGAGCATGCGCAGCCACGCCTGCTCCATCTCCTCCGTCCAGCGCTCGCCCGCGCTGCGGCGCAGGCCCTCGGCGAGCGCGTGCTCGAACACCTCGAAGTGCACCGGCTGGACGCCCAGTTTGCGGTGGTCGCGGCCCAGCCGGGCGCAGAACTCGGTCACTTCCGCCGGCCGGTCGAGGTGTTCGATCAGGTACCAGAAGGCCCGCTCCAGATGGACCCGCTGGAACTCCATGGAGTCCGGGAAGAGCGACCGCAGATACGGGTGCCGCTCGAACATGGCGTCGTAGAGGTGGCCGATGAGACCGGCGAACGGGGTCACCAGCGGCAGGTGGCGGGTGATGATCCGCTGGTCGGCCGCGCCGTCGTACGACCGCGCGAACTCCTGGTGCGCACCGGCCCGCGGGTGTCCCGGGCCCGGATCGGGCCGGCCGGTCGGGGACAGGAGCCGCTGGCGCAGGCGCATCGCGTCCCGCCGGGCGAGGAGCGCGTGGTACTCGTCGTGCGCGTCGCTTCTGGTGCTGTTCACGGGCTGGCTCTCTCCCTGCGGTACGTCGCGCGCCGCCGTCCCGTTCCCGGCCCCCGTCGCCCGGCGGTCGTCGGCGCGCTCTTTCGGCGCCGTCTTCGCGTGGACCGCCCGGGCGGCCGTGGTCACGGTCGCCCGTGCGACGTCGCGTCGGCGCGGGCGAGTCCGCCGCCGGCCGGAGCCGATGGCGGTGGACCGTGTCCCACGACGCCGGTGGTCCGGCCGGAAGACGCGCCAGTATTGCACCGCGGGCCGGGTGCCGTCCGGCCCTGGCCGACAGGGCCGTTCGGCCCTGTTCACCCCCGCCACCAGCTGGTTTTCTACGGGGTGCGGCACGCACCGTGGACAGCGCGAGGGGCGGGCCTCCGCCTCCCCGCGGTGCCCGCCCCTCGATCCGGGTGACGATCGCTCAGCCACCCAGTTCCTGGTGGCGCGCGGCCAGCCGGGCCGCGCCGGACTCCGTCGGCGAGCCGTACAGGCGCAGCCGGGAGATGCCGCCGTCGGGGTAGATGTCGATGCGGGCGTGGGTGCCCACCGCCGGGTCCGGCAGGACGAACCGGTGGTTGGTGTCGGGCTGGAGGCGGGTGCGGGGCAGGATCTCGCGCCACTCGCCGTCCTCGCCGTCGCGCACCGAGACCGACGCCCAGCCGGCGCTGTTGCCCTTGAGGTACGCGGTGTCGATCTCCAGGGCGCGGATCTGGGACTGGGTGACGAGCCGGTAGCGGATCCAGTCGTTGCCCCGGTCGCGGCGGCGGCGGGTCTCCCATCCGTCGTCCATCTTGCGGGAGCGGCCGGGCTGGATGGTGTTGGTGGCCGGGGAGTAGAAGAGGTCGGAGGCGTCCTCGACCCGGCCGCCGTTCTCCAGCGCGACGACGTCGAAGGTGCCGAGCGCCGCCAGCCATGCGGGGTCCGGGGCGACTTCGCCGTACACCCGCAGGCGGGCGATGCCGCCGTCGGGGTGCTGGTTGACGCGGACATGAGTGAAGCGCTGTTCCACGGACACGGCGAAGCCGTTCGCGGCGTGGCCGCCGACGGGCGTGCGCGGCACCAGGGTCGTCCACTTGACGTCGCCGGAGAGGAGTTCCTCGGGCGCGGGCGAGCCCGGGACCGAGGCGGCCTGGACGGAGACGGCCTGCGGGTAGTTGCCTCGGAAGTGGGCGGTGTCCACGACGACCCCGCGGATCACTCCGGGGGCGCCGAGGCGGACGAGGGCCCAGTCGTGGTCCTCGTCGGCGGGCCAGGGGTCCTGCGGGCCGGTGCCGCGCCGGCGGCGGGTCTCCCAGCCGTCCATGATCTTGCCCTTGTGGCCGAAGTGCTCGGGGTCGAACTCGGCGCGCTCGGGCACCAGCAGGTTCTCCCGCTGGGCGAAGAACTCGTCGTTGGCGGCGACGACACCGGCGCCGAGGCGCCGGTCGGCGAGGTTGGCGTGCCGGGTGAAGGGGAAGTCGGCGGTGCGGTAGTCCGCGTACGGGTCACCGCCTCCGTAGGGGTTCGCGTCGCCGGTGAAGCCTGAAGTCGCCGTCACGGTGATCAGTGGTTCCTTTCGGGAGTCGGCCGGGCGGATGCGGTGGTGCTCACCGGGGGCGGTCGAGCAGCGTGCCCCGCGGCGGGGTGAATTCGCCGTCGGCGTAGACGCGCCGTCCGCGCAGCCAGGTGGATTTGACGACGCCGTGCAGGGTCCTGCCGGCGTAGGCGGTGACCCGGTTGCGGTGCTGGAGGCCGGCCGGGTCGACGGTGAAGGTCTCGTCGGGCGCGAGGACCGCGAAGTCGGCGTCGCGGCCCGGGGCGATGGCGCCCTTGCGGCCGTCGAGGCCGGCGAGGGCGGCGGTGCGCGCGGACATCCAGGTGACCACGTCTTCGAGGGTGTGGCCGCGCCTGCGCGCCTCGGTCCAGACGGCGGAGAGGCTGAGCTGGAGCCCGGAGATGCCGCCCCACGCGGTGGCGAAGTCGGCGGTCTTCAGGTCGGCGGTGGAGGGCGAGTGGTCGGTGACGACGCAGTCGATGGTGCCGTCGGCCAGCGCCTCCCACAGCAGGTCCTGGTTGGCGGCCTCGCGGATGGGCGGGCAGCACTTGAACTCGCTTGCGCCGTCGGGGACTTCCTCGGCGGTGAGGGTGAGGTAGTGCGGGCAGGTCTCCACGGTCATCCGGACGCCCTCGGCGCGCGCGGCGCGGATCAGCGGCAGGGCGTCGCCGGAGGACAGGTGGAGCACGTGCACCCGGGCGCCGAGCCGGCGGGCCTGCGCGATCAGGGCGGCGATGGCGGTGTCCTCGGCGTCGCGCGGGCGGGAGGCGAGGAAGTCGGCGTAGCGCGGGCCGCCGTGCTGCGGGGCGGCGGCGAGGTGGTGCGGGTCCTCGGCGTGCACGATGAGCAGGCCGTCGAAGCCGGCGATCTCCGCGAGGGAGACGGCGAGTCGCTCCTGGTCGAGGTGCGGGAACTCGTCCACGCCGGACGGGGAGAGGAAGGCCTTGAAGCCGAACACACCGGCCTCGTGCAGGGGCCGCAGGTCCTTGACGTTGTCCGGCAGGGCGCCGCCCCAGAAGCCGACGTCGATGTGCGCCTTGTCCCGGGCCACGTCCCGCTTGATCCGCAGGTGTTCGACGGTGGTGGTCGGCGGGAGGGAGTTGAGCGGCATGTCGATGAGTGTGGTGATGCCGCCGGCCGCCGCGGCCCGGGTGGCGGTCCAGAACCCCTCCCACTCGGCGCGGCCCGGATCGTTGACGTGCACGTGGGTGTCGATCAGTCCGGGCAGCAGCACGTGGTCGCCGACGTCCTCGACGCGCGCGCCGGCCGGGACCTGGGCGTCGTACGGCAGTACGGCCGTGATCGTCCCCGCGGAGACGGCGACCGTGGCGGCCCGCGTCCCTTCGGGGGTGATGACGCGCGTCGAGCGCAGCACCAGTTCAGCGTCGGACACCCGAACCCCTCTCTGTATCGCCGTCTCACACCAGGGAAACAGGACGTACAGCCATGAAACGGATTTCAACGTTCTGTTGAAGGAGTCTTCACTTCCCCTCCCGCGCCGTCAAGAGGCGGGCGCGCCGCGGCGGACAGGGGCAGGTGGTACTGGACGTTTCCACAAAGCGGAATTACTATTCCAGTAAGCAGAATGTAGCTACGCACAAGCGGGGAGTCAACCGTCCGCCGGGTAGGCTGCTGCCCTCCGTCCGCCCCGAAAGGAACGCGCCGTGCCGACGTCCAGCGCCAGCACCCCCGACTCCGCCAAGTCCGCCGGCGGTGGCGGGGTCCAGTCCCTTGAGCGCGCCTTCGACCTGCTGGAACGGATGGCGGACGCGGGTGGCGAGGTCGGCCTCAGCGAACTGTCCGCGACCAGCGGGCTGCCGCTGCCCACCATCCACCGGCTGATGCGCACGCTGGTGGCCTGCGGCTATGTGCGCCAGCAGCCCAACCGGCGCTATGCGCTCGGCCCCCGGCTGATCCGACTGGGCGAGTCCGCCTCCCGGCTGCTCGGCACCTGGGCCCGGCCGTATCTGGCCCGCCTGGTGGAGGAGACCGGCGAGACGGCGAACATGGCGCTGCTGGACGGCGACGAGGTCGTGTACGTGGCCCAGGTGCCGTCCAAGCACTCGATGCGGATGTTCACCGAGGTGGGACGGCGGGTGCTGCCGCACTCGACGGGAGTGGGCAAGGCGCTGCTGTCCGCGGTGCCGGACGACGAGGTGCGGGCGCTGCTGACCCGGACGGGGATGCCCGCGGCGACGGACAAGACCATCACCACGCCGGAGGAGTACCTCACCGCGCTGGCCGAGGTGCGCCGGCAGGGGTACGCCGTGGACGACAACGAGCAGGAGATCGGCGTGCGGTGCCTCGCGGTCTGCGTGCCGGAGTCCCCGACGGCCGCGGCGATCTCCATCTCCGGGCCGGCCGGGCGGGTCACCGACGCGGCGACCGAGAAGATCGTGCCGGTGTTGCAGCAGGTGGCCGTGGAGCTGTCCCAGGCCCTGGCGAGTTCGGGCGCGTGACGCCCGCGGCTCCGGGGCCGCTACCGGGGGGCGTCGGTCGACCGGCCGGCGGCCGCGGGCCCGTGGCGGTCGCCCGCGCGGCTCGCCGCACCCCCGGGCCGGGACCCCTGCGCCCGGTGCGCCGTCTGCCCGAAAAGATCCACCGCGTCCCTGACCTCCCGTAAGGGGCGGGCCAGGGCGCTCATCGACCCGATGGCACCGGCGACGAGCAGCAGGCAGCCGCGCAGGCGGGGTATCTCCGGGGAGCCCTCGGCGGCCATCGCGGCGAGCGCGGCCAGTTCCTCCTCGGCTATCGCCCGGTCGGGAAAGTCCGCGCGCAGCGCGGCCAGTTCGCGGCGCAGGCGGGCCACCGCCCCCCGCAGTTCCGTCACCCTCGGGTCCTCGTCGCTGCCGGTCACCGGCCTCTGCCCCAAGCTCCGCAAAGCAGCCCTCCCCAGGCATGCCACGCCGTCGTGCGCGGGCCAGTAAACGCCACCGGACCTGGCGAGCGCCACAGGGCGTACCGAAATTCAGCCCAAGGACACCGGCCGGCCGGTCCGCCGTCGGGTATGCAGGACCCATGACGGACATCCAGGACCACAGGGAGCGGGGCGGGGAGGTCGCCGGACTGCTGCTGGCCGCGGGGGGCGGCCGGCGGCTCGGCGGGCGACCGAAGGCGCTGCTGGAGCACCGGGGGCGCCCCCTGGTCGAGCACGCGGCGGGGGTGCTTCGGACGGCCGGGCTGGGGCGGATCCACATCGTGCTGGGCGCACGGGCACCGGAGGTCCGCGAGCGGGCCGCGCTGGACGGCTGTGTACTGGTGGACAACCCGGAATGGGCCGAGGGCATGGGCTCCTCGCTGCGCGCGGGTCTGGCCTCGCTCGCCCGGACGGACGCACGGGCGGCGCTGGTCTGCCTGGTCGACCAGCCGGGCATCACCGCGGCGGCGGTGGCGCGGGTGCTGCGTGCGTACGAGGACGGGGACTCGCTGGTCTCGGCCGCGTACGACGGGGTGCGCGGGCATCCGGTGCTGTTCGGCGCGGCGCACTGGGCGGGCATCAGCGCGGCCGCCACCGGGGACCAGGGGGCCCGCGCCTACCTGAAGGCCCGCGCGGACGCCGTCCGGCTGGTGGAGTGCGCGGACGTGGCGGAGCCGTACGACATCGACACCGAGGCCGATCTGAGCCACCTTGAGTGAGCGGGGTGGCACCGAGCGCCACCTTGCCTCGACCCTGAGATTCTCGACATCAACAGACCATTGAAGTTCCACGATGAGGAAACTAGTATCCACTGATCAGAAGCACTCGGCCGCACAACGGGTGCGATTCGTCCTGTTCGTGCCCTTGGGCACGTGGTGCCACCGCTGAAGGAAGTGACAGCTCATGTCCGCACCAGCGCCGTCCCCGCTGGCCATCGTCGACGCCGAGCCCCTGCCCCGGCAGGAGGAGGTCCTCACGGACGCGGCGCTCGCCTTCGTGGCGGAGCTGCACCGGCGGTTCACCCCGCGCCGTGACGAACTCCTGGCCCGCCGGGCCGAGCGCCGCGCCGAGATCGCCCGCACCTCCACCCTCGACTTCCTCCCGGAGACCGCCGCGATCCGCGCGGACGACTCCTGGCGGGTCGCTCCGGCCCCGGCCGCGCTGAACGACCGGCGCGTCGAGATCACCGGCCCCACCGACCGCAAGATGACGATCAACGCGCTGAACTCGGGCGCGCGGGTCTGGCTCGCCGACTTCGAGGACGCCTCCGCGCCCACCTGGGAGAACGTCGTCCTCGGCCAGCTGAACCTGATCGACGCGTACACCCGCTCCATCGACTTCACCGACCCCCGGTCCGGGAAGTCGTACGCGCTGCGACCGGCCGAGGAGCTGGCGACCGTCGTCATGCGGCCCCGCGGCTGGCACCTGGACGAGCGGCACCTCGCCGACGCCGACGGCCGCAAGGTCCCCGGCGCCCTCGTGGACTTCGGCCTGTACTTCTTCCACAACGCGCAGCGGCTGCTGGACCTCGGCAAGGGCCCGTACTTCTACCTGCCGAAGACGGAGTCGCACCTCGAAGCGCGGCTGTGGAACGACGTGTTCGTGTTCGCGCAGGACTACGTGGGCGTTCCGCAGGGCACCATCCGCGCCACCGTGCTGATCGAGACCATCACGGCCGCGTACGAGATGGAGGAGATCCTCTACGAACTGCGCGACCACGCCTCCGGGTTGAACGCGGGGCGCTGGGACTACCTGTTCTCCATCGTGAAGAACTTCCGTGACGGCGGCGCCAGGTTCGTACTGCCGGACCGCAACGCCGTCACGATGACGGCCCCGTTCATGCGGGCCTACACCGAACTCCTCGTGCGCACCTGCCACAAGCGCGGCGCGCACGCGATCGGCGGCATGGCGGCCTTCATCCCCTCCCGCCGGGACGCGGAGGTCAACAAGGTGGCCTTCGAGAAGGTCCGCGCCGACAAGGACCGCGAGGCGAACGACGGTTTCGACGGCTCCTGGGTGGCCCACCCCGACCTGGTGCCGATCGCCATGGAGTCCTTCGACCGGGTCCTCGGTGACAAGCCCAACCAGAAGGACCGGCTGCGCGAGGACGTGCACGTCGAGGCCGCGGACCTGATCGCCATCGACTCGCTGGACGCGAAGCCGACGTACGCGGGGCTGGTCAACGCCGTGCAGGTCGGCATCCGTTACATCGAGGCGTGGCTGCGCGGGCTGGGCGCGGTCGCCATCTTCAACCTGATGGAGGACGCCGCCACCGCCGAGATCTCCCGCTCCCAGATCTGGCAGTGGATCAACGCGGGCGTCGAGTTCGAGAACGGCGACAAGGCGACGCCCGAGCTGGCCCGCAAGGTCGCCGCCGAGGAACTCGACCACATCCGCGAGGAGATCGGCGAGGAGGCCTTCCGCGCCGGGCACTGGCAGGAGGCGCACGACCTGCTGCTGAAGGTGTCCCTGGACGAGGACTACGCCGACTTCCTCACCCTGCCGGCGTACGAGCAGCTCAAGGGCTGACCCGCAGGGGTGCCCTCGGGGGCCGCCCCGGGGGCGCCCCTTCCGCCCACCCCCGGGATCTTTCCCGGGGGGCGCCCGTACGCCCCCGGACATCCGCCCGTCTCCCTCAGGGGCCTTCCCTCAGCGCAGGTGGACCGCGCCGTCGTGTTCCACGGCCGGTTTGCCGTGCAGATCGGGGACCTGCTTCAGCCAGTCCGGGCGGCCCGCCTGGGTCCGCGCCGCGCGGGCCGCCTCCTCGGCCGCCAGCTGCTCACGGCTCGGGAAGTCGGTGGGCAGCCACTCGGCCGACAGCCGGACGCGGGCCAGGAGGTAGTCGACGTAGGCGTCCCGGACGTCGTCGGGCCCGGCGAACCCGGCGTCCTCGGCCAGCCAGGCGTCCGGCACCTGCGCGACGATCGACCGCAGCAGTTCCCCGGTGACGCGCGGGGCGAGTTCGGCGTCGGCGGCGCGGACGTCGGGGCCGTAGTGGCCGAGGGCGTGGTGGCGGAAGTCGTACCGCTTGCCCGGGGCCGTGGTGTCCCAGCGGTGGTGGAAGACCAGGGCGGCTCCGTGGTCGATGAGCCACAGGCGCGGCGGTACGGTGCCGAGCGTGGGCCAGACCATCAGGTTGGAGCTGTGCACGGTGCGGTCGACGTTGACGGTCAGCGCGTCCAGCCACACGACGCGGCCGGCCTCCAGCGGGTCCACCGGGAAGGTGCGGGCGACCTCCGGGGTGAAGTCGCGGGCGCCGGGCAGGTAGTCCATGCCGAGGTTGACGCCCGCGCTCGCGCTGTGCAGATCGCGCACCTCCTGGTGCGGTTCGGAGTCGGCGACGGCCGGGTCGAAGTGCACGAGCACCAGCTCGGGGAAGCGCAGCCCGAGCGCCCGCGCGAGCTCCCCGACGATCACCTCCGCGACCAGCGCCTTGTGTCCCTGCGCGGACGCGGTGAACTTCACGACGTACGTCCCCAGATCGTCTCCCTCGACGATCCCGGGGACCGAACCACCGGAATGCAGGGGCTCGATATAGCGGGTCGCGGTGACCTCTCTCAGCATTTTCCGAGGCCCCACGGCTTGTTCGCTTTAAATTCCACGGCTCGCTCCCACGGGCTGCAATCCAGGGCAACCAAGTGAGCATAGTAACCAGGGCTGCTTCGCCGCACATTCGGGCAAAGTCGTCCGAGTGCGGGCCGAGCGGTCGCCGGAGCGCACGGAGGGTCTCGCAGTGACATCCGTCACTGCCCCCACGACCACTAAGCGGGTCGGTTAGTAGACGGCCCGCCGGTGACATACGGGATTTGTCCGTCTTGACCATGAGGCGGGGCGCCTCCCGGAGAGTGGATCTCCCCGGGCCCGGCGCCGACCTCTCCTCGCGTGCGGGGCCGCTGTCCTGACGGAGCGCCGGGTGCCATGTGAACGTCGCGTTCGCGAAGTCAGCACTTCCCGGCCCGCCTGACAAGAGCCCCACGCCGCTACGACCCGAGGTAGTAGCGACGCCCTTTGCGGTCCTTGTGGGGCCGTGCCGAGACTGGGCGCTCGGCGATCACCGAGCGAGGTTCTTCTATGGGCAAGCACCGTAAGACGCAGTACTTCCGGCGGATGGTCATCGGCGCCGTCGCGGTCGGCGCGGTGGGCGTGCCGTCCGTCGCCCTGGCCTGTTCCGACTGGCCGTCCGGCACGGCGGACCCGGCCACCACCGCCGCCACCGTCGGCGCCCCCGCGGCCCTGGCGAACACACCCGTGCAAACGAGCACCGCCACGTCGACGGCCACGCCCGCACCGGCGGGCATACCCCGGCAGCGGACCCACCACGCCCACCACCGCAGCGGCACCGCCGCGGCGCCCGCGTCGTCCCGCGCCCTCGTCCCGCACCCTGGGTCCGCGCCCGAGAGCGCGGCCGTCCATCCGGTGAAGACGGCCGTCGCCACCGCCGACGCGGTCGCCCCGACGCCCGCCGGCCCCGCCCCGGCCACCCCGGCGCCCGCCGCCCCCACCGCGTCCGCGGCCGCCCCTTCGAGTTCCGCCGGCACCGCGTCCGGCGTGGCCGCGCGCATCGTGCAGCTGGTCAACTCCGAACGCGCGCAGGCGGGTTGCCAGCCGCTGACGCTCAACCCGCAGCTGACCGAGGCCGCGCAGCAGCACAGCGCGGACATGGCCGCCCACCAGAACATGTCGCACACCGGCTCCGACGGCTCCGACCCGGGCACCCGCATCACGCGGGCCGGGTACACCTGGAGCGCGTACGGCGAGAACGTCGCCTACGGCTACGCCACCGCCGACGAGGTGATGGCGGGCTGGATGAACAGCCCCGGCCACCGGGCCAACATCCTCGACTGCGGCTTCCGGGAGATCGGCGTCGGGCTCGCGCAGCCCGGCAGTTACTGGACCCAGGACTTCGGCACCGGCCGCTGAGTGCCGGCGGCGGCCGCCACTCAGCGGCCGCCGGCCAGCGGGTTCGGCAGCGGCAGATACCGGGCGTCCGCGCCGTCCGCGCCGGTCCACCGCAGCAGCAGATTGGTCTTGCCGGGCAGGGTGGGTGAGGCGAGCAGGGCGGGGATCTCGGGCAGGTCGTGCCGGACCAGTTCGCGGCGGACGGCCGGCCAGGGGTCGTAGCCGGGCCGGTGCTCGGCCAGGGCGCCGGCGATCTCCATGAGGTGGTTGACGACCAGGCAGTAGACCAGCCGCCGCCAGCCGGCGGCACGCGTCACGTCCGGGAGCAGCTTGACCCCCTCCGCGTCGCGGAACAGCGCCTGCACGGGCGTACCGGAGGCGTCCACGGCGACGAGGGTGTTCTGCAGGTGCGCCTCCAGGACGACCCCGTGCTCGCCGAACGCGGTCAGGGCGGGCGGCACGACCTGCCGCAGATACGCCTCCCACCAGGCCGCCGGGTCGGCCGCGGCGGCGAGCGGGCTGCCGTCGAAGCCCTCGGCCAGCCCCGCGGCGAGCAGCGGCACCGCGCCCGGCAGCAGATGCCCGCGCAGCCCGTCGCGGACCACCACGGCCAGTTCCTCGTAGGCGAACGACGCCGTGCGGTGACCGCGGTCGGCGAGCCACGCGGCGGGCCCGCCCATCGCTGCGAAGGCGTGCCCGGCGGCGGTGTCGGTACGGCGCAGCCGGCTCAGGTCGTGGCGCCACAGGCGGCGGATGTCGTTGGTGATGCGGACGTCCAGGCTGAACTTCAGGAACAGGTCGCGGCGGGGTTCGTAGAGCGTGCGGACCGCCGCCGTCGGCCAGGCGGTGAAGGCGGTGGGACCGAGCCGGAGCAGCCGGCCGTCGGCGAAGGCGGGGGCGAGGGTGTCGGCGACCAGGTCGAGCTGCCAGGGGTGCGCGGGCAGCAGCCGGTAGCCGGGCGGGGCGGCGCCCAGGGCGTCCAGGGCGCGGGTGTCGCCCTCCTCGGCGACCTGGTCCTCGCGGACGGCCAGCAGCACCAGCGGGAACCGGGCGTGTGCCTCGGGCGCGTACGGCAGCCAGGACGTGACCGGGCCGCCGCCGCGCGCCTTGGGCGCCGGGTGGTAGGGGTGGCCGGTGACGAGGGACTGCTCGGAGCGCAGATAGGGGTCCGCCGGCGGGGTCGCGCCGGCGCGGGCGGCGAGCAGGGCCGCGACCGCCTCGCGGCTGTCGATCATCTCGGCGGGCAGGTCGCCGCCCGCGGACCCGGTGTGCCGGCGCAGTTCCTCGGCGACCAGCTTCACCAGTTCGGGATGGCCGACGGGGTGCCAGCCGCCGGCCGTACGCACCTCGGGGTCGGCGGGGCGCCGGCCGGGGCGCACGCGCAGCAGCCGCCCGGTGCCGGGCAGCCGGTACGTCGGCGGCTCGCCGGGGCGGCCGGGCAGCGGCTCGGCCACTTCGCGGATCAGGCAGTTGAGCAGGGGGGCGGCCGCATGCGCGTCGGCACGCCGGCCGACGGCGGCTGCGGGGGGATTGAGGTCCACGCGGTCCATTCGTTCTTCGGTGGGGGGTGGTCTCCGGCGTCCCGGGCGGGGGCCGGGGCGTTTGCGGTGGGCCGGGAGCGATCAGTATGGCTTCGTCCCCGACCATGGTGTCGTGGTCCGTCCTGACCATGGTGCCGTTGTCCGTACCGACCATGGTGCCCTGTGCCGCCGCGATCGAGGAGCCGACCGTGTCCCACTCCCCCACCGCCGAGGCCGAGGTCGCGGCGGAGCTGGCCGCCCTGCGGCCCGGGCTGCTGCCCCGGTACGAGGCGGAGCTGCCGGGTGCCCGTGCGGCCGTGCTGACCCGGCTGTGGCGGGGGTTCGCGCACGAACCGCTGCCGTGGATCACGGGCCGGACGCGCGGGAGGCACGGCCTGGCCCTGCGGCTGGCCGACGGCCGCAGACTGCACGGGCCGCACGCGGACCCGTACGCCACCGGCGCCCACGTCGCCGCCGTACGGCTGGGCACGCAGCGGTACGACGACCCGGCGCGCCTCATGTCCGCCCTCGCGGCCGGTGGCGGCTGGGGGCCCGGAGCCGCCGGTTTCGCGGTGGAGCTGGGGCACAGCGTGGCCTCGCTGGCGCTGTCCCGGGCCGGTGCGGATCACCCGGAGGAGTGGCCGGTGGGGGGCTTCCCGGCCGAGGGCCCCGAGCGGGAGTGGGAGTGGGAGCAACGGGTGGTCGACGGGCACCCGTTCCATCCCAGCTGCCGTTCCCGGCCCGGGTTCTCGGTGGCGGAGCAGCTGGCGTACGGCCCGGAGCACGGTCCGGTGGTGCGGCTCGGCACGGTGTCCGTGCCCGCCGACGAGACCTTGCTGACCGGTCGGTGGCCGGAGGAACTGCGTGACGGGGGGCGGCTGTTGGTGCCGGTGCACCCGTGGCAGGCGGCGCATGTGCTGGAGCGGCCGTACGAGGAGTGGCGGCCCGCGCATCCGCTGATGTCCCTGCGGACGCTGGCCCTCGCCGACGGCCCGCATGTGAAGACGGCGTTGAGCGCCCGGCTGACGTCCTCGGTGCGGGACATCTCGCCGTACTCGGTCGAGGCGGCGGCCACGCTGTCCGCGTTCGCGGAGGAACTGGCGGGCCGCACCGGCGGGTTGCTGCACATCACCCGCACCCTGGGTGCCGTCGCCGCCGGGTCCGCCGAACTGGCCGCGCTGCTGCGGGAGTCGCCCGAGCGGTACGCGCGGCCCGGGGAGCGGGTGCTGCCGGTGGCCGCGCTGGCCACCACCGCGCTGCCGCGGGACCCCGCCTGGCTGGCCGGGTTCGTCCGGCTGGCGCTCACCGTCGGACTGGGCCTGCTGGACCTCGGGGTGGCCCTGGAGGCGCACGGCCAGAACCTGCTGGTGGTGCTGGCGGCCGACGGCAGCCCGCGGCGGCTGGTCTACCGCGATCTGGCCGACATCCGGATCAGCCCCGTCCGGCTGGCCCGGCACGGCATCGCGCCGCCCGCCCTCTCCGGCCGGCTGATCGACGACGACGAAACCGCCCTGCGCCGCAAGCTGTTCGGCTCCCTGGTGGCGGGCTCCCTGGCGGCCGTGGCGGGTTCGGGCCCGGCGCTCGGGGCGGCGCTGGCGGCCGTCGTACCGGACCTTCCGGACACGCCCGACCTCGCGTTCCTGCGCCACGGACCGGTCCCGGCCAAGGCGCTGACGCTGATGCGGTTGTCCCCGCGGACACCCGGTGACCAGTGGACCTCCCTGCCCCACCCGCTCGTTTTGGAGCCCGGTACGGTTGATCAATAGGATCCGTCGATGATCAGAAGACAACGGCTGGCGGCGGGAGTGTGCGCTCTGCTCGCCGCCCTGACGGCCGGGCTCGCGTTCCCGACCGCGGCGGCCGCCGACGAGACGGAGCAGCCCGCTCCGAAGGTCGAACTGGTGCTGGATGTCAGCGGATCCATGCGGACCCGGGACATCGACGGCGGTACCCGGATGGCGGCGGCGAAGCAGGCGTTCGACGACGTCCTCGACGCGACCCCGCAGGACGTCGAGCTCGGCATCCGCACGCTCGGCGCCAACTACCACGGAAACGACCGCCAGGAGGGCTGCAAGGACACCGCGCAGCTGTACCCGGTCGGCCCGCTGAACCGGACCGACGCCAAGACGGCGGTGGCGACGCTGGTGCCGACCGGCTGGACGCCGATCGGGCCCGCGCTGCTGAAGGCGGCGGGCGACCTCGACGGGGGCGACGGCACCCGCCGTATCGTGCTGATCAGCGATGGCGAGGACACCTGCCAGCCGCTGGACCCGTGCGAGGTGGCCCGGGAGATAGCCGCCAAGGGCATCGGCCTGACCATCGACACCCTCGGCCTGGTGCCGGACGCCAAGACCCGGGACCAGCTCAGCTGCATCGCCGACGCGACCGGCGGCACGTACACCTCCGTGCAGCACAAGGAGGAACTGACCGACCGGGTCGGGCAGTTGGTGCACCGGGCGGCCGATCCGGTGGTGACGCCGGTGGCCGCCTCGGGCGCGGAGCGGTGCGAGAAGGCGCCGACGCTGAAGTCCGGTCTGTACACGGACCGCGTGGAGTTCGGGCAGCAGCGCTGGTACCGGGTCGACGTCGACCCGGGCAAGGAGCTGCGCGCCTCGGTGAGCGTGGCGGACGACCGGGCCGTGAACCCCTCCTACGGGGTGCTGCTGCGGGCGGTGACCCTGAAGGGCCGCGAGATCGTCCGCGGCGAGGCGGCCGGTACCGGGCGCACCGACGCGATCTCCACCGGTCTGCGCTACCCGAAGGCCGCGAGCGACGACGACAACGCGCCCGCGGAGACGGTGTGCCTGGAGGTCACCCACTCCTTCTCGGCGCCCGCGGGCGTGAAGAGCACGCCGGGTCTGCCGCTGGAGCTGACCGTGGACGTGGTGGACGGCCCGGCCAGGGCCCATGACGTGGCCGCGTTCGGTCTCGGGCGCGGCTGGTGGCTGCTGGGCACGCTCGTGGTGATCGGCTTCGTCGCGGGTCTGCTGTGGGGCTGGCTGTCGCGCTGGCGGGTCGCGATCTGGAGGACGAACTGATGCGATGCAGACATGTGCTGGGCGCCGCGCTGCTGGCGCTCGGGCTGGCCGCAGGGCCGGCCGCCGCGGACTCCTCGCCTTCCCCCGGCGCCTCCGACGGCTCCGGCGGCGCGCCCACGCAGGCGGGCACGTCGTTCCGTACGGCGACGGAGATCCAGCAGGGGCAGCAGGCCACCGCGTCCGGGTCCACCGGTGACTACATGTACTGGTCGTTCCCGGCCGACACCGGGCAGCGGCCGACGGTCAGGGCGAGCGTGAAGCTGCCGCAGTCGCACGGGTCCGAGACCTGGCAGCTCGATGTGTACGACGGGCTGCGGCGCCGGCAGTCCTGCCAGTACGGCGCGTCCTCCCGGACCGCCGGACAGGGCGTCTCGTCGGTCGAGCTGGCCTGTGTGATGCGTACCGTGCGCGGCTGGGCCGAGCCGTGGGCCAACGACCCGCTGCCGGGCACGTACTACGTCCGGCTGACGGTCGTGGACCTCGGGGCGGCGGATCTCGGGCAGCCGGTGAACGCCGAGGTGCGCGTCGACTCCAAGGACATCGGGGGCGCGGCGGCGGTCGACGGCTCCCTCGGCAAGCCGCTCGTGCCCGGCATCGCCGCCAAGTCCGATGCGCAGGACGACGGTTCGCGGCACCCGGTGCTGTCCAGCTTCGGTTCCAAGGACGGCTGGTCCTCGGGCTGGTGGTCCGACCGCTGGGTCTGGACGGCGATCGGCGGTGTGCTCGCCGCGCTGGCCGGCGTCGGCGGGTACGCGCTGACGCGGGGCTCAGGGCGACCGCGCGACCTGTGACACGCCGTTGAGAAGGCCCGCCACCTCGTCGTGGCGGGCCTTCTCGCTTCACGCCTCCCGCAGCGCCTTGGCGATGGCCCCCTCCCCCGTCACCGTGACCCGCCCCGTGCGCACCGCGTCCGCGAGCGACAGACGTCCCTGCGCGACGGCCTCGCAGGTCGCCGTGTCGAAGGTGAGGCGGGCGTCCGGATCGCGGGGGGCGGGGCCGTCGCCGTACACCGGGCCGTCCTCCCCGGCCTGCGTGCCCGCCCGCACATGGAAGTCGCCCGACTCCAGGTGGACTTCGACCAGTCCCTCGCCCTCCAGCGCGCGGAGCAGGGGCAGGGCGAACCAGTGGGCGCGGACCGCGTCGGTGGGGCGGCGGGCGTCGAGTTCGGGTTCGCCCCAGGCGCCGAGGGCCTGGAGGACGGGGAGCAACGCGCTTCCCCGCGCGGTGAGTTCGTAGACCGTGGCCGCGCCGGGCGGGGGCAGGCGGCGGCGCGTGGCGAGGCCGTCGCGCTCCATGTCCTTGAGGCGGGAGGCGAGGACGTCCGTGCTCACGCCGGGCAGGTCCGCGTGCAGATCCGTGTAGCGGCGGGGGCCGGCGAGCAACTCCCGGACGATCAGCAGGGTCCAGCGGTCGCCGACGAGGTCGAGCGCGCGGGCTGCGGAACAGTACTGGTCGTAGCTTCGGCGAGGTGGCATGCGACGCAGTCTAGACGCGTTGTTGGACTTTCCAAGCTCCTGCTTGGTAAAACCAAGTAACACGAGTTCCCGGAGGGACGCATGGAGTTCCGGCAGTCGAACAAGCTCAGCGAGGTCTGTTACGAGATCCGCGGCCCGGTGATCGAGCACGCCAACGCCCTGGAGGAGGCGGGGCACAGCGTGCTGCGCCTGAACACCGGCAACCCCGCGGCCTTCGGCTTCGAGGCGCCGGACGAGATCCTCCAGGACATGATCCGGATGCTGCCGCAGGCGCACGGCTACACGGACTCCCGCGGCATCCTCTCCGCCCGCCGCGCGGTCGCCCAGCGCTACCAGAACCTCGGTCTCGACGTCGACGTCGACGACGTCTACCTGGGCAACGGCGTCTCGGAGCTGGTCTCCATGGCGGTACAGGCCCTGGTCGAGGACGGCGACGAGATCCTCATCCCCGCACCGGACTTCCCGCTGTGGACCGCCGTCACCACCCTGGCCGGCGGCAAGGCGGTGCACTACCTCTGCGACGAGCAGGCGGAATGGAACCCCGATCTCGCCGACATGGCGTCGAAGATCACCGACCGCACCAAGGCCGTCGTCATCATCAACCCCAACAACCCGACGGGCGCGGTGTATCCGAAGGAGGTCGTGGAGGGCATCCTCGACCTCGCCCGCCGCCACGGCCTCATGGTGTTCGCCGACGAGATCTACGACCAGATCCTCTACGACGACGCCGTGCACCACTCGGCCGCCGCGCTCGCCCCCGACCTGGTCGTCCTCACCTTCTGCGGGCTGTCCAAGACCTACCGGGTCGCGGGCTTCCGCTCCGGCTGGCTGGTCGTCACCGGGCCCCGGCAGCACGCGAAGGACTACCTGGAGGGCCTGACCATGCTGGCCTCCATGCGGCTGTGCGCCAACGCGCCCGCGCAGTACGCCATCCAGGCCGCGCTCGGCGGCCGCCAGTCCATCCGCGAACTCGCCGCGCCCGGCGGGCGGTTGTACGAGCAGCGCACCGTCGCCTGGGAGAAGCTCAACGAGATCCCCGGGGTGTCCTGCGTCAAGCCCAAGGGCGCCCTGTACGCGTTCCCCCGCCTCGACCCCAAGGTGCACCGCATCCACGACGACGAGAAGTTCGTCCTGGACCTGCTGCTGCGCGAGAAGATCCAGGTCGTCCAGGGCACCGGCTTCAACTGGCCCTCGCCCGACCACTTCCGCATCCTCACCCTGCCCCAGGCCGACGACCTGGAGGCGGCGATCGGCCGGATCGGGCGCTTCCTCGGGAGCTACCGGCAGTAGCGGACCTCCCGCACGGCCACCCCGTCGTAGTCCTCGGTGCGCACCGCGCCGTCGGCGGTGTACCCGGCGCGCTCGTAGAAGCGCCGGGCCCGCGTGTTCCCGGCCAGGACCCACAGCGCGAGCGGGTCCAGGCCGTGGGCGTGCGCATGGGCGTGCGCCGCGTCGAGCAGGGCCCGGCCGACGCCGGTCCCGATGCGGGAGGGGCGCACGTAGAGGGCGTACACCTCGCCTCCCTCCCGGTGGGCAGGGCCCACGCAGGCCCAGCCCGCCACCGTGCCGCGGGCGTCGACGGCGACCAGGTCGGCCCCGCTTCCGCCGGGCCGCTCCAGGCGCCCCCGCAGCCGTCCGGCGTCCTCCTCGACCGACATCCGGTCCAGGAAGGACGCGGGCAGCAGCCCGGCGTAGGCGGCCCGCCAGCCGGCCACCCGTATCTCCGCCACGGCCGTGACATCGGCCGCCGTCATCGTTCGTACCGTCACCATCCGCGCCACCGTACGCACCCGGTCCCCGTCGCGCCCGCGATTTAACGGCCCGCCCCGGCCGGCAGCGCGGGGCGCGACGGGCCGCCCCCGGCACACCACCGCCCGCGCCTGCGCGCGGCTCCCCGCCGGGCGGGCGCGGGTACGGAGAACGGCCGACTGGCGCAGTCCGTCCTGCAGGCCGCCCTGCCCTGTGGCACCGTGCCCGCATGGGTGACCTCCTTCTCGTCCGGCACGGTGAGACCGAGTGGTCGCGGTCCGGCCGGCACACCGGCCGCACCGACGTGCCCCTCACCGAGCACGGCCGCGAGGAAGCGCGCCGGCTGGTGCCGCTGATCCGCTCGTACCGGATCGGCGCGGCGTTCGTCAGCCCCCTGCGGCGGGCCCGTGAGACCGCCGAGCTGATCGGCCTGCGCGGCGCCCGGGTGGACGCCGATCTGTGCGAGTGGGACTACGGCGGCTACGAGGGCGTCACCACCGCGGACATCCAGCGCACCCGGCCCGGCTGGTTCCTGTTCACCGACGGGGTCGCGCCCGGGCCGCCGGAGCATCCGGGCGAGAGCCCGCGGCAGGTCGGGGAGCGCGCCGACCGGATGCTGGCCAAGGTCGACGACGCCCTGGCCGGCGTCGAGGGCGCCGTCGTGCTGGTCGCCCACGGCCACTTCCTGCGGGTGCTGACCGCCCGCCGGCTGGGTCTGGCGGCCGAGCACGGCGCGCTCTTCCAGCTCGCCACCGGCACGCTGTGCCGCCTCGGCACCGAGCACGACCGGCCGGTGGTCGCGGGCTGGAACCTGCTGCCCGGCTGAGCGGCCCCGGCTCGTTGTCGGACCCCGGTCGTACGCTTCGAGGAAGCCGCCGTACGACCCCGGCGGTTCCGGGAAGGAGCGCATCGTGACCCGACCGCCGACCGCCGCCCAGCGCCGGCTGATCGACGCCGCCGACCCGGTCACCGGACGGCTGCGCGGCACGGAAGCCCAGCTCACCGCGCTGGTGCGGCAGGGGCTCGCCTTCCGCCACCCGCGCCCGCCGCACGACCACTTCCTCACCCCGGCCGGGCAGCGGATACGGGAGGCGGAGCCCGGGACACCCGCACGGCAGGACCCGGCCCCCGCGAACGAGGTGTTCGCCGCGCGCGCCGGCGGGGCGCACGAGCCGGTCCCGCCCTCCGCGGCCGCCCGGCTGCGCGAGGTGCGCGGAGCCTGGCAGGGGCTGCTGGAACTGCGCCGGATGACCAATCCGGACGGGGCGGTGGACCGGCCGTGCGGCTGGGAGCGCGGCCATCTGGTGCGGGCCGCGGCCCTCGCCCTGGAGGCGGCCGGGCACCGGCCGGCGACGGCGGAGACGGACGGGTACCGGGTCCGGGCCACCCCGCAGCCGGACGCGGTCGCCGTGTACGCGCCGGACTCGGCGGCCCTCGCGGCGTGCGCGGAAACGCTGGAGCGGGCGGGCTGGCAGCCGGGCGAGTACACCGAGCCGCGCACCCGCAGGCGTTATCTGCTGGCCTCGCCCCGCCGGGTGTGAGCCGCCACCGCGCGTGCGAAGATCACCGGTGCGCTGTCCCGGGGCAGTGCGCCGTGCCGGAGCAAGAGGGGAATGCCGTGAGCGAACCGTTTTCCGTCCGCGTCACCGTCCGCGGTTACGAGACCGATGTACAGGGCCACCTCAACCAGGCCGTGTACCTCAACTACGCGGAGCACGCCCGCTGGTCGCTGCTCCAGGCCGCCGGGGTGTCGCAGACCGGTCTGGTGGGCACCGGGGTGGGACCCGTGGTCCTGGAGACGACGATCCGCTATCTGCGCGAACTCCTCGCCGGCGACGAGGTCGAGGTGACCTGCGCTTTCCACTGGTCCACCGGCAAGACCTTCACCATCCGCCAGGAGATGCGCAAGCCGGACGGCACCCTCTGCGCCGAACTCACCGGTGTCGGCGGCCTGCTGGACCTCAAGGAGCGCAGACTGATCGCCGACCCCGCCAAGGTCTTCAAGGAACTGGCCACGGACGCTTCGCTGTTCGGCCTGTGAGCGGGCGGCACGGGGCACGGCGCCTGGCCGTACCCCGTGCCGGTGCCCCCCCTCAGTGCGCCGACGCCAGCTCCTCCCCCGCCTCCATCGGATGCGTGACGTCCTGCGCGTCCCGTCCCCGGCCCAGGTGGTTGAAGACCAGGTTGAGCACGACGGCCGCGACGCAGCCCGTGGAGATGCCCGAGTCGAGGACGATCCGCACGGTGTCCGGGAAGGCGTGGTAGAAACCGGGCGCCGTGATCGGGATGATGCCGACGGCGAGGGAGACGGCGACGATCAGCACGTTGTTGTCCTTGTCCAGTCCGGCCCGGACCAGGGTCTGGATGCCGCTCGCGGCGACCGAGCCGAAGAGGACGACGCCGGCGCCGCCGAGGACCGGGCGCGGCACGACGGCGATCAGCGAGGCGGCCGCCGGGCACAGGCCCATCAGGACCAGGAAGCCGCCGCCGGCCGCCACCACGAAGCGGCTGCGGATCCGGGTCATGGCCACCAGGCCGATGTTCTGCGCGAAGGCGCTGCACATGAAGCCGTTGAACACGGGGCTGAGGGCGGAGCCCAGGGTGTCGGCGCGCAGTCCGGCCGCGATGGTCCGCTCGTCGGAGGGCCGTTCGACGATCTCGCCGAGGGCCAGCATGTCGGCGGTGGACTCGGTCATCGAGACCACCATCACCACGCACATCGACAGGATCGCGGCGATGTGGAACTGGGGGGCGCCGAAGTGGAAGGGCGTCGGGAAGCCGACCACGGCGGCCTTGGCGACCGGGGAGAAGTCGGTGACACCGAACGGGATCGCGATCAGGGTGCCGGCGAGCAGCCCCAGCAGCACCGCGATCTGCTTGACGAAGCCGCGGGTGAAGCGGCGCAGCAGCAGGACGATCAGCAGGGTGAGGCCGGCCAGGGTGAGGTTGGTCGTCGAGCCGTAGTCGTGGGCCGACGCGTCGGGGCCCTGGGCCCAGCCGAAGGCGACCGGCAGCAGCGAGACACCGATGAGGGTGATGACCGAGCCGGTGACGACCGGTGGGAAGAAGCGGACGGCCTTGCAGAACACCGGGGCGGCGAGGAAGCCGAGGACACCGGCGACCATGACCGCCCCGAAGATCATCGGCAGGGCGTCGGACTTGTCCTTGGCGGAGGCGATGATCGCCGTCATGGGGGCGACGCCGGCGAAGGTGACGCCGTTGACGAAGGGCAGCCGGGCGCCGATCTTCCAGAAGCCGAGGGTCTGGAGGAAGGTGGCGAGGCCGGCCGTGAACAGACAGGCACCGGTGAGGAAGGTGAGGTCGGTGCCGGACAGGCCCGCGGCGGCGCCGACGATCAGGGGCGGGGCGACGACCCCCGCGTACATGGCGGCCACGTGCTGGAGGCCGCTGGTCGCCATCTTCAGGGCGGGGAGTTTCTCGTCCACCGGGTGGACTGCTGGCACGTCGACGGTTGGGGCGGACACGGCGGCTCCTCCGGTCGGTTAAGACACGTCGGCTGTGGACGTGGGTTTCAGGGAGGTGGTGCGCGGTCGTGCGGGACCGGTAGGACCCAGGCGGGTCGCGAACGGAGACCGTTCCGGGGCGCACGCGTCCACGCGCGCGCCCCGGAGCCGGCCGCCATGGACCCCGCTCGGGTCCACGGCTGCCGGCCGGGAGCCGTCCCTCCCGGCCGGAGTCGGGGGTCAGCGCTGGGCGGCGATCCGCGCCAGCCGGCGCGCCTGGTCACGGGTGGTGCGGGCGATGGCGTCCTCGTCGACCGTCAGCAGCCGTCCGTCCTCGACGATCTGCCGGCCGTTCACGAAGGAGGCGGTGACCGGGGCGGCCGCGCCGAAGACCAGCGCGGTCACCGGGTCGGCGATGGAGGAGTGGGCGAGGGTGTCCATCCGCCACAGCACCAGGTCGGCCAGCTTCCCGGCCTCCAGCGAGCCGGTCTCGGCGGCGCGGCCGAGCACCCGGGCGCCGCCGTGGGTGCCGAGCCGCAGGGCCTGCCGGGCGGTCAGCGCGGCTTCCTTGTGCGCGCCGAGCCGGTTGATGAGCAGGGCGTTGCGCAGCTCGGTGTGCAGCTCGCCGGACTCGTTGGAGGCGGTGCCGTCGACGCCGAGGCCGACCGGGACGCCGGCGGCGAGCATGTCGGGGACCCGCGCGATGCCCGCGGCCAGCCGGGCGTTGGACGAGGGGCAGTGGGCGACACCGGTCTTCGTGCGGGCGAACGCGGCGATGTCGGAGTCGTTCATGTGGACGCAGTGCGCCATCCACACGTCCTCGCCGAGCCAGCCGGTGGACTCGAAGTAGTCGGTGGGGCCCACGCCGAACAGCTCGTGGCAGAACTTCTCCTCCTCCACGGTCTCCGAGCCGTGGGTGTGCAGCCGTACGCCGAGCCGGCGCGCCGACCCGGCCGCCTCACGCATGAGTTCGGTGGAGACGGAGAAGGGGGAACAGGGTGCGACGGCGACCTGGGTCATGGCGTCGGGGGACGCGTCGTGGTGCTCGCGCACGGTGGCCTCGGTCGCGGCGAGCGCGTCCTCCAGGCTCTCGACGGCGAAGTCCGGGGGCAGGCCGCCGTCCTTCTCGCCGCGGTCCATGGAGCCGCGGGCGAGGGTGAAGCGGACGCCCGTCTCCCGGGCGGCGCGGATGATCGCGCCCGACAGGTCGCCGGCGCCCCGGGGGTAGACGTAGTGGTGGTCCATGGCGGTGGTGACGCCGCCGCGGGCCATCATCGCGAGCGAGCCCTGGGCCGCCGCGTAGGCCATCGGCTCGTCGATGCGCGCCCAGACGGGGTAGAGCGCGACGAGCCAGTCGAACAGGTTGTGGTCGGTGGCCAGGCCCCGGGTGATCCACTGGTAGAAGTGGTGGTGGGTGTTGACCAGGCCGGGGGTGGCGAGGTGCCCGGTGGCGTCGATCCGGCGGACGACGTTCTCCAGACCCTCGGGTGCCGTGCCCGCGCCGAGCGCCTCGATGCGGTTGCCGGCGAGGACCAGGTACCCGGAGGCGTACTCGGTGTCGTCGGCGTCGACGGTCGCGATCGAACAGTTCTCGATGACGGTGCGCTGGGCTGCTGCCATGTTTCGTCCTTTTCGCTCAGCGGACTTCTGTGGGGAGGGCACGGCAGGACCCTGGGAGATTTGAGTGCCGCGGCCGGAGCCCGGTGGGGTGGTACCCCGGCCGCGGGTGCCGAAAAGGAGGTGGATCAGAGGTTGGTGAGGTCCACCGGGATCCTCGGCTCGCAGCCGTCCCGGAGGATGGTCGCCTCGATCAGCCCGTAGGGCCGGTCGGCGGCGAAGTAGACCTCGTTGTCGTTCTTCAGGCCGAACGGCTCCAGGTCGACCAGGAAGTGGTGCTTGTTGGGCAGCGAGAAGCGGACCTCGTCGATCTCGCTGCGGTTGTTGATGATGCGCGAGCCCATCTGGAACATCGTCTGCTGGAGGGAGAGGGAGTAGGTCTCGGCGAAGGCGTGCAGCATGTGCTTCTTGACCTGCTCGTAGGACTTCTCCCAGTTGGGCATCTTCTGCTCGTCGTCGGTCCAGTTGAACCGCCAGCGACCGGCGACCGAGGTGGCCAGGATGCGGTCGTGGGCCTCCTGGAGGGTGGTGTACTTGTCCTTGACGTAGCCCCAGAACTCGGAGTTGGTGGAGTTCATGACGGTCAGGTCCTTGAGGCCGGAGATGACCTCCCAGGTCGAGCCGTCGTAGGTGATCTGCGTCAGCCGGGTCTCCTGGCCCTTGCGGACGAAGGAGTGCTTGACCTCGTCGGCGCCGATGAACCTGGAGTTGGCGTCGGAGGTCTCGATCCGCTCCCAGGCGTACTCCTCGATCCGGATCCGGGCGCGGTGGATCGGCTCCTGCGAGGTGACGAAGTGGCGGGCGAGGTGGATGCCGAACTGCTCGGCGGACTCGATGCCGTACTCCTTGGCGAACGCGAACACCGTGTTCTTGGTGGTGTCGGTCGGCAGCACATTGGCGTTGGAGCCGGAGTAGTGGACCTCTTCCATGTCGCCGCTCAGCGACACCGAGACGTTGAGGTCCTTGATGTGGTGGGTGGCGCCGTCCCGCGTGATCTTGACGACTCGGTTCTCGGCCTTGCCGTACTGGTTCTGTCCCAGCATCACAGGGCCGGCAGGGCGGGAATTGACGGTCATGTAGCTAGCTCCCTCGGTAAACGGAGTAGCCGAACGGGTTGAGCAGCAGCGGTACGTGGTAGTGCTCGCCCGGTACGACGGCGAAGGTGATCGCCACTTCCGGGAAGAACACGGCCGGTCCGCTGTCCCGAGTCGCGGGGGCGTCCTGCTGCGCATCGGCTTGCTGGTTCGCGGCTTGCTCTTCGAAGTACGGCTCGACGGCGAAGTCGAGCCGTACGTGAGTGGTCCCCTCCGGCAGGGCCGGCAGGTCCTTGCACCGGCCGTCGGCATCGGTCGCGGAGCCGCCGAGCGCCCGCCAGTCCGCCGCGCGCCCGGAGCGGGCGCTGAGATGGACGGCGACGCCGGCGGCGGGGCGGCCGACCGAGGTGTCCAGGATGTGCGTGGACACGGAGGCGGTGGTGCTGGTGCTCATGGGTCAGGCGTCCTCTTCGACGAGTCGGGCCAGTCGGATGCGGTTGATCTTCCCCAGCTCGGTGCGGACGATCTCCCGCTCCCGTTCGGGTGTGTTACCGATCCGCTCCTTGACCGCGTCCCGCATCTGCTCGCCGGTGCGGCCGGTGGCGCAGATGAGGAAGACATGGCCGAACTTCTCCTGGTAGGCCAGGTTGAGTTCGAGCATTTCGGCCTTGAGCCGGTCCGAGGCGCCGGCCATGCCGCGCTGTTCGCGTGCGGAGGCCGGATCGCCCGGCCGGGGCCGCCCGATCGGCGGGTGCCCGGCCATCGCCTCGTCGAGGTCGGCGGCGGTCAGCTCGGCCGTGGCGGCGTCGCTTTCGGCGTAGAGCTCGTCGGCGGTGGCGTAGGGGCGGGCGGCGGTCAGCCGCCGCACCCATGCGCTGGAGGCGCACGCCTCGTGGAGCACGGCGGAGGCCGCCCGCTCCTCCAGATCGTTGAACCGGGCCAGACCCGGGGGCGTGAAAGTCGACGTCACGGGAGCCTCCGTGGCCAGTTTCGGCCTTCGTGCTGAACGGGCTGCCGATAGCTAACGCTCCCGAAAACGCCGCGTCAACACTTTGTTGAAAAATCCGCGTAACAAGCCGGGCGGGCCCCCGGGGTCCTCAGGCGCCCTTCTCCCGGTTGAGGTAGTTGTAGACCGTGAAGCGGCTGACGCCCAGCGCGCCCGCCACGATCTCCACACCGTGGCGCACGGAGAAGGCGCCCCGCGCCTCCAGTATCCGCACGACCTCCTGTTTGGCCTTGCGGTCCAGTTCGGACAGCGGCCGGCCCTCCTTGCGCTCCATCGCGGCGAGGATGTGATCGAGGGAGTCGGCGAGCTGGGGCAGGCGTACGGCGACGGCGTCGACGCCCTCCCAGGCCAGCACGACGTCCTCCGGGCCGGCCTCGTCGGGCGGGATCATGACCCCGCCCATGGCGTCGACCAGCGGTTTCACGGCCGCGATGAACGACTCGTCCCCGGTCATCCATCACCCTCCCCGCCGTCGTCGGCCAGCACGTTGACCTGGAGCGAGATCCGGGTGGCTCCGGCCTCCAGGCTCTTGCGCAGCAGCGCGTCCACCGAGGCGAGCACCCGCTCGGCGGCACCTTCGGCGGTGTTGCCGAACGGGCCGACGTCCACCGCGTCCAGCCCTGCCGTCTCTATGACCTCCCGCGCCGCCAGGGCGTGGGCGGGGGCCTCCTCCAGGTCGAAGGGTTCGGTCGTGAACTCAACTTTCAATCGCACGCGCACAAGGTAGCGCGCGGCGCGGACACCGGGATCCTCCGTCGGCGACCGTCCCGCGGACCCCCTTGACAAGCAGCGACACCCGACGGCAGTCTTCCATTACGCAGAAACAAACTTCCGTAATACGGAATACGACCACGGAAGGGAGCGCGTCCCGAATGCCAGGTTTCGACTTGAGCACCGCCGCAGACCAGCGCTTCGACGTCAACCTGTCGATCCTCTTCACGGAACTCCCGCTCCTGGAGCGCCCCGCGGCCGCCGCCGCGGCCGGCTTCACCGCGGTCGAGCTGTGGTGGCCCTGGGTCGACACCCCCACCCCGGAACGCGCCGAACTGGACGCCCTGAAGCGGGCGATCGAGGACGCGGGCGTCCACCTGACCGGGCTGAACTTCTACGCGGGCCGGCTGCCGGGCCCGGACCGCGGCGCCCTGTCGGTCCCCGGCGAGGAGTCCGAGCGCTTCCGCGCCAACATCGAGGTGGCCGCCGGCTTCGCGCACTCCCTGGGCTGTACGGCGCTGAACGCGCTCTACGGCAACCGGATCGAGGGCGTGGACCCGGCCGAGCAGGACGCGCTGGCGCTGGAGAATCTGGTCCTCGCGGCCCGCGCCGCCGACCGGATCGGCGCCACCTTGCTGATCGAGGCGCTGAACGAGCCCGAGTCGCCGGCGTACCCGCTGGTGTCGGCGCCGGCCGCGGTGGAGGTCGTCGAGAAGGTCAACGCGGCGACCGGCCTCGGCAACGCGCGGTTCCTGATGGACCTGTACCACCTGGCCATGAACGGCGAGGACCTGCCGGCGGTGATCGACCGGTACGCGGCGCACACCGGCCATGTGCAGATCGCCGACAACCCCGGCCGCGGCGCCCCGGGCACCGGCTCGCTGCCGCTCGCGGAGCTGCTCGGCCGGCTGCGGAAGGCCGGTTACGACGGCTGGGTGGGCCTGGAGTACAAGCCGGGCGACCGGCCGAGCGCCGAGGCCTTCGACTGGCTCCCCCGCGAGGCGCGCGCGGCGCGCTGAACCCCCTGACTTGGCACGGCAGTTGAGAGAGGCCTTTTGAGCATGAGCACTGTTGCGGATTCCTCCCGCCCCGCCCGTCCGGCGATCGCCTGGATCGGCCTCGGCATCATGGGCTCCCCCATGTCCGAGAACCTGATCAAGGCGGGTTACGACGTCACCGGCTACACCCTGGAGCAGGCGAAGCTGGACCGGCTGGCCGCCGCCGGCGGCCGGGCCGCCGGATCGATCGCCGAGGCCGTGCGCGACGCCGATGTGGTGATCACGATGGTGCCCGCGTCCCCCCAGGTCGAGGCCGTCGCCTACGGCCCGGACGGCATCCTGGAGAACGCGCGGCCCGGTTCGCTGCTGATCGACATGTCCTCGATCACCCCCCAGACCTCCATCGACCTGGCCGCCGCCGCGAAGGACAAGGGCATCCGGGTGCTGGACGCCCCGGTGTCCGGCGGCGAGGCCGGGGCCGTCGAGGCCGTGCTGTCCATCATGGTCGGCGGCGAGCAGGCCGACTTCGAGCAGGCGCGGCCCGTCTTCGAGGCACTGGGCAAGACCATCGTGCTGTGCGGCCCGCACGGCTCGGGGCAGACCGTGAAGGCCGCCAACCAGCTGATCGTCGCCGTGAACATCCAGGCGTGCGCCGAGGCCGTGGTCTTCCTGGAGAAGTCCGGCGTGGACCTCAAGGCCGCGCTCGACGTGCTCAACGGCGGCCTCGCGGGTTCCACCGTGCTCACGCGCAAGAAGGCCAACTTCCTCGACCGCGACTTCACGCCGGGCTTCCGGATCGACCTGCACCACAAGGACATGGGCATCGTCACCGACGCGGCCCGCAACGTCGGCGCGGCCCTGCCGGTCGGCGCGGTGGTCGCCCAGCTGGTCGCCTCGCTGCGCGCCCAGGGCGACGGCGGCCTGGACCACTCGGCGCTGCTGCGGGCCGTGGAGCGGCTCTCCGGCGCTCAGGTCTGACGGCCCTTCGAGGGCCGGCCCTCCAGACGTCCGGGCCGCGGCGCCGTCGACACCTGTCCCGTCGCGCCCACGCGGTGCCGCGGCCCGGATCCAAACTCAACAAACTGTTGACGCCCTGTTCACCCCACTTCTAGGCTCCACGCAGACTTCTAGGCTCCACAACGCGGAATACCTTTTCCGCCGCCCACCCGCATGGAAGGTCCACGATGTCGCAGCGCGTGCTCACGACAGAGTCCGGCGCCCCGGTCGCCGACAACCAGAACTCCGCCACCGCCGGCGTCGGCGGCCCGCTCCTGCTCCAGGACCAGCACCTCCTGGAGAAGCTCGCGCGCTTCAACCGTGAGCGGATCCCGGAGCGAGTGGTGCACGCCCGTGGCTCCGGCGCCTACGGCCACTTCGAGGTGACCGACGACGTCACCGGCTACACCCACGCCGACTTCCTGGGTGAGGTCGGCAAGCGCACCGAGGTGTTCGTGCGGTTCTCCACGGTCGCCGACAACCTCGGCGGCGCGGACGCGGTGCGCGACCCGCGCGGGTTCGCGGTCAAGTTCTACACCGAGGAGGGCAACTACGACCTCGTCGGCAACAACACCCCGGTGTTCTTCATCAAGGACCCGCTGAAGTTTCCCGACTTCATCCACTCGCAGAAGCGGGACCCGTTCACCGGCAAGCAGGAGCCGGACAACGTCTGGGACTTCTGGGCGCACGCCCCGGAGGCCACGCACCAGGTGACCTGGCTGATGGGCGACCGCGGCATCCCGGCGTCGTACCGGCACATGAACGGCTACGGCTCGCACACCTACCAGTGGACGAACGCCGAGGGCGAGGCCTTCTTCGTCAAGTACCACTTCAAGACCAACCAGGGCATCCGGTCCCTGTCCACCGAGCAGGCGCAGGAGCTGGCGGGCAAGGACCCCAACTCGCACCAGACGGACCTGCTCCAGGCGATCGAGCGGGGCGTGCACCCGTCCTGGACCCTCTACGTCCAGATCATGCCGGCGGCCGAGGCGGCGGACTACCGCTTCAACCCGTTCGACCTGACCAAGGTGTGGCCGCACCGGGACTACCCGCTGCGGCGGGTGGGCCGGCTGGTCCTGGACCGCAACCCGGACAACGTGTTCGCCGAGGTCGAGCAGGCCGCGTTCTCGCCGAACAACTTCGTGCCGGGCATCGGGCCCTCGCCGGACAAGATGCTCCAGGGCCGGCTGTTCGCCTACGCGGACGCCCACCGCTACCGGCTCGGCGTCAACCACACGCTGCTGCCGGTCAACTCGCCCAAGGCGGTTCCGGGCGGCGCCCGCAACTACGGCCGCGACGGCTTCATGGCCGCCAACTCCCAGGGCCGCTACGCCAAGAACTACGAGCCGAACTCCTACGACGGCCCGGTGGAGACCGGCCGCCCGCTGTCGGCGCCGCTCGCGGTCTCCGGCCACACGGGCACCCACGAGGCGCCGCTGCACACCAAGGACGACGACTTCTTCCAGGCGGGCGAGCTGTACCGGCTGATGTCCGAGGAGGAGAGGTCCCGGCTGGTCGCGAACATCGCCGGCGGCCTCGCACAGGTCTCCCGCGACGACGTGATCGAGAAGAACCTGGCGCACTTCCACGCCGCCGATCCCGAGTACGGCAAGCGCGTGGAGGAGGCGGTCCACGCCCTGCGCGAGGACTGAGCGGCAGGCGATCCGCAAGCGGCGTACGGAGACCGACTGGCGTCGGTCCTCCGCACGCGGCCCGCGCGGCGCCGTGCGGCCCGGATGAGGGGTCGCCGTACGGCGCGGGCGCGGGCAGGGCGAGGACCGCGGTGGTGTGCGAGCCAGTGCGGTGGTCAAGGAGCGGGGCATCCGTCTCGACCTGAGGGAAGGGTCTCCCGCCTCCGTCGCACCCCCGCGGTCCCACTCGCCCGACCGACCCCGTCCGGCGGCGCGAAAGCCCTGTCGCGCCCGAGCTCGCGCCGTCGGACGGCACCAACGCCCCCGCTCCCTACGCCGGTTCCCCACCCGCGGCGAGGGAGCGTTCGGCGTTGTCGAGCAGTTCCTTGTAGGTGAGGACCTCGACGCGGGTGACATGGGCGTTGTACGTCCGCAGCGTCTCGCCGACCTCCTCCTCGGGCACGTCCGGATGCAGACCGGGGTGCCCGGCGAGCACGAGCGCGCCGGCCCTGCGGGTCTCGATGCCGAACTCCGCGCGGATGCGCGCGCGGTGCTCGTCCAGCCCGACCAGGTAGTTGACGGCCTGCCCCACGGCCTCGTGCACCGCGTCGGCGGGCACCCAGGCGTTGCGGTGCCGCCGGATCAGGGGCCTCTTGAGCCCCATGGCCCGCTTCAGCTCGACGATGTGCAGGGCACCGTCGGCGCGTATCAGCGGGAGGTCCACCTCGTCACCGGGCACCAGCCGGCGCCGGGCCGCCTCACCGACGTACCGGCCGCCGAAGATCCAGTGGTTCCCCCGCAGGGCACGCTGGAGGTCCGCTTCCGTGGCCGTCGTGTCCTCGACGACCGCCCGTAGCGCCCGGAGGCCGGCGGCACGGCGCTGGAGTTCGGCGGCCCGGAGGATCAGCCGCCCGTCGCGGTCGGCGGCGAGCAGCGCGAGGGCCCGCGGCGAGGTGGCGATGCGGCGGGCCTGTGCCGCGGGGTCCTCGACGTCGATCCGGTCGCTGCCGAGCAGGCGCTCCAGCCACAGGGAGGTCTCCGCCATGCCGCGCGGGACGACGTAGCGCCCCGGCCGGTCGTCCGGGGCCTGGAGGAAGGCGGTGTCGGCGCCTTGGGCCCTGAAGTGGCCGAGCACCTCTTCCGCGCTCGCGCCGGGGTGGTCCCTCAGATACGCCTCGCTCGCCGCGACCAGCCACTCGTGCATGGCGCGCAGGGAGGACGCCACGAAGTCGCGCTTGCGCTCGCTGCGCGCCCCGTCCTGGAAGAGCCGGTACCGCTCGGCGAAGTCCGGCTGGAGGATGCGGCCCTGCGCGTAGTCCAGCGAGTCCTGGAGCAGGCGGACGACCTGCCACTCCCCCGCGGCCGCCGCGGCCCCCCGGGCCGCCTCCAGGAGCCGTACCAGCTCCTTGCCCTCCCTGCGTCTGCCGGGGCTGCCGCTGTGCATGTAGGCGAGGACCGCCGCCAGTGCCGCGTGCACGGTGTCGTCGGCGGCCTCCTTGCCCACCTCGCGCAGCTGCCACTCCAGTGTCATGTCGCTTCGCACACCCATGGCGGAAGTGTGGCGGCCCCCACTGACAGCGGCGGGTTCCGATGTGCGTTCTTGGGCGGGGCGCCGCACGCTGAAGGCATGGGACATCCGGCGCGGCACCCGCACATCGTGGTCCACCCGCCCGCCCTGGACGGTTCGAGGCGGGTCACCGAGGGAGAGGTGACACTGGGGCTCGCGTCGCACCTGGACGACGTGGTGGAGATCCTGCGGCTGGCCGACCTGGACCGGATCGAGGTCGAGGAGGACGACCTGATCGAGTGGCAGGGCGGCGGGCCCGAGGACTGGCCGGGGCTGTCGGAGCACGAGGTGTAGCGGTGGACGGGAAGAAGGGGCGGCCCCCTGTGGCGGGGCCGCCCCTTTCCGGTGCCGGGAGCGTCAGACCTTCAGCGGGCTGATGGCCGTCGGGGCGTGGGAGCGCTCCGTGGCCAGGGGTTCGAACTCGGTGATGTCGCTGATGTCCATGGTGCGGCTCATCGAGATGTTGGTGACCCGCTCCAGGATCGCCTCCACCACCACCGGCACGCGGTACTCCGCGGCCAGCTTCTTCGCCTCTTCGAACGCCTCGCCCAGCCGGTCCGGCTCGGTGACCCGGATCGCCTTGCAGCCGAGGCCCTCGGCGACCTTGACGTGGTCCACGCCGTAGACGCCGATCTCGGGCGTGTTGATGTTCTCGAACTCCAGGTTGACCTGGAAGTCGATGTCCAGGCCGAGCTGCGCCTGGCGGATGAGGCCGAGGTAGGCGTTGTTCACCAGGACGTGCACATAGGGGATACGGTGCTGGGCGGCGGCCGCCAGTTCCTCGATCAGGAACTGGAAGTCGTAGTCGCCGGACAGGGCGACCACCGGCGCCTCCGGGTCCGCCTTGGCGACGCCGATCGCGGCCGGGATCGTCCAGCCGAGCGGTCCCGCCTGGCCGCAGTTGATCCAGTGCCGGGGCTTGTAGACGTGCAGCATCTGGGCGCCGGCGATCTGGGAGAGGCCGATCGTGGTGACGTACCGCGTCTCGGGGCCGAAGGCCCTGTTCATCTCCTCGTAGACGCGCTGCGGCTTCATCGGCACGTCGTCGAAGTGGGTGCGGCGCAGCAGCGTGGCCTTGCGCTCCCGGGTGGCGGCGACCCACTGCGTGCGGTCGGGGAGCCGGCCCGCCGCCTTCAGCTCCCGGGCCACCCGCACGAACAGCTCCAGCGCCGCCTTGGCGTCGGAGACGACCCCGTAGTCCGGCGGGAAGATCCTGCCGATCTGGGTGGGCTCGATGTCGACGTGCACGAAGGTGCGGCCCCGCCGGTAGACGTCCAGCTTGTAGCCGGTGTGCCGGTTGGCCCACCGGTTGCCGATGCCGAGGACGAAGTCCGACTCCAGGAAGGTGGCGTTGCCGTACCGGTGCGAGGTCTGCACACCGACCATGCCCGCGTTCAGCTCGTGGTCGTCGGGCAGCGCGCCCCAGCCCATCAGGGTCGGGATGACCGGGGTCCGGGTCAGCTCGGCGAACTCCGTGAGCAGGTCGCAGGCGTCGGCGCCGATGACGCCGCCGCCGGCCACGATCACCGGGCGCTCGGAGGCGAGCAGGTAGGAGATCGCCTTCTCGATCTGGGCGCGGGTCGCGGCGGGCTTGTACACCGGCAGCGGCTCGTACGTGTCCGGGTCGAACTCGATCTCGGTCTGCTGGACGTCGATCGGCAGGTCGATCAGGACGGGTCCCGGCCGGCCGGAGCGCATCAGGTGGAACGCCTGCTGGAAGACGCCGGGCACCTGCGCGGCCTCCAGCACGGTCACCGCCATCTTCGTCACCGGGCCCGCGATGGCGGCGATGTCGACGGCCTGGAAGTCCTCCTTGTGGATCACGTGCGTGGGCGCCTGGCCGGTGATGCACAGGATCGGGATCGAGTCGCCGGCGGCCGAGTACAGGCCGGTGATCATGTCGGTGCCGGCCGGTCCCGACGTGCCGATGCACACGCCGATGTTGCCCGGCCTGGCCCGGGTGTAGCCCTCGGCCATGTGCGAGGCGCCCTCCACGTGGCGGGCGAGGGTGTGGTGGATGCCGCCGCCCTCCTTGAGGGCCTTGTAGAACGGGTTGATCGCGGCGCCCGGCACACCGAAGGCGTCGGTGACGCCCTCGCGCTTGAGGATCTCAACTGCCGCGCGGGCAGCGGTCATACGAGCCATCGAGTACTCCTGCCTCGGTGTCGGATGCGTACTCCCGTCGCGCCCCGCGGTGAGCACGGTGTTCGGAAGGTCCGAGCTCCGCTCCACTTCCGTAGCGCGGATTTCGTATAGCGGAATTTCACTTCTACTATCTGGAAGCAATGTAGGGGTGAGTGTTGACCTCGTCAAGAGACGCCAAGACACCGGGCAAGCGCCGGACAAACGCCGTACGAGGGGGCACCATGGGGTCGCCGTCCCGAGGTTTCGTGCGAGAGTGAGTGGGCCATGCCCGAGAGCGTGCCGGTGCGTTGTCCGGCCTGTCGGCGTGCGCACGTCTACACCGCCCCGGCGTATCCCTGCGTCTGCGGGGCGCCGACGGCGCCGCGGCTGGATCCGCTCGCCGCGCCGGTGGTGGCCGAGCACCGGTCCTGGGACGACGAGTGGATCGCCGTGCCGTGCGCCGGCTGCGGGCACCTCGGCCACTGGCCGCGGCCGGAACTGGGCTGCCCGTGCGGCACGGTGCTGCGGATCCCGGTGGCGGGCGACACCGCGGACCCCGCCGGGGACCCGTCGCCGCCCGGCCCGGCCCCGACGCGCCGCGTCTTTGGGCCGCACGCCGTGCGCACCGCACGGGACGCGGTCACCGCGACGGCGCTGTATATGGGCCGGCTCGGCTACGCGGACATCCGCCGCGCCGACCAGCGGCCGGTGAACGGCATCGGGCTGGCCGCGCGCGGGCTGCTGGCGCAGGTGGACCCGACCGTGCGGCCGGCCGCGCCGCGGGACGTGGAGTGCCTGTGGCTGACGGCGATGACGGAGTCCGCCGACTGCGCCTACTTCTCCCTCGCCGGGTACACCGACGCCGCCCGCGGCTGCGCGGACGGCCTGGGGGTGCCGCTGTTCGTGCTGGACCTCGCGGGCGTCCCGCAGCCGGTGAACGACCGCGCCGACGCCCTGGACGCGGACGGCGCCCCGGAGCCGGGGCGCCGGGCCAGGGACCGACGGGAGTGAACCGGGGGCGGGACGAGCGCCCCGCCCCCCGGCTCAGTCCCGGTAGCGCTCGCGCAGTTCGATCTTCCGCACCTTCCCGGACACCGTCATCGGGAAGGAGTCGAGGATCGTCAGCCTGCTGGGGACCTTGTAGTGGGCGAGCCGGTCCCGGCAGAAGGCCCGCAGCTCCTCCAGGGTGAGCGGGTCCGCCGGGTCGCGCGGGATCACACAGGCCAGCACCTCCTCGCCGTACTTCTCGTGCGGCACTCCGACGACCTGGACGTCCCGGATCTTCGGGTGGGCGTAGAGGAACTCCTCGATCTCGCGCGGGTAGATGTTCTCGCCGCCCCGGATGATCATGTCCTTGATGCGGCCGACGATCTCCACATAGCCGTCCTCGCGCATCACCGCGAGGTCCCCGGTGTGCATCCAGCGGCCCGCGTCGACGACCTCGGCGGTGCGCTCGGGTTCGTCCCAGTAGCCGAGCATCACGCTGTAGCCCCGGGTGCACAGCTCCCCCGTCTCGCCCCGCTGCCGGGTGACACCCGTGGCGGGGTCGACGATCTTGACCTCCAGGTGCGGCAGCACCCGGCCCACGGTGGCGGTGCGGTGCTCCAGGTCGTCGTCGGTCCGGGTCTGGAGGGAGACCGGCGAGGTCTCGGTCATCCCGTAGCAGATGGCGACCTCGGCCATGTGCATCTCGGCGACCACCCGCTTCATCACCTCCACCGGGCAGGGCGAACCCGCCATGATGCCGGTGCGCAAGGTGGAGAGGTCGTAGGAGGCGAAGTCCGGGAGGTTCAACTCCGCGATGAACATGGTCGGTACGCCGTACAGGGACGTGCACCTCTCCCGCTGCACCGCCTCCAGGGTGGCCCTCGGCTCGAAGGACGGGGCCGGGATCACCAGGCAGGCGCCGTGCGAGGTGGCCGCCAGATTGGCCATCACCATGCCGAAGCAGTGGTAGAAGGGGACCGGGACGCAAATCCGGTCCCGCTCGGTGTACTTGACCAACTCCCCGACGAAATACCCGTTGTTGAGGATGTTGTGGTGGGAGAGGGTCGCGCCCTTCGGGAAGCCGGTGGTGCCCGAGGTGTACTGGATGTTGATCGGGTCGTCGCAGGACAACTCCGCCTCACGGGCCGTCAGTTCCGCCCGGTCGACGGTGGCGCCGCGCGCGGCGAACGCCTCCCAGGACGGGTCCCCGAGGTAGACGACCTCGCGCAGTTCACGGCACCGCCCGCGGACCTCCTCGACCATGGCGCGGTAGTCGCTGGACTTGTGGGCGACGGAGGCGAACAGCAGCCGGACACCGGACTGGCCGAGGACGAACTCCACCTCGTGGGTGCGGTAGGCCGGGTTGATGTTGACCATGACGGCGCCGACCCGGGCGGTGGCGTACTGCACGAGCACCCACTCGGCGCGGTTGACCGCCCAGATGCCCACCCGGTCGCCCTTGGCGATGCCGCTCGCCAGCAGGGCGCGGGCGAGCCGGTCCACGTCGGCGTCGAAGGCGGCGTAGGTCCAGCGCCGCCCGGCGGCCACGTCGACCAGGGCCTCGCGGTCCGGCCAGGTGGCCGCCGTACGAGCGAGGTTGGCGCCGATGGTGTCGCCGAGCAGCGGGGTGGTGCCCGTGCCGTGGGCGTACGACAACTGCCGTGCGGTCACCGGAAGTCCTCCTCGCGGTACTCGTCCGCCGAACCCTGGGCGGTGGCCTCGCGCAGTTCGATGCGGCGGATCTTGCCGGAAACGGTCTTGGGCAGTGCGCCGAACTCCAGGCGGCGGATGCGCTTGTAGGGGGCGAGCACCCGGCGGGAGTGCTCGAAGACGATCTTGGCGGTGTCGGGTCCGGGCTCGTAGCCCTCGGCGAGCACGACGTACGCCTTGGGCACGGCGAGCCGGAGTTCGTCCGGGGCGGGCACGACGGCCGCCTCGGCCACCGCTGGGTGCTCCAGCAGCGCGCTCTCCAGCTCGAACGGGCTGATCTTGTAGTCGGACGCCTTGAAGACGTCGTCGGCGCGGCCGATGTAGGTGAGGTAGCCGTCCTCGTCGCGGGCGGCGATGTCACCGGTGCGGTAGTAGCCGCCCGCCATGGCCTCGGCCGTGCGGTCCGGATCGCCGTGGTAGCCGGCCATCAGACCGACCGGGCGCGCGGCGAGGTCCAGCGCGATCTCACCCTCGGCGGCGCCGGGCGCGCCGGTGACCGGGTCGAGGAGTTCCACGCGGTAGCCGGGGCTGGGGCGGCCCATGGAGCCCGTCTTCAGCCGCTGGCCGGGGCTGTTGGAGACCTGGACGGCGGTCTCGGTCTGGCCGAAGCCGTCCCGGATGGTCCGCCCCCAGGCGCGCCGCACCTGTTCGATGACCTCGGGGTTGAGCGGCTCGCCCGCGGCCACCACCTCGCGCGGCGGGGTGCGCAGCTGCCCCAGGTCGGCCTGGATGAGCATGCGCCACACGGTCGGCGGGGCGCAGAAGGTGGTCACCCCGGCGCGGTCCATCTCGGCCATCAGCCGGGCCGCGTCGAACCGGCCGTAGTTGAAGATGAAGACGGTCGCCTCGGCGTTCCACGGGGCGAACAGGTTGGACCAGGCGTGCTTGGCCCAGCCGGGCGAGGAGATGTTCAGGTGGACGTCCCCGGGCTTGAGACCGATCCAGTACATGGTGGCCAAGTGGCCGATGGGGTACGAGACATGGGTGTGCTCGACCAGCTTGGGGCGGGCGGTGGTGCCGGAGGTGAAGTAGAGCATCAGGGGGTCGTCGGCGCGGGTCGGGCCGTCGGGCGTGAAGCCCGCGGGGGCGTCGTACGCCTCCTCGTACCGCGTCCAGCCCTCCCGCGGATCGCCGCCGACGCGGATGCGGGTGTAGGAGCCGGGCACCTCCTCGAACTTGTCGGCGTCCTCGGCCCGGACGATCACGTGCCTGATCCGGCCGCGCTCGACGCGGTCGCGCAGGTCGGCGGGGCCGAGCAGCGGGGTGGCCGGGATGACGACGGCGCGCAGCTTCATCGCGGCCAGCGCGGTCTCCCACAGCTCGGCCTGGTTGCCGAGCATGACCAGCACGCGGTCCTCGGCGGCGACGCCCCGCGCGCGCAGCCAGTTCGCGACCCGGTCCGAGCGCTCGGACAGTTCGGCGAAGGACAGTCTCGTCTCGTGGCCGTCCTCCTCCACGATGTGCAGCGCGGTGCGGTCGTTGCCGGCGGCGATCACGTCGAACCAGTCCAGCGCCCAGTTGAAGTGCTCAGGCCGGGGCCACTCGAACCCGTCGTGGGCGGTGGCATAGTCCTCGCGGTGTGCCAGCAGGAAGTCCCGTGCGTTCCTGAAGGCCTCGGTCGCCGTCGTCATCCGTCGTCCTCCTATGTTCCCGACCATTGCCGGGCGGCTCCCCCGCATCGTCTAATCCGTGATGCAGGTCTCACTACCCCCGAACGGGGGTGTGGTCCGCGCGTGCACGGGGGGTGTGGTCCGCGCATCAGCCGCACCGAGGGAGCGACGAGTGACAGCACAGGCCGTGACGGTGGTGGAGATCCGCGGGGCGCTGCTCAGCCTGCGGCGGGCGACCGGGCTGCCGGTCGCGTTCGGCGGGCTGGTCGAGTCCGGCCGGCCCCAGGTGCGCATCAGCGAGCTGAGCGGCACGGCCACGGCGGCGCTGCGCTGCCTCGCGGTGTCCTCCGGCAGCGGTCTGGGCGGCAAGGCGGTGGCGCTGGCCCGGCCGTGCGCGGTGACGGACTACTCCAGCTCCCGGCAGATCAGCCACGAGTACGACGTGCCGGTGGCCGCGGAGGGCATCCGCTCGGTGCTCGCGGTCCCGGTGGTGGTGCGGCGCCGGGTGCGCGGGGTGCTCTACGGCGCGCTGCGCTCGGCCCAGCCGCTCGGCGACCGGGCGCTGGGCGCGGCGGTGGCGGTGGCGCGGGACGTGGAGCAGTCGCTCGTGGCGCGGGACCAGGCGCGGGAGTTGCTGGCGGCGGTCCGGCCCGAGCCGGCCGGCGAGGTGCGGGTGGCGGCCGGGACGGGGCCGGCGGCCTGGGAGCAGGTGCGCGAGGCGCACGCGGCGCTGCGGGCGCTGGCGCCCCGGATCACCGATCCGGACCTGCGGGCCGAACTGCTCGCCGCCTGCGGTCTGCTGACCGCGCCGCGCCCGGCCGACGGGCCCGCTCTGGCGCCGCGCGAGCTGGACGTGCTGTCCTGGGTGGCAGCCGGTGCGACCAACGCCGCGGTGGCCGAGCGGCTGGGGTTGCGCCCGGAGACGGTCAAGGGTTATCTGCGCTCGGCCATGCGGAAGCTGGGCGCCCACACCCGGGGGGAGGCGGTGACCGCGGCACGCCGGGCGGGGCTGCTGCCGTAGCCCCAGGAGAGGAAGGAAACCTTCCCATTCATGCGCAGACGCTTTGAATTTCCTGATGCTTGACCGTTTGTTATTTCCCTCACCACGGCTTCCGTCCGAATTTCCAGGATCGTTGCCTAGAATTTGGCCCGGACACGACATACGAGGGGAGCGGTGACCGTGCGACGGGACTTCCAGGAGCCTGCGAGATGCCGCTCCGACCTGGTCATAGGCCGCGAGGAGCGGTGCGCCGCCGCTCGCGCCCAACTCGCCTCCGGCGGCAGCGTGCTGCTCCACGGATCGGCCGGAATTGGGAAATCGACCATCCTGCGGGCATTGGCAGAGGAATACGCGTCCCCCGCACACACCGTGCTGCGCTGCTCGGCGACCGAGTCGGAATCCCACCTTCCCTTCCTCGCCCTCGCCGACCTCCTCGGCCTGGTCCTCGACGACGTCTCCCCGCAGCTGCCCGCCGCCCAGCGCACCGCCCTGGAGTCGGCGCTCACCGGACGCGGCGAGTCCAGCCTCCAGCGCGACGGCCTCGCCCTGCGCCTCGCGGTGCTGTCCGCGCTGCGCGCGCTCGCCGCCCGCGGCCCGGTGCTGATCGTCGCCGACGATCTCCAGTGGCTGGATCCGGCCAGCGCCGAACTGCTCGGTTTCGCCGCCCGCCGCCTCGGCGGCACCCCGGTCCAACTGCTGTGCGCGGCACGGACCGAGGGACAGGAGAGCCAGGAGTACGACCGCCATCTGCGGTCCTGCCCACCGGACACGCTCGCCGTCCGGCTCGGCCCGCTCTCGCACCCCCAGGTCGCCGAACTGCTCGGCCACCGCGGCCACGGGGGCCTGCCCCGCTCCACGGTCCGCGACATCCACCGCACCAGCGACGGCAACCCGCTGTTCGCGCTCGAACTCGGCCGGGCCCTCACCGAAAGCCCCACCCCGCCCCGGCCCGGCGAGCCGCTGCCGGTGCCCACCTCGCTGCGCGCCCTGGTGCTCAGCCGTCTGGACATGCTGTCGGTCGAGGCCCGCCGCACCCTGCTGGTGGCCAGCGCCGGCGCCCGCCCCACCCTGGCCCTGCTGCACGCGGCGGGGCGGGAGAACGCCGAGGCCGAGTGCGCCCAGGCCGCCGAACTGGGGCTGCTCGCCACGGAGTCGGACACACCCGCCGTACGCTTCGCGCACCCCCTCATCTCCGCCGCGCTGTACGCGGAGGCGCCCGCGCAGGAGCGGCGCGCCGCGCACGCGGCCCTGTCCACGGCCGCCTCCGACCCCATCGAACGCGCCCGCCACCTCGCCCTCGCCACCACCGGGGCCGACCCGGAGGTCGCCGCCCGGCTCGCCGAGGCCGCCGCCCTCGCCCGGGACCGCGGCGCGCCCTCGGTCGCCGCCCAGCTGGGGCTGCTGGCCGCCCGGCACACCCCCGCCGACGGCTCCCCGAGTCCGCAGGAGCGGCGCCTGACGGCCGCCGAGGACGCCATCACCGCGGGCGAGGTGGACCTGGCCCGGGACATCGCCCGGGAGGTGCTGACCCGGGCGAGCGTGCCCGCCGAACGGGTGCGGGCCTGGATCATCGTCATCGACACCGCGGGCCACACCATGGCCGAGGTCGACGCCTTCTTCCCGCAGGCCCTCGCCGACGCCGGGGACGACCCGCGGCTGCTGGCCCTGGTCCACTACCAGCTGGGCTGGCGGGCGCTGATCGTGGAGGGCGACTTCACCGCGGCCCGCGACGCCGCCGCGCACGCCGCCGAGCTGGCCGCGCGCGGCAAGGACCGGCGCACCGAGCTGCTGGCCCTCGCCTTCCAGGCGCAGACCGAGACCCTGATGGGCCATCCGGAGGCGCCGCGGACCATCAAGCGGGCCCTGCGCGAGCCCCAGGACCCCCGGGTGGCCTGGCACCACAACGGGGCGGGCAGCGCCCGGTTCCGCTGGCTGGTCATGGGAGACCAGCTGGCCGAGGCGCGGGCCACGGTCACCGGGCTGCTGCGCGAGGTGCGCAGGCGCGGCTCGGTGGAGAGCGAGGTGCACTTCCTGCGCGGCCTGGCCGAGACCGAACTGCGCGCGGGGCACTGCGGGCGCGCCCTGGACCTGGCCCGCGAGAGTCTGCGGCTCGCCCGGGACTCCGGGATCGGCGAGACCGCCTCGGCGATGCTGACCTCGCTCGCGGAGGCCTCCGGCGGGGACGTGGACCGGGCGCTGACCCTCGCCCGGGAGGCGGTGGAGCACGCCGAGGGGGACGGCGACCAGATGTATCTGTCCCGGGCCCTGGGCGCCCTCGGGTACGCCCAGTTGGTGGCCGGGGACCCGGCGGGCACCGTGCGCTCGCTGCGCCGGGTGCGCACCCTGGAGCTGGGCCTCGGCATCACCGACCCGGCGCGCGGCCGCTGGCAGGGCGATCTCGCCGAGGCGCTGGTCCGTACCGGTGAGCCGGCCGAGGCGCAGGACGTCATCGACACCGCCCGGGAGCACGCCCTCCGGCTCGGCCGGGAGAGCGTGCTCGCCGTCCTGGACCGCTCCGAGGCACTGGTGCGCGCCGCCCAGGGCGCCACCGAGGCCGCGCTCGCCCAGCTGAGGTCCGCTCAGGACCGGCTCGGCAAGCTGGGTTACGGGCTGGAGGAGGCGCGGGCCGCGTTCGCGCTGGCCCGGCTGCGCGGCCGGCGCCCCGGGGCCGCGGCCTACGACGAGGCCACCCGGCTGTTCCGCCGCTGCCGGGCGCTGCCCTGGCTGCGCCAGGTGGAGGCGGCCCTCGCCACCCTCGACGCGGAACCGGCCCGGGCGGTGCGCGGCACCCTGGACGCGCTGGACGTGCTGGCCGCGATGGAGCGTCAGGTCGCCGCGCTGGTCATGGAGGGCGCCACCAACAGGGAGATCGCCGCCCGGCTGTTCATCAGCGTCAAGACGGTCGAGGCCACCCTGACACGGGTCTACCGGAAGCTGGGGATCCGTTCGCGGGTCGACATCGTCCGATTGGCGGCAGGTCGGCGCGCGCACTGAGCACGGCTCTTGTTAACTGAACCGGACCGAGGGTTTTCCCTCACCCAACCCCCTAGGGGGTTCCCTCATTGGGAGCCGAGGGTTCCGGGACCTAGCGTAATGGGCGTGCCGCTCGCCCGGGCACAGGGGGTCGGTCCCGCGACCTCCGTGCACAACCCCCGCCCGTGCGAACCCCCCACCGGTGCAACCCACTGAGGAGACTCATGTTCGGGCCCAGACGTGCCAGACAGACCGCCGCGACCGTGCTGGCCGGCGCCGCCGCGGCGGCGACCGCGCTGCTCGCCGCCCCCACGGCGAGCGCGGCTCCCCAGCCCATCGTCGGCGGTACGGCGACCACCACCGCCGCCTACCCGTTCGTCGTGCAGATCACGGACGCGGCCGGCAGCCAGTTCTGCGGCGGCACCCTGGTGGCCGCCAAGAAGGTGGTGACGGCCGCGCACTGCATGGCCGGCGAGACCACCGGCAGTGTCCGCGTCGTCGGCGGCCGCACCAAGCTCGACGGCACCGACGGCACGGTGAGCCGGGTCGGCAGGATCTGGGTGAACCCGGACTACCGGGACGCCACCCAGGGCGACGACGTGGCCGTGCTGACCCTCTCGACGGCGATGCCATACAAGCCGGTGTCGTACGTCTCCTCCACCCAGACGAACGTGTACGCGGCCGGCACCACGGCCCGGATCCTCGGCTGGGGCACGACCTCGGAGAACGGCAGCTCCGCCAACCAGCTGCGGACCGCGACCGTGCCGGTCGTGTCCGACTCCAGCTGCCGTTCCTCCTACGGTTCGGACTACGTGCAGTCCGACATGGTGTGCGCCGGATACAGCTCCGGCGGCGTAGACACCTGCCAGGGCGACAGCGGCGGTCCCCTGCTCATCGGGGGCGTCCTGGCAGGGATCACTTCTTGGGGCGAGGGGTGCGCGGAGGCGGGCTACCCGGGTGTCTACACCCGGCTGACCACCTTCTCGGACCAGGTGACCGCACAGGTCGACTCGTGACCCGGAAGGACCCCCGAGCACCCCTCGGGTAAGGCCAGGGGGGCGTTGCGAGCGACCACGAGCAGCCCGCAACGCCTCCCTCTCCACGTCCACCCCCGTGGGACGCGGGACTACTTGTCGGCGGTCAGCCGTCCCGCCGCGCCCCAGCTGTCCGCGGGCACCTCGTGGATCCACACCTGCACGCTCTCGGCGGGGATGCGGTACGCGTCCACGAAGGCGTCGGTGACGCGCTTGACCAGGTCACGCTTCAGCTCGGCGTCCCGCGGGCCCTGCTGGATGGTGACGATCGGCATGACTGGACTCCTCTGTCCCGGGCGGCCGTTGCCGCCCTTTCGTGTGTACGGGGTCCAGTCCACCGCGCGGGACGCCGCCGACCAAGGAGCAGTCCGCGACCGCGGCGATCAGCTTTCGTGATCGGTGCAGGCCAGCAGGAGACTCTCCAGGTACTCGGTGGGGTCCGCGGCCGGTACCGCGAGCCCCGTGGACAGGGCGAGGCCGGGGGCGCGGAAGGGGACGTAGGCCACCCGGGGGGTGTGCAGCACACGCGCGTGGGAGGCGAAGACGACGGTCCACAGGGGCCGGGCGCCGATGGTGGCGAGGGTGTCCTGGAGGGAGCCGTTCAGCGGCCCCGGTACCGGCTCGAACCCGGCCGCGTGGCAGGCGCCGACGACGAGGTCCACGAGGACGGGGTTGTTGCGGCGCGGGGTGAGCGCGAGGGGCAGCGCGGCCAGGTCGGCCAGGTCGATCTCCGGGGCGCGGGCGAGCGGGTGCGCGGCAGGTACGGCGGCCACCAGCGGGTCGGACCACAGGGGCAGCACCCGCACGCCGGACGGGGGTTCGGCGCCGCGCACGAAGGCCGCGTCGAGCCGGCCGGCGGCGACGCGGGCCAGCCGTTCCCCGACCGGCAGCGAGCACAGCTCCACCGGGACGCCGGGGGCCCGCTCGGCGAACGCGGCGAGCACCCGGTCCAGGTGGGTGCCGAGGCCGGTGCTGGTGCCGAGCCGCAGTCCCACGGGCGGTGCCACGGCGGCGCGGGCCTGTTCGGCCGCCGTGAGCACGGCGCGCGCCCGTGGCAGCAGCCGTTCCCCGGCCGGTGTCAGCCGCACCCGGCGCGGCGAGCGGTCGAACAGCTCGGCGCCCAGTTCCCGTTCCAGCCGCTGTATCTGCTGGCTCACCGCGGACTGCACGATGTGCAGCCGGTCCGCCGCCCGCCCGAAGTGCAGCTCCTCGGCGACGGCGACGAAATAACCGAGCTGCCGCAGTTCCATGGGCCGACTGTAGCCGGTGGCGCCGACGGGAATGACCGCGGCGCCGACGGCCGTTGGCGTGGGGGAGATCGATTCCGTCCAAGGAGCTGAGATGACCGAGGCGTTGGTGCTGGGTGGCGGCGGGGTGGGCGGCATCGCCTGGATGACCGGGCTGCTCGCGGGACTCGCGGACACGGGACAGGACGTCACGGGGGCCGGTCTGCTCGTGGGAACCTCGGCCGGGGCGGCCGTCGCGGCCCAACTGGGCAGCGGGCTCGGCCTGGAGGAGCTGTACGCGCGGCAGGTGGACCCCGCGCGGCAGGCCGCGGAGATCATGGCCGAGCTGGACCTGGAGAAGTTCACCGCACAGATCGGTGCCGCGCAGGAGACGGCCGCCTCTCCGGCCGAGCTGCGGCGCGCGGTCGGCCGGCTGGCGCTCGACGCGCGGACGGTCGGCGAGCCGGAGCGGCGGGCGGTGATCGAGTCCCGGCTGCCGGTCCACGCGTGGCCCGAGCGGGCGCTGAAGATCGTCGCGGTGGACGCGGAGAGCGGCGCGTCACGGATCCTCGACCGGGACTCGGGTGTCCTCCTGGTGGACGCGGTCGCGGCGAGCTGCGCGGTGCCCGGGGTGTGGCCGCCGGTGACGATCGGCGAGCGCCGCTACGTCGACGGCGGTGTCCGCTCCGTCGCCAACGTCGACCTGGCCGCCGGTGCGGACCGCGTCCTGGTCCTGCTGCCGCTGGGCGCCGTCGAGCCCTTCCCCAGCGACCACCCCCTGGACCGGACCGTCGCCGACCTGCGGGACCGGGGCGCCGAGGTCACCCTGGTCGCCCCGGACGAGGCGTCCGCCGCCGCGATCGGTCCGAACCCCCTGGACCCCGCGACCCGCCGCCCGGCGGCACAGGCGGGCCGGGCGCAGGGGCGGGCGCTGAGGATCGGCTGAGGGAGGCCGGGTGACCGGGCGGGCCCTTCGCCGCGGCCGCCCGGTGGCCCCCCCCGGCGGTCAGGGCACCTGGTCGCACACCGACGGCAGCCACGTCTGGTCCGGGGTTCGGGTGAGCGTGTCCAGGTTGGTGAGAAGGGCTTCGAGGTGGCCGGGGTGGGCCAGGTAGTCGATGGTGGCCTCGGCGAAGGCGTCGCGGACGGTGGGCGGCATGGCGTCCGAGGCGTCGAAGCAGTGGGCCGCCCCCCGGTCGAGGAGCGTCGCGGCGAGGCCCCGGTGCCAGGCGGGTCCCGCCGCGCCGGGGGCGGGCTGGGCCCCGGCGTGCACCGAGAAGCCCGACTCCGCGGTGGCCCAGGCCCGTTGGGCGTCCGCGGAGGCGAGGTAGCGGATCAGCCGCTCGGCCTGCGGGGTGGCGTGCAGCAGGGCGACCAGGTCGCCGGAGACCTCCCAGGCGTCGCGCGCGGTGGCACCGGGGATGAGCCGGGCCGAGGGTTCGTAGCGGCCGTCGACCCGGCCCCACGCGTCGGACTGGGTGCGGATGAAGGACGCCTGGTGTTCGAGCGTGCAGCCGCGCGGGTTCGCGGCGACCGGCGCCGACGCCTTCCCGTAGTCGGTCTGCAGGGTGCGGCGCAGCAGGGTGTCGGATGTGCCCGCGCCCATCAGCAGGCCCCAGGTCCTCCACGCCCGCCGCACCTCGGGGGAGCGCCAGGACAGCCGGCCGCCCGCCCACGCCTGGTAGGTGCGCGGTCCCTGCTGCTGGAGCAGGATGTCCTCGATCCAGTCGGTGCCGGGCCATCCGCTGGTCGCCCCGGAGCCCATGCCGACGCACCACTGCGCCGGCTGGTCCCTGGCCTGCCTGCGCTGCCGCTCGCCGGTGCCGGCCGGGTACCACACGATGCTCTTGAGGTCGGCCTTGAGCGGGAACCAGTAGACGTGTCCGTCCGCGAGCGGCGTGGCCCAGGACGCGCCGAAGTCCTCCCGGGAAATGAGGCCGTCGAGCGGCTGGAGCTGCTTCTGCCCGGCGTAGTCGGCGAGTTCGCCGGGCCCGGTCAGCACCACCACGTCCGGCGGCGTACCGGCCTCCACATCGGCGCCGAGCACCTGGCTCTCGGCCGAACTGCCCTGGTAGTCCACGCGTACGTGGTACTTCCGCTCGAACGGCTCGATCACCGTCCGCCGCAGGTTGTCCTCGTCGCGCCCGGTCCAGTTGGCCAGCAGGGTGACGGTCGGCTCCCGGCCGGCGGCGCGGACGCCGAGGACCACGGCCGCCGCCAGCAGGACGAGGCAGCTCGCCACCACGGTGACGGTACGGGTGCGGCGGCGCGCGGGTCCGCCGCCCGGGTGCGCGCTCACCGCGGCCTGAACCGGTACTCGTCGATGTGCCGCCGCAGGCCCGTCTCGGCCAGTGCCATGACCAGGATGCCCCCTATCGGGATTCCCCCGGCCGCCGAGGCGCGGAAGCCGGTGTGTGCCAGGTGCGCGGCGGTCTCCCGCCCCGCGTCGGTGATGGCCGGCCCGGTGAGCCGGCGGTCGAGCAACCGCCGGGTGTCCGTCATGCCCTGGTGCGTCCACACCGTGAACAGCAGGGTGACGGCGAGCCCGGCCGCGAGCAGGGTGCCGGCCGCGAGCAGCCCGCGGTTGTAGCGGCGCCGGAAGCGGCGGCGCAGGAACAGCTGGGTCTCCAGCAGGCAGCCGGCCAGCGTGAGCGCGATCACCAGGGTCGCGGCCCAGCCGAGCCACAGCAGCGGCCCGAAGGAGGTCTGCCGGTGCACGGCGGCGCGCTGCTGTGCCTGAAGGATCTTCAGCCTGGCCAGTATCCCGGAGCCCTTGTCGGTCAGGATGCTGGTGGCGTAGCTGAGGTACGCCTGGCGCAGGGCGCTGCCTGCGGGCTGGAGCTGGGCCTGCTGGACCTTGACCGCGTACACGGTGATCAGCGCGGCGACGGTCTGCAACGCCTGCCGGCCCGGCGGTCCGCCGACGTTGTCACCGGCGGCGGCCGCGAGGCTCTGCGCGGCGACCGAGATCTGCTTCTGGAAGTCGCTGGTCGGGGTCGCGGCCCCGGCGTCCCGCTCCGCCTCGCCGAGGGCGTACAGCGCGGTGTCGATGGACAGCACCGCCGGGGCGCTGGAGGTGCGCAGCGGGTCGGCGTCGCCGTGCACTCCCTCGTACGACATGAACAGTGACAGCGTGAGCAGCGCGGACAGGGCGAGCAGCAGCCGGTGGCGCACGGCGAGTTCGTGGGCGGTCGTGCTGGCGCCCGGGGCCGGCCGGGGGCGCCGGCGCCGGCCGAGCGGGTGCGCCGGTCCGCCGAGGCCGCCGTCGGCCGGGGCCCGGTGGTCGGCCCGGGGCGCGGGGCCGGACGCGCCCGCCGGCGCGCCGGAGCGGGCCGCCGCGGCGGTGTGCGGCTCCACCGGGTGAGCGCCGGAGCGGGCGCCGGGGCGGGCGTCCGGGGGCGCGCCGGTGGCCGGATCGGGGCGCGCGCCGGCTCCCGGCTCGGAGCCGCTCGCGCGGGCCTCGTACCCGCGCTCCCCCGCCCCGCGCCCCGCCGGATCCCTGTCGGTGCTCATGCGGACGGCCCCCTCAGCCGACGGCCGCAGTCGCCGCCGCAGTAGACCGAGTCGGCCGGGCCGAGCCAGCCGCAGTCCGGGCACTCGACGAGACCGTCGGCGGCGGGCGGCGCCTGCGGGGCGGGCGGTGACGGGTCGCCGGCCGGGTGGCGCGGTGGGCTGGTCATGGCGCTGGAGAGGATGAGGTGCTGCCAGTCGACGTCCTTCAGGCCGGTGCGGACACGGCCGCTGCCGGGGCCGTCCTCGATCCGGCGCAGCGCGTCGAGCAGGTGGGTGTCGCCGAGTTCGCCCGCCAGGTGCACGGCCCGCGCGAACTCCCGGTCGGCGGCCGGTCGGCCCTCGCTGCCGCGCAGCCAGGCCCGGTAGGCGAGGGCCACGGCGGCGCTGGCCTGCTGGTACAGCTCGTGTCTGCGCACTGCGGGGTGCCGCCGGGAGGCGTCGAGCGGGTTGTCGGTCCAGCGCACCAGGATGGGCCGGGGCCGGGGCAGCCGCACCGGGTGGCCGAAGTCGGGCACCGCGATCTCGACGGCGGCCAGTTGCAGGTACTCGCCCCGCTCGCGGCCGGTCGGGTCGGCGGCCAGCACCACTTGGAAGTGCCGTACCTCCTCGCCCCAGGCGCGGGTGACGTACTCGGTGGCGCGGCCGGTCGCGCCGGCGGGCAGCAGTTCCTGTTCGCCGGGGACCACCTGGGTGACCCGGCGGATGACGGTGCCGGGGGTGGGGGTGAGCCTGATGCGCAGCTCGGGCACCGCCGTGCCCAGCAGGCCGTTCACCAACTCCTCGTAGGCGGCCGGGAGTTCGTGGTCCTCGCGGACGGCCCTGGCGCGGCCGTGCAGCCGTCGGGTGATGCGCAGCAGCAGGTCGGCGTCCCAGTCGTCGCCGATGCCCCAGGCGTCGCAGACGAAGCGGCCCTCGCAGGCGTCGAGGGCGGTGTCCAGGGGCATGGTGGCCCGGTGGTCGTGCTCGTTGCGTCCGTCGGTGAGCAGCAGGACGTGCTTGACGGCCGCGGGGTGGTCCTTGAGCAGGCGGCGGGCGAGGTCGAGCCAGGTGCCGATGGCGGTGCCGCCGTCCGCGTCGAGGATGCGGACGGCCCGTTCGGCGGCGGCGCGTTCGGCGGGCCCGGCGACGGCGAGCGCCGCGCGGTCCGGGCCGGGGTGGACGACGCCCGCGTGGAAGCGGCCGGAGAGCACGGCGAAGGCGGTGCCCTCGGGCAGCAGCCGGACGGCGGCGACGGTGGCGTCCTTGGCCGCGTGGAGCTTGGTGGCGGGGTGGAGCATGGAGCGGGAGGTGTCCACGATCAGCACCTCGGCCAGCGCGGGCGCGCCGCCGGGTGTCCGTCCGCCGATCAGCCCGGCGCCGCCGCGGACGCCGATCTCCAGGATGGCGTGCATCTCCCGTTCGACGCCCCGCCCCCGGCCGGCCGGCTCGGCGGGCAGGTCCGTCTCCTGGCCGACCGTGAGCGTCACCTCGGTCTCCTCGGCCACGGTCATCGGTGTCTCTCTCCAGGGCTCATGGGTGTCCTCAGAAGGTCGTCAGGGGCCGCACCGCGTGGGCCAGGTCGAGCAGCCGGCCGTGTTCCCCGGCCGTGCGGGCCTGGGCGGCCAGCTGGCGGAAGGAGTGTTCGAGCAGGGTGCGCAGGCCGTGCTCGTCGCCGGGCCCGAGGAGGTCTCCGGCCGGCCGGCCGAGGACGCGTCCGTGCAGGGCGTTCTCGCGGACCTCGGCGACCAGCCGGGCCCGGGACTCGCCGTCCCGCGCGCCGCCGTCCAGGCGCAGTTCGGGCAGTCTGCGGGCCGCGTCGGCCAGGTCGGCGGGGGTGGGCGGGCGGCCGTGCAGGAGTCCCGCGCGGATGCGGACGGCGGCGACGCGGGCGGCGTCGTGGTGGCGGGAGGTGGCCGGTACGTCGTCCAGGACGCGGACGGCGGCGTCCCGGTCACCGCCGGCCAGGTGGCCGCGGGCCAGGCCGAAGGCGGCGGCGGTGTGCGCGAAGTCCCTTTTCCACACGGCCTCGTAGAAGCGCATGGCGCGGGCGGTGCGTCCGCCGTGCTCGGCGCAGTGGCCGAGGGCGAGCTTGGGCACGTACTCGCCGGGCAGCGCCCGGTACACGGCGTCGAACCGGGCACCGGCCGGCTCCACTTCGCCCCTGCTGAGGTGCAGCACGCCGCGGTGCCAGGCGATCCGCCAGTCGTGGGCGGCGGCACGCTCGCCGAGCTGGGTCTCGGCCTCCGCGAGCCAGCCGGCCGCCTCGTCCCGCTCGCCGCGCCTGAGGTAGGCGCGGCACAGCCACAGTGCGGTCTCCGGGGTGCCGTAGCGGGACTCCCGGGGCCACTGCCGGGCCACCCGGTCGGGGGTGTCGGGCGAGAAGGTGTCCAGCAGCAGGGCGGCGCCGTCGGCGGGGTCGGGGACCGGTTCGGGCAGGGCGCCGGCGACCTCGGCGGGCGAGGGCGGGGAGACGTCCAGCTCGGCCGGGTGCCCGGCGGGGCGGGCGGTCCAGTGGTCCAGGGCGGGGATCGCGCCGAGTCCGGCGTCCAGGCTGGCGCCGGTGGCGCGGAACCGGGTGGAACTCTCCGGCAGCTGCTCGCCGAACTGGAGCGACCTGAACTCCCGCAGCACCTCCCACAGCTGGCGGGACATCTCGGCGGCGGAGCGGAACCGGGCGCGGGGCTCGGGGTGGGTGGCGCGGGCGATGAGCCGGCGGAAGGAGTCGGGGGCGAGGCCCCGGGCCGGTTCGGTGGCACGGGCCAGGGCTTGCAGGGTCATGCCGACGGTGTAGAGGTCGCTGTCGATGTGCCAGCCGCGCCGGTCGATCTCCTCCTTCGGCGGCGCGAACGTCGCGGTGTACATGTAGGCGGAGGCGCGGTCGCCGATCGCGCGGACCGCGCCGAGGTCGATGACCTTCACGGCCCGGCCGAAGTGGATGACGTTGGCGGGCTTCATGTCGCAGTAGAGCAGGCCGCGTTCGTGCATGTACTCCAGGGCGCCGAGGATCTTGCAGCCGTAGGTGAGGACGTGGTCCAGGCGGGGGCGGCCGTGGAAGACGCGCTCGATGTCGTCGGCGTCGAAGAGCTGTTGCAGGGAGCGGCCGCCGATGTAGTCCATCACCAGGTACCCGGTGGGTGGTTCGGCGCCCGCGGCGCGGTGCTCGGCGTACGTGATGATCCGCACGATGTCCGGGTGGTGCAGGTCGGTGAGGGAGCGGCGCTCCTCGACGGCGGTACGGCGGGCGAGCGCCCCGCCCGCGTTGATCTGGCTCTTGAGGACGACGCGGTGGCCCTCGGCGCGGGTGTCCTCGGCGAGGTGGATCCAGCCGAGACCGCCGTGGGCGAGACAGCCGAGCACCCGGTAGTGGTCCGCGACCAGCTCGCCGCGGGACAGCTGGGGCAGGAAGGAGTACGGCGTGCCGCAGCGGGGGCAGCGTCCGGTGGCGCGGGCGGGCTGGCCGCCGTAGCCGACCCCGACGATCATGCTGCAGTCGCCGCCGTCGCAGCGGCGGCCACCGGTGGGCGGGCTGGGGTCCGCCACCAGGACGTCGTCGGGCTCGGGCACCTCGGGCAGCACGACCAGTCCGTGCTGGTCGAGTTCGCCGACCCCGGCGACGGCGTGCACGGTCGCCGGTCCCGGACTCTCCTCGGTCACGACCGGCGCGGTGGCGGCCTGCCCGGTGCGGGCCCCGGCGCGGGGCGGCGCGCTGTGCGGCTCGACGTGCCGGTGCCCGCAGGTGTCGCAGTACCCGGTGTCCATGATGCGCCCGGCGCATCCGGGCCGTACGCAGGAGGTCATGCGTCACGCTCCTTCCGGGCTCCGCGGCCGGCCCGCCACGGCAGGGGACGGCCGGCCGCGCCGTCGCTGCCGCCGGACCGGGGCGGAGCGGCACCGGGTGGCGGTGTGTGTCCGGCCACCCCCTCGTCGTGCGGCCAAAGACGTCCGCCCGCTCCTCCCGTGAACGGCGGCTCCCGCCAGGGCGGCGGGTCGGGGGGAGGGAGGTGGCCGGCGCCGGCGGCCCCGGGAGGCGACGGCCGGTCCGGCACCGCCCCGGCTCGTGACGCCCCGGTGCGAGCGCCCGGCTCCGGGTCCGGTGATCGGGCCCGGCCGTTCTCCGCCGTCCCGGAGAGCCGTGGACCGCCGTCCTCCTGCGCCCCAGAGGGGCGTGCGTGGTCCGTCGCGCCACCGCCGCCGGGCGACCGCGGACGATCGGACGGTTCCCCGCCACCGGACGCCCTGGGACGACCGCCCGTCCCCGGGTCACCGTCCGCCTCACCCGGTCCGCGCGTCTCCCGCCCCCGCCCCGGGCCCCCGGCGGCCCTGGAACGCCCTTCTCCGCCAGTGGAGTCGGCGTCGTCCGCGGGGTCGCCCCCCGCTCCCGAGCAGAACCCGATGAACCGCTCCACCGCGGTCTCCGCCGCCTCGATGTCGCACGGCGCCCGGCGCAGCAGCACCAGGGCGGACTCGTAGAGGCGGTAGGCGGCGATCACCCGGTCGCCGTCCTCCGAGGCGCGGGCGCGGCACAGGGGCCACTCGGCGGTGACCCGGCCGCGGAGTTCCTCCCAGCGGCGCAGGCGGGCGTCGAGGACGGCGAGGGCCTGGTCCAGGCGCTGGCGGCGGCGTTCGGCGGCGTCCTCGAAGGTGAACAGCAGGTCGGCGCGCCTGGGTTCGCGGTCCGCGGGGGAGCTGTGGGCGACCCATGCGCGCAGCATCCGGCTGCGGCCGACGGCGGCCTCGGCCGCGTCCAGCAGCGCCCCGGTGCCGGGCCCGGCGGTCACCCGGTCCCGGCGGGTGTCCAGGGCGGGGCCCAACTCGTCGACGACGCGGTCGAGTTCCGCGGCGAGCCGGGACCAGCGTGCGCGCAGCGGCCGGTGCACCAGGGACTCGGCGGCCTGTGCCGCGCGTCCGCCCTGGCGGCGGTGGACCAGCAGCAGCCGGGCCCCGTGCCGGGCGAGCCGGTCCAGCAGGGCGAGCAGGGCGTCCGGATCGGCGGACTCGTCGACGCCGACCAGGACCGCGGCGAGCGGGACCCGCAGGGTGGCGAGCCGTTCCGGACGGGGGTCGTCGCGGATGCCGAGGCGTTCGGCGATGCGGTCCATGACCTGGGTGGCCGTCAGCCCCTTGACGTCGAGCGCGAGGTCGTGCGCGCCGGCCGGGGGCACGGTCTCGGGCGGGTCGTCACTGAAGGCGCTGGTGTTGCGGTGAGTGCGCAGCTCCCGGTCGGCGAGGGTGACGGCCCGCTCCAGCGTGAAGGCGCGGTCACCCTGGTCCGGCACCACGGTGACCAGGACCGGCCAGCCCTCGCCCCGGAACCAGCCGGCGAGTTCGGTGGCGAAGGGCACGTCGAGCCGCCCGCCGCCGCCCGGCGCACGGCTGCGCAGCCGGGGGTCGACGGCCTCGGCGCCGTCGGTCCAGGCGGCGACCTGCGGCAGATGGCTGAGGATGGTCTCGGTGGGGCTCATCTGGCTGAAGGCGGAGACCTGCCCCTCGTCCACGCTGAGCACGATGCCGATGACCTGGTCGGTGGCGTGGTCGACCACTCCGCCGCCGCTGAAGCCGGGCGCGGCCAGCTCGTCCGGGGTGATCGGGCGCAGCTGCACCCGGCTGTCCCGGCCGCGCGCGGCGACCAGGGTGGCGCCGTGCCAGCGGCCGCCGTCGTCGCCGGCCGGGAAGCCGTACATGCTCACGGGTCCGTGCGGCGAGGCGAGCCGGTAGAGGCGGGTGGCGTGTTCGGCGGGCAGCGGTTCGGCGAGGCTCAGCAGGGCGAGGTCGCCACTGCGGTCGCCGAACGCGTCCTCTCGCTCCGGTACGTGCTCGTCCGGGCGGACGGTGGCGGCGACGGCGCCCTGTCCCGGCACGCCGACGAGTCGTACGACGTACGGCGCGCCCGGTGTGACGACATGGCCGGCGGTGAGCACCCGGTCCGCCGCGAGCAGCACCCCGGCGCCGAGCACCACACCGTCCGGGTCCTCGATGCGGGCGATCCAGGTCGGTGTGCGTAAGCGGGACTTGACGGCTCGTTCCCCCGTGCGCGTCATGCCGCCGAGGTTACTCCCCGTACCGGCCCGGAACCACCAGTGTGCACGAGGTGGCGGCATGTGAAGGTCCGAACATATCCGAACGTCCCTCTATACACTGTGTGTATAGTCCACGCATGGCCTTTTCGATCAACACGAACCCGACGCCCGCTTCCGCGACCGGGAAGATGCGCCAACGGCGCCGCGGGTTCCGCGCGGCCGCGCTCGTCTCGGCCGCGGTCGGCCTGGCGCTGGCCCTCACCGGCTGCGCCCAGGTCGACACCACCTCGCCGGGCACCGCGCGGAAGCAGGCGGCGCAGGGGGCGCAGGGATCGCCCGCGAAGTTCGGCGACGTCGACTGCCGCAAGGCGAAGTGCATCGCGCTCACCTTCGACGCGGGCCCCAGCGAGAACTCCCCCAGGCTGCTGGACATCCTGAAGGAGAAGAAGGTCCACGCGACGTTCTTCCTGCTGGGCAAGCGGCACATCGAGAAGTACCCGCAGCTCGTCAAGCGGATGTCGGCCGAGGGGCACGAGGTGGCGAGCCACACCTGGGACCACAAGATACTCACCGACATATCCGACGACCAGGTGCGCGACGAACTCGTGCGGCCCAACGAGGCGATCGAACGGCTCACCGGGCACAAGCCCACCCTGATGCGCCCGCCGCAGGGCCGCACCGACGCCAACATCCACAAGATCTGCAAGGAGTTGGGGCTCGCGGAGGTGCTGTGGAGCGTCACGGCCAAGGACTACGCGACCAACGACTCGGCGCTCATCGAGAAGCGCGTCCTCGAACAGGCCGACCGGGACGGGATCATCCTGCTGCACGACATCTACCCCGGCACCGTGCCCGCCGTCCCCGGCATCATCGACGCCCTGAAGGACCGCGGCTACCACTTCGTGACGGTCCCCCAGCTCCTCGCCCCCGGCAAGGCGGAGCCGGGCAAGGTCTACCGTCCCTGAGCCGCCCGGGGCACCACCGCTCGGCCGACCGGGTGAGCGGGCGGCGAACTCACGGCAGTGCGACGGGCACCGCCTACGATCGGTGCCGTGCCGACCTTCACCCTCACCCGTGCCGTCCCGCTCTCCCCGGACGAGGCATGGCGCCGCCTCACCGAGTGGCCCCGCCACGCCGGTGCGGTGCCGCTGACCCGGATCAGGGTGCTCACCCCCGGGCCGACCCGGGTCGGCACCCGCTTCACCGCCCGCTCGGGCGTCGCGCCGCTGACCCTGGACGACACCATGGAGGTGACCGTCTGGCGCCCGCCCCTGGGCGAGGAGGGCGGGCTGTGCCGGCTGGAGAAGCGGGGGCGGGTGATCCTCGGCTGGGCGGAGATCGAGGTGTGGCCGCGTCCCGGGGGCGGCAGCCGGGTGCGGTGGCGGGAGGACCTGCGGGTGCGTTCCCTGCCCCGCGCCCTCGACGGCATCGTCAGGGGTACGTCCCGCATGCTGTTCGCACGCGCGCTGGACCGGCTGCTCACGCGCCCCTGAACGGCCTTCCAGGCGACGGCACTTCAGTTTCTGCGACCCGTCGCCGCCACCGTCACGCCCAGCCCGATCAAGGTCAGGCCGCCGATGCCGCCGACCGCGGACAGCCGCCGGGGCGAACGGGCGAACCAGCCGCGGGCGGCGGAGGCGACCAGCCCCCAGGCACTGTCCGAGACCAGCGCGACGACGTTGAAGACCAGGCCGAGCAGCAGCATCTGGAGCGGCACCCGCCCCTGGGCGCGATCCACGAACTGGGGCAGTACGGCGGCGAAGAACACCATGGTCTTGGGGTTGGCCACGCCGACCGCGAAGCCCTCCCCGAGGGTGCGCAGGCCCCCGCCCCGCCCGGGACGCTCCGTCCACTCGAACGCCGCCCGCAGCGAGCCGCGCCGGCGCCAGGTCCGCACCCCGAGGTACACGAGGCAGGCGGCGCCCGCGAACTTGAGCGCGGTGAAGAGCGGCACGGAGCGCTCCACCACCGGACCGACGCCGAGGGCCACGGCGACGACGAGGACGTACGCCCCGAGGGTGTTGCCGGCCACGGAGGTCAGCGCGGTGCGGCGGCCGTGCGCCAGCGCCCGCCCGATGACGAAGAGCACGCTCGGGCCGGGTATCACGATCAGCAGGAGGGACAGCGCCGCGAAGGCGAAGAGCCGGTCGGTGGAGACCATGGTCCCCATGCAACCCGGGGGCCGGGGCGCGCGGCAATCGGTTTTCCCGCGCCCTCTCACGCCACCGAGCCGATCCGCGCCTCCCCCGCGTCATGGTGGATCGGGGTGTGCCCGCCGGTCAGCGCGCGGCCGCTGCCGCCGCGCCGTTCGGCGACGATCTGCGCGGCGATCGACAGGGCCGTCTCCTCCGGCGTGCGGGCACCGAGGTCGAGGCCGATCGGGGAGCGCAGCCGGGCCAGTTCCGGCTCGGTGACGCCCGCCTCGCGCAGCCGCCGCGCGCGGTCGAGATGGGTGCGCCGGGAGCCCATCGCGCCGATGTAGGCGACCGGCAGCCGCAGCGCCACCCGCAGCAGCGGGATGTCGAACTTGGCGTCGTGGGTGAGGACGCACAGCACGGTGCGGCCGTCGGTCCCGGTGCGCTCCAGATAGGTGTGGGGCCACTCGACCACGATCTCGTCGGCCTCCGGGAAGCGGGCGCGGGTGGCGAAGACCGGTCGGGCGTCGCACACCGTGACGTGGTAGCCGAGGAACTTCCCGGCGCGCACGAGGGCGGCGGCGAAGTCGATCGCGCCGAAGACGATCATCCGGGGCGGCGGCACGGAGGACTCGACCAGGACGGTGACCGGCGCGCCGCAGCGCGAGCCGCGGGCGCCGATCTCCAGGGTGCCGGTGCGCCCGGCGTCCAGGAGGGCGCGGGCCTCGGCGGCGACGGTGCGGTCCAGTTCGGGGTGGGCGCCGAAGCCGCCGTACGAGGAGCCGTCGGGGCGCACCAGCAGGGCCCGGCCCGGAAGCCCGGCCGGCCCCCGGGTGATCCGGGCGAGCGCCGCCGCCTCCCCGCGTGCGGCGGCGGCCAGCGCGGCCGCGGCCACCGGCCGGACGGAATCGTTCGCCCGGACCGGGGTGACCAGGATGTCGAGGACGCCGCCGCAGGTCAGGCCGACCGCGAAGGCGTCCTCGTCGCTGTAGCCGAAGCGTTCGAGGACGGTCTCGCCGTCCTGGAGGGCCTGCCGGCACAGCTCGTAGACCGCGCCCTCCACACAGCCGCCGGAGACCGAGCCGATGGCCGTGCCGTCGGCGTCCACCGCGAGGGCGGCGCCGGGCTGCCGGGGCGCGCTGCCGCCGACGGCCACCACGGTGGCGACGGCGAAGTCACGGCCCTGCGCGGCCCACCGGTTCAGCTCCTCGGCGATGTCCAGCATCTGTCGGTCTCCTCAACGAATGTGTGCGAAGGGCGGGTCGGGGGCGCGGCTGGCGGTCAGTGGACGCCGAGCCAGCCCTCGACGGGATGGAGCGCGAAGTAGACCAGGAAGACGGCCGTCAGGCCCCACATGAAGGCGCCGACCTCGCGGAAGCGGCCCTGGGCCGCCTTGATGGCCGTCCAGGAGACGACGCCCGCGGCGACACCGGTGGTGATGGTGTACGTGAACGGCATCAGGACGACGGTCAGGAAGACCGGGATGGCGGTGGCTCGGTCGCCCCAGTCCACGTGCCGGGCGTTCATCAGCATCATCGCGCCGATGACGACCAGGGCGGCGGAGGCGACCTCCTGCGGGACGATCGCGGTGACCGGGGTGAAGAAGAGGCACGCGGCGAAGAACAGGCCGGTGACCACGGAGGCCAGGCCGGTGCGCGCGCCCTCGCCGACGCCGGTCGCCGACTCGATGAAGACGGTCTGCCCGGAGCCGCCGGTCACCCCGCCGATCGCCCCGCCCGCGCCGTCGATGAACAGCGCCTTGGACAGGCCGGGCATCCGGCCCTGGGCGTCGGCGAGCCGGGCCTCCGTGCCGACCCCGATGATGGTGGCCATCGCGTCGAAGAAGCCGGCCAGGACCAGGGTGAAGACGATCACCGCGATGGTCATGGCGCCGACCTGTCCCCAGCCGCCGAAACCGACGTGGCCGAAGAGCGAGAAGTCCGGCATGGAGACCGCGCCGCCGTGCAGTTCGGGCGCGCCGCCCGCCCACTGGCGGGGGTCGATGACGCCGAGGCCGTTGAGGACGGCGGCGACGACGGTGCCGGAGACGATGCCGATGAGGATGGCCCCGGGGATGCCCCGGGCCTGGAGCATGAAGATCAGCAGCAGGGTGCCGGCGAAGAGCAGCACCGGCCAGCCGGTGAGCTGGCCCGCGGGTCCCAGGCCGAGCGGGGTGCCCTTGCCCTGGTGCACGAAGCCGGACTTGTAGAAGCCGATCAGGGCGATGAACAGGCCGATGCCCATGGTGATGCCGTGCTTGAGCGCGAGCGGGATCGCGTTCATGATCATCTCGCGCAGGCCGGTGACGACCAGCAGCATGATGACGGCGCCGTACAGCACGCACATGCCCATCGCCTGCGGCCAGGTCATGTGGGGGACCACCTGCGCGGACAGCACACCGGAGACCGACAGGCCGGCGGCGAGCGCGAGCGGCACCTTGCCGACGAAGCCCATCAGCAGGGTGGTGAGGGCCGCGGCGAAGGCGGTCGCGGTGATCAGGGCCTTCTGGCCGAGGGTGTCCCCGTGCACGTCCTTGCCGGACAGGATCAGGGGGTTGAGCAGGAGGATGTAGGCCATCGCCATGAAGGTGGTGATGCCGCCGCGCACCTCGCGCGCGACCGTGGATCCTCTGCGGGATATGTGGAAGTACCGGTCGAGCCAGGACCGGCCGGCCGGGACGCGGCTGCCGTCTCCGGCGTCCTCGGCGGTGGTCCTGGGCTCCACTGATGGGTGGGTCATGGTGCCGTCTCCCAAGGTTCACAGGGGCACCCACGACTCCGCTGGGGAGCGCGGGATTTGGGATGTGCACGTAAACCCGGGGGACGGCCCGGCGCTGCACGTGTGGGGTGGGCCGGGGACGAGCGGTCGCCCGGCGCCGGGGTGCCGCGGCGGGCACCCGCATGGGGGTGCCCGCGGCGGCGGGTGGGGCTACGCGGTGCCAGTGAGGTGTTCCGGGCGCACCGGCGTGCGGTTCAGTTCCAGGCCCGTGGCGTCGCGGATCGCGGCCAGCACGGCCGGGGTCGAGGACAGCGTCGGGGCCTCGCCGATGCCGCGCAGGCCGTACGGGGCGTGCTCGTCGGCGAGTTCGAGGACGTCGACCGGGATGGTCGGGGTGTCGAGGATGGTCGGGATCAGATAGTCCGTGAAGGAGGGGTTGCGCACCTTCGCGGTCTTCGGGTCCACGATGATCTCCTCCATCACCGCGACACCCAGGCCCTGCGTGGTGCCGCCCTGGATCTGGCCGGTGACGGACAGCGGGTTGAGCGCCTTGCCGACGTCCTGGGCGCAGGCCAGCTCGACGACCTTGACGAGGCCCAGCTCGGTGTCCACCTCGACCACGGCGCGGTGCGCGGCGAAGGAGTACTGGACGTGTCCGTTGCCCTGCCCGGTGCGCAGGTCGAACGCCTCGGTCGGCCGGTGCCGCCACTCCTCCTCGACCTCCACGGCCTCGCCCTCCAGGACGTCGACCAGGTCGGCAAGCGCCTCGCCGCCGTCGGTGACGACCTTGCCACCCTCCAGCAGCAACTCCGCGGTGGCCCAGGCCGGATGGTAGGAGCCGAACTTGCGCCGGCCGATCTCCAGGACGCGCTCGCGGACAAGTTCGCAGGCGTTCTTGACGGCGCCGCCGGTGACGTACGTCTGGCGGGAGGCGGAGGTGGAGCCCGCCGAGCCCACCTGGGTGTCGGCGGGGTGGATGGTCACCCGGGAGACGCCGAGTTCGCTGCGGGCGATCTGGGCGTGCACGGTGACCCCGCCCTGGCCGACCTCCGCCATCGCGGTGTGCACGGTGGCGACCGGTTCGCCCGCGATCACCTCCATGCGCACCTTCGCGGTGGAGTAGTCGTCGAACCCCTCGGAGAAACCGACGTTCTTGATGCCGACGGCGTAGCCGATGCCGCGGACGACGCCCTCGCCGTGCGTGGTGTTGGACAGGCCGCCGGGCAGCTGCCGTACGTCGGCGCCCTCGCTGGACTCCCACTGCCGCTCGGGCGGCAGCGGCATCGCCTTGACACGGCGCAGCAGTTCGGCGACCGGGGCCGGGGAGTCGACGGGCTGTCCGGTGGGCATGAGGGTGCCCTGCTCCATGGCGTTGCGCTGCCGGAACTCCACGGGGTCCAGGCCGAGTCGGTGCGCCAGCTTGTCCATCTGCGCCTCGTAGGCGAAGCACGCCTGGACCGCGCCGAAGCCGCGCATGGCGCCGCACGGCGGGTTGTTGGTATAGAGCGCGATGGCCTCGATGTCGACGTCGTCCACGGCGTACGGTCCGACGCCGAGCGAGGAGGCGTTGCCGACGACCGCCGGGGAGGCGGAGGCGTAGGCGCCGCCGTCCAGCACGATCCGGCACTTGACGTGGGTCAGCTTGCCGTCGCGGGTGGCCCCGTGCTCGTAGTACAGCTTGGCCGGGTGACGGTGGACGTGCCCGAAAAAGGACTCGAACCGGTTGTAGACGATCTTCACGGGCTTGCCGGTGCGCAGCGCGAGCAGACAGGCGTGGATCTGCATGGACAGGTCCTCGCGGCCGCCGAACGCGCCGCCGACGCCGGCCAGGGTCATCCGCACCTTCTTCTCGGGCAGGCCGAGCACGGGCGCGATCTGGCGCAGGTCGGAGTGGAGCCACTGGGTGGCGATGTAGAGGTGGACGCCGCCGTCCTCCTCGGGGACGGCGAGGCCGGACTCGGGGCCGAGGAAGGCCTGGTCCTGCATGCCGAAGGTGTACTCGCCCCGGACGATCACGTCGGCGCGGGCGGCGGCCGCGGCCGCGTCGCCCCGGACGATCGGCTGGCGGTGCACGATGTTCGGGTGCGGGACGTGCCCGATGTGGTGGTCGTCGCGGTGTTCGTGGACGAGCACCGCGTCCGGCGCGAGGGCCGTCTCCTCGTCGGTGATCACCGGGAGTTCGCGGTAGTCCACCTTGATCTTCGCGGCGGCGCGGCGGGCGGTCTCCGGGTGGTCGGCGGCGACGATGGCGACCGGCTCGCCGTGGTGGCGCACCTTGCCGTGGGCGAGCACCGGGGTGTCCTGGATCTCCAGGCCGTAGTGCTTCACCTCGGTGGGCAGGTCGTCGTACGTCATCACGGCGTACACGCCCGGCAGGGCCAGGGCCTCGGAGGTGTCGATGGAGACGATCTCGGCGTGCGCGACGGTGGATCGCAGGATCTGGCCCCAGAGCATGTCCTCGTGCCACATGTCGGACGAGTAGGCGAACTCGCCGGTGACCTTGAGGGTGCCGTCCGGCCGGAGGGTCGACTCGCCGATGCCGCCCTTGGTGCGGGAGCCCTGCGTGATCTTCGTGGGTGCGCCGTTGGCGGGCATGGTCAGACCCCCTCGGACTGGCGGGCGGCCGCGAGGCGGACCGCGTCCATGATCTTCTCGTAGCCCGTGCAGCGGCACAGGTTGCCCGACAGCGCCTCGCGGATGTCGGCGTCGGACGGGTTCGGGTTGCGCTCCAGCAGCTCGTCGGAGGCGACGAGCAGGCCCGGGGTGCAGAACCCGCACTGGACGGCCCCCGCGTCGATGAACGCCTGCTGGATCGGGGCGAGTCCGGCGCCCTCGCCGGTCTGCGAGTCGGTGCCGCCCGCGGCCTGCCAGCCCTTGGCCGCGTCCAGGGAGGTGCCCTCGCCCTCGCCCTGGGCGCGCTGCCTGGCGAAGTCGGCCAGCCCCTCGACGGTCACCACGTCCCGGCCCTCGGCCTGCCCGGCCGCGACCAGACAGGAACAGACCGGCACGCCGTCGAGCCGGACCGTGCAGGAGCCGCACTCGCCCTGCTCGCAGGCGTTCTTGGAACCGGGCAGGCCGAGCCGCTCGCGCAGCACGTAGAGCAGGGACTCGCCCTCCCAGACGTCGTCGGCCTGCTGGGGGCGTCCGTTGACGGTGAAGTTGACGCGCATCACGCAGCTCCCTCGGTGGTGCGGCGGGCGCCGCGGTACGACTCCCAGGTCCAGGTCAGCGTCCGGCGGGCCAGCACGCCGATCGCGTGGCGGCGGTAGCTCGCGGTGCCGCGGACGTCGTCGATCGGGTTGCAGGCGGCCGCGCACAGGTCGGCGAACCGCTTGACGGCCGACGGGGTGACGACCTTCCCGTTGTCCCAGAAGCCGCCTTCCTCCAGGGCCGCGTTGAGGAACTCCTCCGCGGCCGTGGCGCGCACCGGCGTGGGCGCCGCGGAGCCGATGCCGGTGCGCACGGTGCGGGTGGCCGGGTGCAGGGCGAGCCCGAAGGCGCACACGGCGATGACCATGGCGTTGCGGGTGCCGACCTTGGAGTACTGCTGCGGTCCGTCGGCCTTCGCGATGTGCACGGCGCGGATCAGCTCGTCGGGCTGGAGCGCGTTGCGCTTGACGCCGGTGTAGAAGGCGTCGATCGGGATCATGCGGGTGCCGCGCGCGGCCGACGCCACCTCGACCTCGGCGCCGGCCGCGAGGAGCGCGGGGTGGGCGTCGCCGGCGGGCGAGGCCGTGCCGAGGTTGCCGCCGACGCCGCCGCGGTTGCGGATCTGCGGGGAGGCGACCGTGTGCGCGGCGAGCGCGAGGCCCGGCAGCTCGGCACGGAGCCGCTCCATGATCGCGGTGTACGGCACGGAGGCGCCCAGCCGTACGGTGTCCTCGCCGGCCTCCCATTCGTAGAGTTCGCCGACTCGGTTGAGGTCGAGCAGGTACTCGGGCCTGCGGTGGTCGAAGTTGATCTCGACCATCACATCGGTGCCACCCGCAATCGGCACAGCGGTGGGATGCTCGGCCTTCGCGGCGAGCGCCTCCTCCCAGCTGGCGGGGCGAAGGAAGTCCATGACCGGCTCTCTTCTTCGTCTCGTGGGTTGTGCGAGGTGAGCCAATCCGTGTGCGGCGGGCGCGGCTCGTTCCTGTCCTGTTGACGCGGAGTGGAGCCAGTACACCGCCGCGTACTCCGGCGGGGTCAGTCACCGAAACCATGAAGGAGTTCGCTGGCCAGGCCGAGCATCTTGTAGATTCGTATGAACGGAGGACATCGGAATCCTCTCCGTTTCTCCCGGCACACGGGTAAGCGGCTTCCCGCCGGCGGCGGGAGCGGCGGCGGAGATACCGAGCGGGCCCCGGGGCGCCGCGCCGGTCGCTCCCCCTTCACCCTCCCAAGATCCATCGTAGATTTCGAGACACAGAAACGGCGGCGACGAGATGCGGCTGCGCGCACTGCTGGACACCGATGCGCTGGGCCTGCTGCTGCTCGGCGGCGAGGACGAGCTGGACCGCTCGGTGCGCGGTGTGATGACGACCGACCTGCGCGACCCCAGCCGCTACCTCTCCGGCGGTGAGCTGGTGCTGACCGGCCTGGCCTGGCGCCGGGACGCGGCGGATTCCGAGCCTTTCGTGCGCATCCTGGTGCAGGCCGGGGTGGCGGCCCTCGCATCCGGCACCGCCGAGCTGGGCGGAGTGCCGGAGGACCTGGTGGCGGCCTGTGCCAAGCACCGGCTGCCGCTGTTCGCGGTGGACGAGTCGGTCTCCTTCGCCACGGTCACCGAGCATGTCGTGCGCCAGGTCTCCGGCGAGCGCGCCGGGGACCTGGCCGCCGTCGTGGACCGGCACCGCCGGATGATGACCTCGGGCCCGGCGGGCGGCGGCCCGGACGTGGTGCTCGACCTGCTCGGCTCGGACCTGGACATGCGCGCCTGGGTGCTCTCCCCCACCGGCCGGCTGATCGCCGGTTCCAAGGTGGCGGGCCCGGCCCTGCCCGCCGAGACCTGCGCCCGGCTGGCCGCCGAGCACCTGGCCGCCACCCGCAGCGGCAGGCGCGGCCCGCACCGGGTGCCGCTGGGCGGCACGACGTACTCGCTCTTCCCGGTCCGCTCCTCGGGGCGCGCCCCGCAGGCCGTCCGCGACGTGCGCGAGACGGTGCTCTCGGACTGGCTGCTGGCCGTGGAGGCGGACGCGGGCGACTGGCCCGAGCAGCGCATGGACCTGCTCCAGGGCGTCACCCAGCTGATAGCCGTCGAGCGCGACCGCCGGGAGGCGGCCCGCACGGTGCGGCGCCGGCTCGCCCAGGAGGTCCTGGAACTGGTGCAGACGGGCGCCGCGCCCGCCGAGATCGCCGCCCGGCTGCGGGTCGCCGCGCCGGTGCTGCTGCCCGGACTCGGGGCGGCCCCGCACTGGCAGGTCGTGGTGGCCCGGGTGGAGTGGGAGGGCGAGGAGATCGAGGGCGGTCCGGTGGCCCAGTCCCTGCTGGAGGAGGTACTGGTCGATCCGCTGGCGACCGGCCCCGAGCCGTCCGACCGCATCGCCGTGGCGCACACCGGTGACGAGGCGGTCGCCCTGGTGCCGCTGCCCGCCGTGCCCGCCGTCGCGGCCGACCACGAGGGCGCGGAGACCGGTCTGCTCGCCGACGCCCTGCTGCGGGCGGTGCGCGAGCCGCTGGCGGCGGGCCTGGACGACGACGGGCGGCTCACCCTCGGCGTCAGCGCGGCCGTGCACTCGGCGGAGGGCCTGCGCGGCGCCCTGGAGGAGGCCCGGCACGCCCGCCGGGTGGCGGCGGCCCGCCCCGGCCGGGTCTGCGCGGCCGGCCACCAGGAGCTGGCCAGCCACGTCCTGCTGCTCCCCTTCGTCCCGGACGACGTGCGCCGCGCCTTCACGGCCCGGCTGCTGGACCCGCTGAAGGACTACGACCGCCGGCACCGGGCGGAGCTGATCCCGACCCTGGAGGCGTTCCTGGACTGCGACGGCTCCTGGACGCGCTGCGCCACCCGGCTCCACCTGCACGTCAACACGCTGCGCTACCGGGTCGGCCGGATCGAGCAGTTGACGGGGCGCGATCTGTCCCGCCTGGAGGACAAGCTCGACTTCTTCCTGGCACTGCGGATGAGCTGAACCGAACCGGGCGAAGCGGACGAAGCACGGCGTGCCGGCTCCCCGCCACTTTGTGAAAAGTTTCACCCACCCTCTTGGCCCCGCCACTCGATCGGTGCTGGAATGCGGCCACCACTCATGGGCTCGATGGCGTGCTAGGGGAGGTCAACGTGGCGCATACCGCCATGTCTGGGAACGGAACGACCGCCGGTGACGATCCTCTCCAGACCGCGGTATGGAGGCTGCGCTCGCGGGCCTGCTGGGCCGACGCCGCGGCCCTGCTGCCACCCGACAGCCCGGGCGCGGCGCTGCAACGGGCCATGCTGCTGGTCGAACGCTGCCTGTACACCGAGCGCGGCTGGGCGGACGCGGAGGACGCGCTGCGGACGGCGGAGGCGCTCGCGCACACCGACGAGGAGCGGGGCGCGGCCGCCTGCGAACGCGGCCAGCTCGCCTACGCCGCGACCCTGCACGGCGTGCGGGACCGGGTGGACGAGGCGCGGGCGGCGCTGGGGCGGGCGGCGGCGCTGATCCCGCCGGGGGCGGCGGGCCGGGCGCTGCTGGACTTCCGCCGGGGGCTGCTCGCGGAGAACCTGTCCCGTTCGCCGCAGGCGGCGCGGGCCGCCTACCGCCGGGCGCACGCGGGCGCCACCGCGCACGCGGACCCGCTGCTGCTGTCGTTCACCTGGCGCCATCTCGCCGGACTCGCCCTGCGCGACGGGGAGTTGGCGGAGGCCCGGCACGGTTTCGCCGAGTCCCTGCGGATCCGGGAGGAGCTGGGCTACCTGGTGGGCACGGCGCCGGCCCTGGTGTCGCTGGCCGACACCGAGGAGGAACCGGCCGCGTCCCGGCTGCGGGAGGAGGCCCGCCGCCTGTTCCGCCTCCTGGGCGGCGTACCGACCTGGCTGGCGGCCCAGCTGGCCCCGCCGGCGGCCGGGACCGCGACCGCGTGAGCGGAGGTGGCCGGGGGGACGGGGTGCTCAGAGGGAACTGAGAGACGGCTGTGCCAGTCTGACGCGCCCCGAGCCCCCACTCCAGGAGAACGTCGGATGACACTCGTCAACGGCCTGCCGGCCCACGTCCTGCTCGTGCACGTCGTCGTGGTCCTGATACCCCTGACGGCCCTCGCCCTGATGGCGGCGGCGCTGTGGCCGCGGGCCGCGCGGCGGCTGGGCGTGCTGCTGCCCGTGCTGGCCTTCGTCGGGCTCGTCAGCGTGCCGCTGACCACCAACGCGGGCGAGTGGCTGGAGCGGCACGTCGACTCCGACCCACTGGTGCGCAGGCACACCGAACTGGGCGACGGGCTGCTGCCGTGGGCCCTCGGCCTCTTCGTCCTCGCGGCGTTCGTGTGGTGGGCGGGACGCCGCACGGCGGGCGCCGAGCGCGGCGGGCGCTGGTCCGCGCTTCCGGTGCGGGTCGTGGTGGGCGTGCTGTCCGTGGTCGTCGCGGTGGGCGCGGTGGTGGACGTGTACCGGATCGGAGACTCCGGGGCGAAGGCGGCGTGGCACGACGGCTTCTCGAAGACGGCGCACGAGGAGCGCGGTTCCGACGGGTCCTGAGGCGGCGGCCCGCCGTCGCGGCGGGCCGCGTACCACCGGCCGGGTGCCTCCCCGAGGCGCCCGGCCGGTGTTTTCGTGCGGCCCGGGGCGCCGGTCAGCTCGCGCCCGCGAAGTGCTCGGTCACCAGTCCCGGCACCACGTCGAGGTCCCCGGCGACCAGCGCGTCCAGCAGGGTCACGTGTTCGGCCGCGTCCGCGGCCAGGTCCGCGCGCGCGTGGCGGACGGTGCCGCCGACGAGGGGCCACTGCGCCCGCCGGTGCAGGTCCTCCGCGATCCGGACCAGTTCCTCGTTGCCGGACAGCCCCAGCATCGCCCGGTGGAAGGCCCGGTCGGACTCGGCGTACGCGGCCGGGCAGCCCGAGGCCGCCGCCCGCACCGAATCCTCCGCCAGCGGCCGCAGCGCCGCCCACCGCTCCGCCGGCACCGTCCGGGCCAGCCGCAGCATCACGGGGACCTCGATCAGCTCCCGCACCTCCGCCAGCTCGGCCAGCTCGCGCGCCCCGCGTTCCACCACCCGGAACCCGCGGTTGGGCACCACCTCGACGGCGCCCTCCAGGGCGAGCTGCTGCATGGCCTCCCGCACGGGCGTGGCCGAGACCCCGAAGCGCTCCCCGAGCACCGGCGCCGAGTACACCTCGCCCGGCCTCAGCTCCCCGGTCACCAGCGCCGTGCGCAGCGCCTCCAGGATCTGTCCGCGCACCGAGGACCGGCGCACCGAAGGGCGCTCGGCCGCGGCCGACGGACCGGCGACCGGCCGGTCACCGTGCGTGAGACCGCCCGGTACGGCCCCCGGCGCACCGGCGTCCGGCTCGCGCGCCGGGCGCTCGGCGCGCGCCGGGCGCTGTTGCGCCGGCACCCGCGCGCCGTTCCGCGCCCCGGCGGAGCCCTGCACGCCCTGCTTCACCGGGTCCTCCTGGCGGCTTGTCGGTACTTGGGGTCATTAACAACGGCTTGTCGGTTGTTCGTCAAGCACCTTAGACATACCGAGCGGCAGGTCAAACTCGATCGAGGCAGGTAAGGGAAGGCTCACCTCACCAATTCGCCCGCTCGCCGGGGCGGGCTCCGCACCGAAGCACCACATCTTCCCCACCACCCGACCGCCGCACCACCGGAAGCACCAACAACCGGGCCCGGGAGGCCGCCTGACGGGCCCTCAACGACAGAAGAGCCCCGGCCGTCCATTAAGATCGACGCGAATCGGACCGCGCCGTACGGACAGGTGATTCACAACTTCCTCACCTCTCGCAGGAACTTTCCGAGGAACCATCCGTACGGGTAGTCTTATTCGAACTCAACTCCCGCCCCTCACGCGGTAGTTCGAGCAGAACGCCGTCCCTGGGCATCCCCTCGCACCTTCTTGGCGGCCTCTTGCCGCGAAACCCCCTGAGGGCCGCCGGGAGTGGGCCACTATGGCGGGCGTTACGCCCTATCCCAATGCAAGGGACCCCTATGAGACTGACCGACATATCGCTGAACTGGCTGCTTCCCGGCGCCGTACTGCTCCTGGGCATGCTGGCGGCGGTGGCGGTGCTCGTGCGCGGCAAGCGCTCCTCCGGGGAGAACGCGAACGCGGACGACTCCTGGGAGCGCAGCGAGGAGCGCCGCAGGCGCAAGGAGGCCATCTACGGCACCGCCTCCTACGTGCTGCTGTTCTGCTGTGCGGCGGTGGCGGCCGCCCTGTCCTTCCACGGCCTGGTCGGCTTCGGCGAGCAGAACCTCGGGCTGAGCGACGGCTGGCAGTACCTGGTGCCGTTCGGCCTGGACGGCGCGGCCATGTTCTGCTCCGTGCTCGCCGTGCGCGAGGCCAGCCACGGTGACGCGGCGCTCGGCTCGCGCATCCTCGTGTGGCTGTTCGCGGCGGCCGCGGCCTGGTTCAACTGGGTGCACGCGCCGCGCGGCGCCGGGCACGCGGGCGCCCCTCAGTTCTTCTCCGGTATGTCCCTGTCCGCGGCCGTCCTGTTCGACCGCGCGCTGAAGCAGACCCGCCGTGCGGCGCTGCGTGAGCAGGGTCTGGTGCCGCGTCCGCTGCCGCAGATCCGCATCGTGCGCTGGCTGCGGGCGCCCCGCGAGACCTACCGTGCCTGGTCGCTGATGCTGCTGGAGGGCGTGCGCAGCCTCGACGAGGCCGTCGAGGAGGTCCGCGAGGACAAGCGGCAGAAGGAGCAGGCGCGGCAGCGGCGGCGCGAGCAGGAGCGGATGGAGCGCGCCCAGCTCAAGGCGATCAGCCGGGGCCACGGGCGGCTGGTGGGCCGTCCCGGCGGCCGGCAGGTGGAGGTGCAGGCGGTGGAGCGCGGGCCCGCGCCCGCTCCCGCGGAGCCTGCCATATCGGGTACGGACCAGCTTCCGGTACCGTCCCGTCCCTCTCTTCAGCCGGTTCGCAAGGGGTCTGAGCCGGTGACCGTCGACCTCACCGCGGAGGACGACACAATGGCCCTGCCACGACTGGACTCCCTGGAGCGCAAGCTCAAGGACCTGGAGCAGCAGTTCGGCTAGTGCGGCCGGGAGCCACGGCTCCTCATGGGTCGGGGGCGTGACCGCCGGTCACGCCCCCGACCCATGTCCGCGTGCCTCAGGCCGCTTCGGCGCCCAGTTCGAACCACACCGACTTGCCGACCCCGTGCGGCCGGACGCCCCAGGCGTCGGCGAGGGACTCCACCAGGACCATGCCCCGGCCGTGGGTGTCGTCGTCCGGCTGGGGGCTGCGCACCTGGGGTCTTCGGGGCACGAAGTCCCGTACCTCCACACGGAGTCCGCCGGGCGCCACGACGGCGGTGAGCACGGCGTCGTCGTCGGTGTGGACGAGCGCGTTGGTGACCAGTTCGCTGGTGAGCAGCTCGGCGATCTCCGACTGTCCCGGCTTGCCCCAGTCCCGCAACAGCTCCCGCAGCTCCCGCCGCGCCTCCGGCACGGCCCGCAGGTCCGCCCGCCCGAGTCTGCGCCACAACCGCTGCGGGTACTGCGTCCCGGCTTCGGCACGAAGGCCGTGCCGGGCGCCCGCCCTCCCCCGCGCTGCGCCCTCACCGGCGCGACGGCCGTCCTCCCGTCCGGACCCCGCGCCGGCCCTGTGACCGGGCTCCCGTCCGGACCCCGCGCCGCCACCGTGCCCGCCGTCCCGGGCGTCCGCGGCCGCGGCGGCCCTCTCTCGCATGGTGTCCGCGGTCGCACCGCCGTTCTTCCGCGCGGTGTCCACCACGGGGCCCCGCCGCTGCCGCGCGGCACGGGGGCGGCGGCCCGCGGGGTCGGTGACGGGGACCGCCGTGTCGCTCACGGCAGCGGCCGGCACCCCGGCCATGCCTCCCGGGACGTCCGCGCCCCCGCCCGGACCGGCCTCCTCGACGAGCGGTTCCGCGCCCCGGCCGTACCCCTCGGCCACCGGGCCCCCGCCCGGCCCCGGTCCCTGGGCCAGGGCGCCCGTGACCCGGCCGGCCCTCTCACGCGCGTCGTCCGGGGGACTCCCCCCGTGTCCCCTCACGGCATCCGCGCCACCGCCGGTCTCCGGCCGCGCACCGCCGACGGCGCTCCCGGTCCCGATGGCAAGACCGTCCCGGGCGCCGCCCGTGTCGGCCGGCCGCCCGCGCCCGTCTCCCCATGCCTCCGCGAGCTGCCCCGAGCCGCCCTCCGCGGCTGCCGCGAAACGCGCCAGGCGCCCGCCCTCGGCCTCGGCCTCGGCCTCCGGCAGCAGCCCCACCGGCTGCCGCGCCGGCCGCGGCGATCGTCCCGGCGTCTCCCGTAAGGACCGCGCCCCGCGTCCCGCCGTCCCGTCCACGGCCGCCGGCAACCGCCCCGCCTGCTCCCCCGCCGGCTGTGCCCCTCGCCCAGCCTGCCCCTCCACCGCCTCCGGCATCCGCCCGGCCGGCTCCCCCACGGCGTCCCCAAGGCGTCCCGCCGCTTCCCCCACGGTTTCCCCCGTTCCGTCCTCCGGCTCCGGTGAAGAGGTGCCCGTGGTCGCGGGACCTCCTCGTGCCTGCCTGTTCATGGCCCCCGCCCGCACGCCGCTCGAACCCTGCCCCTTCTGGTCGAACACGTTCACGGGGGATGCTTGCCCAGCCCTCACCACGGCAGTCCTGGGGGCGGGGCGATGACCCGCGGTTCGGCCACCGACAGGGGCCCGCGGGCCGGGCGCGGGGTGCGCGCGGTGGCCGAAGGAGCACCCGTGCGGGGGCCGCCTGGCGCCGCTGACGCCCCGTGACGGCGGGGCAGCCGCGTCCGGCACGGGCGGTCGGCATGTCGTCACGGGCCGTGAAACTGGCCGAAATCCGCTCCCCGGTCCGGGTGGTGTCAGGGGCGCGGCACGTTGCGGAGGTTGGAGCGGGCCATCTGCACCATGCGGCCGACGCCGCCGTCCAGCACGATCTTGGACGCAGACAGCGCGAACCCGGTGACCATCTCGGCGCTGATCTTCGGCGGGATGGACAGCGCGTTGGGGTCGGTGACGATGTCCACCAGCGCCGGCCCCTTGTGCCGGAACGCGTCCTTGAGCGCGTCGGCCAGCTGCTTCGGCTTCTCCACCCGCACCCCGTACGCCCCGCACGCCCGGGCCACCGCGGCGAAGTCGGGGTTGGCGTTGGCCGTGCCGTACGAGGGCAGGCCGGAGACCATCATCTCCAACTCCACCATGCCGAGCGAGGAGTTGTTGAAGAGGACGACCTTGACCGGAAGGTCGTGCTGCACGAGGGTCAGGAAGTCGCCCATCAGCATGGCGAAGCCGCCGTCCCCGGACATGGACACCACCTGCCGGCGCCGGTCGGTGAACTGCGCCCCGATCGCCATGGGCAGCGCGTTCGCCATCGAGCCGTGCGAGAAGGACCCGATGATCCTGCGGCGGCCGTTGGGCGAGATGTAGCGGGCCGCCCACACGTTGCACATCCCGGTGTCCACGGTGAACACCGCGTCGTCCGCGGCGACTTCGTCGAGCACCGCGGCCACGTACTCGGGGTGGATCGGGACGTGCTTGTCGACCTTCCTGGTGTACGCCTTGACCACGCCCTCCAGCGCGTCGGCGTGCTTCTTCAGCATCCGGTCGAGGAAGCGCCGACTGGTCTTCTCCTGGACCCGGGGGGTCAGACAGCGCAGGGTCTCGCGCACATCGCCCCACACGGCGAGGTCGAGCCGGGACCGCCGGCCGAGCACCTCGGGCCGCACGTCGATCTGGGCGATCTGGACGTCGTCGGGCAGGAAGGCGTTGTACGGGAAGTCGGTGCCGAGCAGGATCAGCAGATCGCACTCGTGGGTGGCCTCGTAGGCGGCTCCGTAGCCGAGCAGCCCGCTCATGCCGACGTCGTACGGGTTGTCGTACTGGATGAACTCCTTGCCGCGCAGGGCGTGGCCCACCGGCGCCTTGAGCTTCCCGGCGAACTCCATGACCTCGGCGTGCGCCCCCGCCGTGCCGCTGCCGCAGAAGAGGGTGACCTTGCCGGCCTTGTCGATCATGTCCACCAGGGCGTCGATCTCGGCGTCGCCGGGACGGACGGTGGGCCGCGAGGTGACCAGCGCGCTCTGCGCGGACCGCTCCGGCGCGGGCTCGGCGGCGATGTCGCCGGGCAGGGCGACCACGCTGACCCCGCTCTGCCCGACCGCGTGCTGGATCGCGGTCTGCAGCAGCCGGGGCATCTGCCTGGGGCTGGAGATCAGCTCGCTGTAGTGGCTGCACTCCTGGAAGAGCCGGTCGGGGTGGGTCTCCTGGAAGTACCCGAGGCCGATCTCGCTGGAGGGGATGTGGGAGGCGAGGGCCAGCACGGGGGCCATCGAACGGTGGGCGTCGTACAGGCCGTTGACGAGGTGCAGGTTGCCGGGGCCGCAGGAGCCCGCGCAGGCGGCCAGCTTCCCGGTGATCTGGGCCTCGGCCCCGGCCGCGAAGGCGGCGGTCTCCTCGTGGCGGACGTGGACCCAGTCGATGGTGGAGTGGCGGCGCACCGCGTCCACGATCGGGTTGAGGCTGTCGCCGACCACGCCGTAGAGGCGGCGCACGCCGGCGCGGACGAGGATGTCGACGAACTGCTCGGCTACGTTCTGCTTGGCCATGTTCTCTCGTCTGCCCCTTCCGAGGTCCCGGGTGTCCGTGGTCCCGGTTCCATGGAGGCACACGAGCAGCCGTCACGCCTCCCACACGGCCGCCGCCGTACGGTCGTCGGCGTAGCCCTTGACCCGCACCCGGGTGTCCGCGAGGAACGCCGCGAGACCGGGCGCGCGGCGGCCGGACCAGCGTCGGGCCAGGTGAGCACCGAGCGCGGGCTCCTCGCGCAACGGCTCGGCCAGGCCCGTCGTACACATCACCAGGACATCACCCGGGCGGGCTAGCGAGGCATGGAAGCGGAACGGCGCCGGGTCCGGCGCGGGCCCGGCCGCAGGGACGCCGAGGCCGAGGGTGACCCGGTCGTCGTCGGACGGCTCCGCGCGTGCGGCGGGCGTGGCCCGCGGCTCGATGTCCCGGAAGGCGCCGTCCCGCAGCAGGAACAGGCCGCCGTCGCCGGTGCCGAAGAACAGCCGGGTACGGCAGTCCGGGTCGGCCGGCAGCAGCAGGCAGCGCAGGGCCGCCGTGTACTCCCGCGGGTCGTGGCCCCGTTCGACGGCGCTCGTCCGGAGCCGGCCGAGGCCCCGGTCGGTCAGCCGCTGCAGGCCGGCCCGCAGATCGGCGCGCCGGGCCGCCCGCAGGTCCTCGGCGAGGCGCCGGTGGCTGCGGCCCACCGCCCGGCCGATCCAGCGGCACGCCTCGGCCGCCGCCAGGTGCGCCTGTGGCGTGGTCCGGGCGCCGGTGGCCATCGCGACGAGCAGCAGCGCCTGCCCGCCCGTGCCGAACCGGGCGGTCAGCAGCGCGTCCCGGCGCGGCTCGCCCCGGTAGCGCGCCGAGTCCCCGCGCAGCGAGACGGAGCGCAGCGTCCACGTGCCGTACCGGGCCCCGTCCAGCACCGTGTCCGGCACCGACTCCTCCAGCGCCTCCGGTTCGGCGGCCGGCAGTGCGGTGGGCTCGGGGTCGTAGGTGGGCGGCCCGGAGCCCACGTAGTCGAGGGGGGAGGCGGGCTCGGGGGCGGGCGGGTCCGGCGCGGCCCGGGTCCCCGTGACCGTCCGCTTGACCGAGGTGAAGCGGTCGTCCAGGGAGTCGGGCGCGGCCGTGGGGCCCGTGTCCCCGGTGGCGTCGTCGTACAGGTCCCCCCACCAGTCGTCCTCGGGACGGACGGCGGGTCTTCCCCCCCTGCTGGCTCATGCCCTGATTGTCACCACGGGGGCGGTGGGAAAACGGGGCATCGGGAAAAACCGTCGCCCGGCAGGCGCCCGGGGCGGCGTGTCGGGGGACGGGTCGTACGGCCGTACGACGACGGGCCCGGACGCCGCGTGGTGGAAGGCCGCCGGGCGGCCCCACCCCCCACGGGGGGACCGCCCGGCGACGTGCGAAGTGACCCGGCCCCGTGTCCCCTCCACGTCCTCGGCACGTCCTCGGACGCTCGGACACGCACGGGCCCGGGTCACGGTCCTTCGGTACCTGGCCTTGTCGGCCACCGGTCCGACGGCCGGATCGCGGCGTGGTCGCCTCGGCCGCGGCGGCGCGACCGGACGCACGGGCGCCCCGGCCCGGCAGGTCTCCGGGCACGAATGCCGCGGTGAGGCCCACCTTGGCAGAGGCACCCGCGGTACCGCGATGATGGGCGGCGGCGGGTTTGCGTCGTGGCCGGTTTCCGCCAGCCGCGGGACCGCGGGACGGCTTGTTCTCAGACTGCTCGGACTCAGGGGAGGAACGCGGGGCGATGCTGGCGGCGATAGGGCTGGACGAGAGACACGAGGCGGCGTACCGGGCGCTGGTGGCGGTGGGCGCGGCCGAGGTGGCCGATCTGGCGCGGCGGTTGACGCTGGCGGAGCAGGACACCGAGCACGCGCTGCGCCGGCTGGAGCGGCAGGGGCTCGCGGCCCGTTCCTCGGCGCGCCCCGGCCGCTGGGTGGCGGCGCCGCCCGCGGTGGCCCTGGGCGCGCTGCTGACCCGGCAGCGGCACGAGCTGGAGCAGGCGGAGCTGGCGGCGGCGCTGCTCGCGCGGGAGTACCGGGCGGCGGCGGACGAGCCCGCGGTGCACGACCTGGTGGAGGTGGTGACCGGCGCCTCGGCGGTCGCCCAGCGTTTTCTCCAGCTCCAGCTGGGCGCCGCCGAGGAGGTGTGCGCGCTGGTGACCGGGAACCCCGTGGTGGTCTCCGCGGCGGAGAACGAGGCGGAGGAACAGGCGGCCGGGCGCGGGGTGCGCTACCGGGTGGTGGTGGAGCGGGCGGTGCTGGATGCGCCGCAGGGGCTCGGCGGGCTGGCCGCCGCGCTCGGCCGGGGCGAGCGGGTCCGGGTGGTGGACCGGGTGCCGACGAAGCTGGTCGTCGCCGACCGCTCGCTGGCGATGGTGCCGCTGACCTCGCGGAGCGCGGAGCCGGCCGCGCTGGTGGTGCACGCCAGCGGGCTGCTGGAGCTGCTGGCGGGGCTGTTCGAGTCGGTGTGGCGCGAGGCGCTGCCGCTGCGGCTGAACAGGCAGGGGGCGGCCGAGGAGGTGCCGGACGGGCCGGACGGCACCGATCTGGAGGTGCTGTCGCTGCTGCTGGCCGGGCTGACCGACGCGAGCGTGGCCAAGCAACTGGACCTGGGGCTGCGGACGGTGCAGCGCCGGGTGAAGCGGCTGATGGAGCTGGCCGGGGTGACCACCCGGCTGCAACTGGGCTGGCACGCCCACGAGCGGGGCTGGGTCGCGCGCGAGCCGGGCTGATGCGCCGCCGTCCGGTCGGCTACGGCTGCCCGTGCCGGGGGCGGTGGCGCCGAACCGCCGCTCACCCGTGGCCGGTCGGCACGGGCAGGCGGAGCGCGCGGCGGACCGTCTCGGCCACCGCGGCCATGCCCGCGTCGGTGAAGTGCAGGTGGTCGCCCGGGTCGTAGGCGGGGCGGATGCGGGTGGGGTCGGCTCGGTCGCGTACGGCGGCGTCGGCGTCGGCGACCGCGTCGAAGGCGCCGCCGGTGCGGATGAAGGCGTTGACCCGCTGCCGTACCTCCTCGCGGGCGACCGTGTAGGCGGCGTACCCGTTGAACGGGGTGAGGGTGACGCCGACGACCCGGATGCCGTGCGCGTGGGCGCGGTCGACGATGGTGCGGTAGGCGTCGGCGTAGGCGGCGGGGTCGTTGGCCGGGGGAAGGCCCTTGATGTCGTTGATGCCCTCGAAGACGACGAGGATCCGCGCGCCGGCCCGGTCCAGGGCGTCGGCGTCGAGGCGGCTGAGGGCGCTCGGCCCGGCGCCGTCGCGCAGCAGCCGGTTGCCGCCGATGCCGGCGTTGAGGACGCCCGTGCCGGAAAGGCGCGCGGCGAGCCGGTCGGGCCAGCGGCGGTTGGCGTCGGGGGTGGACCCGGTGCCGTCGGTGAGCGAGTCGCCGAAGGCCACGACGCTGCCGGTGGCGCGGCCCAGGACGTCGACCCCGGTGACGTAGTACCAGCATGTGAGGGTGGCCCGGTACGCGGAGCCGTCCGCGTCGGCGGCGTGGCCGGCGCCGTCGGCGGCCACGTAGCTGGTCTGGAGGGCGGTGGCGTGGTAGGTGGCGCGTCCGTCGTCCTCGGGGGTGTACACGGTGACGAGGAGGTCGGCGGCGGCCGGCACGGTCAGCCGCACCGGGTCGCTGACGGTCTCCCGGCCGGGCGGGACGGTGGCGGTGGCGGCGCCCCGGAACGTGGCGGCGCGCAGGGTACCGGGCGCGGCGTCCGGCCCGGCGGCCCGGCGCAGCGCGACGGTCACCGCGCCGAGCCGCAGGGGCGCGCTGCCGAACCGGTTGCTGAGCCGCACCCGCACGGCGGTGCCGCCGACGCTGAGGTGGACGACGTTGCGGACGGCCGCGCCGGGCAGCGCGGCGGCGGTGCCCGACGGCGCGGTCTCCCAACTCCCGGTCCAGCGGGACGCGTTGAGTACGGCGCCGCCCGCGGGGACGGCACCTGCGGTGGCCCGCGCGCCCGGCAGCCCCAGCGCCAGCAGCAGGACCGCGAGGACCCGTCCGACCTTGCCCATGTGCACGCCCGCCCTTCCCCGTGTTCCGCCGGAGGCGACCGTGCCACAGACCGGCGCCGCCGCGCCGCAACTCCGTCCCGTTTCCACCCGGTCGGCCCAACGGCCCGGTGGGCCGGGCGCTCAGCCGGAGACCCGGGGAGAGCGCCCCGAGACCACGCCGTCCTCGGTGGCGGCCATGAAGTCGAGCATCAGCCGGTTCGCCAGGTCCGCGTGGTCGATCTGCGGTCCGTGCCCGGTGTCCGCGACGATCTCGGCGCGGGCGCCGGGCACGAGCCGGGGCACCCGCTCGACCTGCCGGCGGGGGTGCACCAGGAGGCTGCGCTTGCCGAGCAGCAGGTACAACGGCGTGCGTATGGTGGCGAGTTCGGCGTCGGTCAGCGGCCGGGGCACCGGCCGGCGGATGCGGTAGGCGCGCACCCCGGTGTGGGTCATCGCGCGCAACTCGGGGACCACCAGCACGGGTTGCTCCAGCCAGGACGCGAGGCGGGGCCGCAGCGCCCTGGGGGCGAAGGTGGCCAGCAGGCTGGCGAAGATCCAGACGAAGAAGCGCAGCCCGACCTTCTCCAGGCCGCCGGGGTCGAGCAGGGTGACCGAGGCGAGCCGTTCGGGCCTGCGGTGGGCCTGGTTCAGGGCGAGCCAGCCGCCGTAGGAGGTGCCGACCAGGTGCACCTTGTCGAGGCCGAGCCCGGCGAGGGTCTCGTCCAGCCACCGGGCGGCGTGCTCCGGCTCGTGGATGGGGGCGCGTTGCACGCTGCGGCCGGGGTCGCCCGGGGTGTCGAGGGCGTACACGGTCCGCTCGGCGCTGAGGGCGCCGGTGTTCGGATACCACATCGCCGAGCAGCTGCCGGCGCCGTGCACCAGGACGACGGGCGTACGGTCGCGGGCCTCCCCCGCCGGGTCACCGCCCTCCCGCGCCGGTCCGGGCTCGGGGTCGTAACGGTAGACGTGGGTGGTGCCGAAGGACGTCTCCACGTCCCGTTCCCCGGACGCGGGCGCGCCCAGCGCGAACACCGCGTCGCAGGCGGCGAAGTAGCGGTCGCGCAGGGCGTCGCTGAGGAAGCGGCCGACGTCGGCCTGGGGACGGGCTGCTGCGGGCCGGGACACGGCCACCTCCGGGGCAGTCGGTTTTTCGTGATACGAACGTACCACGTCGCTGGTACAGCTGTACCATGAAGCCCGGATCAGCGAACGGCGGGCCGGACGGCACCCGTCCGCGGGACAGCGGAGAGGACGGCGGATGCCCAGGCGCGTGGACCACGCCGAGCGGCGGACCGAGATCGCGGAGGCCCTGGTGCGGGCGGCGGCCCGGCTCGGGCTGCACGCCGTGGGGATGCGCGACGTGGCCGCGGAGGCGGGCGTCTCACTCCGGCTGGTGCAGTACTACTTCGAGTCCAAGGAGAAGCTGCTGCTCTTCGGACTGCGCCACCTGGCGGAGCGGTTCGGGCAGCGGGTGGCCGCCCGGGTCGCCGCGGCCGGCCCGGAGCCGGGGCCGCGCGCGGTGATCGAGGCGCTGCTGACGGCCGCGCTGCCGGTCGACGCGGAGAGCCGTACGTTCCACCACCTCTACACCTCGTACGCCGTGCTGTCGGTGACCGACGAGGCACTGGCCGCCCAGCCGTTCATCAAGGACCCCGACGCGGCCGAGGCGACCGTGGCCGCGCTGCTCCGACAGGCGGCCGGTGCCGGGCGGTTGCGGCCCGGCACCGACCCGGGCGCGGCGGCGGCCGGCCTGCTGGCCATGTCCGCCGGACTGGGCACCGGCGTCCTGGTCGGCCAGCGCTCCGCCGAGTCCGCCGCCGAGGTGCTGGCCTACCACCTGGACCGGCTCTTCCGGCCGGAGTGAGCCGGCCTCTTCCCGGTCCTCGGGATCGCCCTCCTGTACACGTGTGTCTCCGTGGCCGGCACGATGGCGATGGCGACCTCCGAACGGGCCCGCGAGCTGGCCGTGCCGCGGATGGCCGGTGCCCGCGCGAGTAACCTCCGGCGGGCGCCGGTCCGCCGGCCCGTCAGTTGCCTCGCGGCGCCGCCAGGGCCCCCTCCAGGGTCAGCAGTCGCACCTTGCGGTCGAGGCCGCCCGCGTAGCCGGTCAGGGAGCCGTCGGCGCCGATCACCCGGTGGCAGGGGCGCAGGATCAGCAGGGGGTTGGCGCCGAGCGCTCCGCCGACGGCGCGAACGGCCGCCCGGGGCGCGCCGATCCGGGCGGCGAGCCGGCCATAGGTGACGGTGGTGCCGTACGGCACCTCGTCCATCGCGTCCCACACCCGCCGCCGGAACTCGGTGCCCTCCGCCCGCAAGGGCAGCCGGAATTCCCGGAGTTCACCGGCGAAGTAGGCGTCGAGCTGTTCGCGCACGGCGCAGAACGGCCCCGGGTCCTCCCGCAGTCCGTCCGGAACCTCCCCCGCGCAGCGCAGGGAGGTGAGCGCCCCGTCCGGGTCGGCGGTGAGCAGCAGCCGGCCGAGGGGCGAGTCGAGACGGGTGAAGCATCCGGCGGTGGTCATCGTGTCAACTCTCCTGCTGCGTAAAGGTGTTGGACGGCGTAGGTGCGCCAGGGACGCCAGGTGTCGGGCACCTGGATGCCGGGCGGGGCCACGTCGGGGTCGCCGAGGGCGCGGGCGCACAGGACGGCTGCCGTGTCCGGGTCCATCCCGGGCAGGGCGAGCAGCGCCCGCCGGGCGTCCTCCCGGTCGGCGCCCGGGTCCAGCCGGAGGGCGCCGTCGGCGAGGGCGGCGGCGAGCGCGGTCAGCGGGGCGCCGGCGCGGCAGTCCGCCTCGGCGAGCGCATCAGGTTCCGGGAAGAGGTGGGTGAGCGTGCCGCTCGGGGCGTCGAGGGTCTTGCCGTGGCGCTGGACCAGCCGCGCGGCGCCCGTGGGGCCGGCCAGGGCGCGTACGGCGGGTTCCAGGGGGTCCACGGCGCCGGGTGCGCGCAGGCCGGGGCGGGCGGCGACCAGGGGGGCGAGGCGGGGGTCGGCGGCGAGCCGTCCGTCCACCGCGTAGGGGTCGGCGTCCAGGTCGAACAGCCGCCGCAGCCGCTGCACGGCGGTGGTCAGGTCCCGCGGGTCGGTGAGGTGCAGACGGGCGTCCAGCCAGCCGCCGGGACGCGTGCCGGTGCCCGGGCGCGGTGCCCGGGTGCGTTCGGCGACGGCGGCGATCCCGGTGCCGTAGGGCAGCCGCAGGGTGCGCCGGTAGGTGCGGGCGCCGGGGCGGCCCGTGACCTCCTCGATGCCCGCCACCGCCTCCCGGGCGAGCTGGTCGAAGACGGCGGCGGCCTGGTACGGGCCCCGGTGGGCGAGGCGCAGCGGGATGCCGTTGCCCGCGGCGGCCCGGCGGGCCCCCTGGCCGCGCGGGGCGGCGGCCCGCACCTCGGTCGGCGTCGCCGCGTACACCTCGCGGACGGTGTCGTTGAACTGGCGCACGCTCGCGAACCCGGCCGCGAAAGCGATCTCGGTGACCGGGAGTTCCGTGGTCTGGAGCAGCACCCGCGCGGTGTGCGCCCGCTGCGCGCGGGCCAGCGCCACCGGCCCGGCGCCCAGCTCGGTGGTGAGCTGCCGCTGCACCTGCCGGGCGCTGTAGCCGAGGCGGGCCGCGAGCCCGGCGACGCCCTCGCGGTCCACCACTCCGTCGGCGATCAGCCGCATGGCCCGGCCGACGACGTCCGCGCGCACGTTCCACTCCGCCGAGCCCGGCACCGCGTCCGGCCGGCAGCGTCGGCAGGCCCGGAACCCGGCGCGCTGGGCGGCGGCGGCCGTCGGGAAGAACCGCACGTTGCGCCGCTTGGGCGTCACCGCGGGGCAGCTGGGCCGGCAGTAGATCCCGGTCGTCTCGACGGCGAAGAAGAACGCCCCGTCGAACCGGCCGTCCCGGCTGCGCACCGCCTCGTACCTGCTGTCCTCGTCCATCACAGGTTCCAGTGTGGGCCCCGCCCGGACGAACCGGCTGGCGGAAAACGGACACCCAGCTACGGGGTCCGGCCAGGGGTCAGATGCTCTCCCACTGGTCCAGGATGTCGTCGGCCGTCTCCGCGTCGGCGCCGGCGGCCGGGGCGGGGCCCTCCTCCTGCGGGGCCAGCTCGGCCCAGATCACCTTGCCGCGCGCCGTGTAGCGGGTGCCCCAGCGGGTGGCGAGCTGGGCGACGAGGAACAGCCCGCGCCCGCCCTCGTCGGTGGCGGCCGCCCGTCGCGGGTGCGGCGCGGTGCTGCTGCCGTCGGCGACCTCGCAGATCAGCCCGCGGTCGTGCAGCAGCCGGACCCGGATGGGCGGGGCGCCGTAGCGGACCGCGTTGGTGATCAGCTCGCTGAGGATCAGCTCGGCGGTGTATCCGACGTCCCCGAGGCCCCAGGCGTCCAGGGTGGCGGCGCACTCGGCGCGGACGGGGGCGACGGCCGCCGGATCGCGGGGCACGTCCCACTCGGCGACGTGCTCGGGGCCCAGCAGCCGGGTGCGGGCCACCAGCAGGGCGACGTCGTCGATGGTCCGGGCGGGCAGCACCGTTTCGAGGACGGCCGCGCAGACGGCCTCCGGAGCGCGGCCCGCCGAAGCGGCCAGCGTGCCCCGCAGCAGTTCGAGGCCGGTGTCGAGGTCCCGGCGGCGGTCCTCCAGCAGCCCGTCGGTGTACAGCACCAGCTGGGACCCCTCCGGCAGCTCCAGTTCCAGCGTCTCCACCGGCATGCCGTCGCCGAGGCCCAGCGGCGGGGAGACCGGTACGTCGGGAAAGGTGGCGGTGCCGTCGGGCAGCAGCAGGGCGGGCCCGGGATGACCGGCCCGGGCGATGGTGGCCCGCCCGGCGACCGGGTCGTACAGCGCGTACAGGCAGGTGGCGCCGGTGACGTCCGCGACCGCGTCCCGCCCGTCCCCCGCGCTGCAGTCCTCCCGTTCGTCGCTGTCGATGCGGCTGACCAGTTCGTCCAGGTGGACGAGGAGTTCGTCGGGGCTGAGGTCGAGGGCGGAGAAGTTGTGCACGGCGGTGCGCAGCCGGCCCATGGTGGCCGCCGCGTGCAGCCCGTGCCCGACGACGTCGCCGACGACCAGCGCCACCCGCGCGCCCGGCAGCTGGATGACGTCGAACCAGTCGCCGCCCACCCCGGCCTGCGCCGGCAGGTACCGGTAGGCCACCTCGAGCGCCGACTGGTCGGGGACGCCGCGCGGCAGCAGGCTGCGCTGGAGGGTGACGGCGGTGGTGTGCTCCCGGGTGTAGCGGCGGGCGTTGTCGATGGCGACCGCGGCCCGGGCGACCAGCTCCTCGGCGACCGCCATGTCCTCCTGCTCGAACGGCTCGGCGTCCGCGGAACGCCAGAAACTGGCCACGCCCATCAGGACGCCGCGCGCCCGCACCGGCACCACGAGCATCGAGTGGATGCCGTGGGCGAGGATCCGGGAGGCGTTGGCGGGGTCGTACCGCTGCCATCCGGTGCCGCGGCTCAGGTCCGGCTCCAGGACCGGCGCGCCGGTGCCCATGCCGATCGCCTGCGGGGTCTGGGAGGCGAAGTCGGTGAGCGAGCCGACCGGGTACAGCGGATGGTCGGAGTCGATGGCGGTGAGGGCCGTGCGGCGCATCGTGGTGCCCTCGGGCTCGCCGCCGCGCAGGATCGAGTCGAGCAGGTCCACGCAGGCGTAGTCGGCGAACCGGGGGACGGTGAACCGGGTCAGCTCCTCGGCCGTGCGCCGCACGTCGAGGGTGGTGCCGATCCTGCTCATGGCGTCGTACAGCAGCCGCAGCCGCCGCTGGGCCACGGCCGCGCGGCCGGCGACGGCCCGCAGCTCGGTGGTGTCGAGCAGGGTGACGACGCTGGAGGGCGCGCAGTCGTGCGACGTGGTGGGCCGGACGCTCACCGCGAGCAGCCGGTCGCCGGCCTCGCACACCTCGTCGGTGACCGGACGCCCCGCGGTCAGCAGCTCGGCGAGGGACGGCGCGAGCCCGAGGCCGGCCAGCTGCCTGCCCTCGGCGTCCGCGGGCAGGTTCAGCAGGCGCAGCGCCTCGTCGTTGGCGAGCAGCAGCGTGCCGTCGGCCGCGACGATGAGCACGCCCTCACGGGCGGCGTGCAGAACGGCGTCGTGGTGGTCGTACATCCGCCGCAGTTCGGCCGGTTCCAGGCCGCGGGTCTGCCGCCGCAGCCGGCGGTTCACGAGGACCACCCCGGCCGTCGCCAGCAGCAGCGCACCGCAGCCGGCCGCGAGCAGCAGGGGCAGCTGCCGGGTGACCTGCGCCTCGATGCTGCGCGTGGTGATGCCGACGGAGACGAGTCCGACGACCTTGTGGTGGGCGTCGACGACGGGGGCGGTGGAGTCCACGGCCACGCCCACGGGGGTGTCGGAGGTGACGGTCCGCGCGTGTCCGCGCAGCGGCTCCTCGTAGGAACCGATGACGTGCTTGCCGATCAGCTGCGGGACGGGGTGCGTCCAGCGGATGCCGGCCGGGTTGAACGCGACCACGTAGTCGACGTCGGCGGCCTTGCGGATCGCCTCGGCGCGCGGTTGCAGCACCGCCGAGGGGTCCGGGGAGCGCATCGCGTCGAGGGTGCCCGGGGAGTTGGCGAAGCTGACGGCGGTGGCGAGCGTGCGGTGCCGTGCCTCGTTCAGTCCGGCCTGCCGGGCCTGGAGCACCAGGGTGGTGCCGGCCACGGCGCCGAACAGCAGCAGGATGACCAGCTGGAGGAGGAACATCTGTCCGGCGACCGTGCGGAGACCGGGCGGCAGCCACCGGGACCGGCCGGGGTCGGCGCCGGCCAGGGACGCTCCGGCCGGGACGGAAGCGTCCCACCCCTGAAACAGGCCGAAACGCCTCTTCATGATGCATTTCTAACATTCACCAATGAAGGGGACATGGTTCGACCTGCCGGGGTGGGTGATATGGGTCAGCTCCAGCGGCCCCGTTTCGCCTCCATCGCGGCCTTGCCCTCCGCTCCCCTGCGCTTCCACTCCCGCCTCAGCTCGGCACGGACGCGGGCGTCGGTCTTGGCGACGATCCACTGGTTCTCACGGATGAGTTTGCGGTAGCTGTCCAGCCTGCGCACGGCGAGTTCACCGCTGTCCACGGCGGCGAGCACGGCGCAGCCCGGCTCGCTCTCGTGGGCGCAGTCGTGGAAGCGGCACCGCCCGGCCAGCTCCTCGATCTCGGCGAACACCTGACCGACCCCGCTCTCGGCGTCGTACAGGCCGACGCCGCGCAGCCCGGGCGTGTCGATGAGGACGCCCCCGCCGGGGAGCGCGAGCAGGTTGCGGGTGGTCGTGGTGTGCCGTCCCTTGCCGTCGACGTCCCGCGCGGCCCGGACGTCCATCACGTCCTCGCCGGCGAGCGCGTTGGCCAGGGTGGACTTGCCCGCGCCGGACTGGCCGAGCAGCACGCTCGTCCCGGAGCCGGTCAGCGCGCGCAGGACGTCGAGTCCGTCGCCGGTGTGGGCGCTGACGCCGAGCACCGGCACGCCGGGCGCGCTGTGCTCGACGTCCTGCACCAGGTGCGCGAGGGAGACCGGATCGGCCACCAGGTCGCTCTTGCTGAGGACGACCACGGGCTGGGCGCCGGACTCCCAGGCGAGGGCGAGGAACCGTTCGACCCGGCCGAGGTCGAGTTCGACGGCGAGGGACACCGCGACCACGGCGTGGTCGACGTTGGCCGCGAGGATCTGCCCCTCGGACCGCTTGGAGGAGGTGGACCGCACGAAGGCGGTGCGGCGCGGCAGGTACGTCCGGACGTACCGGGGGTTGCCGCCCGCTTCGACGGCGACCCAGTCGCCGGTGCACACGACCCGCAGGGGGTCGTGCGGGGTGACGAAGGCGGTGTCGGCGCGGACGACGCCGTCGGCGGTGACGACGTCGCACTGCCCGCGGTCGACCCGTACGACCCGGCCGGGCAGCAGCCCTTCGGCCGCGTGGGGGGCGAACGCGTCGGCCCAGTCGTCGTCCCAGCCGTAGGGAGACAGGGCGGAGTGCACAGCAGAGGTGGAAGACAAGGGAAACCCTTCGAAGGGCGGCCCCGGGCAGCGGCGGTCGACGCCGTCGACCCGCTCGGATCAGCCGGTGGCCACGGAGGTGGAGATGAGGTGTTCCTGGGTGTGGGCAGCGCCCGGCACGGTGACAGCCATCGTCGACACCTCCTCGTCCTCGCTCGTGGTCGCGCACGCCACCTCGGCGTGTGGGAGGACAGTAACCCGGGTGCGGGGGCCGCGTCAACGCGTTTTCCGCGCGGCGCCGTCCGGTGCCGTCCGGTGCGACCGCGCGTCAGCCGGCGGCGCAGGGCGCGCCGTTGAGGGTGAACCCGCCGGGGGCGCGGTTGGCGGCGGCCCAGGTGCCGGTGAAGCCGAAGGACACGGCGGTGCGGGCGGGGACGGCCCGGTCGTAGTCGGCGGCGGTGGCGGTGACGCGGGCGCCGGTCTGCCGGGCGGTGGCGTCCCACATCCCGGTGACCTGCTGGCCGTCGGGGAAGGACCAGTCGACCCGCCATCCGGCGAGGGCCCGCTCGGCGGTGACGGTGACCGTGGCCTGGAATCCGCCGGGCCACTGGCCGGCCAGGGCGTAGGCGACATGGCAGGAGGCCGGCGGGGTGGTCGTGGGGGCGGGGGCCACGGCGGCCGCCCCGGTGCCGCCGGGGCGGCGGGCCGGGGAGGGGGCGCCGGGGGGCGCGGTGTCGGGGGCGGGGCGGGGTGTCGTACGGCTGGAGTCGCGGGTGCCGGGGGTGGCGGGCGTGCGGGTCAGGGTCGCGGCCGGGGCGGGCGAGGGGCCGGCGGCGGCCGGGCGGCCGCCGGGGGTGGCCTGGACCCGGCCGTGGTCGCGGGACGACTTCTCGCCCGGCGCCCCGGTGTCGTCGGGCGCCGTGCCGTCGTCGCGGGTGGCGGCGGTGTCGTCGCGCGCGGCGAAGGAGTCCGCGCCGGAACCGCCGTACGGCATCAGCGAGGCGGCCAGCGCCAGCGCCGACAGCAGCACCGCGGTGGCGAACAGGCCGCCGCCCCGCAGCAGCCGGCCGAGCCCCGCGCGCTTGTCGCTCTGGTCGCCGTCCGCGGCCTCGGCGGGCCGCCCGGTGCCCTGCCGCACCTCGCTGGCCCGCCGGCGCCGTTCCAGGTAGGCGAGGGAGCCCCAGCCGATCACCGCGCCGGCGAGGACGGGGGCGAGGGCGGCGCCCTGGTGCCGGGCGGCGGGGCCGGCGCAGTGGGGGCAGGCGGGCGGGTGCCCGGGAGAACCGGCGCGGGCGGCGGCGCCCGGCGCGCGGGCGCAGACCCAGCACGTGCCGTCCTCCCCGCCCTCGCCGTGGACGTGGCGGCAGCGGTCCCGGAAGAGCGTGCGCACGCGTTCCAGTTCACCCGAAACGGTGGCCGGCTCCAGGCCGAGCCGGCGGGCGGCCGCGGACGGCGGCAGCGCCTCCACCTCCGCCAGCCACAGCAGCGCCGCGTCGGCCTCCGCCAGGTCGCGCAGGGCGCGCAGCGCCGCGGGGCGCTCGCGGGGCGGGCCCAGATGGCGGGCCGCCTCGGCGGAGTCCAGCCACTCGCTCAGGCCGGGGTCGAGCCGGTGCCCCTGCCCCTCGGCCTGCCAGCGGGCCGCGGTGGCGCGCACCGCGGTGAGCAGGGCCGGGATCGTCGGCAGCCGCGGGGTACGGCGGCCCGCGCCGCGCACATGGGTGCGCGCGGCGGCACGGACCTCGCGCATGCCGCGCGTGAACGCCTCGGTGGCCAGCCGGTGGGCCGTGGCCGACCCGGAGGTGCACAGGTCGGCGTACGAGAACACCGCGTCCCAGGCCTCCGAGAACAGCGCGGCCTCGGCTCCCTGGGGGGTCGGCAGGTCGGGCATGGAACTCCTGCATCCACGGGCGAGGTCAACTCACCACAGGAACGACGGAGTTGGCAGAAACCTCGCGGCACTCCCCCGAGCCTTTCACGCACCGGGCGTCGCTGACAAGCGGCCCGTACGCTTCCGGTCACGCACAGTGGCGGCCCTGGCCCCGGCCTGTTCAGGCCTCGGCCGGCTCCTGCGCGGGCAGGCTGTCCATAAAGGAGCTGACCGAGAAGACCGCGCGGCCGGGTCCGGGCGGGCCGTAGCCGGGCGGGGAGGACAGGCCGAAGTCGTCCATGGTCTGACGGTAGGCCTGGAGCAGCCGGATGTGGTACTCCAGCGGCGCGCCCTGCGGGTTGGCCTTGCCGAGCGGGGTGGTGGGCTCCGGGCACCAGGTGGTGAAGCGGGGCGTGATCCCGTGCGACATGAAGAAGCGCAGCCCCTCGGTGGTGGAGGCGATGGCCTCGTCCACGGTGGTGAAGCCGAACGGTTCGGCCATCTCCACGCCCGCCACGAAGTTGGGGATCACATTGCGCGGCCCGAACACCTCGGCGGAGTCCAGGATCCGCTTGTGCCACTCGTCGCGGCCGACGTAGCGCTCCTTGCCGGGGCAGTACAGCTCGAACAGCCGGCGGTCCCACACCTCGAAGTTGGGGTGGTAGATCTGCACGCCGTAGTCCTTGAACCGCTGCACGTCCGCCTTGGGCAGCGCCTGCGCCACCACCTTGCCGATCCAGCGGCCGGGGAAGCGCTCCTCGATGGCCTTGGCGTAGTGGCCGTAGAAGTCGGCCTCGTCGCGCCCGGCGACCGTCTTGGTGATCGCACCGCCGGTGAGGGTGTACGCGGTGGACGCCTTCTGGGTGTCGTAGCGGTCGATGATCTCCAGGGCCTCAAGGACCTCCTCGACGTCCTTCACGCCCGTGTACGGCCGCCCCGCCGCCTTGTGCTGGCGCCAGTTGTGGTTGATGTCGCAGTACTGGCACTCCTCCTTGGCGCCGAAGTACTGGCAGACCCGGAAGACGGTCAGGTAGATCAGGTAGCCCCACTGGATGGTGGGCGCGACCTCCATGACGGACTTCCCGTTGGAGAGGGTGTGCCGGTAGTACTCCGGCATCGGCGGCACGCCGACGTCGGCGATGCGCTTGCCGTCCAGGTAGAGGCCGAGCAGCCCCTCCTCGTCGGCGGCCACCCGGTAGGGGGAGGCGGGGTTCACCCGTACGGAGACGACCGTACGGCGCAGGTCGTACGGGCCGCCCGTGAGGATGATCTCCTCCGGGGGCCGGCGCAGCGCGGCCTCGCCCAGCTCGGGCAGGGTGCCGTGGTCGAAGGAGAAGATGAAGTACGACTTCGGCTTGACGTCACCGTCCTCGTTGTCGCTGAGGGCGGATTCGTCGAAGGCGACGCCGCCCCGGAGCAGGTCCTCCTTGAAGACGGCTTCCCGCGGCACGTGCGGGAACCGCTCCATCAGATCCTCGACCAGCGCGGTGCGACTGCCCATCCGTATGTCTCCTCCCGGCTCAGGCGTACTTCCCACACCGTATGCCCCCGGGTCCGGGGAATCCGTGGCGGGTCCGGGTGACGCGTCCGGGAGGGGTGTGCGCGGTGCAGCGGGAGCGGCACATACGGCGCACATCGGGCGATGTGCGGCATACGGGCGTCAGGCCAGCCGGTCGAGCGCCGTGGGGTCGACCGCGTACACAAGCCCCTCGCCGGCCGACAGCCGGCCGGCCTCCTCGACCACCGTCCGGCCGAGGCGGGACACCTCGTTCCCCTGGGAGCCCGCCAGGTGCGGGGTGATGAACGCGTTGGGCAGGTCGAACAGCGGCGAGTCGGCGGGCAGCGGTTCCGGGTCGGTGACGTCCAGGACTGCGGCGAGCCGGCCCGTGGCCAGCTCCTCGGCGAGCGCGTCGTGGTCGACCAGGGCGCCGCGCGCGGTGTTGACGAGCACCGCCCCGGTGGGCATCAGGGCGAGTTCACGGGCGCCGATCAGACGGCGCGTCCCGGGTGTCTCGGGGGCGTGCAGCGTGACGACGTCCGAGGTGCGCAGCAGCTCGTCCAGGGGCAGCAGCGGAACTCCGAGCCGGGCCGCCTCCGGGGCGTCGACATGCGGGTCGGTGAGCGTGACGGCGAGGTCGTACGGGCGCAGCAGTTCGATCAGCCGGCGTCCCACGCGGGAGGCGCCGACGACGCCCACGCGGCGGCCGTGGTTGCCGATGCCGGGGATGACGTCGCCGTACGGGAAGTCGCGCCGGGTGCGCAGCAGCCGGCGGAACGCGAAGACGTCCTTGCCGGTGAGCAGGATCATGGCGAGCGTGTACTCGGCCACGGGCAGGGCGTTCGCGGCGGCCGCCGAGGAGACGACGATGCCGCGCCGCCACACCTCGGCGGTGGTGAAGCCCTTGACCGAGCCGGCCGCGTGCAGCACCGCGCGCAGCTTCGGCGCGGCGTCCAGGGCGGCCGCGTCGAGGCGGGGGCAGCCCCAGCCGGTGATGAGGATCTCGGCGCGGGCCAGGGCCTCGCGCAGCCGCGGCTCGGTGAAGTCGTGCGCGACGAGCGCCGGGTCGATGTCCACCGAGGCGCGCAGCCGGGTGAGGAGCTCGGGCGGGAAGAGGTACGGGACGTTCTCGGCCGCCATGGCGAACACAGCCTGCGGGCGCTCGGTCAAGGGCGGACCTTCCGGTCGGTGAGGCGCGGACGGCAAGCGATCTCTACCGTAGGTCGCGGCGGACGAGAGGGTCAACGGACCCGCGCCCCTGTGGAAGGAACGGCGATATGAGCGAAATGGTGACCAACTGGGCACACACCATCACCTACGGCGCGAAGGAGTACCAGCGCCCCCGCACGCTCGACGCGTTGCGCGCCCTGGTGGCCGGCGCCGCGAAGGTGCGGGTGCTGGGCAGCGGGCACTCCTTCAACCGCATCGCCGATCCCGGCCCGGACGGCGTTCTGCTGTCGGCCGCCCAGTTGCCGCCGGTGATCGACGTGGACTCGGCCGCGCGGACGGTCCGGGTCTCGGGCGGGGTCCGCTACGCCGAGCTGGCCCGCGCGGTGCACGCCCGGGGTCTGGCCCTGCCCAACATGGCCTCGCTGCCGCACATCTCGGTGGCCGGTTCGGTGGCGACCGGCACGCACGGCTCGGGGGTGGCCAACCCTCCGCTGGCGTCGTCGGTGCGCGAGGTGGAGCTGGTCGTCGCGGACGGTACGACGGTGACGATCGGCCGGGGCGACGCCCGCTTCGACGGTGCCGTGACCTCGCTGGGCGCGCTGGGCGTCGTCACCGCGCTCACGCTCGACCTCGAACCGGCCTTCGAGGTGGAGCAGCGGGTGTTCACCGGACTGCCGTTGGAGGGACTGGACTTCGAGGCGGTGGCGGGGGCCGCGTACAGCGTGAGCCTGTTCACCGACTGGCGGGAGCCCGGCTTCGGGCAGGTGTGGCTCAAGGCGCGCACCGACCGGACGGCGGGCGCCTTCCCCGAGGCCGCTTCGGCGGTCGAGGCCATGCATCCGGTGCCGGGGATGCCGGCGGAGAACTGCACCGAGCAGTTGGGGGTGCCGGGGCCGTGGCACGAACGACTGCCGCACTTCCGGGCGGAGTTCACGCCGAGCAGCGGCGAGGAGATCCAGTCGGAGTACCTGCTGCCGCGCTCGGCGGCCGTCGACGCGCTGTCCGCGGTCGACCGGATACGGCACACCGTCGCCGGTGTCCTGCAGATCTGCGAAGTGCGTACGGTCGCCGCCGATCCGCAGTGGCTCAGCCCGGCCCATGCGCGCGACTCGGTCGCGCTCCACTTCACCTGGGTGCGGGACGAGGCGGCCGTGCTGCCCGTGGTGCGCCGGCTGGAGGAGGCGCTGGAGCCGTTCGATCCGCGCCCGCACTGGGGAAAGGTATTCGGTATACCGTCGGCCGTGCTGCGCGGACGGTACGCACGACTCGACGACTTCCGGGCCCTCGTCCGGACCCTCGACCCGACCGGCAAGTTCACCAACGCCTTCGTCGCCGACCTGCTCGACGCCTGACGACACCTCCCGCCTGACCCACCCGACCTCGTGCGGCACCAGATCGGAGACCGATGTCCGTCCCCCTCCGCACCGCCGTCGACTACGTCGAGGACGTCTCCCCCGGCTCCGGGACGCTGCCGCCCCGCGCCTGGTACGCGTCCTCGGACGCCAACTCCCTTTCCTTGAATGGGGAATGGCGGTTCCGGCTGTCGCCGGCGGCCGGTGCCGAGGACGACTCATTCGCGCGGGAGGGGTTCGACGCGGACGGGTGGGCACGGATCGCGGTGCCGGGCCACTGGGTCCTCCAGGGCCACGGTTCTCCCGTCTACACGAACCACCGCTACCCGTTCCCGGTGGATCCGCCGCGGGTGCCGACCGAGAATCCGACCGGCGACCATCTGCGGGTCTTCGATCTGCCGCCCGACTGGCCGGACCGCTGCGACGGCGAGGCGGTGCTGCGGTTCGAGGGGGTGGAGTCCTGCGCCCGGGTGTGGCTGAACGGGACGGAACTGGGCACGTTCAAGGGGTCGCGGCTGCCGCACGAGTTCGCGGTCGGCCGTCTGCTGAGGACCGCCGGCAACGTGCTGGCGGTGCGTGTCCACCAGTGGTCGGCGGGCTCCTATCTGGAGGACCAGGACCAGTGGTGGCTGCCGGGCATCTTCCGGGACGTCACCGTGTCGCACCGCCCGGTCGACGGTGTACGGGATTTCTTCGTGCACGCCGGCTACGACCACCGCGCGGGCACCGGCACCCTGCGCGTCGACTCGGAGGTGCCCGGCCGGATCACCGTCCCGGGGCTCGGCGTCGACGTCCCTACCGGGGAGTCCGTGACGGTGCCGGTGCAGCCGTGGTCGGCGGAGGTGCCGCGGCTCTACGACGGGGTGCTGGCCACCGGAGGCGAGCGGGTGCCGCTGCGGATCGGCTTCCGCACGGTGGAGGTGTCGGACGGCCTGCTCAGGGTCAACGGCAGGCCCGTCCTCTTCAAGGGGGTCAACCGGCACGAGTGGCACCCGCAGCGGGGCCGCGCGCTGGACCCCGCGACCATGCGCGAGGACGTGCTGCTGATGAAGCGGCACAACGTCAACGCCGTCCGCACCTCCCACTACCCGCCGCACCCCGCCTTCCTCGACCTGTGCGACGAGTACGGCCTGTGGGTGATCGACGAGTGTGATCTGGAGACCCACGGCTTCACCGAAGCGGGCTGGCGGGACAACCCGGTGGACGACGACCGCTGGACCCCGGCCCTGCTGGACCGGGCGGCCCGCATGGTCGAGCGGGACAAGAACCATCCGTCGATCGTCCTGTGGTCGCTCGGCAACGAGGCGGGCACGGGCCGTGGCCTGACCGCGATGGCCGAGTGGATCCACGGCCGCGACCCGTCCCGCCCGGTCCACTACGAGGGCGACCCCGACTGCCGTGACACGGACGTGTACGCGCGGATGTACGCCGGCCACGCCGAGGTGGAGCGCATCGGGCGCGGCCTGGACGGCGGACCGCTCGGCCGGCGCCGACTGCCGTTCCTGCTGTGCGAGTACGCCCACGCGATGGGCAACGGGCCCGGTGGACTCGCCGAGTACCAGCGGCTGTTCGAGTCGTACGAGCGGTTGCAGGGCGGGTTCGTCTGGGAGTGGATCGATCACGGCATCGCGCACCCGGAGCTGGGCCACGCCTACGGCGGTGACTTCGGGGAGGAACTGCACGACGGCAACTTCGTCTGCGACGGCCTGCTCTTCCCGGACCGGCGGCCCTCCCCGGGCCTGGTCGAGTACCGGAAGGTGATCGAGCCGGTGGGCATCGCGGGCGACGGCAGGGACGGCACGGTCCGGGTGACCAACAAGTACGACGTGGCCGATCTGTCGGCGCTCGCGTTCTCGTGGTCGTACCAGGCCGACGGGGAGACGGTGGCGTCCGGCCCCCTGCCGGTGCCCCCGCTCGCGCCCGGCGAGTCGGCGGACGTCGAACTGCCCGTGCCGCCGCGTGACGCGCCGGCCGGGGAGGCGCACTGGCTGGTCCGGGCGGCGCTCGCGGCGGACGCGCCGTGGGCGGACCGGGGCCATGTCGTCGCCTGGGGCCAGTTCCCGGCGTCGGAACGCACGGCACCCCACGTCCCGGCGACCGCTCGGCCGCGCACCGGGGACGGTGTGCTCACCCTCGGCCCCGGGACGTTCGACGCGCGGAGCGGCGCCCTGGTGGCGGTCGGCGATGTGGCCGTCGACGGTCTGCGGCTGGACGTGTGGCGGGCACCCACCGACAACGACGAGGGCGCCGCCTGGCAGAGCGACCCGCGCTGCGGCCCACTGTGGCGCGGTGTCGGGCTGCACCGGATGCGGCACCGGCTGGACGCGGTGGAGATCGGCGAGGGCGCGCTGACGGTCCGTACCAGGGTGGCGCCGGCCGGGCGGGAGCTGGGACTGTCGACGGTGTACCGCTGGACGTCCGACGGAGCCCGGCTGCGGCTGACCGTGGGCGTCGTACCAGAGGGCGACTGGACGGTGCCGCTCCCCCGGCTCGGCATCCGCTTCGGATTGCGCACGGTCGACCGTGTGCGGTGGTTCGGCGGCGGGCCGGGCGAGGCGTATCCGGACACCAGGACGGCGGCCGCCGTCGGCCGTTGGCAGTCGACTGTGGACGGCATGCAGACGCCCTACGTCCGTCCCCAGGAGAACGGCGCCCGCATCGACGTCCGCTGGGCCGAGCTGGGCGGTCTGCGCATCGAGGGCGACCCCCTCTTCTTCCTCACCGCCCGCCGCTGGACCACCGAGCAGCTGGACGCCGCCGCCCACCGTACCGACCTGGTGCCCGGTGACACCGTCTGGGTCAACCTGGACCACGCCCACCACGGCATCGGCTCCCAGTCCTGCGGCCCCGGCCCCCTGCCCCGCTACCACCTGCGCCCGGAACCGGCCGGGTTCTCCTTCGTCTTCTCCCCGCTGCCCTCCTGATCCCCGGCGCCTAATTCGGAGGCCGCGGCGCGCCGCGGGACGTACCGTCTCCCGGAGATGACGATCAACGCCCGGCAACCGGGCGGGTGTTGCCACCGGGAGAGGACGAGGGATGACCGAGACGGCGGGCCAGGACGGCCGCGACCACTACGACGTGACGGGCGGCGGGCCCGTGCTGCTGGTGCTGCCGGGCGGGGCCGGGCACCCGATGGGGCTCGGGCCGCTGGTCGAGCGGCTGGCGAGTCGGTTCACCGTGGTGACGTACGACCCGCTCGGGCTCGCGCACGGCCGGCTCGGTCTGCCGGTGGCCGAGCAGCGGGTGGCGGACTGGAGCGAGGGGGCGCACCGGGTGCTGGAGGCGGTGCTGCCCGAGGGCGAGCCGGCGTATGTGTTCGGCACCAGCTCGGGCGGAATCGCGGTGCTCGACCTGCTCGCGCGGCATCCGGGGCGGCTGGCGCACGTGGTGGCGCACGAGCCGCCCTGTGTCACCGTGCTGCCGGACGGTGCCGAGCGGCGCGCCGAGCTCATCGGCCAACTGGAGGGCTCCGGTCGGCCGGCGGCCGAGGGCGGGTCGGCGACGCCGATGGGGGTGTTCCTCGCCCGGGTCCTGCACCCGTTCACCCGGTACGCGCCCGCCGCGGTACCGGCGGGCGCTTCGCTCACGCTCGCCGCGGGCGCGGACTCCCGCGGCCAAGTGCTGTACCGCACGGCCGAGTTCCTGGCCGAGCGGCTCGGCGGGGCGTTCACGGAGTTTCCCGGCGGACACCTGGGCACGCTGGAACACCCGGTGGAGTTCGCCGACCGGCTGGCCGAGTCGCTGCTGTCCGGCGCGCGGAGTTCGTCCTAGGCCGGTGCCTGCCGTCCGGGGGGGGGGCGGCCGGCAGGGCGCGTGCGGCGTCACGAGGCCAGCGACGGGTGTCGTGCGACGGCCGGGACCGGCTGATCCCCTACGGTTCGCTCCGCCCCGCTGATCTCGGCCCAGACGGCGTCGAGGGACAGGCCGAGGGTGTCGGCGATCGCCGCGATGGTCGGGAAGGCGGGGGTGGCCACACGGCCGGACTCGATCTTGCGCAGGGTTTCGGGCGAGATGTGCGAGGCGAGCGCCACGTCCAGCATCGAGCGGCGGCCACGGGCCCGGCGGAGCAGGGCCCCGAGGCGCTGTCCGCGTTCGACCTCGGCGGGGGTGAGCGGCAACCTGACCATGGGGCAATTCTAATACCGGTACAGTTAGACCGGTATAGTTATTGGCCGCACATGAGAGGTGCCCCATGATCGAGATCCTGAACTCCGCGCGGCTCGACCGGGCGAGGGACACCGGCGCCCTGGTCGGAGACATCCTGCACACGCTGAGGCAGCGCAGCACGGTCGGGACGAACCTGCTGGACATCGACCGGTGGGCCAGGGAAATGATCGTCGAGGCGGGTGCGGAGTCCTGCTACGTCGACTACGCGCCCTCCTTCGGACGCGGCCCGTTCGGGCACTACATCTGCACGGCCGTCAACGACGGGGTGCTCCACGGGCTGCCCCACGACTACACGCTGGCGGACGGGGACCTGCTGACCCTCGACCTCGCCGTGGCCAGGGGCGGGGTGGCCGCGGACGCGGCGATCAGCTTCCTGGTGGGCGACGCCAGGCCCGCGGAGAGCGTCGCGCTGATCGAGACGACCGAACGCGCGCTCGCCGCCGGCATCGCCGCCGCCCGGCCCGGGGCGCGCATCGGCGACCTCTCCCACGCCATCGGCACGGTCCTCGGCAAGGCGGGCTACCCGGTCAACACCGAGTTCGGGGGCCACGGCATCGGCTCGACGATGCACCAGGACCCGCACGTCCCGAACACCGGGCGGCCCGGCCGCGGTTACATGCTGCGCCCCGGACTGCTGCTCGCCCTGGAGCCCTGGGTCATGGCCGACACCGCCACACTGGTCACCGACGCCGACGGCTGGACGCTGCGCAGCGCGACGGGCTGCCGCACCGCGCACAGCGAGCACACCATCGCGATCACCGAGGACGGAGCCGAGATCCTCACCCTGCCCGCGCACGCGCGAGCGTGAGCGCCCGCACCGGCGCCTCCGCGGCGGACCCGGCCCGCACGGGCGGCCGGGCCGCGCCGACGGTACGTCGCGTGGGCTAGCGTCGTGGCATGACCGGCAACGTCTGCTCCCCCAGCCTCGCCGCGGCCCTCGCCGCCGGCACGGTCGTACTCGACGGCGGACTGTCCAACCAGCTGGAGTCCGCCGGGCACGACCTGAGCGACGCGCTGTGGTCGGCGCGGCTGCTCGCCGAGCGGCCGGACGCGATCACCGAGGCCCACCTCGCCTACTTCCTCGCGGGCGCGAGCGTGGCCATCACCGCGAGTTACCAGGCCACCTTCGAGGGCTTCGCACGGCGCGGCATCGGGCGCGCGGAGGCGGCCCGGCTGCTCGCGCTGAGCGTGCGGCTGGCCCGGGAGGCGGCCGGGCGGGCCCAGCGGGCGGGCGTGCGGCGGCCGTTGTGGGTGGCGGCCTCGGCGGGGCCGTACGGGGCGATGCTCGCGGACGGCTCCGAGTACCGGGGCCGCTACGGGCTCGGCGTGGCCGAGCTGGAGCGGTTCCACCGGCCCCGGCTTGAGGTGCTGGCCGCCGCCGGGCCGGACGTGCTGGCGCTGGAGACGGTGCCGGACACCGACGAGGCCGTCGCGCTGCTGCGTGCGGTGCGCGGGCTCGGGGTGCCCGCCTGGCTTTCGTACACGGTCGACGGTCCGCGCACCCGCGCCGGGCAGCCCTTGGAGGAGGCCTTCGCCCTGGCGGCCGAAGCGGACGAGGTGATCGCGGTCGGTGTGAACTGCTGCGCGCCGCGGGACGTGGGACCCGCCGTGGAGGTCGCGGCGCGGGTCACCGGGAAGCCGGTGGTGGCCTACCCCAACAGCGGGGAGTCCTGGGACGCGGAGGCCCGGGCCTGGGACGGGCGCACCGCGTTCGGCGTCGAACAGGTCACGGCGTGGCGGGCCGAGGGGGCACGGCTGGTCGGCGGGTGCTGCCGGGTGGGCCCGAAGTCCATCGCCTCGATCGCGCGGGCGCTGGAGGCGGGGACGGCCTGACGCGCCGCAGGCCGCGTCGGGCGCGCCCACCGCGTGGGCGGGGGCCGGTGCCGGGCGCCGACGGCGGTGGTGAGCCGGGAAGGCCGGCCGGAGCCGGGGCGCGGCCGCCCGTACCGGGCCCGGCCGCACGCACGGCGCGGAACCCGCCCCGAGGCGGCATCCGCGGCGGCGCAGCGCCGGACCCCCGGCATCCGCCCGCCCCCGGTCGGGCACGCACACCCGACCGGGGCCTTGGCCGGATCAGCGGCGCAGGGCGCCGACCGAGCGGCGCAGGCGGCGCATGGCGGAGGCCAGTTCGGCGCCGGGGGCGCGGGGGACCGCGGCCGGGCGGGGCGGTGGGGTGACGGGGACGGCCGACCACAGGGCGACTTCCGCGTCCCGCGGACCGTACGCGGTGTGCGCGACGCCGTCGCCGAAGATCCGCACCGGATGCGAGGCGTCCCACGCCTCCCAGCCGGGGTCCCCGCTGGTCGCGAACCGCACCCACGCCGTGTGCATCTCGTCGCACAGCTCGTGCGGCGCGCCCTGCCCGGCGAGCTTCTGCGACTCGGGGATGTCGCCGGAGTCGAACACGAAGCCCAGCTCCAGGGCGTGGCAGGCCCGGAGTCCGGGGCGCAGGGAGGGCCAGGCGAACTCGTAGAGGTGGCTCCTGCCGGGGCGGGCGTCGGCGAGGCGGTGCAGCGGGACGCGCAGCAGGTGGTCGGTGACCATCTGGCCGACGATCTCGGCGGCGCCCGCGTCGGGGTGCAGGGCGCGGTAGCCGCGCGGGACCTCGTGGCCGGAGTGGCAGCGGGCCATGGCTCCGGCCAGGGCGACGGCGCCGAGCCGGTCGACGTGCTCCACCAGTCCGCCGGGCACCAGCCACAGCCGGTACTCGTCCCGGGTCCAGCCCGTCAGCAGGTCCACGTCCCGGGCGGCGTCGCCCTCGACCAGGGCCTTCAGCGGGTCGCGGGGCACGAGGTCGCCGTCCACGACGACGCCGAACGCCGGTCCGCCGAGCACCGGGCTGGAGAGCCGGCCGACCTCGGCCTGGGTGCGCAGCAGCAGTTCGCGATCGACGGCCGCGAAGGCCTCGGCGGTGGCGGGGATCTTCAGCCGGGCGGCCATCCGGCGCACCATCCGCCGTACCTTGTCGCGGTCGGAGACCTCGGGCGCGCCGCTCTGCAGCACCGCGCGCCGGATCAGGCCGTCCGTGTGCGGCGAGGCGAGCAGGACGCCGGCGCTGATGGCGCCCGCCGACTGGCCGCACAGGGTGATGCGGCCGGGGTCGCCGCCGAAGGCGCCGATCGCCTGGTGCACCCAGCGCAGCGCGGCGAGCTGGTCGCGCAGACCGGGGTTGGGCGGCGCGTCCGGGAACAGTCCGTAGCCCTCGACGCCCAACCGGTAGTTGACGGAGACGAAGACGACGCCGTCACGCGCGAACGTGCGGCCGTCGTAGACCGGCACGGCGGAGGAACCCCTGGTCAGGGCGCCGCCGTGCAGCCACACCAGGACGGGCAGCCGGGCGCCGGGGGCCGGATCGGGGGTCCATATGTTGAGGTTGAGGCAGTCGTCGCCGGGGATGACGGGGTCGGACAGGTACTGGGCGAACGCCTCGGAGTACGGCGGTTTCGGCGCGGTCGGGCCGAACGCGCCCGCGTCGCGCACCCCGTCCCAGGGCTCGGGCGGCTCGGGCGGCCGGAAGCGCCGCGGGCCGAAGGGCGGGGCGGCGTACGGGATGCCCCGGAACACCGCGACTCCCCCTTCGTACCGGCCGCGGACCGCCCCGTGGGGCGTTCTGGCCACCGGGCCCGCCGGGTCTGCCGTCATCGCCCACCAGCCCTTCGCCGACGAGTCTTGCCCTGTTCACATCAGAGCAACACGGCGACCGGATGTATTCCGGTGCACAGACCACGCGGTAGGCCGTCCGGGGTGCCCGGACGGCCGGACACGACGAGGCCGGGCCGCCTCCCCGGGAGGGGAGGTGCCCGGCCGCCGTCGCCCCCGAGCACGCGGCCGTACGACCGCGTGGGCGCGTGGGTCCTGTCCGGTCTCCGGTCAGTCCCCCTCGTCCGACGGGCGGGGGTTGCCGAAGAGTGCCTCGATGGCGTCCACGGCGCTGCCGTCGTGGTCGCTGCCGGCATCTCCCCGGCCGGTCTGCACGTTGGCCGTGCGGTCGACTTCCAGCCAGGAGTCGGCGTGCGAGTTGTCGACCACCGTGACCAGGCTGCCGTCCGCGAACGCCGGGACGGCGCCGCCGCCGAGGAAGGCGACGGCGAGTGCCACCGCCGCGCGGGCGCGGGCCACCCGGGCGCCGGTCACACGCCCACGCTCTGGGGAACCGGCCGGTCGCGGGCGATGTTGCGCTCCAGCAGGGTGGTGGACGCCTGCACCCCGATGCCGCTCGCGGGATCCACCTCGGGCAGCCGGCCGTCGGCGGCCTTCAGCCCGGTGAGCGCGGAGTCCATCGCCTCGTGCGCGGCGAACAGACACGGCGTGCTGTAGATGGCGACGTCCACGCCGAGGTCGGAGAGTTCCCCGAGGGAGAGGCGGGGGGACTTGCCGCCGGCGATCTGGTTGAACAGCAGCGGCTTGTCGCCGACGACCTTCCGGATCCGCTTGATCCACTCCACGCTGCGCACGCCGTCGACCAGGACCACGTCGGCGTCGGTCGCGGCGAGCCGCTCGGCGCGGTGCAGGATGTCGTGCTCGTCGGTGGCGTCGGTCCGGGCGACGACCACCAGGTCCTTGCGGGTCGCCAGGACCTGGTCGAGCTTCTCCAGGTACTCCTCCAGGGGCAGCACCTGCTTGCCGTCGGCGTGGCCGCAGCGGCGGGGCCGCTTCTGGTCCTCCAGGATGACGCCCGAGGCGCCGATGCGCTCCAGGCCCTCGACCACGTGGCAGGCGACCTCGGGGTCGACGTATCCGTCGTCGATGTCCACCAGGAGGTGGTGGTGCGGGAACGCGCCCCGCAGCCGCTGGACGAAGGCCACCATGTCGGGCCAGGCGATGAAACCGATGTCCGGCAGTCCGTAGTACGAGGCCGCGAAACCGAATCCGGAGACGAACATCCCGTCGTAGTGCTTGGCCGCGATCGATGCCGAGTACATGTCGTAGACGCCGATCAGCGGTGTGGTCCCGGGCCCGGCGATGCGATCGCGCAGCTTCTTCCCGTAAGTCAAGGTCCGGCTCCTCCTGTGGGTGGGTGGCACGACGGCGGGAGCCGTCGCACCCAAGCGCCCTTTGCCAAGTCAAGAGCATGACCAGATACACACATTGGTGAGTGATTACGCAAGCTTTACTCACTCGGGCGGAGCAAGCCGTTCACCGCAGAAACGTCACTTGCGGGCCGCGGGCTGTAAATCGGTCCGGCGGCTTCACACCAGCCCGGCCGCCCAGGCGAGTCCGCCGTCCAGATGCGCGAGGAAGTCCGGGTCGCGGTAGGCGGCCTCGGCGTGCCCGAGCGCGGTGTAGAAGACCCGCCCGCCGTGCGCGCCGCGCTCGCGGCACCAGGCCAGCGGGTGGTCCGCGCCCATCCCGCCGCCCTCGTACGAGGTCTCGTCGGCGCGCAGCAGCACCCGTGCCCCGCCGCGCACGGGGGCGTCGAAGTCGTACCACTCGTCGGTGACGTCCCAGGTGGCGGGCAGGTGCCGGGTCGCTGGGTGTCCGGGGTCCGCGACCAGGGCCCGGCCCGGCTGGTAGGCGGGGTGCCGGGTGAACCGGGCGCCGAGCAGGGTGCCGTAGTACGGCCATCCGTACTCCGTGCAGGCCGCCGCGTGCACCCCGGCGAAGCCGCCGCCCGCGTCCAGGTGGCGGGCGAGCCGGGCGCGGCCGGCCGGGGTCAGCACATCGCCGCTGGTGGACAGGAAGACGACGGCCGCGTAGCCGTCCAGCGGCTCCTCCAGGGCGGCGGGGTCCTCGGTGTGCTCGACGGCGAACCGGCCGAGGGCGCGGACGGCGGCGACGGCGGCCGGGATGGAGTCGTGCCGGTAGTCGGCGGTGCGGGTGTAGAGCAGCAGCGGCGGGGCCATGCCGTGACCCTATGCGCCGTCGGCGCGTCCGGCAGGCCCGGCCGCCGGAGGCCCGGCGCGCCCGACGGCCTTGAACGGCACGGCGGTTGACCGTAGCCTCCCACGGGGTGAACGCCATTCCCGCGTATCTGGACCACCTCGTCCTCGCCACCCCCGATCTGGCCGCGACCGTCGCCGAGTTCGCGCGGCGCACCGGGGTGACGCCCGCCCCCGGCGGCGCGCACCTCGGCCATGGCACCCGCAACCATCTGGTGGGGCTGGGCGGCCGGGCCTATCTGGAGATCGTCGGCCCGGACCCGGAGCAGCCGGAGCCCGCCGGGGCCCGGCCGTTCGAGGTCGACCGGCTGCCCGGGCCGCGCGTGCTGACCTGGGCGATCAGTCCGCCGGACCTGGACGAGGCGATCGCAGCGGCCCGCGCGCGGGGCTACGACCCCGGCCCCGCGCACCCGATGAGCCGCCGCACCCCGGACGGCACGGTGCTGCGCTGGCGGCTGACCGGCGGCGACGCGCACCCCTCCGGGCTGGTGCCGTTCCTGATCGACTGGGGCGACTCGCGCCACCCCACCGCCTCGGGCCTGCCGGTCACCCCCCTGCTGGAGGTGTCCGCGACGGCTCCGGGGCCGCGGGAGGTGGCCGGACCGCTGGCGGCCCTGGGCACCGGTCTCGCCCTGGCCGAGGGACCGGTCTCGCTGACCTTCACCGTGGACACGCCCAGAGGGCCGGTCACCTTCGCCTGAGCCCTCGGCCGGGGCCGTCCGGGTGCCCGGCCCGGGTCCGTCCGGGGGGCCGGTCCGGGGCGGCTCCAGGCGGCCGTGCCGGGTGTCCGATTCCTTCAAGACCCGGCGCGCTGCCGCCGCCTACGGTGGCCACATGACCGTACGTTTCGCGCTGATCGGCGTGGTGGCCTCCGACATGGCCGCCTCGCTCGCCTTCTACCGCCGCCTTGGACTGGTGTTCCCGGAGGGCGCCGAGACCCTGCCGCACGCCGAGGCGGAGCTGCCCGGCGGGCTGACCCTCGCCCTGGACACCGAGGAGACCGTCCGTTCCTTCCACCCCGCCTGGCGCCCGCCGGCCGCCGGTGGCCGCCTCTCGCTCGCCTTCCGGTGCGGCTCGCCGGGAGAGGTCGACGCGCTGTACGAGGACCTGGTGGGCGCCGGGTACCACGGGGAGCTGAAGCCGTGGGACGCCGTCTGGGGGCAGCGGTACGCCACCGTGCTCGACCCGGACGGCAACGGCGTCGACCTGTTCGCCCCGCTACCGGCCGCCGAGTAGCCGCCCGAGCGGCATGCCCGCCAGCTCCCGTACGTCCCGCGCGAGATGGGACTGGTCCGCGTATCCGGCGCGGGCCGCCGTCTCGGCGTACGGCACGCCCGCGCGGGCCAGTTCCAGCGCCCGTCGCAGGCGCAGGATGCGGGCCAGGGTCTTGGGGCCGTAGCCGAAGGCGGCGAGGCAGCGGCGGTGCAGGGTGCGGGCGCCGAGGCCGAGTTCGGCGGCGGTGGCGGCGACCGGGCGGCCCTCGTCGAGGCGCCGTACCAGCCGGTGCACCCACGGTTCGGGGGGCGGCGCCGCCGCGGCCCGGTCCAGGGCGATGTCCTCCAGGGCGGTCGCCGGGTCGGCCGCCGCCGCCATCCGGTCGTGCAGCCGCCGGACCCGGGCGGCCGGCCACAGATCGGCCAACTCCACTCGCCGGTCGAGGAGCTCGCGGGCCGGGACGCCCAGCAGGGCGGGCGCGGTGCCGGGGTGGAAACGGACGCCCGCCCAGCGGCGCGGGCCCTCGGCGCCGGTGATGAAGGGACGGGTGTCGGGGCCGGCGACCAGCAGCCGCTCCCCGTTCCAGAGCAGGTCCATACAGCCGTCGGGCAGCACGGGTGCGGCGGCGGCCGGTGTGTTCGTCCACACCACCGCGCCGGTCAGCCGGGACGCCCGCTCCGTGTACACGGCCGCCAGGGTACGACCCCGGGGGCCGGGGAGGTCACGTCACCACTGGCGGAAGGGCGCGCCCCCGTGTGCGCTCCCGTCGCCGTCCCCGGGCCCGTTTCCGTTGCCGTTGCCCAGGGCATGCGGCTGCTCCCCGCTCCCCTGGCCCTGGTCCTTCCTCTCCTTGCCCGGCCCCTGTGCGTGCTTCGGGTGCGCGCGCAGCCGGGCCGTGACGTCCTCGGGCGGCAGGAAACGGGACCAGCGTTCGGGGAACTCGGAGGGCATGTCGGGGTCGTCCGGGTCCGGATCGGCCTCGCGGGCCGCGGCGGCGCGGGCGACGTACTCGGCGATCTGCGCCGAGCGCACCCGGTCGTTGGCCTCGCGGGCGGCGGCCGTGGCGGCGGCCGGCCACACCCGGTCGATGGCCGCGTTGACGGCCGCGCCGACGAGCACGGCGAAGGCGGACACGCCGATCCACAGCATGACGGCGACGGACGCGGCGAGGGAGCCGTAGATCGTGGCGCCCTCGATGGTGTGCACGAGGTAGATGCGCAGCAGGAAACTTCCGAGGACCCACATGGCCAGGGCGACCAGGGCCCCGGGGACGTCCTCGATCCAGGGCGAGCGCACCGGCACGGACACGTGGTACAGGGTGGTCAGGAAGACGATGGACAGGACGATGACGACCGGCCAGTACAGGATCTGCACCACCGTCTCCGACCAGGGCACCACCCGGACCACCGCGTCCGGGCCCGCCACCATCAGCGGCAGCGCCACCGAGCCGATCAGCAGCGCCACGATGAACAGCACGAAGGACATGATCCGGGTGCGCACGATGCCCCGGACGCCGTCGAGGCCGTACATGACGGTGATGGTGTCGATGAAGACGTTCACCGCGCGGGATCCCGACCACAGGGCGAACAGGAAGCCCAGGGAGATGACGTCGGGCCGGCCGCCCTTTATCACGTCGTGCAGGATCGGTTCGGTGATCTCCTTGACGCCCTTGTCGGACAGGACGGTCCGGGAGGCGTCCAGGATGTTGGTCTCCAGGCTGCCGATGGTGTGGGCGCCGGTCCACGTGTCGACATAGGCGAGCAGTCCGATGAGGCACAGGAGCAGCGGCGGCACGGACAGCAGGGTGAAGAACGCGGCCTCGGCGGCCAGGCCGAGGATGCGGTACTCCATGCAGGAGTTGACGGTGTCCTTGAGCAGCAGCCAGGCGGTCCTGCGCTTGGAGACGTTCCGGTAGAGGGCGCGGGCCCGGTGGAGCCGTCCGACCGGCCGTTCGGGGGATTCACTTGCTGGCTGCACGACCCAAAGGTATCCGCAGCGGCGGGCCTGTCTCACCTCCCGGGGCGCGCTGCCGATCAGCTCGTCGCACCCTGTGCGCACCTGCCCGTTTTCGCCCGGTCGCGGCGGCCGCCCTGTGCCACCCTGGAGGCCATCACCACCGCCGTTCCGGGTAGGTTCGCAATCATGGCAGGCATCTCCCCCCACACCGTGACGAACCAGCCGCCCCCGCTGGCCGGCTATGACCTGTTCACCGCAGACCGGGCGCTGACGGAGGCCGTCGAGCGGCACACCCCGGAGGCGCTGCTGGACGAGGTGCGCGGCGAGCTGTCGGCGCTGGGCCGGGCCGGGGGCTCGGCGCAGCTCCAGGAGTGGGCGACGCAGGCGAACGAGCGGCCGCCCCGGCTGCGCAGCCACGACCGCTACGGCCACCGGATCGACGAGGTGGAGTTCCACCCGGCCTGGCACCGGCTGCTCGGCAAGGGCGTCTCGGCGGGGCTGACCGGCGCCTGGACGCGGCCCGCCGGGCATGTGCGCCGGGCGGCCGGGTTCCTGCTGTGGACCCAGGTCGAGGCGGGCACCTGCTGCCCGCTGTCCATGACGCACGCGGCGGTGCCCGCGCTGCGCACCGACCCCGCCCTCGCCGCGGTCTGGGAGCCCCGGCTGGCCTCCACCGTCTACGACCAGGAGCTGCGGCCGGCCGCGGACAAGCCCGGCGCCCTGTTCGGTATGGGCATGACCGAGAAGCAGGGCGGCAGCGACGTCCGGGCGAACACCACCCGGGCCCGCCCGCTCGCCGAGGAGGGCACCTACGCGCTCACCGGCCACAAGTGGTTCTGCTCGGCGCCGATGTCGGACGGGTTCCTGGTGCTGGCGCAGGCCCCCGGTGGCCTGACCTGCTTCCTGGTGCCGCGCGTCCTGGACGACGGGACCCGCAACGTCTTCCTGCTCCAGCGGCTCAAGGACAAGCTGGGCAACCGGTCAAACGCCTCCGCCGAGGTGGAGTTCGACGGCACCTGGGCGCGCCGGGTCGGCGAGGAGGGACGCGGGGTGCGGACCATCATGGGGATGGTCGCCGCGACCCGGCTGGACTGCGCGCTCGGCTCGGCGGGCCTGATGCGGCAGGCGGTGGCGCAGGCGGTGCACCACTGCGGCCACCGGGAGGCGTTCGGCGGCCTGCTGCTCGACAAGCCGCTGATGCGCAATGTGCTCGCCGACCTCGCGCTGGAGTCGGAGGCGGCGACCGCGCTGGCGATGCGGCTGGCGGCGGCGTACGACGACGGGGGCGAGCGGGAGCGAGCCTTCCTGCGGCTCGCGGTGCCGGCCGCCAAGTACTGGATCGCCAAGCGGTGCGCGCCGGTCGTGGTCGAGGCCGCCGAGTGCCTGGGCGGCAACGGGTACGTGGAGGAGTCGGGGCTGCCCCGGCTGGTGCGCGAGTCCCCGCTCAACTCCGTGTGGGAGGGCGCCGGGAACGTGCAGGCACTGGACGCGCTGCGGGCGTTGCAGCGGGAGCCGGCCGCGCTGGACGCCTGTCTGACCGAGATCGGGCAGGCGCACGGCGCCGATCACCGGCTGGACCGGGCGGTGAAGGACCTGTTCACCGAACTGGCCGATCTGGAGGGCGTAGAGGGACGGGCGCGACGGCTGGTGGAGCGGCTCGCGCTGGTGCTCCAGGGCTCCCTGCTGGTGCGGCACGCGCCGCCGGAGGTGGCCGACGCCTTCTGCGCCTCCCGGCTGGGCGGTGACCACGGCGGGACGTTCGGCACGCTGCCGGGCGGGCTGGACCTGGCCCCGGTGGTCGAGCGGGCACGGCCGGTCTCCTGAAGCACCGCACGTCCACGGGGGGTTGTTCGATGTCCTGGCCGGAATCGGCCGGTGCCCGGCCGGGGGTGGTGCTGCGCCGACACGGCACCACCCCCGCCACATGGGCCCGTTGCAGCCCGTGGACGCCACGGTGGGCGTCGTGGTCAAGTCTCGGCCGGGTCGGGACGGTTCACCAGGGTTGCAGGGGGTTGCAACTTCTCGGCGCACATGCGCGGAGTGTGTGCCTCCGGCCTGCCCGGCCCGGCAGTATGAGAGGAACAGCCGACCGGAATGCGCCGCCCGGGCGGCTTGAGGAGTTTGTTCGACGTCCTTCTCCGGGAGGGGACCCGTGGTGAACCCGCCGATGAACGTGGCGCGCCTGGCCGCCGTGGACGCGGTGCGGGCGGCCCGGGTGATGAGCGAGGTGCGTGAGGCGACGCTCGCCGGCCAGCGCGGGCCCGTCGCGCCCCGGCCGGTGATCGAGCAGTCCTGGGGGCGGATGCTGCGCAGCGGCGTCGACCCGGAGCGCGACTGCAGATCGGGGCTGTTGCCCCTGGAGGAGGTGCGGCGGCGGCGCGAGGAGTCGCCGCTGCGGCATGTGCTGCCGGTGCTGCGCGAGGGGCTGCTCTCGGTCGCCGACGTCGCCCAGCACATCATGGTCGTCGCGGACGCCGAGGGACGGGTGCTGTGGCGCGAGGGGTCGGGTCCGGTGCTGCGCAAGGCGGACGGACTCGGCTTCGAACTGGGCGCGGACTGGCGGGAGGACGTGGTCGGCACCAACGGGGTGGGTACCCCGGTGGTCGTGCGCCGGCCCGTGCAGGTGTTCGCCGCCGAGCACTTCGTGCGCTCGCACACCTCCTGGACGTGCACGGGGGCGCCGATCACCGATCCGCGCGACGGCCGGCTGCTCGGAGTGGTGGACGTGAGCGGCCCGCTGGAGACCATGCATCCGGCGACCCTCGCCTGGGTGGACTCGGTGGCCAAGCTCGCCGAGGCGCGGCTGCGGGAGCTGCACCTGACCTCGCTGGAGCGGCTGCGGACGGTGGCGGCGCCGGTGCTGGCGCGGCTTCCGGGGCGGGCCCTGGTGGTGGACCGGGACGGCTGGGCGGCGGCCGTGACGGGGATGCCGTACGTGCGGCGGGTGGGGCTGCCCAAGTCGCTGGTGCCGGGCCGCCGGTGGCTGCCGTCGCTCGGCTGGTGCGCGGTGGAGCCGCTGTGCGGTGGCTGGCTGCTGCGGGCGGACGACGAGCCCCACACCGCGTCGTCCTCCCGCGTGGTGCTGGACCTGACCCGGCCCGAGCGCGCGGCGGTGACGGTGTCGGCCGGGTCCTCGGCGGGCACGTGGTCGCGTGAACTGAGCCCGAGGCACGCTGAGTTGCTGTTCCTGCTGGCCGAACACCCCGGCGGGCGCGGGGCTGCGGAGCTGGCCGGGGATCTGTTCGGGGACCCGTCACGGACGGTGACGGTGCGAGCGGAGATGTCACGGATCCGCCGGTATCTCGGGGGACTTCTCCAGCATCGGCCGTATCGTTTCTCTGAAGCGGCGGACATCGAGTTGCTGCTGCCCGAGAACCCCCGTGACCTGCTGCCCCGTTCGACGGCCGGGGCGGTGGAGCGCCGTCGGGTGGCCCTGGCGGGGGACCGTCCGGCGCCCGCGTGACGGCGGGGGCGCGGCCCTTCCCATGTGTCTTCCGGGTATTTGCGGGGTCTTCGCCCTGCGCGGACCGTTACTGCCGTAGCATCCCTAGGGGCCCGGCAGCACGGGGTACGCGTCAACCGGCGTGTCGCCGGGCGCAGTTGGACCACTCCGGCCGCGGGGCCGGGGCGACGGCGTGCGCCGGAGCGAAGGGACCCTGAAGAGGGGACGACATGAACCATCGCGGCAGACACCGTCGGCGCAGGCGGGGTTCGGCCCTGCGCGCCGCGCTGACCGGGACCGCGCTGGCGCTGACCGCGGCCGCCACCCTGATCAGCACCTCGCAGGCGCAGGTCACCGAGCGCCCGGGCGCGCTCAAGGCGCTCACCGCCCCGGCGGACACCGCCCCGCTGCGGCTGCGCGAACAACTGGTGCCCGGCCGCACCCTGGACCGGCTGACCGCCGCCATGGGCCGTCCGGTCGGCGTGGACGCCGTGCTGGCCAGCGCCGACCGCACCCTCGCCGAGGGCGCCGGCTGCTCCGACACCGACCGCGCCTCCCTCCCCGTCACCCCCTCCCCCGCCCGCGCCTACTGCTGGGACCCCGCCGACACCGCCGCCGGCACGGACTGGCGGCCCACCTCGGTGACCACGTCCGGGGACGCCGACGAGGACGGGGTGTGGGGCAGCCACCGGGTCGTCCTGAGCGGCTGGACGCACAGCGCCGAGGACGGCCCGCGCGCCGAGCAGGGCCTCGCCCGGGTCGCCTTCGTGAACGCCGACGACCCGGACCGGCTCTCCTACCGCTGGGTGCTGCTGGTGGTGCCGGTGGACGGCGGCCGCGACTACCGGGGCCTCGGTTCCGGGATCTCCTCCATGGTCTGGTACCAGGACAAACTGCTGGTCGCCACCCGGCGGGCCGGCGCCACCGCGCTCTATGTGTACGACGTGGACCGCATCCAGCGCACCACGGTCGACGGGCCCGGGGTGGGCCGGGTGCGCGGCGGCTGGTCCGCCGACGGCTACCGGTACGTGATGCCCGCGGTCGGCACCTACCGCTTCACCGGGGGCCGCTGCTCGGCGTCCGGGCCGCCGTGCCCGAGCGCGCTGGCGCTCGACCGCAGCACGGCGCCGGACAGCCTGGTCGCCGCCGAGTGGACCGCCCCCGGCAGCGAGCGGACCGCCCGGCTGTGGCGGTACGCGTTCAGCACCGCGCCCGGGCACGAGGGGCTGCTCGCCACGAACGCCGCGGGGCAGGTGAACGCGGTGGAGGAGTACCGGACCCGGGTGACCGGCATCCGGGGTGTGCTGTCGTACCGGCGGGCCGGGGCCGTCCGCCCGTCCTGGTATGTGGGACGGCTGCCCGGCTCGCAAGACGGGCACGGCGGGCTGCTGCGTCAGGACACCCGGGGCGCCAGGGCCGCCGAGTGCGGCACGGACGGCACCCACCGCTGCTGGGCCGACTCCCCGGGCTCCCTGTCGTACTGGCAGGAGACCGGCGAGGTGTGGTCCCTGTCCGACCGGATGCTCTTCGCGCTGCCGCTGGCGGAGCTGGACCGGTCGCTGGACTGAGACCGGGCGGGACCGGCGCCGCACGGGGCGGGCGGGTGCGGCACCCCCACGGACCGGGCGGATGCGGTGCTCCCGGGGGGCCGGGCAGGGGCGGGCGTCTCACCGCGGACGGGGCGGCGCACGGCGGCCGTCGACAGACCCCGCGGCGGGATGATTCCCTGGCCCGCATGAGCAGCATCCCTGTCACCACCTGGTACCTGGAGCAGACGACCCCGGCCGATCTGCTGCCCGCCGCCGCACCCGAGGGCGATGTCCGGATCGTCCGCGCGGAGGTGCCCTCGCCCGAGTTCAACCGGTTCCTGTACACCGCGGTGGGCGGGGACATCCGCTGGACCGACCGGCTCGGCTGGCCGTACGCGCGCTGGCAGGAGCTGCTGGAGCAGCCGGGAACGGAGACATGGGTGGCCTACGACCGCGGCACCCCCGCGGGGTTCGTCGAGCTGCAGGCGCAGGACGAGGGTGCGGTGGAGATCGTCTACTTCGGGCTGCTGCCCGCCTTCCGGGGCCGGGGCATCGGCGGCCATCTGCTGGCCCAGGGCACCGCCCGCGCCTGGGACCTCGCCGAGCGCTGGCCGGGCCGGACACCGACGAAGCGGGTGTGGCTGCACACCTGCGACAAGGACGGCGAGTTCGCCATGGCCAACTACCAGCGGCGCGGGTTCAAGCTGTACGACACCCGGGTCGAGCTGGAGCCCGACGTGGCGACGCCGGGACCGTGGCCCGGCGCATACCCTGCCTGACCTGCCCGGACAAGCCTCCACCCGGCACATGTGAGCGACGACACCCTTGTCCCAAACTCTGGGACAAGGGTGTCCGCATGCCGGAAGAAGCTGGACTGTGTCCAGATCGCCGTGACACGCTGCCGTCATGCCTGGAACTGGAATTGCCTTGGTGAGTCGGCGGCACGTCGACCTCGGCCGCATGTCCAGCGCCATCTGTCCGGCGAGCTGACCCCTACAGCACCGCCGTTCCCGCACTTCTGATCCCCGCCTGACCCCTGCCCGCGCACGGCCGCGCATCCCTGCCCGTGCGCCCATGAACGTGCAGGTCAGAGCCGTCAGACCCGCCTTTCCTCCGGTCCCGAAGGACGTAGCAGCCATGGCCGCCACCCCACAGAACCCAGCCGCCTCCGCGCCCCGCCGCAAGGTGAGCCGTCACCGCGGCGAAGGCCAGTGGGCCCAGGGCCACTTCACACCGCTCAACGGCAACGAGCAGTTCAAGAAGGACGACGACGGTCTCAACGTACGGACACGTATTGAGACGATCTACGCCCGGCGCGGGTTCGACTCCATCGACCCGACCGATCTGCGCGGCCGGATGCGCTGGTGGGGCCTGTACACCCAGCGCAAGCCGGGGATCGACGGCGGCAAGACCGCGATCCTCGCGCCCGAGGAGCTGGACGACGAGTACTTCATGCTCCGGGTGCGGATCGACGGCGGCCGGCTGACCACCGCGCAGCTGCGGGTCATCGGCGAGGTCTCCCAGGAGTTCGCGCGCGGCACCGCCGACATCACCGACCGGCAGAACATCCAGCTGCACTGGGTCCGGATCGAGGACGTCCCGGAGATCTGGCGGCGCCTGGAGGCGGTGGGCCTGTCCACCACCGAGGCCTGCGGCGACACGCCCCGCGCGATCCTCGGTTCCCCGGTGGCCGGCATCGCCGAGGACGAGATCGTCGACGGCACCCCGGCCATCGAGGAGATCCACCGGCGCGTCATCGGCAACCCGGCGTACTCGAACCTGCCGCGCAAGTTCAAGACCGCGGTCTCCGGCTCGCCGCTGCTGGACGTGGCGCACGAGATCAACGACGTCGCGTTCGTCGGCGTCGAACACCCCGAGCACGGCCCCGGCTTCGACCTGTGGGTCGGCGGCGGGCTGTCCACCAACCCCAAGATCGGCGTGCGGCTGGGCGCCTGGGTGCCGCTGGCGGAGGTCGCCGACGTCCACGAGGGCGTCATCTCGATCTTCCGTGACTACGGCTACCGGCGGCTGCGCAACCGGGCCCGGCTGAAGTTCCTCGTCGCCGACTGGGGCGCGGAGCGGTTCCGGCAGGTGCTGGAGGACGAGTACCTCAAGCGGAAGCTGATCGACGGCCCGGCGCCGGCCCAGCCCGTGGAGCGCTGGCGCGACCACGTCGGCGTGCACCGGCAGAAGGACGGCCGCTTCTACGTCGGCTTCGCGCCCCGCGTCGGCCGGGTCGACGGCGCCACGCTGGCCAAGATCGCCGACGTCGCCGAGGCACACGGGTCCGGGCGGGTACGCACCACCACCGAGCAGAAGATGATCGTGCTGGACGTCGAGGAGGCCCAGGTCGACTCGTTGCGCACGGCGCTCGACGCGCTCGGCCTCAGCGTCTCCCCGTCCCCGTTCCGGCGCGGCACCATGGCCTGCACCGGCATCGAGTTCTGCAAGCTCGCCATCGTGGAGACCAAGGCGCGCGGCAGCGCCCTGATCGACGAACTGGAGCGCCGGCTCCCGGAGTTCGACGAGCCGCTGACCATCAACATCAACGGCTGCCCCAACGCCTGCGCCCGCATCCAGGTGGCGGACATCGGTCTCAAGGGCCAGCTGGTCCTGGACGAGGACGGCAACCAGGTCGAGGGCTACCAGGTCCACCTGGGCGGCGCCCTCGGGCTGGAGGCGGGCTTCGGCCGCAAGGTGCGCGGACTGAAGGTCACCTCGCAGGAACTGCCCGACTACATCGAGCGGGTGCTCAGGCGCTACCTGGCCGAGCGCGAGGACGGCGAGCGGTTCGCCGCCTGGGCCGGCCGCGCCCCCGAGGAGGCCCTGTCGTGAGCGAGCGTGCGGCACCCTTCCACTGCCCCTACTGCGGCGACGAGGACCTGCGGCCGAACGAACAGGGCCACGGCGCATGGGAGTGCGGCGCGTGCAACCGCGCCTTCCAGCTGAAATTCCTCGGGCTGCTCGCCCAGGGACTGCGGCGAGCCGACGACCACAAGGGCGGACGGATATGACGGAAGTTCAGCACGAGCGCACCACCGAGGAGTTGCGGGAGCTGGCCGAGCGCGCGGGCCGCGAGCTGGAGGACGCCTCCGCCCTGGACATCCTGCGCTGGGCGGTGGACACCTTCGGTGAGGAGTTCTGCGTGACCTCCTCCATGGAGGACGCCGTCGTCGCGCACCTCGCCTCCCGGGTGCGCGAGGGCGTGGACGTCGTCTTCCTCGACACCGGCTACCACTTCCCGGAGACCATCGGCACCCGGGACGCGGTCGCCGCCGTGATGGACGTCAACGTCATCACCCTCACCCCCCGGCAGACGGTCGCCGAACAGGACGCCGAGTACGGCCCGAAGCTGCACGACCGCGACCCCGATCTGTGCTGCGCCCTGCGCAAGGTGCGGCCGCTGGCGGAGGGCCTGGCGAACTACCGGGCGTGGGCCACCGGACTGCGCCGCGACGAGTCGCCGACCCGGGCGAACACCCCGGTCGTCGGCTGGGACGAGAAGCGGCAGAAGGTCAAGGTCTCCCCCATCGCCCGCTGGACCCAGGACGACGTGGACGCCTACGTCGCCGAACACGGCGTCCTCACCAACCCGTTGCTGATGGACGGCTACCCCTCCATCGGCTGCGCCCCGTGCACCCGCCGGGTGCTGGAGGGTGAGGACCCGCGGGCCGGACGCTGGGCGGGCCGCGCCAAGACCGAGTGCGGGCTGCACGGATGACGCCCCACCCGATACCCGATCCGACACAGGAGAACGACGTGACCACCGGAGCCACCGTCTGGCTCACCGGGCTGCCGAGCGCCGGCAAGACCACCATCGCCCATGAACTGGCCGCCCGGCTGCGGACCGACGGCCGCCGGGTGGAGGTGCTCGACGGAGACGAGATCCGCGAGTTCATCTCGGCGGGCCTCGGCTTCTCCCGCGAGGACCGGCACACCAACGTGCAGCGCATCGGCTTCGTCGCCGAACTGCTCGCCCGCAACGGGGTGCTGGCGCTGGTGCCGGTGATCGCGCCGTACGCGGACAGCCGGGAGGCGGTGCGCAAGCGGCACGAGGAGAACGCCACGCCGTATCTGGAGGTGCATGTGGCGACGCCGGTGGAGGTGTGCAGCGTCCGCGATGTGAAGGGCCTGTACGCCAAGCAGGCCGCGGGCGAGCTGACCGGGCTGACCGGTGTGGACGACCCGTACGAGGAGCCGGAGTCGCCCGAGCTGCGGATCGAGTCGCAGCACCAGACCGTGCAGGAGTCCGCGGCCGCCGTGTACGCCCTGCTGAGCGAGAGGGGACTGGCATGACCGCGGTCGCCGAGGCCCAGGGCGGTACGGACAGCCCGTACGCCCTGTCGCACCTGGACGCGCTGGAGTCCGAGGCGGTGCACATCTTCCGCGAGGTGGCGGGCGAGTTCGAGAACCCGGTGATCCTCTTCTCCGGGGGCAAGGACTCCATCGTGATGCTGCACCTGGCGCTGAAGGCGTTCGCGCCCGCGCCGGTGCCCTTCGCGCTGCTGCACGTGGACACCGGGCACAACTTCCCCGAGGTGCTGGACTACCGGGACCGCGCGGTCGAGCGGCACGGGCTGCGCCTGCACGTGGCCTCCGTGCAGGACTACATCGACCGGGGCGTCCTCAAGGAGCGCCCGGACGGCACCCGCAACCCGCTCCAGACGCTGCCGCTGACCGAGAAGATCCAGTCGGAGAGGTTCGACGCGGTCTTCGGCGGTGGCCGCCGCGACGAGGAGAAGGCCCGCGCGAAGGAGCGGGTGTTCTCGCTGCGCGACGAGTTCTCCCAGTGGGACCCGCGCCGCCAGCGCCCCGAGCTGTGGAACCTGTACAACGGCCGCCACGCCCCCGGCGAGCACGTCCGGGTGTTCCCGCTGTCCAACTGGACCGAGCTGGACGTGTGGCAGTACATCGCCCGCGAGGGCATCGAGCTGCCGCAGATCTACTTCGCCCACGAGCGCGAGGTGTTCCGGCGGGCCGGCATGTGGCTGACCGCCGGCGACTGGGGCGGCCCGCGCCCGGAGGAGACCGTGGAGAAGCGGCGCGTCCGCTACCGCACCGTCGGCGACATGTCCTGCACGGGCGCCGTCGACTCCGACGCCACGACCCTGGACGCCGTGATCGCCGAGATCGCCGCGTCCCGGCTCACCGAGCGGGGCGCCACCCGCGCGGACGACAAGCTCTCCGAGGCCGCGATGGAAGACCGCAAGCGCGAGGGGTACTTCTAGCCATGAGCACCACCACGACCGAGGCACTCTCGGCCACCACCCTGCTGCGGTTCGCCACCGCCGGCTCCGTGGACGACGGCAAGTCCACCCTCGTCGGCCGGCTGCTGCACGACTCCAAGTCGGTCCTCGCCGACCAGCTCGAAGCCGTGGAGCGGGCGTCGGCGAGCCGTGGCCAGGACGGTCCCGACCTCGCCCTGCTCACCGACGGTCTGCGCGCCGAGCGCGAACAGGGCATCACCATCGACGTGGCGTACCGCTACTTCGCCACGCCCCGGCGGCGGTTCATCCTCGCCGACACCCCGGGCCATGTGCAGTACACCCGCAACATGGTCACCGGCGCGTCCACGGCGGAGCTGACCGTCATCCTGGTCGACGCCCGCAACGGCGTGGTCGAGCAGACCCGCCGGCACGCCGCGATCGCCGCCCTGCTGCGGGTCCCGCACGTCGTCCTCGCGGTCAACAAGATGGACCTGGTCGACTACGCGGAGCCCGTGTTCGCCGCGATAGCCGAGGAGTTCACGGCGTACGCGACGGAGCTGGGCGTCCCGGAGGTGACCGCGATCCCGATCTCCGCGCTGGCCGGCGACAACGTGGTGGAGCCGTCCGCGCACATGGACTGGTACGGCGGTCCCACCGTCCTGGAGCACCTGGAGACCGTCCCGGTCAGCCACGACCTGGCACACTGCCACGCGCGGCTGCCCGTGCAGTACGTGATCCGCCCGCAGACCGCGGAGCACCGCGACTACCGGGGGTACGCGGGCCAGATCGCGGCGGGCAGCTTCCGGGTCGGCGAGGAGGTGACCGTCCTGCCGTCCGGGCGTACCTCGACGATCTCCGGCATCGACCTGCTGGGCGAGCCGGTGGACGTCGCGTGGACCACGCAATCCGTGACCCTCCTGCTGGCTGACGACATCGACGTCTCGCGCGGCGACCTGATCGTGCCGACGAAGGACGCGCCGCCCACCACGCAGGACGTGGAGGCGACCGTCTGCCATGTCGCGGACCAACCGCTGACGGTCGGCCACCGGGTGCTGCTCAAGCACGGCACGCGCACGGTCAAGGCGATCGTGAAGGACATCCCGTCCCGGCTCACCCTGGACGACCTGTCCCTGCACCCGCACCCCGGGCAGCTCGCCGCCAACGACATCGGCCGCGTCAAGATCCGCACGGCCGAACCCCTCCCGGTCGACTCCTACGCCGACTCCCGCCGCACCGGTTCGTTCATCCTGATCGACCCGGCCGACGGCACCACGCTCACCGCGGGCATGGTCGGCGAGTCGTTCGCGGCGCCCGACCCCGTCAAGAGCGCGGCCGACGACGACGGCTGGGACTTCTGACCATGAACCCTCCGGATTTCTTCTCGGCGTTCGCGAAGGAGGGCGGCCGTGTGGGCAGCGGCGCCCTCGGCAGCGGCCAGGGCGGGGTCGCGCGATGTGTGCGCTGACGTACGCGCACCGCTCGCGCGCCCTCACCCCCCACCGCCGTAAACGAAGACCTGCCGACCTCCCGGCCACGACCTGAGAGACCGTGACCGCCGGGCCAACGAGAGGAAACCCTCCCGTGCCTGCCATCAACTCCCGCGTGCTGCGCCGCTCGACGGCCGCGCTGGCCGCGCTCCCCCTGCTCATGCTCGCCGCGTGCGGCTACGGCTCCGAGGCGAAGACCGACGACACCGCGAAGGTCGCGGCCGGGGCGAAGAAGACCGACGGTCTCGACTCCGTGAAGATCGGCTACTTCCCGAACCTGACCCACGGCACCGCGCTGGTGGGCCGGGAGCGCGGCCTGTTCCAGAAGGAACTGGGCGCCACCAAGGCCGAGTACGCCACCTTCAACGCCGGGCCCTCCGAGATCGAGGCGCTGAACTCGGGCTCCATCGACATCGGCTGGATCGGCCCCTCCCCGGCGATCAACGGCTACACCAAGTCCGACGGCAAGTCCCTGAAGATCATCGGCGGTTCGGCCTCCGGCGGGGTCAAGCTGGTCGTCGACCCGAAGAAGATCACGTCGCTGAAGGACGTCAAGGGCAAGAAGATCGCCACCCCACAGCTGGGCAACACGCAGGACGTGGCGTTCCTCAACTGGGCCGCGGAGCAGGGCTGGAAGGTGGACCCGCAGAGCGGCAAGGGCGATGTCACGGTCGTGCGCAGCGACAACAAGGTGACCCCGGACGCCTTCAAGGCGGGCTCCGTCGACGGCGCCTGGGTGCCGGAGCCGACCGCGTCCAAGCTGGTCGCCGAGGGCGGCAAGGTGCTGCTGGACGAGTCCTCGCTGTGGCCGGGCAACAAGTTCGTGATCACCAACATCATCGTGCGCCAGGCGTTCCTCAAGGAGCACCCGAAGGCCGTCGAGGCGGTGCTGAGGGCGTCCGTCGAGGCCAACAAGTGGATCAACGCCAATCCGGAGCAGGCGAAGCAGGCCGCGAACAAGCAGCTCGCGGACGACTCCGGCAAGGCGCTGCCGGCCGATGTGCTCGACCCGGCGTGGAAGTCCGTCCGCTTCACCGACGATCCGCTGGCCGCCAGCCTCGACAGCGAGGCGGCGCACGCGGTCAAGGCCGGGCTGCTGGCCAAGCCGGATCTGAAGGGGATCTACGACCTGACGATCCTCAACAAGGTTCTCAAGGCCGAGGGCGGGCGTCCGGTCGACGCCGCCGGTCTCGGCACCAGCTGACACCCGCCCCACGACGTCCCAGGAGGTGACGACCATGGCCACGACCCTCGCCAAGGCCGCGCGGTCGGTGGAGTACGCCGCACGCCTTGAGCATGTCTCGAAGTCCTTCGCCACACCGGGCGGGCCCCAGCTCGTCCTGGACGACATCGGCATCGATGTCGCACCCGGCGAGTTCGTCACCCTCCTGGGTGCCTCGGGCTGCGGAAAGTCCACGCTGCTCAACCTGGTGGCGGGCCTGGACAAGCCCACCGCGGGCACCATCCACACCGACGGCCGCCCCGCGCTGATGTTCCAGGAACACGCCCTGTTCCCCTGGCTGACCGCCGGCAAGAACATCGAACTCGCCCTCCGGCTCAGGGGGGTCCCCCGCCCGGAGCGGCGCGGCAAGGCCGAGGAACTGCTCGAACTCGTCCGGCTGAAGGGCGCGTACGGCAAGCGCGTGCACGAGCTGTCCGGCGGCATGCGCCAGCGGGTCGCGATGGCCCGGGCGCTGGCGCAGGAGAGCCGGCTGCTGCTGATGGACGAGCCGTTCGCGGCCCTGGACGCCATCACGCGGGACGTGCTGCACGACGAGCTGACCCGGATCTGGTCGGAGACCGGAGTGTCGGTGCTGTTCGTGACGCACAACGTGCGCGAGGCGGTGCGGCTCGCCCAGCGGGTCGTCCTGCTCTCCTCCCGGCCCGGCCGCATCGCCCGGGAATGGGAGGTCGGCATCCCGCATCCGCGGCGCATCGAGGACGCGCCGGTGGCGGAGCTGTCCCTGGAGATCACCGAAGTCCTGCGTGGGGAGATCCGCCGTCATGGTCAGCAGTGAAACGACGACCGGTCCCGCGACGACCGGTCCCGCGACGGACAGCGTGGGGGCGGGCCTCGACGCGCTGGAGACGACCCAGTCGCGCCGTACGCCGTTCCGCAAGACCCTCGTCGACAAGATCGTCCCGCCTGTCGCCGCGGTCGTCGTGGTGCTGGTGGTGTGGCAGGGCCTGATCACCCTGAAGATCGTGGACGATCCGACCAAGCTGCCCACGCCGGGCGCGGTCTGGGGCGCCTTCCGCGACGACTGGCTCCAGGGCAAGCTGCTCGGCTACATCTGGACCTCCGTCTCCCGGGGCCTGCTCGGCTTCTGCCTCGCGCTCCTGATCGGCACCCCGCTGGGGCTGCTGGTGGCGCGGGTCAGGTTCGTGCGCGCGGCGATCGGGCCGGTGCTGTCCGGGCTCCAGTCGCTGCCGTCGGTGGCCTGGGTGCCGCCCGCGGTGATCTGGCTGGGCCTGAACAACTCCATGATGTACACGGTGATCCTGCTCGGCGCGGTGCCGTCGATCGCCAACGGGCTGGTCTCCGGCGTGGACCAGGTCTCCCCGCTGTTCCTGCGCGCGGGCCGCACGCTGGGCGCCACCGGTGTCAGGGGCACCTGGCATATCACCCTGCCGGCGGCCCTGCCCGGCTATGTGGCCGGCATGAAGCAGGGCTGGGCGTTCTCCTGGCGCTCCCTGATGGCCGCGGAGATCATCGCCAGTTTCCCCGATCTGGGCACCGGCCTCGGCCAGTTGCTGGAGAACGCGCGCACCGCCAGCGACATGGCGATGGTGTTCGAGGCCATCCTGCTGATCCTGTTCGTCGGCATCGCGATCGACCTGCTGATCTTCAGTCCGCTGGAGCGGTGGGTGCTGCGCAGCCGCGGGCTGCTGGTGAGGGGCTGACCGGCGTGAACGGGCCCGTGCTCCTCGTCATCGCCCACGGCAGCCGCGACCCGCGGCACGCCCGGACCGTGCACGCCCTGGTGGAGCGGGTGCGGTCGCAGCGGCCCGGGCTGCGCGTGGAGACCGGCTTCCTGGACTTCAACGTGCCCTCGGTGCAGGGCGTGCTGGGGTCCCTGGCGGCGGAGGGGGTCCGGGACGTGGTGGCCCTGCCGCTGCTGCTGACCCGTGCCTTCCACGCCAAGGCCGACATCCCGGCGGTGCTGCGGCAGGCGCCCGCGCGGTTGCGCGTCCGGCAGGCGGAGGTGCTCGGCCCGTCGCCGCTGCTGCTCGCGGCGCTGGAGCGGCGCCTGTACGAGGCCGGGCTGTCCCCGGCCGACAAGTCCTCGACCGGGGTCGTACTGGCCTCGGCGGGGTCCAGCGACCCGGAGGCGATCGCGGTGATCGCCGACATCGCGCGGGAGTGGTGGCACACCGGTTGGTGCGCCGTGCGGCCCGCGTTCGCCTCCGCCTCCCTGCCGCGCACCGAGGACGCCGTGCGCGAACTGCGCGTGCTCGGCTGCGCCCGCGTGGCCGTCGCGCCGTACGTGCTGGCCCCCGGCTTCCTGCCGGACCGCATCGCGCGCGGCGCCGCCGGTGCGGACGTGCTCGCCGAGGTGCTGGGTCCCGCACCGGAGGTGGCGCGGCTGCTGCTGCACCGGTACGACGCCGCCTGCCGGCCGGCGCTCCGGGTGCTGGGCGCCTGAGGGGCACCGCCGAGGCGCGCACCGCGCCGGCCGGCGGTCACAGCCCGAGGGCCTGCACCAGCTGCCGGGTGTAGGCGAGGCTGGCGGTGCCGGCCGATGCCCCGATGCAGATGTCGTCCAGCGCGGAACGGATGCGGCCGCGGTTGGGCGGCAGCCCGTCGTCGGCGGACTCCGCGAACGCCGCCTCGATGATCTGGCCCTGGCGGACGAGCCCCGGGCACTCCCTGCGCAGCGCCTCGGTGAGCCGGGCGGAGACGGCGATCAGGGCCTCCAGGGGCGGGGTGCCGTGCGTCAGGTCGAGGGCGACGAACTCGCCGTACTGTCCGGGACCGTTGACGTGTCCGTAGTCATAGGTGCTCATGTCCAGTCCTCGCTCGTGGATCGGAGGTGACGTTGCCGGCCGTCCGGGCGGGCGCCGCGGCCCGGTGGCGCGGCGCCCGCCCGCTGCGACGGCGAACGCGCCGAGTAGGCCGAAAATCGCCGCTCGTTCGGGCGACCGGTGTCGGTTGACCGGGCCGGGCGCGCAAGCGGAACCGCGCGCGCGTGCTCCGGCGCGGGCCCCGGGCCGCCCGGCGTGGCTCCAACCCTAGGCATGCGGGCTGGACTTGTCGCGAAGTTCGCGGAGCCCGGCCCCTTCCGGGCCAGGCCGTGGTAAAAGCCGCCACGGTCCGGCGTTCCCCTGCGACGTCGGACCGCGACGGCTCTTCGTTCTGCGTCCCGGACGGCCCCGATGTCACAGGGGAGGATCAAGGAGGCGCGCCGCGGGGGCGGTTATCGGCCATCCGTGCGCCGGCTCACCCGGGCTCCGGTTACGGCGAAGCGGAAACGGGTCAGCAGGCCCGCCGCTCGGCCTCGTCGGCCATGCGGACCAGATCGGCGATCGGCAGGGAGCCCGCGGGCCGGCGCTCGCGGGCGAAGGCGTCGGCGAGGCGCTGGAGGAGTTCGTTCAGCGGGGTGGGCACGCCGTGCAGCCGGCCGAGGAGGACGATCTCGCCGTTGAGGTAGTCCGCCTCGATACTGCCGGTGCCGCGGACGAGGGACTGCCAGGAGGAGCCGCCGCCGCGCGGGGCGCCCTCCAGCGGGACCAGGGTCACCTTGTCGCCACGGGCCGCGCGCTGCTCCTCGGCGCTCGCCCAGGCGATCCCGGCGGCCGCCAGCACGGCCTCCCCCTCGGCCCGTACCCGCGCGGACAGCGCCTTGGCGGCCTCGGACCTGCCGGGCCCGCTCACGGCCTCCTGGGCGTTGGCCAGATTGGCGAGCAGCTTGGCGTACTGCCAGCGGGCCACGTCCGGCACGACCGGCGCCTCGAAGCGGGCGTCCGCGAGGTCGGCGGCGACGCTCCGGGCGGTGTCGTCGGTGCCGTGCGGGGCGCGGCCCAGGTGCAGCACGCCGGTCAGCGGGGAGCCGGCGGCGGAGACGACACCGGGTTCCACGAAGGTGGCGGGCAGCCAGACGCAGACGCCGTAGACCCGCCGGAAGCGGCGCAGCGCGAGCCGGGGGCCCTCCACGCCGTTCTGGAGGCAGAACAGCGGCAGCCGCTCACCGGCGGTGCCGCCCCCGGCCACCGGGACGCCGGCCCAGGTGTCCAGGGCGGCCACGGTGTCCTGGGTCTTCACGGCGAGCAGCAGCACGTCGTCGGCCCGCAGCGCGCCGAGCGGCTCCGGGCCCGCGACGGCCGGCAATCGGTGCCTCAGCTCCCCCTCGGGGACGCGCAGGCGCAGCCCGTGCTCGCCGAGCGCCGTCAACTGGGTGCCGCGGGCGACGAGCACGACCTCGCGGCCGGCCTGGGCCAGCCGGCCGCCGACGGCGCCGCCGACCGCGCCCGCCCCGATCACGATGTAGCGCATCGGCCGACCCCTCGTCCGTGTTCAGGTCGCCGGCGTGGTCAGCTCGACCAGCTTGACCACGGTGTTCCAGTTCCGGCTGGTGGCGATCAGGCCCTTGGTGGCGCGCGGCCGGCTCAGCGCCTCGGCGAGCTTGGAGCGGCCGAGGCCGTCGGGGGCGTACAGGTACAGGCAGCGGTCGCCGAGGCGGAACTCCTCGGGGAGATGGGCTGCTTGGTCGATGTGCGCGTAGCGGTCGGGGGTGACGGGCGCGGAGAAGTAGGTGACGTGCAGTTGCCGGGCCGCCAGGCCGGCGGCCGGGAAGGGGCAGGCGCGGGCCACTTCGGCCAGGTAGGCGTGGTCGCGCACCAGGACGTCCACCGCGAACCCGAAGCGCTCCTCGATCGCGCCGGCCAGCTCCGCCGCGAGGGTGTCCTCGTCGCCGTGGTCGGCGGTGAACACCGCCTGGCCGCTCTGCAGATGGGTGCGGACGCCGGTGTGGCCGAGGCCGCCGAGCAGGGCGCGCAGGTCGGCCATGGGGAGCCTCCGGTTGCCGCCGACGTTGATCCCGCGCAACAGCGCCGCATAGGTGGTCACCCGGTCAGCTTAGAACGGCCGTCGTGCCCCGTGGGGGCGGGCACGACGGCCGGGGCCCGTGCTTCGCCCGGGCTGCGCGAAACTCTGCCGGTTCAACGGGGTCGGGATCAACCTCTGCACGCGGCTGTGACTTGTTCAACAAGCTTTCGTAATCACAAAGTGGATCTCTGGCGGCGGAACGGACATCCCCCGCCGCGCGTGCGGGCCCGGCCAGGGCGAATGGGAGACTGGCCGGGGGAAACGGCAGCCGCCGGGACCCCGTACGACGGCTCGGGAGACGGAGGCACGACGATGGACGAGGCACGGGCGCGGGAGGTGCTGGCCGCGGCCCGGGTGCCGACGGTCGCGGCCGGGGACGCGCGGCTGCTCGCGCTCGGCGAGAACGCGGTGTTCGCCGCCGGTGACCTGGTGGTCAAGGTGGGCCGGGACGCCGAGCTGCTGGAGCGGGCCCGGCGCGAGCTGGCCATCGCCGGGTGGCTGGCCGAGGCGGGCGTGCCCGCGGTACGGGCGGCCGAGCCGGAGCCGCGTCTGGTGGGCGGTCACCCGGTGACCGTGTGGCACCGGCTGCCCGATGCCGAGCGGCCCGCCGAGCCCAGGGACCTGGCCGAGCTGCTGCGGGTCGTGCACGCCCTGCCCGCCGCGCCGTTCGCGCTGCCGCGCCGGGAACTGCTCGGCGGGGTGGAGCGCTGGCTGCGGCTGGCGGGTACGGCGATCGACCCCGAGGACGCGGCGTATCTGCGCGAGCGCCGGGACGGCTTCGCGGCGGCCGCGGCCGCGCTGACGCCCCGTCTGACGCCGGGCCCGATCCACGGCGACGCGCTGCCCCGCAATGTGCACATCGGTCCGCACGGGCCGGTCCTGATGGACCTGGAGACCTTCTCGGCCGACCTGCGCGAGCACGACCTGGTGGTCATGGCGCTGTCCCGCGACCGGTACGGGCTGCCGGCCGAGGCGTACGACGCGTTCACCGGGACCTACGGCTGGGACGTGCGCGAGTGGGAGGGGTGCTCGGTGCTGCGCGGCGCCCGCGAGACGGCCAGCTGTGCCTGGGTGGCCCAGCACGCGCCGAGCAACCCCAAGGCGCTGGCGGAGTTCCGCCGCCGGGTGGCCTCGCTGCGGGACGGGGACGAGTCGGTGCGCTGGTACCCCTTCTGAGCACCGCGCCGAACCGCCCTGCCACACCCCCGCGGACGCCCCGTCACACCGCCTCGGGCGACAGCTCCCGCAGCGGCCACGCGCCGTCCACCACCGCCGCCGCGTCCCCCTTGCGGCGCAGGAAGGCCTGGAAGTCCGCCGCCCACTGCGCGTACCACTCGATCTGCCTGCGGTGCAGTTCCGCGGGGCCGAGGGCGGCGATCTTCGGGTGGCGGTCGGCTATCGCGGTGGCCAGGCGGGCCGCGGCGAGGGCGTCGGCCGAGGCGTTGTGCGCCGCGTCCAGGACGACGCCGTACTCGGCGCACACCGCCTCCAGGTTCCGCTTGCGGCGGCGGTAGCGGTCGGCCCAGCGGTCGATCGTGTACGGGTCCACGACGGGGGCCGGGGCGATGCCGCCGAGGCGGTCGGAGAGCGACGGCAGTCCGTGGCGGCGCAGTTCGGCGGAGAGCAGGGTCAGGTCGAAGGCCGCGTTGTAGGCGACGACGGGGACGCCCGCCGTCCAGTAGGACACCAGGGCGCGGGCGATGGCGTCGGCCACCCGGTCGGCCGGTTCGCCCTCGGCCGCCGCGCGTTCGTTGCTGATGCCGTGCACGGCGACCGCGTCGGCCGGGATCTCCACGCCCGGGTCGGCCAGCCACTCCCGGTGTCCCAGCCGTTCGCCGGCCCTGACCTCGATCACCGCGCCGCTGACGATGCGCGCCTCGCGCGGATCCGTGCCGGTCGTCTCCAGGTCGAAACCGATCAGCAGCTCCCGGTGCCAGCCCATGGGTGGCCCCCCTTCTTGACGGTGCGTTCCCCCAGTGGTCTCCACCTTCGCACGCGCCACTGACAACCAGAGGACCGCGTTCCGCTTCTCGCCGGGGACGGTTCAGGACACCGGGCGCGAATCGGCCCAGGCCAGCTCGAATTCCTCACGGTATGTCGGGAACAGCCCGGCTTCGCCCTCGTCGTCCGACTTGACCAGGCGGCTGCCGTTGCGCAGCACCAGCACGGGGGACTCCATGCCGCGCGCCCCGCGCAGATAGGACTGCACCACGGCGACGCCGTCGGCACCGTCGCCGTCCACCAGGTAGGCGGTGAAGCGGGGCGTCTCGTCGTAGACCTGGATCTCGAAGGCGCCCGGGTCGCGCAGCCGGGAGCGCACCCGGCGCATGTGCAGGATGTTCATCTCGACCGAGCGGCTGAGTTCGCCGCGCTTCATGCCGAGTTCGCGCTCGCGGCGTTTGACCGAGCTGGAGGCGGGGTTGAGGAAGAGCAGCCGCACCCGGCAGCCGGACTCGGCGAGCCGGACCAGGCGCCGCCCGGAGAAGTTCTGCACCAGCAGGTTGAGGCCGATGCCGATGGCGTCGAGGCGCCGGGCGCCGCCGAAGATGTCCTCGGCCGGGAACTGGCGCATCAGCCGCACCCGGTCGGAGTGCACGGCGACCACGTCCGCGTACCGGTCGCCGACCAGGTCCTCCACCGCGTCGACCGGCAGCCGGCGCGCGGAGGGCACGTCGCCGCCCGCGCCGAGCATCTCCAGGAGCCGGGCCGAGGCGCGCTCCGCCTGGCCGAGCACCGCCTCGGACAGGGCCCGGTTGCGGGAGACGACGTTGCGGGTCACCTCCAGCTCGTCCAGGGCGAGTTCGAGGTCGCGGCGCTCGTCGAAGTACGGCTCGAAGCAGGGCCAGTGCTGCACCATCAGTTCGCGCAGCTGCGGCAGCGTCAGGAAACTGAGCACGTTGTCGTCGGCCGGGTCGAGCAGGTAGCCCTTGCGGCGGCTGACCTCGCGGACGGCGACCGCGCGCTGCACCCACTCCTGCCCGGCCGGTCCGGCGGCGGCGACCACCCACTCATCGCCGTGCACGGGCTCGTAGACCGGCCGCAGGACGGCCGCGACGACCGACCGCAGCCGCTGCTCCACCAGGTTCAGCCAGATGTAGGCCCGGCCGGCCCGCTGGGCGCGGGTGCGCACCTCGTGCCAGGCGTCGGCGTCCCAGTCCAGCTCCGGTCCGATGGAACCCGCGTCCATCGGCCGTGCCAGCGACACCGCGCCGGGCGGGACGTCCGCGGAGTTCCCCTCGTGACCCTCGTCACCAGGGGGCAGCTCCAGCCCTCCCGAGCCCACCCGTGCACCGCCTTCCACTTCCGGGCCTCTCCCGTCTCAACGATCAAGGAAGGGTACTCCGGTAGCACCGCGCGCTGCAGCCGGATGGACAGGTCGGTCCCCCGGCTGCTTCGCTCAACTGCTTGGGGTTTCCGGGCCGTTCCGCCCCGGCGGGGCACCGGGAGTGAGCGGTTTCATAGCGGGGGCTCCCGGGGCGCACCCGGCCGGGCCACCGGCGCCCCCGGCCGCCGATGTGCCGTGCCCGCCCACGGCCCCCGCTCCCGGCGCGCCCCGCCCTGCCCCACCCGGTCCGGCCGCGCCCCTCACACCCGTTCCCGTTTTCGGGGAGACTTCCTGCCGTCAGGGGGACTCGTGGCGCAACGCGGCCCGGACGGGCCGCACAGCTGGGAGAGTCGTGTCCATGCAGGTCTGGCCTGGAGAGGCATATCCGCTCGGCGCCACCTATGACGGCGCCGGTACCAACTTCGCGGTCTTCACGGAGGCCGCGGATCGAGTAGAGCTGTGTCTGCTGCACGACGACGGCTCGGAGACGGCGGTGGAACTGCGCGAGAGCGACGCGTTCGTGCGGCACGCGTACGTGCCGGGGGTGATGCCCGGGCAGCGGTACGGCTTCCGGGTGCACGGCCCGTACGACCCCGGGCGCGGGCTGCGCTGCAACTCGGCGAAGCTGCTGCTCGACCCGTACGCGAAGGCGATCGGCGGCCGCATCCGCTGGGGCGAGGAGGTGTACGGCCACCACTTCGACGCGCCCGAGCGGCGCAACGACCTGGACTCGGCGCCGCACACCATGTCCTCGGTGGTGATCAACCCGTACTTCGACTGGGGCGACGACCGGCCGCCGCGCACCGAGTACCACCACACGGTGATCTACGAGGCGCACGTCAAGGGCCTGACCATGCGTCACCCGGACATCCCGGAGGAGCTGCGCGGCACGTACGCGGGGCTCGCCCACCCGGCACTGATCGAACACCTGACCAAGCTGGGCGTGACGGCCCTCGAACTGATGCCCGTGCACCAGTTCGTGAACGACCACCGGCTGGTGGACCTGGGCCTGAGCAACTACTGGGGCTACAACACCATCGGCTTCTTCGCCCCGCACAACGCGTACGCCTCCTGGGGCGACCGCGGCCAGCAGGTGCTGGAGTTCAAGTCGGCGGTCCGCGCCCTGCACGAGGCCGGGATCGAGGTCATCCTGGACGTCGTCTACAACCACACCGCCGAGGGCAACCACCTGGGCCCCACCCTGTCGTTCAAGGGCATCGACAACCCGTCGTACTACCGGCTGGCGGACGACCCCCGCTACTACACGGACACCACGGGCACCGGGAACTCGCTGCTGATGCGGTCCCCGCACGTGCTCCAGATGATCATGGACTCGCTGCGCTACTGGGTCACCGAGATGCACGTCGACGGCTTCCGCTTCGACCTCGCCGCCACCCTGGCCCGGCAGTTCCACGAGGTGGACCGGCTGTCCTCGTTCTTCGACCTGGTGCAGCAGGACCCGGTGGTCTCCCAGGTGAAGCTGATCGCCGAGCCCTGGGACGTGGGCGAGGGCGGCTACCAGGTGGGCAACTTCCCGCCGCTGTGGACGGAGTGGAACGGCAAGTACCGGGACACGGTGCGGGACCTGTGGCGGGGCGAGCCGCGCACGCTCGGGGAGTTCGCCTCCCGGCTGACCGGCTCCTCCGACCTCTACCAGGACGACGGCCGCCGCCCGCTCGCCTCCATCAACTTCGTCACCTGCCACGACGGCTTCACCCTGCACGACCTGGTGTCGTACGACGACAAGCACAACGAGGCCAACGGCGAGGACAACCGGGACGGCGAGAGCCACAACCGGTCCTGGAACTGCGGGACGGAGGGCGACACCGACGATCCCGCCGTCCTGGCGCTGCGCGCCCGGCAGATGCGGAACTTCGCGGCCACGCTGATGCTGTCCCAGGGCGTGCCGATGATCAGCCACGGCGACGAGTTCGCCCGCACCCAGCGCGGCAACAACAACGCCTACTGCCAGGACAACGAGCTGAGCTGGCTCGACTGGCCGGAAGACGGCGGCGAGCTGCTGGAGTTCTGGCGCACGATGGTGTGGCTGCGGCGCGACCACCCGGTGCTGCGCCGGCGCCGCTTCTTCCACGGCCGTCCGGTCGAGGGCACCCACGACGAGCTGTCCGACATCGCCTGGTTCACCCCCGAGGGCGAGGAGATGACCCAGCGGGACTGGCAGTCGGCGCGGGCCTTGGCGCTCACGGTGTTCCTCAACGGCAACGCGATCTCCGAGCCGGGGCCGCGCGGCGAGCGGATCACCGACGACTCCTTCCTGCTGATGTTCAACGCCTCCCCGCAGCCGCTGGACTTCCTGGTGCCGGTGAACCACGGCCGGCAGTGGCAGGTGGTGGTGGACACGGCCCGGCCGCAGGGGGTGCCGCCAGGCTCGGGGGCGAAGGCGGGGGCGGGCGACCGGCTGCGGCTGACGGACCGCAGCCTCACGGTGCTGCGGCGCCCGGGGTAGCCCGAGCGGGCGACCCGATCCGCCGGTCGGCCCGGCGGCGGTGACAGGGAAGGCGGGATGGGTACCTAGGTACCCATGACCTCAGCGCGACCCGGACCGGAGGTGCCCACGGCCACCTACCGGCTCCAGCTCCAGCCCGCCTTCCCGTTCTCCGCCGCCGCGGCGGCCGTCCCGTACCTCGCCTCGCTCGGCGTGTCGCACCTGCACCTGTCACCGGTCCTGGAGGCCGTACCGGGCTCCACGCACGGCTACGACGTCGTGGACCACTCCCGGGTGCGCGCGGAACTCGGCGGGGAGGAGGGGCTGCGGGCGCTGTCCGGTACCGCCCGGGAGCACGGTCTGGGCCTGGTGCTGGACATCGTGCCCAACCACATGGCGCTGGCGCCCCGGCACAACCAGGCCCTGTGGGAGGTGCTGCGCGAGGGGCCGCGGTCGCCGTACGCGCGCTGGTTCGACATCGACTGGGCGGCCGGGGACGGGCGGGTGCTGCTGCCGGTGCTGGGCGGACCGCTCGGCACGCAGCTGGAGCACCTGACCGTCGACGGCGACGTCCTGCGCTGCCACGACCACGTGCTGCCGCTGCGCGCCGGCACCGCGCGGCTGCCGCTGCCCGAGCTGCTGGACGCCCAGTGGTACCGCCCGGTGTGGTGGCGGCTGGCCCGCACGGAGCTGAACTACCGGCGGTTCTTCAGCATCTCGGAGCTGATCGGGGTGCGGGTGGAGGACCCCGAGGTGTTCGAGGCCACCCACGGCAAGGTCCTCCAGCTGCTGACGGAGGGCGTGGTGGACGGGCTGCGCGTGGACCACCCGGACGGCCTCGCCGACCCCGACGGCTATCTCGCGCGGCTGCACGAGGCGACCGGCGGGCGCTGGACGGTGGTGGAGAAGATCCTCGCCGACGGCGAACACCTGCCCCCCTCCTGGCCGGTCGCGGGCACCACCGGCTACGACGCCCTGCGCCAGGTCGACGGCCTGTTCACGGACCCGGACGGCGCGGTGGAACTCCTCGCCGAGTACCGGGACTTCGCGGCTCCGCAGCCGGACCGCGGCGGGGTGTGGGACGCCACGGTACGGCGGGCCGCCTACAAGGTGCTCACACACGAACTCGCCACCGAGACCGACCGGCTCACCCGGGTCGCCGCCCGGCTGTGCGCCACCTCGCCGGACCTGGCGCTGCGCGACCGGGCGCCCTGGGCGCTGCGCACGGCCCTGGAGGAGCTGCTGGTCCGCATGCGGGTCTACCGGCCCTACGCGTCCGGCGACGCGGCCCTCGCGATCACCGAGGAGGCCGCCGAGGAGGCCCGGCTCGCCTTCGTGGTGCCGGAGGAGGCGGCGGCCGTCGACATCGTGCGCCGGCTGCTGGTCGAGCCGCCCGGCGACCCGGCCGCGCCGGACCACGCCGACCGGGTGGAGCTGCGCACCCGGTTCGCGCAGACCGCCTCCGCGCTGCGCGCCAAGTCGGTGGAGGACACGGCCTTCTACCGCTACGTGCCGCTGCTGTCGGCGACCGAGGTGGGCGGTGACCCGGGCCGGCCGGGGGTGTCCCCGCGCGAGTTCCACGCCTACTGCGCACGGGTGCAGCGCGACTGGCCGCTCACCGGTACGGCGGTCACCACGCACGACACCAAGCGCAGTGCCGACGTCCGCGCGGCCCTCGCGGTGCTCACCGAATGCCCGTCCCGCTGGGCGGAGCTGGTGGCCGAGGTGACCCGGGGGCAGGAGGGCGTGCCCGACGGGCAGCTGGTCTGGGCGGCCTGGCAGACGGTGTTCGGGCTGGGGCCCGCCGAGGAGGAGCGGGTGCGCGAGGCCCTGCTGAAGCATGTGCGCGAGGCGGGCATGTACACCAGCTGGACCGAGCGGGAGGCGCCGTACGAGGAGGCGGTGGCCGCCTTCGTCGCGGCCGGTCCGTGCGGGCCGCCCGGCGACCGCGTGGCCGCCTTCCGCAAGGCCCTGGAGCCGCACATCCGCGCCAACGTCCTCGGCACCGCCCTGGTCCATCTGACGATGCCGGGGGTCCCGGACGTCTACCAGGGCGCCGAGGGCGAGTTCCGGGCCCTGGTGGACCCGGACAACCGGCGCCCGGCCGCCTTCCCGCCCGTGTCACCCGGCGAGAAGAACGCGCTGACCGCCGCCGCGCTGCGGCTGCGCGCCCGCCGCCCCGACGCCTTCGGCCCCGCCGCCTCCCACACCCCGCTGCCCGCCGAGGGCCCCGCGGCGGAGCACTGCACGGCGTTCACCCGCTCCGGCGAGGTGATCACGGCCGTCACCCGCCTCTCGCTGCGGCTCGCCGAGTCGGGCGGCTGGCGGGACACCCTGCTGCCCCTGCCCCCCGGCCGCTGGACCGACGTCCTGCACCCCGAGCGCGAGTTCACCGGCCGTGTCCGGGCGGCCGACCTGTTCGCGCCCCTGCCGGTCGCGCTGCTGGAACGGAGCACGGCGGACTGACCCGCCGACGCGGCGCGGCGCACGCGTCCGCGCCGTCCGGTCCTCGATCACCACCGGGTGCCCGACCGCACCCGGTCGGTAGGGTCACCGGCATGGATCACGAACCTGTGCTCGAAGCGTTCCGCCGGGAATCGACGGCGCTGGGCGACGCGGTGTCAGGACTGTCCGAGGCGGAGTGGGGCCTGTCCACACGCTGCGTCCCCTGGACCGTGCGCGACCTGCTGGGGCACATCTGCGTCGTGATCGACTGGCTGCCGGGCATGCTCGACGCGCCCGCCCCGGACGCGGCCCGGATCTCCGCGGCGGAGTACTACCGCCCGGACGACCGCTTCTCGGCCCGGGCCAACGGCGCGCGGATCGCCCTGGCCCGGGACCGGGCGGCGCAGCCGGCCGACGGCGGTGACATCGCCGCGGACTTCACCGCGACCTGGCGACGTGTCGACCGGCTGTGCCGGGACCAGCCGCCCGGCCGCACCGTGCGGACGCGTCACGGTGACGCCATGCTCCTGTCGGAGTTCCTGCTCACCCGGGTCGTCGAGGTCGCCGTCCACGGCCTCGACCTGGCCGACGCACTCGGCCGTGCGCCCTGGCTCACCCCGTCGGCCGGCGACGCCGTGCTGGAACTGCTCCTCGGCCCGGAGCAGGCGGCCGCCACCGGGACACTGGGCTGGAGCCGGGCGCGTTTCCTGCGCAAGGCCACCGGCCGCGAGCCGCTGGACGAGACGGAGAGCGCCCGGGTCGGACAACTCGGCATCCGGTGGCTCGCCCTGGGCTGACCGCCGCTCGCCGGGCGACCGGCACACCGCGCGCGGACGGCCGGAGCCACGCGTGCGCCCACGGACGCCCGGACCGGCGCCCCGGCCGTCACCGCCGGGCTCGCTGTGCCCGGACGGTCGCGCCGCCGGCCTGGATCACGCGGGGCCGGACCGCTGCGGAAGCCCGCTCACGCTGGGCCAGACGGCCCGCAGCAACGCGACGAAGGCCTCGGCGGCCCCGGTGGGCGGCACCCGCGCGTAGACGGCGAGCGGGCGCCGCCAGACCGGGTCGGGCGTGAGCACGACGCAGTCCTCGCCGACCGCGCCGCGCACGATGTGGGAGGCCGCGGCGCACACCCCGACCCCGGCGGCCGCCATCCGTACCGCCGTGGACGCCTGCTCGGTCCACACCGCCGTCCGGGGCGTGAACCCGGCCTGCCCGCAGGCCCAGTCGAGGAAGCGCGCGCCGTGCACCACGGGTTCCATCGCGCAGCGGACCCAGGAACGGTCCGCGAGTTCGGGCAGCGTCACCGTCGTGCGCCCCGCCAGCCGGTCGTCGAACGGCACCACCAGGACGATCTCCTCCGCCCCGATCGGCACCACGGTCCCGGGCGGCTCGACGGGCTCGGGGCCCACGGCGAGGTCGGCGGTACCGCGCCGCACGGCCTCCTCCAGCGCCTCCGACGTGGCGTACTCGTGCAGCCGCAGCAGGACCCTCGGATGGGCGGTGCGCCAGCGGGCGAACACGTCGGGCAGGGCGCCGACGGCGATGGAGTGCAGGGCGGCGACGTGCAGTTCGCCGCCCTCGGCCCCGGCGGCGGCGCGGGCCGCGCGACGGGCCTGCGCGGCGCTGCGGACGGCGAGTTCGGCGTGCGGAAGGAAGGCGCGGCCCATCGGGGTGAGCCGCACGCCCCGGGGCAGCCGCTCCAGCAGCGCCCCGCCGACCGCCTTCTCCAGCGCCTTGATCTGGTGCGAGAGGGCGGGCTGGGTGACGTGCAGGGCGTCCGCCGCGCGCGTGAAGGACGCCTCCTGGACGACCGTCACGAAGTACTCCATCTGCCGCAGGCTCAACTCCCCGCCCTCCCATGAGCGTTCTGCATGGATTCCACAAGAACATTGCCTTGGACGCATGGCAAGGGACGGCCGCAGGGTGGTGACCATGAGCATGGACACAGCGGATGTGATCGTCGTCGGCGGTGGCACGGGCGGCTACGGCACCGCCCTGCGCGCCGCCGCCCTCGGCCTGGACGTCGTCCTCGTGGAGCGCGACAAGCTGGGCGGCACCTGTCTGCACCGCGGCTGCATCCCGAGCAAGGCGATGCTGCACGCCGCCGAACTGGTCGACGGCATCGCCGAGGCCCGGGAGCGGTGGGGGGTGAAGGCCACGCTGGACGACGTGGACTGGACGGCACTGGTGGCCACCCGCGACGACATCGTGCAGCGCAACCACAAGGGGGTGGCGGCGCACCTGGAGCACGCGGGCGTGCGGGTGGTGCGGGGCAGCGCCCGGCTGACGGGCCCGCGCACGGTGGAGGTGGAGGGCGCGGGACGGCCGGAGGCTCCGGCTGCCGCGCCCGGCGCGTACCGGCTCACCGCACGCCGGGGCATCGTCCTCGCCACCGGTTCGCGCCCGCGCACGCTCCCCGGGCTCGTGCCGGACGGGAGCCGGGTGGTGACCAGTGACGACGCACTGTTCGCGCCGGGGCTGCCGGGCTCCGTCCTGGTGCTCGGCGGGGGCGCGATCGGGGTGGAGTACGCCTCCTTCCACCGGTCGATGGGCGCGGAGGTCGCCCTGGTCGAGGCGGCCGAGCGGATCGTGCCGCTGGAGGACGCGGACGTGAGCCGGCATCTGACGCGCGGGCTGCGCAGGCGCGGCATCGACGTGCAGGCGGGGGCCCGGCTGCTGGACGCGGAGGTGCTGGACGGCGGGGTCCGGGCCCGGGTGCGCACCGCGCGCGGCGAGACCCGGACGCTGACCGCCGAGCGGCTGCTGGTGGCGGTCGGCCGGGTGCCGGTCACCGAGGGCCTGGACCTGGCCGCCGCGGGCCTCGCGGCGGACACGCGCGGATTCGTCGTACCGGCCGACTGGGACCGGCTGGAGACGGCCGTGCCGGGCATCCATGTCGTCGGCGATCTGCTGCCGCCGCCCTCGCTCGGCCTCGCGCACGCCTCGTTCGCGGAGGCGCTGGTGGTGGCCGAGAGCCTCGCCGGGCTGCGGCCGGCGCCGGTCGACTACGCGGCCGTGCCCCGGGTGACGTACTCCTCGCCGCAGACCGCCTCCGTGGGCCTGGGCGAGGAGGAGGCGCGGGCGCGGGGGCACGAGGTGGAGGTCAACACCATGCCGCTGACCGCCGTGGCCAAGGGGATGGTGCACGGCCGGGGCGGGATGGTGAAGGTGGTGGCGGAGGCCGGCGGCGGGCGGGTGCTCGGAGTGCACCTGGTCGGCCCCCACGTGTCGGAGATGGTCGCGGAGGGACAGCTGATCGTCGGCTGGGACGCCGAACCCGCCGACGTGGCCCGGCACGTCCACCCGCACCCGACGCTCTCCGAGGCGGTGGGCGAGGTGTTCCTGACGCTCGCGGGGCGTGGGCTGCACCAGCGGTGAGCACGGCGGATCCGGTGGCCCGTGCTCCGGTTGCCGCTTGCCCGCGGGGCATCCCGCCGGACGCTTGACAGCCACCCCGTGCCGTGCGGGACTGGGAGGGCGAAGCCGGGTGGGGCCAAACGGGGGTGAGTCTTCTGCCGGAGCTGCGCTACCCAAGCGTTCCCGAACTGGTCGCCGACGCACAGGCGTTGGCCGCCCGGGAACCCGGGCTGTGCGCGCTGCGGCAGGTGGGCCTCTCCCGGGCGGGGCGACCGCTGCACCTGCTGTCGATCGGCCACGCGCCGCGGGCGGTGCTGGTGGTGGCGGGCGCCCACGCCAACGAACCGGCCGGCGGCTCCACCCTGCGGGCGCTGGCCCGGCGGGTGCTCGCCGAGCGGGAATTGCGTGCCGGAACCTCCTGGCACTTCCTGCTCTGCGCGGACCCGGACGGCGCCGCCCTGCACGTCACCCCGGCCCCACGCAGCCTGCTCGACTACCACCTCGGCTTCTACCGGCCCACCGGCGCGGAGCAGCCGGAATGGTCGCCGTCCGTGCTGCCCCCGGACCGGCTGCCGCCCGAGACCCGCGCCCTGACCGGAGTGATAGACGAGCTGCGCCCCTACCTCCAGGTGACCTTGCACGGCACCGATCTGGGCGGCAGCTGGGTGCAGTTGACCAAGGACGTGCCCGGCCTCGCCGAACCGTTCGCCAAATCGGCGGCGCAGCTGCACATCCCGGTGGAGACGGGCGCCTCGGACGCGGCGGGCTGGCCGGCCTCGGGGCCGGGGGTGCATGTGATGCCGGGGCCGGAGACGGGCGCCGCCTACCCGAGCATGCCGGACGACGCCCGCCACAGCACCTGGTACCACGCCCATCGCTACGGCGGGCTGACCGCCGTGGTGGAGGTGCCGATGTGGGCCAGCGATCTGGTGGACGACCCCGCGCCGCACCCGGCGCCCGCGGCGGCGATGCGGCGGCTGGCCCAGCGGCTGCTGCGGGACGCGCGGGAGGTGGAGCGGGTGCTCGCCGAGGCGCTGCCCCGCCTGGACGGCGCGGACGGGCCGCTGCTGCGGGCCGCCCGGTGGGCGCTGGAGCTGATCCCGGGCCTGGCCGAGGACTGGATCCACACCCCGCCGGCCGGCACGACGATGGCGTACGTGGGCAGCGTGGACGCCTTCGGGCGGCGGCTGCCGCTGCGGGCGGCCGCGATGCTGCTGCGGGTGCTGCGGGAGAGCGACGACCGGGCGGCGCCGCGCCTGGAACGGCTCGTCGCCGCCTGGTCGGAGTCCTTCGGAGAGCGCTTCCGGGCCCGCTGGGTGCCGCTGGACCACCAGGTGGAGCACCAGTCCCGCACGGTGCTGCTGGCGGCCCAGCAGGCCCGGGAGCAGGCGGAGCGGTAGGCCGCCGGTCAGTCCCCCAGGGCGAAGACGGCACCCGTGCGCGCCCGCAGTTCGCAGGAGTTGGTGTACGTCCTGCGGAAGTCGACGGTCCGTCCGTTCCAGCGGCCGCGCGCCGTGGCGGTGACCGGGGAGTAGATCCGCGGGCAGAAGACCTTGCGGACCGGGAGGCGGTCGATGTCGCCGCGGGCCGCCGTCAGTTCGGCGCAGGCCTCGGCCGCGTACGGGTGGCCCTGGGGCGGGGCGCAGCGCAGCAGCACGTCGTGCGCGCCGCCGGCCCGGGCGCCGTCCCGGGTGACCGTGAGGTGCAACCGGTTGCCGTAGGGGTGGGACACCGCCCGGGCTGGGCCCGCGGCGAGGAGGCCGGCGACCGCCAGGACGGCGCCGGCGGTCGCTGTCGCTCTGGTGAGATACGTCATGCCCGTTGCATCGGCAGGACGCCCCGCGTGCCGCAGGGCGAGTCACCCGTTCGCACCACCGCGGCCGGACGCCGGCACGGGTGCTCAGCTCACCGCCAGCCGGTACGCCACCCGTCCGAAGGCGACCTGGTCGCCCTCGCGGACCACGATGGCGCCGATGACCCGGCGGCCGTTGACGGTGGTGCCGTTGGTGGAGCCGAGATCCCTGAGGACCCACAGACCGCCCTGGTGGCTGAGTTCGGCGTGCACCCGGGAGACGGTCTCGTGGGTCAGCCGCAGCCCGTTGCCCGGGTCGCGGCCGATGCGCAGCGGACGCAGGTGCTCCGGCCCGGGCAGCAGCAGCTTGGGCAGCCGCTCGGCCTGCCAGGCGCGGCGCAGTCGTACCGTGAAGCCGGAGACCGCCTCGACGCTGCCGAACAGCGCGCGGGAGAAACGGTTCTCGCGGGGCAGGTCGGCGACGAGGACGGCGATCTCGTCGGCATGGCGCGCGCCGAGCACCAGTTCCATGCGGCGCACGAACGTGTCGTGCGACAGCCGGCCCTTGGCGACCCCGTCCCGCAGCACCTCCAGCGCCCTCTCCCGCTCCGCGTCGGACAGCCGCGCGGACGCCGGTACGGGCGCGGAGGAGGTGGAGAACTCGAAGGACGACGTCACGCCTGTGATTGTCGGTCAGCGGACGTCGGGTGTCCAGAAAGCGGGCAACCGGCGCCCGCGCGCGGCCACTTCCGCACGGCCCGCCGGGAAACGTTCCACGACACCTGGAGGGAAAGGCCCCGATTCGAAAGCGGATTGATCGTCCGGACGGCACGATGGGGACGCGGGACATCACGGTGAGCAGACGAAGGGGAACCGTCCGTGCAGTTCGAGGTGTGGGCACCGCAGGCAGACCGAGTGACGCTCCAGTGCGAGGGCGTGGCGCACCCGTTGGAGCGCGATCCCGAGCGGGCGGGCTGGTGGAGGGGGGAGGCGGAGGCGGGCGACGGCGCGCGCTACGGGTTCGCGCTGGACGACGGTCCGGTGCTGCCCGACCCGCGCTCGCGCCGCCAGCCGGACGGCCCGGACGGGCTCAGCGCGGTCGTGGAGCACGAGCGGTACGCCTGGCGTGCCGACTGGCCGGGGCGGGCGCTGCCGGGCGCGGTGCTCTACGAGCTGCACGTGGGCACGTACACCCCCGAGGGCACCCTGGACGCGGCCGCCGCCCGTCTGGACCACCTGGCCGAACTGGACGTCACGCACGTCGAGTTGATGCCTCTGTGCCCGTTCCCGGGGCGGCACGGCTGGGGGTACGAGGGGGTGTCGCCGTGGGCGGTGCACGAGCCGTACGGCGGCCCCGAGGCGCTGAAGCGGTTCGTGGACCGGGCGCACGAGCTGGGCCTGGGCGTGATCCTGGACGTCGTGCACAACCACCTGGGGCCCTCCGGGAACCATCTCCCGCGTTTCGGGCCGTACTTCACGGACGCGTACACCACCCCGTGGGGCGCGGCGGTGAACCTGGACGCGCCCGGCTCGGACGAGGTGCGCGCGTTCCTGATCGGCAGCGCGCTGGCGTGGCTGCGGGACTACCGGCTGGACGGGCTGCGCCTGGACGCGGTGCACGCGCTGTACGACACCCGCGCCCGCCACTTCCTGGAGGAGCTGTCCGCCGCGGTGGACGGCCTCGCGGCCGAGCTGGGCCGGCCGCTGTCGCTGATCGCCGAGTCCGACCTCAACAACCCCCGGTTCATCACCCCGCGCGCGGAGCACGGGCTCGGGCTGCACGCGCAGTGGAACGACGACTTCCACCACGCCCTGCACACCGCGCTGACCGGCGAGTCCCAGGGCTACTACGCGGACTTCGCGCGGGCCCCCTTCGCCGCGCTGGCCAAGACGCTCGCCGGGGGCTACTTCCACGACGGCACCTACTCCAGCTTCCGGGGCCGGCACCACGGGCGTCCGCTGGACCGGGCGCGGGTGGCCGGGCACCGGCTGCTCGGCTACAGCCAGACCCACGACCAGGTCGGCAACCGCGCCCAGGGCGACCGGCTCTCCGCCCACCTCTCCCCCGGCCTGCTGGCGTGCGCCGCGACGCTCGTGCTGACCGCGCCGTTCACCCCGATGCTGTTCATGGGCGAGGAGTGGGCGGCCGGCACGCCCTGGCAGTTCTTCACCGACCACACCGATCCCGACCTGGCCGAGGCGGTACGGCGGGGCAGGCGGCGGGAGTTCGCGGCGCACGGGTGGGCCGAGGAGGACGTACCGGACCCGCAGGACCCGGCGACCCGGGAGCGGTCCTGCCTGGACTGGTCGGAGCCCCGGCGCCCGCCGCACGCCCGGGTGCTGGACTGGTACCGGCGGCTGATCGCACTGCGCCGCGAGCAGCCGGACCTCACCGATCCCGACCTCGCCGACACCAAGGTGGCCTACGACGAGGAGGCCCGCTGGCTGGCCTTCCGGCGCGGGGACGTCCGGGTCGCCGTCAACCTGGGCAAGGACCCGGCCGCCATCCCGCTGGGCGCCCGCCCCGCCCTGGTCCTCGCCGCGTGGGAACCGGTGGCGGCCCCGGGGCCGGACGGACTGCTCCACCTCCCCGGTGAGTCCTGCGTGGTGCTCGCCCAGCCCTAGGGTCTCTCGTTCGGCTCATGCCGGGCTCCCGGGGCCCGGCGGGCGGACCAGCCGGGTGGCGAGGCGGTAGCGGACGCGGACGCCGCGGTACTCCCGGCCGGCGGCGACCCTGTCCGGGAGATTGGTCCGCTCGCTGCGGGACGACGACTCCCGTTCGCCGGTGCCGGGGAAGCCGACGGCCGTCCGGGGCTCGTCCTCGAAGCGGAGCCGGTCACCGCGGACGGTCGCCTCGAACGAGATGTCCGGGCGCGGCGGCCGGGCGGCGCCGCGCGCGGGCGGGGAGCGGTCCGCCGCCCCGGTGACGGGGATCCCGGCCGTTCACGGCGGCTCCTCCCGCCGTCGCGCGGTGCGCCGCCTGCGGGGCGGGGCCGGGTCCTCGTCCGCGCCGTCCTCGTCGCGGGTCCGCCGGGCCCGGGCGGTACGGCCGGGTTCGGTGCGGCCGGCCTCGGTGCGGTCGCCCCGCCGGGCGGCCCGGCGCGCCGCCGACGTGGCCGTCCGGCGGGCCGCGCCGCGCTCCGCCGCGGTGGCGCTCCGTGCGGCCGCCGGCGCAGCCTCGACGGCGTCCTCGGCGGTGCCCGCGGCCCGCCGCACGGTGGTCCCCGCCTCGCCCACGGCCTCCCCGGCCCCCCTCGCGACCCGGCCGGTCTCCCGCACCGCGCCGGCCGCGCCCTCTCCGGCGCCGCTCACGACCCGGCCCGCCCCCTCGCCGACGTCCTCCACCACCCGTCCGGCCCCCTCACCGACGTCCTCGACCACCCGCCCCGCCCCGCCGCCGACGTCCTCCACCGCACGCCCCGCCCCGCCGCCGACGTCCTCGACGGCCGCGCCCGCGCCCTCCCCCACGTCCCGTACGGCGTGCCCGGCGCCGCGGCCGACCTCGTCCACCGCGGAGCCCGCGCCCCGGCCCACGTACTCGACCGCGTCCCCGGCCCCGCGTCCGATGTCCCGCACGGCGTACCCGGCGCCGTGGCCGACCTCCTCGACGGCCCGGCCCGCCCCGCTGCCGAGTTCGCCGACGGCCTGCCGGGCGCCGCCGCCGACGTCCCGTACCGCCGACCCGAGCCCGCCCGCCAGTTCCTCCAGGATCTGCGGGTTGCGGTCGAGGGTGGTGAGCACCCGGTTGATGATCAGCGCGACGTTGTCGAGCCGTACCCGGAGCTGGGCCTGTGCCTCCACGCCCGAGATGCCCAGGTGCACCCGCCCGAGGGAGACGTCGGCCCCCACGTTCAGCCTCAGCAGGTCCAGCACCTCGGCCTGGAGCGAGACGTGGGCGCGCAGGTCCTCCACGTCCAGGTCGATCTCGTCGACCCTCAGCTGCGGGACGTCCAGGAAGACATCGGGCTCCGCGTCGGCCCGGGTGCGCGGCGGCGCCGCCGCGACGTACGCGCCGGCTTCCCCGGCGTCCTCGTCGTACCACTCGGGTCCGGCGTCCCCGTCGGGTTCCCCGGTCGCGTCCTCGTCGTCCGCCTCGGGCTCCTCGACGGCTTCCTCGTCGTACTCCTCGGGCTCCTCGGGCTCCTCGACGGCTTCCTCGTCGTTCTCGGCGTCGTCGCGCATCCTCGCACCTCCGCGAGCCGGGCGGGCGATCTGTCCGTTCCCTCCCAGTATGGTGAGCGGCGGGGCGGGGGCCACAGGCGGCGGAGCGCCGCGGGCCGGCCCGTACCGCGCCCGGGCGCTGAGCGGCGGGGCCTCGCGGCACGCGGGCGGTGGCGGACCGGTGGGCCGGACGGGTGACGGCGGGCGGGACGTACGGGGCCGCGGCGGTTCGGGAGGGCCCGGTCAGGGCTCCTCGCCGGCCGTCTTGAAGTCCGTCACCCGCTCCAGCAGGATCGGCTCCCAGGCCCGGCGCAGCTGGGTGCGCAGCAGGGACAGGGAGCCGGTGGCGCGGCCGTCGAGGTGTTCGGTGAGCCGCAGGACGGTGTCGCAGCGGGCGAGCCACAGGCCGCGCAGACAGGGGCGGGCGCCGTAGCCGGCGAGGGTGGCGGCGCGGACGGCGGCCGGGGCGCCGACGGCGACGGCGAGTCCGGCGATGTCCTCGGCGGGGTCGCCGAGCGCCGCCTGCGTCCAGTCCAGGATGCCGCGCACCCGCCCGTCCGCGCTGACCACCACGTGCTCGCCGGACAGGCCGTGGTGGGTGAGCACGGCGGCACCGGGCTTGGTGGCCAGCTGGCCGGCGCCGGCCGGGGTGAGCTGGTGCATCCGCTCGGCGTCGAACTCGTCGGCGGCGGCGAGCCGTTCGGCCGCGTGCACGGCCATCCGGCGCAGCGCCTCCAGGGAGCGGGGCGCGGACCGCGGCACGCCGAGCGACTCGGCCTGGCGTGCCGGCACCGCGCGCAGCCCGTTGAGCAGTCCGGCGAGGTCCGCCTCCCCGGCCGCCGAGACGTCGTGGTCCTCGGCGGTGCCGCCGGGCACCACGGTGTCGAGGGTGCAGGCGAGACCGGGCGCCCAGTCGGCGTGCGCCACGCTGGTGGGCACGGCCACCGGCACGTGCGGGCGGACCAGTGCGCGTAGCCGCAGTTCCCGGCGGCGGCGGGCGGAGGCCTCCCGGTCGGGGGCGAGGCGCAGCACCCGGCGGGCGCCGACCCACCAGGTGTACGGATGGCCCTCCCGGACGGGCCGGACGTCCGGTGCGTCCGCGCCCCCGGTGTCCTCCGCGCGGTCCTTGAGCAGCGAACGGACCAGTGCGCGGACGCTGTCCGGGGTGGGGATCGGTGCCTGGGTCATGGGTCCTGCGTTGCCGTTCCGGTGTCGTCGGGGTGGCCTTGGCCTACCGGCCCTTCTGGGGCCCGTCAGTCCACTATGACCATCTCACGGGTGGTGTTGTTGAGGCGGCGGCCGCCGTCCTCGGTCACCGTGACGATGTCCTCGATGCGCACCCCGAAGCGGCCGGGCAGATAGATGCCGGGCTCCACGGAGAAGCACATCCCGGGCACCAGCGGCAGTTCCTCGCCCTCGATCATGTACGGCGGCTCGTGCGTGGTGACGCCGATGCCGTGTCCGGTGCGGTGGATGAAGTACTCGCCGTAGCCGGCGTCGGTGATCACCGCGCGGGCGGCGCGGTCGACGTCCTGGCAGGCCGCACCCGGCCGCACCGCCTGGCAGCCGGCCTCCTGGGCGGCGCGCACCACGTCGTGGACCCGGCGCTCCTCCTCGGTGGGCTCGCCGACGTGCACCGTGCGCGTGGTGTCGGAGCCGTAGCCGTCCTTCAGGCCGCCGAAGTCGAGGACGACCATGTCGCCGCGCCGGATGACGCGGTCGCCGACCTCGTGGTGCGGGTTGGCGCCGTTGGGTCCGGAGCCGACGATGGTGAAGTCGACCTGGGAGTGGCCGAAGCGGCGCAGCAGCGCGGCGAGATCGTGGCCGACGTCGGACTCGCGGCGCCCGGCGAAGGGCATCTTGCGGATCTCCTCGAACGCCGCGTCGGCCGCGGCCCCGGCGGCCGCGAGCAGCTCCACCTCGGCGGCGTCCTTGACGGCGCGCAGCATCGGCAGGGCCTCGGTGAGGGCGGCGTAGGAGCTGTCCGGCAGGGTGCGCTGGAGGCCCAGCACGTGCATCGCCCAGGTGTTGTCGCTGATGCCGTACCGGCCGCGGCCGTCGAGGAGGTCGGCGGTGACGGCGTAGGGGTCCTTGCCGTCGGTCCAGTCGCGCAGCGTCAGCACCTCGCCGGCGGCGGAGTGCTCGGCGTCCGGGGCCTCCAGGGTGGGGACGACGAGCACCGGATCCTGGCCGGGGGCGAGGACCAGCAGGGTGAGCCGCTCGGTGATCGCGGTGGGGGTGTAACCGGTCAGCCACACCAGGTCCGGGCCGGGTGCCACGAGCAGCCCGGCGAGGCCGGCGTCGGCCGCGGCGCGGGTGGCGCGCTCCATGCGGGCCCTGTGGTCGGCGGCGCTGAAGGGCGTGGTCGTGGTACCGGTCATCCGGGCCTCCGGGCGGATCGCGCTGGTCGGGCGGGTGGTGGGACGGCTTGGTGGCGTCCCGGGCAGCATCCTGCCCGCCCGGACCGGCCGACGCGAGCCCATTCGGTGATCCCGCGCCCGCGACGGACGCCGGCGGGACGCGGCCACCGGACCGGACCGGTGGCCGAGGCCGGTACCGGGGCCGAACCGGCCCGGCCGGGCTCGGCCCCGGTCCGTCCACGGGTCGGTCGGCTCAGCCCGTGTGCCCTCCGTGCCCGCCGTCGTGCGACGCCCCGTGGTCGAACACCATGGCCTCGGGCGGCATGACGACGAACGGGCGCATCATCCCCATGTCCTCGTGCTCCAGCAGATGGCAGTGGTACATGAACCTGCCGTACGCCCCGTCGAAGCGGCCCATGACCCGCAGCATCTGGCTGCCGGGGACCCGGAAGACGTCCTTGTTGCCCTGCTCGTTGGGCGCGAGCGGGATCGCGGTGCTCGCGTCGTACCGGATCGGGGTGCGGGTGCCGCCCACGGCGGGGTCGAAGCCGGATACGTCGTAGGCGTCCCGGCCGAGGAGCTGGAAGTCGGCCAGGTGGATGTGCATGGGGTGCACGATGGGCGCGAGGTTGAGGAAGCTCCACTGCTCGTGGCTGCCCTCGCCGATGATGAACCCCAGCCCGTCGTTGAACGTCCGCGCGGTGCGCCGGTACGTCTTCGTGGTGCCGTCGGGACCGGTGATCTGCACGATGCCGTCGGCCGGGAGCGCCAACCCGCCGGTGTCCGCGACCTCGGTCATCTCCCAGATCTCCGGGTGGCCGCCGGCGCCCTTGGCCGCGGGCGGGGTGAGCAGGATCAGCCGGTGGCCGTGCGGGATGTCGTGGGTGAGGCGGCGGAAGGAGCCGGACAGGACCTGGGGCAGTTCGAAGGCGTCCGGTTCCGCGGCCTTGCGGACGCGGAACTCCAGGACGGCCGGGTAGCGCACGTCACCGGCCGGGTCGGGCACGCCCGCCGGCCGGTTGGGGCCCTTGTTGACCAGCCGCAGGGTGCGCCCGGCCAGCCGCCGGAAGTCCACCAGCAGGTCGAAGCGCTCGGCGGGCGCCGCGGTCAGCGTCGGCAGGGCCGGACCGAAGTCCACCGGCACCGGGCGCGGCAGCAGTCCGCCGTCGCTGCCGATCTGGTGGACGACGCCGGGCACCGGGTCGCCGTCCTCGTCGATCAGCACGAGGTCGAAGATGCGCGCGTTGGACGCGTTGACCAGCCGGAAGCGGTACCAGGCCGAGTCCACCTCGGCGTACGGCCAGATGCGTCCGTTGACGGTGGTGTACGGGCCGGTGAACGGGATGGACACCGGCTTGCCGGTCTCCGCGTTGTGCTCGTCGACGACGACCGTCTTGTGCAGCAGCCGCCCGTTGAGCCGGCCGTCCTCGTCGGTGTCGAGGTTGCGGTCGGCGAGCAGCAGCGGTATCTCCCGCTCCCCGGACGGGAGCCGGAGCGCGTCCTCCTCGTCGTCCCGGACGAGGTAGGTGCCGTAGAGGCCGCTCATCACGTTCCAGCGGGTGATGTTCATGGCGTGGTCGTGGTACCACCACTGGGTCGCCTGGTGGTCGTTCGGGTACTCCGACAGCTGGGCGTCGCCGAAGCCGACCGCGTTGTCCGCCCAGCCGTCGTTGCCCGCGCCGGTCTGCGCGCCGTGCAGATGGGTCACCGACCAGGCGGGCAGGGCCGCGACGTCCTTGTCGGGTTCGACGCCGCCGCGGCCGGGTTCGGTGGTGGCGGGCGCGGTGCCGGGCGCGCGGACGGGCACCGCGACCGAGGTCACCGGGTACTCGGACTCCTTGGGTATGCGGTTGGTCCAGGCGATGCGGACGCGTTCGCCGCGCCGCACCTCGATGGTCGGGCCGGGGACATGGCCGTCGTAACCCCACATCAGGGTGGGCGGCAGCTGCGGGTGCAGCCGCACCCAGGTGGGCCGCAGGGCGATCTCGGTCTCCCGCCGGACGTCGCCCGCCGCGGGCCGCAGCACGGGCGGCACCGTCAGCGGTGCGACGTAGGGACGCAGTTCCCCCGGTGCCTGCTTCTTCTCCCCAGCGGCCCCGGTGATCCTCTCGCCGGCCTGCTCGATGATCTCGGTCAAGCTCGAACACCCCCCGTGTTCTCGCGTTGTGTCGTTCCCCTTGGCTATGAGGACTCGCAAAAGCTCGCCGAAGTTCCCTGAATGCCCCGTTCCGTACGAGAAGATGCGGAATCTGCCGGTCAGCCCAGTGCGAGCACCGGCCGTGCGGGCATGCGGTCGGGCAGGAAGCGGTGGGCGCGCCGGCTCAGCCACGCGTCCTTGTAGCGGTCCACGTTCCGGTGCCAGTTGAGGATGCCGGCCAGCCAGTTCTGCAGATCGAGGACGTACCCGTCCATCGCCCTGCGGGCCTCCCGCGACAGCTCGAAGTCGTCGTAGAGAACGGGCAGTTCGTGGGCGACCACGTGCTCGAACTGCTGCATGCGCTGGGTGGTGAGGTCGTGCACGACGCCGAGCGCGGTCGGGTAGTCGATGCCGAAGAAGTTCTGCACGACCAGGATCGCGTTGTGGATCTCGCCCTCGTACTCGATCTCCTTCTGGTACGAGAAGATGTCGTTGAGCAGGCAGGCGTAGTCGATGGCGGCGTTCTCCAGGGAGCGCACCGGGCCGCTGCGGTACACCTCGGGCGGGATCGCGGGGCCGTGGCCCATCCGGCACAGGCTCAGGGTGAGGTCGGAGCCGAAGGTGGAGCGGCGCATCTCCAGGTAGTCGACCGGGTCGGGGACGCGGTTCTGCACCTGGTTGGACAGCTCCCACACCCAGCTCTCGGTCATGGTGTCCACGGCGGCCTTGAGGGTGCGCCGCTGGTCGGCGGTCATCTCGGCGGTGGTGCGCGCCCACAGGTCGATCAGGGAGCGTTCCATGGCGTTGCCCGGCACGAGCGCGGGCTCGCCCTCGACGGGCGTGCAGGCCGACAGCCGGGCGGTGGTCAGGCGGGCGGCGGCCAGGTCCCTGCGGTGGCCGTAGACGAGTGGGTAGTAGTCGTCGCCGTAGGTGCCGAAGGCGAGCCACTGGGCGCTGAGGTCGAGTGCCTCGGGGGTGGCGTCGGGGTCGAGTCCGGCGGAGCACAGGGCGAGGTCGTAGGCGCGCAGCTTGTCCTCGTCCCAGACGCCCTCCTGGAGGATGCCGACCCGGTGGCACCAGGTGCGCAGATTGCGGCGGGCGGCGTCGAGGTGGGGGCTCAGCTCCAACGGGAACGGCATGTGGAACTCGGGCAGGATCGACGGGCCGACCTTCTGGTAGGGCACGTGGGAGTAGGCGCGCAGGCGCTCCTGGGCGGCGGAGGCGAGCAGGGTGCCGATGTGGGCGGCGGAGGTGCCGGGGCCGCTGGGCAGCTGCCAGGGCGAACCGCTGCGCGCGCCCTGGTTCATGTAGCGGCTGGAGCGCAGGTGCCATTCGTGGCCGCCGGACTGCCAGTCCTGGAGTCCCTTGGTGTACGCGGCGATCGCGGCCGTCTCGGCCGGGGTGAGGCCGTTCTCCAGGGCGACGGCGGGGACTTCGGTGAGCGCGGTGTGCTCGAACTGGTGCAGGCGCGAGGTGAGGATGTCGTTGACGGTGTCGGCGGCCTGCTGGGTGGTGCAGCCGAAGAAGGTCTCCAGGACGAGCACGCCGTTGCTGTTCTCGCCCTCGTCCTCGACCTCGCGCTGGTAGGAGAACAGGTCGTTGCGCAGGTGCACGGCGTCGGCGAAGGTCTCCATGAGCACCCGCAGCGGCCGGCTCCCGGCGACGGCCGCGGGCACCTCGGCGGTGGCGTACTCCACCAGTCCGGCGGACCAGGGGGCGCCGCCGACCTTGCGGCGCATCTCGATGTACTCGACGGGGTTGGCGATGCGCCCCTCGTTGATGTTCGACAGCTCCCACATCGACTCGTTGAGCAGGTGCTCGGTGGCGACGGAGAAGCGGCGGCGCCAGTCCACGGACATCGACGGCACCGTGCGCGCCCACAGGTCCTTCAGGCCCGCCTCGACCGGGTTCTGCGGCTCCGGTACGGGGGTCGCCGGGTCGAGCGGCATGAACAGCGGCAGCCGGTCGAGGTGGGCCTTGCCGGCGGCGCGGTCCTGGGTGCGCTTGTACATGTCCAGGAAGTGGTCGTCGAAGAAGAAGACCCACACGTACCAGTCGGTGATCAGCGAGAGGGCGGCCCCGTCGCAGTCGGGGTGGGTGTAGGCGCACAGCAGTCCGTAGTCGTGCGCCTCCAGATCGGCCTGGTCCCAGATTCCGGAGCCCTCCAGCATGCCCATCTCCCGGGCCCACGCGGTGGAGTGGGCGCGGGCCTCGTCCAGGTGCGGATTGAGCCGTGCGGGATACGGCATGTAGAAGTGCGGGAGTTCGAACGGCTGCGTCATGGCCGGGCCCTACCCGTGCCCCTCAACACCCATCCGTCACGCGGGACATGATCACACCATCGCGTGAAACATCGCCGCGGTGTGCCCCGTCCGCGCTCTTGCCGTGCTCCGGCGCGAGGGACACGGTAGGCGCATGAACTCCTTCGTGCTGCCCCATGAGGTGCACGGCGACGGCGCCCACCACGTGTTCGCCGTGCACGGCTGGTTCGCCGACCGGTCCGCCTACGCGGCCGTGCTGCCGGACCTGGACCGCACCGCCTTCACCTATGTGCCGGTCGATCTGCGCGGCTACGGCGAGGCCCGGGACGTCACCGGGTCCTTCACGACGGCCGAGGCGGCCGCCGATCTCCTCGCGCTGGCCGACCGGCTCGGCTGGGCGCGGTTCTCGGTGGTCGGCCACTCCATGGGCGGCGCGGTGGCCCAGCGGCTCCTCGCGCTCGCCCCGGACCGGCTGCGCCGGATCGTCGGCGTCTCCCCGGTGCCCGCCTCGGGCATGCCGCTTCCGGGCGAGCAGGGAGCGCTGTTCACGGAGGCGGCGCACAAGGCGGCGAACCGGCGCGCGATCCTCGACTTCACCACCGGGGGCCGCCGCCCCGCCGCCTGGCTGGACCGGATGGTGGCGCGCTCCCTGGAGCGCAGCGACGCCGGGGCGTTCCGGGCCTGGCTGGACTCGTGGGCCGGCGAGGACTTCCATGCCGAGGTGGCGGGCGCCACGGTGCCCGCGCTGGCCGTGGCGGGCGAGCTGGACCCGGCGCTGTCCCCCGCGCTGATGCGCCGGACATGGCTGTCCTGGTACCCGCACGGCCATCTCGTCACCCTGCCCGGCGCCGGCCACTACGCGATGGACGAGACACCGTTGGACCTGATCCGGGTCGTGGAGGACTTCCTGCGCGCGGACGGGGAGGGCGGGGCGGGCGGCGCGGACGGGGGCGGTCCGGCGTGAGCGGTGTCGAGGCGGGGCGGGCGCCCGATCCCGGCGGGGTGCCCGACATCTTCGACCCGCGCCAGTACGCCGCCGCCGTGCCCTACGACGACTACCGTGTGCTGCGCGAGCGGCGGCCGGTGGTCTGGCAGGAGGAGCCCGAGGTGCTGGGCTGGCCGGCCGGGCCCGGGTTCTGGGCGGTGACGCGGCACGCGGACGTCGTACGGGTCCTGAAGGACTCGGCCGCCTACTCGTCGTACCTCGGCGCGACCCAGATCCGCGACCCCGACCCGGAGGACCTGCCGTTCATCCGCCGCATGATGCTCAACCAGGACCCGCCGCAGCACGGCAGGCTGCGGCGGCTGGTGAGCCGGGCGTTCACCCCGGGCCGGATCGAGCGGTTCGCACAGGTCGCCCGGGAGCGGGCACGGACGCTGCTCGCGGGGGCGCTGGAGCGGGCCGCCGAGGGGGACGGCACGGTCGACCTGGTGGCGGCCGTCACCGACGAGTACGCCCTGCTGAACCTGACCGACCTGCTGGGCGTCCCGGAACACGACCGGCGGCTGCTGCTGCGGTGGACCCACCGGGTGATCGGCTACCAGGACCCGGACGAGGCCGGCCCCTCGGTGCGGGACCAGGCGGGCCGGCCGGTGAACCCACGCTCTCCGGCGATGCTGCGGGACATGTTCGGCTACGCGCAACAGCTGGCTGCGTACAAACGGCGGTATCCCGCCGACGACGTCCTCACGACCCTCAGCCACGACGCGGAACTCACCGGTCCCGAGCTGGAGATGTTCTTCTTCCTGCTCACCATCGCCGGCAACGACACCGTCCGCAGCGCGGCCCCGGGCGGGCTGCTGGCACTGGCCGAGCACCCGCGGGCGTACGACCTGCTGCGCACCGGCAAGGCACAACTCAACTCAGCCGTCGAAGAGTTGCTGCGGTGGCACCCGCCCGTGCTGACCTTCCGGCGCACCGCGGCCCAGGACACCGAGCTGGCGGGCCGGCGCATCAGGGCGGGCGACAAGGTCGTGGTCTTCCACGCCTCCGCCAACCGCGACGAGCGGGTCTTCACCGACCCGGACCGGCTCGACCTCGGCCGCTCCCCCAACCCGCACGTCTCCTTCGGCGACGGTCCGCACGTCTGCATGGGCGCGCACTTCGCCCGGCTGCAACTGCGTGTCCTCTACGAGGAGGTGCTGCGCGCCCTGCCCGTCCTGCGCCCCGCCGGACCGCCCGAGCGGCTGGTGTCCAACTTCATCAACGGCATCAAGGCGCTGCCGCTGCGCGTCACTTGACCTGGATCAGCGCATGCGTGCCGCCGGTGCGCCAGCGCTGCTCCTCCGCCGCCACCAGCTCCGCCTCGGCCTCGGCGGACAGGCCGGTGATCACCTCGGACTTCAGGGTGCGCAGCGCGGCGACGGGGCCCGGGAAGTACGCGGTCGCCGCCGCGAAGGACGTGGTCGGCGGCCACCTCCGGTCGCCGACCAGCCGACGGTAGTTGAGGTCGCCCTTGAGCACGGTGAGGGTCGCGGCGGCGAACTCGGCGCGCAGGTCGTCCGGCATCCGCTCGTACGGCAGCGGTGCGCAGGAGAAGGGGTGGGCGCGCACGGCGAGCCGGCCGTCGGACAGCGCCGACCACAGCAGCCGCCCGTACTCGGCGGCCTCGCCCGGCGCGGCGCGGAGCCGGTCCAGGGCGTCGAGCACATCGGCGGTGGTGGCGTCCGAGACGTAGTACGGGTACGGCTTGACGTGCAGCACCGCCCGCGCGGCCCGGCCCCCGGCGAGGAGGTGGGCGATCAGCAGCAGGTCGGGGACGAGTTCGCGGCCCGCGTTGTCCGCGACCAGGACGAGGGTCGCGTCCCCGCCGGGCGGCAGCAGCGACCACAGCCGTGCGCTGTCGTCGGCGACCAGCGCGGGCGCGGGCGCGCGCTCCTCGGCGCCCTCGGCGGAGAGCCGGAACCCCAGGTCGGCGCGGTTGCCCCAGAGGGAGCCGTGCAGCAGGGCCCGCCCGCGCTCCGGTTCCGGCAGCTCCCGCAGTGCGTCGAGGGCGGCGAGTTCCCGGTCGGTCTCCGGGGCGTCCAGCTCGGCGCGCTTGACGGGGCGGAAGGGGTCGATGCCCTGCCAGGCGCCGGGGCCGAAGTAGCCGACGGCCGCGAGCAGTTGGCGGTAGAAGTAGCTCTCGGACCACAGCCACGGCACGTCGTACCAGCGCTGTCCGGTGTACGCGTCCGCTCCCCACGCCCGCCAGCGCTCGCGGTCCGGGGCGTCCGCGGGCAGCGGCTCGATGGTGCCCTCGGTGCAGCTCGCCAGCAGTGCGTCCAGCGCCCGCCGCTGCGCGGGGGCGTACGGGAGGGCGCCTCGCACCTGCCGGATGATCGCCGGGTGCCGCTCGGCCAGTACGCCGTGCGGGAAGGAACCGGGTACGTTGCCGAGGATCACGGGTGCGAACGGGGTGTCGGGCATGTCCGTCACCGTACCGCGCGGTTCAGGCGGTTCTGATCTCCCGCTCCAGCTGCGTGGCGAGGGTGACGTAGCGGGGGCGGCGGTGCACCGGGACCAGGCCGCGGATCATCAGGTGCCACATCTCGGCGACCCGGCGCGGCAGCCGCCCCACCGGTTCGAACCGGCCGGTGACCCGGGTGCCGAAGAAGAAGCAGACGAGCGAGTGGGCGGCGGCGGCGACGTCGAGGTCGCTGTGCACATCGGCCTCCCGCACGGCCCCGCTGAACTTGCGGGCGGCGAACTCCAGCCACTCGGTGTAGGGGTGGCGCAGCGGCGGCCGTACGGTGACGTCGGCGGTGGCGAGGCGGAGTCCGGCGCGCGGCACCGGGTCGTCCACGGCGAGCCGGGCGACTCCGAAGGTGGTGCGCATCAGGCCCTCCAGAGAGGAGTAGCCGCGGCCCTCGACGTCGGCCACGAGCTGCCGGGCCGCCCGGGCCTCCAGCTCCAGGATGGCGTGCGCCAGGTCTTCCTTGGCGGCGAAGTGGAAGTAGAGGGCCCCCTTGGTGACCTTCGCGTGTGCGACGATGTCGCTGAGGCTGGTGGACTCGTAGCCGTGCTGGTCGAACAGATCCGCGGCGGCGGAAATGATCGTCGACCGGGTCTGTTCGGCGCGTAACTGCCTCGCCATCGTGGGACCCCTCCTCGCGAGACGAACGAACGGGACATGCGGTTTGTTTTAACCCCTTGCATACGATAACTCACCGAATGCCAACGGGAGTCCGAAGTGCGAGGGCCCGGCACCGGCCTCGAACGGCCGCTCGACGGCCGCCTGGCGCACCCATGATCGCCACGATACGAGGCGGGCGGCCGGCTCCTCAACGGGGCCTCGGGGGGCGGCCGGGGCGCGCGCAGCACGGCGGCGCCGTCCCGGTGGGGGTGCCCACCGGGACGGCGCCGCCTCGCGCCTTGTTCAGGGAGTGCTGGTCAAACCGCTTGTCGTGCGCGTCAGTTGACGAACACCTTGGCTCCGCCGTCGGTCACCGGCGCGTACTTGGCCGAGAAGTAGGCCGTGTTGAAGCACAGCGACGAGCCGGAGATCTTGGTGAACTGCTGGTTGGTGAAGGTGATGCTGTTGTCGCTGTTGTCCGCCTTGCCGGTGAGGCTCGGGCCCTGGTAGATGCAGGTGACGCTGCCCAGCAGGGTGTTGAGCTTGACCGTGGACTGGATCACGGAGCCGCTGCGGGGCGTGACGGTGAGGGTGCCGTCGGAGGTGACCGTCGCCGAGTAGGGCAGGTTGTCGATGGTGATGCCGCCGACGCTGAGCACACCGGTGACGTTGCTCGTGCAGTTGGTCGCGGTGTGCGCGGTGACGGACTCGGTGGCGGTGCCGGGGGCGGTCGGGTTTCCGGTGACCGAGGCGGTGAACTGGGAGCTGCTGCACTTCACGCCGCTGGTGCCGGTGGCGCTGGAGTAGAAGGTGGCGTTGGTGCCGCTCGCCAGGGGCGCGGTGAGGGTGTCGCCGACCGCGACGGCGGTGCCGCCGGCGCTGCCCGTGGTCAGGACCGCGCCGGCCGCCGAGGCGGGACCGGCGGAGACCAGGGCGAGAGCGGTGGCGGTGGCGGTACCGGCGAGGGCGACGAGGATTCGCGTACGCATGCGGGTGCCTCTCTGCTAAGTGGGGTGAGGGTTGGGGACGTGGGGGGGTGGCGGGCGGTGCAGAGGTGGTGCGCCCTGGCACGGGGGTGGTACGCGTCGTACCCGGGTGGTACGCGTCGTACCAGGGGTATTTCGTCGTACTCGGGTGGCGCTCGGCATGCCGGGGCGGCATGCCTCGTGCCGGGGCGGTGCGAGCGGTGCCGGTTGGTGCGCGTGTTGCCGCCGGCGCGGGGCCGTCACGCCTTCTCCTTACGCGACGGACCAGCGACGGCGGCGAGCCGGACACCGGCCGGTACCCGGAGGAATCGGCCGGGCCGGACGCTCTGAGGGATGCCGGTACGGACCCGTGGGGGAGCTGTCCGTGCCGTGCTCGCGCGGAGTGCGAAGGGGTGCTCGTGCGAAACGGATCACCGTGAGGTCGAGCGTGCCACGAGAGGGCCGGGAACGCGGCCGGTGCCCGTGCGGGACACGGCCGCTGCCGCTCGGCGGATCCGGCGCCACGGATCCGGGGAATCTGGGGAAGTTGTAGCCCCGTCAACCATCGGCGTCAAGACACGCGACACGGCAACATCGCGCTGAACAAGGCGAGTTGAACGGGCGGATCGGCTCGCACGCACCGTCAACACCCTTTTTTCACATCTCCCTTGACCCCAAAAAGTAACCGGCGGTAACTTCCTCGAAAGGCTACCGCCGCGTAACGAGAAAGCCCTCGCACCCGCCGGGAGTGCGAGGAGGCGTCCGCGGCGGCCGCTGTCCGCGCCAGGACATCGTGCCACTGAAGCCCAACCCGCATCGGATCCATGCCCATGGGAGCAGACATGGCCTCGTCCCCGGACATCTCGTCCACCGGCAACACCCCTGAGAACCCGGGAAGCGGTTCACTCTCCGAAACACCGAGCGGCACCGCCGCCCCCACCGGGGTGAGACGGGGCCGCGTCCGGGCCCGCCGCGCCGCGGTGATGGCGGTGCCCGCCACGATCGTCGCCGCCGGCCTCGCGGTGCTCACCGCGCAGGGCGCGCTGGGTGTGCAGTTCGCCATCTCCGGCATGCCGTTCACGGTCACCGCGGAGCAGCTGGACGGATCCGGTTTCGAGCAGTTCGGCGGCCTGGACAACATGGCCGACGACAGCCCGAACGCGGGTGACACCGGCGGCCAGGTGCTGGTCGTCACCTCCGCCATCAAGAAGGCCACGCTGTCCAAGCTGTGCCAGAGCGTCGACCTCGGCGGCACCAACCTGCGGATCACCGCGGGCAGCGGCGCCAACAAGGTCACCGCCTCCGATCTGACCACCGACTCCACCGAGATGTCGGGCGACGCGGCGTTCAACAACATCGAGATCGGCAACGACGCCAGCACGCTGACCGAGGCCAACGCGAAGGGCCCGAAGGGCGTCTTCAGCCAGCAGGCCGACAAGGTGCACATCGACAACCTGAGGCAGACCAACTACGCGACCACGGCTGGGGTGTTCAAGCTGCCCGGCCTCAAGCTCAGCTTCAGCGACAAGGCCTGCTGAGCGCCATGGCCGACCGTACGAGCCGGGGCCCGCGGGGCACCTTCCGGGCATGGCGGGCCCGGCGGCCGTTCTGGGGCGGGCTGCTGCTCGCCCTGGGCGGTGGCGAGATCCTGCTGACCGAGAAGGCGTCGCTGAAGGTCGTGATGCACATCGGTATGCAGGGGCTCGCCGGCTATCTGCTGCCGGGTCTGATGGTCCTGCTGGGCCTGCTGCTCCTCTTCAACCCCGCCCAGCGGCTCTTCTACTCCATCACCGGAGTGCTGCTCTCGCTGGGCACCTGGCTCACCTCCAACCTGGGCGGCTTCTTCATCGGACTGCTGCTCGGCGTCGTCGGCAGCTGCCTCGCCTTCGGCTGGCTCCCCGACCAGGAGCCGCGCACGAGCCGCCGCAAGCGCCGCCGGGCGCGGGCCCTCGCCGCACAGGAGGCCGAGGGAACCGCGGCATGACGTCCCGGAACTTTCCGGCCCCACCGTCAGTTTCTACGGTGTTGTAGAAGTTGCCGGTGGGGTGTCGTGGGGCGCCCCGCCGCGGATACGAGGAGCAAGCATGGCCCTGTGGGACCGCATCAAGGAGTCGGCGTCGCAGATGCAGACCCAGTTGGTGGCGAAGAAGAACGACCTGAAGAGCGGTGCGTTCCGGGACGCGAGCATGGCGATGTGCGCGCTGGTCGCCGCCGCCGACGGCACCGTCGACCCCTCGGAGCGTCAGCGCGTCGCCCAGCTGATCGCCACCAACGAGGTGTTGCAGAACTTCCCCGCGGACGATCTGCGGCGCCGCTTCGACGACAACCTGAACAAGCTGACGGCCGACTTCGCCTTCGGCAAGGTGAGCGTGCTCCAGGAGATCGCCAAGGCGAAGAAGAAGCCCGCCGAGGCGCGGGCCGTCATCCAGATCGGCATCGTCATCGGCGGCGCCGACGGCGACTTCGACAAGACCGAGCAGGCCGTGGTCCGCGAGGCCTGCTACACCCTGGACCTGCCGCCGCACGAGTTCGACCTCTGAGCGAGACGGAACAGGGGGGCGCGGCCGAGATCCTCGGCCGCGCCCCCCCGTGCGTCGGGCGGGCGTCAGCCGAGGCCGGCCGACTTCAGCCAGGTCTTCGCGACGTCCAGCGGGTCCTTGCGCTGGTTCTGCACCTGCGCGTCCAGGTCCAGCAGGGTCGCGGTGTCGAGCTTGGCGGAGACGGCGTTCAGTGCGTCCACGCCCTTCTGGGACACGGCGCTCTTGACGACGAGCGGCTGCACGTTCTGGAAGCCGAAGAGGTTCTCCGGGTCCTTCAGGGCGACGAACTTCTCCTTGGCGATGGTCGGGTCGGTGCTGAAGATGTCGGCGACCTGGACGTCGTCCTTCTTCAGGGCGGTCTGGGTGAGCGTGCCGCCCGCGTCCAGCGCCTTGAAGGACTTGAAGTCGAGGCCGTAGACCGACTTCAGGCCCACCAGGCCCTGCTGTCGGGTCTGGAACTCCGGCGAGCCGCCGATCACCAGGTCCTTCGCGATGCCCTTCAGGTCCGCGATGGTGGACTTCTCGGTGAGGTGGTACTTGCGCGCGGTGGCGGCGTTGACCGCCAGCGAGTCCTTGTCCTCGGCCGCCGACGGCTCCAGCAGGGTCAGCTTGGCGTCCAGTTTCGTCTTGATGGCGGCCGTGGTCTCGTCGGCGCTCTTCGGCGTCGCCTTGGGGTCGAGGTAGGCCAGGAGCGCGCCGTTGTACTCGGGCAGCACCGAGAGGGAACCGTTCTTCAGCAGGCCGTAGGTGGTCTCCCGGCTGCCGATGTTCGGCTTGTACGTGACCTTGATCCCCTTGGCCTTGAGTGCTTCGCCGTAGATGTCGGCGAGCAGTGTGCTCTCGGGGAAGTTGTTGGAGCCGACGACCACTTCGCCGCCGCTCGCCTTGCCGCCCGACAGGGGGTCGGACTTTCCGGAGTGGGAGGAGCAGCCTGCCAGCAGGGCCGTCGCCGCCGCGAGGGCGACCACCGCCGCGCCCCGGTTCCTCCGCATGGACCTGCTGATGTCGGTTGTGGAAGTCACCACCTGATCCAATCCAGCCGCTTGACGCCGAGTCAACCGCGCACCGCCGTCTCGTAATCCATTCTTGATGAAGACCGCACCGCCGATCACACGCGCGGATTCCCCGCCGGTGACCGCGGTCACGGTCGGTTCAGGCGCTTCCGCGCACCCCCCGGGACACCGTGAGCCGGGACACCGCCCAGAAGAGCGCGAGGGTGGCCAGGGCCAGGGCGGCGACGAGGGTGGCACCGCCCACGACCTTCTCGTAGTCGCGCTGGTACAGGCCGTCGATGATGTACCGGCCGAGGCCGCCGAGGCTGACGTACGCGGCGATGGTGGCGGTGGAGATGATCTGGATGGCCGCCGTGCGCAGCCCGGAGAGGATCAGCGGCAACGCGACGGGCACCTCCACCTGGAACAGCACGCGGGCCTCCGACATCCCCATGCCCCGGGCGGCGTCCACCGGGGACGGGTCGACGGAGCGCATCGCCTCGTAGGTGGTGACCAGGATCGGCGGCACGGCGAGCACCACCAGCGGGATCATCACCGGCACCAGCCCGAAGCCGAGCCAGATGAACATCAGCACCAGCAGCCCGAAGCTGGGCAGCGCGCGGCCCGCGGTGGCGATCAGCGCGAGCGCGTTGCCGCCCCGGCCGTAGTGGCCGGTGACCAGGCCGACCGGCAGCGCGACCACGGCGGCGACGAGCAGGGCCTCCAGCGAGTAGGTGAGGTGCTCGACGAGCCGGGTGGGGATGCCGTCGTAGCCGTGCCAGTGGGCGGGGTCGCCGAAGAACGAGTGCGCGAAGTCGAGTACGTTCACCGGGTGGCGCCCTTCCTCGGCATCCAGGGGGTCAGCAGCCGGCGCAGGAGGACCAGCAGGGCGTCGGCGAGGATGCCGAGCACCGCCGTGGTCAGCACCGAGTTAACGGCCAGGGCGGGCCGGTGGTAGGTGTTGGCGTCGTAGAGCATGTTGCCGAGGGCGCCCTGGTTGCCGATCAGCATGCCGACGCTGACCAGGGACAGGCTGGAGACGACCGCCACCCGCAGCCCGGCGATGATCGCCGGTGCGGCGATGGGGAGTTGGACCTGGAGGTAGCGGCGCAGCGGGCCGAAGCCCATCGCCTCGGCGGCGGCCAGGGTCTCCCTCGGCACCGAGCGGACGCCGTCCACGATCCCGGGCACCAGCACCACCAGGCTGTAGACGGCGAGCGGGATCATCACCGTGGTCTCGCTCTGCCCGAAGTAGTCGATGAGGACGACGAAGAAGGCCAGCGAGGGGATCGAGTAGAGCACGGTGGTGAGGCCGAGCACGGGCGGGTAGATCCAGCGGAACCGCGCGCACAGCTGGGCGACGGGCAGCGCGATCAGCAGCCCGGCCAGCACCGGCAGCAGCGCCTCGCGCAGATGCAGGCCGACGAGCCCGAGGTAGCTGTGCTGGAGGTCGCTCGGCAGGTCGAAGAAGCCGTTCATCGCGCGGCCTTCACCCCGGCGCCCGCCCGGCCGTGCGCCGCGCGGATCGCCTCCCCGATGACCTGCTGCGAGACGACACCCACGGCGCGCCCGTCCCCGTCCACCGCGACGGCCCAGCCGGTCGGCGACAGCACCGCACCGTCGAGCGCGGTGCGCAGCGAGTCGGCGCCGGGCCTGAACGGCCGCCCGTGGTCGAGCAGCCGTTCCGGGTCCAAGGGCCCGTCGGGCTCGGCCCAGCCGAGCGGTCTGCCGTCGGCGTCGGTGACCAGGAGGTAGGGGGCCTCGGAACGGGCGCCGCGCTGCGCCGCGTCCGCGTCCGCGTCCAGCGGGACCAGCGGGCCGGTCTGCAGGGGCAGTTCGTCGGACGGGAAGAAGGACAGCCGCCGGATGCCCCGGTCGGCGCCGAGGAAGTCCTCCACGAAGGTGTCGGCGGGCGCGCTGAGCAGCTCGGCGGGCGGCGCGAACTGGGCGAGCCGGCCCCCGGTGCGCAGCACGGCCACCATGGTGCCCAGCTTGATCGCCTCGTCGATGTCGTGCGTGACGAAGACGATCGTCTTGCCCAGCTCGTCCTGGATGCGCAGCAGTTCGTCCTGGAGCCCCTTGCGGACCACCGGGTCGACGGCGGAGAACGGCTCGTCCATCAGCAGCACCGGCGGATCGGCGGCGAGCGCCCGCGCCACCCCGACGCGCTGCTGCTGGCCGCCGGAGAGCTGGTACGGGTAGCGCTTGGCGAGCGAGGTGTCCAGACCGACCCGCTCCATCAGCTCCGCGGCCCGGCCCCGTGCCTTCGGCTTGCTCCAGCCGAGCAGCCGGGGCACGGTGGCGATGTTGTCGAGGATGGTGCGGTGCTGGAAGAGACCGGCGTTCTGGATGACGTAACCCATGGAGCGGCGCAGGGAGTTGACCGGCTGCTGCCGGATGTCCGCGCCGTCCAGCAGGATGCTGCCCTCGGTGGGCTCCACCATCCGGTTGATCATGCGCAGCGTCGTCGTCTTGCCGCAGCCGGAGGGCCCGACGAGGACGGTGATCGCGCGGTCCGGTATGTCCAACGACAGCCGGTCGACCGCGACCGTGCCGTCCGGGTACCTCTTCGTGACTGCATCTATCCGTATCAAAACGCCGAACACCCTTCGGGTCTGGCAGCTTTCCGCCCGTTCGCGGCCACGGGCCGGGCAGGCGCGGGCCGTTGCCGGGAGAGTCTAGACGGCCGCCTTCCCCGCCCCGCGGCGATCACGCCGCGCGTTCACCTCCCGGTCACGAGCCGCGACGACGGCCGTGCGCACCGGCCCGGCACCGCTGCCACCCGGGTCCGACAGCTTGGGAAACGCGGCGCCTGGGCGGGGTCCCCGGGGGAGCTGGAGTACGGGTTCGAGCCGGGCGCCTCCGAGCACCGCGCGGCGACGGCGCACGCCGCCACCACGCGCTACCGCGTCCTGCTCGTGACATTCGCCCTGGACCTCGCGTCCCGTCGGCTGTTCGAGCTGCCCGATCCGCTCGCGCCCCGGGGCAGGGACTGCTTCCGCATCGCCGGCCACGGACTGCGCCCGCGCTGCGCCCCCGGCCGGTGATCCGGCCCCGGCCTCACTCGCCGGCGGGTTCGAGCCGCAGGGAGATCGAGTTGATGCAGTACCGCTGGTCGGTCGGGGTCGGGTAGCCCTCCCCCTCGAAGACGTGCCCGAGGTGCGAGCCGCAGCGGGCGCAGCGGACCTCGGTGCGCACCATGCCGAGGGAGCGGTCCTCGACCAGCTCCACGGCGTCGGTGTCCTTCGGGTCGTAGAAGGACGGCCAGCCGCAGTGGGAGGCGAACTTGGTCTCCGAGGTGAACAGTTCGGCGCCGCAGGCGCGGCAGGAGTAGACGCCCTTGGTGGTGGTGTCCGTGTACTCACCGGTGAACGCGGGTTCGGTGGCGGCCCGGCGCAGTACCGCGTACTCTTCCGGGCTCAGCTCCGCGCGCCACTGCTCGTCCGGCTTCTCGACGTCGTACGACATGAGACTCAGCCCCTTAACTCTGCGACAGGCGGTCCAGGATCAGCGGGCCCAGGTCGGTCACGTCGCCCGCGCCCATGGTGAGAACGAGATCACCGGGCTTCGCCATTCCCGCGATCACGGCCGGGATCTCCGCCTTGTCGTGCACCGCGGTGACGTCGGCGCCCGCGGCCCGCGCGGCCTCGATGATCAGCTCGCTGGTGACGCCCGGGATCGGGTCCTCGCGGGCCGGGTAGATGTCCAGGACCACCGAGGCGTCGGCGAGCGCCAGGGCCTGCCCCATCTCCTTGCCCAGCTCCTGGGTACGGGAGAACAGGTGCGGCTGGAAGACGACGAGGATGCGGGCGTCGCCGGCGGCGGCCCGCATGGCCTCCAGGTCCGCGGTCATCTCGGTGGGGTGGTGGGCGTAGGAGTCGATCACCTGGACCCCGGCGGCCTCGCCCTGGAGCTGGAGGCGCCGCTTGACGCCGGTGTAGGCGGCGAGCGCGGGCGCCAGCTCGGCGGCCGGGATGCCGAGCGCGGCACCGGCGGCGAGCGCGGCGACGGCGTTGAGGGCGTAGTGCCGACCGGGCACGGAGACCGCGAAGGTCAGCTCCTCGCCGTCCAGCACCACGGTGACCTGGCTCTTCAGCCCCTGCGGCACGATGGCGGTGACCCGGACACCGGCGTCCTCGGCCTCGCCGTACGTCACCGTCCTGACGGTTCCGGCGAGCCGGCGGGTCAGCTCGCGGGCGCCCTCGTGGTCGGCGGAGATCACCAGGGTGCCGCCGGGCACGATCTTCCCGGCGAAGGTCTCGAAGGACTCGTAGATCTCGTCCATCGAGGCGTAGTTGGCGTGGTGGTCCAGCTCGACGTTGAGGACGATGGCGACCTCGGGCGCGTACTTGTGGAAGCTGCGGTCCGATTCGTCCGCCTCGGCGACGAAGATGTCGCCGTCGCCGTGCAGCGCGTTGGAGCCGGGCGCGTCCAGGTCGCCGCCGATGGCGTACGACGGCTTCAGGCCCAGCTCGCCGAGGGAGACCGCCAGCATCGAGGTGGTGGTGGTCTTGCCGTGGGTGCCGGCGACGGCGATCGGGCGCAGCCCGGTCATCAGCGCGGCCAGCGCGTCCGACCGGTGCACGACCGGGATGCCCAGCTCGGCGGCGCGGGCCAGCTCCGGGTTGTCCTGGCGGATGGCCGACGAGACGACGACACAGCTGGCGTCGTCGGCGAGGTGCTCGGCGGCGTGCCCGATGTGCACGGTGACCCCGAGCGCCCGCAGCGCCTCGGCGGTCGCCGAGTCCTTGGCGTCGCTGCCGGCCACCTCCGCCCCGCGCTGCGCGAGGATCTTGGCGATCCCCGACATCCCGGCGCCGCCGATGCCGATGAAGTGCGGTCGGTCCATGGCGGTAGGAAGGCCGGGTGCCATGCGTTTCTCCCCAGAGACGGTGCGAGCTTGAGCGGCCCTAGCCTATGCGCTGGAGCACCGGGCTCCGCGCAAGGAGGGCCGGCCGGTCCGGCCCCGGGGGGACTACGCCTTGCTGTGCGAGAACAGCTTGAGCACGGGCACGCCGACCCGGTGCCGGGCCCGCGAGGCCCAGTCCCGGTGGAAGAACTCCTCCACGTAGTGCGGATCGGTGAGCACGATCACCTCGTCCGCCCCCACCTCGGCGACCATCGACTTCAGCGCGTCCAGCGGGTGGTCCTCGATCAGCCGGCCGTCCGCCGTGCTGCCCGACGCCCGCAGGGCGGCCACGGACACGTCGAGGGCCCGCTGCCCGACGCTCCGCGCGTCCTCGCCCTCCGGCGTCTCGTGTTCGCGCACCGCCTCGTCCAGCTCTCCGAGCGCGATGTCGTCGATGGCGCGCAGCAGGCGGTCCGCCTGGTCGCCGCGCGGCTGGAGGAGCACATGGAAGGTGACGGGCTCGTCGCCGTGCAACGTGGTGACGAACTCGACGTCGGCCGACGTCATGGCCTTCTCGATCATCAGAATGCTTGTGAACACCAGACGCCTCTTCTCCTCCGTGGGCCCGGGCGAGCCCCCCTGCAAAAACCATCCTTCCCCGTGCTCGCACGGGTACTGCCGGTCTAAGTGTGCCCGCCGGAGGCCAAACGGAACGGCATGTTCCGCCAATGTCAGGCCCGGCGGTAACGACCGAACAGGAATCCGTCCTCCTCCAGGAGCGACACGAGGCCGAACCGGCGCGGCACGGCGACCGAGGGTCCCCCGGCGATCCGCTGGGCGTCCCCGGCGGTGAGCGTCGGCGAGAGGGTCAGGCACAGCTCGTCCAGCACCTCGGCGGCGATCAGCTGGCCGAGCAGCCGGGGACCGCCCTCGGTGAGGAGCCGCGTGTGCCCGAGGGCCGCGAGGGCGCTCACCGCGCGGGCCGGATCGACACCCATGCCCTCGCCCGCGACGACCACCCGGGCGCCCGCCCGCTCCGCGGCGGCGACGCGCTCGGGCGCGGCCGCGGCCCCGGTCAGGACCAGGGTGGGCACGAGCGGCGAGGTGAACAGCGGCAGCGAGTAGTCCAGCTCCAGGCTCGCGGTGACGACCGCGATCGCCGGGGCGGGGGCCTGTCCGGCCGCCTCGCGGGCCGCGGCGAAGTCCGCCCGTGCGCGGGCCGGCCGGTACCCCTCCTGCCGTACCGTTTCCGCACCGACGACGATCACATCCGCGAGCGCCCGCAGGGTGCCGAAGATCCGCATGTCGGCGGCGCTGGAGATGGGCTGGGAGTGCCCATCGTGCTGGGCGGCGCCGTCGAGCGAGGAGACCATGTTGCCGCGCAGCCAGGGCCGGGGCGCGTCCGGGGCGTGGTCCCGGGGCTCCGGGTAGGCGTAGGCGGCGGCCAGCTCCGCGAAGCTCCACTCTCGGTCGGCGGCCGGCGCGCCGGCGGCCTGGGCTGGTGTTTCGTCGGTCACAGGGAACAGGCGTCGCATGTCGTGCAGTGTGACACGGCGCTTAGCATGGGTAACCGTGTCGTCCTCCACCAGCGCCCCCGGATCCAGCGCCCTGACCGAAGCGGGCCCCCTCTCCCTGTGCGAGCGCGAGCCGCACGTCCCCGCGGACCGGCTGGTCGCCGAGATGGTGCCGCCGCCGCGCTTCGACTCGGTCCGCTTCTCGACCTACATCCCGGACCCGAACCAGCCCAGCCAGAGCGAGGCGGTCACGGTCCTGGAGGGCTTCGCGGCCGGGCTCGGCGGGGCGCACGCCTCCGGCTCGGGCCGGCGCGGCTTCCTCGGCTTCGGCCGGGCCAAGGCGCCCAAGACCCCGGCGGGCCCCCGTGGGGTGTACCTCGACGGCGGTTACGGCGTCGGCAAGACCCACCTGCTCGCCTCCCTGTGGCACGCCACCCCCGCCGAGCCCTCCCGCAAGGCGTTCGGCACCTTCGTGGAGCTGACCAACCTGGTGGGCGCCCTCGGCTTCCAGCAGACCGTGCGCACGCTCAGCGACCACCGGCTGCTGTGCATCGACGAGTTCGAGCTGGACGACCCGGGCGACACGGTGCTCGTCTCCACGCTGCTCGGCAAGCTGGTCGAGGCGGGCGTGGCGCTGGCCGCCACCTCCAACACGCTGCCCGGCAAGCTGGGCGAGGGCCGGTTCGCGGCCGCCGACTTCCTGCGCGAGATCCAGGGGCTGTCCGCCCACTTCCGCACCCTGCGCATCGACGGCGAGGACTACCGCCACCGCGGCCTGCCCGAGGCGCCGGCGCCGTTCACCGACGAGCAGGTGACCCGGGCGGCGTACGCCACCGAGGGCGCCTCCCTGGACGACTTCCCGCGGCTGCTGGAGCACCTGGCGAAGGTGCACCCGAGCCGGTACGGCGCGCTGACCGACGGGCTGAAGGCGGTCTGCCTCACCGATGTGCGGCCGGTGCCGGACCAGTCGACGGCGCTGCGCCTGGTGGTGCTCGCGGACCGGCTCTACGACCGCGAGGTCCCGGTGCTGGCGTCCGGGCTGCCGTTCGACCGGCTGTTCAGCGAGGAGATGCTGAACGGCGGCTACCGCAAGAAGTACTTCCGCGCGATATCCCGGCTCACCGCCCTCGCGCGGGACGCGAAGGGGCTCGTCGGCATCTGAGCGGAGAAACACAGGTCGGCATCGTCTCCCGTCCCCCCATGGGGTGAATTGCCACCCATGGGGGGCTTTGCCGCGCTAAGGTCGTTCTTGACCTTTCATTGACCAGTGCTTGGCCTGTACGAGAGGCGTGGTCCGCTGATGCAGCCCCTCATCGACAACGCCCGGGACTTCGGACGGCGCCCCGAGGAGTTCGCCCGGCTCGCCGCGGGCCAGTCCCCCGAGGTCCTGTTCATCACCTGCTCCGACTCCCGGGTCGTCCCGGCCCTGATCACCGGCGCCCGTCCCGGCCAGCTGTTCGAGCTGCGCACCGCGGGCAACATCGTCCCGCCGCACACCTCGGCCCACCCCACCAGCGAGGCGGCCACCATCGAGTACGCCGTGCAGGTGCTCGGCGTCCGCGACATCGTGGTCTGCGGCCACTCGCACTGCGGCGCCGTCGGCGCGCTGGTGCGCGGTGACGACCTGACCGCCGTCCCCGCCGTGCGCGACTGGCTGGCGCACGCGGCGCACCGCCCGTCCGGCGCGGCCGAGGACCCGGAGGTCGCCGAGGCCGTGCAGTGCCATGTGCTGACCCAGCTGCTGCGACTGCGCTCCTACCCGTGCGTGGAGCGCGCCCTGGCCCGGGACCGGCTCACGCTGCACGGCTGGTACTACGAGGTGCACACCGGCGCGGTGCGGGCGTACCGGGCGGAATCCGACTCCTTCGACTCACTCTGAGGGTTACAAAAGTGGCATATCGTTGCATGGACAGATGAAACGGACCTCTGTGCGAGGGGGTCATCATGGCCCAGGAGCTGGTGGGGGCGATCGTCGCGCTGTTCTGCGTCGCCCTCGTGTACATGGGGATGGCGGCCCGGGTCGTCAAGCAGTACGAGCGAGGGGTGCTCTTCCGGCTCGGCCGGGTCGCCGGGGACGTACGGCCACCGGGCCTGACGCTGATCCTGCCCTTCGTGGACCGGCTGCAGAAGGTCAACATGCAGATCGTCACGCTGCCGATCCCCGCCCAGGAGGGCATCACCCGCGACAACGTCACCGTCCGCGTGGACGCGGTCGTCTACTTCCGGGTGGTCGACGCGACGAGCGCGCTGGTGAAGGTCGAGGACTACAAGTTCGCCGTCTCCCAGATGGCCCAGACCTCGCTGCGGTCGATCATCGGCAAGAGCGATCTGGACGACCTGCTGTCCAACCGCGAGAAACTCAACCAGGGCCTGGAGCTGATGATCGACAGCCCGGCCGTGGGCTGGGGCGTCCAGGTGGACCGGGTCGAGATCAAGGACGTCTCGCTGCCCGACACCATGAAGCGGTCCATGGCCCGCCAGGCCGAGGCGGACCGGGAGCGCCGGGCCCGGATCATCAACGCCGACGCCGAACTCCAGGCGTCCAAGAAGCTCGCCGAGGCAGCCGAACAGATGTCGGGCACCCCGGCCGCGCTGCAACTGCGGCTGCTTCAGACGGTGATGGCGGTGTCGGCCGAGAAGAACTCCACCCTCGTCCTGCCGATCCCGGTGGAACTGCTGCACTTCCTGGAGCGGGGCAACCGGGAGCCCGCGCCGAGCGGGGAGCCCGGGTCCCGGCCGGCCCCGGGCCCGCTCCCGCAGCCCGACGCCGAGCGGGACCCTCGGGGCAAGGCGCCCGACGGCGAGGCGGTGCCGGGTCCCGGCCTGCGACTGGACCCGCCGACCGGCGGACCGGACCTGGAGCCGGGCCCCCCGGTCACCCCGCCCGACGGAGAACCGGCGGCACACCCCGACCTGCGACTCGACCCGCCGACCGGCGCCCCCGACCTGGAGCCGGGCCTCCGGGACGGCACGCCGGACGCCGAACCGGGCAGGCACCCCGACCGGTAACCTGCCTGGATGCCACGATCCATACCTTCGGACGCGCCGGTGAGCGGGGCGCAGGTGCGCGAGGCCGTCGCCCACTGCGTCCAGACGCTTTCCGGGGTGCCGTCCGACCAGTGGGGTGTTCCGGCCGGCGACCTGGAGTGGACCTGCTGGGAGACCCTGGAACACCTCGCGGACGACCTGCTCACCTACGCGTTGCGCTTCGGGCTCGCGCGTCCCATGGGCGTCCCTCGGGTGCCGCTGCGCCTGTCCCGTGACCGCCCCGGCGGTCCGGCGAACGTCGTCTTCGGCGACACGGCGGCGGGGCCCGAAGGACTCCTCACGGTGGTCGAGGCGTGCGGCGGCCTGCTCGCGGCGGCCGTGGACAGCGCCGACCCCGCCGTGCTGGCCCCGCATGTCTTCGGCGCTTCCGACCCGGAGGGGTTCGCCGCCATGGGCGTCGTCGAGACCCTCGTCCACACGTACGACATCGCCCGGGGAGTCCGGCGCGACGGGACCCCGCCGGAGGACCTGAGCCGCCGGGCCCTCGTCCGGCTCTTCCCGGACGTGACCGTCACCGACAGCGCCTCGGCCACCCTGCTGTGGGCCACCGGCCGCACCGGCACCCCCGAACAGCCCCGCCGAACCGACTGGCGCTGGTACGGCGCTCCCCGAGGGGCCCGGTGACCGCCTGAAGGACCGCGGGGACCGTCCGGCCGGCCGCCCCCGGTACCGCCGGGGGCCACACGTCTCGTCAGCCCGTTCCCGGCAGGGCGTTCTCCAGGAGCACTTCCGCCGCCGCCCGTGCGTGGCGGCCGTAGTCGGGGTCGCCCAGCACCATGGCCCGACTGGCCGCGCCGTCCGCGAGCGTGACGAGCTGCTCGGCGAGTGCGGCGGGCTCGCGGCAGCCCAGCTCCGTCACCAGCGCGGTCACCAGCCGCACCATCAGCAGTTTCCGTTCGCGGGCGTAGGAGTGGACCGCGCTGTCCGGGTCGGGGAACTCCGCGGCGGCGTCGATGAAGGGGCAGCCGCGCACCGGAGCCGCGTCGGCCGCGGGCAGGGCGAACAGCGCGAGGATCCGCTCCCTCGCCGGGACGTCCTCGCGCAGCAGCACGCTCTCCAGGGTTTGGCCCGTCGTGGCGAGGTCCTCTAGATGGGCGACGACCAGGTCGCTCTTGGTCCGGAAGTGCGCGTAAAGCGTGCGCTTGGACACCGGCGCCTGTTCCGCGACCTGTTCCATGCCGGTCGCGTTGATCCCCTGGCTCGCGAACAGCCGGGCGGCCGCGGCCAGGATGCGCTCGCGCCCGCCGCGCCCCTGCCGCCGGGGCGCGGTCGTCACCGTACTCATGAACGAAGTATACGTTCCCGTTTACTCCAGGGGGTGCACGGGGGTTACAGTGGCGTCGCAAGTAAACGACAGCGTTTACCTAAAGCGTCCTTGAGGAGTCTCATGAGCGGGCCGAATCCCACCGAGCTGAGCCACTACGCGGAGAAGCTGATACGCGGCCGGCACGCGACACGCGCGTTCCGTCCCGAAGCGGTGCCCGCGGACACGATGCGCGCCGTCTTCTCCCTGGCCGGCGCCGCGCCGTCCAACTCCAACGCGCAGCCGTGGCGGGTCGAGGTGGTCAGCGGCGCGCGACGCGAGCGCCTGGCGGACGCCTTGCTGGCAGCCCACGCCGAACAGCGCACCTCGGCCGACTTCCCGTACTCCGAGGGCATGTACGCCCCCGTCCACCAGGAGCGGCGGGCGGCGTTCGGCGCCGGTCTGTACGGAGCGCTGGGCATCGGCCCCGAGGACCACGCGGCACGCGCGGCCTACGACGCGGAGAGCCTGCGCTTCTACGGGGCACCCCATGCCGCGTTCCTGTTCGTCACCGGCGACGGCGGCGCACGGCTGGCCGCCGACGTCGGCGCCTACATGCAGACGCTGCTGCTGGCCATGGCCGCCTACGGGGTGGACAGCTGCCCGCAGGGCCTGCTCAGCTTCTACGCCGACACCATTCGGCGCGAACTGGGCGTCGTCGAAGGGAAGTTGCTCGTGGGTGTCTCGTTCGGCTACGCCGACGAGAGCGCGCCGGTGAACCGGGTCACGACCGAGCGCGCCGCCCTTGAGGCGACCACCGCGTTCCACGGCTGACGAACCTCCCGCGGCTCGCCGGTCCCGCCGCCCGCCCACCCGGCCGGTGGTGCACCAGCGTGCCGGCATGCGCAAGGAAGTGGCGATCGTGGCGGCCGTACTGGCGGGCCGCCGTCGCGGGCCCTGCGGAGGCGGTGCCGGCGAGGGCACCGGCGCGGGCTCCCCCACCACCGCGGGATCTCGACACCCCGCACGGCGCCTTCGCCACTGGCTGGTGCGGGACATCGGCGCGGGCACCCGCCGGCCCCCGCCGGACAGCGTCCGCCTGGGGCCGAGGAGGGCCGCAACGGCTTCGGCACGGACGGGTACCGGGGCCCGTGCCCGCCCCGCGGTGACCGCCCGCACCGCTACCTCCTCACGGTCTACGCCACCGACCGCCGCCCGCCCGTCTCCGCCGGCGCCTCCCTGGACACCCTCCGGCGCGCCCTGTCCGGCCACACCCTCGCCACCGCGACCCTGACCGGCCGCTACGGTCACTGAGCGGGGACCGGCGGGCGGTTCGCGCGCCGCCCGACGCACCATCGAAGGACGCGTACACGGAAGGAGGGACCGTGACCGGGAAGAGCGAACTGCGCGAGCTGCTCCGCCTTCCGCCGGGCGAGCCCGTCGAGCTGGCCGCGCACGACACGGCGGCCACCCCGGGCGCCCCCGGCGACAAACGGGCCTCGCTCGCCGACGCCGCCCGCACCGGCAAGAAGCTGGCCCGCCTCCAGGAGCGGCTGTGGGCGGCGGGCACCGCGGGCGACCGGCGCCGGGTGCTGCTGGTGCTCCAGGGGATGGACACCAGCGGCAAGGGCGGCACGGTCAAGCACGTGATCGGCCACCTCGACCCGTCGGGCTGCCGTGTTCGCGCCTTCAAGGCGCCCACCGAGGAGGAACTGCGGCACGACTTCCTGTGGCGGGTGCGGCGGGAGCTGCCCGAGCCCGGGGAGATCGGCGTCTTCGACCGCTCGCACTACGAGGACGTCCTGGTCGCCCGCGTCCGCCACCTGGTCCCGCCCGCCGTGATCGGCAGCCGCTACGGCCTGATCGGCGACTTCGAACGCGCCCTCGCCGGGGACGGCGTGACGGTGATCAAATGCTTCCTCCACCTGTCCGCCGAGGAGCAGCGGCGCCGGCTGCTGCGCCGCCTGGACCGTCCGGACAAACGCTGGAAGTTCGCCCCTTCCGACATCGACGAACGTGCCCTGTGGCCCGCCTACCAGGAGGCGTACCAGCTGGCCCTGGAGCACTGTTCGGCCCCGTACGCGCCCTGGTACCTGGTTCCCGCCGACCACAAGTGGTACCGCAACTGGGCGGTGGGCCGGCTGCTCCTGGAACACCTCCGTGAGCTGGACCCCCGCTATCCGGAGGCCGGCGTCGACGTGGCGGGGTGCCGGGAGCGGCTGCTGAAGGAGACGTGAGCCGGGCCGGGGCGGGGGTACCCGGCGGGTATGCGCAAGGTCACCGAGTCGTACTGGCTGGGCACCGCCCCAGGACCCCGGCACCCCGCCCTGACCGAGGACGTCGAGGCCGACGCGGCCGTGGTGGGCGCCGGGATGGCCGGACTCAGCACCGCGTACGAACTGGCGCGGGCCGGGCTGCGGGTGGTGGTGCTGGAGGCCGGCGAGGTCGCGGGCGGGGTCACCGGCTACACCACCGCCAAGCTGTCGGCCCAGCACACCCTCGTCTACGACCGGCTGCGGCGCACCCGGGGCCCCGAGGGGGCGCGGCTGTACGCCCGCTCGCAGTCGGAGGCGATCGGGCACGCGGCAGCCCTCGTGGCCGAGCTGGGCATCGCCTGCGAGTGGGAGACCCGCGACGCGTACACGTACGTGCGCGACCCGGAGCGGGCGGACGAGGTGCGGGCGGAGGCGCGGGCGGCGCGCGCCGCGGGCCTGGACGCCTCCTTCACGACGGAGACCGGGCTGCCGTTCCCGGTGGCGGGCGCGGTGCGGGTGGCCGGGCAGGCGCAGTTCCACCCGGTGAAGTACCTGCGGGCGCTCACCGAGGACCTGATCGCGCGCGGCGGCCGGGTGTACGAGGGGACGCGCGTCGTCGGCCTGGACGAGGGCGGCGGTTCGGGTCCCTGCCGGCTGACGACGGAGTCGGGCCGTACCGTGACCGCCCGGGACGTCGTCGTCGCCACCCACTACCCGGTGTTCGACCGGGCCCTGCTGTTCGCCCGGCTGCACCCGCGCCGCGAACTGGTCGTCGCCGGGCCGCTGGGCGACGGCCCGGACCCGGAGGGCATGTACATCACGCCGGAGGAGAACACCCGCTCGGTGCGCACCGCGCCGTACGGCGGGGGCGGGCGGCTCCTCGTGGTCACCGGGGAGCACTTCACGCCGGGCACCGGCGACCCGGGGGCCGGATTCGACGGGCTCGCATCCTGGGCGGAGAAGCACTTCCCCGGGGTGGCACTGGAATATGCCTGGGCCACGCAGGACAACGACTCCACCGACACCGTGCCGCTGGTCGGCCCGCTGCACCCGGGCGCCCGGCACACGTATGTGGCGACCGGTTTCGGCGGCTGGGGCCTGAGCGGCGGCATCATGGCCGGGCTGCTGCTGACCGCGCTGATCACCGGCCGGGACAGCCCGTGGCGGGAGCTGTACGACCCGCGGCGCCTGAAGTCCGTGGTGCGTGAGGCGCCCTCGCTGCTGAAGACGCAGGCCGAGGTGGCCCGGCACTTCGTCGGCGACCGGCTGAAGCCGCCGACCGCCCTGGACGACCTGGCCCCGGGCGACGGCGCGCTGGTGCGCGCCGGCGACCAGCGGATCGCGGTGCACCGCGACGACGAGGGCGCGCTGCACGCCGTCTCGGCCCGCTGCACCCACCTGGGCTGCCTGGTCTCCTTCAACCGTGCCGAACGCGCCTGGGAGTGCCCCTGCCACGGGTCGCGCTTCGACGTCGACGGCCGGGTGCTGCAAGGGCCCGCGGTGCGGCCCCTGGAGCGGCGGGACATCGGGTCCTCCGAGTGAGGCCGCGCGGGTGACCGTACCGCCGCGCCACGGGTCATATCGGCATACAAACGGGCAATCAGTCCTACGTTCGTAGGGTGATCCCACCAGCACGCCGTATTGCCGCCGTCACCGCCGTCTGCGCCCTGGGCGCGGCCCTCGCCGCCTGCGGGACCGAGCGCCCCGCGGGCACCACCCGGCCGGCCCCGGCCAGGTCCTCCGTCTCCGCCTCCCCGTCCACCTCCCGTCCGCCCGTGCTCACCCCGGGCCCGAACGGACTGACCCCGGTCTTCGAACACGGCCCGCGCACGCTGGGGAAGACCGTGGCGTTCACCTTCGACGCCGACATGACCGCCGACGAGGGGCCCCGCGCGGCCGCCGGCGAGCACTTCGACAACCCCGGCCTGATCGGCGCCCTGCGCGCCCTCAAGGTGCCCGCGACCGTGTTCATGACCGGCCGGTGGGCCGAGCAGTACCCGGACGAGGCCCGCAGCCTCGGCGCCGACCCGCGTTTCGAGGTCGCCAACCACTCCTACAGCCACTACGCGTTCACCCCGAGCTGCTACGGCCTGCCCACCATCGACGCCTCGAAGATGCGGGCGGACGTGGAGCGCGCGAACACCGCCTTCCGCAAGGCGGGCCTGCGCGACACGCTGCCGTACTTCCGTTTCCCGGGCGGCTGCTACAACGACCAGGTGCTGCGCACGCTCGGCGGGCTCGGCATGACCGCGGTCCAGTGGGACGTGGTGAGCGGGGACGCGTTCGCCACGGACGCCGACGCGGTCGCCAAGCAGGTGCTGGACGGGGTGAAGCCGGGCTCGGTGGTCATCATGCACTGCACCCGCAGCGCCGCCCCGACCACCGAGACCGTCGTCCGCACCGTCGTACCGGAGCTGCGCAAGCGCGGCTACCGGTTCGTCAAGGTCTCCGAGCTGATCGGCGAGAGCCCCGGCCACCGCTGAGTCCGCTCAGGGTGTTCGGCGGGCGGTGAGCGCGCAGGCCAGGGCGAAGGCCGCGGCCGTGAGCAGGACCGCCCCGGCCAGCGGCAGCAGCGGCACCGGCACCCGGCCGGACTGCGAACCGGTGACCAGCCCGCCGACCGCGGCCCGCGCCGGGGAGCCCGCCGCCACCGTCGCCAGCAGCGCGCCCAGCAGCATCGCGGGCACCGCGCGCCCGGCGCCGCGCAGCAGCGGCCAGTGGGTGAGCGCGCCGACGGCCGCACCGAGCAGCGCGCACACGAGCACGGCCGACAGCCCCGCGGCCCCGGCCGCCGGGCGGGACACCGGGACCCGGTCGCCGTTGCTCGCCGGATCGCTGATCAGGGTGAGGACGACCGTCGCCGCCGTACCGAGCAGCGCCGCCGCGAGCAGCGCCGTCAGCAGGCAGGCGAGGTGCGCCCGCGCGGGCCCGCGCGGGGCGGCGGCGCAGGCGCGGGCGGCCGGCGGCTCGCCGGTGACACAGATCCGCACCAGCCAGGCGGCCACCGGCAGCAGCCCGGCGGCCGTGTAGCCGAGCGAGTCCAGCACCGGCTGGCCGCCCTGCACACCGACCGCGAGGAACGCGGCGTACAGGATCGCCGGGGGCAGCCAGCGCTGGGAGCGCAGCAGCAGCTCGGCGTGGTAGCGCAGGAGTGCGGTCATGGCCGGGTCTCCGGGTTCGGGGACGGTGCGGGTACGACGCTCACCACGTGCCAGGGCGGACGGGCGGTGAGCAGGGCGCGCAGCAGGACGTCGGAGCGCGCGGCGGGGACGACGAGCCGGTGACTGCCGTGCCCCGCCGCCTCGGCGGAGACGACGAGCCGCGCCGCGTCGGCCGGCAGCGGCGCCCCGGCGGGACCTTCCGCGACCACGACCGCGCACGCCCCGGCCGCCTCGGGGGTCGCGGCCGTACGGCGCTCCAGCCCGCCGTCGACCACGGTGTACGTGGCGTCCGGCGCCCCGGCCAGCCGGCGCGGGTCGTGGTCCACGAAGACGACGGCGCCGCCCGCGGCGGTCCGCTCGGCCACCGCCCGATCCAGCTCGACCCGCGCCGCCGCGTCCAGCCCGGTCCAGGCCTCGTCGAGGACCAGCAGCTCGGGGTCGGCGAGCAGCGCCTGCGCGACGGCGACCTTCTGGCTGCCGCCCTTGGACAGCCGTGCCATCGGCGTGCCCGCGTACCCGGCCGCGCCGAACCGCTCCAGCCAGATCCCGGCGGCGCGGGCGGCGGAGGCGCGGGACAGACCGTGCACGGTGCCGAGGCGGGTGAGGTAGCCGGCGGCGGTGAAGGGCAGCGCGGACGGGAACCGCTCCGGCACGTACGCCGTGCGGGGACGGCCGGTGATCCGGCCCTCGGTGGGCGCGTCGAGCCGGGCGAGCAGACGCAGCAGGGTCGACTTGCCGGTGCCGTTCGCCCCCTCCACGCGGACGAGGGTGCCGGGGGCGATGCCGAGGTCGACGCCGCGTAACACCCAGGGGCCGCGGACCCCGTAGCGGCGCCCCACGGCGGTCAGGCGCAGATGACGGTGCATGGGGGTCATTCTTCTGCAGCGCGTCCCGGCGCGGGGCCGTGGCCGGGAGGCGGGACCGCGCGTTGATCGGCGCGCGGGCGGCTTCGTAGGCTGGACCCTCGTGAGCGAAGTTCCCGAGTACGTGCTGCCCCTCGTCGTCCGCATCGAACGCGCCGCGCCGCCCGCGCGCACCGATGCCCTGGAGACCTCCGCGCGGGCGGTGCTGACGCTGCTCGGCGACGAGCGGGCGCGCGGCGACGGCGAGTGGGCCGAGGTGGTGCGCGGCTGGGAGGACGCCCGGATCCGCAAGGTGGTCCGGCGGGCCCGGGGCGCCGAGTGGCGGCGCGCGGAGGCGCTGCCCGGCATCACGGTGACCGGCAAGACCGCGGAGGTACGGGTCTTCCCGCCGGTCCCGCTGGACGGCTGGCCCAAGGACCTGGCGAAGCTCCAGGTCTCCGGCACGGAACTCGACGACCCGGAGCCGCCCCGGCCCGCGGACCCCGGCACGCCGGTCCTCTGGCTCAACCCGGAACTGACGATGTCCGCCGGCAAGACCATGGCCCAGACCGGCCACGGCGCCCAACTGGCCTGGTGGGCCCTGCCCGAAGAGGCCCGCACCACCTGGCGCGCCGCCGGCTACCCCCTCTCCGTCCGCACGGCGGCCCCGACCGACTGGCCCCGCCTCACGGCAAGCGGTCTGCCGGTGGTGCACGATGCGGGGTTCACGGAGATCGCCCCCGGACCAACCGTCGCAGTGGAGGGTGGCGAGCACTTCGCACCACTAGGACGCCTGCGACGGGCCTGACCGGTGGCAGCGGCCCTGGACGAGCAGTACGCGCCCGCCGAACCTCAAATGTTGCTCTGAAGCCGACGCGGGCGGGGTTCGGGGCCGGGCGGGGTGGGCCATAACCCCCCTCGTGGAGAGGGGGGCGGGGATGGATCGGCTGGGGACGGGGATCGGCTGGCGGCCCGAGATCGCCGAGGCCGTGGAGCGCATGCCCGGCGTCGACTGGGTGGAGGTGGTGGCGGAGAACGTCTGCCCGGGCCATCTCCCGGCGTCGCTGCGGCGGTTGCGGGAGCGCGGGGTGGCCGTGGTTCCGCACGGTGTCTCGCTCGGTCTCGGGGGTGCGGAGCCGCCCGACGAGGGGCGGCTGACGGCCCTCGCGGAGCGCGCGGCGGCGCTCGGGGCACCGCTGGTCAGCGAGCACATCGCGTTCGTCCGGGCGGGCGGCCCGCTCACCGCCTCGCCGCGCCTGGAAGCGGGCCATCTGCTGCCCGTGCCGCGCACCCAGGACGCGCTCGACGTGCTCTGCGCGAACGTGCGGATCGCACAGGAGGCGCTGCCGGTGCCGCTGGCCGTGGAGAACATCGCCGCGCTGTTCTCCTGGCCCGGTGAGGAGCTGACCGAGGGGCAGTTCCTGTACGAGCTGGTCGAGCGGACCGGCGTACGGCTCCTCGTCGACGTGGCCAATCTGCACACCAACCACGTCAACCGCGGCGAGGACCCCGCCGAGGCGCTGGCCGAGCTGCCCCTGGAGGCCATCGCGTACGTGCATGTCGCGGGCGGCTTCGAGCGCGACGGTGTCTGGCACGACAGCCACGCGCACCCCGTGCCCGACGCCGTGCTCGGCATCCTCGCCGACCTCGCCTCCCGGGTCGCCCCGCCCGGGGTGCTGCTGGAACGCGACGAGAACTTCCCCGAACCGGCCGAGCTGGAGCGGGAGTTGGGCGCTATCAGGGAGATCGCGGGGGCCTGCGGGGCCGCCGCCGGGGAGGCTCTCGGGGGACGTGGCGAGACGGCGGACCCCGGGGAGGCCCGGCAGCGGCTCGGGGTCGCGCAGGCCGCCGTGCTGTCCTCGCTGGTCGCCGGGACCCCGGTGCCGGAGGGGTTCGACCGGGGGCGGATGGGGGTGCAGGCGCGGGCGCTGGCGGGCAAGCGGGCGGACGTGGTGGCGAAGGTGGCGCCGGAGTTGCCGGCGCTGCTGGGTACGGGGTACCGGGGGGCGTTCCTGGAGTACGCGCGGGAGTCGCCGATGCGCGGCGGGTACCGGCGGGACGCGCTCGACTTCGCCGCCTTCCTGCTGGAGCACCGGCGGGCGGGGGTCCCGCGGCGGGAGTTGCGGGACTGGTGGCTGGACCGGGCGGGACCGGCGCCGCGGGGGCGGCTCGCACGGGCCGCGGGGCGGGTGCTGGCGCACAGGCGGCACCCGTGGTCCGGGGCCGGCGTCCCACCGCTCACAAACGGAACGTCACATACCGGCAACACTGTGTCCACATGGTGAAAAGACCATGGCATCCGCCCGCACCCCTGGCATACAAAAACCTCATGTTCTGGCTCCTCCTCCTGCTCCTGGCCTGGGCGTTCGCCGGTACGGCCTGTACGCGTCTGTGTCTGACGGCGGTCCGCGCCGCGGACTCGGACCCCGGTGCCGAAGACGAGGGCGGGGGGCCGGAACTGACCCTGTACGAGGCGGCGTTCCTGTCCGGGGGACCCGAGCGGGTCGCGGATGTCACCCTCGTCTCCATGGCGCGCCAGCGACGGCTGCTCCTCGCGCACACCGGCTGGGCCACGGTGGTGGACCCGTGCGGGCGGGACGAGATCGAACGGTCCGTCATCGGTGCCATAGGTCCGGCGGGACAGTCCCGGATAGCCCCGGTACGGGCCCGCGCGGCCGGCACGGACGAGGTGCGGCGGCTCGCCGACCGTCTCGTGCGCACCGGCCTCGCCGTGCCCGAGGGCGCTTGGGCCGTCGGCACCGCCGTGCGCCACGTGCGGGCCGCCGCACCGGCTGTGGCCGTCCTCGGCGCGGCCGCGCTGCTGCTGCCCCCGCAGACCGGCACCTCGCGGCTGATGGTCGGCCTGTGGTTCGCCCTGCCGCTCGTCCTGACGCTGAGCTGCCTCGCCATAGCCCGCTTCGAGGTGCACCCGTACTCGCCGTGGGCCTCCGCGGCCGGTCAGCGGCGGCTGGGCACGCTGCTGCGCCGGCGGCGGGCCGGTGACGAGCCGTCCCTCCTCACCGCGGTCGCCCTGCGCGGCATCCGCGCGATCGGCGAGCCGGAGCTGCGCGCGGCGTTCGCCCACCGCGACGCGCCGCCGCGGGCGTAGGGGGCGCATCGGGGCACCGGGGCCGACACCGGCCGGGTGGTGCTTGCCTTCCCCGGCGGCGGGCCGAAACATCCCTTGTGCCGTCGCCGGACGCACCGAAGGGATGCCCGTGAAGACCGTCGCCCTGTACTCGGCCGCCGGGGCCTTGCTGCTGACCACACTGGGCGCCGCCCCGGCGGGGGGCGCGACGGCCGTCCCCGGCGCCGCCGAGCTGCGGGGCACCATCGTGGCCGCCGTCCGCGCCCGTGCCGCGGGGATCCGCTTCGGCCCCTGCGACCCCGCCGACGTGCCACGGATCCCGCACTCCCCCGCCGGACTGCGCTGCGGCACCGTCGCCGTCCCGCTGGACTACGCGGACCCGGACGGCGCACAGATCCGGCTCACCGTCAGCCGCACCCCGGCCACCGGGAAGGACGGCGGGCGGACGGTGCCCCGGCGCGGCGCCCTCGTCTACAACCCGGGCGGTCCCGGCGCCTCCGGGATGTACTTCGCGCTGGCCGGCACGCTTCCCGCCTGGCGGCGGATCGCGGCGGCCTACGACCTCGTCGGCTACGCCCCGCGCGGCGTCGGCCGGTCGGCACCGCTGTCCTGCGAGGACCCGAAGCTGTACGGCAAGGCGCCCACCCAGGCGCCGACGCACCCCTCGGAGGCGTACAAGCGGCAGCGCGTCGCCGAGGCGAAGGCGTACGCGCGCGGCTGCGCCCGGCGCTCGGGCCCCGGCCTGCGCTTCTTCAACTCCCTCAACAACGCGCGGGACCTGGACGTCCTGCGGGCCGCGCTGGGCGAGCACCGGCTGACGTTCATGGGCGCGTCGTACGGCACCTACTTCGGCGCGCTGTACGCGGCGATGTTCCCCGCCCATGTGCGGCGGATGGTGCTGGACTCGGCGGTGAACCCGGCCCCGGAGAAGGTCTGGTACCGCGGCAACCTCGACCAGTCGGCCGCGTTCGAGGAGCGCTGGGCGGACTTCCGGGACTGGATCGCCCGGCACGACGACGTGTACCGGCTCGGCGACACCCCGCGGAAGGTGCAGGCCGGTTACGACAGGGCCGCCGCGCGGCTGGCCCGGGAGCCGGCGGGCGGGAAGGTCGGCCCCGGGCAGTTGCAGAACGCGTTCCTGACGGCCGGGTACTACGACACCTACTGGCCGAGCCGGGCCGCCGCCCTCTCCGCGTATCTGCGCGGCGACCCGAAGCCGCTGATCGCGGTGGCCGCGCCGGGTCCCGGCTCGGCCGCGGCGGAGAACGGCGGCGCCGTCTACACGGCCGTCGAGTGCAACGACGCGCCGTGGCCCACCAGCTGGGCGGTGTGGGACCGGGACAACACCCGGCTGGCGCGGGTGGCGCCGTTCGAGACGTGGGACAACGCGTGGACGAACCTGCCCTGCGCCTACTGGCCCGCGCCCCGGCAGCGGCCGCTGGACGTGCGCACCGGCCCCGGCGAGCTGCCGCCGGTGCTGATCCTGGCGGCCGAGCGGGACGCGGCGGCGCCGTACGCGGGGGCGCTGGAGATGAACCGGCGGCTGGCCGGCTCCCGGCTGGTGACCGAGCGGGACGCGGGCACGCACGGCATCGGAGGCGGCCCCAACGCGTGCGTCGGCGCATACCTGGACGGCTACCTGCTGGCGGACCGCCTCCCCGAACGGCACGCCTCCTGCGCGCCCCACGCGGAGCCCGAACCGGATGCCCGCCGGAGCTGACCGGCGGGACCGGCGGGCAGGCCCTTACGCCAGGTCGGCCACCAGCTGGGCGACGTCCTTGCGGCGGCCCGTGAAGAACGGGATCTCCTCGCGGACGTGCATCCGGGCCTCGGAGCCGCGCAGGTGGCGCATCAGGTCGACGATGCGGGCCAGCTCGTTGGCCTCGAAGGCGAGGATCCACTCGTAGTCGCCGAGCGAGAACGAGGCGACGGTGTTGGCGCGCACGTCCGGGAAGCCGCGGGCCATCTTGCCGTGGTCGGCGAGCATGCGGCGGCGGTCCTCGTCGGGCAGCAGGTACCAGTCGTAGGAGCGCACGAAGGGGTAGACGCTCACGTAGTCGCGGGGCGTCTCGTCGGCGAGGAACGCCGGGATGTGCGAGCGGTTGAACTCGGCCGGGCGGTGCAGCGCCATGTTGGACCACACCGGCTCCAGCGCGCGGCCCAGCTTGGTGCGGCGGAAGAGGTTGTAGGCCTCCTGGAGCTGGTCGCTGGTCTCGGCGTGCCACCAGATCATCAGGTCCGCGTCGGCCCGCATGCCGGACAGGTCGTACGTGCCGCGGATGGTCACGTCCTTGGCGGCGAGCTGGTCGAACAGCTCCTGGACCTCGTCGGCGTAACCCGCGCGGTCGGCCGGCAGCACGTCCTTCAGCTTGAAGACGGACCACAGGGTGTAGCGGATGACATCGTTGAGGTCCTTGGCCAGCTTGCCCTTGTTGGGGATCCTGCCGGACTCGATGATGGGGGCGTCGTCACTCATGTTCCTATTCTCCCGCTCCGCCATGAAGGCTCTGCACCGGGTGGGCCGTCAGTTCCTCGACCCCGCTGGAATCCCCGGACAGCTGGTCCACGGCCGCGTGGGCACTGGCGATGCACGCCGGGACGCCCACGCCGTCGTACTGCGCGCCGCACACCGCGAGGCCCGGCAGCTTCGCGAGGTGCTCACGGATCCGGGCCACGCGCGCGTGGTGCCCGACCGGGTACTGGGGCAGCCCCTCGGTCCAGCGGGTGACGCGGGTCTCGACGGGTTCGGCCTCAATGCCGACGGCCTCGCGCAGGTCGTGCCGGGAGACCTCGACGAGGTCGGCGTCGTCCCGGCCGAGCACCGCGGTCTCGCCGTACCGTCCGACGGAGGTGCGCAGCACGACCGTCTGCGGGTCCTCCTCGGCGATCCACCCCCACTTCTGGGAGGCGAAGGTGGCGGCCTTGATGGTGCGTCCGTCGACGGGCGGGACCAGGAAGCCGCTGCCCTCGGGCAGGGACAGGTCGGCGCGCCGGTAGGCGAGGGTGATCAGGGCCATCGAGGCGTACTCGACGGCGGACAGTTCGGCGGCGGCCGCGGGGCACTCCGCGCGCAGCAGCCGCGCGGCGGCCGGGGCGGGTACGGCGACGACCACGGCGTCGGCGCGCAGCTCGCGCTCCCCGGCGGTGACGCGCCAGCCGCCCGCGGGCTCGCGGCGCAGTGCGGTGACGGGGGTGCCGGTGAGGATCTCGCCGCCGTGCGCCCGCACCGATTCGGCGACCGCGAGCGGCAGGGTGCCCACCCCGCCCTCGATGCCCATGAAGACGGGCCCGGTCTGCCGGTTCGCCGCCGCCTTGGCCTGGATCTCGCGGACGCCCTCGGTGAGTGAGGTGTGCGCGCGGGCGGCCTGGAAGAGCTGGGGGACGGCCGAGCGCATCGAGATGCGGTACGCGTCGCCCGCGTACACCCCGCCGAGCAGGGGCTCGACCAGGCGGTCCACGACCTCGCGGCCGAGCCGGGCCGCCACGTACTCCCCCACCGCCACGTCGTCGCCGACCTCGGTGCGGGGCAGTTCGGCGTCCCGCTCGATGCGGGCCAGGCCGTCCTCGGACAGGACGCCGGAGAGGGCGGCGGCGGTGCCGGGCACGCCCATCACATGGCCCTTGGGCATGGGGCGCAGCGCGCCCCGGGTCCAGATGGCGGCGCTCGCGACGGCGGGCGGCTGGAGCCGGTCGGCGAGGCCCACCTCGCGGGCGAGGGCCACCGCCTCGGGCCGGCGGGCCAGCATCGACTCGGCGCCCAGGTCGACCCGGACGCCCGCGATCTCACCGGGCAGCAGCTTGCCGCCGACCCGGTCGGCGGCCTCCAGCACCGTCACCCGCGCGCCGCGCGTCAGCAGCCGGTGCGCGGCGGCCAGCCCGGCGATGCCGGCTCCGATGACGACGACCTGCCCCGGACTCGTACCCGTTGTGCTCATGCCCCCCACTCTCTCAGACGGCACCGACGGTCCTGGTAGGGCCACAGGTCCCCCGGTGCCGCGCGCCACGGTGAGCGTCTAGCGTTGCCCCCATGAGCGTGCATCAGGGGCGGGAGCGGCTGGTCGTCGTCGGCGGGGACGCGGCCGGCATGTCGGCGGCGTCGCAGGCGCGGCGGATGAAGGGGCCCGAGGAGCTGGAGATCGTGGCGTTCGAGCGCGGTCACTTCACCTCCTACTCGGCGTGCGGCATCCCGTACTGGGTGGGCGGCGCGGTCGCCGAGCGGGACGCGCTGATCGCCCGCACCCCCGAGGAGCACCGCGCCCGGGGCATCGACCTGCGGCTGCGCACCGAGGTCACGGAGCTGGACGTGTCCGGCGGGCGGGTGCGGGCGCGGGACGTCGACTCCGGCGCCGAGTCGTGGACGTCGTACGACCGTCTGGTGATCGCCACCGGGGCCCGTCCGGTGCGCCCGGAGCTGCCGGGCGCGGACGCCTCCGGGGTGCACGGGGTGCAGACCCTGGACGACGGGCAGGCGCTGCTGGACACCCTGGCCGAGGCCCGTGGGCGGCGCGCGGTGGTCGTGGGCGCCGGGTACATCGGCGTGGAGATGGCCGAGGCCCTGATCGACCGGGGCTTCGAGGTGACGGTCGTCAACCGCGGCGAGGAGCCGATGTCGACCCTGGACCCGGACATGGGCCGCCTGGTGCACCGCGCCATGGAAGGCCTGGGCATCACCATGGTGAACGACGCCGAGGTCACCAAGATCCTCACCGGTCCGGAAGGGCGGGTCCGCGCGGTGGCCACCCAGCACGCCGAGTACCCCGCCGACGTGGTGGTCCTCGGCATCGGCGTGCGCCCGCAGACCGCGCTCGCCCGCGCCGCCGGGCTGCCGCTCGGCGCCCACGGCGGGCTGCTCACCGACCTGGCCATGCGGGTGCGCGGCCACGAGAACATCTGGGCGGGCGGCGACTGCGTGGAGGTGCTGAACCTGGTCTCCGGGCAGGAGCAGTACGTCCCGCTGGGCACCCACGCCAACAAGCACGGCCAGGTCATCGGCACCAACGCGGGCGGCGGCTACGCCACCTTCCCCGGGGTGGTCGGCACGGCGGTCAGCAAGGTCTGCGACCTGGAGATCGCCCGCACCGGGCTGCGCGAGAAGGACGCCCGCCGGGTGGGCCTGCGGTACGAGACGGTCACCATCGAGTCGACCAGCCGGGCCGGCTACTACCCGGGGGCCGCCCCGATGACGGTCAAGATGCTCGCCGAGCGCCGCACCGGACGGCTGCTGGGCGTGCAGATCGTGGGCCGGGAGGGGGCGGCGAAACGGGTGGACATCGCCGCGGTGGCGCTGACCGCGGGGCTGACCGTGGAGCAGATGACCGCCCTCGACCTCGGCTACGCGCCGCCGTTCTCGCCGGTGTGGGACCCGGTGCTGGTGGCGGCGCGCAAGGCGGCCGCGAAGGTGCGGGAAAGCTGACCGTCGCGGGGTCCACTCGATTGGCCCAGGGTTCGGCGGGCACTACTGGTGTGTGGTCATCCCCGTCCATGACGTCAATCCGGTGCGCCGCACCCCCTGGGTGACGTACGCCCTGATCCTCGCGAACGTCCTCGTGTTCCTGTCCACGCCCGGCATGCCCGGCTCGGTGACCGGCGCGGAGAACCTCGCGCAGCTGTGCCACCTGGAAGCCTTCATGAACCGCTTCGCGGCGGTCCCGAGGGAGCTGGTCCACGGCCAGTTGCCGCATCTGGTGCCGACCGGCCAGGTGGGGCTCGGCCCGCACGGCCCGGGCTGTGTGGTGGCGCCGCCCGACTACCGGAAGTCGCCGCCGCTGTCGGTGTTCACGGCGATGTTCGTGCACGGCAGCTGGCTGCATCTGCTGGGGAACATGCTGTTCCTGCTGATCTTCGGCAACAACGTCGAGGACCGGATGGGTCACATCCGCTTCCTCGTCTTCTACGTCGTCTGCGGCTACGCGGCCGGATACGGCTTCGCGCTGCTCAACGCGGGCTCGGCCGACCCGCTGATCGGTGCGTCCGGCGCGATCGCCGGGGTGCTCGGCGCCTACATCGTGCTGTGGCCGAGGGCGCGGGTCTGGGTGCTGGTGCCGTTCCTGATCTTCCTCCCGCTGCGGCTGCCCGCCTGGCTGGTGCTGGGCTTCTGGTTCGTGCTCCAGGCCGTGTACTCGTCCGGGCAGGCGGTCTCGGACGCCGGGACGGTGGCGTACGCGGCCCATGTGATCGGCTTCCTGGCGGGCCTGCTGATCGCCCTGCCGCTCAAACCCGGCACCCCGCCCCCGCCGCAGCCGCCCGGCATCCTCTTCGGCGGCAGGGCGCGGCCACGGCAGGTCTGGTAGGCGCACCGGAGGGCCCGGCCGCCGGAGCCGGTGCCCCCGCCGACCGTCCAGGCCGGCGGGCCGGCCGTTTCCCGCCTCACGGCGCACTGCTCTGTTCCGGCGGCGCACGGGACGCACATCCGCCCGCGCGATTTCTGCCTGCGGTTCTGCCTGGAGACGCGCGTGATCCGCTGCTTGGCTGTTCGGTGCGGGCGGGAACCCGGGCCTCGTCGATGCGGCCCGGTTGCGCTCCAGCGAGGTCGCTGCCCGTACGACGAGCCGTCCGGCCCAGCCGGGCACCGGCCGCGGCCCTCCCGGGCGCCACGCGGCCGGCCGTCCCGTTCCCGTCCGCCACAGCCCCGAAGCAACGCCCCCTGAGGGGAGAACAACTTGAGTACGGTGTTGACGACGGCCTCCGTGCCGGACCGGGACAAGGTCGTGTACTGGAACAACGCGGTGAGCAGGACGCTGGTGCCGATGACGGTCGCGCCGCGCGGCGACGGCCCGTTCGACGGCCGTCTCGCCACCAACCGTCTCGGGTACCTCCAGGTCTCCACCATGGAGGCGGACGCCAACCGGGTCAGCCGCACCCCGGCGCTGATCGCCCGCTCGCCGCAGGAACTGGTGGCGGTGGGCGTCCAGGTGTCCGGCACCGCGACCTTCATCCAGGACGGCCGCAGGGCCGAAGTGGGCGAGGGCGACCTCGTCGTGTACGACACCACCCGGCCGTACTCCTTCGACTACCCGCAGCGGTTCACCACGCACATCTTCCAACTGCCGCGGCGTGTGCTGGGCCTGACGGACACCGACATCCGGCAGGTCACGGGCAACGCCATCGGCACCGGTGACGGCTTCGGCGCGATGCTGCTGCCGTTCCTGGCCACCCTGGCCTCCTCGGCGGACGGCTATCCGCCGGCCGTCGCGGACCGGCTGGCCGGCAACGTCGTCGACCTGTTCGCCACCCTGATAGCCGAGCGGGCCCATCCGGGCGGCCCGGACGCGGACACCGCCCGCGGCCACCTGCTGGCGCGCATCCGCGAGCACATCAACCGGAACCTGGGCGACCCGGACCTGTCACCGGAGAGCATCGCCCGCACCCACCGCATCTCCGTCCGGTACCTGCACCGGCTGTTCCAGGGCGAGGGCACCACCGTGGGCCGGCTCATCCAGCAGCGGCGCCTGGAGGAGTGCGGCCGGGAGCTGGCCCGCCGCGGCAGGACGACCCCCACCGTGTCCGCGGTGGCCCAGCGCTGGGGCTTCGTCAACCCCGCCCACTTCAGCCGGGCCTTCCGCGCGGCCTACGGGGTCTCCCCCCGTGACTGGCGCAACCAGCGCGCCGCCCAGGAGGACGGCGGGCGGTCCGCGGCGGGCACCCCCGCGCCCGGGACCTTCCCGAACCCGCGAGCGGCGTCCACGGCACCGGCCCACCTGGCGGCCGTCCCGGTACCGGCCAACGGGTAAGGTCCCCGATCGAAACCTCGCGGACCGCCCCGTGCCCGCGGCGGCGCCCCGGCCCGGCACCCGGCGGCCAGGCCCCGGACACCGTCCCCGGACCTCCCCACCCCGAACAGCCCTTTCCGTCCTTCCGCCCCTCGGCCCCGCCGGCAGGAGATCGTGTGTCCGACTTCGCTCCCTCGTCCGTCCGGCACCCTGTCCTGGACCGCCCCACCCGAGCCCTGGTGGCCCGGCACGCCGGACTGCCGTCGGCGGACGACCGGAACCCGGAACAGGCCCGGCTGGGCCTGGCCCGCCTCCAGGAGGAGGTCCAGGAGGAGGGCGGCCCGCACGACGAGGCGGCGACCTCCGCGGAGTGGCTCGCGCTCCCGGGCGGGCCGACCGGGCACGTACGGGTGAAGGTGGTCAGGCCCGCCGACAGCGTCGGCGAGATCCCCGTCGTGCTGTTCCTGCACGGCCTCGGCTGGGTGCTGGGCGACGCCGGCACCCATGAGCGCCTGGTGCGCGAACTGGCGCTCGGCGCGGACGCGGCCGTGGTCTTCGTGGAGTACGAGCGCGCCCCCGAGGCGCGGTACCCGGTCGCCGTCGAGCAGTGCTACGCGGTCGCGCGGTGGATCCACGAGCGGGGCGCCGAGATCGGCCTGGACGGGAGCCGGATGGCCGCGGTGGGCGACTCCGCGGGTGCCAATCTGGTGGCGGCGCTGACCCTGCTCGCCAAGGAGCGCGGCGGGGTGCGGCTGCTCCAGCAGGTGCTGCTCTGCCCGGTCACCGACGCCGACTTCGAGACCCCGTCGTACCGGGAGTTCGCCAAGGGCTACTTCCTCGGCCGGGAGACCATGCGCTGGTTCTGGGACCAGTACCTGCCCGACGTACGGCAGCGCAGCGAGGTCACCGCGTCGCCGTTGCAGGCCTCCCTGGAGCAGCTCACCGGACTGCCCCCGACGCTGGTGGTCACCAGCGAGGCCGACGTGGTGCGCGACGAGGGCGAGGCCTACGCGGACAAGCTCCGCGCGGCCGGCGTGGCGGTGGTCTCGATGCGCTACCACGGGACGATCCACGGCTTCATGGTGCTCGCCCCGCTGCACGACACGGACGCCGCCCGGGCGGCCCGCATCCAGATCCTGGACACCGTGCACGTCGCCCTGCACCGGTACGGCGGCTGACCCGGGCGCCCGCACGACGACGGTGGGAGCGTTCCCCGGTCGCCGCCCGCACGCCGGCCGGCCGGAGCGGCCCGTCACCCGCCGTCCGCCAGCAGTTCGGCGACCACGCGGTCCAGGTCGACGAACAGCCCCTCCGCCCCCGGCGGCACGACCGCGCGGGTCCGTTCCAGAAACGCGGTCACCGCCGGGACCGCGATGTACAGCACGGCCGCTCCGCCGCGGGACCTGACGACGATCCGCAGCGCGTTCCGGGGCCCGCAGTGCCAGGGCGTGACCAGGATGTCGCCGATGCCCGCCGGCCGGCGCAGCCCCTGTGTCAGGAGGCTGCGCGCGAACACCCAGTCGACCGTGCCGGTCGAGGTCATCCCGATGGAGAGGCACACGGCGTGGGGGTCCGACCGGTCGTAGCGGAGCTCGGCGGGCAGGGACACCGGCGGTTCGTCGGCGACGACGACGTGCACCACCACCTCGTCGGTGACCGAGGTTTCGGCGGCGCTGAAAAACGGCTGAGTCATGTCTTCCGTCCAGCAGGTTCTGAGGGGGTGGCGGTCTGCGCGACCGACCTTAGAACCGCCGGCGTACGCGGATTGCCGGGGAACGTACGGGGCGTTGCCCGTCAGGGCACCGGGCAGGGAAGCGGCCCGCCGTACCGGTTTCGGCCACCGCGGGGGGTGCGGCTCACTCGGCGGGGAGCGAGTCCAGAAGTTCGCGCGCGGTCGTCAGTGCCTCGGGGTCGACCGCGTCCTCGCCGAGGTCCAGGACCTGGCGGAGGCGGGCGCGGGCCTCCTCGGTCTCTCCCAGTTCGATCAAGGCCGGCCCCAGGTACACCAGCGCCTGGCCGGTCCGGTAGGTCAGGCCGATGCGCTCGGACCGGACCAGGGCGTCGCGGTAGTGGCCGACGGCCTCCCGCCACCGCCCGAGGGCCGCGTGGTCACGGCCGAGTGCGTGGGTCGCATGGGCCCGGACGACATCGGCGACGTGCCCGCGCACCGGACAGTCGGGCGCGTCGAGGAAGGCGATGATGCGCGCGTCCGTGGTCAGCGCCTCCTCGGCGCGGCCGAGCAGGCGCAGGGCGGCCGCGTGGCTCATCATGGCGTTCAGCCAGACCTCGTACGCGCCGGCGGCTTGCGCCACTTCGATGGAGGCGAGGGACTTCTCGGCGGAGGCACGGGCCTCGCCGAGGTACCGGTGGGCGCTCGCCGCGTGCATCAGCGCCGCGGCTTCCTGGGAGACGTCGTTCGCGCGGCGGGCGCATTCCAGCGCCTCACCGGCCAGTTCGACGGCCTCACGGTGGCGGCGTTCGCAGACGTTCAGGGCCCAGGCGTACATGTTGAGGTGGAGGGCCCGCGGTCTCGGGTCGTCCAGCGCGGCGGCGGCCTCGCTGGACAGCCGGTAGACCTCCGGCCAGTGCCCCCAGAAGATCCACAGGTCGCAGAACCACTCCATGGCGTCGGCGGTCCGCACGACCCGGGTGTGCTCGCCGCGCCGCGCGGCGTCGCGCAGCTCGGCGAGCCAGGCGGGAGCCTCGTCACGGAGCCAGGCCCCGGCCTCCTGGGCGCTGCGCAGCGGGTCCGGGCCCCGCCAGGACGGCGGCGGCTCCCCGTACCCGGGCTTGAACCAGCGGCCGGCGACCGTCGCGGTGTCCAGCAGCCACCCGCGCAGCCGGCCCTCGGCCGCCTCCCGCTCCGCGGGCGTCTCCTCGCGCAACAGCCGGGCGCGGCCGAACAGCCGGACCAGGTCGTGCAGTTTGCAACGGCCGTGGAAGGCGACCTGCAGCAGCCCGGCCTCGATCAGCTCCTCCATCACGTCCTCGGCCTCGAACACTCCGGTCTCGCCCAGGGCCGCGCCGTAGGAGGCGGTCATGTCGGGCGCCGGGACCAGGCTCAGCAGGCGCAGCAGCCGGGCGGCCTGGGGAGTCAGCTGCCGGTAGGACAGTTCGAAGGCGGCCTCCACCCGCACGTCCCCGACGGCGAGCGCGCCCAGCCTGCGCTCCTCGTCGGCCAGGCGCCGGGCCAGCCGGCCCACGCTCCACCCCGAGCGCGCCGTCAGCCAGTTCCCCGCCACCCGCAGGGCCAGCGGCAGTCGCCCGCACAACTCGGCGACCCGGGCCACCGATCCGGCCTCCGCGTCCGCGCGCTCGGCACCGAGGATCCGGCGCAGCAGCTCCACGGCCTCGGAGTGCGCCATCTCGGACAACGCCAGCCGGTCGACGTCCTCCAGCCCCGACAGGGGCCGTCGGCTCGTGACCAGGACCAGGCTCTCCCCGCCTGCGGGCAGCAAGGGACGCACCTGCCCCTCGTCGCGTGCGTTGTCCAGCACCACCAGGCACCGGCGCTCGGCCAGCAGCGACCGCAGCAGCCCCGCATGGCCCGCGGCGTCCTCCCGCCCCAGCCGCCTGTCCGACACCCCCAGCACCCCCAGCAGCTTCAGCAATGCCTCGCCGGGGTCCACCGGGCCCGCCACGCCGTGCAGGTCCACCACGAAGCAGCCGTCGGGGAACTCGCCCGCCAGGTCCGCCGCGGCCTTCAGCGCCAGCGTCGTCTTCCCGCATCCCGGAGGACCCGAGACCACCGCCACCGACGCCCCCGCGCCGGTGCGGGCCCGTTCGGCCGCCTGCCGCAGGAACGCCAGTTCGGGACCCCGCCCGGTGAAATCCCGCACGGACCGCTGCGGCACGGTCGAGCCGGACGCCACCGCACGCGCCGCGCGCGTCGTACGCGCCGCACGCGCCGCCGCGATCAGCGCCTCCCGCTCCGCGTCCGCGAGGCCCAGCCCGTCGGCCAGCGCCACCACCGTGCGCCGCTGCGGGACCCGGCTGCGGCCCCGCTCCATGTCGCCGATCGCCCGGACACTGACCCCCGACGCCTCGGCCAGCTCCTCCATCGTCAGCCGGCCCCGCCGGCGCAGTCCGCGCAGCATCGCCCCGAACGGACTCTCGTCCGACACGCCTTCTCCGTCTCCTCGCCCGACGGAAGGATAACGGCGTCCAGCGGCCTGCGGCCGGGATGCCGGCCGCAGGCCGGGGGGGCGAGGAGTGCGCCGAGCGCGCACGGGTCGTGTGCCGAGGGCGCACCGGCCTCGGCACCTCTCGCGAGGAGGCGGCGGAAGCCGGAGCGGGCCTCGCCGAGGCCGCGGTGGGCTCCGCCGCGCACGCCGGTGCCCAGGACCGCCGGGAGGCGTCCTGGGCTCCGGGCGCGCTCAAGCGCCTCATCGGGCCTTCGGCCGGCCCACGTGGGGGCCGGCCGGGCCGCCCCCCTTGGTCCCGGGCGGCCCTCAACTCCCCGTCTTCCACGCCCCCTTCATGGTGACCGCGGCGGCGAGCAGCGCCGACAGGGCTCCGGTGGCCAGGGCGGGCGCCGGGGAGAAGGACGACAGCAGGACCAGGACGGCCGTGCCGAGGAAGGGTGCTCCCTGTGCGACGCTCCTGTGGTGGGGCCGCAGGTGCAGCGCCCACACGGTGGTCAGGAAGACGGCCGCCGGTACGGCGACCATGGCGCCCGCGGCCTGCGGGGCGATACCGGTGCGGTGGGTGACCTGGTCGGCCTCGACGGCCAGGCCCGCCCCGACGGCGGCGGACGCGAAGATCAGGTAGTGGCCGTAGGCCCACCGGAACCTTCTGCCGGGCCCCCGGTGGGTGGTGGCGAGCAGGGTGTGGGCGGGCCGGGCGAAGTACAGCCACCACATGGCGAAGACCGTCAGCAGACCGCCCGCCGCCACCGCGCACAGCTGCCAGGTGCCGCGGTGCTCGTCGAAGGCGGTGCGCACGGCGGCCGTGGCGGAGGCGACGGACTCGCCGAGCACGATCAGGGTGAACGACGCGTACCGCTCGGCGATGTGGTGCGGGTGCCAGGGGGTCGTTCCGGCGGCCTGCGCCCACACCGGGACGCACACCTCACCCGCCACCAGCAGCGCGACACCGGCCGGCCGGACCGCCGCGGGCAGGAGCAGCAGCCCCACCCAGCCGAGCTGGCACACCACCACCCCGATGGCGAAGCGCAGCGCGGTCCGGCGGCGCCGGGGGTCCGCCCGCGCGGCGCGCAGCCAGAGCCCGGCCAGCGCGCATCGCATCACCACGTACCCCAGGGTGATGACGCTCAGGTCGTCCCCGTCGAACGCCCGCGGCACCCCGGCCGCGAGGATCAGCGACCCGGTGATCTGGGCGAACACCGTCAACCGGTACGGGACGTCGTCCGGGTCGTAGGCGGAGGCGAACCAGGTGAGGTTCATCCAGGCCCACCACACGCTGAAGAAGACGATCCCGAAGTGCAGCACACCCGCGGGGCCGTGCCCCGCGCCCACCGCGGCGCGCAGCCCGGTGGACGCCTGGCTCACGGCGACCGCGAAGCACAGGTCGAAGAGGAGTTCCAGGGAGGTGGCGACCCGGTGCTCCTCCCCGGGGTCCCGGGCCCGCATGGGGCCCGGGACGCGCCGCCGCTGCGACGGCGCGCGCCGGAGCGGGCTCACTTCTCCAGGAAGGCGAGGAGGGCCGCGTTGACCTCGTCGGCGTGGGTCCACAGCAGGCCGTGCGGGGCGCCCTCGATCTCCAGGTAGTCGGCGGACGGCAGCGCCCGGTGGAACGGCCGCGCGGTGCCCTCGGCGGGCAGGATGCGGTCGGCCGTGCCGTGCACGATCAGGGCCGGCACGTCGATGGCCGGGATGTCGGCCCGGAAGTCGGTGTACCAGGTCGACGGCGCGGCGGCCGCGGCGAAGAAGCCGCCGCCCGCCGCGACGTTCCAGCTGTTGCGGACGGCTTCCTCGCTGATCCGCGTGCCGAGGTTGTCGTCGAGGTTGTAGAAGTCCCGGAAGAAGTCGGTGTAGTACGCGTAGCGGTCCGCCTTCACGGCCGCGACGACGCCGTCGAAGAACTCCTGGGGCGCGACCCCGTCCGGGTTGTCGTCGGTCTGGAGCAGGCAGGGCTCCAGCGAGGCCAGGAAGGCGACCTTGGCCACGCGGTCGGAGCCGTACGCGGACACGTACCGGGCGACCTCGCCGGTGCCCATGGAGAAGCCGACCAGGACGGCGTCCCGCAGGTCGAGGGTCTCCAGCACGGTCTTCAGGTCGGCCGCGAAGGTGTCGTAGTCGTAACCGGTCGTCGGCCGGCCGGACTGCCCGAAGCCGCGGCGGTCGTAGGTGATCACGCGGTAGCCCGCGTCGAGCAGCGCCGCGCTCTGCCGCTCCCAGGAGTGGCCGTCGAGCGGGAAGCCGTGGATGAGGACGACCGGCTGCCCGGTTCCGTGGTCCTCGTAGTAGAGGTCGATCGGGGCGGAGTTCTCCTGGCCCACGGTGATGTACGGCATGGCTGTGTGTTCTCTCTTCCGAAGTGTCTGGCGGGGGCGGTCAGCTCAGGGCCTGGCGGAGCCAGTGCCTGACGTCCGGGGTGACCGGGTCGGCGATGCCGGCGAACTCCTCGTGCTTGCGGAGGAACGACGCCACGTAGGGGCAGACCGGCACGACGCGCTTGCCCGCCCGCCGTACGTCGGTGAGGGCCTGCTCGACCAGGCGGGAGGCGAGGCCCTGTCCGGCGAAGGCGTCGGCGACCTCGGTGTGGTAGAAGACGCGCTGCTCGTCACGGTCCAGGTACTCGGTGAAACCCGCGAGTTCGCCGTCGACCAGGATCTCGTAGCGGTGTCTGTCCTCGACTCGTTCGACGACGGGGGCGGCGGGCGTGGCCATGTCAGGGTGCCTTTCCGGGGATCGGGACGCGTGACGGCCGGATGCCGGGCGGCCGCCGAGGCGGACCGGACCGCGGGCCCACTCGGCCGCCGACGAGAACGCTAGGGTTCCCCGCCCTCCCGGTGTTGCCCCTGCGTGCACCGCGACCGGCTCGGCAGCGCACCGCCGTGGGCGGACGCGCGTCCCTCTGCGGCCGCCCGGAAACGCGTCCGGCCCCCGGCGGTGCCGGGGGCCGGAGGGTGTTCGCCCTGTTGGGTCAGCGGGCGCTCGCGCCGTGCACGTACTCCACGAGGCGGGTCAGTGCGTCCGGGTCGGTGGTGGGGAGCACTCCGTGGCCGAGGTTGAAGACGTGCCCCTCCAGACCGGCGGCGGCGTCCAGCACCTCCTGGGCCTTGGTCTCGACGGCGTCCTTGCCGGCGAACAGCACGGTCGGGTCGAGGTTGCCCTGGAGCGCCTTGCCGGGGCCGACGCGGCGCACGGCCTCGTCCAGCGGGACGCGCCAGTCGACGCCGACGACGTCCGCGCCGGCCTCGCCCATCAGCCCCAGCAGCTCGCCGGTGCCGACGCCGAAGTGGATGCGCGGCACCCCGTACTCCGCGACCGCGTCGAAGACCTTCGCCGAGGCGGGCAGCACCGAGCGCCGGTAGTCGGCGGGGGCGAGCGCGCCGGCCCAGGAGTCGAAGAGCTGCACCGCGGAGGCGCCGGCCTCGATCTGCACCTTTAGGAAGGCGGTCGTGATGTCGGCGAGGCGGTCCAGCAGGTCGGCCCAGAGCTCGGGGTCGCCGTACATCATCGCCTTGGCGTTCTCGTACGTGCGCGAGGTGCCGCCCTCGACCAGGTAGCTGGCGAGGGTGAAGGGGGCGCCCGCGAAGCCGATCAGCGGGGTGGACCCCAGCTCGCGGGTGAGCATCCCGATGGCCTCGGTGACGTACGGGACGTCCTCGGGGGTGAGGTCGCGCAGCCGGGCCAGGTCGGCGCGGGTGCGGATGGGCTGCTCGACGACCGGGCCGACGCCGGGCTTGATGTCCAGGTCGAGGCCGATGGCCTTGAGCGGGACGACGATGTCGCTGTAGTAGATCGCCGCGTCCACGTGGTGCCGCCGCACCGGCTGGAGGGTGATCTCGGTGACCAGCTCGGGCCGCGTGCAGGACTCCAGCATGGGGACTCCCTCGCGCACCTTGCGGTACTCGGGCAGGGAGCGGCCGGCCTGGCGCATGAACCAGACGGGGGTGTGCGGCACGGGTTCGCGCCTGCACGCCTTGAGGAAGGCGCTGTCGTACGTCTCGGTCGGCTGCTTGCCCGCAAGGGCCTCGTTGGCGGTCACGGGAAAAGTCTCGCATGCCGCCGCGGGCGGCCGTGCGCAGGCGGCGAGGAAGCGCACGTCGCGGGGTGTCTTGCCTGCGCAGGGGCCCGATTCCCCTTACTCTTCCCCGCATGGCTGCGGCTCACGGACGAATGTCGGAAGGCGCTGACGGATTGGGCGACGTGAAGGACACCGAGGAGGCGGACCGGCACTCGGGTGCCGCGGGTCCGCCGGCGTTCCGGGCCGCGGTCGACGCCCTGCGCGCCTGCCGGCTGCGGCCGCAGGTCGAGGTGGAGCCGACCCCCGCGCCGCAGCGGCTCGCGCCGTACGCGTACGCGCTGGAGGCGGTGGTGGTCGACGGCGACCAGGAGCTGGCGGACGGGCGCCTGGTGCTGCTGCACGACCCGGCCGGGCATGACGCGTGGCGGGGCACGTTCCGGCTGGTGACGCTGGTGCGGGCGGAGCTGGAGCCGGAGATGGCGGCCGATCCGCTGCTGCCGGAGGTGTGCTGGTCGTGGCTGACCGGGGCGCTCCAGGCGCGCGGCCTCGGCTACGGCGAGCCCAGCGGCACGGTCACGCGCGCCGGCTCCCACTACTTCGGCGGCCTCGCCGACCGCCCGCCGGCCTCGCAGATCGAGATCCGGGCCTCCTGGACGCCCCGCGAGGGGCTGGGCGGGGTGCCGGACGCGGCGGCCCACCTGGTGTCCTGGTGCGACCTGCTGGCGCAGGTCGGGGGGCTGCCGCCGGCCGGTCCCGGCGACGCCTCCGTGGTGACGCTGCCGCAGCGCAGGGGTCCGCAGTCCCGGTGAGGTGACGGCCGGTTTCGGCCGTCGTCATCCTCTTGGGCGCCTTATTGACCATCTCTTTGTCGATACGGCCACATTGCGCACTCGAAGCGCACCCGCTCGAACCGATTCGATCTTCGGGTGATCGATCGCGTGTCCGAATTGCGCAGATTGTTACTCACTAGATCGTGATCACTCCCTAAAGGCGGACACGTTTGCTGCCGAAGACGACTGTGACCTTGAAAGCACGGTTCGTCCCGGCTTCTTCCCCACAAGCCGGCCCCGTCCCCCCACCCAGGAGGCCTGGTGTCCGTTCTCCTTGAGCAACCCGCAAGCCTGGTCGCCTACCGCCCGAACAAGCCGACCGCCATGGTGGTCGTGGCCGACCCGCGCGTGCGCTCCACCGTCACCCGCCATCTGTGGGCGCTCGGTGTGCGCGACGTCATCGAGGCCTCGTCCATCGCGGAGGCTCGTCCCCGCATCGGCAACCCCCGCGACATCTGCGTCGCCGACGTCCACCTGCCCGACGGCTCCGGCCTGACCCTGCTGTCCGAGACCCGCGCGGCGGGCTGGCCCAACGGGCTCGCCCTCTCCGCCGCCGACGACATCGGCGCGGTCCGCAACGCCCTGGCCGGCGGGGTCAAGGGCTATGTCGTCACCGGCACCCGCACCAATATCGGACTCCCCACCCGGCCCGGCGCCGCTCCCCTCGGCGCCGCCGCCCGTATGCACCGCCGCCCCCCGGGTGCCCCGAGCCACCCGGGCGGCTACCGCGAACTGTCCGGACGCGAGGTCGAGGTGCTGCGGCTGGTCGCGGAGGGCCAGTCGAACAAGGCCATCGGCGTCTCCATGGGCCTGTCCGCCCTCACCGTGAAGAGCCACCTCGCCCGTATCGCCCGCAAGCTGGGCACCGGTGACCGGGCCGGCATGGTCGCCGTGGCCCTGCGCACCGGGATCATCCACTGACCGCTGACGATGCCCCTTGACCACTTCCGGGGAGCGGCCGGTTCACCCGCGTGAACCGGCGGTTTCACCGCCCTGACTGGTTTACGACCCCTCGGCGCCCGTCGACGGAACGTTCCGGCGACGGGCGCTGTCCACGCATGGATACCCTTGACAGGTGACCGACGCCCAAGACACCGCAGCAGACAGCACCCGGCGCAGCAACGGAGAAACGCCTCCCGACGAGCCCGGATCTTCTGTGACGGAGGCGCCGACACCCCTTCTCGAACCCCGCGAGGGCATTCCGCCCGTGATCGCCGACGAGGCCGCGCTCGCCGAGGCGGTCGCCGCCTTCGCCGCCGGCTCGGGCCCCGTGGCCGTGGACGCCGAGCGCGCCTCCGGCTACCGCTACGGACAGCGCGCCTATCTGGTGCAGCTGCGCCGCGAGGGCGCCGGCACCGCGCTGATCGACCCCGTCGCCTGCCCCGACCTCTCCGCCCTCGGCGAGGCGCTGTCCGGCGTCGAGTGGGTGCTGCACGCCGCCACCCAGGACCTGCCCTGCCTGCGCGAGATAGGCATGGTGCCGACCCGGTTGTTCGACACCGAGCTGGCCGGCCGGCTGGCCGGGTTCCCCCGGGTGGGCCTCGGCGCCATGGTGGAGAACGTCCTCGGCTTCGTCCTGGAGAAGGGCCACTCCGCCGTCGACTGGTCCACCCGCCCGCTGCCCGAGCCCTGGCTGCGCTACGCCGCGCTGGACGTGGAGCTCCTGGTGGACCTGCGCGACGCCCTGGAGAAGGAGCTGGACCGGCAGGGCAAGCTGGAGTGGGCCCTCCAGGAGTTCGACGCGATCGCGAGCGCCCCGCCCGCCGAGCCCCGCAAGGAGCCCTGGCGCCGCACGTCCGGGATGCACAAGGTACGGCGCCGGCGGCAGCTGGCCGTCGTGCGGGAGCTGTGGGAGACGCGGGACCGCATCGCCCAGCGGCGTGACGTGTCGCCGGGCAAGGTGCTGCCGGACGCCGCGATCGTGGAGGCGGCGCTGGCCCTGCCGGGCAATGTGCACGCCCTCGCCGCGCTGAACGGGTTCGGGCACCGCACCGGGCGCCGGCAGCTGGAGCAGTGGCAGGCCGCCGTGGACCGGGCCAAGGCGCTGCCGGAGGCCGAGCTGCCGCAGCCGGGCCAGCCGGTGACGGGTCCGCCGCCGCCCAGGGCGTGGGCCGACAAGGACCCCTCGGCCGCGGCCCGCCTGTCCGCCGCGCGGGCCGCCGTGACCTCGCTGGCCGAGCGGCTCTCCATGCCCCAGGAGAACCTGGTCTCCCCGGACACGGTCCGCCGCCTGTGCTGGCAGCCGCCGGGTGTGATCGACGCCGGGACCGTCTCGGCCGCGCTGGCCGGCTACGGCGCGCGTCCCTGGCAGGTGGAACTGGTGACGCCCGTGCTGGTCGCGGCGCTGGCCGAGGGCGCCTGATCGCCGCAGGGCGGCAGGACACGGGACGACGGCCCGGGCACGCTCCGACGGGGGCGCGCCCGGGCCGTCGAGATCACGCCAACATGCCGACCGCCGTACTTACCGTGGTGTGACCTTCACCGCTGGCCCCGCTGGGACTGTGCAGCTACATTACTCGCAAGTAGCATGGGCTTAAGCAAGCGCTCAGCGTCCCGCACCATGGAGGAGAGCCATCGTGCCTCGTACCGTCAGGGACGTCGTCTTCGTCGACGGCGTCCGCACCCCGTTCGGCAAGGCGGGCCCGAAGGGCATCTACCACGAGACTCGCGCCGACGACCTCGTCGTGAAGGCGATCCGGGAGCTGCTGCGCCGCAACCCCGGCCTGGACCCCAAGCGGATCGACGAGGTCGCCATCGCCGCGACCACCCAGATCGGCGACCAGGGCCTCACCCTCGGCCGCACCGCCGGGATCCTCGCCGGTCTGCCGCAGTCCGTGCCCGGCTACTCCATCGACCGGATGTGCGCCGGCGCGCTGACCGCCGTGACGACCACCGCCGGTTCGATCGCGTTCGGCGCCTACGACGCCGTCATCGCCGGTGGCGTCGAGCACATGGGCCGCCACCCGATGGGCGAGGGCGTGGACCCGAACCCGCGGTTCGTGAGCGAGAAGCTGGTGGACGAGTCGGCCCTGTTCATGGGCATGACCGCCGAGAACCTGCACGACCGCTACCCGAGCATCACCAAGCAGCGCGCCGACGAGTACGCGGTGCGCTCGCAGGAGAAGGCCGCCAAGGCGTACGCCAACGGCAAGATCCAGCAGGACCTGGTGCCGATCTCGGTGCGCCGCACCAGCCCCGAGGGCGGGGAGACCGGCTGGGGTCTGGTGACCGCCGACGAGCCGATGCGCCCGGGCACCACCCTGGAGAACCTGGCGGGTCTGAAGACGCCGTTCCGCGTGCACGGCCGGGTCACCGCGGGCAACGCGGCCGGTCTGAACGACGGCGCCACCGCGTCGATCATCGCGTCCGAGGACTTCGCCCGCGAGAACGGCCTGCCGGTCAAGATGCGCCTCGTCTCCTACGCCTTCGCGGGCGTGGAGCCGGAGGTCATGGGCTACGGCCCGATCCCGGCCACCGAGAAGGCCCTCGCCAAGGCGGGCCTGTCCATCTCGGACATCGGCCTGTTCGAGATCAACGAGGCCTTCGCCGTCCAGGTCCTGGCCTTCCTGGAGCACTACGGCATCGCCGACGACGACGCGCGCGTCAACCAGTACGGCGGCGCCATCGCGTTCGGCCACCCGCTGGCCTCCTCCGGCGTCCGTCTGATGACGCAGCTGGCCCGCCAGTTCGAGGAGCAGCCGAACGTCCGCTACGGCCTGACCACCATGTGCGTCGGCTTCGGCATGGGCGCGACGGTCATCTGGGAGAACCCGCACTTCGAGGGGGACAAGTGAGCACCACCGCCGAGCTTCTGAAGCAGGCCTCGGACCTGTTCCCCGACGAGGTTGTCACCAGCGCGCACGTACGCCACTTCGAGCTGCCCTTCGGCGCCGGCCGGTTCGCGCTGATCACGCTCGACAACGGCCTGGACCACACCAAGCCCACCACCTTCGGCCCGGCCTCGCTCGCGAACCTCGACACCGCGATCGACCAGGTCGAGAAGGAGGCGGCCGACGGTGAGATCGTCGGCATCGGCATCACCGGCAAGCCGTTCATCTTCGCGGTCGGCGCCGACCTCAAGGGCGTCGAGCTGCTGAAGGAGCACGAGCACGCGCTCGCCATCGGCAAGGGCGGCCACGAGGTCTTCAAGCGCCTGTCCAAGCTCGCCGTGCCGACCTTCGCCTACTACAACGGCGCGGCCATGGGCGGCGGCGTCGAGGTCGGCCTGCACTGCACCTACCGGACCGTCTCCAAGGCGATCCCCGCGTTCTCGCTGCCCGAGGTCTTCCTCGGCCTGGTCCCCGGCTGGGGCGGCTGCACCCTGCTGCCGAACCTGATCGGCGCCGACAAGGCCGTCTCGGTCATCATCGAGAACTCGCTGAACCAGAACAAGCAGCTCAAGGGCAAGCAGGTCTTCGAACTCGGCATCGCCGACGCGCTGTTCGAGGGTGCCGACTTCCTGGAGCAGTCGCTGATCTGGACCGCCAGGGTCCTCAAGGGCGACGTCGAGGTCGAGCGCCCGGAGATCGACCGCGGCGAGGCCTGGGACCAGGCCGTGGCCAAGGGCCGCTTCATCGCCGACTCCAAGGTGCACGGCGCGGCCCCCGCCGCCTACCGCGCCCTGGACATCATCGAGGCCGCCAAGAACGGCGACTTCCAGCAGGGCTTCGACGCCGAGGACCAGGCGCTCGCCGACCTGATCATGGGCGGCGAACTGCGCGCCGGCATCTACGCGTTCAACCTGGTGCAGAAGCGCGGCAAGCGGCCGGCGGGCGCCCCGGACAAGAACCTGGCCCGCCCGGTCACCAAGGTGGGCGTCGTCGGTGCCGGCCTGATGGCCAGCCAGCTCGCGCTGCTCTTCCTGCGCCGCCTGGAGGTGCCGGTCGTGCTGACCGACATCGACCAGGAGCGCGTCGACAAGGGTGTGGGCTACGTCCACGCCGAGATCGACAAGCTGCTCGGCAAGGGCCGGATCAACCAGGACAAGGCCAACCGCCTCAAGGCGCTGGTCACCGGTGTCCTGGACAAGGCCGAGGGCTTCGCGGACGCGGACTTCGTCATCGAGGCCGTGTTCGAGGAGATGAGCGTCAAGCAGAAGGTGTTCGCGGAGGTCGAGGCGGTCGCCCCGGCGCACGCGATCCTCGCGACCAACACCTCCTCGCTGTCGGTGTCGGAGATGGCGTCGAAGCTCCGGCACCCCGAGCGGGTCGTGGGCTTCCACTTCTTCAACCCGGTCGCGATCCTGCCGCTGCTGGAGATCGTCCGCGGCGAGCAGACCGACGACGCCTCCCTGGCCACCGCCTTCGCGGTCGCCAAGAAGCTGAAGAAGACCGCGGTGCTGGTCAAGGACGCCCCGGCGTTCGTCGTCAACCGCATCCTGACCCGCTTCATGGGCGAGATCCAGAACGTCATCGACGAGGGCACCCCGGTCGCCGTCGCCGAGAAGGCGGTCGAGCCGCTGGGCCTGCCGATGTCCCCGCTGGTCCTGCTGGAGCTGGTCGGCCCGGCGATCGGCCTGCACGTCTCGGAGACCCTCAACCGGGCCTTCCCGGACCGCTTCACGGTGTCCCCGAACCTCAAGGCCGTGGTCGACGCGGGCAAGCGCGGCTTCTACGTCTACGACAGCGGCAAGCCGGAGCTGGACCCGGAGGTCGCCGCGCTGCTGAAGCAGGGCGATGCGGTGCTGACCGAGGAGCAGGTGCGCACGCGCGTCCTGGACGCGGTGGCGCAGGAGATCGGGCTCATGCTCGACGAGGGCGTCGTCGCCGAGGCCCAGGACATCGACCTGTGCCTGATCACGGGCGCCGGCTGGCCCTTCCACCTGGGCGGCATCACGCCGTACCTGGACCGTGAGGGCGTCTCGGAGCGCGTGAACGGCAAGAAGTTCCTGGCCCCCGGCGTGGCCAGCGTCCCGGCGTAGCACCGGAACACGGCAGGAAGGGCCCCCGCGGCGGCGGGGGCCCTTTCGCATGCCCGGAGGGGGTCCGGGTCGTCCCGGCCGCGGCGCGGCCTCAGACGGCCCGCCAGGCCTCCAGCGCCAGCCCGGGTTCGTCCTTGCGCCGGGTCAGCAGGAGCCGGCCGGTCGACGGGGACAGCGTGGCGGCCACCACCCGGCCGTCCGCGTCCGTGCCGAGGCTCACCCGGGCGTCCACGGTGAGCTGCGGGCCGGACTCGGTCCACCAGGCGCCCGCGGACTCCAGTTCGGTCGGATAGGCCGCGAAGGCGACCCGGCCGCTCGCCGAACGCTGGGCGAGCAGCGTGCAGTCGTGGCCGTCGAGCTCGCAGCGGACGGCGGCGACCGGGCCGTGCCCGGCGGAGGGCAGCAGGGCGACCGGCTTGCCGCCCGGGCGCCAGGCCCACAGCTCGCCCCCGGTGCCGGTGTAGTAGAGCGTGGTGCTCGCGGGCGAGGTGGCGAGGGCGTACAGCGTCCCCGGGCGGACCGGCGCCTCGACGGACTCCGCGAGGACCGGGCGCGCGCCGGGCTCTTCCTGACGCCAGTACAGCAGGCCCTCGGGGACGGCCGCGTACAGTTCGACCCTGCCGGACTCCCCCGTCACCGCGGCGAGCCCGTCCTGGACGGCCTTGCCCTTGATGTCCTGCCAGGCCTCCCAGCCGCCCTTCTCCTTCTGCGCGAGCATGCTCACGCCGCCGCCCTTGTTGCGCACGAAGACATGGGCGCGGCCCTCGGCGTCCACGGCGACGGCGGGCGTCCCGGTGCGGTCGCCCTTCTTGTTCGGGTGCCCGACCGGGTTCCAGTCCAGGGCCGCGAGGCGGGCGCGGAAGTGCGTGGAGTGCACCAGCCCGGCCTCGCCCTGGACGGTGGGCCGCCAGGCCACCAGGTGGGCGTACCGGTCGGCGCCCTGGCCGACGGCCAGGACGGGAAGCAGCTTCTGCTCTCCCCCGACCTTGCGCGGTTCGTCCCAGGGCCCGCCGGGCGCGCGCTCCGCGCGGCACAGGACGGCATCGCCGGACGACTGGTAAACACTGAGCCGGCCGTCTCGGCCACGAAGAAGCCAGTCACCGTTCACCCGGTCACTTTAAGCCGCGGCGGACCGGCACCGGGCGAGGGGGCACCATGGCGGGTATGACGAACTCCTCGGACACCCCGGACGCCTCGGTCCCGGCCCCGCCCCTGCTGATCGTCGACGGCGCGAACGTCGTCGGGTCCGTGCCCGACGGATGGTGGCGGGACCGGCGCGGGGCGGCGGAGCGGCTGCGGGACCGGCTGGTGGCGTACGCGCGGACCGGTACGGCGGAGCTGGCGGGGCCCGTCGAGGTGGTGCTGGTGGTGGAGGGGGCCGCCCGCTCGGTGGCCTCGGTGCCCGGGGTGCGGGTGGTGGCCGCGCCCGGCAGCGGGGACGACCGGATCGTGGAGCTGGCGGCCGAGGGCGCGGGCCGTACCTGTCTGGTCGTCACGGCCGATCGGGAGCTGCGGCGGCGGGTGGGCGCGCTGGGCGCGCGGGTGGCCGGCCCGCGTACGGTGCGCGGCTGAACCGGCCCGTGCGGGCCGCTCACGGCGCCGGCGGCGCGGGCTCCGGTTGCTGCCGGCCGCGCTCGGCGAGGCGGCTGTGGGTACGGCCGTAGAGGAAGTAGACGACGAAGCCGATGACCATCCAGATGGCGAACCGCAGCCAGGTCTCGGCGGGCAGGTTGAGCATCAGCCAGAGCGTCGCCAGCACGGACACGACGGGCACGAACGGGACCCACGGGGTACGGAAGGCGCGGGGCAGATCGGGGCGCGTCCTGCGCAGGATGATCACACTGATCGCGACGACCACGAAGGCGAACAGCGTGCCGATGTTGACCAGTTCGGCCAGTTCGCTGAGGCTGGTGAAGCCGGCGACGATCGCGATGACCACGCCGAGCAGGATGGTCGGCCGGTGCGGGGTCCGGAACCGGGGGTGGACCCGGGAGAAGAAGCGCGGCAGCAGCCCGTCCCGGCTCATCGCGAAGAACACCCGGGTCTGCCCGAGCAGCAGGATCAGGCACACCGTGGTCAGGCCGATGGCGGCGCCGAAGCTGATCACGCCCGCGTACCAGGGGTGGCCGATGGCCTTGAAGGCGTCGGCGAGCGGGGCGTCCACGGACAGCCGGGCGTAGTTCTGCATGCCGGTGACGACGACGGAGACGGCCACGTAGAGCACGGTGCAGATGAACAGCGAGCCGAGGATGCCGCGCGGCACGTCCCGTTGGGGGTTTCGGGTCTCCTCGGCGGCGGTGGCCACGATGTCGAAGCCGATGAAGGCGAAGAACACCACGGAGGCCGCGGTGAAGATGCCCATCACGCCGAAGTTGGCGGGCGCCCAGCCGAACATCAGCTGCACCAGCGGGGCCTTGAGGCTGCCGCCGGCCGGCACCGGCTGGGCCGGCGGGATGAACGGGTGGTAGTTGTCGGTGTTGACGAAGAAGGCGCCGGCGATGATCACGACGAGCACCACGGCCACTTTGATCGCGACGACCAGCGAGGTGATCCGGGCCGAGAGCTTCATGCCGAGGACGAGGATGGCGGTGAGCACCAGCACCAGGACCGCGGCGAGGATGTCGAAGCCGAAGCCGTGGGCGCCGTCCCGGCCGGAGAGGTACGCGGGCAGGTGCCAGCCCGCGTTGTCGAGCAGTGAGCGGATGTAGCCGGACCAGCCGACGGCGACCACCGCGGTGCCGAGCGCGAACTCCAGGACCAGGTCCCAGCCGATGATCCAGGCGGGCAGCTCGCCCAGGGAGGCGTAGCTGAAGGTGTAGGCCGAGCCCGCCACCGGGACCGTGGAGGCGAACTCCGCGTAGCACAGGGCGGCGAGGGCGCAGACCACGCCGGCCGCGACGAAGGCGAGGGCGACGGCGGGGCCGGCGTTGTTCTTGGCGACCTGTCCGGTCAGCACGAAGATACCGGTACCGATGATGACACCGACGCCGAAAACGGTCAGATCGAGCGCGGAGAGCGATTTCTTGAGCGCGTGCTCCGGTTCTTCCGTGTCCCGGATCGACTGCTCGACGTTCTTCGTCCGGAAGAGCGAGCTGCTCACGTTGCTGCCTCCCACGCTTGTCGTCCTCGACCTGGCTCGACACGATCGAGAGGACCGGGGCGCGAGTGCCCCGTGACAGGCAGGCTTACGCACCCGGGCCGGTTCCGCCACCGCAAGGAGGGGCGGAACCGGCCCGGCCGGAAGCGCTCGTCCTAGTCGCGCGCGGGTTCCACGGAGTCCACCGTCTGCGCCGTACGGTCGAACCGGCCGTCGAGCTTGGCGACCAGACCGGTGACCTGGCGGGCGATGTCGGGCGCGGTCAGCCCGATCTCGGTGAGCACCTCGGCGCGCGAGGCGTGGTCGAGGAAGCGCGGCGGGATGCCGAAGTCGCGCAGCGGCACGTCCACGCCCGCGTCGCGCAGTGCCTGGGCGATGGTCGAGCCGACGCCGCCGACACGGCTGTTGTCCTCGACGGTGACGACGACCCGGTGCCGCTCGGCCAGCGGGGCCATCGCCTCGTCCACCGGCTTGACCCAGCGCGGGTCGACGACCGTGGTGGAGATGCCCTGCTGGTCGAGCAGGCCGGCGATCTCCAGGCACATCGGGGCGAGGGCGCCCACCGAGACCAGCAGCACGTCCGGGTGGTCGGTGCCCGCCTCGCGCAGCACGTCCATGCCGCCGACCTTGCCCACGGCGGGTACGGCGGGACCGACCGCGCCCTTGGAGAAGCGGACCACGGTCGGCGCGTCCTCGACGGCGACCGCCTCGCGCAGCTGGGCCCGCACCTGGTCGGCGTCGCGCGGCGCGGCCATCCGCAGGCCGGGCACGACCTGGAGGATCGACATGTCCCACATGCCGTTGTGCGAGGCGCCGTCGGTGCCGGTGACCCCGGCCCGGTCCAGGACGAAGGTGACGCCGCACTTGTGCAGGGCCACGTCCATCAGGACCTGGTCGAAGGCGCGGTTGAGGAAGGTGGCGTAGACGGCGAAGACGGGATGCACCCCGGCGTGGGCGAGGCCCGCGGCGGAGACGGCGCCGTGCTGTTCCGCGATGCCGACGTCGTACACACGGTCGGGGAAGCGCTTGGCGAACTTGTCGAGGCCGACCGGCTGGAGCATGGCAGCGGTGATGGCGACCAGGTCCTCGCGCTCCTCGCCGAGCTTCACCATCTCCTCGCCGAACACGGAGGTCCAGTCGGCGCCGGAGGCGGCGATCGGCAGGCCGGTGTCCGGGTGGATCTTGCCGACGGCGTGGAAGCGGTCGGCCTCGTCCTGGAGGGCGGGCTGGTAGCCGCGGCCCTTCTCGGTGAGGCAGTGCACGATGACCGGTCCGCCGAACCGCTTGGCGCGGGCCAGCGCGGACTCCAGCGCCTCGATGTCGTGGCCGTCGATCGGGCCCACGTACTTCAGGCCCAGGTCCTCGAACATGCCCTGCGGGGCGATGAAGTCCTTCAGGCCCTTCTTGGCGCCGTGCAGCGTCTCGTACAGCTGCCTGCCGACGACGGGGGTCTTCTCCAGCACCTCGCGGGTGCGGGCGAGGAAGCGCTCGTAGCCGTCGGTGGTGCGCAGGGTGGCCAGGTGGTTGGCGAGGCCGCCGATGGTGGGCGCGTACGACCGCTCGTTGTCGTTGACGACGATGACGAGGGGGCGGTCCTTGGCGGCGGCGATGTTGTTCAGCGCCTCCCAGGCCATGCCGCCGGTGAGCGCGCCGTCACCGATGACGGCGGCGACGTGGCTGTCCCGCTTCATCAGCTGGTTGGCCTTGGCGATGCCGTCGGCCCAGCCGAGCACCGTGGAGGCGTGGCTGTTCTCGATGACGTCGTGCTCGGACTCGGCCTGCGCGGGGTAGCCGGACAGGCCGCCCTTCATCTTCAGCCGGGAGAAGTCCTGCCGGCCGGTGAGCAGCTTGTGCACGTAGGACTGGTGACCGGTGTCCCACAGCACCTTGTCCTTCGGGGATTCGAAGACCCGGTGCAGGGCGATGGTGAGTTCGACCACGCCCAGGTTGGGGCCGAGGTGTCCGCCGGTCTTGGACACGGCGTCGACGAGGAAGGTGCGGATCTCCCCTGCCAGCTGGTCCAGCTCCTCCAGGCTGAGCCGGTCCAGATCGCGCGGTCCCCTGATGCGGGTCAGCAGCGGCACCCGTGCCTCCTTGCAATAGAGCTGATCGAGCTTCCCGGGCTCGCCAGAGTCTAACTTTCCGGTAGCGCCCGGCATGAACGTGCCCGGCACCTTCGCGGGTGCCGGGCACGTTGGTCCGCCGGAACGGGGTGTGTTACGCCCGCCCTGCGGTCTTCTGCGTCTTACGAGTGATCGCGTCGATCACGACGGTCGCGAGCAGCACACCACCGGTGATCATGTACTGCACCGGCGACGCGATGCCTTCGAGCGCGAGGCCGTACTGGATCGAGACGATCACCAGCACACCGAGCAGCGCGTTCCACGTGCGGCCGCGGCCGCCGAAGAGCGAGGTGCCGCCGATGACCGCCGCGGCGATCGCGTTCATCAGCAGGTCACCGCTGCCCGCGCCCTGGTTGGCCGCGGCGATCTTGGAGGCCAGCATCAGACCGCCGATGGCCGCGAAGGTGCCGGAGATCGCGAAGACCGAGATGCGCACCATGTTGACGTTGATGCCGGCGCGCCGGGACGCCTCGACGCTGCCGCCGAGCGCGAACACCTTGCGGCCGTAGGCGGTGCGGCGCAGCACGAAGTCCGTGATCACGAGCATCGCGAGGAAGATCACGACGGCCAGCGGCAGGCCCTTGTACTGGTTGTAGACGGCCGCGGCGGCGAAGGACACGATCGCGAGCAGCACCGTGCGCAGGATCGTCTCGCTCAGCGGCCGCGAGGGCACCCCGGCCGCCTCCCGGCGCCGGTTGCCCAGGAAGGAGGTGAGGAAGAACAGCACGGTGGCGACGAGGGCGAGCCCGTAGGCGGCGGCGACGTCGGAGAAGTAGTAGCTGGTCAGCTTGGCGACCAGGCCCTCGCTGTCCAGGTTGATGGTGCCGCTGTCGCCCAGGATCTGGAGCATGAAGCCGTTCCAGAAGAGCAGACCGGCCAGGGTGACGGCGAACGCCGGGACACCGATCTTCGCGAAGAAGAAGCCGTGCAGCGCGCCCGCGACGGTGCCGACCAGGATGGACAGCACCAGGGCGAGCCAGGCGGACATGCCGTGGGTGACCGTCAGCACCGCGTAGGAGGCGCCCGCGACACCGGAGACCGAGCCGACCGAGAGGTCGATCTCGCCGAGCAGCAGCACGAAGACGATGCCGACGGCGATCATGCCCGTGCCGACCATGTCGACGGAGATGTCGGAGAGGTTGCCCGCGGTGAGGAAGTTGGAGTTCAGGCTCTGGAAGATGATCCAGATGACCGCGAGGCCGATGATGACCGGGACCGAGCCGAGGTCACCGGCCTTCATCTTCCGCTTGAACTCGGTGACGTAGCCCGCGAAGCCCTGCTCGCGCACGAGCAGGCGGGGGTCCACGGCGGTGACGGTGCCGGCCGCCGCCTCGGGGTTCTCCACGACGGCGTCCTGGGGAGCGTGGTCCTCGGGAGGCGTGGAGGTCTTGTCCAGGCTCACTTCTGGACCTCCTTGGTGCTACGCGCCGCACGCCGGGTGACGGCGTTGTCGGTGGCGCCGGTGATGGCGGAGATGATCTCTTCCTGAGAGGTCGAGGCGACCTCGAACACGCCGTTGTTGCGGCCGAGCCGCAGCACCGCCACCTTGTCGGCGACGGCCTTGACGTCGGCCATGTTGTGGCTGATGAGGATGACGGCGTGGCCGCGTTCGCGCAGCCGCTCCACCAGGTCGAGCACCTGTGCGGTCTGCTCGACGCCGAGGGCGGCGGTCGGCTCGTCCAGGATGACCAGCTTGGGCTCGCCGAGCATGGAGCGGGCGATCGCCACCACCTGGCGCTGACCGCCGGAGAGGGAGGCGATCGGGATGCGGACGCTGGGGATGCGGATCGACAGCTGGTCGAGCAGCGCACGGGAGCGGCGCTCCATCTCGACCTCGTCCAGGACGCCGTACTTGCGCAGCTCCCGGCCGAGGTAGAGGTTGCCGACGACATCGATGTTGTCGCACAGCGCGAGGTCCTGGTAGACCGTCGCGATGCCCAGCGACTGGGCGTCGTTGGGCCGGTTGACCTGGACGGCCCGGCCTTCCCATTCGATGACGCCCTCGTCGATGGGATGCACGCCGGCGATCGTCTTGACCAGCGTGGACTTTCCGGCGCCGTTGTCGCCCACCAGGGCGACCACCTCACCGGCGTGGACCTCAAGCTCTACGTCGGTGAGCGCCTGGACGGCACCGAACCGCTTGGAGACCCCGCGCAACGCCAGCACGGGCGTAGCGGACACGTGAACCATCTCCTTCGCCGCCTGACCCGGCGGGAGGTTGTGCAGAAAAAGTTGGGGGGGTGCGTCCGGCGCCCCGCGCCGAGCTTGCGGGGCTGTATGTGTCGCGGAGCGCCGGAGGACAGTGGGACGCCCTGTCCCCTCGTGAAGGGGGCACCCCGGGGTGTCACGGGGGTGAACTCCCCTGGGATGCGGGCGTGTTGCGGCGGCTTACTTGAGGCCGAGCTTGTCGCAGGCGGCCTTGTACTGCGCGGTGCAGATGTCGGCGACCGTGTAGACGCCGTCCTTGACGACGGTGTCCTTGATGTTGTCCTTGGTCAGCGAGGTGACCGGGAGGATGACGGTCGGCACCTGCTTGGTGGTCGGGCTGTCGACCTTGTCCTTGGCGATGGAGTCGAGCGACTTGCCCTGGGCGAGGGCCACGGCCATCTCGGCGGCCGCGTCGGCCTCCGGGGCGTAGGGCTTGTAGACGCTCATGTACTGGTCGCCGGAGACGATGCGCTGGACACCCGCCAGCTCCGCGTCCTGGCCGGTGACCGGGACGGAGATGCCGGCCGCCTTGAGGGCGGTGATGATGCCGCCGGCCATGCCGTCGTTGGCGGAGTACACGCCGACGATGTTCTTCTTGCCGAGCGCGGAGATCGCGGCCTGCATGTTGGAGTTGGCGTTCTCCGGCTTCCAGTCCTTGGTGTCGTACTCCTTGCCGACGTTCACCTTGCCGTCGAGCACCTCGTGGGCGCCCTTCTTGAACTGCGCGGCGTTCGGGTCGGTGATGGAGCCGTTCATCATGACGATCTTGCCGGACTTCGCCTTGGAGCCCAGGGCCTTCAGCAGGGCCTCGCCCTGGGTCTTGCCGACGGTCTCGTTGTCGAACGAGGTGTAGGCGCTGATCGGGCCCTGCGCGAGACGGTCGTAGGCGACGACGGGGATGCCCGCGTCCTTGGCCTTCTGCACCGAGCTCTTGATGGCGGCCGTGTCCACGGCGTCCACGATGAGCACGTCCACCTTGTTGGTGATCATCGTGTCGACCTGCTGGTTCTGCGTGCTCGCGTCCTGCTTGGCGTTGGCGTAGACCACCTGGGCCTTGCCGTTCGTCAGCTCCTTGACCTTCTTCTCGATCAAGGGGCGGTCGAACTTCTCGTAACGGGCGGTCTGGTTCTCCGGCAGGAGCAGCCCGACCTTGATGGCGTCGCCCTTCTTGGCGCTGTCCGTGGTCTTGGACCCGCCCCCGGACTCCTTGGCGCTGCCACAGGCGGCGAGCGAGACGGCCATGGCACCAGCGGCAACGGCGAAGGCCGCACGACGCATACGCGTGTTCACTTCTCAAAACCTCCCTGACGAGGCCGCGTCGTTGCGGCCGAGGTGGCTGGAAGTCAACTCGGCCACACGTACGACGTCAAGAAGTAAATCCTTAACGAGATGGCAACGGTGCCATCCGTTCTCTAAGTGAAGGCAGGGGTGGCGGCGGTCGGGGCCCCGGTGACGGAACCGTCCAGAAGGGCCGAATCGCCCATCTCGCTCAGGGCCAGGGCGAGCGCGCCGAGCACCTCGGCGCGTCCGCCAAGTGCCCCGGGAAGTACGGAGAGTTGGCGGGCCGCGCTGGGGATGGCGTACCGGCTGACGGACTCCCGGATGGGCCCGAGGACCAGCTCGCCGGCCTCGGCGAGATCACCGCCGAGGACCACCCGGCTGGGGTTGAGGAGATTGCAGAGGTTGGCCACACCGCTGCCGATGTGCCGGCCGACGTCGGCGACCACCCGGCGGCATCCGGGGTCACCCTCCCTGGCGAGCCGTACGACGCCCTCCATGGTCAGGTCCGGTCCGTGGCTCGGCTGGAGCAGCGGGAGCACGTAGCGGGCGGCGGCGAAGGTCTCCAGGCAGCCGCGGTTGCCGCAGCGGCAGACCGGGCCGGACTCGTCGAGGGTGATGTGCCCGATCTCGCCGGCGGTGCCGCCGGGACCGCGGTAGATCTTGCCGTCGATCACCAGGCCCGCGCCGACACCGCTGGCGACCTTGATGTAGGCGAGGTCGCGCACGCCCTTGCCGCTGCCCCAGACCAGCTCGCCGAGGGCACCGAGGTTGGCGTCGTTGTCCACGTGCACCGGCACGCCCAGGCGTTCGCGCAGCTCCTCGGCGGGCTTGGTGCCGCCCCAGCCGGGCAGGATCGCGGTCGAGCCGAGGGTGCCGGACTCCAGGTCGATCGGGCCGGGCACGCCGAGGCCCACCCCGGCGACCTTGGACCGGTCGACGCCGGTGGCCGCGATCAGCCGGCTGACCAGCTCCTCGGCCCGGTCGAAGCCCTGCGCGGCGGAGGCGTCCACGTCCAGCGGCTCGGCCTCCTCGGCCAGCACCTGGTGGGCGAGGTTGCCGACGGCGACCCTCAGGTGCATATGGCCGAAGTCGACCCCGATCACGATGCCCGCGTCCCCGCTGAGGCTGACGCTGCGGGCCCGGCGCCCGCCGGCCGAGGTGGGCGTGACCTCGACCGTCCCGCCGTCCTTCAGCTCCCGCACGATGTTGGAGACCGTGGCGGCGGACAGGCCCGTCGTCCGTGCGATCTCCGCCTGCGTGAGCGACCCGGCCAGCCGGACGGCCCGTACCACCCGCTCCAGGTTGGCTCGGTGCAGTGACGACTGCGACCCTGGAGTCTCCACGACGACCTCCTGAGCGCGGGGCCGCTTCGGCGGGGCCCCGTGTATGTCCAACTAGTGAACTCTAAGCTGAGCCGTTCGGGGCGACTCGCGTCAAGAGGTTGAGCCGGATCCGGGTCCCGGACACGGCGGCGCACGCCGCCCGGATTCCGGAACGGCGTGCGCACGGCCGATCACGCTTGGTCATCCCACCCGGTGGGGTGCTACTTGAGCGCCCCCGCGGTGAGCCCCTGGACCACCTGCCGCTGGAAGACGATGTACGCCCCCAGCACCGGCAGCATGGCCATCACCAGGCCCGCGAACAGGCCCGACCAGTCACCCTTGTAGCCCTGGCTGACCGCCAGTTGGACGAGGCCCTGGGTGAGCACCTTCTTGTCCGGGTCGGTGTTGAGGACCGTGGGCAGCATGTACTGGTTCCACTGGCCCAGGAAGTTGAAGATGCCCACGCTGATCAGACCGGGCTTGGCCATGGGCAGCATGATCTGGAAGAACGTACGCGTGTGCGAAGCCCCGTCCACGAACGCCGCCTCCGCCACCGAGGTGGGCAGGGTGCGGAAGAACGCCGTGAGGAAGAAGACCGTGAACGGCAGCGAATACGCGATGTAGACCAGGATCAGCCCGTGGATGGTGTTCAGCAGGCCCATGTTGTTCACGACGTAGAACAGCGGGACCAGCGCCAGCATGATCGGGAAGCTCATGCCGCCGATGAACAGGTAGTAGATGAAGCGGTTGCCCGGGAAGTCGAAGCGGGCGAGGACGTAGGCCGCCATGGAGCCCAGCACCAGGGTGCCGACGAGCGAACCGCCGACCACCAGGACGGTGTTGAGGAAGTAGCCGCTCATGTTGGCGTCGGTCCAGGCCCGCGCCCAGTTCTCGAAGTGCAGCCGGTCCGGCAGCGCCCAGGGCGAGCCGAAGATGGAGCTGTCGTTCTTGAAGGACGTCATCACCGCCCACAGCAGCGGCAGGACCACCATGATCGCCCAGATGATCAGCATGCCGTGCGAGAAGACGTTGAGGACGCCGCCCTCGCGCTTGTGCGGGGCGGGTCCCGGGGCCGTGGCCCGGGTCTCGGAGACGCTCGCGCCGGGCTCGGCCGGCAGCGGGGCGGGGGTCTCGGTCGTCTTCATCGCTTCAGAACTCCAGCCGCTCGCGACGGCCCAGCCGCATCACGATCGCCGCGAACGCGAGCGTGACGACCAGCAGGGCGACGCCGATGGTGGTGGCGTAGGCGGCCTGACCGTCCCGGAACGCCTTCTGGTACACGTACAGGACCAGCACCGTGGTCGAGTAGTCGGGCCCGCCCGGCCCGGTCGTCATGATCTGTACGACCGCGAACGACTCGGCGCCCAGCGCGAGGATGCCCATGTAGACCCAGCCGGACTGCACGGTGTCCCACAGCAGCGGCAGGGTGATGCGGAAGAAGGTGGTGAAGCGGCTGGCGCCGTCGATCAGCGCCGCCTCGTACAGCTCGGCCGGGATCGAGGCCATGCCCGCGGAGAACAGCACCACGAAGAAGCCGACCGTGGACCAGACGAGCACCGCCATCACACACCACAGCGCGAGGTTCGGATCGCCCAGCCACAGCGGCTGGACGTGGTCGAGTCCGATGCCCCGCAGGATCGAGTTGACCGCCCCGCTGTCCGGGTTGTACGCGAACTGGAACAGCAGCGCCACGATCGCGATGGACAGCACCTGCGGGAAGAAATAGACGATCTTGTAGAAGGAGGAGCCCCGGACCCCCCTGATCGCGGGGCCGCCCCTTCTGCGCCGCCCGCCCACATTGATCATGAAGGCGAAGAACAGCGCCAGGCTGATCGTGACGACCGGCAGCACCAGGGCGAACAGCAGGCTGTGCTGCAACGACTTCCAGAAGATGTCGTCGTGCAGCATCCGCTGGTAATTGTCGAGGCCGACCATCTTGAATTCGGGGCTCAGGCCGGTCCAGTCCGTGAACGAGTAATAGATGGACTGGATGAACGGCCACACCACGAAGAGCGCGTACAGTCCCAGGGGCACTGCCAGAAACCCCACGATGAACCGGTACTTGCCGTGCTGCATCGCCACTCCGGTGCGTTCGGGGGTGCTGGTTACTGGTGCTTGTAGTGCTTGATGGAGGTGTCCTTGGCCGCCTCGTCGGCGAAGCCCTGGATTTTCTTTATCGCCTCCGCCGGGGTGAGCCGGCCCGCCATCATCTCGCCGAGACCGGACACACCGATCTTTTCCTTCTGGAGCTGCACGTACCAGTCCTGCAGCCGCGGGTTCACCACGTTCGTACCGGCCAGCTGGAGCGCCGCCACGCCCGACTTCAGGCCCGGGGTGAGGTCGATGCCGCTGGTGCCGCCGTTGTAGGCGGTCAGCGACTTCACCTTGGCGGTGAAGTTCTTCGAGGACGCCTCCGACAGCATGATGCGCAGCTGCTCCATGCCGCCCTCGGGGTTCGCCGCCTTGGAGGGCACGATGAACGGCTCGCCGCCGGAGGCCCAGATGGTGCCGAAGGGCATCTTGTCGCTGCCGTCGATGCCGGAGGGCGCCGAGACCGCGAGGTCGAAGTCCTTCGGGATGACGTTGGCCGACTCGTTCTCCACCCAGGAGCCGTTGGGGATGAACAGGGCCTCGCCCTTGGCCCAGGCGGTCTGCGACTGGATGTGGTCCAGACCGGGGGTGCCCCGGAGGATGTAGCCCTTCTTGAACAGCTCGTAGTACGCCTCGAAGCACGTCTTGACCGCCGGGTGCTTCCAGGCGTTCGGCTCCAGGTTGTCGATGGCGTCCAGCACCTCGCGGCCGCCGACCTTGCCGATCATCGGGTACAGCGAGAAGGGGATGTAGTACGGGTACTTGCCCGCGTACGTCCAGCCCGCCATGCCCTTCTTCTTGGCCTTCTCGCACACCTGGAGCATCTCGTCCCAGGTCTTCGGGTACTCGGCGTCGAGCGAGTCAAGGGCCTTCTGCGAGTACCAGACGCCGTACACCGTGTACGCGTAATAGAAGATCCACACCGGCTTGCCGTCGAACTGACCCATCTCCACGATGCCGGGGCGCAGCGTGTCGCGGACCTTCTTGTTCGGGTCGTCGTACGACGGCGCGTCCAGCAGCGGGGTGAGGTCGGCCAGCTGGTTCTTGCCGACCAGGACACCCATGTCCATCTGCTCGGCGCCGGAGTTGTCGATGAGGTCCGGCGGGTTGCCCTGGTTGAAGCGGGGCTGGAGGGTGGACTGGATCTTCTGGGTGGCGGAGAACTTCACCGTGGCCTTCGGGAAGTCCTTCTCGTAGATCTTGACCGCGTCCTGGGCGTACTCCTTGCCGAAGCCGCCGTCGAACAGCACGAACTCCATCTTGGCGGTGTCGTTCACGCCGAGCGGGTTCTTCGCGGTCTTCTTGCCCTCCTTGGCCTTGCTCTGGCCGCCGCCCCCGCTGCTCGCGCAGGCGGACATCAGGCCCATCCCCGGGACGGCCACCAGGCCGAGCGCCGCGGAGCGCTTGATCAGATCGCGGCGGCCGACACCCTCACGGTCGTGGTGCGCAGTGGATCCCATGCTCAAGTCCTCGCCTTCTCCAGGACTCAGGCGGTGAACCGGATCCTGCCCGGCACCGCGGTCGGGTCAAGCTGGGTGGTGCAGGAAGTTCTTCGTGCATGTACTGCCGGGAGTGCTCTTGTACCGGGCGCCGACAGGTATAGTCCAGTTCCCGCCAGCTGAGCAAGATCGAAAGCAGAGTTCCCGGCGGGTCTTTTCCGAGTTGAGACCTCCCGGACATATGGGCGGGCCGTGAGCGGTCCGTGAAAAAAGAACACGGCCCCGACCTCGGGAATGACACGCCCAACACCCTTGACATCAACGGCCACTTGACCACCTACTTGGTTCCTGCGCCCCGAACTGACAACGTTGTCCGATCGGCGCAGGGAGGGAATCCGTAGATGCAGCGGAGAACTCGGCACAGATGGGGCCGGGCGGTCGTACTCACGGCCGCCTTCGCCATGGCCGCCGGCGCACAGGGCGCCGCGGTCGCGGTGCCCGCCAAGGCCCCGGCGGCCGACCGGGAATTCGCGTCCTCGTTCGAGGCGGGCGATCCCGCACCGGACTGGCTGAGCACCGTCGACACCGGCCCGGACGGCACCCCGCGGGCCTCGGGCGTGGACGGCGGCTACAGCACCGGGATACCGGGCAATGTGAACGACCACGTCACCGACGTCCGCGCGAGCGGCGAGAACACGGGCGCGGGCGAGGTGAAGGAGAACCTGGTCGACGGCGAGCCGGGCACCAAGTGGCTGACCTTCCAGCCCACCGGCTGGGTGGAGTTCGACCTGGACAAGCCGGTCAAGGTGGCGGACTACGCGCTGACCTCGGCCAATGACGCCGCCGAACGCGACCCGCGGGACTGGACGCTGCTCGGCTCCACCGACGGCAAGGACTGGAAGAGCCTGGACACCCGCTCGGGGCAGACCTTCTCCGAACGCTTCCAGACCAGGACGTACGACCTCGGCGAACCCGCCGAGTACCAGCACTTCCGGCTGGAGGTGAGCCGTAACAACGGCGCGCCCGACATCCTCCAGCTCGCCGATGTGCAGTTGTCCACCGGCGACGGCGGCGGCCCGGTGCCGCAGGACATGCTGACGCTGACCGACAAGGGCCCGACCGCCTCGCCGACGGCCAAGGCGCGCGTCGGGTTCACCGGCACGCGGGCGCTGCGCTACGCCGGCCGGCACACGGCGAAAGGCCGGGCGTACTCGTACAACAAGGTGTTCGACGTCCATGTGAAGGTCGGCCGCGACACCCGGCTGTCGTACCGCATCTTCCCGTCGATGGCCGACGGCGACCGGGACTACGACGCCACCAACGTCTCCCTGGACCTCGCCTTCACCGACGGCACCTACCTCAGCGACCTGGGCGCGCTGGACCAGCACGGCTTCCCGCTGTCGCCGCGCGGTCAGGGCGCCGCCAAGTCGCTCTACGTCAACCAGTGGAACAACGTCGTCTCGCGGATCGGTTCGGTGGCGGCCGGGAAGACGGTCGACCGGATCCTGGTGGGGTACGACTCCCCCGGCGGGCCGGCGAAGTTCCGCGGCTGGATCGACGACGTGTCGCTGAAGCCGGCGGCGCCCGAGAAGCCGAAGGCGCACCTGTCCGACTACGCGCTGACCACGCGCGGCACCAACTCCAGTGGCAGTTTCTCGCGCGGCAACAACTTCCCGGCGACGGCGCTGCCGCACGGCTTCAACTTCTGGACGCCGGTCACCAACGCCTCGTCGCTGAGCTGGCTGTACGAGTACGCGCACGCGAACAACGACGCCAATCTGCCGACCATCCAGGCGTTCAGCGCGAGTCATGAGCCGAGCCCCTGGATGGGTGACCGGCAGACCTTCCAGGTGATGCCGTCGGCCGCGGCCGGCACCCCGGACACCGGCCGCGAGGCGCGCGAGCTGGCGTTCCGGCACGAGAACGAGACGGCGCGGCCGTACTACTACGGGGTGCGGTTCGAGAACGGGCTCAAGGCGGAGATGACGCCGACCGACCACGCGGCGGTGCTGCGCTTCACTTACCCCGGCTCCGACGCGAGCGTGCTGTTCGACAACGTCACCGAGCAGGCGGGGCTGACGTTGGACAAGGAGCACGGCACCGTCACCGGCTACTCGGACGTCAAGTCGGGTCTGTCGACCGGCGCGACACGGCTGTTCGTCTACGGCGAGTTCGACCGGCGGGTCACGGACGGGGCGTCGAGCGGGGTGAAGGGCTATCTGCGCTTCGCCGCGGGCGCCGGCCACACCGTGACGCTGCGCCTGGCGACCTCGCTGATCAGCGTCGACCAGGCGAAGGCCAATCTGCGCCAGGAGATCCCGCCGGGCACCTCCTTCGACACGGTGAAGGCGCGGGCGCAGCGGGTCTGGGACCGGCTGCTCGGCAAGGTGGAGGTGGGGGGCGCCACCCCGGACCAGCTGACCACGCTGTACTCCAGCATGTACCGGCTGTACCTGTACCCCAACTCGGGCTACGAGAAGGTGGACGGCGAGAACCGGTACGCCTCGCCCTTCTCGCCCATGCAGAGCCAGGACACCCCGACGCACACCGGCGCGAAGATCGTGGACGGCACGGTATACGTCAACAACGGTTTCTGGGACACCTACCGGACCACGTGGCCGGCGTACTCGCTGCTGACACCCTCCCAGGCGGGCGCGATGGTGGACGGCTTCGTGCAGCAGTACAAGGACGGCGGCTGGACCTCGCGCTGGTCCTCCCCCGGTTACGCGGACCTGATGACCGGCACCTCCTCGGACGTGGCGTTCGCCGACGCCTATGTGAAGGGCGTGCGGTTCGACGCGAAGGCGGCGTACGAGGCGGCCCTGAAGAACGCGACGGTGGTCCCCCCGGCGTCCGGCGTGGGCCGCAAGGGCATGAGCACCTCGCCCTTCCTCGGCTACACCGACACCGGCACCGCCGAGGGCCTGTCCTGGGCGATGGAGGGCTACGTCAACGACTACGGCATCGCCGAGATGGGCAAGGCCCTGTACGAGAAGACCGGCGAGAAGCACTACAAGGAGGAGTCCGACTACTTCCTCAACCGGGCCCGTGACTACGTGAACCTCTTCGACCCGGCGGCGGGTTTCTTCCAGGGCAAGGACGCGCAGGGCAACTGGCGTGTGAAGTCCGGGAGTTACGACCCGCGGGTGTGGGGTTACGACTACACGGAGACCAACGGCTGGGGCTACGCCTTCACCGCCCCGCAGGACACCCGGGGCCTGGCGAACCTCTACGGCGGCCGGCAGGGGCTCGCCGACAAGCTGGACGAGTTCTTCGCCACGCCGGAGACGGCCTCCCCGCAGTTCGTCGGCTCCTACGGCGGGGTCATCCACGAGATGACCGAGGCGCGGGACGTGCGCATGGGCATGCTCGGCCAGTCCAACCAGGTCGCCCATCACGTGTCGTACATGTACGACGCGGCCGGGCAGCCGTGGAAGACGCAGGCGACGGTCCGGGAGATCCTGTCCCGGCTCTACCTCGGCAGCGAGATCGGGCAGGGTTACCACGGGGACGAGGACAACGGCGAGCAGTCGGGCTGGTTCCTGTTCTCCGCGCTCGGCTTCTACCCGCTCGTCATGGGCAGCGGCGAGTACGCGATCGGCTCCCCGCTGTTCAAGAAGGCCACCGTGCACCTGGAGAACGGCCACGACCTGGTGGTGAACGCGCCGAAGAACAGCGCGCGGAACGTGTACGTGCAGAGCGTGACCTTCGACGGCCGTCCCTGGAGGTCCACCTCGCTCCCGCACTCGCTGCTGTCCAAGGGCGGCGAGCTGACCTTCGCCATGGGGCCCCGGCCTTCGGCGTGGGGCAGCGGCAAGGACGCGGGACCGGTCTCGATCACCCGGGACGACAAGGCGCCGACGCCCCGCTCGGACATCCTCACGGGTGACGGCCCGCTGTTCGACAACACCTCGGCGACGGAGGCGACGGTCACCTCGGTGGCCCTGCCGGCGGGCCGGTCCGCGAAGCCGCTCCAGTACACGCTGACGTCCCCGGCGGACCACACCAGGGCCCCGGCCGGGTGGACCCTCCAGGGCTCGGACGACGGCACGACGTGGCGGACGCTGGACCGGCGCTCCGGGGAGTCCTTCACCTGGGACCGCCAGACCCGGGCGTTCACCATCGCGGCGCCGGGTTCGTACCGGGCCTACCGGCTGGTGCTGGACCGTCCTTCGACGCTGGCGGAGGTGGAACTGCTGGGCTGACGGGCACCGGGGGCCGGGTTCCGGGCGCGCACCGCGCCCGGAACCCGGCCTTCGCGTGTCCGGGGTGTTCTCTCCGGGCAGCGGCGCCCCCGGCCCGCCGTGGTCCGGTCGAGCCCGGCCGCGCGTGACGTCGTGCCGGCCGGTCGCCGTCCGTTCAGACGTCGGTGCAGATCACCACGTCCAGGGTGCGCGGGCCGTGCACGCCCTCGACGCGCTCCAGCTCGATGTCGGAGGTCGCCGACGGCCCGCTGATCAGCGTCGTGGGCCGCTCCGGGACCAGCCGGGCCACCGCCTCCGGCACGCCGACCACCACCGAGGAGAGGTCGACGACGCAGAGGTGCAGGTCCGGCACCAGCGACAGCGCGCGCCGGCCCTGGTCCGGGGAGCCGTCCAGGAAGATGGTGCCGGTCTCCGCGCAGGTCACCGCGGACGCGGTGACCACTCCGTCGAGCGCGGCCAGCCGGGGTGCGGGTACGTCGGCGCGGTCGCGCTCGACCTCGCCGTCGTAGCGGGCGAGCCAGGCGTCGTCGAGGCCGGCGGGCACGCCGATCCGGCGGGCGCCGCGCTCGCGGAGCGCCTCGGCGATCACCTCGGCGGTGCGGTCGGCGGTGCAGGTGCGCACCGTCGCCTTGTAGTCGACCAGGCGGTCCACCAGGAGGTCGAGCCGTTCGGGGCCGGGCAGGGTCCGGCCGGTGCGGTAAGCGCGCGGCACCGCCGGGGCCGGCCCCGGCCCGGACAGGGTCAGGGCGTCCCGGATGCGGCCGAGCACCGTCTCGCGTGCGGTCGTGGTCATCGGTTCCCCTCCTCGTGGGAGTCGTGCCGGGCGGTGTCGTTCCCGGGCCGGGCGCCCTCCTCGGCCGCCGCGCGCAGGGCGGCCGCGCCCTCGGCGGAGGCCAGCCAGGAGCGGAAGGTCCGGCGGGGCGGGGCCGGGAGGTCCCGGGTGTCGGTCCAGCCGTCGAAGGGGGCCGGGAGGCGCGAGATCTTCCGGTCGCGTCCGGCCACCACCCGGCCGCCCGCCCCGGCCGCCTTCTGCGCCGCGGTGTACAGCCCGGGTCGGCTCATCACCGTCGCGGCCGTCCTCATCACCAGCTTCTCGGCGGTGGCGCCGGCCTGCTCGGTGTGCTGGTGCCGCAGCTCGACCAGGAGCGACGGGATGTCGATCTTCACCGGGCAGGCGTCGAAGCAGGCGCCGCACAGGCTGGAGGCGTACGGCAGCGAGCCGTTGGGATCGTTCTTCGCGGCGTCCATGCCGGCCAGCTGCGGGGTGAGCACGGCACCGATGGGGCCGGGGTACGTGGAGCCGTAGGCGTGGCCGCCGGCCCGTTCGTACACCGGGCAGACGTTGAGGCAGGCCGAGCAGCGGATGCAGTGCAGGGCCTCGCGGCCGATCCGGTCGGCGAGCGCGGCGGTGCGCCCGTTGTCGAGGAGCACCAGGTGGAACTCCTGCGGCCCGTCGCCGGGGGTGACGCCGGTCCACATCGAGGTGTAGGGGTTCATCCGCTCACCGGTGGAGGACCGCGGCAGCAGCTGGAGGAAGACCTCCAGGTCCTGGTAGCGGGGCAGGACCTTCTCGATGCCCATGACGGTGATCAGCGTCTTCGGCATGGTCAGGCACATCCGGCCGTTGCCCTCGGACTCGACGACCGACAGGGTTCCGGTCTCGGCGATGCCGAAGTTGGCGCCGGAGACCGCCACCGGGACGGTCATGAACTTCTCCCGCAGGTACGCCCGCGCCGCGGCGGCGAGGTGGGCGGGCACGGAGTCCAGTTCCGGATCGACGCCGGGGATGGCGGAGCGGAAGATGTCGCGGATCTCGTCGCGGTTGCGGTGGATCGCCGGTACGAGGATGTGCGACGGCTTGTCGTGCGCGAGCTGGACGATCAGTTCGGCCAGGTCGGTCTCGTACGCGGTGACGCCCTGGCCCGCCAGGTGCTCGTTGAGGCCGGTCTCCTGGGTGGCCATCGACTTGACCTTGATGACCTCGTCACTGCCGGTCTCCTTGACCAGGCGGGTGACGATCTCGTTGGCCTCGACGCCGTCCCGCGCCCAGTGCACGGTGCCGCCGTGCTCGGTGACCTCGCGTTCCAGTTGCTCCAGGAGTTCGGGCAGCCGGTTCATGGTGTCGGCCTTGATCGCCGAACCGGCGTCGCGCAGCCGCTCCCAGTCGGGCAGTTCGGAGGTGACGGCGAGCCGCTTGGCGCGGATGGAGTGGGTCGCCTTGTGGAGGTTGCGGCGCAGCTGCCCGTTGCGCAGCTCGTCGTGGGCGGCCTTGGGGAACGTGCGCTCGCCGCGCAGGTTGCCGGTCCCGTACGGGGAGCGCGGCGGTGTGGCGGGCATGCCGAGGAATGTGCTGCTCATCGGGCGGCGGCCTCCGTCTTCGGGAACGCGTGCGGCGAGGTGCGGGTGGAGGCGAGGATCTGCGCCAGGTGCAGGGTGCGGGTGCCGGCCTGGATGCGGGAGAGGCCGCCGCCGATGTGCATCAGGCAGGACGAGTCGCCGGCCGTGCAGGCGTCCGCCCCGGTGGCCAGGACGTTGCGCACCTTGTCCTGGAGCATGGCGCCGGACGTGTCGGCGTTCTTGACCGCGAAGGTGCCGCCGAAACCGCAGCAGGCGTCCGCCTCGGGCAGTTCCACCAGGTCGATGGAGTCCACCGCGCGCAGCAGCCGCAGCGGCTTGTCCCCCACGCGCAGCATGCGCAGCGAGTGGCAGGTCGGGTGGTAGGTGACCCGGTGGGGGAAGTAGGCGCCGACGTCGGTCACGCCGAGCACGTCGACGAGCAGCTCGGACAGCTCGTAGGTCTTGGCCCGGACGGTCGCGACGCCGTCCCGCAGCGCCGCGTCCCCGTAGCGCTCGGCCACGAGCGGGTGCTGATGGCGGACCGAGCCCGCGCACGAACCGGACGGCAGCACCACCGCGTCGATCGACGGATCGCCGAACTGCTCGGCGAACCGCCGCACCAGCGGGACGGGTTCGCGCTGGTAGCCGGTGTTGACGTGCATCTGGCCGCAACAGGTCTGCCCGGCCGGGAACACCACCTCGTGGCCGAGCCGGGCGATCAGGATCGCGGTGGCCCTGACCGCGTCGGGGAAGAGCGTGTCCCCGAGGCAGGTGGCGAAGAGTCCGATGCGCATGGCACCTCCTTGAGACAACGCTGGGACGCGAGAAAGCCGAGTACGGTCTGACCATACTAGGTCCGACCGTAAAGCTCACGGTCCAGAAATCATTCAGGACACGGTTCGGTCAGACCTTATTGACATGCGACGTCATCGATGCCCTACTGAGTGCCGTTCAGCGACGTGCGCCGTGTCACGCGCCGGCCGGCGGGGCCCGGACCGGCGTGTCCCGGCGGTGCCCGCGGCACCCCGCACCGGCGCGCAGCAGTCGCAGGAGTCGCTCATGGAGGAGCACCTACGTGACCACCGCGCCACCGGCCGTCCTCGCGGCCTACACCCCCGACACCCATGCCGTCGGGGGCAGCCTCACCGGTACGGCCCTGCTCGGGCTGGTCCCGCTGGCCGTCTTCTTCCTGCTCCTCATGGTGGCCAGGCGCTCCGCCCTGCACTCGGCGCTCGGCTCGCTGGTCGCCGCACTGCTCGTGGCGGTGCTCGGTTATGGGATGCCGGTGGGCCTGAGCGTCCTGTCCGCCACGCAGGGCCTGGTGAACGGCCTCTTCCCGATCATGCTGATCGTGGTGGCCGCCATCTGGTTCTACGAACTCACCGTCGTCAGCGGGCGGTTCGAGGATCTGCGCCGCTCCTTCAGCGCCGTGGGCCGCGGCGACCTGCGGATCCAGGCGATGCTGATCGCCTTCTGCTTCGGCGGACTGCTCGAAGCCCTCGCCGGCTTCGGCGCGCCCGTCGCCATCACGGCCGCCATGCTGATGTCCATAGGCCTGCCCAGACTCAAGGCCGCCGTGACCGTACTGGTCGCCGACACCGCTCCGGTCGCCTTCGGCGCCATGGCCATCCCCATCACCACCGGCGGCAGCCTCACCGGCATCCGGCCCGAGGACATCGCCGCGGTGGTCGGCCGCCAGACCCCGGTGCTCGCCCTCTTCGTGCCGATGCTGCTGCTCTTCCTGGTCGACGGCGTGCGCGGCTTCCGCCAGCTGTGGCCCCTCGCCCTGGTCACCGGGGGCGTCTTCGCCGTCGTCCAGTTCTGGTGCTCCCAGCACTTCGCGTACGAGCTCACCGATGTGGTCGCCTCGCTGATCGGTTTCGCCGCCGCCGTGGTGATGCTGCGCTTCTGGACCCCGCGGACCCCCGACGACCAGCGCTCGCGGGTGGAGGCCGAGCCGCTGACCGGGCGCCGCGTCACCCTGGCCGTACTGCCGTACGCCCTGGTGATCCTGATCTTCGCCGTGGCCAAGCTGACGGTGGGCGTCGACATGCCCGCCCTGCTCGGCAACGCCGCCGTCAGCTTCCACTGGCCCGGCCTGTACGGCCATCTGCTGACCGCCGCCGGCACCCCCTCGACCAGCGCCGTCTACAGCCTGGACGTGCTGGGCAACCCCGGCACCCTGCTGATCGTCGCCGGGCTGCTGGTGATGCTCGTCTACGGCCTGGCCGGCGACCGGGACCGCTTCCCGATGTCGGGCCGCATGGGCCTGGCCGCCGCGGGCAGCACCCTGCGGACCATGCGGGGCGCCATCGCCACGGTCGCCACCGTGATGTCGCTCGCCTACGTCATGAACCAGTCCGGGCAGACCGTCGCCATCGGCACCTGGCTCGCCGCGGTCGGCTCGGTCTTCGCCCTGCTGTCCCCCGCCCTGGGCTGGCTGGGCACCGCCGTGACCGGGTCCGACACCTCGGCGAACGCCCTGTTCGCCACCCTCCAGCAGAGCGCGGGCAAGGCCGCGGGCATCGACCCGACCCTGCTGGTGGCCGCGAACTCCTCGGGCGGCGTGGTCGGCAAGCTGGTCAGCCCGCAGAACCTGACGATCGCCGCGACCGCCGTGGAACAGCCCGGCTCCGAACGGGTCCTGCTGGGCAAGGTGTTCGGCTACAGCGTGGCGATGCTGGCCCTGCTCGGCGTGCTGGTCTACCTCCAGTCGACGCCGGTGCTCTCCTGGATGCTGCCCTGACGGACGCGGTGTGACGGTCCGCGGCCGGCGGCGCCCGCCTTCCCGGACCGGGTCAGTGCCCGGTGCCGACCAGTCCGCCGTGGAAGCCGCGGATGTGCTGCTCGGCCACGTCGGCGGCCTGGGCGCCCTCGCCGGCGCGCACCAGGCGCAGCATCCGCGCGTGCTCGTCGTTCAGGGCCTCGGCCGTGGCCGGCCAGTCCTCGGCCCCCTCCAGCGCCTGGAGGATCATGGGGCGCACCGACTCGCGCACGGCGGCGGTGAGGGTGGAGATGAGGTGGTTGCCGGAGGCGCGGGCGATCAGGACGTGGAAGCGCGTGTCCAGGTCGCTGAACTCCGCCGCGGTCACACCCGGCGCCCGCATCCGGTACAGGATGCGCTCCGCCTCGTCGAGGTCCTCGGCCGAGGCGTGCTCCGCGGCGGCCTCGAAGCTGTGGCGTTCCAGCGTGACCCGCGACTCCAGGACGTCCTGGAGGCTGTAGCTGCCCAGCGCCACATGGAGGCGGAGCAGCCGCCCGAGGGCGTCGTCCGGGTTCCGTACGATGCGCGCTCCGGCGTCCGGACCGCGGCCGGACTGGGCGACCAGCACGCCGATCGTCTCCAGCACCCGCAGCGCCTCGCGCAGGGCGGACCGGCTGACCCCGAGGACCGGAGCCAGCTCACGCTCCGGTGGCAGCCGGTCCCCGGCCTTGAGTTCGCCGGCCACCACCCGCTGCTCGATGCTCTCGAGCACGAGTTCGTGCGTGCGAGCCTGCCGAACGGGCTCCCACTCGACGGACATGACTACTCCCCACCTGCTCGAAGCTCCTGGAGCGACTATGTCATACCTCAAACGCGGTCGGACCGAAGCGCGCGTCCCCCGCCCGGCCCCAGGACGCCCGCCCGGCTCCCAGGACGCCTGTCCAGGTGCTGGACGGCGCATGGCCACACCATGAACTCCAGTGCTACAAATGCGGCATGTCGGACACCTCCGTTCGATCCGAGCGCCCCGGCCGGCGCTCCCTGATCGGCAAGGGCCCCCGCAGCGTCGCCGGACAGGTCTTCCTGCTCCAGGTGGCCCTCGTGGTGCTGCTGGTGGTCAGCAGCGTGATCGCGCTGTTCCTCCAGTCCGAGCGGGACACCCTCGCGGAGGCCCGGAGCCGTTCCGTCGCCGTCGCCCAGACCTTCGCGCACTCCCCCGGCGTCCTCCGGGCGCTGCGGACCCCGGACCCGTCCAAGGTGCTCCAGCCGGTCACCGAGGCCGGGCGCAAGGCGGCGGGGGTCGACTTCATCGTGGTCATGGACACACACGGGATCCGGTACACCCACCCGATGCCGAGCAAGATCGGGCAGCGGTTCGTCGGGAACATCGGGCCTTCGCTGGCGGGCCGGACGTACACCGAGAGCGTCAACGGGCCGCTCGGCCACGAGATGCAGGCCACCGTGCCCGTCGAGGACGCCCGCGGCCGGGTGACCGCCCTCGTCTCCGCCGGGCTCAAGGTCAAGAACGTCAACAGCCAGGTGGACCGGCAGATACCGATCATCCTGGGCGCCGGGGCCGGGGCGCTCGTGCTGTCGACCGGCGGGACCGCGCTGGTGGGACGGCGGCTGCGGCGCCAGACCCACAGCCTGGCCCCGGACGAGATGACGCGGATGTACGAGCATCACGACGCGGTGCTGCACTCGGTGCGCGAGGGCGTGCTGATCCTCGACGCCGGCGGCCGGCTGGTGCTCGTCAACGACGAGGGCCGGCGCCTGCTGCGGCTGCCGGCCGACGCCGAGGGGCGGCACCTGTCCGAGCTGCCCGGACTCGACCCGGAGACGGTGGAGCTGCTGGCCTCCGGGCGCGAGGCCACCGACGAGGTGCTGTTCGCCGGGGAACGGCTGCTGGCGGTCAACCAGCGGCTCACCGACCACGCGGGCGGCCCCCGCGGCACCGTGGTCACCCTGCGCGACACCACCGAGCTGCAGGCGCTGTCCGGCCGCGCGGAGGTCGCCCGGGAACGGCTGAAACTGCTCTACGACGCCGGTCTGGGCGTCGGCACCAGCCTGGACGTGCGCCGCACCGCGGAGGAGCTGGCGCGGATCGCCGTACCGCGGTTCGCCGACTTCGTCACCGTGGACCTGGACGACGGCGTGCTGCACGGGGAGGAACCGGCGCCCACCGCCGGCACCCTGCGCCGGCTGGCCGTGCACGGCGTCCGCGGGGACCACCCCCTGTACGAGAAGGACCGGCTGATCCACTTCAAGCCGTCCACGCCCCAGGCCCGCGGCTACCACACCGGCCGCTCCGAGCTGGTCCCCGACCTGTCCGCCGCCGTTGGCTGGCGGGCCCAGGACCCGGCGCGCACCCAGGCCGTCCTCGACTACGGCATCCAGTCCCTGGTCTCCGCCCCGATCCGGGCCCGCGGGGTGGTGCTGGGCATCGCCAACTTCTACCGGGCCAAGCGGGACCCCTTCGACGAGGAGGACCTGTCGCTGGCGGAGGAGCTGGTGGCCCGGGCGGCGGTGAGCGTCGACAACGCCCGCCGCTACGCCCGTGAGCACACGCTGGCGGTCACCCTCCAGCGCAGTCTGCTGCCGCGCGCGCTGCCCGAGCAGAGCGCGCTGGACGTCGCCTACCGCTATCTGCCCGCGCAGTCCGGGGTGAGCGGGGACTGGTTCGACGTCATCCCGCTGCCCGGCGGCCGGGTGGCGCTGGCCGTGGGCGACGTGGTCGGCCACGGACTGCACGCCGCCGCCACGATGGGCCGGCTGCGGACCGCGGTGCACAACTTCTCCACCCTCGACCTGCCGCCCGACGAGCTGCTGAGCCATCTGGACGACCTGGTGGGCCGCATCGACCAGGACGAGTCCGGCAGCGGGAGCGCGGCCGAGATCGTGGGCGCCACCTGCCTGTACGCGATCTACGATCCGGTGACCCGTCGGTGCGCCATGGCCCGCGCGGGGCACCTGGCGCCCGCCCTGGTGCGTCCCGACGGCACCGTCACCTACCCGGAGCTGCCGGCCGGGCCGCCGCTCGGCCTCGGGGGCCTGCCGTTCCGGACGGCCGAGCTGGAGCTGGCCGAGGGCAGCCAGCTGGTGCTGTACACCGACGGCCTGATCGAGGACCGGGCCCGCGACCTGGACGAGGGCATGGAGCTGCTGCGCCGGGCACTGGCCGGCCATCCCGACCGGTCCCCGGAGGCGGGCTGCCGGGCGGTGCTGGAGGAGCTGCTGCCCGAGGGACCCAGGGACGACGTGGCCCTGCTGATCGCGCGCACCCGGGCGTTCACCCCGGACCAGGTGGCCGAGTGGGACGTGCCCGCCGATCCGGCCGCCGTGTCGGGGCTGCGGCGCGCCGTGTCCGACCGGCTCGCCCGGTGGGGCCTGGAGGAGGCGGCCTTCGGCATGGAACTGGTGCTCAGCGAGCTGGTCACCAACGCGATCCGGTACGGCTCCGAGCCGGTACGGCTGCGGCTCATCCGGGACCGGGCGCTGATCATCGAGGTGGCCGACGGGAGCAGTACCTCACCGCACCTGCGGTACGCCGCGACGACGGACGAGGGCGGCCGAGGGCTGTTCCTGGTGCAGCAGATGACCGAGCGGTGGGGGACGCGCTACTCGCCGCAGGGGAAGGTGATCTGGGCGGAGATGGCGGTGCGCCAGGGGCTGCCGGGTTTCCCGGAGGTCTCGCTGGACTCGCTCGATTCGCTGGACTCGTTCGATCTGTGAGCGCGGACGACGGAGGGCCGCACCCCCTGCCCGGGGGTGCGGCCCTCGACCGCGTCGCCCTGCCGCTTACTTGCGGATCAGGTTGCGCAGCACGTACTGCATGATGCCGCCGTTGCGGTAGTAGTCGGCCTCACCGGGGGTGTCGATGCGGACGACCGCGTCGAACTCGACACCGGTGTCGGTGGTGACCTTGACCGTGCGCGGCGTGGTGCCCTCGTTCAGCTCGGTGACGCCGGAGATGGAGAAGGTCTCCTCGCCGGTCAGGCCGAGGGACTGGGCGGAGGCACCCTCCGGGAACTGCAGCGGCAGGACGCCCATGCCGATGAGGTTCGAGCGGTGGATGCGCTCGTACGACTCGGCGATGACGGCCTTGACGCCGAGGAGCGCGGTGCCCTTGGCGGCCCAGTCGCGCGACGAGCCGGAGCCGTACTCCTTGCCGGCCAGGACGACCAGCGGGATGCCGGCGGCCTGGTAGTTCTGCGAGGCGTCGTAGATGAAGGAGACCGGGCCGCCGTCCTGCGTGAAGTCACGCGTGTAGCCGCCCTCGGTGCCCGGCGCGATCTGGTTGCGCAGGCGGATGTTGGCGAACGTACCGCGGATCATGACCTCGTGGTTGCCGCGGCGGGAGCCGTAGCTGTTGAAGTCGCGGCGCTCCACACCGTGCTCGGTGAGGTACTTGCCGGCCGGGGTGTCGGCCTTGATGGCGCCGGCCGGGGAGATGTGGTCGGTGGTGACCGAGTCGCCCAGCTTGGCCAGGACGCGGGCGCCGGCGATGTCCTCGACCGGGGCCGGGTCCATGCCCATGCCCTCGAAGTACGGGGGCTTGCGGACGTAGGTGGACTCGGTGTCCCACTCGAAGGTGTCGCCGGTCGGGACCGGGAGGGCCTGCCACTGGGCGTCGCCCGCGAAGACGTCCGAGTACGACTTCTCGAACATGTCCTCGCCGATGGCGGCCGCGACGACCTCGTTGACCTCGGCCTCGGTCGGCCAGATGTCCTTCAGGTAGACCGGGTTGCCGTCCTGGTCGGTGCCCAGGGCGTCACGGGTGATGTCCACCTTCATGGAGCCCGCGATGGAGTAGGCGACGACCAGCGGCGGGGACGCCAGGTAGTTCATCTTGACGTCGGGGTTGATGCGGCCCTCGAAGTTCCGGTTGCCGGAGAGGACCGAGGTGACCGCGAGGTCGTGGTCGTTGACGGCCTTGGAGACCTCCTCCGGCAGCGGGCCGGAGTTGCCGATGCAGGTGGTGCAGCCGTAGCCGACCAGGTTGAAGCCCAGCTTGTCCAGGTACGGCGTGAGGCCGGCCTTCTCGAAGTAGTCGGTGACGACCTTCGAGCCCGGGGCGAGGGTGGACTTGACCCACGGCTTGCGGGTCAGGCCCTTCTCGACCGCCTTCTTGGCGACCAGGGCGGCGCCGATCATGACGTACGGGTTGGACGTGTTGGTGCAGGAGGTGATGGCCGCGACGGTGACCGCACCGTGGTCCAGCTCGTAGGTGGTGCCGTCGGGGGCGGTGACGGTGACCGGCTTGGAGGGGGTGCCGTTCGGGATGGTCGACGGGGCGTCGGAGCCGGGGAAGGACTCCTTGCTGGCCTCGTACTCGTCGTTGACGTACGCGCGGACGTCCTGCTTGAACTGCTCGGCGGCGTTGGCGAGGACGATGCGGTCCTGCGGGCGCTTCGGGCCGGCGATGGAGGGGACGACCGTGGACAGGTCGAGCTCCAGCTTCTCGGAGAAGTCCGGCTCGGCCTTCGGGTCCAGCCAGAGGCCCTGCTCCTTGGCGTAGGCCTCGACGAGCGCGACCTGCTGCTCGCTGCGGCCGGTCAGGCGCAGGTAGTTGAGGGTCTCGTCGTCGATCGGGAAGATCGCGGCGGTGGAGCCGAACTCCGGCGACATGTTGCCGATGGTGGCGCGGTTGGCCAGGGAGGTGGCGGCCACGCCCTCGCCGTAGAACTCCACGAACTTGCCGACGACGCCGTGCTTGCGCAGCATCTCGGTGATGGTGAGCACGAGGTCGGTGGCGGTGGTGCCGGGCTGGAGCTCACCGGTGAGCTTGAAGCCGACGACGCGCGGGATCAGCATGGAGACCGGCTGGCCGAGCATGGCGGCCTCGGCCTCGATGCCGCCGACGCCCCAGCCGAGGACGCCGAGGCCGTTGACCATGGTGGTGTGCGAGTCGGTGCCGACCAGGGTGTCGGGGTAGGCCTTGCCGTCACGGACCATGACGACACGGGCCAGGTGCTCGATGTTCACCTGGTGCACGATGCCGGTGCCCGGCGGGACGACCTTGAACTCGTCGAAGGCGGTCTGGCCCCAGCGCAGGAACTGGTAGCGCTCCTTGTTGCGGCCGTACTCCAGCTCGACGTTCTGCTTGAACGCGTCGTTGGTGCCGAACTTGTCGGCGATGACGGAGTGGTCGATGACCAGCTCGGCCGGGGCCAGCGGGTTGATCTTGGCCGGGTCGCCGCCCAGCTCCTTGACGGCCTCGCGCATGGTGGCGAGGTCCACGACACAGGGCACGCCGGTGAAGTCCTGCATGATCACGCGGGCCGGCGTGAACTGGATCTCCTGGCTGGGCTGGGCCTGGGAGTCCCAGCCGCCGAGGGCGCGGATGTGGTCGGCGGTGATGTTCGCGCCGTCCTCGGTGCGGAGCAGGTTCTCCAGCAGGACCTTGAGGCTGTACGGCAGCCGGGCCGAGCCCTCCACCTTGTCCAGCCGGAAGATCTCGTACGACTCGTCGCCCACCTGCAGCGTGCTGCGGGCGTCGAAGCTGTTCGCCGACACGACAGTCTCCTTCATTGATGTGCGCGTACCACCGTCAATCGTGCCGCCACGCCGGCTTGGCCGGTCCAGTGAGGTCAGGCTAAGTTAGGCATGCCTTACCGGAGTGGCGACCGCGGTGCGCCTCGGCAGATATCTCGATGTCGAGATAACTCTAGTACATCGGTGGCGGATGGTCATGCCGGGCCGGGGCGCGGGCTGCCGTCCGCCCCGTCGCGCCCGCGGCCGGAACTGTGGCTTCCGCCATGGCCCGGTACCCGCGGCCCTGATGGGATGAGCCGATGCGCAGAGCCACGCCACTCCTCCCGGCCCTCGCCGTGCTGCTGCTGCTCACGGCGTGCGGATCCGAACACGCGGGCACCCCCGGCGCCGCCGCGCCCGCGTCCGGGGTCCCGGTCACCGACCCGCCGGTGGAGGGCGTCCGGATCACCTCGATCACCCTCCCCTCCGCCACGCCCGCCCCCACCCCCTCCGACCTGTTCCGGGTGCACCCCGACCCGCTCCCCGCCACCGGCGACTCCGGGATCTCGGCCGCCTACGAGGTCACCAACAGCGGCACCGAGGCACTGACGTACACGATCCTGTTCGACTTCACCACGGACGCCGGCGAGGTCATGGGCAACCGCCGCGAGACGGTGCGCTCCCTCGCCCCCGGCGCCACCCGGCGCGGCACGGTCCGGCTGGGCGCGCCCGCCCCCGGTTCCTCCCGGGTGAGCCGCGTCAAGGTCGCCCAGGTGACCCGGGTGCCCGCCGCCGAGGCGCCACCCGCCCCCGGCCAGTGCCCGCCCTCCGGCATCCGGCTCACGGCCGACGCCGGCGACGCCGCGATGGGACTGCGCGTGGTGGGCCTGCGCCTGGAGAACTGCGGGAAGCGGGACTACGCGCTCGACGGCTATCCGCTGCTCGAACCGCTGGACGAGGACCTGGCGCCCGTCCGGGGCGTGCGGATCGTGCACGGCGGCGGGGGCGTCGGCACCGACGCCCGGTTCGACGAGCCGGCCCGCCCGCTGGTCCTGAAGCCCGGCGAGAGCGCCGTCTCGGGCCTCATGTGGCGCGACACCACCGGGTTCGGCACCCCTGTGGACGTCCCGTACGTCAGGGTGCGGGCGAAGCGGGGCGCCGCGCCGGTGACCGTGACGCCCCACCTCGACCTCGGCACCACCGGCAAGCTGGCCGTCCGCGCCTGGGCCCGGCCGCCGGCGCGGGACTGAGGCCGGCGGCGGTCGGGCGGCGTCAGCAGCCGCAGGCGGCCGCGGCCGGGGCGGTGAGGGGGTCGGCGGCGGGGTGCTGCGGACCGTGGGCGGTGTCGTAGGCGAACCCCTCGCGCACCCAGTACTCGAATCCGCCGAGCATCTCCTTGACCTGGTAGCCGAGTTCGGCGAGGGCGAGGGCGGCGCGGGTGGCGCCGTTGCAGCCGGGGCCCCAGCAGTAGGTGACGACGGGGACGGACCGGTCGAGCAGGCCGGCGGCCCGTTCGGGGATGAGCGCGGTGGGGAGGTGGACGGCGCCGGGGATGTGCCCCTGCTCCCAGGACGGCGTGGAGCGGGAGTCGAGGAGGACGAATCCGGGGTCGCCCCCGGCGCCGAGGGCGGCGGCGACATCGGCGACGTCGGCGTGGAAACGGAGCAGGGCGCGGAAGTGGGCGGCGGCTTCGGCGGGGGCGGCGGGGGCGGTGCGCAGAACGGGGTTGGTGACGGTCGCGGGCACGGCTCGGGTCCTCTCCTGGTGCGGGGGCGAACGGCTCGATCGCCGTCCGGGCACCGAATCTATGGGCCTCGCCCGGCACTCTGAAGGCACGATCCACGGCATCCGGCGCAGGTCGGCCGGGGAATCCGTGCTATTTCTCGTCCATGACCGCGATATCCCTGGACGCCATCGACTGGCGCATTCTCGACGCCCTCCAGCGGGACGGCCGGATCAGCTTCGCCGACCTCGCGCGCACCGTCTCCATGTCGGCCAGCGCGGTCACCGAGCGCGTGCGGCGGCTGGAGGAGGCGGGGGTGATCAGCGGCTACGCGGCAGTCGTGGACCCGGCCAAGGTGGGGCTGACGATCATGGCGTTCGTGCGGCTGCGCTACCCGAACGGCCATTACAAGCCGTTCCACGACCTGGTCGCGGCGATGCCGGAGATCCTGGAGGCGCACCACGTGACGGGCGACGACTGCTTCGTCATCAAGGTGGCGGCGCGCTCGATGCGCCATCTGGAGGAGATTTCGGGCCGGATCGGCGGTCTGGGCTCCGTGACGACCAGCGTCGTCTACTCCTCCCCGCTTCCCCGGCGCCCCGTAAGCGAGTAAATCCGCCGCGAACGGCAATACGTAACGAATCGCCCACCGCCGTCGTATCCGCCCGAACCCGCAGGCCGTTGACACGCCATCACCCGAATGGACCCCCCAACGGGCACCATCTCATATCTGAGATAACCTCAACCTCATGGCAGACGACTACCTCGTACGCATCGGCAAGCTCATCCGTGACGCCCGGCAACACCGGGGCTGGACACAGACGCAGCTCGCGGAGGCGCTCGGCACCAGCCAGAGCGCGGTGAACCGCATCGAGCGCGGCAACCAGAACATCAGCCTTGAGATGATCGCGCGCATCGGTGAGGCGCTCGACAGCGAGATCGTGTCACTGGGCTATGCCGGTCCGATGCACCTGCGGGTCGTCGGCGGACGCCGGCTGTCCGGCGCCATCGACGTCAAGACGAGCAAGAACGCCTGTGTCGCCCTGCTGTGCGCCTCCCTGCTGAACAAGGGCCGCACCGTGCTGCGCCGGGTCGCGCGCATCGAGGAGGTGTACCGCCTGCTGGAGGTGCTCAACTCCATCGGCGTGCGCACCCGTTGGATCAACGACGGGGTCGACCTGGAACTGGTGCCGCCGGCCGAGCTGGAGATGACGGCGATCGACGCCGAGGCGGCCGTCCGTACCCGCTCCATCATCATGTTCCTTGGCCCGCTGCTGCACCGGATGGACCAGTTCAAGCTGCCGTACGCCGGCGGCTGCGACCTCGGCACCCGCACCATCGAGCCGCACATGATCGCACTGCGCCGGTTCGGCCTCCAGATCGCGGCGACCGAGAACCAGTACCACGCGCAGGTGGACCGCACGGTCCGCCCCGACCGCCCGATCGTGCTGACCGAGCGCGGGGACACCGTGACGGAGAACGCGCTGCTGGCCGCCGCGCGGCACGACGGCGTGACCGTCATCCGCAACGCCTCCTCCAACTACATGGTCCAGGACCTGTGTTTCTTCCTTGAGGCGCTGGGCGTGAAGGTGGAGGGCATCGGCACCACCACGCTGACCGTGCACGGCGTGCCGAACATCGACGTCGACGTCGACTACTCCCCCTCCGAGGACCCGGTCGAGGCGATGAGCCTGGTGGCCGCCGCGGTGGTCACCGAGTCCGAACTGACCGTGCGCCGCGTGCCCATCGAGTTCCTGGAGATCGAGCTGGCGGTCCTGGAGGAGATGGGCCTGGACCACGACCGCTCCCCGGAGTACTTCGCGGACAACGGCCGCACCCGCCTGGTCGACCTCACGGTCCGCCCCTCCAAGCTGGAGGCGCCGATCGACAAGATCCACCCCATGCCCTTCCCGGGCCTGAACATCGACAACGTCCCCTTCTTCGCCGCCATCGCCGCGGTCGCCTCCGGCCAGACCCTCATCCACGACTGGGTCTACGACAACCGCGCGATCTACCTCACCGACCTCAACCGCCTCGGCGGACGCCTCCAATTGCTGGACCCCCACCGCGTCCTGGTCGAGGGCCCCACCCGCTGGCGCGCCGCCGAAATGATGTGCCCCCCGGCCCTGCGCCCCGCCGTGGTCGTCCTGCTGGCGATGATGGCGGCGGAGGGTACGTCGGTGCTGCGCAACGTGTACGTCATCAACCGCGGTTACGAGGACCTCGCGGAGCGGCTGAACTCGATCGGGGCGCAGATCGAGATCTTCCGGGACATCTGAAGGTTTCGAGAGGAATAGTCACGAGAGCCCTCCTGCCCGTCCAAAAACGAGGCAGGAGGGCACAGGTAAGGCGCCTCTTGGGCTTTCCTGGGGGTTTCGGTCGGACGGCCGGGCAGCCGGGCGCGGCGGCGTTGGGGCTGTCTGTCCGGCTCGCGCTCACGACCCTCTCGGGCGTCAGGACGCGGGTTCCTCCAGCTCGACGGCAGCGGAGTCCGTGCCGTGCCGTCCAGCGTGTGCCGTGACGAAGGATTCGTGCTCGTCCACGACTTCGCCGTCCACGACGGTCCCATCCGTCCCCCGCTGCGACGGGTCAGCCAGCGGCAGGCCCGCGAGGTGCTTCTTGAGCCTCTTGGCCATCGGAAGGTAGGTCGCAAGGGTGAACCCGCCGGAGACGGCAGCCCCTACGAGAGGGATGGCCTTCGAGACGGCCTTCGCGAACGACTCCTTCGTCATCTTGACGCCGATGTAGGCCGCGACCTTCTTCACGATCGGATAGACGACGCCCTTGGTGAGCGCCTTTTGGGGCAGCTTCTTGGCGACCTGCTCCGACATCATCCCCGCGACCTTCCCCACAGCGGCGTTCGCCGACTGGGTCCCGAACATCACGCCGAAGAACAGCGTGAGCACCCCCATGGTGGCGTCGTCGACATCATCGCCCTCGTCGGAGAACAGTTCGGGCCAGCTGTAGAGATAGGCGAGCTTCTGCGCGATACGCAGCATGTGGCCGACGTACTGTGCCACGTCGGCGGGCACCGTGGCGGGAAGGGCGAGGATGCCGGGTATGCCGGCCGCGGCGGAGAGGGCACTGACCTTGGCGGTCTCGTAGCGGATCGAGTCGTTGGCCGCCCTCTCCAGAACGTCGACGGAGATACCCGCCGCCGCGGGAGTCTCTTCGATCGCTGTGCGGATCTCATCCTCGGTGCAGTGGCGCCGCAGCGCCGTCCGGAGGTAGGCCTCCCGGTGGATACGCACACCGGGGAGCTTGGCCGCCGCCAGCAGCACCGCGAAGAAGCGCGACTCGGGATTCTCGACCTCTTTACCCTGTTTCATGGCAAGAACTTACAGTCGCCGCGCGCCCCAAGGGCCTTTATGAGCAGGTTCGTTGAGACCTCGTTATGCGAGTGGCCGCGTGGCGCGGGTCGGGTCCACCGTCACCCCGATCGCCCTGCCGAGAAGGCGACCACCGTCGTGAACCGAGTGCCCTGGGGCGGACGGTGACGGCCGGGCCGGCGTATGCCGACGCCGGCATCCGGCGAGGGGAAAGCAACTTCTCGATGAAGGCCAGCGACTCGCGCGTAGTGAGTGCCTGGGCCCGAAGGAGTCTGCCGTGTCTGGGCGGTCTGTGTGAGGAGGCGGTTCGGGGCGGTCAGCCGGCGGTCGGGCCGGAGGCGTTGGTGCCGGGCCGGTCGAGTATCGCCTCGACGATCCTCATCAGCCGCTCCCCCGCCCGGTCGATGCTTCCGTTCTGCGCGCTGACCTGTGCGCCTTCGAGGACGAAAGTGAGCTCGGCCGCGGCCTGCTCGGGGTCGGGCAGCCCGGCCTGCGCGCACATGCCGACCAGCCGGCGGGTCTGACGGGCCTTGTGCCGCTCGACGACCTGCCGTGCGGGGTGGTCGCGGTCGGGCAGTTCGGCGATGGAGTTGATGAACGGGCAGCCCCGGTGGGAGATCGCGGGCAGTCCGTCGGCGATGAAGCGGGCCAGGGCCAGGATCTGCTCCCGGGGCTGCCCGGGGTGCTCGGCCTCGGCCCGGTCGAAGGCCGCCTGGTAGTCGGCGGCGACGATCCGCAGCCACTCCGCGACCAGCGCGTCCTTGGTCTCGAAGTGCCGGTAGATCGCCATCTTGGTGGTCTCGGCCTTCTCGGCGATCGCCTGGACGCCGACCCGCCGGATCCCCTCGCTCTGGAAGAGCTCTTCCGCCGCGTCGAGGATGCGTTCACGGGGCGGCAGCTTCGCCACCCTGCCCGGCCTGCTGCTGGTCGAAGCCATGACTACTCCGTGACGTCCGAGCGGTTCGCGTGTTCCTCAGCCCTGCTACGGTACCAGTCCGTCCCGCTCGATACCGATCGGTATCGCACGAGACTCACGAGTATCGCTTTGTCCGGGAGGGACAGTGAGAGTGACCGAGTACGCGAGCTACGACGCGGTCGGGCTCGCGGAGCTGGTGGCCGGGCGCGAGGTGACCCCCGCGGAACTGGAGGCGGCCGCACACGAGGCCGCGGCGGCGGTCGGTCCGCGGATCAACGCCGTCGTGGAGACGTGGCCGGCCGACGACGAGCCACGGCCCGGCAGCGCACCGCTGGCCGGGGTGCCGTTCCTGATCAAGGACATCGGGGTCGCCATGGCCGGCCGGCGGACGGAGCTGGGCAGCCGGCTGGCGGCCGGCCATGTCGCCCGGGCCGACTCCTTCCTGATGGCGCGCCTGCGCCGGGCCGGCCTCGTGACCATCGGGCGCACCGCGACGCCGGAGCTGGCGTACGACATCACGACGGAACCGGTGCTGTACGGCGCGACCCGCAACCCGTGGGATCCGACGCGCAGCGCGGGCGGTTCCAGCGGGGGCGCGGGCGCGGCCGTCGCCGCCGGGGTGGTCCCGATCGCGCACGCCACCGACGCCGCCGGCTCCCTCCGCATCCCCGCCGCCTGCAACGGGCTCTTCGGGCTGAAGCCCACCCGCGGCCGGGTCTCCATGGGGCCCGACGCCGACGAGGTCTTCAGCGGCCTGGCCGTGCAGGGCGCCGTCAGCCGCACCGTGCGCGACAGCGCGGCCCTGCTCGACGCGATCAGCGGCCCGGAGCCCGGCGATCCCTACGTCGTCCGGCAGCCGTCACGCCCGTACGCGCAGGAGGTCACCCGCCACCCGGGCCGGCTGCGCATCGGCGTGCTCGCCCAGGCCTGGGGCGGCCGCCGCACCACGCCGCCCGTGGCCGACGCTCTGTCCCGCACCGTCCGGCTGCTCGAATCCCTCGGCCACCACGTGGAGCAGGTCACGGTCGAACTCGGCGCGGACTGGGAGGAGTTCGTGCTGGCCAACGCCCGGCTGATGACGGTGAACCTGGCGGCCATGGTGGACGGGCTGGCCGCCGCCCTCGGCCGGCCCGTCGACTCCTCGACCCTGGAACCGGTGAGCCTGGCCGGCTACCGCTACGGGCAGCGGGTCGGCGGCCCCCTGTTCGCCGCCGCCCTCGCGATCCGCAACCGGGTCGCGCGGAGCCTGGCGCGTACCTTCGAGGGCCACGACATCCTGCTCACCCCGACCCTGCCGGAGCTTCCGGCGCCGCTGGGCGCCCAGGCCGAGGGCGCGCAGGCGCTGGACGGCCTCGGGTGGATCGCCCGTGTCCTCGACCGCGCGCCGTTCACCATGGCGTTCAACGTGGCGGGCACGCCCGCGATGTCCGTGCCGGTGACGGCCGATCCCGGTACGGGGCTTCCGATCGGCATGCAGTTCGCGGCCGGTCACGGCCTCGAAGGCCGGCTCTTCCGCCTCGCCGGACAGCTCGAACGGGCCGCGCCGTGGTCGGGCCGGACCCCGGCGGTGTGGGCGGGACGGCACCGGGGTCAGGCCGCGAGCGGCACCTCGGTGCCCGGGGCGACGCCCGGGTAGGCGTCGACGACCAGGTTGAGCTGGCGCTGCATGTACCAGATGTTCAGGCCGAAGACGAAGGAGAGCCAGGTGCTCACGGAGGGGCTGCACGTCACCGGCAGACCGGCCGCGCGCTGCGCGTTCGCGATGGCCTTGCCGGTGTTGTGGTAGGAGACCAGCGGAGCGATCAGGGTCCAGCTCAGGAAGAGCAGGACCAGCATGCTGCCCGCCGGGCTGAGGGTCCGGCGCCGGTCGAACTCCTGCAACTCCTTGTGGATCTTGTAGTACCACACCAGGTGGTAGATCCCGAGCGTGACGATCGGCAGGCCCAGCCACACGGCGACGGGTCCGCGGCGCTTCATCGCGAGGCCCGGCAGGCGGTGCGCGACAGGGGCGCCGGCACCCGGCGCGACCGCGCCGCCGGCCGCGAAGGGCGCGCTGTGACTGTGCTCGGCGGTGGGCTTGGTCTCGTCCCTCTCGCGTTCTCCAACGGCTTGTCGTGATGTGAGACCGAGGAGCATGACAGGAAGTGAAGGGTATGTGAAGGTAGTTGGCGATTCAATGAAGAGTCGTCATGCGTTCGTGATCCAGGGCCTTCCTCAGGTTGTGCTCCGCGATCGCCCGCATCACCGCGCGGTGGGGGAAGTCGCCGTCCAGCAGGCGCAGCGGGCCCGCGGTGAGGGAGAGGTGGTGGGCCAGGGTGTAGAAGGCGAGCCTGGGGGCGTCCAGACCGGGGGCGGACAGGGGGCCGTAGGAGTCGCCCAGCCGGATGCGGAGGTAGGCGTGTTCCCATTCGCGGTCGAAGTACATGGTGCCCTCGATGTCGATCAGGGCGGGGGTTCCCGTCGCGTCCACCAGGACGTGGTCCGGGCCCAGTTCGCCGTGGACCACCGTGTGACGGGTACGGGGGCGCACCTCGGCGGCCAGGGCGAGCAGGTGGTCCGTCAGGCGGGTCCTGGCCGCCGCGAGACGGGGCTCGCGCACGGCGGCCTCGGCCAGGTCCTGAAGGGCCCGGGCCAGAACGACCTGCTCGCAGCTCGTGCCGTGCGCGCGGCCCCCGCCGTCGACCAGGGCCACCTTGCCGTAGGCGGGGGCCCGGTGGGCGTCCATCGCCGACAGGGCGTCGCGCAGTCCGGCCATGGCCCGGGCGGCCGCCTGGGGGGCGTCGGCGAGCAGCGCCTCCAGGGTCCGGCCGCCGAGGTCCTCGACGATCGCCAGGCCCGGGCCGGTGCGGTCGAGGAGGCGGAGCGCCGGGACCCGGACGCCCAGGGCGGTCAGCCGGGTGTGGGCGGCCGCGAAGAGGTCCGGGCCGGTGCCCGGTGCGAAGGGGTCCGCCAGGTCGTCGTCGCCGGCCGTCGCGGGCCAGTAGTTCTCGCTGTCGTCCCAGACGTAGGCGATCGCCGTCGTCGCGTCGTCCATCCGCAGGCGGTAGACGCCCTTCTTGCTGCCGCCCGCCAGCCGCCGCGCCGCCTCCAGCCGGCGGCCGCCGCCGAGCGCGGAGCGCGCCGCGGCGGTCAGCCGGTGCCAGGGCAGCGGTCTGGGGGGCTCGTCCTCCGTCACCACGACGATCCTTCGGTAGAGGCGAGTTCACGATCCTTTCGGCCGACGACGCTATGCCAGGACGCGGTGCGCGCGCGAACACTTATGCGGCGGCCACCGGTCGCCCGGCCCGCCGGACGGCGCGCTCGCGCCAGGGGATCCACGCCGCGGTCAGGGTGACCGCCAGGGCCGAGGCCGCGACCACCGCCATGCCCAGGGTGAGACCGCCCGCGCCCGCCACGAAGCCGATCAGGGCGGGGCCCGCCAGCAGGCCCGTGGTGCCCATGGCGGCGACCAACGACAGCGCGTCGGAGCCGTGTTCGGCGGCGGCGACGTAGACGCACGGGGTGATGGCGGCCGCGCCCAGACCCACGCAGGCGAAGCCCAGGAGGGTCGGGACCACCCCGCCGGCCAGCAGGGCCAGGGCCAGACCGACGGCGGCCAGCGCGCTGCCGGCCCGCACCACCGGGCCGTCGCCCCAGCGGTCGCGCCAGCGGTCCGCGCGCGCCCGGGCCAGGAGCATCGTCGCGGAGACGACCGCGATGCCGAGCGGGGCCACCGTGGACGACGCCTTGACCGAGTCCTTGAGGTAGAGGGTCGACCAGTCGTTCATCGCCCCCTCCGTGATGGTGCCGAACGTCATGGCGCAGCCCATCAGGAGGGTGGTCCAGGAGGGCAGCCTGCGGCGTCTCGGCTGTTTCCCGGCGGTGGCGGGCGGCGGGGAGGTGTCGGGCAGCAGGGCCCGGCGGGCGGTCGCCGGCAGGAGGAGCAGGAGCGCTCCGGCCGCCGCGAAGTGGGCCGGCACCGACTGCGTCAGGGTGGTGACCCCCGAGGTGAGGAGGGACGCCGCGAGCAGACCCGCGCTGAACGTGGCGTGCAGCTGGGACATCGCCGTCCGGCCGTACGCCGTCTCCAGGGCCGCGCCCTGGGCGTTCATGGCGACGTTGAGACAGCCGACGGCCACGCCGTCCGCGCAGACCGCGAGGAGCGCGAGGGGGTAGTCGGGGACCACCGACAGGGCCGCCAGTACGGCGATCAGGGCCACCGCCGACCACAGGGCCAGGCGGCGCGAACCCAGGCGCCGCATCAGGACCGCGACCAGGGGGAACGCGGCCGCCGCGCCCGCTCCGCAGGCCATCAGGAGGAGACCCACTTCCCCGGCTCCCAGGTCCAGGCGGGTCTTCAGCGCGGGGAGGCGGGAGACCCAGGTGCCGTACTGGAAGCCGAGGAAGCAGAACAGTGCCGCGATCGACCACTTGGCCCGCGCGAAGGAGGGCATCAGCGGGTCCTCACCGTCTCGCGGGGCAGGAGTGCGGTGGTGGTCGCGGACATGTAGAGCGCGTCCCTGCCGTAGGCCGCCGGGACGCGGGCCTCGTGGTGGGGTTCGTAGCCGTTGCCGCGCCAGAACGTCTCCTTGCCGTCGACCGCGACCAGCGAGACGGTCTCGAAGCCCAGGGCGGCGGCCACGTCGGTCACATGGCGGGCCAGGCGGGTGCCGAGGCCCCTGCGGCGCAGGGGCGCGCTGATCACGAGGTCGTGCAGGTGGAGGTTGGTGGCGGCGCGGTGGACCGCGTGTTCCGGGCGGGTGGGGTCCGGGCAGTCGAGGTGGGGGTAGGGCAGGGCCAGGGCGTAGCCCGCGACGCGGCCGTCCGCGTCGAGGGCGAAGCAGGTGGCGGGTGAGGAGGCGGCCCGGGAGCGCAGCAGTTCCTCGCCCTCGGCGAGGGAGAGGTGCGCGTAGGCCTCGTGTTCCAGGGCCGCGAGGCGGGGCCAGTCGCGGGCCGAGATCTCCCGGATGTGTATGCGGTGTTCCATCTCAAGGCCGTTCGTCGTCTGGACGGTGGTGCGTGCGGACGCAGGAGCAGGGCAGTGGGCCGAAGCCGTTGAAGCCCCGGGTGGTGTAGCTGGTGGCGTAGGCGCCGGCGGAGAGGATCCACACCGGGTCGCCTGAGGTGACCGTCACGGGGACGCGCACCGGGTGACGGCCCTCCCCGTACGCGTCGTCGCTGTCGCACGTCGGACCGGCGACGATCGCGGGCACCGTGTCCGCCGTCCCGGGCTGGCCGGGGAAGACCATCTCGTGGGTCAGCTGGTCCATCTCGTAGAGGCCGTTGAACTTGCCGCAGCTGAGGTACAGCCAGTGCGCGTCCTCGCCGTCCGGTTGCCGGCGGCGGGTGAGGCGGGCGACATGGGCGCGGACGGCGCCGTGGTCGGCGACCAGGTGGCGGCCGGGTTCCATGACGAAGTCGACGGGGGCGAGGGCGCGCAGGCGCTCCATGCCCTCGCGGAGCACGGTGAGGATCTTGTCGAGGGGCGGGTCCAGGGGGTTGCCGTGGCGGTCCCGGTAGCCGAGTGCGGGCAGGCCGCCGCCGAGGTTGACGTGGTCGGGTGCGATCCCCCGCCCGGCCAGCGCGGTCAGGGTGTCGGCGAGCAGGTCGAAGGCCGCCTGCCAGCCCTCGGCGGTCATCTGCTGGGAGCCGACGTGGACGGAGAGACCGGCCGGGGTCAGGCCCGCCGCACGGGCGGTCTCCAGCACCCGTACGGCGTCCTCGGGGGCGCAGCCGAACTTGCGGTTCAGGCCCCACAGCGCGCCCTGCCCGCTGGTGGCGAGGCGGCAGAACACCCGGGCGCCGGGGGCGTGCCGGGCGATGGCCGTGACGTCCTCGACGCTGTCGGTGGCGAAGGTGCGCACGCCCAGCCGGTGGGCCTCGCGGATGTCCTGGTCGGACTTGACCGTGTTGCCGTAGTGGACGCGGCCGGGGCCGACGCCGGTGCGCAGGGCCTGGGCGATCTCGGCGGGGCTCGCGGCGTCGAATCCCGCGCCGCGGTCGGCGAGGCAGGTGAGGACCTCGTCCACCGGGCAGGCCTTGAGGGCGAAGCGGATCAGGGTGCCGGGCAGCTCGGCCAGCAGTGAGTCGTACTGGCCCTCGATGCCGGTGAGGTCGTAGACGATGCGGTCGGTGTCGGCGGCGGACAGGGCCGCGGTGAGCGCGCCCGCCCGGGTGCGCGGCGGGCGCTCGCGGTCCCGGGCCGGCGGCCGCGCGCCGGGCCCGGTCCCGTGCCCCTGCGGTGCGCTCATGTGCGGGCCGCCTCGATCAGTGCGGGCCAGGACTCGATCAGCCGGGCGTAGTCCTCGATGTCCGACCGTGCCTCGTCCAGCAGTGTCTCGCGCTCCTCCGCCACCAGGTCGGCGAACTCGGCGTACTTGCCGCCCAGTTTGCGGTAGGCCGTGTCCAGCCGGTCCAGGCGCCAGATGTTCTCGGTGCGGTCCAGGGCGGTGCTCTCGCGGAGGAAGGCCGTGACCGTCTCGGGCCGCAGGTGTCCGAGGTCGTCCAGGAGGGCGGTGCCCGCCCCGGTCATGCGGTCGTAGACGTGGTGGAAGTAGCGCATCGACAGCAGGAACTTCACGAAGCGGCGCTGGTAGGCGAGGAAGCCGGCGGGGGTGCGGCGTTCGGGGGTGTGGAAGTTCTCGATGTGGCGGTTGTGCAGGATGCCGGGCAGGGTCGCGTCGTGGACGAGGTGGATGAGGAAGTAGTCGCTGCCGATGGTGTCGGTGGCCGGTGGCAGCGGGACCCGTTCGTAGACCGCCCGGTCGAAGGCGATGTTGCACATGTCCACCCGCATCGGGTCGACCAGGGTGAGGATCGAACGATCGCCGGTGAAGGGGGCGGTGCCCGCGCCCGTGAAGGACTCGGCCACCAGGTCCCGGGTCCGCTCCTCCGGCCAGTCGCCGGGGGCCCAGAGGCTGACCACGTCGTGGTAGACGGCCGGGTCCAGGCTCCGTATCTCGCCGATGTCGACGGAGAGTTCGCCGATGAAGGAGGCGCCCACCATGGACACCGGGTGGTGGGCGTGGGCCGGGTCGAGGTCGGTGCGCAGACCGGCGGCCGTGGCCTCGGCGGCGGGGCGGCCCAGCCAGGGCAGCTCGTGGTGGACGGGGAACACCGGTTGTCCGGCGTGGAGTTGGTAGGTGCTGTCGGAGTCCCTGCGGTGCACGGAGTCGCAGCCGAGGGCGGCCGCGAACAGGAAGGCGCGGTTGGTGCAGGCGCCGTAGGAGACGGTGGGCGGGAGCATCAGGGGCAGCAGGCGGGAGGGCAGGCCCGCCTTGTCGATCAGCTCGCCGAGCCGGGCGCGCTGCTCGGTCTCGTCCAGGTGGTGGACCGTGACGCGCGGCCGCTCGGGCAGTGCGGCGATCGCGCTCAGGTGGTCGGCCCGGGTGCGCTCGTCGGCGGAGTCGAGGATCAGCAGTTGGACGTCGGCGCCGAAATGCCGTGCGGCGTGGTCGGCTTCGGCGTGCAGGGCGGTGATCGTCGTCGGGCAGGCCCGGTTGGTGGGCAGGCAGAGGCAGATCCGGTTCACTGTGCGTCGTCCCCGTTGGTCCAGGAGTCGAGGCCGAGCAGCTTGCGCCCGAGCCCGGTCAGTTCGGCGGGCCCGTAGCGCAGGGCCTCCGGCCGGCGGGCGTCACCGAGCAGGGTGGCGTTCCAGTCGGGGGTGGCGAGGGTGCGCCAGGAGTGCACGCGGGAGTCGCGCAGGGCGGTGTGCTCCTCCAGGGCGGGCATCATCGACAGGTACTGCACGGCCCGGACACCGTTGTCAGAGCGGTTCGGGGCGACGCCGTGCGCGAGCAGGCCGTTGAAGATCAGCAGGTCGCCGGCCTGGAGGTCGGGGCGGACCACGGGGAACTCGGCGCGGTCGGCGTTCGGGCGGATGGGGTCGCGGCCCGGTGGCTGGGCGACGCGCCATTCCTCGAAGCGCCGGAAGAGTTCCGGGGCGCACTGGAAGCCGCCGAGTTCGGGGCGGGTGTCGTTGAGGGCGATGATGCCCTGTACGCGCTGGGGCAGCACGGCGAGGGTGCTGTCGACGTCCCAGTGCAGTTCGATGTCGAAGCCCTCGTCGGTGGGGTCGATCAGGGCGCGCGAACGGGTGTGCCTGTTGGGCGGGTTGAGGTTGAGGCGGTCGAGGGTGACCCACAGCTCCTCGCAGTCCCAGACGTCCACGAAGGCGTCGTGGACCCGCTGGGTCTGGCGGCTGTTCCAGATGAGCTGGTGGTGGTACGCCTCGACGAAGCCGTAGATGAACAGGTGCTGGTCGAGTTCGGAGCGGAACTCCGGCTCCTCGTACCAGGTGTCCGGCCGGTCGGGGTCGAGGCCCTGGAACTGCCAGGCGAAGTCGAGGAGTTGTTTGGCCTCGCCGGGGGTGATGGCCTCGCGGACGACGACGTAGCCGTACGTCTGCCAGAAGGCGAAGTCCTCTTCGGAGAGCACCCTGAGCGGGAGGGACTTCTGGATGTCGCGCAGAGGGGTCGGGGCGAGGTAGGTCTCCCCGTCGGCGCTGAAGTAGGGGCGGTGGGACGCCGCGCGGTGGAGATAGGGGGCGGGTGTCTGCATGCGGGCACTCCGGGATGACGGATGCGGATGGCGGTGAGACATGTGCCGGTGGCATGCGCCGGGGCGCGAGAGGGCCACCAGGTTCCCTGAAAGGCGTGGAGGGCGGCCGCCGCCCGCCGGTCGGGCGTGTGGGGGACGGGCGGCGGCCGTGCGGGGCGGGGACACGGTCCCCGCCGGGTGGGGGCGAGGAAGCGATCCTCACCGGACTCGGGGCGGAGAGGCGGTCCCCGCCGGACCATGGCGGGCGGAGCCCGCAGGGGTGGGGCGGGGTTCAGCCCGCGACGACGGCCTCGGCGGCCGCGACGCCGCAGACGCGGGCGGCGCCGTAGGTGGCGATGTGCAGGGCACCGCGCGGGGCGGCGCCGGGCAGGCCCATCTCCACGACGACGGTGTCGGGGCGGGCGGCGAGCAGGGTGTCGAGGGCGGTGCGCATCCAGTCGTGGCGGTGTTCGTCGCGGACCACGGCGACGATCCGGCGGCCGTCGGCGGCGGCGAGGGCGAGGGCGCCCGCGTCCGCGCCGGTGAAGGAGCCGTCACGGCTGCCGGGCAGCAGCCGCCGCAGCTCGTCGGCGACGCCCCAGGGGGTCTGGTCGCCGACGGCGATGTTGGGTGCGGGGTTGAACTGGGCCACGTACACGGGCGCGTCGACGGGCGCGGCCGGACCGGACCGGGTCACGCGCACCGCGCGGCGGGCCGCGGTCAGGCCGATCTCCGGCGCGGGTTCCGCCTTCGCCGCGTCGCCGCGCGCGGCGGCGGTCCAGCTCGCCAGCTCGCGCACCCGGGCGGCCGCGTCGGCGAGCCGCTCCTCGGGCAGTTCGCCGGAGCGTACGGCGGACACCAGCGCGTCCCGCAGCCCGAGCACGGTGCCCTCGTCGGACGGTCCGCCGCCCACGCAGATGGCGTCGGCGCCGGCCGCGATGGCGAGGACGACGCCGTGCGCCATGCCGTAGGTGCCGGAGATCGCGTGCATGTCGATGCCGTCGGTGACGATCAGCCCCTGATAGCCGAGTTCGCCGCGGAGCAGCTCGGTCAGGACGCGCGGGGAGAGGGTGCCGGGGCGGTCCGGGTCGAGGGCCGGGACGAGGATGTGCGCGCTCATGATCGCCCGGGTGCCAGCGGCGATCGCGGCCCGGAACGGGGGGAGTTCGCGGGCGAAGAGGGTCTCCGCGTCGACGTCGATGCGGGGGACGACGTGGTGCGAGTCGACGTTGGTGTCGCCGTGGCCCGGGAAGTGCTTGGTGCAGGCGGCGACGCCGGTGGACTGGAGTCCCTCGACCCAGGCGGCGGTGTGCCGGGCGACCAGGTCGGTGTCGGCGCCGAAGGAGCGGACGCCGATGACGGGGTTGTCCGGGTTGGCGTTGACGTCGGCGGAGGGCGCCCAGTCGAAGTTGACGCCACAGGCGGCGAGGCGGCGGCCCAGCTCGCGGGAGACGGCACGGGTCAGGTCCGGGTCGTCGACGGCGCCGAGGGCGTGGTTGCCGGGGAGGGCGGAGCCGGTGCGCACGTCGAGGCGCGTGACGTCGCCGCTCTCCTCGTCGATGGCGATCAGCAGGTCGTCCCGCTCCGCGCGCAGCTGCGCGGTCAGCGCGGTGACCTGGGCCTCGTCGACGACGTTGCGGCCGAACAGGGCGACGGAGGCGAGGCCCTCCCCCAGGCGGCGGCGCACCCAGTCGGGGACGGTGGTGCCGGCGAACCCCGGTTGCAGCACCGCGAGGGCGTCCCGGGTGAGGGTGTCGCCCGCGGCGGAGCCGCTGCCGGACCCGGTGGTGGCGAGTGTGGTCATGGGGGCGTCATCCCTTCACGGCGCCGTCGGTGAGACCGCTGACAGCCTTGCGTTGCAGGAAGATGAAGAGGATCAGGATGGGCAGCGCGAACAGGGACGACGCGGCCATGGTGGCGCCCCAGTCGTCGCCGAAGGCGGTCTGGAACTGGGACAGCCACAGCGGCAGGGTCTGCTTCTCGATGTCCTTGTTGAGGATCAGGACCAGCGGGAACTCGTTCCAGGCGGTGATGAACCCGAACAGCGAGGTGGCCATCAGTCCGGGCGCGAGCAGCGGGAAGATCACCTTGCGGAAGGCCTGGACGCGGGTGCAGCCGTCGACCATCGCCGACTCCTCCAGCTCCTTCGGCACGGCGGCGATGTAGCCGCGCAGCGTGAGGACGGTGAGGGGCAGCACCATCATCGCGTAGAAGACGGTGAGCGGCACCAGGCTGTTCAGCATGTCGCCGTCGCGCACGATCATGTAGATGGCGATGATCATGACCTCCCAGGGGGCCATCTGCGCCAGCATGAACGTGATGATGAAACCGCGCCGGCCCTTGAATCGCATCCGGGCGAGCGCGAACGAGGCGAACAGGGCGATGACGAGCGACAGCACCACCGAACAGAGCGTCACGGTGACGGAGTTGACGACCAGCGTCCAGAAGTGGTCCGCGTGGACCGCCTTGTCGAAGTGGCCGAAGGTGACGTGGGTGGGGAACCACACCGGGTTCTCGGTGATGATGTCGCCGGTCGGCTTGAAGGCCGTGGCGAACATCCAGTAGACGGGGAACACGAAGCCGACGAAGAGGACCACGGCGGTCGCGTTGGGCCAGATACGGCCGAAGAGCGAGCGCTTCACAGCTCGTCCTCCTCTTGCTTGAGCACCATGCGCAGGTAGTACGAGGTGATGACGAGCAGCACCAGGATGGTCAGGAAGGAGATCGCCGCGCCGACCCCGAAGTGCTGGTTGCCGACGCCCTCGACGTAGGCGTAGATCGGCAGGGTCTCGGTGAGCCGGTCGGGGCCGCCCTCGTTCATGGCGAAGACCTGCGGGAACGCCTTGAAGACCCAGATGACCTCAAGGAAGGTCGTGGAGTAGAGGAAGGGCCGCAGGAAGGGCAGGGTCACGGAGGTGAAGCTCTGCCAGGCGCCGGCGCCGTCCAGGGACGCCGCCTCGTACAGTTCCTTGGGGATGGTGGTGGTGGCGGCGTACAGGTTGATCGCGACGAACGGGATCGACTGCCACACGATGAGCACGACGATCACCGAGAACGTGGAGAACTGGCTGCCCATCCAGTTGTAGTCGGCCATCGAGTGCCAGCCCAGCTTGTCCAGGACCCAGTTGACGACGCCGAAGCGCTGGGCGAACAGCCACTGGTAGACGGTGGTGGCGGCGATGACGGGCATGGCCCAGGCGAGCACGAGGCCCACCAGGAGGGTGAGGCGCATCTTCTTGCCGAGGCGGGCCAGCAGCAGTCCGGTCAGGGTGCCGATCACCATGATCAGGACGACGTTGGCGGCGGTGAAGAAGACCGAGCGCTCGACGACCTTCCAGAAGTCCGAACCGGTCAGGACCTGCTGGTAGTTGTGGAAGCCGTTCCACTCGGTGAGGTGCTGGATGAGCTGCCGCGGGTTGAGGTTCTGGAACGACAGCATGCCGTTCTTGACCAGCGGCCAGCCCAGCAGGACCAGCGTGGCCGCCAGCGCGGGCAGCAGGAGGAGATAGGGGGCGGCGGCGGCACGGCCGGCCGCGGACCGGGAGGCGCCGGCCTCACCGCGCGGGGGCGCCGGCATCCGGGCCTTGCGGACAGCGGGCTCCCCGGCCGTGTCCGTGCCTTCGGTCTGCACTGACATGAGTCGTCATCTCTTCCGTGGCCGTACGGCATTCGTGTGCCCTGCGGGCGCCAGGGGAACGCGCACGGCGCAGGTGAGCCGGGGGCGTCGCGGTGACGCCCCCGGCGTGGGACTAGTTCTGCTGGGCCAGACGCTCGTTGATCTGACCCTCGACGTCCTTGGCGGCGGCGGCCGGGGACTTACCGTTCAGCACGGCGGTCATGTACGACTTGATGGGGTTCGGGGTGTTCTCCACCGCGGCCCACTCGGGGATCAGCGGGGTGGTGCCGCCGACCGCGGCGCCCGGGGCCGCGGCCTCGGCGGCGCCGTTGCCCTTGAGGTTGCTCTCCAGGGACTCCTTGTTCGGGATGACGCCGCTGAGCTTGGCCAGCTCGCCCTCGTACTGGTCGGACAGGGCGACCTTCAGGAACTCCTTGGCCAGGGACTGCTTCTTGCTGTTCTGGGCGACGGCCAGGTTGGAGCCGCCGAGGAAGACGCCCTCGGGCTTGTCCGCGGTGGCGCCCGGGATGGTGAAGTAGCCGAGGTCCTTCTCGATGGCCTTGTTGGCCTGGATGGCGGTGGCGGCCTCCCAGCCCATGCCGATGAAGGCACCGGTCTTGCCCTTGGCGAAGACCGTCGCCTGCTGCGGGGTGGCCTCGTCCTTGTCCTTGGGGGCCTTGGAGTAGGAGGCGTACTTCTTGTAGATCTCCATGGCCGCGCTCACCTTGGGGTCGGCGAGGTTGGAGACGTACTTGTCGCCCTGCTTCTTCACCAGGTCGCCGCCCTGGCCGACGATCAGGCCGTCCAGGAAGTACCAGTTCTGGCCCGGCAGGTAGATCGGCTCGGCGTCCGTCTTCTTGCCGATGGTGTCCAGGTCCTTGAAGAACTCGTCACGGGTCTTCGGCGTGGACGTGATGCCGGCCTGGGACCAGATCTTCTTGTTGTAGATGACGACGCGGTTGGCGAAGTACCAGGGGGCGGCGTACTGCTTGCCGTCGAAGACGGAGGACTGGGAGACGGAGGCGGTCCAGTCGGCGCCGACGGCCTTCTTGACGTCGCTGAGGTCGGCGAGGCCACCGGTGGAGGCGTAGGCGGGGGTCTGGGTGTTGCCGACCTCCAGGACGTCCGGCGGGTTGTCCTCCGAGAGGGCGGTGGTGATCTTCTGCTGGATCCCGTCCCACTTCTGGATCTCGAACTTCACCTTGGCGCCGGTCTTCTTCTCGAAGGCGGCCTGGACGTCCTTGGTCCACTGCTCCGGCGCGGAGCCGTCCATCGTCCAGACGGTCAGCGTCTGGCCCTTCCAGCTGTCCGGACCCGCGTCCTTGCTGTCGTCGCTCTTGCTCCCGCCGCACGCCGCAACGGAGACCATCATGCCCGCGATCACTATCGCGGCTGCGAGCTTGCGCTTCACGCCACCCTCCTCAGGGATGCCACTAACCCCCCACGCCCTCGGCGGTGACCTGCGTACGACGCTGTTGCACGTAGGGCTCGGGACCTGGCCACTAATGGTGTAGACCAGTACGGTGGAGCTTGGCCTAGACCTTTCGGGGTGTCAAGGGCGGTCCCGGAGGCGGATGGAGGCCGTTACGAGAAAGTCACCGGAGTGCTTTCGTCCGCTTCGGTGACCGGGCCCGCGTCCGCATCCGTCCCTTTCGCCCGGCCCGTTCTTTTGGACTAGACCATAGGGCACTTGGTCGCTATAACGGGAGCCCATCGACACAGCCGGGAAGGCAGGCATGACCACCGACGTCAGCAGCGGCCAGCCGCGCGGGGGGCCGGCCGGCCGCAGCGCGCGCGTGCCGAAGTACTACCGGATCAAGCAGCAGTTGCTCGCCATGACCGAGGCGCTGCAGCCCGGTTGCGCGGTGCCGGCGGAACGGCTGCTCGCCGTGCGGTTCGACACGTCCCGGACCACCGTGCGCCAGGCGCTCCAGGAACTGGTCGGCGAGGGACGGCTGGACCGCATCCAGGGCAAGGGCACGTTCGTGGCGCAGCCGAAGCTGTACCGCACGCTCCAGCTGACCTCGCACACCGAGGACATGCGGGCGCAGGGGCTGGCACCGGCCTCGCAGGTCCTCGACGTCGGGGAGGTGCCGGCCGAAGCGCGGCTGGCGGAACTGCTGGGCATCGCGGTCGGGGAGCCCGTGCTGCGGATCGAGCGGCTGCGGCTGGCCAGCGGGGAGCCGATGGCGATCGAGACGACGCATCTGTCGGCCCGGCGCTTCCCCGGGCTGCGCGGCGTGCTGGACTCCTGCCCCTCCCTCTACACCGCGCTCGCGGAGGTCTACGGGGTGCGGCTGACGTCGGCCGACGAGACGATCGAGACGTCCCTGTCGACGCCCCGCGAGGCGGAGTTGCTGGCGACCGACGTGGGCCTGCCGATGCTGCTGCTGTCGCGGCACTCGCGGGACGCGGAGGGGTCTCCGGTGGAGTGGGTGCGGGCGGTCTACCGGGGGTCGCGGTACAAGTTCGTGGCCACGCTGCGCCGGCCCCCGCTGGCGACGCCCGCGCGCCGGGACTGAGCGGCCGGCCCCCGGTCGCGAGGGCCGCCGGGGCGCTCGGGCCCCCTTGACCGGCGGCCTGCCGGTCCTGGCGGGCGGTGACCGCGCGTCGCCGCGACCGGCCCCGGTGGCGCGAGGTGACCGGTCGCGGTTCCCGCCGTGCCGCCGGTCAGTCCAGGAACGCCGTCTCGATCCACCGGCGTACCGCCCGTGGGCGCATCCGGTGGAGGCGGTCCACCGTGTCGGCGACCTCCTGGGGGCCGCCCACCGCGAGGAACTTCTCGCGGACCAGGTCGGTGTGGTGGGCGCGGGTCTCCGGGCCCGCGGCGCCGACCGGGATCAGCCGGGTGCGGGAGACGACACGGCCGTCGGTGAGGCGGACGGTGACCCGGGCGCCGGTGGCCTTGGTGGAGCGGGAGAAGTCGCGGTCGTCGGCCCGTGCCGCTCCCACCAGGTCCACGAGTTCGTCGCCGCCGAAGCCGCGCAGCCACGGCACCGCCAGGTCGCCCGCCTCCCGCACCGCCTCGCCGAACGGGGCGTCGGACAGGAACAGTTCGCGGGTCATCTCGGTGTCGTGCTCCAGCCGGATCCGCTTGGCCAGGGCCCAGCGGTCGAGGTCGTCCACGTGCGGGGAGGAGAAGTCGTCCACCGAGAACTCGCCGGTGAGCAGGGTGGTGGCCACGGGATAGGGGACGTCGAGGACCAGCGCGCCGAGCGGGGAGCCGGGACCGGTGACGTAAGCGGCGGCCCGCTCCCCCGCGAACAGGGTGTAGAGGGACGCCTCCACCACGACCTCGGCGACGTCCCGCGGTCGCAGCGGGCCCAGTTCGCGGTGGATCTCGGCAGCGCAGTCCACGGCCGCGTCGATACCGGGCCCGCCGGGGTGCATCTTGAAGGAGAGGGTGTCGGTGTGCCAGCGGCGGCCGAGGCCCTTGGCGACCGCCTGCGGCAGCGGCACGGTGGCGAAGCGGGCGAGGAAGCCGTCGCTGTGCTCCATGATGTCGGGCGCCCCGTGCAGGCCCGCGTAGGCCGCGTCGCAGGCGTCCATCGCCGTGCGCACCGGGGTGAAGGTGTTGAACAGCCGGGCGTCGCTGGCCAGGAAGGCGCGCATCAGCGGCCAGTTGGGCATGGCGAAGGCCAGCCCGAAGGCGTTCTCGTACAGGCTCGCCGGGGCCCGGTCGCAGTGCAGCCGGCCGGCGACCGCGCCGGCCAGGTGGGTGTGCACGGCGCTCTGGCCGCGCAGCGGGCCGAGGGTCGCGGAGGCGGTGATGCGGGCCGCGCACTCGTTGGCCACGACGACCGCGGTCAGCAGGGACAGGCCGTCCAGGCGGCGGGCGTAGGCGAAGGCGAGCGGGACGGCGACGGTGGAGTTGGACAGGTGTCCGGCGTACGCGGTGTCGTCGAGGTTGAGCCAGGAGCCGAGCGCGGCGAAGACGCCGGCGGCCTGCCGGGGGTCGCGTTGCATGGGGTGCCCGAAGGCGGCCACCAGCTTGCGGCCGAGCGGGTGCTGGAGTCCGGCGCGGATGGAGGCGATCTGCGACAGCACCTGGCTCGCGGCGAGCTTGAGCACCCGGCACGGGATGGCCTGCGGTCGCAAGGTGGCGGCCCAGTGGGAGAGTTCGCGCAGCGGGGTGTCCGCGCCGGCGGGACCGTGGGCGGTCCGGGACGAGGCCTGGGCCTGTTCGGCCCAGTCGGCGCACAGCGCCCGGGCGACGCTCTCCGCGAGGACGGCGGTCATGGCGGGTACCTTCCGTGCGTGCGTCGAGGGGAACACGACGGCGGGAGCACCGGTGGGCCCGGTGCTCCCGCGGGGTGGTGCGGTGTTACGCGGCCGGGACCTTGTCCAGGAAGCCGTAGACGGCCTTGATCTTGCCGGCCTCGTCGGTGACGAGGACGTCGAAGCCGATGGCGACCGGCTCGGCGCCCGGCTCGGTCACCAGGCCCCACTGGAAGCGGGCCTGGTTGTGGTGGGCGTCGACGGTGCCGTGCAGCTCGAAGGAGAGGCCCTTGAACTGGTCACGGGCGCCGGCCACCACGGCCGCGAAACCCTCGTGACCCTCGACCGCGGCCAGCGGGTCGATGTACGGGGCGTCGGCGGTGAACAGCTCGGCGATGGCCGCGGCGCGCTTCTCGGCGTCCGCCTCGTTCCAGATGTCGAGGTAGCGGGTGACGGTGGTGGTCAGGTCGCTCATGCGGGCGATCTCCTTTTTGGTGGTGCTTCTTCGGTTCTTCGGACAGGTGGTTCAGGGGGCGGCAGGCGCCCACACGGGGAGGGCTCCGGGGAGCACCTCGAAGGTGGCCGCGGCGCCGATGCCGTGTTGGTACTCACCGTCGTGCTCCAGCGGGAGGCGGCGGCCGTCGGTGCGTTCCACGGTGATCCGGCGGCCCCGTGCGTACACGGTCGCCGGATGGGTCATGTGGGCGGCGTTCAGGGTCAGTTCGGGTACCTCGGCGGCCGGCACGTCGCCGCCGATGACGCAGACGTCGAGCAGTCCGTCGTCGAGGAGCGAGTCGGGCAGCACCTGGAACCGGCCGCCGCGGTACGGCCCGCCGCCGACGTTGGCGAGGACCGTGGGGCCCTCGTGCACCACCCGGCCGTCGACCGTGACCCGGCCGGGGTAGGGCGCGTAGCCGTCGGCGGTGTCGGCGAAGGCGCGGGCGTAGCGCTCGCGGCCGGTCAGCGGCAGCCCCTTCGCGGTGAGCAGCGCGTCCGCGATGACGCCCGAACAGGCGCCCAGGTACACGTAGTTGCGGGTCTCGGCGAGGCGTGCCAGGTCGAGCCGGCGCAGCCGGGCGCTGCCGCCGACGCCGGAGTCGGTCAGCACGGCCTTCAGCGACTCGCTCCAGGGCCGTTCGCCCCACAGCATCTTGTAGCCGGAGTTGCCGGTGCCGCCGGGCACCACCGCGAGGGTGGCGCCGCCGTCGGCGGGGACCAGCCCCTGCACGACCTCGCGGACCGTGCCGTCGCCGCCGATGGCCACGATCAGGTCGGGCGCGTCGTCGGTGCGTTCCAGGGCCCGGCGTACGGCGACCGTCGCGTCGCCCGGTCCGGTGGTCAGGTGAATCTCGGCCCGCTCCAGGCAGGAAGCGCACAACTGGCGCACTTCCTCGACCAGTTCGGGCGAGTGGCTGCCGGAAGCGGGGTTGCCCAGGACGAGTGCCCGGGTGGGGCCCGGGGCTGCGGTGTCTGCCATGAGGCGTACTCCTTCGTCGGTCGGCACCGGAGGACCGGGCTGGTGTGCCCCGGCGTCGCGGCGATGTCCACTGTGCCGGGGTGCCCTGTCATGGGGCTGACGTGCCGCTGACGCGGTGCCGGGGGGGGTGGGCGGGGGCCGGGAAACGCGCACGTCCGGCCCCCTTTTCGGGGGCCGGACGCGGGTGGTGCGGGACGGGCGGGTCTCACTCCTTGACGAAGGCCAGCAGATCGGCGTTCAGGCGGTCCGCGTGGGTGGCGAACAGGCCGTGCGCGGCGCCCTCGTAGGTGATGAGCCTGCTGTCCGGGATCAGTTCGACGGTGCGCGGGGCGCACAGCGGATAGGGGGCGCCCAGGTCGGCGGTCCCGTGGATCACCAGGGTGGGCACCCGCACCGCGGCCGTCTGCGCGCGCTGGTCGGTGGTCATCAGCGTGCGGTAGATCTCGATGCCGGCTCTCGGCGAGGTGTTCAGGCACATCTCGACCAGCCAGCTCGCCAGCTGCGGGGAGATCGGCGGGTTCTCCGGGTCCGGTTCGGGTCCCGCGAAGAACGGCCAGGTCAGCTCGGAGAGCCAGGCGGCCCGGTCGGTCTTGATGGCCTGTTCGACCTGTTCGAAGAGGGCGAGGTCGAGCCCGTCGGGGTTGTCCGGGGCGCGCAGCAGGTACGGCGTGGTCGAGGCGACCAGAGCGAGGCCCGAGACGCGTGCGTCGCCGTACCGGGAGAGGTACTGCACGCACTCCCCGCCGCCCACCGCGTAGCCGACCAGCACGGCGTCCCTCAGGTCGAGGTGGTCGAGCAGGTCGGCGAGGTCGCCGGCCAGGGTGTCGTAGTCGTATCCGGTCCACGGCATGTCCGAACGGCCGCTGCCGCGCCGGTCGTAGGTGACGCAGCGCAGTCCGTTCCCGGCGAGGAACGGGGCCTGGAACTCCCACATGCGCGCGTCCGCCATGGCGGCGCCGAGCAGGACGACGGGGCGTCCGTCACCCCAGTCGTTGTAGTGCAGCCGGGTCCCGTCCCGGGTGGTGAGGTACGGCATTCCTGTGTGCCTCCTTTCCAGTGGTGGGGCGTGCGGGGCGGTACGGGTGCTCGTGCCGGGGCGGCCCGGTCAGCGCCGGGCCGCGCGGCCGGGGGCCGCCAGCACCAGCAGGGAGGCGAGGACGCCCAGGCAGACGAGCGGGATCAGGGTGACGGTGAAGGCGTGCGGGTAGGCGTCCGCCTTGCCGCCGGCGTGGGCCAGGGCCGGGAAGAAGACCGTGCCGGCGATGGCCACGCCGATCGCGGCGCCGCCCTCCTGCGCGGTGTTCAGCAGACCGGAGGCCGCCGCTGCGTGCTCGGGGACCGCGCCGCCCAGCACCAGGTTGGTCAGCGGGCCGGTGGTCAGGCCCATGCCGAGCCCGGCGACCAGCAGCATCGGCAGCAGCCAGAGCACGGAGCCGTCCAGGCGCAGGTCCTTGGCGGTCAGCGCGATCGCGGTGTAGCCGATGGCGAGGACCAGCGGACCGGCGGCGACCCGGCGGGCGTTGACCGTGGCGGCGAACCGCGCCGAGACGATGGAGGCGCCGAAGTATCCGGCGCCCAGCGCCAGGAACATCAGGCCGGACTCCAACGGGCTGAGCCCGCGGCCGAGTTGCAGGTAGAGGGCGAGGGTGAAGAAGAAGGAGCCCATGGCGAGGAAGTAGACGACCGTGGCGACGAGGCCCACCGAGAACAGCCGGGAGCGGAACATGCCCGGCTCGATGAGCGGCCCGCGGCCGGCGGCGGAGCGGCGGCGCAGGTGCCAGACCGTCACGGCGAGCAGGACGGCCGCGGCGGCCAGCGACTCCCACACCCACACCGGCCAGTGCCGCTCCTGGCCCTCCAGCAGCGCGAACACCACGAGCCCGAGGGACACGGTGATCAGCAGGGCGCCGACCAGGTCGAGCCGGGTGCCGCCCTGGCCCTTGGACTCCGGGATCGTGCGGCGGGTCAGGGCGAGGGAGATCAGGCACAGCGGGACGTTGATCAGGAAGATCGTGCGCCAGCTGAGTCCGGCGATGTCGACGGAGATCAGCGCGCCGCCGATGAACTGTCCGAAGACCCCGGCGAGTCCGATGACCAGGCCGTAGACGTTGAAGGCGCGGTCGCGGGCCGCCCCGGTGTAGACGGTGCCGATGATGCCGAGGACCTGGGGCACCATCAGCGCGGCGGAGCCGCCCTGGAGGATCCGGGCGACCACGAGCACCGTCACGTTCGGCGCGAAGCTGCACGCGGCCGACGCGATCATGAACAGCGTCATGCCGAGCGCGAACAGCCGCCGCCGGCCGTAGAGGTCGCCGAGCCGGCCGCCGGTGATCAGGCCCGAGGTGAAGGCGACGCCGTATCCGACGACGATCATCTGGGCCTGGGCGGCGGTGGCGTGCAGGTCGGCCTTGATGGCCGGGACGGCCACGTTGGCGATGAAGAAGTCGAGCACCGTGATGAACGTGCCGACGAGGACCACCACCAGGGCGCCCGACGAGGGGGCCGCGGCGCTGTCGGAGGCCGTCCGCTCGCGCCCCTCCGCCGCGATGTCCGGGGTTAACTCCTGAGTCATGACGACTCCGTTTCTCGATCTTTCGGTCGGTTGCTGCGGTGACCGTCAGGTCACCAGGTCACGGGGAGATGGGTCACCCCGTGGAAAACGGTGCCCCGGCGGAACAGCGTGCGCGGGTCGGCGGCGAGGCGCAGGTCCGGGAAGCGGCGCAGCAGCGAGCGCAGCGCCAGCTCCATTTCGAGGCGGGCCAGCGGGGCGCCCTGGCAGTAGTGGGGGCCGAAGCCCCACTGGAGGTGACCGCTGGTGTCGCGTTCGGGGTCGATGCGGTGCGGGCAGGCGAAGACGGTCTCGTCGTGGTTGCCGGCGGGCACCGAGATCACCACGGCGTCGCCCTTCTCGACGCGCACGCCGCCCAGGTCCATGTCCTCGACGGCGAGGCGGACCATGGCGTCCTGGGAGATGGACCAGTAGCGCATCGACTCCTCGATGAAGTTGGGGATCAGTGCCCCGTCGTCGGCGGCGACCTTCGCCCGCAGCTCGTCGTCGCGCAGCAGGGCCAGCACGTTCAGGGCGAGCTGGTTGGTGGTGGTCTCGTGGCCGGCGACCAGCACGAGCCGGGCGATGCCCACGAGTTCGTCCAGGGTGATGGCGCCGGTGTCGTAGTGGCGGACGGCGAGCCGGCTCATCAGGTCGTCACCGGGTTCGGTGAGCTTGCGCAGCGCCAGCTTGGCGAGGTACTCGGACATCTCGGCGAAGGCGGCCTGGGAGACGGCCGGGTCCTCCTGGGAGATGGTGACGCGGGTCTTCTCGATGAAGAACGGCGAGTCCTCCTCGGGTACGCCCAGCAGCCGGGCGATGACGAGGGTGGGCAGCGCCCGGGAGAAGACGGCGTGCAGGTCGGCGGGCTGGGGCCGGGCGGCCAGGTCGTCCAGCAGTTCGTCCACCAGGCGCTGGACGGGCTCGCGCAGCCGCTTGACCCGGCGCGCGGTGAACTCGGTCTGGATCATGCCGCGCAGCCGGGCGTGCTCGGGGTCGTCGAGCCGCAGGAACGAGCTGGGGTTGCCGCCGGGCGGCACCTGGATGCGCACGGGGGCGCCGGGCAGGGTCTCGTCGGCGCTGAGCCGGGGGTCGGCGAGCGCCTGGCGGACGTCGGCGTACCGGGTCACGAGCCAGGCCAGCCGGGACTCCGCGGCGCCCGCCGGGATGCGGACGACGCAAGGGGGCGCCTTGCGCAGTTCGGCCAGGACGGGCGGCGGGTTGCCGTCCTCGGTACGGGCGAAGGGCCAGTCGAGGATGTCGGTGTGGTCGGCGAGCGACATGCTTGTCCTCCAGGTCCGGGGGGCAAAGGCGATCCTCGGCACCGACTCGCTTCCTGTGCTCGACACGATGGGGGGCCATCCGCGCGGGCGGCAAGGGGAATTCGTCCCTCCGAGCCGTGCGCGGACGTCGTGACGCAACCATCGCGCACCGCCCTGACACCGCGCTGACGTAGCACTGACACGGGTCCCGGCGGGGCCCGTGCGCTGATCGGTGTGGGATCTGGGATCTTTCAGGAGCGAAGTGGTAATGACATTCCCAAGCGCAACTGACCCGGGGCTGATCCGGTCCTGACGACGGTGGCCGTTCTCGTCACCAAGTGCACTGTCCCAGAAGGGCTTTCAGGTCACCAGGTGGCGGGACGGAGAGGTACCGCGGACCGCGGACGAAGGGTTTGCCGCCCAATTGCGAAACGGATCGGCCAGTCGTGGCCGCCGGCGGCGTTGGCGGGATCGGCACCGTCACCCTTGCGCAGGCGCGCGCCGCCGGATTCCATGGGATCCACGGCGTGCGTCCGACGCCCGCGCCTTCGCGGCCGGCGTGCGGGCGGGGCCGTGGTGGGGCACGGCCCTCCTGTGAACCCGGATGGGGCGGGCCGCTACCAGGTCACGTGCAGCGCGGTCAGGCCGTAGTTGATGGTGTTCTGGCGGAACACCACCGGCTCGGGCACGTCCGCGAGGCGCAGTCCGGGGAAGCGGTCGAACAGGGCCCGCAGGCAGACCTCCAGCTCCATCCGGCCGAGCGGGGCGCCCGGGCACAGGTGGCGGCCGTAGCCGAAGGCGATGTGCCGGGAGACGTCCGCGCGGTGGATGTCGAAGCGGGCGCCGTCCGCGAAGACGCTCTCGTCGTGGTTGGCGCTCGGGTAGGCGAGGATGACGCCGTCGCCGGGGGCGATGCGCGCGCCGCCCACCTCGGCCTCGGCGACCGCGACCCGGACCTGGTTGTCCTGGGTGATGGACCAGTAGCGCAGCAGTTCCTCGACGGCCTGTCCGTACAGCGACGGGTCGCGCCGCAGGTCGGCCAGTTGGTCGGGGTGGCGCAGCAGGCTCGCCACGCCGAGGCTGAGCTGGTGGGCGGTGGTCTCGTGGCCGGCGACCAGCAGCAGCCGGGCCATGGCCACGCAGTCCTCGCGGCTGAGCTCGCCGGTCGCCATGTACCGGGTGGCCAGCCTGCTCAGCAGGTCGTCGGCGGGCTCGGCCTGCTTGGCGGCGATCAGCCGGTCGAGGTACTCCGTCATCCGCACGAACGCGGCGTAGATCTCCTCCGGCGAGGCGTCCTGGGAGAGGACCTCCTGGCTCAGCTCGGCGAAGTCCAGCTCGTCGGCCTCGGGGACGCCGAGCATCCGGGCGATCACCAGGGAGGGCAGCCGCAGCGAGAGCCGGGTGACCAGGTCGGCGGGGCGGGGCCCGGCGGCCAGTTCGTCGAGCAGCCGGTCCACCAGCGACTCGACCTCGGGTCTGAGTCTTCGGGTGGCGCGGGCGGTGAACTCCGGCATGATCATGCGGCGCAGCCGGTTGTGCTCCGCGCCGTCCATGCGGGTGAAGGACATCACGCGCGGGGCGGGCGGGAGCTGGATGCGGACGGGGAAGCCGGGCAGGGTGTCGTCCGAGCTGAAGCGCTCGTCCATCAGCACCTGGCGCAGGTCCTCGTAGCGGGTGACGAGCCATGCCTCGCCCGTGCGGATGCGCACCTTCACGGGCGGTCCCTGGCGCAGCTCGGCGTAGGCGTCGGGCGGCGAGTAGGGGCAGGAACGAGCCATGGGCCATTCCGCCAGCCGCTCCCTAGAGGAGGGCGATATTCCAGTCATTGTTGCCTCCGGTTGGCCGAGTTCTTTCGGTTGCAGCCATCGTGGAGGTCGGCGTTGACGGGTTTCTGATACGACACTGACGGGCGCCCGCGTGGATCGCGGACGCCCGTCGGGGAGTCGGTGGCCGGATATGGCCGGTTCGGTCAGGCGGCGGTGCTCCTGGACCGGTTGGGCAGCAGTTGCAGCAGGACCGCGGCGCCCACGCAGATGCCGGCCTGGACCAGCAGGCTGGTGCTGAACGCCTGCGCCATGCCGTGCGCGCCGGGCCGGTCTTCGGCCACGTCGAAGAAGACGACGCCGATGATGGCGACACCGAGGGCGTTGCCGACCTCCTGTGCGGTGGAGAACACCCCGGACGCGGCCGCCGCGTACTGCGGCGCCACCCGTTCCAGCACGAGCGAGGTCAGCGGCGCCACCACCAGGCCCATGCCGTATCCGCACACCACCATGGCGGGGATGCACCAGGCGACGGCGCCGGTGGTGTCCAGCCGGTCCGCGGTGAAGGCGAGCGCGACGTCGCCGACGGCCACGGTCAGCGCGCCCAGCGCGAGCACCTGCTTGCCCAGCCGGCCGGCGAACTTCGGCGCCTGCACGGAGGACAGGAAGAAGCCGAGGCCCAGCGGGATGAACAGGAGCCCGGACTTCAGGGCGCTGGTGCCGCGCGCCTCCTGGAGGTAGAGCGCGAGGACCAGGAAGAAGGAGGCCATCACCGAGAAGTACACGAGGATGGAGACCACGCCGACGCTGAACGAGCGGTCGTGGAAGAGCGAGGGGCTCATCAGCGGGGAGCGGTCACGGGCCGCGAGCCGGCGCTGGGTGATCCAGAACAGGCCGAGCAGCGGCACGGAGGCCACGAGCAGCTCCCAGGTCCAGGCCGGCCAGCCCTGCTCCCGGCCCTCCACCAGCGGCAGCACGACCGCGACGAGCCCTGCCGTCACCAGCACCACACCCAGCAGGTCCAGCCCGGTCCGGCCGTCGCCGGCCTTCGACTCGGGCACCACCTTCGGGGTGACGAGCAGCACCAGCGCGCCGATGGGCACGTTGATCAGGAAGATGGTCCGCCAGTCCCAGCCGAACAGGTCCGCCTTGATCAGCAGGCCGCCGATGAGCTGGCCGAAGACCGCCGCCGCGCCCAGCGCCAGACCGTAGGCGTTGAACGCGGCGACCCGGGCCTTGCCGGTGTACGCGGTGTTGAGGATGCCGAGCACCTGCGGGATGACGAGGGCCGCGGCGGCGCCCTGGACGGCGCGGGCGACGATCAGTTCGGTCATGTTGGGCGCGACGCCGCAGGCCAGCGAGGCCAGCGTGAACAGCGCCACGCCCACGGAGTACACCCGTCTGCGACCGTACAGGTCGCCGAGTCTGCCGCCGGTGATCAGCAGCGCGGCCAGACCGATGGTGAAGGTCACGGCGACGAGCTGGATCTGCGCCGGTGTGGCGTGCATGTCCCGCTGGAGCGAGGGGATCGCCACGTTGACGATGAAGAAGTCGAGGTTGGTGATGAACAGGCCGGCCAGCACGACCAGGAGGGCCCCCCAGGCGGGTGCCCCGGCGGCCTCCTCGATGTCCTGGGGCGGTGCGGCCGGGGCCGCGCTGCCGGTCAGTTCCGCTTCGGTGGTCATGACGACCCTCCTAGGTCGTGTCGTGCTGGTGGGATGCGGGCCGAACAGGGCCCGCTACGCGCAGCGGGGCACGGGACGGCAGCCGGGACGACGGTCCCGGTGCACTGTCCCGCGCCCCGCTGACGTGGCGCTGACGGCCTTACCGCTCGGCGCGCTCAGCGCGCGAGGGTGGCCACGGTGCGCTGGAGCCGGTGCGCGAAGTGCGCGGTGACGGCCTGGGCGTGCGTGTCGATGTAGAAGTGGCCGCCCTCGTACTCGTTGTGGCCCAGGTAGGTCGGGGTGCGTCCGGCCCAGTGGGTCATGGCGTCGGGGGCCTCCTGGAGCGGGTCGCTGCGGCCGCCGTAGGAGGCGAGCGGGCAGCTGACGCCGGCGCCGTCGTCGTCGTAGTCCCCGGCGACCCGCAGGTCGGCCCGGAGCGCGGGCACGACCAGGGCGAGCATCTCGGGGTTGTCGTAGACCTCGGCCGGGAAGGAACCCAACTTCTTGATCCACTCGACGAGTTCGTCCTCCGGCATCCGGCTCTGCTCCTCGGTCGGCTTGAAGAAGCCGATGGGCGACCAGCCGGACATGCCGACCATCACCGGGGCCGGGCCGCCCTCCTCCTCCATCCGGATGGCCAGGCGGAACGCCAGCTGCGCGCCGAGGCAGTGGCCGAAGAAAGCGAAGGGACGGTCGTCCAGGTCGTTGAGGACGGCCTCGTGCAGGGCGTCGAGGAGCGGCCAGAAGTTCTCGTAGGTCGGCTCCTCGCGGCGGTTGTGCCGGCCGGGCAGGGTGACGGCCTGCGGAGCGATGTCCGGCGGCAGCAGACGCTCCCAGTCGCGGTAGATGATGGCGCCGCTGCCCGCGTGGGGCAGCAGGAACAGCCTGATCGAGGCGTCGGGCGAGGGCTCCACGGGGTGGAACCAGTTGCCCTCGCTGGACATCTGGCTGCCGATGGTGCCGATGGCGGTGGTCACGACTGCGTACTCCCAACGGTGGTGGCGGGGCCGAGGGCGCGTACCGCGGGCAGCAGCACCTCGGCGATCTCCTTCAACTGGGGCTCCGGGTCGAGCGATCCGATGCGGATCACCAGGTGCCGGGCGCCGGCGCGGACGTAGCCGGCGAGCCACTCGGCGCACTTCTCGGCGCTGCCCCAGGCGTAGGCCTGGATGGTGCGCATCTGCTCCAGGGAGCGGCCGTAGTAGTGGCTGATGTAGTGCTCCAGCTCGGCCTCGGCCGCGGCCTCGTCGCGGTTGACGGTGACCGTGGCGTACAGCGCGGGGGTCACCGTCCGGCCCGCCTCGGCGGCGAGTTCGCCGAGGCGGCGGCGGGCGCGGTCGTAGGCGTCGACGTCGGGCAGGAAGGGCAGCCAGCCGTCGTAGCGGGTGGCCGCGCGGGCGAGCACCTTGGGGGTGTCGCTGCCGGCCAGCCACAGCGGCGGGCCGCCGGGGACGGCCGGCGAGGGCAGCCGGTCCAGGTGCTCGGCCTGCCAGAACTTCCCGTCGAACTCGGTGGGTTCGCCGTCCTCGCCGGAGCGCCAGGCGGTGCGCCACAGCGCGGTGATCTCGTCCAGGCGGCCGACGCGGCCCTGGAAGGAGGCGCCGACGGAGTTGAACTCCTCCTCGGTCTCGGCCATCGGGAAGCCCGAACCGAGGCCCAGCACCAGCCGGCCGGCCGCGACGTGGCTGAGGCTCGCGATCATGTTGGCGCCGATGAGCGGATGGCGCAGGGCGGGGGTGAGGGCCGCGGTGCCGACGGTGATCCGCCGGGTCGCCGCGGCGGCGGCCGACAGCACGACCAGGGGGTCGAGGCGAGGGCGGGCGGTGAGGGAGTCGCCGGCCCACAGGGAGTCGAAGCCGAGGGTCTCCGCCTGCCGGGCGAAGTCCAGCAGCGGGGCGGCGGCGTAGGTGCCGTTGATGGCTTGCTCACGGGTGGGCAGCAGGATGCCGATCCGCAGGGGCTCGGTGCTCATGGGCGGGTCACTCTCCACGGGGGCGTGAGGAACGTGGTCATACGGCACTCCCCAGCGGGTCCCTCGCCGGCGCCGCCAGCCCCTCGCGGACCGCGCGGCGCAGGATCTTGCCGGAGGGGTTGCGCGGCAGGGAGTCGGCGAAGTGGTAGGTGCCGGGGATCTTGTAGTCGGCGATGCGGCCGCGCAGCGACAGCAGGAGTTCGCGGGGGGTGGCCTTGGCGCCCGGCCGCAGCACCACCACGGCGTGCACGCTCTCGCCCCAGCGCTCGTCGGGCAGCCCGACCACGGCCGCGTCGGCGACCGCGGGGTGCGCGGCGAGGGCCTTCTCGACCTCGGCCGGGTAGATGTTCTGCCCGGCGACGATGATCGTGTCGTTGATGCGGTCGCACAGGTGCAGGTAGCCGTCCTCGTCGAGGTAGCCGGCGTCGCCCATGTGCAGCCACTCCCCCACCAGGGTGCGGGCGGTGGCCTCGGGCAGGTTCCAGTAGCCGAGCATCCGGGACGGGGCGCGCACGCACACCTGGCCGATGGCGCCGGGCGGCAGGCTCTCGCCGTCGGGGCCGACCACCTTGATCTCGTTGCCGGGGCAGGGCAGCCCCACCGAGGTGAGCTTGGTGCTGCCGGGGTGGTGCGCCTCGGGCGGCAGACAGACCGCGACGCTGCCGGTCTCGGTGCTCGCGTAGATCTGCGCGAACTCGCAGCGGTAGGTCTCCAGGCACTGCTTGAGCAGGGTCTCGGACATGGGCGCCGCGCCGTAGGCGATCTTGCGCAGGGAGGTGAACGCCTCGGGTCCGGCCTCGCGTTCGGCCGCCATCGCCTGGAGCATCGCGGGCGCGGCGAAGGTGGTGGTGACGCCGTGCTCGCGGATGAGGCGGACGGCCTCCTGCGGGTCGAACTGCGGCATGATCACGCTGGTGCCGCCGGCGTTGAAGGTGTGCAGGAACCAGCCGATGCCGGCGACGCCGAAGCCCGGCAGGGAGATCAGGGCGACATCCTCGGGCAGCCAGTCGATCCAGTCCACGCCCCGCTCGCGGCTGGCGTGCGGCAGGGTGAAGAAGCTGCGGTGGGCGAGGATCGCGCCCTTGGGCAGGCCCGTGGTGCCGCTGGTGTAGATCTGGATGACGGCGTCGTCGGGGCCGGTGCAGGGCGAGAGGTCGGTCTCGGGCTGGTCGGCGGCCCAGGCCAGCAGCCCGGCGCCGCGCGCGGGTTCGCCGTCGGCGTCGGTGCCGTCGACGCGGATCACCCGGCGCAGTCCGCGCAGCTGGTGGCGGACGGTGGCGACGGTGTCCCAGAACTCGTCGTCCACGAAGATCAGCGTCGCGCCGGAGTCGCGCAGGATGTGGTCGACCTCGCCCGGGGTGAGCCGCCAGTTGACCGGCACCAGCACGGCGCCCGCCTTGGCGCAGGCGATCATCACGAGGTAGTAGTTCGCCGACTCGCGGCCCAGGTAGGCGACCCGGTCGCCGCGCCGGACCCCGCTGGTGTGCAGGGCGTGCGCGGCGCGGTTGCTGTCGCGGTGCAGCTTGTCGTAGGTGGTGATGCGGCCCTCGCAGACGATCGCCGGGTGCTCGGGGCGGGTGCCGGCGTGGGCGCGGGCGGAGTGGTGGAGCGTCCAGCGCTCCCTCGGTATGTCGGTCATGGTGTGCCGTCCCTGTCTGACTGTCATGCCGCCGGCGCGGGGGCGAGCTGCCCGTCGACGAAGTGCGCGAGCGCGCGCACCGTGGGGTGGTCGTGGGTGAGGGAGGCCGGCAGGGGCAGCCGGAACGCCTGCTCCAGCGCGGCCTTGACCTGCTGGGCCATCAGGGAGTCCAGGCCCAGCGAGACGAACTCGCTGTTCACGTCCAGTTCGTCGCCGTCCTCCAGGTGCAGGACGGCGCCGACCTTCTCGCTCACCACGGCCGTGACCTTGGCGAGCCGTTCGGCCTCGGGCAGCGCGGTGAGGGCGGCGAGGTCCAGTCCGCTGCCGTCGTCGCCCGCGCCGTGGCGGGCGAGCCGGTCGAAGAACAGGTCGCCGGTGACGCTGCCCGAGACGTAGCGGTCCCAGTCGAACTCGCCCACGATCCGCTGGGTGCGGGGCCGGTCCCAGAGCCGGGCGAGGGTGTCCAGGGCGCGGGTCGGGGAGAAGAAGCGGACGCCGCTGCGTTCGATCTCCTGGCTGAGGTGGTCCTCCAGCCGGGCGGACATGCCGACCCGGGCCCAGGCGCCCCAGTTGACCGAGAGGCCCGGCACCCCGCGCCGGCCCCGCCACTCGGCGAGCGCGTCGAGACCGGCGCTGGCCGCGGCGTAGTGGCCCTGGGTGGCGCCGCCGAGGACGGAGGCGATGGAGGAGTAGGTGACGAAGAACTCCAGCTCGGGGAAGGAGGTCTCGGCCGCCTCGTGCAGCAGCCAGCCGCCGTACGCCTTCGCCGCGAGCTGGGCGTCGATCGACTCCCAGGTCAGCTCGGAGATCAGCTTCTTGTCGTAGGAACCGGCGGCGTGCACGATCCCGCCGAGCGGGTACGGTCCCGCCGCCAGGTGCCGGACGAGGCGCCGCACGTCCTCCGGCCGGGAGACGTCGGCGCGTACGACGTCGATCTCGGCGTCGGCCGCCAGGTCGCCGAGCAGCGAGGCGGCCTCCTCGGTGGCCTTGCCGCTGCGGCTGACCAGGGTGAGGTGGCGGGCGCCGAGCGCGGCCAGCTTGCGGGCGGTGACCAGACCGAGGCCGCCGAGACCGCCGGTGACCAGGTAGGTGCGGTCGGCGCGCAGTGCGCCGGGGCCCTCGTCAGCCGGTTCGGGCCGCTCCCGGAGGTCCTCGGGCAGGGTCACCCAGGCAGGACCGGTCGGGTCGGACAGGGCGGTGCGCAGGGCCTCGCCGGTCTCGTCCAGCCGGAAGCGGACCGCGGTGTCGTCGTCACCGGGGGCGGGGACCACGGCGACCGCGGGCACGGTGAGCGTGGCGCGGAAGGTGCCGTCGTGCCGGACCAGGACCTCGTCGCCGGGCGCGAAGCCGGTGCCGTCGGCGGCGGCGAGCACCGTACCGCGGGCCAACTGGCCGAGCAGCGGCGGCGGTTCCTCCTCCCCGCTCTCCTCGGCGCGTTCGGCGCGCCCGGTGTCCAGGGCGGTGCGGGCGTCCTCGGCGGTCAGGCCGACGGCGCTCACCCGGACCTGGACCTCGTCGGCGCCCGGGGCCCGCTCGGCGACCGGGGCGAGCACCAGGTCGGACAGGTCACCGGAGTCGGGGGCGCGCAGTTCGAAGCCCCCGGTCCAGGTGAGGCTGGCGTCACCGGCGAGCAGCCGGCGCACGTAGCGGCGGCCGGGCCGGTACGCGACCTGGTACTCGCCGGCCGGTTCGGCGCGCCATTCCTCGGCCAGCGGGGCGAGGCCGCTGCCCGGGGCGAGGTCCACCAGGGTGGCCCGGTACTGCGGGTACTCGGTGAGCAGCACCCGGCCGAAGCCCCACAGGGTGGCGGCGCCGAGGTGGCCGCCGTCGCCGGCCGGGTCGCCGGGCAGCCACTGGGCGCCCTCGGTGACCAGCCACAACCGGGGCGGCCGGTTCGCGGTCTCCAGCGCGCCGACCAGCGCGAGGAGTTCGCGGTAGTTGTCCTCGCACTCGGCGCGCAGCCGGTCCGCGGACATCGGCTCGGGGCGGCCGTGCCACACCCGGCAGACGTCGGTGACGGTGGGGTCCTCCAGGGCCGCCTTGAGGTCGGTGAGATCGGGCAGCCAGGTGACCTTGAGCCCGGGTTCGGCGGCCAGTTCGGCGGCGCGCGCGGCCGACGGGTCGAGGAGGACCACGTGCCGGGCGGCGGCGCCGCCGCGGGCCGGCAGGGCGCGGCGCACCCATTCGGGGCGGTGCAGGAACTGCCGGCGCCCCTCGCGGCCCTCGGGGCGGGCCATGCGCACCCCGAGGAGTTCGGCGACCGGGTCGCCGTTCTCCAGCAGCAGCACGTCGGCCAGCCGCCGGTCCTGGTCGCCGCGGACCCGGGCGAGCACCCGCAGCTGCTCGCCGCGCGGCTTGCGGAAGTGCCGTACGGAGGCGATCTCGCGGGGCACGAACACCGGGCCCTCGGGGTCGAGGACGACCAGCGCGTGGCCGGCGGCCTCCAGCAGTTCGGCCGGGACGTGCTCGACGGCGGTGGCGTCGCGGCCGGACAGCTCGCCGGTGACCAGTCCGTCGCCGTGCCGGGCGGCGCGCAGCAGCAGCCGCATGCGGGGGCCCTGGGGCCGGCCGACGGAGGCGAGGTCGGTGTAGATGTCCTCGTCGTCGATGTGCTGGGCGGCCGGGGCGAGGGTCGCGTCCAGCTCGGCCAGCTCGGAGACCGGCACGAGGGGTTCGGGCTCGGCGGCGACCGTGGCGGTGGCGTGCAGGTTCTCCTCGCCGCCGACCACCGTGTAGACCTCCACCTCGGCGCCGCCGCCGGGGCGGGGCCGCCAGCGGGTGGTGAGGGCGGTGACCGTCTCGGCGGGCAGCTCCAGCGGGGCCAGCAGCCGCAGATCGCGCACCGCGTTGCGGGCGTGGCCCTGGACCGCGTCCTGCACGGCGAGCAGCAGGTCGACGTAGGCGCCGGCGGGCAGCACGGTGCGGTCGTCGGCGGCGAGGTCGGCGAGCGCGCCCAGCTCCTCGGCGGTGAACTCGGCGGTGAACTCCCGCACCCCGCTGGCGAACCGCTCCTCGGTGCCCAGCAGCGGGTGGCGGGCGGTGCCGCTCGCGGCGGTGCGGCGCGGGGTGACGGAGGGCAGCCAGTAGCGCTTGCGCTGGAAGGCGTAGGTGGGCAGGTCCACGCGGGCGGGCGCCGGGTGCCCGGCGTGGTAGCCGTCCCAGGCGACGGTGAGCCCGGCCGCGTAGTACTCGGCGAGGGCGGTGAGCGTCGTCGCGGTGGTGGTGTCGCGGCGGCGCAGGCTGGCCAGCCAGACGTGGTCCTCGACGGTGACCGAGCGCCGGGCGAGCGCGGTGAGCCCGGCCTGCGGGCCGACCTCGATCAGGGCGTGCCGGCCGCGCTTGGCGACGGCCCGGATGCCGTCGAGGAAGCGCACGGGCTCGCCGATGTGCCGCACCCAGTAGTCGGCGTTGCCGATCTCGCGGAAGCGGGCCAGCCGGCCGGTGACGTTGGAGATCAGGCTGATCTTCGGCTCGTGGAAGGCGATGCCGTCGAGGGCGGCGCGGAAGTCGTCGTAGACCTCGGCCATCAGCGGGGAGTGGAAGGCGTGGGAGACCTTGAGGCGTTCGACGCGCACGCCCCGCTCGGCGAGGACGGCGGTGACCTCGTCCAGGGCCGCGCTGCCGCCGGAGACGACCGTCTGGTCGGGGGCGTTGACGCCGGCCACGGCCAGGTCGTCGTGGCCCTCCAGGAGCGGGGCGACGTCCTCCAGCGGCGCGCTGACGGCGGCCATGCCGCCCTCGGCGGTGACGGCCTGCATCAGCCGGGCGCGGGCGGCGACCAGCCGGACCGCGTCGGGGAGGCTGAACAGCCCGGCCACCGCGGCGGCGGCCACCTCGCCGATGCTGTGCCCGATGAGCACGTTGGGCCGGGCGCCCCACGCCATCCACTGCTGGGCGAGGGCGTACTCCAGGGTGAACAGGGCGGGCTGGGTGTACTCGGTGCGGTCGATGGCCTCGGGGTCGGCGGCGGTGCCGAGCAGCAGCTCGCGCACGGAGCGGCCGAGGTGCTCGGCGAACAGCTCGTCACAGGCGTCGACCTGGGCGCGGAAGACGGGGAAGGCCGCGTAGAGGGCGGCGCCCATGCCGGCGTACTGGGAGCCCTGGCCGGTGAACATGAAGGCGGTCTTGCGGATGCCGGTCGGGCCCTCGTGCTCCTGCTCGGCGGCCTTGTCGAGCAGTTTGGCGAGCGCGGCGCGGTCGGCGACGGGAGCGGCGATCCGGTAGGGGTGGTGGGCGCGGGTGGTGTTGGCGCTGTGGCAGAGCGCGGCGACCGGCACCTCGGGCCGTTCGTCCAGCAACGCGCGGTACTGCGCGGCGAGTTCGCGCAGCGCGCCGGCGTTCTTCGCGGAGAGGGTGAACACGGGTGCGGCGCCCTCTTCGGGGGTGTCCCGCGGCGCGCGTTCGGGGGCCTGTTCCAGCACCACCGCGCCGATGGTCCCGGCGAACCCGAAGCTGTTGACGACGCCGCGCCGGACCTCGGCCTCCCAGGGCTCGCACTCGGTGGGCACCCGCAGCGGGTACAGGTCCCAGGGGATGCGCCCGGAGGGGGTGTTGAGGTTGATGTGCGGGTAGATGGTGCCCGAACGCAGCTGGAGCACCGTCTTGATGACGCCGACGATGCCGGAGGCGGGCTCCATGTGGCCGAGGTTGGTCTTCACCGAACCGACCACCACCGGGCGGTCCTTGGTGTGCGAGTCCACGAAGACGTCGCCGATGGCGCCGAACTCGATGGGGTCGCCGAGCGGGGTGCCGGTGCCGTGCGCCTCGACGTACTGGATGTCCTCGGGCGCGAGGTGGGCGGCGGCCAGCGCGCTGCGGATGACCTTCTCCTGGGCGGGCCCGTTGGGCACGGTGAGGCCGGCGCTGTCGCCGTCCTGGCCGACGGCGGTGCCGCGCACCAGGGCGAGGACGCGGTCGCCGTCGCGCTCGGCGTCGGAGAGCCGCTTGAGGACGACGATGCCGCAGCCCTCGGCGCGGGCGTACCCGTCGGCGGCCTCGTCGAAGGTCTTGCACTGGCCGTCCGGGGACAGCATCTGGGCGTTGGAGAACATCACCGGGATGCGCGGGTGGTGCAGGGCGTTGACGCCGCCGCACAGCGCGATGTCGGTCTCGCCGCCGCGCAGCGCCTGCACGGCCAGGTGCAGGGCGACCAGCGAGGAGGAGCAGGCCGTGTCGACGCTCATGCTCGGGCCGCGCCAGCCCAGGAAGTAGGAGAGCCGGCCGGACAGCGGGAACATGGTGATGCCGGAGGCCAGGTGGCCGTCCAGTTCCTCGTAGGGCAGCGAGTCCAGCTCCAGCGCGTAGTCGATGGAGCTGGCGCCGATGTACACCCCGCCGTTGCCGCGGCGCAGCGGCGCGGGGTCGATGCCCGCGTGCTCCAGGGCCTGCCAGGCGGTCTCCAGGAGGAGCCGCTGCTGCGGGTCCATGTAACGGGCTTCCTTGGGCGAGATGTTGAAGAAGCCCGCGTCGAACAGGTCGATGCGGTCGAGGAATCCGCCGGCCGAGGCGCGGATCTTGCCCTTGTCGTCGGGTCCCTCGGGGGTGAAGGCCTCGACGTCCCAGCGGTCGGTCGGGATCGGTCGGATCCCGCTGCGGCCCTCGCGCAAGAACGCGTCGAACTCGTCGGGCGAGCCGCTGCCGCCGGGGAACCGCAGACCGATTCCGACGATCGCGACCGGCTCGGGCGCCTGCTCTGATTCCGTACGCGGCATGGAGCGACTCCTCAAGCTTCCTGGATGGCCTGGGTCAGGTGGTCCACGAGATGGGCGATGGTCGGCTCGTTGAAGAGCACGCTGACGTTGATCGACAGGTCCAGGAGCTGTTCCAGGCTCTGGCGGATCTCGGTCAGGCGCAGCGAGGTGAGCCCGAGATCGAAGTAGCTGACGTCGAGGGGGAGGTCCTCGGACTCGTCCATGAGGAGGACGGCCCTGAATTTCTCCAGGACGATTGTCTCGATTTCCTCGCTCAGTTCACTGCGCGGCAGCTCGCGCAGCCGCTGGTTGATGCTGTCGACGGGTGACATGCGCCTCATGCAATCAGCGCCGGCTGACGCCCCACTGACAGCTCCCGCGGGGCCGGTTGGCTGGATCAGTCGGGTGTCAGCGCCGGGTCAGATTCCGCTGTCAGGCTCGCATTGCTTCAAGAAATCCACACGCCATATCCGAAAGGCTGAAGATGCTTCGCGAAGCCGCGCAGGAGGAGAGTGCTGAGGCACCTTCCGGATTGAAGAGTTACGACCTCTACATCGCGGGCAAGGACGTCGCCGGGGACGGCTGGGTGTACACCGTCAGCGGGCGTTCGCTGCTGGAAGACGTGTTCACCAGCGTGAGCCTGAAGCGCTCCCTCGAACAGGACCCGGAGTCCGAGGCGGCCCAGCACCCCTACGTCGTCGGACGCTGTGCGATCGCGGACGACGCCGCCATCGACCTGGCCACCCAGGCCGCCGCCGCGGCCGCCCCCGACTGGGCGGCGGTGCCGATGGAGCGGCGGATGCGGCTCGGCACCCGGTTCCGCGAGGAACTGATCAAGCACGAGGACGAGTTCCTGCGGATGCTCGTCGCCGAGTCCCACCCGGTCAAGCTCGCCCGCTGGGAGCTGAGCTGCCTGCTCCAGATCTACGCGCCGGGCTCCCTGCGCTGGTACGCCAAGCAGATGCGGGTGGAGAAGGAGTACAACGGCCGCCGGCTGATCCTGCACCGCCAGCCGGACGGCGTGGTCGCCTTCAACCCGCCGCAGAACGCCCCGCTGCCGAGCGCCGCGCTGTGCGTGCTGGCGCTGATGGCCGGCAACTCGGTGGTCGTGCGCGCCCCGCGCAGCATCGCGCTGTCCACCATGTGGCTGCTGCGGGACATCGTCGCCCCGCTGCTGGAGGAGATCGACGCCCCGGCGGGCGTCCTCAACGCGGTCTGCTCCAACCCGAAGCAGACCATGGACCGCTGGATCGCGGACCCGCTGATCAACGACATCTTCTACATCGGCGGCAGCCAGGAGGGCCTGCGCTTCGAGCAGAGCTGCGTGGCCCACGGCAAGAAGCCGATCCTCGAACTGGCCGGCAACGACGGCATCGTTGTCTGGAAGGACGCCGACGTGAAGTGGGCGGCCGAGGCCATCACGGAGGCGTTCTACGGCTCCGGGCAGATCTGCATGGTGCCCAACTACGTGCTGGTGCACCCCGACGTCGCCGAGCAGCTGATCGCCGAGGTGAAGGAGCAGGTCAAGGGCATCAAGCCGGGCCTGCCCGAGGAGGAGGACGTGCTGCTGTCGCCGGTGCGGCGCAGCGAGCGCTTCTTCCGGCTGCTGCGCCAGGCGCTGGACAACGGTGCCGAGCTGGTCACCGGCGGCAATCGCACGGAGGTGGACGGCACGGTCTCGGAGACCGGGGTGTTCCTCCAGCCGACGGTGGTACGGGTGGACGGCCTGGACCGGGCGCGGACGTACGACGTGGTCCGCGAGGAGACCTTCTTCCCGCTGATCCCGATCGTGGTCGCCGAGCGGGACAACGACGACGCCCTGCTCGAATCGTTCCTCCAGTTCGTCAACAGCAACGACTACGGGCTGCGCAACTCCCTGTGGTCGCGCTCCGACCACGTGATCGAGACCTTCGTGCGCCGCACGGTCAACGGCGGTCTGCTGAAGGTCAACGACTCGCACATCGGCTTCCTGCCCTATCTGCCGAGCCACGGCGGCACCGGCCGCACCGGCGGCGCGTTCGGCGAGGCCAACTACCCCATGCTCAAGACCTCCCACGTCCAGGGCGTGAGCATCGCCCGCGACGTGAGCCCGTACGACGCGGTCTTCGGCGCCTGATCCCACCCAGTCCTCGGAGGTTTTCCCGTGCGTTCCCTCGATGTCGCCCGGACCGTGTGCGAGCGGTTCCACCCCGGACTGCTCAAGGAACTGGAGCAAATCCCCTACGACGAGCGCGAGAAGGCCGGCAGTCCGGTGATCGACCTGTTCCGCATCCACGGCGGAGTGGGTCTGCTGATACCCGAGGCCTACGGCGGCCACGGCGCGGCCCCGCTGGAGGCGCTGCGCGTGCAGCTGGCCCTCGGCGCCCTGTCGCCCTCGCTGGTCGCGGCCGTCTCCATGCACCACTTCACCGCCGCCATGCTGTACTCGCTCGCGGTCAAGTCGGGCCGGCTCACGCCCGCGCAGACCAAGCTGCTGCACCAGATCGTGCCCGACCAGCAGGTGCTGGCCTCCGGCTGGTCCGAGGGCCGTACCGCGCAGAACATCCTCAAGCCGGCCGTCACCGCGCGCCCGGTCGAGGGCGGGTTCCTGCTGTCCGGTTCCAAGAAGCCGTGCAGCCTGTCCCGTTCGATGAGCCTGCTGACCGCGTCCACCGCGATCCACGGCGAGGACGGCGGCGAGCCCGAGCTGGCGCTGGCGCTGGTCCCGGCGAACGCGCCGGGCCTGAGCGTGCACGAGTTCTGGGGCAACGACCTGCTGGCCGGCGCCGAGAGCGACGAGGTCCGCCTGGAGGACGTGTTCGTGCCCGCCGAGATGGTGGTGCGGGCCGGCGCGGACGACCCCACCCGCCTGGACGACCTCCAGTCCGCCGGGTTCGTCTGGTTCGAGATGCTGATCTCCGCCGGGTACGCGGGCGCCGCCGCCGCGCTGGTGGAGCAGGTGCTGGAGCGCAAGCGCGGCGGGGCGGCGGAGCGGGCCGCGCTCGCCGTCGACATGGAGGCGGCCCTCGCCCTCCTGGAGGGCGTGGCCCGCGGCACCGGTCCCGAGCCGGGTGACGAGGAGTCGGTGGCGCGGGTGCTGGTCGCCCGGTACGCCGTGCAGAACGCGCTGCCGGACATCGTGGGCCGGGCGCTGGAGCTGCTGGGCGGGCTGGAGTTCATCACGAACTCCGCACCCGGGCAGGCCGCCGCGGCGACGCGTGCGCTGGCCTTCCACCCGCCGTCCCGGATCGCCGCGTCCGAGCCGCTGCTGACGTACTTCGACGGGGGTCCGCTGGTCCTCGCCTGAGCAGCGTCCGGTCCCGGCCTTGAACACCGATCTTTGGAGAGACACGTGACCGTCATCCAGGACTCCCCGGCGGCGAACGCCGTCGACGACGAGGCGGAGATCCTCAACCTGTACCGGGCCCACCTCAGCAAGGGGCGGGCCACCCTCGCCGAGCTGTTCGGCAGTCACATGGAGGTGGCGTCCGAGGGCGCCTGGCTCACCACCAGTGACGGCGAGCGGTTCCTGAACGCGGGCGGCTACGGCGTGTTCATCATGGGCGCGCGCCACCCGATCGTCATGGAGGAGGTGGAGCGCCAGCTGCGCACCCACCCCACCGCGACCCGCATCCTGCTGGAGCCGACCGTGGCCCGCGCCGCCGAGGCGCTGGTCTCCGTGCTGCCGGCCGGTCTCGACCGGGTGCACTTCGCGCTGTCCGGCGCCGAGGCGGTGGAGACCGGCCTGAAGCTGGCCCGCGCGGGCGGCTTCAAGCGCACCATCTCGATGCGCGGCGGCTACCACGGCAAGACGCTGGGCGCCCTTTCGGCCACCGCAAAGGACGTCTACCAGGCGCCGTTCCGCCCGCTCGTGCCCGACTTCCAGCACCTGCCGTTCGGCGACGCCGACGCGCTGGAGGCCGAGCTGAAGGCCCACCCCGGCGAGGTCTGCGTGATCCTGGAGCCGGTCCAGGGCGAGGGCGGGGTCATCATCCCGCCCAAGGGCTACCTCAAGCGGGTCGAGGAACTGGTCCGCGAGTACGAGGGCTTCCTCATCCTGGACGAGGTGCAGTCCGGGTTCGGGCGGCTCGGCGAGTGGTGGGGCGCCGACGTCGAGGGCGTCGTGCCGGACGTGCTGCTGGCCGGCAAGGCGCTCGGCGGCGGTGTGATGCCGGTGTCCGCGGCCGTCGCCACCCGCAAGGCGTTCCGCCCCTTCGACAAGGACCCCTACGTCCACACCGCCACCTTCTCCGGACAGCCGGTGCTGATGGCCGCGGTGCAGGGCGCGGTGCGGGCCGTCAAGGAGGAGCGCCTGGTCACCCGGGCCATGGACCTCGGCGCCCGGCTGCTGCCGCGGATCGCCGAGGTGGCCCACCGCAACATCCCCGAGCTGGTGGTGGACGTCCGCGGGCAGGGGCTGCTCATCGGCGTGGAGCTGGTCGAGGCGGGCCTCGCCGGCGAGCTGCTGATCGAGCTGTTCAACCACGGCGTGGTCGCCAACCACTCCATGAACGGCAGCTCGGTGGTGCGGTTCACCCCGCCCGCCGTGCTGAGCGACACCGACGTCGACTTCCTCGTCAACTCCTTCGACCTGGCCACCCGTGACCTCATCAAGGGCGCGGCCACAATGCCGGAAGGCGGTAACTGATCGTGCGGCACGTCGAACTCGAAGCCCATATACCCGCGGAGCAGGCCGAGGAGGTCCTGCACGCCGTACGGCGCTGGGAGAAGTACCCGGACCTGGCGCCGCACGTGAACGCCACCACCGTGCACGCCTCCTACCCCGACCCCAAGGCCTCCTCCAGCTGGGAGCTGCACTTCCGCAGCGGACTGCTGCGCTGGACCGAGGACGACACGGTGCTGCCCGAGGCGGGCGAGATCCGCTTCGAGCAGTCCGACGGCGACTTCGACTCCTTCACCGGTGTCTGGTCGGTCCGGCAGGACGGACCGGACGTCACCGTCCGTTTCGACGCCGACTTCGACTTCGGCATCCCGAGCCTGGAGGGCATCCTCGACCCGATCGCCGAGCGGGTCATCAAGGAGACGGTCGCCTGGGCGCTGACCGGCCTGTACCCGTCGGTGCGCGTCCAGGGCGGCATCGAACTGAACACGCCGGCCACGGTCGGCGCGTAACACGGCCGAAGGAGCTGACCATGGACCAGGCGAACCCCTTCGAGACCCCACGCACCTACTCGCTGCACCGCGCCGAGTACCTGGTGGGCCTCGCCGTCACCACGGGCATGATCGTCTACCACTTCGGCGACATCCGCTGGCTGCCGGCGCTCGGACTGTTCCTCTACATCGACCTGATCGGCTACATCCCCGGCGCCATCGCCTTCCGCAAGAGCGGCGGACGGCCGATCCACAAGGCGTACTACGTCCTGTACAACGTCATGCACAGCCTCATCACGCAGGGCGTCGTCGCCGCGCTGTGGTGCTGGCTGGTCAAGCCGGAGTGGGCGCTGCTGGTGCTGCCGTTCCACCTCTTCGGTGACCGCGGCCTGTTCGGCAACTTCATGAAGTCCTTCGCGCTGCCCTTCGAGCCGGTGCGCCAGGCGGGCTACCTGAACCTCCTGGACGACCTGGGCCTGCCCCACCCCAAGCCGGTCGGGCACGAGATGGACCCGGCGCCGGTCGGCCACGTCCCCGCGCGTCCCGTCGTACGCGAGACGGAGGCCGTGCGATGACCACCGCCGCGACCCCGGTGCGCCGGGCGGTGCGTCAGGACCCGGCCGAACGCCGGCGGGCCCTGTACCACCTGGCCTCCCCGGTGTCCGTGCTGACCACGGGCCCCGAGGAACGGATGCACGGCACCACCGCGAGCACCGTCACCCTGGTGTCGCGCTCGCCCCTGCTGGTCGGGGTGGTGCTGCGGGCGGGCTCGTCCTTCGCCCGGCTCGCCGCCCGCGAGGGCCGGTTCGCGATCAATGTGCTCGGCGGCGAACAGGCCGACGTGGCACGGCGGTTCGCGGACAGCTCGCGGCCCGACGGCAGCGCGGCCTTCGCCGGCCTCGCCTGGACCACCGACCGGTACGCCCAGGCCCCGCTGATCGCGGGCGCGCTCGCCCACTACGTCTGCCGGTTCCACTCCGCGCACGCCGCGGGCGACAGCGAGCTGCTGCTCGGCCATGTCGTCCGGGCCACCGCGGACGAGGGCCTGCCGCTGTTCAGCTACACCGGCGGGCTGTACGCCGGTTCCCTGCGTCCGGCGAAGGAGACCGCCGCATCATGACCGCACCCGTTGCCCCCGAGGCGGACTGGGAGAAGGCACCCGGTCTGCTGGACGGCGCGAAGGAGCTCACCCTCGGCCCCGAGGAGTGCGACCTCGCGTACTGGATCACCTCCGTCGCCCAGGGCACCCTGCGCGACCGGGGCGCCACCGGCCACCACGAGAGCGCCGTCACCCCCGCCTTCCTGAAGGCGCCGGGCCCGCTGCGCGAGGCCCTGGTGCTGGAGTTCGGCTTCCGGGCGCTCGCGGAGGAGCTGGCCACCCGGCTGCTCGGCCACTACGTGACCATCGCACCCGGCATCCCGGAGATGGAGTTCTACGCCACCCAGCTGCTGGACGAGGCCCGGCACGCCCGCGTCTTCCGCCAGCACCTGGTGGACCTGGGCATCCCGCAGACCACCCTGCTGAAGGACATCGAGGAGATGGCCCGGGACTACCGCAAGCGGGTCCTGGACCCGGTGGTGGACTTCACCCTGGACATCGTGCGCGACAAGGCCGACTTCCCCGGCGGCGTCGCGGTGTTCGCCATCATCATCGAGGGCGTCCTCGCCCCGGCCGCCGAACTCAGCGAGCGCAAGTGGACCCCGCTGTCCCCGGCGACCGGCGAGATCTCCCGGGGCACCGCCATCGACGAGATCCGCCACCTCACCGTTGCCAGCACCATCCTGCGCGACCACGTGATCAACCACCCGGAGTACACCCCGCGGCTGCTGGAGATCCTGCGCTCGGGCGTGAAGCTGTGGGACGAGATCCCGGACCGGGAGTTCGTCATCCACCGCGAGGAGCTGTTCCAGGAAGGCATGTTCGCGCACGCCGACCTGATCGGCGACTACGAGGTGTGGCCCGGTGTCCGGCTCCTCGACACCACCGCCGAGCAGCGCTACGACATGGCCGAGCGGTGGACCGACGAGATGGCCGAGGTCCGCATGAAGTACATGGGCCTGCCCGTCGAGGTCCTCTCCTCGGAGGCGGGCGCATGAGCACCGGGCGGGCCGCCGTCGTCACCGGGATCGGATCGTACGTCCCGCCCAACCTCGTCACCAACGACGACCTGTCGCAGCGCCTGGACACCTCCGACGCCTGGATCCGCAGCCGCACCGGCATCGCCGGACGGTACGTGATCACACCCGGCACCTCCACCGGCGACCTCGCGGTGGAGGCGGGCCTGAGGGCGCTGAAGTCGGCGGGCGACGAGCAGGTGGGGGCGGTGGTGCTGGCCACCACCACCCCGGACCAGCCGTGCCCGGCGACCGCTCCGCAGGTGGCCGCGCGGCTGGGGCTCGGACAGGTGCCCGCCTTCGACGTGGCGGCCGTCTGCTCCGGGTTCCTGTACGGCCTCGCGTCCGCCGCCGGGCTGATCGCGGCCCAGGTCGCCGACAGCGTGCTGCTGATCGCCGCCGACGCCTTCACCACGATCATCAACCCGGAGGACCGCACCACCGCGGTGATCTTCGCGGACGGCGCGGGCGCGGTGGTGCTGCGGGCCGGCTCGCCGGACGAGCCCGGCGCGATCGGGCCGCTGGTGCTCGGCAGCGACGGCGAGCTGAGCCATCTGATCGAGGTCCCGGCGGGCGGCTCCCGGCAGCGCTCGTCGGGCCGCCCGGCCGCCCCGGAGGACCACTACTTCCAGATGCTCGGCCGGGACACCTACCGGCACGCGGTGGAGCACATGACCAGCACGTCCACCGAGGCCGCCGAACGGGCCGGCTGGCGTCTGGACGACGTCGACCGGTTCGTGGCCCACCAGGCCAACGCCCGGATCCTGGAGGCCGTCTCGGACCGGCTGGGCATTCCGGCGGAGCGGCGCCTCAGCAACATCGAGCGGGTCGGCAACACCGGGGCCGCGTCGATTCCGCTGCTGCTCGCCGAGGCCACCGCCGAGGGCCGGCTCGCCGCCGGACACCGGGTGCTGCTCACCGCCTTCGGCGGCGGGCTGTCCTGGGGCGCGGCCACCGTCGTCTGGCCGGAGCTGCAAACAATCTGACCGATCGTCAGCAAAGCCCTTCGAAAGGAACCGACATGCTGGAGCAGCTCAAGGAAATCCTGTCCAACAAGCTCAAGGTGTCGCCCGAGGCCATCACCCCCGACGCCACCCGGGAGGACATCGAGCTGGATTCGCTGGCCGTGGTGGAGCTGTCGCTGCTGCTGAAGTCCGAGCTGGACCTGGACGTCAGCGACGACGACCTCCTGGAGGCCGAGACCGTGGCCGACATGGTCCGGCTCATGGAGGAGCGGAGCGCGAAGGTCTGATGGCCGGGATGGACATCGCCGTCACCGGGCTCGGTCTGGTCACCCCCGGCGGGATCGGGGTCGGGCCGAGCTGGGCGGCGGTCTGCGACGGCAGGCCGGCCGCGGCCCTCGATCCGGTGCTGGCCGACAACCCCGTACGGATCTCCTGCCGGGTGCCCGGCTTCGACCCCGAGGCCCTGCTCAGCGCGCGGCGGGCCCACCGCCTCGACAGGTTCGTGCAGTTCGCGCTGGTCGCCGCGCACGAGGCGGTGGCCGACGCGGGCCTCGACCCGCAGACCTGGGACGGCGCGCGGGTGGGCGTGGTCCTCGGTTGCGCCGACGGCGGTCCGGGCACGGTCGAGGAACAGCACCACGTGCTGCGCGAGCAGGGCGCCGACCGAGTGTCGCCGCTGCTGCTGCCGATGCAGCTGCCGAACATGCTGGCCGGTCAGACGGCCATCGAGTTCGGGGCGACCGGACCCAATCTGGTGGTGGCCACCGCGTGCGCGTCCGGCGCGACGGCCATCGGCACCGCCCGGGACCTGCTGGCCCTCGGCCGCTGCGACATCGTGCTCGCGGGTGGCAGCGAGGCCATGATCACCCCCCTGGTCATGGCCGGGTTCGCCCAGATGGGCGCGCTGTCGAAGCGGCACGACGAACCGGACCGCGCGTCCCGCCCGTTCGATGTCGACCGGGACGGGTTCGTGGCCGGCGAGGGCGCCGGAATCCTGGTGATGGAGCGTGTCGCGGACGCGCGTGCCCGTGGTGCGCACGTCCACGGGCGGATCATCGGGTACGGCGCGACGGCCGACGCCCACCACATGACGTCGCCGCATCCCGACGGCGCCGGCATCGAGGCGGCGGTCCGCGCGGCGCTCGCCGACGCGGGGGCCGATCCGGACGACGTGCAGCACGTGAACGCGCACGGCACGTCGACCCCGCTCAACGATCTGTCCGAGGCCCGGATGATCCAGCGGACCCTGCGCGGGGACCCGGTGGTGACGTCCACGAAGGGGGTCACCGGGCACCTGCTCGGCGCGGCGGGAGCGGTGGAGGCCGCGTTCGCCGTGCTCAGCGTGGAGCACGAAGTCATCCCGCCCACGGCCAACCTGGTGATGCCGGACCCCCGGATGGAGATCAAGTTGGCCCAGTCCCTCATCGAGATGCCGGTCGACCTGGCGCTGAGCAATTCGCTGGGTTTCGGCGGGCAGAACACCGCGTTGGCCATCGCACCGGCGTAACGCGCCGCGCCCCCGCCAGGGGCGCACCAACAGCCGTCCGCTGAGCTGCTCCGCGGGCGGCTGTTGTCCGTACGTCCCCTTTTCTCCCCATGTCCTGGAGTCCCCATGTCCACCAGTGGCTCGCCGCCCGCCCCGGGGCGGCTCGGTACCGCGCACATCCTCTTTCTGATCGTCGCCGCGGCGGCGCCGTTGTCCGCCATGGTCGGCACGGTCCCGCTCGCGTTCGCCTTCGGCGACGGGGCCGGGGTGCCGGCCGCGTTCCTGTTCGCCGGGGTGACGCTGCTGTGCTTCTCGGCCGGGTACGCGGTCAGCGCGCGCCGCACAGGAGGGTCCGGCGGTTTCTACGCGTCCGTGGCCGACGGGCTCGGGCGGCCGCCCGCGGTCGCGGCCGGGTATCTGGCCCTGCTGTCCTACAACTGCGCGACCATCGGACTGGCCGGCGCGCTCGGCTACTTCACCCGGCTGGTGCTGGCCGCCCACGGCCTGTCCGTACCGTGGGAGTGGTGCGCGGCGGTCGGACTGCTGCTGACCGCGGTGCTCGGCTACCGCGAGATCGCGCTCAGCGCCCGGGTGCTGGCCCTGCTGATGCTGGGCGAGATCGGGGTGCTGGCGGCGCTGGACGTGGCGATCCTCGTCCGGCACGGGGCGCACGCGCTGCCCGCCGCCTCGTTCTCCCCGCACACGGCCATGGGCCCGGGCGTCGGCGTCTCGCTGATGTTCGCGTTCGTGTCCTTCATCGGCTTCGAGTCGGCGGCGCTGTACGGCAAGGAGGCCCGCGACCCGAACCGCAGCGTGCCCCGGGCCACGTACGCGGCCGCCGCGCTGATCGCCGGTTTCTACGCGTTGACCAGCTGGCTGGCGGTGGGCGCGATCGGCCAGGACCGGGTGCGGGAGGTCGCGGGCAAGCAGATGGGCGACCTGTTCTTCGGGCTCGGCGACGACTTCCTGGGCACCGCGGGCAGCACCATGCTCCAGGTCCTGCTGTGCACCAGCCTGTTCGCGGCGACGCTGGCCCTGCACAGCGCCGCCAACCGCTACGCCCAGGTGCTCGCGGCGGACGGGCTGCTGCCGCACCCGCTGGCCGCCGAGCACACCCGGCACCGCTCCCCGCACCGGGCGAGCGTCGCGCAGAGCGTGGTGACCGCGCTGGTGCTGGCCGGGTTCGCGCTCGCGGGCCTGGACCCGTACGCCGACCTGACCACCAGCATGCTGGGCCTCGGCACCCTGGGCATCGTCTCGTTGCAGGCGCTGGCCGCGCTGTCGGTGCTCGGGCTGCGGCTGCGCGCCGGGCGGGGGCACTGGTGGCGGGAGACCCTCGCCCCGCTGCTGGGCTTCGCCGGGCTCGCCGCCTCCGTCTGGCTGGTGGTCGGCAACTTCGACATGCTCACCGGCTCCCCCTCCGAGGTGATCGCCGCACTGCCCTGGCTGCTGCCGCTGGTGGCGCTCGGCGGCCTGGCGTACGCGCTGCGGCTGCGCACCGCGCACCCGCTGCGCTACCGGCTGCTCGGCACCCGGCACACCGCCGCCGGAACGCTCACCACCCCCTCCCCCGCCCCGTCAGGAGACCGCCATGCACGATCCCAATGAGCTGATCGACGCCGGCCAGGAGGCCGTCCGGCGCCTGGCCCGCCGCCGTTACGACCTCGACCTGGCGGCCGTCTCCGGCGCGGTCGGCGCCCGTTCGGCCGCCAACGCGGAGGTGACCCGGCTGCGCACGGAGCTGAACCGGACGGCGAAGGCCCGCCGTTCGGGCCCGCCCAGCGAGGCCGAGAAGGAGGCGGCCCGAACGCTGCGGGCCGAGGTGCAGCGGGCGGAGGCCGTCGCCCGGACGGCCGCGGGCGAGCTGACCGAGCTGCTGCTCGGAATACCCAACCTGCCGCTGGACGGCGTCCCGGACGGCGACTCGGAGAAGGAGGCCGTGGAGGTGCGGCGGGGCGGCCCCGCGCCGCGTCCGGCCGCCGGGGCCCGGCACCACGCGGAGATCGGCGAGGCCCTCGGCATCCTGGACGCGCCCGCCGCGGCGAAGCTGTCCGGCGCCCGGTTCAGCGTGGCGCACGGCGCCGGGGCCCGCCTGGAGCGCGCCCTCGCCGACTTCTTCCTCGATCTGCACACCCGGGAGCACGGCTACACCGAGCAGTCGGTGCCGTTCCTGGTCGGCCGGGACACCATGACCGGCACCGGCCAGCTGCCCAAGTTCGAGGAGGACCTGTTCCGCACCCAGGTGGGCGAGCGGGAGCTGTTCCTGATCCCGACCGCCGAGGTGCCGCTGACCAATCTGGTGGCCGGCGAGCTGCTGGACGCGCGGGCCCTGCCGTACGCGTTCACCGCCCGCACCCCCTGCTTCCGCGCGGAGGCGGGGGCGTACGGCCGCGACACCCGGGGGGTGCTGCGGCTGCACCAGTTCGAGAAGGTGGAGCTGGTGCGCGTCTGCGCCCCGGAACAGGCTCAGGAGCAGCTGGAGTTGATGGTCGGGCACGCGGAGGAGTGCCTGCGCAGGCTCGAACTGTCGTACCGCACGGTGCTGCTGCCCGCGGGCGACATGGGCTTCTCGGCGCGGATGACGTACGACATCGAGGTGTGGCTGCCGGGTGGTGACGCCTTCCGGGAGATCTCCTCGGTCTCCGACTGCGGCACCTTCCAGGCGCGCCGCGCGGACATCCGGGTCAAGCGGGCCGACGGCCGCAAGACGCCGGCCGCGACGCTCAACGGTTCGGCGCTGCCGATCGGGCGGACCGTGGCCGCGCTGCTGGAGCAGGGCGTGCAGGACGACGGTTCGGTGCTGCTGCCGCAGGCGCTGGTGCCGTACACCGGGTTCCGGCGGATCCTGCCGGGTGGCACGACCGAGTGAGGCATACGGGAAGGGGGCGAAAGCCGGTCCGGCTTCCGCCCCCTTCCCGTGTGCGCTCAGGCGCCGGTCATGTGCACTCCGCCGTCCACGTGGACGATCTCGCCCGTGGTGCGCGGGAAGAAGTCCGACAGCAGGGCGACGACCCCGCGGGCGGCCGGGTCGGGGTCGGTGAGGTCCCAGCCGGCCGGGGCCCGGTCGGTGGTCCAGACGTCGGCCAGCTCGCCGAAGCCGGGGATGGACTTGGCGGCCATCGAACGCAGCGGCCCGGCCGCGACGAGGTTGCAGCGGATGCCGAACCCGCCGAGGTCGCGGGCGAGATAGCGGCTGGTGGACTCCAGGGCGGCCTTGGCGACGCCCATCCAGTCGTAGTGCGGCCAGGCCACGGCCGCGTCGAAGGTGAGGCCGACGACCGAACCGCCGCGCTTCTTCAGCAGCGGCAGGCAGGCCGTGGTCAGGGACTTGAGGGAGTACGCCGAGACGTGCACGGCCGTCGACACGTCGTCCCAGGTGCCGTCGAGGAAGGAGAAGGCACCCTGGGGGCCGTAGGCGATGGAGTGCACCACGCCGTCGAGGGCGTCGGCGTGGACGCCGACCCGCTCGGCGAGGGTGTCCAGGTGGTCCTGGTCGGTGACGTCCAGTTCGAGCACGGGGGCGGGCTTGGGCAGCTTCTGCGCGAACCGCTCGATGAGCGAGAGCCGCCCGAAGCCGGTGAGGATCACCTCGGCGCCCTCCTCCTGCGCGATCCGCGCCGCGTGGAAGGCGATGGAGGAGTCCGTGACGACGCCGGTCACCAGGATCCGCTTGCCGGCGAGGATGCCGCTCATGCCGACACTCCCTTCGGCAGGCCGCTGACCAGTGGGGAGTCGTGGTCCTGGGGCCCGATGGCGCTGCCGCCGCCGGGCGAGCCGAGGGCGGCGAAGAAGTCGGCGTTGGAGGCGGCGTGGTCGTCGCCCCACTCCTCGGGCAGGTCGTCCTGGAAGTAGATGGCGTCGACCGGGCAGACCGGTTCGCAGGCGCCGCAGTCCACGCATTCCTCCGGGTGGATGTACAGGGCGCGGCGGCCCTCGTAGATGCAGTCCACGGGGCATTCGTCGACGCAGGAGCGGTCCTTGATGTCGACGCAGGGCAGTCCTATGACGTAGGCCATGCTCAACTCCTGTTTTCCAAAGGATTGTTCACTTCAGGGACACACCGGTGGTGCGCTCGCCGAGGGCCAGCACGGTGACGGCGAGGACGGCCATGGCGGCGGCGATGACGGCGAACAGGGCGCCCGGTCCGTGGGTGTCGAGGACCGGCAGCAGCACGAACGGCAGCGCTCCGGCGCTGAGTTTGGACAGCGAGTAGGCGGCGCCCGCGGCCGTGGCCCGGATACGGGTCGGGTACTGCTCGGCGAGGTAGACGTGGGAGACGCTGGAGAACACGTTGCTGAACAGCGTGTACGCGAACCCGCTGAGCACGATGAGTTCCGCGGAGCCCGCGTAGGCGAAGCCGAGGCCCGCGGCCACCATCGCGGCGGCGGACAAGGCCACCAGGGTGCGGCGCTCCATGCGGTCCACGACCGGCAGGGCGAGGGCGGAGCCGACCGGGTAGCCGAGGAAGGACAGCGCGGTGAAGCCGAGGCCCGCGACGACGCCGTAGCCCTTGGCGGCGACGATCTGCGGGGCGAGGGTGCCGAAGCCGTAGTAGCCGACCACGGACAGGATGCAGAACACCCACAGCACGAGGGTGCGGCGCAGCAGCCCGGGTTTGAAGACGTCGCGCAGCCGGGTGTGCGCGACGGGGGTCTCGGCCTGTGGGGCGGGTGGCGCCAGGGGCAGCCCGCGCCCGGCCGCCTCGGCCTCCAGGCGGGCCACCAGACGGTCGGCCTCCTCGGTGCGGCCGGCGGCGGCGAGCCAGCGCGGGGACTCGATCAGCTGGCGGCGCAGCACCCAGACGGCGGCCGAGCCGAGCGCGCCGAGCACGAACAGCCAGCGCCAGCCGGCCACCCCGAGCGGGGACAGCGGCACCAGCCACAGCGCGGCGAAGCCGACCGCGGGCACCCCGCAGAAGGCGAGGGTGTAGGCCCAGGCGATGAACCGGCCGCGCTTGTTCGCGGGCAGCACGTCGGCCAGGTAGCAGTCGGACAGGGCCTGCTCGGCGCCGATGCCGAGTCCGGCGAGGAACCGGGTGACGATCAGCCAGGCGGCGTTCGGGGAGAAGGCGCCGAGCAGTGAACAGGCCGAGTAGATGGCCAGGTTGACCAGGAAGGCCCGGCGCCGGCCGAATCGGTCGGCGATCCGGCCGAGCGTCAGGGAACCGATGAACTGGCCCACGAACGCGGAGGCCAGGACGAGTTTGAGCGAGGTCGTGCCGAAGCCGAAGTCGGTCTGGAGCACCTTGCCGATGGTGCCGGACAGGTTGTTCTCGAAGGTGTCGAAGAACAGGCCGACGCCGATGACCGCGGTGAGTCTGCGGTGCAGGGGAGTGATCGGCATGCGGTCCAGGCGGGCGCCGATCGGGGCGGGAGCGGTGAGACCGCCGGCCGCGGCGGTGGTCTGGGACATGGGGCGGGCTCCTAGGAAGCTGTTGTCGCAAGCTGTCGCTGTGCTTCTGGGGAGGGAACCGCCCGGGCCAACGGCGGGCCCGGGCGTGCGGCCCGGGGGCCGGGTGTGGGGGTGGGTGGGAGACGGACAACGGGGGAAGGGCGGTCAGGCCGCTTCCATGGCCTGGCGCCGGATCTGCTCCTCGACGTCACCGCGCCGCACCGGGACGCTGACCTCGTGGAGGTAGGAGGCGACCTCGCGGTACGAGGCCCAGAACCCGACCTCGTGGTACGGCACACCGCGTTCCGCGCAGTACTGCATGGTCAGTTCGCGGGCGCGGGGCAGGCTCTTCTGCGGCATGGCCGGGAACAGGTGGTGCTCCACCTGGTAGTTGAGCCCGCCGTAGAGGAAGTCGATCAGCAGGCTGGGCCGGATGTTGCGGGAGGTGAGGACCTGACGCTCCAGCCAGTCCAGGGTCTCCTCCTCGCCGTCGCGGATCTGCATGCCCTTGTGGTTCGGAGCGAAGATCATGCCGAAGTACACGCCCAGGGTGGCGTGCTGGACGATGATGAAGGCGACCGCGAGGGCCGGGGACAGGACGGTGAAGACGCAGGTGAGGTAGACGGCGGCGCGCAGCAGGATGAGGAAGGTCTCCAGCACGGGCCGCTTGGTCTTGCCGCCGGCGATGGACTTGACCGCGGTCTTCAGCATCTTGAAGCCCTCGAGCACCAGCAGCACGAAGAACAGCACGCTCTGGTAGCGCACGACGAGCTTCTGGGTGCCCTTGCGGGTCGGGTACTGCTTGATGTCGAAGATGACGGTGCGCCGGCCGATGTCCGGGTCCATGTCCAGGTGGTTGGGGTTGCTGTGGTGCCGGTTGTGGTGGTTGACCCACCAGCCGTAGCTGACCCCGTTGACCAGGTTGGCGTGGATGTAACCGACCGCGGAGGCGGCCTTCTTGCTGCGGAACATGGCCTTGTGGCCGGCGTCGTGCCACATGAACGCCGACTGGCCGCCGCACAGCCCCATCCACAGGGCGGTGAGCAGCTGCCACCAGGAGTTGCCCAGCTCGAAGAAGGCGATGAAGCCGACCAGCAGCAGGGCGGTGTTGAGGGCGAGCTTGCCCACGTAGTAGCGCGGGTCGAGGTCGAGGAGGCCCTCGGCCTTGACCCGTTTCAGCAGTTCGGCGAACGTGGCCGAGGCACCGGTGCGTTCGCCGCCCGGTGCGGCCGCGGCCACGGCTTCTTGTACGTGCGGACGCTGCATGCGTTGCTCTCCTTGGGAGAAAGTGCCCGATACGGGCGGCGGCGCCGCTGCCCCGCGGACCTGCGGACCTGCGGGCGCCGCGAGTCGGACTTCAGCTCCCGCGTGGGGTCACCGCCGCGGGCTGTGGCCCGCCCGGCGGACCCGGGCGACGGGAGCACAGTGCGGTGCTCCCGGGCCCGGACCGCCGGGCGAACGTGCGTCCAGCGTTCCGTGCGGCACTGATGTGGCACTGATACCGGTCTGATCGGGCCACCTCGGCCCGGTCGCCGGCACCCCGGCGGCCACTCAGGCGGCCGCCTCGGCGCGCAGCCGCTCGTCGAGTGCGCGCACGGACGCGTCGGCGGCCTCGGCGACCTGCTCGTCGTCGGGCGCGCCGATGACGGCCATCAGCTGTCCGACCACGGCGTGCGAGAGTTCCTCGGTGGACTGGCTCATCGCTTCGTCTCCTGTCTGTGAGGGTGGGTTCAGAAGGCCTTGCAGGCGCGGAAGATGTGCGCGAAACCGGGCAGCGAGGCCTGGGGGCCGTCGAAGGCGACGTACTCGGGGATGAGCAGGTCGGGGGCCCACTTCTGCTTGTACGACAGCTGCGTCTGCGCGGGGTACAGCGCGGCGCCCTCGGCCCACAGCGCGTGCATCAGCCACTCGAAGGCCGGGCTGTGGCCGTCGAGTTCATGGGCGGCGTCGAGCCCGGTGAACGGGGTGAAGCCGAAGTGCAGCCACTCGACGCCCTCGGCCCGGAAGACCTCGATGGCGTGCGCGTTGATGGCCTCCATCAGGCCCGGGGAGCCCTCCGGGATGCGCCGGCTGAGGTCGTGCATCCAGCCGGCCCGGCTGCCGTAGACCGGCGAGTAGGAGATGTAGGCCACCGGCTCGCCGTCGATGGTGCCGGCGAACAGCCGGCGGTGCGCCTGGGCCGGCCCGCCGATCTGGCCGACCAGGAACTCCAGTTGCTGGGCGCCGCCCTTGGAGCCGAGCCACGCCTTGTCGATGACGGCGATGGCGTCGGCGACGTCGGCCGCGTCGACCTCCTGGATCTGCAGGCCGTTGCGCAGCGCGCGGGAGATCTTGTTGCGCAGCTGCATGAACTTGGTGCCGCGCAGGGTGAATTCCTCCAGGCTGACCGCCCAGGAGGCGCCGACCTGGTTGACGACGCAGCCGCGTTCGGCGTACCGCTCGGCGTCGGTGCGCTGGAGCTGCACGCCGACCAGGCTCAGGCCCTCGTCCCGGACGTGACTCCGGAAGGCGTCCAGCAGGGTGTCGTAGTCCCCCTCCGCGGCGAACGGACCGCCGAACTGGACCGCCCAGCGGCCGGTGCGGCGGTAGACGACGACACCGTCCGCACCCGGCACGGTGAAGACGCTGTTTCCGCTGTTGAGCGCCAGGAAGGAACTCGGGTTCTCGCTCGTGGTGTGGGTTCGTATCGCGTCGAGAATCCGGCTGTCGGTGCCGGTCTCGGTGGTGGTCGCGGTCATTCCCGTACCCCTTTCGGGAGCGTTTTCCGTCGAAGGGAGTACAGCACCGTAACGTTGCCCTGGAAAAGAGCAGTTGGGCATTCATTTACCTGTGTCAGAAGCGTGTCAGCTTTAGGTCAGCCGTCACTGCCAATGTGGTTGACGTGAACGGCGCCGGAATCCGGGGCCGGACACGGGGAGAGGTGCCCGGAGTGGCTTATCGGGGACCGAGTGCACAGCTCTGGTCGGGCCTGACCGGCCCACGCAGGTTCAAATCCTGCCCTCTCCGCCACGGCCGGAACCTCGGCCGGACGCCATCCCGTGCCGACCGGACGGGATTTCGAGGCTCCGGCCCGCGGGTTCGGCAATTCCCGGCCGGTGCTTTTCCGAACGAGCACCGGCAGCACCCAGGAACCGCCGGCCGCCCCCCGTCCCGGCGGAGCAGATGCCCCGGCGGGCCGCGCGAGCAGTCGAGGTCCGCCGGGGCACGGCGCGTTCGGTCGCTCTTTCTTTCACGGCAGCACCAATCCGGAATCACCGTCGGCGAGGAATTGTCATCTAGGGGGAAAGAATGCTGAGGTTCTCCATACTCGGAGCACTGGAGATACGCACCGACGCCGGTGAGGCGGACGTCTGCGGTGATCTCCAGCGCACGCTGGTGCAGACCCTGCTGGTCAGCGAGGGCCGGCCGGTGTCCGGGGAGAGCCTCGCCGAGGAGATGTGGGGCGAGGCGTTGCCGGACCGCCAGGCCAACGCCCTCCAGGCGCACATCAGCCGGCTGCGGCGCAGGCTGCGGGCGCTGGAGCCGGACCGGCCGGCCTCCCGGGTGACCATCCATCCGGCGGGCTACCGGCTCAGCGTCGGCGAGGGCGAACTGGACGCGGCCGAGTTCGTGCGGACCGTGCGGCAGGCGGAGTCGGCGGCGGCGCACGATCCCGGGCGCACCGCCCGGATGCTGGGCGAGGCCCTCGCGCTGTGGCGGGGGCCGGTCTTCGGCGGCTCCCCCGGCGGCACCCTGTGCCAGCTGGCCGGGGCCCGCTACGAGGAGCACCGGATGCGGGCGATGGAGCTGCTCTTCGACGCCGAACTGCGGCTCGGGCGGCACGCCTCCGTGCTCGCGGAACTGGCCGAGGCCCACACCAACCACCCACTGCGGGAACGGTTCTGCGAGCAGCTGATGATCGCCCTGTACTGCTCGGGGCGGCAGGCCGACGCCCTGGACGTCTTCCGCCGGATGCGCGGCCGGCTGGACGAGGAACTGGGCATCCAGCCCTCCCCCGCGCTGCGCAGGATCGAGATGGCCATCCTCTCCCACGACCCGGTCCTCACCGGCGACCCGCGCATCCCGGCGCTCCAGCCGGTGTGACCACGTGGGCCGGGGGACCGCAAGCGGTCCGTCAGCGCCCGGTCAGCCCGGGTTGTCACGCTCGGATCGACCGGCGGCCCGCGCGGGCAGCGTCCGAAGTCATGTCACCGCACGCAGAGGCAGGCAGAGATGAACTCCCATGTCGCGGAACTGGCCGACATACGCGCACGCGTGCTCGCCGGCCCCAGTGAGAAGGCGACCGCTGCCCAGCACGCCAAGGGCAAGCTGACGGCACGGGAGCGGATCGAGCTGCTCCTGGACCCGGGTTCCTTCCAGGAGGTCGAGCAGCTGCGCCGGCACCGGGCGACCGGTTTCGGCCTGGAGGCGAAGAAGCCGTACACCGACGGTGTCATCACCGGGTGGGGCACGGTCGAGGGCCGTACGGTCTTCGTCTACGCGCACGACTTCAGGATCTTCGGCGGCGCGCTGGGCGAGGCCCACGCCACCAAGATCCACAAAATCATGGACATGGCCATCGCGGCCGGCGCGCCGCTGGTCTCCCTCAACGACGGCGCCGGCGCCCGCATCCAGGAGGGCGTGACCGCGCTGGCGGGCTACGGCGGCATCTTCCGCCGCAACACGGCCGCGTCCGGGGTGATCCCGCAGATCAGCGTGATGCTCGGCCCGTGCGCGGGCGGCGCGGCGTACAGCCCCGCCCTGACGGACTTCGTCTTCATGGTCCGCGAGACGTCCCAGATGTTCATCACCGGTCCGGACGTGGTCAAGGCCGTGACCGGCGAGGAGATCACCCAGAACGGCCTCGGCGGCGCGGACGTCCACGCGGAGACCAGCGGCGTCTGCCACTTCGCGTACGACGACGAGGAGACCTGCCTGGAGGAGGTGCGCTACCTGCTCTCCCTCCTCCCGGGGAACAACCGCGAGACCCCGCCGCGGGTGGAGTGCACCGACCCGGCGGACCGGCGCTGCGCGTCGCTGGCCGACCTGGTGCCGGTGGACGGCAACCAGCCGTACGACATGGCCAAGGTGATCGAGGAGATCGTCGACGACGGCGAGTACCTGGAGGTGCACCAGCGCTGGGCCCGCAACATCATCTGCGCGCTGGCCCGCCTCGACGGCCAGGTGGTCGGCATCATCGCCAACCAGCCGCAGGCCCTGGCCGGGGTCCTGGACATCGAGGCCTCGGAGAAGGCCGCGCGGTTCGTGCAGATGTGCGACGCCTTCAGCATCCCGCTGGTCACCCTGCTGGACGTGCCCGGGTTCCTGCCCGGCGTCGACCAGGAGCACGGCGGAATCATCCGGCACGGCGCGAAGCTGCTCTACGCCTACTGCAACGCCACCGTGCCGCGCATCTCCCTGATCCTGCGCAAGGCGTACGGAGGCGCCTACATCGTCATGGACTCCCAGTCGATCGGCGCCGACCTCACCTACGCCTGGCCCACGAACGAGATCGCGGTGATGGGCGCGGAGGGCGCGGCCAACGTCATCTTCCGCCGCCAGATCGCCGAGGCGCAGGACCCCGAGGCCACGCGCGCCCGCCTGGTCAAGGAGTACAAGTCCGAGCTGATGCACCCGTACTACGCCGCCGAGCGCGGCCTGGTCGACGACGTCATCGACCCCGCCGAGACCCGCGAGGTCCTGGTGAAGTCGCTGGCGATGCTCCGCACGAAACACGCGGAGCGCCCCGCCCGCAAACACGGCAACCCCCCTCAGTGACGGAGGTCCCCGATGCCCGCATCCCCCACTCCCCCGATCCGCGTCGAACGGGGTCAGGCCACGGACGAGGAACTGGCCGCCCTCACCGTCCTCCTCCTCACCCGCGCCGCCCACCCGGCCCCGGGCACGGAGTCGACCTCCCCCGGCACCACCTCCTGGCGCCCGCACCCCTTCCACGCACCGCACAGCTGGCAGCGCGCCTAGGTGTGTTGTCCCGGGACGTTGGTGACACGCGGGCGGGGTGCTTGAACAGGTGAGGGCCTTCTGGGTTCGGTGTGGATTGCGAAGTCTGCACCGACGTCCAGGAGGCCCTCGTGTCCCACCGTAATGCCCCGCTGACCCCGACCGGCAGGCTGCGGCTGGCCCGGTGTGTCGTGGACGACGGCTGGCCGCTGCGCAGGGCCGCGGAACGCTTCCAGGTCAGCCACACCACCGCCGCCCGCTGGGCAGGCCGCTACCGGCAGCTGGGCGCCGAAGGCATGCACGACCGCTCCAGCCGCCCGCACCGTCAACCCCACCGGACCCCGGCCGCCATCGAGGCACAGGTCGTGCGGCTGCGGCGCGAACACCGCATCGGCCCGCTGCGACTCGCGGCCCGAACCGGTATCGCCACCTCTACCGCCCACCGCATCCTGGTCCGGCACGGCCTGCCGGCTCTGGCCTCCTGCGACCGGTCCACCGGCGAGCCCGTGCGCCGCTACGAACGGGCCCGGCCCGGCGAACTGGTCCACATCGACGTCAAGAAACTCGGCCGCATCCCCGACGGCGGCGGCCACAAATTCCTCGGCCGCGCGGCCGGCCGGGCCAACCAGGACCGCCGCAGCGGCACCGGATACGCCTACCTGCACACCGCCCTGGACGACCACACCCGCCTGGCCTACACCGAAGACCTGCCCGACGAAAAGGCCGCGACCTGCGCCGCCTTCCTCACCCGGGCAACGGCCTGGTTCGCCCAGCGGGGCGTCACCGTCGAACGCGTCCTGACGGACAACGCCTGGGCCTACACGAAGAACACCTGGCGCGACACCTGCCGCGAGCTGGGCATCAGGCCCCGCTGGACCAGGCCCTGGCGACCGCAGACCAACGGCAAGGTCGAACGCTTCCATCGCACCCTGCTCGACGAGTGGGCCTACATCCGGCCCTACACCTCAGACGCCGAACGGCAGGCCGCGTTTCCCGACTGGCTGGACTGGTACAACTACCACCGACCCCACACCGGCATCAGCGGTTACCCACCAGCCAGCCGCGTCACCAACCTGTCCGAACAGCACAGCTAGGGCCTCTCGTCTGGATCATGCCGGGCTCGCGGGGTCTGGCACGCACATCTGCGGCGTTGTCGTCGGTCGCCAACGCTCCGCGTTGACTCCCTCCTCCGCCTTGCATCTGCACGCACCAGACCCCGCTCCCTGATCCGGCCTGATCAAAACGAAAGACCCTAGCCGCCCCGCGCACCGATACGCCGGAGCCGCCCGCTCCGGCCGTGTCCGCGCCGGCCGCCACGCCCCGGGGCACGCACCCCGGCGGCGCCGGCCGGCGCGGACACCGCGCGCCACGGGCGGCGGGCCCCGCCGCCGGCGGCGCGTCCGGTCAGGGCGCCGTCACCCCTGGAGCAGGGTGACGTCCCGTTCGGCGGTCGCGTGGAAGACCGGCAGGGGGATCAGGCCGTGGGCGCGCAGTTCCATCAGCGTGGCCCTGACGTGGGCCCGGCCGGGCACGAGGTTCTCGCTCGTGACCCTGCCGGAGTTGGTCCAGCTGTGGGTGAGGCCGTCGCAGCGGGCGAGGCCGCCGCCGATGCCGTGGCTGACCCGGGGGTCGCGCTGGCTGACCGAGGACGTGGTGAAGACCGGGCCGGTGGCGCCGGTGCAGCGGTAGGTGCCGGTCAGCGTGAGGGTCCCGTCCGCGGCGAGCCGGCCCGTGGAGTCGACGGTGACGAACTCGCCGGGGGCGGCGCCGGCCGGGCCGACCGCGGTGACCAGCAGGGCGGCGGCGCCCAGAACCGCGGCGAGGGCGGAGCGTACACGCATGGATACCTCCAGGTTTGTACCGTTTTGGAGGACTCCACTGGTACCGGGCGCCCACGCCGCGGAGCGTGACCGTCACCCCAACGGTGGCGCGTCACGGCCCCGGCTACGGAAGGACCGCGAACCCGTCCAGCTCCACCAGCGCCTGCTCGTCCCACAGCCGTACGACCCCCACCACGGCCATCGCCGGATAGTCCCGGCCCGCCACCGCCCGCCAGACGCGCCCCAGTTCCCGCGCCTGTGCGCGGTACGCGGCGACGTCCGTGGTGTAGACGGTGACCCGCGCGAGGTCGGCGGGGGTGCCCCCGGCCGCGCGCAGGGCCGTGAGCAGATTGCCGAGGGCCCGCTCGAACTGCTCGACCGGCGTGCCACCGGTGATCTTCCCGTCGGCATCGAGCGCGGTCTGCCCCGCGAGGAACACCACCCGGGATCCGGTCGCGACGACGGCGTGCGAGAACCCCGTCGGCGGGGACAGCTCCGCCGGGTTGACGCGTTCCACCGAACCGGCCCGCTCGTCCGTCACCGTGCCTCCCGATCGCTTGCGGCGTACAACTCCTTGGCGATGATGCTCCGTTGCACCTCGCTCGCCCCCTCGTAGATGCGCGGCGCCCGCACCTCGCGGTAGAGGTGTTCGAGCAGATGGCCGCAACGCAGCGCGCGGGCGCCGTGCAACTGGACCGCGGTGTCGACGACGTACTGCGCCGTCTCGGTGGCGAGCAGCTTGGCCATCGCGGACCGCCGGGGCACATCGGCGGCGCCCTCGTCGTAGGCGGTGGCCGCCGCGTACACCATCAGCCGGGCCGCCTCGGTGCGCAGCGCCATCTCCGCCACCTGGTGGGACACCGCCTGGAGGTCCATCAACCTGCCCTGGAAGGCCTCGCGTCGCCGCGTGTGCTCGACGGTCGCGTCCAGCGCCGCCTGTGCCATCCCGACCGCGAACGCCCCGACGCTGGGCCGGAAGAGATTGAGGGTGCCCATGGCGACGGCGAACCCCCGGCCGACCTCGCCGAGCACATCGTCGGGGCCGACCGGCACGCCGTCGAAACGGAGCGCGCCGATGGGGTGCGGGGAGATCATCTCCAGCGCCCGACCGGTGAGGCCGGGCCGGTCCGCCGGGACGAGGAACGCCGTCACCCCCCGGGCGCCGGCCCGGGGGCCGGTGCGGGCGAAGACGGTGTAGAAGTCGGCCTCGGGCGCGTTGGAGATCCAGCACTTCTCCCCCGTGAGCCGCCACCCGCCCGCGCCGCCCGGCTCGGCCGCGAGGGCGAGGGCGGCCGCGTCCGAACCGGCCCCCGGCTCGCTCAGCGCGAACGCCGCGACCGCGCTGCCGTCGGCGACGCCCGGCAGCCACCGCTCACGCTGGGCGGCGCTGCCGTACGCGTGCACCGGATGGGCGCCGAGGCCCTGGAGGGCGAGCGCGGTCTCGGCCTCGGTGCAGCCCTGCGCCAGGGACTCCCGCATCAGGCACAGATCGAGCGCACCGGACGTGAACAACCGCCCCAGCAGCCCGAGTTCGCCCAGCTCGGCGAGGAGCGGCCGGTTGACGCTCCCCGGGGGCCCCTTGTCGGCGAGCGGGCGCAGCCGTTCGGCGGCCAGTGCGCGCAGTTCGGCGCACCAGGCGAGCTGCCGCGGGTCGAGTGAGAATGCGGACACCGCCGGTCCTCCCTCCGGGACGGACCAGGCGACCGTCCCCACCCCTCGACGTTATCGCGCACAGTTGACTGCCGTCACCAACACGATACGCTCAAACGGCGAGCCCGCCAGGAATGCCCGTCCGGACGTCCGTCACGGCAAGGGGGCGAACCGCCATGCATCTCTCGGCCCACGTGGACACCTTCGCGCGCGACCATCTGCCGCCCCCGCAGGAGTGGCCCGAGCTGCGCTTCGACCTCCCGGAACTGCGCTATCCCGCCCGGCTGAACTGCGCGGCCGAGCTGCTGGACGGCACGGACGGGTCCCGCCCGGCCTTCCGCACCCCGGACGGGCCGCCCTGGACGTACGACGAACTGCGCGCCCGCGTCGACCGGATCGCGCACGTCCTCACCGGCGAGCTGGGTGTGGTCCCGGGCAACCGGGTCCTGCTGCGCGGCCCCACCACGCCCTGGCTCGCGGCCTGCTGGCTGGCGGTGCTCAAGGCGGGCGCCGTCGCGGTCACCGTGCTGGCCCAGCAGCGCCCGCACGAACTGGCGGCCATCTGCGAGATCGCCCGCGTGGGCCACGCCCTGTGCGACGCCCGCTCGGTGGCCGACCTGACGAAGGCGGGCATCCCCGGGCTGCGCGTCACCACGTACGGCGCCGGCACCCCCGACGACCTCCTGCGCCGCCCCGCGCCCGGCACGCCCTACCCGGCCGTCGACACCGCCTGCGACGACGTCGCCCTGATCGCCTTCACCTCGGGCACCACCGGCCGCCCGAAAGGGTGCATGCACTTCCACCGGGACGTGCTCGCCATCGCCGACACCTTCTCCCGGCACGTCCTGCGCCCCCGCACGGACGACGTGTTCGCCGGCAGCCCCCCGCTCGGCTTCACCTTCGGCCTCGGCGGTCTGGTCGTCTTCCCGCTGCGGGCCGGCGCGAGCGCGCTCCTGATGGAACGGTCCGGGCCCCGCCTCCTCCTCCCGGCGATAGCCGAGCACCGCGTCTCGGTCCTGTTCACCGCCCCGACCGCCTACCGCGCCATGCTGGACGAGCTGGACGGGTACGACGTCTCGTCGCTGCGGCGCTGTGTGTCGGCCGGCGAGAACCTGCCCGCGGCCACCTGGCGGGCCTGGCACGCGCGCACGGGGGTGCGCGTCATCAACGGGATCGGCGCGACCGAACTGCTGCACATCTTCCTCTCCGCCGCGGACGAGGCGATCAGACCGGGCACCACGGGGGTTCCGGTGCCGGGCTGGCAGGCCCGGGTGCAGGGCACGGACGGCACCCCGCTGCCCGACGGCGAACCCGGGCTGCTGGCGGTGCGCGGCCCGGTCGGCTGCCGCTACCTCGCCGACCCGCGCCAGCGCGACTACGTACGCGACGGCTGGAACATCACCGGTGACACGTACGTGCGGGAGCCCGACGGCTACTTCCGCTACGTGGCCCGCGCCGACGACATGATCATCTCGGCCGGGTACAACATCGCCGGACCGGAGGTGGAGGACGCCCTGCTGCGTCACCCGGACGTGCTGGAGACCGCGGTGGTCGGCCGTCCCGACGAGGCCCGCGGCCAGGTGGTGGTCGCCTACACGGTGCTGCGCGACGGCGCCCGCCGCGACCCGGAGCCGCTGCGGGCGTTCCTCACCGCCGAGCTGGCGCCGTACAAATGCCCCCGCGAGTTCGTCTTCCTGGACGCCCTGCCGCGCACGGCCACCGGCAAGTTGCAGCGGTTCCGTCTGCGCAACCCCGGTGACCAGCAGTGATACCGACGACCTAAAATGATCAACGTGTCCGACCAGCGCGCTCCCAGGTCCCTCATCGTCACGCTCTACGGCGCGTACGGCCGGTTCATGCCCGGCCCGGTGCCCGTCGCCGAGCTGATCCGGCTGCTGGCCGCGGTCGGCGTGGACGCGCCCTCGGTCCGCTCCTCGGTGTCCCGGCTCAAACGGCGCGGCCTGCTGCTGCCCGCCCGCACCCCCTCCGGTGCGGCCGGTTACGAACTCTCGGCCGAGGCACGGCAGTTGCTGGAGGACGGCGACCGCCGCATCTACGCCGCCGCGCCTCCCGAGGACGCGGGCTGGGTGCTCGCGGTGTTCTCGGTGCCCGAGACGGAACGGCAGAAGCGGCACGTCCTGCGCTCCCGCCTGTCCGCGCTCGGCTTCGGCACGGCGGCGCCGGGCGTGTGGATCGCCCCCGCGCGCCTGCACGAGGAGACCGAACACACCCTGCGCCGCCTCCACTTGGACCCCTACGTCGACTTCTTCCGCGGTGAGCACCTGGGGTTCGCGCCCACGGCCGAGGCGGTGGCGCGCTGGTGGGACCTGCCCGCGATCGCCCGGGAGCACGAGCGCTTCCTGGACGCCCACGCGCCGGTGCTGCGCGCCTGGCAGGACCGCCCGGACACCCCGCCCGAGGACGCCTACCGCGACTACCTGCTCGCCCTCGACTCCTGGCGCCACCTCCCCTACACCGACCCCGGACTGCCCGCTCACCTCCTGCCCCCGGCCTGGCCGGGTCTGCGTTCGGCCGAGGTCTTCCAGGCCCTGCACGACCGCCTCCGGGACCCGGGCGCGCGGTTCGCCCTGCCGGCCCGGTGAGGAAGTCCGCTCACTCGGGCGGACGGCACTCGGCCCCGCGGCCGGCCGGCGGCGTCACCGGCGCGGGGAACGGTCCGCCGTCGAACCGCGTCGTTCCGGTCCAGGCCGGTGACGGCGACTACGCGCGGGCGGTCCGGCTGTTCGTCGCCGAGGAGCGGCTCCGCGAGGCAGAAGTGCAGTCGCTCGCAGTGGAAGGCTCCTCCTCGCCGCGTCCCTGGTCGTCGCCACCGGCCACGGCCCGGCGCTGCGCCGGCTCGGCGTCGGCCGGCGGCGCTTCGCGGCCGACGTCGTGTCCTCGTCCGGCCCGGTCGTCCGCGCGGTGCTGTCGCCGCGTCCGGACGCCCGGACCAACACGATCTGACGGCGACCGCGCGGAGGCATCGGGGTCAACCGCCCAGCGACAGCCTGGGTTTCGGGGTGTCGGTGCGGCCCGTCCGGGGGCGGCGGCTGCCGGCCCGGTAGGGGGGCGGCCAGGGAGCTGCGGGGCCGGTGTAGGACTGTTCGGCGGCCGCGTGGAGGGTCCAGTGGGGGTCGTAGAGGTGGGGGCGGGCCAGGGCGCACAGGTCGGCGCGGCCCGCCAGGATCAGGGAGTTGACGTCGTCCCAGGAGGAGATGGCGCCGACGGCGATCACCGGGACCCCCACCTCGTGGCGGATCCGGTCGGCGAACGGGGTCTGGTAGGAGCGGCCGAAGTCGGGGCGTTCGTCGGAGACGACCTGGCCCGTGGAGACGTCGATCGCGTCCGCGCCGTGGCCGGCGAAGGCGCGGGCGATCTCCACCGCGTCCTCGGCCGTCGTGCCCCCTTCCGCCCAGTCGGTGGCGGAGATGCGGACCGTCATCGGGCGATCGGCCGGCCACACCGCGCGGACGGCGTCGAAGACCTCCAGCGGGAAGCGCAGCCGTTTCTCCAGTGAGCCGCCGTAGGCGTCCGTGCGGTGGTTGGTGAGCGGGGACAGAAAGCCGGAGAGCAGATAGCCGTGGGCGCAGTGCAGTTCGAGGAGGTCGAAGCCGGCCCGTGCGGCGCGCCAGGCCGACGCGGCGAACTGCTCGCGGATGTCCGTGAGTTGGGCACGGGTGACTTCGCGGGGGACCTGGCTGACGGGTTTGTACGGCAGCGGGGAGGGCGCGACGAGCGGCCAGTTGCCCGTGGGCAGCGGGTCGTCCATGCCCTCCCACATCAGTCTGGTGGAGCCCTTGCGGCCCGAGTGGCCGAGCTGGACGCCGATCGCGGTGCCCGGCGCCTGCCGGTGCACGAAGTCGGTGATCCGGCGCCACGCCTCCGTCTGCCGGCCGGTGTAGAGGCCGGCGCAGCCGGGGGTGATGCGGCCCCGCTCGCTCACGCACACCATCTCGGTCATGACCAGCGCCGCCCCGCCGAGCGCGCGGGCGCCCAGGTGGACGAGGTGGAAGTCGCCGGGCACGCCGTCGGTGGCGGAGTACATGTCCATCGCGGACACCACCACCCGGTTGCGCAGGGTCAGCCCGCGCAGCCGGAACGGCGTGAACATCGGGGGCGTACCGGGCGGGCAGCCGAACTCGCGCTCCACGGCCTCGGTGAAGCGGGCGTCGCGCAGCCGGAGGTTGTCATGGGTGACCCGGCGGCTGCGGGTGAGCAGGTTGAACGCGAACTGGCGGGGCGGCTGGTCCCGGTAGAGGGGCAGGTTCTCGAACCACTCCAGGCTCGCCTTCGCGGCCCGCTGGGTGGAGGCGACGACCGGTTTGCGCTCGGTCTCGTACGCCGTCAAGGCGGCGGGCACGTCGGGCTGTTCGGACAGGCACGCCGCCAGCGCCAGCGCGTCCTCCACGGCCAGCTTGGTGCCCGAGCCGATGGAGAAGTGGGCGGTGTGGGCCGCGTCGCCGAGCAGCACGATGTTGCCGTGCGACCAGCGGTCGTTGACCACCGTGCGGAAGGTCGTCCACGCCGAGTTGTTGGAGCGCAGCGGCCGGCCGCGCAGCGCCTCGGCGAAGACCTTGGCGCAGCGGTCGGTCGATTCGCGCGGGTCCGTCTCGTCGAATCCCGCCGCCCGCCAGACCTCCTCGCGCATCTCGACGATGACCGTCGAGGCGTCGGGTGCGAACGGGTAGCCGTGCAGCTGCATCACGCCGTGCTCGGTCTCGGCGATCTCGAAGCGGAAGGCGTCGAAGGCGAAGTCGGCGGCGAGCCAGATGTAGCGGCAGCGGTGGCCGGTGATCGTGGGGCGGAAGACGTCGGCGTAGGTCTCGCGGGTGGCGCTGTGCACCCCGTCGGCGGCGACGACCAGGTCGTGCTCGGCGGCGAGCCGGCCGGGGGGCGGGGCGGGGGTGCGGAACTCGATGCGTACGCCGAGCTCCCGGCAGCGGTCGTGCAGGATCCTCAGGAGGCGGTGTCTGCCGAGGGCCGCGAAGCCGTGTCCCCCGGAGGTGTGGCGCACTCCCCGGTGGACGATGTCGATGTCGTCCCAGCGGACGAAGTGCCGTTGCAGGGCCTCGTGGACCACCGGGTCGGCGTGTTCGATGCCGCCCAGGGTCTCGTCGGACAGGACGACTCCGAAGCCGAAGGTCTCGTCGGGGGCGTTGCGCTCCCAGACCGTCACCTCACGGGCGGGGTCCAGGCGCTTGAGCAGGGCGGCGGCGTAGAGGCCGCCGGGTCCCCCGCCGACGACGGCGACGCGGGAGGCGGCGGACGCGGCTGACGTCGGCACGGCCGGTCACCGCCCCTGCCACTTCGGCGGGCGCTTCTGGGTGAACGACGCGTGGAACTCCCGGTAGTCCTCGCCGTTCATCAGCAGCGCCTGGGTCGCCGCGTCCAGCTCCACGGCGGCCGCCAGCGGCATGTCCAGCTCCGCCGTCAGCAGGGCCTTCGTCTGGGCGTGGGCCAGGGCGGGGCCGGCCGCCAGCCGGCGGGCCAGGGCCTGGGCGGCCTCGTCGGCGTGGCCCTCCTCGGTGAGTTCGCTGATCAGGCCGATGCGCTCGGCCTCGGGGGCGCGGACCGGCTCGCCCAGCATCAGCAGCCGGGTGGCGTGGCCGAGGCCGACGACCCGGGGCAGCAGATAGGCCGCGCCCATGTCGCCGCCGGACAGGCCGACCCGGGTGAAGAGGAAGGCGAAGCGGGCGCTCGGGTCCGCGACCCGGAAGTCGGCCGCGAGGGCGAGCACGGCCCCGGCGCCCGCCGCGACCCCGTGCACGGCGGCGATCACCGGGAACGGGCATTCCCGCAGGGCGCGCACCACCTGGCCGGTCATCCGGTTGAAGTCGAGCAGCTGGGCGGTGTCCAGGGCGAGGGTGGCGCCGATGATCTCGTCCACGTCGCCGCCGGAGCAGAAACCGCGCCCCTCCCCGGCCAGCACCAGGGCGCGCACCGAGCGCTCCCTGGACAGCTCGGCCAGCAGATCGCGCAGGTCGGCGTAGGCACCGAAGGTGAGGGCGTTGAGCTTGTCGGGACGGGCGAGGGTGACCGTGGCGACCCCGTCGGCGAGCCGGAGGCGCAGGTGCTCCCAGTCGGCGGTGCGGGCGGCGGAGCCGGTGAAGGGACTCATGACGTGCGGCCTCCTTGGGCGGCGGTGCCGTACGTTGCGCTGTGCCTCGAAGTTATCACTTGTTTGTGACTGTCGTCACGGGCGCGCGACAGACCGGACCGCGGGAGGTGCCTCGCGCCGGGTGTCACCGCTTCGCTGCGGGCTCGTAACAGTGCGCTCGGGCGGGCGAGGCGGGGGGCCGGGCCGGGTAGGGCGTCCGGTACCGGGGCGAGGGTCCCGGGCGAAGCCCGCCGACCGTCTCGGGCGGCCGGGCCCGTACCATTCCTACAGTCGAAAGCAGGACAGCCTGCTCCATGAACGGACTCGCCTTGCACGAACGCCCCACCGAATCGGCCTCCTGGCGCCTGGCGCTGCCGCACACCGCCGCGGCGGTGCCGGTGGCCCGCGCGCTGGTGCGCACGGCCCTTTCCGAGGTGGAGCAGGCGCCCGACTGCGACACGGCGGAGCTGCTCACGGCCGAGCTGGTGGCCAACGCGGTGGAGCACACCGCGGGCCGCGGCCCGATCGAGCTGGTGGTGGAGGTGGCGCCGACCGGCTGCCAGGTCGAGGTGCACGACCCGGACCCCGCGCCGCCCGGTCAGCTGACCCGGCCGGTCCTGGAGGAGCCCGACGTGTGGCAGGAGGGCGGGCGCGGGCTGCTGCTGATCCGCGCGCTGAGCGCCTCGTGCGGACACCGCCCCACCCCGAAGGGCAAGGCGGTGTGGTTCACACTGCCTGCGGTTCCCGCTCAGCGGCGTCCGCGGTGACGCCCGCGGCGTCGCCGGCCAGCGTGGAGTGCCGGCGCCCGTAGGCGGCGTAGACGGCGAGGCCCACTGCGAGGAAGACCGCGAACTGCACCCAGGTGTGCCAGCCGGTCTCGTACATCAGGTAGAGGCAGAAGGCGATGCCGAGCAGCGGGCCCACCGGATAGAGCGGCACCCGGAAGCTGCGGCTCAGGCCCGGCTCGCGGCGGCGCAGGGCCATCACCGCGATGTTCACGACGGCCATGATCGCCAGCGTGCCGATGGTGCACAGGTTCATCACGGAGTCCAGGGAGGCGAAGGCCGCCGGGAGCGCGAAGACGACCGCGACGATCAGGGTGCCCGCGACCGGCGTGGAGGTCTTCGGGGAGACCTTCTCGAAGACCCGCGGGATCAGTCCGTCCCGGGACATCGACATCAGGATGCGGGTCTGGCCGTACATCACGGCGAGCACCACGGAGGCGATGGCGACGACCGCGCCGAAGGCGATCACACCGCCGCCGATGGTCGAGCCGGTGACCTCGTTGACGACGTAGGACAGGGCGGCGGGGCGGCCGGCGACCTGCTTGCCGCCGATGGCGCCGATCGCGGCGACCGCGACCGCGCAGTACAGCAGCGTCACGATGCCCATGCAGACCATGATCGCCACGGGGATGTCACGGCGGGGGTTCTTGGCCTCCTCGCCGGCCGTGGTGATCGCGTCGAAGCCGATGTACGAGAAGAACGCGGCGGTGGTGCCCGCGCCGATGCCACCGAGGCCGGCCGGGGAGAACGGGGTGAGGTTGCCGTGCTTGAAGGCGCTGTAGCCGATGGCGCAGAAGGCGAGCAGGATCGCCAGTTTGACGGCGGCCATGGCGGCGGTCGCCCGGGCGCTCTCGCGCACGCCGCGCACCAGCAGCACCGAGGCCATGGCGATCACCAGCACCGCGGGCAGGTTGACGATCCCGCCGTCGCCGGGTCCGGCGGACAGCAGGGCGGGCAGCTGCCAGCCGGTGAGGCTGTGCAGCAGCTCGTTGACGTACTGGCTCCAGCCGACGGCGACGGCCGAGATGGAGATGCCGTACTCCAGCAGCAGGCACCAGCCGACCAGGAAGGCGGTGGACTCGCCGAGGCCGGCGTAGGCGAAGGAGTACGAGGAGCCGGAGACCGGGATCGCGCCGCCCAGCTCCGCGAAGGAGAAGGCGGTGAAGACGCAGGTGATGGCGGCGAGGACGAAGGAGACGACGACGGCGGGGCCGGCCTGGGCGACGGAGTCGGAGAGCCCGACGAAGATGCCGGTGCCGACGATGGCGCCGACGCCGAAGCAGATGAGCTGGAAGAGCCCCATCGTGCGCTTCAGGCCGTGCCCCTCGCGGTCCGCGCCGGATTCGGCGACGAGCAGGTGGGGGGACTTGATGCGGGGAGCGGGCATTGCGGGTGGTGCTCGTTTCTGGTGGTGCGGGCGACGGGATGACGGTCGCGGCGGCGGTACCGGAATGGGTGGCTCCGGCCCGCCGATCAGGATAAGCGCTGGTCGCGGACGCGGACCAGGACTACCGGCCGAGTGTGGCGACCAGCACGGCCTTGATGGTGTGCAGCCGGTTCTCGGCCTCGTCGAAGACGATGGAGTGCGCCGACTCGAAGACCTCGTCGGTGACCTCCAGGGAGGTCAGGCCGTAGGTCTCGTGGATCTCCCGGCCGACCTTGGTGCCGAGGTCGTGGAAGGCCGGCAGGCAGTGCAGGAACTTGACGTCCGGGTTGCCGGTGGCGCGCAGCACGTCCATGGTCACCGCGTACGGCGCGAGGGCCTTGATCCGCTCGGCCCAGACCTCCTTGGGCTCGCCCATGGAGACCCACACGTCGGTGGCGACGAAGTCGGTCCCGCGCACCCCCTCGGCCACGTCCTCGGTCAGGGTGATCAGGGCGCCGCTGCGCTCGGCCAGTTCGCGGGCGCGGGCCACGATCGCGGCGTTCGGCCAGTACTGCTCGGGGGCGACGATGCGGACGTCCATGCCGAGCAGGGCGCCGGTGACCAGGTAGGAGTTGCCCATGTTGAAACGGGCGTCGCCGAGGTAGGCGAAGGCCGTCTCGGTGAGCGGCTTGGCGCTGTGCTCGGTCATGGTGAGCACGTCGGCGAGCATCTGGGTGGGGTGCCAGTCGTCGGTGAGGCCGTTGTAGACGGGCACGCCGGCCTCGGCGGCCAGCTCCTCGACCTTGGCCTGGCTGTCGCCCCGGTACTCGATGCCGTCGTACATCCGGCCGAGGACGCGGGCGGTGTCCTTGACGGACTCCTTGTGCCCGATCTGTGAGCCGGCCGGGTCGAGGTACGTGGTGTGGGCGCCCTGGTCGGCGGCGGCGACCTCGAACGCGCAGCGGGTGCGCGTCGAGGTCTTCTCGAAGATCAGCGCGATGTTGCGGCCCCGCAGGTACGGGGTCTCGGTCCCGGCCCGCTTGGCGGCCTTCAGCTCCGCGGCCAGCTCGACCAGACCGCGGAACTCCGCCTCGGTGAAGTCCAGCTCCTTGAGGAAGTGGCGGCCGGCGAGGGCGGTCGGGACTGTCGCCATGGGGGCGCTCCAGGGGTACGACGATAAGGACGATGGAATTCTATACGACCTTCGGCAAATTTATGCAGCCCCAGGGGGTGAGGTGGACATCGTCACACCGGCGCCCGGCCGGCCCGGCACCGCCCCCGCGCTCACACCGCGTCCCGCTCCACCGGGCAGCTCATGCACCGGGGGCCGCCCCGGCCCCGCCCCAGCTCGCTGCCGGGGATCTCGATGACCTCGATGCCCTGCTTGCGCAGATGGGTGTTGGTGGTGGAGTTCCGCTCGTAGGCGACGACGACCCCGGGCTCGACGGCGAGCACGTTGCAGCCGTCGTCCCACTGCTCGCGCTCGGCCGCGTGCACGTCCTGGGTGGCGGTGAGCACCCGGATCTCGCCGAGTCCGAGGGCGGCGGCGATGGCCCGGTGCATGTGCTCCGGCGGGTGGTCGGTGACCTTCAGCTCCTTCTCGCCCACGCCCGGTTCGATGGTGTACGAGCGCAGCATGCCGAGCCCCGCGTACTGGGTGAAGGTGTCGCCGTCGACCATCGTCATCACCGTGTCCAGGTGCATGAAGGCGCGCCGCTTGGGCATGTCGAGCGCCACGATGGTGCGCGCGGAGCCGGCCGCGAACAGTTTGTGCGCGAGCATCTCCACGGCCTGCGGGGTGGTGCGCTCGCTCATTCCGACGAGGACCGCGCCGTTGCCGATCACCAGCACGTCGCCGCCCTCGATGGTGGAGGGGTGGTCGGCCTGCCCCTGGGACCAGACGTGGAACCGCTCGCCGTCGAAGAGCGGGTGGTGCCGGTAGATCGCCTCGAAGTGCACGGTCTCGCGCTGCCGGGCCGGCAAACGCATGGCGTTGATGGCGACCCCGTCGTAGATCCAGGCGGAGGTGTCTCGGGTGAAGAGGTGGTTGGGGAGCGGGCCGAGCAGGAAGTCGTCCAGTTCCATCACGTGGAAGCGCACGGAGGTCGGCTCCGCGTGCGCCTCCAGGAACTCCCGCTTGGTCATGCCGCCGACCAGCGCCTCGGCCAGCTCCCGCGCGGGCAGGTTCTCGAAGGCGGAGCGCAGATGGGCGGTGGCGAGGGGGCCGTACTCGCGCTCGTCGAAGACGCGGTCCAGGACCAGGGCGCGGGCCTCGGGGACCTCCAGGGTCTCGACCAGAAGGTCGCCGAAGAGGTGGACGGCGACGCCGCGGTCGCGCAGCACGTCGGCGAACCCGTCGTGCTCGGCGCGCGCCCGGCGCACCCAGAGCACGTCGTCGAAGAGGAGGGCGTCCTTGTTGCTGGGGGTGAGCCTTTTGAGCTCAAGATCCGGCCGGTGCAGGATGACGCGGCGCAGCCGCCCGGCCTCGGAGTCGACATGGAATCCCATGCCCCCATCCTGACCACCGGGGACCGGATTCACCCGCCCCTCGACCATTTTGCGGCGCTCTCGTTGCGACTTCCGCTCCCACCGGTTCTCGTCACACTGACGGCAATCGGTGCGGTGACACGGTTCGGCGGGCGCCGAAGCGTCCGCTGGATAGCGTCCGCAGTCCGGGGCGGGCAGCCCGTCCCGCCGACGTTCCCGAAGGACCGCCCATGCCGCAGACCTCCCTGAGCCGACGACTCGCCGAGCGCTTCCGCGAGATCAACGGCGACCACCCGATGACCGAGGCCGACGACGCCTACGTCAGCGAGCAGTTCGTCACCCTGGAGCGGCTGTGCGCGGACCACGGCCGCGACGGCGACGAGGTCCGCCGCCTGATGCTGGACGGCCGGCTGCCCCTGCCGGGCTATCTGCGCTCGGACGGCGCGGAGATGGTCCCGGCCGACCTTTTCGCCCTCGCGGAGCGGGCGGGCGGCGTGGACGCGCTCGCCTCCTGGTTCACGTCCCACTGGTCCGACCCGGCGACCGCCCGCGCCGAATGGCGGGCCTACCTCGACGGCCGGTACGTCTGCCTCCGCTCGGTCTCCCCGGAGACCATCCGGCGCAAGGACGAGCTGACGACGGCGATCGGCTCGGCACCGGACGCGCCCGACGCCGGCACCCCGGCCTGGACGCGCCGTCTGCACCGGCTGATCGACGAACTGGACGCGCTGGAGCCGCAGTTCACCGGCTACGACCGCCTGCGCTTCGGCGGGCCCACGTCCCGGGACGTCTGCATCACCGCGATGAGGGCCCGCTTCCCGCGGCCGTGAGGCACCGCGGTGGCGGAGACCGGGCGCCCCCGCCGCCGGCGGCCTACAGCCGCGGGTCCACCGGCTCCGACTCCAGCGCCAGCACCGCGAACACCGCCTCGTGCACCCGCCACAGCGGCTCGCCTGCGGACAGGCGGTCGAGGGCCTCCAGGCCGAGGGCGTACTCGCGCAGGGCGAGGGAGCGCTTGTGGTTGAGGAACCGGCGGCGCAGCAGGGCGAGGTTGTCGGGGCGGGTGTACTCGGGGCCGTAGATGATGCGCAGGTACTCGCGGCCCCGGCACTTGACGCCGGGCTGGACCAGACGGCCGTCCGGGCGGCGGACCAGGGCGCCGAGCGGCTTGACGACCATGCCCTCACCGCCCCGGCCGGTCATCTCCAGCCACCAGTCGACACCGGCCCGCACCGACTCGGGGTCGCCCGTGTCCACGTACAGCCGGCGGGTGGTCCCGAGGAGGCCGGAGGAGTCGTGTTCCACCAGACGGTCGAGCAGCGCCAGTTGTTCGTCGTGCGGGAGCGCGGCGAGGCTGCGGCCCTCGGTAGCGAGGATCTGGAAGGGCGCCAGGCGGACGCCGTCCAGGCCCTCGGTGGTCCAGCAGTAGCGCCGGTACGCGGCCGTGAACGCGGCCGCGTCGGCGGCGCGTCCACGCTGCCGGTCGAGCAGGGCGCCCACGTCGGTGCCCCGTGCCGCGGCCGCCTCCAGCGCGGCCAGCGCGCCCGGGAACACCGCGCCGGACGCCGCGCCGACCGCCGCGTACTGGCTGCGCAGCAGGCCCTGGGCCTTCAGCGACCAGGGCATCAGCTCGGCGTCCAGCAGCAGCCAGTCCGTGTCCAGTCCGGACCACAGACCGGCCTCGGTGATCGCCGCGCGCAGCCGGTCCAGGACCGACTCGGTCATCTCCTCGTCGTCGAAGAACGGCCGCCCGGTACGGGTGTACAGCGCGCCCGTGGGGCCCTCCACGCCGAACCGCCGCGTGGCCGCCGCCGCGTCCCGGCACACCAGGACCACGGCCCGCGAGCCCATGTGCTTCTCCTCGCACACCACGCGCGCCACCCCGTCGGCCGCATAACCCGCGAACGCCTCCCGCGGGTGCTCCAGGTAGCCGTCCACCTCGGAGGTGGCCGTCGGCGCCATGGTCGGCGGCAGATACGGCACCAGGCGCGGGTCGAGCGCGAAGCGGCTCATGACCTCGAGGGCCGCCGCCGCGTTCTCCTCGCGCACCGCCACCCGCCCGGCGTGCCGGGTCTCCACCGCCCGGCGTCCGAAGACGTCGGCCAGGTCCAGCGGCCGGCCGTCGCGCCCGCCGGGCGCCTCGGTGCGCAGCGGCCGGACCGGCTCGTACCAGACGCGCTCGGCCGGCACGTCGACCAGCTCGCGCTCCGGCCAGCGCAGCGCGGTCAGCCGGCCGCCGAAGACGGCACCGGTGTCCAGGCAGATGGTGTTGTTGAGCCAGGTGGCCTCCGGCACCGGCGTGTGGCCGTAGACGACCGCCGCCCGGCCCCGGTAGTCCTCGGCCCACGGGTAGCGCACCGGCAGGCCGAACTCGTCGGTCTCCCCGGTGGTGTCGCCGTACAGGGCGTGCGAACGGACGCGTCCGGAGGTGCGGCCGTGGTACTTCTCGGGCAGGCCGGCGTGGCAGACGACCAGCTTGCCGCCGTCGAGGACGTAGTGGCTGACGAGACCGTCGATGAACGTGCGCACCCGCGCCCGGAACTCCTCGCTCTCGCCGTCCATCTGGGCGATGGTCTCGGCGAGGCCGTGGATGTGCTGGACGTTGCGGCCCTTGAGGTGACGGCCGTACTTGTTCTCGTGGTTGCCCGGCACGCACAGCGCGTGGCCCGCCTCCACCATGTCCATCACCCGGCGCAGCACACCGGGGCTGTCCGGGCCGCGGTCGACCAGGTCGCCGACGAACACGGCGGTGCGGCCCTCGGGGTGCACGCCGTCGTCGTACCCCAGCTTGGACAGCAGCGACTCCAGTTCGGCCGAGCAGCCGTGCACGTCGCCGATGATGTCGAAGGGGCCGGTGAGGTGGGTCAGGTCGTTGAATCGCCGCTCGGTGACGACGGTGGCGGCCTCGGCCTCCTCGACGCCGCGCAGGACGTGCACCTTGCGGAAGCCCTCGCGCTCCAGGTGCCGCAGTGAGCGCCGCAGTTCGCGGATGTGCCGCTGGATGACCCGGCGCGGCATGTCGGCGCGGTCGGTGCGGGCCGCGTTGCGCTCGGCGCACACCTCCTCGGGCATGTCGAGCACGATGGCGATGGGCAGCACGTCGTGCTTGCGCGCCAGTTCGATCAGCTGGCGCCTGCTGTCCTGCTGCACGCTGGTGGCGTCCACGACGGTGCGGCGGCCCGCGGCCAGCCGCTTGCCGGCTATGTAGTGCAGGACGTCGAAGGCGTCGCGGCTGGCGCTCTGGTCGTTCTCGTCGTCGGCGACCAGGCCGCGGCAGAAGTCGGAGGAGATCACCTCGGTGGGCTTGAAGTGCCTGCGGGCGAAGGTGGACTTGCCGGAGCCGGAGGCGCCGACGAGGACCACGAGGGAGAGGTCGGTGACGGGGAGGACCCGTCCGGTCCGTGTCTCGGTCATGCCGCCTTCGCCTCCTTCTCGGTCGTGAGGGTGAACAGGGCCAGCTGGGTGGGCGGTCCCACCTCGGGGTCGTCGGGGCCGACGGGCCGGAACCCGACCTCGTACCCGTGCCGTTCGGCGACTTCGGCGGCCCAGGAGCGGAATTCGGCGCGGGTCCACTCGAAGCGGTGGTCGCCGTGCCGGACGTGTCCGGCGGGCAGGGTCTCCCAGCGGACGTTGTACTCGACGTTCGGGGTGGTGACGACGACGGTGCGCGGGCGGGCGTGCCCGAACACGGCGTACTCCAGGGCGGGCAGCCTGGGCAGGTCGAGGTGCTCGATCACCTCGCTGAGCACGGCCGCGTCATAGCCCTTGAGCCGCTTGTCGGTGTAGGCGAGCGAGCCCTGCACCAGCCGGACGCGGGACGCCTGCCGCTCGCCCATGCGGTCGAGCTTCAGCCGCCGGGAGGCGATGGCGAGCGCCCGTACGGACACGTCGACGCCGACGATCTCGGTGAACCGGACGTCCTTCAGCAGCTCCTGCACCAACTGGCCCTGCCCGCAGCCGAGGTCGAGCACCCGGGCGGCGCCGCTGGCGCGCAGCGCGGTGACGATCGCCTCGCGGCGCTGGACCGCGAGCGGGGTCGGCTTCTCCTCCGCCTCGGTCTCCTGGCCGACCGCGTTGTCGATCTCCTCGACCTCGCTGTCGTCGGCCTCGGCGAGCCGCACCAGCTCCAGCGCCTCACGCGCCTGCCGGGTCAGCGACCACCGGCGGGAGAGATAGCGGCTGGTGATCAGCTGCTGCTCCGGGTGGCCGGGCAGCCAGCCCTCGCCGGCCCGCAGCAGCTTGTCCACCTCGTCGGCGGAGACCCAGTAGTGCTTGGCGTCGTCGAGGACCGGCAGCAGCACGTACAGGTGGCGCAGCGCCTCGGCGAGGGTGAGCGCGTCCGACTCCAGGACCAGGCGGACGTAGCGCGAGTCGCCCCACTGCGGGAACTCCGTGTCCAGCGGGACCGGTTCGGCGCCCACCGTCCAGCCGAGCGGCTCGAAGAGCCTTCGCACGAGAGGGGCGCCGCCGCGGGCGGGCACGGCCGGGACCTCGATGCGCAGCGGCAGCGGGGCGGCGGCCCGCTCGGGGCGGGCGGCGCACACCCCCCGCATGGCGCTGGAGAAGACGCCGCTCAGGGCGACGGCGAGGAGGGAGGAGGCGGCGTAGGGGCGGTCGTTCACGTACTGCGCGAGCGCCGCGTCGGGGGCGCCGCCGCGGCCCTTGCCCTTGCCGCGCCGCACCAGCGCCACCGGATCGGTCTCCAGCAGCAGGGCGGCCGTGCAGCGCGCGTCGTCCGCCTCGGGGTAGAAGACGTGCGCGGTGCCGTAGGACGTGGAGAACCTCTGCGCCTTGCCGGGGTGCTTGTGCAGCAGGTACCCGAGGTCGGTGGCCGGGTGGGCGGCGTCGCCGCTGGTGGAGATCGTCAGGAACACGCGTCCGAGTCTCCCCGCCCGGGCACCCCCGTGACCACCTGTTTTCCGCCCCGCTGCCCGCTGCCCCGCGCGGGTGGCCGCACGGCGGCATGCATGATGGATGCATGGATCTTCGAGTCTTCACAGAACCCCAGCAGGGCGCGACCTACGACACGCTGCTGCGCGTCGCCAAGACCGCGGAGGAGCTGGGCTACGACGCTTTCTTCCGCTCGGACCACTACCTCCACATGGGCGACGTGGACGGTCTGCCCGGTCCCACCGACGCCTGGATCACCCTGGCCGGCATCGCCCGGGAGACCAGCCGCATCCGGCTCGGCACGCTGATGACGGCGGGCACCTTCCGGCTGCCGGGCGTCCTGGCCATCCAGGTGGCGCAGGTCGACCAGATGTCCGGCGGGCGGGTGGAGCTGGGGCTGGGCTCGGGCTGGTACGAGGAGGAGCACAAGGCGTACGGCATCCCCTTCCCGAAGGAGAAGTTCGGGCGCCTGGAGGAGCAACTGGCCATCGTCACGGGGCTGTGGCGGACGCCGGTCGGCGAGCGGTTCGACTACGACGGCACGTTCTACCGGTTGCAGGACTCCCCGGCGCTGCCGAAGCCCGCGCAGGCCAAGGTGCCGGTCCTCATCGGCGGGCACGGCGCCAAGCGGACGCCGGCGCTCGCGGCGCGGTACGCCGACGAGTTCAACATCCCGTTCGCCTCCGTCGAGGACAGTGAGCGCCAGTTCGGCCGGGTCCGGGCCGCGGCCGAGGAGCACGGGCGCAGGGGCGACGACCTCGTCTACTCCAACGCGCTGGTCGCCTGCGTCGGCAGGAACGACGCCGAGGTCAAGCGGCGCGCGGACGCCATCGGCCGCGAGGTGGACGAGCTGAAGGCCAACGGTCTCGCGGGCTCCCCCGCCGAGGTCGTGGAGAAGCTGGGCCGCTACGCCGCGGTCGGCTCGACCCGCGTCTACTTCCAGATGCTGGACCTGGACGACCTGGACCACCTGGAGCTGATCGCCGCCGAGGTCATGCCGCAGGTCGCCTGACCGCCGCCCCCGGCCGGGCCGGCTCGGTCACCGGCCCGGCCGCCCGGTCGTTCGACGGTGCCGGTGACAGGCCTTGTCGGCGATGCGCCGGCCGCCGTCGGCGCGCACGAGCAGGAAGACGTCGGTGAACGTGTCCGCGCCGTGCGTGAGTGTCATGGTCGCGGTCGCGACGGTGCCGTGGACGCCGACGGTGTCGAGGCGGCGGGAGCGGTCCGGCTCGTCCGGGGCCGGCTCGCCCGGGAAGAGCGCGCAGTACTCCTCCAGGCACCACGAGCCGAACGCGCCGTCCCGGATTCCTCCGATGCGGGCGGTGGGCAGGAACGCGTCGCGGAAGCGGGCGGGGTCGCCGGTGGCGTGTCCGCGGACGCAGGCGCCGAGCGGGTCGGGCACCGCGTCCTCCACCGCGGGTGCGGTGGCCGCGACGGCGATGTCGGTGTCCGGCGTGGTCGAGGCTCCGGTCGGACCGGCCCCGCCGCGCGAGGGGGTGTCCGGGGCAGCGGCCGGCAGGGCCATGTCCGTGGCCGGCGCGCCGATGGTGAACTCGGTGGCGGCCGGGTTCGGTTCGCCGAGGAGGAAGGTCCGCTCGCGGGCCACGAGCCCGCCGAGCTGCCCGTGTTCCAGGACGTCCAGTACCTGGCCGCGCGTCGACCTCGCCGCGGCGGATCTGCCGGGCAAGCCGGCCCTGGTCGCGACCGGTCACGCCATCGCGCCGATACCCGGGGTGCTGACGCACGCGCTGCGCGCCGACGTCACACGGCCGGTCTCGGGGACCCCTCGACCCGCGGCATCTGCACGGTCGCCCCGCGCCGTGACCCCCGCCCCTTGGCGGGCCTTCTGTTCGACCAGCTCGCGGCGGCCTTCGGCGCGGCACGTCCGGGCCACGCCGCCCCGGCCTGAGGACGTGTGCCGCCCCACCGCAGGTTCCGGCGCGGGCTACGCGCACGGTGCGCCGCCGAAGGGGCTGCCCTGGTTGTCGTTCGCCGATAACACCTCCTCGCGCGCCGCCAGTTTGCGCAGCATCTCGCGGACGCGGTCGCGGGACTCGTCGGCCGCGTCGATCGCCTCCATGCACTGCCAGTACGTCGTCTCGTCCGCCGCGGTGCTGGCCACGCCGACCAGCGCCATGCCGACCTCGCCGAGCAGGCCGCCGAGGCAGAGCAGGGTCTCGCGGGCGTCGTCCAGCCGGGTGAGCTGGGCCGCGCGCAGATCGCCGGGGTCCAGTTCGGGCGGATCGAGGACGCCGCAGCCCCGGCCCGCCAGCTCGGTCAGACCGAGCGCTTCGCCGCGCAGCTCCGGTGGCCCGGAGACCGCGAGCCTGCTGCCGATCGCCTGCGCGAGTGCCTGCGCCTGCCACACCTCCGCCAGCAGCCCGGGCGTGTCCGTCCCGCTCGCCAGGGCCCGCCTGCCGGTGAGGATGAGCCGTACCGCGTCCATCCGCCGCCCCCGTCCCTTCACTCACTCGCTCGCATGTTCACTGACTCTCTTGTCCACTACCCAGAGTGAAGGTCGCTGGGACGAAAAGCTAGAGGAAGCCCGAAATCTGGGGACAACAATTCAGATTCGATCGGCAATTCGACTGCGGAGAGTGACAACGGAAGCGGGGTGTCCGGCTGTTGAAGGGAGTGTGGCGTCCGTTCGTACGGCAGTCAGCCGGGTTCGTCCCCCGCCTCTGTCCCCGGCAGCGGGAAGCGCCGTTCGTTGCGGTCGATCTTCTCCGCCAGTGCGGTCAGCGGGTCGATGCCCAGGACCTCGCAGAACTGGAGGAGGTAGGCGAGCACGTCGGCGACCTCGTCGCGGACACGGTGCGCGGTGCCGGGGTCGGCCATCACCCGGGCGGACTCCTCCGGGGTCAACCACTGGAAGATCTCGACCAGTTCGGAGGCCTCCACGCTGAGCGCGGCGACGAGGTTCTTGGGCGTGTGGTACGGCCCCCAGTCGCGGGCGGCGGCGAACTCGGCCAGCCGGCGCTGGAGTCGGGGCAGGTCGGGGTGTTCCGTCACGGGTTCAGGTGTACCACCGTGACGCCCTCCGTCCCGGCGGCCCAGGACGCGTCGTTGACCGCCGCCACACAGCGGATGTGCCCGCGCTCGCCCATCCGCACCGCCAGCCGCAGCAGGGCGCGGCGCTGGGCCGGGTCGAGACAGCGGTCGAAGCCGTCGGCGAGGACGGTGAGGGAGCGCAGCGCGTCGGGCACCTCGCCCGGCGGGTCGATGTCCAGCACCCCGGGCCCGGTCAGCAGTACCAACGCCATTGCCAGATAGCGCAGTTCGCCCTCGCCGAGCCGGGCCAGGTCGGTGCGGTGCCCGTCGCCGCGGTCGAGCAGGGCCCGTACCGTGCCGTCGAAGAGCGGTTCGGCGATCAGGTCGGCCACCGGCCCGGCACAGCCCGCCTCCAGCGCCTCGACCAGCCGGGCGTGCCGGCGGGCGCACTCGGCGCGGGTGCGCCACAGCACCTCGGCGAGGTTGTCGCAGCCGCGCATCAGCCGGCCGTGGCCGATGGGCACGGGGGTGCGCATGCAGTCGGGGCGCGGGTCGCAGGCGAAGACCGAGCGCAGGGCGACGACCATCTGCTCGGCCGCGGCCAGCACCCGGCGCTGCCCGTCCGTCTTGCCGGCCACCCGCAGCGGCAGCAGGGCGGTGCCCAGGCGGTCGTCGGGGAGCGGCGCGCGGGTCACCGGCGCGGCGCCCGCGGTGTGCCAGGCGGCCTGCACGGTGCGCCGCCCGGGGTCGCGCAGCGCGGTCTCCAGGAGCACGACGCCTGCCGCGGTGAGCCGTTCGCCCACGATCCGCGGGTGCGGCTCGGCCTGGACGGCGATGTCGAGCCGGACCGGACCCTCGGCGCCGTCGGCCGTACAGCCGATCCTGAAGCCCCTGCGGCCCTCGGCGTCGGGCCGGGCCCGGTCGGGCACACAGGCGGCCGGGTCCGGGAACGCCTCCACGAGCGAGGCGCCCCCGCCGAGCCGGGCCAGCCCCTCGTACGCCGCGAGCGCGGTCGTCTTGCCCGCGCCGCTGGGCCCCGCGAACACGGTGACCGGCCCCAGCGGGTACCCGACCCGCCGGTGTCCCGCGAAGGCCGACAGCCGCAACTCGGTGATCCGCGGCCGCGCGTCGGGCGGACCGACGGCCCCGGCGAACGCGTCGCCCACCGCCGTACCGACGACGGGCACGGAGGAGACGGAGGACACGGAGGGCACGGACATGCCCGAACGGTAGGACCCCGCCCGGGGGACCGAACCGTTTCCCCCGGCGGCGTTCCCACGATCGGGGGGGGCGCGCGGTTGCGGCGATGACCCGCGCGTCACCGGACCGGGTGACGGAAGCCGGTGTCGCACGTCCGGCCCCGGGCGCCGCGCCCCACTCGCCGCGGGACCCGGCGTCCGCCGTCAGCCCGCGCCCTCCATCAGCCCGCTGACCTCCGTGCCGGGCGGAGTGAGGAGGAACACGTTGCGGTCGACCCGGTGCATTCCGCTGCCCAGACCGAAGACGACACCCGTGCTGAAGTCGAGCACGCGTTTGGCGACGTCGCCCTCCGCGCCGGAGAGGTCCAGGAGGACCGGCGTGCCGGCCATCACGGTCTCGGCCACCTCGCGGGCGTCCGCGAAGACATTCACCCGCAGGACCACGAAGCGGCGCCGGGTCTCGGTCTCGTCGTCGGGCAGCGAGCGGTGGTTCACCGCGGACGGCCAGGCGTCCCGGCCCCGCAACGGCACGACCTGGGCGAGCCCTTCCCACTGTTCATCGGTGACGTCGTAACGGCTCACCGGCTCCCCCCGACCTGACTCGCACTCCATGCCTGCACCAGCCAATTCTTACGCCAAGTCACCCGTTCGGCCCAACAACGACACGGGTGGCATCGCCCCGATGACGCCGAACCCGCCCCAGGCTGGGGCACATGTACGAATACGCCCGCTTCTTACCGCCCTCATACCGGACTCTTCACCTGTCGCCGCGAGCCGCTCACACGTCGCCGATAGCGTCCGATCCCGTGCACTTGGCAGAAACACAGCAGGTGACGCCCGGCCGGCGGACGCAGTCGGCGGTGTCCGCCGTACCGGGACCGCGCGCGGAGGTCCCCGGGGCCCCCGCGCAGTGGCACCGGGTGCTCACCCTCCTCGCCGACGTGAGCCTCTTCATCGGCACCCGCTCGGTCTGGACCCAGGCGGCCACGCACCGTCTCGTCCTCGCCGGGGTCATCTCCGTCTGCTACGCCGCGATCCTGGTGACCGGCGTGCTGACGCTGACGGTCCGCCGGGCGCGCTCGCTGGCCCGTCTGGACCTCGTGGTGCTGGTGACGGCGATCGTCCTCACGCTGTGCGCGTGGGCGCTGAACCACGCGGGCGGCGACGAGGCGGTCCTCACCACCCAGGCCGCCAAGGAACTCGCCGGCGGGCACACGCTGTACGACCACCCCTGGCCGTGGCTGTTCCACATCAAGGGCGTGGCGCTGACGGCGACGACGAGCGGCGGGTACGACTACACGTACGGCTATCCCCCGCTGGCGCCGCTGCTCACCATGCCGTTCCTGTGGCTGGGGCACAACGGCGCCCCGGCGACCGCGGCGGCCACGGCGGCGCTGGTCGTGGGCTCGGTGCTGCTGTGGCGGATGCTGCCGGCGCCGTGGCGCTCGGCGGCCACCATGGTGTGCCTGGGCTTCGGTTTCCTGCCGATGTACGCCCGTCAGGGCTATCCCGCGATCGTCGCGCTCGCCCTGCTCGTGCCGGTGGTGGTCCGCTGGCCCCGGCTGGGCGCGGGCGGCCGGCTCGGCGCGGCCGGCATCGCGCGGGCCGCGTGCCTCGGCGCGGCGTGCGCGGCCCAGCAACTGCCCTGGTTCGTGACACCGTTCCTGCTCGCCGGGATCTACGCGGTGCGCCGCGGCGAGCTGGGCGGGCGGGCGGCCGCGCGGGTGGTGCTGCGGATCGCCGGGGTCGCGGTGACGGCCTTCCTGCTGATCAACGCGTATCTGATCGTGACCGAGCCCGGCCCGTGGCTGCGGGGCATCGCGCTGCCGCTGACCCAGGGCGCGGTGCTGCACGGCCAGGGCCTGGTGGACGTCTCGCTGTACTTCACCCACGGCAGCGACCGGCTCGACTGGTACAGCCACGCCAGCATGCTGCTCGCCGCCGCCCTGCTGGCCCTGTTCGTGCTGTTCGTACGGCGGCTCGGCCCCGCCGCGACCGTGCTGCCGTGGTGCGCGTTCTATCTGGCGACGCGCTCGCAGGACGGTTACTACCTGATGATGACCCCGCTGTGGCTGGCGGCGGCGGTCACGGTGCCGCTGTCCGAGTTCGGCAACGCCTGGCAGCCGCGGCCGGGTCCGCTGACCGGCCCGCGCCGCAGGCCCGCGCTGGCCGCGGCCGTCGTGGTGCTGCTGGCGCCCGCGCTGGTGAGCGCGGTCCTCGCGGCCACGGGGCGCGCGCCGCTGCGGATGGACATCGCCTCGGTCCGGCACCGCCCGGGGCGCACGGTGACCGGGCTGACCCTGAAGGTCGCCAACACCGGCGACACCCCGCTCACCCCGTACTACATGCTCACCACGGGCCAGGGCATGAACCGCTACTGGTCGCGCACGCACGGCCCGGCCACGATCCCCGCGCACACCACGACGACCGTCGAACTGCGCGCTCCGTCCGGCCACTTCACCGTCCCGGCGAAGACGGGCACCCATCTGCGCCTGCGCGCCTTCACGGGCACCCCGCAGACACTGTCCACCCGCGACGTGCGCCGCTCCGACCTCGGCATCGGGGACTGACCCGGCCGGGGCCCGACCGCGCAGCCGCGCGACACGACGCCGCCCCGTCACGCCGCCCCGTCACGGCCGCGCCGCCGGGGCTGCCCCACGCGGGCGCCGTCGTCGCGGCCGGCCCTCGTCGCCGTCTCCGCCGAGGGCGACGTCCCGCACCGGAGTCCGCCCTCGCGGCGCGCCGCGGCGCGCTGTCGTAGCAGCCGGATCGCCGTCGGGAGCGGTGCAGGTCACAGCCGCAAGGGGAGAAAACTCACAAGCGTTTGCTCTGCACTCTTCTGAGCGCACTGGCCTAGCATCCGAGCCATGACGGTCCTGCCTGACGACGGGCTCTCACTGGCCGCCGAGTTCCCTGACGCGACACACGAGCAGTGGCAACGCCTGGTGGAGGGTGTGCTGCGCAAGTCGGGCAAGGAAGTCTCGGGCACGGCAGCTGAGGACGCTCTGTCCACGACGCTGGAGGACGGGCTGCGCACCCGTCCCCTGTACACCGCGCGCGACGCCGCGCCCGACCCCGGACTGCCGGGCTTCGCCCCGTATCTGCGGGGCTCGCGCCCCGAGGGCGGGGTCGTCGGCGGCTGGGACGTACGGCAGCGGCACACGGCGCTCGCCGACGGCGCGGTCCTCACCGACCTGGAGAACGGCGGCACCTCCCTGTGGCTGGTGCTCGGCGAGGGCGGCATTCCCGTCGCCGAGCTGGGCCGGGCCCTGGAGGGCGTCTACCTCGACCTGGCGCCGGTCGTCCTGGACGCCGGGCGGGACACCGAGGAGGCCGCCGAGGCGCTGCTGCGGCTGTACGCGGACCGCGGCGTCGACCCGAAGGCCGCCCGCGGCAACCTGGGCGGCGACCCGCTCGGGTACGAGGCCCGCACCGGCACCGCGCTGGACTTCGCGCCGTACTCCGCCCTGGCCGCGCGCTGCGCCGAAACCCGCCCCGGCCTGCGCGCGCTGACGGTGGACGCGCTGCCGTACCACGAGGCGGGCGGCTCGGCCGCGCAGGAGCTGGGCGCCTCGCTCGCCACCGGCGTGGCCTATCTGCGCGCGCTGACCGAGGCGGGGCTGACCGTCGAACAGGCCGCCGGACAGCTGGAGTTCCGCTACGCGGCCACCGCCGACCAGTTCCTGACCGTCGCCAAGCTGCGCGCGGCGCGCCGACTGTGGTCCCGGGTCGCCGAGGTCTGCGGGGCGCCCGGGGCGCAGACGCAGCACGTGGTGACCTCGCCGGTGATGATGTCCCGCCGCGACCCGTGGGTGAACATGCTGCGCACCACGGTCGCGACGCTCGCCGCCGGGGTCGGCGGCGCCGATTCCGTGACCGTGCTGCCGTTCGACCACGCGCTCGGCCTGCCGGACGCGTTCGCCCGCCGGATCGCCCGCAACACCTCCACCATCCTGATCGAGGAGTCGCACCTGTCCCGGGTCATCGACCCGGCGGGCGGTTCCTGGTACGTGGAGCGGCTGACCGACGAACTCGCGCAGGCCGCCTGGGAGTTCTTCCGCACCATCGAGCGCGACGGCGGCCAGGCGGCCGTGCTGCGCTCCGGCCGGCTGCGCACCGACCTCGCGACGACCTGGGCGGAGCGCTCCAAGCGGCTCGCCAAGCGCCGCGAACCCATCACCGGCGTCAGCGAGTTCCCGCTGCTCGCCGAGAAGCCGGTGGTGCGCGAGCCCGCGCCCGAGCCGCCGTCCGGCGGGCTGCCGCGGGTACGCCGCGACGAGGCGTTCGAGGAGCTGCGCGCCCGCTCCGACGCGCACCTGGCCGCCACCGGCGCCCGCCCGCGGATCTTCCTGGCCACGCTCGGGCCGGCCGCCGCCCACACGGCCCGCGCGACCTTCGCGGCCAATCTGTTCCAGGCGGGCGGCATCGAGCCGGTCACCGAGGGCGGCTTCGCGGACAGCGGGGCCACCGAGGCCGTGCTGTGCTCCAGCGACGCGCTCTACGCCGAACAGGCCGAACAGGCCGCCGAGTCGCTGCGCGCGGCCGGCGCCCGGCATGTGTTCCTGGCGGGCCGGGGCGAGTACGCCGGCGTCGACTCGTACGTCTTCGCGGGCTGCGACGCCGTCGATGTGCTGTCCGCGACCCTCGACCGCATGGGAGTGTCCTGATGGGAATCCCCGACTTCTCCGGCATCGAGCTGGGGACCCCGGTGGCCGGCGGCAGCGCCGAGGAGTGGCAGTCGGCCGTCAAGCGGGCCACCGGCGGCGTCGACCCGCTGTGGGAGACCCCGGAGGGCATCGGGGTCAAGCCGCTGTACACCGGGCGCGACCTGGAGGGCCTGGACTTCCTGGGCACCTACCCGGGCATCGCGCCGTATCTGCGCGGCCCGTACCCGACGATGTACGTCAACCAGCCCTGGACCATCCGCCAGTACGCGGGCTTCTCCACCGCCGAGGAGTCCAACGCCTTCTACCGGCGCAACCTGGCGGCGGGCCAGAAGGGCCTGTCGGTCGCCTTCGACCTGCCCACCCACCGCGGCTACGACAGCGACCACCCCCGGGTGACCGGCGACGTCGGCATGGCGGGCGTGGCCATCGACTCGATCTACGACATGCGGCAGCTGTTCGACGGCATCCCGCTGGACAAGATGTCGGTGTCGATGACGATGAACGGCGCCGTGCTGCCGGTGCTGGCGCTGTACATTGTGGCCGCCGAGGAGCAGGGCGTACCGCCCGAGAAGCTGGCCGGGACCATCCAGAACGACATCCTCAAGGAGTTCATGGTCCGCAACACCTACATCTATCCGCCGAAGCCGTCGATGCGGATCATCTCCGACATCTTCGCGTACACCTCGCAGCGGATGCCGCGCTACAACTCCATCTCCATCTCCGGCTACCACATCCAGGAGGCGGGTGCGACGGCCGACCTGGAGCTGGCGTACACCCTCGCGGACGGTGTGGAGTACATCCGCGCGGGTCGCGCGGCCGGCCTGGACGTGGACGCGTTCGCGCCCCGGCTGTCGTTCTTCTGGGCGATCGGCATGAACTTCTTCATGGAGATCGCCAAGTTGCGCGCGGCCCGGCTGCTGTGGGCCAAGCTGGTCTCGCAGTTCGAGCCGGAGAACGCCAAGTCCCTTTCGCTGCGCACGCATTCGCAGACCTCGGGCTGGTCGCTGACCGCGCAGGACGTGTTCAACAACGTCACCCGCACCTGTGTGGAGGCGATGGCGGCGACCCAGGGCCACACCCAGTCGCTGCACACCAACGCCCTGGACGAGGCGCTCGCCCTGCCCACCGACTTCTCGGCGCGCATCGCCCGCAACACCCAGCTGCTCATCCAGCAGGAGTCGGGCACCACCCGGGTCATCGACCCGTGGGGCGGCAGCGCCTATGTGGAGCGTCTGACGTACGACCTCGCGCGCAAGGCCTGGGCGCACATCCAGGAGGTGGAGCGGGCGGGCGGCATGGCGCAGGCCATCGACGCCGGCATCCCCAAGCTGCGCGTGGAGGAGGCGGCGGCCCGCACCCAGGCCCGCATCGACTCCGGGCGCCAGCCGGTGATCGGCGTCAACAAGTACCGGGTCGACAGCGACGAGCAGATCGAGGTGCTCAAGGTCGACAACTCCTCGGTGCGCGCCCAGCAGATCGAGAAGCTGCGCAGGCTGCGGGCGGAGCGCGACGAGCAGGCGTGCCGGGACGCGCTGGACGCGCTGACCCGGGGCGCCGAGGGCGGCGAGAACCTGCTGGAGCTGGCGGTGCGGGCGGCCCGCGCCAAGGCGACGGTCGGGGAGATCTCCGACGCCCTGGAGAAGGTGTACGGCCGGCACGCGAGCCAGATCCGTACGATCTCCGGTGTGTACCGCAACGAAGCAGGCGAGTCCCCGTCGGTGGACCGCACCCGGGCCCTGGTGGACGCCTTCGAGGAGGCCGAGGGGCGCCGGCCGCGCATCCTGGTCGCCAAGATGGGCCAGGACGGCCACGACCGCGGCCAGAAGGTGATCGCCACCGCCTTCGCCGACCTGGGCTTCGACGTCGACGTCGGCCCGCTGTTCCAGACCCCGGACGAGGTCGCCCGGCAGGCGGTCGAGGCGGATGTGCACGTGGTCGGCGTGTCCTCGCTGGCCGCCGGTCACCTCACCCTCGTACCGGCGCTGCGCGAGAAGCTGGCGGAGGAGGGCCGCGAGGACATCATGATCGTGGTGGGCGGGGTGATCCCGCCGCAGGACGTGCCGACGCTGCTGGAGATGGGCGCCACGGCCGTGTTCCCGCCCGGGACGGTGATCCCGGACGCGGCCCACGACCTGGTGCGGCGCCTCGCGGCCGACCTCGGCCACGAGCTGTAGGGCCGCGATGGCCGCGATCGACCTCGACACGTATGTGAAGGGTGTGCTCGACGGGAGGCGGGCCCTGGTGGCCCGCGCCATCACGCTCGTCGAGTCCACCCGGCCCCAGCACCGGGCGCTGGCGCAGGAGTTGCTGACCCGGCTGCTGCCGCACAGCGGCCGGGCGCGGCGGATCGGCGTCAGCGGGGTGCCGGGGGTCGGCAAGTCCACCTTCATCGACGCGTTCGGCACCATGCTGACCTCGATCGGCCACCGGGTCGCGGTGCTCGCCGTGGACCCGTCCTCCACCCGCACCGGCGGCTCCATCCTGGGCGACAAGACCCGGATGGAACGGCTGTCGGTCGACCCGGCGGCCTTCGTGCGGCCCTCCCCCAGCGCGGGCACGCTGGGCGGGGTCGCGAAGGCCACCCGGGAGTCGATGGTGGTGATGGAGGCGGCCGGTTACGACGTGATCCTGGTGGAGACCGTCGGCGTCGGGCAGTCGGAGACGGCGGTCGCCGACATGGTCGACTCCTTCCTGCTGCTCACCCTGGCCCGCACCGGCGACCAGTTGCAGGGCATCAAGAAGGGCGTCCTGGAACTCGCCGACGTGATCGCCGTCAACAAGGCGGACGGCCCGCACGAGCGCGACGCGCGGGCCGCGGCCCGGGAGTTGGCGGGCGCGCTGCGGCTGATGCACGGCAAGGACGCCTTCTGGACGCCGCCGGTGCTGCACTGCAGCGCCCGCGAGTCGACCGGTCTGGACACGGTGTGGGAGCGGCTGGAGCAGCACCGGCGGCTGCTGGACTCCACCGGCCGTCTCACCGCCAAGCGGCGCGACCAGCAGGTCGACTGGACCTGGGCGATGGTCCGCGACGAACTCCTCGGCCGGCTGCACGCCAGCCCGGCGGTGCGGGAGGCGGCGCCGGATCTCGAACGGCGGGTCAGGGAGGGCACGTTGACGGCGACGCTGGCGGCGGAGCGGATCCTTGCGGCCTTCGAGGGGCGGACCCCGCCGGTCAGTTGAGCCCGCCGTGCTCGCAGATGCGCCGCGCCACCTCCCGGAGTTTGACGTTGTGGTCCTGGGAGTAGCGGCGCAGCACGTCGAAGGCCTGGTCCTCGGTGAGGTCGTGGCGGCCCATGAGGATGCCCATGGCCTCGCCGATGACGTGCCGGGTGGAGACGGCCTGCTCCAGCTGGGCGTGGGTGCGGGCGCTGGAGAAGGCGACGGCGGCGTGCGAGGCGAGCAGCCAGCCGGCCGTCTCCCCGGCCTCGGTGAACGCGCCGGGGTGGCGGGAGTACAGATTGAGCGCGCCGAGGTCCTCGTCCTCCGTGTAGAGCAGGAAGCCCATCATGCTGCCGAGGCCCAGCTCGCGGGCGGCGGCCACATAGGCGGGCCAGCCGGGATGGTCCGCGCGGAAGTCGGCGATCCGGAACACCCGCTCCCCGGTGTCGCGCCGGGCGATGTCGTAGCAGGGGCCCTCCTGGAGGCGTTCCTGGAGGGCGTCGCTGTCGATCACCACCTGCTCGGTCGGGGCGAGCGTGCGTACGCCCTTGGACTGCAGGATGAGGATGCCGGCCGCGTCACAGCCGGGGACGAGCTCGGTGGCGGAGCGGGTGATCCGTTCCAAAGTGTCGGTCACCGTCTCCTGCGCCAGCAGATCCCGCGCCATGCTCGCGAGCCGCTCGGCGAACATACGCCAGTCCATCGCTCTCCTCCCTGCCGGACCCTCCCGATCACCTGCCCTGTTTCCACCATCGCACCCCTGCCCCCACGCGGCGCACGGGACGCGGCGGCCCGCCCGGCGGGCCACGCCCGACGGCCGCCGCCAACTGCACCGGCGCATCCGGGGGGTTGTCGTCGCCGGGCGGTTCCGCGGCGACGGGCGGGGCCGACCGCCGGGGCGGGGACCCGGGTCCCTCCGCGTGTCGCGGCCCGGGGCGAGCGGCGGCACGGCGCGGACTGCCCTATTTTTTGATTGATGACCGAAAAATCCGTGTCGCCGTGCCACACCGTGGCCCCAGCCGCTCCGGGGGCACGCGAGGAGGGCGTGATGTACCGCTCCGAGACCGGTCGGCCGGCCGCCGGGTGCCCGTGATGGCCGGGCCCGGGGACGCGGCGTCGCCGGGGCCCCCGAACGACTCCGACCTCCATGTGCGGCTGCGGGCCGAGCTGGGCCGGATGGACGAGCAGATGCGCAGTCTGCTGGATGCCATGGACCGGCTCCAGGGCCTGCTGGACGCCGTGGTCGCCATCACCCGGGAGAACGAGCTGCCGTCGGTGCTGTACCGCATCGTGACCACCGCCATGGACCTGGTCGGCGCCCGCTACGGGGCGCTCGGCGTGCTCGCCCCGTCCGGGGACGAGCTGGAGCAGTTCATCACCGCCGGCCTCACCGAGCAGGAACGCGCCGCCCTGGCCGGCATCGGTTTCCCCCGCGGCCGGGGAGTCCTCGGGCATCTGATCCATCACCCCGAGCCGCTGCGGGTGGAGAGCATCGCGGGGCACCCGTCGTCCGTGGGGTTCCCGCCCGGCCATCCGCACATGGCCACCCTGCTGGGCGTCGCCGTCAGCGTCCGCGGCGAGATCTACGGCGATCTCTACCTCTCCGAGCGGCGGGACGGGCAGCCCTTCGACGCGGACGACGAGAGTGTGGTCATCGCCCTCGCGGGCGCCGCGGGCATCGCCATCGAGAATGTCCGTCTGTTCGAACGGGTCCGCGAAGGCGCCGAGCAGTTCCAGCGTCTGCTGCTGCCCACCCTGCCCGATCTGCGTCCGTTCACCGCGGCCGCGGTCTACCGGCCCGCCGCCGAGCCCAGCAAGCTCGGCGGCGACTGGTACGACGCCATTCCGCTGCCCGGCGACGTCGTGGCGATCGTCATCGGGGACGTGGTCGGCCACGATCTGCGGGCCGCGGCCGCGATGGCGTCCACCCGCAACATGCTGCGCGCCCTGCTGTTCGACCGGGGCAACGCGCCCGGCGCCATCCTCACCCGGCTCGACCGCACCTTGCAGGCCATCACCGACAACCCCATCACCACCACGACGCTCGCGCGGATCGAGCCGGACGGGCCGGGCTGGCGGCTGTCCTGGAGCACCGCGGGCCATGTCCCCCACCTCCTGATCGCCCCGGGCCGACGGGCGGAGTACCTGTTCGCCGAGCCCGGCCTGCCGCTCGGCGTCGACACCGCGGAGCCGCGCCCCGACCACTCCTGCCCGGTCCCGCCGGGCTCCACCGTGGTCTTCTTCACCGACGGCCTGGTCGAGCACCCGGACCGGCCGATCGACCGGAGCCTGGCCGAACTGGCCGACCTCGCCACCGAGTACGCCGCCCTGCCCCTGGAGGACTTCGTGGAGGCGCTCGCCGAGCACCACCCCAGCGACGGCCACGACGACATGGCGGTCCTCGCCCTGCGCACCCCGCCCGCCTGACCCGCGCGCGGGGTGCCCGTGCCGTGGAGGATCCGCGGGAACCGGCGGATGATGGAGGCCGGGGCGATGGTGATGCGGAGGTCGCCCGATGGCTGTCGCGCGGCAGGGAGCACTCCGGCGCGGTTGTACGACCGCTCTGGAGATCCTCGTCGTCGCGGGCCTGTACTACGGCTCCGCCAGGCTGGGACTGCTCCAGGAGCTGGTGCGCCGCCAGGTCACGCCTCTGTGGCCGCCGACCGGGATCGCCGTGGCGAGCCTGCTGCTGCGCGGGCCCCGGCTGTGGCCCGGCATCGCCCTCGGCGCGCTGCTGGCCAATCTCGACCTCGGGCCGTCGTTCGCCGCCCTGTTCCTGATCGTCGTGGGCAACACGCTCGCTCCGCTGTGCTCGTATGCGCTCCTCCGGCTCGCCGGCTTCCGCCACGGACTGGACCGGCTGTACGACGCGCTCGCCCTGATCTTCCTGGGCGCGTTCGCCGGGATGCTGATCAGCGCGACGGCGGGCAGCGGCACGCTGGCCCTCTCCGGCGCCCTGACCACCGACCGGTTCTGGCCGACCTGGTGGGTCTGGTGGACCGGCGACGCCATGGGCGTCCTGGTGGTGACGCCGGTGCTGCTGGTGCTCTCCTCGGCGCGCCTGCCGCGGAACGTCCCGGTGTCCCGCCGGCTGGAGGCGCTGCTGCTGGTCGTGGCCGTCGCCTGCGTCGGGTTCGTCGAGACCGGCACCACTCCCCTGCTCTTCCTCGGCTTCCCGCTGCTGATCTGGGCCGCCTTCCGCTTCCGGCTGGCCGGGGCCGCGCCCTGTGCCCTGGCCGTGTCGACCTTCGCCATCTACGACGCCGCGCGAGGGGCGGAGCCGTTCGGCACCCGCGGTCTGCTCACGGACATGATCACTTTGCAGGCCTACAACGCCTCCTCCGCGCTGACCGCCCTCCTCGTCGCGGCGGCCGTCAGCGAGCGTGAGCGGTCCCAGCGGGAGATCGCCCGCGCCTGCGGCCACCTCGCGGAACTGGTGTCGAGGCTCTCCGACACCGGGACCCAGCCGGCGCTGCCCGCCGTCGACGCGTACGGGGCGCGGCTCCGTCCGCCCGGCGCGTCCAGGTCCGCTCCGGCGCCACGCGGCCCGAGCGAGCTGGAGTGACCGGCCGAGCCGGCACGAGACCGAACGGCGGTGACCGGACCGGGCAGGACCGATCGCACCGGGCCGGGCCGACCGGAGCGGGCCGGGCCGACCGGAGCGGGGGTGAGCCGCCGGACCGGACCGGCGGTCAGGCCTGGCCGAGTCTCGGGAAGAGGGCCTCCCCGTTGCCGCGGTTGATCGCGTCGAGTTGGCCCGGTTCGTAGCCGTCGTAGTCGTCGAGCATCGAGTCGAAGAGTCTGCCCTGCTCCTCGGCGGCGAAGGGGAAGTCGCTGCCGTAGAGGACGTGCCCCGGGGCCGCGAAGGCCAGCAGGGAGGGCAGGGCGAAGGGGCCGGCGGACAGCGCGGTGTCGAAGTGGAAGCGCCGCAGGTCGGCCAGGACGCCCTCGGGGGTGGTGCCCGGGTTGAACTGGGAGCCGAGGGTGAACCGCCAGGCGGCGTAGGGCAGGAAACCGCCCGCGTGGGAGAGGATCACCTTCATCCGGGTGTGCCGGCCCATCACGCCGTTGAGCGTCATGTGCAGGGCGGTGCGGGTGGTGTCGTGGGGGAAGTCCACCACGGGTCCGGGCATGCCGTCGAGCATGGGCAGCGCCGAGCCGGTGGGGTGGATGAAGACCACGGCGCCGCGGGCGTCCAGCTCGGCCCACAGGGGTGCGAACGCCTTGTCGCCGAGGTAGCGGCCCTGGACGTTGGACATCAGCACCACGCCGTCGGCACGCAGTTCGTCCAGTGCGTAGGCGGCTTCGGCAAGGGCGCCGTCGAGGTCCGGCAGCGGCAGGCTCGCGAAGAGGCCGAAGCGGTCGGGGCGGTCCTTGACCAGCTCGGCGCCGTATTCGTTGACCTCGCGGGCCACCGCGCGGGCCTGCGCGTCGTCCCCGAAGTGGGTGCCGGGTGAGCTGACCGAGAGAACGCCGGTGGCGATGGAGCGGCGGTCCATCATCGCGATCGCGCTCCGGGCGTCCCAGCCGGGCGTGGGCCAGCCGGCCGCCGTCGCCCCGTGCCGCTCCATGACCTCCCGGTAGGCCGGCGGGACGAGATGTTGATGCACGTCGATGCGTCCGGAAGCGCACATCTCCTCTTACCCTCCTAACATTTAGCCTGCTAACGATTGCTTTGCTAAGCTACCACCCATGACCGACAGACGCAACGGCCCCGGCGACAGCGACCGGTCGACGGCGAACGGCGACGTCGACGCGGAGCAGATCTCCCAGGCGGCGGACGCCCTCTTCGTCGCCATGCGCCGGGCCCGTACCGCGAGCGCCGAGCACCACGGCGGCCTCTCCCTGGCCCAGGTCGCCCTGCTGGAACCGCTGGCCACGGAGCGGGACATGCCGGTGGGCCGGCTGGCCGGCAGCGCGGACGTCAGCGTCCCCACCGCGACCCGGATGCTGCAGCAGCTGGAGGCCAAGGGGATAGTGGTGCGCCGCCGCTCCCCCGAGGACGAACGGCGCGTCCTGGTCAGCCTCACCGACGACGGCGCGGCACGGCTCGCCGCGCTCCGGGACCGGCTGCGCGACCGCCAGGCCCGCGCCTACGAGGCCTTCACCCCGGCCGAGCGGGCCCTGCTGGTCACCCTGCTGCACCGCCTCACCGACCTGGTCGCCGACCCGGACTCCCCCTGACGCCGGTTTACCGAGGGCCCCGCCCCGGTTACCCATGCCGCATGATCCCCACTCGGGTCGAGGAGACCCTGCCGGAACTGGTCCCCTTCCTCCAGGCGGTGCAGGCACGACGGCCGGACGACGGCACGTGGTGCGAGGCCTGGACGGTGCGGGACGTCCTGATCCACCAGGCGGCCAACGCCGAGGAGCTGGGCCGGGTCCTCAAGGCGTTCCTCGCGGGCGCTCCGGTGGAGACCCGGGGCTTCGACCGCGAGGCCCCCTACCACCGGCTGTCGGCCACCGACCTGTGGTCGGCGTTCCTGCGCAACTGCGCGGAGCTGACGGACATCGCCGCGGCCGCCGCGCGGGACCTCCCGCCGGACACGCAGGTGCGGTGGACCGGCCGTACCGTGACGGTCCCCTTCTTCGCGGAGCACATGCGCGAGGAGCTGATCCTGCACCGCTGGGACCTGACCGGCGACGACGGCACGGCCGTGCGCGCCCTCGACGAACCCTGGATGACCGAGCACAGCGTGGTCTCCGTGGGCCGCCCCCTGCTGGCCCGCGGCCGGGCCGCCCTCTCCCTCGCCCCGGCCGACCGCGTCGAGGCCCGCCTGCGCACCCCGGGCACGGCCGACGTCGTCCTGACCGCCGACGCCGACACCGCCGACATCCGCCTGGCCGCCCCGGAGGGCCCCGCCACCATCGAAAGCGACGCCGCCACCCGCGTGCTCCTCCTGTGGGGCCGCCGCCCGTCCGACCCGTCCCGCTGGCACAGCTCGGCGGGGGCGGAGGAACTGCGCAGGGTGCGGGGGCTTTTGGGGGGCTACTGAGCCCCGGCCCGCGGAACTCCGTCGTCACAGGCATGCGCTTGAATGCACCCGTGACCGTTCATGACATCGCCCGGCGGCTGCCCGAGCCGGCCGCCCTGCACGCCCACTGCCGCGCCCTGGCCATGCTGGAGGCGGTCCTGGAAGGCGAGCGGACGTACCGCTGCCACCTCTTCGACGCACGGTGGTCACAGGCGCAGGCCATGGCCTCGATGTCCAACGGATCGGGCGACGAGTACGCGATCGTGTTCTCGTCCGCCGGCGTCTACCTGCGCGGGTTCGCGCACGAATCGCCCATGAGCCCCTACGCCGTGGACGGGCCGTGGCCCGGCGTGCTCGACGACGTGCCCGCCGTCTTCCGGCCGTACGTCGAGGAGCCGGCCTTCTCGGACGAGGACGGAATGCCCGTCGTCACGGCCTGTATATGGCGGGAGGCGGGAGACGACCGCTGGCAGGCCGGAACGATCGACTTTCCGGAGGAGGCCACGGGGGACCCGGACGGCGCCGCATTCCTGTTCGGTCTGCTGGCGGACCGCTCCCCGGAGGCGTTCCAGCGGTGGGCCGAGGACTACCACGAGGTTCCGGTCGACCTGGAGGCGGTCCGGCACGTCCTCTCCTCCCGGCCGCTGACCGAAGCAGTGGTCCGCGCACTGCACCCGGAGGCCTCCCTGGCCGACCTGGCGCAGGACATCTGGGAGATCGGCTATCCGGTGGCGTGAGACGGCCGCGGGCCCGGTGCCCGCTCCCAGGCACCTCACCCGCCGCGGTGGGGCCGTCGGGGCGGGACTTCCTCGGGCAGGATGACCCCCATGACGGGTGGGGTGGACAAGCTCATGGCTCTGCTGCGGCGCGCGGGGCTGGACGTGCTGGGGGACCGGCGGATCGAGGAGGTGCCGCCGCCCTGGGCCGCCTGGCGACCGGTTGTCCCGGGCGGCGCCGAGCCGACCGAGACCGTGCGGGGGGACGTCCCCGACCTGGTTTCCGAGCTGAACGAACGCTGGTACCGGCTCGCGGTGGACAACGGGATCATCGGCGAGGACGGCGTGTTCCTCCTCGATGTCGCCGACGACCGGACGGACTGTGCCTCACGGCGGTGGACACGGGTGCGGCTCAGCGGTCCGTGGGACCTCGCCGGAGTCCTCGCTGAACGGCCCGGCCGGCCGCAGTTCATCACCCTCGCGGCCGACGGCAGCGCCCTGCTCGGGGTGACGACCGAGGAGGACGAGGTCCGTTTCACCCTGCTGGACCGCCTCACGGAACGCCGAGAGGCAGCCGCACGGGCGGCGGCCCGGGAAACCCCTGGGGAGCGAGAGGCCGCCTGGGCGGCCCTGTTTCAGGGACCGGAGCCTTCCGCGCGGCTGCGCGAGCTGTGGGCGCACGGCCTGGCCCTGAGCCCGGCCACCCCCGACGACCTCCGCGCCCGCCTCCTGGGCCGGTCGCACTTCCTCCTGTGGCGCCCACTGCCGACGGCGGTCGTCGAGGCGGCCATGGCCCACCCGGCCTGGGAGTTGCGGCAACTGCTGGCCGAGGCCCAGCCGAACATCACCACCGAGCAGTGGTCCCGTCTGATCCTGGGCGAACGGGAACCCAGGCGCCGGTGGATCCTCACCCTGCTCGCGGCGGACCGGCGTGCCGAACTGACCGACGCCGCCTACGAGCAGCTCGCCGCCGACCCGTCCGCACGGGTCCGCGAAGAGGCCGCTCGCCTTCCCGGACTGCCCGCGCGCATCCTCACCGCCATGGTCGCCGACGCCGCTCCGCCCGTACGGGTCTCGGCCTGCCGCAGGGCCTGGCCCCACCTGGACGCTCCGGCCCGGCGCGCGCTCCTGGCCGACCCCTCCCGCGCGGTCCGCGTCGTCCTGCTCCGCCACCACCGAGACCACCCGATGCCCCGAGCGGTCTTCGAGACCGCGGACCTCGCGGACCGCGCCGCGGGCACCTGCCGGCTGGCACCCGGCCTGGCCGAACACCTGGCCCGCCACGGCGATCCGGCACGGCGCTGCGCCCTCGCGGGCAATCCGTACCTGGACGCGGACCTGGTCGCCCTCCTCGCCCGGGACCCCGACGACAACGTCCGTTCCGTCGTGGCCGTACGCTCCGACCTCACCGAGGAACAACGAGCGGAGATCCGCGTCGTCTTCGACCCGCGGGGCCACCACTCTCCGCTCGGCTGGGTCACCGCGCTCCACGAGGATCCCGACGCCATGCGCCGCCTGGCCGCATCCGCCCACCCCCTCGTGCGCAGAAGCGTCGCACGGGCCCCGCACCTCCCGCCCGACGTCGTCGAACGCCTCGCCGACGACGAGGACCGTGTCGTCCAGCTCTTCCTCGCGGAATCCTGCGACGACGCACCCGCGGACATGCTGCTGAGGGTGTGGCAATGGTGGACCGGCAGTCTCAGCGTCCCCGACCGCCCCCGTGGTCATCCGAACTTCCCCCGCCGCGACATGCTCCGCCACGCCGACGACCCGAACCCCCGGATGCGCCAACTCGCTCTGGACGACCCCGAGTCGACGGCCGACCTGGTCGAGCGGTTCAGCCGGGACGGCAACGAGGAGGTGCGGCACCGGGCCGCGACCGACCCCCGGCTGACACCCGCGTCGGCCGTGCGACTGCTCGACGACCCGCACGACCGCGTGCGCCACGCGGCCGTCCAGCACCCCCGACTGCCCGCGCGAGTACTGGTCCGACTGCTGCGGGACCCCGAGACCGCCCAGGTGGCGGCCCGAAACCCGGAGTTGCCGGTTGCCGTCATGGAACGGATGCTCCAGCCGGTCCAGCCCCCGACCGGCGCGGCGCAGGCGCCGTGAACCGGCGGGCCGACGGCCCTGGGGCGGGGCTGGCGGGGACGACGGCACCGCAACGCCGTGCCTGCCCCCCTGAAGGGCCGGGTCATCCCCTCGCACCCCCAGGGGACGCCCAACCCCCTCACGTCAAAGCGCCGTCCCTGGGTTCCGATGGTTCCGGCCGGGTGGGGGCCGGGGTGGTGGCGGGGTGGAGGCGGGTCAGGACCGGGCCGGTCAGGGCGGTGGTGAGCAGGGCCATGAGGACGAGCATCGTGAACACCTCGGCGCTGATGACGTGCATGTCGTAGCCGATGTTCAGGACGATCAGCTCGGTGAGTCCGCGGCAGTTCATCAGGACGCCGATGGCGGCGGCCGAGCGCGTGTCCTGGCCGACCGCGCGGGCGGCCAGGGTGGCGCCGCCCCATTTGCCCGCGACCGCCAGCAGCAGGATGGCGGCGGCCCACAACCACTCGGTCGCGTCGTGCAGCCCGCCCAGGTCCGTGCGCAGGCCGGTCTGCACGAAGAACAGCGGGAGCAGCAGCGGCACGGCCACCGAGCGCAGCTGGCCGGCCGCCCGCTCGACGGCGGGGGTGCCGCGCGGCATCACGGTGCCCAGCAGGAACGCCCCGAAGATGGTGTGCACGCCGATCCGGTCGGTGGCCAGGCCGGCCAGGCACACCGCGCTGAACAGCACGGCGATCACGACGGCCTCGTGCCGCAGACCGGTGCTCCGCCGCTCGTCGCGGACCCAGCGGGCGAGCAGCGGCCGTAGTCCGAACACCAGCACGGCGGCGAACCCGGCGGTGAGCGCGACGGTGTTGACGGCGTCCAGCGTGGAGGTGCCGGCGGCGAGCGAGACCACCAGGGCCAGCAGGCACCAGGCGGTCACATCGCCGATGGCGGCGCAGGCCATGGCCAGGGTGCCCACCCGGGTGCCGTACAGTCCCCGCTCGGCGAGGATCCGGGCCAGCACGGGGAAGGCCGTGATGCTCATCGACACGGCGATGAACAGGACGAACGGCAGCCGGGCGACGTGTTCGGGGGCCTGGGAGCCGTACATGGCGAGGCCCAGCCCCGCGCCGAGGAGGAGCGGCAGGGCGATGGACGCCTGCCCGATGGCCATGGCGGTGCCGCGGTGGCCGCGCAGCACACCGAGGTCGAGCTCCAGTCCGATCAGGAACATGAAGACGAGCAGGCCGAGTTGGCCGAGCACATCGGTGAACGGCAGCACGGACGGGGGCAGCAGCCAGTGCTCCGCGGCCGGCCAGAGCCTGCCGAGGAGGGTGGGGCCGAGCATGATGCCGACGCACATCTCGCCCACCACGGCCGGCTGGCCGAGCCGTTGGAGCAGCGCGCCGCCCGCCCGGCAGGCCAGGATCACCGCCGGTACGGCGACCAGCACCGCCGACAGCGGTTCAGCGGCCGACACGGCCGGCTCCTTCCTCCCGGTCCGTGGGCGCGTCCCCGGGTACCGCGGCCGTGACCGCGGACCAGGCCGCGTACTGACGCAGCCCGTACAGCAGCGGCTCGGGCGCCTCGTCGACGACGGTGATGCCCACGACCTCGCCGAGGACCGCGGTGTGGTCGCCGACCTCGATGGTGCGGCTGACCCGGCAGTCGGCGATGGTGTGGGCGGCGTCCGTCAGATGCGGCCCGCACGCGTCCAGCGGCAGCCGCCACTCGGCGCGGCCGAACCGGTCGGGGGCGCCGGAGGCGAACAGTTCGGAGGTGGCACGGCCGCGTTCGTGCAGCAGGTTGAGGGCGAACCGGCCGGATTCCCGGACGGCCCGGGTGGTGTGGCTGGCGGTGCGCAGGCAGGCGACGATGGTGGGCGGCGACAGGGCGACGCTCGCGATCGAGGAGCAGGTCATGCCGTGCGGGTTGCCCTCCGCGTCGAGGGCCGCGACGATGCTGACCCCGCTCGGGAAGGACGACATCAGCGGACGTATGTCGGGTTCGTCGGCGGTGTCGGCGCTCGTTCGCGCCGGGGCGGACAGCGGATTCTGCATGGGTCACTCCGTTGGGATGACGCCGGAAGGGGACGCGGCCCGTCGCCGGCGAGGCGAACGGGCCGCGGGTGGGGGTGCGGGGCTCAGGAGGTGCCGTGGAGCTGACGCAGGTAGTCGTAGGTGGTGGGCAGCGTGTCCAGCAGGTCCTGCTGCTGGCGCTTGACCCGCTCGAACAGCGGCTGCGCGCCGATGACGGACTCCGGCTTGTACGACAGCGCGGGCAGCGGCGCGTCGGGGACCAGGCCGAGGCCCGCGAAGATGCAGTAGTAGCTGCCGTTGGTCCAGAAGTTGCGGAACTCGGCCTCGAAGTTGCCGTAGTAGGTGGACTCGTCGGTGACCGGCGAGTTGACGGGCAGACCGGCCCGGTAGGCGTCGATCTTCTCCCGGATGTTCTCGGGCAGCGTCAGTTCCTTGTTGGCGCGCCAGAACGGGCTGTCGTTGCGCGGCGCGAAGTAGAAGTGCGCCTGGATGAAGTCGCGGGTGTCGTCGAACATCGCCTCGACCTCGTGGTTGAAGCGGTTGATGAGCGTCTCGTTGAAGCTGCGGTCGGGGAAGTGCTTGGCGAGCTGGTAGATCGCCGCGGTGATGAAGTAGATGCCGGTCGACTCCAGCGGTTCCACGAAGCAGGAGGACAGGCCGATGCCGACCACGTTCTTCACCCAGGCGCGGCGGTTGCGGCCGACGCGGAAGCGGACGTGGTTGAACTCGTGGTTCTCCGGGTCCAGGCCCCACATCTCGCTGAACTCGCGGGTGGCCTCGTCCTTGCCGGTGAACTTGCTGGAGTAGACGTAGCCGGTGCCGAAGCGGCCCAGCATCGGGATCTTCCAGGACCAGCCGGAGGACATGGCGATCGCCGAGGTGTACGGCTCGACGCCGTTGGCCTCGTCGTCGTGCGGGACGGCGGTGGCGACCGCGGAGTCGCACAGCAGGTGGTCGCTCATGTCGATGAACGGCTCGGCCATGGCCTTGTTGATCAGCAGGCCGCGGAAGCCGGAGCAGTCGACGAACAGGTCGGCGTCCAGGACCTTGCCGGACGCGGTGTGCAGGGCGGTGACGAAGCCCCGCTCGTCCTGCTCCACCCGGGTCATCTCGTCCTGGACGTGCCGCACGCCCTGCTTCTCGGTGGCGAACCGGCACAGGAACTTGGCGACGAGGGCGGCGTCGAAGTGCCAGGCGTACCGGGTGGCGTGCCGGCCGTCGAGCCAGCGCGGGGACAGCTTGGCGTCCATCACCGGGGGCTCGCGGAAGCAGGCGTAGTCGAACGGCTCGTCCGTCAGGCCCTCGTACTTGTTCTTGTACCAGTAGTGCGAAAGCGGCGTCTGGTCGTAGTCGGGGAGCAGGCCGAACGGGTGGTAGAAGTGGTCCGGGCCGCCCTGCGGCAGCTCCCGGGCGGTGGCCTGGCCCGCGCCCTCGGTGCGCCAGTTCACGAAGCGCACGGCTGTCTTGAAGCTGGCGTTGCACTCGCGCATCCACTCGTCCTCGTTGATGCCGAGGAAGTCGAAGAGAACACGCTGGAGGTTGGGTACGGTGGCCTCGCCGACGCCGATGCGCGGGATGGTGGGGGCCTCCAGCACCGTGATCTCGACGGTGTTCTGCAGGGCCTTGCCGAGGTAGGCGGCGGTCATCCAACCGGCCGTACCTCCGCCGAGGATGACGACCTTCTTGATACGCCTGTCTTCGCCGGTCATGAGCGGCTCTCTCCTCCGGAGGTAAGCGATGGCGGACGGATCGGCCGCTACGTCCGGTGGCCGGTTTCAGGCCAGCGGGGCAACCGATGCCAGACAGAGTCGCCAGCGCTGCTATGCCGCTTCTATGTGCCGTCCAACGCGGGACGTATGGAGCGGATATAGCGTCCCCGGTCAGCCTGTGGGTGCCGAAGGCCTGCTCGACGGTGGTCGGGCCGGCACCGCCGTCGCGCGTCCTTGCGGTGACCAGCCGACGGACCGCCGACACCCGCAACCGAGGATGGCTTGCACACGATGCCGTACGACGAAGGGAAAGCGGCCGTAGGGCGCCCGTCCCCCGCACCGGGGCTGAAGGGCATCCTCTCGACGGTGGGCGGTACTCCGCTCATCGAACTGGAGCGTCTGGTACCCGGCTTCACCTCCCGGGTCTACGCGAAGGCCGAACGGTTCAATCCCGGCGGCAGCGTCAAGGACCGGTCGGCGCTCAGCATGGTCCTCGGCCGGATCAGGTCGGGTGAGCTGGTGCCGGGCAGGTCGACCGTGGTGGAGTCGAGTTCGGGCAACCTGGCGATCGGACTCGCCCAGATCTGCGGGTACTTCGGGCTGCGCCTCATCTGTGTCGTGGACGCCCGGACGACCGAGCAGAACATCCGGATCCTGCGCGCGTACGGCGCGGAGGTGGAGGTCGTCACCCAGCCGGACCCCGAGACCGGGGAGCTGCTGCCGCAGCGGCTGCGCCGGGTCGCGGAGTTGCTCGCGCGCATCCCGCACGCCTACTGCCCCGACCAGTACGCCAATCCGCTCAACTCCCTCGCCCACCAGTCGACGATGCGGGAGATCGCCGAGGAGCTGGGGGGTGAGATCGACCATCTGGTGCTCGCGGTCGGCACCACCGGCACGCTGAGCGGCTGCGCCGAGTACATCCGCACCGCCGGGCTGCGCACCACCGTGCACGCGGTGGACGCGGTGGGCAGCCGGCTGTTCGACTCTCCGGTGTCCTGTGCCCGGCTGGTCCCGGGGCACGGCGCCTCGGTGGTGCCGCCGCTGCTCGATCCGTCGGACGCCGACGACGTCGTGCACGTCACGGACCTGGAGTGCGTGGTGGGCTGCCGGCGGCTGGTGCGGCGCGAGGCCATCCTCGCCGGCGGCTCCTCGGGCGCCGTGGTCTCCGCGCTGGAACGGCTGGCCCCCACCGTGCGGCCCGGCTCGAACGTCGTCCTCATCCTGCCGGACGGCGGCGACCGCTATCTCGACACCATCTACGACGACGCCTGGGTGCGCGAGCGGTTCGGCGAGGTCTTCCACCTCTGGAAGGAGCCGGATCGCGGCCCGGGCGGTGGTGCCCTCACGGGCCCGCGCGGCACCTCGCGCACCACCGGCCCCGCGACACGGAAGGAGACCGTGCTGTGCTGATCATCGGCCACCGCGAGGTGCGCGACATTCTCAAGGGGAAGGAGCCGGAGGTCCTCTCGCTGGTCGCGGACGCCTACCGGCTGCACGACGAGGGCCGCTCCGCGCTGCCGCACTCGGTCTTCCTCCGCTTCCCCGGCGACGACCGCAACCGCATCATCGGGCTGCCCGCCCACCTCGGCGGCGAGCGGTCGGTGGCCGGCATGAAGTGGATCGCCAGCTTCCCGGGCAACGTGGCGCGGGGGCGGGAGCGGGCCAGCGCCAGCATCGTGCTGAACTCCATGCACGACGGGACGCCGCAGGCGTTCCTGGAGGCGTCGCTGATCTCCGCCAAGCGCACCGCGGCCTCCGCGGCCCTGGCGGCCGGGCTGCTCGGCACCGAGGCGGAGCCGGGCGGCATGTCGCTGATCGGGGCCGGGCCGATCAACCTGGAGGTGCTGCGGTTCACCAAGGCGCGGCTGCCCTCGCTGATCGAGGTGACGCTGTTCGACCTGGACGCGGAGCGGGCCCGGGCGTTCGCCGCGAAGGCCCGCCGGGTCGTGCCGGGTCTCGGGATCAGGTTCGCGGCCACCTGCGAGGAGGCCGTCGCGGCCCATCGCCTGGTCTCCTTCGCGACCACCGCGGGCACGCCCCACGCGGACCTCTCGGCCGCGGCCCCCGGTACGACGGTGCTGCACGTGTCGCTGCGCGACCTGACCGCGGCGGCGGTGCTCGGCGCGCAGAACGTCGTCGACGACACGGACCACGTGTGCCGTGAGCGGACCTCGCTGCACCTGGCCGAACAGGAGTCCGGCGGGCGGGAGTTCGTCGACGCGGAGATCGGCGCGCTGCTGCGGGACCCGGCTGCCTTCCGGCGTGATCCGCGGCGGGTCACGGTGTTCTCGCCGTTCGGTCTCGGCATCCTGGACATGGCGCTCGCCCAGTGGGTGACGCGGCAGGCCGAGGAGTTCGGAATCGGGACACGCGTGGACGGCTTTCTGCCAATGAGCGCGGCCCAAGCACCCGCCTGAACAAGTGCGGCGTTCTTATCTGTTGGGCGTCGCCGACCTGCCGGCGGGCGCCGTGACCACCCCTCCCCCCACTGGAGAGCCTCCTCGATGAAGATCCGTTTCCGTGCGTTCCTGGTGTCGGGCGCCCTGCTGCTGGCCGTGGCCCCCGTGCTGAGCGCATGCGACCAGTACGACGACTCCGACTCCCGCTCCTTCGACGTCAAGGACAAGGTGACGGGTGTGACCGTCGACTCGGCGGGCGGTGACATCGACGTGGTCGCCGGCGACGGCGACGGCGTCCAGGTGACCGAGAACCTCAAGTACAAGAGCGGCAAGCGGCCCAGCACCGAGCACTTCGTGCGCGACGGCAATCTGCACCTCAAGGTCGCCACCAGCTGCGGCAGCAGCCTGGGCTCGGCCAACTGCACGGTGAACTACCGGGTGGAGGTGCCCCGCGGGGTGGCCGTCTCGCTGCACAGCGGCGGCGGCACGGTGAACCTCGACGGCGTCTCCGGAGGCGTCGACGCCTCCAGCGGAGGCGGGGAGGTCAAGGCGGAGAACCTCGCGGCCGGGCACCTGACGGCGAGTTCGGGCGGCGGGGCCATCAACGCGTCCTGGTCGAAGGCGCCCGACGACGTCGACGTCAACGCCAAGGGCGGCAACGTCACCCTCCATGTGCCGGACAGCGGCTACCAGGTGTCCGCCTCGACCACGCTGGGGTCGAAAAAGGTGGAGGTGAAAACGGATTCGAGCAGCGAGCGGCACATCAAGGCGCGTACGTTCGCCGGAGACGTGAAGGTACTCGTCGCCGGCTGACCGCCGCCGCGCGCTCGCACCAACTGGAGAGCCCACTTTCATGCTGAACATTGCCTGGTACACGCTGCGGAGCCGGCTGTCCGCCTTCACCGGGACCTTCATCGCGCTGATGCTCGGCGCCGCCCTGCTGTCCACGATGGGGCTCGTCCTCGCGGCGAGCGTCACCTCGCACGAGCACGGCCCGGGCCGGTTCGCGAACGCCCCGGTGATCGTCCGCGGTGAACCGGACCTGAGCATGTCGGATCCCTGGGGCGGTATCGAGAGCGAGCCGCTGAAGGAGCCGAAGGGCCTCGCGCCGGCGCTGGTCCGCGATGTCACCGCGGTCGGCAAGGCCGTCGCCGACCGCACCTTCTACGCCCAGCTCGGCGGCTCGGGCACGCCCCGCTCCGGGCCGTCCGACCAGGTCGGGCACCCCTGGTCGTCCGCCGCGTTCGGCGGGTACCGGCTGGTGCGGGGCCAGGCGCCGGCGGGGGCCGGCGAGGTGGCCGTGCCCGCGAGGTCGGGGGCCTCGCCCGGCGAGCGGGTGACCGTGCTGACGGCGTCCGGGCCGCGTCCCTTCACCGTCTCCGGCGTCACGGACGACGTCTCCTTCGAGTCGGCCCTGTTCTTCTCCGACGCCGAGGCCGCCGCCCTGTCCCCGCGCGTGGACGCGCTGGTCTCCTTCGGGGACGTGGACAAGGTGCGCACCGCGGTGGAGGACCGGGCCCAGGTGCTGGCCGGCGCGGACCGCGTCCAGGCCGACCCGCGGGCGCACGCCGACGAGGTGGCCCTCGTCGGCGTCTCCACCATGCTCGGCATGGCGACCGGGGTGGCCGCGTTCGTCGCCGCGTTCGTCGTCGGCACCACGTTCGCCTTCTCGGTGGCCCAGCGCCGCCGGGAGCTCGCGGTGCTGCGGGCCACCGGGGCGACCCCCGTGCAGGTCGGCCGGCTGGTGCTGGCCGAGGCGGCGCTGGTGGGCGCGGTGGCCTCGGCCGCGGGCTGTCTGCTGGGGCTGGCCGGCGGGCCGGCGCTGGCGGGCCGGATGAGCGCGTGGGGGCTGGCGCCGGAGTGGTTCCGGGTGCGCCTGGGCTGGAGCACGTTGCTGGTGCTGGTCCTGGCCTTCCTGATCGGCGTGCTGCTCGCGGTACTGGGCTCCGGGGTCGCGGTGGTGCGGGCGGGCCGCATCCGCCCGCTGGAGGCGCTGCGGGAGTCCGCGGTCGAACGGCGTGCGATGAACGCCCTGCGCTGGCTGGCGGGGATCGCCGCGCTGGCGGTCGGCGGGGTGCTGCTGCTGGCCACGCCGCTGCTGCCGCCCGCCTACTGGGGCGACATCACCCCGATGGCGGCCCCGGCCCTGATCGTGGCGGGCGCGCTGCTGTGCCCGGTGGTCATCCCGTTCGTGGTGCGGGTGGTGACGGCGCCGTTCACGGCGCTGCGGGGCGCGGGCCCGATGCTGGTGCAGGCCAACACGGTGACGGCGCTGCGCCGTACCGCGGCCACGGTGGCGCCGGTGCTGATCACGGTGGGGCTGTTCTCGGCGCTGTGGAGCACCTCGGGCACGCTGTCCGGGGTGGCCCGCAGCGAGGCGTACGAGCGGGTGCGCGCCAACGACTTCGTGGTGGCCCCGGATCACACGCCGGGCCTGAGCCGGGCCGTGGTGGACAAGGTGCGCGCGGTGCCGGGCATCGAGTCGGCCACCACCGTGCCGACCGGGGTGTACACGATCCCCGGCCCGAATCTGCTGGTGTTCCCGGCCGGTGCTCCGCTGCTGCCGTACGACGCGCTCACCGTCGATCCGAAGGCGCTCGGCCGTCTGCTGACGCTGCCGGTGGTGCACGGTGACGCGCGCGGGCTGGACGACCGGTCGATCATCGTGGACGAGACCTGGAACCGGCACGTCGGCGACACGGTGACGGTGTGGCTCGCGGACGGCACCAAGAAGCGGCTGAAGGTGGTCGCCGTCACCAAGGCGAGCGCCGGCGGCAGCGCCGCGGTGCTGACCCCGAGGTACGCGGGCCGGGCGCTGCCGGACGCGATGTACGTCAAGCTGGCGAAGGGCGCCGATCGGGCCGCCGTGCAGCGGGAGTTGGGCACGGCGGTGCGGGGCATGTCGGCGCGGGCGGTGCCGATCGCCGGGTACCGGGCCGCGGTGGACGACACCGTCAACCAGCAGACGCGGATGGCCCTGTTGATCGTCGGCGGCATCGCCATGCTGTACACCGGGGTGGCGGTGGCCAACACCCTGACGATGTCGACCGGGCAGCGGGCCCGTGAACTGGCGGTGCTGCGCCTGGGCGGTGCGACGCCCGGGCAGCTGCTGCGCATGGTCGCGGGCGAGAGTGTGCTGGTGGCCGGCACCGGTGTGGTGATGGCCGCCGTGGTGGTCGCGCTCAACGCGGCGGGACTGTGGGCGGGGCTCCAGCAGCTCGTGGTGAGCACGCGGGTGACGCTGCCGGGGCTGCCGTTCGCGGTGACCGCGGGTGCCTGCGTGGTGGTGGCGCTGCTGGCGACGGTGCTGCCGGCCTGGGTGGCGCTGCGCACCCCCGCGGTCCGGCTGACCACGACGGAGTGAGCGGGCCGCCCGGCGACCCCGGGCGCCCGTCACGTAGACGGCGGTTCCGCGACCGGGCCGGGACCGCCGTCGTGCCATGAGTGGGTGCGTGTAGCAGGCACCTGACGCACCGGACAGTCACTTGTCGGCCAACCCGCTGTAGCCAAAGGGTGATTGAGGGCCATTTATAGGGCGCGAATAGCTCGTCGTCGCAGGATCTCCATGAGCTCGCCGAGAGCTCTCCACCGAGAAGACCGGGAGATCGACATGAGCGCTACCAGAGCGGGCAAGGAACTCAGCGCGGAGACCAGAGCGGCGATCAAGAAGATCGTCTGCGACGTCCTCGAAGTGGACCCCGCCGACGTCACCGACACCACCCGCTTCGTCGAGGACCTCGACGCGGACTCGCTCCGCACGATCGAGATCCTGGCCGAGATGGAGCGGACCCTCGGCTTCGACCTGTCGGCGGCACCCATCGAAGGCATGACCAACCTGGACGGCGTGTACGCCGTCGTCGCGGAGTCCGAAGCGAAGTGACCGCCGGCCGTAGGGCGGGTGACCGGCGGGTCGTGGTCACCGGAATGGGCGTCGTCTCCGGTCTTGGCACCGGGACCGCCGAATTCGCCCGGTCGCTGCGCGCGGGGCGCAGCGGGATCGGCCCTCTCGAGGAGTTCGGACGCGCCGGCTTCGCGCACTGGAACGTGGGCGAGGTCGGCCGCTTCGAGGCCGCGGACTGGTTCCGCGCCGAAGACCCCCGGGAGTACGGACGGGCCGCCCAGTTCGCGGTGGCGGCCACCAGGCTGGCTGTTCAGGAAGCCGGCCTCGACGAGGAGGAACTGCGGCACCGGCGGGTGCTCGTCTCGGTCGGTACGACCGACGGCGGCACCAAGGAGGTGGACCAGCTCGCCGAGCGGCGGCACCGCGGGGGCGAGGTGCGCCCGGACCCGGACATCGCGCGGCGCACGCCGGCCGAGCGGCTCTCCGACGCCGTCGTCAACGAACTGCGACTGGAGGACGTGGAGTCGGTCACCGTGCCCACCGCCTGCGCGGCGGGCAACTACGCGGTGGGCCAGGGGCTGGACGCGCTGCGCGACGGCGAGGCGGACGTGGCGCTGTGCGGGGGCACGGACGCGCTGTCCCGCAAGACGTTCGCGGGCTTCTACCGGCTCGGCGCGATGTCCCCGGACCTGTGCCGGCCTTTCGACGCCGACCGCAAGGGGATGATCGTCGCGGAGGGCGCCGGGATGCTCGTGCTGGAGCCGCTGGGGGCGGCGCTGGCGCGCGGCGCCCGGATCCTGGCCGAGGTGCTGGGTTACGGACTGAGCTGCGACGCCCACCACCCGACCGCTCCGGACCGCGACGGGGTGGTCCGCGCGGTCCGTGCCGCGCACCGGGACGCGGGGGTGAGCGGCGCCGACGTCGACTACGTCTCCGCGCACGGCACCGGGACCAAGGCCAACGACATCGTCGAGACGGCCGCCCTGCGCGAGGTGTTCGGCGCGGACCTGCCCCCGGTGAGCGCCCTGAAGTCGATGCTCGGGCACACCCTGGGCGCGGCCAGCGCCCTCGGCACCATCGCCTGCGTGCTGGCGATGACGGAGGGCTTCCTGCCGCCGACGATCAACCACCGGACCCAGGACCCGGAGTGCGACGTGGACTGCGTGCCCAACGTGGCCGTGGCCGCACGGCCGCGCGTCACCCAGAACAACGGGATGGCCTTCGGCGGCAACAACGCCGTCGTGGTCCTCGGGCGTTACGACGGTCCCGGGGCGGCCGGAGCGGGGGAAGCCTCATGACGACCACCACGGCCGGACGGCCGGTGATCACCGCCTGGTCGGCGCTGTCCCCCTGGGGGGAGGGCGCCGACGCCTTCCGGGCCGGGCTGGCCGCCGGGACGGAGGCCATCGCCACGGTGGACAGCGAGTTCGTGCCCGGCACGCCCGTGCGGGCGGGCATCGTGCCCGGGTTCTCGATGGAGTACCCGGGCACCCGGGGCCTGCGCTCGCTGGACCGGCTCACCCGGCTCACCCTGCGGCTGAGCGAACTGCTGCTCACCGAGCAGGGGGGCGGTCTCGGCAGCGCCCCGGAGGACACCGGCATGGTGTTCGCCACCTCCGGCAGCCACCGGACCGGCCTGGAGTTCACCGGCCGGTCCTACCGGGAGCGGCTGCCCTTCCACGTGGACGTGGCCCGCTTTCCCTCGACCGCCGTCAACTGCGCGGCCAGCCGCAGCGCCATCGTGCACGGTCTCAAGGGGCCCAACACCACGCTGACCGCGGGTCCCGCCGGGGGGCTGCTCGTCCTCGGGCAGGCGGCCAGGCTGCTGCGCCAGGGCCGCGCGGAGGTGCTGCTGGCCGGGGCGGCCGAGGAGTACACCGAGGACCGGGTGCTGCTGGAGGACGCCCTGCACCGGGGCGAGGGCGCGGCCCCGCCGGTCGCCGAGGGCGGCGCGCTGTTCGTCGTCGAGACGGCCGACGGCGCCGCGGCGCGGGGCCGCACCCCGCTCGCCACGCTGCTCGGCACCCGGTTCCGGGCGTATCACCCCCGCTCGGGCGGGGAGGCCGGCAAGGCGCTCCACCGCTGTGTGACCGATCTGCTGGACGACGCCCGCACCGGCGCCGACGAGATCACCCTCGTCGTCCGCTCGGACCCGGACGGGCCGCTCGGCGAACAGGAGGACAGCGCGCTCGACGGGCTGTTCGGCGGGCCGGACGCCGTACGGCAGCTGGCCCCCGGGCACCGGCTGGGTCACGCGGGCTCCGCCGCGCCCGCGTTCCAGGTCGCGGCGGCGCTCGCCGCGAACGGCCCGCGTCCCCTGCGGGCACCGGCACTGATCACCTTCGTGGCCGACGGCCGGGTCGGCGCCGCGCTGCTGGGCGCGCCGCCCGGCTGAGCCCCACGACACACGGGAACGAGGAAGAGACGACATGAGCGAGACCGGTAACCGGCCGGTGGCGCTGATCAGCGGCGGTTCGCGCGGCATCGGCCGCGCGGTGGTCGCGCGGCTCGCCCGCGACGGCCACGACATCGCCTTCTGCTACGCGTCCGACCACGAGGCCGCCGAGGCCACGGCCAAGGAGGCCCGGGAGCACGGGGCGCGGGTGCTGTCCCGCCGCGTCGACGTCACCGACCGGGCGGGGGTCGCCGGGTTCGTCCAGGACGTCGAGGGGACCCTCGGTCCCGTCGGCGTCCTGGTGACGGCCGCCGGCATCATCCGCGACGCGCCGCTGGCGCGGATGCCCGACGCGTCCTGGGACGAGGTGCTGCGCACCAACCTGGACGGCACCTTCAATCTGTGCCGGGCCGTCACCTACTCCATGATGCGCCGCCGCACGGGCGCCGTGGTCACGCTGTCCTCGGTGGCCGGCGTCCACGGCAACGCCTCCCAGACGAACTACTCCGCCTCCAAGGCGGGCATCATCGGCTTCACCAAGGCGCTCGCCAAGGAGACGGGACGCAGCGGGCTGCGCGCCAACGTGGTGGCGCCGGGACTGATCGAGACGGACATGACCGCCGGGCTGCCGGAGAAGGTCGCCAAGGACCTGCTCGGCTCGATCCCGATGCGCCGTTTCGGGCGGCCCGAGGAGGTGGCCGAGCTGGTCGCGTTCCTGGTCTCGGAGCGGGCCGGCTACATCACCGGCCAGGTCTTCCAGGTGGACGGGGGCCTGTCGTGGTGAGTGAGCCCAGGCCGCTCAGCGCGGCCCAGCAGTCGCTGTGGACGGCGTACCGCATGGCCCCGGCCGGGCACGCCTACACCATGCTGCTGTCCCTGCGGATTCGCGGCCCGCTGGACACCGCCGCCCTGGCGGGCGCCCTCGACCTGGTCTGCCGCCGGCACGAGATGCTGCGGTCGTGCTTCGCCGAGGTGGCCGGAGAACCCGTACGGCTGCCCCGCGCGGAGCCGCCCGCCGCGCTGGAGATCATCGACGTGCCGGGCACGAGCGACGAGGCGCTCCTCGGTCTGCTGCGCGAGGCGGCCCGGCTGCCGTTCGCCCTGGAGCGCACCGGGCCGCTGCGGGCACTGCTGTACCGGCGCGCGGCGGACGACTTCGCGCTGTCGCTGGCCGTGCACCACATCGCCGGGGACTTCTCCTCGTACTCGCTGCTGCTGGACGAGGTCTTCACCGTCTACCGCTGCCTGGTGGCCGGCGAGGAACCGGAGCTGGCGGACATCGCCCGCGGTTACGACGAGTACGTCGCGGAGGAGGCCGCCCACCCCGGCACCCCGGCCGGGCGGCGCGACCACGCCTACTGGTCGCAGCTGCTGGCCGGGGCCGTCACCACGGAGCTGCCCACCGACCGGCCCCGGCCGCCGGTGCCCAGCCACACGGGCGGCACCGTACGGCTGGACCTCGCGGTGCTGTCGGACGATCTCCAGCGGGCCGCCAAGTCGGTGGGCGCCCGGCCCTATCCGCTGCTGCTGGCCGCCTACCTGGCGCTGCTCGCCCGCTGGACGGGTGAGCAGGACATCATGGTGGGGACCCCGGCGAGCACCCGTGCCCGCCCCGACCGCGCGGTCTTCGGCTGCTATCTGAACAGCATCCCGGTCCGGGTCCGGGTCGACGCCGACACCACCTTCGCGGCGCTGGCCGGGGAGAGCGGCAGGCAGCTGCTGGAGGGCATGCGGCACGTCCGGCTGCCGGCCGGCGCGGTGCTGCCGGGCCGGCGCGGGCCGCTGGTGCGGCTGGGCGCGCTGCTGCTGCAGATGAGCGACCTCGACGCGCGGTTCCCGCCGCCTGCGCCGGGCGAACCGGAGGGCGTCGCGGCCGAGATCGCGGGCCTGCAGGTCAGCCGTATCGACGAACCCAGCCAGGAGGGGCAGCTGGACCTGATGCTCACCCTGCACCAGGGCGTGCACGGTCTGGTCGGGGTGCTCACCTACGACTCCGACCTGTTCGACCACGAGAGCGTCGAGCGCTTCGCCCGGTGCTACGAGCGTTTCCTGCGGGCGGCGGCGGACGATCCCGGACGGCGGGTCGCCGACGTTCCGCTGACCGACGAGGACGACCTGGCGGCGCTGCTCGCACTCGGCGGCGCCTGACCGGACCCGCGGCCCTCGCCGGGCCGCCGATAGAAGGGTGAAACCGCACCGATATCCCCGGCTTCTACGGTCTTCGTCGGGTGCGGAGAACGCCCTGCGCACCCGATTCGGACCGAGGAGCCGAGGTGGATTTCAGCCTTTTCTATTTCGCCAACGACAGTGACGACACGAGCGGCGCGGATCGCTACGAACTTTTCCTGGAAGGCGCCCGGTTCGCGGACCGCAATGGTTTCACCGCCGTCTGGACTCCCGAGCGGCACTTCCACCGTTTCGGCGGCCTCTACCCCAACCCGGCGGTCACCGGCGCGGCGCTCGCCGTGGCCACGGAGCGGGTCCGGATCCGGGCCGGCAGCGTGGTGGCGCCCCTGCACCACCCGCTGCGGATCGCCGAGGACTGGTCGGTCGTCGACAACCTCTCCGGTGGCCGGGTCGGCATCTCCTTCGCCTCCGGCTGGCACCCGGCCGACTTCGTGATGCGGCCCGACGCGCACAGCACGCGCCGCGAGGTGATGGACGAGACGATCGAGACGGTGCGCCGGCTGTGGCGCGGGGAGTCGGTGACGCTGCCCGACGGCAAGAACGAACCCGCCGAGGTGCGCGTCTTCCCGCCGGCGGTCCAGCCCGAGCTGCCCTTCTGGATCACCAGCGCCGGCAGCGCCGACACCTTCCGCAAGGCCGGCGCGCAGGGCGGCGGCGTCCTCACGCATCTGCTCAGCCAGGACATCGACGAGCTGCGCACGAAGATCGCCGCCTACCGGGAGTCGTACCGCGCGCACCACGCGGAGGGCTCGGGGCATGTGGTGCTGATGCTGCACACGTTCCTCGGTTCCTCCACCGAGGAGGTCCGCGAGCTGGTCCGGGGCCCGCTGTCGGGCTATCTCAAGACCTCGTTCGGGCTGATCTCCGGCTCCATCGGCAACCGCCCGGGCACCTTCGACTCCGCCGACATCAAGGAGTCCGACGTCGCCTATCTCGTGGAGCGCGGGTTCACCCGGTTCTTCGAGCGGCAGGGCATGTTCGGCACCGTCGAACAGGGCGAGCGGGTGGTGGATCTCCTCCAGGAGGTCGGCGTCGACGAGATCGGCTGCCTGGTCGACTTCGGTGTCGGCACCGAGCAGACCCTGAAAAGCCTGGAATTCCTCGCCGAGTTGAAAAACCGCCGCGGCTGAGGCGCATCGATCCGGCGTATGGGCCGTATGGGCGCGATATAGCCGCCACCCGAACAGTTGTACCGGGCGTGGGCCGCGCGGCGGCCGGCGCATCATCATCCGACAGGGAGTCAGCCACCATGAGTGAGAGCCACAACGACGAGCGCGCCTACCGCGTGGTCCGCAACGACGAGGAGCAGTACTCGATCTGGTGGGCCGACCGTGACCTTCCCGCCGGCTGGCACGCGGAGGGCACCGAGGGCCCCAAGGAGGCGTGCCTCCAGCGGATCGAGGAGGTCTGGACCGACATGCGTCCGCTCAGCCTCCGCCTGCGCATGGAGCAGAGCCAGGACGAGGGCGCCCCGCTCGCGTCCTGACCCCGAGCGCGCCGGCCCGGTTCCCCCGACGGGCCGGCGCTCCCTTTTGTCCTCCGGGCCCCCTCGTTCCGGCCCCGCCGTCCGCTTCCGCGTCTTCGCCGCATGTCAGACGTACGCCGCTCGGGGACGCACGCCCGCCTCCGTGCTCCCGAACCCGCCGTGCCCCACCGTCCGGCCGCAGCTGTCCAGCAGAGGAATCCCAAGATGACCACGCAGATCCGTCAGGACGACGCAACCGACACCGCCCATCTCGCCACGCTCGCCGAAGTCGTCGCGCGGCAGACTGCCTGGACTCCGGACGCCGTCGCGGTCGTCACCGCGCAGGGGGACTCCCACAGCTACGCCGAGCTGGACGCCCGCGCGCGCCGGCTCGCGGTGCTGCTGCGCCGCTCGGGTGTCACGCGTGAGTCCCTGGTCGGTGTGCATCTGCACCGCGGTCTCGACCTCGTCGTCAGCCTCCTGGCGGTGTGGAAGGCCGGCGCCGCCTACGTACCGCTCGACCCGGCGCACCCGGCCGAACGGCTGGAGTGGATGGCCGCGGACGCCGGGCTCGCCCTGGTGATCACCGAGTCCGCGCCCACCGGGACGCTGTTCGGCACTCCGGCGCTCGGGCTGGCGGAGCGGCGTGACACCCTCGCCGCCTTGCCCGCCGACGCGCCGGACACCCCGGCCGACCCCGACGGCGCCGCCTACGCGGTGTACACCTCCGGCTCCACGGGCCGGCCCAAGGGCGTGGTGGTCACCCACGAGGGCATCGCCAACCGGGTGCGCTGGAGCGTGCGCGAGCACGGCATCGGCCCCGGCGACCGGGTGCTCCAGAAGACGACGATGGGCTTCGACGCCGCCACCTGGGAGGTGTTCGCGCCGCTGGTCGGCGGGGCGACCCTGGTCCTCGCGCCGGTGGGGGCCGAGCGGGACCCGGCGGCCCTGGTGCGCTGCGCCGCGGACCGGGGGATCACCGTGCTCCAGGTGGTGCCGTCGGTGCTGCGGCTGCTGGTCGACGAGCCCGCCTGGGCCGAACTGTCCGCGCTGCGGCTGCTGTTCTCGGCCGGGGAACCGCTGCACGCGGAGCTGTGCCGGCGCGCGCTGGACCGCGGCGGCAGCGCGGCCCTGCGGATCTGGAACACGTACGGCCCGACCGAGTGCTCCATCGACATCACGGCCCAGGCGTACGACGCCGGGCAGGACGGCGGTCCCGTCCCGATCGGCCGCCCGCTCGACGGCATGCGGGTACTGGTCCTCGATCCGGGTGGCCGGCCGGTGCCGGTCGGGGTCATCGGCGAGCTGTACGCGGCCGGTGCCGGGGTCGCCCGCGGCTACCTGGGCCGCCCGGGGCTGACCGCCGAGCGGTTCGTGCCGGACCCCTACGGGCCGCCCGGCTCCCGGCTGTACCGCACCGGCGACCTGGTGCGCTGGCGTTCGGACCGGACCCTGGAGTACCGGGGCCGCGCCGACGAGCAGGTCAAGGTCAACGGGGTGCGGGTGGAGCCGGGCGAGGTCTCCGCGGCCCTGCTGGCGCACCCGGAGGTCGAGGCGGCCGTGGTCGTCGCCGCGCCCGCCCACGACGGCGGCATGCGCCTGGTCGCCTACGGCGTCACCGGTGACGGGCGCCCGCCGCGCGACTGGCGGCCGTTCCTGGCGGGCCGGCTGCCCGCGGCGCTGGTCCCCACCCAGCTGGTCCCGCTCACCGAACTGCCGCTGACCGCGAACGGCAAGGTCGACCGCGCCGCGCTGCCCGCCCCGGCGCCCGAACTGTCGGCCGCGCAGGAGCACATCGCGCCGCGCACCGACGAGGAGCGCACCGTCGCCGAGGTGTGGACCGAGGTGCTGGGCGTGGCCGACCCCGGTGCGGGCGACGACTTCTTCCAGCTCGGCGGCACCTCGCTCAGCCTGACCCGGCTCGCCGCGCGCCTGCGCGACCGGTCCGGCGCGGCGATCGAACTCGCCGCCCTGTTCACCTCCTCCACGCTGGAGGCGCAGGCGCGGCTGATCGAGGAGGCGTCGGCCGACGAGCCGTTCGTCACCGTTCCCCGCGAGGGCCGCCTGCCGTTCTCCTTCGGCCAGCAGCGGCTCGCCTTCCTCGACCGGCTGGAGCCGGGCGGCGCCGAGTGGGTCTCCCCGCTGCTGATCGACCTGCCCGAGGGTGCCCGCACCGACGACGTGCAGCGGGCCCTGGACCTGCTGGAGCTGCGGCACGAGGCGCTGCGCACCCGCTTCCCGGCCGATCTCGTGGAGCAGGGACCGCGCCTCGCGGCGCCCGGCCGGGTCGAGCTGACCGAGACCACCGTCGAACGGGCCGCGCTCGGCGAGCTGCTGGCCGATCGGTTCGCGCGCGGCTTCGACCTGGAGCGGGGCCCGCTGTGGCGGGCGGTGCTGGTCCGCTTCCCGCAGGGCGCCCCGCTGCTGGTGATCACCGTCCACCACATCGCCTGCGACGGCTGGTCGTCGGTGATCCTGGAGCGCGAGTTCACCGAGGCGCACGCGGCGTTCGCCGCCGGCCGCTCCCCCGGCCTGCCCGAACTCCCCTTCGGATACGTGGACTACGCGGCCTGGCAGCGCTCCCGGCTCACCGAGGACCGGCTGGCGGCGGACGCGGCGCACTGGCGCGAGACGCTCGCCGGGCACACCCCGCTGCCGCTGCCCACCGACCACCGGCGCCCCGCGCGCCGCGACCACCGCGGCGCCGTCGTCCCGCTGACCATCCCCGCGGACGTGGTGCGCCCGCTGACCGAGCTGGGCCGCGAGCACGGCGCCACCCTGTTCATGACGCTGCTCACCGCGTTCGGCACGCTGCTCGCCCGGCACAGCGGGGAGAACGACATCGTCGTGGGCACCCCGGTCGTCGGCCGCACCCGGCCGGAGACGGAGCACCTCGTCGGGTTCTTCCTCAACTCCCTGCCGCTGCGCGTCGACATGGACGGTGGGCTCGGCTTCGACGAGGCGCTGCGCCGGGTGCGCGCGGTCACCCTGGACGCGTTCGCCCACCAGGAGCTGCCTTTCGACCGGCTCGTCGAGGAGGTGCAGGACGGCCGCGATCCGTCCCGTACCCCCGTCTACCAGGCCGCCTTCGACCTGCTCGACGCCGAACTGACCACCGCGGGCGTCGACTTCGGCGAGCTGGCCGAACTGGGCGACTCCTGGCGGATCGCCAAGACCGACCTCAGCCTGTTCCTGCGGCCGCGTGCGGACGGCACGATCGTCGGCGTCCTGGAGTACGCGACGGCGCTGTTCGAGCACGCCACCGTGGAGCGGTTCGGCGCCCAGCTGGTGCGGCTCCTCACGCACGCGGCGGCCGCGCCGGGCACCAGGCTCGCCGAGCTGGAGATGCTCGACGACGCCGAACGCCACCGCCAGCTCGTGGAGTTCAACGCGGGCGCCGGTGAGACGCTCGCCGACCCCGAGGACCGCACCGTACTGGAGATGATCGAGGCCCGGGCGGCCGAGCAGCCGAACGCCCCGGCGCTGCGGGGCGAACGTACCGTCACCTTCGGCGAGCTGGACACCGCCGCCAACCGGATCGCGCACCGGCTGCGCGATTCCGGGGTCGGCGGCGAGTCCGTGGTCGGCGTCCTGCTCGACCGGGGCCCCGACCTGATCGGCGCGTTCCTCGGCAGCTGGAAGGCCGGCGCCGGGTACCTGCCGCTCGACCCGGAGCACCCCGCCGAGCGCGTCGCCGCCATGCTCGCCGACGCGGGCGCCGGCGTGCTGATCACCTCCGCGGCGCACGGCGCCCGGGTGGCGCACCTGTTCCCCGGCGAACTCGTGGTCCTGGACCGCGACCGGGAGCTGCTGGGGCGGCTGCCGGCCGCGCCGCCCGCGCGCCGGAGCGATCCGCGGGCCACCGCCTACGTGATCTTCACCTCGGGGTCCACCGGCCGGCCCAAGGGGGTCCGGGTCGAGCACCGCGGCCTGGCCAACCACGTGGCCTGGGCGGTCCGCGACCTGGCCGGCCGCGGCGGCACCGGCGCGGCCCTGTTCTCCTCCACCGCCTACGACCTGGTCGTACCCAACCTGTACGCGGCGCTGGCCGCCGGGCAGCCGCTGCACCTGCTGCCCGCCGGGCTCGACCTCGCCGACCTCGGGGCCACGCTCGCCGCGCACGCCCCCTACAGCTTCCTGAAGCTGACCCCCGGCCACCTGGAGATCCTCTCCCACCAGCTCACCGACGAGCAGGCGGCCGGCCTGGCCGAGGTGGTCGTGGTGGCGGGCGAGGCCTTCCCCGGCGAGGCCGCCTCCCGCTGGCTGGGGCTGCTCGGGCCGGGCCGGCTCGTCAACGAGTACGGGCCCACCGAGTGCTCCGTCGGCACCTGTGTGCACCCGGTGGACGAGCCGGTCGAGGGCACCGTGCCCATCGGCCGTCCGCTGCCCGGCATGTCGATGTACGTCCTCGACGACGGGCTGCGCCCGGTGCCGCCCGGCGGTGTCGGCGAGCTGTACGTGGGCGGCACCGGAGTCGCCCGCGGCTACACCGGCCGGCCCGGCCAGACCGCCGAGCGCTTCCTGCCCGACCCCTACGGACGGCCCGGCGACCGCCTCTACCGCACCGGCGACCTGGCCCGCCGGCTCCCGGACGGCACCGTGGAGTTCCGCGGCCGCGTCGACCACCAGATCAAGGTGCGCGGCCACCGCGTCGAACCCGGCGAGATCGAGTCGGTCCTGGTCGCCCACCCCGGCGTCCGCGAGGCCGTCGTCCTCGCCGGGCAGGGCCTGACGGCGTACACCGTGCCCGCCGGACCCCAGCCGCCGTCGGCCGGTGAACTGACCGAGCACTGCGCCCGGTCGCTGCCCGCCTACATGGTCCCCACCGACTTCGTCGCGATCGACGCCGTACCGCTGACGCCCAACGGCAAGCTCGACCGGGCCGCGCTGCCCGACCCCGCCGCCGCGGACGCCGCGGCCGGGCACACCGGTCCGCGCGACATCGTCGAGGAGCGGATCGCCGCCGTGTGGGCCGGCCTGCTCGGCCAGGAGCCCGGCATGGACGACGACTTCTTCCACAGCGGCGGCAACTCCATCCTCGGCATCCGGCTGATCTCCGCGATCCAGAACGAGTTCCAGGTCGCCCTGCCGCTGCGCGCCCTCTTCGAAGATCCCACGCCGGCCCGGCTCGCCCGCGCCGTCGAGGCACTCGTCCAGGCCGAACTCGACGGCGCCGACACCGACGGGTCCTCCCCGAACCTTCCGCTCTCCTCGCAGACCAAGGAGCACTCCGCATGACCACCGGCGCAGAGCACTCTTCCACCGGCGACCGCCTGCGCGCTGAACTGCTGCGCCGGCTGGCGGGCCGCACCACCGAGCAGCGCCGGCCCGAGATCCCGCGCGCCGACCGGGAGCAGCCGCTGCGGCTGTCCCCGGGCCAGCAGCAGATGTGGTTCCTGCAGCGGCTCGAACCGGACAGCCACGAGTACATCGTCCCGCTGACGCTGCGGCTGACCGGCCCGCTGGACGAGGCCGCGCTGCGCCGGGCCGTGGACGCGGTCGTCGCCCGGCACGAGATCCTGCGCACCCGCTACGACTTCGTGGCCGGCCGGCCCGTGCAGCTGGTCGATCCCGCGGGTCCCGTGCCGTTCACCACCACCGACCTCGGTGCCCTGCCCGCCGCCGAGCGGGAGGCCGAGGCCCGCGCCCGGGCCGCCGCCCGCGCCCGTGAGCCCTTCGACCTGGGCGCCGAATGGCCGCTGCGGGTGCACTTGTTCCGGCTGGACGACGAGGACTGGGTGCTCGCCCTGCTCTTCCACCACATCGCCTGCGACGCCTGGTCCACCCAGATCTTCGCCCGCGACCTCAGCGCCTGCTACCGGGGCGAGCGGCCCGGTCCCGCGCTGGAGGTGCAGTACGCCGACTACGCCGAGTGGCAGGCGGGGCGCACGGAGGGCGCCGCGCTCGCCCCGCATCTCGACTACTGGCGGCGGCAGCTCGCCGGGGTGGCCCCGCTCGGACTGCCCACCGACCGGCCGCGTCCCCCGGTGCGGGACACGGCGGGCGCCACCGAGACGTTCACCCTGCCGGACGCGTTGTCCGCACGGCTGCGGGAGCTGGCCGCCGCCCACCGCACCACGCTGTTCACGGTGCTGCTGACCGCCTACCAGACCCTGCTGTCCAAGTACACGTCGAGCACCGACATCGCGGTCGGCACCGTCGTCTCCGGGCGAGCGCGCCCCGAGTTGCAGCAGCTCATCGGCTACGGCATCAACAGCCTGGTGATGCGGGCCGTGTGGGACGGCGATCCCCGTTTCAGCGCTCTGCTGGAGCGGGGCCGCTCCGTCGTCCTGGACGCCTTCGACCACCAGGAGACGCCGTTCGCCCGGCTGGTGGACGAGCTCCAGCCCGAGCGGGACCTGTCGCGCACCCCGCTGTTCCAGGCCGCTTTCACCCTGCACGAGTCCCGTACCGCCGCCTACGACCTGCCGGGCGTGCGCGTGGAGCCCTTCGCCGTGCCCGCCTCGGTGGCCCGGTTCGACCTCCAGTTGCAGATCGAGGAGTCCCCCGACGGCTCGCTCCAGGGCCAGTTCGAGTACGCCACCGCGCTGTTCGACCGGTCGACCGCCGCCCGGTTCGCCCGCCACCTGGTGCGCCTGCTGCACGGCGTGGCGGACACACCTGACGCCCGGCTGTCCGAGCTGACGGTCGTGGACGAGGCCGAACTCGCCGTCCTCATCGACCCGCTCACCGAAGAGGCGGCCGACCCCCGGCTCGTCCACGAGGTCTTCGAGGCGCGGGCCGCGGCCACCCCGGACGCGATCGCGGTCGTCGCCGACGGCCAGGCCCTCACCTATGCCGAGCTGAACGCCCGCGCCAACCGCGTCGCCCACCGGCTGATCGCCCTCGGCGCGGGCCCCGACCTGGTCGTGGGCATCTGCGTGGAGCGCGGCCCCGAGCTGATCCCCGCGATCCTCGGCGTCCTGAAGTCCGGCGCCGGATACCTGCCGCTGGACCCGGCCAACCCGGCCGAGCGCCTCGGCTATGTCGTCGGCGACGCGGGGCCCCTCGCCGTCCTGACCGAGTCCGCGCACGTGGCCCTGGTGCGGGGCATCCACGACGGCCCGCTGGTCGTGCTCGACCAGGAGCGCGGCAGCGCGGCATGGGCGGCGCTGCCGGAGTCGGATCCGGCCGCGGCCGGCCACCCCGACCAGCTGATCTACGTCATCTACACCTCCGGCTCCACGGGCCGCCCCAAGGGCGTCTGCCTCACCCACCGCAATGTGCTGCGGCTGCTGACCACCGCCGACCGCCACTACGGCTTCTCCCCCGAGGACGTCTGGCCGCTCTTCCACAGCTACGCCTTCGACGTCTCCGTCTGGGAGATGTGGGGCGCGCTGCTGCACGGCGGGCGGCTCGTGGTCGTGCCCGCCGCGGTGACCCGCTCCCCTGACGAATTCCTCGACCTGCTGGTGGAACAGCGGGTCACCGTGCTCAACCAGACGCCGTCCGCGTTCCGCGCGCTGGTGTCCGCGGCCGCCGAGGGCGACGAACGCGTCGGCCGGCTGCGACTGCGCGCCGTCGTCTTCGCCGGCGAGAAGCTCCACGTCCCGGACCTCCAGCCGTGGGTGGACCGGCTCGGCCTGGACCGTCCGGTGCTGCTCAACATGTACGGGATCACCGAGACCACGGTGCACACCACCTACTACCGGGTGGGCCCCACCGACCTGCGCCCCGACGCGGGCAACCCCATCGGGGTCCCGCTCGGCGACCTGAGGGTGCACCTCCTGGACGCCTGGGGCGAGCCCGTCCCCGTCGGCGTCTTCGGCGAGATCCACGTCGCGGGCCCCGGCGTGGCCCGCGGCTACCTGGGCCGCCCGGCGCTGACGGCGGAGCGCTTCGTGCCCGACCCGTTCGGGCCGCCCGGCTCCCGTCTCTACCGCAGCGGCGACATCGCCCGCCGTCTGCCCGACGGCTCCCTGGAGTTCCTCGGCCGCGCCGACGGACAGATCAAGATCCGCGGCTACCGTGTGGAACTCGGCGAGATCCAGGCCGCGTTGACGGACCTTGACGGCATCCGTGACGCCGTGGTCATGCTCCGCGAGGACGTCCCGGGCCAGAAGGAGCTGGTCGCGTACACGGTGCTCGCCCCGGAGACCTCCTACGAGCCGGCCGAGCTGCGTGAACTCCTCGGCGCCCGGCTGCCGTCGTACATGGTCCCGGCCGCCTTCGTCACCCTGGACCGGCTGCCGCTGACCACCAACGGCAAGCTGGACCGCCGCGCGCTGCCCGCCCCGAGCGGCGACGCCCGCCGGGCCGGCGGCGCCTACACCGCCCCGCGCACCCCCACCGAGGAGCGGCTGGCCGAGGTGTGGGCCCAGGTGCTCGGCCTGGACAGGGTGGGCGTCGACGACGGCTTCTTCGACGTCGGCGGCGACTCCATCCGGGCCGTCGCCCTGGTCGGCGCGATCCGCTCGGCCGGCCACGACATCACCGTCCGCGACGTCTTCGAGTACCGCACGGTCGCCCGCCTCGCCGAACTGCTCACCGGCCGTCCCGCTCCCGCCGTGGTGCCCGAACCGGTACGGCCCTTCGCGCTCATCGACGCGGCGGACCGGGCCCGGCTGCCGGAGGGGGTGGCCGACGCCTACCCGCTGTCGCAGGTGCAGGCGGGCATGGTGCTGGAGATGTCCGTCGACAACGGGCAGAACAACTACCACAACGTCACGAGCTTCCGGATCCGCGACGAGCGTCCCTACGACCACCCGTCGCTGGTCGAGGCCGCGCGGATCGTCGTGGCACGCCACGAGGCGCTGCGCACGTCACTGGATTTGACCGGCTACTCCGTCCCGATGCAGCTGGTCCACGAGATCGCGGACATGCCCGTGGGCACCCAGTCGCTGCACGGCCTGACCGAGGACGAGATCAGGGACGCCGTTCGCGTGTACACGGCCCGCGAACGCGCCCGCGTCTTCGACCTGTCCGTGCCCACCCTCATGCGGCTGTTCGCCCATGACACCGGCAACGGCAGCTGGTGGCTGTCGATCACCGAGTGCCACCCCGTCCTGGAGGGGTGGAGCCACCACTCCATGCTGATGGAGATCCTCGATGTGTACGGCGCCCTCCGCGACGGCCGACCCGTCGAGGAGCCGGAGCGGCCCGGCACCCGGTTCGCCGACTTCATCGCCGCCGAGCTCCAGGCCCTGCAGGACGACGGCGACCGGGAGTACTGGAGCCGGGTCGTCACCGACCACGCGCCGCTGGAGGTCCCGGCCGGCTGGGGCGACGGCGCCGACGCGCCCCGCGCCACCTACCAGGCCTCCGTCCCGGTCGCCGACCTGGAGGACCGGCTGCGGGCGTTCGCCGGGCGGGCCCGGGTGTCGATGAAGAGCGTGCTGCTGGCGGCGCACCTGAAGGTGATGAGCCAGCTGACGAGCGAGACCGCCTTCCACACCGGTCTGGTCTGCGACGCCCGTCCCGAACTGCCCGGTGCCGACCGCGTCTACGGCATGTACCTCAACACGCTGCCGTTCGCGTTCGAGGCGGGCCGCGCCGCCACCTGGCGGGAGCTGGTCACCCAGGTCTTCGCCGCCGAGATCGAGCTGTGGCCGCACCGCCGCTACCCCATGCCCGCCGTGCAGCGGCTGGCCGGCAGCGGTCAGTTGCTGCACGTCTACTTCAACTACCAGGACTTCCACCAGGTCGACACCGAGCGGGTCGACCACGAGGCCGCGATCGACGACAGCCCCACCGAGTTCCCGCTGACCGTCTCCAGCCGGGGCGGCCATGTCATCGTCACGGCGAACGGCCGGGTGGTGTCGCAGGAGAACGCGGAGCGGATCGCCGCGATGTACCGGCTGGTGCTGGAGGCTATGGCCGCCGACTTCGACGGTGACGCGCAGGCGGTTTACCTGCCGCTCGGTGAGCGGGAGGTGGTCCTGCGGCGGTGGAACACCGCCGACACCGACGAACCGGCCCGTTGTGTACCGGAGTTGTTCGCCGGGCAGGCCGTCGCGGTGCCGGACGCGGTGGCGGTCACGTCCGGGGGCGTGTCGCTCACGTACGCCGAACTGGACCACCGTTCCGCCCGGTTGGCTGGACACCTCGCGTCGCTGGGTGTGGGCGCGGGTGACGTCGTCGCCGTCCTGCTGGAGCGCGGTGTCGATCTCCTCGTCGCCCTGCTCGCCGTTCAGCGCAACGGCGCCGCGTACCTCCCCCTGGACGCCACGCACCCCGCAGGACGCCTGACCGGGATCATCGAGGACGCCGCACCCGCCGTCCTGCTCACGCAGGAGGCACTGCGCGAGACGGCGGACGGGATTCACCAGGGCACGCGTGTGCTGGTCGAGGAGGGGGCTTCGGCCGAACCGCTGGCGCCCCGCCCCGTCGACCCGGCGGCCGTGGCATACGTCCTCTACACCTCAGGATCGACCGGCCGCCCCAAGGGCGTCCAGATCAGCCACGCGGCCCTGGGCAACCTCCTCACCGGCATCCGGCGCGTGCTCGGACCGTCGCAGACGACGGAGTCATGGCTGGCGTCGACCTCCGTGTCCTTCGACATCTCCGGCCTTGAGCTGTACCTGCCGCTGGTCGGAGGCCACCGCGTCGTCATCGCCGAGTCGGGGCAGGACCTGGTCGATCTCGTCGAGACCGAGCACGTCACCCACGTCCAGGCCACCCCCTCCGGATGGAAGCTCCTGCTCGAATCCGGATTCCGCACCACCTCCGTCACAGCCCTCGTCGGCGGCGAAGCGCTTCCCCTGGAACTCGCCCGTGAGCTGCGGTCCCGTGTGGCGCGTCTCGTGAACGTGTACGGCCCGACCGAGACCACCATCTGGTCCACCACCTGGGACGTCCCCGCCGATCCGACACACATCTCCATCGGCGCACCCATCGACAACACCCAGCTGTACATCCTCGACACCCACATGGAACCCGTCCCCGTCGGCGTCGTCGGCGAACTGTGCATCGCCGGAGACGGCGTCGCCCAGGGCTACCTCGGCCGCCCCGCCCTCACCGCGGAACGCTTCGCCCCCGACCCCTTCGGCCCCGCCGGCACCCGCCTCTACAAGACCGGCGACCTCGCCCGCCGCATGCCCGACGGAACCCTCGAATTCCTCGGCCGCACCGACCACCAAGTCAAGATCCGCGGCTACCGCATCGAACTCGGCGAGATCGAGTCCCGGCTCCTCACCCACCCCACCGTCAAGGACGCCGCCGTCATCGCCCGCACCGAAGACACGGGCGACACCTGGCTCGTCGGATACCTGATCCCCAACAATGCCGTGGACCAGGGTGAGTTGCGGACTTACCTGCGGGAGGAACTCCCCGACTACATGGTCCCCGGCGCCTTCATCGAACTCGACACCTGGCCCCTGAACACCGCCGGCAAACTCGACCGCAAGGCCCTGCCCGCCCCCGAAGTCGTACCCCAGGCCGAGTACGTCGCACCCCGCACCGAAGCCGAGAAGAAGATCGCCGACGCCTGGGCAGCCGCGCTCGGACTGGAGCAGGTCAGTGTCGAGGACAGCTTCTTCGACCTCGGCGGCGACTCCATCCGGGCCATCGTCCTCGTCGGCGCCATCCGCTCCGCCGGCTTCCAGGTCGCCGTCCAGGACATCTTCGAACACCGCACCATCGCCGAACTCGCCCACCACCTCGACACACACGACAACCCCGCCGAAACCGACCACTACGTCCAGCCCTTCGAGCTGATCGACGACCAGGACCGGAACCAGCTCCCCGCAGACGTCACCGACGCCTACCCCGTCTCCCAGGTCCAGCTCGGCATGCTCGTCGAAATGTCCCTCGGCACCGAACGCGCCGCCTACCACAACGTCGACGCCTTCCGCATCCGCGACAACCAACCCCTCGACCCCACCGCACTCCAACACGCCACCGACGAACTCATCACCCGCCACGAAATCCTCCGCACCGGCTTCGACCTCACCGGCTACTCGGAACCGCTGCAACTCGTGCACGAGACCGCGGACTCGCGGGTCGTCGTCGGCGCTCCGGACAACGGTGAGTGCGAGAACGAGCAGCGCGCCACTCCGTTCGACCCCGCGGTCCCGCCGCTGATCCGGGTCAACGCTCTGGCGAGTGCCGACGAGAACGAGTGGCAGCTCGTCTTCACCCACGCGCATCCGATCCTGGAGGGCTGGAGCTACCACGCTCTGCTCACCGAGTTGCTGGACCTGTACCGCGCCTTCCGGGACGGCCGGGACCTCACGCCGGCGGCGAGCGGTGGCAGCCGCTTCGCCGACTTCATCGCGGCCGAACAGGCATCCGTCGCCGGGGGGTCGGACGAGTCTTACTGGCGGCGCGTCGTCGGCGATCACACCACGCTGACCGTGCCGGCCGGCTGGGGTGACGACTCGGTCGCCGCCGGTACCGCCCACCGCTTCCCGATCGAGCTGCGGGATCTGGACGAGCGGCTGCGGGCGCTCGCCGGGCGGGCCCGGGTGTCGATGAAGAGCGTGCTCCTGGCGGCGCACCTGAAGGTGATGAGCCAGCTGACGAGCGAGACCGCCTTCCACACCGGTCTGGTCTGCGACACACGTCCGGAGCTGCGGGGCGCCGACCGCGTCTACGGTCTGCACCTCAACACGATCCCGTTCCCCTTCGAGTCGGGGCGGGCCGCCACCTGGCGGGAGCTGGTCACCCAGGTCTTCGAGCAGGAGACCGAGCTGTGGCCGCACCGCCGCTACCCGTTGCCCGCCATCCAGCGCGACTCGGGTGGCAGCCGGCTGCTGGACGTCTACTTCAACTACCAGGACTTCAGCAAGGTCGACGGCGAAGAGGTCGACGAACTCGGCGACATCGACGAGGTGCCGACCGAGTTCCCGCTGATGGTCGCCACCCGGGGCGGCTACATCGTCCTGACCGCCGACGGCCGTCTGGTGTCGCGGGCGAACGCGGAGCGGATCGCCGCGATGTACCGGCTGGTGCTGGAGGCTATGGCCGCCGACTTCGACGGTGACGCGCAGGCGGTCCACCTGCCGCTCGGTGAGCGGGAGGTGGTCCTGCGACGGTGGAACACCACCGACACCGACGAACCGGCCCGTTGTGTACCGGAGTTGTTCGCCGAGCAGGCCATCGCGGTGCCGGACGCGCCGGCGGTCACGTCCGGGGGCGTGTCGCTCACGTACGCCGAACTCGACGACAGAAGCGCCCGGTTGGCGGGACACCTCGCGTCGCTGGGTGTGGGCGCGGGTGACGTCGTCGCCGTCCTGCTGGAGCGCGGTGTCGATCTCCTCGTCGCCCTGCTCGCCGTTCAGCGCACCGGCGCCGCGTACCTCCCCCTGGACGCCACACACCCCGCAGGACGCCTGACCGGGATCATCGAGGACGCCGCGCCCGCCGTCCTGCTCACGCAGGAGGCACTGCGCGAGAGGGCGGACGGGATTCACCAGGGCACGCGTGTGCTGGTCGAGGAGGGGGCTTCGGCCGAACCGCTGGCGCCCCGCCCTGTCGACCCGGCGGCCGTGGCATATGTCCTCTACACCTCCGGATCGACCGGCCGCCCCAAGGGCGTCCAGATCAGCCACAGGGCCCTGGGCAACCTCCTCACCGGCATCCGGCGCGTGCTCGGCGCACCCACCGGTTCCGAAACCTGGCTCGCCTCGACCTCGGTGTCCTTCGACATCTCCGGCCTTGAGCTGTACCTGCCGCTAATCGGAGGCCACCGCGTCGTCATCGCCGAGTCCGGCCAGGACCTGACCGACCTCATCGAGACCGAGCACATCACCCACGTCCAGGCCACCCCCTCCGGATGGAAGCTCCTGCTCGAATCCGGATTCCGCACCACCTCCGTCACAGCCCTCGTCGGCGGCGAAGCACTTCCGGTCGAGCTGGCCCAGACGCTGCGCTCACACGTGGCGCGCCTGGTGAACGTCTACGGCCCGACCGAGACCACCATCTGGTCCACCACCTGGGACGTCCCCGCCGACCCGACACACATCTCCATCGGCGCCCCCATCGACAACACCCAGCTGTACATCCTCGACACCCACATGGAACCCGTCCCCGTCGGCGTCGTCGGCGAACTGTGCATCGCCGGAGACGGCGTCGCCCAGGGCTACCTCGGCCGCCCCGCCCTCACCGCGGAACGCTTCGCCCCCGACCCCTTCGGCCCCGCCGGCACCCGCCTCTACAAGACCGGCGACCTCGCCCGCCGCATGCCCGACGGAACCCTCGAATTCCTCGGCCGCACCGACCACCAAGTCAAAATCCGCGGCTACCGCATCGAACTCGGCGAAATCGAATCCCGGCTCCTCACCCACCCCAGCATCAAAGACGCCGCCGTCATCGCCCGCACCGAAGAAACAGGCGACACCTGGCTCGTCGGATACCTCATCCCCAACGGCACGGCCGATCACCACGAACTCCGCGCCCACCTGCGCGAAACCCTCCCCGACTACATGGTCCCCGGCGCCTTCGCCGAACTCGACGCCTGGCCCCTGAACACCGCCGGCAAACTCGACCGCAAAGCCCTGCCCGCCCCCGAGCGGGGCGAGGAGAGGCCATATATAGCCCCGCGCACAAATGACGAGGCGAGGATCGCCGGTGCCTGGGAGACGGCTCTCGGGCTGGAGCGAGTCGGTGTCGAGGACAGCTTCTTCGACCTCGGCGGCGACTCGATCCGCGCGGTGTCGCTCGTCGGTGCGCTCAAGGCGATCGGCTACAGCCTGACCGTTCGGACGATCTTCACGTACCAGACCGTCGCGGAGTTGGCCCGCCATCTCGCGGCTCAAGCACCTCAGGAGGAGAGCGTGTCACCGACGGAGAAGGACTCCCGTACGGCAACCGCCGACGCGGCGGAGGCGCTCACCGGGGCGCTCCGTGCGGCTGGTATCGACCTCGCGTCGGGTGGCCTTTCCGAGAACACGTCGGTGGCCGACCTGCTCGCGCTGCTCCAGCAGAAGCAGGCCGAGCCCGAAGCCGCCACCGAGGCCGCCGGTTCGAAGGAGGCGGGGACCGCCCCTTTCGCCCTGGTCCCCGCTGAGGACCGCGATCGAATACCCGAGGGACTGGCGGACGCCTATCCGCTCTCGCAGGTCCAGACGGGCATGGCGGTCGAGGTGCTCCTCGAGAACGCGGGTGACGACTACCACCGCGTCACGTCGTTCCGCGTCCGGGACGGGCACGCGTTCTCCCGCGAGGCGCTGGAAGCGGCGGCCCGCACGGTCGTCGCCCGGCACGAGATCCTGCGGACGTCCCTCGCCCTGACCGGCTTCTCCGTGCCCATGCAGCTGGTGCACGGAGACGCCGAAGTGCCGGTCGCCTTCGAGGACTTCACCGCCCTGGACGAGACGGCCACGCGGGACGCCGTGCGCGCGTTCGTCAGGCGCGAGGAGGACACTGCGTTCGACCTGGGCGCGGCACCGCTGCTGCGGGTCGCGGGTCTGGTCGAGAGTGCCGACTGCTGGTCGCTCGCGCTGACCCACAGCCACATCATCCTGGAGGGGTGGAGCCACCACTCGCTGCTGATGGAGCTCCTGGACGTCTACCGCTCGGTGCGCGACGGCCAGGACCCGGACGCCGGCCGGGAGGCCACCGGGGTCCGGTTCGCCGACTTCATCGCGGGCGAGGTGGAGTCCCTGGAGGACGACGGCGACCGTGCGTACTGGCAGCGGATCGTCGCCGAGCACCCCGCCGTCGCCCTTCCGGCGGGCTGGGGCGAGGAGACCATGGCGGACTCCTTCCGGCTGCCGGTCGCGTACGGCGACCTGGACGACGGTCTTCGGGCGCTCGCCGAGCGGGCCCGCGTGTCCATGAAGAGCGTGCTCCTGGCCGCCCACCTGAAGGTGATGAGTCAGCTCACCGAGGAGGAGTCCTTCTCGGCCGGCCTGGTCTTCGACGCCCGTCCCGAACTCCTGGGCGCGGAGAAGGTGCTGGGCATGCACCTCAACACGGTGCCGTTCGCACACCGGCGCGGCGCGCCCACCTGGACGCGGCTGGTGCGCCAGGTCTTCGAGCAGGAGATGGACCTGTGGGAACACCGCCGCTACCCGCTGCCGTCCATCCAACGACTGACCGAGGCCGGTCGGCCAGCGGTCGAGGTGCTGTTCACCTACCAGAACTACCACCAGGTCGACACCGGCCTGATCGAGGTCGGCGCGGAACAGGGCGACACCACGTCCCAGTTCCCGCTCGCCGTCACCACACTGGCCGGTCACCTGATGCTGACCGCCGACGGCAACGCCCTCTCGCGGGTGAACGCGGAGCGGATCGCCGCGATGTACCGGCTGGTGCTGGAGGCGATGGCCGCCGACCCGGACGGCGACGCGCTGGCGACCCGTCTCCCCGACGAGGAGCATGTGCACGTCGTCGCCCGCTGGAACGACACCGCGACGGATGAACCAGCCCGTTGTGTACTGGAGTTGTTCGCCGAGCAGGCCGTCGCGGTGCCGGACGCGGTGGCGGTCACGTCCGGTGGCGTGTCGCTCACGTACGCCGAACTGGACGACCGTTCCGCCCGGTTGGCCGGGTCGCTGGCCGCAGCGGGTGTGTGCGCGGGTGACGTCGTCGCCGTCCTGCTGGAGCGGAGCGTCGATCTCCTCGTCGCCCTGCTCGCCGTTCAGCGCACCGGCGCCGCGTACCTCCCCCTGGACGCCGCACACCCCGCAGGACGCCTGACCGGGATCATCAAGGACGCCGCACCCGCCGTCCTGCTCACCCAGAAAAACCTGCACGAGACGGCTGCACAGATCCACCAGGGCACTCATGTCCTGATGGAAGAGGGCACCACGGCCGAACCGCTGGCGCCCCGCCCCGTCGACCCGGCGGCCGTGGCATACGTCCTCTACACCTCAGGATCGACCGGCCGCCCCAAGGGCGTCCAGATCAGCCACGCGGCCCTGGGCAACCTCCTCACCGGCATCCGGCGCGTGCTCGGACCGTCGCAGACAACGGAGTCATGGCTCGCGTCCACCTCCGTGTCCTTCGACATCTCCGGCCTTGAGCTGTACCTGCCGCTAATCGGAGGCCACCGCGTCGTCATCGCCGAGTCCGGCCAGAGCCTGACCGACCTCATCGAGACCGAGCACGTCACCCACGTCCAGGCCACCCCCTCCGGATGGAAGCTCCTGCTCGAATCCGGATTCCGCACCACCTCCGTCACAGCACTCGTGGGTGGCGAAGCGCTTCCCCTGGAACTCGCCCGTGAGCTGCGGTCCCGTGTGGCGCGTCTCGTGAACGTGTACGGCCCGACCGAGACCACCATCTGGTCCACCACCTGGGACGTCCCCGCCGATCCGACACACATCTCCATCGGCGCCCCCATCGACAACACCCAGCTGTACATCCTCGACACCCACATGGAGCCGGTACCGGTCGGCGTCGTCGGCGAACTGTGCATCGCCGGAGACGGCGTCGCCCAGGGCTACCTCGGCCGCCCCGGGTTGACCGCGGAACGCTTCGCCCCCGACCCCTTCGGCCCCGCCGGCACCCGCCTCTACAAGACCGGCGACCTCGCCCGCCGCATGCCCGACGGAACCCTCGAATTCCTCGGCCGCACCGACCACCAAGTCAAGATCCGCGGCTACCGCATCGAACTCGGCGAGATCGAATCCCGGCTCCTCACCCACCCCAGCGTCAAGGACGCCGCCGTCATCGCCCGCACCGAAGACACGGGCGACACCTGGCTCGTCGGATACCTCATCCCCAACGGCACGGCCGATCACCACGAACTCCGCGCCCACCTGCGCGAAACCCTCCCCGACTACATGGTCCCCGGCGCCTTCGTCGAACTCGACGCCTGGCCCCTGAACACCGCCGGCAAACTCGACCGCAAGGCCCTGCCCGCCCCCGAGGTCGTGCCCCAGGCCGAGTACGTCGCACCCCGCACCGAAGCCGAGAAGAAGATCGCCGACGCCTGGGCAGCCGCGCTCGGACTGGAGCAGGTCAGCGTCCAGGACAGCTTCTTCGACCTCGGCGGCGACTCCATCCGGGCCATCGTCCTCGTCGGCGCCATCCGCTCCGCCGGCTTCCAGGTCGCCGTCCAGGACATCTTCGAGCACCGCACCATCGCCGAACTCGCCCACCACCTCGACACACACGACAACCCCGCCGAAACCGACCACTACGTCCAGCCCTTCGAGCTGATCGACGACCAGGACCGGAACCAGCTCCCCGCAGACGTCACCGACGCCTACCCCGTCTCCCAGGTCCAGCTCGGCATGCTCGTCGAAATGTCCCTCGGCACCGAACGCGCCGCCTACCACAACGTCGACGCCTTCCGCATCCGCGACAACCACCCCCTCGACCCCACCGCACTCCAACACGCCACCGACGAACTCATCACCCGCCACGAAATCCTCCGCACCGGCTTCGACCTGACGGGGTACTCCCGGCCGCTCCAGCTGGTGCACGGCGCCGTGACGCATCCGGTGACGGTCACGGATCTCAGTGCGCTGGACGGGGACGCGTTCGCGGCCGCGCTGCGTACGGTGAACGAGGAGGAGAGCGCGACACCGTTCGACCTGGCCCGGCCGCCGCTGCTCAGGGCGCGTGCGGTGCTCCAGGACGACGAGTCGTGGTGGCTGGTGCTCACCCACGCGCATCCGATCCTGGAGGGCTGGAGCTACCACTCGGTGATGGCCGAACTGGTCGAGCTGTACCACCGGTTCGCGCGGCACGGAGAGTTCGAGCCCGCGCGGCCCACGCCGAGCCGGTACGCGGACTTCGTCGCCGCGGAGCTGGCCTCCCTGGACGACGCGCAGGACCAGGCGTACTGGCAGGCGATGGTCACCGACCACGCCGGCTTCGAACTGCCGTCGCCGTGGGGCGATCCGCGGGGTGCCGACGCGGAGTCGTACGAGACGTACCAGGTGCACGTGCCGATGCACGACCTGGAGCCGCGGCTGCGGGAGTTGGCGACCGCGGCCGGTGCCTCGCCGAAGAGCGTCGTCCTCGCCGCGCACCTGAAGGTGCTCGCGCAGCTCACGGAGGAGGAGTCGTTCTTCGCCGGGCTCGCCTTCGACGCGCGGCCCGAACTCCCGGGCGCCGACCGGGTCGTGGGCATGCATCTGAACACCGTGCCGTTCCCGTACGACCGTACGGCCGGGACCTGGCGGGAGCTGGTGAGCCAGGTCTTCCGGCAGGAGGCGGAGCTGTGGGCGCACCGCCGGTACCCGCTGCCCGCCATCCAGCGGACGGCGGGCGGCAACCGGCTGCTGTCCACGGTCTTCAACTACCTCGACTTCCACCAGGTGGACACCGCGGTGGTGGACGAGGAGGCGAGCGTCGGCATCGGCTCGACGGAGTTCCCGCTGGCCGTGGTGGCCCGCGGTGGCCATCTCGGGCTGCGCACGGACACCCGTCACCTCCGCCGGGAGCAGGCGGCCCGGCTCGCCGAGATGTACCGGCTGGTGCTGGAGGCCATGGCGGCCGATCCGGACGGCGACGCCCGGGGCACCTTCCTGCCGGCGTCGGACCGGGCGGTGGCGTCCGTCGAGGCGGTCGCGTCCGGGCCGGTCACGGACACCCTGCACGGGCTGTTCGCGCGGCAGGCCGCGCTCCGGCCCGAGGCGGGCGCGGTGACCGCGGGCGGCGAGACGCTGAGCTACGCGCAGCTGGAGGCCCGTGCCAACCGCATCGCGCACCGGCTGCGTGAACTCGGCGTCGGCGCCGAGTCGGTGGTGGGGCTGTGCCTGGGCCGCGGCGCGGGGCTCGTGCCGTCGCTGCTGGGCGTGCTGAAGGCCGGTGCGGCCTATCTGCCGCTCGACCCGGCGCAGCCGGCCGCCCGGCTGGCCACCATGGTGGAGGACCTCGGGCCGAAGGTGGTCATCACGGAGGCCGAGCACCTCGCGGTCGCCGAGTCCGCGCACGGCGGTGCGCTGATCGTCCTGGACGGCGCGGACGAGCGGTTGCTCGACGCCCTCCCCGGCACGGCCGTGGAGCAGGTCACGGACCCGGGGCAGCTGGCGTACGTGATCTACACGTCGGGGTCCACGGGTGTCCCGAAGGGCATCGGGGTGAGCCACGCCAATGTGCTGCGGCTGATACGGGCCACCGCGGAGCGGTTCCCGCTGGACGAGCGGCATGTGTGGCCGCTGGTGCACAGCTTCGCCTTCGACGTCTCGGTGTTCGAGCTGTGGGCGGCGCTGCTGCACGGCAGCCGGCTGGTGGTGGTCGACGCGGACACCGCCCGGGACCCGGACGCCCTGCTGGACCTGGCGGTCGCGGAGCGGTTCACGGTATTGCTGAACAGCCCGTCGGCGTTCCGCGGCGTCTGTGCCGCCGCCGAAGGGGGCGACGAACGGCTCGGGCGGGTGCCGCTGCGGGCGATGTTCTTCGGTGGCGAGAAGCACACGGGTGCCGCGCTCGCCCCCTGGATCGATCGGTTCGGGCTCGATGAGCCGCAGCTCGTGGAGTTGTACGGGCCGACCGAGGCGACCGTGCAGGTGACCCACCACCGCATCACCGAGGCCGATCTGAGCGCTCCGGCGATCCCGCTCGGGCTGCCGTTGCCGGGTACCCGGGTGCACGTCCTGGACCGGGAGGGGCACCTGGTGCCGGCCGGTGTGCCGGGCGAGCTGTACATCGGCGGGCCGCAGGTCAGCCGGGGCTATCTCAACCGGCCCGCGCTGACCGCCGAGCGGTTCCTGCCGGACCCGTTCGGCGCGCCCGGCGGCCGCCTGTACCGGACCGGTGACATGGGCCGGATGCTGGCCGACGGGGGCATCGAGTTCCTGGGCCGGGTCGACGACCAGGTGAAGATCCGCGGTTACCGGGTCGAGCTGGGCGAGATCCAGGCCGTGCTGAACGCACACCCGGCGATCCTCCAGGCGGCGGTGGTGACCGACTCCACCGCTCCGGGCGACCCGCGGATCGCCGCGTACGCCGTGCCCGCGGAGGACGCCCTGCCGGCGCCGGCCGAGCTGGCCGCGTACTGCCGTGCCCGGCTGCCGGAGTACATGGTCCCGGCGGCGTTCACGCAGCTGGCGCGGATTCCGCTGATCTCGAACACCAAGGTGGACCGCAAGGCGCTGCCCGCACCGGACTGGTCCGCGCTCGCGGGACGGCAGGAGCACGTCGCGCCGCGGACGGACCGGGAGCGGCGTGTCGCCGAGGTGTGGGCCGAGGTGCTGGGACTGGACGCGCCCGGCGTCGAGGACAGCTTCTTCGACGTGGGCGGCGACTCGATCCGTGCGGTCGCCCTGGTGGGCGCGCTGCGCACGGCCGGGTTCGCCGTGACCGTGCGGGACGTCTTCGACGCCCGGACGATCGCCGGGCTGGCCGCGCTGGACACCTCGGGCCGGGACGGCGGCACCGCCTTCGTGGGCGTGCGGCCGTTCGCGCTGGTCGGCGAGGCGGACCGGGCGGCCCTGCCCACCGGTCTGGCCGACGCCTACCCGGTCTCCCAGGCTCAGCTCGGCATCCTGGTGGAGCAGCTGGCCGACGCCGAGGCGCTGAAGTACGTCAACGTCAGCGCGTTCCGGGTGCTCGACGAGCGACCGCCGGTCCTCGACGCGCTGCGGGCCGCGGTGACCGAACTGGCCGCGCGGCACGAGGTGCTGCGCACCTCCTTCGCGCTCACCGGTTTCTCGCAGCCGCTTCAGTTGGTGCACCGCGAGGCCGGGCTGACGGTCGCCGAGCGCGATCTGCGCGGTCTCGACGAGTCCGCGCGCGCGGCGGCCGTGGCGGACTTCGTCGCCGCCGAGCGGTCCACCCCGTTCCCCGCCGACGCCCGCTCGCTGCTGCGGGTCACGGTGCTGCTGGAGGACGAGCGGGCGTGGTGGCTCGGGCTCACCCAGAGCCATGCGATCACGGAGGGCTGGAGCCACCACTCGATGGTGGCCGAGCTGCTCGACCTGTACCGCTCGTTCCGGGACACCGGCGGGCCCGGCGAGTGGAGCGCGCCCGGAGTGCGCTACGCCGACTTCGTGGCCGGTGAGCTCCAGTCGCTGGTCGGCGGGGAGGACCGTGCGCACTGGCTGGCGGTCACCGCCGACTACGAGCCGTTCGAGCTGCCCGCGGACCTCGGCGACGACACCGCCGAGCCCGAGACGTTCACCGTGCGGGTGCCGTTCGCGGACGTCGAGGCCGGGCTGCGGGACCTGGCGGGCCGGGCACGGGCGTCGATGAAGGCCGTACTGCACGCCGCCCATCTGGCGGTGCTCGCCCGGCTCACCGGGCAGGAGCGGTTCAGCGCCGGTCTGGCCACCGATGCCCGGCCCGAGGCCGTGGGCGCCGAGCGGGTGCTCGGCATGCACCTCAACACCGTGCCGTTCGCCTTCGACCGCGGCGCCCGCAGCTGGCGGGAGCTGGTGGCACAGGTGTACCGGCGCGAGGCGGCCGACTGGCCGCACCGCCGCTATCCGCTGCCCGCGATGCAGCGGGACGCGGACGGGCGCCGCCTGGTGGACGTCACGTTCAACTACCAGGACTACCGGCACCTGGACAGCGGGGAGATCGACGCGGGGGCGAGCGACGGCGCGGCCGCCACCGAGTTCGCACTGATCGTCACCACCACCGGCGGCCGGCTGAGCCTGACCACGCACACCGGGGTGCTCGGCCGCGCCGAGGCGGAGCGGATCGCCTCGATGTACCGGGCGACGGTCCTGGCGATGGCCGCCGACGCCGACGGCGAGGCCGTCGCGCCGCTGCCGTCGGGCGAGGCGGAGCTGCTGCTCGCATGGGGCACCGGGTCCGCGGGCCGGGACACCGGCACCGTGGTCGGTCTCTTCGCCGAGCAGGCGGCGAACCGGCCCGGACACCCGGCCGTCTCGTACGGGGACACGGTGCTGACCTACGCCGAACTGGACGCCCGCACCGACCGGTTGGCGGCGCGGCTGCGGCAGGCCGGGGCGGTGCCCGGGGCGGTCGTCGCGGTCGGTATGGACCGCTCCGCGGTGCTGCCGGTGGCGCTGCTCGCGGTGCTGAAGACGGGCGCCGCCTATCTGCCGGTGGACCCGGCCTATCCGGACGAGCGCAAGGAGTTCATGCTGCGCGACTCGGGCGCCGGCCTGCTGGTCACCGACGGGCGCGCGGACGTGGCACCGGAGGGCTGGGGCGGGACGGTCGTCCCGGCCACCGGCGCGGACACCGAGGTGCCTCCGCACGGCTTCGCCCCGGTCCACCCGGACCAGCTGGCCTACGTGATGTACACCTCCGGCTCCACGGGCACCCCCAAGGGCACGATGATCACCCACCGGGGTGTGGTGCGGACCGTCACCGAGGACGCGAGCCTCCAGGTGGGGCCGGACGACGTGGTCGCCCACGCCTCCAGCGTGTCCTTCGACGCGGCCACGGCGGAGATCTGGAGCGCCCTGCTCAACGGGGCGCGGCTGGAGATCCTGGACCGGGACACCGTCCTGGAGACCGAGGCGCTGGCGGCGGCCGTCGAGGAGCGCGGCATCACCACGCTGTTCCTGACCACCTCGCTCTTCAACCACGTGGCCCGGACGGTGCCCGGGACGCTGGGCCGGCTGCGCACGGTCGGCTTCGGCGGCGAGGCCGGAGATGTCACCACTGTCCGCGAGCTGCTGCGGGCCGGGGCGCCCGAGCGGCTGGTGAACATGTACGGCCCGACGGAGAACACCACCTTCTCGGCGGTCCAGGTGATCTCCGCGCTCGGCGAGCGGGCGGGTTCGGTGCCGATCGGCCGTCCGGTGCACGCTTCGACCGCGTACGTCGTCGACGCCGAGCTGCGGCTGGTGCCGCGGGGCGTGCCGGGTGAACTGTGCGTCGGCGGCGCGGGGACGGCCCGCGGCTACCACGGCCGGGGCGGGCTCACCGCCGAGCGGTTCGTGCCGAACCCGTTCGGGGCGCCCGGGGAGCGGATGTACCGCACGGGCGACCTGGTGCGCTGGCTGCCGGACGGCACCCTGGAGTTCCTCGGTCGCGCCGACCACCAGGTGAAGCTGCGCGGGCACCGGATCGAGCTGGGAGAGATCGAGACGGCCCTGCACGCTCATCCCGCGCTGGACGCCGCCGCCGTGAGCCTGCGTGAGGACGCTCCGGGTGACAAGCGGCTGGTCGCGTACACGGTCGCCGCCCCCGGTGCGGCGCCCTCGCCCGCGGAGCTGCGCGAGCACCTGGTGAACCTGCTGCCGGAGTACATGGTCCCGGCCGCCTTCGTGGCCCTTCAGCGGCTGCCGCTGACCGCGCACGGCAAGCTCGACGTCCGGGCGCTGCCGGTGCCCGACGACGCCGCGTTCGCCGCCGTGCGGGAGTTCACGGCGCCGCGCACGGACGACGAACGGCGCATGGCGGGGGTGTGGCAGGAGGTCCTCGGACTCGACCGGGTCGGCGTGGAGGAGAGCTTCTTCAACCTCGGCGGCGACTCGATCCGGGCGGTCACCCTGGTCGGTGCGCTGCGCACCGCCGGCTTCCAGGTGACGGTGGGCGACGTGTTCGAGCAGCGGACGATCGCCCGGCTGGCCGCGGCCGGCGCCGGGCGGGCGGCGGACGAGCTGCGTTACGTCGAGCCGTTCGCGCTGATCGGGGCCGAGGACCGGGCGTTGCTGCCGGACACGGTCACCGACGCCTATCCGCTGTCGCAGCTGCAGACCGGCATGCTGGTGGAGCAGCTGAGCGCCACGGGCACCGGCACCTACCACCACACCACGTCGTTCGACATCAAGGACGGGCACCCGTTCGACGCCGACGCGCTGTACGAGGCGGCGCAGATCGTCACCGCCCGGCACGAGGCGCTGCGCACCGGTCTCGACCTGGACACGTACTCCGTGCCCATGCAGCTGGTGTACGCGCGGGCCGAGATGCCGGTGGCCGTGCACGACCTGAGCGGGCTCGGTCCGGACGAGGTGGCCGCGCGGGTCGCGGAGATCAGCACGGCCGAGCAGGAGAACCCGTTCGACGTGACCCGGCCGACGCTGCTGCGGCTCGCCGCCGCCTTCAGCGATCACGGCTGGCGGCTGTTCATCAGCCTCAACCACACGATCATCGAGGGCTGGAGCCACTACAACATCTGGATGGAGGTGCTCACCGCCTATGGTGAGCTGCGCGCGGGCCGTCGGCCCGTGGACCCGGAGCGGCCCGAGGTCCGCTTCGCGGACTTCATCGCGGGGGAACTTGAGTCGCTGGCCTCGGCGGAGGAGCGCGGCTACTGGAAGGACGTCGTCGGCCGGCACACCAGGTTCGCGCTGCCGGCGGCCTGGGGCGAGGAGCCGGAACCGGGCACCGAGCCGCGGACCTTCTCGGTCGAGGTGTCGCTGCACGACATCCAGGACCGGATCCGCGACGCGGCGCGGGCGGCCGACGTGCCGGTCAAGAGCGTGCTGCTGGCCGCGCACCTGAAGGTGCTGAGCCAGCTCACCGAGGAGGACGCCTTCCACAGCGGTCTGGTGTGCGACGCCCGTCCCGAGGCGCCCGGCGCCGAGCAGGTCATCGGTATGTACCTGACCACGCTGCCGATCGGCTTCCGGCGCGGTGCGCGCACCTGGCGGGAACTGATCCGGCAGGTGTTCGCGACCGAGACGGCGCTGTGGCCCAACCGCCGCTTCCCGATGCCGGAGGTCCAGCGGGAGGCCGGCAACGGCCGTCTCATCGACGTCTTCTTCAACTACCTGGACTTCCGGCAGGTCGACACCGACCTCATGGACATGAGCAGCAGCGTCCGCGAGGGCGGCACCGAGTTCGACCTGGCCGTCACCACGCTGGCCGGTGAGCTGGGGCTGCTGACCAACACCCGGGTCATGACCCGCGCCGAGGCCGAACGCCTCGGCGCCATGTACCGGGCGGTCCTGGACGCCGTCGTCGACGACCTCGACGGTGACGCGCGGGCGGTGTACCTGCCGGAGGGCGAGCGGGAACGGCTGCTGGGGGCGTGGTCCGGCGACGCTGGCACCGTCTTCGACGGCCGTCCCGTCCACCACCGGATCGCCGAGCGGGCGGCGGCGGCTCCCGACGCGGTCGCGGTGGTCGTCGGCGAACGCACGACGACGTACGGCGAACTGGACGCGGCGGCCAACCGGATGGCCCACCACCTGCTCGAACTCGGCGTGCGCCGAGGGGACTTCGTGGGCGTGCTCGCGGAACGGGGCGTCGACCAGCTGGTCGCGGTGCTGGGCGCGCTCAAGGCCGGTGCGGCCTATCTGCCGCTCGACCCGGAGGCGCCCGCCGAACGGCTCGCCCACCAGCTCACCGACAGCGCGGCTCCGGTACTCGTCACCCAGGAGCGGTGGCTGGACGGTCTGCCCGCGACCGGGGCCCGCGTGGTGTGCGCCGACCGCGACGCGGCGGCGATCGCGCGGCGGCCCGGCCACGCCCCGCACGCGCCGGTGGCCGGGGACGACCTGGCGTACACCATCTACACCTCGGGCTCGACGGGCCGGCCCAAGGGCGTCCTGGTCACCCACCACGGGCTGGCCAACTACCTGGACTGGGCGCTCGGTCACTACGGCATGGACGGCGGGCACGGCGCCCCGATGTTCGGCTCGATCGCGTTCGACCTGGCCGTGCCCAGCTTCCTGCTGCCGCTGATCGCGGGCCGGGACGTGGTGGTCGTACCGGGCGACCGGGGCCAGGAGGCGCTGCCCGAACTGCTGCGGGCAGAGGGCGATTTCAGCATCGTGAAGATCACCCCGGCCCATCTCGACCTGGTCACCACCGAGGTCGGCGAGGCGGGCGGCATCGACTCGGTGCGCACCTTCGTGGTGGGCGGCGAGGAGATGAAGGCCGAGAGCGTCGCCGCCTGGCGGCGGGTCGCGCCGAACGCCCGGATCATCAACGAGTACGGGCCCACGGAGACCGTCGTCGGCTGTGTCGTGCACGACGCGACCGCCGCCGACGACCCCGCCCGCCCGGTGCCGATCGGCCGGCCCGTCGCCAACACCCAGGTGTACGTGCTGGACGCCGCGATGGAGCCGGTTCCGGTCGGTACGGTCGGCGAGCTGTACCTCGGCGGTGCGGGCGTGGCCCGCGGCTACCTGGGGCGTCCCGCGCTGACCGCGGAGAAGTTCGTGCCGCACCCCTTCTCGGGAACGCCGGGCAGCCGGCTGTACCGGACCGGGGACCTGGCCAGGTTCCGTCCCGACGGCAGCCTGGAGTTCCTGGGGCGCGGCGACGGCCAGGTCAAGATCCGCGGCTACCGCGTGGAGCTGGGCGAGATCGAGGCGGCCCTGCTGCGCGCACCCGGGGTCCAGGAGACGGTGGTCCTCGCCCGCGAGGACGCGCCCGGTGACCGCCGGCTGGTCGCCTACGTGGTGCCCGCGCCGGGCGCCGCGCCCGCCCAGGCCGAACTGGTGGAGCACCTGCGCACCCTGCTGCCCGCCTACATGGTCCCGCAGCTCTTCCTCACCCTGGAGGCGCTGCCGCTGGCCGTGTCCGGCAAGGTCGACCGGGCGGCGCTGCCCGCCCCGGACCGGGCGGGCCCGGCCTCCGGGGTCCCCTACCGGGCGCCCCGCACCGACACCGAGCGTCTCCTCGCGGACGTCTGGTGCCAGGTGCTCGGCGCCCCGCGGGTCGGCCTGGACGACAGCTTCTTCGGGCTCGGCGGCGACTCCATCCGGGTGCTCCCGGTGATCTCCGCGGCGCGCAAGGCGGGCCTGGTGCTGTCGCTGAGCACGCTGTACGAGAACGAGACGCTGGCCGAACTCGCCGCGGCGGTCGAACCGGCGCCCGCGCGGACCGAGCCGCCGGCCGATCCGGACGCGCTCGCCGAGGCGCTGCGTATGGTGATGGCCCATCAGGACGCGCTGGGGCTGCGGGTGGTGTCGGAGAAGCCCGCCGAACTGCCCTCTCCGGAGGCGGTGATGGCGGAGCACGCGGTGCCCGGCGTCGGGGTCGCGGTCATCCGGGACGGCGAGGTCGCCGAGATCCGGTCCTACGGTGTCACGCGGGCCGGCGGCGACGAGCCGGTCACTCCGGACACGCTCTTCCCGGCCGGGTCGATCAGCAAGCACGTCACCGCGCTCGGGGTGCTGCGGCTCGCCAAGGACGGGGTGATCGACCTCGACGAGGACGTCAACCGCTATCTGACGTCATGGCAGGTGCCCGGCACCGACCCGGCCAACCCGGTCACCGCCGAGCGGCTGCTGCGCTTCACCGGCGCGGTGCACAACGCCACCGACAACCCGGACGACCACTACTACGCGCCGGGCGACGCGCTGCCGGCCCCGCTGGACGTGCTGCTCGGACGGGCCCCGGCCAAGACCCCGGCCGGCCGCCTGGACGGCGTGCCCGGCGAGGTGTTCCTGAAGAACAACATCAGCTACACCGCCTTGCAGCAGCTCATGGAGGACGTCACGGGCACGCCCTTCGGAAAGCTGATGCGCGAACTGGTCCTCGACCCGCTGGGGATGACGCACAGCCACTACGTGCGCAGCGACCCGCGCGAGCTGGGGCACCCGGTGGCGTACGGGCACGACGCGCCGGGCGTCCCGCACCCCGGGGGCTGGCAGGCGCACCCGGAGACCGCCGCGGCCGGGCTGTGGACCACGGCGGCCGACCTGGCCCGGGTCACCGTCGAGATCCGGCGGGCCCACCGCGGACTGCCCTCTTCGGTGCTCACCCGTGAGCTGACCGAGCGGATGCTGACGATCGTCGAGCCGTGCCACTTCTACGGCATGGGCGTGTTCGTCGACGCCTCCGGCGGCGGGCTCGACTACGGCCACACCGGGCAGACCGCCGGCTACCGCGCCATGGCGCTGAGCCAGCTGGAGTCCGGCACCGGACTGGTGATGCTGGCGAACGCCGAGCACGCGCGGCCGGTACTGAAGTGGCTGATGGCGGCCGTGCGCGAACAGGACCGCTGGTCCGCCAAGGGCGAGCTGGCCCGTCTCTGGGAGGTCGGCCGGGTCAACCCCGACGCCCAGGACTGACCGCCTCGGGGCCCGGCCCGTCCGGGCCGGCCCCGCCTCCCACGCCTCATCCCCACGACCCGCCAAGGACGTGACCCATGACCACCGCCGCCACCGCGCGCATGCTGCTGTCCATCGACGACCTCACCGACGAGGACCTGCGGTCCATCGTCACCCGCGGCGCCCACTTCGCCTCCGGCGCGGGCCGCGGCGAACAGCCGCTGGCCGGCTGGGTCGCCGGCATCTACTTCAAGAAGACCTCCACCCGCACCCGTACCGCGTTCTCCGCCGGGGCGCTGCGGCTCGGCGCGCAGATCCTCACGTACGGGCCGGACGACCTCCAGACCAACACCGGGGAGACCGTGGAGGACACCGGGCAGGTCATGGCCCGGATGCTGGACGTGCTGGTCGCCCGCACCGCCGGGTCCGACGAGGAGCTGTTCGGCCTGTCCGGCGGCGGCCGGCTGCCCGTGGTCAACGCCATGAGCGCGGCCGAGCACCCCACCCAGGGGCTGACCGATCTGACCACGCTCCAGCTGGCGTTCGGCCGGATCGAGGGGCTGAGCCTGCTGTACGTCGGCGAGGGCAACAACACCGCCGCCGCCCTGGCCCTGGCCCTCACCCGCTTCCCCGGCACCAGCCTGGAGCTGCGCACCCCGCCCGGCTACGGCGTGGCGCGGCCGTTGCTCGACCGGGCCCGGGCGCAGGCGCGGCGGTACGGTTCCCGGATCGCCGAGGCACACCACATGGACGGCCTGCCCACCGGTGTCGACGCCGTCTACACCACCCGCTGGCAGACCACCGGCACCAGCAAGCCCGACCCCGACTGGCGCACCGTCTTCGCGCCGTTCCAGGTCACCCGGGCGCTGTGGGAGCACTCGCCGAAGGCGCTGTTCCTGCACGACCTGCCGGCCCACCGGGGCGAGGAGGTCACCGCCGAGGTGCTGGACGGCCCGGCCGCCATCGCCTTCGACCAGGCGGAGAACAAGATGCACAGCGCGATGGCCGTCCTGGAGTGGATCCGGCACGGCGCCGTCGCCGACGCGACCGGCGGGACGGCGAGACTGTGACGACGGCACCCTCCGCGCAGCGGGCGACCGGACCGGAGTCCGAGCCCCTGGCCCCGCTGCGGCACAACCGCGACTTCGTCCTGCTGTGGGTGGGCGCCGCCGCCACCGCGCTCGGCACCCGGGTCAGCGGCATCGCGTATCCGCTGCTGGTCATCTGGACCACGGGGTCGGCGAGTTCGGCCGGCATGGTGGGGTTCGCCGCGCTGCTGCCCAATCTGCTGGTGCAGATGCACGCCGGGGCGCTGGTCGACCGGTTCGACCGGCGCCGCATGATGATCCTGTGCGACCTGGGCTCGCTGCTCGCCACGGGTGCCGTGGCCGCGGCCGTGGTCGCCGGTCATGTGTGGATCTGGCTGCTGATGGCGGCCACGTTCGTCCAGGGCAGTCTCGCGATCTTCTACCGGCTCGCCGAGCGGGCGGGCGTGCGGCACCTGGTGCCGGCCGCTCAGTTGCCGAAGGCGCTGTCCGCCAACGAGGCGCGCACCCAGGCCGCGGGCCTGTTCGGCCAGCCCGGGGGCAGCGTCCTGTACGCGGTCGGCCGCTCCGCGCCGTTCCTGCTGGCGACCGCCGCGCACGCCGTCTCGCTGTGCTCCCTGCTGATGATCCGGGGGAAGTTCCAGGACGAGCGCCGGCAGCCGCCCGGGAACCTCACCGAGGAGCTGCGCGAGGGGCTCGCCTGGACGTGGGGGCAGCGCTTCCTGCGCTGCGGCATGCTGCTGATCAGCGGTTCCAATCTGCTCTTCCAGGTCCTTTCGCTGGCCCTGATCCTCATCATCAAGAACCACGGCAGCTCCGCGGCCCTCGTCGGTGTCATCACGGCGGTCAGCGGACTGGGCGGCATGTTCGGGGCGCTGACCGGGTCCTGGTGGATCCGCCGGGCGGGTCTGCGGACGCTGCTGATCGGGGGGTCGGTCGGCTGGGCGCTGCTGATGCCGCTGGTCGGCCTGACCGGCAACCCGCTGCTGCTCGGGGCGATCTTCCTCGGCGCCGCGCTGATCGGCAGCGTCACCAACGTGGCGGGCGGCATCTACCAGGTGGCCGTCACCCCGGACCGGCTCCAGGGCCGGGTCGGTGCGGCGATGGGGCTGATCGCCACGGGCGCCTCCTCGCTCGGCACGTTCGCCGGCGGCTTCGCCCTCCAGCACTTCGGCACCACGACCACCGTGTTCGGTGTCGCGTCGCTGATGGGGCTGATCGCGCTGGCCTCCTTCCTGCTGCCCGCCGCCCCGCTGCCGGAGCGGCCGGGCCCCGCCGAGGAGGGCGACACCGCCCCCGCCGGCGCCGCCGATGCGGCGCCGCACGACGACTGACGTACCTACCGCCGCCACACCACACGGAGAAGGGAACGACGTGACCACCACCACCGGCGCGCCCCTGCTGGAGCTGACCGCCGCCGACACCGGGACGCCGGCCACCCCGGAGGGGCTGCTGTCCTTCCTCGCCGACGGCGCGCGCTTCGGCGACCTGCTGACCGAGCACAAGGCCGTCGTCTTCCGGCGGTTCGGGCTGACCGCGGACTTTGTCGACGCGGCCCTCGACCTGGTCCTGCCCAACCGGCTCGCCTACGTGCACGGCAACTCGCCGCGCACCAAGGTCGGGGACAACCTGTACACCTCGACCGAGTACCCGCAGCAGTTCACCATCTCCATGCACAACGAGCTGTCGTACGCGGAGCACTGGCCGCGCCGGCTCGCCTTCTTCTGCGAGCGGGCGGCCGAGACCGGTGGCGCCACCCCGGTGGTCGACGGCGCGGCCTGGCTGGCCGCCCTGGACCCGGAGGTCCGCGAGGCGTTCGCCGGCGGTGTCCGCTACACCCAGAACCTGCACGACGGTCTGGGCCTCGGCAAGAGCTGGCAGGACACCTTCGAGACCACCGACCGGCAGGCCGTCGAGGAGTACCTGGCGGGGACGAGCGCCGAGTGGGCGTGGCGGTCCGACGGCGGACTGCGGGTCAGTCTGGTGCGTCCGGCCACCGTCCGCCACCCGGTCACCGGCGCCGAGGTCTGGTTCAACCAGGCCGACCAGTGGCATCCGGCGGGCCTGGGCGACGAGGCCGCGGGCGCGCTCGCCCAGCTGCTGCCGCCGGAGGAGCTGCCGCAGTACGTCACCTTCGCCGACGGCAGCCCGATCCCCGACTCCCACGTCCTCCAGATCCGCGACCGCGGCCTGGAGACCGCCGTGGACGTCGACTGGAACACCGGCGACCTGCTGGTCATCGACAACGTGCTGGTCGGGCACGGCCGTCGGCCCTTCACCGGGAGCCGCCGGGTGCTCGTCGCCATGACCGACTGAGCGGCGCACCGCCCCCGCCTTCGTACGGAGAACCCCATGACCCTGCCCACCGAATCCCCCGCCGCCGCCTCCGCGGTGGACCCGGCGCGCTGGTTCAGGCGCCCGCCGCGCGGCTCGCACCCCCGGGTGCGGCTGGTGTGCTTCCCGCACGCCGGGGGCGCGGCCAGCCTGTTCCGCGACTGGTCGGAGGAACTGCCCGGCGGCATCGAGGTGCTGGCGGTCCGGCTGCCCGCCCGTCAGGACCGGTTCCGGGAGCCGCCCGTGGAGCGGATGGACGAGCTGGCCGACCTGATCACCGAGGCGCTGCGCCCGTACCTGGACCTGCCGTACGCGTTCTTCGGCCACAGCCTGGGCTCCGACGTCGCCTACGAGGTGGCCCGGCGGCTGGAGCGGCGGCACGGGCACGGCCCGCAGCGGCTCTTCGTCTCCGGCGCCGCGGCCCCGCACGTCGGCGAGCCGGTGGACATCGGCGACTACGACGACCCGGCCCTGATCGCCGAGATCCAGCGCCTCGGCGCGCCGGGCACCGAACTCCTGGACGAACCCGAGCTGGCGGCGCTGCTGCTGCCGTCCCTGCGGGCCGACTACCGGCTCAGCGCCGCCTACCGGCCCGCGCTCGCCGATCTGGACGTGCTGCGCGCGCCGATCACCGCGCTGATCGGGAACCACGACCCGCTGGTCCCCGTGGCGGAGGCGCTGACCTGGGCGCAGCTCACCAGCGGCGGGTTCAACCACCGGGTCTACCCCGGCGGTCACTTCTACCTGGAGCGGCATCGGCGCACCCTGCTGCGGCTGATCCAGGCCGTCCTCCTGCCGGCCTGAGGGAGCACCCCATGCCCGTACCCGCCGATGCGGCGCCCCGGCCGGTGGACCCGGCTCGGACCCAGGTGTGGTGGTGGGGGCTGCCCGAACGGGTGGACCCGGCGGACACGGCCCTGCTGGGGCCGGCCGAGGTGGCGCGGCTGCGGCGGTTCGGCAGCGAGCGGGCCGCGGCCTCCTTCGCCCGTTCCAGGGCGGCCGCCCGGCGCGCGCTGGGCGCGCTGCTCGGGGTGCCGGCGGCCGAGGTGGTGCTGGGCCGGGCGCAGTGCCCCGGCTGCGGCGATCCCGGCCACGGCCCGCCGCGGCTCGTCCACCCGGCGGTGCCGCTGGCCATCAGCTTGTCCCGCACGGCCGGCCGGGGGCTGCTCGCGGTGCGTGCCGGGGCGCGGGTGGGCGTGGACGTGGAGGCGGTGCGTGCCGTGCGCGGCGAGGCGCTGGCCCGGACGGCGTTGACGCCGGATGAGCGAGCGGCCGTGCTGCGGGTGCCGCCGGGGCCGGGGCGGGACCGGATGCTGCTGCGCGCCTGGACCCGCAAGGAGGCCGTGGTCAAGGCCGTCGGCACCGGCCTCACGGGCACGCCGAACCGTCTGGAGACCCAGGTGGCGCGCCCCGGACCGGTGGTGGTCGCGCACCGGCACGGGGCGGCGGACACCGTATGGTCGGTGGCCGACCTGGACCTGGGCGAGGGCTACGTGGCAGCAGTGGCGACCGAGGGGGCGGCCGGTGGCCCGGCCGTCGACATCCATCCCCGCACACACCGAGACGAGGACCCGTCATGACCGTGCAGACCACCACCGCCGTACCGGCCCGCGACGCGGATTGGGAGGAGTTCCTCGACGGGCTGTCCGCCGCCGTCGCGGCGGCCGACCCGGGCACCGCCTACGACTGGGAGGCCCGGGAGCGGATGCGGTTCTCGGCCTGGGTGCGCCATGTCTACGACGATCCGCGCGCCGTAACCCTGTTCGCCCGCCCGGAGCCTCCCGCCGCCGCCGAGGCCCGCCGCCGGGAGGCGGCGGCCCTGGCCGGACGACTCGACGCGGGCCGGGCGGTGGCCCGCCCCGTGCGGCCCGGCTGCGAGGTGTGGGCCGCCGCGGCCACGGCGGCGATGTGGGAGATCACCGGGGCGGCCCTGCGGGCCGAGCGGCGGCCCCCGCGCGAGCACGTGGTCGCCGATGTGTGGACGGTCGTCCGCACCCTGCTGCTGCCGGCCGTGGACCGCTTCACCCCGGTGTTCCGCCGCGCCCGCGGCTCGTGGTGAGGGCCGGCCCTCAGTGCCGCAGGATGCCGGTGTCCTGGCGGCGCTGGGCCGGCAGCAGGCTGGGGCGGCTCAGCTCGTACGCGAACAGCCGCACCAGCGTGTGGCAGCCGTAGATGGGACGGCCCTGCTGGTCCAGCCCGTTGATGGTCAGCAGGGAGCCGTCGACCAGTTCCTCCAGGCCGCGCTCGGCCTCCGACTCGCCGGTCTCCAGGGCGAACGCCATCTGCTGGGCGGTGCAGGACCCGTCGGGGAAGCCGGCCAGGCCGCGCAGGGCCGCGCGGCCGGCGCGGGACAGCGAGGGCAGGGAGCGCCCGAGCGCCTGGCGCACGCTCAGGTCGCCGAAGCGCAGTTCGTCGAGCCGGGTCCGCGGGTCGGCGAGCCGGGGCGCCAGCCGGGCCGGTGACCAGTGCGGGCGGGCCGCGAGCCGGGTGCCGGTGATGCGCAGCGCGAGCGGCAGCCCGGCGCAGTGCGCGAGCAGGGCGGCGGAGGCGTCCGGTTCGGCCGACAGGCGTTCGCGGCCCGCCGCGGAGGCGAGCAGGACGCGCGACTCCTCGGCGTCCAGCGGACCGAGCCGGACGGTCTGGGCGCCGGGCACCTGGGTGAGGTGGGTACGGCAGGTGATGAGCACCGAGGCCGTCGACGTGCTCGGCAGCAGCGGCCGTACCTGGAGGTCGCCGACCGCGTCGTCCAGGACGACGAGCAGCCGCCGGCCGGCCGTGCGGGACCGGTAGAGCCGGGTCAGCTCCTCCAGGTCGTCGTGGACGCCGGGGGCGTCGATGCGGGGTTCGCCGAGCGCCCGCAGCAGCCGGACCAGCGCGGCGCACGGGTCGCGGGGGGTGCCGTCCGGCTCCCGCAGCTCCACGTACAGCTGTCCGTCGGGGTGGTGTCCGGCGCTCAGGTGGGCGGCGTGCACCACGAGGGCCGTCTTGCCGACACCCGCCATCCCGGTCACCAGGCAGCGGCGGGGCTGCCAGCCGGGGGTGTCGTGGGGTTCCAGGACGGCGCGCAGCACGGGCAGTTCGGCGGACCGCCCGGTGAAGTCCTCCACGTCGGGCGGCAGCATGGCGGGCGCGGAGGGGGCCTGGAACCGGTCCCGCAGGGCGATCAGGGGCGGGGACTCCAGCCCGATGCTGCCGTTCAGGACCGCCTGGTAGGTGGCGTCGAGGGCGGCGCCGGGGTCCACGCCGAGCTGGTCGGCGAGCACCTTGCGCGCGTCGTGGTAGACGTGCAGGGCGTCGGCCTGCCGGCCGCACCGGTAGAGCGCGGTCATCAGCTGGGCCCGCAGCTGCTCGCGGACCGGGAACCCGGCGACCAGACCGGTGAGTTCGGCGAGCACCTCCTCGTGCCGGCCGAGCGCCAGGTCCGCCTCGATCCGGCCCTCCAGGGCGAGGGTGCGCGCCTCCTCCAGCTGCGGCAGCTCCGTCTCGCGCAGATGGTGCGTGGCGTTGCTGAGCGCGGGCCCCTGCCACAGGGCGAGGGCCCGGTCGAGCAGGGCGGCCGCCTCCCGGTACCGGCCCTCACCGAGCGCGGCACGTCCCTCCTGCTCCAGCCGTTCGAACTCCAGCAGGTCGATCCAGCTGTCGCGGGTGGCCAGCACATAGCCGGGCGGGCGCCGGACGATCTCGATCTCGTCGCCGAGCCGTTTGCGCAGCCGGGACATGTAGGTGTAGATCTGCGCACCGGCCGTGGCGGGCGGGTCCCACCCCCACAGCAGCGAGGTGAGCCGCTGGTCGGAGACGACCCGGCCGCGGGCGAGGAGCAGCGCGGCGAGCACGGTGTACACCTTCGACCCGGAGAGCGGGACCCGGGTGTCGCCGGCTCTCGCCTCGATCGGTCCGAGAACTCGGAACTCCATGTCTGTCCCCCGTTCGTTGGTCAGTGCGCGGTGGCACTGGCTGCGGCCGACGGTAGGAGGGGACGCTTTCGGCCGATTATCGCTTCGATTTCACACCTATCCCGGCCATTCGTCCGGAACCCGCCGTCCCGCATAGAAGCATCAGAGATCGGCCAGGCAGTCTGGCGGCGGTAGCCCTGTACACGCGAGAGGACCAGCCCCCATGCGGATCGACACCAGCGGTGCCTTGCCGCGCGACGGCGAGCGAAGCCGGACGCCCGCCCTGACCATGACCGGCGTCACCAAGGTGTACGGGAAGGACGGCACCCAGGTCCGCGCGCTCGACGGTGTCTCGGTCGAGATCCCACGGGGCTCCTTCACCGCGGTGATGGGCCCCTCCGGCTCGGGCAAGTCCACGTTCCTGCACTGCGCCGCGGGGCTGGACCGCCCGACGTCCGGCTCCGCCAGCGTGGGCGGGGTCGAGCTGACCCGGCTGGGCGAGACGGCCCTGACCAAGCTGCGCCGCAGGAGGGTCGGCTTCGTGTTCCAGTCCTTCAACCTGGTGCCGTCACTGACCGTGCGCCAGAACATCGAGCTGCCGCTACGGCTCGCCGGTGAACGCCTCGACGACGCCTGGCTGCGGGAGATCCTGGAGCGGGTCGGCCTCGCCGACCGGACCGGGCACCGGCCGGGCGAGCTGTCCGGCGGCCAGCAGCAGCGGGTCGCCATCGCCCGCGCGCTCGTCACCCGCCCGGACGTCATCTTCGGCGACGAACCGACCGGCGCGCTGGACACCGTCACCGCCCGGGAGATCCTCGCCCTGCTGCGGGCGTGCGTGGACGAGGCGGGGCAGACCGTGGTGATGGTGACCCACGACCCGGGCGCCGCCTCCTACGCGGACCGCGTCCTCTTCCTCGCGGACGGGGCGCTCGCCGGCCGGCTGGACGCGCCCACGGCGGAGAGCGTCGCCGAACGCATGACCCGTCTCGGTGCGTGGTCCTGACCTGGGACCGCTCCCACGGGTGGCGGGCGCGTCAGGCGAAATCGGAGTGATAGCGCGGCAATAGAAAGGCTTCGTAGCCTTCGGGTTGTTCCGGAAAGACGGCTCGTGCCGCGGAACTCACAACCAACAAGGGGGAAGACCAGAATGCTTGACACCCGCAGAGTTGCAGCCACGTTCACGGCCGCGTTCGCCCTCGGCATCGTCCTCGCGGGCAGTGCCTCGGCCGCGCCGGCCCTGAACGGGCAGCGGGGGGCGGCGACGGGTGAGGTCCCGTGGACCCTGACGACGACGGTCTCGGCCGCCGCGGGCACCGGGGCGGGAAGCGAGGAGCCGACGACGAACAGCGAGGTTCCCTGGACCTGATCCCGGGCCGGCCCGGCCGGCGACACTCGGGTGTCCGAGGGCCGGCCCCATCGCGCTGCGCATGGGGCCGGCCCTCCTACCCGGCGGGCGCGCGGCCCGCTCAGCCGTCCGCGGCGGCCGCCAGTTCGGCCGGGGTCGGCGGGGCGGCGTCCGGTACGGTCGCCAGCCGCCGCGCCAGCCCGAGCAGCCGGTCGGCTCGCTCCTCCCATCTGCGGGCGCCGAGTTCGGCGAACGCCTCGCGCGCCGCGGCCAGCAGTTCCTCCGCGTCCTCGCCCAACAGCAGCCGGGCGCAGGCGAGGTCGGTCTTGGCACGGGCCCACAGATAGCGGTCGTCGACGGCCTCGGCCGCCTCCAGGGCCTCGTGCAGCACGAGCAGCGACTCGTAGGGGGCGCCGCGGCGCCAACGGGCCTCGCCGATGCCGCGCAGCACATGGCCCGCGCCGAGCCGGTCGTTGCCCGGGTCGATGAGCGCCAGCGCCTCGAAGCAGATCCGTTCGGCGGCGAGGTGGTCGCCCTGGAGCATCAGCGCCTCGGCGAGACGGTACGAGTTCTGCGCCTCGCCCCGGTGGGAGCCCGCCTCCCGGCTCTTGGCGATGGCCTCGGTGGACAGTGCCGCCCCCTCGGCCACGTTCCCGCTCTCCAGTTCGATCTGGGCGAGCAGTCCCAGGGCGTGGGATTCACCGGCGAGGTCACCGGCCGCGCGGAACCCCTCCAGGGAGCGCCGGGTCAGCCGCCCCGCCTCGGCGAGGTCGCCGGAGAACCGCCGGCACAGCGCCAGGTTGCGCAGCGCCAGGGCCAGCCCGAGGGGCGCGTCCATGGACTCGAACAGCGGGAGCGAACGGTCCAGCCAGGACGCGGCCTCCTTGTACTCCCGCTGGTAGATCGCGAGCATGCCCATCGACCGCAGCATGGTCGCCTGCCCGAGCCGGTCCCCGGCGCGTTCCGCCGCGGCGAGGGCGGAGAGGGCGCAGGAGCGCCAGTCGTCCAGGTAGTTGCGCTCCTCGAAGAGGGTGGTGGCGTTCACGGTCAGCCCCCAGGCGGCGGCCGCCTCGTCGTCGGCCGCCGCCTGCGCGACGACGCCGGCCAGCGCGGTGCGCTCCGACTCGAACCAGGCCAGCGGGTCCTTGACCAGGTGTTCCACCAGCTCGTTCGACAGCGGCCGGGGCAGCGGGGCCTCGTACTCGAAGGGGCGGTTGCCGCCGTACTCGCGCTGGTGAGCCGCGTCCGCGAGGTGCAGGTAGGCCGCGTAGACCCGTTGCAGTGCCGACGCCCGCGCCTCCTCGCTCTCCTCGGCGCAGGCCCGCTCCCAGGCGAACACCCGCAGCAGGTCGGGGCACCGGTAGCGCACGCCCAGCGAGGCGTCGATGGAGGTGACCTCCAGCAGCTGGGCGTCGAGCAGTTCCTCCATGAGGATCTCGGCGCGGTCGCCGTCGGAGCCCAGCAGCGAGGCGGCGACCCAGCCGGCGAAGGTGGGCATCGCCAGCAGGCCGACGAACCGGTAGAGCCTGCGGGCGCCCGGGGACAGTTCGCGGTAGCTGAGCCGGAAGCCCGCCCGTACGCCGTGGTCGCCGAGGCTGAGTTCGTCGAGCCGACGCCGCTGGTCGCGCAGCCGCCGCACCAGGTCGGGCACGGACCAGTACCCCTTGGCGGCGAGCCGCGCCCCGGCGATGCGCAGCGCCAGCGGCAGCCGGTCGCACAGGGCCGCGAGGTCGGCGGTCTCGTCCGGGTGGGCCGCGATCCGTTCCGGGCCCGCGATCTCCGCGAGCAGGGACACCGCCTCCTCCAGCGGCATCACCTGGAGCGGCACCTGGATCACGGCGTAGTCGCCGAGCAGGTCGGTCATCGGGTGCCGGCTGGTGATCAGCACGCAGCAGCGGCCGTTGCCGGGCAGCAGCGGACGGACCTGCTCGGCGTCCCGGGCGTTGTCCAGGATGATCAGCACCCGGCGACCGCCCAGCAGGCTGCGGTAGAGCGCCGCCCGTTCGCCCGTGTCGGCCGGTATCTGCGCGGTCTGCACGCCGAGCCCGCGCAGGAACTGGTCCAGGACGGCGCTGGCGGAGACCGGCGCCTCCTCGTGGTAGCCGCGCAGATCGACGTAGAACTGCCCGTCGGGGAAGTGTCCGACGACCTGGTTGGCCCAGTGCACGGCGAGCGCGGTCTTGCCCACGCCGCTCACCCCGCTGATCACCCCCACGGTGAGCGGGCTGTGCCCGAGCCGCTCGTCCAGCATCCCGTCGAGCCGGCGCAGTACATCGGTGCGGCCGGTGAACGAGGCGGGCTGGACCGGTAGTTGGCTGGGCTTCCCGGTCTGCGGGGCGGGTGCCGGGTTGGTCGCCGGGAGGGTCAGCGTCGGGGAGTCCTGGAGGACGAGGTTGTGCAGGGCCTGTAGCGCGGGGCCCGGTTCGATGCCCAGCTCCCGCACCATCAGGTCGCGGCCCTCGCGGAAGACGGCCAGCGCGTCGGCCCGGCGGCCGGCCCGGTAGTGGGCCAGCACCAGATGGGCCCGCGCCTGCTCGCGCAGCGGGTGCTCACGGACGTGCGCGGTCAGCTCCGGTATGAGCGTGCGGTGCCGCCCCAGCTTCAACTGGAGTTCGGCGTAGTCCTCGTAGGCGCCGATGCGTACCGAGGCGAGCCGTTCCGTCTCCTCCGCCAGCCGTTCCCCGTCCAGTCCGTCGAAGGCGGGACCGCGCCAGAGCGCGAGGGCGTCGTTGATCAGGTCGCAGGCCGCCCCGATCTGTCCGGCGCGGGCCTGGTCCCGGGCCTGCCGCACACGCTCCTCGAAGTCGGGGGCGTCGATGTAGTGACCGTGGCTGTTGAGGAGGTAACCCGGGTGCGCGGTGGAGATCAGATCGGTGCAGCCGGCCTGTTCGCTGAAGAGCTTGCGCAGTCCCGCGACGCAGATGGCGATCTGGTTGCGGGCCGTGGCGGGGGCGCCCCTCGGCCAGACCGCGTCGATGAGGGAGTCCACCGAGACGACGCGGTTCCTGGCCACCAGCAGCGCGGCCAGGACGGTTCTCTGTCTGCGGCCGCCGACATGGACGGCGACGCCCCCGTCCGTGTGCACCGCCAACGGGCCCAGGACCCGGAACGTCAATGACTGCATTCGACCGCTCCCCCGTGCTACCGAACCAAACTTGCTCGAAACATCATTGTGATCATTACCCATCGGTAACCCAATGGCGGGAGGTCCGGCCCCCACCCTGGCCTTACCTCTGGTCCGGACGCCACAGGGTCCCGCGGTTCACGAGCGGCGGCCTGCATACGAGGTGACCCGGTGCGGGCGGTCGGTCCGCCCTTCCACCCTTGCGTACACCAGCATGCGCCTTTGCCCCGGCACGGCACAGGAGTTGACCGCGAGTCGGAACGGAGTGCCCGGCACCGCCGGCGAGGTATACGGCACGGCCGCCGGTTCGGAGGGCGGGCCGGCCGGGAGCGAGGGCCGTGGCGCGCACGGGTGCGCCGCCGGCGCCGGGCCGCGTGCGGCGCGGGAGGCCGTCAGCTCACGCCGAGGAAGCGGAGCACCGCGAGCACCCGCCGGTGGTCGGCGTCGGCCCTGGGCAGGTCGAGCTTGGCCAGGATGCTGTTGATGTGCTTGCCCACCGCGCTCTCGCTCACCACGAGCCGCTCCGCGATACCGGCGTTGGAGCGGCCCTGCGCCATGAGTTCGAGCACTTCCCGCTCACGGGCGGTGAGGCGGTCCAGCGGATCGCTGTGCCGCCTCACCAGCAGCTGGGAGACCACCTGGGGGTCGAGCGCCGTACCGCCGGCCGCGACCCGGCGCAGCGCCTCGACGAACTCGTCGACGTCCGCGACGCGTTGCTTGAGCAGATAGCCGACGCCGGAGATGTTCCCGGACAGCAGGTCGGCGGCGTACCGCTCCTCGACGTACTGGGACAGGAGCAGGATCGCCATGTCGGGCCGGCGCTGACGGATCAGCAGGGAGGCGCGGACGCCCTCGTCGGTGAAGCCCGGCGGCATGCGCACGTCGGAGAGGACGAGGTCGGGTTCGTGCTGTTCGACCGCGGTCAGCAGGCCCTCGGCGTCCGCGGCTTCGGCGACGACCTCGAAGCCCGCGATCTCCAGGACCTTGACCAGTCCGATCCGCAACAGAACGGAATCCTCGGCAATCACCGCGCGCAAGGAAGCTCCACACTCACCAACGTCGGCCCTCCGACAGGGCTGTTCACGGAGAGGGTACCGTCGATCGACGCGACGCGTTTGGCGAGTCCCGCGAGTCCCGAGCCGGCCGTGATGTCGGCGCCGCCCACGCCGTCGTCGGAGACACAGATCAGGATCGTGTCGCCGATGCGCTCCACCGAGACCTCCGCCTGCGCGGCGTGGGCGTGCTTGACCACGTTGGCCAGTGCCTCGGACACCACGAAGTACGCGACCGCCTCGACCGCCGGGGACTGCCGCTGCGGCAGATCGACCTTGACCCGCACGGGCAGCGGCGCCCGTTCCGCGATGCCCGACAGCGCCGCGTCCAGGCCCCGGTCGTCGAGTACGGCCGGATGCAGGCCGCGCACCAGGTTGTTGAGCTCCTCGATCGCCTCCTTGGCCTCGCGGTGTGCCTCGTCGATCACCTTCCGGGCGTGCTCCGGCAGATCCGGCAGGGTCGCCTTGGCGAGTCCGAGGTTGACCGCCATGGAGACCAGCCGCTGCTGGGCGCCGTCGTGCAGGTCCCGCTCGATGCGCCGGCGCTCGGCGTCGGCCGCGTCCACCACACCGGCCCGGCTCTCGCTGACCTCCGCGACCCGGCGGGCCAGCCGGTCGGCGCGGCTGGGGCCGAGACAGGCGCTCGCCGCCCGCGTGTCCAGCCGTACCAGGGCCTTGGACAGGGGTGCGGCCAGGTAGAGGCCCACCACGCCGAGGACGGTGAGGAGCACCTGCTGCCCGATCCCGCCGGTCAGCGGGAACCAGCTCTGCGGGCCGGCGCCCAGCCGCCACAGCAGGACGGTCACGGCGGCCGCGGATGCGGCCCACAGCGCGAGGGTGAGCAGGCCGGCCACGGCGATCAGCGGGGCGGCGATCAGGTGGTATCCGACCTGGCGCCAGGAGGACCAGGCCTGCAGCCAGCGCAGCACCCGTTCCTTGTAGGTGTCGCCGCCGGTCTTCGGGGGCGGCGGGATCTCCAGGTCCAGACAGGCGTGCAACCGGGCCCGCTGGACCGGGGTGAGCACGGGAGTGGCGGCCACCACCCCGACGGGGCCGCCCGCGAAGACGAGCAGCAGCAGCGTGGCCACCTGCACGACGGCGCCGAGCGCCAGGCAAGCGGTGGCCGGGCCGGCCCCCTTGAGGGGACGCAGCCAGGAGGGAGAGGCGGTGGAGACACGCATGCGGACACGGTAGGACCCCGGCCGATACCGGAGCCATGCCACAGGGTTCCGGGTTGGGGTGTAGCTGGCCTCACCCCCAAGACGGTGCGCCCTTGTACTGATCCGGACCCGGTCCCGCTGCCATGCTCGACCTTGTCAGACCGACCCGATGGCCGCACAAGGAGTGCCGACGATGACTGTCCTCGATCCCCGCTCCGGCGTGGGGGTACCGGGATGTGCCCCGCGCATCCGGTACTCGGCGGACGGCGGCGCTCCCCGGACCCCTTCGAGGAGCGCACCGGTGGAAGCCCCCGTATTCCACCAGCCCTTCGCCAGGCATCGCGCGCTGGGCTACGGCCTGGTCGCCTGCGGAGCGGCGCTCCTTCCGTGGCTGTGCCTGCTGGCGTCGGGCCTGCTGCCGACGAAGTTGTCCGCGGTCTGGGTCGGTCTGGACCTGTTGGAGGCCGGTGCGCTCATCGGCACCGGCCTGTTGACGGCACGCCGGGACCCCCGGGGCGTGCTGGCCGCCGCGGCCACCGCGCCGCTGCTGCTGACCGACGCCTGGTTCGACGTCATGACGGCACGTCACGGCGGCGAACTCGCACTGGCGCTGGGCACGGCCGTGACCGCGGAGCTGCCGCTGGCGCTCTGCTGCGCGCTCATGGCGGTCCGTGGCTTCCGGAAGCGGAGGTGATGCCCTTAGCCACCAGACCGGTTCTTTCTCGGAGCGCCCACCCCGGCCAACTGACCTGGATCCCCCGTCAGACATTGCACCGGCCGGGGTGGGCGCGTTGGAACGCCCACCCGCACAGCCCCCGCGGCGGCCCTCGCCGCCATGACGCCGACGGCCCACCGGCCGAGCGGCGTTCTCGCGTCGGAGCACCCGCTGCGCGCGGAGCGCCACCGTGCCGCGTCCCCCGGCGACGGCGTCGTACCGCCCCCGAAGACCGGCACGGCACCGGAGGCGAGGAGGCGGGCGCCGCTCACGCCGCGCCGTCCGCCACGGCCGCGAGCCGGTCCCCGGTGTCTGCCGTGGACAGCGGGATGGGGGTGAACATGGGCGGCTCCTCGTCGGGTGTGAGCGCCGTCGGGCCGTACAGCCAGTCCACGAACGAGTAGTCGTAGGTGTCGCGGGCGCGCAGCAGCACGTTGCGCTGTTCGCGGGCGACGCCGTCGAGGTGCCACAGCTCCCCCCAGGCGCGGGAGGTGGTCACCACCCGGCGGCAGTGTTCCGGGCGGACGGCCTCGTAGGCGGCGAGGGCCGCGTCCCAGTCGGGCTTGCCGTCCTCGGCGCGGTGGCGGGCGACGTGCTCGCCCAGCACCCAGCCGTCCTCGATGGCCATGATGGCGCCCTGCGCGATGTACTGGAGCGGCGGGTGCGCGGAGTCGCCGAGCAGCGCGATCCGCCCGTGCACCCAGTTCATGACCGGGTCGCGGTCGAACATCCGCCACCACTTGTCGCGCCACATGAACGGCAGGCCCTCCCGCACGAAGTCGCAGGTCCCGGCGAAGGCGGCGTCGAGTTCGTCGGGGGTGCCCCAGTCCTCCTGGCCGGCCAGCGCCTTGGGCGACTCGAAGACGGCGACCTGGTTGAGCAGTTCACCACCGCGCAGACCGTAGTGGACGAAGTGGCAGGAGGGGCCGATGTGCACCACGACCTCGCCGAGGTCGACGGACCGCACCCGCTCCAGCCCGGCGGGGACGGTGCCGCGGTAGGCGACGTACGCGGACGAGACGGGCTGGTCGTCGACGAGCAGCCCGCGGGCGACGGAGTGCAGGCCGTCGGCCGCGATCACGACGTCGGCCTCGTGGGTCCCGCCGGAGGCGACGGTCACGCGGGCGCCGCCTTCGGTGTTCTCGTACGAGGTCACCGTGGCGTCGGTGACCAGCTCCACGCCGGCGCGTTCGCAGGCCCGCAGCAGCAGGCCGTGCAGGTCGCTGCGGTGGATGACGAGGTACGGGTAGCCGTAGCGCTTCTCCAGGTCGCGCAGGTCGAGCCGGGTCAGCTCAATGCCGTCGACGGCGTCGCGCATCACCATGGAGTCCGGGACGACGCCGAGGCTCTTGGCCTCGTCCAGAAGGCCGTAGTCGTCGAGGATGCGGGTGCAGTTGGGGGCGAGCTGGATGCCGGCGCCGACCTCCCCGAACGCGGGGGCACGCTCCAGCAGGCGGACGCCGAGGCCCTGGCGGGTGAGGGAGTACGCGGCGCCGAGGCCGCCGATGCCGCCGCCGACGACGATCACTTCGGGATGGGACATGACGTGACTCCTCTACAGCCACGGGCCGAGCGGGGGCGCGTCGGCGAGCGAGTGGGGGCGGCCGGCCAGCCAGGCGGCGACCTCGGGCAGGGGGCCGTCGGGCAGCACGGTCAGGTCGCGTCTGGCACGGATCTCCGCGACCAGGGCGGTCAGGAACCCCTCGGGGAGGTCGGCGAAGGTGACGGTGCCGGTGCCGAGGTCGACGGCGTGGACGCACACCTCGCGGGCGCGCATCCAGGGCAGTTCGGTGGCCGGGACGGTACGGCCCTGGGCGGTGACGACCTCGTGCCGCCACTGCTCCTCGGTGAGCCGGTCCAGTCCGTCGGCGAGCTTCTGCGCGGAGCCGGTCAGCCAGGAGCGCAGTTCACCGGCCGGCATGGCCGTGCCCCTGGCGATGCCGGCGGCGCGCTCCTCGGGGGAGGCGTACATCGGGGTCCGCTCGCCGGTGGCGGCCCAGTGCACCAGGTTGCACAGCGCGTCCGCGTTGGCGGCCACGTGCGCCACGAGCTGCCCCCGGGTCCAGTCCGGCAGCAGGCTGGGGGCCGGGAACGCGGCCTCGTCGAGGCCGGCGACGGCGTCGAGCAGCAGCCGGGTGCCGGTGCGGGCCCAGGCGCGCGCGTCGGCGGGGGTGCGTGCGGTGTCCGTCACGGCGCGACCACGTTGTTGGTGCAGGCGCCCAGGCCGGCGATCTCGGTGACCACGGTCTGGCCGGGCAGCAGGAAGACCTTCGGATCGCGGGCGTTGCCGACGCCGGCCGGGGTGCCGGTGGCGATGATGTCGCCGGGGCGCAAGGTGATGACGGTGGAGATGTACCGCACCAGGAAGACCGGGTCGAACAGCAGCGTGCCGGTGTCGTCCTGCTGCCTGACCTGGCCGTCGACGACCGTGCTGACCTGGAGGGCGGGGCGGACGCCGCCGACCTCGTCGGGAGTGACGACGTAGGGGCCGACCGGGGTGGACGCCTCCCAGATCTTGCCCTGGGTCCACTCGATGGTGCGGAACTGCCAGTCGCGCATCGAGATGTCGTTCATGACGGTGAAGCCGGCGATGGCGTCGGCGGCCTGCCGCTCGTCGGCGCGGCGCACCCGCGTGCCGATGACGACGGCGAGTTCGACTTCCCAGTCGAGCGCGTCGGTCTCGGCGGGCTTGACGATGTCGTCGTTCGCGCCGAGCAGGGTGTCGGCGAACTTCGGGAAGAGGGTCGGGTGATTCGGCAGGTCCCGGCCCATCTCCTTGATGTGGTTGGTGTAGTTGTGGCCGACGCAGACGACCTTGGACGGGTTCGGGACCACCGGCGCGAAATCGGCGCCCCGGACCGGATAGGCGGTGCCGGAGGCGGCGGCGGCCTTCGCCCGCCAGTCGGTCTCGGCGAACAGCTCGCCCAGGTCGGTGTACCCGAGGTCGACGAGGACCTCTCCGTCGAGGCGGACCGCCCGGGTGCCGTCGGCGGTGCGGAGCGTGGCGAGCTTCATGGTCAGGCGTCCTTCGTGGTGCGGTCGGTGCGGTTGAGGCGGAGCGCCTCGAAGACGGGCGCGTCGGAGAAGCGGAACAGGTCGAGGGCGCCCTCGTCGGAGTCGGTCGCGCCGGCCTCGGAGCGGGCGGAGAACGGCTCCCAGGACGGGACGACGAACAGATCGCCGCGGCTGACGGTCCAGGACCGGTCGCCGACGGTCACCACGCCGCTGCCGTCGAAGACCTGGTAGACGGAGGATCCGGTCTCGCGCACAGGCGCGGTCTCGGCGCCGCGGGCGATGCGGTGGAACTCGGCCCGGAGGGTCGGCAGGACGTCGGAACCGTCGTGCGGGTTGGTGTAGCGCACCGCGGCGTGGCCGGGCTCGACGGTGCCGCCGAAGCCCTCCTTCTCCAGCAGGAGCTGGTCGCGCAGGGCGGCGTCGGTGTACTCCCACTTGTACGACAGCAGCGGGCTGCCCGGCGTGGCGGGGGCGGCCGCGAGCGGGCGCAGGCCCGGGTGGCCCCACAGGCGCTCGGAGCGCGACCGCTCGGGCGTGGTCCGCTCGGCCTCGGTGATCTCGTCGCGGCCGAACTCGAAGAACTGGGCCTCCGTGACGTACTGGAACGGGATGTCCAGGCCGTCGATCCAGGCCATCGGCTCGCTGGTGGCGTTGTGGTGGGCGTGCCAGTTCCAGCCGGCCTGCGGCAGGAAGTCGCCCCGGTTCATGGGCACGGGGTCGCCGCCGACGACGGTCCACACGCCGGACCCCTCGACGACGAACCGGAAGGCGTGCTGGGTGTGCCGGTGCTCGGGGGCGTCCTCGCCGGGCATGAGGTACTGGATGGCCGCCCACAGCGTCGGCGTGGCGAAGGGCCGCCCGCCGAGGGAGGGGTTGGCCAGCGCGATGGCCCGGCGCTCACCGCCGCGGCCGACGGGGACCAGGTCGCCGGCCTTCGCCGCCAGCTCCCGCAGCCGCTCCCAGCGCCACAGGTGCGGTACGGCACGCGAGCGCGGACGGGCCGGCATGAGGTCGCCGATCTCGGTCCACAGCGGGACGAGGAGTTCCTGCTCGAAGCCCCGGTACAGCTCTTCGAGCGCCGGGGTGACCTGGGGCTGCCCCTCCGCGGTGACGGCCTGGAGCCGGACCGGGGAGCCCGCGGCGATGTCTTGGGTGATGGAGGACTCAGTCACAGACCTCAGGGTGCGCCGCGTCCAGCACAAGGACATGTAGATTCTGGAGAGCAGAATCAGAGGTGAACATCATGGACAAGCCGCTGAAGAATCCGCCGCCCTATCCCATCGCCAGCGTGGACCACGCGCTGCGGGCGGCGACCATCCTCCAGATGGAGGGCGGCGCCACCGTGGCGCAGCTCGCCGAGCGCCTGGGCGTCGCCCGGTCGACGGCCCACCGCGTCCTGGCGATGCTGGTGTACCGGGATTTCGCCGTACAGGGCGAGGACCGCGTCTACCACGCGGGCCCGGTGCTGGAACTGGCCGCCCACTCCCAGTCCCTCGTGTCCCGGCTGCGCGCGGCGGCCCTGCCCCATCTGCACCGGGTCGTCGATCTCCTCGACGAGACGGCGAACCTGATCGTGCGCACCGGGGACACGGTCCGGTTCATCGCCAGCGTCGAGTGCCGGCAGGCCCTGCGGGTCGGCTCCCGGGAGGGCATGGTGTTCCCGGCGCACCGCACCACGGCGGGCCTGCTCCTGCTCGCCGACCTGACCGACGAGGAACTGGAGGAGGTCTACGCCCCCGAGCGCTACCGCGACCGGCCGGCCGAGCGCCCCGACCTCGCGCGGCTGCGGACGGAGCTGCGTCGCATGCGCCGCAACGGCTTCGCCGTCAACAGGGAGCGGTCCGAACGCGGTCTCGTCGCCGTCGGCGTCCCGGTACGCGACCGGGAGGACACCGCCCGCGCCGGCCTCTCCGTCTCGATGCCCAGCGTGCGCTACGACCCGCACCACCTCCAGCACCTGGTCAACGCGCTGGAGGCCGCGGCCCACGCGCTGGAGCAGGACCTGGCGGAGCAGGACTGAACGGCCCCGGGGCGACGCCCGGGGCCGGGTACGGGGAGTGCGCGCGCTCGCCCCGCACCGCGTGGAGGAGGCCGGGCCGGACGGCCGCCGTCACTCGAAGGTGAAGCTGAAGACCGAGCGGACCCGGTCGGCGATCTCGTGGAGGCCGGCGACGCTGTCGGCGGTGATCATGGCCTCTGCGAAGAAGTTCTCCCGGTCCATGGTCACCACGCGGAAGTTCTCGAACAGGTAGCCGTCCACCACCCCGGGGATGCGTTTCAGCTCCTCGACGGAGGTGGCCCGCGCCAGGGTGCCGACGCGGTCGGCCTCGAAGGGGAGCATGGCCAGCAGTTCGGTACCGCCCCGGGTCGCCCCGGCCAGGGCGCCGTCCAGGCGCTCGCCGAGCGCCATGCGCACCGACATGTCGATGGGGTCGACACCGCAGACCCGCTGCGTGGCCGCCCGGTACATACGGCCGCCGGGACGCGGGTTGATCTCGACCAGTTCACAGCTGCCGTCCGCGCGCGCCCGCCCCTCGACATGGAGCCAGCCGTTGCCCACGCCGAGGGAGGCGTACAGCGCGCCGACCCTCTCCGACAGCTCGCCCACGGCCCGGCGCACATGCGCGGAGGGCGGGGGTGAGACGAGCAGTCCCGCGTCGTGGTGCCGGAGGTTGTCGTGCTCCGTCTTCTCGACCTCGAAGAGCGGGTGGAACCGGCCGTCCAGCACCGGCCCGTCGACCGAGAACTCGACGCCGTCGATGTACTCCTCCACGATGACGTCCGTGTCCGCGCCCACGGAGTCGGTCAACTCCTTCAGGCGGGCGCGGAGTTCCTCGGCGTTCCCGGCGCGGCGGACGAGCCGCGAACCCCCCGAGTCCTGATCCGGCTTGACGATGACGGGGTACGAGGCGACCGCGTCGACGTCGAGGCCGGCCGCGGTTCCGGCGACGAACGGCAGCGCGGACAGGCCCCGTTGCGCCATGGCCGCCCGCACCCGGGCCTTGCTCAGCAGAACCTCCCGGCCGTCCTCCCCGCCCACCAGCCCGTAGTGCCGCGCCGTGCGCACCTGCCAGGAGATCAGCGACTCGACGAAGTTGACGACGGCGGTCGGCACCACGCCCGCCGCCTCCACCGCCGCCACCAGCTCCTCCAGGCTCGCCTTCTCCCAGTCGACGACGACATGGGCCGCGCAGTGGTCGCGGTTGACGTCCTCGGGCTCGTCGGAGACCAGGACCGGGCGGCGCCCCATGTCCGAGAGCATGCGCGAGACGAGGCGCACCCCGCCCTCGAAACGCTTGGAGTAGATCAGGACGTCTCGCTCAGCAGCCACGTCGTTCTCGCTTCCGTGTCCAGGGCGGTGGGATGAGGGGTGGTGCGGACCGGGCGCGCGGCCGGTCAGGAGGCGGAGGTCTGTTCGCCGACTTCGTCCGCCGCCCCCGGTGGCACGCCGAGCTCACGGGCCTGTTCGAGCGTGGTGGCGGAGCGCAGCGGCGAGAACGTCAGCCAGAAGGAGACGCACAGGTAGGAGATGCCGACGAGCCAGATGGCCCGGCCGGGCCCCAGGGCGTCCGCGAGGGCTCCGCCGGCGAAGGCACCGAGCGGCAGCGTCCCGAGGGCCACCAGCCGGTAGCTGGCCGTGACCGCGCCCAACTGGTTCTCGGGCGGGATGGTCTGTCGCAGGCTCACCGCGAAGACGTTGAAGAGCGCCACCCCGAAGCCGTTCACCACGAAGGCGAGGGCGAGGAGGGTCACCAGGGCGAGGGCGCCGAGGTCGAAGACGGACACGAAGGGGACGAGGAGCAGACCCACGGCGGCCAGGACCACTCCCCCGGTGAGCGCCCGGCCCACGGTGATCCGGGCGCCGATGCGCGCGGCCACCAGCGAGCCGACCAGCGCGCCGACGCTGCCGATGCCGATGGCCACGCCGACGGCGGTGCCGCTGAGGCCCAGCTCGCGGACGGCGAAGACCAGGAAGACGGTGAGGAAGCACTGCTCGTGCAGGTTGGACAGGCCCGCCTGCGTGCACAGGTCGCGCAGGGTGCGCAGGGACCAGGTGTAGCGCAGCCCCGAACCGATGGTGCGCAGCGCCGACTGCTGCGGCACGCCGGGGGCCTTGACGCCGCGGAGCAGCGATCCGCTGAGCGCGGCACCCACGAAGAGGGCGGCGGTGACGGCGAAGGTGGGCGAGAGCCCCGCCCTGCCCACCAGGAAGCCCGCGGCCGAGGGGCCGGCGAGCTGGCTGACGGAGTAGGTGGCCTGGTGCAGTCCGTTGGCCGAGGAGATGGAGTCCAGGGGGACGATCTTGGGGAGGGTGGACTGGTAGGCGACCTCGTAGAAGACGGTGGCCGTGCCGATGACCGCGGCGGCCACGACGACATGGGTGGCCGTCAGACCCTCGGTGGCCTGCGCGAGACCGAGGAAGCCGAGCGCGGCGCCCCGGACCACGCTGGTGATCACCAGCGTGCGGCGGGGCGGGTGGCGGTCGACGACCATCCCGGCGACCAGCGACAGCAGGACGACGGGGACGAACTGCACGGCGGAGATGAGGCCCACCTCGGTGCCGCTGGAATGCAGGGCGGTCACCGCGACCAGCGGTAACAGGAAGTTCGTCAGCTGGGCCCCGAAATGGGCGGCCGACTCCCCTGTCCATACGTTTCGGAAATCCCTGTTCTTCTTGAGGAGAACCCGGATTTCCTCGTCTAGGATCGCCATCTCATCCCTCGATCGCACCAATTGGGGAATGAACCTAGCACACGCCTCATCCATACGCTAGGGTGCGTCGCGGACCGATGGTTCGCCGGGTACCCAGAGAGACGAGGACACGGTGTCGGAATATTCGGTGTTGACAGAACAGGAATTAAGGCTGCTGCCGTCGGACGAGGATGTCCGGCGCTACGAGGAAACCGGCTGGTATCTTTCGCAGAAGCTGCTCAGCGATGCGGAGACCGAGACGCTGACCCAGGCCAGCGAACGCTTCTACGCTGGTCACGAGGACCGCAAGCTGCCGAGTCGACCGGACCGGCTGGCCGACTGGTCTCCCGCCGATGGCGAGATCCAGCGCAACAGCGACTACATTCATTACCGGGACGAAGCCATTGCCGAAATTCTCCGTAAACCCGTGATAGCCGCCGTGGCGGCGCGATTGGCGAGAACATCGGAGATACGCACGTTCCAGGCGACGCTCATTTACAAGCCGGCGGTCCCCGAAGAAACGTCGAACATCGTCTCGTGGCATTTCGACAAATACTTCTGGCCCACCTGCTCGTCCGACAACATGCTGACCGCGTTCATCCCTTTCCATGACTGCACGGAGGAGGCGGGCACCATCACGATGGTGCCGGGTAGCCACCGGTGGAAGCGGCGGCACGGAGCCGAGCGCCCGGTCGGCGATCCTGCCGACGTGGCCCGCGACTACCTGCTGGAAGGAGACGCGGAACGCAACGGCGCCGCCATCGAGCGGGTCCCCGTCCACATCCCGCGGGGCCACATGACCTTCCACCACTGCCTCCTGTACCACGGCAGCGGCCCCAACCGCAGTCCTCACCCCCGTCGCGCGATCTCGTTCCACCTCCAGGACGGTGCCAACACCTACCGCCACTACCGGAACTCCGACGGCCGCCAGCAGCCCTACAAGCACGACACGCTGGTGCGCCGGACCCCGTCGGGGGAGCCGGACTACGCCGACCCGGAGTTCTGCCCCACCCTCTGGCCCGCCCAGGGCTGAGGGTTCCCGCTCCGGGGCCCGGGGGGGTGCCGCGCCGGCCGGCCGGCACCCCTCGGCGAGTGCCGTACGGGTCAGAGCGGGGTGACCCGGCTCAGCTCCCACTCCTCCTCGTCCATCCCGCCGCCCGCCTCGGCCCGCACCGAGTCGGCCAGTGCCTGGTCGGCGACGGCGTCACGGGTCAGGCCGGCGCCCCTCACCAGCGGCAGCGGCAGCACCGCCGCCCAGACCGGGTGGAGCCGCGCCCCGCGCCTGACCTTGGCCTGCACGGCGGACAGGCCCAGATGGAGGGCGCTCAGCCCGTGCCGCTCCATATGGCGCAGCGGGCCGTAGTACACGGCGTTGAAGTACTCGTACGCGTCCCGGGTGCGGGTGTAGTCGAATCCGGCCACCCGGGCGTAGAGCATCTCCCGCCAGGTGAAGGCGACATGCCCCCCGACCAGGCCGCCTTCCTCGTCGACGACGCGGAAGACCGTGCTGAGACCGTCGAGGTGCTCGGCCTGGACCTTGAGGAACGTCAGGATCTCCGTCAGGTCCAGGGAGGCGTCGTACCGGTCCATGGTCTGGCCGATCAGCGGGGCCAGTTCGTCCACGCACTCCGACAGCGGCGCCGTCTCCAGTCGCAGCCCGGCCTGTTCGAACCTGCGCACCTCGTAGTCGCGTTTGCGGACGTTGCGCCCGAGCAGCCGCCGGTACGACTCGAAGGTGCCTCCCTCGTTGTGCACCACGGCCTCGGCGCTGCGCAGCTGGGCCCGGACCGGGAACAGACCGGCGAGCAGCCGCAGGCTGTCGGTGGTGAGGAAGTCGAAGAGGAGGGCGTCGCGGCCGAGGCGGGCGGCGTGCTCCGCCAGCCCCTCCACCAACTCGGCCAGCGCCTCCCGCCGTTCCGCGGCCGTCCCGGCGAGCAGGAACTCGTTGTGGTACCCGGTGCGCGTGCCGACGCGCAGGACCTCGCGGCCGGCGGCTACCGGCGGGAGCGGCGGGGCGTTCTCGGCGGGGAAGTCGTAGGACGGGGTGGCGGCGCGCAGTGCGCCGCCCGACGACACCACGGTGTAGGTGGCCGCGGCGAAGTCGGGGCGCTCCTGCCCGGCGAGCCAGCCGTGGCTCTGGTAGAAGCAGGAGGCGGGCACCAGGGAGTCCCAGGTGCCGCGCTCGATGTCGCCGATCGACGGCAGGTGCCTTGTCTCGGTCATGGCCGGGGCCTCCTTACGCACCGTCCGGTCCCCGGGGTGGTGCACGTGTTCACAGCTGCCAGTCCTCCGTGTCGAGCCCGCCGACCACGTGCCGCGCGTACGCGGCCCCGAACGCCTCGGTCTCCTCGCGGTTGCGCTCCCGCACGGCGTCGGGGTCGGCCCCGAGGGGCTGGTCCACGCCCACGAGCACCGTGTACAGCGGGACCGGCTGGGCCCCCCGGCTCAGCTTGGCCTCGAAGGTGCCGAGGCCCAGGTGGATGGCGCGGGTGGTGCGCCCCGTCCCCTGGGCGATCGGGTGGTAGAAGACCAGGTTGAAGTAGTCCGCCTTGTTGGCGTAGCCGTAGTCGAAGCCGGCCACGCGGGCGTAGAGCATGTCCTGGTGGCGGTAGCGCAGGGCGAAGCCGACGGGGCTGTCGCCCTCCTCGGCCAGCAGCAGCGTGCTGCGGTCGCCCAGGTACCGGCCCTGCCGGCCGTAGACCTCCGCGGCCCGGGCGACCCCGTAGTCGTGGCCGTGCTTGCGCATCAGCGCGCTGTTGAGCGGGGCGATGCGGTCGACCACCTCGGGCAGCGCGACCTCGCGCACGGTGCGCCCGCTCTCGCGGAAGGTCCGGACCTCGCGCCGGGCGCGCGGGCGCCGTTTCGCGGGGAGCCAGGCGTAGTAGTCGTCCAGGTCGTCCCAGAGTCCGATCGGGAGCACCGTCTCCACGTCGTGGAAGAGCAGGACGGCGCCCGCGTGCTCATGGGCGCGGGCGATGTCGAGCGCGTCCTCGCGCGGCAGGTAGTAGTAGGCGAGTACGGACGCCTCGGCCTGCTTGGCGAAGTTCAGGGCCTCGGTGGTCAGGGCCTCGACGGCCGCCGTCCGCTGCTCGGGCCCGGCGTCCGGGCGGTGGACGACCTGGCCACGGAACTCGGACCAGCCCGCCCCGATCGCCAGCGGCCGCGACGCGACGGCCGCGTGGCGCTCCTCGTCGACGAGCCCGGCCAGCAGGTCGGCGGGCGTGTACAGCGCGTGCGGGGGCCGGGTGAACGTGTACGCCTCAAGACCGGCCGCGACGGTGCCGTCGGCGTCGTGGGCCATGATGTGACGGGCCTGCGCCCCCTGCGGGAGTTCTTCCTCCCGTACGCCCTGGAAGCCCGCGGTCGAGTAGATGGTGGACCCGGACGCGAGAGAGTCCCAGTCGGCGCCGGGCAGCGCCCCGACTGTGTTGTAGGTGCGGACATCCATGGGTAACTCCCGACGTTGACAAGCGGATTGTTCCATCGGCCCGGACTGGATCACCGGGCGGTCCGGCCGACGAGGTCCCGCACGTCGCCGCCGCGGAACCGGATGAGACGCACGTCGGACCCCGACAGGCGTACGAACAGGGCGTGGTTGGCGCGCCGTTGTTCCGCGCGCACCTTGAGGGCGTACCAGAGGATCGAGCGGGGGCCGACCACGGTCCAGAAGGTCTCCCGGGTGCCGCCGTACAGCTTCTCCCGGCGTATCCAGCGGCGCAGGGTGCGGCGCAGCAGCCGGGGCCAGGCGATGTACAGCGGCGGGTCGAGCCAGATCACGCAGTCGGCGGTGTGGGCGTAGGCCGCGACGGCGGCGGGGAACTGGCCGTCGACCACCCAGCGCTCGGCCTCCAGCGCCTTTCCCACCTCCGCGAGGAACGTGTCCTCCGGCACCGGTGTCCAACCCGGGCCCCAGAAAAGGGTGTCCAGGCAGACCGGGGGCGCGTCGGGCTCCGTCAGCAGTCCGGCGAGGGTCGACTTCCCGCAGCCCGGCCCGCCGACTATCCATACCTTCCCCGCCGGCGGGCTGCCCGGAGGGTTCACTTCACTCACAGCAGGTTCCTCTCCACCCACTTGGCCACCCCGTCCTCGTCGTGGCCGGCCGTCAGTTCCGTCGCCGAAGACCGTACGACAGAAACGGCGTTGGCCACCGCCACCGCGGTGGCGGCCGAGCGCAGAAGGCTCAGGTCGTTGGGTGCGTCGCCGAAGGCGACGACGGTGCTCCAGTCGAGACCGCGGCGGTCGAGGAGCCACGAGACGGCGGACCGCTTGTCCGCGCCGGGCGCCGACACCTCGACGAGTCCGGCGTCCGACGAGGTCCAGCACAGACCGGCGGGGTCGAGGAGGGAGGGCGGGGGCGGGTCCGGGCAAAGGGCCATGAGACAGAGGACGTCCTCGTCGTCCGGCACCTCCTCGACACGGGGCGCACCGGCGCCGCCGCTGCTGAGGACGTCCGGCCAGTCGGGGCCGAGCAGCCGCCCGGAGGGGCGGTCCACCGCCCAGGGCGCCGGGCCGAGGAGCGCGAGCGCCTCGCGCACCCGGGCCGGTGCCATGGCGCGGACCCGCCGCGGCCGGGGGTCGTCCAGTTCGCCGGTGACGGCGCCGTTCGAGGAGACGAGCGACGCGCCCAGGCCGCGCAGCGGCAGCAGCACCTGCCGGGCGGACCAGGCGGGCCGGGCGGTGGCGAGGACCAGGTGCACGCCGGCCGCCACGGCGGCGCCGAGCGCCCTGCGGGTGCGTTCGCCGATCTTGCCGTCCGCGTTCAGCAGCGTGCCGTCCAGGTCCGAGACGACGACCGCCGGGCGGGCGCCCCCGCAAAGGTGGGGGCGCCCGCCGGTCCGTGCGGTGTCCGTGGAGGTCACGGGGTCGATTCGGGGACGGTGGGCAGCGGCATGCGGTGCACGATGGCGGCGGCGTACCGGTGGTAGTGCCACTCCTCGTAGCCGAGGTGGCTCTCGCCGCGGATGCCGAGGTCGGCGTTCTCGAAGAGCTGCCAGCCGGGGCGGTCGACGATGCGGTCCATCTCCTCCCGGGGCGGGTAGTAACCGCACGTGCGCTCCTCGTCGTTGAGCCCGATCAGGTACTCGCCGAAGAAGATGCCGCGCGGTGCGACCATGTCCATCGCGTGATGGATGAGCGCTTCCAGGGTGTGGGCCCGGTTGGGGGGCATCGACCACAGGCCGCTGCCCAGCACCAGCTGGAACTCGCCCGAGGCCGGGAGGGTCATGTAGTCCTGCTCCACGATGGTGCAGTTCTCGGCGAGGCCCTCGGACGCCAGCCGCTCCCGGAGGCCGACGACCTCGTGGTGGCCGTCGACGAGGTCGAACTCGCCCCCGTCCAGGAAGAGCGCGTCGGTCTCCACGGCGACGACCTTCCAGCCGGCGCGGAGCAGGGGAAGGGCGAACTTTCCGTCCGAGGCGCCGAGCACGCAGGCGGTCGGGCGCACCCGGCGGACGTACTCGCCCATCGGGATGTAGCGGGCGAGGGCGGGGAAGTACGAGTAGTACGGACCCCAGTAGCTCTTCTCGTCGACGTCCAGCACGTGGTCGTTCACGGCATTCCTTCCGCTGGTGGGCGTCATGCGCCTATGGGGGCCGCCGACTCGGCGGCGCTGTTGCGGGTGCTGCCCCATCGCTTGGCCGAGGCCTCGTGGATGAACCAGATGTCGTCCTCGTCCAGGAGCCGGGAGACCACCTCGGGGTACGCCTCCTCGAAGTACGTGTAGGGCGGCCGGTTGTCCTTGCGCGAGTGGTAGTCGAGCCGGTCCTGCCCGTGTGCCGCGGTGATCGCGGTACCGGGGTGGTAGGTGAGGATGTTCGGGCTGGCCATGACGAGCAGTCCGTCGTCGATGAGGCGGCCGATCTCCTCGATCGTCTCCTCGATGGTCTGCCGGTTCTCGCCGTCGAGTCCGAACAGGACGGAGCTGCCCACACGGATCCCGTGGTCCCTGATGGTGGTCAGGGCTTCCCGCACCTTGCTCACCCAGGCTTCGGGGTTGCGGCGCAGCAGGTTCTTGCCGACGTTGCGCATGACCTGCTGGGCCATGCTCTCGATGCCGATGTAGACGTAGGTGCAGCCGTTCTCCCTCATGAGGTCGAGGGCCTCGTGCACCTCCTTCGCCTTGGCTCGGTTGAGGACGACGTCCACGGTGAGCTGCGCGCCCCACTCGAACGACCGGACCTCCGGCCGGCGGGCCCGCAGGCGCGCCAGTTCGTGGCAGAAGTCGGTGATCGCCTTCCAGTTGCCGCCCCAGAAGACGGGGTCGTCGAAGAAGGCCGCCTCCGTTCCCCAGTCGACCAGTTGCTCGATCCGCCGGGCGACGTGCTCGGTCTCGGACACCGCGAACCGCGTGGGCCGCTGCGACACCTGGATGCTCTCGGAGCAGAAGGTGCACTTGAAGGGGCAGGCGTCCAGCGTCATCACGTGGGCGGTGCGGCTGCCCAGAGGGGAGCTGCCGGCGCGGGTGAAGATCCCGAACCGGGCCCGCACGGAGAACGCCTCGTAGGGCGAGGGGAGTTGGGCCGCGCCGAGACGCTCCCCCTGCACGGGGACGAGCACGGCTTCCTCCGCGGTGAGGCCGACGATGCTGCCGAGCCCCTTGGTCCCCCCGTCATGGGTGGCGACGAGGTCGAGCGCGTCGAGGACCTCCTCGACGGCGGTGGGGCCGAACCCGGGGGTGGCCACCAGCCCGACCGCACGTAATAACAGGTCGAGGAGGGGAGATCCGTCCCCCGCCACCACGAAGTCGACCACGGGCCGGGCGCGGCCGTCGCGGATGACCTCGACCGTGCTGCTCCAGGACAGGTCGGCCGTGCGGTCGGCATGCCGGTAGCGGACGGTCTCGTCGGCGTGTCTGCCGCCGAGGATCACCAGGCAGCCCGGTGCGTGCTCCTTGGCCAGTTCGGCCATCTCCAGCGCGTAGCGGTGGCCGGCCGAGACGGAGCTGAGCAGCAGCACCTTGGGCCGCAGGGCCCGCAGTTCGGTGATGAACGCCTCGCGGGCCACATCGTCCCAGATGCGCGGGTCGAAGACATGGCCGTCGGTGGTGCGGCTGTCCGCCACGAGCACGGAACGCGGTCCGTCCTCGGCGCGGCGGTAGGCGTCGTCCGGGTAGCGGCCCCAGTCGGCGGCGACGTCGTCCAGCGACGGCTGCGCGGCGAGACCTCGCACCAGGCGGGCGACGGACCGTTCGATGGTGAGGGAGAGGGCCGAGTAGAGGCACATGGGGTCGCCGGGGTAGGCGACCTCCCCGCCACGGCTGGTGGCGACGGGGGCCAGGGCGGCCATGATCGGAAACAGGTAGGGGTCCCGGCCCGGGCGGGCGGCGGTGGCTCCGGCCCGCTCGAAGAGGTCGCGCCGGCGGGAGAGGCGGTCGGCCAGCTCCTGCCGGGCGGCGGGGTCGGGACATCGCGGTTCCAGGGGTGGACGAACCGTCAGTATCACGTGAGGTCCCTGCGCTTCGGAGGGGATCAGATGGCCGAGATCAGCTCGGCGACGGCGGGCTCGGCGGCCCGGCTGGTCACCAGGGAGGTGGTGTCGCCGAGCTTGCGGTAGGCGTGGGTGGCCAGACAGGCGCGGGCCACGTCCGCGAAGTCGGTGACGGCCGGGGTCGCGGCGATCTTGTCGACCGTGGCGGTGTCCTGCGCCTGGGCGGCCTCGCGGAGCCGGGATTCGAGGTCGACGAGTTCCCGCGCCGCCTCGCGGGCGCCCTCCGGGGTGGTGGGGAAGGCCGGCAGGGCGGCCGGGAGCGCCGGGTCGTCCACGATCTTCTGGGCGAGCGCGGTCTCGTTCTCGTAGAAGTGGAACGTTCCTGCCTGGTGGATGTACCGGCCGGCGGGCACGCCGAGCAGTCCGGCGGCGTACTGCTGCATGCCCATGAAGAGGAAGGCGTCGTAGGGCAGGACGGTCAGCGCCTGCTGGGCGCGCATCACGGTGAGCCAGACGAGGGCCCCGTCCCGCAGGAAGAGGTGCACGCCGACGGCGCAGGGGTACTCCCGCGACTGGCGGAAGTTGTCCTGCGGCTCCAGGACCAGGGCGAAGGCCCGGCGGTGGGCCGGGTCGCGCTCGATGCGGCCGACGACCTCCTCCAGCTGGTTCCCGTTGGCCGTGATCAGCCGGTGGCCGAAGGCGCCGCTGAGGGTGTGCTGGTCGTCCGAGTACTCGTGGGCGCCCCGGCGGTAGTACGCGGGGGTCTCCACGTCGTTGCGGCCGTCGAGTGACCAGGCGAGGAGGCCGAAACAGTACGAGAGGTTCACCGGCAGGTGCGGGGTGACCGCGAGACAGGACGTGGGGTTCTCGATCGTGCTGCGGTGGGCGATGAGTTCGCGGTAGGGGCGGTCGTTGCGGCCGAAGTCGGATGCCTTGGAGAGCGGGTCGCGGACCGAGGGGATGTCGCTTCCCTCGTCGAGGACCATCTGGAGACCGGACGTATAGGCATCAGCAAAAGAACGGAAAACATCCATGCCGCGTTCCCCTTAATTTTGAGAGTTGCCCGAGGGATGGGATGGGCGAAAAGTTCACTTCGCGTCAACTCGGACAAACCATCGTGGCTTGTTGGCCAGCTGCCCAAGTGATCCCACACCAGCCACCCAGCCATTGTCAACCAGCGTTTGAAATACGCGAGTTACAGTCGCAGCCACCCGAGAGGCCCATGAATCAGGAAAACCACTGCGCCGTTGACACCCATTGGAGAGGCCCTGCTAGTGTGCGCGCTTGAATTTCCAGTAATCACCTCGCTTCCGTTGGAATGAGGTCAAAGAATGGCTGGTTTCAATCGCTCCGCTCCCCCATGGTTGAACGAGCGGTGGCGTATAGGGTGGGGCACCGGCGTGGTGCTCGTGACCTACGCGGGGCTCATCGCCGTCCACCCCACCTCGACGCATGGCGTGGGTGGCCCGATCGCGCTGCTGGCCCTGGTGGGATACACGCTCGGCGCCCTCCTGATCGTCTCCGGCGCCGTGGCCCGGCTGCCTCCCACCACCGTGGCCCTGTTACCCGTGGCCATCACGGTGAACATCGTGATGGGCAAGATCGTCTACTTCAGCGGCCTGCCCCTCCAGCTCGACTCCATCGGAACCGTGCTGGTGGGAGTCGTCGCGGGGCCGGCCGCCGGGGCCGCGACCGGGGCGCTCGCCAGTGTCATCGTGGGCATGACGATCACACCCGGCGCCCTGCCCTACGCCGTGACGGCGGCCATGATCGGCTTCACCGCGGGCGTGCTGGCACGCGCGGGTCTGTTCCGGCGGCTCCCCACCGCGGTGCTGGCCGGTGGCCTGATCGGTGTGGTCGCGGGCGTCATCTCCGCCCCCATCACCGCCTTCGTCTTCGGCAACGCCAGCGGATCGGTGGGCCAGTCCGCGCTGATCGCGACCTTCCAGGCGTTCGGCAACGGCATGCTCAAGGCCGCCACCCTGCAAGGACTGGTGGCGGATCCGCTCGACAAGGCGCTGACGGTGGTGCTCGCGATGGCCATTCTCAAGGGCCTGCCACCGGGATTCCTCCACCGCTTCCCGTTCGTCCGGGACCGGCACATCCTGGCGCCCCGGCCCGACCTGGTGAGGGCCGGGTGAACACCGTGCGGGACACCACACCCGCGACCGGCGCCTCCGGCATTCACCGGCTCAATCCCCTGACGAAACTCGCCTTCGCCGTCACCGTGACCGTCTGTGCTTTCGCCGTGGTGGATTACTGGTGGCCTCTGCTGCTCTTCGGCGCGCTGCTCCTTCCGGCCGCGATCGGCGCGGGAGTGTTACGGCGTTTCCTGCTCCTGCTCGCCACGTTCTGGGTTCCGGTTGCCGTGGTCCTGTTCCTGGTCCAGGGATTCTTCCTGCCCGATGCCCATGACGTGATTGCCCAACTCGGCCCGCTGAAACTGAAGAGCGAGGGCGTCTCCTTCGCGTTTCTGACGGCACTCCACATCCTGGTGCTGATGAGCGGGTTCTTCCTGCTGCTCCTCACCACCCACGCCGGGGCCTTCATGAGCGCCCTGAGCGAACGCGATGTGTCGCCGAGCCTCATCTACATCGCGTCGGCGGCGCTGCAGATCGTGCCGGCGCTCAGTCGTCGCGCCACGCAGATCCTCCATGCCCAGCAGGCACGCGGCCAGGTGATCCACGGTCTGCGCGGCCGGGCGCGGGCGCTGATACCGCTGATGGGACCGCTGATCCTCGGCGCCTTCACCGACGTGGGCGAACGCGCCGCCGCCATGGAGACCCGGGGATTCGGCGCCACCCGCCACCCCACGAGCCTCACCACGGTCCCGGACAGCGGGGCACAACGATGCCTGCGCGCCGCCTTGATGCTGTGCGCCGCGGCCGCGGTCACTGTGAACGTGTGGGGAGTCATGCGTTGATCGAAGTCAAGGGTTTCTCCTTCACCTACCCCACCGGTTCCCGGCCGGCGCTCCGCGACATCGAGTTCGAGGTCGGGCCCCGCGAACTGTGCGCGGTGGTGGGCGGCAGCGGCGCGGGCAAGAGCACCCTGGCCGGCGTGGTGAGCGGCACCGTTCCCCATCTCACCGGAGGCACGGCGGAGGGGGCGGTCCAGGTCAACGGCAGGGACCTGGCCGACACTCCGCTGTCCGGGCTCGTGGGCGAGGTCGGGCTCGTCATGCAGAATCCGTTCAACCAGATCTCCGGCGCCCGCTTCTCCGTACGCGAGGAGATCGCCTTCGGCCTGGAGAACCTCGGCGTCCCACGGGACGAGATGACCGCCCGGATCGACCCCGTCCTGCACGACCTCGGGCTCGCCGAGGTGGCCGACCGGTCGCCGTACGAGCTGTCGGGCGGGCAGCAGCAACTGCTGGCCATCGGCTCGATCCTGGTCATGCGGCCCACTGTCATGGTGCTCGACGAGCCGACCTCGCAACTGGACGCGGCCGGAAACGCGCTGGTCTTCGAGGCGCTCGACACCCTCAAGGAGAAGGGCGTCACCGTCCTGCTGATCGAACACCGGATGGAACGACTCGCCCGCGCGGCCGACCGCGTCCTCGTGCTCGACCGCGGGGCGGTCGTGGCGAACGGCACGCCCGAGGAGGTACTGGCGGACGAGCGGCTGGAGGAGTGGGGAGTCGCGCCGCTGCGCTACACGGTGGCCGCGCGCCGCGCGGCGGACCGGGGACTCTGGCCGGGCCGAAGGCCGCTGCCGGTGACGCTCGACGCCGCCGCCGCGGGATTCGGCGAGACGGTGGGCCGCCCCGACCGAGGAGACTGGCGATGATCATACGGATCGATTCCCTGACGTTCCGCTACCCCAACGGCACCACGGCCCTGGACGGGGTGAGCTTCTCCGTCGAGGCCGGTGAACGGGTGGCCATCGTCGGCGCCAACGGCGCGGGCAAGAGCACCCTCGCCCGTCACCTCGTCGGCATCGAACGTCCGGCCTCCGGAACCATCGAGATCGACGGACGGCGGGCCGACGGCCTCGGCATCGCCGAACTCGCCCGCACCGTCGGGTTCGTCTTCCAGAACCCGGACGACCAGCTCCACGCGGCGAGCGTCGACAAGGAGGTGGGGTTCGGCCCGCGCAACCTCGGCTTCCCGCCCGCCCGCCGCGCGGAGCTGGTCGAGTCCGCCCTGCGCAGAACGGGTCTGACGCAGTGGCGCGACACCCACCCCCACCACCTGTCGCTGGGCGAGCGCAAACGGGTCGCCCTCGCCTCGGTCCTGGCCATGGACACCCCGGTCGTCGTCCTCGACGAGCCGACGACCGGCCAGGACCACGCCTCCGTCGTCCTGCTGGGCAATCTGGTCGACGACCTGGCCGCCGACGGCCGGACCGTCCTCGCCATCACCCACGACATGGACTTCTGCGTGGAGCACTTCGACCGCGTCCTCGTCCTGGGCAACGGCCGCATCGCCTGGGACGGCCCGGTCACCGGCTGGCTCGCCCACGTCGCCGCCACGGACGGCCAGGCCCTCGAACTCCCCCAACTGGCCCGCCTCGGCCGACGGCTGGGCTGGGAGGGCCCGGTGACCACCGTGCCGGACTTCCTGCGACGCCTGGCCGCGGAGACCGGGCCCGCGCCGGTGACGTCCACCATCCCGTGACCGCGCCGGCGGTCAGGGGCCGTGTGCCGGGCGCGACGAGTGGGCAGCGATCAGTAGCGGGTCCACTTCTGGTTGCTGCCGCCGTTGCAGGTCCACAGCTCCAGCAGGGTGCCGTTGGCGGTTCCGTTGCCGGTGGCGTCCAGGCACAGGCCGGACTGGTTGCCGGTGATCGTGCCGTCGGCGTTGAGTTTCCACTTCTGGTTGCCGCCGCCGTTGCAGGTGTAGATGTCCACCTTGGTGCCGGGACTGGTGGCCTGCCCGGCCGCGTCCAGACAGTCGCCGCCGTAGACCCGCAGCTCACCGGCCGACGTGCTGGTCCACTGCTGGTTGCCGCCGCCGTTGCAGTCCCACAGCTCCACCTGGGTCCCGTTCGACTGGGACTGGTTGGGCACGTCCACGCAGCGGCCGGAGCCCACGCCGGTGATGGGGCCGGTGGTGGCGCCGCCCGGTCCGCCCGGGCCGGGGGTGATGGACAGGTTGTCGAACTGCGCCGTCTCGCCCTGGCCTGTGGCGTAGCCGACCTGTCCGCCCGCGTAGCCGTAGTCGTCGGCCGACCCCACCGTGGCACCGTCGATCGAGGCGGTGATGGTGCTGCCGGAGAAGGCGAGTGACAGCGTGTGCCACCGGTTGGTGCCGATCGCCGCGGTCGTTCCGTGTGCCAGCGTGGTCACGCTGCCGCCTGTGTCGGTGCGCAGAACCGACCAGGCTCCGGTGTCGCTCACGCGCAGGTGGTAGGCGTTCAGGCCCGCGGCCCCGCTGTAGCTCTGGGTGTTGGCCCGGCCGAGCAGCTCGGCGTATCCGGACTTCTCTAGCAGTACGTCGGAGGAGACGGTGTAGTCGCTCCAGCCGAGGTCGCCGAGCAGGGCGTGCGGATCGGTGAGCGGGTCCCAGGTGATCGGTGCCTGCGCGCTCATCTGCCGCACGCACCTGCCGCCGCGTCCGCCGCCGCAGGAGGCGACTTCGAAGGCGCCCTGCCAGTCCATGAGGTACTTCGCCTCGGCGCCGGTGGTGTAACCGTCGAAGGTGTCGCTGTAGGGCAGGCTCATCGCGCTCCGGGCCGGTCCTGCGGCGCTCCCCTTGCCCTGGCCCGTGGTGGTGGTGATCGTGTAGACACGGCCGGGCTGCACGGTCAGGCTGAAGCCGCCGTTCGACGGGGTGATGTCGGCGGAGTGCACGAAGTAGTCGGCCTGGTTCGAGGAGTTGACGTCGGTCGACCAGATGTGGACCGTTCCGGTGGACAGCCCCCCGGTGACGTTGAAGTCCAGCGTCTGGGCGCTGCTCGCGTCCATGGTCTCGATGACCGTGGAGTAGTCGGACCTGTTCGTGGACTTCAGGGAGACGTAGCTGCCGTTGCCGCGGTTGCCGCCGATATAGCCGCTGGAGGAGTCGAGATACTGCCAGCCCGGGGCGGTGAACTGGCTGGTCTGGGCCGTCACCCAGGTGTTCCTGCCGATCGCGTAGTAGCCGGACCACGGCTGCGGGGTGAGCGCGAGACCCATCGTGGGATACGGCAGGTTCGGCGTGATCGCGGCGACGACGGGCCAGTTGAGGTACGCGGTCATCTTGCCGTCGATGTAGCCGCGGTTGATGCCGCGGGCCATCGCGTTGGCGCCGGAGTTGTAGTCGTCGGAGCCGTTCTCGCTGGCCCACAGTTGCTTGCCGGACGAGGTGGCGGACGACGGGACACCGCAGTCGGTCTGCGCGGAGCGGTAACCGCAGGGATAGTGGGTGCCGATGATGTCGACCGAGGAGGCGAAGGCCGAGTCGGAGTTCACGTCGTTCGCGATGGACCAGTCGGAGTCGGCTCCGACGATCTTGATGCTGCCGTAGCCGTTGCCGTCGAGCGCCGCGCGCAGTCGCTCGTACCAGGAGACGTTGTAGCCGCGCTCGTTCCATCCGCCCAGGTAGTCGATGGTCAGCCCGTGCTGCTTGGCACAGCCAAGCCAGGAGACCAGGTAGTCGATCATGTCGGCGGACCAGAAGTCGCCGTTGCCTATCCAGCCGGGCGCGCCCCAGGCGAGGCCGTACAGCTTGATGTCCGGGTTGCGCGCCTTGGCCTGCTCCATCAGCCACCACTCGTAGCCCCGGCCGCAGTTCAGGTCCCCCCGCGTGTGCTCGTGGCTCGGTTCGGCCCCCGACGTGGAGTTCGTGTCACCTCCGATCTCGGTCTTGAGGATCTGCAGGGAGGCGCCGTAGCCGGGCCGGAAGAGGTAGTCCAGGATCTGGCCTCGCTCGGGCTCGGGATAGTCGACCAGGAGCCTGCTGTTGCCGCCGCCTCCGCTGATCGCGCCCACTCCGTCGAACGTGCGGCCCCCGGAGGAGCCGTTGATCGTGATCGAGTCGGCCGCGTGGGCCGGCTCGGCGAGGCCGGTGACCAAGCCGCCGGCGGCCAGGACGAGGCCGATGAGCACGGCCGTCGACGTGCGTAACTGCCGGAGCAACCGGCTGAAAGCTGCCACGGTGGTTTCCTTTCCGGAGCGAAGGTGCCTTGCCTGCAGGAGCCGCCGGTGCCGGTTCACGGCTCGACGAGGGCGCCGTCGGTCGCCGAGGCGCCTGGGGGACGCAGAGGGACATCACTCGGGTATCCAGCGACGACTGCCCCTTCGTGGAAGGTGCCGGCGGTGTTCTCCGGCGGTCGGCGGCAGCGCCTTGTGAGGACGAGAGCGTCTCGGAGCGTGCACACGGGAAACGGTGTGCCGAGGCCGTCCGGGCCCCGGGGCTCGGAGCCCGGACGGCGATTCCTACGACAGTCCCGGCAGGCTCAGCTCAACTCAGCTTCCACTGCTGGTTGGACTGGCCGTTGCAGGTCCACAGTTCGATCAGGGCACCGTTGGCGGTGGAGCCGCCGGTGACGTCCAGGCAGAGTCCGGACTGGACTCCGGTGATGGTGCCGTCGGTATTGATCCTCCACTGTTGGTTGCTCTGGCCGTTGCACTGCCAGATCTCCACCTTGGTGCCGGGCGTGGTCTGGTTGTCGAACGCGTCCAGGCACATCTGCGAACCGCCCGAGTAGACCGTCAGCTGCTGAGAGGAGTTGTGCGTCCAGCGCTGGTTCGCTCCGCCGCCGCAGGTCCAGATCTGGACCTGGGTGCCGGCGGTGGTGGTCGAGCCGGGTACGTCGAGGCACTTGCCGGCGCCCACCGCCTGGATCTCGCCCGTGGTATCCCCGCCTCCGGTGCTGCTGCCACCGGCGACCCGGTACATGACGGTTCCGTGCGCTGGTACCGATGCGCTGATCGCGCCCGACGTGGTGGACGTCGCCCCGGACCACAGGTCGGTCAGGGTGTAGCTGGAGGCGCCGGTCTTGCCGACCGCTGTCGCGGTGGTGCTGATGGTCGCCGTCGATCCGGTCTCGTTGAACAGCGCGACGGACACGTCGCCGCCCGCGAGCGGCTTGGCCAGGACGTCCAGGCCGTTCGACGAGGACACCATGGTTCCCTGCCTGCCCAACGAGTCCTGGTCCACCGCGATCACGCGGGAGTTGGTGTAGATGGACAACGTGGTGGAACTGGCGGAGGTCAGGTTCGTGCCGGCGATGAGCGGAGCGGCCATCTGGGCCCACAGGCTGAACTCCGTGCGGGCCTCGGTGTCCGTCAGGCCGCTGTTGCCGACCTCCAGCATGTCCGGGTCGTTCCAGTGGCCGGGACCGGCGTAGGAGGCCAGGCCCACGTTGGCGTGGAAGATGGAGAGCATGCTGGAGTAGCCGGCGGTGATGTCTCCGGTGGTGCGCCAGCTGTTGCCGACGCCCGCGCCCCAGGTCCACACGTTGTCCTGACCCCAGTTGCACAGGCTGTACAGGATGGGCCGGCCGGTCGCGGCGAGAGCGTCGCGCATGGCGGTGTAGCGGGTCTGCGCGGACACCCCGTTGTTGTTACAGTTGTCGTACTTCAGGTAGTCGACGCCCCAGGAGGCGAAGGACTGTGCGTCGGTGGTCTCGTGACCGAGACTGCCGGGGTAGCCGGCGCAGGTGGCGGTGCCGGCGTCCTCGTAGATGCCCAGCTTGAGACCGAGCGAATGGACGTAGTCGGCGGTCCCCTTGATGCCGTCCGGGAACTTCGCCGGATCGGGGACCAGCCGGCCCGACGAGTCCCGGGAGTGCGTCATCCAGCAGTCGTCGATGTTGACGTACGTGTAGCCCGCTGCCTGCATGCCGTTGGTGTGCATCGCCTGCGCGGTGGACTTGATGAGCGCCTCGGAGACGTCGCAGCCGTAGGCGTTCCAGTCGTTGAATCCCATCTGCGGCGTCAACGCGAGGCCGTTGCCCAGTGCGGCCGCGGGCTGGGCCGTTCCGACAACGAGCAGGGGGAGCGCGAACGCGAGAAGGGCGCCGATCGATGTGAGCGCTAACATCCTCGACCGGCGCAGCAGATGGCGCAGCGTTCGTCGTGCGGGGGGAATGTGTGCGGACATTGCCGTGGACCTCCGGAACGGGTTCCTCGCGCGGAGTTGGCGAGGGCACGTGTGGGGGGGTGCACCCGGGACGGCGGCGCATGCGCGGGAGCCGGGCTCGTTCACACCGGGGAGGCACGGCGCCGCCGGTCGGCTCCCGGACCACTTCGGCCTGTCCGTTGTGCCCGCGCCAGGCGGCCCCCTTGGGAGCGCCCCCAAGGGTTCCGGCCTCCACGATCGACGCTCACGATCCATGGGTTCGTGACACGCTTGTCGTTGTCCGACGATGTTCGGTTCCGAACGAAATGTGTGCGCTGTTGTTGAAAAGAGGCTGGCACACAACGCGAGCGGGCTCAAGAGCTTGGACGGCATTGCCGTGAAGGGCAGGGTCGGTCCGCGCCCGGTGCCGGAGTGGCCAGGCCGACGACTCCCCCGGAACGGGACGAACGCACCGACACCTGCGGCCGCGTCGAAGCCGGTCGGGGCACCACGGCAGGGGCCCCGACCGCCACCGCTGCCGCACCCCCACCGAGTTCCCGGGCGCCGGCGCGCAGCACCAGGGCCACGGCGGCCTCGGACGAAGCGGGCGACCGGTGCGCGCATGACCGGCCGACGGCGCGACCCTGGCTCCACTCACCTTGCCTCGGTGGCGGCCTGCGACGGCCGAGGCACAGCCGCCGTCCCCGTCATGCTCGCAGAACAGCGGGTTAGTGACTTCGGACGCATCAGACGTGGTCCACGTCAGGCATGCCGGGAAACAGACGGAGCGCAGCGGACGGAGCGGGCAGGCCCCGCCTGAGGAAACGACAAGGGTCCGAAGGTCAGAGGCCCTACGCAAACGGCTCCAGAATCGCCACGCACTGGGGCCACCAGGTGCGAAGAGCGTCAAACGAGCGTCACGGCGGACGCCCAGTGATCCCAGCAAGGAGTGCACCAGACGCCGTCCCCGTGGTCAGGTTCAGGCTTCGGCGCTCACACGAGGGAAGCATTGATCCATATCAGCGTCGATCGTTTGGGACGCCCCATTCAGGCGGCACCTCGCTCAGGAAGCGGATGACCTACTCCCCCGCTTACTTCGTTCCGGCCACCGGAAGCACGTACTCAGCGGCGAGACGCGCCAAGTGCAGCGGGAGAGGCCGGGCGAGCGGCGGGTAGTCGTCGTGGTAACGCAGCTGGTGTGCGAGCGTCGCCCACTCCGCCGGCCGGTCGGGCGGGCCACCCGCACGCCCCGAGTCCGTCAGCACCTTCTCCGACAGACAGCCGAGCACGGTGATCTCCAGTTGTCCGGGGTTCCACGCGGTCTTCCCGGGCGCTGTCCGGCCCTGTGCCGTGGGCACCAGCTTCATGAGCCCCTTCGGTAGTTTCGCCACCGTGTGCGGCTTCGAGGCCGTACTCGCGAAGACACGGCCCTCCGTATCCGCCGTCCCCCACACACCCTCGGCGAAGCCGACCCCGTCCTCGGTGTCGTGGGCGTACCACTCCGCCACTTCACCCCGGGCGTTGGCGTCCCGTACGAGCAGCACCCGCAGGTCGTGGCCGTAGAGCGTGTGCCGCTGGGCGGGTTCGGCCCCGAAGCCGAGCATGTCGCGGACCAGTGCACCGTTGCGCAGGCCAGGCCAGCACTGGCGCAGATTGCCGGCGTCCGCCAGCAGCAGCGTCGGGCGGTCGCGGAGCTGGAAGAGCAGTGCCCGGATCTGCCGCTCGGTCTCCCGCTGCCTGTCCTGCTCCACGCCCGGGCGGGCAGCGGGCCGGGATCCTCCCGGGGCTGCCGAGTCATCGACGAGCTTCCCCGTGCCGGTCTCCTTCCCGCCGCTCGCCGCCGGTTCCCGTGCCTGGGAGAGCAGCAGCAACAGCTTCGGATACGGCACCCATTCGGCTCGTTCCGCGTCCCACCCCTCGATGACGCCGGGTCCGTCCCCGGGGCGCACCCGCACCGCCACCAGCCGGTGAACGGGGCATCGCGTGGGCCCCTTCATGGTGTGGCGTACGAGCCAGAGCGCCGCGTACTGAAGGTCGCCCGGAATGCCGGCTCCCACCCGATGGGCGGGCGGGCTGATCGCGCCCAGCTGCCGGAAGGCGTCCAGCCAGGTCCACCTGGCCCGGTGTTCCAGAGCGCTGTCGGTGTCGTCGGGCGAGTTCACGAACTGGGTCAGCCGTCCCTGCCGTGCCCAGGCGATGCGCAGCGCGTGCTTGGGGTCGGAGTCCGGGACGGCGGCGAAGCGCTCCTTGCCGGCGATCTCCGTGATCACGACTCCGGCCCCGCCGAGGAGCGGGTCCGCCCGGTCCGCCACGAGCCCGCAGCGCCCTTCGATGGCCTCGGCCAGCCGGACGGCCCTGAGGCGCCCGCGGGCTCGGGTGGTCGGCAGGGCGTCGGCCAAGGGCCCCGCGGGCCGGGCCCGGACGCGGATGTCGACCCCCTCGCACTGCCACTGCCAGGTCTCCCCGTCGGCCGACGGCACTTGCTGCCCGGCAGGAAGACCAATGAGCTTGGGCAGCTCGGCGAGCAGCGCCGCACGGGTTTCCGGGGACTGCCAGAAGACATCGATCTCCAGGGGGCGGCCGTTCAGTGCGCGTGTCAGCGCCGCCCGCCGTTGCAGAGCCAGCTGGGCGTCGCGGACGCCCGGGACGCGTCCGGCGCCGGAACGGGGCAGCAGGGAGGGTGTGTTGCTCCGGGAGACGCGCGTGAGGTCGGAAACCCGGGTCAGCAGGGGGCGCAGCCCTTCCTCGACCCAGGCGTCCAGGTCCGCCCGCTCCCGTGGCATCAGCCCGGGTCCGACCTCGTGCGGGCCGATCGACGGGTGGTAGACGATGCCGGCGGCCACGTCCCCGGAACCGTTGATCCAGCGTTCGGGGTCGGAGAAGAGCGAGTCGGGCCGGGGATAGTTGCGCACGATGTCCAGCTCGGGCACGAGCGGTGCGGGGCTGTGCCGGCGCCAGGCCAGTTCCTTCGACCGCCGGTCGTAGCCCAGCGTGTTCACCATCAGCCGGTGGCCCCGGTCCGGCCCTTCCGGCCATGGCAGTGGAGCGTCGAGCAGGACGGTGGTACCGCCGAGCTGGTGGGGGCGTACGTCCAGTCGGGTGGCCCACCGGCGTACCTGGGTGGACACATGGACGCGGAACCGCGGGGCGAACGGCACGGTGTGGACGGTGATGGTGAGACAGGCCGAGTAATACCAGGTCTGCCGACGGCGCTCGTATCGCTGAGGCGGCCAGGAGACGAGTCGCGCGCCGTCACCCGAGCTCTCGACGCGGAAGTGGAGCGGGGTGCCGCCCGTGCGGAACGTCCGGGCGGCCAGCCGGAAGGCGATCCACTCGGGCAGCAGGCTGTAGAGCCGCGCGGCGGGTTCGGCGGTTCCGCCCGCCGAGAGCACACTCTCGGCGAGGTCGACCGGTTCCGTCTCCCAGTGGGGCAGACGTACCGTCTCGGCCGGGTCACCGGAGCGGAGCCTCTCTTCGAGATCGGCGCCCTCCGAGTCGTCGTCCTCCCGGTACATGTCCGCCGCCCAAGCTCCAACCACCGGGGCCAGCACGTCCGGCGGGACGGCTTCCCGCGCATAGAGCCACGGCAGACGGCCGTCCGTCCCGGCGTTGCGGCCGGTCGCGATGACTCCTGGCGCCATCGCCTGGAGCAGGGAGTTGAGCCTGCGCACGGGGAGCCGGTGGGGGTGGACGGAGTTCTTGCCCGCCTCGGCATGCATCCCGGTGAGCTCGGCGTGCAGGTCCTCGCCGAGCCGCAGCACTTTCATCTCCTCCCGCCAGGGTCCGTGGAGCGGGTCGGGTTCGTAGGCCGCGACGCGAATGTGGTGGTACACGGAGCTACCTCCTGGGACAGGGCTTCGGTGCTTACGGGTGGGCGGGTACGGCGGCGAGCAGGCGGGTGAGCATGCTGCGCAGGGGCGCGTACAGGGCGCGGACGATGAACTGCTCCTCCGCGGTCGTCGTGCCGCCGTCGAAATACGGGTCCAGGACGGCGAGGACGCTGTGCAGCAGACTGGATTCGGGGGTGTCGGGCCGCGCCGGTACGGCGCCGCGGTTGGGGGCGAAGGCGGCGTCGACGAAGACCACCCGGGCCGGTACGCCACCGCGTACGAGTCGCCCGATCACCTGCCACAACAGGACCAGCATGTCCCAGGTGACCTGCTCCCGTACGTCGTCGTCGAGACGGCTCCACGCCATAGAACGGGCGAGTACCTGGTACCAGTACGAACGGGCGAGGCGGCGGAACTCCTCCGCTCCTTCCTCGACGGTGGGTTTTCCCTGCACCAGGGTGGCGAAGTCACCACCGGTGACGGCGCGGACGACCCAGTCGTTGACGGCGTTGACGGCCAGGTGGAGGTCCTCTGGGTGCGGATGGGGCCGTGCCAGGAAGTAGACCGTGCCGATGGCCGCCTCGTCGCCCTCGTTGAGGATGTTGTGGCCGCGTTCCAGCGCGAGTAGGGGCGCCACCAGGATGTCCGCCTTGAGGTCCTTCAGGTGCTCGACGTCGCCCCGGCGCAGTGATCGGGCGTGGTAGGCGGATGGCGCCTCGTCCTCCGCGGTGATCTCCTCGTCGTCCGACACCAGGCACAGCACCTTGTTGCGCCAGCGGACGTTGAGGTTGTGCAGTGTGTCGGCCACCACACGTGCCTCGGCATAGCTGCCGACCAGCAGAAGGATCTGGTCGCGCCCTGGAGGAAGAGAGAGCAACTCCTGCTGGAGCGGACCACCGCCAGTGACCTCGTACTCGTCTCCGCTCTCACCTAGATGGCACGCGATGCGGCGCAGCTTCTCCGGGCGGTCGTCCGGGTGGGTTCCCGACATGCGCAGTTTCTCGTCGCCGTCGTCGATGAACTCGAAGCGCATAGAGCTCTCGTTGGCGATGCGTTCGGTCACCTCGGCCGGCGGTTCGATGACCACACCGACCGGGACGCAGACGTGGTAGCGGCTGGCCGCGCCCGCCCAGCTGCTGCCCGACATGAGCAGCAAGTGGGCACCGGGCCTGCCGTCTACGGAGGTGAGATCGGGGATGGCGCGCAGCAGTTCACGTCCGACGCCGCTGCACCGGAAGAAGGTCAGTTCGCCGCTGCGGACTCCGCCCTTGTCCTCACCCGGGACCCGAAACTGGAACCCGAGCACATTGCCCATCGGGGCCTCGGGCACCATCGGGCCGTAGTCGAGCGGTCGGCGGTACATCGTGTTGAAGCCCAGGCTGAGGGCGGCCTCGACACGGGGCCACATGGCGTTGATCATGGCGAGCCGTGGTTCCAGGGCGCTGAGCAACAGTGTGAACTCGAAGCGCTCCGCGAGTTGCTTCCGCCATTCCTCGGGAGTCTGGGGCGGAGGCTTGGGCTTCCTGCGGTGCCCGCGCTTCTTCTTCTGTTCCTCCTCCTCGCGCTGCCACTTGTCGTACGCCTCTTGGTACTTCCGCTGCCGGGCAGCCATGTACTTCGGGTCGATGGCGAAGACCTCGTCCATGACCTCGGTGAGGCGGCGCCGGGTGTTCTCCGGGTTTCCGGTGTGGAGCAGTTCGTTGAGGAGGGCGGTCAGCCGGCTGAAGTCCTCCTTCGTCCTGCGGTGACGGTCGCCGAAGGGGTTGTCCCGGAACGCGTCGAGCAGTTTCCCGAGAGCCTCGCGGGGGGCGTGATGAGGGTGATCCGGACCGCTGTCGTCGGGGAGTTCGTAGCGTTCGTCGAGGAGCCCCAGCTGGAGCGTCCAGGCGCTGAAGTAGCCCGTTCGCACCCACTTGCGCAGCTCGTACCCGGCGACGAGCATCGCGTACAGCCGGTCGGTGGCCGCGCCTGCGGTGTTGAGGGCGGCGGCGAAGGTTTCGACGTCCCGTTCGGAGAGCTGGGTGCGTCCGCCGGCCGCGAGTTCCCGGATCTTGTGCCGGCTCAGCTGGTCGATGAGGCCCTTGTCCTCGTCGCTGGCGAGGACCACGGCGGGTGCGAAAGTCCGGTCGAGCTGCATCTGGACACGGTCGGCCTCGTCGATGATCACGAGGTCACTACGGCGGCAGGCGAGTTCGAGGAAGCGGATGCGCTCGCCGTTCTGAGGGCGGGGCGGTGAGGCGTCGATCAGCCCGGCCGGTGTGGCCACCCAGATCAGGGCGCCGACCAGGGTCCGAGCTCCGTGGTGACGGGGACAGGCGGACCAGTACGGGCAGCTCGTCACCCTCTTCTGCCACGCGGAGTGCAGTCCGTCGCTCGGGTCACGCCGCGGGGCCGAGGGGGGTCGGAGCCGGGAGCAGGGTGCCTCACCGTAGGCGAGTGGTTCGGTCGTCGGCGTGGCGCCCTGCCGTCTGGCGTTGAGCAGGCAGGACGTGCCGAGGTAGGCGAAGGCGGGGTCGTCGTGGGCGAGCAGTCGGTGCTCGCCCCGGCCCGCCAGCCGACGGTGCAACCGCTGGGCGTGCCGCTCACGGCCCGAGGAGCCGAGCACGGGTGCGGCGGCGCCGTCGGTGTAGAGGTCGTAGAGCCGGACGAGCTTCAGCACCTCCGCGACATCGGTGACGACGATGGTGGTGCGCTTGCCCAGCTTGGCGAGATGGACGGCGATGATGTCGCGCAGTGTGCTCTTGCCGGCGCCGACGATGCCGAGCAGGTGCTGGATGCCATCGACCGTGAAGGCGAAGTCCTCGCCCTTCCTCGCCTTGTGGAAGGTTCCGTTCTCCTTGGTGGACAGGTCGAACGACCGTAGCCGCTCCAGCCACCGTGGTGCCCGGCCCTTGCCGGAGCGAGCGTGTTGGGCGTCCATCTCCGCCGCCGTGCGCTCCAGGTCCTCCCTGGTGAAGATCAAGGGCTCGCCGCCGCCGGCCGGTTCCAGGTCCATGTCGTGGGCGACGAGGGGGACGCGGGGGACCGGCGGCAGGTCGACGACGGCCATGGTGCGACTGACGGGGAAGGCGTGCGGGCCCTGACCCGCGACCGGCAGGCGCCTGCCCGCCAGCGGCGGTGCGGCACGCAGCAGTTGCTCGTAGACGGAGAAGCGGTCGCCGGCGACGGAGAGGTCGCGGCGGGCAGCGGGTGTCTCGGCGTCCAGTACGTCGTAGGCGCGCACCCTGGGGTCGAGCCTCTGGTAGGTGTACAGCGCCTCGAGCCAGGTACGGCTCCGGCGCAGCGTCCACAGCGAGTACCTGGCGATACGCAGGGTCTTCGCCGCATCGGATGGCAGCGGTGCCCGGTGCGCCTCGGCGAACCCGTATCCGCTGAACAGCACCCAGGCGCTGCCCGCGGGGCTGCCCGGCATCATCTTCTGCTGGAGGTACAGGCCGAGTTCGACCTGGCAGAGGGCTTCCAGCGCGGGCTGGGGCACGGAGTACCCCAGAAATGCCTTGAGCGCTTTGAACACGTCGGTCAGGGGCGGGGTGATACTACGCATCGTCCTTCTCCTCTCGCCGGGCCTGTCCCACGTCGGGCACCAGGTCCATGGGGGTGGTGAGCACCAGCCGGTCCCGCAGGAGCGCGGGAAGCGCATCGGTGAAGGCCTGCCGGTAGCCGTCCCGTCCGGCGAGCGCGTCGGGGACCACGACGAGGGTGCGATCCGCGAGAGGTGTGTTGTCGGTGAGATGGGCTGCGAGGAGCGCCGGCTGCAGGCGGTCGTACACCTGGATGTCCACAATGTGGGGGCCGGTGTCCCTGAGCCGGTAGGCGGGCAGAAGACCGGGCAGGGGCTCGTGTGCGACTTCGGCGCACTCCAGTGCCTCCCGAGCGGCTTCGTCGGTGCGGTGCGGCAGTACGAGGTACCACCGCAGCGAGCGGTGCAGGATCGACGCCTGGTCCGGCTCACGGATGAGCCGCAGAGGGGCATCGCACGGGCAGTCCTCCCCCTCGCACCAGACTTCCGCGCCGGTGCCGGACGGTCTGGGCACGGGCACGGTACTGTCCCGGGGCAGCGCAGGGAGCCTGCACGAGGGGCAGTACAGGAAGTCCCCGTCGACGAGCAGGAACTCGGGCAACGGACCGTAGAGGCTCTTGACCCGGCTCCAGACGGCCCTGCTCCAACCCGGCGCGAAGCGGTCCTGCTGGTGGACGACCGGGTGACGCGCCAGGAACGCCCGGCACTGCCGGTAGCGCTCCTCCGTTCCACTCCGCGTGCGCAGGTCCCCGAGGAGCGCGCGGGCGTGGCCCGCCACGCCTCCGTCCGGTCCGTGCGAGGCCACCTCGAGACACGACCGGGTCGGCATCCGGCCGACCCGGTGCACCAGCGTGGTGCCCGGTGAGACCAGGGAGGAGGGGACCGCGAAGAGTGGGTCGTCGGACGGCCTGGTCCGGCACCACTCCCACAGCTCCGGAAGGCTCCTCGGCGGCGCCTCTCCCGCATCGAGGCAGCGCATCACCGTGTGATCCAGCGCCCGCTGGGCGAGGGCGGGATAGGGCAGGGTGAAGGAGCGGAGCCCTTGGACCTCGGAGAGAGCCGCCACCATGCGGGCGAGTTCGCCGAAGAGGCCGCTGCCCACGTCCTCGGGGGCCTGGCCGGCGTCCGGCCGATCGGCCCGGCCGGACGACCCCGCCCTCATGCCGCGGCCTCGCTGACGGACGACGCCGTGCACCAGCGGGCCACTTCGCACCGCTCGCAGCAGCGTCCGGGCCGGGCCGCGTACTGGTCGTCCCCGTGCCAGTCGGCCACCATCGCCCGCAGTACCTTCTCGGCGGTGATCCGATTGGCCGGGGCGAAGGGGTCGATGATCTCCAGGTCGGCGCCGCCGGGGCGCAGCACCTCCAGCTCGACCCGCGCGCGGAACGGGTCACCGCCCAGGTCACCGCGGGCGATCAGCACGACGGCCAGGGCCAACTGCGGATAGCGCTCCAGTAAGGGGCGGTCGGGCCGCCGATCGGTGACGGAGGTCTTGGTCTCGCGCCACACCCATGACCCAGCATCCCGGTAGAGCAGGTCGGGCGCGGCCAGGACCACCACGTCGGCGGCTGTGTCGTGCCGCACCACCCGGGGCTCGGTCCGCACATCCGTACCGTCCCCGACGTACCGCAGCGGACAGACCGCGGCGTGCCGCCGCAACAGCAGGGCGCCGAGTGCGCGTTCGTGTGCGGGCAGGTCGAATCCCTTCGGTACCCACTCCTCGGGAACCTCGACCGTGCAGGGCCGAGGCGATCCGTGGGCGTGCCGTTCGGCGAGGTAGGCGTGCAGCGCCCGGCCGCGCTCGGCCGTCACCTCGTGTTCGACGGAATCCGCCGTGGGCAGGTGCAGCCGGCGCATATGATCGCGCGCCGGGCAGGCTCGGTAGGCCCGCCCGTTGGTGACCGACCAGGTGCGGCGGGGCCGGTCGTGCGCCTCGATGCCAAGCAGTCCGGGCGCTGTGCGTAGGGCCGGGCACACCGACAGGTAGGGGCACCCGCCACAGGCGGATCCCGGGCGGTATTCCCGTCCGTCCAGTACGCCGGCCAGGGCAGCGGGGCCGTGTTCGCGGTACCGGGCGCGCGCCTCTTCCCGGCTCCCCGCGAAGAGTTCCCGCGTACGGCCATCGAAGAGCGCGAACTCCACGACCCGTACGTGCTCCGGCGGTGGTCCGGGGGCACCCTCGGCCAGCACCAGGGCGACGGCCGCGGTGAACCCGTCGGGCGGCAGGTCCCGCAGGCGGTGCACGGGCAGACGAAGCTCGCGGTAGGCACCGTCGGGGGAGGCCAGGCAGCGGCCCCACACGGTGAGGCGGTACTCCTGGGCGTCGCGCGGGTCGGGACCGGACGGCCGGTAGCGGTACGTCCACGGCTCGGGCACCTCGTGCAGGGGACGTTCCGGGTCGAGGGGGAAGGCCGCCTCGTACAACGTCACGCCGTGCTCCGACCAGGTCCGCAGACCGTCGTGCAAGGGCCCGGTACGTGTCCGGGGCGGGTGGCCGGCAGGCCTCGAACGGATGTCGCAGGCAGCCATGAAGGGGCCCAGAGCAAAGTGCTCCAACCGCTCGCGGCGCCGCGGTACGGGGTCGGTGGTGTGGTAGCCGCGGGTCTTGAGAGCGTCAGCGGCGGGGCATCGGAACTCTCCCCCCTTGAACATTCCGGCGGATACCGTGATGACGTCGGACGTGCGGGTCACCCCGCCGGGGGGCAGCCATGGCTGTGACATTTCATGCTCCATTTCCGTATGGAGGAAAGGCGGATGGCCGTGAGGGAGATCGAGGAGGTCGGCGATGTGGAGAGGCGCTACGAAGTGCTGGACATGGTCGGGGACGGCGGCCAAGGCGACCTTTTCCTCGGGCGTGACCGCAACAGCGGGCAGAAGGTGGCGTTGAAGCTTCAGAAGGCCCGGGACCTCGGACCCGAGAGCGATTTCCGCTGGGCCGGCGATGAACTCCTCAAAGAGGGATCACGCATGATGATGCTGACGGGAATCCAGGCGATTCCCGAAGTCATCGCCACGGGGACACACCGGCGACGCCGGTGCCTGGTCATGGAATTTGTCGAAGGGCACCAACTGCAGAAGGTCCTGTCGGCGGCCCTGCCCGTTAAGGACCCTGGGACTGTTGCGGCCGTCATCGGCCAACTGTGCGAAATTCTGGCAGAAGTCCACGACCGGAATCTGGTGCACTGCGATCTCAAGCCCGAGAACGTCATCGTGCAGCCGGACGGCCGTCTCCGGCTCATTGACATGGGCCACGCGGTCGTGGCGGATCAGAAGACGGAATACGCACGCGGCACGCGCGGCTGGGCCTCCCCCGAGCAGTCCGACGAGTGCCCGTCAGGTCTGACGCGGCAAGCGGACATCTTCGCACTCGGCTGCATCCTGCTGGAGATGACCGTGATGCGCCTGCCCTACGGCGGACAGGACGAGCGGGCGGAAGAGGGCACCCCGGTGCTGCCGGCCGACCGGCTCGCCAAACTACCCCCGGAGTTCGCCTCCCTGGCGCTGTGGATGGTCCGGTGGAAGGCGACGGAGCGCCCCGCGGATGTCCGTGAAGTGTTCGATCGGCTCCGCTGCTACCTACCCCAGCTCGGCTCGCAACGGCCATCGAAGCCCCTGCGCCCGGACCCGACCGAGTACTACCGCACGCATCCGCCCCGGCTTTGACGGTGAGCCGACGGCTGCCGACCGGGCGGGTCACCTCAACCCTTCCAGCCGCTCTCGGACCTCCCGCACCCCCTCACCGCCCATCAGCTCACGCAGCACGATGACTCTCTCCAGCTCCCGCACCGCCGCGTCGGTGTCGCCGGCGGACACCAGGACATCAGCGAAGAGCATCCGTACCTTGTCCTCGTTGGGCCAGTTCTCCTGCTCGCGGTAGATGTCGGAGGCCTGCCGGTACAGAGTGATGGCCTCGTCCCGTTCGGAACGGGCCAGATGCACCTTGGCCAGGGTGAACAGCACATCGGCCAGGCCGCTGCGCACCGTCGTGCGCTCCACCACGCCCAGGGCGTCGGCGCACCGGCGGAGCGCCTGCTCGTGCTCGCCCCGGTCGAGGTCGATCGCGCCGAGGACGTTCAGAACAGCCGCCTCCCCGACCCGGTCGGACACCTCCCGGCACAACTCCAGTGCGCGGCCGAGCGCTTCCTCCGCTCCCGTCCGGTCGCCCTGCTTGCGCAGGGTGAGTCCGAGCCGGTGCAGCGTACGGGCCAGACTCAGCCGGCCTTCCGTGCTGCGGTCCACCTCGCTGAGCCGGACGGCCCTGCGCAGGTTGCCCACAGCCAAGTCGTACTCACCGAGCCGCCAGTGGGTCCCTGCCAGCGACCGGTAGACCATGGCGCGATCGACCGGGCTGGCGACGGTTTCCGCCGCCTCGGCGGCGTACCGGAGGTTCTGCCGCGCATGATCGAGCAGGCGACGGCGCCACTGGTAGATGACCAGGGCCATCGGAAGCAGCCACACGTACCGGTCCATACGCCGATTGATCGCTAAGCGAATGCCTCGCTGGACGGCGGGGTACTCCTCGTCCAGGAACGCCATCGCCTCCGCGAGGTCCGCGGGGTCGGTGACCCTGACCGCTCCGGGCTCGCCGGTGGGCAGGGTGCGTTCGCGGTCGAGCACCCGGTCGCAGGCTTGGACGTTGTGCAACTGGTGTTCCAGCACCTGCCGTACGGTCGCCCGCTCGATCTCCGCGTTCTCTCCGTCCGACACCGGCCGCACGTGCCGAAGGGCGAAGGCCCGCACGAGGTCGTGCAGCCCGTAGCGGTCGCCGTGATGTTCCACGAGGTTCGCCGCCACGAGGTCCACCAGGGCCCGGTCGGTACGCGTCCCTTCGTCCACTGCCCGTCCCAGATCCATCACCGCCTCCCAGGAAGCGCTGGGCCCGGGGTGGACGGCGAGCTGCCACAGCAGCAGCCGGGCTTCCTCATTCAGCACGCGCACGGAGCAGTTGAGTGCTGCGCGGACCGACAGTTCGTGCTCGGGCAGGTCCAGGGTGTCCAACATCGCCAGCTTCCGCTCCTCCTTCATCTCTTGCACCAGGAGAGGGAGGGTGTGCAGCGGACGCGCACCACCTTCCAGGAGCCTGGCCACCACCACAAGGGCCAGCGGCAGTCGGCCACAGAGGTCGACAAGTTCGCTGAAGGCCATGGCGTGCTTGGCCCGGTCCTCGGCCGACACTTTCTCCTGGAGCACCTCCAGCGCGTCCGCCTCGTGCAGCGGCTCCATCTTGCGGAACAGCACCTTTCTCTCGGACTGAAGCCGCAAGAGGTCGTTACGACTGGTGACGATCACGGCGCAGGTACCGTCTCCGGGAAGCAGCGGCAGCACCTGCTGGGCGCTGAGCGCGTCGTCGAGGACGATGAGCACCGACCGGTGGGCCAGCGCCGACCGCAGCGCATTGCTCTTGCTCTCCGTTCCGGTCACCGTGGCGTAGGGCGGCAGCGCGGCCAGAAAGCCGTCCAGGATCTCGTCCGGTTCGGCGGGCCGCACGTCTCCGTCGGCGAATCCGTTCAGTTCGCCGCGCAGCACCCCGTCGGGAAACCGCTCCCGCAGCCGACCGGCGAGGTTCTCGGCCACCGTGGTCTTCCCGACACCCGCCATACCGCTGATCAGGACCAGCGCCAGATTGCCGGCATCCTGTTCCTCGCACACGGCCTCGAAGAGGTCACCGATCAGCTCGTCCTGCCCGATCGGCTTGCGCCTGCCGCCGGGTAACTGGTCGGGAACGGGGGGCAGGAGCGCTCCGCCCGGTCGGCGGCCCTCTCCCCGAACCTGGTCGATGGCGCTCTGCACATCGACGTCCGCTTTTCCGTTGCGCTCCTCCCAATTCGTGATGAGCCGCTCACGCCGGGGCTCCGGCAGGTCTGCGTGGGCGAGCAGGTAGTACCGGAAGATCTTGGGCAATTCCGGCGCGCGCTCGAACCATTTCTCCGTCTCCTCGCGCAGCCATTTGACCTCCCTGGACTTGTAGGCTGCGTCCAGCCGCGCGTACACGGCGGCCATCAACTCGGCCCGTAGCTCCTCCCGACGCAAGTGGAAGCCGGTCTCGGACAGTCCGTGCAGCGGTTCGTCCTCGCCGTTCCACTCGTCCAAGGCCGCGCCGAGCAGCTCGAACTGCGCTTTGCAGGTCAGCCCCTCAGCCTGCTTCACCTTTTCGCGAAAACGGAGCAGGTCAACGTCTTTCACCGGCACGCGGAGCGTGCAGTAACCCGACTTGCCGCTATGGGGCACGGACTCCTGGCCCAGCCGCTTCCGCAGGTCGGCGACGACACGGTCAACTCGGACGCCGACTTCCTCGTCGCCCTCCCAGAGGACCTCGGCTATCTCCTTCCTGGTACATCGGCAGCCTGGTGAGGTCACCAGGAGCGCGAACAGGGCCGCCACCTTCGACCCTTCGACCACCCTCCTGCCGCCGCCCCCTTCGGCTCGCACCGGGCCCAGCACGTACCCCTCCATCGCCCTCCCGCTCACCCTCACCGCGCCGCAGTCAGCGATCCGGCCCCTCGCCGGCGCTCCTTCATCTGTGCGCCGCGCTGCGCCGCTTCACACGCGCTTGCTTCTTCACGCCCCCCGAGGACTCAGTTATCCCTCAGTTTTGGCTCTGCGGCTCCGCTTCACCCCCGGGCACGATGGCACCAGCCGCTCGCAGAAGCACGAAACGGCGGCTCAGTCATCCATCGACTCATCAGAGAGGAACCGCGAACCCGATGAACAGCCGTCAGCGCAACCGCCGGGCAGCCCGTCTGCGCCAGTCCCCCGACTGGCCGCCGAGCCGCCGCCGGCGGGCGGTCGTCCGGACCGAGGACACCACCCCGGCGACCCCGCCCAATGAGACCCCGGACACCTCGTCGTCCGAGACCGCCTGAGCGCAACAGTTCGTGGGTGCCCGTTCTGAACGGGCGCCCACCCGCCTCGAATTCCGTCACCGGCGAGCTCGTGGCCTGGCTGCCGCGCTTGTTACACGCTCGTGGTCAAAGGCGGCGTTACCTGGTCGAGAAGACCACTACCGCATGCTCACGCATCAAAGTGAGGCTGGTGGGACTCGTCTCCGCTTGACGCGGATATGAGGTGGTACGTCCCACCACAGGACCCACCTCGTCCAACATCTCGGTATCTCCAGCACCTCCGGACTCAGGTTCCCGCAGTCCGAAGAGAGGACATTTCATGATCTATCCACCACACAGTAGTGCGTTCGCCTCGGTGAGGCGGCACTTCGACGATCCCCGGGCCAGTGACGCGGTCTTCGTGCTCGTTACCACGGACGCCGATGAGGCTGATCCGGTCCGGCTGACCGCCGCCGAGACGCACGAGGCCTTGTACGGCTCCGACTCCGACCCGCAGTTCGCCACCGCGGTCTGGAAGGAGGTCATCCGCACGGCGCAGAGCGACCTGACTCCAGACAGCACGGGGAAACTCCTGGCGATCTGGCTGGCCCTGCCCCGGTTGACCGGGACGGTCCACCGGGTCTGCACGCGCCTGCGGGCCGACCGATCGGACGTGGAGGCCGAGATGGTCCTGGCTCTCCTGGAGAAGCTGGCGGACCGGGACGGCGCGAGCTGTCTCACCGACTCCTCCCTGCTGCACGCGGCGCGCGCCAGGGCGTGGCATCTCGCCCGGGAAGGGCTACGGGAGCTTCCCTCCACCCAGATCGAACGCATCACCGAGGAGCACGCTCTCACTGCGTCCGGCGAGGAGGCGGACGCGCCGGCGGCGGAGAGCCTGGACGTACGGGTCGACCGTCCGGACGGCCCGGACGGGCTGTGCGCACCGCTGCGTTTCCGGGTGCGCCCGGAGCATCTGCGCCGACAGGGAATCTTCATCGACACCGACGACGGGTCGCAGGACCGTTCGGCGGGTCACAGCCCCGGGAAGAGGCGACGGCCCGGGCGCCGCGCGGGCACCCGGCCGGTCCGCCCTGCGGGGAGGCGAGGGTGAAAGACCCGGCAGAGGGCCGCCTCAGTTTCACGGAGATGTTCGACCTGCCCGTCGCAGTGGACCTGCGAACGGCGGCCCGAGCACTCGGAATCGGCTCGACGACCGCGTACCGGCTGATCCGCGAGCACGAGTTCCCCTGCCCCGTCCTCCGCATCGGACGTAGGTACAGGATCCCGACCAACGAGCTGATGCGCGCCCTGGGGATCGAGGACCGCCCGCTGTACAGCGTGGACCCGGAAGAGGACACGGACGATCCGAGCGTCGGCTTCCGACGGTAACCACCGTATGGCTCCGTGGCATCGGCCACGGAGCCGCACGGCCCTGCCTCCTACGACGGGCCGTTCGCCGCCGACGTGTGCCGCACGGTTCTCCACGGCTGCTCGGCAATCGGAGGGCGAAGGGATGCCCTTCTTCTTCGCCGAGCGGTTCGGCGGCCGACAGCCCGCGCGCGTCGGCCAGTTCGGGAACCCATCGGCGATCACCGACCCGAGCTACGGCGAGCACGCCCGTCAACCCCGAACCTGCCGGTGAGCCGTCGCCGCACGCTTCGGCACCCGCGTCATGATCGCAGCGCCCGGCCGGGGCGCGGATCTAAACGGACCGGCGGCCCAGCCCTACGCACCGCTCGCCACGACCGCCTTCGAGGGGATGACCCCGAAGGTCCTCGTCGTCGTGGGCACGAAGGAAACTGGCACCCACCCACTCTTCTCCGACCGGCATGACTCGGGAAGCGACGACTACACGGCATCTCCCACACCGAAGACCAGGTGGGACGCCATTCTCGCGCCGAGCGGACCCGCTGCCCCGTCTCGCGAAAGCATACGAATCCACCCGCTGAACGAACGGGTCAGTCCCCCGGCGGACTGCCAGGAGCCAGCACCGTCCCCAGAACCTCATTCCGTCCCGTACCCACGACGTCGAACGTCAGGAAACGGGGAACCAGGCCGACAGGCGCTTGGCAATAGCCGGTACATCGATGTTGTCCTGCGCGACTTCCTCGACGAACGGGCCGGCCACGGAGACGGGTGGCGGGGCGGTACTGGCGCTGACGCCGTTGAACCGCAGGAAGACACGCATGGCAAGCCAGGCGGTGCGCTTGTTGCCGTCGATCAGCGCGTGATTGCGAGCGACGGAGTGCAGCAGTGCCGCCGCCTTCTCGTGCAGCGTGGGATACAACTCGGCCCCGAACACGTCCGTTCGGGGCCGTTCGATCGCTGACACCAAAAGTCCCATGTCACGCACGCTGTGCTCGGTATCGTTGACCGTGCGAGCGATGGCCAGGATCTCGTCGATATGGATGTAGCGCACTTGGGTCACTTCAGGTAGTCCAGGATCTCCGCATCGCTGTCCATCAGCTCGGCCAGGACGTCATCGACCTTCAGCTCGGCCCGGTTCTGGGCGTCACGGATGGCCTCGATGGCAAGTTCCTGCTTGCTGCGACCCTCCCGACGAGCCCGCTCGGTGAGCTTCGCGTCAAGGTCTTCGGGGAGCCGGAGTGTCATCGCCATACAGGAATGATACCGGACTGGTATCTGAGTGGCGAGGTGATACCAGCCACCCAAGACCTCGGACGACGACGCCGTCCTTGGTGGCCCGGCCGGGCCGCGGTCTCGGTTCGGAGCTGCGTGCGACGAGGTAGCAGCACGCGCCGCCGCTGGCGAGGTGCAGTCCCCCCGAACCGGAGCCCTTGTCCCACGCCGACGGCCCCGGTCTGCGGACCAGGGCCGGAGAGGTCCGAGGTTGGCAGGTCAGAGGCCCTTCGCGACCGGCTCCAAAATCGCCACGCACTCCACATGATGCGTCATCGGAAACAGATCGAACGCCCGCAGCGTCCGCACCCGATACCCGCCGTCACGGAAGTAGCCCAGGTCCCGGGCCAGCGCCGCGGGGTCGCACGCCACGTAGGCGATGCGGCGGGCGTGCAGGGAGGTGAGGTGGGCGACCGTCGCGCGGCCGGCGCCCGCGCGGGGCGGGTCGAGGACGATGAGGTCGACCTCGGTGATACCGGTGCGCGGCAGGACGGATTCGACCTTGCCCTGTTCGATCCGGACCCGGGGGAAGTCGGCCAGGTTGTGCCGCGCGTCCTCCACCGCTCGCTTGCCGGACTCGATGCCGAGGACCGCGCCCTTGTCGCCGAGGCGGTCGGCGAGGGCGCCGGCGAACAGGCCGACGCCGCAGTAGAGGTCGAGGGCCATCTCGCCCTTGCGCGGGAGCAGGCCCTGCATCACCGCGGTGACCAGGGTGTCCGCCGCCTTCGGGTGGACCTGCCAGAAGCCGCCGGCGCCGACGCGGTGGGTTCGGCCGTCGGCCCGCTCGCGGACGAAGGGGCGGCCGTGCACGCGGTGCACGCCGCCGGACTTCTCGTCGACCCGCAGGACCGAGACCGGCTTGTCCAGCTCGACCAGCGGGAGGCGGGCGCCCGGCCGCGGGGTGAGGATGACCTGGCGGTCCTGGGAGCCCGTCGCCGCGATCGCCTCGACCGACTCCATGCCGGTCCAGTCGTGCTTCTCGATGCCCAGCTCGGAGACGCCGGCCGCCGCGATCATGCAGTGGTCGATGCGCTCGACCTCGTGCGAGCGGTGGCGGCGCAGACCCGCGTGGCCCTCGGCGTCGACGGCGTACTGCACCCGGGTGCGCCACTGCGGCACCTCGCCGGCCGGCAGCTTGTCGCCCTCGGCCGGGACGACCGTGCCGTCCCAGCCCGCCTCCTCCGGGGTGAGGCCCGCGAGCCGCCGGAGCTGCTCGGCGATCACGTCCGCCTTGAGGCGGCGCTGGGCGCCCGGCTTGGCGTGCTGCCAGTCGCAGCCGCCGCAGCGGCCGGGGCCCGCGTAGGGGCACGGCGCCTCGATGCGGTCCTTGGACGCCTGCAGGACGCGTACGGCGTCCGCGCGCAGGAAGCGGGCACCTTCCTCGCCCTCGGTCACCCGCGCCACCACCCGCTCACCGGGCAGCGCGTGCCGCACGAAGAGGACCTGGCCCTGCGCGGTGCGGGCGATGCAGTGGCCGCCGTGGGCGACGGGGCCGATCTCGACCTCGTACTCCTCGCCCACCAGAGACGTGGTCGGTTCTGCCTGCATGGTGGGTGACTCCAGATCGACTTGTCGACAGGGGGAAAGGGAAGGCCGGGAGACGGGTCCGGGCGGTCGAGCGCGTCCCGGTGAACCGACAACAGCCCACCAGTCTACGGCCTCGCCGCCCGGGACCCGACCCCCGGCCCTTCGTCAGCCCTTCGTCGACGGCTCCTTCGGCCGCTCCCCCGCCGGGCCGCGGCGGACGGCGCCCGGGGCGCTCCACTCCTGGCGCCTGCGGGCCCGCATCTTGGCCGCCTCGGAGGAGGCCAGCTGGTAGGGGACGGAGGTGACCATCACGCCGGGCGTGAACAGGAGGCGGCCCTTGAGCCGCAGGGCGCTCTGGTTGTGCAGCAGGTGCTCGTACCAGTGGCCGACCACGTACTCGGGGATGATCACGGAGACCGCGTCGCGCGGGGACTCCTTGCGCAGGCCCTTGACGTACTCGATCACCGGGCGGGTGATCTCGCGGTACGGCGAGTCCAGGACCTTCAGCGGTACGTCGATGCCGCGCCGCTCCCACTCCTCGCGCAGCGCCTTGGTCTCGGCCGGGTCGACGTTGACCGTGAGCGCCTCCAGGGTGTCGGAGCGCATCAGCCGCGCGTAGGCCAGGGCCCGCAGGGTCGGCCGGTGGATCTTGGAGATCAGCACCACCGAGTGCACCCGGGACGGGCGGACCAGGTCGTCGTCGGGCTCCTCGGGGGCGGCGATCTCCTCGGCGACCCGGTCGTAGTGCTTGCGGATCGCGGTCATGGTCGCGAAGAAGATGCACATGCCCAGCAGGGCCACCCAGGCGCCGTGCGTGAACTTGGTGACCAGGACGACGACCAGCACCAGGCCGGTCAGGAAGGCGCCGAAGGTGTTGATCGCGCGCGAGCGCACCATGTGGCGGCGCTTGGCCGGGTCCTTCTCGACGGCCAGGTGGCGGTTCCAGTGCCGGACCATGCCGGTCTGGCTGAGCGTGAAGGACACGAACACGCCGACGATGTACAGCTGGATCAGGCGCGTGGAGTCGGCGCCGTAGATCACGGTCAGCAGCGCGGCGGCGCCGGCCAGCAGCACGATGCCGTTGGAGAAGGCGAGCCGGTCGCCGCGGGTGTGCAGCTGGCGGGGCAGGTAGCGGTCCTGCGCGAGGATCGAGCCGAGCAGCGGGAAGCCGTTGTACGCGGTGTTCGCCGCGAGGAACAGCACCAGCGCGGTCGCGGCCGCCAGGACCACGAACAGGAAGCTGCCCTTGCCGAAGACCGCCTCGGCGACCTGGGAGATCACCGGGTTCTGCACGTAGGAGGAGCCGAGGGGGTGGCCCTTGTCGAGCAGGTCGGTGGCCGGGTTGGCGGCCATGCGCACCTTGGTCGTCATGGCCAGGACGATGATGCCGCAGAACATGGTGACGGCCAGCAGGCCCATCATCGCGAGGGTGGTCGCCGCGTTCTTGGACTTCGGCTTGCGGAAGGCCGGGACGCCGTTGGAGATCGCCTCGACGCCGGTGAGCGCGGCACAGCCGGAGGAGAAGGCGCGCAGCATCAGGAAGACCAGCGCGAAGCCGGCCAGGCCCTGGTGCTCGGCCTTGATGTGGAAGCCGGCGGTCGGCGCCCGCATGGTGTCGCCGAGCACCAGGCCGCGGAACGCGCCCCACAGGATCATGACGAAGACGCCGCCGACGAACACGTACGTCGGGATCGCGAAGAGCTTGCCGGACTCCTTGACGCCGCGCAGGTTCATGAGCGTCAGCAGGACGATCACGGCGGTCGCACAGAGGACCTTGTGCTCCACGACGAACGGGACGGCCGAACCCAAGTTCTCGATGCCGGAGGCGATGGAGACGGCGACGGTCAGCACGTAGTCGACGAGCAGCGCGCTGGCGACGGTGAGGCCGGCCTTGGGGCCGAGGTTGGTGGTCGCCACCTCGTAGTCGCCGCCACCGCTCGGGTAGGCGTGGACGTTCTGGCGGTAGGACGCGACCACGGTGAACATCAGCACCACGACCGCGACCGCGATCCAGGGGCTGAAGTGGTACGCCGACACGCCCGCGATGGACAGGACCAGCAGAACCTCCCCCGGCGCGTAGGCGACGGAGGACAGCGGGTCGGAGGCGAAGACGGGGAGTGCGATGCGCTTGGGCAGGAGCGTTTCGCCCAGCCTGTCACTGCGCAGTGCGCGCCCGATCAGAATCCGTTTGGGCACGTCGGTCAGTTTGGACACGAGAGAGGATCGTAAGCCTTCGCACTGGGCGCCGCCCACCCCGTCCGCAATATCTTCCCCATGGGTGAACTCGACGGCGAAGTGATGTACGGATTCCGTGGCCCGGGCGTCGGCCGTGTCTAGATGGCAAACCCCGCCTGCCGCCCATGCCTGGAGGCCCTCATGCCCCCGACCGCTGAGCTGATCGGGGCCGTGCTCGCGCTGGCCGGCCTCGGAATCCTGACCCTGTGCAGCGTGCGCAGCATCACTCGAAGACGGGCCGGATGAGCGCGTGGGGCGACCGGATGAGCGGGCGCGCGAGGCGGGCGAGCGGCGCGACCGGGGCACGGGGGTGCCCGACCGGGACGATGCGTGTGTAGCTTGGGCGGCGGTCTGAGAACCTGTTCAGACCAAGCCAACGACTCTTGACATCGGAAGGACGGTCGTGCACATCGTCATCATGGGCTGCGGGCGAGTAGGTTCCGCTCTCGCCCAGACCCTGGAGCAACAGGGGCACACGGTCGCCGTGATCGACCAGGACCCGACCGCCTTCCGTCGGCTGGGACCGGGATTCGGGGGCCGCCGGGTCACCGGAGTCGGCTTCGACCAGGACACCCTGCGCGAGGCGGGGATCGAGGAGGCCGGCGCGTTCGCGGCCGTCTCCAGCGGCGACAACTCCAACATCATCTCGGCTCGCGTGGCCCGCGAGATGTTCGGTGTGGAGAACGTCGCCGCCCGCATCTACGACCCCCGCCGCGCGGAGGTCTACCAGCGCCTCGGCATCCCCACCGTGGCCACGGTCCGCTGGACCGCCGACCAGATGCTGCGCCGGCTGCTGCCCTCCGGGGCGGAGCCGCTGTGGCGGGACCCCACGGGCGGGGTGCAGCTCGCCGAGGTGCACGCCTCCCCGCAGTGGGTCGGGCACAAGATCAGCAAGTTGCAGGAGGACACGGGCGTCCGGGTGGCGTTCCTGACCCGGCTGGGCGAGGCGATCCTGCCCACTTCCCAGACGGTGTTGCAGGAGGGCGACCTCGTGCACGTGATGATGCGGACGGACGACGTGGAGAAGGTCGAGGCGGCGTTCGCCGGGGGCCCGGAAGAGGAGGGCGGTCACTGATGAGGGTCGCCATTGCCGGAGCCGGCGCCGTCGGCCGCTCGATCGCCACCGAGCTGCTGGAGAACGGCCACGAGGTCCTGCTCGTCGACAAGGCCCCGACCGCCATCTCGGTGGAGCGGGTGCCGCAGGCGGAGTGGCTGCTGGCCGACGCCTGCGAGATCACGTCCCTGGACGAGGCGGCGCTCCAGCGCTGCAACGTGGTGATCGCCGCGACCGGTGACGACAAGGTCAACCTGGTGGTGTCGCTGCTCGCCAAGACGGAGTACGGCGTCCCGCGGGTCGTCGCCCGGGTCAACAACCCGAAGAACGAGTGGCTGTTCAACGAGGCGTGGGGCGTGGACGTGGCCGTCTCCACCCCGCGGCTGATGTCCGCCCTGGTGGAGGAGGCGGTGAGCGTCGGCGACCTGGTACGGCTGCTGCGCTTCAGCCACGGCGACGCCAACCTGGTGGAGCTGACCCTGCCCGAGGAGTCGGCCCTGGCCGGCACCCAGGTGGGGGACGTGCGCTGGCCGGAGGACACCTCGCTGGTCACCATCATCCGGGGCACCCGGGTGCTGACCCCGTCGCGGGACGACTCCCTGGAGCCGGGCGACGAACTGCTCTTCGTGGCCGCCCAGGCCCGCGAGCAGCAACTGGAGGAGCTGCTGTCGGTGCGCAGGCCGGAAGAGTCCTGACCGCCGGTCCGGCGCGGACCTGACCGCCCGAGCACACGCGAAGGGCGCCCTTGGTGACAAGGGCGCCCTTCTCGTCGTCGTGTGCGGCGGCCGGTGACGGCTCACGGCCGGCAGCGGCTCGGTAGTGCCGGGCGGGCGACGGGCGGCCGTCGTGCCGCCTCGCGGCCGTGTCACACCTTGCGGTGCCGCCCCGGCTCCGGTTCCCCGCCCTCCGCGGCCAGCGCCGCCCTGCGCTCCTTCTCGGCCTTCTCGGCCTCCTCCTGCGCCTCCATCTCCGCGAAGACGTCGATCGGCGCGGGCGCCTTGGCGAGGAAGACCCAGGTGAGCCAGACCGCCAGCAGGAAGGGCGGGATCTTCAGGGCCACCAGCACCCAGCCGAGCCGGGTGGTGTCCGACCACCAGTACAGCGGGAAGAGGATCGCGCACTTGGCGAGCAGGATCAGGCCCCAGGCCCAACTGGACTTCGCGTAGGCCTTCTTGCGGCCGGGGTTGCGGGTGCGCCAGGAGAGGTTCTCCCGGAAGACCGGGCCGAGGATCAGGCCGATCAGCGGGACCCCGGCGAGGGTCGTGACGATGTACGCCAGCGCCAGCCCCAGCGTGTAGAGCATGCCGGGGAGGTAGAAGTCCTTGGCGTTGCCGGTGAACATCGCGAACACCACGCCGAAGGCCACGCCGAACACGCCGCTGAAGGCGTGCTTGACGGTGTCCTTCCTGACGAGCCGGACCACGACCAGGACCAGGGAGACGGCCAGCGCGGCGATCGCCGAGAGATGCAGGTCCTTGTTGATCGTGAAGATCGCGACGAAGAGCAGGCCGGGCACGACCGTCTCGACCATGCCGCGGACCCCGCCGAAGGCCTCGAACAGCGCCGCCTCGGTCACCGCGCGGGCGTCGCCGGGCCGGCCGGGCGGGGTCTGGTCGGTGTCTTCGGTCGGCTTGTCGAGGGACGTCACCGGCTACTCCCGTCCGAGGGGTCGCAGTTCGTACTTCGGGTTGAACAGCACCCGGCGGCCCCGGCTCAGCGAGATCCGGCCCGATGCGATCAGCTTGCGCCCCGGTTCTATACCCACGATGGAACGCCTGCCGAGCCACACCACGTCCAGCGCGGCGGAGCCGTCGAACAGTTCGGCCTCCAGGGCCGGGACTCCGGCACGCGGGCGCAGGGTGACCGTGCGCAAGGTACCAGTTACCGTGACGATCTGCCGGTCCTGGCAGTCGCCGATCTTCGTACAACCCGCCGTCTCGGCGTCCTCGCGCAGCTCCTCGGACTCCAGGTCCTCCTGCGACGAGGACAGCCGGTCGAACATGCGCCGGAGCCGGCCGGCCGGCTTTTCGGAACGAGGAACAGCACTCATACATGAAGCGTACCGGGGCCCGCCGACAGCGCCGTATCCCCGCTCACACCCGGGACGCGCACCTCCTCACTTCTCGAACCGGTACCCCATTCCGGGCTCGGTGATGAAGTGTCTGGGGTGCGAGGGGTCCGCCTCCAGCTTGCGGCGCAGCTGTGCCATGTAGACCCGCAGGTAGTTGGTCTCCGTCCCGTACGACGGCCCCCACACCTCCTGGAGGAGCTGCCTCTGGCTGACCAGGCGGCCGGTGTTGCGCACCAGCACCTCCAGCAGATGCCACTCGGTGGGGGTGAGCCGGACGTCCCGGCCGTCGCGGTTGACCTTCTTCGCGGCCAGGTCGACGGTGAACCCCTCGGCGTCCACGGCGGTCAGGCCGTCCTCGCCGGCGCCGACCGGCTCGGCGCGGCGCACGGCGGCCCGCAGCCGGGCCAGCAGCTCGTCCATGCCGAAGGGCTTGGTGACGTAGTCGTCGGCGCCCGCGTCCAGGGCCTCGACCTTCTCGTCGGAGGAGTGGCGGGCGGACAGCACAAGGATCGGCACCCGGGTCCAGCCGCGCAGGCCCCTGATCACCTCGACGCCGTCCATGTCGGGCAGGCCCAGGTCGAGGACGACCACGTCGGGGTGGCGGGAGGCGGCGAGGTCGAGGGCGGTCCTGCCGTCGGCGGCCGCGTCCACCTCGTACTTGCGTGCCTTGAGGTTGATCACGAGGGCGCGCACGATCTGCGGCTCGTCGTCGACCACGAGGACCCTCGTGGGGGTCTGGGGCGTCCCCCCATCCGGGCTCATCATAGGGTCTGCCTTTCTGGTTCCGCGTTGTCCGCCCCGGCGGCCTCGGGGGCGGGGGTGGCCGTCGTGCCGGGGCCGGGCTGTGCCGGGGGTTCCGTTCCGTTCGGGCTGCGCAGGCTGAGGACCATGGTGAGTCCGCCGCCCGGCGTGTCCTCCGCGTTCAGGGTGCCGCCCATGGCCTCGGCGAAGCCGCGGGCGACGGCGAGTCCGAGCCCGACGCCGGCGCCGCGCGGGGCGTCGCCGTAGCGCTGGAAGGGCTCGAATATGCGGTCCTTGGCCGCGTCCGGGACGCCGGGTCCGCGGTCCACCACCCGTACCTCCACCCGGTCGGCGAGGGCGCTGGCGGAGACCAGGACGCGCCGTCCGGGCGGGCTGTACTTGACGGCGTTCTCCACCAGGTTGGCCACCGAGCGCTCCAGCAGTCCGGGGTCGGCCTGGATCATCGGCAGCGTCTCGGGCACGTCCAAGTCGACGCTGTCCTCCGGCACGCCACCCAAGGCCATCGGCACGACCTCGTCCACGTCGATCTCGCGGATCAGCGGGGTGACGGTGCCGGTCTGCAGGCGGGACATGTCGAGCAGGTTGCCGACGAGGTGGTCGAGCCGGTCGGCGCCCTCCTCGATGCCCTCCAGGAGTTCGGCCCGGTCCGCCTCGGACCAGTCGACGTCGTCGGAGCGCAGCGAGGAGACGGCGGCCTTGATACCGGCCAGCGGGGTGCGCAGGTCGTGGCTGACGGCGGCGAGCAGGGCGGTGCGGATGCGGTTGCCCTCGGCGAGGGCGCGAGCCCGGTCGGCCTCCTCCTGGAGGCGGCGGCGGTCGAGGACGACGGCGGCCTGGGCGCCGAACGCGGCGAGCACCCGGCGGTCCTCGGCGGGCAGCGGCCGGCCGGTCAGGGCGAGCGCCATGTGGTCGCCGACGGGCATGTCCACATCGGCGTCCTCGGGCCGTTGGAGGGCGGGCCCGAAGCCGGCCCGGCCCACGCAGTTCCACGGCTCGACGTCGCTCTGCCGCTCCAGCAGGGCCGCCGACTCCATGGCGAAGGTCTCGCGGACCCGTTCCAGCAGTTCCTCCAGGCTGGTCTCACCGCGCAGCACGTTGCCGGCGAGGAAGGAGAGGATCTCGGACTCGGCGCGCAGCCGGGCCGCCTGGTGGGTGCGGCGGGCGGCGAGGTCCACCACGGAGGCCACCGACACCGCGACCCAGAAGAAGATGACTATGGCGACGATGTTCTTCGGGTCCGCGATGGTCCAGCGGTGCAGGGGCGGGGTGTAGAAGTAGTTCAGCAGCAGCGAGCCGAAGGCCACCGAGGCGAGCGCGGGCAGCAGGCCGCCGAGCAGGGCCGCCGCGACCGTGACGGCCAGGAACAGCAGCATGTCGTTGGCGAGGCCGATGTCGACGGTGATCAGCAGCAGCGCCAGGATCGCCGGTCCGGCGATCCCGGTGGCCCAGCCCCACAGGATCCGGGTGCGGCCGAGCCGGGCGCCGCGGGCCACGGGCAGTCCGCGTCCCTTGGCGACCTCCTCGTGGGTGACGATGTGGACGTCGATGTCGGGCCCCGAGTCGCGGGCGACGGTGGCGCCGACGCCGGGCCCGAAGACGTACTGCCAGGTCTTGCGCCGCGAGGAGCCGAGCACGATCTGGGTGGCGTTGACACCGCGCGCGAAGTCCAGCAGCGCGTCCGGTATGTCGTCGCCGACCACCTGGTGGAAGGTGCCGCCCAGGTCCTCCACGAGGGTGCGCTGGACGGCCAGTTCCTTCGGGGAGGCCGAGGTCAGCCCGTCGCTGCGGGCGATGTAGACGGCGAGGACCTCGCCGCCGGCGCCCTTCTCCGCGAGCCGCGCGGCACGCCGGATCAGGGTGCGGCCCTCGGGCCCGCCGGTCAGGCCGACCACGATCCGCTCGCGCGAGCCCCAGATCCTGGAGACCCGGTGCTCGCTGCGGTACTGGTTCAGGTATTCGTCCACCCGGTCGGCGACCCACAGCAGCGCGAGTTCGCGCAGGGCGGTGAGGTTGCCGGGGCGGAAGTAGTTGGACAGCGCCGCGTCGACCTTGTCCGGCTGGTAGATGTTGCCGTGCGCCATCCGGCGGCGCAGCGCCTCCGGGGACATGTCGACCAGCTCGACCTGGTCGGCCCGGCGCACCACCTCGTCGGGCACGGTCTCGCGCTGGCGCACCCCGGTGATCGACTCGACGACGTCGCCGAGTGACTCCAGGTGCTGGATGTTGACGGTCGACACCACGTCGATCCCGGCGGCGAGCAGTTCCTCCACGTCCTGCCAGCGCTTGGCGTTGCGCGAGCCGGGAATGTTGGTGTGCGCGAGTTCGTCCACCAGGGCGACGGCGGGCGCGCGCCGGAGTACGGCGTCGACGTCCATCTCGCCGAAGACGCCCCCGCGGTACTCCAGGTCCTTGCGGGGCACCTGCTCCAGGCCGTGCAGCATCACCTCGGTGCGGGGGCGGTCGTGATGCTCGACGAAGGCCACGACGCAGTCGGTGCCCCGCTCGGTACGGCGATGGGCCTCGGCCAGCATCGCGTACGTCTTGCCCACACCCGGTGCCGCGCCGAGATAGATCCGAAGCTTCCCGCGTGCCATGGCTCCATTGTCTTCCGGTGACCCGTGTGTACGCAGCGTCGACCTTACGGCCAACGATGCGAACAAAACGGACGAGACGGGGAAGGCGGGGTGTCTTTGACGGAACCCTGATGGTGGTCCGGGCCGTCAGTGGCTCACGAGCTCGCCGTCGTGGAGTTCCAGCACCCGGTCGGCCAGGCCGAGGAGGGCGGCGTCGTGGGTGGCGACCAGGATGGCGGGGGGCGTTCCGGGGGCGCCGTCCCCCTCGGGGGCCTCGCCGTGCACGACGGCGCGCAGGAGTTCCATGACGGCGTGGCCGGTCTCGGCGTCCAGCTGGCCGGTCGGCTCGTCGGCGATCAGCAGGGCCGGGCGGTTGGCGAGGGCGCGGGCGATGGCGACGCGCTGCTGCTGGCCGCCGGACAGCTCACCGGGCCGCTGCCCGGCCTGCTCCGCCAGTCCCACCTGGGACAGCAGCGACTCCACGCGCTCCTCGCGCTCGCGGACCCCGGTCCGCCGCAGCCGCAGCGGCACGCCCACGTTCTCGGCCGCCGTGAGGATCGGGATCAGCCCGAAGGACTGGAAGACGAAACCGATCCGGTCCCGGCGCAGCCGCAGCAGCTCGTCCTCCCCCAGCTCGCCCAGCGGCCGCCCGTCCACCTCGACGCGCCCCCGGTCGGGGGTGTCGAGCCCGCCGACGATGTTGAGCAGCGTGGTCTTGCCGGACCCCGAGCGCCCCTTGAGCGCCACGAGTTCACCCGGGCGCACTTCGAAGGAGACCCCGCGCAGGGCGTGCACGGCGGCCGTGCCCCGCCCGTACGACTTGTGGACGCCCTCCACCCGCACCATGACCATGTCGCCTCCCCCATGGGCAGGGCGCCAGTATCACCGAGCGGGACGGGCCCCGGAAGGGGCGCGGGCGCCGTCTCGGCCCGCGGCCCGCGCGGCGACCGCGAAAAACGGGCCGCGCCCGGAACGGCACGGCCCGTACATCCCCCGCGGGGCAGGCGGATCGCTAGCGGACTTCCGTGATCTCCGGTCCGCGCTGCAGCTGCCCCATCCCGCCGGAGAACCGCGAGGACTCCTCCTGCTGCACGCCCTCGGGGACCATCTGCGCGTCGTTCGGCAGCTTGAGCACGATCGGGTCGCGGGGCGCCATCGGGCCCTCGCCGCGGACGACGACCGTGTCCCGGAAGATCTGCTCCAGGAGCCCGGCGGCCTGCGGCTGCACCGCGCCCTGGCCGGAGATCACGCCGCGCAGGAACCAGCGGGGGCCGTCCACGCCGACGAACCGCACCACCTGGAAGCCACCGGTGCCGTCCGGCAGCTGGACCGGCACCTGGGCGCGCAGCTCCCAGCCGAGCGGGCCCTCGACCTCGTCGACGATGCCACCCTGCTGGGTGATGCCGGACGCGATCTCCTCGCGGACCTCGCCCCAGATCCCCTCGCGCTTCGGCGCGGCGAAGGCCTGGAGCTGGACGGCGCTGTCGTTCAGGACGACGGTGGCGGCCACGATCGCGTCACCGGCGACCTCGACCCGCAGCTCCATGCCGTCCACGCCCGGCACGAACAGCCCCCCGAGGTCCACCCGGCCCTCGGCCGGGTCGCGCACCTCGGTGCTGTCCCACGGCCCGTCGGGCCGCGGTCCGGGCTCCAGCCGGACGCGCTCGCGCTCGGCCTCCGCTTCCTCGTCCGCCTCGGTGTCGACGCTGTCGACGACCTGCTCGGCCTCGCCGGCCGCGTCCTCGGCGGCACCCTTCTTGTTGCGACGTCCGAACACGTCACTGTCCTTCCCGGTCGGATACGACCGAAGCGTATCGATTCCCACCCGCCGGACCGCTGTTGGCGGACCGGCCGTTTGTGCCGCTCTCGTCGCCCACCGCGGCATGGCCACCGGTGGACCCGAAGCCCCCTTCGGCCCGCGCAGAGCCGGGAAGCTCCGCCACCTCCTGGAAGCGGACCCGCTCGACCTGCTGGACGACCAGTTGGGCGATCCGGTCGAAGCGCTCGAACCGCACACTCTCGCGCGGGTCGAGATTCACCACGATCACCTTGATCTCCCCACGGTACCCGGCATCAACCGTCCCCGGGGCATTCACGAGGGCGACACCGCAGCGGGCGGCGAGACCGGAACGCGGGTGCACGAAGGCCGCGTACCCCTCCGGGAGGGCGATCGACACCCCCGTGGGCAGAACGGCCCGCTCTCCGGGGCCCAGTTCGCACGCCTCGGTGGTGCGCAGATCGGCGCCGGCGTCCCCGGGGTGCTCGTACGCCGGAAGCGGTACGTCCGGGTCCACGCGCCTGAGCAGCACGTCGAGCGGCTCGCGGCCGGCGGGGCTCACGGGTTCACCTCGAAGGCGCGGGCCCGGCGGACCTGGTCGGGATCGCTCATCGCGGCCTGGATCTCCTCGGGGCGGCCGTGGTCGACGAAGTGGTCCATTTTCACCTCGACGAAGAGGGCGTCGGCGCGGATGGCGACCGGTCCCTCGGGGCCGTCGAGGCGGCCGACGGCGGTGGAGTAGATCTTCCGTCCGGCGACGGCGGTGACCTCGGCCTCCAGGTGGAGCGTGGTGCCGACGGGCACGGGCCGTACGTATTCGGTCTCCAGGCGGCCGGTGACGGCGATGGTCCGCAGCAGCCAGTTCAGCGAGCCCAGGGTCTCGTCCAGGGCCGTGGCCAGCACTCCGCCGTGCGCGAGGCCGGGGGCGCCCTGGTGGGCGGGCTGGACGGTGAACTCTGCGGTCAGCGAGACACCCTCGCCCGCCCGTGCCTCCAGGTGCAGCCCGTGCGGCTGTCCGGGGCCGCATCCGAAACAGTGTTCGTAGTGGGCGCCGAGAAGCTCCCCGGGCGCGGGCGCGTCGGGGTGCCGTACCGGTTTCACCGCGTCGGCGGGGGGCTGAAGGCTTGCGGAACTACCACTCACAGCCGCAGACCTTACCCGCCCGTCCGCCGCCCACCACCGCCCCGTCCGGCGGTGCCCCGCACCGGCTCCCCCTGGTTCCGGGCCAGTGGGCTCCCCGTGCCAAGCTTGGCTTCATGCAGCACTCCGCCACCCCGTACGAAGAACGCCTCACCGCCCCCCGCTCGTGGTGGCTGATCAGCCTTCTCGTCGGTGTCTCGTTCGCCCTGATCCTGTTCCCGTTCGGCACCCTGCCGATCCTCGGCGGCCTGGTCGGCGGCACGGCCGCGGCCGCGGTGGTCGCCAGCGCGTACGGCTCCCCGCGCATCCGCGTGGTGGGCGACTCGCTGATCGCGGGCGAGGCGAAGATCCCGGTGTCGGCGCTGGGCGAGTCGGAGGTGCTGGACCCGGAGGAGGCCCGCGCCTGGCGCACGCACAAGGCGGACGTCCGCGCGTTCCTGCTGCTGCGCGCGTACATCCCCCGGGCGCTGCGGGTGATCGTCACGGACCCCGACGACCCGACGCCGTACCTGTACCTGTCGACGCGGGAGCCCGAGCGGCTGGCGGCGGCGATCGAGGCGGCGCGCGAGGCGAACGCCCCGAGCGCGCCGGAAGGCCGCGCCTGAGAAGTCCGTGAGGATTCAGAGTTCCCCGGGCAGATCGCGCATCTTCAGCGGCTCGGCCGGCTGATCCAGGGGCGGCTGCTGCTCCAGCTCTTCCCAGGGAACCTGGACCTTGCGCAGGTCGGCGCGGATGCGGGCCGCGAGTCTTCTGGTGTCCCGGCGGTTCAGGACCGCCCCGACCGCGGCGCCCACCATGAACGGCATGAGGGTCGGCATGTCGCGCACCATGCGCTTCATGATCTGCTGGCGCAGTTCGCGTTTCATGCGGCCGCCGAGGGCCGCGTCGTACGTCGACGGCTTCGTCACGTCGACGCCGCGCTCCCCCGACCAGGAGGACAGGTACGCGGTGCTGCGGGTCTTGAGGCCGCCCGGCGGGCGTACGCCGTAGACCTCGTGGAGTTCCGCGATGAGTTTCAGCTCGACCGCGGCGACCCCGGTGATCTCCGTGGCCAGTTCGGTCGGCAGGGCGGGCGGCACGGGCAGCATCGCCATCGCGCCGATCCCGGCCCCGATGGTCGAGGTGCCGGCCGCCGCTCCCGCGACCAGCTTGTCGGCCAGTTCCTCGGGGCCGAGGCCCGGGAACTGTCCGCGCAGCGTCGCGAGGTCGCGTACGGGCACACGCGGGGCGATGTCGATGACCCGGTCCGCGAGATGGGCCAGCCCCGCGCGGGCGCGGGAGCCGCTCCTGCGGGCGCCTTCCCGGGCGTAGTGCCGGGCCTTGCCGCTGATGACCCGGACCCGTCGCCTGGCGACGGGCGCGGGCCCCTGCTCCGGCGCCGGGTGGTCGGCCCGGTCCGCCGTCGGTTCGAGCGAGGCCCCCGCGTCCGGGGAGCCACGCTCGTCGTCACGCGCGCCGAATGAGCCGCCGAGCGGCCCTTGGTCCGCCTTCCGCAGGGAAAGGCGGCGCTTCCGGGGAGGGGTCGAGCCAGTCATGGCCGACCCCTCCTCAGTCGCAGTCGCGGCAGATCGGCTGACCGTTCTTCTCGCGGGCCAGCTGGCTGCGGTGGTGGACCAGGAAGCAGCTCATGCAGGTGAACTCGTCCTGCTGCTTGGGCAGGACCCGGACGGCCAGTTCCTCGTTCGAGAGGTCGGCGCCGGGCAGTTCGAGTCCTTCGGCGGCCTCGAACTCGTCGACGTCCACCGCGGAGGTGGTCTTGTCGTTCCGCCGGGCCTTCAGCTCTTCCAGGCTGTCCGAGTCGACGTCATCGTCGGTCTTGCGTGGAGTGTCGTAGTCGGTTGCCATATCGCTCTCCCCCTCTGGGTGTCTGCGGTGTCTCCAGCGCACGTAACGCGTGAGAGGCCGGACTTGTGCCCGACCTGAGGCGGAGATTTTGCCTCACATCAAGGGCTGTTACTCAATCGACACCCAACCCGATCTCCCGAGAGTGATCGGCTTGGATGGCGGTGAGGACCGTACACGCTTCGAATACCGCACCTCAAAGGCGCCTCATCGTGTACTTCCCGTGATCAAGAGGCCTGAAAACCAGGACTTTCCGGGCTTTCTGCCATCTGTCATGATCACTGACAGTACATGGCCGGAAATCCGCCCATGTGATCGATCACACAGAGAGAAGCCCATTCAGCCCCTGGAAAATTCCGCGTCGAGCGAACATCCCTCGCGTGTGTCGATGTTTTCCGCCATGGATCACAGCGGAAGTGTCACATGCATCACCAGGCCACCGCCCTCGCGGGGCCGGGCCGCGATGTGCCCGCCGTGCGCGCGGGCCACGGACCGCACGATGGACAGGCCGAGACCCACGCCCTTGTCGCTGCCCGTGCGCTCCGTGCGCAGCCGTCTGAAGGGCTCGAAAAGGTTGTCGATCTCATAGGCGGGCACCACCGGACCGGTGTTCGAGACGGTGAGCACCGCCTGTCCGTGCCGGACCTCGGTGTCCACCTCGACCCAGCCGTCCTCGGCCACGTTGTACCGCACCGCGTTCTGTACGAGGTTCAGCGCGATCCGCTCCAGCAGCACGCCGTTGCCCTGCACCACGGCCGGTTTGCGCTCGCCGCGGATCTCCACGCCCTTGGCGTCGGCCTCGGACCGCACCTGGTCGATGGCCTGGGTGGCCACCTCGGCCAGGTCGACCGGTTTGCGCTCCACGATCTGGTTGTCGCTGCGGGCGAGCAGCAACAGGCCCTCGACCAGTTGTTCGCTGCGCTCGTTGGTGGCCAGCAGCGTCTTGCCGAGCTGCTGGAGCTCCACCGGCGCGTTCGGGTCGGAGAGGTGGACCTCCAGGAGCGTGCGGTTGATCGCGAGCGGGGTGCGCAGCTCGTGGGAGGCGTTGCCGACGAAGCGCTGCTGGGCGGTGAAGGCCCGCTGGAGGCGCTCCAGCATCTCGTCGAAGGTGTCCGCCAGCTCCTTGAGCTCGTCGTCCGGACCGTCCAGCTCGATCCGGCGGGACAGGTCGGAACCGGCCACCGCGCGGGCAGTGCGGGTGATCCGGCCGAGCGGGGACAGCACCCGGCCGGCCATCGCGTACCCGAACGCGAAGGCGATCACGGCGAGGCCCAGCAGGGCCAGCAGCGAGCGGCTGAGCAGGTTGTCCAGGGCGACCTGGCGCTGGTGGTCCACGCACTGGCTGATCGCGTCGTTGAAGTCCGCCAGCGGCAGGCTGGTGGTGTTGATCGCGGGGCAGTTGTCGCTGGAGACCTTCAGCTCCTGGAAGCTGACGATCTTGAACAGCGGCTGGTTGCCGGTGCTGATGGCCTGCGCGGCCAGCAGGTAGATGATCGACAGCAGCAGGATGCCGGCGATCAGGAACATCCCGCCGTACAGCAGGGTGAGGCGTATGCGGATGGTCGGCCGCAGCCACGGGAAGGGGGCCTGCGGCCGCCGGGGGTCCCAGGTGGGCTTCGGGGGCGCCTGCGGGGGTGCGGGTGTCGCGGCCATGGCGGATCAGATCCGGTAGCCGGAGCCGGGCACGGTGACGATCACGGGGGGCTCGCCGAGTTTGCGGCGCAGGGTCATCACGGTCACCCGGACCACGTTGGTGAACGGGTCGGTGTTCTCGTCCCAGGCCTTCTCCAGCAGTTGCTCCGCCGAGACGACGGCGCCCTCGCTGCGCATGAGCACCTCCAGGACGGCGAACTCCTTGGGCGCGAGCTGGACCTCCTTGCCGTCGCGGAAGACCTCGCGGCGGTTGGGGTCCAGCTTGATGCCGGCGCGCTCCAGGACGGGCGGCAGGGGCACGCTGGTGCGGCGGCCGAGGGCGCGTACGCGCGCGATCAGCTCGCTGAACGCGAACGGCTTGGGCAGGTAGTCGTCCGCACCGATCTCCAGGCCCTCGACGCGGTCGCTGACGTCGCCGGACGCGGTGAGCATGAGCACGCGGGTGGCCATGCCCAGCTCGACGATCTTGCGGCAGACGTCGTCGCCGTGCACCAGGGGGAGGTCGCGGTCGAGGACGACCACGTCGTAGTCGTTGACGCCGATGCGCTCCAGGGCGGCCGCACCGTCGTACACGACGTCGACTGCCATGGCCTCCCGGCGCAGTCCGGTGGCCACCGCATCGGCGAGCAGTTGCTCGTCCTCGACGACGAGTACGCGCACGTCGCTAGTCCTTCCTGTGTCCACCCGCGTGGCGCACCGGGCGCCCCGCGCGGGCAGGGGTGTTCGTGGAGTGTGACTCCATCCTGCCCTTTTCGGTCATAAGTCGGCTGTAAGCGGCGTCCCCGGCCGTGGGAACGGGCGTCCGGGGACGGGAACGCGAGATTTTCTCCGGCGGCGAGGTTTCCCGGGAATGCAGCGGGGGGAGGACGGGTTTACACCCCGCGATCACGCTCTGCATGTGCCGCAGCACCATGCGGTACCTCGCGATCCGCTTGTGCAGAGCGGGCGCGGGTGTCCGGCACCGTAGCCGCCCGGCCAGGGCGCGCCGGGCACCTGCGGGAGACGTGATCGTCCCTTCCCGACGGCACACCCCCGTGCCACCGACCCACCGACCCTGGACGAGGGGGCGCAGCATGGACGCTTTCACCGCAGGACTTCTCCAGCGCATAAAGGCGACCGAGTCCGACCTGTCTCGGGCTCGTGACGAGGGCGACGACTTCCTCGTCGAGGTGGAGCAGGCAGAGCTCGACGACCTGCGCCGCCTCGCCGCCGAACACGGTGTGGAGGTCGGCGCGTCACGCGTCTGATCGGCCCGAGCGTGCTGGAGTGACAGCAGACGGCGAAGGGACCCCGGCGAATCCAGCGCCGGGGTCCCTTCGCGTGCGCCCGGGGGCGTCAGTCGTGCCAGGCCCCGAAGTCCTCCAGCAGCCGCTGGAGGGGCTCGAAGACGCCCGGGGTGCCCGCGACCGCCAGCTCGCGTCCGGGGCGTTCTCCGGGCCGTCCACCGGTCAGCGCGCCCGCCTCCCGGGCGATGAGGTCCCCCGCGGCGTGGTCCCACGGGTGCAGTCCGCGCTCGTAGTACCCGTCGAGCCGGCCGCAGGCCAGGTCGCACAGGTCGATGGCGGCCGAACCGCCGCGCCGGATGTCCCTGAGCAGCGGGATCAGCCGGGCGGCCACCTCGGCCTGGTGGGTCCGGACCTCGGCGACGTAGTTGAAGCCGGTGGAGACCAGTGCCTGGTCCAGCGGGGGCGCGGGGCGGCAGGCGAGCGCCCGCTCGCCCTCCCACGCGCCGGTGGCCCAGGCGCCGCCACCGCGCACCGCCTGGTACGTCTCGCCGCGCATCGGGGCCGCGACGACCCCGGCCACGGTCTCGCCGTCCTGTTCGGCCGCGATGGACACCGCCCAGGTCGGCAGCCCGTAGAGGTAGTTCACGGTGCCGTCGAGCGGGTCGATCACCCAGCGGACGCCGCTGGTGCCGGCGACGGAGGCGCCCTCCTCGCCGAGGAAGCCGTCGTCCGGGCGCCGCTCGGAGATCAGATCGGTGATCAGTTTCTCCGCCGCGATGTCCATCTCGGTGACGACGTCGATCGGGCTGGACTTGGTCCGTGCCACGGCGAGGTCGGCCGGGCGGCCGTCCCGCAGCAGCTCGCCGGCGCGGCGGGCGGCCTCCTGGGCCAGTTCCAGCAGTTCCCTGTGCAGGGCGTCGGTCACGGGTCTCCTCACGCGTAGGGGCTGTCGGCGCCCGCGGCGGCCGGGCGGGGCGCCCGGGACGGGCAGCAGCCGACCGGGCAGACGTCGTGGCTCGCGCCCAGGGAGCCCAGGGCGCAGGGTTTGACCGCCTGGCCGCGCTCGGTGGCGGCGCGCTCCAGGACCAGCTCGCGCACGGCGGCCGCGAACCGGGGGTCGGCGCCCACGGTGGCCGAGCGCCGCACCGGCAGGCCCAGTTCCTCGGCCTTCGCCCTGGCCTCCGTGTCGAGGTCGTACAGGACCTCCATGTGGTCGGAGACGAAGCCGATGGGGGCCATGACGACCGCCGGGACGCCCGCCGCGTGCCGCTCCTCCAGGTGGTCGCAGATGTCGGGCTCCAGCCACGGGATGTGCGGGGCGCCGGAGCGGGACTGGTAGACGAGCCGCCAGGGGTGGTCCACACCGGTGCGCTCGCGGACCGCGTCGGCGATCAGCCGGGCCACGTCCAGGTGCTGCGCCACGTAGGCGCCGCCCTCGCCGTGGTCCTCGACGGGGCCGGAGGTGTCGGCGGCGGCCGTGGGGATGGAGTGGGTGGTGAAGGCGATGTGGGCGCCGTCGCGGACGTCCTCGGGGAGGTCGGCGAGGGAGCGCAGCACGCCGTCGATCATGGGTTCGACGAAGCCGGGGTGGTTGAAGTAGTGGCGCAGCTTGTCGACCCTCGGGAGGTCGAGGCCCTCGGCCTCCAGGGTGGCCAGCGCGTCGGCGAGGTTCTCGCGGTACTGGCGGCAGCCCGAGTAGGAGGCGTAGGCGCTGGTGGCGAGCACCAGGATGCGGCGGCGGCCGTCGGCGGCCATCTGGCGCAGGGTGTCGGTCAGGTACGGCGCCCAGTTGCGGTTGCCCCAGTAGACGGGCAGGTCCAGGCCGTGTCCGGCGAAGTCCTCGCGCAGGGCCTCGATCAGGGCGCGGTTCTGGCCGTTGATGGGGCTGACCCCGTCGAACAGGAAGTAGTGCTGCCCGACTTCCTTCAGTCGTTCCTTGGGGATGCCGCGCCCGCGTGTGACGTTCTCCAGGAACGGGACCACGTCGTCGGGTCCTTCGGGGCCGCCGAAGGACAGCAGGAGCAGGGCGTCGTACGGGGTGGCATCGAGCGCGTCTGGCATGACTCGATCCTGCCACCCGGTACCGACAGCCCGGCAACCGCGGACTGAAGAGTCGGGTTCCAAATGGTTTATGACGATATTTCCCACCGCTCGACCGGATGCGCTTAGGGTCGCCTAACTCGTAAGCTGTATCCGCCGCATTCGCGCCTTACGGACCGCCCCGGAGACCACGTGCCCAGCCCCTACAGAGCCTTGTTCGACGTGCCCGGCACCAAGGCCTTCTCGGCCGCCGGGCTGCTCGGCCGGATGCCGCTGTCCATGATGGGCATCGGCGTGGTCACGATGGTCTCGCAGCTCACCGGGCGCTACGGGCTCGCGGGCGCGCTGTCGGCCACCATCGCGCTGTCCGCGGCGGTCCTCGGACCGCAGGTCTCCCGTCTGGTGGACCGGCACGGCCAGAGCCGGGTGCTGCGGCCCGCGACCCTCGTGGCCCTCGCGGCGACGGCCGGGCTGCTGCTCGTCGCGCACTTCGGGTGGCCGGACTGGGCGCTGTTCGTCTGCGCCGCCGGCATCGGCGCGGTGCCGAGCCTGGGCGCGATGATCCGGGCCCGCTGGGCCGCCATCTACCGGGGCACGCCCAAGCTGCACACCGCCTACTCGTTCGAGTCGGTCATGGACGAGGTCTGCTTCGTCTTCGGGCCGATCATCTCCATCGGCCTGTGCACGGCCTGGTTCCCCGAGGCCGGTCCCCTGCTGGCCGCCTGCTTCCTGGCGGCCGGCGTCTGCTGGCTGACCGCACAGCGGGCCACCGAGCCGCGGCCGCACCCGCGCGAACGGCACGGCGGCGGCAGCGCCCTGCGCTCGCGGGCGCTTCAGGTGCTGGTGGCGACCTTCGTGGCGACCGGCGCGATCTTCGGGTCGGTGGACGTGGTCACGGTCGCCTTCGCCGACGAACGCGGCCACAAGGGCGCGGCGAGCGTGGTCCTCGCCGTGTACGCGGCCGGCTCCTGTGCGGCCGGGGCGGTCTTCGGACTGCTGCGCCTGGCAGGGGCACCGGAACGCCGCTGGCTGCTGGGCGTCGCCGCGATGGCCGTGAGTATGATCCCCCTCCTACTGGTCGGAAACCTGCCGCTTCTGGCCGTGGCGCTGTTCGTTGCGGGGCTGTCCATCGCACCGACGATGATCACCACGATGTCCCTCATCGAAGAGCACGTACCTCGCGCGCAGCTGACCGAGGGCATGACCTGGGTGAGCACCGGCCTGGCGGTCGGCGTGGCGCTCGGCTCCTCGCTGGGCGGCACGGTGATCGACGCCGCCGGCGCGCGGGCCGGGTACGGGGTTCCGGCGCTGTCCGGGGCCGTCGCGGTCGTGGTCGGTTTCCTCGGGTACCGCCGGCTGCGCAGGCCGGCCGCGGGTCGGGGAGGCACCGTTGAGCAGCACAGCGAGCGGGAAGACGAGCGGCACGAACGGCACATGGCGTAACTGGGGCGGGAACGTCGCGGCCCGGCCCGCCCGGCAGGTCGAGCCGGCCTCGGTCGAGGAGCTGGCCGCGGCGGTGCGCCGGGCGCGCGAGGACGGCCTGAAGGTGAAGGCGGTCGGCACCGGGCACTCCTTCACGTCGATCGCCGCCACCGACGGCGTCTTGATACGCCCTCAACTGCTGACGGGCATACGCGGGATCGACCGGGCGGCCATGACCGTCACGGTCGAGTCCGGCACCCCCCTCAAGAGGCTCAACGCGGCCCTGGCGCGCGAGGGCCTGTCGCTCACCAACATGGGCGACATCATGGAGCAGACGGTCTCCGGCGCCACCAGCACCGGCACCCATGGCACGGGCCGCGACTCGGCCTCCATCGCCGCCCAGATCAAGGGCCTCGAACTCGTCACGGCGGACGGCTCGGTGCTCGGCTGCTCCGAGAAGGAGAACCCCGAGATCTTCGCGGCCGCCCGGACGGGGCTCGGCGCGCTCGGCATCGTCACCGCGATCACCTTCGCCGTGGAGCCGCTGTTCCTGCTCACCGCCCGCGAGGAGCCGATGCCCCTCGACCGGGTCCTCGCCGAGTTCGACCAACTGTGGGCGGAGAACGAGCACTTCGAGTTCTACTGGTTCCCGCACACCGGGAACACCACCACCAAGCGCAACAACCGCAGCGCCGGGCCCGAGCGACCCGTGGGGCGGTTGGCCGGGTGGTTCGAGGACGAGTTCCTGTCCAACGGCGTCTTCCAGGTGGCCCAGTGGGCCGGCCGGGCGGCTCCCGCCGCGATCCCGGCCATCGCGCGGATCTCCAGCCAGGCCCTGTCCGCGCGCTCGTACACCGACATCCCGTACAAGGTCTTCACCTCACCGCGCCGGGTGCGCTTCGTGGAGATGGAGTACGCCGTTCCGCGCGCGGCCCTGGTGGAGACGGTGCGCGAGCTGAGGTCCATGGTGGAGCGCTCGGGCCTGCGCGTCAGCTTCCCCGTGGAGGTGCGCACCGCCCCGGCCGACGACATCACCCTGTCCACCGCCTCCGGCCGGGACAGCGCCTATGTCGCCGTGCACATGTACCGGGGCACGCCGTACCAGGCGTACTTCACCGCCGCCGAGCGGATCTTCACCGCGCACGAAGGCCGGCCGCACTGGGGCAAGGTGCACACCCGGGACGCGGAGTACCTCGCCCGGGTGTACCCGAGGTTCGCCGAGTTCACGGCGTTGCGGGACCGCCTCGACCCGGATCGGCTGTTCCAGAACGACTATCTGCGGAGGGTCCTGGGGGCGTAGTCGCCGGGGCGGAGCCGCTGGGCGCGGGGGACGGGCCGGTCCCGCCGTCCTGCGCCCGCCCGTCCGGCGAGGCGCTCGGGGTCGGCGTCGCCGGGTCCGCCGTACCGCCGCCGGTGCCGGTGCCCGAGCCGGAGCCCTGGGAGGGGACGCCGCCGGTCGGGGTGGTGAGCGAGGGGGTACCGGAGGGTTGCTGGCCGGGCCTCGGGTCGTTCGTCCGGTGCGCCGAGGAGTGCCGCCCGCCGACGGCGTCGCCGACCGTCGTGCCGGTGCCGCCGCTGAAACTGCTGCCGGACACCAGTTCGTACACCGTGATGCCGCCCATGGTCACCCCGAACACGAGAGCGGCGGCGACCAGCGGCCGGCGCCAGCTCTTGATCCGCGCCCGGTAGACGGTGCCCTCGGTGAACTCGCCCGGGGCCGGCGGCGCCTGCACCTGAGGCCGGGCCCCGGTCTTGACCACCCGCAGCTGTTCCCCGGTCCGCTTGAAGAAGTGCTGGAAGACGGTGCCGCCACAGGTGGCGATCACACTGACGACGCCCGCGCCGAGGATCGTGCCGTACACGCCGAAGGAGGAAGCCAGCTTGGCCGCCACGACCGCCGCCAGGGCGCTTCCCGCCACCTGGGGGACGTTGAGGTCGATCCGCTTCCGCCCCGCATCGGGTGTTTCGCGCATGCCCGGAACTTGCCTGCCTTTCCCGTACTTGATCGACATTGAGTGGCCGACTGCACGAGATAGGGACGTACGCACGAAACCATTAGTTCCGTTTCTGGAGATTACGTGAAGTTCGCCACGTTCATGATCGACAAATCCCGTTGCGGCGGGCCGGGTCGCGTCCGTTGCCGGAAGTTGGGCGGCGCGCCAATCCACGCTCGTGGCCCGAATGGAGTACTGTTGCGAGCCCTGGGTCCGGTCTCCCACCAGGGTGTCCGCGGCCGCCAAGGACCGCCGGGAGGGGGCTAGTTGCACAGGGTGACGGACTTGGTCACTTAGCGTGGCGAACAGGTAACCGTGCCATAACGGCGATCCAGGGCCCGTGCCCGACACGCCGGGCAACTCGGCAAGGTTGTGGCAGGCTGCACCCGGGCAGGCCACACTCGACTAGCGGAAGCAGCGACGCACGTGACGTCGGCAGGCACCACCCGGGAGGTCCCCATGCCCGAACTGCGTGTCGTGGCCGTCTCGAATGACGGCACACGGCTGGTGCTGAAGGCTGCCGACTCAACGGAGTACACGCTTCCGATCGACGAACGGCTGCGCGCCGCCGTACGCGGCGACCGGCCGCGCCTCGGCCAGATCGAGATCGAGGTCGAGAGCCATCTGCGCCCCCGCGACATCCAGGCGCGGATACGAGCCGGTGCCACCGCGGAAGAGGTCGCCCAGCTCGCGGGCATCCCCGTCGACCGGGTACGGCGCTTCGAGGGTCCGGTACTGGCCGAGCGCGCCTTCATGGCCGAGCGTGCCCGCAAGACCCCGGTCCGCCGCCCCGGCGAGAACTCCGGTCCCCTGCTCGGCGAGGCCGTCCAGGAACGGCTGCTGCTGCGCGGCGCCGAGAAGGACACCGTGCAGTGGGACTCCTGGCGCCGCGACGACGGCACCTGGGAGGTCCTGCTCGTCTACCGGGTCGCGGGCGAACCGCACTCCGCGAGCTGGACGTACGACCCGCCCCGGCGGCTGGTCCAGGCCGTGGACGACGAGGCCCGCTCGCTGATCGGCGAGTCCGACGACCTCGCCGCACCCGAGCCGAGCTTCCCGTTCGTCCCGCGCATCGCCCGGCTGCCGCGCGAGCGCTCCATGGACCGCGCCCTCGACCGGCAGACCGACCGCGAGCGGCCCACCCTGCCCGCGCAGTCGGCCGAACCCGCCGAGGAGAGCACCGGTGAACGGGACTCGCTGACCAGCCTCTTGGAGGCCGTGCCGTCCTTCCGCGGCGACATGGTCGTCCCGGAGCGCGCCCCGGACCCCTCGGACGAGCCCGACGAGGAGGCCGTCGCGGAGGAACCGCCGGCGCCCGCCGCCTCGGCCGGTTCGGCCTACGCGGACGTCCTCATGCCCCGGTCGGTCGGCAGCCACCGGGACCGGCTGATCGGCGCGACCGACCGTCAGGCGGAGGCCGACGGCGTCCGCCCCGGCCGCCGCGCGGCCGTCCCGAGCTGGGACGAGATCGTGTTCGGCACCCGCCGCAAGAAGCAGGAGTAACCGGCCGTACGACAACGCTCAGGGGCGGGTCACCGGAGTGACCCGCCCCTGCCGTCGGCTCGCTACTGCGGGTCCGCGCCCGTCGCGACCGGCCGGGACGGGTCCGCGGACCACTCCGACCACGAACCGACGTACAGCGCCGCCGGGATGCCGGCCACCGCGAGGGCCAGCACCTCGTGCGCGGCCGACACGCCCGAGCCGCAGTAGACGCCCACCTCCGTGTCGGCCTGGACGCCGAGCGCTTTGAAGCGGTCCTTCAGCTCGGCCGCGGGCAGGAAGCGGCCGTCGGGGCCGACGTTCTCCGCCGTCGGCGCCGAGACCGCGCCCGGGATGTGCCCGCCGACCCGGTCCACGGGCTCCACCTCGCCCCGGTACCGCTCCCCCGCGCGGGCGTCCAGCAGCAGACCCGTGCGGGCCAGCGCGGCGGCGCCGTCCGCGTCCAGCAGGCCCGCCGCGCCCGGCGCCGGCCTGAAGTCGCCCTCGGCCGGGGTGGACGTCCCGGTCGCCAACTCGCCCTCCCAGGACGGCAACCCGCCGTCCAGAACCCGCACGTCCGGGTGACCCGTCCAGCGCAGCAGCCACCACGCGCGCGCGGCGGCCCAGCCCTGTCCGCCGTCGTAGACGACGACCGGGCGGCCCGCCGACACGCCCGCGCGGCGCATCGCGGCGCCGAACTCCGTGATGTCCGGCAGCGGATGGCGGCCCCGCGCGCCCGGGGCCGCGGCCAGCTCCCGGTCCAGGTCGACGAAGGCCGCACCGGGGATGTGCCCGGCCGCGTACTCGGCCCGGCCGTCGAAGGCCGGGGCACCCGCCGCCTTCGCCAGGCTCAGCTGCCAGCGGACGTCCAGCAGGACCGGCGGCGCCTGTCCGGCGAGCTCCCGGGCGAGTTCGGATGCGGTGATGATGACTGTCATGGCGCCATGCATACGCCAGGGGTGGCCGCGGCGTCCAGGTACGGCTACTCTGCTCGGCCGGGCGGGCTCGGTCACGAACAGTAGGGGACCGGGCACGAACCGTACGCCCGGCGGACGCCCGTCGGACATCGTCAGGTGACGGCGAAAGACGCCGGCCCTGGAAAACTTCCGAAGACACCGCCAAGAGGCGGCGCGGCGGCGGGACATGGTCGCGAGAGCGTGGAAGATGCGGACACCGGTACGGGCGTACGCGCCGACGGCGTGTGCGCACCCCTGCCGGGGGGAGCGGAAGCGACACGGCCGCCACACGGGCGGCCGGGGAGAGAGTGATCGATGACCGAGGCACGGGAGTCGGCCGGTCCGCACGCGCTGCGCGCGCCCGGCACGCCCTGCTGGGTGAGCCTGATGGCGCACGAGCTCACCGCCACCGAGGAGTTCTACGGGGCGCTGTTCGGCTGGGAGTTCCGGCCGGGCCCGCGGCAGCTCGGCCCGTACGTGCGGGCGCTGCTCGACGGGCGCGAGGTGGCCGGCATGGGGCAGCTGCCGCCGGACCACCGGCTGCCGATCGCCTGGACGCCCTACCTCGCCTCGGACGACGTGGACCGCACCGCCGAGGCGGTACGGCTGTGCGGCGGCACGGTGGCGGTCGGCCCGCTGGACGCGGACGAGGCCGGGCGGCTGGCCATCGCCGCCGACCCCTGTGGGGCGGTGTTCGGCATCTGGCAGGGCCCCGCGCGCCTGGGCACCCCGGTCACCGGGGTGCCGGGCACGCCCGCCTGGAACGAACTGCTCACGTTCGAGACGGAAAGCGTCACCAAGTTCTACGCGAGCGTGTTCGGCTACGAGACGGAGGCGGCGGCCGGCTCGGGTGCGGACCAGGTGACCCTGCGCGTCGACGGGCACCCGGTGGCCGCCGTGCACGGCCTGGGCCGGGCGCTGCCCCGGGACCGGGGGCCGTACTGGGCGACCTGCTTCCGGGTGGCCGACACGGACGGGGCGCTGCGCCGGGTGACCGCGCTCGGCGGCCGGGTGGTCCGCCCGGCCGAGGACGGCCCGCACGGGCGGGTGGCGACGGTGGCGGACCCGGAGGGCGCGGTGTTCTCGGTGGTCCAGGAGCCGCGCTGAAAGGGTTCGGGCGGGCTCCCCTCCGGATGCGTCCGGCCCGTCCGGGAGAACCGGCTCAGGAGACCGCGGCGGGCGGGCTCAGGAGGACGAGACCGGCAGCACGTCCGGGGAGATGGCCGCCGCGCGGGCCGTCGCCGCGGTCATCCGGCGCCGGTGGTGGCGGCGGCACAGCACCTCGTAACCGACCTCGCCGGCCTCCTGGTTGACGTCCCCGACGACCACCTGGGCGCCCTCGACCACCATCTCCCCGCCGACCGTGCGCGCGTTGTGCGTGGCGCGGGCGCCGCACCAGCACAGCGCCTCCACCTGGAGCACCTCGATGCGGTCGGCCAGCTCCACCAGCCGCTGGGAACCGGGGAACAGCTTGGAGCGGAAGTCGGTGGTGATGCCGAAGGCGAAGACGTCCACGCCGAGGTCGTCCACCACGCGGGCCAGCTGGTCGATCTGGCCGGGTGCGAGGAACTGCGCCTCGTCCGCGATCACGTAGTCGATCCGGCCGCCCTGCGAGAGGTGGTCCACGACGTAGACGTACAGGTCCTGGTCGTCGGCGACCTCGACGGCGTCGGTGACCAGGCCGAGGCGGGAGGACAGCTTGCCCGCGCCCGCGCGGTCGTTGCGGGTGAATATCATGCCGGCCAGGCCGCGAGCGGAGCGGTTGTGCTCGATCTGGAGAGCCAGCGTCGACTTCCCGCAGTCCATCGTTCCGGAGAAGAACACCAGCTCGGGCATGAGGAGTTGAGCACCTTTCGGCGAGGGGGAGGAAGGCGGTAGGGGGTCAGGAGCGTACTTCGAGCAGCGGGACCAGCTGCTCGGCGGGGGTCATCGAACCGTGGTTGCCCACCAGCGCGGACTCCTTCGGTTCCCGCTCGGAGGCGATGATCAGGACGTCGTCGTACGCGGCCGCGATCACGTCCCCGAGCCGGGCGTACACCCGCTCGTCCACGTGCGGCCCGAACCAGCCGGCCTGGATCGCCTCGTCCCGCGAGGCCACCCAGAACTGCTCCCCCAGCACCTCGCGCCAGCAGGTCAGCACGTCGTTGTGGGCGCCCGGCACCGCGTACACGTGCCGGGCCCGCCCCTCGCCGCCCAGCAGGGCGACGCCGGCGCGCAGTTCCCAGTCCGTGTCGAAGTCGATGCGGTGCTCGTCGTCGAACGGCACGTCGATCATGCCGTGGTCGGCGGTGACGTAGAGCGCGCTGCGCGGGGGCAGTTGCTCGGCGAGGCGCTGGGCCAGCCGGTCGACGTACATCAGCTGGCCGCGCCAGGTGTCGGAGGCGACGCCGTAGCGGTGGCCGGAGCCGTCGAGTTCGGCGTAGTACGTGTACACCAGCGAGCGGTCCCCGGCGGCCAGTTGCTCGGCGGCCAGGTCGATCCGCTCCTCGCCGGACAGCCTGCCGTGGAAGGTGCCGCCGCTCAGCGCGACCTTGGTGAGCGGGGTGTGCTCGAAGGCGGGCGAGGACACCTGGGCGGCGTGCACCCCGGCGTCGTGGGCCAGCTGGAAGACGGTGGGGTACGGCTGCCAGGGGCGCGGGTCGGTGTACGGCTGCCAGCGCAGCTGGTTCATCAGCGCGCCGGTGGCCGGGTCGCGGACCGTGTAGCCGGGCAGGCCGTGCGCGCCGGGCGGCAGGCCGGTGCCGACGGAGGCCAGGGAGGTCGCGGTGGTCGCCGGGTAGCCCGCGGTGAGCGGGCAGCCGGTGCCGCCGCGGGAGCTGCCGAGCAGCGAGGTGAGGAAGGGGGCCTCGTCGGGGTGGGCGCGCAGCTGCTCCCAGCCGAGACCGTCGACCAGGAAGACACAGGCCCGGTCGACCGGGGTCAGTTCGGTGATCCTCGCGGACATGCCGGGGACGCCCATGCCGGCGGCGAGGGTCGGCAGCAGGTCGGCGAGGGAGCCGGTGCCGTACTGGGGCAGCGGCGCGGTGTCCAGGGCGAGGGGTTCCGGGTGGTCCCAGGCGGAGAGCTGGGACATCAGCGGGCGATGTCCGCGGTCGCCTCCGAGATGGCCTGCGCGAAGGCGAGCGCCTCGCGCACCGTCTCCGGGCCGTCCCCGGCCTCGCTGACGCGCAGGCTGAGGTCGTCCGCCGTGGAGTTGCCGGTGTAGCCGTGGTCGGCGTCGCAGTTGGGGTCGCCGCAGGCGGCGGGCTCCAGGTCGATCCGGCTCACCGCGCCCCAGCCGATGGTCAGCACGACCTCGCGGGGCAGGGTGCCCGGGGTGTACTGCTCGGGGTTGGCCACCACCCGGCTGACCACGACGGAGGAGATCCGGCCGAGCTTGACCGACTCGGTGGAGGTGGTGGCGTACGGCGTCGGGGAGGTGCTGTCGGCGGCCTGCTCGTCGGTGTGGCTGACGATGAAGCGGTTGGCGGTGAGGACCAGGACGGTCACATGGCGGCGTACCTCGTTCTGGTCGAACGTGGTCTCCTGGTGGACCAGGTACGACCGGATGGGCTCGCCGCCCACCGCGGCCTCCACCGCCTCGGCCACGAGGGCCGGGTAGTAGCCGCTGCGCTCGATCGCCGCGCGCAGCCCCTGGGTCGTCGTACTGGTCTTGGCCATGGCGTCCATCCTAGTCCGTGGCCAAGGGGGGTCAGGGCCGCCCGGGACCACGGGACGCGCCGCGGCCACGGGACCGGGGGCCTCCCGGGGACACGCGGATGAACACCGGGACACCGGTCCGTGGCGGACCGCCCGCGGGGGCCGCGGGGCGGCGGATTTCCGCCAAGGGCGGGCGGGGAAGGAGTCCGGGCGGGGCCTCGGGGGGCGGGAGTGGGGGGCGGGGGCCGGGGAGCCGTAGGCCGAGTGGCGGGTCCGCTCCCGTTCAGTACGTCGGCATCGTGCGGGGTCCGTGGTCGTCCCGGGCCGGGGGTGGGGCGAGGCGGACGGTCGCGCCGAGGACGTTGGCGCCGCGGGGGGCCACGACGACCGGTTCCAGGGTGACGGCGACCACCTCGGGGTGGTCGTCGACCAGCCGGGACACCCGTAGCAGCAGTTCCTCCAGGGCGGGGGTGTCGACGGGGGTGGAGCCGCGCCAGCCGAAGAGCAGGGGGGCGGTGCGGATCGTGCGCACCAGCGAGGTCGCGTCCCGGTCGGTGACCGGGATCAGCCGGTGCGCCGTGTCGTCCAGCAGCTGGGAGGCCGCGCCGGCCAGACCGAAGGACAGCACGGCCCCGGCCGCCGGGTCGATCACGGCCCGTACGACGGTGTCGACCCCCCTGGGCGCCATTCCCTGCACCACCGGCCGCAGTTCCTCCGGCTTGCCGAACAGCTCGGACAACTCGGCGTAGGCCCGCCGCAGTTGGTCCTCGTCGGCCAGGTCCAGGCGGACCCCGCCCAGGTCGGCGCGGTGCCTGAGGTGGGGGGCGGTCGCCTTCAGGGCCACCGGGTAGCCGAGGGCGCGGGCGGCCTCGGCGGCGGCGTCGGGGGTGGGCGCGGGCAGGGCGCGCCGCACCCTGATGCCGTACTTGCCGAGCAGCTCGCAGGTCTCCGCCTCGGAGATCGTGAGCCCTTCGCCGCGTGCCAGCAGCTCCGCGATCAGCCGCGCGGCCCCCTTCTCGTCGATGTCCTCGTACTCCGGCACCCTTCCGGGGTCCGTCGCCTCCCTGCGCCACTGCCCGTAGCGGACGGCCTCTGCGAGGGCCCGGACGGCGCGTTCGGCGGCGGGGTAGGCGGGGATGAGCCGGGCCCCTTCGGGCGGGGAGACCGAGGTGGGCGGTCGTTCCGCCGGGCGGGGCGGCCGGGCGCCGCCCTGTTCGCCGGGGGCCTTGTCCGCGGCGGCCGGCGCGGTGCTCGCCGCCGCCGACAGCGCCTGCGCCAGTCCGCCCAGCTCCACGTGCACCACCAGCACCGGCTTCCCCGGCACCGCCGCCGCGGCGGACCGCAGCGCCTCCGCCAGCTCCGCGTCCCCCGGCGACGCCTCGCCGATCGCCGGGATCGCCGTCACCACGACGGAGTCGTTCGTGTCGTCGGCCAGCGCCTCGCTCAGCGCCCGGTGGAAGTCCTCCGCGCTCGCCCCGGTCGTCAGGTCCAGGGGCCGCGCCGGCCGGAGCCCCTCCGCCAGGCAGCGGTCGTACGTCAGGACGCCCAGCGACTCGGAGTTGCCGAGGATCGCCACGCGCGGCCCGGCGGGCAGCGGCTGGCGGGCGAGCAGCAGTCCCGCGTCGACCAGTTCGGTGATGGTGTCGACCCGGGTCACCCCGGCCTGGCGGAGCAGCGCGGACACCGTCGCGTGCGGCAGCCGGGTGGCGCGGACCGCGTGGCCCTGGGGCGCGGTGCCGGTTCCCTGCACCACGACGAGGGGCTTCGCCGCCGCCGTCCGCCGGGCGAGCCGGGTGAACTTGCGGGGGTTGCCGATGGTCTCCAGGTACATCAGGACGACGTCGGTGTCCGGGTCCTCGTACCAGTACTGGAGGACGTCGTTGCCGGAGACGTCGGCGCGGTTGCCCGCGGAGACGAAGGTGGAGACGCCGCTGACCCCCGTGACCCCGCCGCCGCGCCGGTGCAGCCGGGACAGCAGCGCGATGCCGATGGCGCCGGACTGGGCGAACATGCCGATGCGGCCGGGGCGCGGCATCTCGGGCGCGAGGGAGGCGTTCAGCCGTACACCGGGGGCGGTGTTGATGACGCCGAACGCGTTGGGCCCGATGATCCGCATGCCGTACGCCCGTGCCTGCCGCACGAGCGCCCGCTGCCGCTCCTTGCCGTCGGGCCCGCTCTCGGCGTACCCGGCGCTGAGCACGACGAGCCCCTGGACGCCGTGTTCCCCGCACTCGGCGACCACGGCGGGCACGTACTCGGCCGGTACGGCGACGACGGCGAGGTCCACCGGGCCCTCGATGTCCCGCACGCAGTGGTACGCGCTCACCCCGTCGACCTCCGCCAGGTCCTCGGGGAAGGCCTTGTTCACCGCGTACAGGCGGCCCGCGTACCCGCCGTCCTTGATGTTGGCCAGGACGCTGCGGCCCACCCCGCCGGGGGCGCGGCCGACGCCGATGACCGCGACGGAGCCGGGGGCGAGGAGCCGTTGCACCGAGCGGGCCTCGGCGCGCTGCTCGCGGGCGCGCTGCACGGCGAGCGAGCGGTCGGTGGGCTCGATGTCGAACTCCAGGCGGACGACGCCGTCCTCGAAGCTGCGCTTCTGGGTGTAGCCGGCGTCCGTGAAGACCTTGATCATCTTGGTGTTGGCGGGCAGCACCTCGGCGGTGAAGCGGCGGATGCCCCGCTCGCGGGCGACGGCCGCGATGTGCTCCAGGAGCGCGGAGGCCACTCCCCTGCCCTGGTGGGCGTCCTGCACCAGGAAGGCGACCTCCGCCTCGTCGGCGGGCGCGGACGCGGGGGTGCCGCCGGCACCGATGCGGTCGTAGCGGACCGTGGCGATGAACTCGCCGCCCACGGTGGCCGCGAGCCCCACCCGGTCGACGAAGTCGTGGTGGGTGAAGCGGTGCACGTCCTTGGCGGACAGCCGGGGGTAGGGCGCGAAGAAGCGGTAGTACTTGGACTCGTCCGACACCTGCTCGTAGAAGTGGACCAGGCGGTCGGCGTCGTCGACGGTGATGGGCCGGATGCGGGCGGTGCCCCCGTCCCGCAGCACCACGTCCGCCTCCCAGTGCGCGGGGTACTCGTACCGGCCCTGCGGTTCCGCCGAGGTTCGCATGCGCCCCAGAGTACGGCTAGCGTCCGGCAACGGCGCGGGGCAGTCTGTGGGGACGGACGCCGGGCCGAGGGTGCGGTCACGACGGCACGGTGGAGGGGGTGCGCAGCCCCTCTCCAGGCACGGTTCACCATATGGAAGACTGGTCTAGACAACCCTGAAGAGTGAAGGGCAGCAACACATGGCTGAGCGCCGCGTCAACGTCGGCTGGGCCGAGGGTCTCCACGCCCGCCCCGCCTCCATCTTCGTCCGGGCCGCGTCGGCCTCGGGCATCCCGGTGACGATCTCCAAGGCCGGTGGCACCCCGGTCAACGCGGCCAGCATGCTCGGCGTCCTGGGGCTGGGCGCCCAGGGCGGCGAGGAGATCGTGCTCGCCTCCGACGCCGAGGGCGCCGAGGCCGCCCTGGACCGGCTGGCCAAGCTGGTCGCCGAGGGACTGGACGAGCTGCCCGAGACCGTCTGAGCGGCATCGGGCCTTCGAGGGGCCGGGCTTCCGCGCAGTGGCGCGACGCCCGGTTCCGCACTCCCATGACGCCCGGTTCGGGCCGGTCCGCCGGCTCGGCGCGGGCGGGGTGACGGTGCGGGCCGTCCCGCCACCGCCCGCACCGCACGACGGCGACCGGCGGACCGGCGAAGACCCGCGAGTCCCCCTTGCGGCCATCGCGAGCGAGTCTGAATTCGCGATTTCCGGCGCTTTCACAGTGGAACGCCCACCCCATTCACCCGGGGTCCGCAATTCACGGCACCGGAGAAATAGGGGAAATACCGGCCCGTAGAATACCCACCCCTTTGTATACGGCACCCGTGTTAATTCTGTGCGCCCGACATGTTTACGGCATGTTGCGAAGTCCTCACGCGCTCGGCGCCACCGGGCACGCGCAGCCGGTGCTCGGCCGCCGCCCGCTCGGCGTGCAGCGCGGTCACCGTGCGGGCGCGCGCCCCGTCTCCGCGCGCCACCGCGTCCACGATCGCGCCGTGCTCCGTCCAGGTGCCGACCGGGTCCGGCGGCGCGTCGAGCACGTACATCCAGGCGATCTTGTGGCGCAGCTGGAGGAGGGTGGAGGTCAGCGAGGGGCTGCCGCAGGCCTGGGCCAGCGTCTCGTGGAACCAGCCGTCCAGTGCGCGCAGTTCTTCGCCGTCGCCCCGCCGGGCGCGCTCCTGCCCCAGCCTGACCAGTCCGCGCAGCACCTTCAGATGCGCCTCGGTGCGCCGCCGGGCGGCCCGGGCGGCGCCGAGCGGTTCCAGGAGCAGACGCATCTCCAGCAGGTCGGCGGCCTCTTGCTCGCTCGGCTCGGCCACACAGGCGCCCGCGTGCCGGCGCGTCACCACGAAGCCCTCCGCCTCCAGGGTACGCAGGGCCTCGCGCACGGGGACGCGCGAGACCCCGTAACGGCGGGCCAGCACCTCCTCGGTGAGACGGCCGCCGCGTTCGAGGACGCCCGCGACGATGTCGTCCCGGATCGCCGTGCACACCGACTGCGCCGGAATACGCATGACCGACCTCCGTCTTGATCCCGCGACACGACGCCGACGACGGACGCGTTTTCCCATGACTCTATTCCGGTGACTCTATTCCACCGCACCGCCTTTTCCGACGGCGGACCGGAATCCGGGGATATTTTTTGGACAGGGGCCGCCGGAACACGGGACCACCGGAGCACCGCGGGAAAAGGCGAAAGCCCCGGCTCGGTGGCCGGGGCTTCGGGTGCCGTGCGGGGTCGCGCTGGCTCGGTCAGACGTTCACGCCGTGGTTGCGCAGGTAGGCGACGGGGTCGACGTCGGAGCCGTAGTCGGGGCTGGTGCGCGCCTCGAAGTGCAGGTGCGGGCCGGTGACGTTGCCGGTGGCGCCGGACAGGCCGATCTGCTGGCCGGCGGTGACCTGCTGGCCCACCGTGACGCCGATGGACGACAGATGGCCGTACTGGGTGTACATGCCGTCGGCCATGCGGATCACGATCTGGTTGCCGTACGCCCCGCCCCAGCCGGTGGAGACGACGGTGCCGACGCCGACCGCGTGCACCGGGGTGCCGCCGGCGGCATGGAAGTCGATGCCGGTGTGGGACCCGGAGGACCACAGCGAGCTGCTGGCCTCGTAACCGGTGGACACGTAGGAGTGCGCGATCGGGGCGACGAAGGCGTTCAGCCGCTTGCGCTCGGCCTCGCGGGCGGCACGGGCCTCCGCCTCGCGCGCCTCCTTCACCCGCTTGGCAGCGGCCTCCTGGGCCGCCTTGCGCTCGGCGGCCCGCTGCTGGGCGGCGGCCTGCGCGTCGATGTGCGCGGCGACGTCGTCGCTCGCGGCGAGTACGGGGGTGAGGCCGGTCTGTTCCGCGGGGCGCTCGGCGGCGAGCGCCGGGGAGGCCGCGAGGGTGCCGATGACGCCGGTGGTCGTCAGGGCCGCGACACCGGCCGCCTGGGCGGTGGTTCGCTTGACCCGGCCGGGCTTGCGGTGCTTCCCGGTGGCGCACATGAACGCCATGGAGTGGCTGGTCCTTTCCTTCCCTCTCGCCTACCGGGTTAGCTGACGGGTTCGGAGCAGGAAGGTCTCCTACGGACTCCCTCGCGTCACGCGCGGGTGCCCGATTCACCCCAGGGACGTGTGGGTCCCCGGCTCCCCTGGCTCGCGCCGTACGGGGACTCGGCGATGACTGTCCGGTGCCGCGGGTGCGGCGCACTGCCCGACGAACAGCCCGGATGACGCTAAGCGGACCGGCTCTCGATCCCCAAACAGATCAGGGTTTTTGTAGCGCATCCCACAGGGCAGACGGGCAACCTCCGCCCCAATTCGGACATCTGAGGAAGAGAGTGGAACAACAGGGGCCCTGACGACCCGTAGGTCGCCAGGGCCCCGTCCCCTGTGTGCCGTTACTCGGCCGCCACCACGGTGACGTCGCCGATCCCCAGCGCCTCGACCGGCGCCTTGATCTGCGCCGCGTCACCGACCAGGACGGTCACCAGGCGGTCCACCGGGAAGGCGTTGACGACGGCCGCGGTCGCCTCCACCGTGCCCGTGGCGGCCAGTTGCCGGTACAGCGTCGCCTGGAAGTCGTCGGGCAGGTGCTGCTCGACCTGGTCGGCGAGGGTGCTCGCGACGGCCGCCGCGGTCTCGTACTTCAGCGGCGCGACCCCGACGAGGTTCTGCACGGCGACGTCCCGCTCGGCGTCGGTCAGGCCCTCCGCCGCGAGGGTGCGCAGCACCTTCCACAGGTCGTCGAGGGCGGGGCCGGTGTTGGGCGTGTCCACCGAGCCGCTGATGGCGAGCATCGACGCGCCGGTGCCGTCCGGGGCCGAGCGCAGGACCTGGCCGAAGGAGCGCACCCCGTAGGTGTAGCCCTTCTCCTCGCGCAGCACGCGGTCCAGGCGGGAGGTGAGGGTGCCGCCGAGGCAGTAGGTGCCGAGCACCTGGGCGGGCCACACCCGGTCGTGCCGGTCGGGGCCGATCCGGCCGATGAGCAGCTGCGTCTGGACGGCGCCGGGCCGGTCCACGATGACGACGCGTCCGGTGTCGTCGGCCGTCACCGCCGGCACGGGCCGGGGCTCTCCGGGCGTGCCGGTCCAGGCGCCCAGGGTGTCGGCGAGCAGCGCGTCCAGGTCGATGCCGGTGAGGTCGCCGACCACCACGGCGGTGGCCGTGCCGGGGCGCACATGGCGCTCGTAGAAGGCGCGTACGGCGGGGGCGTCGATCTTCTCGACGGTCTCCTCGGTGCCCTGGCGCGGCCGGGACATGCGCGAGGCCGCCGGGAACAGCTCCCTGGACAGCTCCTTGGCGGCACGGCGGGCGGGGTTGGCCAGCTCGTGCGGGATCTCGTCCAGGCGGTTGCGGACCAGGCGCTCGATCTCGCTCTCGGCGAAGGCGGGGGCGCGCAGCGCGTCGGCTACCAGGCCGAGGCCCTTGGCCAGGCGGGAGGCGGGGACCTCCAGGCTGAGCCGGACGCCGGGGTGGTCGGCGTGCGCGTCGAGGGTGGCGCCCGCGCGCTCCAGCTCGGCGGCGAACTCCTCGGCGGAGTGCCGGTCGGTGCCCTCGGAGAAGGCCCGCGCCATGATGGTGGCCACGCCGTCCAGGCCGGCCGGCTCGGCGTCCAGCGGCGCGTCGAGCAGCACCTCCACGGCGACGACCTGCTGGCCGGGTCGGTGGCAGCGCAGCACGGTCAGGCCGTTGTCGAGCGCGGCGCGCTCGGGGGCCGGGAAGGCCCAGGGCCTGGCCTCACCGGGCTGTGGCCGGGGGTGGAAGTCCATGGTGGCGAGCTGCTCGGTCACTTGGCCGTCTCCTCGTTCTCGTTGCCGGCCTCTACGGTGGCTTCCGACTCGGGGTCCTCGGGCAGGTCGGCGTCCTCGACGTTCTCCGGGGACTTGGGCTCGTAGACCAGGACCGCGCGGTTGTCGGGGCGCAGACGGGCCTTGGCGACCTCCCGGACCTCCTCCGGGGTGACCTCGAGGATGCGCGGCACGGCGTTCAGGGCGAGCTGCGGGTCACCGAACAGGACGGCGTAGCGACACAGTTCGTCGGCGCGGCCCGCGACCGTGCCGAGCCGGTCCAGCCACTCGCGCTCCAACTGGGCCTGGGCGCGCTCCATCTCCTCGGCGGTGGGGCCTTCCTCGGCGAACCGGGCCAGCTCCTCGTCGATGGCGGCCTCGATGACCGGCACCTCCACGTCGCCGGAGGTCTTCACGTCCAGCCAGCCCATGGAGGGCGCGCCGGCCAGACGCAGCAGGCCGAAGCCGGCCGCCACGGCCGTACGGTCGCGGCGCACCAGCCGGTTGTAGAGCCGGGAGGACTCGCCGCCGCCGAGGACGGTCAGGGCGAGGTCGGCCGCGTCGCAGGCGCGGGTGCCGTCGTGGGGCAGCCGGTAGGCGGCCATCAGGGCGCGCGCCGGGACCTCCTCGACGACGACCTCGCGCAGCTGCTCGCCGATGACGTCCGGCAGGGAACCGTCCCGGGGCGCGGGCTTGCCGTCGTGCGACGGGATGGACCCGAAGTACTTCTCCACCCAGGCGAGGGTCTGCTCGGGGTCGATGTCGCCGACCACGGAGAGCACCGCGTTGTTCGGCGCGTAGTAGGTGCGGAAGAACTGGCGGGCGTCCTCCAGGGTGGCCGCGTCCAGGTCCGCCATTGAGCCGATCGGCGTGTGGTGGTACGGGTGGCCCTCGGGATACGACAGGGCGGTCAGCCGCTCGAAGGCCGTCCCGTAGGGAACGTTGTCGTAACGCTGGCGGCGCTCGTTCTTCACGACGTCCCGCTGGTTCTCCATGGACTCGTCGTCCAGGGCGGTCAGCAGGGAGCCCATGCGGTCGGCCTCCAGCCAGAGCGCCAGCTCCAGCTGGTGGGCGGGCATGGTCTCGAAGTAGTTGGTGCGCTCGAAGCTGGTGGTGCCGTTGAGCGAGCCGCCGGCGCCCTGCACCAGTTCGAAGTGGCCGTTGCCCTTGACCTGCCCCGAGCCCTGGAACATCAGGTGCTCGAAAAGGTGGGCCAGGCCGGTGCGCCCCTTGACCTCGTGGCGGGAGCCGACGTCGTACCAGAGGCAGACGGCCGCCACGGGGGTCAGGTGGTCCTCGGAGAGCACCACGCGCAGACCGTTGGCCAGGCGGTGCTCGGTCGCTGTCAGGCCCCCGGAGCCTGCCTCGGCTGTGGTCGTGTGACCCATGGGCATGTACGTCCCTTCGCGAGCGGAGGCGGTTGTGGAAACCGCGTTTTTCCTGCCGTTCCTGCCACTGTATGCAAAGCGTGCGAGGCCCCGGCGAAGTTCCCGCGGCACGTACGCCCACAGCGGATCGCGTAGCCTGCGTCGGACCCGGATCCGTGATCGCCCGGGGCGCCGGGCGAGCCGCGCGGGCCGGGGTGCGGACAGGGGTGCGGGCGGGGGCCGGGCGGAGCGACGCCCGGGCCCGGAACCGGGCGCGGCATGGTCCGGGGCCGTTCGCGGGCGGGTCGTGGAGCCCGCCGGCGAACGGCTCGTGGACCGGGTCGCGGCCCGGCTTGTCAGTGCCCCGGTCCACAATGGTCCGCGACAGATCCGTCAACCGCTTCAGCAAGAGCGAGCCGAAGGGTGCGCGCCCCGAAGGCGAGCGACCAGATCAGGAGGAGCCGGCAGCGATGGCCCGCCGCAGCACGAAGACCCCGCCGCCCGACGATTCGTACGAGGAGAAGATCCTCGACATCGACGTCGTGGACGAGATGCGTGGCTCCTACCTCGAGTACGCGTACTCGGTCATCTACTCGCGCGCCCTGCCGGACGCCCGTGACGGCCTCAAGCCGGTGCACCGCCGGATCGTCTACCAGATGAACGAGATGGGCCTGCGCCCCGAGCGCGGCTATGTGAAGTGCGCCCGTGTCGTCGGCGAGGTCATGGGCAAGCTGCACCCGCACGGCGACGCGTCGATCTACGACGCCCTGGTGCGCATGGCCCAGCCCTTCTCCATGCGCCTGCCGCTGGTCGACGGCCACGGCAACTTCGGTTCGCTGGGCAACGACGACCCGCCGGCCGCCATGCGGTACACCGAGTGCCGGATGGCCGAGGCGACGAGCCTGATGACCGAGTCGATCGACGAGGACACGGTCGACTTCGCGCCGAACTACGACGGCCAGGAGCAGGAACCGGTGGCGCTGCCCGCCGCCTTCCCGAACCTGCTGGTCAACGGCTCCTCGGGCATCGCGGTCGGCATGGCCACGAACATGCCGCCGCACAATCTGCGCGAGGTCGTCGCCGCCGCCCGCCATCTGATCAGGCACCCGAACGCGGACCTGGACGCGCTGATGAAGCACGTCCCGGGCCCCGATCTGCCCACCGGCGGCCGGATCGTGGGGCTGGACGGCATCCGGGACGCGTACGCGACCGGCCGCGGCACCTTCAAGATGCGCGCGACGGTCTCGGTCGAGCCCGTGACCGCCCGCCGCAAGGGCCTGGTGATCACCGAGCTGCCGTTCGCGGTCGGCCCGGAGAAGGTCATCGCGAAGATCAAGGACCTGGTCAACGCCAAGAAGGTCCAGGGCATCGCGGACGTCAAGGACCTCACCGACCGCGAGCACGGGCTGCGCCTGGTCATCGAGATCAAGAACGGCTTCGTGCCCGAGGCCATCCTGGAGCAGCTCTACAAGCTGACGCCGATGGAGGAGTCCTTCGGCATCAACAACGTGGCCCTGGTGGACGGCCAGCCGCTCACCCTCGGCCTGAAGGAGCTGCTGGAGGTCTACCTCGACCACCGCTTCGACGTGGTGCGCCGCCGCAGCGAGTTCCGGCGCGGCAAGAAGAGCGACCGGCTGCACCTGGTGGAGGGTCTGCTCACGGCCCTGGTCGACATCGACGAGGTCATCCGGCTGATCCGGTCCAGCGACAACTCCGCGCAGGCCAAGGAGCGCCTGATGGGGCGCTTCTCGCTGAGCGAGGTGCAGACGCAGTACATCCTCGACACGCCGCTGCGCCGGCTCACCAAGTACGACCGCATCGAGCTGGAGGCGGAGAAGGACAGGCTCACCGAGGAGATCGCGGAGCTGACCCGGATCCTGGAGTCCGACGCGGAGCTGCGCAAGCTGGTCTCGGCCGAACTGGCCGCCGTGGCCAAGAAGTTCGGCACCGACCGGCGTACCGTCCTGCTGGAGTCGGCGGGCGCCTCCGCGGTGGCCGTGCCGCTCCAGGTGGCCGACGACCCGTGCCGGGTGCTGCTGTCCTCCACGGGCCTGCTGGCGCGCACGGCGACGGCCGAGCCGTTCCCGGACCAGGCGGGCGCCAAGCGGGTCAAGCACGATGTGATCGTCTCGGCGGTACCGGCGACCGCGCGCGGGGAGATCGGCGCGGTGACGTCGGCGGGCCGGCTGCTGCGGATCAACGTGGTCGACCTGCCGCAGCTGCCGGACACCGCGGCCGCGCCGAACCTGTCCGGGGGCGCGCCGCTGGCGGAGTTCGTCTCCCTGGAGGACGACGAGACGGTGGTGTGCCTGACCACGCTGGACGAGTCGTCCCCGGGCCTCGCGCTCGGCACCGAGCAGGGTGTGGTCAAGCGTGTGGTGCCCGACTACCCGTCCAACAAGGAGGAGTTGGAGGTCATCACGCTGAAGGAGGGCGACCGGATCGTCGGCGCGGTGGAGCTGCGCACCGGCGAGGAGGACCTGGTCTTCATCACGGACGACGCGCAGTTGCTGCGCTTCCAGGCCTCCATCGTGCGTCCGCAGGGCCGCCCGGCGGGCGGCATGGCGGGCATCAAGCTCGCCGAGGGGGTGCGGGTCATCTCGTTCACGGCCGTCGACCCGGCCGTCGACGCGGTGGTGTTCACCGTGGCGGGCTCGCGCGGCACGCTGGACGACTCGGTGCAGACGACGGCCAAGCTGACCCCGTTCGACCAGTACCCGCGCAAGGGCCGGGCGACCGGCGGAGTGCGCTGCCAGCGGTTCCTGAAGGGTGAGGACTGCCTCGCGCTGGCCTGGGCGGGCCCGACGCCCGCCCGCGCGGCGCAGAAGAACGGCAGCCCCGCGGAGCTGCCGGAGCCGGACCCGCGCCGGGACGGCTCGGGCACCTCGCTGCCGAAGACGGTCTCGGTGGTCGCCGGTCCGGTGTTCTGACCGCGGCGGGCGGTGCCCTAACCGTCGTCGTTCTCGGTGTCCGGCTCTTCCTCGGTGCCCTGGACGTAGCGCAGGACGCCCCACATGCCGTGCTCGTCGGCGTGCGGGGCGTCGCTCTCGCAGCCCCGCAGTTCCTTGCCGAGCGTCTCGGTGTCGATGCCGGAGCCGATCAGCACCAGTCGGGTGCGGCGGTCCTCGGCGGGCGGCCAGGGCTCGGGGTAGAAGCGCAGGAACCGGCCGACGGCGTGCACGGCGTAGCGGTTGCGGGGGTCGCACGGACCGAAGTCGACATGGCCCTTGATCCGGTACAGCCCCTCGGGCCTGCTGTCCAGGAAACGCATCAGGCGGCGCGGGTCCATGGGGCTGCCGGAGGTGAAGGACAGGCTGTCGTAGCCGGTGTGCAGGTGCCCGGTGTGCTCGTGCGCTCCGCGGTCGTGCAGATCGTCGAAGGACAGCTGGCCGATGCGCTCCTCGCTCGGCCGGCAGTCGAAGAGGAACTCGGGGTCGACCCGGCCGTAGGTGGCCGGGGCGACGGCCGCCCGGTCGGTCAGGGAGCGCACCAGGGCGAGCACCCGTTCGGGGTCGGCGGCCCGGTCGAGCTTGTTGACGACCACCAGGTCGGCGAGGGCGAGGTGCCGGTCGATCTCGGGATGCTTGTCGCGTGTGTCGTCGAACTCGGCCGCGTCCACCACCTCGACCAGGCCGCCGTAGACGATGCCGGGGTGCTCGCTGGCGAGCACCATGCGCACCAGTTCCCGGGGCTCGGCGAGTCCGCTGGCCTCGATGACGATCACGTCGATGCCGGCGCCGGGCGCGGCGAGCCGGTCCAGGTAGACGTCGAGTTCACTGGCGTCCACGGCACAGCACAGACAGCCGTTGCCGAGGGAGACGGTGGAGTCGCCCAGGGCGCCGGCGACGGCCAGGGCGTCGATCTCGATGGCGCCGAAGTCGTTGACGATCGCCCCGATCCTGCTGCCCGCGCTGTGGTGCAGCAGGTGGTTGAGGAGCGTGGTCTTCCCCGAGCCGAGGAAGCCGGCCAGTACGACGACCGGGATCTGCCGAGGACGGCCGCTGCCGTCCGCACTGTGCGCCAAGCTGTTCCCCAAGGGGCGACCTCTCTCCTGTGAACCGGCTGCGGACCAGGATAAAAGGGTTCCCGGGGGCGGCTCGTCTAGACGACGGGAACCGCGACGGGCGCATCGGGGCCGACGTAGCGGGCCGCGGGGCGGATGATCTTCGGGTCGGCCGCCTGTTCGAGGACGTTGGCGCTCCAGCCGACGACCCGCGCGGCCGCGAAGGTGGGGGTGAACATCTCGCGGGGCAGGCCGCACAGTTCCATGACCACCCCGGCGTAGAACTCGACGTTGGTGTGGAGTTCGCGGCCCGGCTTCAGCTCGGCGAGGATGGCCTCGACCCGGCGTTCGACCTCGACCGCGAAGTCCACCCGGGGGCCGCCGAAGCCGAGGGCGATCTCCCGGAGCATGCGCGAGCGGGGGTCCTCGGTGCGGTAGACCGCGTGTCCGAAGCCCATGATCCGGTCGCCGGCCAGCACCCGTTCCCGGATCCACGGGTCGATGCGCTCCGGGGTGCCGATCGCGTCCAGGGTGTCCAGGGCCCGGCTGGGCGCGCCGCCGTGCAGCGGGCCGGACAGCGCGCCCACGGCCCCGGTGAGACAGGCCGCGACGTCGGCGCCGGTGGAGGCGATGACCCGGGCGGTGAACGTTGACGCATTGAAACCGTGGTCAATGGTGGAGATCAAGTATTGCTCGACGGCACGAGCCTGGCGCGCGTCGGGTTCCGAACCGCTCAGCATGTAGAGGTAGTTGGCCGCGTACGGCAGGTCGTCGCGCGGCTCCACCGGGTCGAGCCCCCGCCCCAGGCGGTAGAGGGCCGTGAGCAGGGTGGGCACGGCCGCGCAGGCGGCCAGCGTGTCTGCGCGGCGCCGCTCGGCGTCCAGGTCGTACAGCGGCCGGAAGCCGCGTGCGGCGCCCAGCAGCGACAGTGCCGTGCGCAGGCCGGCCAGCGGGCCGGAGCGGCGGCTCGCTGCGGCGATCGCGGGCAGGGCGGACCGTATCTCCTCGGGCAGCCGGCGCAGCGCCGCGGTCTCGGCGGCGAAGGCGGCAGCGCGTTCTGCACCGGGCAGCGCCCCGTGCACGAGGAGGTGCCAGACGTCCTCGAACCGCCGGGTGCGCGCGAGGTCGACGGCCGAGTACTGCCGGTAGTGGTAGAAGCCCTCCCGCCCCCGGACGTCACCGATCTCCGTCTCGGTGACGACGACGCCGGCGAGGCCTCGCGGCACGTCCACGAGCGGGGTCGCGGTCCTGTTGATGGCCATGTCTCTCCTCCTCTGAACTTGATCCGACTGTCCATGCTTGATGGATCTCCTGTCAATATTGATTGGATCAATGCTCAGCGGGATGCCCATCAAGGTGTGCAGGGGCCCGCTACCGTGGCCCCCATGCGCGATCACGAACCCGTTCCCAACCGCCCCGGGCGAAGGCTGACCACCAAGGAGACCGCCGAACTGCTCGGCGTGAAGCCCGAGACGGTCTACGCGTATGTGAGCCGCGGCCTGCTGAGCAGCAGGCGCGAGCCCGGCGGCCGCGCCAGCACCTTCGAGGCGCGCGAGGTGGAGGAACTGGCCCGGCGCAACCGCCGCGAGAGCGCCGGGGTCCCCGGCTCGGGCGGTGATCTCTCGGTGCGCACCCGGATCACGCTGATCGAGGCGGACCGGTACTACTACCGGGGCGTGGACGCCACCGAGCTGGCCGCCCGCCACTCCTACGAGGAGGTCGCGGAGTGGCTGTGGACCGGCCGGCTCGCCCCCGGTACGGCCTTCACCGCGCCGGAGGAGACCCTGCGCGTCGCCCGCCGGGCCGTCGAGGCACTGCCCGAGCACACCTCCCCCACCGACCGGCTGCGGGTCGCGGCGATCGCCGCGTCGGCCGAGGACCCGCTGCGCTTCGACCTGTCCGGGGACGCCGTGCTGAACACGGCGCGCGTGCTCATCCCCACCATGGTGGCCGCGCTGCCGCCGGCCCTGCGCGATCCCGGGGACGACGTACCGCTCGCGCACCGACTGTGGGCACGGTTGACCGGTCTGCCGGCCGACGAGGACGCCCTGCGCGTGCTGGACGCCGCGCTCGCCCTGCTCGCCGACCACGACCTGGCCGCCTCCACGCTGGCCGTCCGGGTGGCCGCCTCGGCCCGGGCGCACGCGTACGCGGCCGTCTCCGCCGGGCTCGGCGTCCTGGAGGGCCCGCTGCACGGCGCCAGCAGCGGCCTCGCCCACCGGATGCTGCTGGACGTGCTCGAACTGGGCACCGCCGCCCCGGTGATCGCCGACGAACTGCGCGCCGGCCGCCGCATCCCCGGCCTCGGCCACCGTCTGTACACCGGCGAGGACCCCCGCGCCCGGGTCCTGTTCGGCCTGCTGGAGCGGCTCCCCCGCGCGGAGTCGGCGCTGCTCGCGGCCCGCGACATCGTCGCCACGACCGCCCGGCACACCCCGTTGCACGCCAATGTGGACCTGGCGCTCGCGGTGTTCACCGCCTCCTTCGGGATGCCGGCCACCGCCGGCGAGACGATCTTCGCCGTGGCCCGCACGGCCGGCTGGATCGCGCACGCCCTGGAGGAGTACGACGAGCGCCCGCTGCGCATGCGCCCCGTGGGCCACTACGTCGGCCCGCGCCCGCCCCAGCCCTTGCCGGAACCGCGGTAGCCGGGGCCTGGCCCGGGACCGGCACACACCCGTCGCCAGGCACGACACGGCCCGGCCGGAAGTCGCCGCGCCGCAAGTCAGGTTAGGCTCACCTCTGTGAGTTGGTGCGCGACCGTCTCCCGAAGCCTCGACGAGCCCCTTTCGGCAACGGCGGCCACGGCGACGACATGGCTGCTGCTGGAACAGCCCGGCCCGTGGGGCGCCAAGGCGCTCACTTCCAGCCATCTGGACCCTGCGGTGGGCCGGGCCCTGGAGGCGGCGGCCGGGGGCACCGGCGTGCGCGTCGCCCTCATCCGGCGCCCCGGCCGCCACGCCGACCCCGGCACCCGCGAGATCCGGCGGGTGTACGCCGCCCACACCGTTCCGGGACGGGTGTGGCTGCACGGCGCCGTCACCCGCGATCCGCGCCGGCTGCTCGACCTGGACCTGCCCGCCCTCGGAGCGGGCGACCACCGCTCCTTCGCCACGGTGCTCGGCGGGCGTCCGCACACCGGCGACCCGCTCGCCCTCGTGTGCACCAACGGCAAGCGCGACCGCTGCTGCGCCCTCCAGGGCCGTCCGCTCGCCGCCGAACTGGCCGCCGCCGGGGAAAGCGGGGTCTGGGAGGTCACCCATCTGGGTGGACATCGCTTCGCGCCGACGGTGCTCGTGCTGCCGTACGGCTACGTCTACGGGCGCGCCGGGACCGCCACCGTCAAGGCGGCCCTGGACGGGGTCCGGGAGGGCCGGGTGTCGGTCGAGGGCTGCCGCGGCTGCTCCGCCTTCGAACGGCCGGGGCAGGCCGCCGAACTGGCGGTGCGTTCGGTGGCGGACGAGCACCGGGCGGGCGTGCTGGGCGTCGTACGCACGGATGGCGCGGCGCCGCGCTGGGAGGTCACCGTCGTCCACGCCGACGGGCGCCGCTGGCGGGTCACCGTGGCGCGCGGGGCGTCGTTGCCGCCGCGGCCGGAGAGCTGCGGCGCCGCGGTGCTCGGCACTCCGGCCCGGATGAACGTGGTGGCGGTGCGCGAACTGCGGCCGACGGCGCTGGCGAGCTGAACCGCGCGCCGGGCGGAGCCCGTACTGTCCTCCCATGAGCCACACTCCCCCCGCACGCCGTCTGCGTCTCGGTATGCCACGGCGGGTGTTCTCGCAGGTGCTGCTGATGCAGGTCACGCTCGCCGCGGGAGTCGCGGTGCTGGCGACCGGCCTGTTCCTCGCGCCGCTGAGCAAACAGCTGGACCACGAGGCGATGCGGCGCGCGCTGGCCATCGCCGAGACCACGGCCCAGGACCCGCAGATCGCCCAGGGACTGCTGAGCACCCCGCCGACCGAGGACGGGCCGGTGCAGCAGGAGGCCGAGCGGATCCGGCGGGCCACCCACGCCGAGTACATCGTGGTGCTGGACCGGCACTGGGTGCGCTGGTCGCACCCGACGACCTCGCAGATCGGCCACAAGGTCTCCACGAGCCCCTCGGGCGCCCTGGCGGGCAAGGAGGTCATGGAGATCGACCGGGGCACCCTGGGGCGCTCCGCACGGGGCAAGGTGCCGCTGTACGACGCCGATCACCACGTCATCGGGGCGGTCTCGGTCGGCATCGCCTACGACAGCGTGCGCGCCCGGCTGATCAGTGCCATCCCCGGACTGCTCGCCTACGCCGGGGGTGCGCTCGCGGTGGGCGCGCTGGCCGCCTGGCTGATCTCCCGCAGGGTGCAGCGGCAGACCCGTGACCTGGCCTTCTCCGACATCTCGGCGCTGCTCGCCGAGCGCGAGGCGATGCTGCACGGCATCCGGGAGGGCGTGGTCGCGCTGGATCGCAGCGGCCGGATCCGCCTGCTCAACGACGAGGCGCGGCGGCTGCTGGGCATCGGTGACGAGGCGGTGGGCCGCACTCCCGACGAGGCGCTCGGCGCGGGCCGCACGACCGATGTGCTCGCCGGGCGGGTGACCGGGACCGATCTGCTGACGGTGCGCGGCCCGCGGGTGCTGGTCGCCAACCGGATGCCCACCGACGACGGCGGTGCGGTCGCCACTCTGCGCGACCGTACCGAGTTGGAGCAGCTGGGGCGCGAACTGGACTCCACGCGCGGGCTGATCGACGCGCTGCGCGCCCAGGACCACGAGCACGCCAACCGCATGCACACCCTGCTCGGGCTGCTGGAGCTGGAGATGTACGACGACGCGGTGGAGTTCGTCGGCGAGGTGGTCGGGGACCACCGGGTCACGTCCGAACAGATCACCGAGAAGATCCACGACCCGCTGCTGGCCGCGCTGCTGGTCGGAAAGGCGACCGTGGCGGCCGAGCGCGGGGTGGCCCTGTGGGTGTCGGAGCGCAGCCGGCTGCCGGACCGGCTGGTCGATCCGCGGGGGCTGGTCACCGTGGTCGGCAACCTCGTGGACAACGCCCTGGACGCGGTCGCGGGTACCCCGCACGCGCGCGTGGAGGTCGAGTTGCGCACCGAGGGCCGCACGGTGGTGCTACGGGTGCGCGACACGGGCCCCGGGATCCCGCCGGACCAGCGGGAGTTGGTGTTCACCGAGGGATGGTCGACCAAGCGGCCGCCCGCGCACGGCAAGCGGGGCATCGGGCTGTCGCTGGTGCGCCGGCTCGCCGAGCGCCAGGGCGGCAGCGCCACCGTGGGCACCGCCGGCGGGGGCGGCGCGGAGTTCACGGTGGTGCTGCCGGAGGCGCTGGGCGAACCGGAGCTGGAGCCCCAGCGCACGGCGAGCAACAGCTGACCGCGGGGCCGCCCGACGGGCCGGGCGGGTTGACGGCCCGTCGGGCTTACTTGACCGCCTTGACGAACTCCGTGGTGTACGTCTTGCTCAGGTCGACGTCGGCGTTCTTGATGTTGGGGTTGAACGCCTTGAGCACCTTCTCCACGGTCTCCGGCCCGTTCTGCGGCATCACCCCGTCGTCGGTGAACATCGGCAGGGTGCTCTTGATGGACTGGGTGTAGAGCGCCTTGTCGCCCTGGGAGTAGTCGGCGGGCATCTTGGCGGCGATCTCGTCGGCGCTGTGGGTGGACATCCACTTGAGCGTCTTGACGAATGCGTTGACCAACTTCTGGACGGTGTCCTTGTGTCCGTTCACCCAGTCCGTCTGCATGTACAGACTCGACGACGGGTACGGCCCGCCGAGCGCCTGCTGCGACCCCTCGGGGGTGCGCATGTCGAGCAGGATCTTGCCCGCCTTCTTGTCCAGGATCGTCGCCACCGTCGGGTCGGTGGTCATGCCGCCGTCGATCGAGCCCTTCTGCAAGGCGGCTATGAACGTCGGGCCCGCGCCCACGGCGACCGGGGTGAACTCGCTGACCTGCACGCCGTTCTTGACCGCCAGGTACTTGGTGAGGAAGTCGGTCGAGGAACCGAGCCCGGTCACGCCCAGCTTGCGGCCCTTGAAGTCCTTGGGCGAGGTGAGGTCACCCGCGGCCTTGTCGGAGACGACCTCCACCTCGCCCGGCGCGCGCGAGAACTGCACGACGGACTCCACCGTCTTGCCCTTCGTCTGGAGGTCGAGGGTGTGGTCGTAGAAGCCGACCGCGCCCTGCACCTGCCCGGCGACGAGCGCGGTCTCGGCCTGGACACCGGCGGGTTCGGTCATGAGCTGGACGTTCAGACCCTCGTCCTGGAAGTAGCCGAGGCGCTGGGTGAGCATCGCGGGCATGTAGATGACCTTGTCCAGGCCACCGACCATGATCTTGACGGTCTCGCCCTTGCCGCCGCCTGCGCTGCCGGCGTCGGCCGAGGAGCCGGCCGCGTCGTTGGCGCAGGCGGTGAGCGAGGTGAGGGCGAGCAGTCCGGCGGCGGCCAGGCAGGCGTGTCGGGCGGTCTTGCGCATGGCGGTTCACGTCCTTGTGAGTGGGCGGTGCGGGGAGGGCGTGGGGGGGGTGGTGCGGGGCGCCGGCGGGTCAGCTGTCGGAACCTGCGGGCTTCCAGCGGAAGATCCGGCGCTCGGCGAAGGTCAGCAGGCCCTCGGCAGCGAGTGCGACCACGGCGAGGATGACCATCGCGGCGTACACACCGGCCGCGTTGAAGGTGTTCTGCGACTGCGCGACGAGCAGGCCGATGCCCTTGGTCGCACCGATGTACTCGCCGACGATGGCGCCGATCAGCGCGAAACCGAAGCTGACGTGGAGGCTGGTGAAGATCCAGGAGGTGGCCGAGGGGATGACCACCTGGAGGGTCACCCTGCGGTCGGTCGCACCCAGGATGCGCGCGTTGGACACCAGGTTGCGGTCCACCTCGCGGGCTCCCTGGAAGGCGTTGAAGAACACCGGGAAGAACACCAGCACCACGGCCGAGGCGACCTTGGAGGAGGGGCCGAGCCCGAACCAGATCAGGAAGATGGGCGCGAGCACGATCCGCGGTATCGAATTGAGTACCTTGATGTATGGACCAAGGACCTCGGCCAGCAAGCCGATCCGCCCGAGCGCGATGCCGAGCAGCACACCGGCGACCACACCGATCACCCAGCCGAGCAGGGCCTCGTAGAGCGTGTACCAAATCTGCTCGCCCAGGGAGCCGAGCGCGGTGCCGTGCATGACCCAGGTGGAGATCTGGTCCCAGATCTTGGAGGGCATCGAGAAGTTGAACGGATCGATGACCTTCGCCCGGGACAGCGCCTCCCACAGCCCGAGGACCGCGACCAGGAGGACGCCCCGCGCGGTGTTGACGAGGAGCCTGCGGCGGCGGGCGGCCTGGGCCCGGCTGCGGGCGCGGTCGGAGATCTTGGCGCCCTCGGCGACCGGAGTGGTGAGAACCTCAGGCGACATGCGCGGCACCCCTCTCGCGGGTGATGCGGACCTCTTCGCCGAGGGACTCCCATATCTCCCGGTAGATCTCGATGAAGCGCGGCTCCAGACGGACCGACTCGACCTTGCGCGGCCGGGGCAGGTCGATCTCGAAGACCTGCTTCACCGTCGCGGGCCCCGCGGTCATCACGACGACCTTGTCGGCCAGCGCGATGGACTCCTCCAGGTCGTGGGTGACGAAGACGACGGAGGCGCCCGTGCCCTCCCACAGCTCCAGCAGCTCGTCCGACATCAGCGCCCGGGTCTGCACGTCGAGCGCCGAGAAGGGCTCGTCCATCAGCAGGATCTCGGGGTCGTTGACGAAGGTGGCGGCGAGGGCGACACGCTTGCGCTGACCGCCGGAGAGCTGGTGCGGATAACGGTCCTCGAAGGCCGCGAGCCCGACCCGGCCGAGCCATTCGCGGGCCTTCTCCCGGGCCTCCGCCTTGGGAACGCCCCGGAAGCGCGGGCCGGCCATCACGTTGGACAGGACCGTGCGCCAGGGGAAGGTGGCGTCCTGCTGGAAGACGAAGCCGACCTTGCCGCCGACGCCGTCGACCGGCTCCCCGGCCACCAGCACCTCGCCCTCGGTGGGCTCCTCAAGCCCGCTGACCAGGGTCAGCGTGGTGGACTTGCCGCAGCCCGTCGGCCCCACGACGGCCACGAACTCGCCGCGCTCCACGGTGAGATCCAGGCCGCGCACGGCCGTGTGCAGTCCCCCGGACGGGGTCCTGAAGGTCTTGCTCGCGCCCCGCAGCTCGATGGCGGGGCTGGTGTGTGCGCTCATGGCCCGGGACGGTAGGTGCGGGCCGCCACGCGCAGCAGTCTTGTGTGCGCAAGCCGTTCTTTTGCTCGCAAGCACCTGTTGTGCTCTTTTTGCTCGCGCTACAACTGCGGAGCCGAAAACACGGGCTTGGTGCTCGCCGGCCTTGGAGGAGAGGCCTGATGATTGACGTCCTGGTGGTCGACGACGACTTCCGCGTCGCTGAGATAAACGCGAAGTACGTGGGAAAGGTTCCCGGGTTCCGGGTGGCCGCCCGCGCGCACAGCGCCGCCCAGGCGCTGGCCGCCGTCGAACGCGGTGCCATCGACCTGGTGCTGCTCGACCACTATCTGCCGGACCGTACCGGCCTGGAACTCGTCCACCGCATGCGGGAACAGGGCCAGGGCACGGACGTCATCATGATCACGGCGGCCGGGGACGTCGCCACCGTGCAGCAGGCGATGCGCCTTGGCGCCCTGCACTATCTGGTCAAACCGTTCACCTTCGCCGCACTGCGCGCCCGGCTGGACTCGTACGCCGCGCTGCGCCGCACGGTCGACCGGGTGGGCGGCCGGGGTGTGACCGGCCAGGAACAGGTGGACCGGATCTTCGGCGCGCTGCGCACGGCTCCCGTCCCCTCCGTACCCGGCCACACCGCTCCCACCGCGGACCTGATATGCGAGGTCCTGTACGGCGCCGACCACCCGCTGTCGGCCCACGAGGTCGCCGCCCGCACCGGTCTGAGCCGCTCCACCGCCCAGCGCTACCTCCGCCACCTGGAACAGGCCGGCCGGCTGCGCCTCTCCCTGAAGTACGGCGACACCGGCCGCCCGGAGCACCGGTACGCGTGGGTGGCGCCGTGACCGCTCATCCATGCCGTGACCGGAAAGGTTCACCGGGTCGCGACGCCCCACACGGCACTAGGGTCTTTCGTTTGGATCAGGCCGGATCAGGGAGCGGGGTCTGGTGCGTGCAGATGCAAGGCGGAGGAGGGAGTCAACGCGGAGCGTTGGCGACCGACGACAACGCCGCAGATGTGCGTGCCAGACCCCGCGAGCCCGGCATGATCCAGACGAGAGGCCCTAGATGTGTTGTCCCGGGACGTTGGTGACACGCGGGCGGGGTGCTTGAACAGGTGAGGGCCTTCTGGGTTCGGTGTGGATTGCGAAGTCTGCACCGACGTCCAGGAGGCCCTCGTGTCCCACCGTAATGCCCCGCTGACCCCGACCGGCAGGCTGCGGCTGGCCCGGTGTGTCGTGGACGACGGCTGGCCGCTGCGCAGGGCCGCGGAACGCTTCCAGGTCAGCCACACCACCGCCGCCCGCTGGGCAGGCCGCTACCGGCAGCTGGGCGCCGAAGGCATGCACGACCGCTCCAGCCGCCCGCACCGTCAACCCCACCGGACCCCGGCCGCCATCGAGGCACAGGTCGTGCGGCTGCGGCGCGAACACCGCATCGGCCCGCTGCGACTCGCGGCCCGAACCGGTATCGCCACCTCTACCGCCCACCGCATCCTGGTCCGGCACGGCCTGCCGGCTCTGGCCGCCTGCGACCGGTCCACCGGCGAGCCCGTGCGCCGCTACGAACGGGCCCGGCCCGGCGAACTGGTCCACATCGACGTCAAGAAACTCGGCCGCATCCCCGACGGCGGCGGCCACAAATTCCTCGGCCGCGCGGCCGGCCGGGCCAACCAGGACCGCCGCAGCGGCACCGGATACGCCTACCTGCACACCGCCCTGGACGACCACACCCGCCTGGCCTACACCGAAGACCTGCCCGACGAAAAGGCCGCGACCTGCGCCGCCTTCCTCACCCGGGCAACGGCCTGGTTCGCCCAGCGGGGCGTCACCGTCGAACGCGTCCTGACGGACAACGCCTGGGCCTACACGAAGAACACCTGGCGCGACACCTGCCGCGAGCTGGGCATCAGGCCCCGCTGGACCAGGCCCTGGCGACCGCAGACCAACGGCAAGGTCGAACGCTTCCATCGCACCCTGCTCGACGAGTGGGCCTACATCCGGCCCTACACCTCAGACGCCGAACGGCAGGCCGCGTTTCCCGACTGGCTGGACTGGTACAACTACCACCGACCCCACACCGGCATCAGCGGTTACCCACCAGCCAGCCGCGTCACCAACCTGTCCGAACAGCACACCTAGACGGCCCCCGCGCCGGTGAGGGAACGCACTTCCGTCTCGGCGTACTTGGCCTCGTCCGGGGTCTCGTCCGAGGTGACGGTGCCCAGCCAGCCGGCGAGGAAGCCGAGCGGGATGGAGACGATGCCCGGGTTCTGCAACGGGAAGTACTGGAAGTCCACACCCGGGAACAGCGAACCGGGGCAGCCGGACACCAGCGGGGACAGCAGCACCAGTCCGAGCGCCGGTACCAGTCCGCCGTACACGGCCCACACCGCGCCTCGGGTGGTGAAGCCGCGCCAGAACAGCGAGTACAGCAGCACCGGCAGATTCGCCGACGCGGCGACCGCGAAGGCGAGTCCGACGAGGTAGGCGACGTTGAGGTCCCGGGCGAGCAGGCCGAGCGCGATCGCCACCGCGCCGATGCCCACGGCGGCGAACCTCGCCACCGCCACCTCACCGCGGGCCCCGCCGCGCGGGCGCCGCAGCGACGCGTACAGGTCGTGGGCCACGGAGGCGGACGAGGCGAGCGTGAGACCCGCGACCACCGCGAGGATGGTGGCGAAGGCGACGGCGGCGACCACCGCGAACAGAACCGTTCCGCCCGTCGAACCCGCGCCGCCGCCCAGATCGAGGGCGAGCAGGGGCACCGCGGTGTTCCCGGACGCGTTGGAACGGCGCAGCGCCCCCGGTCCCACGACCGCCGCGGCCCCGAACCCGAGGAGGACGGTCATCAGATAGAAGCCGCCGATCAGACCGATGGACCACACCGCGGACCGGCGGGCGGCGCGCGCGGTCGGCACCGTGTAGAAGCGGGAGAGGATGTGCGGCAGCCCTGCCGTGCCCAGCACCAGCGCGAGGCCCAGGCTGATGAAGTCGAGGCGGGCGGTCCAGTCGCCGCCGTACTTCAGGCCGGGCGCCAGGAAGGCGTCCCCGTGCCCGCTGCGCTGCGCGGCCGTGAGCAGCAGCCGGTCGGCGTCGCCGTGGAAACGCAGCAGCAGGAGCACGGTCAGCGCCACGGTCCCGCCGAGCAGCAGTACGGCCTTCACGATCTGGATCCAGGTGGTGGCCCGCATTCCGCCCAGCGACACGTAGACGACCATCAGCGCGCCGACCCCGACGACCGTCCACGCCTGCGCCGCCCCGCTCGTCCGCCCCAGCAGCAGCGACACCAGGCTGCCCGCGCCGACCATCTGGGCCACCAGGTACAGCACGGACACCGTGACCGAGGAGGTGCCGGCCGCGATCCGCACCGGACGCTCGCTCATCCGCGCGGCCACCACGTCGGCCAGGGTGAACCGACCGCAGTTGCGCACCAGTTCGGCCACCAGGAACAGCACGACCAGCCACGCCACGAGAAAGCCCACCACATACAGCAGCCCGTCGTAGCCGTACAGCGCGATGAGCCCGGTGACGCCGAGGAAGGAGGCAGCCGAGAGGTAGTCGCCCGCGATGGCAAAACCATTCTCCATCGGGGAGAACAGCCGCCCTCCCACGTAGAACTCCTCCGCCGAACCGTGCCGTCGGCGGCTCACCCATGTCGTGATCCCGAGGGTGACCGCCACGAAACCGCTGAACAGCAGCAGTGCCAGGGTCTGGTGGTCGCCGGTCACAGGGCGCCTCCCCGCGCCTCCCGGGCCAGTTCCTGGGTGTCCCAGCGCAGCTCCAGCGCGGCCCGGTCCCGCCGCAGCCGGGCGTGCCGGGAGTAGGCCCAGGCGAACAGGAACGTGGTGAGGAACTGTCCGAGCCCGGCCAGCATCCCCACGTTCACCACGCCCGCCACGGGCCGTGCCATCAGCCCCGGCGCGGTGGTCGCCGCGACCACGTAGGCCACGTACCAGCCGAGGAAGACCGCGACGCCCGGCACCACGAACCGCCGGTACCTGCCGCGCACCTCCTGGAAGGCCGCGCTGCGCTGCACCTCGGCGTACACCTCGCGGGCGTCCCTCGCCGCCGCGGCCCGCTCCTGCCCGCGCGGGGGCGGTACGGCGGACACGGGCGCCTCGGTGCCGTCCGGCTCTCCCCAGCCCGGCTCCGGCGCGGGTGACCAGGGGTCCTCGTGCCGCGCGGCGCGGGCGGGGGTTCCGTGGTCGTTCGCGTGCTCGGCCGAACTCCCGGAACCGCCCCCCGCTCCATGAGCACGATCGTCGCTTGACTGCATGTCCCAGGATGGACAGACCGGGAAGTTCCGTGACTCTTCTTCTCCGGGCTCTTCACCCCATCAGGTGACTCATCCCGTGGGCGGCCGCACCAGGCCCTTGCCGTAGGCGTAACGCACCGCCTGCGCCCGGTCCTTGAGGCCCGTCTTCGCGAACAGGTTGTTGATGTGGGTCTTCACGGTCGCGGTCGAGACATGCAGCCGACGAGCGATCTCCTGGTTGCTGAGCCCCTCGGCGATCAGCACCAGGACCTCGGTCTCGCGCGTGGTCAGCCCGTCCGGCGGAGCGGGTGCGACCGCGACCGGCGCGTGGCGCTCGGGCTGCGACAGCCGCTCCAGCAGCCGGCGCTGGACGCTCGGCGACAACCCCGCGTCCCCCGACAGCACGCTCTCCACGGCCCGTACGATCTCCTCGCCGCCCGCGTCCTTAGTCAGATACCCCCGGGCCCCGGCGCGCAGCGCGGGGAACAGTGACTCGTCGTCCGCGTACGTGGTGAGCACCACCACTTGGGTCCCGGGGTACCGCTCCCGGATCCGCCGGGTGGCTTCCACGCCGTCGCAGCGAGGCATCCTGAGGTCCATCAGGACCACGTCCGGAGCCAGCTCCCCGACCAGGCGCACCGCCTCCTCGCCGTCCCCCGCGGCGCCGATGACCTCGATGCCGGGCAGCAGCCCGAGCAGCATGACGATGCCCTCCCGGACCACGGTCTGGTCGTCGGCGACCACCACGCGTGCCGGCTTCCTCTCCCCCTCCGTCCCGGTCATACGGGCACCTTCAGCGTCACCACGAACCCCTCCTCGTCCGGCCCCGCGTCCAGCGAACCGCCCAGCAGTTCGGCGCGCTCACGCATACCGAGCAGACCGTACCCGCCTCCGGAGCCGGTGAGATCGCCCGGCCGTCCGCCCGAGTCCCGCACGTCCAGCGTCACTTGGTGTTCGCCGTAGTCGAGCCTCAGGTCCACCGTGGCGCCCTGCGCGTGCTTGCGGACGTTCGTCAGCGCCTCCTGGGCGACCCTGCGCACGGCTTGGGATGCCTCGGCGGGCAGGGGTCTGGGCTCACCCGTGACGGTGACCACCGCGCCCTCGGCTCCGCTGACGAGCTCGCCGAGGTAGTCCTCCAGCGGGGTCAGTTCGCCCCGCAGCGCGGACAGGGCCTGTCGGGTCTCCGCGAGGCCGTCGCGGGCCATGCCCCGGGCGGCCACCACCCGCTCCAGGATCCGTTCGCGGTCGGCGCCCGTCTCGATCAGCAGCCGCGCCGCTTCCAGGTGCACGAGCTGCGCGGAGAGGCTGTGGGCCAGCACGTCGTGGATCTCGCGGGCGATCCTGGCCCGCTCGCCGAGTGCCGCCGAGCGGGCCTCCGCGACCCGGGCGGCCCGCTCCTGGTCGAGCAGCCGCTGCGCGTTGCCGCGGGCCTCCGCGTCCAGACGCATGACGTAGCCGGCGAGGGCCATGCCCGCCACGGAGGCGGCCGTGGTCAGCCAGACGTCGTGGTTGAAGGCGGAGTACGCGGCGAGCCCCGCCGAGGTCACCGGGGCCGCGGCGGCGAGCGGCAGCCGCTCCAGGGCGGTGATGCCACAGCCGCACCAGAGCACGAGGGCCAGCGCGGTGAATCCCGAGGCCTCGGCGGCGACGGCGATGCCCATGAGGGCGGCCAACAGCACGAGGGAGGGCACCATGCGGTGCTGGTAGGTGGTGCGGAAGAAGGCCCAGGCGAGGAAGCCGGCGGCGACGACCCCCGCCGCCGCGGCGAGCCCGGTCCAGACACCGGCGTGCTTCTGGTTGTAGGCGCCCCACAGCAGCAGACCGATCACCAGGGCCCGGACGGCCCAGGCGAGCAGACGGCGGGGCCGGGTGGTGCCGGCGCGGCCGAGCGCCTCTCTCGACGGCCACCGCGTCCAGGCGTTGTCACTCACGCGCGCTCCTTCTCCGCGGGCCTGCTGCCGTCACCGTACGCCGCGGCGAAGCGGGGCGAGGCGCCGAGCGGCGGGGTGGACAGGGCGGCCGGGGCGAAGAGGACACGCGCTCGCCAGGTCAGGATTCCGCCGCGGACCAGCAGGGAGCCGGCGAAGCCGAGCATCAGGGCGGAGCTGTGCTGGTGCAGGCCGAGCGCGGCGCCGAGGCCGTAGACGCCGATGCGCAGGGCGATGCCCGCAATCCAGACGGCCGCGCTCGCCTTGGTGCTCTTGGTCCACACGACGCCGTCCGGCTCCGTCCAGACGCGGGTGGTCCAGGCCCAGCCCGCGCCCATCGCCAGGCCGATGAGGAGTTCCACGGCGAGCAGCACAGCCGATTCCGCCCGGTGGTGCACGTCCAGGATGCCGGGCTCGCGCAGCGCTATGACACCCAGGATCACCGGCAGCAACCACCAGCGCCGGTCCGTGTTGATCGGGCGGGCACGGAACTGCCGTACCAGCACGAGCGCGACGACGGCCACGACCACCACTGCGTTGGTGAGCCCCACCATCGGATCCTCCGTGGGCTTGAAGACGGTGCCGGCGGCGAGCGCTGCCGACGCTTCGAAGCTACGGAAATCCGCAGGTCGGGAGATCGGAGCCCGGGTGGATCACAGGTGGAGATCTTCGGCGGCTGCTCTCCACCCCCGGGTGGAGAAGGGGTGCCGTGGGCTCCGGGCCCCCCGGGTGGAGAAGGGGTGCCGTGGGCTCCGGGCCCCCCGGCTCGTGCCGGGGCGGGGCGGGCTCGGTGAGCGGGCTCGTGCGGGTGGGCCGCCCCACGCGCCGGCCGACGCGGTACGGCGGGCGGCCCGGGCCCGCCGCCGCGCCGGCCGGCGCGGCGCGTCACGCGTCGATGCGGGAGCGGTCCAGGGTCGCGGCGGAGCTGGAGATGAACTCCTTGCGGGGGGCCACGTCATTGCCCATCAGGAGGTCGAAGACCTTTTCCGCGGCGTCCAGGTCGGACAGGTTGATGCGTCGCAGGGTGCGGTGGCGGGGGTCCATCGTGGTCTCGGCCAGCTGGTCGGCGTCCATCTCGCCGAGGCCCTTGTAGCGCTGGATGGAGTCCTTGTAGCGGATGCCCTTGCTCTGGAACTCCATGAGCTTGTCGCGCAGCTCCCGGTCCGAGTACGTGTAGACGTACTTGTCCTGCCCCTTCTTCGGCTGGATGATCTCGATGCGGTGCAGCGGGGGCACCGCGGCGAAGACCCGGCCCGCCTCGACCATGGGCCGCATGTAGCGCTGGAACAGCGTGAGCAGCAGGCAGCGGATGTGGGAGCCGTCCACATCGGCGTCGGTCATCATGATGATCTTGCCGTAGCGGGCCTGGTCGATGTCGAAGGTGCGGCCCGAGCCCGCTCCTATCACCTGGATGATCGCGCCGCACTCGGCGTTCTTGAGCATGTCGGTCACGGACGACCGCTGCACGTTGAGGATCTTCCCTCGGATGGGCAGCAGGGCCTGGAACTCGGAGTTCCGCGCCAGCTTGGCCGTACCGAGCGCGGAGTCGCCCTCGACGATGAACAGCTCGCTGCGGTCGACGTCGTCGCTGCGGCAGTCGGCGAGCTTGGCCGGCAGGGACGAGGACTCCAGGGCGGTCTTGCGCCGCTGGGCGTCCTTGTGCTGGCGGGCCGCGACACGGGTCCGGGCGGCGGCGACCACCTTCTCCATGACCACGCGGGCCTGGGCTGCGGCGTCCCGCTTGGTGGCGGTCAGGAACGCCTTCAGCTCCTTGGAGACCACGTTGTTCACGATGCGGCGGGCCGCCGAGGTGCCGAGGACCTCCTTGGTCTGGCCCTCGAACTGGGGCTCGGCCAGGCGCACGGTGACGACCGCGGTGAGGCCCTCCAGGGCGTCGTCCTTGACGACGTTGTCCTCGGCGACGCGCAGCAGCTTCTTGGCGCGCAGCACGTCGTTCATCGTCTGGGTGAGGGCCTGCTCGAAGCCGGAGACGTGGGTACCGCCCTTGGGGGTGGCGATGATGTTGACGAAGGAGCGCACGGTGGTGTCGTAACCGGTGCCCCAGCGCAGCGCCACGTCCACACCGAGTTCGCGGGCGACCTCGGTGGGGGTCATCTGGCCGTGTTCGTCCAGGACCGGCACGGTCTCCTTGAAGGTGCCCTTGCCGGAGAAGCGGAGCACGTCGCAGACCGGCTTGTCGTTCGCCAGGTACTCGCAGAACTCGCTGATGCCGCCGTCGAAGCGGAAGGACTCCTCGCCCTTGCTGCCGCCCTCGCCGAGGCCGTACTCGTCGCGGACGACGATGGTCAGGCCGGGCACCAGGAAGGCGGTCTGCCGGGCGCGCTGGTGCAGCGTGTCCAGGGACAGCTTGGCGTCCTTGAGGAAGATCTGCCGGTCGGCCCAGTAGCGCACGCGGGTGCCGGTGCGGGTCTTGGGGATCTTCTTGGCCTTGCGCAGGCCGCTCTTGGCCTCGAACCTCGCGTCCGCGCCGGCGCCCGAGAAGGCGCCCGGCACACCGCGCCGGAAGCTGATCGCGTGCGTGCTGCCGCTCCGGTCCACCTCGACGTCCAGGCGGGCGGAGAGGGCGTTGACCACGGAGGCGCCGACGCCGTGCAGACCGCCGGAGGCCGCGTAGGAGCCGCCACCGAACTTGCCGCCCGCGTGGAGCTTGGTCATGACGACTTCCACGCCGGACAGGCCGGTCTTGGGCTCCACGTCCACGGGGATGCCACGGCCGTTGTCGCGCACCTCCACCGAGCCGTCGTCGTGGAGGATCACCTCGATGTGGTCGCAGTAGCCGCCGAGGGCCTCGTCCACCGAGTTGTCGATGATCTCCCACAGGCAGTGCATGAGACCGCGGCTGTCCGTCGAGCCGATGTACATGCCGGGGCGCTTGCGCACGGCTTCGAGGCCCTCAAGGACGAGCAGGTGCCGCGCGGTGTAGTTGGAACCGTCCCGGTCTGCTCCTGCCAGCAGCGCTGTGGACGGCACGGACGTATCGGCGGTCACGCGGTTCGCTCCTCGCTGAATTTCAGATTGCCCCCTTCTGGGTAAGGGGGAGGCTTCGGTCGCCGCACAGAGGGTACCGAGGCCTGGTAGAGCCGGTGTAACGCCACCCTCGTCGGCTCCTCAGACTAGTCCAGACTCGCATGTGCGTTCGATCCCTCGTTGGGGTGAAGTACATATCACGTTCCCTTGGAGGCATGAACCATTTAGGCTCCGGGCACGTCCTCATGAACAACCGGCAAGCCAGCCGGGAGGACCGAGATACTAGACAGCGCGAAACCGTAAGCACCCAAGAGACGCACTACGGCACATTCGCCGCCAACCGGCAGCAGACAGCCGCCCCGGAAAAATTTTTTCGAAAGAAAAGCCACGAGCGGGAACGTTTTCGGGCTGGTTGGATGTTGACCCTGGTACGACAGCTCGTCGAGCTAGAGAAGAGGCGACGTGACTACTGTTCTGACCCCCGCGAGCCCGCTGACGGCCGCTGACCGCTGCGACCGCTGCGGCGCCCAGGCATACCTGCGCGTCGTCCTGCTCAGCGGCGGAGAGCTGCTCTTCTGCGCCCACCACGGTCGCAAGTTCGAGCCAGAACTCAAGAAGATCGCCGCTGAGATACAGGACGAGACGGAGCGGCTCACCTCCGCTCCGAACACCGCTTCCGAAGAAGAGCGCTGAATCTCGCGCGTACGACGAGCCAGCCCCGGCCCAGGCCGGTGAACGGGCGGCCGCTCCCCCTCGGAGCAGCCGCCCGTGCTCGTACGTCGCGCAAGGCCGTCAGGAGATCCTCCGGGACCTCCCCGCGGCCTTGGCGGACGTCTTCCCGCCCCGGCCGTCCTGCGGCGCCAGGGCGCGTACGACCTCGGAGACCCGTGTGTAGACGCCGGGGCTCCCCGGCCGCCCGCAGCCGCTGCCCCAGGACACGAGTCCGATCAGCCGGCCTTCGGCCACCAGCGGCCCTCCGCTGTCCCCCTGACACGCGTCCGGACCCCCGGCGGCCTCTCCGGCGCACAGCATGCTGCCGGCCCGGTAGACGCCCTCTGGGCCGCCCGGATAGGCCCGGCTGCAACGGTCGTCGGCGAGCACGTGCACGTTCGCGGCATGCAGCCGGTGCGCGTAGGCGCCGCCGCCCGTCAGGTCGCCCCAGCCGGTGACCAGGGCCTTGGTGCCCGGCGCGTAGGCCGCGTCCCCCGGGCCCGCCATCCCGATGACCGCGCTCCGCGGCAGCGGCTCGGCGAGGGTGACGACGGCGAAGTCGCCCGAGTTCGTCGCACTGTCAAAGCCCGGGTTGACCCGGACCTCCCGTACGGCGATCTCCTGGCCCTCGTCCGACAGCAGGTCCGTGCGGCCCGCGATGACCTTCAGGTCGCGCACGTGGTCCGGCGGCCCGCCGAGGACGTCCTCGCCCATGCAGTGGGCGGCCGTCAGCACGGTGGTGCGGGCGATCGCCACTCCGCCGCAGAACTGGCCCGCCCGGGTGCCTCCGAACCGGTCACGGCTCGACAGCGCCACCGTCCACGGGGCCTGCGAGATATCGATCGGGAATCCCCCGACGACCACGCTTCCGGGCGCCGCGGGGGACGCCGGTGACGCGCCGACCAGGGGTATGGCGGCGACGGCGGCCGCCAGGACGAGCGGCCGGATCAGTGCGCGGACAAGGGAAAGGCGCATCTGCACTCCTCACTCAGGGTCGATACCGGAGAACCCAGAGTGATCCACGAGAGCGCCGCTCGCAGCACGAAGGCCCGGATCCCACGGGGAATCCGGGCCTTCTTCGTCGTACGAGCGGACTAGTCGAGGTAGTCGCGCAGCACCTGGGAGCGCGACGGGTGGCGCAGCTTCGACATGGTCTTGGACTCGATCTGACGGATGCGCTCACGCGTCACGCCGTAGACCTTGCCGATCTCGTCGAGGGTCTTCGGCTGACCGTCGGTGAGACCGAAGCGCATGGAGACGACGCCGGCCTCGCGCTCGGAGAGGGTGTCCAGGACGGAGTGCAGCTGCTCCTGGAGGAGCGTGAAGCTGACGGCGTCGGCGGGGACGACAGCCTCGGAGTCCTCGATGAGGTCACCGAACTCGCTGTCGCCGTCCTCGCCCAGCGGGGTGTGCAGCGAGATGGGCTCACGGCCGTACTTCTGGACCTCGATGACCTTCTCCGGGGTCATGTCGAGCTCCTTGGCCAGCTCCTCCGGGGTGGGCTCGCGGCCCAGGTCCTGGAGCATCTGGCGCTGCACGCGCGCGAGCTTGTTGATGACCTCGACCATGTGCACCGGGATGCGGATGGTGCGGGCCTGGTCGGCCATGGCGCGGGTGATCGCCTGACGGATCCACCAGGTGGCGTACGTGGAGAACTTGTAGCCCTTGGTGTAGTCGAACTTCTCGACCGCGCGGATCAGACCGAGGTTGCCCTCCTGGATGAGGTCCAGGAAGAGCATGCCGCGGCCGGTGTAGCGCTTGGCCAGGGAGACCACCAGACGGAGGTTGGCCTCCAGCAGGTGGTTCTTGGCGCGGCGGCCGTCCTCGGCGATGATCTCCAGCTCGCGCTTGAGCTTCGGGGCGAGCTTGTCCGAGTTGGCCAGCTTGTCCTCGGCGAACAGACCCGCCTCGATGCGCTTGGCGAGCTCGACCTCCTGCTCGGCGTTGAGCAGGGGGACCTTGCCGATCTGCTTCAGGTAGTCCTTGACCGGGTCGGCGGTGGCACCGGCCGCGGCGACCTGCTGGGCGGGCGCGTCGTCCTCGTCCTCGTCGGAGAGGACGAAGCCGGCGCTCTCGGCGCCCTCGGGCTCGTCGCCGACCTTGGTGTCCTCGAGGACCTCGTCCTCGAGAAGCTCGACGTCGTCCTTCTTGGCCGTGGTCTTCTTGGCGGCCGTCTTCTTCGCCGTGGTCTTCTTGGCGGCCGTCTTCTTGGCGGTGGTCTTCTTGGCGGCGGCCTTCTTGGCCGCGCCCTCCTCGGTGGGATCGGCCGACGCGGCCGACACTGCGGGGGCGGCCGTGGTGGCGGTGGCCTTCCTGGTGGTCACCGTCTTCGCCGCGACCGTCTTGGTGGCGGTGCGCTTGGCCGGGCTCTTCGCTGCGACGCTCTTTCGGGTGCGCTTGGGCTCTGCTGCACTGACCATCAGCGTCACACCCTCTTCCTCAAGAATCTGGTTGAGGCTGCGCAGTACGTTCTTCCACTGAGTGGCCGGGATCTGGTCAGCTTCGAAGGCCCGACGCACATCGTCGCCGGCGATCTGCCCCTCAGCCTTTCCCCGCTCAATGAGCGCCATGACAGAGACGGACTCGGCGATCTCCGGCGGGAGCGTACGGGATGTGCTGGCCGACACGAACAACCTCTCGGAACGTTGGAAAACGGCTTCCGGCACCGTCCACTGCGGACGGGAGCCGACCACCGGCCTGGGGATGGGCCGACGGCGCGGGCGCGGGCCGGGAGGATTCACAGCGCCTTGTCCGGCGTCCGTATTCCCTCCGCGGCTGTCACCTCTTAGGTCATCGCGCTGTCCCCATGAGTGTTACGCCCAATCTGCGTGGCCCGAGTCACACCCCGTAAGCGAACAAAACCAGTCGGACAGGGGCAAAGGAGAACGCCTGACGTGTCGGCCGGGTCAGGGAGTCGCGCGTGGGGCCGGGCCCGTGCGCGGCAGCGCCGGGTCCCGCCGGACTGCTGAGGATCCGGCGGAAACCGGCGACGGCCGCGGCACCCGGGCCCGGCACGTCATGGGAACCGACGCGCACACCGGCGATCGCACCCCGCGGCGCGGGTCAGTGCTCGCGCGGGGCGGGTACCACCCGCTCCACCTCGGGGTGGACCGTCAGCAGTTGGCGCATGGCGGTCTCCGCCGCGCCGCCGTCGCCGGTCCCGAGGGCGTCGACGATCCGCGCGTGCTGTGCGAGGGACGCCTCGTTCGGCCGGTCACACGCCGTGACCGGACCGCCGGAGACCTGGAGGGCGGCGGCGACGATGCCGGAGAGGTGCTCCAGCATGCGGTTGCCGGCGATCTGGATGAGCAGCGTGTGGAACTCGTTGTCGGCGCGCGAGTAGGTGAGCGCGTCGCCCTGCGCCATGGCGTGGCTCATGATCTCGACCATGTCGCACAGGCGCTGCTGCACTTCCTCGCGGCCGTGTCCGGCGGCGAGGCGGGCGGCGAGCGGCTCGATGGTCCAGCGCAGCTCGCTGAGCTCGCGCCGCTGGTCGTCGCGCTGGGGGCCGAAGGCCCGCCACTCGATGATGTCCGGGTCGAGGAGGTTCCAGTCGCTGACCGGACGGACGCGTGTGCCGACGTTCGGACGGGCGCTGACCAGGCCCTTGGCCTCCAGGACACGGAGGGACTCGCGGACGACGGTGCGGGAGACCTCGAAGCGCTGGCCGATCTCCTCGGGCACCAGCGGACGGTCCGCGCCCAGATCGCCGGAGACGATCATCTGACCCAGCTGCTGGACGAGTTGGCCGTGCAGCCCCCGGCCGCGGTTGCCCGTGGCCCGCCGGCCGACCCGGCCCAGCTCGGATTCTCCTCCGTCCCAGGCGGGCGCTCCGACGCGTTCGCCCACCGGGGCGTCGCCGTAGGAGTAGCGGTCGAGTTCGCCCGGGCCGGCCAGACCGGAGTCTGACGAGCGGGCGGCGGTCATCATGGTGTGCGCAAGGGTACTCACGTGTCCTTTGTCGGCGCCGTCTCCAACTCCCTTGAGGTCTTTGGTGAAAAGCACACGAAAGGGTGATCGCTCACACCGTCGCAATTGACGCCTTATCGGAAGGAAACGAGCCGTCCGCGGGGAGTTGTGGGCACAAGCCGGATCAGAAGCGTAAGGGCAACGGTCATCACGTCCTGGTTCGCAGCGTCGTGAACAGATACGCGCACACCAGTGCCGTCAGGGACAACACCAGTGCGCCGCCCACGGGTTGGACGATCAGCCGCGCCACCGCCAGCAGGTAGCGGTCCCCTCCGAACGGCCACTGGAGCAGGAACACCTCCCGCGAGCGCGCCGGGAGATCGGCCGCCATCCCCACGGCCGCGCCCCGAAGTCCCCGGTGGACAAGGGGTACGACGACCACGGGCACGGCGAGGACGGCGGCGAGGCCGCCCGAGGTGGACCGGAAGACACCGGCCGCGAGCACCCCGGCCCACGCGCACCCGGTCATGAGGGCGAACCAACTCGCGGTCAGCGCGAGCCAGTCCTCCGGGACCTGTGTCGCCTCCCGTCCGTGGACGAGGTGGAGCGCCTCGGCGTCGCAGCCCACGGTGAGGAAGGCGAGCAGGGCGGCGGTGGCTCCGGAGACGAGGAGTTTCGCGGCCAGCAGCCCGAGCCTGCGGGGCACGGTGCCGCGGTCGGCCGCCAGTGCGGGGTGGCGGAACTCGTCCCCGAAAGACAGCGCGCCGAGCAGTCCGGCCGCGAGCGCGGCGGGCGGCAGCGGCAGTTCGCGCGGCCACGCCGCGAACAGCCGGGCCTGCGGGGTGTGGCCGATCCCGGCCAGCACCACGGCGGTGAGCATGGAGATCACAAGCGCGGCGCCGCAGACGAAGAATACCGTGCCGACGCCCGCGGCCCGCCGGAGTTCGTAGCGCAGCGGGCACAGCGGGGTGGGGGCGGGACGAACCGAGATGAGCGGCGGGAGGGCGCGGGCGCCGTCGTTCCGGGCGTCCGCGGTCCGCGGTGACCGGGAGCCGGGCCTTCCGGACCCGGGCAGGTGGGCGCGCAGGGCGGAGAGGCCCGCCGCGGCGATGCGGCCGCCGGTGGTCTCCGGCCCTCGGGCGCGGGGTTTCCCGAAGGCGCGGGTGGTCCCGGCATCCGCCGTCACCGGATGCCGTCGCGATGCGGGGCGCTCGGACGCGGAGCGGTGGGCGGGGGCCTCTTCGGGCGCCGCCCGGTCGTCGAGGACGGCCCGCACCCGCGGCACCGCTTCCGGTCGGCGGGAGGTGTGCCGTCCGTCCTCGGCGGGGCCGGCCGGCTCGGCGGGCCCGACCGACGCGACCAGGTCGGCCCGCCGGTCCTGCGGCGACGGGTCCTGCGCGGAGAAACCGAACACGATCTTTCCGCTCTTCGCCGTGGTCCGCCGTTCCACCGGCCCGGGGCCGGACGCGGTCCCGGGCGTGCCCGTTGGTGGGCCGGGGGCGGCCGGTCCACGGTCGGTCGCGGTGCCGTCCGCACCGGCCCCGCTGTCGGCGCCCGGCCCCATGTCGCCCACTTCGTCGGCGAGTTGATGGACAAGGATGCCGTGCCGGAAGGCCGTCTCACCGATGTCGGCGGTCGTCGTGCCGTACACGGAAAGGCGGTTGCCGCCCTCGTGCACGACCTCGACGGAACGCCGGCCGGTGCGCGCCTCCTTGGCGAGTACGGCCGCGAGGCGCCGGGCGTGCGGGGTGCGTACGGCCACGCGCGGCCGCAGCCGGGTACGGGCGAACTCCTCGGCCTCCTGGTCGGCGACGAGTCGGCCGGCGTCGAGGGTGACGACCCAGTCGGCGGTGCGCGCGGCCTCCCTCGGGTCGCTCGTGGCCATCAGCACCGTGCCGCCCTGGTCGGCGTGGGAGCGCAGCATGTCGTGCAGCCACTGCGCCTCCCGGGCGCAGAGGCCGCGGGTCGGGTCGTCCAGGACGAGCGCGTGCGGGCCGGGCAGCAGGGCACAGGCCAGGCCGAGCCTGCGGTCCATGCCGCGCGACAGTGTGCCGAGGCGTTCCTCGCGGAAGCTGACGAGGCCGACGGCTTCGAGAAGTTCGTCGGCACGGCGTGCCGGGACGCCCGACGCCGCGCAGAGCATGCGCAGATGACCGCGGACCGTACGGGCCGGGTGCCCCGGTACGTCGCCGAGGAGTACGCCGACCTCCCGCGCCGGGTGGGCGATCCGGTGCAGGGGCCACCCCCTGAAGTAGGTGATGCCACGCCCCTGCTCCAGGGCGAGCATCAGCCGCAACGTCGCGGTCTTGCCCGCCCCGGGAGCACCCAGGAGCACGGTGATCTGCCCGGCGCGCGCCTCGAAGGAGACGTCGTCGACGGCGGGCGGCTGCGCCTTGCGGGAGGTGCTGGTCAGTCCGAAGGCCTGGATCACCTGCAGCAAGATAGCGTGCGTTGTCCGGTTTTTTCGTGTATGGGAGGGTTGAGCGGCGGGTGCCCCTCCCCCGGGCCCGTCTCTGTCCTCCGTTCGATGCAACAGGGGCCCGCTCCCCGGGACCGGCCGGGTCCGCGCCGGTCAGACCTCGGGGCGCAGCATCGGGGGGTTGAGCAGGGTGGCGCCACCGGCCCGGAAGAGCTGGGCGGGGCGGCCGCCCTGGCGAGTGGTCGTGCCTCCCGTCGGCACGAGGAACCCGGGGGTCCCGGTGACCTTGCGGTGGAAGTTGCGCGGATCGAGGGCCACCCCCCACACGGCCTCGTACACCCGGCGCAGCTCTCCGACGGTGAACTCGGGCGGGCAGAAGGCGGTGGCCAGCGACGAGTACTCGATCTTCGACCGGGCCCGCTCGACGCCGTCGGCGAGGATCCGGGCGTGGTCGAAGGCCAGCGGGGCGAGGGGCTCGCCGTCCCTGCCGTGACCGCCCTCCTGGAGCAGTTCCTCGACCGGCGCCCAGCGCGCGTTGCTGGCGTCGCCGCCCGCGCGCGGCGCGGGCAGGTCTGGGGCGAGCGCCAGATGCGCGACGCTGACCACGCGCATCCGGGGGTCGCGGTCGGGGTCTCCGTAGGTGGCCAGCTGCTCCAGGTGCGCCCCGTTGTCCTGCGCGGGGGACGAGGGGTCGTGCGCCCGCAGCCCGGTCTCCTCGGCCAGCTCGCGCGCCGCCGCCTGGGACAGGTCCTCGTCGGCCCGCACGAATCCACCGGGCAGCGCCCATCGTCCCTGGAAGGGGGACTCGCCCCGGCGCACCGCCATCGCGCACAGCGAATGACGGCGAACGGTCAGCACGACCAGGTCCACGGTGACAGCGAAGGGCGGAAAGGCTGACGGGTCGTAGGGCATGCCGCGATCATAGTCGTCTGCCTGACGATAAACACGTCGTTCGCCGGGCCCGCACGCGCTGCTTCCGCTTCGTCGGATTATGGGTGGCGCCCTCCGCTCCCGTCCAGGTCAGGCGGTGATCATCCGGCGTCCTCCACCTCCGGTTCCCGGGCGAAGCCCCCCGCCGGGGCGCCGGTGACGGCGGTCTCGCCGGGGCGCTTGGTGCGGCCGCGCGTGCCGCCGGGGTGCCGGGCGGCACGGCTCGGAGGCTGGTCGGCGGCCGGACGGGAAGCGGCGGGCCCGCGCCGTCCTCCGGCGGCTCGGGTCGCGGCCGTCCGGGTCGTGGGCGGGCCGTCTCCGCCGGTGGTCGCGGAACGCGTCCGGCGCCGGCGGCGGCCGCTCCCGCCGGCGTCCGGCTCCGGCTCCGGCTCCGGCTCCCCGGAGGGTCCCGAAGCGTTCCGCGCCGGGGACTCCGTGGGCTTGCCGGTTTCCATGGGCTCCATGCCCTTCGTCTTCGTCTTCTCCGCGGCTCCCGGTTCCGCGTCGGGCGCGTCCACGGGCCGCTCGCCCCGCAGGCACCGGCGGATGGACTCCGGGTCGAGTCCTTCGTTGCAGGCCTGGTGCAGGAGGCGGGCGAACAGGTAGTCCGGGTCGGCGCCGAGGGCCATGGCCAGTGCCTCGCGGGCCTCGAGTTCGTCGCCCGTGGACCAGGCGACCCAGCCGGCCAGGGTCAGCGGGGCGGCGGCGTGCTCGCCGTAGGGGCCGACGCAGCGGCGAGCGAGCGAACGCCAAAGGCGCAGCGCCGGTTGGGCCGCGTCGCCCTCCATCCACGCGGCGGCCCGGTCGCGGGTCTCGCGGTCCTGGAGGCCGAGGATCAGCAGGGCCGCCTCGTCGTGCCCGATCAGGCCGTCGTCGCGCAGGTCGGCCGGGAGCGCCCCGGCGACCGGGGTCGCCGCCGAGAGGCGGTGCAGGAGGCGCTCGGCGAGGGCGAGGGTCTCCTCGGCCACCTGCGCGCGCCCCGACTCGTCGAGGATGCGGGGCACGAGGTCCATGCCGGCCGTGTCCAGGGCCATCTCCTGCTCCAGTGCCGCGGTGGTCTCCCAGGGCTGGAGCCGGGCGCGCAACTCCTTGAGGGAGCCCCGGACTTGGAAGCCGGCGTAGGTGGCCGCGGCGGCGAGCACGGAGGTGCCCGGCAGACCCATCGGCGTGCCGTCCGGCGGGCAGCAGTCCGCGACGGGGCAGCAGTACGACCAGAAGCGGCCGTCCGAGATGCACAGGGCCTCGATGACCGGCACGTCGAGGTCGCCGCACTGGACGCGCATCAGATGGGCGAGGCGGGCGAGCCGGCGCTTGACGTCGCCGCCGGTCTCCCCCGGGGCCGGCTCCTGGCAGACGTAGGCCACCATCTGCTCGGGCCTGGCGCCGCGCCGTTCGCTGCCGGTGACCAGGCCGCGGGCCAGTTGGCGCGCGGCTTCCTCCCAGTCCTCCTCGTGCGCGGGGATGCCGAGCCGGGCCCTGCCACCGAACCTGCCCTTGCCGCCGCGGTCGTGCAGCGCGACCAGGATCATGCTGTCCTCCGGGCGGTAGCCCAGCAGATAGGGCAGGGCGTCGGCCAGCTCGGCCGGCGTGCGCAGGGTCACCTGCTCGGTGTGCGCGGACGGATCGGCCGGGGACTCATCGCCCGGGATTCCACTGTTTTCGAAGGATCCGGTGGTTTCGCTGTGATTCGTCATGCGCCGACGATCTCGCGAATCCCGGCTTTCCGCTGGAGCCTGTGGACAACTCGAATCAGGGACACGACAACCCTCGACGGTTGTCCACAGATCCGTGACCCGCCGGCCCGCGGCCGCCGTGTCATACGTCGATCGGCTCGAAGATGTGCGGGTACGACACGATGTCGTCGGGGAAATCGGCCGCCATGCGCTGGACCTCGGGGCTGCCGAGCGCGGTGGCGAGCGCCTCGGTCGACTCCCAGACCGCGATGTTCATGAGGAGCCGGCTGCCCGCCGTTCCCCGGTGCATCCGCAGGGTGATGAATCCCGGCTGGGGGCCGCCGTCGCGATCGACCCCGCACTGCTCGACCTGCCCGTCGAACCGCGCGAAGCGATCGGCCGCACGCTGGTGAGCCACTTCCTCCGTTCGGCGGCGGCCGGGTCGGTGGCACCGACCCGCATCAGTGCGGTGAGTCCCTTGTTCTCCTCCCACACGGTCGTCGCGGCGGGGGCCTCGACGGTGAGCCGCGCGGCGGCCCGGTCGGCTGCCGCCCTCTGACGCGGCCCGCTCGCCGCCGCCCGGCTCCCGTCCGCCACGACGGACGGACTTCTCAGGGGCCTTCAGCCGGCCGAGGCGAGCACCAGCGGCAGAACCTGGTCGGCCCCCTTCTGCCTCAGCAGGCGCGCGGCGACCGCGAGGGTCCAGCCGGAGTCGGTGTAGTCGTCCACGAGCAGGACAGGCCCTGGGGTGCGGGCAAGGGCGCCGGCCAGGTCCTCGGGGAGGGTGAAGGCGCCGGCCAGCGCGCACAGCCGTTGGGCGGAGTTGCTGCGCCGTGCCGCGTGCGCGCCGCTCGGGCCGGTGTACGCCAGGCTGCCCAGGTAGGGAAGCCGCCCGATGTCCGCGACTCCCCGAGCGAGTGACGCGACCAGCCGAGGGCGGGTCAGGGACGGCACCGATACGACCCCTGCCGGCCTGGCGGAGGCGTCCGGGCCGTCCGACATCCAGCCGCCCGGGGAGCGCGCCCAGTCCGCGAGGACCGTCACCACGGCCTTCAGTACGTCCTCGGGGACCGGCTCGTCGGGCGCCTGCTCGGACAGCAGCGGCCGCAGCCGGTTGCCCCAGCCGATGTCGGAGAGCCGTCCCAGCGCCCGGCCGGTGGAACACTGCTGCTGGGCCGGGATGCGCCCCTTGAGGTCGACGCCGAGTGCCGGCATGCCCGTCGGCCACATCCGGCGCGGCTCGATCTCCACCCCCGGGCGGCCCAGTTCCTTCGTCGCCCCCGCGAGAGTCTCCGCCGAGACGGCGGGGTCGGCCCAAGCGCCCGCGCAGTTGTCGCAGCGACCGCACGGCGCGGCCTCCTCGTCGTCCAGCAGGCGACGCAGGAACTCCATGCGGCACTCGGTGGTGGTGACGTACGAGCGCATCGCCTGCTGCTCGGCCGCACGCTGCTGGGCCACCCGTGCGTACCGCTCGGCGTCGTACACCCAGCCGGCGCCCGTGGCCGTCCAGCCGCCCTTCACCCGCCGCACGGCGCCGTCCACGTCCAGCACTTTCAACATCGTCTCCAGCCGGCTGCGCCGCAGATCCACCGAGCCTTCCAAGGCCGGCACGGACAGTGGCCGTCCCGCCTCGGCGAGGGCCGCGAGGGCCTGGCGCACCTGTTCCTCCGGAGGGAAGGCGGTCTCGGCGAAGTAGCGCCAGATCGCCTCGTCCTCCTTGCCCGGCAGCAGCAGCACCTCGGCGTGCTTCACACCGCGGCCCGCGCGACCCACCTGCTGGTAGTAGGCGATCGGCGAGGACGGCGATCCGAGGTGGACCACGAAGCCGAGGTCCGGCTTGTCGAAACCCATCCCCAGCGCGGAGGTGGCCACCAGCGCCTTGACCCGGTTGTGCAGCAGGTCGTCCTCGGCCTGCTGCCGGTCCGCGTTCTCCGTCCTGCCCGTGTACGAGGCCACCTGGAGACCGCGCTGCCGCAGGAACGCGGTGGCCTCCTCGGCGGCGGCCACGGTGAGCGTGTAGATGATCCCGGAACCCGGCAGCCCGTCCAGATGCTCGGCCAGCCACGCCATCCGGTGCGCCGCGTCCGGCAGCCGCACCACGCCCAGCCGCAGACTCTCCCTGTCCAGGGGGCCGCGCAGCACCAGTGCCTCGCCGGCGCCGGTACCCAGCTGCTCGGCCACATCCGCCGTGACCCGGGCGTTGGCGGTCGCCGTGGTGGCCAGCACCGGCACCCCCGGGGCCAGCTCGGCCAGCATCGCCCGCAGCCTGCGGTAGTCGGGGCGGAAGTCGTGGCCCCAGTCGGAGATGCAGTGCGCCTCGTCCACCACCAGCAGGCCCGTCGTCGCCGCGAGCTTGGGCAGCATGTGCTCACGGAAGTCCACCGAATTGAGCCGCTCAGGGCTTACCAGGAGAACGTCGACGTCGCCGCGGCCGACCTCCTCGTGGATCGTCTCCCACTCCTCCGGATTGGCCGAGTTGATGGTCCGCGCGTGGATACCGGCCCGCGCCGCCGCCTCGACCTGGTTGCGCATCAACGCCAGCAGCGGGGAGACGATCACCGTGGGTCCGGAGCCGCGTCGGCGCAGCAGCGCCGTGGCCACGAAGTACACCGCCGACTTGCCCCACCCCGTGCGCTGCACCACCAGGGCGCGACGGCGCTCCACCACCAGCGCCGCCACCGCCTGCCACTGGTCCTCCCGCAGCCGCGCCGCCCCTGTCGGATCACCGACCAGCTCGGCGAGGATGGCGTCGGCTTCGGCACGCAGCTCCAGATCGTTCATGCCTCCATGCAACCCGACGGCAAGGACAATCGGCCACTTCACCCCACGTGACGGACGGCGTGCCCGCTCCACGAGCCCTCCGGGGCACGGACCAGCCGGACCGCGCCCCTGCCCCGCCCGATCTGCCGGTGGCATCGGCCCGGGCCGCAGTCCACGGCCGACGCCCGGTCCGGACCCATGCGTCAGCGGCCTGACCTGTGGGTAGGGATATAAGCCACGCACCATCCGATAACCGGCGGCGTCCTCAATTGCTCGTTGCCGCATCCCAGTTCGACAGGAAGAATTGAGATCCGCTCCCCGCACGGTCCGCCCGTGATCCGGCCGGGCTCCACTGCGGTGCGCGCTCCCGAATCCGACCTCGCCCGCTGTGTGGGCGCGTAGCCGAAGGGAGGAACGTGACCTTCGGATTCGCCTCGTCCTCGGCGGCCTCGTTGTCGACCTCCACCACGTCCGCCGGCCGCCTGCTGGAGCCGGCGGAGTGGGCCGCCGCCGGAATCCCCTTGCTGCGCAACCCGCGCGAGGTCGTCAGCGGGCTCCACGCACGTCATCATCCGAGGCCGTCCACGGCGATCGTGGCCGTCCTCGATCCGGACGAGCGGCTGTGCGCCAGCGCCTCGTTCACCCCCCGCGCCGCCCCGGCGGACGGCTGGATGCTGCGCAACGCGCTGCTGTCCCAGCTGCGCCGGGTCATCCCCCACGATCTGCGCCGCCGCACCCCGGTACGCACCGCCGTCCTGCTCTACTGCCGCGAGGGCGACGCGCGTTGGACGGAGGAGGACGGCGCCTGGATGTGGGGACTGCGCGACGCCTGCACACTGCACGGGCTGCGCTGCGGGGCGTACATCACGCTGACCCGCGACGGCTGGCAGGTGCTGGGCGAGGACCGCGGCGGTCGTCGCCCCAACGCCCGTTCGGCGCCGGAGCCCTTCGCCACGGCGGACGCCCCGCCGCCCGCGCCGCGAACCGGCGGACCGGTCTCCGAGGTGCTGCGCCGGGCCGCTGCCCGCTGAGGGGCGGCCGACCCGGGCCGGTCGGCGTAGGCGCGGCACCGCCTCGGGGCCGATCCGCGTACGCCCGGCGCCCGGTCGGGACGAGCCCGTGGACGCAGGGCGCCCACTTCGGCCACCGGCCGTTTCATGGACGTACGACACCCACCGCGGACGGTCCGCGGAGGCACGGCGCCCGCGCTGAGCCGCGACCGCCGTGCCCGAACGACGCGGACGGTCCGCGGACGCACGACGCCCGCTCGGGCGACCGACCGGCCCGCGGCCGTACGGCACCGGCTCCCCCGCCGGCCGGACCGGACGCCACCGACGGAAGGTCCCCCCTTCCGTTCCGGACGTCCCGGGTGCCAACCGGGTTGTACCGCGGGGCAGTCGGAGCGCGCCGGGCACGGCCGGCCCGGTGGACGCGGCCCGAGGGCCGTACGGCCTTCCGGCGATCACCTCTGCCCTGGGCGGCCCGGCACGGCGCTCCCGTCACCCGGGCACGGCGAAGGCCGCTCCGTGCGGTGACCACGTGGACGACTCGTCGCCCGGACTCGCCGAGCCCCGGCTCCGAGGTCCCGGGTTCTCCGGGTGCCTGGCAGCCGCGCCGGCTCAGACGCCGGCGCCCAGCACCCCGTTGATCTGCTGCGGGTCGCCGCAGACGATCAGCAGGGCACCGGCCCGGGAGTGGGCCAGCGGGAGGGCGGTGCCGGCGGCGGAGGCCGGGCCCCCGTTGACGGCCACGACGACCACCGGACGGGACGCGGCACGGGAGGCGATGGCGGCGTCCGTGTAGAAGACGTCGTCACCGGCGTCGTGCTGCGCCCAGTAGGACGCTTCGCCGAAGGACAGCTCGTGCTCGGCCCACGGGTGCTGGGCACCGGTGGTGATCACGAGTACGTCGCCGGGGGCGCGGCCCGAGTCCAGCAACAGGTCGACGGCCTCTTCGGCGGCGTCGATCGCACCCTCGGCCGAGGCCGGGATCAGCTGGATCTGGGGGCCGGCCACGGCGGCGGGAGCGGCCGGGCCGGACGGGCCCGGCTTGGCCGGAGCCACGTCACGCGGCGTGCGCTGCACCGGCGGCGTGGGCCGCTGAGGGCCGGGACGACCGGGGCGGGACGGCGCCGCGGGGCGGGGGCCGGGTACGGGGCGAGGGGTCGGCGCGGTGCGGCCGCTGGCCGGCGTGGCGCGGGGACCCTGGGCACTCTCGTGAATCTGAGGCTCCTCGGGAATGAGAGGCATGAGCTGATTTTTATCAAACGTTGAAGCGGCACTGACGACGGGGTGGCACATCAGTGCGAGCGGACCGATCAGAAATCGAAGCCGAGCTGACCCTCGATCTCCGGAACGTTTCCGTCCGCCCAAGTGCGGGCCTTCTTGAGATGCCGCCACTGGGGCAGCGCATCAAGATACGCCCACGACAAACGGTGGTGCGGGGTGGGGCCCCGCTCTTCCAGTGCGGCTTTGTGCACGGGCGACGGATACCCGGCATTGTCCGCAAACCCGAAGTCTGCATGGTCGACACCCAGTTCGGCCATCATTTTGTCGCGCTGAACCTTGGCGATCACGGAGGCCGCCGCGACGGCGACGCACGACCGATCGCCCTTGATCACCGTGCGCACCCGCCACGGGGCACCGAGGTAGTCGTGTTTCCCGTCGAGGATGACGGCGTCGGGACGGACCGGCAAGGCCTCAAGGGCGCGGACGGCGGCGAGCCGCAGCGCGGCCGTCATCCCCATGCCGTCGATCTCCTCCGGGGAAGCATGCCCCAGCGCGTACGCGGTCACCCATGTCCGCAGGACTTCGTCCAGTTCGGTGCGCCGCTTGAGGGTCAGCAGCTTGGAGTCGGTCAGGCCCGCGGGCGGTCGGCGCAGTCCGGTGACCGCCGCGCAGACGGTGACGGGGCCGGCCCAGGCGCCGCGCCCCACCTCGTCGACACCGGCGATGACCTTCGCTCCGGTCGTGGCGCGCAGGGAGCGCTCGACGGTGTGTGTAGGCGGTTCGTACGGCATGGCGCCCTTAGGTTACGCCGCCGGGATCGCCCTGCGACACCCCGGTCTCCCCCGCGGGGGCGGGAGCGCCGCGAGGGAGACCGTCTTTCCGGAACCCGGGCCATCATTTTTGCAATTGCACACAAAATCGAAGGATCGCAGTGCCCCGGAGAACAGGGCGCCGGACGCATCGGATCGATGCCAAGCAGCGCCCGGCGAAGGGCGATTCCCTTCGCCAGGCATCCCGCTCCGCAAGCAGGTTCCCCGTCCTGAGGGTCGCGCTCGTGAATCACTCCCTCTTCTCGGCGGTGAGGTCCCGGTTCGCCTCCCTCAGCCTGGTGATCTCGTCTCTGATCGGTTGCAGCACCTCGTCCAGTTCGGCCGGGGTGAAGCGGGGGGTGATGTGTTTGGGGCAGTTCCAGCTGAGGCCCTCGACGGTGATGGTGACGAGCCGTTCGAGGCGGCCGTCGGCGCGCGGCCGGGCGAGCCGGTCGGCCAGGGCGGGGGCCTCGTCGGCGTCCTGCCAGCGGGCGCGGCCGAACAGCTTCAGCCGGGTGCGGTAGGCGTAGTCCATCAGGAAGAGGGCGACCCGGTCGTTGTGCCGCAGGTTTCCGGTGGTGATGAACTGCCGGTTGCCGCCCACGTCGGCGAAGGCGACGGTGTGCTCGTCCAGCACGTGCAGGAAGCCGGGCGGGCCCCCGCGGTGCTGGATGTAGGGCCAGCCGGTCTCGCTGACGGTGGCCATGTAGAAGCTGTCGCGTTCGGCGATGAACTGCTGCTCCACCGGTCCGAGCGGGTCGGGTTCGTCGGGTCCGTCCAGTTGCCGCAGCATGGCCTGGCCGCTGCCGTTGCGTTCCTGGACGCCGCGGACCGAGTCGGTGTACGCGATGCGGGCGAAACGGGTCATGGGGCGTCTCCGTTCCTTCGGCTGTCCCTCCGGTCTGCGGGCCGCTCAGTGCCCCGGCTGGAGGAGGAGTTTGCCGGTGGTGGTGCCGGACTGGAGGTCGGCGTGGGCGCGGGCGGCCCGGTCGAAGCCGTACCGGCCGCCGATCGTGGTCTTCAGCACGCCCTCGCGGAGCCAGCCGAAGACGTCGGCGGCGCGGGCGGCCAGTTCGGCGGGGTCGGTGGCGTGGTCGACCAGGGTGGGGCGGGTGAGGAACAGCGAGCCGCGGGGCGCTAGCGACTGAGGGTCGAGCGGTGGGACGGGCCCGGAGGCGGCGCCGACCAGCACGAACATCCCGCGGGGCCGCAGCGCGGCGAGGCCCGCCTCGAAGGTGTCCTTGCCGATGCCGTCGTAGACGACGTCCACTCCCCTGCCGTCGGTCCGGTCGAGGACCTGCCGGGTCAGGTCGTCGGCGGCGCCGCGGACGATGACGTGGTGGGCGCCGGCCGCCTCGGCCGCGGCGGTCTTGCCGGGCGTGGAGACGGTGCCGATGACCCGGGCGCCCCGGCGGACGAGCAGGCGCACCAGGTGCTGTCCGAGGCCGCCGGCCGCGGAGTGCACGAGCGCGGTCTCGCCCTCGGCGGCCCGGTAGGTGGAGGTCGTCAGGTAGTGGGCGGTCAGTCCCTGGAGCATGGCCGCCGCGGCGTCGCTGTCGGAGATGTCGTCCGCGACGGGCACCGCGGCGCGGGCGGGCACCGCGACGAGTTCGGCGTAGGAGGCGGGGGCCGCGCACCAGGCGACGCGGTCGCCGGGCCCGAACCCGGTGACGTCCGCGCCGGTGGCCACGACCGTGCCCGCGCCCTCGCTGCCGGGGACGAAGGGGGCGCGCAGCGCGGCACGGCCCTCTCGTTCGTAGACGTCCTTGTAGTTGATCCCGGCGGCGGCCAGGCGGACCAGCAGTTCGCCGGGGCCCGGCCGGGGGTCGGGGCGTTCGGTCTCGGTGAGTACTTCGGGTCCGCCGTGCCGCTCGGCCACTACTGCGCGCATGGGGGGCGCTCCTTGCCGTTCTCGTCGCTGGTTCCAGGGATGGGCGGCGGGGCCGTGCCGTCGGTGGTCCGTCCGGCACGACCCCGCCCGGTGCGGGTTGGTCAGGCGGTCTCCTTGCGCGGCACGTACGCGACGCTCAGGCCGATGATGGCGAAGAAGCAGAGCGCCACCAGGACGACACTCACGCGCAGGCCGAGCATGGTGTCGTGCATGCCGATCAGGGAGCCGAGCAGGGCCACGCCCATCGCCATGCCGACCTGGCGGGCGGTGTTGAGGACCCCGGAGCCGAGGCCGGCGTAGGCCGGGTCGATGGCCAGCAGGGCGGCGGCGTTGAGGCTCGGCGAGAACACTCCGCAGCCGAGGCCGGTCAGGGCGGTGCCGATGGCGAACAGCGGCCAGGTGCTCTGGTCGGTGACGCCGAGCAGCAGGGCGCTGCCGATGAAGGAGGACAGCGCGCCGGTCCACAGCAGGAACCGCGGACCGCGGTGCACGAGACGGCGGTTGAGGACGATGGTGCCGAACACCCAGGCGATGCCGAAGGGCAGGAAGTACACGCCGGTCTTCTCGGCGCTCAGGCCCCACTGCTGCTGGAGGTAGATGGCGAGCATGAACTGGAGGCCGTAGCCGCCGAACTGGAAGGCGAAGCCGTTGGTGATGGAGGCGGAGAACGCGGCGCGGCGGAAGACGGCCAGCGGCAGCATCGGGTGCTGGGAGCGGGACTCGACGGCGACGAAGGTGATCGCGGTGACGACGGCGACGGCGAGCAGGACGAGCGGGACGGGGGCGAGCCAGCCCAGCGAGCCGCCCTCGATCAGGTAGGCGACGATCGCGGAGAGGGCGATGATGCCGGTCAGCTGGCCGGGCAGGTCGGCGGCGCGGGCCTCGCGCCGGGGGGTCTCGCTGGCGTAGCGCTGGGCGAGGTACAGGGTGACCAGGCCGACGGGCACGTTGATGAGGAAGATCGAGCGCCAGCCGAGGAGCTCGGTCAGCGCGCCGCCGCCGATCGGGCCGGCGACCAGGGCGAGTCCGCCGGTGGCGCCCCAGACGGTGATGGCCTTGGCGCGCTCGATCGGGTCGGGGTAGGTGCGGGCGATGATCGCCAGGGTGGTGGGCAGCAGGCCGCCGGCCGCGATGCCCTGGAGGAAGCGGGCCACCACGAGGACGGTCAGGTTCGGGCTGACCGCGCACAGCAGGGACGCGGCGGTGAACGCGGCGAGCGAGGAGACGAACAGCCGGCGGGCGCCCCAGCGGTCGCTGATGCTGCCGGCGGTGAGCAGGATGCTGGCCAGCGGGATGGTGTAGATGGTGACGACCCACTGGAGGGCGGCCATCGAGCCGTGCACGTCCCGCTCGATGGCGGGCAGGGCGATGTTCAGGGCGCTGCCGTCCAGCAGGATCATGAAGAAGCCGAGGCAGACGGCGGCGAGGGCGAGGGCGGTGTGGCGCGCGCTGCGCACCGGCGTGGCGGGAGCGGCGGGCGTGCCTATCGGCTGGCGCGCCGTGCTCGTCGGCGAGTCGGGGACGGTGGTCATGGGGTGAACCTTCTTTCGGACGCGGTGCCGGGGCGGGGTCCGGCGAGCGGGGTGGTGCGAGGGTTCGGCGGGGTGGTGCGACGGTTCGGAAGGGCGGTGGCCCGGTGCGCGAGGGGTGCCGCGCCCCGGTCAGCGGGGGCGGCGGACGGCCGGGTCACGCCCTGAGGTGGGCCAGGGCGCTCTTCGCGGCCTGGGTGGCGCGGCGGAACGCCGCCTGGTCCTGCTGGGCGCGGGCGAGCACATAGCCGCCCTGGACGGTGGCGATGACGAGCGAGGCCATGGCCGCGACGTCGGTGTCCGGGCGCAGTTCGCCGCTGCGCACGCCCTCGGCGAGCACGTCGGCGATGCGCTGCTGAAGCCAGCCGAAGAACTCCTCCACGGGGGCGCGCAGCCGGTCGTCGGCGACGACGTCGGGGTCCTGGACGAGCCGGCCGACACGGCAGCCGGCGAGCGGGTTGCGTTCCATGTCGAGGTAGGCGCCGACCCGTTCCAGGGCCGTCGTGCCGCTGTCCAGCGCCGTCTCCGTGGCGAGCCGCAGCTGGCCCGCGGAGTGCCGCATGGCGGTGACGGCCAGGTCGGCCTTGCCGGAGAAGTGGTGGTACATGCTCCCCTGTCCGGCACGGGAGCGTTTCTGGATCATCGCCGGGCTGGTCGCCGCGTAGCCGCGCTCCCAGAGCAACTCGGCCGCGGCCTCGACGAGGTGTTCCTTCGTCGCCTTCATGACTCGACTGTACATACTAGTAGGTACAGCGCGCAAGACAGAGCCCCCGCCGACTTGCGGCAGGGGCTCTGACGTGCTCTTTCCTCGGAAAATCAGGCGGCGCTCAGCCGCACGGCCAGCTCCTCCCGCAGCACCAGCAGCGCCACCTTGCCCGCGCTGTTGTACGGGATGCGCTCGGCCTCGGTGACCCTGGCCGGGCCGGCGAACCGCCCGAGGACCTCACCGGCCCGCGCCAGGGCCCGGTCCCGCAGCTCGGGTGCCAGACCGGGCCGCAGCACCACCACCGCGACCGCGCCCGTGTCCGCGCCGTCGAGCCCCGAGGTGACGCACACGTCGCGCACCGCCGGGTCCTCCTTGATGGCCCCCTCCACGCGCACGACGTCGAGGCGGGGCTCGGAGCGTGCCGTGATGTAGAGCCGCCCGTCGTCGCCGAGGTAGCCGTAGTCGCTGGTCAGGATGTGCCGCCGGCCGTCCAGTTCGACAGTGTCCAGCGGCCGGTGCACGTACTCGTCCATGGCGTACGCGCTGTCGATCGCCAGCAGTCCCACCCGGCCGGGCGGCAGTTCGCCGAGGGTGTCCGGGTCGAGGGCGCGGACCGTCACGCCCGGCATGAAGCGGCCCGCCGCGTACGGGGCGGCGGCCAGGTCGGCCGGATCCGCCATGGTGTTGATGCCGGTCTCGGTGGTCGCGTAGTACACGTACAGCAGGTCGCCGAGGCGGGACCGGGTCTGGTCGATGGTGCGCGGACTGATGTGCCGGCCGCCGGTGAGCAGGAAGCGCAGGGCCGTCAGATCGGCGCCCCGGTGGGTGGTGGTGGCCGCCTCCAGCACCCGGTCGAGGAACGGCGGCACGAAGAACGCTCCGGTCAGCCGCTCCGTGGCCAGCACCTCCACGGCCGCCTCGGCGTCCGGCGGGCCGAGCCGCACCGCGGCGCCGAGCGCGAGGGCGGCGCCCGCCCACACGTGCCCGGAGGCGAAGGCGAGGGGCGAGGTGATCAGGAAGGAGTCGCCGGGGCCGAACGCGAAGCGGTCCCGCAGAAAGGCGACCCGCTGGTTCTCGGTGCGCTTGCGGCGCACGAACAGCTTCGGGGTGCCGGTGGTGCCGCTGGTGAACCCCAGTGCGCTGAACGGGGGTTGGACCCAGGGCGCGGGCTGGTGCTCCCCCTCGGCGACGGCCAGGTAGTGCGTGACCCGGGTGTCGAACGCGGGGAACGCCACCAGGTCGAGCAGTACGGCGGTGTCGCCCCAGCGCGGCCAGAAGTCCTCCGGCAGGTTCGGCAGCGAGCTGTCCACCACGATGAACGTGGGCTCCACGGCGGCCAGTTGCTCGCCGATCGTGGCGCCGTCCCGCTCCGGGTCGACCCCCACCCAGGGGATGCCCAGCGAGGTCAGCGCGGCGGTCGCCACCACGACGCGCACGGTGTTGCCCGCGATCACCATCGCCCGGTTGGACTCGTCGGCGTCCAGCGAGCGGGTCAGCCAGGCCCGCACCGCCGCCACCCGGTCCGCCAGCTCCGCCCAGGTCAGCGTCTCCTGCCCGTCGCTGACCGCCACGCGGTCCGGTGCCGTCGCGGCGTGCTCTCGTACAGCCTCAAGCGTGATCATTGCCGTCTCCTCGGGGGTGTCAGCCGGCCAGCGGGACAGTGGTCGCCGTCTCGCGGCGGGCCGCGTCGTCGGCGTCGAGCCGGGCGAGCCGCGCCATGCCCTGGCGCAGGCACGAACGGGCGATGGAGTCGCCCTGGAGCAGCGTGCGGGAGTTGACGTGCGGACGGGCGCCGATGGCCGTGACCCACTGCACGGACTCGACCGGCGGGCCGTAGCTGAAGCGGGCCGGGTGCGGGGTGCCGTCGCCGCGCACCACCTGGAACGTCGACTCGGTCACGTCCAGACCGCCGGTCTCGTACCCTCCGCCGTCGGCGTCCGGGATGAAGTGCGCCCGGCACTCCCCCGCCGCGCGCAGCGAGGCGAGCAGCGGATCGGTGGCCCGGCGGACGTCGGTGAGCGGCAGATGCGCCTCCACCAGCGCGGTGGCCCGCACCTCGGTGCCGGGCACGTCCGGGGAGGAGGCCAGGAAGACGCCGTCGTCCTCCTCGGCGCTCACCTTCATCCGGGGGCCGAGCGGTTCGACGATCCCCGCCCGCACCAGCGCCAGCAGCTGGGCCACCCGGGTGGCCGGCGGGCCGCTGGCCGCGTAGTTGTTCAGGCCGCTGAACCAGCGGTCGATGTGGTCGCGGTACGAGGCGCCGCTGATGCCCTGGTGGGAGATGACCGCCCGCACCTCCTCGCGCAGGTCGCGCATCACCGCGGCGGCCGCCTTCACCGCGCTGCGCTCCGGGCCGAGCCTGGAGTGCCGCAGGTCCTCGGCCAGTTGGGCGGTGATCCACTCCCGGAAGGCGGCCTGTCCCGCGAAGCCGATCCCGTCCGCCGGGCGGTCCAGGCGCTTCCAGTCGAACCTCAGCTCCGGGTCGGGCACCAGTTCCTCGATGAGCCGCTCCATCCGGGGGCTGCCCCAGCTCAGACCGGGGAACTCGGCCACCAGCCGGGCGTGTCCCTCGGGTGCGGTGTCCTTCAGCAGCGCCCGGTAGTACACCCACGCGACCTCCTTGGCCACCAGCGGGAACAGGTCCCGCAGGAAGTCGGTGCGCCCGGTGCCGGCGCCGAGCCGCAGCTCGGCTATCTCGGTGGCCGTGATGAAGTCGGGCTTGTAGCGGGGTACGACCTCCTGTTTGATCTCCGCGCGGGCCCGGTAGGGCATGCCGCGCCCGGAGCCCGCGTACATCACCGGCTCCTCACCGCTGGGCAGGTAGCGCAGGCCGTCGCCCTCGGTGACGAAGTGGCCGCCGCGGCCCTCGCTGAGCAGGATCATGTAGTCGTAGAAGTTGAGGCCGAGCCCGCGCACGATGACCGGCTCACCGGCCGTGACCCACGAGAGGTCCGCCTCGGCGGGGCTGTTGGGGGCCACGTAGTGCAGTCCGTGCCGGGCCGCGAAGTCGATGAGGTGCTGCTCGCGGGTGGTGGGCGCCACGTCGTAGTGGCCCTGGGCGAGCACCACGGCGTCCACTCGCAGCGGCAGGTCCTCGCCCTCCAGCCGCACCTCCTGCATCCCGTCCGGGGACTCCGTGACGGAGACCGCCCGGGTCTGGTGCACGCTGACGGACACCCCGGCCGGGGCGCGCTCCACGATGTGCCGGAACGACCAGCCCAGGTACTCGCCCTGGAAGGCGCGGGAGGCGTACGACCAGGCCTCCATCTGCGCGGCCTCGGCCTTCGCCTCGTCGCTGACGTCGGTCACCAGGCCGTCCGCGACCATCCGGGCCCACTGGTACTGGGTGGGGCCGGGGGTCAGCGGCCCCTCGCAGGTGACGGTCTGGTCGGTGAAGACGGTGACGTCGCCGGCGACGGTGTTCATCAGCAGCTCGCGCGGCTGGTCGAACTTCCAGACCCGGCCGCCGCCGACCGGGTAGGGATCGACGACGTGGACGTGGACGTCCTGGCCGGGGCTGAGCAGCGGTGCGTTGGCGCAGACGCGTTCCAGCGCGACGGTGCCCCGGGGGCCGGCGCCGACGATGCAGATGTCGATGGTGCGAGTGGACATTGCGGTCTCCCTGCGAAGTGGGTGGGCGGGGTCAGGCGAGGACGGTCCAGGTGTCGGTGCCGGTGAGGAGGTCGGTCAGGTCGCCCTTGCCGTGCCGGTCGACCGCGGCGTCCAGCTGGGCGTTGAGGGCGGTGTCGTAGACGGTCCGTTCGGTGTCGCGGAAGACGCCGACGGGCGTGGGATCGGTCAGCCGGGAGAGCGCGAAGGCGGTGGTGGGGTCGTGCGCCCCGCTGTCGTGGACGACGAGGTCCGCCTCGTTCTCCGCGGTCACGGTGACCACCTCCAGGCTCCCGGTCCGCGGGTCGCGGACGACGCCGCGCGTGCCGTCGGCGCCGAAGCGGATGGGCCGGCCGTGTTCCAGCCGGACCAGGGCCTCCTCGGCCCGCTGCCGGTCCTTGAGGGCGTCGAACGCGCCGTCGTTGAAGATGCTGCAGTTCTGGTAGATCTCGACCAGGGCGGTGCCCGGGTGCTCGGCGGCGGCGCGCAGCACCTGGGTGAGGTGCTTGCGGTCGGAGTCGATGGTCCGGGCGACGAAGGTGGCCTCGGCGCCGAGGGCCAGCGAGACGGGGTTGAAGGGGGCGTCGACCGAGCCCATCGGCGTGGACTTGGTGATCTTCCCGGTCTCGGAGGTGGGCGAGTACTGGCCCTTGGTGAGGCCGTAGATCCGGTTGTTGAAGAGCAGGATCTTGAGGTTGACGTTGCGGCGCAGGGCGTGGATCAGGTGGTTGCCGCCGATGGACAGCGCGTCGCCGTCGCCCGTGACCACCCAGACGGACAGGTCGGGGCGGGAGCCGGCGAGTCCGGTGGCGATGGCGGGGGCGCGGCCGTGGATGGAGTGCATCCCGTAGGTGTTCATGTAGTACGGGAAGCGGGAGGAGCAGCCGATGCCGGAGACGAAGACGATGTTCTCCCGGGCCAGGCCGAGTTCGGGCATGAAGCCCTGTACGGCGGCGAGGATCGCGTAGTCACCGCAGCCCGGGCACCAGCGCACCTCCTGGTCCGACTTGAAGTCCTTGGCCGTCTGCCTGGCCTCGGCCTTGGGGACCAGTTGCAGCAGTCCGCCCGCGGTGTCAGTCATCGATGGCCTCCTTCAGCGCCGTGGCGAGCTGCTCCGCCTTGAACGGCATGCCGTTGACCTGGGTGAGCGCCCGGGCGTCCACCAGCCAGCGGGCGCGCAGCAGTTGGGTGAGCTGGCCGAGGTTCATCTCGGGCACGAGCACGGTGCGGTAGCCGGACAGCACGGTGCCGAGGTTGGCGGGGAAGGGGTTCAGGTGCCGCAGGTGGGCCTGGGCGATCCGGCCGCCCTCGGCGCGCACCCGCCGTACCGCCGCGGTGATCGGCCCGTAGGTGGAGCCCCAGCCGAGGACCAGGGTGTCCGCCGCGCCGCCGGGGTCATCGACGGTGACATCGGGCACGGCGATGCCGTCGATCTTGGCCTGTCGGGTGCGGACCATGAAGTCGTGGTTGGCCGGGTCGTAGGAGATGTTGCCCGTGCCGTCCTGCTTCTCGATGCCGCCGATGCGGTGCTCCAGGCCCGGGGTGCCCGGCACCGCCCAGGGGCGGGCCAGCGTCACCGGGTCGCGCAGGTACGGCCAGAACTCGCCGTCGTGGTTGGGTTCGGTGGCGAACGGCACCCGCAGGTCCGGGAGTTCGCCGGGCTCCGGGATCCGCCAGGGCTCCGAGCCGTTGGCGAGGTATCCGTCGGACAGCAGGAACACCGGGGTGCGGTACGTGAGGGCGATCCGGGCGGCGTCCAGGGCGGCGGTGAAGCACTCGCCCGGGGTGGCCGGCGCCACCACCGGGACCGGCGCCTCGCCGTTGCGGCCGTACATCGCCTGCAGCAGGTCGGCCTGCTCCGTCTTGGTCGGCAGACCGGTCGAGGGGCCGCCGCGCTGGATGTCCACGATGAGCAGCGGCAGTTCCAGGGACACGGCCAGCCCGATCGTCTCCGACTTCAGGGCGACGCCCGGACCCGAGGTGGTCGTCACCGCCAGCGAGCCCCCGAAGGAGGCGCCCAGCGCGGCACCGATCGCGGCGATCTCGTCCTCCGCCTGGAAGGTCCGCACGCCGAAGTTCTTGTGCTTGCTCAGCTCGTGCAGGATGTCGGAGGCCGGGGTGATCGGGTACGAGCCGAGGAACAGCGGGAGTTCCGCCTGGTGGGAGGCGCTGATCAGGCCGTAGGACAGGGCGAGGTTGCCGGAGATGTTGCGGTAGGTGCCGGGGGTGAACGCCCGGCTCGCCGGGGCGACTTCGTAGGAGACCGCGAAGTCCTCCGTGGTCTCGCCGAAGTTCCAGCCCGCGCGGAAGGCGGCGATGTTCGCCTCCGCGATCTCGGGGCGCCGTGCGAACTTGGTCCGCAGGAAGCGTTCGGTGCCGTCGGTCGGCCGGTGGTACAGCCACGACAGCAGGCCGAGCGCGAACATGTTCTTCGCCCGCTCCGCCTCCTTGCGGGTCAGCGGGAAGCCGGTCAGCGCGCCCACCGTCAGCGTGGTCAGCGGCACCGGGTGCACCGTGAACGCGGCGAGCGAGTCGTCGTCCAGCGGCGAGCCGTCGTACCCGGCCTTGGCCAGGTTGCGGGGCGTGAACTCGTCGGTGTCGACGATGATCTCGGCGCCGCGCGGCAGGTCGCCCGTGTTCGCCTTCAGGGCGGCCGGGTTCATCGCCACCAGCACGTCCGGCGCGTCACCCGGGGTGAGGATGTCGTGGTCGGCGAAGTGCACCTGGAACGAGGAGACGCCGGGCAGGGTGCCCGCGGGGGCACGGATCTCCGCCGGGAAGTTCGGCAGTGTCGACAGGTCGTTGCCGAACGACGCGGTCTCGGAGGTGAACCGGTCCCCGGTGAGCTGCATCCCGTCACCGGAGTCGCCCGCGAAGCGGATGACCACCCGGTCGAGGGTCCGGGTCGTCTTGTGGTCCCCGGTGTCTTCGGCGTGCTGTTCCCGCGGCGGCGCGGCGGGTTCCGCGGCGATGGTCACGACGTCCCCTCACGGTCGCTCTCCCCGAACAGGGTGAGGAAGTAGTTGATGTCTCCGGTCAGATCCGCCAGCAGGGAGCCGAGTCCCGGGTCCGCGCCGTCGGCCTCGGCGCGGCGCAGCAGTTCGTCGTTGCGGCGCAGCGCGCGCCGGGACAGGGGCAGCGAACCGGCGGACAGATAGCGGATGGCGCCCTCCGCGTCCCGCTTCGGGATGATCTCCGACTTCGCGTACCGGCTCGCGCTGAACGGGATGTCCAGCGTGCCGTGCTCCAGCGCCTGCCCCACCGCGGCCTTGAGGTCCGGCTGTTCCAGCAGGGGTTCGACGATGTCGGCGACCTCGGCGAGGATCCACTCCTGTTCCTCGGCGACCCGGTCCGCGTCCACCGCGACGAAGTCCAGCAGCGGGGAGTTGGCGCGGGCGGCCAGCCGCAGCCCCTCGACGTTGGCGCGGGTGTCGGGGATGCCGTACGCCTCCTGGTAGGTCTTGGTGATCAGCTTGGAGGCGCCGCCGAGCCGGGCGACGAGCGCGCCGTAGAAGATGAGGTCCTCGGCGTGGCCGCGGCCCCTGGGGAAGACGCCCATGAACTCGTGGAACACGGCGTGCACCTGGACGCCCTCGGGCAGGTAGCGGCGGGCCAGCAGCGGGATGGTGCGCAGCGCGGCCACGTCCTGCACCAGGTGGCCGCTCTGCGGATAGGCCACCGAGATGCAGCGCACCCCGGCCCGGGCGGCCAGCACGGCCTCCACCACGCTGATCGCGAGGCTGATCGACGGCGGGACCAGGACGGCGGTCAGCGTGCCGAACAGCTCCCGGTCGATGATCAGCCCGAGTTCGGCGAGCCGGCCGCACACCCGGTCCACGTCCTCCCAGGCGGCGAGCGACTCCGCGACCGGCACGGCCTTGGAGTAGGGCAGGTTGTAGGAGATGCCGCCGCCCTCGAAGGAGGTGATGCCGGAGGCCACCGAGACGTCGAAGAGGGCGCGGGCGTCGGGCGAGCCGTGGCGGATCTCCAGCGGCGCCGCGACGGCTTCGTTGAGGTCCCGGCCGCGCTGCCAGCCGTGGGTGACCAGCGGGTAGCCGTTGAGGTCCCGGGGGTCGCGGTTGAGGGTGCGCAGCGCCTGCTCGAACCGCTTGAGGCGGGTGTGCGCGTCGATGGTCAGGGTCAGGATGTCGGGCGCCGCCTGGGCCTCCAGGTCCCGCAGCAGGGCCTTCATCTCCTCGTGGCCGCCGACGCCGCAGCGCGGCTGGATCGCCACGCGGCCGGACTCGCGGGCGTCCTGGAGCACCTGGGCGGCCGTGGGCTTGCCGAGGGACGCGACGTAGGCGACGGATTCCTCGAGCGGCGGGAGGGACTCGGCGCCGGGGACGCCGCGGGGGGCCTCCCCGGCGCGGTCCGCGCCGAGGAGGACGATCTTGCTGCTCATGACACGGCCAGCAGCGGCTCGGCCACCGGGCGGGTGGCGCGCAGTTCGTCGAGCACGGCGGGCAGGGCGGCCGGGTCGTTCACGATGCGGTCGACGCCGAGCCGGTAGAGCCGCTCCAGGGCGGCGGGGTCCTTCTTGCTGCCCACCGAGAGGTTGCCGCCGACGATGACGGGGCACCGGATCGCGCCCTCGGCCTTGGTGGCGGCAAGGTCCCGGAGGTCCTCGTGGATATGGCCGTTGAGACTCCCGATGACCACCGCCTCGGCATCGGGATGCTCCCGGCAGGCTTCCGCGAACTCCTCGACCGGGGTGCAGGTGCCGAGATTGACGACGGTGTAGCCGATGCCGCGAAGGGCGTGGGCGATCAGGTGGTTGGCCACGGCGTGTGCGTCGCTCGCGGCCACGCCCAGAATGATCTTCCGCTGCTGCATGAGGGCTCCTGTGGGTGGAGGTGGCGGGTGGTGCGGGTCTCGGGTCGGTACGGGGCCTCAGTCGTCGAAGGCGGCGAAGAGCTCGCGCTTGCTCACGTGCGGGAGCCGGGCGATGTCGTACTCGGCCGGGTCCGCGACGGCCAGGGAGTCGAAGACGTAGTTGATGGCGGGGACCAGTCCCCACACCTCGTGGTACTCGGGCCAGCCCTTGTGGCCGGCCTCGATGTCGCGCTTGCGGGCGAAGAGGTAGTCGGCCCACTCCCGGCTGGAGGGGTAGCGGTGGTGGTAGTCGTGGACCACGGTGTCGCCGGTGAGCACGAGGTAGCGGGTCGGGGCGTGCACGAACAGCATGCGCAGCGCCCAGCGGACCCAGGCGAGGGCGCGGCGGCCGGCCGGCAGCGTGGCCGAGGGGGCGGGTTCACCGATGAAGATGGCGTTGGTGAGACCGGCGAAGTAGTCGCGGCCGCGCCGGACTTCGGTGCCGGCCACGGGGAAGGTGTGCTTGACGCACAGCCGCAGGGTGTTGCTGACCTGGAACAGCGGCAGCAGCGGCACGAACCACGCGAGCAGCAGGGCCGGCCAGGTGCCGGTGGCGATGGTGGCGGTGGCCAGAGAGGTGTAGAGCACGACCGCGGCGACCCGCTCGCTGCGGGCGGCGGTGCTCCAGAAGGAGCGCACGCGGGAGACGGAGAAGGCCAGGTGGAAGCGCGGGGAGAGGAGCTTGCCGACGACCCGGCGCCACATCTGACGGCGCGTCATCCCGGGGCTCAGTTCGAGGCTGACGAGGAATGCCTGCACGGTGGGGTCCCGCAGCGTCATGTGGTGGGCGGCGTGGTGGTCGCTGACGTGCTCGCGGCTGTAGCGCTCGAAGTTCTGGATGACGAGCAGGCTGGAGATGGCCCGGCCGATGACGGTGTCCAGGCGGCGGCGCCGGTACATGTTCCGGTGCGAGCACTGGTGGTAGACCATCATGCGCAGGTTGCGCAGGCCGTGCAGGGTGAGCGCCCAGCCGGGCAGCAGGGCGAGGAGCCACCAGCCGCCGAGCGCCCAGGCGGCCGAGCCGACGGCGGTGCCGGCGAGCATCGCGAACACCGCCGCGGCCAGGTGGAAGGTCGGGGTCCACGGCAGCCCGGTCTGCTCCGACAGCGGCTTGCCGGTGAAGACGGTGAGCGGGTACTGCAGGAAACCGGGCAGGGCCCGCATGGTTTCCCGTGGATCGGCGGGGTCGGGTGCGCCCTCGGCACGGGCGCTCCTTGTCTCGACATCGGTGAGGGACACGCGTCATCTCCTTGTTCGGGGAGTGGGCGTTCAGGCAGCGCAGGACGAAATGGCTGCGGAATTCCGCGCGGGAATGGGAAAGTGAACTTCGCCGACGGCGTGCTGCACACGGTGCCGCGGCAAAGCGGAGGCCAGCAGGGCATGGTGAACCCCCTGGCCGCCACGGGGACGGCTCAGCCTCTCCGGCGCGATCCGGAGCGGTGCGCCGGGAACTTTTCTATCCCGCGCGGCCCTGGCTGTGAATTGGACTTTCGTTCATGACGCGGTAGGCGTGGGCGACGAGGCCCGCCTGCAGCCTGGATTCCACCCGGAGTTTGCTCAGCACTTGGGCGACATGCGCCTTGACGGTGCGTTCGGTCACCCGGAGCCGGGCGGCGATGCTGCGGTTGGAATGGCCGGCGCCGAGCATCAGGAACACCTGGCGCTCGCGCACGGACAGGTGGACGACCCCGGCCAGCGCCTCGGACCAGTCCGGCAGTACGTCGATGGGATCGGTGCCGTCGTCGGCGTACGCGACGGCTCTGGACCTTAACGGTGCGTCGGACATCACTGCTCCCCCGTCGTGCCCTGGTGATCATTTATGAACGACAACACAAGAGTAGACTGACATGCATAAGAAGACGCAAGTACAAGTATTCGGTGACCTGGATCACAGTCAAGAAGGAAGAAATCCGGACAGACACCTACCAACCAGCCCACGTCGTCTCGCGTTTCGGGACAGATTCTGAGACGCAGTTATGAGCCTCTGGGTCAATCTTGGTTGGGGGTGTAAGTTTGCATCGCACTTGCACCGCGCACCTCAACCCGCCTTGTCCGCTTCCGGGCGAGGCGGTCGTGTTTGTTCCCAATCGGCTCTGATCGAAGGTGAACGTACGTGGAGCGCTTCTCATGCGCAGGTGGCACTCCCATTGCCGTCATCGGTATGGGATGCCGTTTCCCCCGGGCCAACAGCACCGGCGAATTCTGGGATCTCCTCATGGCCAACTCCGAGGCCGTGACCCGGATTCCCGAGGACCGTTTCAACATCGACGACCATTACTCCGGCCGGACGCCCAGCCCCGGCAAGACCGTCTCCCGCGACGGCGGTTTCCTCGACGACGCGTTCTCCTTCGACGCGGGATTCTTCGGGATATCCCCGGTCGAGGCCAAAAGCATGGACCCCCAGCAGCGCATCCTGCTGCACGTCGTATGGGAGGCCCTCGAATCGGCGGGAATCGCGCCGTCCAGTCTGGCCGGTTCCCGTACCGGTGTCTTCGTGGGCCAGGCCACCGCCGAATACGGTGAATCCGGGCAGCCGGCCGAAGGGCCCGGCGTCCGCGACACCGTGGGCGGACGGCTGCGCGCGGTCACCGCCGGCCGGGTCTCCTACGCGCTCGACCTGCGCGGACCGAGCCTGGTGCTGGACACCGCGTGCTCCTCCTCGCTGGTGGCCGTGCACACCGCCCGGCAGAGCCTGCTGACCGGCGAGAGCGGCCTCGCGATCGCGGCCGGCGTCAACATCATCGTGTCCCCGCAGGACTCCATCGCCTACTCGCAGGGCGGCATGCTGTCGCCGGACGGGCGGTGCCGGTTCGGGGACGCCTCGGCCGACGGGTTCGTGCGCAGCGAGGGCGTCGGCGCGGTCGTCCTCAAGCCGCTGCCCGACGCGCTGCGCGACGGCGATCCGGTGCTCGCCCTGCTGCTCGGCAGCGCGGTCACCAACGACGGCCAGGGCAGCGGACTGCTGCTGAAGCCCTCGGTGTCCGGGCAGGCCCAGATGCTGCGCGACGCCTGCCACAGCGCGGGGATCGAGCCCGCCCAGCTGGACTACGTCGAGGCGCACGGCACCGGGACGCCGACCGGCGACACCGTGGAACTGCGCGCGCTGGCGGAGGCGACGGGCGGCGAACGGCCCCTGCGCTGCGGCTCGGTGAAGACGAACATCGGGCACGCCGAGGCCGCCGCCGGCATCGCCGGGCTGATCAAGGCGGTGCTGATCGCCCGCCACGGCGTCATCCCCGCCTCGCTGCACCTGACCGACCCGCACCCGCTGCTCACCGGCGAGCGGCCGGCCGTCTCCGTCGTCACCGAGAACACCCCGCTCGACAAGGCCGGTCCCCAGGCCCTGTTGGGCGTCAGCTCCTTCGGGCTGTCCGGCACCAACGCCCACGTCGTGGTCGGCGAGTTCGTCGACGACCGGCGGCCGGCCGAGCCCGTGGTGCCCGCGGTCCCCGGCCCCCGCCTCCTGGTGCTCTCCGCCCGCTCGGCCGCGGCCCTGCGCCGCCTGGCCGGCGCCTACGCGGACCACCTCGGCCCGGGCGGCGCGGGCCGCGACCAGGCACTCGCGGACATCTGCGCGACCGCGGCGACGCGCCGCGACGCGGGCCCGCACCGGCTCTGGGCCACCGGCACCTCGCACGACGAACTCGCGCAGGTGCTGCGGGCGTTGGCGGCGGGCGAGCAGAGCCCGCACGGCGGCGTCGGCGAGGCGGGGTTCAGCGGTCCGCGGCGTGCCGTCTTCGTCTTCTCCGGACAGGGCTCGCAGTGGCTCGGCATGGGCCGGGACCTGCTCGCCTCCAACGAGGCGTTCCGGACCACCCTGCGCGCCTGCGACCAGGCCGTCCGCGAGGAACTCGGCTGGTCCATCGAGGAGTTGCTGACCGCGAACGCCGATCGCTTCCCCGGCGGGGTGGAGATCGTGCAGCCCGCGCTGTGGGCGGTGCAGGTGGCGCTGGCGGCGGCCTGGCGGGACCTCGGCGTGGCACCGGAGGTGTGCGTCGGGCACAGCATGGGAGAGGTGGCGGCGGCCTGTGTCAGCGGGGCGCTGTCGCTGCGGGACGCGGCGACGGTGATCTGCCGTCGCAGCCGGCTGATGCGACGCGTGGCGGGCGGAGGCGCCATGCTCGTCGTGGAGTTGTCCGCGGACCGGGCCCGCGAGGCGGTCTCCCGGATCCCGTCGGTGTGCGTGGCCGCGGAGAACTCCCCCACCTGCACGGTGCTCGCCGGCGACCCGGAGGCCCTCGCCGAGCTGACGGCCCGGCTGGAGGCCGACGGGGTGCTGTGCCGGCTGGTGAACGTCGACGTGGCCTCGCACTCCCCCCAGATGCGCCCGCTGCACTCGGAACTGGCCGCCGAACTTGCCGGGTTGGCGCCCCGCGCGGCCGCCACCGAACTGTTCTCCACGGTCCGCCGCGCCGAGCTGGCGGGACCGGAACTGGATCCCGGCTACTGGGCGGACAACCTGTGCGAGCCGGTGCGCTTCCGGGAGGCGGTCTCCGACCTGACCGCCACCGGCACGGTGGAGAACGTCTTCCTGGAGATCAGCCCCCACCCGGTGCTCACCGCCTCGGTCGCCGAGACCCTGGCCCACGACGGCTCGCCCGGCACCGCCGTGCCCTCGCTGCGCCGCGACACCGACGAGACGGCCGAACTGGTGCGCGCGGCGGGCCGGTTCTTCGCCGCGGGCGGCCGGATCGACTGGGCGCGGTGGTACGGCCATCCGGTGCGGCCGGTGCCGCTGCCCCACTACCCGTGGGAGCGCACCGAGTTCCGGCAGGTTCCGTCCGCCCCGCGCCCGGCGCGGACCGTTCTGGAGGGCCGGGTGGAGCTGGACCGGTGGGGCTTCGCCGCGTGGGCGGAGCAGCTGACCGTGGCCGGGCTGACCGCGGTGCCGCCCGCCGTGCAGATCGCCGCCGTGCTCGACACGGCCGCCGAGAAGCTGCCCGGCACGATGTACGCGGTGCGCGACGTCCGGCTCGCCCCCGCTCCGGTCCTCCTCCCGGACCCCTCGGCCGCCGTGCTGGCCGTCGTTCTGGAGCGGGGCGGGGACGGATGGCGGGCGGTCGTCGAACTTGAGCGGCCGGACAGCGCCGAGCGGACCTTCTGCGCCACCGCTTCGCTCACCCCCGTGGACGACAGCGACGGCCGCCGGGCGCTCCGCGAGCTGGACGGTGCCCTGGCCCGCTGCCACACGTACCTGTCCGCCGCCGGGTTCCGGGAACTGGCCGGCAGCTACGGGCTGGAGATCGGCGAGACGTCCGGCGCGGTGGAGCAGGTGTGGCGCAGGCGCGGTGAGGCGGTGGCCCGGATCAGGCTCGCCAAACCGGCGCCGGGGCTGTGGGAGGCGGCGCTGCTGCCGCTGGTCGCGGCCTGGCCGCAGGCGCGCCGCGGCGAGGAGGACCGGGGCTTCGTGCCGACCGGCTTCGACAGTGTGCAGCTGTACGGCGAGCTGACGGACGACCTGTGGAGCCTGGCCGTCGTCGCCCCCGGATCCGACGCCCGGCAGGCGCGCGGCGACGTGCTGGTGCTCGACGGGGACGGGCGGGTGCTGGCGGAGTTCCGGGGGATCGCCCTGCGGCGCCCGGGGCGGCCGGCCGGCCCGGCGGCCTCCCTGGTGCGCGCGCTGCCGGCCCGGCTGGGCGCGCCCCGGCGCGGCCCCGCGCGTCCGCTGCTGTCCCGGTTCGCCACCATGATCCGGCCGCCGGCGGCCCGGCGGGCGCCGCGGCTCGGCGAGGCCCCGGCCCGGCCCGCGCCGCTCCGGGCGGACCACCGCGCCGCGGCCCCGACCGTGGTGCCGGCGGCCGGGGCGACGGCGGCCGGGGCGACGGCGGCCGGGGCGACGGCGGCGACGGTCGCGCCGGACGCGGCGACCGTGCGCGTGGACCCGGCGACCGTGCGCGTGGACCCGGCGGACGCGATCCTCACGGCGGCGTCCGAGGTGCTCGGGGTGGCCCGGGCCGACCTGGACCCGCGCCGCTCGCTGCGCGATCTCGGGCTCGACTCGCTCATGGCACTCCAGCTGCGCAAGCGGCTCCAGACCGGCTGCGGTGTGGAGATCACCGCGGGCCGGCTGCTGGGCACGGAGAGTCTGGAGCGGATCGTCCGGGGCCTCGCGGAGGCGCCCACGCCCGTGTGACCCGTCCGGCAACAGGCTCCGGGGCCGTCACGTCCAACTGGCGTGACGGCCCCGGCACTTATCCGGAAATGATACTCGCCCCCATAGTTAGACTGTGGTATAAAAATCAATGTCAAAGCCTAGACGCTACTCAGCGTTGTCAGCCCCGTGAAGCGGAGATGAACATGGCTCCTGGTCCGTCAGGCGGGACGCAGTCGCCCGGTCGACGCGAACGCAACAAACAGCGCGTCAAAGAACGCCTCTACACATCCGCGTTGTCCCTGTTCACCGAACAGGGCTACGACCGCACCTCGGTCGACGAGATCGCGGAACGCGCGGATGTCGCCCGGGGGACGTTCTTCAACTACTTCCAGCGCAAGGAAGACGTCATCAGTGCCTGGGGGGAGGAGCGGCGAACCAAATTGCTCACTTATCTGGAACAGGAAGACGTCCACGGTTCGCACGCCGTCGCCCAGCTGGTGCGATGTATGTCGGTGCTGGCCCGGATCAACGAGGAGGAGCAGGAGGTCACCGCGGCCATGCTCTCCGCCTGGGTGAAGGCGGGCCGGCCGCTGAGCGAGGAACCGTACGTCGCCGAGATATTCGCCGACATCGTCGCCTCCGGCACCCGCTCCGGTGAACTCGACCCCGACCTCGTGCCCGAGCGCGTCGGCAATCTGCTGCGCGACGTCTACTTCGGCGCCCTGTACCGCTGGTCCCAGCACGCCCACAACGAGCGGCCCGGAGAGCTGGACGACGAGTTGCAGGCGGTGCTGAAGGTGCTTCTGCACGGCATCGCCACCGTGGAGCACGCCCACCACGTCTGACGGGACGGGCGCGCGACAGCCGGTGAGATCCCCGCCGTACCCGGGGAGCCCGGGCCGTCGCGACCGAGCCGGACCCCCCACACCGGCCCCTCCCGGCCGTTGTCCGTCACAGCTCCCGCGGCACCCAGTCCGGCAGTGCCTCGGCCCGCCGCGTCCACTCGGCGGGCGGCGCCGCCTTCCCCGCCGCGAGCACCCCGCCCACGATGGCGCAGGTGGTGTCCACATCGCCGCCGACCCGGGCCGTCGTCCAGAACGCCGCCTCGAAGTCGCCGAGGCACCGCGCGGCGGACCACAGCGCGAAGGGCACGGTGTCATGGGCCGTCCTGCGGCGCCCGCACCCCAGTACCGCGGCGACGGTGGTCGCGTCACCGTAGTCGAGCATGTCCCGGGCACGGCGCAGCCCCTGCCCGACCGCGCTCTTCGGCACGAGCGCGATGACGCCGTCGAGCAGCTCCCCCGGTCCGGGCGGACCGTCCGGCGCACCGGCCAGCGCCGCGGCCGCCGCCACCGCCATGGCCCCGACCACCGCCTCCCGGTGCTGGTGCGTGGGATAGGCGGAGATCTCCGCCTGATGGGTGGCCTGCTCCGGATCGTCCGCGTACCAGGCGCCCAGGGGCGCGGTCCGCATCGCCGCGCCACTGCCCCAGGACCCCCGCCCGTGGAAGAGCGCCGCGGCGGGCCCGCGCCAGTCCTCGCCCGCGCGCACGAGCGCCAGCAGCCGGCTCGCCGTGGCGCCGTAGCCCCGGTCCGGGTCGTGGTGATCGGCGAAGGAACGGGCCAGGGCGTCCTGGTCGACGCGCTGGTGGGCGGCGAGCACGGCGAGGACGGAACAGGCCATCTCGGTGTCGTCGGTCCACCGCCAGGGCCCCGGCGGCAGCTCGCGCCGCTTCAGCAGGGCGTGATGGGCGGGCACGAAGAACTGGGCACCCAGGGCGTCCCCGACGGCCAGTCCGCGCAGGCTCGCCAGGGCGCGCTCATGGCGTCCACGGAGTGAGAAAGGTGCGGTCATGGCTCTGCCACTCTATCCGGTGGCCCAGTCCGGCACCGGCTCACGCCAGCGCTCGAAGGGCCGGTCGAGGGTGTACTTGCCGTCGTCGCCGAGCAGCAGCATCCGCATCTCGGCGTTCCCGGGGTTGGACAGCGACTCGAACTCGGCGACCGTCCAGTGGAACCAGCGCATGCAGAACAGCCGCATCGCCAGTCCATGGGTCACCAGCAGCACGTTGGGCGGGTGGTCCGGCGCCTCGAAGCTGCGGAAGAGGCTCTCCAGGAAGCCGCCGACCCGGTCGTAGACGTCGGCCCCGGACTCGCCCTGCGGGAACCGGAAGAAGAAGTGGCCGTAGGCGTCGCGGTAGGCCTTCTGCAGCCGGACGTCGTCGCGGTCCTGCCAGTTGCCCCAGTCCTGCTCGCGCAGCCGGGGTTCCTCGCGCACGCGTATGAGGTCGGGGTCGAGCTGGAAGGCGCGCAGTGTCTCGTGGGTACGGCGGTACGGCGAGACGTACACGCTCACGCGCTCCGGGCCGAACAGCTCACGGAGCCGTTTGCCGGTCTCCTCGGCCTGCCGCCGGCCGCGCTCGGTCAGCGCCAGGGCGTGGTCCGGCTCCCGCTCGTACACGGAGTCGTCGATGTTGCCCGTCGACTCGCCGTGCCGGACAAGAACGATGCGCCGTGGTCGTGCCATGCCAAAACCCTAGATCGAGCGACGCGCGGGCGGGCACCCGGACCGGGCCCATACAGCGTAGGTCACAAGTTTGATTTTCCAACCAGCTCGGTTGGAATTCCGGACCGACCTCCCGCCGACAAGGCCGGCAGGAGGGAGCGGCTCGCTCACACCGTCCAGGACGGCTCCATGTCCACGATGTCCCCGGTGAGCGCCGCGATGTCCGCCTCGGTCTGGGCGCGCAGCGCGAGCCGTTCCACCCGTTCGGTGCGGTACTTGCCGTGCTCGGCCGCCGCCCGCCACATCGAAAGGATCAGGAACTCCTGCCCGGGCGCCTCGCCGAACATCCCGCGGATCATCCCCGGCGAGCCCGCAACGGCCGGGTTCCAGACCTTCTCCTGCATCAGCGTGAAGTGCTCCACCCGCTCCTCGTGGACCCGGCAGTGGGCCAGCCTGAGCAGATCGGCGTCGGTGAACCGCGGCTCGAAGCCCGTCTTCACGTCGAAGCGGTACTCGAACAGCTTGACCTGGGCGTCCTTGAACGTGCCGGACTGGGCCGCCGCCAGCCGGTCGTGCGAGCGGGCCATGAAGGAGTCGTAGAAGGCACGGCTCTCCCAGAAGGCGACGATGTGCGCCACGCCCGGCCGATGCCGGCTCCATCCTCCGCCCTGTCCCCGGAATCCCGGCTCACCCAGAAGCCCCGCCCATTTCCGCTGCCCCCGCTCGAACCCCCGGCGGTCCACCACGGTGCAGCGAATCCACTTGACCAGCACCGCGCCATCGTAAGGCCACCGGACGTGGCGCCGGTCACGCTCCGCGGGAGTTCGCCCGCGCGCACACCCCCGTGTGCGTGGCACGATGGGCAAGCATCCCCGACCTCAGGGGAGTTGGGGACGACGTGCCCACAGGGAAGGGGAGGCCCGGTGACCGGATTCAGCAAGGGACTGCACAAGGTCGAGGTCGCGCTCAAGTGGGACCCCAGTCCCACCGGACAGGCGCCCACCGACCTCGACATCATCGCCGCGACGTTCGAGTCGCGCGACGCCTACGGCGCTCCGGCGTATCTGGTGCACTTCGACAGCCGTTCGCCGGACGGCACCATCTTCCTCAACCGGGACAGCACCGACGGCCGCGGCTTCGGCTGGGACGAGGTCATGACCCTGGAGCTGGACCGGCTCAGCGAGCGGTACACGCGCGTGGTGGTGGGCGCCGTCATCCAGCAGCAGCCCGTACGCCGTACGTTCGGCGAGGTGCTGAACCCGGCCATGCGCGTACGGGAGGGCTACACGGTGCTGTCCGAGGACGACTTCACCTCGGTCCGCGACGCAACGGCGGCCACCCTCGCGGAGTTCGTGCGCAACGAGGCGGGCGAGTGGAACTTCCGGCCGGGCGTCCACGGCTTCGACGAGGACCCGGACACGTTCACCCATGTCATGGGGCGGGCCCACCAGTCCTGAACGACACCTGGTGCACGTGTGAGGGGCGCCGACCGGTGGTCGGCGCCCCTCACTTCAGCGCTTCAGCGCCTCAGCGGCAGTCCGTCAGCTGCAACCGCTGGTGGAGCCGCAGCCCTCGCAGATGTAGCAGGAACCGGCGCGCTGCATCTTCGTACCGCAGGAGAAGCACAGCGGGGCGTCGGCCTGGATGCCCAGCTGCATCTCGACCAGCTCGGCGCTGGTGTGGGCCTGCTTCGGGGCGGGCTTGGCCGCCTCGGTCTCGGCCTTCGGCGCGGCGACGGCCTTCAGCTCCTGGGCACGCGGCGCGGACTGCGCCAGGCCCTCCACGTCGACCTCGTCGTCGGCCGGCTCGTACGAACCGGTCTCCAGGTGACGCTGGCGCTCCTCGGCGGAGTGGATGCCGAGCGCGGAGCGGGTCTCGAAGGGCAGGAAGTCCAGCGCCAGGCGGCGGAAGATGTAGTCCACGATGGACTGCGCCATCCGCACGTCCGGGTCGTCCGTCATACCGGCAGGCTCGAAGCGCATGTTGGTGAACTTCGAGACGTAGGTCTCCAGCGGCACGCCGTACTGGAGGCCGACGGAGACGGCGATGGAGAAGGCGTCCATCATGCCGGCGAGGGTGGAGCCCTGCTTCGACATCTTCAGGAAGACCTCGCCGAGGCCGTCGTCCGGGTAGGAGTTGGCCGTCATGTAGCCCTCGGCACCGCCGACGGTGAAGGACGTGGTGATGCCGGGACGTCCCTTCGGGAGGCGCTTGCGGACCGGACGGTACTCGACGACCTTCTCGACCGCCGTGCGGATCGTGTCCTCGGCCTTCTCGGTGATCTCGGCCTTCTCGTCCTTCTTCTTGGCGGACAGCGGCTGGCCGACCTTGCAGTTGTCGCGGTAGATCGCGAGCGCCTTGACGCCGAGCTTCCAGGCCTCGAAGTAGATCTCCTCGACCTCCTCGACGGTCGCCGTCTCCGGCATGTTGACCGTCTTGGAGATGGCGCCGGAGATCCACGGCTGGATCGCGGCCATCATGCGGACGTGACCCATCGGGGAGATGGCGCGCTCGCCCATGGCGCAGTCGAACACCTCGTAGTGCTCCTGCTTGAGACCGGGGGCGTCGATCACATTGCCGTTCTCGGCGATGTGGGCGACGATCGCCTCGATCTGCTCCTCCTGGTAGCCCAGGCGGCGCAGGGCCTGCGGGACGGTGCCGTTGACGATCTGCATCGAGCCGCCGCCGACCAGCTTCTTGAACTTCACCAGCGCGAGGTCGGGCTCGACACCGGTGGTGTCGCAGGACATCGCCAGACCGATGGTGCCGGTCGGGGCGAGGACGGACGCCTGGGAGTTGCGGAAGCCGTTCTTCTCGCCGAGGCGCAGCACGTCCTGCCATGCCTCCGTGGCGGCGGCCCACACCGGGGTGTCCAGGTCGTCCATGCGCACGGCCGTGCCGTTGGCGTCGGCGTGCTGCTTCATGACGCGCTTGTGGGCGTCGGCGTTGCGGGCGTAGCCGTCGTAGGTGCCGACGACCGCGGCCAGTTCCGCGGAGCGGCGGTAGGCCGTGCCGGTCATCAGGGAGGTGATGGCGCCGGCCAGCGCGCGGCCGCCGTCGGAGTCGTACGCGTGACCGGTGGCCATCAGCAGGGCGCCGAGGTTGGCGTAGCCGATGCCGAGCTGGCGGAAGGCGCGGGTGTTCTCGCCGATCTTCTGGGTCGGGAAGTCCGCGAAGCAGATCGAGATGTCCATCGCGGTGATGACCAGCTCGACGACCTTCTGGAACCGCTCGGTCTGGAAGGACTGGTGGCCCTGGCCGTCGTCCTTGAGGAACTTCATCAGGTTCAGCGAGGCCAGGTTGCAGGACGTGTTGTCCAGGTGCATGTACTCGCTGCACGGGTTCGACGCGGTGATCCGGCCGGACTCGGGGCAGGTGTGCCAGTTGTTGATCGTGTCGTCGTACTGGATGCCCGGGTCGGCGCAGGCCCAGGCGGCCTCGGCGATCTTGCGGAAGAGCGCCTTGGCGTCGACCTCCTCGATGACCTCACCGGTCATCCGGGCGCGCAGCCCGAAGTTGCCGCCCTCCTCGACCGCCTTCATGAACTCGTCGTTCACCCGGACCGAGTTGTTGGCGTTCTGGTACTGGACGGAGGTGATGTCGTCCCCGCCCAGGTCCATGTCGAAGCCCGCGTCGCGCAGGACGCGGATCTTCTCCTCCTCCTTGACCTTGGTCTCGATGAAGTCCTCGATGTCGGGGTGGTCGACGTCGAGCACGACCATCTTGGCCGCGCGGCGGGTGGCGCCACCGGACTTGATGGTGCCGGCGGAGGCGTCGGCGCCGCGCATGAAGGAGACCGGGCCGGAGGCGTTGCCGCCGGAGGACAGCAGCTCCTTGGAGGAGCGGATGCGGGAGAGGTTCAGGCCGGCACCGGAGCCGCCCTTGAAGATCATCCCCTCTTCCTTGTACCAGTCGAGGATCGACTCCATGGAGTCGTCGACGGACAGGATGAAGCAGGCCGAGACCTGCTGCGGCTGCGCCGTGCCCACGTTGAACCACACGGGGCTGTTGAAGCTGAAGATCTGGTGCAGGAGGGCGTAGGCCAGCTCGTGCTCGAAGATCTCGGCGTCGGCGGGCGAGGCGAAGTACTTGTGGTCCTCGCCGGCCTTCCGGTACGTCTTCACGATGCGGTCGATCAGCTGCTTGAGGCTGGTCTCGCGCTGCGGGGTGCCGACGGCACCCCGGAAGTACTTGCTGGTGACGATGTTGACCGCGTTCACCGACCAGAATTCGGGGAACTCGACGCCACGCTGCTCGAAGTTGACCGAGCCGTCGCGCCAGTTGGTCATGACGACGTCACGGCTCACCCACTCGACCTCGTCGTACGGGTGTACGCCGGGCGTGGTGTGGATGCGCTCGATGTGCAGTCCCTTGTTTCCCGCCTTGCCGCCCTTGGCGCGGGAACCTCGTGCCGGACCGCTCGCCGTCTCTGTCATGCCGCCTCCCTGTACGGGCAAAAACGCCCTGAAGTGCCCCGTTTGTTCCCGTGGCACGGTGTTCTGTCATGTGTCGCGGGCACCCTCAGCTGCCGCCCGCAACAGGTCTTCGGTTGCCGCCTCGCGGCAGGAGTCCGGGCCCTCTCCCGGTCTCCGCACCGCTCAGTCGGCGGCGTGCGCGGGTTCGGGGACCTGGCCGGCCCCGCCCGTCCCGCGCTTGTCCTCCCGGCATCCCGCCGCCGTGTCCGTCTCGCCGTCCTCGTCCGCCGCGGGACCCTGCGCCGTCTGCCTCAGTTCCGCGATCGCGGCCTCGAAGTCATCGAGCGAGTCGAACGCCCGGTAGACCGAGGCGAACCGCAGATAGGCGACGAGGTCGAGCTCCTGCAACGGGCCGAGTATGGCCAGGCCCACGTCATGGGTGGTCAGCTCGGCGCTGCCGGTGGCCCGCACCGCCTCCTCGACCCGCTGGCCGAGCTGGGCCAGCGCGTCCTCGGTGACGGGCCGCCCCTGGCACGCCTTGCGCACACCGTTGATGACCTTCGTACGACTGAAGGGCTCGGTGACTCCGGACCGCTTCACCACCATGAGCGAGCACGTCTCCACGGTCGTGAAACGACGGGAGCAGTCGGGGCACTGGCGGCGCCTGCGGATCGACGTGCCGTCGTCGGTCGTACGGCTGTCGACCACGCGGCTGTCGGGGTGCCTGCAGAAGGGGCAGTGCATGATCTCCAACCCTCCTCACAGCAGACTCGATGGCCTCACGAGTCCCACGGGCCCCGCGAAGCAGCCCTAAGCATAGGCGATCGTAGAGCCGCCCCCGACCGGGGGGACCACAACTTGTGGGCTGCTGTAGCCATCCAACCACTACATGTGGGGATCGACTCATTCTTCGAGGCCGGATCGCGTGTCGCGCGGGAACGGCCGCCGCAAGGGCGGCCGGAAGGACACGCGGGCGCGCGTCCGTACCGCTGTGACGCTTACGGAGATACGGTGGGCGCCGCACGGAGGATGCGTAGGACTCCGGCGCAGAACGGCCCCCTGGTCCCGGCGGGCCGGGCTCCGGATGGCAGACTGGGGAAGCACCCACGAGGTCGGCAACCCCGGCGGGGCAGACCATCAACGTACAACAGAGAACGCTTTTGCCCGCCCGGTGCCGCGTCAGCCCATACACCGAAACACACGATCGCAACAGGTGAATCGCTGTTTTTCACTCGAACGTGTGTTTGGCGCAACCTTTCGAAAGCAACTACCGTTGTCCAGCAGGGAGACCATCGAGAGGGGCCGACGTGACCACCACCGCAGACAGTGCCACCATCACCGCCCAGGACCGCTCCCAGGGCCGAGTCGAGCCGGTACACGCGATGAACGAAGCCGCGAATCCCGAGGGACACAAGCGCTCCCTGCCGGGCCGACCTCCAGGCATCCGGGCTGACAGCTCGGGGCTCACGGACCGGCAGCGCCGGGTGATCGAGGTCATCAGGGACTCGGTGCAGCGGCGGGGCTACCCGCCGTCGATGCGGGAGATCGGCCAGGCCGTCGGCCTCTCCAGCACCTCCTCCGTGGCACACCAGCTGATGGCACTGGAGCGCAAGGGCTTCCTGCGCCGCGACCCGCACCGTCCGCGCGCGTACGAGGTGCGCGGCTCCGACCAGGCCGTGTCCGTGCAGCCCACGGACACCAGCGGCAAGCCCGCCGCGTCGTACGTCCCGCTGGTCGGCCGGATCGCCGCCGGTGGCCCGATCCTCGCGGAGGAGTCCGTCGAGGACGTCTTCCCTCTCCCCCGCCAGCTCGTCGGCGACGGCGAGCTGTTCGTCCTCAAGGTCGTCGGCGACTCCATGATCGAGGCGGCGATCTGTGACGGCGACTGGGTCACCGTCCGCCGCCAGCCGGTCGCCGAGAACGGCGACATCGTGGCCGCCATGCTCGACGGCGAGGCCACCGTGAAGCGCTTCAAGCGCGAGGACGGCCACGTCTGGCTCCTCCCGCACAACGCGGCCTACGAGCCCATCCCCGGCGACGACGCCACCATCCTGGGCAAGGTGGTCGCCGTACTGCGGCGCGTGTGACGCCCGCGGCGAGCGGACCCCGCTCGCCCTCCCTGACCGGGCCCCGGAACCCCTGCGCCGGTTCCGGGGCCCTGCCTTGTGCCGCGGGCCCCGCTCACTCGGCTCCCGCGGCCTCCGTCTGCTTCGCCGCCGCGTCGATCGCCGCGAGCGACCTGCGCACCTGGTCGCGGTCCGTGGTGTACCAGAAGTCCGGCAGCGAGGCCTTGAGATAGGAGCCGTACCGCGCCGTGGCGAGGCGTTGGTCCAGTACGGCGACCACACCCCGGTCCCCCGAGGCGCGCACCAGCCGGCCGGCGCCCTGCGCCATCAGCAGGGCGGCATGGGTGGCGGCCACCGCCATGAAACCGTTGCCGCCCGCGTCCTCCACCGCCTTCTGCCGGGCGCTCATCAGCGGATCGTCGGGACGCGGGAACGGGATCTTGTCCATGACGACCAGCTGGCAGCTGGGTCCGGGCACATCGACGCCCTGCCACAGCGACAGCGTGCCGAACAGGCAGGTCCTGGGGTCGGCCGCGAAGTTCTTGATCAGCTCGCCGAGCGTCTCCTCGCCCTGGAGCAAAATCGGGTACTCGGGAATGCGCGAACGCAGCTCCTCGGCGGCGAGCTGGGCCGCGCGCATGGACGAGAACAGCCCGAGGGTGCGGCCACCGGCCGCCTGGATCAGCTCCGTCAGCTCGTCGAGCATGTCGCCCCGCTCGCCGTCCCGCGCGGGCCGGGCCAGGTGCTTGGCGACGTACAGGATGCCCTGTTTGCGGTAGTCGAACGGCGAGCCGACGTCGACGCCCTTCCACTGCGGCAGGTCGTCGCCCTCCATGCCCTCCGGGCCGAGCCCCAGCGAGGCGCCGACGCCGTTGAAGTCGCCGCCCAGTTTGAGCGTGGCGGAGGTGAGGATCACGGCGCGGTCGGCGAACAGCTTCTCCCTGAGCAGGCCCGAGACCGACATGGGGGCGACGCGCAGGGAGGCGCCGAAGCGGTCGTGGCGTTCGTACCAGACGACGTCCCACTCGGAGCCGTTCAGCACCCGTTCCGCCACGTCGTGGACCGTCTCGACCGAGGCCAGGGCCTGCTTGCGGACGGCGTCCTCGTCCTGGACCGACTTGTCACGGGTGGCGCCGATCGCGGAGATCACCGTACGGGCGGCGTCCCGAAGCGTCATCAGGGCGTACCCCAGGTCCTCCGGGATCTCCTCCAGCCGTCCGGGCAGCGCCAGCTCCATCAGCCGCTCGAAGCCCTCGGCGGCGGTCTGCAACTGGTCGGCGGCCTTCTCGTTGACGAGCTTCGCGGCGCGGCGCACGGCACGGTTGACCTGGCCCGGGGTCAGCTCGCCGGTGGCGACGCCGGTGACCCGGGAGACCAGTTCGTGTGCCTCGTCCACGATCAGCACCTCGTGCTGGGGCAGCACCGGGGCGCCCTCGATGGCGTCGATGGCCAGCAGCGCGTGGTTGGTGACCACCACCTCGGCGAGCTTGGCGCGCTCCCGGGCCGCCTCGGCGAAGCACTCGGCGCCGTACGCGCACTTCGTGGCGCCGAGGCACTCCCGCGAGGACACCGACACCTGCGCCCAGGCGCGGTCCGAGACGCCCGGGGTGAGGTCGTCGCGGTCACCGGTCTCCGTCTCGTCCGACCAGTCCCGCAGCCGCAGCAGGTCCTGGCCCAGCTTGCTGGTGGGCGCGGCGGCCTCGAACTGGTCGAAGAGGCCGTCCTCCTCGTCCTGGGGCATGCCCTCGTGCAGGCGGTGCAGGCAGAGGTAGTTGGAGCGGCCCTTGAGCATCGCGAACTCCGGGCGGCGGCGCAGCAGCGGATGCAGGGCGTCCACGGTGCGCGGCAGGTCGCGCTCGACCAGCTGGCGCTGGAGCGCGAGCGTGGCCGTCGCCACGACCACCCGTTCTCCGTGCGCGAGCGCGGGCACGAGGTAGCCCAGCGACTTTCCGGTGCCGGTGCCGGCCTGGACCAGCAGATGGGATCCGTCGTCGATCGCCTCGGCGACCGATTCGGCCATGGTCACCTGGCCGGGGCGCTCCGTGCCGCCGACGGCGGCGACGGCGGCATGCAGGAGTTCGGAGAGTGAGGGCTTCGTCATAGCCCGACCAACCCTACGGCCCGGCACCGACAAACGGATGCCGTTCCCACCCATGGTGACCCCCCGATCACCTGTCGCTACAGCACATCGCGCAGCTCCCGGTCCCTGATCATCAGCGCGGCCCGCTTGCCGGGCAGGTCGGCCTCGGCCGCGTACCGGAACCCGGCGCGAAGGAACGCGGCGACGGACGGGGTGTTGCGCAGGTCCGGTTCCGCCACGACCCGCGCGCAGTGCGGCCGCCGGTCCAGGACGAGGTCGGCCACGGCCCGGAGCAGGGCGGAGCCCAGTCCCCGGCCCCGGTCCCCGGCACCGCCGAGGAGGAGGTGGATCCCGGTGTCGTGCGGCCCGACCGGGCAGTGGCGGGCGAGCGGGTCCAGGTCCGCGCGGTAGATCTCCCAGTAGCTCATCGGGGTGCCGTCCAGCACGCCCAGGCAGGGCACGCTGCGTCCGTCGCCGTCGAGTTGGGCCCGCATGTGCTCCTCGGTCAGGCGGCGGGGCCCGGCCAGTTCCCAGAACTCGGCGACGGCCGGGTCGCACATCCAGCCGTGCACCAGGGGCAGGTCCCGGTCGAGCAGTACGGGCGTCAACCGGAAGACGCCGACGGGGGTGTGCACGGGACCCCAGTCGTGGAGGCGGTCGAGGAGATCGGTGGCCGCGAGGGTGGGAGACACGGTGCGCTCCGCTCTGCGCTGACGAAGTGGCTCAAGGGTGCAGGGGGTTGTCGATGGTGACGTAGACGGACTGGGTGTCGACCGGGCCGACGAGTTCGTCCATGCCATGCAGCCGCGTCAGCAGATTGGCCTTGCAGCGCAGGGTGGGCGAGTCGAGCAGCCGGCCGGGCACGGGGGTGCGCAGGGCCGCGGGTCCGGTGGCGAGGCCGGCCAGGAAGCGGCGGAAGGCGGCGAGGAGCAGCCGCTCGTCGGCGAGGTGCTGGGAGCCGAAGGCGCCGATCAGGCCGAGGACGTTGTTGACGGCGAGGTAGTAGGCGAGGCGTTCGTCGGCGACCTCGTCCGCCACGAAGGTGTCGCTGTGCTCGCCGATGCCGGGCAGCCGGGCGGCGAGTTCGGCGCGCCGGGACTCGCGGAAGTAGTAGCCCTGGTTGTCGCGGTAGCGGCCGCCCGCGGGCCAGCCGTCGCCGTCGAGCAGGACCAGGGTGTTCTGCTGGTGGGCTTCCAGGGCGACGCCGGCCTCCGCGTCCAGCCAGAACACCGGACGGACGACCTGTTCCAGATAGCGCAGGAACCACTCGGTGGCGACGGCTGCCGGGGGCCGGCCGGTGCGTACGGCGAGCCGCGCCACCAGCACGGACAGCCGGGACCGCATGGCCGGCGGATGCCCGCCGGCCGCGGCGCCCAAGGCCGGTTCGGCGAGCGGCCGGGGCGAGACGAGCCCGGCGAGGCAGCCGACGTCGTCGGCCGGGGTGAACGGGTTGTGCCGGATCACGACGTCCAGTCCGGGCACGGGCCGGCCGTCCGGGTCGTCCACGGCCAGCCAAGCCGGGTCGCGCACGATGTCGAAGCCGGGGTGCGCGGCGGCCCACCGCCTGGACAGTCCGGTGCGCAGCAGCCGGTGCACCTCGACGCCGCGGCGCAGTTCCTTGCGCAGGTTCTCCCGGCGGGAGTTGGTGATCCGCAGGCCCAGCGACAGCTTGAGCATCGCGGGGGCGCCGCAGCGGTGGACGGTGCGGACGGAGGAGGTGGGATGCCAGGCGGGTCCGTGCGGGCCGAGGTCCCTGAGCAGTCCCGAGTCGAGCAGGGCGGCGACGGCCGGGCGGTGCCGTACCTCGCGGGCCTGCCAGGGGTGCAGGGGCAGGGCGGTGTGGCCGTCGGGCAGGGGCAGCGCGATGCCCGCGAGGTGCCGGGTGAGCCGGTCGGCGGGGACGGGGCGCCCGCGCTCGGTCCAGGCCGAGTCGGTGGCGAGCAGGGCGGGGGCCACGGCCATCCAGTGCAGCGGAAAGGCTCCGCGCGTCTCCGGTGAGTACAGCGCGGCCTCCCCCTCGGTCAGCCCCTCCCGGCTCTTGGGTGTCGGGTGCAGGGGGTGGCCGAGGAGGAGGGCCTGTTCGGCGTTGAGGAAGAGGTCGGGGCCGTCGGCGGGGTGCGCGCGCCGGTCGCGGATGAAGGTGGCGGTACGGCGCAGGCTGTCGGCGACCCGGGCCACGAGATCGCCGTCGTCGGCGGCGGGGCCCTCCCTGGTGAGCAGCGCCGCGAGGGTGACGGCGTCGACGGGCGGGGCGGCCTCGGGCGCCTCGGCGAGCCGGGGCGGTCCGAAGCGGTGCCAGCCGGTCGGGGACCAGTAGCGGACCGGGACGAGCAGACCGGCACCGCTGGCGGGGAGCGGGATGCGCAGGGTGCCGTCGGCGGGGGCGCGCAGACCGGTCTCGCGGACCCAGCAGCGCAGCAGGTTCTCCACGGCGGCGGACTGCGCCGCGGCGCCCGGTTCGCGATCGTCCAGCGCGTCGGCGCCGGGCTCGGTCCGCCGAACGGGGGCCGAGCCCGGCTCGGTCCGCCGAACGGGGGCCGCGTGCCGCCTGCGCTGCTGCGGAACCGACTCGGTGACGGGGGCACGGGAGCCGGACGCTCCGTGTTCCTCGGGGGCGGGGGTGGCGTTCATGGGGGTCCTCGGGGCGGGGCGGATGACGGAGCGGTCTGGACGGGCGGGTCGGACGGGCGGCTTCGGAGGGCGGCCCCGCGCGGGCCGGGGCGGGGCTCGGCCCGGAGCTGGTCGGACGGCGCGGGCGGCGGCTGCCCTTGCGGGGCCCCGGGACGCGCCGCGGGTCCCGGCCTCGGGCGGACGAGCGTGCCGGTCGCGCCCCTCAAGCCGGGCGCGGCACCGGACCACCTCGGCGGGCCGGCGCGCCGTGGCCGTCGGAGCCGGGGGGCGGGGCCGGGGTGAGCCCATCCCACGGCGGACCGGATCTCCCGGCACGGCGCGGCACGGTCGCCCCGGACCCGCCGGGCGCGGTCGTGCCGGGCCGGCCGGGCGCCGTCACCCCCGGCACGGTGCCGCGTCCCCTCGTCTGGGCCCGGGCGGGCCGCAGGTCTCGTGGTCGCGGGCCACCGTCGCCACCGCGTCGGTCAGCCGGTCCAGTACGGCCGTGGCCTGTTCGTCGCTGATCGTGAGCGGTGGCAGCAGCCGGACCACGGCGCCGTGCCGGCCGCCGAGTTCCACGATGAGCCCGCGCCGCAGGCACTCCCGCCGTACGGCCGCGGCGAGTTCGGGCGCGGCGGGACACGGGACCCCGGCGGGCTCCGGTCCGGGCGGCGCCGCGTACGGGCCGTGCGCGGCGAAGTCCCCGCCGCCCGGAACGGCTTCCGCATCCACGGCGTCGCCCGCCCCGCGGGCCGGCCCGTCGGCAGCCGGCTCCACCATCTCCACCCCGATCATCAGCCCCCGCCCCCGCACCTCGCCCACGCACGCCAACCCGCCGATCTCCGACCGGAGTCTCGCCAGCATCCGGGCGCCCAGCCGCCCCGCCCGCTCGGCGAGCCCGTTCTCACGGACGTACGACAGCGTCGCGGTCCCCGCGGCCATGGCCAGCTGGTTGCCGCGGAAGGTGCCCGCGTGGGCGCCGGGCTCCCAGACGTCGAGGTCGTCACGGTAGACGAGCACGGCCAGCGGGAGGCTGCCGCCGATGGCCTTGGAGAGCACCATGACGTCGGGGGTGATCCCGCTGTGGTCGACGGCCCAGAAGGCGCCGGTGCGGCCCACGCCGGTCTGCACCTCGTCGGCGATCAGCGGGACGCCCCGGTCCGCGGTGATCCGGCGCATCCGGCGCAGCCAGTCGTCCGGGGCCGGGAGCACCCCGCCCTCGCCCTGCACCGGTTCGAGGATCATCCCGGCGGGCAGCGGCACACCGGACTTGGGGTCGTCCAGGAGCGACTCGGTCCAGCGGGCGCCGAGTTCGGCGCCGCGCGGGCCGCCGACGCCGAACGGGCAGCGGTAGTCCTGCGGGTAGGGCAGCCGGACGGCCCGGACCTCCCGCGCACCGCCGGAGGCGGCGAGGGCGCCGGCGGTCATGCCGTGGTACGCGCCGGTGAAGGCGAGGATCGCGCCGCGCCCGGTCGCGGCCCGCACCAGTTTGAGCGCGGCCTCCACGGCGTCCGTGCCGGCCGGTCCGCAGAACTGCCCGCGGGCCCGGTCCGCGAGGCCCGGCGGCAGGGTGCGGAACAGCTCGGTGACGAAGGCGTCCTTGACCGGTGTCGCGAGGTCCAGGACGGTCAATGGAGCGCCGGAGTCCAGGACTTGGCGGATGGCCTGCAACACCACCGGGTGGTTGTGGCCGAGGGCGAGGGTGCCGGCGCCGGAGAGGCAGTCCAGGTAACGGCGGCCGTCGGCGCCCTCGATGGTGAGCCCCCGCGCCCGCACCGGCACGATGGGCAGGGCCCGCGCATAGGTGCGCGCCGAGGACTCGCGCGCCGACTGGCGCCGCAGGATCCCCTCGTGCGCGTCTTCCGCCCTCGACTCCGTAACGGCCACGACTCGCTGCCCTCCCGCTGTGCACCCATCGCCTACAACCGTTCATCGCGCGCCGGGTTACGGCTTTCCTCCGGATCGATGCGTGTCGGCGGCGCGCGCTCGTAGCGAAACCGTTGCCGTTCCGGCGGGAGTCGCCCACGGCGAACGCATAGGGTGTGATGCCGTTCCGAGAAGGTCGTGGCACCGGTCCGAACTCGCCGTCGGCGGGCGGCGGGTGTCACGGCCGAGCGCCGAGTTCCGTCTTCACACGGGGAGTCAAGAGCATGCGATCCATACGGCCGTCGTCCACCGCCCGGCAGGGGAGGGGCCGTCGCACCCGCCGCGCCTCGTCCTCGCTGGCGGCGGTCGCCCTCGCCTCGGCGCTGGCGCTGACCGCCACCGCCTGCGGGGGCGACGACCAGGCCGACGGCAACCCGTCCGCCTCCGCCGCCGCTGCGGGCAGCGGCGACGGCAAGGTCAGGATCCCGGACGACCTGAAGCAAAAGCTGAAGGAGCACGGGATCGACGTCGACAAGTGGAAGAACGGCGCCTGGAAGGACTGGAACAGAAAGGACTGGCTGCGCGAGGCCAACGACTTCATCAACCCGATCATCAAGGGCCTGTGGGACCCGAACCGGATGCGGCACGCGGGCGACCCGGACAAGGGCGTCGACGACAACGACATCTCCGGTGACCAGGGCGTGACCGACCCGACGCCGGCCCCGGTGCAGGCGCGGCAGGTGGCGGCCCCGTACCACGTGAACGCGGCCACCTCGGGCAAGGTGTTCTTCGACTCCCCCGAGGGCCACATGGTGTGCTCGGGCACGGTCGTGGAGGATCCGGCGCACCCGGGCAAGTCCAACCTCGTCTGGACGGCGGGCCACTGCGTGCACGCGGGCAAGAGCGGCGGCTGGTACCGCAACCTCGCCTTCGTGCCGTCGTACAACAACGCGGCCAAGTCCGTCGACCAGCTGCAGAACGCCGCCCGGTCCGACATCGCCCCGTACGGCGTCTGGTGGGCGGATGCCGCGCAGACCTCCCAGCAGTGGATCGACCAGGGCGGCGAGACGGGAGGCAACGGGGCCCCGTACGACTTCGCGGTCATCCATGTGACGCCGGAGCAGGGCAGCGGCGGCAAGTCGCTTGAGGAGACGGTCGGCGGGGCGCTCCCCGTCGACTTCGACGCGCCGGCCGTGCCGAAGGTGCGGACCATGACGGCGTCGGGGTACCCGGCGGCGCCGCCGTACGACGGTCAGCTGCTGTACCGGTGCGAGGACAAGCCGGGCCGGCTGTCGATCGACCGGTCCGCCCCGACGATGTACCGGATCGGCTGCTCGATGACCGGTGGCGCCTCCGGCGGCGGCTGGGTGGAGACCGGCGCGGACGGCAAGCCGAAACTGGTGTCCAACACCTCGATCGGCCCGGTGACCGCGGGCTGGCTGGCGGGTCCCCGGCTGGGCGACGTCGCCAAGGGCGTGTACCAGTCGGTGAGCGAGAAGTTCGCCGGGCGATAGCCCGGTCGCAGGCCGGGGCGGCGCCGGCCACGGCCGCACGATGACGAAGGCCCGCCACCCCGAGGGGGTGGCGGGCCTTGGTGTCGCGGTGGGTCAGCCCGCGGAGACCGGCGTGTACGGCGCCAGGTCCGCGGCCAGCTCCTCGTGCACCCGGACCTTGAGCAGGGTGCCCTCCGCGGTGTGCTCCTCGGAGATCACCTCGCCCTCGGTGTGGGCGCGGGCGACGAGCTTGCCGTGGGTGTACGGCACCAGCGCCTCGATCTCGACCGAGGGGCGGGGCAGCTCGTCGTCGATCAGGGCGAGCAGTTCGGCGATGCCCTGGCCGGTGCGGGCCGAGACCGCGATGGCGCGCTTCTCGACCCTGAGCAGCCGCTGGAGGACCAGCGGGTCGGCGGCGTCCGCCTTGTTGATCACGACGATCTCGGGCACGTCGGTGGCGCCGACGTCCCGGATGACCTCGCGCACGGCGGCCAGCTGCTCCTCCGGGACGGGGTGCGAGCCGTCCACCACGTGCAGGATCAGGTCGGAGTCGCCGACCTCCTCCATGGTGGAGCGGAACGCCTCGACCAGGTGGTGGGGCAGGTGCCGGACGAAGCCGACGGTGTCCGCCAGGGTGTACAGCCGCCCGCTCGGGGTCTCCGCGCGGCGCACGGTCGGGTCCAGGGTCGCGAACAGCGCGTTCTCGACCAGGACGCCGGCGCCGGTGAGCCGGTTGAGCAGGGAGGACTTGCCGGCGTTGGTGTAGCCCGCGATGGCGACGGAGGGCACCTTGTTGCGGCGGCGCTCCTGGCGCTTGATCTCGCGGCCGGTCTTCATGTCCGCGATCTCCCGGCGCATCTTCGCCATCTTCTCGCGGATCCGGCGCCGGTCCGTCTCGATCTTGGTCTCACCGGGACCACGCGTGGCGAGGCCACCGCGACCGCCACCCATCTGCCGGGACAGCGACTGGCCCCAGCCGCGCAGCCTCGGCAGCATGTACTGCATCTGGGCGAGGGCGACCTGTGCCTTGCCCTCGCGGGACTTGGCGTGCTGGGCGAAGATGTCGAGGATCAGGGCCGTACGGTCGATGACCTTGACCTTGACGACGTCCTCCAGCTGGATCAGCTGGCCGGGGCTCAGCTCACCGTCGCAGATCACGGTGTCCGCGCCGGTCTCGAGGACGATGTCGCGCAGCTCGGCGGCCTTGCCGGAGCCGATGTAGGTGGCCGCGTCGGGCTTGTCGCGGCGCTGGATGACGCCGTCGAGCACGAGCGCGCCCGCGGTCTCCGCGAGGGCGGCCAGCTCCGCGAGGGAGTTGTCCGCGTCCTGTGCGGTGCCGGTGGTCCACACGCCGACGAGCACGACCCGCTCCAGGCGGAGCTGCCGGTACTCGACCTCGGTGACGTCCTCCAGCTCGGTGGACAGGCCCACCACGCGGCGCAGGGCCGCGCGCTCGGACCGGTCGAACTGGTCTCCGTCCCGCTCGCCGTCGATCTCGTGGCTCCAGGCGACGTCCTCTTCCATCAGGGCATCGGCCCGAAGACCCTCGGGGTAGGCGTGCGCGAGGCGCTTGGCGTCCTGGGAAGGGGAAGAAGAGGAGGTCATTGGATCCTTACGTCGATGGGAGTCGTTACGGCGTCGGCACGACGGTCACGGCGTGCCGCTCACAGGGAACAACACACGGGTACCCCGGGAGATTCCCGTGTCCCGTGCCGCGCCGACCCGAAGATGGTCGCACGAGGCGGCGCGTCCCGTCACGGTGTTATCCCGGGTCCCGGCGCGGCCCCTCGCGGTCACTTGTGGGCCGGCCGCTGCGCCGCCTTCACGCTCGGGTCCGGCTTCCAGTCCGGGTGGCCGGGCATCGGCGGGGTCTTCTCGTCGTAGAGCCAGGCGTGCAGGAAGCCGCCGAGGTCGCGGCCGGCGACGGCGGAGGCCAGCTCGATGAAATCGCCGGTGGAGGCGTCGGAGTCGCGGTGGTCGCGGACCCAGAGCCGCTCCAGGCGCTCGAAGGCGGGGCGACCGATCTCCTGGCGCAGGGCGTAGAGGGCCAGGGCGGCGCCGTCGTAGACGCTGGGCCGGAAGATGCTGATCTTCTGGCCGGGCACCGGCGGCTTGGGCCGGGCGGGCGGCCCGCCCACGGCGCGCCAGCCGTCGGAGGCGGCGTAGGCGGCCTTCATCCGGTCGGCCATCGGGCGGTGCGCCTTCTCCTCGGCGTACAGCGCCTCGTACCAGGTCGCGTGCCCCTCGTTCAGCCAGACGTCGGACCAGGTGCGGGGGCTGACGCTGTCGCCGAACCACTGGTGGGACAGCTCGTGCACCATGACCGACTCGACGTACCAGGCGGGGTAGGCGGGGTCGGTGAACAGCTTCTTCTCGAACAGGGAGAGAGTCTGTGTCTCCAGTTCGAATCCGGTGGTGGCGTTCGCCATGATCACGCCGTAGTTCTCGAACGGGTACCGGCCGACCTTGCTCTCCATCCAGGCGATCTGGTCGGGCGTCCTGGCGAGCCAGGGTTCGAGGGCCTCGCGGTCTGCGCTGGGCACCACGTCGCGCAGGGGCAGCCCGTGGGGACCCTCGCGGCGCGGTACGGCGGAGCGGCCGATGGAGACCTGGGCCAGCTCGGTGGCCATGGGGTGCTGGGTGCGGTAGGTCCAGGTGGTCTCCCCGCCCGCGCGCCGGATGCCGCCGGGCAGGCCGTTGGCCACCACGGTGTAGGCGTTCGGCGCGGTGACCCGGAAGGTGAACATCGCCTTGTCGGACGGGTGGTCGTTGCACGGGAAGACCATGTGGGCGGCGTCGGCCTGGTTCGCCATGACGAGGCCGTCGGTGGTGCGCACCCAGCCGCCGTCGCCCTTCTGGTCCTCGGCGGGCACGGGGTCGCTGGTGTGCCGCACGGTGATCCGCACCCAGTCGCCCCGGTGCAGGCGCTCGGCGGGGGTGACGACCAGGTCCTCGCCCGCACCGGCGAACTCCGCGGGTACCCCGTCGACCTTCACGGACCGCACGGTGCCGTGCGCGAAGTCCAGGTTGAGGCGGTCGAGGTCGGCGGTGACCCAGGCGTCGATGGTGGTGACGGCCTGGAGCGGCTTGTCGTTGGTGCCGGGATAGGTGAGGTCCACGTCGTACGACGTGACGTCGTAGCCGGGGTTGCCCAGGGTCGGGTAGAGCCGGTCGCCGATGCCGAGCGGCACGGGCGGCGCCGCGGCGGCGACCAGGCAGACGGAGCACAGGGTGGCGGCGGAGGCCAGCAGGACGGCCTTCCGGCGCCGGGCGACAGGGCCGGGGACGCCCCGGCGGCGGGGGTTGAGCAGCATGGACCACCGCTACCAGCGCCCGCCCCCGTCCCCGGGGCGACGCGCACCCGTCCCACCCGAACGGATGGTCCCGGGGCCGCCGTTCTCCGCAGATCCGCCTCCGGGCGCCGGCCTCTTCTCACCATCCCTGTGACTGATGCCGGGCGCGGTCCACGTCGTAGACGCCGGGGACGTCGCGCATGGCGCGCATGAGGGCCGGCAGGCCCGCGGCGTCGGGGAGTTGCAGGGTGTAGGTGTGCCGCACCCGTTGCTGGCTCGGGGGTTCCACCGTGGCGGAGACGATGTCGCCGCCCGCCAGGGCGATGGCCTCGGTGAGGTCGGCGAGCAGGTGCGGGCGGCCGAACGATTCGGCGACCAGCGTGACCCGGCACGCGGTGGAGTCCCCCCAGCGCACCCCGGTCTCCGCGCGCCCCTTGCTCTTCATGTGTGCCACCGCCGCGCACTCCACGCGGTGCACGGTCACCACTCCCCCGCGGACCGGGAAACCGGTGATCTCGTCCGGCGGCACGGGCGTACAGCACCCTGCGAGGCGGACGGCGGCCCCGGGCGGGTCGGTGCGCACGTCGGCGCCTCCGGGGGGCCCGGCGGGCCCGGTGCCGCCGGCGCGCCGCTCGGGGAGACCGGAGGCGGCGCGGTAGCCGCCCGGCTCCTCGGCCGGGGCTCCCCCGTCGGGATGCGTGGCCAGCCACCGCTGGATGGCGATGCGGGCCGCCGGGGTGTGGGCGTGCTCCAGCCACTCGCGGGACGGCTCCGAGGCGGGGTCCTGGCCCATGAGGAGTTCCACCGTGTCGCCGTCCTTGAGGACGGTGCTGAGGGTCGCCAGGCGGCCGTTGACGCGGGCGCCGATACAGGCGTGCGCGTCCTCGCCGTACTGCCCGTACGCCGCGTCCACGCAGGTGGCGCCCTCGGGCAGGCCCAATGTGCCGCCGTCGGGGCGGAAGACGGTGATCTCGCGGTCCTGGGCGAGGTCCTCGCGCAGGGTGGACCAGAAGGTGTCGGGGTCGGGCGCGGCCTGCTGCCACTCCAGGAGGCGGGAGAGCCAGCCGGGGCGGGTGGGGTCGGCGCGCTCGCCGTCGGCGGGATCGTCGGCGCCGGGCGCGTAGGGGTTGCCGAGCGCGACGACACCGGCCTCGGCGACCTGGTGCATCTGGTGGGTGCGGATGAGGACTTCGACCACCTGGCCGTCCGGGCGCGCGACGGCGGTGTGCAGCGACTGGTACAGGTTGAACTTCGGTACGGCGATGAAGTCCTTGAACTCCGAGACCACCGGCGTCATACAGGTGTGCAGTTCGCCGAGCACGCCGTAACAGTCGGCGTCCTCCCCCACCAGCACCAGCAGCCGGCCGAAGTCGGCGCCGCGCAACCGCCCGCGTTTGCGGGCCACTCGGTGCACGGAGACGAAGTGCCGGGGGCGGATGAGGACTTCGGCGCTGATGTCGGCCTCGCGCAGCACCGCGCGCATCTCGTCGGCGACCTCGGCGAGGGGGTCGTCCGGGCGGGCCGCGTTCTCGGCGATGAGTTCCCTGGTGTGCGCGTACTCCTCGGGGTGGAGGATGGCGAAGACCAGGTCCTCCAGTTCGGTCTTCAGCGCCTGCACGCCGAGGCGTTCGGCGAGCGGGATGAGGACGTCCCGGGTGACCCCGGCGATCCGCGCCTGCTTCTCCGGGCGCATCACGCCGAGGGTGCGCATGTTGTGCAGCCGGTCGGCGAGTTTGATCGACATCACCCGCACGTCGCTGCCGGTGGCGACGAGCATCTTGCGGAAGGTCTCGGGTTCGGCGGCGGCGCCGTAATCGACCTTCTCCAGCTTGGTGACGCCGTCGACCAGGTACCGCACCTCCTCCCCGAACTGCTCGCGCACCTGGTCCAGCGTGACGTCGGTGTCCTCGACGGTGTCGTGGAGCAGGGAGGCGGTCAGTGTCGTGGTCTCGGCGCCGAGTTCGGCGAGGATGAGGGTCACGGCGAGCGGGTGGGTGATGTACGGCTCGCCGCTCTTGCGCATCTGGCCGCGGTGCGAGGACTCGGCCAGCACGTAGGCGCGGCGCAGGGGTTCGAGGTCGGCGTCGGGGTGGTGGGCGCGGTGCGCCTCCACCACATGGCCGATCGCGTCGGGCAGTCTGTCCCGGGCGGCGGGCCCCAGCAGCGCGGCCCGGCCGAGCCGGCGCAGGTCGATCCTGGGCCGGGACTTGCGGCGGGCGGCCGCGGGTGCCACGGCGGCCGTCGGGGCCGTGGGCACTACCGGGATGGGGGTCGGGGGGTTCGTGGCCTCCGCACTCATGGGCACCTCCGGCTCGTGGACCGGCGGACGGAGCCCCAGGGCATGCGCGGCTCAGGGTGGCGCGTTCCCCCGTCCGTGCCGGTGCTTGATGCTATCGAGCCGGACACGTGCGACCGACCGCCTCTCGCCGACCGTGAAACGGATCACCCATTCGAGCGACGGAAAAGAGGTTTAAGGTTTGCGCCACCTGGCCTGGGATCGTCCGTGGATTCGATCCGGGCGGGCGCCGCGGAACCGCTGTTCCGGGCGCCCGGAGCCGCCCGGACGACGGTTTCGGCAGGTCAGCGAAGCGCGTTTTCCAGCCACTCGGCATCGATCTCGCCCTCGGCGACGATCACGGCGGGGCCGGTCATCTCGATCTGTCCGTCCGGCCGTTCGGTGATGACGAGCCGGCCGCCGGGCAGGTCCACGGTGTACGTCACCGGGGTGCCGGTGACGGCCGGGCCGGCGCCGTCACGTCGGGCGGCGGCCACGGCGACGGCGCAGGCGCCGGTGCCGCAGGAGCGGGTCTCGCCGGAGCCGCGCTCGTGCACCCGCATGGCGACGTGCCGGGGCCCGCGGTCGACCACGAACTCGACGTTGACCCCGTCCGGGTAGGCGCCCTCGGGGCTCACCGGCGGCGCGCTGTACAGATCCCCGGCGTGCCGGAGGTCGGACACGAAGGCGACCGCGTGCGGGTTGCCCATGTTCACGTTCCGCGCGGGCCAGCTGCGCTCGCCGACCCGCACCGTGACGTCCCCTTCGGGCAGGCGGGCGCTGCCCATGCCCACGGTCACGTCCCCGTCCTTGGCGATGTGGACGCTCTTGACGCCGCCGCGGGTGGCGATCGCGAGGTCGCCCTCGGCGACGTGCCCGGCGCGCTGGAGGTAGCGGGCGAACACCCGGACGCCGTTGCCGCACATCTCGGCGACCGAGCCGTCGCTGTTGCGGTAGTCCATGAACCACTCGGCCTCGCCGGCCATCGCCCGGGCGTCCGGGTGCGCGGCGGAGCGTACGACGTGCAGCACGCCGTCCGCGCCGATGCCGGCCCGGCGGTCGCACAGGGTGGTCACGGCGGCCGGGGACAGCTCGATGGCGTTGTCGGGGTCCGGGACGATCACGAAGTCGTTCTCGGTGCCGTGACCCTTGAGGAAGGCGATCCGCGTGCTCATTCCTCGATCGTACGGGGTGGGTGCGGCAAGGGGGTCGGGCCCGTGCCCCGGCGGCGGTCAGCGCAGCCGGGCCACGCGCCACACGGCGAGTACGGCCACGACGGCGACCAGCACCGCGTACCCGAGGACGACCCGCCAGTCCGGGCGGCGGCCGGAGCCGCGCGGGGGCAGGCCCGGCCACGTGTGGCCCACCCGGCGGGCGGCCATCATGCCCCAGCCGGCGGCACAGCTGCAGATCAGCAGGCCGAGCATGGCGATGACCGCGCCGCTGTCGCCGTCGAAGGCGAGCGGGAAGGCGAACATCAGGGAGCCGAGCGCGGAGAGGCCCACGATCGGCGCGAGCTGCCAGATGCGCAGCCGGCGCTGCGGGCGCAGTTCGACCTCGACCTCGGGGCCGCTGGTGTACATCTCCTCGGGCGCCGGGCCGTCCTCGGTCACGCCGTCCGTGGTCTCGTCGAGCCCGTCGTCGGCCAGAGCGTCCTGGTCGTCGGACGGCCCGGGCGGGTTCTCGGCCGGGCGGTCCTCACCGCCGGACGGCCGGGGCAGGCGGTCCCCGCCCCCGGCGAGCCCGCTCACGCCCTCGGCGGGGCGGTCCTCGCCCCGGTCCGGTTCGTCACTCTCGGTGGTGACGCGCTCGGCACTTGGTGCGGTGTCACGAGGGCCGGCCTCCATCGCCACGCGCCCTCCCAACTAGGACTCCACTTGGTCGATCGAAGCTCGATGATGGCACGGCGCCGAAGGCCCCGATGACCGGCGGCGCATCCCGATGCCATCACGTGATCAGGCTGTAACCGGTCGTTCGACCAACGTCAGGGCCTGCCGCGGAAGTTCCCCGCGGTCGGCCTCGGCCCCGCTCAGCCAGTGCACGCGGGGGTCGCGCCGGAACCAGGAATCCTGCCGGCGCGCGAAGCGCTTGGTGGCCCGCACGGTCTCGGCGCGCGCCTCCGCTTCGGTGCACTCGCCGCCGAGCGCGGCGAGCACCTGCTGGTAGCCCAGCGCGCGCGAGGCCGTGCGCCCCTCGCGCAGGCCGCGCGCCTCCAGCGCGCGCACCTCGTCCACCAGCCCGGCCTCCCACATCCGGTCGACACGCCGGGTGATCCGGTCGTCCAGCTCCGGGCGGGCCACGTCGACGCCGATCTGGACGGTGTCGTACACCGAGTCGTGACCGGGGAGGTTGGCGGTGAAGGGCTGGCCGGTGATCTCGATCACCTCCAGGGCCCGGACGATCCGGCGGCCGTTGCTGGGCAGGATCGCGCGGCCGGCCTCGGGGTCGGCGGCGGCGAGCCGGGCGTGCAGCGCGCCGGAGCCGCGCAGCGCCAGTTCCTCCTCCAGGCGGGCCCGCACCTCGGGGTCGGTGCCGGGGAACTCCAGGTTGTCGACGGCCCCGCGGACGTACAGGCCGGAGCCGCCGACCAGGATCGGCCAGCGACCCTCGGCGAGCAGCGCGTCGATGCGGGCGCGGGCCAGTTTCTGGTACTCGGCGACCGAGGCGGTGACCGTGACGTCCCAGATGTCCAGCAGGTGGTGCGGGACGCCGCCGCGCTCCTCGGGCGTCAGCTTGGCGGTGCCGATGTCCATCCCGCGGTACAGCTGCATCGAGTCGGCGTTGACGACCTCGCCGCCGAGTTGCTGGGCCAGGAAGACGGCGAGATCGGACTTTCCGGCCGCGGTGGGTCCGACGACGGCGATGACGCGGGGGACGAGGGGTGCGCTGCTCACGGCACCAGTCTCGCAAACCCCGCGGCGAGGTCTCGAACGAGTTACGTGACGGGGCGGTCGCCGGGTCGTTGCCCGACGTGAGGTGCCGTCCGCGGGCTGCCCGTGGCGGTGACCCGGGCGGCGCGAGCGTACGCACCGCGTGACGCGGGAACTCCCCCGCGCGAGTACCGTATGGAGTGACTATGGGCGTGTTTGCACGACTCCTCGGCAGGTCGAAGGCGACTCGGGAGGCGTCGGCCGCCGCGGCGATGGCCGGTACGGAGCCGGTGGGGGCCGAGGCGGAGGAATCGCGGTCGGCGCGGCCGGGGGCGAAGGGAGTCGGGGCGGCACAGGCACGGGGCTCCTCCGGGCGTGAGGGGGAGGGTTCCGGGCAGGATGCCGACGAGGGGCGTGCGGATGTGGCGGCGCGGCAGGGCGCCGACGCGGAGGACGCGTCCGAGGGCTCCGGGATTCCCCGGCAGCAGTCGGCCGAGGAGGCGGCCGACAGCGAGACCGGCGAGGGCGTCCGCAAGTAACCGTTCCGCGAGGAAATCCCGCGGGCAGTCCCGCAAGGGAAGGTGGATCATGGGTCTGTTTGACAACATGAAGGCCAAGCTCGGCCCGGCCAAGGACAAGGTGTCCGACCTCGCGCGCCAGCACGGGGACAAGGTGCAGCACGGCATCGACAAGGCCGCGAAGGCCGTCGACGAGCGGACCAAGGGCAAGTACAGCGACAAGATCCAGGCGGGCACCGGCAAGGCCAAGGAGGCGGTGGACCGCCTCGCGCAGAAGGACGGCGGCCCGGACGCGGCACCGGGCGCCCACCCGAACCCGCCCACCCCGCCGCAGGGCCCGCCGCCGGCCTCCTGACCGGGGGCTTGCCCCCGGGGGCCGGGCGGCGGCCGGACCCCTAGGACCAGGTGGCGACCAGATAGCCGACGCCGTAGGGCGCGTCCTCGTGGAGCAGGGCGCCGTCGAGGTCCGCGTCCTCGGCGGCGCCCGCGAGGATCTGCCAGGGGGCGCGGCCGGACGCCTTCAGTTCGCGGGCGAGCCCGGCGTCCAGCGCCCGGACGGCCGCGAGGTCGGCCGCGCCCAGTGCCCGGGCGACCGCCGCGTCGAACGGCTGCGCCCGCTCGTCCAGATAGCCCGGCGCCTTGACCGTGCGGCAGGCGCTGGCGTCCCCCATGACCAGCAGCGCCACGCGCCCGGCCCGGGCCGCGAGTTCCCGCCCGGTCTCCGCGCACCGCTCGGGCGCGAGCGTCTCCTCGACGCCGAGCCCCTCGACCGGGGTGTCCCGTCGGCCGGTCCGCTCCAGCAGCCAGGCGCCGACCGCCAGCGACGACGGCAGCGCGGGCCCGTCGACGGCGCCGTGGCCCAGCCGCACGTCCAGCTCCACCCCGAACCCCCGGAACGACCCCGGCGCGCCCTGCGGGAACGCCCCGCTCTCGCCCTGTCCGGCGGGGCCGACCACCACCAGCAGATCGGGGCGGGCGGCCGCGAGCACGCCGAGCGCGTCCGTGCACGCCGCGCGCAGGGCGTCCAGTTCGGGGGCGGCGCCCGCGGCGACCTCGGGCACGAGCAGCGGCGGGCAGGGGCAGACGGCGGCGGCGACAAGCATGATCGGCAGCGTAACGCGCGCCCGGTGCGCGCGGGCAGCCCCAGGGGGGTGCGCGTGTGGCGGCAGGGGTCGGTCTCCCGGCGCGGAGGCGCTGTCGTACAGGGGTCGGCCGGTAGCTCCGTGCGGACGTCCGGCCGCTCCCCCTTCTGGCCGCCTGTCCGGACGGTCACCGCCCGGACAGGCGCCGCGGTCAGTCGCAGCCGCAGCCGCTCGCGGCGGCCGGCAGCGGCGCCGGAACGCCGACCTTCGGCAGGCCGAGCATGACGCCGGCGGGCTTGGCGGCCTCTTCGGCGGTGCGCTTCTCCCAGGCGTCGCCCGCGCGCGTGCGGCGCACGCCGAGCACGGCGCCCTCGGCGAGCAGGTGGTGCGGGGCGGCGTACGTCACCTCGACCGTGACCACGTCACCGGGGCGTACCTCCTGCTCCGGCTTGGTGAAGTGGACCAGGCGGTTGTCCGGGGCGCGGCCGGAGAGCCGGTGGGTGGCGCCGTCCTTGCGGCCCTCGCCCTCGGCCACCATCAGTTCGAGGGTGCGGCCGACCTGCTTCTTGTTCTCCTCCCAGGAGATCTCCTCCTGGAGGGCGACCAGCCGCTCGTAGCGCGCCTGGACGACCTCCTTGGGGATCTGGTTCTCCATGGTCGCGGCCGGGGTGCCGGGGCGCTTGGAGTACTGGAAGGTGAAGGCCTGCGCGAACCGCGCCTCGCGGACCACGTGCAGGGTCTGCTCGAAGTCCTCCTCGGTCTCGCCGGGGAAGCCCACGATGATGTCGGTGGTGATGGCCGCGTGCGGGATGGCGGCGCGCACCTTCTCGATGATGCCGAGGTAGCGCTCCTGCCGGTACGAGCGGCGCATGGCCTTGAGGATCGCGTCCGAGCCGGACTGGAGCGGCATGTGCAGCTGCGGCATCACGTTCGGCGTCTCGGCCATGGCGGCGATGACGTCGTCGGTGAAGTCGCGCGGGTGCGGGGAGGTGAAGCGGACGCGCTCCAGACCGTCGATCGTGCCGCAGGCGCGCAGCAGCTTGCTGAAGGCCTCGCGGTCGCCGATGTCGGAGCCGTAGGCGTTGACGTTCTGGCCGAGCAGGGTGATCTCGGAGACGCCCTCGGCGACCAGCGCCTCGACCTCGGCGAGGATGTCGCCGGGGCGGCGGTCCTTCTCCTTGCCGCGCAGCGCCGGGACGATGCAGAAGGTGCAGGTGTTGTTGCAGCCGACGGAGATCGACACCCAGGCCGCGTAGGCGCTCTCGCGCCGGGTCGGCAGGGTGGAGGGGAACGCCTCCAGGGACTCGGCGATCTCGACCTGCGCCTCCTCCTGCACGCGGGCGCGCTCCAGCAGGACGGGCAGCTTGCCGATGTTGTGCGTGCCGAAGACGACGTCCACCCAGGGCGCCTTCTTGACGATGGTGTCGCGGTCCTTCTGCGCGAGGCAGCCGCCGACCGCGATCTGCATGCCGGGCCGGGAGGCCTTCCTGGGCGCGAGCCGGCCGAGGTTGCCGTACAGCCGGTTGTCGGCGTTCTCGCGCACCGCGCAGGTGTTGAAGACGACCACGTCCGCGTCGCCGTCGGCGCCCTCCGGCGCCCGCACGTACCCGGCGTCCTCCAGCAGACCGGCCAATCGCTCGGAATCGTGGACGTTCATCTGGCACCCATAGGTGCGGATCTCGTAGCTCTTGGGTGCGGGCACGTCCACTGCGGGGCTCCGGTCGCTGCTGCTGGTCATGGGTCAAGGGTAGGCGGTCCCGGACGCGCCGCGGCCCGCCCTGTGGACAACCCCGGCCGCCCCGGCCGGGACCCCGGACGGCCCGGCCCGGCGGGAAAAAGCGGGTGGTGGACCGGGCGCCGGTCCGCCTAAGGTCGCCGGATGAGCATGCGAACCTTCCGTATCACCGTGCGCGGTGCCTTCGACGGCCTCACCGGGGACCAGCGGGCCGCGCTGCTGGCGGACGCCGCCGCCCATGACGTGCTGCGCGCCGCCTACACCCCCGAGGGGACCCTGACCTACGACATCGCCGCCCGTCCCGCCTTCGTCTTCCGCTTCTCCGCCACCGGGGAGGAAGAGGAGGACATCCTGGAGGCGACCGAGCAGGCCGAGGCGGCGGCCGAGGCATGGCTGACCGAGCGCGGCTACGGCTTCAAGAACCTCCGCTCCTCGGCCGAGGACCTCTCCCAGGCGCCCCTGAGCAAGCGGCAGCGCCGCGCGGCCCGTTCGGCACAGGCATGAGAACGCGACACTTTCCGCCCATAAACTTGAGCAGTCAAGGAGTACACAAGGAAGGGCGGGGGCATGAGTGACACCCTGGACGCGGCCCTGCGGCTGGTGCGGGCCCAGGCGACGCTGGTGCGGCGGTTCGACGCCCGGCTGGGCGGGCTGCACGGGGTGAGCCTCGCCGACTTCACGCTGCTGCTCCGGCTGGGACAGGCACCCGGCGGCCGGATGCGCCGGGTGGACCTCGCCGAGGCGCTGGGGCTGACCGCGTCCGGGGTCACCCGGGCGCTTGCGCCCCTGGAGCGGATCGGTCTGGTGACCCGGGAACCGGACGCCCGGGACGCGCGCGTGGCCTACGCGTCGCTGACCGGGACGGGCCGCGAGCGGCTGACGGAGATGCTGGCCACGGCCGAGGAGACGGCCGACGACCTGTTCGCCGCCCCGGCCTGGGACGAGCGGGACGTCCCGCTGTTCGCGGGCCTGCTGTCCCGGCTCGGCGGCACCTCCTCGCGCCCCTGACCCGGCCGCGCGGCGGACGGTGGGCGCCTCCCCGCACCCCGGGGGCTCAGGCGCCCACCTCCGTGGCGCCCTCCCGCGCCGCCGGCTCCCAGCCCTGGCGGCGCAGGACGGACGACACGTCCGGGGCCCGGTAGAACTCGCCCTTGAGGACCTTGCCGTCGGCGCGGCGCGCGACCTGGCCGTCGGGGCCGAGCTTGCTCATGTTGGCGCGGTGGATCTCGGCGATCACCTCGTCCAGGTCGATGCCGTGGACCAGGGCGGTGCCGTACGCGACGTAGACCACGTCGGCCAGCTCGTGCGCCAGCTTGTCCAGCGGACCTTCGACGGAGACCTCCTCGACCTCCGCGGCCTCCTCGGCGAGCATGTCCCAGCGGTGTGCGGCCAGTTCGGGGGACACCTCGGCCGGCGTGGCCCGGACGTCGAGGCCGAAGGCGCGGTGGAACTCTCGGACGAGGTCGGCGGGGGAAGTGCTCATGCGACGACTCTAACGGCGGCCACCGACAGCGCTCGCCGCCCGGCTCCAAGCCGCCGTACCGCCCCGGCCCTGGTCAGCGCCGTACCCCGCCTGGCAGGATCACCGCCATGTCCACGCTGTTCCCCCGGATCGGCAGGCGCCGGGCGCTGCCGGGCGCGGCCGCCGGTGCCGTCGTCCTCGGCCTGCTGCTGTGGTGGCTGCTGCCCCTGGGCGAGAAGCCGCCGAGCGGGACGATCGTCTTCAGCACCGGCACCTCCAAGGGCGTCTACCAGGAGTACGGCGAGCGGCTGCGCAGCGAGCTGGCCAAGGACATGCCCGGACTGAAGGTGAAGCTGCTCCACAGCGCGGGCTCCCAGGAGAACGTCCAGCGGGTGGCGACCGGGAAGGCCGACTTCACCATCGCGGCGGCCGACGCGGTGCAGACGTACGAGGTGGCGCACGGCGAGGGTGCCGGGCAGCTGCGCGGGGTGGCCCGGCTCTACGACGACTACGTGCACCTCATAGTGCGCAGCGACTCGGGCATCCGGAGCATCCGCGACCTGCGGCACAAGCGGGTGGCGACCGGGCTGCCCGACTCCGGGGTGAAGCTGATCGCCGACCGGGTGCTGCGCGCCGCCGGCATCGATCCGCTCAAGGACATCACCCCGGCCGCCGACGGCATCGACATCGGTCCCGACCAGCTCGAACAGGGCCGCATCGACGCGTTCTTCTGGTCGGGCGGCCTGCCCACCAGGGGCCTGGTCTCGCTGGCCGGGAAGGGCGCCTTCCGGTTCGTCCCGATCGAGGCCGACCTGGTCGCCAAGCTGCACGCCCAGGGGGAGGAGACGCGTTACTACCGGGCCACCAACATGCCCGAGTCGGCGTACCCGGGCGTCCAGCAGGGCGAGGAGGTGCCGACGATCGCGGTGTCCAACCTGCTGATGACCCGCGCGGACATGGACACACGGCTGACCGAGTGGGTGACCCGCACGGTGATCAAGAGCCGGGACGGCATCGGCGCCCATGTCCATTCCGCCCAGCTGGTCGACCTGCGCACCGCCATCTACACCGATCCGATCCCCCTCCAGGAGGGCGCGCGGCGCTACTACCGCTCGGTCAAGCCCTGAGGGTTCGCACCGCCCGCTCGTCCGCCCCGGCGCCTTCCGCGTGCCTCGGCACCGACACCGTCACCCGCAGCCCGCGCGGCTCGTGGTGGCCGTACTCGATCGAGCCGCCGCCGGCCGCGAGGAGGGCGCGGGTGATGGACAGGCCGAGGCCGGAGCCCTTGACGTTCTGGTGGCGGCCGCTGCGCCAGAAACGGTCGCCCACGCGCGCGAGCTCCTCGTCGGTGAGGCCGGGCCCGGTGTCGGTGACGACGACCTTCGCGGTGTCACCGTCGAAGGAGACGGTGACCTCGACCCGGCCGCCCCCGGGGGTGAACTTCACCGCGTTGTCGATCACCGCGTCCAGCGCGCTGGACAGGGCGATCGGATCGGCCCAGCCTGTGGTGGCCGGGCAGTCGCCGGTCAGCAGCACGCCCTTGGCCTCGGCGGCCGGTGCCCAGGCGGCCAGCCGCTCCCCGGCCAGCTCGCCGATGTCGGTCAGGCACAGCTCGGCCTCGGCGTGCTCGGCGAGCGCCAGGTCGAGCAGGTCGTCCAGCACCTGGGCGAGGCGCTTGCCCTCGGTGCGGACCGAGGCGATCTCCTCGTTGTCCTCCGGGAGTTCGAGTGCCAGCAGTTCGATGCGCAGCAGCAGCGCCGACAGCGGGTTGCGCAGCTGGTGCGAGGCGTCCGCGACGAAGGCGCGCTGCTGCTCAAGCACGTCCTCGACATGGTCCGCCATCTCGTTGAACGACCGGGCCAGGCGCCGCAGTTCCGGCGGGCCGCCGGCCGCCGCCACCCGGGACTTCAGCCGCCCGGTGGCGATGTCGTGGGTGGTGGCGTCCAGGACCCGGACCGGTCTGAGCACCCACCCGGTCAGCCGCAGCGCCGCGCCGACCGCCAGCAGCATGGCCGCGCACTCGCCGGCCGCGATGAGCAGCCAGTCGTGCAGGGTCCGCGAACGCAGCGACCCGGTCGGCGAGTCGGTGACGACGACCGCGATCACGTCGCCGTCCCGGATCACCGGTGAGGCGACGACCAGCCGGCCGCGCCGCCAGGGCCACACCTGCTCGGGGTCGTGGCTGCGCCGGCTGAGCAGTGCCTCGTCGAAGGCCGAGCGCACCTCCCCCGTCCGCGGTACGAACCAGTCGCCGGGCGCGTTGGCCATGGCGGAGCCGTTGCGGTAGAAGACGCCCGCGCGAATGCCGTAGACGTCGTGATAGCTGTCCAGTTCGCTGCGCAGGGTCTCCCAGCGCTCGTCCGTGCTGGTGCGCCGGGAGCCGCTGGGCCCGTCGGTGACGAACTGGGCGAGGGCGGCGAAGCGCGCCGTGTCGTCGATCCGGTCCACGACGACCTTCTGCTGCTCGGCGGCGGCCATGCTGGCGGCCAGCGGTACGCCGAGGGCGAGGAGTACGGCCGCCATCAGGACGATGAGCAGCGGCAGCAGCCGTGTGCGCACCCGGCCCCGCTAGGCGGCCGGGGCGACGAGCCGGTAGCCGACGCCGCGTACGGTCTCGATCAGCGCGGGCATGCGCAGCTTGGCGCGCAGGGAGGCGACGTGCACCTCCAGGGTGCGGCCGGTGCCCTCCCAGCTGGTGCGCCAGACCTCGCTGATTATCTGCTCCCGGCGGAAGACCACACCGGGGCGCTGGGCGAGCAGCGCGAGCAGATCGAACTCCTTGCGGGTCAGCTGGACGACCGAACCGTCCACGCTGACCTGCCGGGTGGGCAGTTCGATGCGCACCACTCCGAGGTGCAGGCTGCTCTCGCCGCCCTGCGCGGCCTCCTCGTGGGTGGTGCGCCGGCTGACGGCGTGGATCCGGGCGAGCAGTTCCCCGGTGTCGTACGGCTTCACCACGTAGTCGTCGGCGCCGAGGTTGAGCCCGTGGATGCGCGAGCGCACGTCGGAGCGGGCCGTGACCATGATGACCGGGGTGCTGGTGCGCTTGCGGATCTTGCCGCAGACCTCGTAGCCGTCCTGGTCGGGCAGGCCGAGGTCGAGCAGGACCACGCCGAAGCCGGCGCCTTCCGGGACGAGCGCCTGGAGGGCCTCCTCGCCGTTGCGCGCGTGGGTGACGTCGAATCCGTGCCGCTTGAGCACGGCGGACAGGGCCGCGGCGACGTGGTTGTCGTCCTCGACGAGCAGCAGTCTCATTCCGGCCCCCTCCGGTTCAGCGGTCGTACGGACGCGGTTCGTGTCCGCCTGGTAGATCGAATGCACGAGCGCGTGCACCAAGGCAGTGACGCCGATGGAGCGGGACCCCGTCAAGGGGGTTCCGGTCGCCGCCCGCTTCCGTTACCCGGCCGATATCCATCCGGTCACATGGTGCTACAAGATGTCGGCGCCGGTTGTCCGATCGTGATGCTCAGATCTCCCTCAGATGTGATGACGCAGGTCACAGCCCGTCATTACTGTCCTCCGAAACCGAGGAGGACGGAGCCGGAAAGCGATGACCGAAGTACAGGTGGCCAAGGAGGACAGGGCCGCTTCCGACGAACTGGTCGTCCTGAAGAGCGTCAACAAGCACTTCGGCGCGTTGCACGTGCTCCAGGACATCGACCTGACGATCGACCGCGGTGAGGTGGTGGTGGTCATCGGGCCCTCCGGGTCCGGCAAGTCGACCTTGTGCCGCACCATCAACCGCCTGGAGACGATCGACTCGGGCACCATCACGATCGACGGCAAGCCCCTGCCGCACGAGGGCCGGGAGCTGGCGCGGCTGCGCGCCGACGTCGGGATGGTCTTCCAGTCCTTCAACCTCTTCGCGCACAAGACCGTGCTCGAGAACGTGATGCTGGGCCAGATCAAGGTCCGCAAGGCGGACAAGAAGGCGGCCGAGGAGAAGGCGCGGGCCCTGCTGGACCGGGTCGGGGTGGGCACGCAGGCCGACAAGTACCCCGCGCAGCTGTCCGGCGGCCAGCAGCAGCGTGTCGCCATCGCCCGGGCGCTGGCGATGAACCCGAAGGTGATGCTCTTCGACGAGCCGACCTCGGCCCTCGACCCCGAGATGATCAACGAGGTCCTGGACGTCATGCAGCAGCTGGCGCGTGAGGGCATGACGATGATCGTCGTCACCCACGAGATGGGCTTCGCGCGGTCGGCCGCCAACCGCGTGGTCTTCATGGCGGACGGCCGGATCCTCGAACAGGCCACGCCCGAGCAGTTCTTCAGCAACCCGCGCAGCGACCGGGCCAAGGACTTCCTGTCCAAGATCCTGCACCACTGAGGGTGCGGGCGGCCGTGGCCGCCGCACCCGCCCGGGCCCGGTTCCCGACGGATCTCGGCCGCCCTCTCCGACGGACCTCGTTCTCACCACTTCGAAGGATGTTCAGCATGCAGCTCCGCAAGGTCACCGCCGCCTCGGCCGTCGTCCTCGCCCTCGCCCTGTCCGCCACCGCGTGCGGCGGCGACAAGAAGGACGACAAGGGTTCCTCCGGCGGCAAGAAGATCGCCATCGGCATCAAGTTCGACCAGCCGGGCCTCGGCCAGAAGACCCCGCAGGGCTACTCGGGCTTCGACGTCGACGTGGCCACCTACGTCGCCAAGAAGCTCGGTTACGGCCCCGACCAGATCGAGTGGAAGGAGTCGAAGAGCGCCGACCGCGAGACCATGCTGCAGCGCGGTGACGTCCAGTTCATCGCCGCCACCTACTCGATCACCCCGGAGCGCGAGCAGAAGGTCGACTTCGCCGGCCCCTACCTGCTGGCCCACCAGGACGTGCTGCTGCGCGCCGACGAGTCGGGCATCAAGGCCGCGGGCGACCTGAACGGCAAGAAGCTGTGTTCGGTAGGCGGTTCGACGTCGGCGCAGAACCTCAAGGCCAAGCTGGCCCCGAAGGCGAACCTCCAGACGTACCCGACCTACTCCGCCTGCCTTTCGGGCCTGCAGAGCGGCGCCATCGACGCCCTCACCACCGACGACTCGATCCTCGCCGGTTACGCCGCCCAGGCCCAGTTCAAGGGCAAGTTCAAGCTCGGCGGCCTCAAGATGACCAATGAGAACTACGGCATCGGCGTCAAGAAGGGCAGCGACCTCAAGGCCAAGATCAACAAGGCCCTGGAGTCGATGGTGTCCGACGGTTCCTGGGAGGCGGCCGTGAAGAAGAACTTCGGCCCGGCCAACTACCACTACGAGCCCGCGCCGAAGATCGGCGACATCAAGAGCTGAGGCAACGCCCTGCCGGTGCGCCGCCCTGACGGCGGCGCACCGGGGCATCCCTACACGCGGAAGCGCGGGAGATCGTGTTCGATTTTCTAGGACATTACGACGTACTGGGCGCCTTCTGGAAGACGGTGCAGCTCACCCTGCTGGCCGCCGTGGGCTCCCTGGTCTGGGGCACTCTGCTGGCCGCCATGCGGGTGGGCCCGGTACCGCTGATGCGCGGTTTCGGCACCGCCTACGTGAACATCGTGCGGAACATCCCGCTCACGGTGATCATCCTCTTTTCCTCGCTCGGTCTGAGTCAGACGCTGGGCGTCAACCTGGGCGCCAAGGACTTCGACACGATCAACTTCCGGCTTGCCGTGCTCGGTCTGATCGTCTACACCTCGGCCTTCGTGTGCGAGGCGATCCGCGCCGGCATCAACACGGTGCCCGTCGGCCAGGCGGAGGCGGCCCGCGCCATCGGTCTCGGCTTCTCCCAGGTGCTGGGTCTGGTCGTGCTGCCGCAGGCCTTCCGCGCGGCCGTGGGCCCGCTGACCAACGTGCTGATCGCGCTGACGAAGAACACGACGGTGGCCGCCGCGATCAACGTGGCGGAGGCAGCCCTGCTGATGAAGTCGATGATCGAGAACGAGGCGCAGTTGCTGGCGATCTCGGCGGTCATCGCCTTCGGGTTCGTCTGCCTGACCCTGCCGACCGGGCTGATCCTCGGCTGGGTGGGCAAGAAGGTGGCGGTGAAGCGATGAGTTCGGTCCTGTTCGACACGCCGGGGCCCCGCGCCAAGCGGCGCAACGTCCTGTACACGGCGGGCTTCCTGGTCGTCCTCGCGGCCGTCGTCTGGTTCGTGTACTCCGCCCTGGACGAGAAGGGACAGCTGGCCTGGTCCCTGTGGAAGCCGTTCTTCACCGGCGCCGAGGCGTACACGACGTACATCTGGCCGGGTCTGGAGAACACCCTGGAGGCCGCGGCGCTGGCGATGGTCATCGCGCTTCCGCTGGGTGCCGTGCTCGGCATAGCCCGGCTCTCGGACCACGTCTGGGTGCGGGTCGCGGCCGCGGTCGTGGTGGAGTTCTTCCGCGCGATCCCCGTGCTGGTCCTGATGATCTTCGGGCTGGCGCTCTTCGCCCAGTACACCGACGTGAGTTCGGACGACCGGCCCTTCTACGCGGTCGTCACCGGTCTGGTGCTCTACAACGCGTCGGTGCTCGCGGAGATCGTCCGCTCGGGCATCCTCTCGCTGCCCAAGGGCCAGTCCGAGGCGGCTCAGGCGATCGGTCTGCGCAAGGGTCAGATGATGCGGCTGGTGCTGCTGCCGCAGTCGGTCACCGTGATGCTCCCGGCCATCGTCAGCCAGCTGGTGGTCATCGTGAAGGACACCGCCCTCGGCGGCGCGGTCCTCACCTTCCCCGAACTGCTGGCCTCGGCCAACACCATGAGCGGCTACTACGGCAACATCATCGCCTCGCTCACCGTCGTGGCCGTGATCTACGTGGCCATCAACTTCTCGCTGACCTCCTTCGCGCACTGGCTGGAGGGCCGGCTGCGGCGCGGCAAGAAGTCGACCGGGGCGGTGCTGGGCGTCCAGGACGTCACGGACGCCGCGGGTACGGCGGCGACGGGCGCCGATCCGGCCGGTGGCCCCTCCGGCGCCGGTGACATCGTCGGCACCAAGAAGTGACGATCATTCAAGTCGCATGATTGGGCCGGGGGCGGTGGCGTGATCGCCACCGCCCCCGAGGGTCACTTGACGCATACTCTGCCAATGGGTTGCATACGTTCTGTGATCGTGCACCCGGCCTCACCTTGCTGTTCACCCACCGCCGTCGAGGCATCGCCGCGGACGGGGGGCGCCGCGCCGTGGACCCGGTGATCATCGTCGGAGCGGGGCCCGTCGGGCTCACGCTCGCCCTGGCGCTGGCCCGCCAGGAGGTGCCGTCCGTCGTCCTGGACGAGGGTCCGGGCAAGGAGGAGGCCCGCCCGGCGCGCACCGCCGTGCTCTTCGAGGACACGGCCGCCTTGCTGGGACGGCTGACCGGTGCCGATCTCGCGTCGCACGGGGTGCGCTGGACCGGCTGGCGGTCGCTGCGGCGCAAGCAGGTGGTGAGCGAGATCGCCTTCGCCGAGGACGAGCCCGCGCCGCTGCACATCGCCCAGCATGTGATCACCGGGCTGCTGCGGGCTGCCGCGGCCGGGGAACCGCTGGTGGAGATCGCCACGGACAGCCGCCTGGACTCGGTCGAGCAGGAACCCTCGGGGGTCACCGCGCACACCCGTGGCCCCAAGGGCACCTGGTGGCGCGGCAGTTACCTGGTGGGCTGCGACGGCACCCGGTCCACCGTGCGCAAACTCCAGGACATTCGCTTCCCCGGCCGCACGGCGGTGGAGCGGCACGCGGTCGCCGCGCTGCGCACGGAACTCCCGTGGCGGCACGAGGCGTTGCTCCACCGGTCGCCGCCCTGGCGGTCGTCCGGGCCGTTCGCCGGGGAGGTGACCGCCCGCCCCCTCCCCGACGGAGTGTGGCGCCTGGACTGGCTGATGCCGCCGGGCAAGGACCTGGTCACCCCCGAACTCCTCGTGGCCCGGATCCGCGAGACCCTCGCGGGCTGGACCGACGGCTCCACGCCGCCGTACGACCTGCTCGACACCGGCGTCCACACGGTGCACCACCGGCTGGCCCGGCGGTGGCGCGCCGGCCGTGTCTTCCTCGCCGGGGACGCGGCGCACCTGCTCGGCGCGCTGGGCACCCAGGGGCTGGACGAAGGGCTGCGGGACGCCGACAACCTCGCCTGGAAGCTGGCCCCCGCCTGGCACCACGGGCCGCACGAGAGGCTGCTCGACAGCTACCAGGCCGAGCGGCGCGCGGCGGTCGCCGCCCGGCTGCGCGCCGCCGACCAGGCGCTGCCGGCGCTGCGCGGCGGTGGCGGGCTGCGCCACATCGTGCCGGTGAAGGCCCGCAACCAGGACGCACTGCTCGCCGACGGCCACTTGGGGCGGGGAACGCTCGGCGCGCCGGGGGCGTACACCGGCTCCCCGCTCACGCCCCGTGACCTGGAGGGCGAGATCCCCGTCGACACTCCGCGCGGCGCGCCGGTCGCCGATGTGCGGGTCACGGCGGAGGACGGCTCCTTCGTCCGGCTGCGCGACCGCCTCGGCCACGGCGCCCTCCTCGTCGTCCTGGTCGCCCCGGGCACCGGCGTCTGGGACCGCAAGCACTGGGTCTCCGCCGGGGTGATGCCCCGTCTCGCCGCGGCCGTCACCGCCCTTCCGCACCCCGCGGAACTCCTGGTCGCCGAGAACTACCCGGGCGCTCCCGCGCACAGCGTCCTGCTGGTCCGCCCCGACGGCCACCTGGTCACCGCGCTGAGCGGAGTGCGCCCGGCCGACCTGTACGCGGCGGCCGAGGCCACGGTGGGCGGGCCCATGGCGGAGGACGCGCAGGCGGAGGCCGGGGTGCGGTGAGAGGCCGGAGTGCGGTGAGCACCGACTCCCGGGCGTGCGGGCCGTGTTGCCCCGGGGCCCGCCGTACCGCGAGCCCCCCCCGCCGCGCTTCCGTGAGCCCCGTCACGCTCTGTCCACATGGTGACGGTCGGTTGACCCGCCTCCGGTGGCGTGCTGTACTCCCGATCGTGACCGACACCTGTGTGCGCCTGTGGCGGAGGGTCCATATGGACCTCGTCCGCTATGCGGGCTGCGTGTGTCGGCCGTCCTGCTGAATTCGCCTCCATTTTCTTCCGGGCGCCGTCGTGCGCCCGTTCCGCGAACCCTCTTCAGGACGGTGCACGTGTCCCTCCCGTCTCCTTCGACGTCTCCTTCCGCGTCCGCTGCCGCCGCTTCGGCGCCCGCCTCCGCGCCCACGCAGGCGGACCTCCTCGACTTCGTGCGACGCACGGCGGCCGACGCCGAACTGCTCGCCTCCCTCCCGCTCGACCCCGAGGGCCGCACATGGGTGCGGCTGGCGGGCCCCGGCGGCAGCGAGGCGTGGCTGATCGGCTGGCCTCCCGGCAGTGGCACCGGCTGGCACGACCACGCCGAATCGGTCGGCGCCTTCCTCACCGCCTCGGGCGAGCTCAAGGAGAACGCGCTCGCCGCCCGGCTGCCCACCGACGGCTGGAAGACCCTGGAACTCGCCGAGGGCGTGGACCGCGAACGGCGGATGCCCGCCGGACAGGGCCGCGCCTTCGGCCGCCACCATGTGCACGAGGTGCTCAACGAGTCCCCCGACCGACACGCCGTCTCCGTGCACGCCTACTACCCGCCCCTCCCCCGGATCCGTCGTTACAGTCGCTCCGGCCAGGTGCTGCGCCTGGAGCAGGTCGAACGCCCGGAGGACTGGCAGTGAGCCCCACCCCGTCCCCGCACCCGGTCGGCATCGACGAGCTGCTGGAGCGGGTGCGCACCGGCTACCGGCGCGTCGAGGCGCGGGAGGCGTACGACGCGGCGCGCGCCGGCGAGGCGCTGCTGGTCGACATCCGGTATGCGGCCCTGCGCGAGCGGGACGGTCTCATCCCCGGGGCCCTGGTGATCGAGCGCAACGAACTGGAGTGGCGCCTCGATCCCCGGGGCAGCCACCGTCTCCCCGAGGCCACCGGCCACGATCTGCGCATCGTGCTGGTCTGCAACGAGGGCTACGCCTCCTCGCTCGCCGCCGCCTCCCTCCACCAGCTCGGCCTCCATCGGGCCACCGACCTGGTCGGCGGCTTCCAGTCCTGGCGCGCGGCCGGTCTGCCGGTGGCGCCGGCGGGAGCCTGAGCGCTGCTCCTTCACCGTGGCCGCCGTCACCGCCGGAACACCGCGGTGCCTCGGTGTTCCGGCCGGGGGTCGACCCCCGGCGGGCCGCCCTGGCGCCCGGCCCGCCCGTTGTCACAGGTCGGGCTCGCCCAGGAAGTCGGTGTCCTCGCCCTCTTCCTCCAGTGCCCGGCGGACGATGCGCAGGGACATCCCTTCCGGGTATCCCTTGCGGGCGAGCATGCCGGCGAGGCGGCGGATGCGCTTGTCGCGGTCGAGGCCCCGGGTGGCGCGCAGCTTGCGGGTGACGAGTTCCCGGGCGGTCGCCTCTTCCTGGTCGGAGTCGAGCTGCCCGACGGCCTCGTCGATCAGCGCCGAGTCGACCCCCTTGGTGCGCAGTTCCCGGGCGAGGGCGCGCCGGGCGAGCCCCCGGCCGTGGTGGCGGGACTCCACCCAGGCGTCCGCGAACGCGCCGTCGTCGATCAGCCCGACCTCCTCGAACCGCGACAGCACCTCCTCGGCCACGTCCTCGGGGATCTCCCGCTTGCGCAGGGCGTCCGCGAGCTGTTTGCGGGTGCGCGGGGTCCCGGTGAGCAGGCGCAGGCAGATCGCCCGTGCCCGCTCGGCCGGGTCCCCGGAGGACTCCCCCCGCTCGGCCCTCGACGAGGAAGAGGCGCCTTCGTTCTCACCACCGGGCGGGTCCCCGAAGCCTCGCCGGCGGCGCCCCCGCGTGCCCCGGGAGCCGGGATCGGCCGGGCCGCCCCCGTGCGGCTCGCCGCTCCCGCCGGCCGGCCGGGTGCCGTCCCCGTGTCCCTCGTGTCCGCCGGTCGCGTACGCGTCGTCGTCACCGCCCGGGGCGAAGGCCGGGTGGCCCCCGGTGCCCCTCCCCCGAGGGGCACCGGGGGTGGCGTACTCGTACTCGGCCCAGTCGGTTCGTCGTGTCACGGTCAGCTCTTGGCAGCGGCGGCCTTGGGCTTGGCGGCCTTGGCGGCCGTCTTGGCGGTGTCTTCGGCCGTCGGGACGGTGGCCGCGGCGTCCGCGGCGGGCTCGGCCGCCGGCTCCTCCGGCCGGACACCCACGCCCAGCTTCTCCTTGATCTTCTTCTCGATCTCGTTGGCCAGGTCGGGGTTGTCCTTGAGGAAGTTGCGCGCGTTCTCCTTGCCCTGGCCGAGCTGGTCGCCCTCGTACGTGTACCAGGCGCCGGCCTTGCGCACGAAGCCGTGCTCCACGCCCATGTCGATCAGGCCGCCCTCGCGGCTGATGCCCTGGCCGTAGAGGATGTCGAACTCGGCCTGCTTGAAGGGCGGCGCGACCTTGTTCTTGACGACCTTGCAGCGGGTGCGGTTGCCGACCGCTTCCGTGCCGTCCTTCAGGGTCTCGATGCGGCGGATGTCGATGCGCACCGAGGCGTAGAACTTCAGCGCCCGGCCGCCGGTCGTGGTCTCCGGCGAGCCGAACATGACACCGATCTTCTCGCGGAGCTGGTTGATGAAGATGGCGGTGGTCTTGGACTGGTTGAGCGCGCTGGTGATCTTCCGCAGCGCCTGGCTCATCAGCCGGGCCTGGAGACCCACGTGGCTGTCGCCCATCTCGCCCTCGATCTCCGCGCGCGGCACGAGCGCGGCGACGGAGTCGATGACGATCAGGTCGAGCGCGCCGGAGCGGACCAGCATGTCCACGATCTCCAGCGCCTGCTCGCCGTTGTCCGGCTGGGACAGGATCAGGTTGTCGATGTCGACGCCGAGCTTGCGCGCGTACTCGGGGTCGAGGGCGTGCTCCGCGTCCACGAACGCGACCTGGCCGCCCGCCTTCTGCGCGTTCGCCACGGCGTGCAGGGTCAGGGTCGTCTTACCGGAGGACTCCGGTCCGTAGATCTCGACGACACGGCCGCGGGGCAGGCCGCCGACGCCGAGCGCCACGTCCAGCGCGGTCGAGCCGGTCGAGATGACCTCGATGGGCTCCTTCGACCGCTCGCCCATGCGCATGACCGCGCCCTTGCCGAATTGCCGTTCAATTTGTGCGAGCGCGGCGTCGAGCGCCTTCTCGCGGTCGGTTCCTGCCATGGGTTCCACCCGGTTTGCTTGAGTCGATCGCTTCACGTCAAAGACGCTAACGCCTGCCACTGACAACGCGCCCCGACGTCGGCCCGGCCTGTGGATAACTGGGGGGCGTATCCACCCAAACCATGACCAAATCTCCCGCTCACGGTCCTGCCGGAGCCTTCATAAGAATGGATGTTCGATTTTCGTGTCAAGCGACACACCGCCCGGCGGACCGCTGGTGACGGCAGCGCGCGGTCTCCCCCGAGACACGGAGCGGACGGACGGTTTCCCAGGCCGCGGCGGGCTCGAAGCGGCAGCCGGTCCAGAACGTGTCGGCATATGTCGACGCCCTTGAGCGTCAGCGTTCCGGGGCGCGGATCGCCCGGACTTCGACGGCACGGGAACCCACGCGCGGGACGTCACCGCCGCGTGCGGGCCGCCCTGATCCGCGCGAGCACCCCGGGACCGGCCGGGGCACGGACGCGGTAGCCGTTCACCCGGGGGTCGTCGGTGACGTCGTACCGCTTCACATAGGCGCCCAGGAACGCCTGGAGGGTGGCCACCGCGGGGATGGCGATCAGCGCGCCGACGGCACCGAGCAGGGCCGTGCCGACGATGACCGAGCCGAAGGCGACGGCCGGGTGGATGTCGACGCTCTTGGCGGTCAGCTTGGGCTGGAGCATGTAGTTCTCGAACTGCTGGTAGATCACGACGAAGACCAGCACCCACACCGCGTACCAGGGCGCGACGGTGAACGCGATCAGCATCGGCAGCGCGCCCGCGAGATAGGTGCCGATGGTGGGGACGAACTGAGAGACCAGCCCCACCCAGACGCCGAGCACGGGCGCGTACGGCACACCCAGGGCCTGGAGCAGGATGTAGTGCGCGATCCCGGAGACGAGCGCCATCAGACCGCGCGAGTAGAGGTAGCCGCCCGTCTTGTCGACGGCGATCTCCCAGGCGCGCAGCACCTCGGCCTGGCGGGCCGGCGGCAGCACGGAGCACAGCGCGCGGCGCAGCCGGGGCCCGTCGGCGGCGAAGTAGAACGAGAACAGCGCGACGGTCAGCATCTGGAAGAGGCCGCCGAGCACCTGCTGGGAGACGTCGAGCACACCGGCCGCGCTGTTCTGCGCGTACTTGCGCAGCCAGTCGGAGCGCAGCACCCCCTCCTGGACGTCGACCCGCTTGAGGTTGGTGTGGAAGGTCGCGTTGGTCCAGTGGATGAGGGAGTCCAGGTAGTCCGGGAAGCCCTCGATCATCTTGATGATCTGCCCGGCCAGCATCGAGCCGAGCAGGGTGACGAATCCCGCGGCGGCGACGGTCAGCAGGAAGAAGACCAGGAAGGTGGCGAGCCCTCTGCGCATGCCACGGGCGGCCATCCGGCTCACCGCGGGCTCGACCGCCAGGGCCAGGAAGAACGCGATCAGGATGTTGATCAGCAGTCCGGTGAGCTGGTGGAAGGCCCAGGTGCCCAGCTGGAAGGCGGCGATCAGCGCGAGCGCGAGCACCATGGCGCGCGGCAGCCAGCGCGGCATGCGGCCCTCCGGCGCGCCGGCCCCGGGGGCCGGTGGCCGGTCGGTCCCCGGCGTAGCGGCCGGGATCGCGGGCCGGGTCGGCTGCTCGATGTCCTCGTCAGTGCGTGCCACCCGCCAAGTCTCGCCCACACCGCCGACAAACGGCGCCCACCTGCGGTTTTCGTGACCGTACGGTGCCGTAGCGTCGACCTCATAACGGACTTCCCAGGCATTTCACCCGAGATCGGTCGGCCTCGATATCGTTCCCTCGATACCGTTCCCTCGGTACCGTTCCCTCAGCGCCGCTCCGCCGGCACGTCCATGACGGTGCACACCACTCGCCACACGTCCTTGGCCGCCCAGCCGGCGTCCAGGGCCTCGTTCACCGTGCGCCCGCCCAGCTCCGTCATCACGTGGTCGCGCGCGAACGTGTCGGCGTACCCGGGACCGAAGTGCTCCGCCATCCGCTGCCAGAAGACCGTCAACCGCATGAATCCAGTATCCCGCCCCTGAGGGTGGGGCCCGCCCGGGACCGCTTGCCAAGGCCGCTTTCCGTCCTACGGTCTGACGCATGGCCGATACCGGAGCTTCCCCACGCCCCTGCGCGCCCCCGGCGCGCTCCCCGCTCTTCAGTGCCGAGCAGTTCGTGTGGCTCACCGCGCGCGTGCTGGAGCAGCGGTTGTTCGCGTACCACTTCCTGCGCGGCGCGCCGGACGCGGTGGAGGCGGCGCTGGACGCCTACCGCAACGAGGACGGCGGGTACGGGCACGCCCTGGAGCCCGATCTGCGCGGCCCCGTGAGCCAGCCCCTGCACACCGCGCACGCGCTGCGCGTGCTGGACGCCGTCGGGCGCTGCGGCGGGCAGCGGGTGGAGCGTGTGTGCCGCTATCTGACCTCCGTCTCCACGGCGGACGGCGCGCTGCCCGCGGTCCACCCGAGCCAGCGCGGATATCCGGCGGCGCCGTTCGTCCCGGTCGTCGACGACCCGCCCAGCGATCTGCTGGCCACCGGGCCGGTGGTGGGGCTGCTGCACCGCAACGAGGTCTGGCACGCCTGGCTGTTCCGGGCCACCGACTTCTGCTGGCAGGCCGTGGAGAACCTGGAGAAGTCGCATCCTTACGAGGTGCAGGCCGCCGTGGCCTTCCTGGACTGCGTTCCCGACCGCCCGCGGGCACAGGCCGCCGCGGACCGGCTGGGCCGCCTGGTGCGCGAGCAGCGGCTCGTTGCCCTGGACCCGGACCGGCTCGACGCCTGCCCGGTGGCCCCCGGATACGCCCCGGGGGAGCACCACTTCCCGCACGACTTCGCCAGAAGCCCCGCCTCGCTCGCGCGCGCGTGGTTCACCGACGAGGAGATGGCGCGCTCCCTGGACCACCTGGCCGCCGAGCAGCGGTCGGACGGCGGCTGGCCCGTCCGCTGGCGCCGCTGGGCACCGGTGCCCGCGCTCGAGGCACGTCCCATGGTGACGATCGAGGCGCTGCGCACCTTGAGGGCGTACGGCCGCTTCGTGGGCTGATCCGATCCGGACCGCGGCGCCCCTCCTGGACCCTCCCCTCGGGACCGCACGCCGCTCAGCCGCCGAGGGCCCGTACGCCGGCCGTCACGACCACGGCCGCCGCGACGACCACGAGGAACGGCGCGCGCAGCACCAGGGCCACGGCGGCCGCCCCGAGCCCCGCGGCCCGGGCGTCCAGCACCAGCGCGTGCCCCTGGGCGAACGTCTGCTGCGCGGTGAGCGCGGCCAGGAGGGCGACGGGCAGCAGAGCCGCGAGCCGCCGCACGAGGGGCCGTTCGATGACATGGGCCGGCACCAGCAGACCCGCGAGCTTGACGGCGTAGCAGCCGAGCGCGGTCAGGCCGATCGCGATCCAGGTGTTCACCGGGCCTCCGCCTCCTCGGGCGCGCCCCCGGGGCCGCGGCCCGCGCGCCGTCCCGACACGAACAGGGCGAGCGGCGCGGCCAGCGCCGCCACCAGGACCGGTACGCCGGCCGGCAGCACGGGCAGCAGACCGAGGCCGAGCAGCACCGCGAGGCCCGCGACCGCGCGCTCGGTTGCCGTCGTCAGCATGGGCGCGAGCAGGGCCAGGAACACGGCCGGTCCGGCCGCGTCCAGCCCCCACGCGCGCGTGTCGCCGATCGCCTTGGCGCCCAGGGCGCCGAGCAGGGTGGTGAGGTTCCACAGCACGTACAGGGTGAGCCCAGTGGCCGTGAAGCCGATCCGGGCGGCCCGCCGGGTGGGCTGTGCCAGGGTGACCGCCGTGGTCTCGTCGATCACCCACTGGGCGGCGAGGGGCCGCACCGCGCGCGGGAGCGCGAGCAACTGGGACAGGCGCAGTCCGTAGAAGGCGTTGCGAACGCCCAGGAAGAAGGCCCCGGCCGCGGCGGTGTAGGGGTTGCCTCCGGCGGCGAGGGCGCCGACCAGGGCGAACTGGGAGGCGCCGGTGAAGACCAGGAGGCTCAGCGCGCAGGTCTGCAGGAGCCCGAGTCCGCTGCCGGCCGAGGTCACCCCGAAGGCGAACCCGGACAGGCCCACGGCGATGCCGACGCCGAGGGCGTCCCGTACGACGGCGGCGTCGGGCTTCGCCGAGCCGCCCAATCCGTCTGTTGTTGCCGTCTGCTGTGCCACCCAGGGACCGTATGTTCGAACGTCAGTCCCGGTCTTGTACGTTCTTGCGCTCGCGCTGGTAGGCGCCCGGGGGGACGCCGACGATGCGGGCGAAGTGCCGGTTGAGGTGCGGCTGGTCGGTGAAGCCGACGGCGACGGCCGCCTCGGCCGGCCGGACCCACTCGTCCAGCAGCAGCCGTGCGCGCCGCACCCGGGCGTCGGTCAGCCAGGTGTGCGGCGGCATGCCGTAGGTCTCGCGAAACGCCCGCAGGAGTGCGAACGGGCTGGTGCCGAGGTCGGCGGCCAGCCGCTCCAGGGTCGGCGGCCCGGCCATGTGCTCCTCCAGCACGGCACGCGCGCGGGCCGCGATCCCGGCCCCTGCCGTGCGCGGCCGCCGCTCGGGCAGCGGGCCGCCGTTCAGCCGCAGCAGCCGGGTCACGGCGATCCGCAGCAGGGTGTCGGCGGCCAGCGCGTTGCCCTGCTCGGCGGCGCGCAGCACCTGGTGGACGAGGCGGACGGTGGCGGGGTCGTCGAGGACGGGACCGACGAAGCCCGGGGTGCCGCGCAGGGTCGTGGTCTCCGCCGCTATCGCCGCCACCACCTCGGGCGAGGGGTAGACCGCGGCGTACCGCCAGCCCTCGGGCACCCCGGCCCGGCCGGTGTGCGGGGTGTCCGGGTTGACCAGCGCGAGGGCCCCCGCGCCCGCGGACACGTCGGAGCCGCCGTGGTGGAACACCTCGACGCCGTCGGCGATGGCGGCGATCACGAAGTTCTCGTGGGTGTGCCGGACGAAGGTCTTGTGGACGTACCGGGCGCGCAGCAGGTCCACGCCGGGCAGCTCCTCGTAGCGCCAGTGCCGCGCCCGCTCCACCGCCCGCCGTTCCCGCTCGCGGGGCGGCCGGTCGTGCCGCGCTCCGGCCGTTCCTGCCATGGGGCCATTCTCCGTCCGGCCGTTCCCGTCCCGCGTTCAGCGTCCATTCTCCGTCCGGCCGGTCCGCCCCCACAGCCGTTTTCCGTCCCGCCGACCGCCCCCTCCTCGCCCGCCCGTCGGGGTGGGGCATTTGCCCAGGTCAGACCGATTGTCAGTGGTCGGGTGCAGGATGGACGCATGGTCAGCTCAGCACACCGGGCCCTCGACGGCTTCTCCCCTGCGACCCGCGGCTGGTTCACGGGGGCGTTCTCCGCGCCCACCGCGGCCCAGGCGGGCGCGTGGCAGGCCATCCAGGCGGGCTCGGACGTGCTGGTGGTCGCGCCGACCGGCTCCGGCAAGACGCTGGCCGCGTTCCTCGCCGCCCTGGACCAGTTGGCCTCGACCCCGCCTCCGGCCGACCCCAGGAAGCGCTGCCGGGTGCTGTACGTCTCACCGCTGAAGGCCCTCGCGGTCGACGTCGAGCGCAATCTGCGCAGCCCGCTGACCGGTATCCGCCAGGAGTCCGTCCGGCTGGGGCTGCCCGAGCCCGAGATCAAGGTCGGCATCCGCTCCGGCGACACCCCGGCCGCCGAGCGCCGCGCCCTGTCCACGCGTCCGCCGGACATCCTGATCACCACTCCCGAATCGCTCTTCCTGATGCTCACCTCGGCCACCCGCGACGCGCTCACGGGCGTGGAGACGGTGATCCTGGACGAGGTGCACGCGGTCGCGGGCACCAAGCGCGGCGCGCACCTCGCGCTCTCCCTCGAGCGCCTGGACGAACTGCTGCCGAAGCCCGCCCGGCGGATCGGCCTGTCGGCGACCGTGCGCCCGGTGGACGAGGTGGCGCGCTACCTCTCGCCGCACCGCAAGGTGGAGATCGTCCAGCCGGAGTCCGGCAAGGAGTTCGACCTCTCGGTGGTCGTCCCGGTCGAGGACATGGGCGAACTGGGCGGCTCCCCCGCCACCGACGCGGCCGAGGGCGCCGAGCGGCCGTCGATCTGGCCACAGGTCGAGGAGCGGATCGCCGACCTGGTGCAGTCGCACCGCTCCACCATCGTCTTCGCCAACTCCCGGCGCCTGGCCGAGCGGCTGTGCAACCGGCTCAACGAGATCGCGTACGAGCGCGCGACCGGCGAGCCGCTGGCCGAGCACCACGCGCCGGCCCAGCTGATGGGCGGCTCGGGCGCGGCCCAGGGCGCGCCCCCGGTGATCGCCCGCGCCCACCACGGCTCGGTGTCCAAGGAGCAGCGCGCGCTGGTCGAGGAGGACCTGAAGGCGGGCCGGCTGCCCGCGGTGGTCGCCACCTCCAGCCTGGAGCTGGGCATCGACATGGGCGCGGTCGATCTCGTCGTCCAGGTGGAGTCCCCGCCCTCGGTCGCCTCCGGGCTCCAGCGCGTGGGCCGCGCCGGGCACCAGGTGGGCGCCGTCTCCACCGGTGTGGTCTTCCCCAAGTACCGGGGCGACCTGGTACAGGCGGCGGTGGTCACCGAGCGGATGCGCACGGGCGCCATCGAGTCCCTGAAGGTGCCCGCGAACCCACTGGACGTGCTCGCCCAGCAGCTCGTGGCGATGACGGCACTGGACACCTGGCAGTTCGACGACCTGCTGACCGTGGTGCGCCGCGCGGCTCCCTTCGCCTCCCTCCCCGAGTCGGCGTTCACGGCGGTCCTGGACATGCTCGCCGGGCGCTACCCGTCGGACGCGTTCGCCGAACTGCGCCCCCGGGTGGTGTGGGACCGGGTGGCCGGCACCATCACCGGCCGGCCCGGCGCCCAGCGGCTGGCCGTCACCTCCGGCGGCACCATCCCGGACCGGGGCCTGTTCGGGGTCTTCCTCGCCGGCAGCGACCCCAAGAAGGGCGGTGGCCGGGTCGGCGAGCTGGACGAGGAGATGGTCTACGAGTCGCGTGTGGGCGACGTCTTCACACTGGGCACCAGTTCCTGGCGCATCGAGGACATCACCCGCGACCGGGTGCTGGTCTCGCCCGCGCCGGGCGTGCCGGGCCGGCTGCCGTTCTGGAAGGGTGACCAGCTGGGCCGTCCGCTCGAACTGGGCCGCGCGGTCGGCGCGTTCCTGCGCGAGGTCGGCTCGCTGCCCAAGGACGACGCCCGGCTGCGGCTGCTCACCGCGGGCCTGGACGCATGGGCGGCGGACAACGTGCTGTCCTACCTGGAGGAGCAGCGCGAGGCCTGCGGCCACGTCCCGGACGACCGCACGATCGTGGTGGAGCGCTTCCGGGACGAGCTGGGTGACTGGCGGGTGGTCGTCCACTCCCCCTTCGGCGCCCAGGTCCACGCCCCGTGGGCGCTCGCGCTCGGCGCCCGGCTGTCCGAGCGTTACGGCATGGACGCGCAGGTCATGCACGCCGACGACGGCATCGTGCTGCGCCTGCCCGACGCGGATCTGATGAGCCTGGACCTGCTCGACAACGACCCCGTGAGGGCGGGCACCGAGTACGACAGCGAGCAGGCGCCCGTGGGCGCGGCGGACGTCGCCTTCGACAAGGGCGAGGTCGACCAGGTCGTCACCGACCAGGTCGGCGGCTCGGCCCTGTTCGCCTCCCGGTTCCGCGAATGCGCCGCGCGCGCCCTGCTGCTGCCGCGCCGCAACCCGGGCAAGCGCACCCCGCTGTGGCAGCAGCGCCAGCGGGCCGCCCAACTGCTCCAGGTGGCGAGCGAGTTCGGCTCGTTCCCGATCGTGCTGGAGGCCGTCCGCGAATGCCTCCAGGACGTCTTCGACGTCCCCGGGCTGGCCGAGCTGATGGGCGACATCGAGTCCCGCAAGGTGCGTCTGGTCGAGGTCACCACCCCGGAGCCGTCCCCGTTCGCCCGCTCCCTGCTGTTCGGTTACGTCGCCCAGTTCCTGTACGAGGGCGACTCCCCGCTGGCCGAACGCCGGGCCGCCGCGTTGTCCCTGGACTCCCGGCTGCTGGCCGAGCTGCTGGGCCAGGCGGAGCTGCGCGAGCTGCTCGACGCCGATGTGCTGACCGAGCTGGAGCGCGAACTCCAGTGGCTGACCGACGACCGCCGGGTCAAGGACGTGGAGGGCGTCGCCGACGTGCTGCGGCTGCTCGGGCCGCTCACCGAGGCCGAGCTGGTCGCGCGCGGCGCCGATCCGCACTGGGTGCGGGAGCTGGCCGGGGCCCGCCGGGCGATCAAGGTCCGGATCGCCGGCGCCGACCACTGGGCGGCGATCGAGGACGCGGGCCGGCTGCGCGACGCGCTCGGCACCGCGCTGCCCGTCGGCGTCCCCGAGGCCTTCACCGAGCCGGTCAAGGACCCCCTGGGCGACCTCCTCGCGCGCTACGCCCGTACGCACGGGCCGTTCACCTCGGCCACCGCGGCCGACCGTTTCGGCCTGGGCGTGGCGATCACCGACGGCGCCCTCCAGCGGCTCGCCGCCGGCGGCCGGGTGGTGCAGGGCGAGTTCCACCCCGCGGGCATCGGTCAGGAGTGGTGTGACGCGACCGTGCTGCGACGGCTGCGCCGCCGCTCCCTGGCGGCCCTGCGGCACGAACTGGAACCCGTGCCGCCCGCCGCGCTCGCCCAGTTCCTGCCCCAGTGGCAGCACATCGGCAAGGGGCACGGCCTGCGGGGCATCGACGGACTGGTGCGCGCCGTCGAGCAGTTGCAGGGCGCCTCGGTGCCCGCCTCCGCGCTGGAGAAACTGGTCCTGCCGTCCCGCGTGGCCCACTACACCCCGTCGATGCTGGACGAGTTGACCGCAGCCGGCGAGGTGGTGTGGGCCGGCGCGGGCGCGCTGCCCGGCAAGGACGGCTGGGTCTCGCTCTATCTGGCGGACGCGGCACCGCTGTTGCTCCCGCCCCCGCACCCGCTGGAGCTGACCGCGCTCCACCAGTCCGTCCTGGACGCGCTGTCCGGCGGCTACGGCCTGTTCTTCCGGCAGATCGCCGACCAGGTCCGCGCGACCACCCACCCCGACGCCACGGACCCCCAACTCGCCGACGCCCTCTGGGACCTGGCCTGGTCGGGCCGGCTCACCAACGACACGCTGGCCCCGATGCGGGCCCTGCTGGGCTCGGGCCGTACGGCGGGTTCGACCGCCCACCGCGCCAAGCGCTCCGTGCCGCGCGGGCGTTACGGCTCTCTGACGGCCGCCGCCCGCACCGCCTCCCGTACCGGCCCGCCGTCCGTCGCGGGGCGTTGGTCGCTGCTGCCCGTGGCCGAGCCGGACGCCACCGTGCGCGCGCACGCGCTGGCCCGCACCCTGCTGGACCGGCACGGCGTGGTGACCCGGGGAGCGGTCGCCGCGGAGGGCGTCGAGGGTGGCTTCTCCGCGGTCTACCGGGTGCTGTCCGCCTTCGAGGAGAGCGGCCAGGCCAGGCGCGGTTACGTGGTCGAGGGGCTGGGCGCGGCCCAGTTCGCCATGGACGGCGCGGTGGACCGGCTGCGCGCGGTGTCCAGCGCCCGCGATCGGGGCGAGGCCGCGCTGCCCGCCCCGGCCCCGCCCCACGGCTTCACCCCCGCCGCTCCGGACGGCTTCGCCGGTACCGACGGTGATCCGCACGGCCACACGCCGTCCGGCGCCGACGGCGGCTTCGCCCACCCGGGTCTCGACGACGACTTCGCCTGGCCCCCGGCCGGCCTCCCGCCCACCGGGCCCGGTGGGTACGTCTCGCCCCGCGACCTACCCGACCCCTTCTCCGCCCCCGGCTACGGCGGCCCCCGCGGCGGCGGGGCCACCGGTTACGGCGCGGCCCCGCTCGGGGGGTACGGCGAGCAGCGCACCCGGGGCCGTGCCCCCGACCCGCGAGCCGTGGTGCTCGCCGCCGCCGACCCGGCGAACGCCTACGGCGCGGCCCTGCCCTGGCCCGAGCCGCCGACCGGGGCCGGCCACAAGCCGGGCCGCAAGGCGGGCTCCCTGGTCGTCCTGGTGGAGGGCGAGCTGACCCTGTACATGGAGCGCGGCGGCAAGACGCTCCTGGCCTGGCCCGTCACCCCCGACACCGCGGCCGGGGACGACCCCCGTCTGCGCACGGCCGCCGAGGCCCTCGCCGAGGCCGCCCGCGCCGGCTCCCTCGGCACGGTCACGGTCGAGCGGATCAACGGCACCCCGGCCCTTACCTCCCCGACCGGCGCCCTCCTGGAAGGAGCGGGCTTCGTGGCCACGCCGCGCGGCCTGCGCCTGAGAGCGTGACCCCGTTGCCCGCGGCCCGCCGCCCTGCCGCCTCGCCGTGGCACCCTTGGACCCATGCCCGAAGGTGACACGGTCTGGCAGGCCGCGCGGCGGCTGCACGAGGCCCTCGCGGGCAAGACGCTGACCCGCAGCGACTTCCGGGTGCCGAAGTACGCCACGGTCGACCTTGCCGGCCGCCGGGTGCTGAGCACCATCCCGCGCGGCAAGCACCTGCTCACCCGCTTCGAGGGCGGTCTGACCCTGCACACGCATCTGCGGATGGAGGGCTCCTGGAAGGTGTACGGCACGGGCGAGCGCTGGCGGGGCGGACCGGCGCACCAGATCCGCGCGATCCTCGCCGCCGCCGACCGCACGGCCGTCGGCTATCGCCTCCAGGTCCTGGAACTGCTGCGCACCACCGAGGAGGAGCGGGTCGTCGGTCACCTCGGCCCCGATCTGCTCGGCCCGGACTGGGACCCGGAGCGTGCCCTGGACCGGCTGCTCGCGGACCCGGCCCGCCCGCTCGGCGAGGCCCTGCTGGACCAGCGCAATCTGGCCGGAATCGGCAACATCTACAAGAGCGAACTGTGTTTTCTGCTCGGCGTCACCCCCTGGCTGCCGGTCGGCGCGCTGCCCGCGGACCGCGCCGAGAAGCTGCCGGGCCTCGCCCAGCGGCTGCTGGAGGCCAACCGCGACCGCCCGGTCCGCCGGACCACCGGGCTGCGCCACCACGACCTGTTCGTCTACGGTCGCGCGCCCCGCCCCTGTCTGCGCTGCCACACCTCGGTCCGCGTGGCCGACCAGGGCGACGGCTCCCAGGACCGCCCCACCTACTGGTGCCCCACCTGCCAGACCGGCCCCGCCCCGGCTCCGGGCGCGCCCCAGCGCTGGCGCGAGCGCCACCGCCGAACTCCCACCTGACCCCCCGGCGACCGGCGACCGTATACGGGGATACGGGATACGGGCCACCGTTCACAATCGACCGAGCGACCTCACCCGAACGCGATCACGAACTAGATCACGCAGACGCCGCTCACGCTCCTCACCCACCGGACGGACCCGTGCCGGCCCTCCGTTCACCGACCCCGGCCCCAGTCGGCCCGCACAGCCGGGCCACCTTCACCACGGCCCGGATATCTCACCCGAACGAGACCCCGCCGCCCCCGCGTCCTCCACCCCCGCGTCCGCCACCCTCTCCCCCGCTTCCCCATCCCCCGTCTCTCCCACCCGCCAGGCCGCCGCCCAGCGCCCGGAGTCCAGCGCCCCCGCCGCCCGCCCCTTGGGCGCGCAGTGCACCGGCAGCACGCTCAGTCCCCACCCGCCGGCCGCGACAGCCGCTTCCAGGACGCCCGCGCCCTGCCCCAGGGCGAGCCGCAGCACGGCCCACCACCACACCGCGCCGCATCCCAGCGCCACCGTCCGGCGCACCGTACGCCCGGTCATGCCCGCCACCACCTCCCGCCGGACGCCGCCCCGTCGTGCCCGCCCCGCGCGCCAGGCGCGTCAGGGGCGTCAGGGGCGCGTGGTCGCGGCGCCGGGCCGCCGGCCCGGCCCGTACCGGGCCCCGAGCCGCACCGGCAATCGCTACGCGTTCTCCGCCTGGAACATCCAGTGGTGCTTCTCCAGGTCCGCGGTGATCCCGATGAAGATGTCCTGGGTGACCGGGTCCGGCTCCGCCGTGGCCCGCACCCGCTCCCGCATGCGGCCGATCACCGCGCCGAGGGCGTCCACCATCGTGCCGACCGCGTCCCCGTCCTTGACCCAGCCCGACGGGGTGCCTTTGATGCCGCTGCCGGAGGCGACCGTGGCGGCACGGCCGTCGGGCGGGATGCCCAGCGCCGAGGCGCGCTCGGCAACCGTGTCGGAGTGGGCGCGGGCGGAGGCGACGACCTCGTCCAGCTGGAGGTGGACCGACCGGAACCGGGGCCCGACGATGTTCCAGTGGATCTGCTTGCCGGCCAGGGACAGGTCCACCAGATCGACCAGGGCGCCCTGCAACGCCTCGGACACGGTCTTCAGGTCCGCGTCGGCCAACGGGCTCTTCACGACGTACATCCGCTTCCTCCGGCGGTCGGGCGGCCCTCACGGCCGTCACGTCCCTCCACCATGACCGCCCGGCCGGATACCGGCAAACGGACGCATTCCGGACAGACACCGTGCGTCACCGAGGCACCTTCAGCCCCCGCCCCCTCACGGGCCTCACGCAGAGGCCACGCACAGCACAAAGCCCCGGCCGCGCCCCTGGGTTGGATCCCGGGAGCCCCGGCCGGGGCCTCACTGTGTCTGTCGGTCGGACCGCCGGAAAACTCAGGCGGCGACCACGTCCACCGCCTTCGCGGGTGCCTTGATGGTCACCCGTTCCGGTGGCACACCGGTCACCGAGACAGAACCCAGCATCGGACGGACCGGCGTGGGCACGGGCTCGGTGGCCGCGGCGGACTGGGCCAGCTCGGCGAGCGCCAGCTCGTCGCTCACTTCTCGCATGAGTTCCGACATCCGTACGTCCAGCGCGTCGCAGATGGCGGAGAGCAGCTCGGAGGAAGCCTCCTTCTGCCCCCGCTCCACCTCGGAGAGATAGCCGAGTGAGACTCGGGCGGACGAGGAGACTTCGCGCAGAGTACGGCCCTGGCGTTGGCGCTGCCGACGCAGCACGTCACCCAGCAGGCGACGGAGCAGAATCATCGGTGGCTCCCTCCTCGGACCGCGTAGCCGCATCCTTCACGCCCCACCGTACCGCCTCGCGCTGCGGCCGTGCGGGGAGCGATGTCGTGTTCACTCAGGGCTGCAAACATCAAAACCCCCCGTTCCGTTCCGTATCCTGTGCCCGCTCATTCCCATACTGTTCGCCCGCAACCCGCTCCAGGAGCAGTGCGAGTACGCTCCGTACACTCTCCATACGAATTTCCGTACGGCTGCCGTTCAACCGCAGGGCCTCCACTTTTCCGCCACCGGCGGAACGAGCGGCTGCCGTCAGCGGTCCGTCGACGGCCACGAAGACCGTACCGACCGGTTGGCCGTCCTGTGGGTCGGGGCCGGCGACCCCGGTGGTCGCGATGCCCCAGTCGGCCCCCAGAGCCTTCCGCACCCCGGCCGCCATCTGACCCGCGACCTGCGGGTCCACCGCCCCCTGCCGCTCCAGCAGGGTGGCGTCGACGCCCAGCAGCCGGTGCTTCAGCTCGGTGGCGTAGGCGGTGACCGAGCCCCGGAACACCTTGGACGCCCCGGGCACCGCGGTGATCTCCGCCGCGACCATTCCACCCGTGAGCGACTCGGCGACCGCGAGGGTCTCGCCCCTCACCGTCAGTAGTCTCACCAGGTCGGTGGCCGGAGAATTCACGCTTCCTTCTCCTCCAACGCCGCCGCGCGCTCGGCGATTCCCCGCCGGCGCAGCACAATGGCCTGTCTTACATAGTCGAGACCGGTGGCGACGGTCAGGACGACCGCCGCAGCCATCACCCAGAACCGCAGTGTGGCCAGCCATCCCGTCAGCGCCAGCACATACATCCCGACCGCCACACCCTGAGTGAGGGTCTTGAGCTTGCCGCCGCGGCTGGCCGGGATCACGCCATAGCGAATGACCAGAAAACGCAGCAGGGTGATGCCGAGTTCCCGGCCGAGGATCACGATCGTCACCCACCACGGCAGATCGCCGAGGGACGACAGACAGATCAGCGCCGCCCCCATGATCGCCTTGTCGGCGATGGGGTCGGCGATCTTTCCGAAGTCGGTGACGAGGTTGTAGGTACGCGCCAGGTGACCGTCGAACAGGTCGGTGATCATGGCGATGGCGAAGGCCGCCCAGGCGAGGGAGCGCCAGGCCGGGTCGTATCCGCCGCCCGCCAGCATCAGCGCCACGAAGCCCGGCACCAGCACCAGCCGGAGCATGGTCAGCAGATTGGCGACGTTCCAGACGCTCGCCTGGTTGACCGCCGCGGCGGTGATCTTCCCGCCGCGTGCGGGCCGCCCGTCGGCCGACGGACCGGCGCCGGGAGCGGATTCGGGTGCGGGACCGGAGACCTCGGGAGCCACGCCGTCGGCAGCTGCGGCGCTCCGGGCGCCGTGCGCGCCGGAGGAGCCGCCCGCGGCGGATGCCGGGACTCCGGTCATCTGCCCGCCTCCTCACTACACGCGAGCGAGCCGGTCAGCGGCTCGGCCACCAGGTCGACACCCTCCGTACCGACCACCTTCGCCTCGACCATACGTCCGACGGCAAGGCCCTCGCCGCTCGTGAGCAGCACCTGGCCGTCGGTCTCGGGAGCCTGGTGCGCGGCACGGCCGTACACGCCCTCCTCGCCGTCCACCGACTCCACCAGGACGTGCACACTCTCGCCGACGCGCTCCTCGGCGCGCTGCGAGACCAGTTCCTCGGCGAGCCGGGAGATGCGGGCCAGGCGCTCGGCGACGACGTCCTCGTCCAGCTTGTTGTCGTAGGTGGCCGCCTCGGTGCCCTCCTCGTCGGAGTAGCCGAAGACGCCGATGGCGTCCAGGCGGGCGCCGTTCAGGAACCGCTCCAGCTCCGCCAGGTCCGCCTCGCTCTCGCCGGGGAAGCCGACGATGAAGTTGGAGCGCACACCGGCCTGGGGGGCCTTGGAACGGATGGTGTCGAGCAGCTCGAGGAAGCGGTCGGTGTCGCCGAAGCGGCGCATCGAGCGCAGCACGCCGGGAGCGGAGTGCTGGAAGGACAGGTCGAAGTACGGCGCGATCTTGGGCGTCGAGGTGAGCACGTCGATCAGCCCGGGGCGCATCTCGGCCGGCTGGAGGTAGCTGACCCGGATCCGCTCGATGCCGTCGATGCCGGCCAGTTCCGGCAGCAGGGACTCCAGCAGGCGGATGTCGCCCAGGTCCTTGCCGTAGGAGGTGTTGTTCTCGGAGACCAGCATGATCTCCTTCACGCCCTGCTCGGCCAGCCAGCGCGACTCGTTGAGCACGTCACTGGGGCGGCGGGAGATGAAGGAGCCGCGGAAGGACGGGATGGCGCAGAAGGAGCAGCGCCGGTCGCAGCCGGAGGCGAGCTTCACCGAGGCCACCGGGGAGCCGTCCAGACGGCGGCGCAGGGGCGCGCGGGGGCCGGAGGCGGGGGCCACGCCCTCCGGGAGGTCGGCCGGGCCGTGGCCGGGCAGCGCGACGGCGGCCGCCGAGTCCTGGCGCTCGGCCGGGCTGATCGGCAGCAGCTTGCGGCGGTCGCGCGGGGTGTGGGAGGCGTGGATGCCGCCGGACAGGATGGTCTGCAGGCGGTCGGAGATGTCCGCGTAGTCGTCGAAGCCGAGCACGCCGTCGGCCTCGGGCAGCGCTTCGGCGAGCTCCTTGCCGTATCGCTCGGCCATGCAACCCACCGCCACGACGGCCTGGGTTCTGCCATGGTCCTTGAGGTCGTTGGCCTCCAGGAGGGCGTCGACGGAGTCCTTCTTGGCGGCTTCGACGAAGCCACAGGTGTTGACCACGGCGACGTCGGCTTCCGCGGCATCCTCGACGAGCTGCCAGCCGTCCGCCTCCAAACGGCCTGCGAGCTCCTCGGAGTCCACCTCGTTACGAGCGCAGCCGAGAGTGACGAGTGCGACGGTACGGCGTTCAGGCATGGGCTCAAGAGTACTTTGTCTCACCGACAGCCCATGTCGACGGGGTTGGCCGAATCCGGCCGACCCCGTCGGCGACGTGCCGCCGAGGGCGGTCAGCCCGCTACCGGGTCGCCCTTGGTGTAGGTCAGGCGCTCCACGGCGCCGGGCCGGAAGTTGTCCTCGATCTTCTTGCCGTTGACGTACAGCTCGATCGCGCCGGCGTCCCCGAGGATGAGGTTGATCTTGGTGTTGTCCTGGAACGTCTTGGACTGCCCCTTGTCCAGCAGGCCGTCGAAGAGCATCCGGCCGTTGTGGTCCTTGGCCGAGATCCAGCTGCGTCCGTTGGGCGCGCTGACCTGGACGGTCACCTTGTCCTGCGGGGCGGCCGCGATGGCGCTGTCGGTGGGCTCGGGGGTCGGGTCGGCGGGCTTGTCCCTGGTCGGCGCGGGCGAGGCCGGCTTACTGGCGGCGGGCGTGGAGCCCTCGGCCAGCTGCGACTTCGCGTCGCTGCTGCCGCCGCCGCCCTTGACTGCGGTGAAGCCGACGAAACCGATCACGACGACGATCGCGGCGACCATGGCCGCGGTCCAGTTCGGACCGCGCCGCTCGGGCCGGATCCGCTCGGCCTCGAACAGGGGCGCGGCCGGGGTGGGCGCGGGCCGGCCGCCGTGTTCCGCGTCGTACTGGGCGACGAGCGGCTCGGGATCGAGGTGGACGGCCCTGGCCAGCGTGCGGATGTGACCGCGCGCGTACACGGCACCGCCACAGGGGCCGAAGTCGTCCGCCTCGATGGCGTGCACGATGGCGAGGCGGACACGAGTGGCGCTGCTGACGTCGTCCACGGTGAGCCCGGCCGCGATCCGCGCCTGCTGGAGGGCACGGCCCACGGAGATTCGGGCTTCCTGGGACTCGTCTGGGAAGGGACGCTCGTCTTCAGGGGAGTTGCCGATGGACACGGGGGCGCCTTTCGAGCGTGTAGCCACCTGTGCTGGAAGCTCAGTCTAGGGGGGGTACGAAAGGGTGGGGCAACCGGGCGGTACGACTTTCTACGCCATCGGAATGGCCCGACAATCCGGTGGCTGGACAGGCGCGTGCCCCGCAACGGGAGGCTCACCCGTCCTCTCGCTCAACTTGACGTGGGACAAAGGGAAACGGTTGCCCGCCGCTCTCTAACGGGTGGATCACGACGACGGTCGAGCACGGCGGGCCCGCCGCCCGGCAGACCTCGCGTGAACCGGGCGGCTCTTCGTACTATCCCTCAGTCTCACCGCGGATCAGGGCGAGCACGCCGTCCAGTTCATCCGGTTTCACCAGAACGTCACGCGCCTTGGAGCCCTCGCTGGGTCCCACGATGTTGCGGGACTCCATGAGGTCCATGAGCCGGCCGGCCTTGGCGAAGCCGACGCGCAGCTTGCGCTGGAGCATGGACGTGGAGCCGAACTGGGTGGAGACGACCAGCTCGGCCGCCTGGCACAGCAGGTCGAGGTCGTCGCCGATGTCCTCGTCGATCTCCTTCTTCTGCTTGGTGCCGACCGTGACGTCGTCCCGGAAGACCGGGGTCATCTGCTCCTTGCAGTGCCGGACGACGGCCGCGACCTCCTCCTCGGTCACGAAGGCGCCCTGCATACGGGTCGGCTTGTTGGCGCCCATCGGCAGGAAGAGGCCGTCGCCCTTGCCGATCAGCTTCTCGGCGCCGGGCTGGTCCAGGATGACGCGGGAGTCGGCCAGCGAGGAGGTGGCGAAGGCGAGCCGGGAGGGCACATTGGCCTTGATCAGACCGGTGACCACGTCGACGGAGGGGCGCTGGGTGGCGAGCACCAGGTGGATGCCGGCCGCACGGGCGAGCTGGGTGATGCGCACGATCGCGTCCTCGACGTCGCGCGGCGCGACCATCATCAGGTCGGCCAGCTCGTCCACGATCACCAGCAGATAGGGGTACGGCTGGAGCTCGCGCTCGCTGCCCTCCGGCGGCTTGACCTTGCCCTCGCGCACGGCCCGGTTGAAGTCGTCGATGTGCCGGTAGCCGTAGGCCGCGAGGTCGTCGTAGCGCAGGTCCATCTCGCGCACCACCCACTGCAGCGCCTCGGCGGCCCGCTTGGGATTGGTGATGATCGGCGTGATCAGGTGCGGGATGCCCTCGTAGGCGGTCAGCTCGACCCGCTTGGGGTCGACCAGGATCATCCGTACGTCCTCCGGGGTCGCCCGCATCATGATCGAGGTGATCAGACAGTTGATACAGGACGACTTGCCGGAGCCGGTGGCGCCCGCGACCAGCATGTGCGGCATCTTCGCCAGCGAGTGCATGACATAGCCGCCCTCGACGTCCTTGCCGAAGGCGACCAGCATCGGGTCGTCGTCCTCGGCGGACTCCGCGAGGCGCAGCACGTCGCCGAGGTTGACCATCTCCCGGTCGGTGTTGGGGATCTCGATGCCCACCGCGGACTTGCCGGGGATGGGGCTGATGATCCGCACGTCGGGGCTGGCGACGGCGTACGCGATGTTCTTGGTGAGCGCGGTGATCCGCTCCACCTTGACGGCGGGTCCGAGTTCCACCTCGTAGCGGGTGACCGTCGGGCCCCGGGTGAAGCCGGTGACGGCGGCGTCGACCTTGAACTCGGCGAAGACCTGGGTGAGCGCGGCGACTATGGCGTCGTTGGCGGCGCTGCGGGCCTTGCCGGGGCCGCCGCGCCGGAGCAGGTCCAGGGCGGGCAGCGCGTAGGTGATGTCCCCGGACAGCTGTAGCTGCTCGGCCCGGGAGGGCAGGTCGCGGGGCTTGTCGGGGGCCTTCTTGGTGAGGTCGGGTACGACGGACCCGCTCTCGGTCCTCCGCTGCTCGGGGCGCGCGCCCGGGACCGGCTTCGCGGGCGGCTCCGGCACCGGGACCGGGGTGGTCTCCTCGCGGTCGCCGACGCTGACGCCCTGGGTGAGGTCGGCGACCAGCGGGGAGGGCGGCATGCCGTGCAGGACGGCGCCGTCGAGCGCGGCGGCGGCAGCGGCGGCCACGTCCACGGCGTCCATCTGCCGCTGCGGGTCCGGCTGGGGCACCGCGGAGCGCCTGGGGCGGCCGCGGCGGCGCGTGAGGGCCTCGTCCTCGGCACCCTCCGGGTCGTAGGCCCCGGGCCCGGTCGCGCGCTTGCGGGAGCGGGCGGGCAGCGCCTCGCGCCACTGCTCCTCGTAGCGCTCGTCGTCCTCGGTGTACTCCTCCGCCTCGCGGTCGTGCAGGACACCCAGCCGCACGCCCAGGGCGCGCAGCCGCTGCGGGATGGCGTTGACCGGGGTGGCGGTGACCACGAGCAGCCCGAAGACGGTCAGCAGCACCAGCAGGGGCACGGCGAGCATCTCGGTCAGGGCGTACGTCAGCGGGGTGGCCGCGGCCCAGCCGATGAGGCCGCCGGCGTCCCTTATGGCCTGCATGCCGTCGTCGCGGGCGGGCGAGCCGCAGGCGATGTGCACCTGGCCGAGCACGCCGATGACGAGCGCGGACAGGCCGATCACGATCCGTCCGTTGGCCTCGGGTTTCTCCGGGTGCCGGATCAGCCGTACGGCGATCACCGCGAGCAGTATCGGCACCAGCAGGTCGAGCCGGCCGAAGGCGCCGGTGACCAGGACCTCCACCAGGTCGCCGACCGGGCCCTTGAGGTCGGCCCAGGTGCCGGCGGCGACGATCAGCGCGATGCCGAACAGCAGCAGCGCGACGCCGTCCTTGCGGTGGGCCGGGTCGAGGTTGCGCGCGCCCTGTCCTATGCCGCGGAAAACGGCGCCGACCGCGTGCGCGAGACCGAGCCAGAGGGCGCGCACCAGGCGGAAAAGCCCCCCGGTGGGGCTCGGCGCCGGCCTCGGCGGGACCTTCTTCGCCGCGGCCTTCCTGGCGGGTGCCTTCCTGGCGGGCCCCTTCTTGGCCGGGGCCTTCTTCACGACGGCCTTCCGCGCCGGAGCCTTCGCGGGAGCGACCGCCTTCTTCGCGGGCTGCTTCTTGGCTGCGGAGGGACGTGAGGCCATGGAAGTGAGGTTACCGGGGGAGACGACAGCGGACACGTGTGCCCACAGCTTCACCCGTTCGTGTCGCCCCGGCCGACGCGCGGAACTGACGCGCACTCACAGGCAACGGAGCACCTGCGCGGATCAGTTGGGCGACGACAACGCCGAGCCACCGGACCCGGTGCCGGGCTCCAGTGCGTCGAGGGCGCGGCGCAACCCGGTGAGTTTGCGCTCCAGATGTGCCGCCGTGGCCACCGCGGCCGCGTCCGCCGAGTCGTCGTCCAACTGCTTGGACAGCGCCTCGGCCTGCTCCTCGACGGCGGCGAGCCGCGCGGACAGCTCGGCGAGCAGCCCGGCCGACTCCTTGCCGCCGACCGCGCCCTTGCCGCCCTCCAACTGGAGCCGCAGCAGCGCCGCCTGCTCGCGCAGCTGGCAGTTCTTCATGTACAGCTCGACGAAGACCGAGACCTTCGCGCGCAGCACCCACGGGTCGAACGGCTTGGAGATGTAGTCCACCGCGCCGGCCGCGTAGCCCCGGAAGGTGTGGTGCGGGCCGTGGTTGATCGCCGTGAGGAAGATGATCGGGATGTCGCGGGTCCGCTCGCGCCGCTTGATGTGCGCCGCGGTCTCGAACCCGTCCATGCCCGGCATCTGGACGTCCAGCAAAATAACCGCGAAATCGTCCGTGAGCAGCGCTTTGAGCGCTTCCTCCCCGCTCGATGCCCGCACCAGCGTCTGATCGAGCGCAGAGAGGATGGCCTCCAGCGCCAGCAGATTCTCCGGCCGGTCATCGACCAGGAGGATCTTGGCCTTCTGCACCATGGCCCGCCCTCCTCGCCCCGGCGGTACACCGGGCGCCGCCCCAGGGGACGACTCCCTTTCGCCGCCCGTCCTTGTGCCGGTCATCGTAGCCGCACCCCGCTCGTCGCCACACCCTGTCACCGCGATGTCACCGCGCACGTAGCGGAAACGCGGCGGGAACCCGGATGGTTCCCGGAACCCCACGTTCCCATACGTCCGCACCCACCTTAGGCGGGCGGCTCCCCGCGTCCGCCGAGGGATCCCCGGTGTTCACAGCACGGTCGGCCGATCCCGTCACTTCCCCCGCATCCACTCCTGGAGCACGCCGAGCAGATGGTCCGAGTCGACCGGCTTGGTCACGTAGTCGGACGCGCCCGCCTCGATCGCCTTCTCCCGGTCGCCCTTCATCGCCTTCGCGGTCAGCGCGATGATCGGCAGCCCGGCGAACTGCGGCATCCTGCGGATCGCCGTCGTCGTCGCGTAGCCGTCCATCTCGGGCATCATGATGTCCATCAGGACGACCGCCACGTCGTCGTGCTGTTCCAGGACCTCGATGCCCTCACGGCCGTTCTCCGCGTACAGCACCGACAGGCCGTGCTGCTCCAGGACGCTGGTGAGCGCGAAGACATTGCGGATGTCGTCGTCGACGATCAGCACCTTCTGGCCGCCGAAGCGCACCCCGCGCGCGGACGGCGCGCTGTCCTGCTCGGGCACCGCCGCCCACTGCTCAACGCGCTGCTCCCCTTGCGGCAGGCTCCGCCGGCGGCGCCGGAACAGCGCCGCGGGGCCGTTCTGCATCTCCATGTACGACTTGACCTCGGCCGGCGTCTCGATCTCGGAGGCGGACAGCTGCGAGGACTGCTCCGCGTCCGAGGCGGCCAGGTCACCGGCCTCCGGCGGGGCCACGGACTGCTGGTAGCCCTGCGGCGGCAGCTCGCTCGGGTACAGCGGCAGGTACAGCGTGAACGTGGAACCGCGGCCCGGTTCGCTCTGCGCGTGGATCTCACCGCCGAGCAGCTGCGCGATCTCCCGCGAGATGGACAGGCCGAGCCCCGTGCCGCCGTACTTGCGGCTGGTGGTGCCGTCCGCCTGCTTGAACGCCTCGAAGATCACCCGCATCTTGCTGGCCGCGATGCCGATGCCGGTGTCCGTCACCGAGAACGCGATCAGCTCGCCCTCCGGATCGGTCAGCGACCCGGCCTCCAGCAGCTGCTCCCGGATGTTCCGCGGCACGTCCGCGCCCGCCGGCCGGATGACCAGCTCCACCGACCCCGAGTCGGTGAACTTCACCGCGTTGGACAGCAGGTTGCGCAGCACCTGGAGCAGCCGCTGCTCGTCGGTGTGCAGGGTCGCGGGCAGCTCCGGGGAGACCCGCACCGACAGGTCCAGGCCCTTCTCCGCGGTCAGCGGCCGGAAGGTGGCCTCCACGTAGTCCACGAGCTGGACGAGCGCGATCCGGGTCGGCGAGACGTCCATCTTGCCGGCCTCGACCTTGGCCAGGTCCAGGATGTCGTTGATCAGCTGGAGCAGGTCGGACCCGGCGCCGTGGATGGTCTCGGCGAACTCGACCTGCTTGGGCGAGAGGTTGCCCTCGGCGTTGTCGGCGAGCAGCTTGGCGAGGATCAGCAGCGAGTTCAGCGGTGTGCGCAGCTCGTGCGACATGTTGGCGAGGAACTCGCTTTTGTAGCGCATCGACACCGCGAGCTGCTCGGCGCGCTCCTCCAGGACCTGCCGGGCCTCCTCGATCTCGGTGTTCTTCACCTCGATGTCCCGGTTCTGCCGGGCCAGCAGCTCGGCCTTCTCCTCCAGTTCGGCGTTGGACGCCTGGAGCGCCTTCTGCCGGTTCTCCAACTCCGCCGACCGCTCGCGCAGTTGCTCGGTCAGCTCCTGCGACTGCTTGAGCAGCTGCTCGGTCTTGGTGTTGACCGAGATGGTGTTGACGCTGGTCGCGATGACCTCGGCGATCTGGTTGAGGAAGTCCTTCTGGATCTGCGTGAACTTCGTGAACGAGGCCAGCTCGATCACGCCGAGCACCTTGTCCTCGAACAGCACCGGCAACACGATCACCTGGGCCGGCGGGGCCTCGCCGAGCCCGGAGGAGATCTTCAGGTAGCCGCTGGGCGCGTCCGAGACCAGGATGGTGCGCTTCTCCTGGGCGGCCGTGCCGACCAGTGCCTCACCGGGCCGGAACGACGTCGGCATGGAGCCCATCGAATAGCCGTAGGAGCCGAGCATCCGCAGCTCGTAGGCGTTCTTGCCGTCACCGGCGGCCTTGCCCTCCACGAGCGGCATCGCCAGGAAGAACGCGCCGTGCTGCGCGGAGACCACCGGCGTCAGCTCGCTCATGATCAGCGACGCCACGTCCTGGAGGTCCCGGCGGCCCTGCATCAGCGCGGAGATGCGGGCCAGGTTGCCCTTGAGCCAGTCCTGCTCCTTGTTCGCGATCGTGGTGTCGCGCAGATTGGCGATCATCTTGTTGATGTAGTCCTGGAGTTCCTGGATCTCGCCGGACGCGTCGACGTCGATCTTCAGGTTCAGGTCGCCGCGGGTCACCGCGGTCGCCACCCGCGCGATGGCGCGCACCTGCCGGGTCAGGTTCCCGGCCATCTCGTTCACCGACTCGGTCAGGTCCCGCCAGGTGCCGTCCACGTCCCGCACCCGCGCCTGCCCGCCGAGCTGGCCCTCGGTGCCCACCTCGCGGGCCACCCGCGTGACCTCCTCGGCGAAGCTGGACAGCTGGTCCACCATGGTGTTGATCGTCGTCTTCAGCTCGAGGATCTCGCCGCGCGCGTCGATGTCGATCTTCTTGGTCAGATCGCCCTTGGCGATGGCCGTGGTGACCATCGCGATGTTGCGCACCTGGCCGGTCAGATTGGACGCCATCTGGTTCACCGACTCGGTGAGGTCCTTCCAGGTGCCCGCCACGCCCGGCACGTGCGCCTGCCCGCCCAGGATGCCGTCCGTGCCCACCTCGCGGGCCACCTTGGTGACCTGGTCGGCGAACGAACTCAGCGTCTTCACCATGGTGTTGATGGTGTCGGCGAGCTGCGCGACCTCACCGCGCGCCTCGATCGTCACCTGCCGCGTCAGGTCACCGTTGGCGACTGCCGCCGCCACCTGGGAGATGTTCCGCACCTGCATGGTCAGGTTGTTGGCCATCAGGTTGACGTTGTTGCTCAGGTCCTTCCAGATGCCCGTGACACCCGGCACGTGCGCCTGCCCGCCGAGGATTCCCTCGGTGCCCACCTCGCGCGCCACCCGGGTCACCTGCTCGGCGAAGCTGGACAGCTGGTCGACCATGGTGTTCACCGTGGTGACCAACTCCAGGATCTCGCCCTTGGCGTCGACGGTGATCTTCTTCGACAGATCGCCCTTGGCGACCGCGGTCGTGACCTCGGCGATGTTGCGCACCTGGATCGTCAGGTTGTTCGCCATGAAGTTCACCGACTGCGTGAGGTCCTTCCAGGTGCCGGAGACCCCCTGCACCTCGGCCTGCCCGCCGAGGATGCCCTCCGTACCCACCTCACGGGCCACCCTGGTGACCTCCTGGGCGAACGACGACAGCTGGTCCACCATCGTGTTCAGGGTGTTCTTCAGCTCCAGGATCTCCCCGCGCGCGTCCACGGTGATCTTCTGGGAGAGGTCACCGCGCGCCACCGCGGTGGCGACCTGCGCGATGTTGCGCACCTGGGCCGTCAGGTTCCCGGCCATGCCGTTCACCGAGTCCGTCAGGTCCCGCCACACGCCGGCGACGCCGGGCACCTGGGCCTGACCGCCCAGCCGGCCCTCCGTGCCCACGTCCCGCGCCACCCGGGTCACCTGGTCGGCGAACGCGGACAGCTGGTCGACCATCGTGTTGATCGTGTTCTTCAGTTCCAGGATCTCGCCGCGCGCGTCGACGTCGATCTTCTGCGACAGATCGCCGTTGGCCACCGCCGTGGTCACCTGGGCGATGTTGCGCACCTGCGAGGTGAGGTTGCCGGCCATGAAGTTGACGGAGTCCGTCAGCTCCTTCCAGGTGCCCGAGACGCCGTCCACCCGCGCCTGACCGCCCAGCCGGCCCTCGGTGCCCACGTCCCGCGCCATCCGCGTCACCTGGTCGGCGAAGCTCGACAGCTGGTCCACCATGGTGTTCACGGTGTTCTTCAGCTTGAGCATCTCGCCGGAGACGTCCACGGTGACCTTCTGCGACAGATCGCCGTTGGCCACCGCCGTGGTCACCTGGGCGATGTTGCGCACCTGCCCGGTGAGGTTGCGGAACGCCGTGTTGACGGAGTCCGTCAGGTCCTTCCACGTACCGGCCGCACCCGGCACCTGCGCCTGGCCGCCCAGCTCGCCCTCGACGCCGATCTCCCGCGCCACCCGCGTCACCTCGGCACCGAACGCGGACAGCTGGTCCACCATGCCGTTGACGGTGTTCTTCAGTTCCAGCATCTCGCCGGCCACGTCCACCGTGACCTTCTGCGACAGGTCACCGCTGGCCACCGCGGTCGTCACGGCGGCGATGTCCCGCACCTGCGTGGTCAGGTTCCGGAACACCGTGTTGACCGAGTCCGTCAGGTCCTTCCAGGTTCCCGCCGCCCCCGGCACGTTCGCCTGACCGCCGAGCCGGCCCTCCGCGCCGACCTCGTTGGCGACGCGCGTCACCTCGTCCGCGAAGATCCGCAGCGTCTCGGTCATCTGGTTGATGGTCTGGGCGAGCTGCGCCACCTCGCCGCGCGCCTGGACGGTCACCTTCTGCGACAGGTCGCCGTTGGCGACGGCCGTGGTCACCTGCGAGATCCCGCGCACCTGGGCGGTGAGGTTGCCCGCCATCGTGTTGACGGAGTCGGTCAGCTCCTGCCAGACGCCGGCCACCTCGGGCACCTGCGCCCGGCCGCCGAGGATGCCCTCGGTGCCCACTTCCCGGGCCACCCGCGTGACCTCCGAGGAGAAGGCCGACAGCTGGTCCACCATCGTGTTGACGGTGTTCTTCAGCTCCAGCATCTCGCCCGCGACGTGCACGGTCACCTTGCGCGACAGATCGCCCTTGGCGACCGCCGTCGTCACCAGGGCGATGTCCCGCACCTGGGCGGTGAGCCGGTCCGCCATGGTGTTGACGGACTCGGTCAGGTCCTTCCAGGAACCCGACATCCCGCGCACCCGGGCCTGACCACCCAGCTTGCCCTCGGTGCCGACCTCGCTGGCCACCCGCGTGACCTCGTCGGTGAACGTCGACAACTGGTCGACCAGGTTGTTGACCGTGCGGCCGACCTTCAGGAACTCGCCCCGCAGCGGATGCCCGGTGCCGCCGTCCGGCGCCTGCGCCCGCAGCTCCATCCGCGGCGACAGATCGCCCTCCGCGACCGCCGTGAGCACCCGGCCGACCTCCGACACGGGCCGCACCAGATCGTCCACCAGCGCGTTCGAGTGGTCGATCGCCGTCGCCCAGGAGCCCTCGCAGGCCCCGGTCTCCAGCCGTTCCGTGAGCTTGCCCTCGCGGCCCACCATCCGCCGCACCCGCGCCAGCTCACCGGTCAGATGCAGATTGCGGTCGGCCACCTCGTTGAAGACCGCCGCGATCTCCGACATCACGCCGTCCCCGGACACCGTCAGCCGTTTACGGAAGTTCCCGTCGCGCATCGCCACGAGAGCCGCCAGCAGGCGGTTCAGGGCAGCGGTGTCCACCTCGGTGACACCGCCGCTCCTGCCCAGGGACGGTCCGCCCTTCGCGCGCGTCTTCGTGCCACGCGTCGCTGCGCCAGACTCCACTGTGTCCCTCCCGGGGGATCGACCCTTACTGCCGTATGCGGCCGCTTCGGCCCGGCACGCCGGTCATCGGCGTACCGGATGCGTCCGCGTACCGGTTACTGCTGCGTATTTCTGCCAGACGAGATCCGGCCACACCAGGGGCTGCTGCCCGTCGTACACGGAACACACGCGGTGCGACCCGACCTTCATCAGAAGCTTGCCCAGTGTTTCACCCTGCCCGAACCAGGCCATAACAGTTCGGCAGCTTCGCACATCGTCCGCACACCCTGGGGGGTAAACACCGGCGACCGGCATCCGCTCGGACCGCGAAGGTAAGTAACCTTGCATCCGGCTGTCCAGCCGCACCGGTCCCGACCGGCCTGGGCGGTGGCACGAGAACGAGCGGGCATCGGAGGGGCGGCCGCAGACCATGACCACCGGACTGATTCCCGGGGGACAGACCCCGGAGCCGCGGCCGACCGACCCGCAGATGCCACAGCAGCAGCGGCACGACCCGGCCGGCCGGTCAGCCCCGCACGACGACAACCGGCCGAGGAGTTCTGTGATCACCGCGCGCGCGGCCGCCAGTTTCGAGCCCGTCGGACGATCCGTGGCGACCGCCCGGGCCTTCGTCCGCGACACCCTCCAGGGCTGGGGCTTCGCCGACATCACCGACGACGCCGTCGTCCTCACCAGCGAACTGGTCACCAACGCGGTCGTGCACGCCGGTACCCACGCCGAGGTGCTCTGCCTGCGCACCGAGGACGGTGTGCGCATCGAGGTCTCCGACCACTACCCCGAGCGCGAGGTCCCGCTCCAGACCTCTGCCCACCCGATGGCGGGCCCCGACCGCGAGGGCGGCCGCGGCCTCCAGCTCTGCGCGGCCCTCGCCACCCGCTGGGGCGTCGACTACACCCCGACGCACAAGCACGTCTGGTTCCAGCTGAACCTGCCCGAGCGACCGGTCGGCACCCGCACCGCGGGCCCCGCGCTCCCCACGGACCTGCTTCCGCTGGCCGACGGCCGGGTCCGCGTCGCCGTCCTCCAGATCGACCGCAAGGGCGCCATCACCGCCTGGAACGAGGACGCCGAGGAGCTGTTCGGCCACCCCGCCGCCGAGGCCATCGGCAGGCCCCTCACCGAACTCGCCGCCTGGCCGCACACCCCGGGCACCGGCACCGGCGTCGCCGAGGCCCTCCGGCTCTCCCGCTGGGAGGGCAGTTACGGCATCCGCGGCGCCGACGGCCGGGTCGTCCAGGTGTACGCCTCCCACCTCAGGGTCCGCGACACCGGCGGCGAGCCCTCCACCGTCTGCCTGCTGGTGCGCGACCACGAGCGCGCCGTGCTCCAGACGCCCGCGCGGGTCCCGGCCGGCGACCAGGGCAGCGCGCAGGACGGCCAGAACACCGACCCCTTCGAGGTGTTCATCGGCTCCCCCGCCCCGGACGACCTGGACGGACTGCTCCAGCGCACCGTGGAGCGCGCCCGCGACATGCTCGACGGCGACTCCGCGTTCCTGCTGCTGGCGACCGACGACGAGACCGAGCTGGAGGTCCGCGCCTCCACCGGGCTGCCCTCCGCCCGACAGCGTTTCGCCCGGGTCCCCGTGGAGGCGGGCCCCGGCCGCTACGGCTCGGCGCGCATGCCCGCCGTGCACGACGACCTCAGCGCCGTCCCCGGCGCCGTCCCGCTGCTGACCGGCACCGGCATGCGCTCGGTCGTCACGGTTCCGCTCAAGGTCGAGGGGCGCCTCACCGGTTCCCTCGGTGTCGCGGCCGAGGCACCGGGCCGCTACTCCAACGAGGAGGCGCTGCGCCTGCAGTTCGCCGCCGACCGGATCGCCCTCGCCGTGGAGTCGGCCCGCCTGGGCGAGCTGGAGCGGCTGCGCCGCGGCTCCCTGAGCTTCCTGGTCGAGGCGTCCGATCTGCTGGCCGGCACTCTGGACCGCGACCAGACGCTGGCCCTCATGGCCCAGATGACGGTTCCGACGCTGGCCACCTGGTGCGCGGTGTACACCATCGCCGACCAGGCCTCGGAGCCGTACCTGTCGTACGTCCTGCACGAGGACGAGGAACTCATCGACGGCATCAAGTCGTTGCTGGCCAAGGTCGCCCCGCCGGATCCGGTGCCGACGCCCGGCGCCCGCGTCTGGACGGTCCCCGGCGAGGTCGCCCACCAGGCCGCCCTGCGCACCTCCATGCGCACCCTGGGCCTGGCGGGCGGATCCACGCACCGGGTCGCCGCGGGCATCGGTCCGACTCTGGCGACGGCTTCCGCCGTCGGCGGCGAAACGGTCGTGCTGCCGCTGGTCGCCCGCAACCGGGTCATCGGCATGCTGGTGCTCGGCAAGCCCACCGACGAGCACTTCCGTCAGGAAATCCTGGAGCTGGCCGAGGACTTGTCCCGCCGGGCCGCCCTGGCCCTGGACAACGCCCGTCTGTACTCGGAGCGCACGGCCATCAGCCAAGCCCTCCAGCGCAGCCTGCTGCCGCCGGACACCCCGGACATCGAGGGCGTCGAGGTGGAGGTCATCTACCGCGCGGCCGGCGAGGGCAACGAGGTGGGCGGCGACTTCTACGACCTGTTCCCCATCGGCAACGGCGCTTACGGCTTCGCCATCGGCGACGTCTGCGGTACCGGTCCCAACGCGGCGGCGGTGACCGGCCTGGCCCGGCACGCCCTGCGGCTGCTGGCCCGGGAGGGTCTCAGCGGCCCGGCGGTCCTGGAGCGGCTGAACTCCGCCATTCTGGACGAGGGCGACCGCAGCCGCTTCCTGACGCTGCTGTACGGCGAGATGCGCCCGCAGGAGGACGGCAGCGCCGAGTTGAAGGTGGTCTGCGCCGGCCATCCGCTCCCGCTCCGGCTGCGCCAGGACGGCACGGTGACTCCGGCCGCCGAACCCCAGCCGCTGCTGGGCGTGATCGAGGACCTGGAGCTGTACGAGGAGACGGTCACCCTTGATCCCGGGGATGTGCTGCTCTGTGTCACGGACGGCGTCACCGAACGCCGCGAGGGCACGCGGATGCTGGGCGACGACGGTCTCGCCGATGTCCTCACCACCTGCACGGGTCTGACGGCGGGTGCGGTCGCGGCCCGCATCATGCGCGCGGTGGAGCGTTTCGCGTCGGATGCCCCGTCGGACGACATGGCGATTCTGGCGATGCGGGTCCCGGGAATCCACAAGGACGCCTGAGGGCATACGAAAAGACCCCGCCCGGATGGGCGGGGTCTTTTTCACGGAGCCCCCAAACGGAATCGAACCGTTGACCTTCTCCTTACCATGGAGACGCTCTGCCGACTGAGCTATAGGGGCCTGTCGTTTCGGAGGTTTCCCTCGCGGCGACAAGAAAACTGTACCCCGAAGTGGCCTGACTTCCCAAATTCGTTCGGCGGGCGGTCAGAAGGCGGGCTGGAGGAGTCCGCCGAGGGCGTTGCACGCGGCGGCGATCCGCTGCATCTCCCGCTTCGTCAGGGCGGCTTCGACGGGCAGTGCGAGGGTTTCGTCGGCGGCCAGCTCGGTCTGCGGCAAGGACACGCACCGGCGGAATTCCGGCAGCCGGTGCACGGGTGTCTTCACCGGTACCCGGCAGTCGACGCCTTTGGTCCGCAGGGCGCGTGCGAAGGCGTCCCGGTCCGGCCGGCCGTTGCCGGGGACGCGTACGACGTACTGCTGGTAGGTGTGTCCGTCACCGCCGTCGGGGGTGCGTACGCCCTTCAGCTTGGCGTCGAGGTAGGCGGCCCGCTCCCGGCGCTGTGCCGTCTCGTCGTACGGCGCCTCGGATTCGCCCTGCTCCAGGACCAACAGCTGGTGCCGTTGCCCGAGGGCGTGCATCCGTCCGATGTCGGCCCGCCGTCCGAAGCGGTGGACGACGACGACGGCCGCGGTGCGGTGGGTCAGGGCCGCTTCCACCGCCGCCGGGTCGAGGCAGTAGGTGACGGGGTCTATGTCGGCGAACACGGGGAGCGCGCCGGCCCGGGTGACGGCCTCGGCCACTTCGACGTTCCCGAAGGCCGGTACGACGACCTCGTCACCGACTCCGACGCCGGCCGCCCTGAGCATTTCGGAGGTTCCCATGTCAGGGATGCTGGGCGCGCAACGTGAACGACACGTTACGCACAACAGAAAAAGGCCGGACCCCGAACCGAAGTTCAGGATCCGACCTCTTCTAAAAGGAGTTCGGCGGCGTCCTACTCTCCCACAGGGTCCCCCCTGCAGTACCATCGGCGCTGTGAGGCTTAGCTTCCGGGTTCGGAATGTAACCGGGCGTTTCCCTCACGCTATAACCACCGAAACACTATGAAACTGACAACCAGCACAATGGTTGTTCGTGGTTTCAGAACCAACACAGTGGACGCGAGCAACTGAGGACAAGCCCTCGGCCTATTAGTACCGGTCACCTCCACCAGTTACCTGGCTTCCAGATCCGGCCTATCAACCCAGTCGTCTACTGGGAGCCTTACCCCATCAAGTGGGTGGGAGTCCTCATCTCGAAGCAGGCTTCCCGCTTAGATGCTTTCAGCGGTTATCCCTCCCGAACGTAGCCAACCAGCCATGCCCTTGGCAGAACAACTGGCACACCAGAGGTTCGTCCGTCCCGGTCCTCTCGTACTAGGGACAGCCCTTCTCAAGACTCCTACGCGCACAGCGGATAGGGACCGAACTGTCTCACGACGTTCTAAACCCAGCTCGCGTACCGCTTTAATGGGCGAACAGCCCAACCCTTGGGACCGACTCCAGCCCCAGGATGCGACGAGCCGACATCGAGGTGCCAAACCATCCCGTCGATATGGACTCTTGGGGAAGATCAGCCTGTTATCCCCGGGGTACCTTTTATCCGTTGAGCGACGGCGCTTCCACAAGCCACCGCCGGATCACTAGTCCCGACTTTCGTCCCTGCTCGACCCGTCGGTCTCACAGTCAAGCTCCCTTGTGCACTTACACTCAACACCTGATTGCCAACCAGGCTGAGGGAACCTTTGGGCGCCTCCGTTACCCTTTAGGAGGCAACCGCCCCAGTTAAACTACCCATCAGACACTGTCCCTGATCCGGATCACGGACCCAGGTTAGACATCCAGCACGACCAGACTGGTATTTCAACGACGACTCCACAACCACTGGCGTGGCCGCTTCAAAGTCTCCCAGCTATCCTACACAAGCCGAACCGAACACCAATATCAAACTGTAGTAAAGGTCCCGGGGTCTTTCCGTCCTGCTGCGCGAAACGAGCATCTTTACTCGTAGTGCAATTTCACCGGGCCTATGGTTGAGACAGTCGAGAAGTCGTTACGCCATTCGTGCAGGTCGGAACTTACCCGACAAGGAATTTCGCTACCTTAGGATGGTTATAGTTACCACCGCCGTTTACTGGCGCTTAAGTTCTCAGCTTCGCCCCACCGAAGTGAAGCTAACCGGTCCCCTTAACGTTCCAGCACCGGGCAGGCGTCAGTCCGTATACATCGCCTTACGGCTTCGCACGGACCTGTGTTTTTAGTAAACAGTCGCTTCTCGCTGGTCTCTGCGGCCACCCCCAGCTCAGACCGTAAAGATCATCACCAGGTGTGGCCCCCCTTCTCCCGAAGTTACGGGGGCATTTTGCCGAGTTCCTTAACCATAGTTCACCCGAACGCCTCGGTATTCTCTACCTGACCACCTGAGTCGGTTTAGGGTACGGGCCGCCATGAAACTCGCTAGAGGCTTTTCTCGACAGCATAGGATCATCCACTTCACCACAATCGGCTCGGCATCAGGTCTCACCCTGCATGAGCGGCGGATTTACCTACCACTCGGGCTACACCCTTACCCCGGGACAACCACCGCCCGGGATGGACTACCTTCCTGCGTCACCCCATCACTCACCTACTAACCGCTTGGTTCAGCGGCTCCACCACTCCCCTTCACCCGAAGGATCCAGGGCGGCTTCACGGCCTTAGCATCACGATGCTCGATGTTTGACGCTTCACAGCGGGTACCGGAATATCAACCGGTTATCCATCGACTACGCCTGTCGGCCTCGCCTTAGGTCCCGACTTACCCTGGGCAGATCAGCTTGACCCAGGAACCCTTAGTCAATCGGCGCACACGTTTCTCACGTGTGAATCGCTACTCATGCCTGCATTCTCACTCGTCAACCGTCCACAACTACCTTCCGGTGCTGCTTCACCCGGCAGACGACGCTCCCCTACCCATCACAGCAGGCGTTGGCCCTCATGCTGCAATGACACGACTTCGGCGGTACGCTTGAGCCCCGCTACATTGTCGGCGCGGAATCACTAGACCAGTGAGCTATTACGCACTCTTTCAAGGGTGGCTGCTTCTAAGCCAACCTCCTGGTTGTCTGTGCGACTCCACATCCTTTCCCACTTAGCGTACGCTTAGGGGCCTTAGTCGATGCTCTGGGCTGTTTCCCTCTCGACCATGGAGCTTATCCCCCACAGTCTCACTGCCGCGCTCTCACTTACCGGCATTCGGAGTTTGGCTAAGGTCAGTAACCCGGTAGGGCCCATCGCCTATCCAGTGCTCTACCTCCGGCAAGAAACGCACGACGCTGCACCTAAATGCATTTCGGGGAGAACCAGCTATCACGGAGTTTGATTGGCCTTTCACCCCTAACCACAGGTCATCCCCCAGGTTTTCAACCCTGGTGGGTTCGGTCCTCCACGAAGTCTTACCTCCGCTTCAACCTGCCCATGGCTAGATCACTCCGCTTCGGGTCTTGAGCGTGCTACTAAAATCGCCCTATTCGGACTCGCTTTCGCTACGGCTTCCCCACCCGGGTTAACCTCGCAACACACCGCAAACTCGCAGGCTCATTCTTCAAAAGGCACGCAGTCACGAGAAGCACCGAAGTGCTTCCGACGCTCCCACGGCTTGTAGGCACACGGTTTCAGGTACTATTTCACTCCCCTCCCGGGGTACTTTTCACCATTCCCTCACGGTACTATCCGCTATCGGTCACCAGGGAATATTTAGGCTTAGCGGGTGGTCCCGCCAGATTCACACGGGATTTCTCGGGCCCCGTGCTACTTGGGTGTCTCTCAAGCAAGCCGCTGACATTTCGACTACGGGGGTCTTACCCTCTACGCCGGACCTTTCGCATGTCCTTCGCCTACATCAACGGTTTCTAACTCGCCCTACGGCCGGCAGACCGCAGAAGAGAGATCCCACAACCCCGCACACGCAACCCCTGCCGGGTCTCACACGCATACGGTTTGGCCTCATCCGGTTTCGCTCGCCACTACTCCCGGAATCACGGTTGTTTTCTCTTCCTGAGGGTACTGAGATGTTTCACTTCCCCTCGTTCCCTCCACACTGCCTATGTGTTCAGCAGCGGGTGACAGCCCATGACGACTGCCGGGTTTCCCCATTCGGAAACCCCCGGATCAAAGCCTGGTTGACGACTCCCCGGGGACTATCGCGGCCTCCCACGTCCTTCATCGGTTCCTGGTGCCAAGGCATCCACCGTGCGCCCTTAAAAACTTGGCCACAGATGCTCGCGTCCACTGTGCAGTTCTCAAACAACGACCAGCCACCCATCACCCCGAACCCAAAGGATCCGAGTGCACTGGGGCCGGCGACTGAGGAGAAGTTCATTCCCTCAGACACCCAACAGCGTGCCCGACCACAACCCGTCCGAAGATCAAGCGTTCCACGCTCCGAAGAGCAGTACTAGCAGCCTCCGACCCGAGATACCGGCCGAGTAGTCAACGTTCCACCCATGAGCAACCAGCATCAGACATTCGCTGATGTACTGGCCTCTGACCAGGCAAGCCCGGTAAGAAGTGCTCCTTAGAAAGGAGGTGATCCAGCCGCACCTTCCGGTACGGCTACCTTGTTACGACTTCGTCCCAATCGCCAGTCCCACCTTCGACAGCTCCCTCCCACAAGGGGTTGGGCCACCGGCTTCGGGTGTTACCGACTTTCGTGACGTGACGGGCGGTGTGTACAAGGCCCGGGAACGTATTCACCGCAGCAATGCTGATCTGCGATTACTAGCGACTCCGACTTCATGGGGTCGAGTTGCAGACCCCAATCCGAACTGAGACCGGCTTTTTGAGATTCGCTCCACCTCACGGTATCGCAGCTCATTGTACCGGCCATTGTAGCACGTGTGCAGCCCAAGACATAAGGGGCATGATGACTTGACGTCGTCCCCACCTTCCTCCGAGTTGACCCCGGCGGTCTCCCGTGAGTCCCCAGCACCACAAGGGCCTGCTGGCAACACGGGACAAGGGTTGCGCTCGTTGCGGGACTTAACCCAACATCTCACGACACGAGCTGACGACAGCCATGCACCACCTGTACACCGACCACAAGGGGGGCACTATCTCTAATGCTTTCCGGTGTATGTCAAGCCTTGGTAAGGTTCTTCGCGTTGCGTCGAATTAAGCCACATGCTCCGCCGCTTGTGCGGGCCCCCGTCAATTCCTTTGAGTTTTAGCCTTGCGGCCGTACTCCCCAGGCGGGGCACTTAATGCGTTAGCTGCGGCACGGACAACGTGGAATGTTGCCCACACCTAGTGCCCACCGTTTACGGCGTGGACTACCAGGGTATCTAATCCTGTTCGCTCCCCACGCTTTCGCTCCTCAGCGTCAGTATCGGCCCAGAGATCCGCCTTCGCCACCGGTGTTCCTCCTGATATCTGCGCATTTCACCGCTACACCAGGAATTCCGATCTCCCCTACCGAACTCTAGCCTGCCCGTATCGACTGCAGACCCGGGGTTAAGCCCCGGGCTTTCACAACCGACGTGACAAGCCGCCTACGAGCTCTTTACGCCCAATAATTCCGGACAACGCTTGCGCCCTACGTATTACCGCGGCTGCTGGCACGTAGTTAGCCGGCGCTTCTTCTGCAGGTACCGTCACTTTCGCTTCTTCCCTGCTGAAAGAGGTTTACAACCCGAAGGCCGTCATCCCTCACGCGGCGTCGCTGCATCAGGCTTTCGCCCATTGTGCAATATTCCCCACTGCTGCCTCCCGTAGGAGTCTGGGCCGTGTCTCAGTCCCAGTGTGGCCGGTCGCCCTCTCAGGCCGGCTACCCGTCGTCGCCTTGGTGAGCCATTACCTCACCAACAAGCTGATAGGCCGCGGGCTCATCCTGCACCGCCGGAGCTTTACACCATCAAGGATGCCCAAGATGGTCATATCCGGTATTAGACCCCGTTTCCAGGGCTTGTCCCAGAGTGCAGGGCAGATTGCCCACGTGTTACTCACCCGTTCGCCACTAATCCACCCCGAAGGGCTTCATCGTTCGACTTGCATGTGTTAAGCACGCCGCCAGCGTTCGTCCTGAGCCAGGATCAAACTCTCCGTGAATGTTTACCGGTAATCCGGTGACACACACGGGAGCGGAACCAAGAGGAGGAATAGTCCCCTCGGTCCTCAGCGTCCTCGCTGTGTTTCTTCAAAGGAACCTCGACCATCGGTGATCCGATGGACGGGGTATCAACATATCTGGCGTTGACTTTTGGCACGCTGTTGAGTTCTCAAGGAACGGTCGCTTCCTTTGTACTCACCCTCTCGGGCTTTCCTCCGGGCGCTTCCCTTCGGTGTTTCCGACTCTATCAGATCTTTTCTCGATCCGATTTCCTCGGTGCTTTCCAGGTTCCCGCTTCCGCGTTTCCCTTTCCGGCGGTTCCGACTTTATCAGAAGTTCTGAGTCGGTTTTCCCATCCGGTCCGGGACACCGTGTCCAGCGCATGAAGTGCTGGGGTTCCCAACCGGGCGGGGTCGTAAACGTACTGGAGCGGGGCGCCCCGATGCAAATCGAGGCGCCCCGCTCCTGGTCACAGCCGACGGGTCGTCAGACCTCCACGACCACAGGGAGGATCATCGGCCTGCGGCGGTAGGTGTCCGAGACCCACTTGCCGAGGGTGCGGCGGATCAGCTGCTGGAGCTGGTGCGGCTCCACGACGCCGTCCTGGGCGGACCGCTCCAGGGCGTCGTTGATCTTCGGGACGACACCGGCGAAGGCCGAGTCCTCGATACCCGAGCCGCGGGCCTGGATGTGCGGACCACCCGTGATCTTGCCGGTGGAGGAGTCCACCACCACGAAGACCGAGATGATGCCCTCGTCGCCGAGGATCTTGCGGTCCTTGAGCGCCGGCTCGCCGACGTCGCCGACGGAGAGGCCGTCGACGTAGACGTACCCCGCCTGCACCTTGCCGGAGATCTTCGCCTTGCCCTCGACCATGTCGACCACCACGCCGTCCTCGGCGATGACGATCCGGTCGTGCGGGACGCCCGTGAGCGCTCCCAGCTCGGCGTTGGCGCGCAGATGGCGCCATTCGCCGTGTACCGGCATCAGGTTCCTGGGGCGGCAGATGTTGTAGAAGTACAGCAGCTCGCCCGCGGAGGCATGGCCGGAAACGTGCACCTTGGCGTTGCCCTTGTGGACGACGTGGGCGCCCCAGCGGGTCAGGCCGTTGATCACGCGGTAGACCGCGTTCTCGTTGCCGGGGATCAGCGACGAGGCCAGGATGACCGTGTCGCCGTCGACGATGCGGATCTGGTGGTCCCGGTTGGCCATCCGGGACAGGGCCGCCATCGGTTCGCCCTGGGAGCCCGTGCAGACGAGGACCACCTCGTGGTCGGGCAGGTCGTCGAGCGCCTTGACGTCGACCACCAGGCCCGGCGGGACCTTCAGATAGCCGAGGTCACGGGCGATGCCCATGTTGCGGACCATGGAGCGGCCGACGAAGGCGACCCTGCGGCCGTACTCGTGCGCGGCGTCCAGGATCTGCTGGATGCGGTGGACGTGGCTGGCGAAGCTCGCCACGATGATCCGCTTGCGGGCGCCGGCGAACACCTGGCGCAGCACGCTGGAGATGTCGCGCTCGTGCGGTGTGAAGCCGGGGACCTCGGCGTTCGTGGAGTCGGTCAGCAGGAGGTCGATGCCCTCCTCGCTGAGCCGCGCGAACGCGTGCAGGTCGGTGAGGCGGTTGTCCAGCGGAAGCTGGTCCATCTTGAAGTCGCCGGTGTGCACCACCATGCCGGCCGGGGTGCGGATGGCGACGGCCAGGGCGTCCGGGATGGAGTGGTTGACGGCGATGAACTCGCAGTCGAAGGGGCCGATGCGCTCGCGGTTGCCCTCCTCCACCTCCAGGGTGTACGGCCGGATGCGGTGCTCCTGGAGCTTGGCCTCGATCAGGGCGAGGGTCAGCTTGGAGCCGATCAGCGGGATGTCCGGCTTCTCGCGGAGCAGGAAGGGGACAGCGCCGATGTGGTCCTCGTGGCCATGGGTGAGGACGATGCCCTCGATGTCGTCGAGGCGGTCCCGGATGGACGAGAAGTCCGGCAGGATCAGGTCGATTCCGGGCTGCTCCTCCTCGGGGAAGAGCACTCCGCAGTCGACGATCAGCAGGCGGCCGCCGTACTCGAAGACCGTCATGTTCCGGCCGATCTCGCCGAGGCCGCCGAGCGGGGTGACCCGCAGGCCGCCCTTGGGAAGCGGCGGGGGCGGGCCGAGTTCAGGGTGCGGATGACTCAAAAGACTCTCCTCAAACCATGCGCGCCACGTACCGGTACGGCACGTGGCGCGCATGACGTTCGTGCGAAGCAGTTGTCGTTGTGGAAGGCGGGCACCGGTGGCCCGCGTATGCGGTTGTCTCTTCAGTTGTCTCTTCAGGGGTGAAGCCCGGAGGCTTCTGGACCGCCTGGGTCCGGGTCGTGCGAAGTCTGTTGCTAGAGCTGTACCCCGCCGGCGGCAAGATCGATCTTGAGCTGCTCGATCTCCTCGGGCGAGCACTCGACCATGGGCGAGCGCAGGGGCCCGCCGGGCAGTCCGAGCAGGCCGAGCGCGGCCTTGGTGGTCATGACGCCCTGGGTGCGGAACATGCCGGTGTAGACCGGGAGCAGCTTCTGGTGGATCTCGGTGGCCTTGACCACGTCGCCGGAGGTGTACGCCTCGACCAGGGCGCGCAGGTCCGGGGTGACCAGGTGGCCGACGACCGAGACGAAGCCGACCGCGCCCACGGAGAGCAGGGGCAGGTTCAGCATGTCGTCGCCGGAGTACCAGGCGAGTCCGGACTGGGCGATGGCCCAGCTGGCGCGGCCGAGGTCGCCCTTGGCGTCCTTGTTCGCGACGATCCGGGGGTGCTCGGCGAGCCGGACGAGCGTCTCGGTGTTGATCGGGACGCCGCTGCGGCCGGGGATGTCGTACAGCATGTTCGGCAGCCCGGTGGCGTCGGCGACGGCCGTGAAGTGCCGGTACAGGCCCTCCTGCGGGGGCTTGTTGTAGTACGGGGTGACGACCAGGAGGCCGTGGGCGCCGATGCGCTCGGCCTCGCGGGCCAGCTCGACGCTGTGGTGGGTGTCGTTGGTGCCGACGCCCGCCACCACGTGGGCCCGGTCTCCGACCGCCTCCAGTACGGCTCGTACGAGGTCCGCTTTCTCCGCGTCGCTGGTGGTGGGGGACTCGCCGGTGGTGCCGTTGACGATCAGGCCGTCGTTGCCTGCGTCCACCAGGTGGGCGGCGAGCCGCTGCGCGCCGTCGAGGTCGAGTGCGCCGTCCGCCGTGAAGGGCGTGACCATGGCGGTGAGGACCCGCCCGAAGGGGGTCTGCGGAGTCGAGGTCGGAGCCATGGGTAACACGCTACTCGGTGCTCCGTGCGCGGTCTGCCCTTGGGGGGCCGGGTAAGTCAGGACAAATATGGAACCCGGCACTGCCTGCTCGGGGGTTCAAGCAGTGCCGGGTCCGTTTGATCAGGCTAGATGAACTTCTCTAAATGCCGCAATACGGACACTTCAGGAGGCTGACCCGTACATCCGTTCCGCGCTCCGCAGCGGCGCCCGGTCAGGGGGCCACGCGGCCGTTCGCGTTGTAGGCGGCGTACGTCAGCGGCATGAGCTGGGCCCACTCCGCCTCCATCTTCTCGCCCACCATCTCGATCTCCCGCTGCGGGAACGACGGCACCTTGGCCAGCTCGTGCTGGGTGCGCAGGCCGAGGAAGTGCATCAGGGAGCGCGCGTTGCAGGTGGCGTACATCGAGGAGTACAGGCCGACCGGGAGCACCGCGCGGGCGACCTCGCGGGCGACGCCCTCGTCGAGCAGCTTCTGGTAGGACGCGTAGGCCTGCCGGTACGACTCCTCCAGGGTGCCGCTCACCGTGGCGTGCTGCTCCGGGGTGCCCTCGACGAAGACGTACTTGCCGGGGCGGCCCTGCTGCACGAGCTTGCGGTCGGCGTCCGGGACGTAGAAGACGGGCTGGAGCTCCCGGTAGCGGCCGGACTCCTCGTTGTACGACCAGCCGACCCGGTGCCGCATGAACTCCCGGAAGACGAAGATCGGGGCGCTGATGAAGAAGGTCATCGAGTTGTGCTCGAACGGGCTGCCGTGCCGGTCGCGCATCAGGTAGTTGATCAGGCCCTTGGAGCGCTCGGGGTCCTTCTTCAGCTCGTCCAGGGACTGCTCGCCCGCGGTGGAGACGCGGGCGGCGAAGAGGACGTCGGCGTCCGAAGCGCTGGACTTCACCAGCTCGACGGTGACATCGCTGCGGAACGTGAGCGACTCGGGGGTGGTCACGGGGGTTGGGGTCCTTCCCATCACTTCGGGTGGTTCGCGCCCACCTTACGGGGCACCCGGCGGAGCCCGAGCGGGACCTCACCCCAAAAAACCCGCCGACGATTTTTTCGGACATGGGCACCTTTTGCCGCACTCGGTCGTCTGTACCGGTGAGGCCTACATGTTCGACCCCACATGGGAAAGGAGTGGCACCGCGATGTCCCGTCGGAGCGAGCCCGTCCCCTTCGCGTTCCTCGCCGAAGCCGACACGTTCCGCAGCAATGTGGCTCCCCCGCCGCGGCAGCGGGCGTCCTTCGGTGAGATAGCCGGGCGCTGGCTGCTGGGTCTGACCATCGTGGCCGGGCTCGTGGGCTCCCTGCTCATCGGCATGCCGGCGCTGTCCACTCCGTCCGGCCCGCCGGCACCCCAGTCGCAGGCGTCCCAGGGGCACCGCTGACCCTTACGGCGGCTCAAGGCTGGTGAGCGGGAAGCGGGCCGGATAGCCTCACCGGGCACAGCCCCCGTGAGGACCGAGTGAGGACCAGCCGTGCCCCTGCCCTTCCTGACGGCCGACCGCACCTTCGAGTCGGCCTCCGAGAGCGCGCTGCCGTACGACGACCGGGACCGCTGGCGGCGTCCCTACCGGCCCGGCCCCTGGCGGGTGGCCCTGGCCGCGCTGGTGCTGATGGTCGCCTCCTTCGTGCTGTTCGCGGCGGTGCTGATCGCGCTGACCGGCTCGGCCTCCTCCGCCGCGGTGGTCCTCGGCACGGGACTGCTGGTGATCGCGGGTGCGCTGCGCCTGCTGCGCATGGGCGTCTGGGTGAGCGCGCGCGGGCTGCGTCAGGTGGGCTTCGTGATGACGCGTACGGTGCCGTGGGCGCGGGTGGTGTCCGTGCGGACGGTGCAGCAGCCGGTGCGGTGGCTGGGGCTGCCGAGGACGGTGCAGGGCCAGGCGTTGACGCTGTCGCGCAAGGACCGTCCGGCCGCGGAGACCCCGGCGCTGCTGACCACGCACACCCTGGACTTCGTGGGGCGCCCGGCGGCCTTCGAGCGGGCGGCGGACGTGGTGGAGGCGTGGGCGGCGGAGGCGGGCCGGGGCCACTGAGTCCCGGCGCGTGACCGCCGGCCGGGCGGGGCGGGTACGCCCGCGCGGTCCGGCGGACACGCGGCGGCGCGGCCGGCCCGTCGGGTGTCCGCGGCCGGGCCGGCTACGGCACGTCAGGCGTCCGTCGGCGTGCGGCCCGCGTGCAGGGCGATCGCCCGCTGCATGGCCTTGCGGGCGCGGGGGGTGTCCCGGGCGTCGTGGTAGGCCACGGCCAGGCGGAACCAGCAGCGCCAGTCGTCCGGGGCGGACTCGGTCTCGGCCTTGCGCTTGGCGAAGACCTCGTCGGCCGAGTCGCGGTCGATCCGGCCGCCGGGGGTGCGCCGCAGCTCGTCCACGGGCAGGCCGCCCTCGGCGTCGAGTTCGGCGGCGAGCTGGTTGGCCCGGCGGACGAACTGGGTGTTCTTCCAGAGGAACCACAGCCCGATGACCGGCAGGATCAGCACCGCGACCCCGAAGGTCACGGTGAGGACCGTACCGGTCTCGATGAGCAGCACACCGCGGCTGCCGACCAGGACGAAGTAGAAGACCAGGACGGCGGCCGTGATGAGGTAGTTGATCTTCGCGCGCATCGCAGGGACCGTCTCAGCTCAGGTCGAGGAAGTGCTCCAGGCCGAAGGTCAGGCCCGGAGTGGTCACCACGCGGCGGGCGCCGAGCAGGATGCCCGGCATGAAGCTGCTGTGGTGCAGGGAGTCGTGGCGGATGGTGAGGGTCTCGCCCTCGGCGCCGAGCAGCACCTCCTGGTGGGCCAGGAGGCCGCGCAGCCGTACGGCGTGCACGGGGACGCCGTCCACGCTCGCGCCCCGGGCGCCGTCCAGCGCGGTGACTGTGGCGTCCGGCGCGGGGGCGGTGCCGGCCGCCCGGCGGGCCTCGGCGATGAGCTGCGCGGTGCGGGTGGCCGTACCGGACGGCGCGTCCACCTTGTTGGGGTGGTGCAGCTCGACCACCTCGACCGACTCGAAGTACGGCGCGGCGATCTGCGCGAACTTCATGGTCAGCACGGCCCCGATGGAGAAGTTCGGGGCGATGAGCACGCCGGTCTGCGGGGATCGGTCGAGCCAGCCCGTCAGCTGCGCGAGGCGTTCCTCGGTCCAGCCGGTCGTACCGACGACCGCGTGGATGCCGTGGCGCACGCAGAAGTCGAGGTTGCCCATGACCGAGGCGGGGGTGGTCAGTTCGACGACGACCTGGGCACCGGTCTCCGCCAGCGTCTCCAGCTTGTCGCCCCGGCCGAGGGCGGCCACCAGCTCCATGTCCTCGGCGGCCTCGACCGCCCTGACCGCCTCGGACCCGATCCGGCCCTTGGCGCCGAGGACCGCCACGCGCAGCTTGCTCATCCTTGCTTCCTCACGATCCTTGCCGGCTTGCCGACTTGTCGATTCCGTTGGTCAGGCGACGGCGTCGTGCAGCCGCGCGGCCTGTTTGTCCTTCAGCGGGCCGATGACCGACAGCGACGGACGCCTGCCCAGGATGTCGCGGGCGACCGAGCGCACCTCGTCCGGGGTGACCGCGGCTATCTTCGCCAGCATGTCGTCCACCGACATCTGCTCGCCCCAGCACAGCTCGCTCTTGCCGATACGGTTCATCAGCGCGCCGGTGTCCTCCAGGCCGAGGACGGTGGAGCCCCGCAACTGGCCGATGGCGCGGGTGATCTCGTCGTCGGTCAGCCCGTTGGCGGCCACGTGGTCGAGTTCGTCGCGGCAGATCCGCAGCACGTCGTGCACCTGGCTGGGACGGCAGCCGGCGTAGACGCCGAACAGGCCGCAGTCGGCGAAGCCGGACGTGTACGAGTACACGCTGTAGGCGAGGCCGCGCTTCTCCCGGACCTCCTGGAAGAGCCGCGAGGACATCCCGCCGCCGAGGGCGGTGTTGAGGACGCCCATGGCCCAGCGGCGGTCGTCGGTGCGGGCGAGGCCCGGCATGCCGAGCACGACGTGCGCCTGCTCGGTCTTGCGGCCGAGCAGTTCGACCTTGCCGAAGGTCCGGATGGTACGGCTGCCGTGGCGCGGGGCGATGGGCTGCGCGTCCAGGTTCTTCAGGGCGCCCGCCTTCTCGAAGGCGGCGCGGACCTGTCGTACGACCTTGTTGTGGTCGACGTTGCCGGCGCAGGCGACCACCAGGTGGGTGGGGTCGTAGTGCTTGCGGTAGAAGCGGCGGATGCGGTCGGCGGTGAGGGCGTTGACGGTGTCCACGGTGCCGAGGACCGGGCGGCCGAGGGCGTTGTTCCCGAACATGGTGTGCGCGAACAGGTCGTGCACGCAGTCGCCGGGGTCGTCCTCGGTCATCGCGATCTCTTCGAGGATGGCGCCGCGTTCGACGTCGACGTCCTCCTCGACGATGAGCGAGCCGGTCAGCATGTCGCAGACGACGTCGATGGCGAGCGGCAGGTCGGTGTCGAGCACGCGTGCGTAGTAGCACGTGTACTCCTTGGCCGTGAACGCGTTCATCTCGCCGCCGACGGCGTCGATGGCGGCGGAGATGTCCAGCGCGGAGCGGCGCTCGGTGCCCTTGAAGAGCAGGTGCTCCAGGTAGTGCGTCGCGCCGTTCAGGGCGGGGGTCTCGTCACGGGAGCCGACGTGGGCCCAGATGCCGAAGGTGGCGGAGCGGACCGACGGCAGGGTTTCGGTGACGATGCGCAGGCCCCCGGGGAGGGTGGTCTTGCGGACGGTGCCGATGCCGCCGGTGCCCTTGATCAGGGTTTGGGTACGGGCGACGGCCCGCGCCTCCGAAGAGGAGCGGGCCGTCACCTTCGAGCCACGGGACGTCACTGCTCGGCGTCGTCCTTCGCCTCGTCGCCGTCCTCGCCCTCGATCACCGGGATGAGGGACAGCTTGCCGCGGGAGTCGATCTCGGCGATCTCGACCTGGACCTTCTGGCCCACGCCGAGGACGTCCTCGACGTTCTCCACGCGCTTGCCGCCGGCGAGCTTGCGGATCTGCGAGATGTGCAGCAGACCGTCCTTGCCGGGCAGCAGGGAGACGAACGCACCGAAGGTGGTCGTCTTGACGACCGTACCCAGGTAGCGCTCCCCGACCTCGGGCATCGTCGGGTTGGCGATGCCGTTGATCGTGGCGCGGGCGGCCTCGGCCGAGGGGCCGTCGGCGGCACCGATGTAGATCGTGCCGTCGTCCTCGATGGTGATCTCGGCGCCGGTGTCCTCCTGGATCTGGTTGATCATCTTGCCCTTGGGGCCGATGACCTCACCGATCTTGTCGACCGGGATCTTGACGGTGATGATCCGCGGGGCGTGCGGGCTCATCTCGTCGGGCCGGTCGATGGCCTCCATCATCACGTCGAGGATGTGCAGGCGGGCGTCGCGGGCCTGCTTGAGGGCCGCGGCCAGGACGGAGGCCGGGATGCCGTCCAGCTTGGTGTCGAGCTGGAGGGCGGTCACGAAGTCCTTGGTGCCGGCGACCTTGAAGTCCATGTCGCCGAAGGCGTCCTCCGCACCGAGGATGTCGGTGAGGGTGACGTAGTGCGTCTCGCCGTCGATCTCCTGGGAGATCAGACCCATGGCGATACCGGCGACCGGGGCCTTCAGCGGCACACCGGCGTTCAGCAGCGACATGGTGGAGGCGCAGACGGAGCCCATGGACGTCGAACCGTTGGAGCCGAGGGCCTCGGACACCTGGCGGATCGCGTAGGGGAACTCCTCGCGGGTCGGCAGCACCGGCACGAGCGCGCGCTCGGCGAGGGCGCCGTGGCCGATCTCGCGGCGCTTCGGGGAGCCGACGCGGCCGGTCTCGCCGGTGGAGTACGGCGGGAAGTTGTAGTTGTGCATGTAGCGCTTGCGGGTCACCGGGGAGAGGGTGTCCAGCTGCTGCTCCATGCGGAGCATGTTGAGGGTGGTGACGCCCAGGATCTGGGTCTCGCCACGCTCGAACAGCGCGGAGCCGTGCACCCGCGGGATGGCCTCGACCTCGGCGGCCAGGGTGCGGATGTCGGTGACACCGCGGCCGTCGATGCGCTTCTTCTCCTTGATGACGCGCTCACGGACCAGGGTCTTGGTCAGCGAGCGGTACGCGGCGGAGATCTCCTTCTCGCGGCCCTCGAACTCGGGCAGCAGCTTCTCGGCGGCCAGACCCTTGACGCGGTCCAGCTCGGCCTCGCGCTCCTGCTTGCCGGCGATGGTGAGCGCCTGGGCGAGCTCGGGCTTGACCGCGGCGGTCAGCGCCTCCAGGACGTCGTCCTGGTAGTCCAGGAAGATCGGGAACTCGCCGGTCGGCTTGGCGGCCTTGGCGGCGAGGTCGGACTGGGCGCGGCACAGGACCTTGATGAACGGCTTCGCGGCCTCCAGGCCGGCGGCCACGACCTCCTCGGTCGGCGCCTCGGAGCCACCCTCGACCAGCTTGATGGTCTTCTCGGTGGCCTCGGCCTCGACCATCATGATCGCGACGTCGCCGTCCTCCAGGACGCGGCCCGCGACGACCATGTCGAAGACGGCGTCCTCGAGCTCGGTGTGCGTCGGGAAGGCCACCCACTGGCCGCGGATCAGCGCGACGCGGACGCCGCCGATCGGGCCGGAGAAGGGCAGGCCGGCCAGCTGGGTGGACGCGGACGCGGCGTTGATCGCGACGACGTCGTACAGGTGGTCGGGGTTGAGCGCCATGACCGTGCAGACGACCTGGATCTCGTTGCGCAGGCCCTTCTTGAAGGACGGGCGCAGCGGACGGTCGATCAGGCGGCAGGTGAGGATCGCGTCCTCGCTCGGCCGGCCCTCGCGGCGGAAGAAGCTGCCGGGGATCTTGCCGGCGGCGTACATCCGCTCCTCGACGTCCACCGTGAGGGGGAAGAAGTCGAGCTGGTCCTTGGGGTTCTTGGAGGCGGTGGTGGCCGACAGCACCATGGTGTCGTCGTCCAGGTACGCCACGGCGGAGCCGGCGGCCTGCTTGGCCAGGCGGCCCGTCTCGAAGCGGATGGTGCGGGTACCGAAGGCGCCATTGTCGATGACGGCCTCGGCGTAGTGGGTCTCGTTCTCCACTAGCGTTTTCTCCTCGTCTTCGTCCCTGGACTGCCCGTGTGGCAGGGGGACGGTGGTGGAGAAGCGCGCCTGCTGTGCGGGCCGGTCTTCGATCGAAGCACCCGGGGCTCGCTTCCCCCCGGGGGCCACTACCGAGGACCGGCGGCGGCGTGGTGCGCTTCTCCTCGTTCTGTGTCGTGCCTAATGCGTTGTGCTACCACACTACAAAGCGTGAGTGACACCGCGCACGTTTCCGCACGTACAGCAAAGGGAGCGGTCCCCGAGTCCTGCCGGGAACCGCTCCCCTCACGGCGTCCTTACTTGGCGCCCGCCGCACCGCGGCGGATGCCGAGGCGGTCGACCAGCGCGCGGAAGCGCTGGATGTCCTTCTTCGCCAGGTACTGCAGCAGGCGACGGCGCTGACCGACCAGGATCAGCAGGCCACGACGGCTGTGGTGGTCGTGCTTGTGGGTCTTGAGGTGCTCGGTCAGGTCGGAGATCCGACGGGACAGCAGAGCGACCTGGACCTCGGGGGAGCCGGTGTCACCCTCCTTGGTACCGAACTCGGCGATGATCTGCTTCTTCGTAGCGGCGTCGAGCGACACGCGTACTCCTCATAGTCTGTGAGAGCCACCGAGTGCCCCCGGTCTACATCTCGGGAGAGCTTCCGTTACTCGGGAGGCGGGGATCCGCTGCGCGCGGCCTCCAGGGCACGGGGCTCCGGGGGTGCGTACACGAACGGCCGTCACTCAGGGTACCAGGCGGCGGCCGGCCTCTTCGCCCCGGTCGCCGAGCGTCCCCGCTGGTCCGCCCGTGGCCACTAGGGTGAGCGCCGGGACCGTACGCAAACGTCGGGAAGGGGTCGCCGCACCATGGCGGAGACGGAAGCGGAGATCAAGGCACGCAAGGAGCGCGAGCGCGACGAGCTGTACGCGCTCGACATCTCGGACGTCGAGTGGCACTGCGCCCCGGGCACCGAGGAGCACGAGGAGCGCGTGGAGATCGCGTACCTCCCCGAAGGGGCCGTCGCGATGCGTTCCTCCCTCGATCCGGACACGGTGCTCCGCTACACGGAGGCGGAGTGGCGGGCGTTCGTGCTGGGGGCGCGGGACGGCGAGTTCGACCTGAAGCCCATGGCGCACGACGGGGGACCCGAAGCGCGGTAGGCGGTCAGGGAGGGGGCGGCACGCGTTGTGCCGCCCCTCTCGTGTGCCCGAGGGTCAGTGCTCGAGGCCGGCGGTGCCGACGCCGAAGACCGAGATGACCGGGCCCGCCTTCCTCGGGTCCTCGCGCTCCAGCCGGTACGGGGCGAAGAAGGCGCGGCCGTGCTCGTACAGCAGGACCGAGAACTCCGGGTCGTCCTCCACCTTCCCGTCGGACGTCCTGTCCTCCTCCGTCGGCAGGCGGAACAGGAGGAACGGGGTCTCCTTGCCGGTGCGCGGGTTCCAGTCGACGATGGCCGCGGGCTGCACCTCGTCCATGCTGCTGCGGTAGACGATCAGGTCGTCGCCGTTCATGCGGACGGGGAGCACCGACTGGAATTTGCGGCCGCTGAACGTGGCCACGGCGGTGCCCTTCCGAACGTCGAACGCCGTGATGTGGTTCGCCGGCTTGAAGGGGTCGTCGGAGTCCTTGCTCCTGACGAAGACGCGGTCGCGGCCGGTCACGATGCCGGAGCACTTGTCGACGACGCCGAAGAAGCCGGAGGTCTCCGGATCGCAGTAGGGCTCGTAGTTCTTCAGCGAGATGGTGGCCAGCCGCTCGCCGTTCCCGGGGTCCAGGGTGATCAGGTCGGTGACCATGACGTCCCCGGCGGCGACGGCGAGCACGGGCGGGTCGGAGGACGGCAGGAAGACCTCCTGGACGCCCTTGCTGACCGAGTAGCTCCACGCGACCTTGCCGGTGCGCGGTGCGAGCTTCTCCACCCGGTAGGTGCGCTCGCCGGCCTGCTTGCAGGTGACCAGGGCCAGCAGCGCGGGGCCGCCGGCGTAGCCCGCGTCGTGGCACTGCGAGGTGGCGAGGGTGGTGTTCCACAGCCGCTTGCCGCTGTCCGTGTCGTACGCCGCCGAGCCCTGACCCCAGGCGATGGCCACGACCCCCCGGGTCAGGGCGACGTTGGTGTTGGTGACGTAGGCGAACTCGGACGACGGTATCTTGCGCTGCCAGAGCTTTTTGCCGGTGTTCAGGTCGACCATGAGCACCTGGTCGCAGGAGCTCCCCGAGGTCTGGATCACGACCGGGGTCCGGCCGTCGACCGTGACGTCGCGACTGACGGCGCAGACGGGGCCGTCGAGGTCCAGCTTCCAGGCCCGGTTGTCGGTGTCCAGCGAGCCACCGATCTTGTAGCCCGCGATCCAGTTGGCGACGGTCCGGGCGACGATCTTGTCCGTGGCCCAGGTCCCGGGCGCGTACCGGAACTTGTTGGCGAGGACGTTCTCCTCGTGGTCGACGACGGTCTGCCCCTCCGGGGAGACGGGCGCCTTCTCCACGCTCTCGCGGCCGTCGCGCACGTCGCCGGGGGCCTGCTTCGCCGCCTTGGCGTCGCCGTGCCCCGCGTCGCCGGACGAGTGGTACCAGAGCAGCCCCGCACCGGCGCACAGCACGACCGCGACGACCGCCGCGAGCACGCCCAGGAGGCGTCGGCGGCGGCCGCGCGACTGGTCGGCGGCCAGCGCCGACTGTGTGTACATGGACGGGGGCGGGCCGAAGCTCACGCTGCGAGATCCTTCTCTTGGCCGCCCCCGCGGGGGCGGGCGGGCCGACGGGGCGGTGCCTCAGGTCACTTGCTGGTCATCGCGCGGGCCGCGGCGTACACGTCGAACACGGCGAGGGCGAGGGGTACCAGCGTGAGGAGCACGAAGCCCTCGACGATCTCCAGGAACCGGCCCCAGAAGGGGCTCAGGCCCCGGCGCGGGACGATGAGTCCCAGGGCCGCCACGAGGGCCGCGCCGGCCGCGATCGCGGCGGCGAGCCAGACGGCGCGGATGTCGAGGCCGGAGCGGTCGCCGGTGAGGGCGTCGCGCAGGATGGACTGCGGCGGGTTGAGCGCCAGGCCGAGACCGAGCAGGACGAGCGAGCCGAGCCCGGCCGCCAGCAGCGGGGCGACCTGGCCGGTGTAGCGGAAGAGCTGGGCGCGCATGAGGAGTGCCACGGCCGTGGCGAGGGCGAGCAGCTGGGCCCAGATGTCGTCGGAGAAGCCGAGCACCGCGGTCGAGGCGAGGGCGGTGAGCGCGCAGCCGGCGACGAGCCCGACCAGGATCTCGTGGCCGCGGCGGGCCTGGGCCTCGATCCGCTTCATGTCGACCGGCTCCTGCACGGTGGTCTCCGTGCCGTAGACGCTGCTCTGGGCGGAGTTCGGCGGTTCGAAGCCGATGGGCAGCCGGGCGAAGCGCATGGAGAGCCCGGGCAGGAAGGCGAGGCCGCCGACCGCGAGGGGCGCGCACAGGGCGGCGATCTCCTTCGCTGTCCAGTGCGCCAGGACGGCCGTGAACACGGTGAGCAGGCCGAGCGCGGCGGCGAGGACGAAGGCGACGAACGGGGCGTCCCCGCCCGGTGTGCACAGCGTCAGGACGACGGCGGCGAGCAGCACGGCCGCGCAGGCGAGCAGGAACTGGAGTTTCCCGATGCCCTGGCCGTGGGCGAGGGGGAGCAGTCCGGAACCGGCCACGGCGGCGTTGGGCAGGGCGCCGAGGCCGAGGGCGATGGCCGCGCCCCGGTCGTCGTAGACCCGGCCGCGTACGGCGGCGAAGACGACGAGGAGCACCGCGGCGACGCCCGCGAGGACGCCGGGCAGGCTGTGCATGTCGTGCCCGGGGTCCGCCTGCCAGGTGACGAAGGCGAGCAGGGCCGACAGGACGCCCGCGCCGACGAGGCCGGCGGCACGGGTGAGGTCGTCGCTCCACAGGGTGCGGTGCCGGGTCACCGAGGAGGCGACCGCCTCGGAGACGTCGTCGAAGACGGCCGGCGGCAGCGACTCGGAGAAGGGGCGCAGGGTGAGCAGTTCGCCGTCGAGAATCCGCTGCGCGGCGAAGGACCGCGCGCTGTCCAGGACGGTGCCGTCCCGGCGTACGAGGTGGTAGCCGACCGGTGCGCCCTCGGCGGGCTCCTGCCGGGAGAGCCTGAGGACCTCCGGGTAGATGTCGGCGACCGGGATGTCGTCGGGCAGCGCCACGTCGATCCGGCTGTCGGGCGCGACGATCGTGACCCGGCAGAAACCGAGCCCCGACCCGGACCCCGTGCCGGGCACCGCTGTTCCCGTGGTCGTCGTGGTCACCTCGTACTCCCCCTCAGTGATGATTCTGCGCCCGTGATGTGAAAATCCTGCTCGATCCCCGGGGCGGACACCCGAGAATCGACGCAGAGGGCGTCGCCCGGCTCCGCCAGGGGTGGCGTGCGGAGACGCCTCGCACGGAATACCCCGGTTCGCGGGGTGTGTTCGCGTGTGCTCAAGCGAACACCCGGCACCCTACCCCGCACCGGTCATTCGTGGAGTCAGTAGGATCACGCGGCGGCCTGCGTCCGTCCGTCAACGGGGGACGGACCTCATTCTTGGGGCCCGGCAAAGGAATTGGGGAGCAGTGAGTCACATCGTCGTGAAGCGCCCGCCTCGGGCGCTGCCGTCCGAAGTGCCCACGGGGGAGGTCGTTCTCCAGCCTCCTCCGGAATTGCCCCGGGGGCCGCAGGAAAGCGTCCTCATGCAATTGCTGCCGACACTCGGCATGGGTGGCTCGGTGGTCTTCTTCTTCACGAACGGACAGCCGTTCATGAAGATCATGGGCATGGTGATGATCGCGTCCACCGTCGCCATGTCCATCGCGATGGTGATCCGCTTCCGGCGTGGCTCGCAGGGCCAACTCGCCGATGTGCGGCGCGACTACATGCGTTACTTGTCGCAGACCCGGAGCGCCGCCGTGGCCACCGCCAAGGCCCAGCGCGACGCGCAGTACTACCTGCACCCCTCGCCCGAGCAGTTGTGGGCGCTGGTCGCCGAGGGCAGCCGGGTGTGGGAACGCAGGCCGGGCGACGAGGACTTCGCGCAGGTGCGCATCGGGCTGGGCGCCCAGGAACTGGCCACGCCGCTCATCGCCCCCGAGGCCGGCCCGGCAGGGCGGCTGGAACCGCTCACGGCCGGGGCCATGGAGCGGTTCGTCGACGTCCACGGCACCCTGGGCGACCTGCCGATGGCAGTCTCGCTGCGCGCCTTCTACCACGTCACCGTCAGCGGTGACGCGGAGTCCGCGCGCTCCTGTGTACGCGCCCTGACCGGCTCGCTGGCCGCGCTGCACTCCCCCGAGGACCTGATCGTCGCCGTGGCGGCCGGCCGGGACACGCTCCCGCAGTGGGAGTGGGTCAAGTGGCTGCCGCACGCGCAGGCGGCCGACGCCGTGGACGGGGCGGGCTCGCGCCGGCTGATCGGCCCCGACGCCCGCGAGCTGGAGGACCTGCTGGCCGACCGCCTCGCCGGCCGGCCGCGGTTCCACCCGAGCGGCGCGCCGCTGCTGGAGGAGCCCCACATCGTCCTCGTCCTCGACGGCGTCTCCCTGCCGCCCGACTCCGTCCTGTCCAACCTGGAGGGGCTCCAGGGCGTGACGGTGATCGAGGTCGTGCCCGGGGAACTCGCCGCCGCCCGCGGCGACCTGTGGATCGTCGCGCAGCCCACCGCGCTGCGCCTGGAGTCGGCGAGCGGCGAGGTCTACGAGGGCACGCCGGACGCCCTGTCGTACGAGTCCGCCGAGGCCCTCGCCCGCCAACTGGCCCCGCTGCGCCTCGCCTCCGGCGGTGATGACGACGAACCGCTGCTCGCCAACCTGGAGTTCACCGAACTGCTGAACCTGGGCGACGCGGCGTCCGTCGATCCGCAGCGCACCTGGCGGCCGCGCGGCCTCGCCGAGCGGCTGCGGGTGCCGATCGGTGTCGGCGTGGACGGCCGCCCGGTGATGCTGGACCTCAAGGAGGCCGCCCAGGAGGGCATGGGCCCGCACGGTCTGTGCGTGGGCGCCACCGGTTCCGGCAAGTCGGAGCTGCTGCGCACCCTGGTGCTGGGCCTCGCGGTCACCCACTCCTCGGAGACCCTGAACTTCGTCCTCGCCGACTTCAAGGGCGGTGCGACCTTCGCCGGCATGGCGCAGATGCCGCACGTGGCGGCGGTCATCACCAACCTGGCCGACGACCTCACCCTGGTCGACCGCATGGGCGACTCGATCCGCGGCGAGCTGAACCGCCGCCAGGAGCTGCTGCGCGACGCGGGCAACTACGCCAACATCCACGACTACGAGAAGGCGCGCGCGGCCGGCGCCCCGCTGCAGCCGATCCCCTCGCTCGTGCTGGTGATCGACGAGTTCAGCGAACTGCTGACCGCCAAGCCCGACTTCATCGAGATGTTCGTGCAGATCGGCCGCATCGGCCGTTCGCTGGGCGTGCATCTGCTGCTGGCCTCGCAGCGTCTGGAGGAGGGCCGGCTGCGCGGCCTGGAGACGTACCTGTCGTACCGGATCGGTCTGCGCACCTTCTCCGCGGCCGAGTCCCGCGCGGCCCTCGGCGTCCCGGACGCCTACGAACTCCCGAACGTGCCCGGCTCCGGTTTCCTGAAGTTCGGCACGGACGAGATGGTCCGCTTCAAGGCGGCGTACGTCTCCGGTGTGTACCGCTCCGGGGGCCGGCAGTCCGCTTCGGCCGGCGGGCCGCTGCCCGTCGACCGGCGGCCGGTGCTGTTCACCGCCGCGGCGGTGCCCGTGCGGTACGCGCCGGTGCCGCAGCAGCGGACGGAGCCGACCGCGCAGGTCGACGACGCCCTCGCGGACACCGTCCTCGATGTGATCGTGCGCCGGCTGGAGGCGCAGGGGCCCGCGGCGCACCGGGTGTGGCTGCCGCCGCTGGACAGCCCGCCCTCGCTGGACGGGCTGCTGCCCAAGCTCACGGCCGTCCCGGGGCGCGGGCTCACCCAGCCCGGCTACGAGGGCGCGGGGCGCCTCGTCGTCCCCGTGGGCCTGGTCGACAAGCCGTACGAGCAGCGTCGTGAGCCACTGTGGCTGGACTTCTCCGGCGCCGCGGGCCATCTGCAGCTGCTGGGCGGTCCGCAGTCCGGCAAGTCCACCATGATGCGGTCGCTGATCTGTGCCTTCGCGCTGACGCACACTCCGCAGGAGGTGCAGTTCTACGGCCTGGACTTCGGTGGCGGCGGCATGGCGGCGGTGGCCGGCCTTCCGCACGTGGGCGGGATCGCCTCCCGCCTGGACCCGGAGCGGGTGCGGCGCACGGTGTCCGAGGTCTTCGGTGTGCTGCGGCGCCGCGAGGAGTACTTCCGGACGGCGGGCATCGCCTCGATCCAGGACTTCCGCGCCCGGCGCGAGCGGGGCGAGATCTCGGTCACCGACCAGCCGTGGGGCGATGTGTTCCTGGTGATCGACGGCTGGGGCAATTTCCGCACGGACTACGACAGTCTGGAGCCGGCCGTCCTGGAGATCGCGGCGCGCGGCCTCGGGTACGGCATCCACCTGGTGCTGACGGCGTCGCGCTCGATGGAGGTCCGCGCCAACCTCAAGGACCACCTGATGAACCGCCTCGAACTGCGGCTCGGCGACACCATGGACTCCGAGATCGACCGCAAGGTGGCGGCGAATGTGCCTGCGGGCGTGCCGGGGCGTGGTGTGTCGCCGCAGAAGCTGCACTTCATGGCGGCGGTGCCGCGGATCGACGGCCTCACCTCCGACACGGACCTGGCCGACGCGACGGCGGCCCTGGCGGCCGAGGTCTCCCGGCACTGGCAGGCACCGGGCGCACCGCAGGTGCGGATGCTGCCCCGGGAGCTTCCGGCGGAGCAGCTGCCCACGGGGGACCGCTTCCCGCGGCAGGGCGTCGCCTTCGGCATCGACGAGAACGACCTGGAGCCGGTCTTCGTCGACTTCGAGCAGGACCCGTTCTTCCTGGTCTTCGGCGAGAGCGAGTCGGGCAAGTCGAACCTGCTGCGGCTGCTCATCACGCAGCTGACGCAGCGCTACTCGGGCGACGAGGCGAAGTTCTTCGTGGTCGACAACCGGCGGTCCCTGCTGGATGTCACGCCGGCCTCGCACCTGGCCGAGTACATCCCGATGTCCAACGCCATGGACCACCACATGGTGGCCCTCGCCGACCTGATGAAGCGGCGCACGCCCACCGCCGATGTCACCGCCCAGCAGCTGCGGGAGCGCAGCTGGTGGCGGGGCCCGACGGTGTACGTGGTGGTGGACGACTACGACCTGGTGTCCACGTCCAGCGGCAACCCGCTGGGGGGCCTCGTCGAACTGCTGCCGTTCGCCCGTGACGTCGGCGTGCGGTTCATCATCGCCCGCTCCACCGCGGGCGCGGGCCGGGCCTCCTTCGAGGCGTTCATGCAGCGGATGACCGAACTGGGCGCCCAGGGCGTGATCCTGTCCGGCGACCCGAGCGAGGGCGACCTCCTGGGCGGGGTACGGCCGCGGCCGATGCCGGCGGGGCGCGGTGTCTTCGTCTCGCGCAGGAGGGGGAAGATGCTGGTGCAGACGGGATTGGTGGACGTGGAGTACTGACGCCCCGGCCGAGGGGCCCGGCGGCGTTTCCGCCGGGCCTCGGCAGCGCTCCGGTCGCCGCGATGGTCTGGATCGCCGTCGTGGTCGTGGATGCCGGGGCGGAGTGTGGGGCAGCGGGGCTGCTCGGCACCGGAGAAGCCGCCACCGCCACGGAGACGCCCGCGGGTGTGGCCGCGTGGCACCGGGTCGCAAGGGCGACGGAATGCCACAGACGAGGGGTGGGTACCTCCCGCGCGTACCCACCCCTCGTCGTTCTCAAGGCGTCCGACTCACTCGAAGTAGCTGGCGCCCTTCAGGTCGCCACCGCGGTAGTCACCGCCGGCGGCGTGCACCCGCTGCGTGATGGAGAGCAGCGCCTGGTGGATGCCGGTGGCGTGCTGGTCCCACGCCTTGGACTTGCGCTGGAAGGCGTCGTACGCCTCGCCGCCCCAGCCCTCGGCCACGTCGAGGACGCCCTTCTTCAGAGCGCTGAGGTCGTCTTCCAGCTTCTTGGCCACGTTGCCGAGCTCGGTGGCGAGCGAGTCCAGGGCGCCGTACTTGACGGTCAGATCCTGGTAGTGCGGATCGGTCATGTCTTCTTCCTCTTCCTTCGGATCCGGTCAGTACAGGTTGAGCGCCGAGGTGCTCGCGCCGGCGTCCACCTCGATCTTGTTGATCGTCGAGTGGAGCTCGTCCTCGAGCTTCGTCTTGTCGGCCTTGTTGAGACGGATGCCCTCGAGGAAGTCCTCGAGCATGCGGCCGATGGCGGCCATGTGCTCGTTGATCTCGTGCTGCTTCGTCTTGAACGCGTTGGCGCCGTGGCCGGTCCAGTGGGTCTCGATCATGTCGATCGTGCCCTGGAGCTTGCCGAGGCTCGTCTTGACCGACTCGTAGCGGTCGATGACGTTCGTCTGGAGCTTTTGTGCGTGGTCATCATGAAACTTACGGCCGTCGGCCATGTCGGCACTCCCCTTCGTGAGAGCTGTGCTTCTTGTGACTGCGCATCACCGAGTGGTGACGCCTTTCGTGTGAACCGTCAGGCACGTCGTCGTGACCGGATGACGGCGAACGCGGCGCCACCGATCACCACCAGTGCGGCGGCCGCTCCGACGACCACCCACGTCAGGGTGTTGCCGGACGACTTGGAGCTTGTGTCGGCGGCGGAGGTTTCTCCGCCGGAGGGGGACTTGGCGGGGTCCGAGGAGCCGGCTGGGCTGGGTGAGGACGAGGTCTTCGGCTTGCCGCGCCAGTTCTCCGTGGCGAGCGGGTCGACGTTCGCCGGTCCGGGGTTGTAGTGGGGGTTCTCCAGCACCTTGCGGGGACGGACGATGCCGTAGCCGAGGTAGTTGCTGGGGGTCTCCTTGGGCCACTCCCGGCCGGCGGTGTCGATCAGCGAGCGGAGGACCTGGTTGGCGGTCCAGTCGGGGTGTACGGACCAGATGAGAGCTGCGGAGGCGGAGGCTACGGCGGTGGCGGAGCTGGTGCCGTACTGGTCGCAGTAGGAGCGGAAGGTCGCATCACACCACCCGGGCATGTCCACGCCGGGAGCGGCCAGATCGACATCGCGCCCATGGGTGGAGAACTTCCCCACCGTTCCCGTCTTGTCGATGGCAGAGACCCCGACGACGTAAGGGTATGAGACCGGGTAACCGGCGTTGTTCGTCGTCTTGGCGTCGTTGCCCGCAGCGGCGAACATCAACTTGCCCTTCGAGGCGGCGTATTTGATTGCCGCCTGCTCGTCGTCATAGCTGATGTCGCTACCGAAGGACATGTTGATGATCTTGACGTCGCTGTTGGCGATAGCCCTGATCACTTTGCTCACGTCGGGCGCCTTGTTCGCCTCGGGGAGAGTGAACCCGTTGCCCGCGATGCGGTAGGGGACGATCTTGGCTCCGGGTGCCAGGCCCTTCATGCCTCCACCGTGCCCTGTACCGGCGATGATCTCGGCCATCGTGGTGCCATGGCCGTCCAAGTCCTTTGTGGCCCCGTAGGAAAGGGACTTTGGTACTTCGTCACCCAGTACCTGGCCCTGGAGAGAGGGGGTCGAGGGATTGACGCCCGAGTCGACGACGGCAATCTTGACCCCCTTTCCCGTGCTCGTCTTCCACATCTGATCGGCCTTCATCGCCGACAGGTACCACTGCTGCGACTGGACGTCGGCGGCAGCCGCGCTGGGGGCCAGGCCCACCGGCAGAGCCATCAGTGCGCCGAGTGCTGCACACGCGGCGGTCACTCGTTTCGTGCTCGCTGACAACATGCCTCTCGTACGTCCTCGCTTCATGTCGTTACTCGGTCTCCGGCGCCTGTCGCCGGCGCGACTTCTTGTCGTCGCGGTCCCGTGGGGGGCGTCGGGCGGTCGCGCGCCCCGGCAGGTGCTCATCGGAGGCACGCGCACCGTTCCTGGCCGTCGCCGCCTTGCTGTTGGAAGCCCCCACCGCACCGCCGGAGGGCACGGGCCTGCGCGCAGCCTGTGCCTCACCGCCCTCCGGCTCGGCTGCTCGGATCACCCCGCGCTGACCGGGCCGCTCGACGGCGCGCGAATCACGAGCGGCAGGCTCACCGCCGATGACCGTGCCGCGCGGCACTCTGGAGCCGTTGACACCCTTCGCGGGGGGCGTGGTCGGCCGACCGCCGACGACACCGCTGGTGCGTGCCGCCCCGGTCGGGCCCGTCCCGCCTACACGCTCGCCGGGCGCGCCCCCGGTCCGGGGCGTTCCGCCGACGATGCTGCGACCGACCGGGCCCTGCCCCACCGGGGCCTTGCCCAGGGGGGACTGGCCCATGGGCGTCCTGCCCATGGGCGACACCGGCCCACGCGCGCTCGCCTGTCCCGGCCCTATAAACTGCCGCCCCCCGGCAATCGGGCCGCGTCCCGTGCCTGTTCCGACTGCCGGCTCTTCAACAGCGGGAACGGCCAACCGGGAAGGGGAAACCGGACCTCGCGTCCCACCTGCTCCGGTACGTCCCGCAGGCATGCCCATGTTCGGGACCATAGGGCCGGTGGGGAAGGGAGTAATCGGCCCCCCACCGCCGCCGGGGGCAGGCGTCGTCGGCGGCGTGACCTGCACCGGCGGCTTCACGGTGTCCGGGGGCAACGTGTTCACGCTGTCGATATTGGTCCCGACATGCGGGGCCGGGTCCACATGTGCATGCCCGCTCGGCGGCACCACCACGTGGTGCAGCTTCGTTCCGGAGTCGGTTCCTGTCACGCTATGCCCGCCTGGAGCGATAACGGAGTGACTGACCGGCGCCCCTGCCGCGGTTGTGTGGCTGGAAGTCGTCTGCCCTCCGCCGGTCGCACCGTCGTCCCGCCAACCATTGAAGGCCTTCGGCACCCCCATGTCCGGCATCTTCCCGAACGTAGGGCCGTCCTGCCCCCGCAGGTTCTCTTCCGATACGGCGTAGTACGACGCAAGCCGGTTCATCTGGTTGATCGCCTCTTGGCGATTCCTCTCGACGGCCTGGGCCGTTATGCCGTGCGGGTCCATCTTGACCTGCTCGGCGGGCGTGAGGCCCTTGGGCCGGGTGTCGCGGGGCGGCATGGATTTGCTCACGGAGGCGAGTCCCATGCTGGCCGCGGAGACCTGGGTGCCCACGGTGTCCGCGAAGAAGCCCAGTTCGTAGGAGTTGTTGACGAGATCACTGGCCCAGTTGTGGAACGCGGTGGCCGCCTCGCCCTGCCAGTCGATCCGGCTGATGTGACCCAGGAGTTCATCGGCGGCGGCCCAGATGGCATCCCGGGCGTCCCAGAAGCCGTTCGCGGCGTTCTCCAGGTCCTCCGGCTTCGCGGACTTCACCATGTCGATCATGTCGTTCAACTGGTGGTTCTCGAAGTCGCTGACCCGGCAGCCGCCACCCTGTTTGTTCAAGCTCGGCGCGGCGCACTGGTTCTGGTCCATCGCCGACTTCTCTTGCTTGAACTGCTGATCAGCCGCCCAACGATCAAACTGGTGCAGATCCGGCTGCTTGTCGTGGTCGCCCATCAGATGTCCCCGTGTGCCTGCTTGTCGTCGGTGCGCTTCTGGTGCTTGCGCACATCGTCGTACTGCTCGTTGATCTCCGTCCGGATCTCGTGGAAGCGGCGCCGCTGGTCGTTGTCCAGGTTGGCGAATCCGATGTCCGCGCCGTGCACGGCGATCTGCATCGCCTCGATCTGCAACGTCAGCGACTGGGAGAGCGTCATGAGGCGGTCGTGCACCCGCGTGTACTGGTTGTGCAGACTCACCGACTCGGGGAACCCGCCATTGCCGCAGAACGAATCGGCGGCCAGCGTGTGCATCGCCACCTTCTTGGCCGAGCCGGGCGAATCCTCGAACGTCTTCAGTACCGCGTCCACCCGTGTCTTGAAGGTCTTCAGTGCCTCCAGACCAACCTTCAGTCCGCCCGCGCCGTCGTCAGGCCGCACGTTGCGCCACCCCCGTTTCCATCCCCTGCTTGAGGCGGCAGCACTCCTCAAGCTTTCGTTTCTGCGATGCAATCACTCTAGTCAAGGCGACTGACAGTCCCAACTCACTTGTGTGACAAGACTGCTGCAGTCAGCTACCTTCACGTGTCGTTCACGACCCGGACGTGCCGGTTCCCCTGGTCATCGACCTTCTGCGCGCGTCGCGGACCGCCACCGCCATCCCCGCCAGGGCGGCCACCAGCACGGCCGCGCCCACGGCGACGTAGGTCGCCAGGCGGGCGTTGCGTTCGTCCGCCGTCTCGCCGAGCACCAGGCGGGCCGGGGTCGGGGCCTTGGCCCGGGTGAGGCCCTCCCGGGCGGTGGGCTTCTCGATGGGGTGGTCGTCGTCCGTCAGGGCGCGGACGGGATCGACCACGCCCCAGCCGACCAGGTGGTCGTGGCCGGCGACCGAGCGCTCCGCGGTCTGCTCGATCTGGGCGATGACCTCGCGGGCCGTCCAGTCGGGGTGCTTGGCCTTGATGAGGGCGGCGACCCCGGCGACGTACGGGGCGGAGAAGCTCGTACCGCTGTCGGAGCAGTGGCCGCCCTTGGGCACCGTGGAGATCATGTCGACGCCGGGGGCGGCCACGCCCACGAAGTCGCCGGACTGGGAGAAGGCCGCGCGCTCGTTGTTGCGGTCCGAGGCGGCGACCGCGAGGACGCCGGGGTAGGACGCGGGGTAGGTGCGCTTGTCGTTGCCGTCGAGGCCGTCGTTGCCCGCGGAGGCGACCACCACGATCTGGTGCTGAAGGGCGTCGTCGACCGCCCGTCTCAGGCCGTCGGCCGGCTGCACGGCGTTCGCCGTGTCCTGGGAGATGTTGATGACCTGGGCCTTCTCGCGGATCGCGTGCTCGATCGCCGCGGCGAGGGTCTCCGCGGTGCCGTCGCCGTCCGCGTCGTTCTGCTTGATCGGGATGATGGTCGCCTCGGGCGCGAGCCCGACGAATCCCGTTCCCGGCAGGGGGCGGGCGGCGATGATGCCCGCCACCCGGGTGCCGTGTCCGACGGTGTCGGTCGTGCCGTCCGCCTTGCCGCGGTCGATCTTCTCTCCCTTGCCGTTCTTGTCCGGGAGCAGGTTGGCCCCGCTCGACGCGTCCACGGCGTGGGTCAGCTGGGGGTTCTTGGTGTCCACCCCGGTGTCGATGACCGCGACCCGCACGTTCTTGCCCTTGGACTGGCTCCACAACTCGTCCAGCAGCACCCGTTGCAGGGCCCACGGGCGCCCGGGATACAGCTTGTTGGGAAAGTTGCACTGGTCGCTGAAGGAGTCCGCGGCGGCGGGCGGCGCCAGGGCGACTGTGGCGGTGCACAGGGTGGCGGCCGCGATCGCGGCGGTGCGGAGCAGACGCGAGGACGACGGCGCGTAGGACACGTGGCTCCCCCTACGAGCCCTGCGGCTGGCTCGCCGCGGTGGTCGACAGGCGAGGCCCCGTCGGCAGGAACAGGGACCAGGCGGCGGGGATGGGCGCGGGGTCCAGACCGGCGTACCCGAGCCGGGTCTGGGCCAGTTGGGCCTCCTGCCGCATCTCCTTGCGCTGCTTGTCCGTCATCCCGTACTCGGTCCCGGTGGAGTCGCTGTCGGCGTTGGACTGCATGGCGTAGCGCAGGCCGGTGTCCGTGACCAGGAAGACCCCGCCGGCCTTGGTGTCCGTGCCCTGGAACTGACGGTAGAGCTGGCCGGACCCGGGGGTCACATAGGCGCTCGACGACCCGGTGGGCAGTGTGGCGGGGAAGTCGGTGCCCGCCCAGGTGCTCAGGGTGGTGGTGCCGTGGCCGGGGTCGACGTGGTCGAGGACGTTGCAGACGGTGTCGCGGCTGCCGCTCCCGGTGCCCGCGTCGTTGACGACCTTCGGGGCGAGGGCCGGCCACTTGCGGTCGGCCGCGAAGGGGGTCGCGCCGGGCACGAACGCGCCCGCGCTGACGTCGAGGGCCTTGCTCGCCTGGCCGAGGCGGACGAGCTCCTTGCTGTTGAGGAGCAGCTTGGCGGTGAAGTCCGAGACGGGCAGGACCTTGCCCTGTTCGACGATGTAGTACTGCTGGCGGTCGCCGTCGGGGGCCCGCAGCACCATGCCGACCCGGTTGGCGGCGGCCGGCAGGCTGCCCTGGACACCGGCGGGCGCTGTCGCGGTTCCCTCGATCCGGGGAAACTCGATCGGGTCCCCCTTGTGCAGGGTGTCGAGCCAGTCACCGGAGACGCGCTGGGGCTGCCGGTTCGCACCGACCAGCGTGCGCAGCAGCAGTTCGTCGTTCTTGTCGACCTGGTACGCGGTGCCGTGCGCGTCCACGATGAAGCGCTGCCCGTCCGGGGCGGCGACGTACAGGATGTCCCCGCCGCCGAGCTTCTCGCTGGGGCTCTCGGTCTTCTTCAGGTCGCGGGCGGCGAGGACGAACGCGGCCTTCTGGATGGCCCCGCCGCCCGCGCTCGGGCGCTCGCAGACGGCCCAGCGCTTCTTGGCACCGGCCTCCTGGCTGGAGGGCAGGCGGTCGGGGGCGTAGGGGATGCCGATGGTGACGCCGTGCGGGATCTTGCCGTTGTCGAGGATCGACTCGTCGACGGTGACCACGTCGCCCTTGCCGTCGGCGAGGAGGAGTTTCGCCGAGGCCATGTTGAGCACCGGGTGCAGCTCCGTCTTGCCGTCCGTCTTGAGGACGACGTACCGGGTGGTGGACTTGCTGGCGATGATCACCTTCTCGCCGGGGGTGTCCCAGCCCTGCGGCGCGGTCGGCCGGAACATGCCCCAGGCGCCGAAGACGGCCAGGACGACCACGCCGGCGATGGTGCCGGGCAGGATCGCGCGCAGGGGCTTGGGGGCTCCTTCTTCCGAGCCGTCGGAGGAGGGCTGGACGAACGCGGCGAGCATGCGCCGCTTCGCAAAGGTGTAGGCGTTGAGTTGATCCCGCCGAGATGCCATCTGCCCCTGATTCTCCCCGTGTGCCGTCCGGATGTCGGTCGGAGACGACCGTCTCCGGCACCGCGTTGTCGGACCGAGCCCCTACTATGCCTGGTGTCTGATCGGTTCCGTGGAGCAGGTAGGGTACCGGGGCTCTCAAGGCCTCTGCCCAGGGGCGGAATTGCTGGGAGTTGTGAGGAAAATGGGGGGATGAGTTGAGGGCTTCCGGGACGCGGGCTCGTACGCGCGGGCACGGGCGGGCGGCCGCCCCTTCGGCGGCCGGTCCGGAACCGGCCGGACCGCGGCCGGCGCCGCCCCGGGAACAGCGGCCCCCGAACGCGGCACGCCCGGCCGTCCGTCCGGCGCTGTCCGGCTCGTTCCGCATGCAACGGCTCGTGCTGCCGGAACTCGCGCTGGCCGTGCTGGTCGTCGGCTGGGTCGTCGGCCCGGTCGCCCTGGTGCCCGCCGCGGTCCTCGCCGTGCTGCTGGTGGCGCTCGCGTTCGTCCGGCGCCGCGGCCGGTCGCTGCCCGAATGGCTCGCCACCGCCCGGGAGTTGAAGGCACGGCAGCGTCGGGCCGCGACCACCCCGATACCGCCGGGCACCGAACCCTCGTTGGTGCCCGCCCTGGAGTGCGAGCCGAGCCTGCGCACCTACTCCTACGCCCCCCGCGACCGCCGCCCCGTCGGCATCGTCGGGGACGGCACGTTCGTCACCGCCGTGTTGCAGGTGGAGGCGGACGCGACGGCGCTGCGGGCGGAGCGCAGCCGGCAGCCGCTGCCGCTGGGGCTGGTACGGGACGCGCTGGAGGTGGACGGGATACGGCTGGAGTCGGCGCAGACGGTGCTGCACACGCAGCCGGCGCCGGCGCTGCATCTGCCGCAGCAGTCCGTGGCCGTCGCCAACTACCTCCCCTTGCAGGAGCAGACGGGCGCTCCCGCCGTGCGCATCACCTGGATCGCGCTGAAGCTGGACCCGGAGGCCTGCGCGGAGGCCGTGGCCGCGCGCGGCGGCGGGCTGCTCGGGGCGCAGAAGTGCGTCGTACGGGTCGCGGACCATCTGGCGAGCCGGCTGACCGGGGCGGGCTTCCGGGCGCGGGTGCTCGACGAGGAGGAGCTGATCGCCGCGCTCGCCACGTCGGCGTGCGCCAACCCGCTGGTCACGGCGGAGGCGGGGCGCAGCGAGGCGCGGGAGCGGCGTACCGAGGAGTCCGGGCGCAGCTGGCGCTGCGACAACCGGCGGCACACCACCTACTGGGTGCGGCGCTGGCCCCAACTGGGCGGCGGCCGGGGCGAGTCGCTGCCGCAGTTCGTCGCCCGGGTCACGGCGATACCGGCGCTCGCCACCACCTTCAGTCTCACCCTCGCGCGCGGCGACCGGCAGGAGGTGTCGCTGTGCGGGCACCTGCGGGTGACCGGCCGCAGTGACGACGAACTCGTCGCGGCACGGCGCGCGTTGGAGGCGGCGGCGCGTGGGGCCGGGGCCGGTCTGGCCCGCCTCGACCGTGAGCAGCTGCCCGGCATGCTGGCCACACTGCCCCTCGGAGGTGTGCGGTGACGATGACGAATCAGCCGGCCTCGCCGGAGAACCGGCAGACGGCGGGGGGCGAGCCCGCGGGGCGGGGGCTGGGCGAGCGGCTGCGGCACGGCCTCGGACTGCTCGGGCCCCGGCACGGCCGGCACGCGCTGTCCGCCGAACTGCTGGACACCCTCGCCCTGCCCATCGGCGACGACGGCGTGGTGGCCGGGGTGGACGCCGAGGGCCAGCCGGCCGTGCTGGGCATCAACCGGCCCACGCCGTACGACGTGGTGCTGATCGGCGGTCTGTGGACGGCGCAGGTGCTGGCGCTGCGGTCGGCGGCCACCGGTGCGCGGGTGGCCGTGGAGACCGGCCGGCCGCAGGCCTGGATGCAGATGGTGCACGCCATGGGCGGCGGGCAGAACGGCCTGTCCGTGTACGACGTCGGACGGGTGCCTCCGCAGGGCGCCTCGGCCGGTACGCCGGTCCTGGTGGTGCGGGACTGCGGCATGCGGCCCCCGCGCGGCCGTGTGGTGTCCGGTCCGTGGCAGTCGGTGCTGACCCTGCTGCCGTATCTCTCTCCGGTCGCGCCCCGGTTGCTGCGGCAGGCGCGGCTCGCCGGTATCCAGCGGGTCTCCCCGGACGAGGCCGCCGAACTCGGGCGCACCATGGGTCTGACGCGCACCGAGGTGGAGACGCTGCCCGCGCTGCCGGACGGCGTCACCCTGTGGTGTACCGACCGCGATCGGCAGTATGTGCTGACCCAGCCCACCGACGCCGAGACCGGTTTGCTCGGCACGCCCCGGCGCATGGACTGAACTGCCCTTGTCCGTCCTGTTTGTTCGTCTTCCCTCTCTTTTCCGTTCGCCGTTCCTCTTCCGTTTGCTCCCGGTTTCGTGCGACAACTCGGTTGGCGGGCGCGGTGCTTCGCCGTGCCCACCCCGCCGGTGTGCGCGAGCCGACCGGTGGGCGGGCCTGCCGAGGGGCGGCTCGTGGTGATTAGGCTGGGAGCGGGCGTGATGGCAGGACCCGTGGAACGGACTGCCCCTGACGACTACGGACGACTCGAACGACACGACATGGTCGCCCCGGCACGGCATGAGGGTGCTCGACCACACCAGGAGGAACTGTGAGCAGCGATCGGGACGGGATGCGCGGGGGCTGGGCCACACCCGGCGATGACCAGCCCGACGCGGAGGCCGTCGAGACCACCGGCGAGTTCACCATCGACTACGCTCCCCCCGCCTGGTACACGCAGAACGCGTCCGGCCCCGCGGGTTCCGGCGGTGGCGGTTCGATCGGGGGTCCGGGCGGCGTGGGCGGTGCCGGGGGCTTCGCCGAGCAGGGTGCGGCCGGGGCCGGTGGCCCGGGGAGCGCCGCGGCCGCGCCGTTCTCCTCGTCGCCGGGTACGACGGTGCCGGGCGCCGGGGCGACTCCGCCGCCGCCCGGCACCCCGCCGGTCGGTACGCCTGCGCAGGGGACGCCGTTCGCTCCCCCGGCCGAGGGTTCCGTTCCGATGCCGGGGCTGCCCGACGGGTTCGAGTTGCAGCAGCCGCAGCAGCCGTCCCAGCCGCCGCAGGCCCGGCCCGAGGCCCCGGCCGTCGAGCCGGAGACCGACAACGGGGACCTGGAGAGCGGGGCCACCATGCGGTTCTCCGCGGTCGCCCTGAAGCGGGAGATGGCCGAGCTCGCCGAGCAGGCCGCCGCCATGCAGAAGGCCGCCGCGGAGTCCGAGGCCCGGTCGGGTGCCGGCTCCCGGTCCGGCTCCCCGTCCGATGCGGGTTCCCAGTCCGGTTCCGGTTCCGGTTCCGGCCTCGGTTCCGGTTCGCGGTCCGGTGGTGGGTCCGAGTCAGAGCCCAGCGCGGAAGGGGCCGTGGACGCGGTCGTCGCGGAGGACGCGGCCGAGGAGGACTCCCCGGGCAAGAGGGAGGGCGAGGGCGCGGAGACGGACGGCGACGGCGCCGCGGGGACCGAGGTCTCCGACGCCGCGGACAGCGCGCCGGAGGACGCGGGCGACGGCGATTCCGGCCAGGAGGAGGCCTCCGCGGAAGCCGGGGCCGGCGAGGAGGCGACGCCGCAGGACGCCGTACCGGCGAACGGCACCGCCCCCCAGGACGCCGTACCCGCGAACGGCACCGCACCTCAGGACGCCGCCTCTCAGCCCGCTCCTCCCGTCCCGGCCCCGGCTCCGGCGCCGGGCCCGCAGGACTTCCCGCCCGCGTGGACGCCGCCGCCCGCGCCGCAGAGCGGTGTTCCCCCGCTGCCGCCGTCGTACCAGCCCGCCGCCCCGGCGCCCGCGGCCCAGTGGCCCGCGCAGCAGCCGATGCCGCCGCAGGCCGGACCGCAGCCCATGCCCCAGCCGCCCGTCCCGCAGCAGGCCGGGCCCCAGCAGCCCGCCCCGGCGCAGGGCCAGCAGCCGCCGTTCCAGCCGCAGGCGCCGCAGCCCGCGCCCGCCGCCTGGAACCAGCCGGGTCAGCCGGGTCAGCCGGGTGTGCCCCCTCAGCCGTACCAGCCCGGCACGCCCACTCCCCCGGCCCCCGCACAGCCGGGCCCGCAGAGCGGCCCGCAGAGCGGCCCGCAGGCCGGTCCCGCCGGTTCCTACGGCTTCCCGCAGCCCCCGGTCCCCCAGGCGGGACCCCAGCCCCCGGCGCCCAACGCCCCTTCGCCGGCCGCCGGTTACGGTTTCCCGCAGCCCAGCGCGCCCAACGGCCCGGGCGGACCGGCGCAGCAGGGCGGTTACGGCTTCCCCCAGTCGGACGCCCCGGCCGTCGGGCCCGGTGGTTACGGCTTCCCGCAGTCTCCGGAACAGCAGCCGCAGCCGCCCGTCGACCCCCGTGCCGGGGCCGCCTGGCCGCAGCCGATCCAGCACGATCAGCGGCAGCCCACCAACCCCGGTGCCGCGCCGCTGGGTTACACGGCCGCCGTGGAGCTGTCCTCGGACCGGCTGCTGAACAACCGGCGGCAGAAGGCGAAGAGCGGCCGGCCCGCGGCGGGCGGTTCCCGGTTCAAGCTGGGCGGCAAGAAGGAGGAGGCCGAGCGGCAGCGGAAGCTGGAGCTGATCCGCACGCCGGTGCTGTCCTGCTACCGGATCGCGGTCATCAGCCTCAAGGGCGGCGTGGGCAAGACCACCACGACCACCGCGCTCGGCTCCACCCTGGCCACCGAGCGGCAGGACAAGATCCTCGCCATCGACGCCAACCCGGACGCCGGCACGCTCGGCCGCCGGGTGCGCCGGGAGACCGGGGCCACCATCCGTGACCTGGTCCAGGCGATCCCGTACCTCAACTCGTACATGGACATCCGCCGGTTCACCTCGCAGGCGCCCTCCGGTCTGGAGATCATCGCCAACGACGTGGACCCGGCCGTGTCGACCACGTTCAACGACGAGGACTACCGGCGCGCGATCGACGTGCTCGGCCGCCAGTACCCGATCATCCTGACCGACTCGGGCACCGGTCTGCTGTACAGCGCCATGCGCGGGGTGCTCGACCTCGCCGACCAGCTCATCATCATCTCCACGCCGTCCGTGGACGGTGCGTCCAGCGCCAGCACGACGCTGGACTGGCTGGCCGCGCACGGGTACTCGGACCTGGTGTCCCGCTCCCTGACCGTGATCTCCGGGGTACGCGAGACCGGCAAGATGATCAAGGTCGAGGACATCGTGGCGCACTTCGAGACCCGTACCCGCGGGGTCGTGGTCGTGCCCTTCGACGAGCATCTGGCCGCCGGTGCCGAGGTGGACCTCGACATGATGCGGCCGCGCACCCGCGAGGCGTACTTCAACCTCGCCGCGATGATCGCCGAGGACTTCGTGCGGCACCAGCAGGCGCACGGGCTGTGGACCAGCGACGGCAACCCGCCGCCGGTGGCGGCGCCGCCGATGCCCGGCCAGCAGATGCCCGGCCAGCCCGTGCCGGGACAGCCCGCGCCCGGTCAGCCGTACCCGCAGGTCCCCGGCCAGCCGTACCCCGGTCAGCAGGGCCAGCCCGGCCAGCCCTATGCGCCGCAGGGCCGGCAGCCCTACCCGCCCCAGCAGGTGCCCTACCCTCCGCAGCAGGGCCAACCGCCGTACCCGGCCCAGCCGTACCCCCAGGGTCAGCCGCCGCAGCAGTAGCGCCGCTCACGGCATGCACAAGGGCGGCCGGTGCTCCTCGCACCGGCCGCCCTTCGCCGTCTCCACGGCATGATCCGGACGAGAGGCCGTAGGGTCTTTCGAGCCCGGCATGATCCAGACGAGAGGCCCTAGCCCTCCGCCGCCACGATCTCCCGGCACCGCGACACATCCGCCGTCATCTGCTCCAGCAGCGCCTCCAGCGACTCGAACTTCGCCTGGCCGCGGACGTAGGCGAGGAAGTCGACGGCGACGTGCAGGCCGTACAGATCGAGGCCGACGCGGTCGATGGCGTACGCCTCCACCGTGCGCTCGGTGCCGTCGAACTGCGGGTTGGTGCCCACCGAGATCGCGGCCGGCATGACCTCGCCCTGGGCGTGCAGATAGCCGGCGTACACGCCGTCGGCGGGGACGGCGGTGTGCGGCAGCGTCTCCACGTTGGCCGTGGGGAAGCCCAGCTCACGGCCGCGCTGGGCGCCGCGCACGACGACGCCCTCCACCCGGTGCGGACGGCCCAGGATCTCCCGGGCGCCCTCGACGTCGCCCTCGGCGACCAGGCGCCGGGTGAGGGTCGAGGAGAACGGCTGCCCGCCGCCCGCCGTGCCGGACACGTACAGGTCGACGACCTCGACCTCGAAGTCGTAGACCTTGCCCTGCTCGGCGAGGAACTCGACGTTGCCCGCCGCCTTGTGGCCGAAGCGGAAGTTCGGGCCCTCCACGACCGCCTTGGCGTGCAGCTTGTCCACCAGGACCTTCACCACGAAGTCGGCGGGCGACAGCTTGGAGAACTCGGTGGTGAAGGGGAGGATCAGCACCGCGTCGACGCCCAGCCCGGCCATCAGCTCGCAGCGGCGGTGGTGCGCGGCGAGCAGCGGCGGGTGGCTGCCGGGGCGCACGACCTCGCTGGGGTGCGGGTCGAAGGTGACGACGACGGCCGGGACGCCCAGCTCCCGGGCGCGGTCGACGGCGTGCTTGATGATCAGCTGGTGGCCGCGGTGGACACCGTCGTAGGAACCGATGGTGACGACGCTGCGCCCCCAGTCCTCGGGGATGTCCTCCAAGCCACGCCAGCGCTGCACTGTGACCGCTCCTCGACCCGTGTCCGTGTCCACCTTGACTCTTGTGCAGGTCTAAGGGTGCCATGCCGGGTGCCCGCGGCCCGCATCGGTGGGGGCGCTGTGACCTGGCGCACGTCGCCCGCGGCGGTGGGCGAGCGGTCTCAGGCCGGTACGCGGGCGCCCGCCAGGTTCTCCAGGGTGCGGCGGGTGCTGGGACCCACGACGGCGGCCCAGTCGTCCGGGGCGTCGGCGAGCCAGCGGGTCATCCGGGCGGCGAAGCCGGGGACGTGCCGGGCCAGGTCGACCAGGGCGCGGTCGAAGCGGGTGGCGCCCTCCGGGGTGCGGCCGAGGAGCAGCCCGGTGCGGTGGACCAGGCCGCGTTCCGCGGGGCCTTCGCCGCCCGCCGCCGCGTGCAGGACGGCGTCCAGCACGGACGGTTCCCGCTCGCGGTCGAGCAGGAACTCCAGGAGTTCGCGGCGCGGTGAGCCGGGGGCGGTGAGGACGGTGGCGAGGGCGGCCCGCAGTGGCTCGGGGCCGTCCTTGAGCAGGCCGGTGACCAGGGGGAACAGCGCCGGGTGGGCGGGTGCGCGGGCCAGCCCGCGGTCGACGGCGGCGGCGACGCGGCCGGCGGTCTCCGGGTGCGGCCGCACCGCCTCGCGCAGCAGACCGGCGGCGCGGCGGGCGAGGGCCGGGGTGGTGGCGTCGGCGAGCAGGCGCCGCAGACACCGGGCCGCCTCCCGGTGCGGGCCGCGCAGCCGGGTCCGGAAGGCCTCCAGGACCGGTTCCGGATGAGTGGGCAGGGCGGGCAGCAGGGCGGTCGGCGGGATGAGCGGGTCGCCGTCGGCGAAGTGGCGCAGCGCCTCGGGCAGATGCCGTTCGCGGGTGCCCGGGTCGCCGGCCAGGAGGGCGTGGGCGGCGCCGTGCAGGGCGGGGTCGGCGGGGCGGTCGAGCAGGGTGCGGGCGGCGCGGCAGAGCAGTTCCCGGTCGGCGGCCGTGCGCGCGTGCGGGGCGGCGCGCAGCCCGAGGGTCACCGCGGCCGTGTGCCGGGCGGGTGCGTCCCCGCGCGCCCAGCGGTCCACGGCCCGGCAGAGCGCGGACGGCTCCTCCTCGGCAAGCACGGCAAGCAGTTCCTCGGCGCGCGGGTGGCCGTCGGCCGCCAGCACCTCGGTCAGCTCGTCCAGGGCGCCGTGCCGATGGGTGTGCAGCAGGGCCTGCGCGGCGGTCGCCACGGTGGCGTGCGGGGTCGCGGGCAGCGGCCGCTCGTCCGTGAACCAGCGGACCAGCTGCGGCTGTACGGCGCGGGGGTCGGCGGCGAGCAGCCGGGCCACGGCGTCGAGGTAGCGCTCGCCGGGCGCGGGCGGCGCCTGGTCGGCGAGGACGAGCCGGCGCAGCAGGTCCAGGCGCTCGGCGCCGGACAGCGGCAGGGCGGTCCAGAAGTCCGGGCCGAACTCCCCCGGCACCGGCCGCCGGTCGGCCCGCCAGGCCACCAGCCGCTCGGCGAGCAGCCGCAGCACCTCGGTGTACGGCGTCGCGTCCGGCACTTGGAGCAGGGTCCCGGCGAGCAGCCGGGCGGCCCACCAGGAGTCGGTGTCCAGGTCCAGGGCGTCCGTCAACTCTCTCAGCTTGAAGGCGAGTCGGCGTTCGCCTTGGCGGCGGCCCAGATGCAGCAGGGCCTGCACCACGGGTCCGATGCGGTGGCGCGGCACGGGCGGCGCGTCCCCCGGGTCGGTCCGCGGGTCGCGGGCGCGGTGCACCAGGGCGTGCACGGCCTGGTCCAGGTCCAGGTGCATGCCCTGGAGCCAGTCGGCCAGTTCCTCGTGGGCGAAGCGGTGGCCGCGGCCGGCCGACACCAGCAGGCCCTCGGCGAGCACGGCGGAGGCCCAGCCGGTGCCGCCGCCGAGCCGGGCGGGGGCCGGTCCCCAGGGGAACACCGCCTCGAAGGTCTCCCGGTCCAGCTCACCCGGCCCGAGGCTCCGCCGGGCGGCCTCGTGCACCTGCCCGGCGACCCGTGCGGCCAGCCGTCGTACGGCGGTGCCGCGCAGCCCCCGCTCGGCGGCGAGCCGCACCGCGACGCGCAGGCACACCAGGTCGAGGTGGGCCTCGAACACCTGGTGCCGGTCGACGGGTCCGGCGGGCGGCGCCGCCGGGAGGGCTGCCCGCACCTCGGACAGCAGGCGCAGGGTGAGCGGATGCCGGGCGTCCCGCCGGGCGGGCAGACCCTCGGGGATCCCGTAGCGGGCGCGCGCCCGGCGGGCCTCCCCGGCGCCGAGGTCGCCCACGCGCACGCACGGCAGCGACCGGAGGGCGGCCTGCTCCCAGTACTCCTCGCGGCAGGCCACCACCAGCCGGGCGCCGACGGCCCTGAGCCACGCGGTCGTGCCGTCGGTCCACTCGCGGAGCCGGTGGGCGGACGTGCGGGGCATCTCCTCGGGGCCGTCGAGCAGGAGCAGCAGCGGACGGCCCGCGCGGGCGGCGAGGCGGGCCACGTGCTCGGGGGTGACGTCCGGGAGGTCGAGCCGGCGGGCGGCGGCGATGATGCGGGCGGCGCGCTCCAGGGCGCGGCGGGCGGCGTCGGCCACCGAGCCGTCGGTCTCCGCCAGGTCGGCGCCGCGCAGCCAGAGGGTGGGGGCGGGCCGCTCGCCCCGGCCACGGCGGGCGGCGAACGCCGCGAGTTCCGTGGTGCGGCCGCTGCCCGGGGCGCCGACCAGCCCCAGCACGGGTTGCTCCCCGTCGGCGAAGTCGCTCAGCCGCCGGGCCACGTCGGCGCGTTCCACGGGTTCGACGGGGGCTTTGGGCGGTCCGTCCTGGCCCACCGAGGTGGCGGTCAGTTCCAGGACGCCGGCCAGGTTGAGGTCGGCGCCGTAGGCGGGCACGGTGGCCGCGTTGCGGGCGAGCAGCTCGGCGAGGGGGCCGTCGGCGGGGTGCGGCGGCACCGCGAAGCCGGCGTCGCGGTGCGGGGCCCGCAGCGCGGTGCCGACCACGCCGAGGACGGCGCCGGTACGGGCGTCCAGCACCGGTCCCCCGGCCGCCCCGCCGCCGGGCCGCAGGGCGTCCCGGCCCGCCGTGCCGATGGCCAGTTCGAGCGCGGTCACGAGGTGGCGGCCGTACGACACCTCGGCGGCGGCCAGCACCCGGGCCTCCCGCCAGCAGCCGGCCGCGATCCGCACGTACGTCCCGGCCTCGGCCTCCTGCCGTGCCGCCAGCGGCAGCGGGGGCGCGCCCAGGCCCTCGGTGCGCACCAGGGCGAGATCGCGGTCGGGCAGTTCGGTCACGGCGTCGGCGCCGACCACCTGGGTGCGGTCCCCGGTGCGCAGCACCAGCCGGTCGAGGCCGGCCACGGCTTCGTGGCTGGTGAGCAGGGTGCCGTGGTGATCGGCGAGGAAACCGAGGCCGCGGGGGCGGCCGGCCGGGTCGTGGATGCGGACCAGGGGGTCGGCTCCGGTGGCGGAAACGGCCGGGAGGGGGGTATGCGCCCGGACGACGGCCCGTGGCGCCGTCCGCGGGCCCCGGCCCGGGTCCACCCCGCCGGTCGCGCGGTACGCCGGCTCCCGCGGGCCGGGGGCCGGGTCCGTGCCGTCGGCCGTGTCCCCGCCCTGGTGGGCGACGGCCCGTCCGCTGCGGGCCGCGTCCGTCACGTCCGGTGCGTGCGCCCGCCCGTCCCGGGCCGTCCGCTCCGCGTCCCGCGATTCCGCCCCGCTCACCGTGCCACCCGTGCCGTGCACCGTCTCGTCGTGGGCGCTGTCGGATCGCGGGATTCGTGTCGTCATGGTCGTGCCTCCCCGCCCGTGCCCCGTGCCTGTGCCGACGGTAGGCGCGCGATGATCGTCGAGGCGGGGCGGACGCGGAACGCGCCCCCTTCCGCTCCCCCGGTTCACTCCGAGCGCCCGGCCGCTCGGGTGAATACGCGGGGGCCGCTGGATATCCCTAGGGGTGGGGGGAGGGGGAACCGTGGGGCGGCGGCAGGGGGCAGGCACCCCGTGCCCGGCCGCCGCTCCACGGGCGAGGGCCTCGGCTCAGCCGAAGACGGCGAGGCTCTTGGCCTTGCCCTTGTGCAGCTCCACGAGCGCCAGGAAGCGGCCCTCGGGGTCGAACACGGCGACGGGACCGGCGTCCGCGTACTCGTCGGGCATGTCCAGGCGGACCCCGTTCAGCAGCAGCCGGGCGCGACGGGCGTCCACCTCCCAGCGCGGGAAGGCGGCCGCGGCGGCCTCCGCGATCGGCATCACGGTCAGCTCCTGCTGGAGCTGGTCCAGCGTCTTGGCCGCGTCCAGCTTGTACGGGCCCACGCGCGTGCGGCGCAGCGCCGTCAGGTGGCCGCCGACGCCCAGGCCGGCGCCCAGGTCGCGGGCGAGGGCGCGGATGTAGGTGCCGGAGGAGCAGACGACGGAGACGACCAGGTCCAGCACGGCGGTGCCGTCCTCGGCGACCGCGTCCCGGACGTCGTACACGGTGAAGGAGGAGACGGTCACGGGACGGGCCGGGATCTCGAAATCCTCGCCCTCGCGGGCCCGCTTGTAGGACCGGACGCCGTCGATCTTGATGGCGCTGACCTTGGACGGCACCTGCATGATGTCGCCGGTCAGCTTGGCGATGCCGGCGTCGATGGCCGCCCGGGTCACCTTGGAGGCGTCGGTGGACGAGGTGACGTCGCCCTCGGCGTCGTCGGTGAGGGTGTTCTGGCCCAGGCGTACGGTGCCCAGGTACTCCTTCTCGGTCAGCGCGAGGTGCCCGAGGAGCTTGGTGGCCCGCTCGACGCCGAGGACCAGGACGCCGGTCGCCATGGGGTCGAGGGTGCCGGCGTGGCCGACCCGGCGGGTCCGGGCGATCCCGCGCATCTTGGCGACCACGTCGTGCGAAGTGAAGCCCGACGGCTTGTCGACGATGACAAGGCCGTCGGGCGTGGTGTGCTTCTGGGTCATTCCGCGGCGTCGCCGTCCGTCTCGTCGTCCGCAGGCTTGCGGTAGGGGTCCGCGCCGCCCGCGTAGCTGGCGCCCGCGGAGTTCTCGCGCACCTTGGCGTCGGACTGCCGGGCCTTGTCGAGGAGGTCCTCGATGGTCCGGGCGGTGTCCGGCAGGGCGTCCGCGACGAAGGTCAGGGTCGGCGTGAACTTAACGCCGGCCGCACGGCCCACCTCGGAGCGCAGGATGCCCTTGGCGCTCTCCAGGCCCGCCGCGGCGGCCTTCCGCTCCTCGTCGTCCCCGTACACCGTGTAGAAGACGGTCGCCTCCCGGAGGTCACCCGTGACCCGGGTGTCCGTGATGGTGACGTGCGAGCCGAGCCGCGGGTCCTTGATCCCGCGCTGCAGCTTCTGGGCCACCACCTCTCGGATGAGGTCCGCCAGCCTTTTCGCCCGCGCGTTGTCGGCCACTGGTCCAGCTCCCGTTCTTTCCTGATCTTGGTTCTGTGGTTTCGTCAGTCGTCTTCGCCGTGGAAGCGGCGTCGTACGGACAGCAGCTCCACCTCGGGGCGGCCGGCGACCAGCCGTTCGCATCGGTCCAGTACGTCGGTGAGGTGGGCCGCGTCGCCGGAGACCACCGCGAGGCCGATGACCGCCCGGCGGTGGAGGCTCATGTGATCCACCTCCGCCGCGCTCACCGCGTACTTCCGCTGGAGCTCGGCCACGATCGGGCGGACGACGGAGCGCTTCTCCTTCAGCGAGTGGACGTCGCCGAGGAGGAGGTCGAAGGACAGAGTCCCCACGTACATGTGTGTTGCCGGTTCACCCGCCGGTACGGGATCGATGGCCCCTGGGCCGGGTGGCCGGGGACATCAAGAAACGGTACCCCGTACCCGCCGGTGGCTCGACAGGGTTTCGGCGCGGGCGGGCGCCGGGGCCGCCCCGGGCCCTGAAAACGGCCCGCAACGGCGCGCTGGCCGACGGGACCGGAAGGTCCCGTCGGCCAGCGGCAACCGGTGGCTGTTACGCCCGCGGCTTCTCGCGCATCTCGTACGTCGCGATGACGTCGTCGACCTTGATGTCGTTGAAGTTGCCGAGGTTGATACCGCCCTCGAAGCCTTCGCGGATCTCGGTGACGTCGTCCTTGAAGCGACGCAGGCCCTCGATGGTGAGGTTCTCCGCGACCACCTTGCCGTCCCGGATGAGACGGGCCTTGGTGTTGCGGCGGACCTCGCCGGACCGGATGAGGACACCGGCGATGTTGCCCAGCTTGGACGACTTGAAGACCTCGCGGATCTCCGCCGTGCCGAGCTCGACCTCTTCGTACTCCGGCTTGAGCATGCCCTTGAGGGCCGCCTCGATCTCCTCGATCGCCTGGTAGATGACCGAGTAGTACCGGACGTCCACGCCCTCGCGCTCGGCCATCTGCGCGGCACGGCCGGCCGCACGGACGTTGAAGCCGATGACGATGGCGTCGGAGCCCATGGCCAGGTCGATGTCGGACTCCGTGACCGCACCGACGCCGCGGTGCAGGACGCGGATGTCGACCTCTTCGCCGACGTCCAGCTGGAGCAGCGAGGACTCGAGGGCCTCGACCGAACCGGAAGCGTCACCCTTGATGATCAGGTTCAGCTGCTGGACCTCGCCGGCCTTGAGCACCTTGTCCAGGTCCTCCAGGGACACACGGCGCGTGCGCTTGGCGAAGGCCGCGTTGCGCTCGCGGGCGGCGCGCTTCTCCGCGATCTGACGGGCCGTACGGTCCTCGTCCACCACGATGAAGTTGTCGCCGGCACCCGGGACGTTGGTCAGGCCCAGGACCTGGACCGGCGTCGAGGGGCCCGCCTCGGCCACGTTGTTGCCGCTGTCGTCCAGCATCGCGCGGACACGGCCGTACGCGTCGCCGACCACCATGGTGTCGCCGACCCGCAGCGTGCCTCGCTGCACCAGGACCGTGGCGACCGCACCGCGGCCGCGGTCCAGGCGGGACTCGATCGAGATGCCCTGCGCGTCCTGGTTCGGGTTGGCCCGCAGGTCGAGCGAGGCGTCGGCCGTGAGGATCACGGCCTCCAGCAGCGAGTCGATGTGCAGACCCTGCTTGGCGGAGATGTCGACGAACATCGTGTCGCCGCCGTACTCCTCGGCCACCAGGCCGTACTCGGTCAGCTGACCGCGCACCTTGGTCGGGTCCGCGCCCTCGACGTCGATCTTGTTGACCGCGACCACGATCGGCACGTCGGCCGCCTTGGCGTGGTTGAGCGCCTCGACCGTCTGCGGCATGACGCCGTCGTTGGCCGCGACGACCAGGATCGCGATGTCCGTCGACTTCGCACCGCGGGCACGCATGGCGGTGAACGCCTCGTGACCCGGGGTGTCGATGAAGGTGATCGCGCGGTCCTCGCCGTTGACCTCGGTCGCGACCTGGTAGGCACCGATGTGCTGGGTGATGCCGCCGGCCTCGCCCGCGATGACGTTCGTCTTGCGGATGGCGTCGAGCAGTCGGGTCTTACCGTGGTCGACGTGACCCATGACGGTCACGACCGGCGGACGGACGACCAGGTCCTCCTCGGTGCCCTCGTCCTCGCCGAACTCCAGGTCGAAGGACTCGAGCAGCTCGCGGTCCTCCTCCTCGGGGCTGACGATCTGGACGTTGTAGTTCATCTCGTCGGCCAGGAGCTGCAGCGTCTCGTCGGAGACGGACTGCGTGGCCGTGACCATCTCGCCGAGGTTCATCATGACCGCGACGAGGGACGCCGGGTTGGCGTTGATCTTCTCGGCGAAGTCGGTGAGCGACGCGCCGCGGGAGAGACGGATGGTCTCGCCGTTGCCGCGCGGCAGCATCACGCCGCCGACGCTCGGGGCCTGCATGGCCTCGTACTCCTGGCGACGCTGCCGCTTCGACTTGCGACCGCGACGCGCGGGACCGCCGGGACGGCCGAAGGCGCCCTGCGTGCCACCGCGGCCACCGGGACCGCCGGGACGACCAGCGAAGCCGGGGCGACCGCCGCCACCGGGGCCGCCGCCGAAGCCGCCGCCACCGGGACGACCGGCGAAACCGCCGCCGCCGCCCGGACGGGCACCGCCGCCGCCACCGGGACGACCGGCGAAGCCGGGACGGCCACCGCCGCCGCCACCGGGACGACCGGCACCGGCCGGACCACGGCCGCCGGGGCCGGGACGCGGGCCGGCAGCGGGACGCTGCGGCATCATGCCGGGGTTCGGACGCGGACCGCCGGGACGGGGACCGCCCTGCGGACGGGGCATCGAGCCCGGAGTCGGACGCGGACCGCCGGGAGCCTGCGGACGCGGACCGCCGCCCTGGGCGCCGGGCGCCTGCGGACGGGGGCCGGCGCCGGGGGCGCCGCCGGGACGCGGGCCGCCCTGCGGACGGGGCGCCTGCGGGCGCGCCATGCCGGTGGAGCCGCCGGAGGTGAAGGGGTTGTTGCCCGGGCGCGGACCGGACGGACGGGCACCCGGACGCGGGGCCTGGCCACCGGGACGCGGCGCGCCCTGGCCGGAACGGCCCTGGCCCTGACCGGGACCGCCGGGGCGGGCGCCGGGCTTGGGGGCACCGGGACGGGCGCCGGGACGCGGACCCTGCGCGGCCGGGGCCTGCGGGGTCTGGGCGGCCGGGGCCGGCGGAGCGGTGAACTCCGGGGCGGCCGGGGCCGGACGCGGCGCGGGCTTCGGGCCCGGAACGGGACGCGGGCCCGGGGCCGGCGCGGGCGCCGACGGGGCAGCCGGCTGCTGCGCGGCGGGCGTCGCGGGCTTGGGAGCCGCCGGCGCCGGCTTCGGGGCAGCCGGACGGGCCGCCTGCGCCGGGGAGGGCGCGGCGGGCTTGGGGGAAGCCTTGCGCGGGGCGGGCTTGGCGGACTTGCCATTGCCACCCTGGAAGGCGTCGGTCAGCTTGCGTACAACCGGCGCTTCGATGGTCGAAGACGCCGAACGGACGAATTCACCGAGTTCCTGGAGCTTGGCCATGACGACCTTGCTCTCGACACCGAACTCCTTGGCGAGTTCGTAGACCCGGACCTTAGCCACTTCGCTCCTTTGAGGTCCGGGTGAAGCCGGACCGTCGCTAGTTCATGGGCGTACTCATCGCGTACTCATCGAGTGCTCATCGCAATCTCGACCTGCTTTCGACTCGCGAGGTACCAAACCGCACGGTTTTCCGTACGGCATGTCTTACGGCGTTGCCTGCTCGGCAACTGTTGCCTGCTCGACGTGTCGGCGCAACGCCTTTGTGTCGAGCGCTCCCGGGGCGCGCAGTGCCCGCGGCAACGCCCGGCGGCGTACCGCCTGGTCGAGACAGACCAGGGCGGGGTGCAGATACGCACCCCGGCCGGGCAGCGTACCGCGAGGATCGGGGACGCATGCGTCCTCGCTCCGCACGATCCGCAGGAGATCGTCCTTGGCCGCCCGCTCCCGGCACCCCACACAGGTGCGTTCAGGGCATGCTCCGGCGTGCGTCCGGCCAGACACGGCTAAGTCTACCTCCCCGCACCGACCTCACCCCTTCGGGGCAGAGATCGAACGGCTGTTGTCCGTAATCCAAGCCACACGCGGCCTGGATCTATTCCCCTGCGGCCGCTCCGGCCGCCGCCCGGTTCCGGTGCCCTACTCCGCCGCCTGCTCGGTGTCGGGCCGGATGTCGATGCGCCAGCCGGTGAGCCGGGCGGCGAGGCGGGCGTTCTGGCCCTCCTTGCCGATCGCCAGCGACAGCTGGTAGTCCGGCACGGTCACCCGGGCGGAGCGGGCGGCCAGGTCGACGACCTCGACCTTGCTCACCCGAGCGGGTGACAGGGCGTTCGCCACCATCTCGGCCGGGTCGTCCGACCAGTCGACGATGTCGATCTTCTCGCCGTTCAGCTCGCCCATCACATTGCGCACCCGGCCGCCCATGGGGCCGATGCAGGCGCCCTTGGCGTTCAGGCCCGCGCGGGTGGAGCGGACGGCGATCTTGGTGCGGTGGCCGGCCTCGCGGGCGATGGCCGCGATCTCCACCGAGCCGTCGGCGATCTCCGGCACCTCCAGGGCGAAGAGCTTCTTCACCAGGTTGGGGTGGGTGCGGGAGAGGGTCACGGACGGTCCGCGCACGCCCTTGGCGACCCGGACGACGTACGAGCGCAGCCGCTGGCCGTGCGGGTAGGTCTCGCCGGGCACCTGCTCCTGCACCGGCAGGATGGCCTCCAGCTTGCCGATGTCGACCAGCACGTTCTTCGGGTCGCGGCCCTGCTGGACCACGCCGGTGACGATGTCGCCCTCGCGCCCCGCGTACTCGCCGAGCGTCGCGTCGTCCTGCGCGTCGCGCAGCCGCTGGAGGATCACCTGCTTGGCGGTGGTGGCGGCGATCCGGCCGAAGCCCGAGGGGGTGTCGTCGAACTCGCGCGGCTCCTGCCCCTCTTCCAGGTCCTCGGGCTCCTCCTTCGCCCACACGGTCACATGCCCGGTCTCCCGGTTGAGCTCCACGCGCGCGTGTCGGCGGCTTCCCTCGGTGCGGTGGTAGGCGATGAGGAGGGCCGACTCGATCGCCTCGACCAGCAGGTCGAAGGAGATCTCCTTCTCCCTGACCAAGCCCCGCAGGGCGCTCATGTCGATGTCCACGGCTACGCCTCCTCCTCTTCCTTCTTGTCCTTCTTGTCCTTGCGGTTGAACTCGACCTGCACGCGCGCCTTCTCGATCTCCGGGAAGGCGAGGCGGCGGTGGGTGGCCTTGCGGCCCTTGACGCCGGGCACCTCGACGTCGAGGCCCTCGTCGTCCACGGTCAGGATCCGGGCGACCAGCTCGCCGCCCTCGGTCAGCTGGAACTTCACGAGCCGGTCGGTGGCGCGCACGAAGTGCCGGTGCTCGGTGAGGGGGCGCTCCGCGCCGGGGGTTCCGACCTCCAGGTCGTACGCGTCCTCGCCCATCGCGTTGGTCTCGTCCAGCTTCGCCGAGAGCGCACGGCTCACATCGGCGATCGCGTCCAGGTCCGCCCCGGAGTCGGAGTCGACGACCACGCGCAGCACCCGCTTGCGTCCGACGGAGTCGACGGCGATCTCTTCGAGATCCAGCCCCTGGGAGGTGACGAGCGGTTCCAGCAGCTCTCGCAGCCTCTCGCTCTGGGTGGTGCTCATCCGGGTGACTCCTCGGCCGCGTGTGCTGTTGTGGGATGGGTCGCGTGTCTGGTCAAAGGGTATCCGGTCGCGGGGAGTGTTGCCGTCCACCTGTGGACGGCCCGGTCCGGCCGGCGGGCGGCGGGACGGGTGAGCCCCGGTGGTGGCGGACGGTGCCGGTGAATGGGTTCGGACTGGTGCGCGGGTACGGTGATCACGGGCGTGCCGCCGGTCGCCGCTCATCGTGTTGTCGTAGCTCTTCTTGTCGTACGAGTTCTCCGAGGACGTCTGCCGTGCCGTATCCCTCGCCACCGCGCATCCCCTCGGGGCCGCGCCGAAGAACCCTGCTCGCCTCGGCCGCCGGCGCCGCCCTGCTGGCCGGCTGCACGGCCGGCGCGGACTCCGGCGGCACCGGCCCCTCGGCCACCGTCCGGGCCCGCGCCCGGGCGGCCGAGGACAGCAGGGAGCTGCTTGCGCGCTACGACGCGGTGCTCGCGGCCTTCCCGGGTCTCACGGAGCGGCTGCACCCGCTGCGCACCGAGGTCGCGGCGCACGTCGCCGCGTTCACGCAGGGCACGACCTCCACGGCGACCGCGTCGGGTTCCGCCTCCCCCTCCCCCTCCGCCACCCCGCCCTCCGTGCCGGCGACCGAGAAGGACGCCCTGGCCTCGCTCGCCGCGGCCGAGCGGACGCTCGCCGACCGGCGGGCCCGGGAGCTGCTGGACGTACCGGGCGAGCCGGCACGGCTGCTGGCCTCGGTGGCGGCGGCCGGGGCCGCGCACGCGTACCTGCTGACGACGGGGGGAACCAAGTGAGCGACGAGTCCGGACGGCCGGCCGAACTGACGGCGTTGCAGGCCGCGTTGGCGGCGGAGCACGCGGCGGTGTACGGGTACGGCGTGGTCGGCGGCCGGATCGACGACCGGCGCCGCGCCACGGCGAAGGCCGCGTACGACGCCCACCGGGCGCGCCGGGACGCGCTGGCGCGCGAGGTACGGGACCTGGGCGGCAGGCCGGTGGCGGCGAGCGCCGCCTACGCGCTGCCGTTCCCGGTGCGCGACTCCGCCGACGCGGTGCGGCTCGCCGCCCGGCTGGAGGACCGGGTGGCCGGGGTCTACGCCGACCTGGTGCGGGCGGCGACCGGGACGCGGCGCGCCTCGGCCGCGGCGTCACTGCGGGAGGCGGCGGTGCGGGCGGTGGGCTGGAGCGGGCACGGCGTAGCCTTCCCGGGTCTCGCCGAGCGGGCGGGCGAGGGCACCGGGGCGGCGGGTACGACGCCGTCGGGGTCCGCCACGGCGACCCGCTGACCACAGGATCCACGAGGAAGGGAACGGCTCGCACATGGCTTTCGAACCGCCGCGGCGCCTGGTGCGGGCGCTCGGGGAGACGGCACCGGCCGGGGACGACTGGCTGGCCGGGCTGCCCGAGGCGGCCGAGCGGGCCGTGGCGCGGCGGGAGTTGACCGTCGAGCGGGTGCAGGTGCCGGGCGGCCGCAGCAGTCTGGTGCTGCTGGTACGGCTGCCGGACGGCACGCCGGGCGTGCTGAAACTGGCCCCGCCGCGGGCCCGGCCGGAGAGCGAGCGGGCGGCGCTGGCGCACTGGGGCGGCCTGGGCGCCGTGCTGCTGCTGTCGGCGGACGCGCAGGACGCCGCCCAGGGGGCGCTGCTGCTCGAACGGCTGCACCCGGACGTCTCGGTGCGGTCGCTGCCGGAGGCGAAGGCCCTGCTGGAGGCGGCGGGCACGCTGCGCCGGCTGTGGGTGACGCCGCCCGCGGGCCACGCCTTCGAGACCGTGGCGGAGCGCACCGGGCGGCAGGCGGCGGCGATGTCCGCGGACGCGGAGCGGGAGCCGGAGCTGGCCCCGCTGGTCGACGCGGCGCTGTCGGCGCGCGAGGAGCTGCTGGCGGATCCGCCCGAGCAGCGGCTGCTGCACGGCACGTTCCGGCAGAGCAAGGTGCTCGCCGGTGACCGGATGCCGTGGCTCGCGGTGGGACCCGATCCGGTGGTCGGCGAGCACGCCTTCGACCTGGCGCGGCTGGTGCGGGACCGGGTGGAGGACCTGATCGCCTCGCCCTCGGGGGCGTCCATCACCCGGCGGCGGATCAAGCGGCTCGCGGAGTCACTGGAGGTGGACCAGGAGCGGCTGCGCGGCTGGACGCTGTTCCGGGCGGTGGAGTCCGGGGTGCGGGCGCTGCGCGTGGGACGGCCGCAGGACGGCGAACTGCTGCTGGAGTTCGCCGGGTGGCTGTAGGCGTCACCGCGCGGTGAGCGGTCCGCGGGGTGCACGAAGGGTCCCCGCGCCGCTTGGGCGGCGGGGACCCTCGTCCGGTGTCAGGCCGTGAGACGCGCGATCGCGTCCTCGACCGACAGCTCCTCGCGCTCGCCGGTCTTGCGGTCCTTCAGCTCCAGGACGCCCTCGGCCGAGCGGCGGCCGGCGACGAGAATCTGCGGCACGCCGATCAGCTCGGCGTCGGTGAACTTGACGCCCGGGGAGACGCCGGCGCGGTCGTCCACCAGGACGCGCACGCCCGCGGCGGCCAGCTTCTCTGCGACGTCGAGGGCCAGCTCGGTCTGCAGGGCCTTGCCGGCGGCGACCACGTGGACGTCGGCCGGGGCGATCTCCTTGGGCCAGCACAGGCCCTGCTCGTCGGCGGTCTGCTCGGCGAGCGCGGCGACGGCGCGGGAGACGCCGATGCCGTAGGAGCCCATGGTGACGCGGACCGGCTTGCCGTTCTGGCCGAGCACGTCGAGCTTGAGGGCGTCGGCGTACTTGCGGCCCAGCTGGAAGATGTGGCCGATCTCGATGGCGCGGTCCAGCTTCAGTCCGGTGCCGCACTTCGGGCAGGGGTCGCCCTCCTGGACCACCACGACGTCCACGTAGGCGTCGACCTCGAAGTCACGGCCGGCGACGACGTTCCTGGCGTGCGTGTTCTCCTTGTTGGCGCCGGTGATCCAGGCGGTGCCGGGGGCCACCCGCGGGTCGGCGATGTAGGTGACCTTCTCGCCGAGGCCCTGCGGGCCGACGTAGCCGCGCACGAGGTCGGGGCGGCCGGCGAAGTCCGACTCGGTGACCATCTCGACGGCGGCCGGGGCGAAGTGCGCCTCGACCTTGCCCATGTCGACCTCGCGGTCCCCGGGCACGCCCACGGCGACGATCTCGCCGTCCACCTTGACCAGCAGGTTCTTCAGGGTGGCGGAGGCCGGGACGCCGAGCGAGGCGGCCAGGGTCTCGATGGTCGGGGTGTCGGGAGTGGGGATCTCCTCCAGTGCGGGCACGGCCGAGCCGTCGACCGGCTGGAGGGTGTAGGTGATCGCCTCGGTGTTGGCGGCGAAGTCGCAGTTCGGGCAGTCCGCGAAGGTGTCCTCGCCGGCCTCGGCGGGGGCCAGGAACTCCTCCGACTTGGAGCCGCCCATGGCGCCGGCGGTGGCCGCGACGATGCGGTAGTCGAGGCCGAGGCGCGCGAAGACGCGCTGGTAGGCCTGGCGGTGCAGGGCGTAGGACTGGTCGAGGCCCTCGTCGGCGAGGTCGAAGGAGTACGAGTCCTTCATCAGGAACTCGCGGCCGCGCAGGATGCCGGCGCGGGGGCGGGCCTCGTCGCGGAACTTGGTCTGGATCTGGTAGAGGATCACCGGCAGGTCCTTGTAGGACGTGCACTGGTCCTTGACCAGGAGGGTGAAGATCTCCTCGTGGGTGGGGCCGAGGAGGTAGTCGCCGCCCTTGCGGTCCTTGAGCCGGAACAGCTCCTGGCCGTACTCGTCCCAGCGGCCGGTGGCGTCGTACGGCTCGCGGGGCAGCAGCGCGGGGAGCAGCACCTCCTGGGCGCCGATGGCGTCCATCTCCTCGCGCACGACCCGCTCCACGTTGGCGAGGACCTTCTTGCCCAGCGGCAGCCAGGACCAGATGCCGGCGGCGGTGCGGCGGACGTAACCGGCGCGGACGAGGAGCTTGTGGCTGAGGACCTCGGCGTCCGCCGGGTCGTCGCGCAGCGTCTTCGCCATCAACTGGGACATGCGCTGGACCGGTGCGTTGGCCATGGTTCTCGTACTCCTGCCAGATATGGGTGATGGCATAGGAGGTTAGCCGGGCGTGCCGCGAGGGCGGAAATCGGTTATCGCCTGCGGAGCGGCAGGGGGGCGCCCATCACGGCGTACGGGCGCGGCGCGCTCGGGAAGTGCACCTGGCGGGCGAGGTCGACGTAGCCGAGGGAGTGGTAGAGGCCGCGGGCGGGGCTGTCGGTGTCGATCGCGGAGAGGATCGAGCGGGGTTCGGTGGCGGAGTCCGTGATGGTGGTGATCAGCCTGCGGCCGATGCCCCGGTTCTGGTGGCCGGGCAGGACGTGCAGCTCGGTGATCACGAAGGAGTCGTCCAGCCAGAAGTCGTTGCCGGCCGCGCGCAGATACGGCTCGACGACGGTCGACCACCAGTGGGTGCGGGAGTTCGGCATGCCGTAGACGAAGCCGACGAGGCGCCCCCCGGCGGTCGCGCCGAGGGCGCGGGCGCCCGGGAACTGCATGTGGCGCTGGACGATCTGACGGCGTACGGCGACTTCGTCCGGGCCGAGGCCGAACGCCACCGCTTGGACCGCCAGTGCCTCGTCCACGCGGGCCGACAGGTCCAGGGGGGCGATCGTGAGATCCATGCGGGGAGGGTACCGGGGTTCAGAAGAGCACACTCATGAAGGCGCCTATCTCCTGGAATCCCACCTTGCGGTAGGTGCGGCGCGCGGCGGTGTTGAAGTCGTTGACGTAGAGGCTGACCACGGGGGCCACGTCGGCCAGGGCGTAGCGCAGGACCGCGGCCATGGCGGGGGCGGCGAGGCCCTTGCCGCGGTGCTCGGGGGCCACCCACACGCCCTGGATCTGGCAGGCCTGGGGGGTCGCCGCGCCGATCTCGGCCTTGAAGAGGACCTTGCCGTCCTTGTCCAGGCGGGCGAAGGAGCGCCCGGAGCCGACGAGTTCGGCGACCCGGGCCTGGTAGAGCAGTCCGCCGTCGCCGGCCAGCGGGGAGACGCCGACCTCCTCGGTGAACATCGCCACGCACGCCGGCATGATCGTCTCCATCTCGTCCTTGCGGACGCGGCGGACGTAGGGGTCCGGGGCGACGGTGTCGGGCATGTGGTCGGTGACCATCAGCGGCTGGCGGGACCTGACCTCGCGGGCCGGGCCCCAGTGCGGCTCCAGCAGGTGCCAGAGTTCGGCGGTGGCGTCCGCCGGGCCGACGATGGAGGAGCAGCGCCGGCCGGACCGCCGGGCGCGCTCGGCGAAGGCGCGCACGGCGCGCGGGGTGGCGCAGATGGGGACCAGGTTGGCGCCCGCGTAGCACAGGGACGTCAGCATGCCGTCCTCGTACCAGCCCCACATCTCGCCGCCGAGGCGCCAGGGGTCGAGCCCGGCGACCCGGACGCGCGCGGTCACGAAGGCGTTCGCGACCGGCTCGCGGTCGAGAACGGCGAGCGCGGCGTCGAGGTCGCTCGGATCGAGCACCCGTGAGGTGGTCTGGGTCAACACGTGCGGGGGCCTCACCCTGGGGGTTCTGCTGATCTCCGCACTATAACCGCGCGGGCTGTGCGGTGCGTCCCCCGGTCCGGGAAGCCGGCTTCCGGCCCGCGGGTGCGGGCCGGGACGCGGGGTTCAGCCCGCGACCGACACCGACGGCTCGCCGGACGCCACGCCCTCGTCCTGCATCTTCTCGGCCAGCTTCATGGCCTCCTCGATGAGGGTCTCCACGATCTTGGACTCGGGCACGGTCTTGATGACCTCGCCCTTGACGAAGATCTGGCCCTTGCCGTTGCCGGAGGCGACGCCGAGGTCGGCCTCGCGGGCCTCGCCGGGGCCGTTGACGACGCAGCCCATGACGGCGACGCGGAGCGGGACCTCCATGCCGGTCAGGCCGGCGGTGACCTCTTCGGCGAGCTTGTAGACGTCGACCTGGGCGCGGCCGCAGGACGGGCAGGAGACGATCTCCAGGCCGCGCTGGCGCAGGTTCAGGGACTCCAGGATCTGGATGCCGACCTTGACCTCCTCCACCGGGGGCGCGGACAGCGAGACGCGGATGGTGTCGCCGATGCCCTGGGAGAGGAGGGCGCCGAAGGCGACGGCCGACTTGATGGTGCCCTGGAAGGCGGGGCCGGCCTCGGTGACGCCGAGGTGGAGGGGGTAGTCGCACTGCTCGGCGAGCTGCCGGTAGGCCTCGATCATCACGACCGGGTCGTTGTGCTTGACGGAGATCTTGATGTCGCGGAAGTCGTGCTCCTCGAAGAGGGACGCCTCCCACAGCGCGGACTCGACCAGCGCCTCCGGCGTGGCCTTGCCGTACTTCTGGAGCAGTCGCTTGTCCAGGGAGCCGGCGTTCACACCGATGCGGATCGGGGTGCCGTGGTCCTTGGCGGCCTGGGCGATCTCCTTGACCTGGTCGTCGAACTTCTTGATGTTGCCCGGGTTGACCCGGACCGCGGCGCAGCCGGCCTCGATGGCGGCGAAGACGTACTTGGGCTGGAAGTGGATGTCCGCGATCACCGGGATCTGCGACTTGCGCGCGATGGTCGGGAGCGCGTCGGCGTCGTCCTGGGTGGGGCAGGCGACCCGGACGATCTGGCAGCCGGACGCGGTCAGCTCGGCGATCTGCTGGAGGGTGGCGCCGACGTCGGACGTGCGGGTGGTGGTCATCGACTGGACCGAGACGGGTGCGTCTCCGCCGACCGGCACGCTTCCGACCTGGATCTGCCGGCTCTTGCGGCGCTCGGCGAGCTTGGTCGGAACGGACGGCATGCCGAGAGAAATCGCAGTCATCTGCTGTGCAACCCCAAGTCGTGGATCAAGGTCCGGTCCCGTGATACGGCGGGCTCCGAGATCCGAGATTACGGCACCGGCGTACGCCCCGGCACATCCCACCCGCGAAACCCACTCGTTGGAATGCGGCCCGGAACGTCCCCGCGTCCCGGGCCGCCTCGGCTTCCGGTGGCTAGGAGATCTTCACCGGGTTGACGACGTCCGCGATGAGCACCAGGACGGTGAAGCAGACGAAGATCCCGGCCACCACGTACGCCACCGGCATCAGCTTGGCCACGTCGAACGGGCCGGGGTCCGGGCGGCGCAGCACCCTGGCCAGGTTGCGGCGCAGGGCCTCCCACAGGGCGCCGGCGATGTGGCCGCCGTCGAGCGGGAGCAGCGGGAGCATGTTGAACAGGAACAGCGAGAGATTGAAGCCGGCGAGCAGCATCACGAACATCGCCACCTGCTGGGAGGCGGGGATGTGCAGGGTGGCGATGTCGCCGGTGATGCGGGCCGCGCCGACGATGCCGACCGGGGAGTCGGGCTGGCGCGGCCCGTCGCCGAAGGCGGCGTTCCACAGGGCCGGGATCTTGCCGGGCAGCGCGGCCAGGGAGTCGACGGCGTCACCGACGCGGTCGGTCATCCAGGTCACGGAGTCGCCGAAGCCCAGCTTCTGCACGCCGGTGGCGGAGCTGAAGCCGAGGAACCCGGCCTTGACGTACTTGCCCTGCACGTAGGTGCCGCTGGAGTCCTTCTGGGCGACCATGTTGGTGGCGATCTTGGCGTGCAGGGTGAGCTGCCTGCCGTCGCGCTCCACGACGATCGGCACGTTCTTGCCGGCGCTGTCGCGGATCAGGTCGGAAAGGGTGTTCCAGTCCTTGGTGGGCGTGCCCGCGAAGGAGACGATCCGGTCGCGCTTCTGAATGCCGGCGGCCGCGGCCGGGGAGGCCGGGTCGGTCTTCTTGCAGGTGTCGCGGTTCTCGCTCTGCGCGATGACGCAGGGCGATACGGACGAGACGGTGGTGGTCTGCTGCTGGATGCCGAAGCCCATCAGGACCGTGAAGAACAGGCCGACCGCGAGGACCAGGTTCATGAACGGGCCCGCGAACATGACGATGACCCGCTTCCACGGCTTGCGGGTGTAGAACATGCGGGTCTCGTCGCCCGGCTGGAGCTCCTCGTAGGCCGCCGAGCGGGCATCCTCGATCATCCCGCGCCACGGCGAGGTGGAGCGGGCGGAGATCCGGCCGGCGTTGTCCGGCGGGAACATGCCGATCATGCGGATGTAGCCGCCCAGCGGGATGGCCTTGATGCCGTACTCGGTGTCGCCCTTCTTGCGCGACCAGACGGTCGGGCCGAAGCCGACCATGTACTGCGGGACGCGGATGCCGAAGAGCTTGGCCGTGGACAGGTGCCCCAGCTCGTGCCACGCGATCGAGACGAGCAGGCCGAGCGCGAAGACCACTATGCCGAGGATGAACATCAAGGTCGTCATGCACGCGCCTCCGCGGTCGCCGTCGTGGCTGTGATCTCACGGGCCCGGGCACGCGCCCAGGTCTCCGCTTCGAGGACGTCCGACACCGTGAGCGAAGTTCCCGCGGCCGGGGTGCCGTGTTCCTCGACGACCCGGGTGACGGTCTCCATGATCCCGTTGAAGGGCAGCGCGCCGTTCAGGAACGCCCCGACGCACTCCTCGTTGGCCGCATTGAACACCGCCGGCGCCGTCCCCGCGAGCCGTCCGACGTGACGGGCGAGATCCACCGAGGGGAAGGCCTCGTTGTCCAGCGGGAAGAACTCCCAGGTGGAGGCCTTGCTCCAGTCGAAGGCGGGCGCCGCGTCCGGGACCCGTTCGGGCCAGCCGAGCCCGATGGCGATCGGCCCGCGCATGTCCGGCGGCGTCGCCTGGGCGAGCGTGGAGCCGTCGGTGAACTCGACCATCGAATGGACGTACGACTGCGGGTGCACGACCACCTCGATGCGCTCGAAGGGGATGTCGTACAGCAGGTGCGCCTCGATGACCTCCAGGCCCTTGTTGACCAGGGTCGCGGAGTTGACGGTGATCACCGGGCCCATCGCCCAGGTGGGGTGGGCGAGGGCGTCCTGCACGGTGACGTCGGCCAGGTCCGCCTTGGTGCGCCCGCGGAAGGGGCCGCCGGAGGCGGTGACGACCAGCTTGCGCACATCGGCTCGGGTGCCGCAGGCGAGCGCCTGGAAGAGGGCGGCGTGCTCGGAGTCGACGGGGATGATCTGCCCGGGCTTGGCCAGCGCCTTGACCAGCGGACCGCCGACGATCAGCGACTCCTTGTTGGCGAGCGCCAGGGTGCGGCCCGCCTCCAGGGCGGCGAGGGTGGGCGCGAGGCCGATGGAACCGGTGATGCCGTTCAGCACGGTGTGGCAGTCGGAGGCGGCGACCTGGGTGGCCGCCTCCGGCCCCGCGAGGACCTCGGGCAGCGGCTCGCCGGGGCCGTACTCCGCGGCGAGCGCCTCGCGCAGGGCGGGTACGGCGTCCTCGCGGGCGACCGCGACGGTGCGCACCCGCAGCCGGCGCGCCTGCTCGGCGAGGAGGGAGATCCGGCCGCCGTTGGCGGACAGCGCGGTGACGCGGAAGCGGTCCGGATTGCGCAGCACGAGGTCGATGGCCTGGGTGCCGATGGATCCGGTGGAGCCGAGGACCACCACGTCCTTGGGGCCGTCGCCCGCGAGGGGGTCGTAGACGAGGTGGGGGTCGGCGAGGGGTGCCGGATGGGCGGGGCTGTCGGTCATCCCCCCATTGTGGCCGCAAGCGGTGACGGTCAGGACAGGGTGTCCCCCGGAGCGGTGTGTCCGAATGTGAAGTAGGCGTGAATGTCATGTGATAACACTTCGGTCTGCGCTTTCGCGCCACCGACCTCTCGCATTTCTCGCGGACGACATCCTGGGGGGATATCTCCATGCGGACCATACGGCTGCGCGCCGCCCTGCCCGCCCTCGCCGGTGCGGCCCTGCTCGCCGGCACCCTGCTCAGCACCCCGGCCGAGGCCGCGGGGGGCGTGCGGATCCACCACGTCTGGTTCGACAGCCCCGGCTCGGACAACCGCTCGAACACGAGCCTGAACGCCGAGTGGGTGCAGATCAAGAACACCGGCGGCTCGGCCGTCTCCCTCAAGGGCTGGGTGCTCAAGGACGCCTCGAACCACAAGTACGTCTTCCCGAACGTCAAGATCGGCGCCGGGAAGTACATGAAGATCCACACCGGCAGCGGCAAGGACACCACGACGGACAAGTACCAGGGCCGCCGCGCCTACGTCTGGAACAACGACAAGGACACCGCCACGCTGACCAAGGCGAGCGGCGCCAAGGTCTCCTCGTGCTCCTGGACGACGCGGGACCCGAGCGACAAGTACTGCTGATCGCCCGGGCCCGGTGCCGTCCGGGCCCGTCCGGCGCGTCGCGTCAGTCGCCGTAGGGCCGGCGGGCGTTGTCCGCGGTGGCCGGTCCGGGGGTCGCGTCGGCGATCCACGGGCCGTCCTCGGACGGGTCCACGATGCCCTCCTCCAGCCAGGTGTAGGCGCCGCCGAGGACGCCCTCGACCACCTTCCGGTCGAGGGCGTCGGTGTTGGTCCACAGCCGGGCGAACAGCTCCTCGACGCGGACGCGGGCCTGGCGGCAGAAGGCGTCGGCCAGCTGGTACGCCTCGCGCCCGTGTTCGTCCCGGGTGCGCAGCCGCTCGGCCCGCACACAGGCCGCGCTCATCGCGAACAGTTCCGCTCCGATGTCCACGATCCGCCCGAGGAAGCCCTGCTTGGTCTCCATCCGGCCCTGCCAGCGGGACATGCCGTAGAAGGTGGAGCGGGCCAGCCTGCGGGCGGCGCGCTCGACGTAGCGCAGATGGCAGGACAGGTCGACGCCGTGCCGGAACTCGCCGTACGACGTGGGCAGCTGCCCCGGCCCGGCCACCAGCCTCGGCAGCCACTTGGCGTAGAACACGCCCGCGTGCGCCCCCGCCCTCGCCTTGTCGGGCAGGGACTTCGACGGGTCGACGAGGTCGCCGGCGACCGAGAGGTGGGCGTCCACCGCCTCGCGTGCGATCAGCAGGTGCATGATCTCCGTGGAGCCCTCGAAGATGCGGTTGATGCGCAGGTCGCGCAGCATCTGCTCGGCGGGTACGGCCCGCTCGCCGCGTGCCTTGAGGGAGGCGGCGGTCTCATAGCCGCGTCCGCCGCGGATCTGGACCAGTTCGTCGGCCATCCGCCAGGCCATCTCGGAGCCGTAGAGCTTGGCGAGGGCGGCCTCGATGCGGATGTCGTTGCGGTCCTCGTCGGCCATCTGGGAGGACAGGTCCAGCACCGCCTCCAGGGCGAAGGTGGTGGCCGCGATGAAGCTGATCTTGGCGCCCACGGCCTCGTGGAGCGCGACCGGCTTCCCCCACTGCTCTCGCTCCGCCGACCATTCACGGGCGATTTTCAGACACCATTTGCCGGCGCCCGCGCACAGCGCGGGCAGCGAGAGGCGGCCGGTGTTGAGCGTGGTGAGCGCGATCTTCAGGCCCGCGCCCTCGGGTCCGACGCGGTGGCCGGCCGGGACCCGCACCCGGTGGAAGCGGGTGACGCCGTTCTCGATGCCGCGCAGCCCCATGAAGGCGTTGCGGTGCTCGACGGTGATCCCCTCCGAGTCCGCCTCCACCACGAACGCGGTGATGCCGCCCGGGTGCCCCTCGGACTTCGGCACCCGCGCCATGACGACCAGGAGATCGGCGACGACCCCGTTGGTGGTCCACAGCTTCACGCCGTCCAGGACGTACTCGTCGCCGTCCGGGACCGCCGTGGTGGCGAGGCGCGCCGGGTCGGAGCCGACGTCCGGCTCGGTGAGCAGGAAGGCGGAGATGTCGGTGCGCGCGCAGCGCGGCAGGAAGGCGTCCTTCTGCTCCTGCGTGCCGAACATCTTCAGCGGCTGGGGCACGCCGATCGACTGGTGCGCCGAGAGCAGCGCGCCCACCGCCGGGCTCGCGGAGCCGACCAGGGCGAGCGCCTTGTTGTAGTACAGCTGGGTGAGGCCGAGGCCGCCGTACTCCGGGTCGATCTTCATGCCGAGCGCGCCGAGTTCCTTCAGGCCGGCCACGACCTCGTCGGGTATGCGGGCCTCGCGCTCGATGCGGGCGGAGTCGATCTCCGTCTCGCAGAAGGCGCGCAGCTTGGCCAGGAACTCCTCGCCGCGCCGTACGGACTCCTCGGCGGGCATCGGGTGCGGGTGGACGAGGTCCAGCCGGAAGCGCCCGAGGAACAGCTCCTTGGCGAAACTGGGCTTGCGCCAGTCCCGCTCCCGCGCGGCCTCCGCGACCTGACGGGCCTCGCGCTCGGTGACGGTGCTGCGGTGCGTGGTGGGTGCGGACATGGGGGCTCACCTCGCCGCGAAGAGGGACGACTGGGACCGTTCGTTACCGACCAGTGCTACTGGGTCGTTGGTACCTGAAAAGGGACGGCCCCGCCACCCCGCGCGGGGACGGCGGGGCCGTTCGGGTCGCTTCTGCCGCGCACGGGTCTGCTTCCGGCGGGCGCCCTCCCTCCGCTTCCCGGGCTCACTCCGGTGACGGCGGCCGCCAGCCGAGGACCGGGGCGAGCGCGGCCTGCATGGCCGACGACGGGGTCAGGCGGAGCAGCCGGTCGCGTGCCAGACAGACGGGGGTCGGGCCGCACTGTGCCACGGCCCCGATCCGGCGGGAGCGCCGGGCGATCATCCGGGTACGGGCGCGGCGCTCGCGGTCGTAGCGGGCCAGGGCGGAGTCCGCGTCAGGGTGGACGGCCAGCAGCGCGGCCAGGGTGACGGCGTCCTCCAGGGCCTGGTTGGCGCCCTGCCCGAGGTTGGGTGTCATGGCGTGCGCGGCGTCGCCGAGCAGCACGCACCGGCCACGGACGAAGCTGTCCAGCGGGGGCAGTTCGTAGATGTCGTGGCGCATCACCGCGTCCTCGGTGGCGGCGGCCAGAAGCTCCGGTACCGGGTCGTGCCAGCCGCCGAAGCGCCGCCTCATCTCGGCCAGTTCGCCGCCGGGACCGCGTTGCCCCGCGGGAGCGTTGGCGACACCGAAGAGGTAGACGCGGCCGTCGGCGAGGGGGCCATACCGAGGCGTTCGCCGCGCCCCCAGGTCTCTCCGCCCACGTGCAGCGGCCGGCCCGGGTCGACGATGGTGCGCCACGCCGTTGTATCCGGCGTAGCGGGGCGAGGGGGCCTGCGGCCAGAGCGCCCTCCGTACGGTGCTGCGGATGCCGTCGGCCCCCACGAGCAGGTCGGCGCGCGAGACTCCCCCGCTGTGCCGCACCTCCACGTGCGTGCCGTGGTCCGTGACGGCGTCGACGCGTGTGCCGGTGCGCAGGGCCGCTTCGGGAAGGGCCGCGCGCAGGATGTCGAACAGGTCGGCACGGTGGATCATCACCAGCGGACCGTGGCGGCGTGCCAGTTCCTCGGTGTCCGTGCGCGACAGCCAGCGGCCGGAGACGTCCCGGATGCCGGCCCGGGTCTCCACGAGGGCACGCGCGTGGACCCGCTCGCCAAGTCCCAGGGCCTCCAGCGCACGGACCCCGTTGGGCCACACCGAAAGCCCCGATCCGGCCTCACCGAATCCGGCGGCCCGTTCCAGCACCTCGACCCGCCATCCGTGCCGGGCCAGCGCGACGGCCGCGGCCAGGCCGCCGATCCCCGCCCCGGCCACGATCGAGCGGCCCGGGACCCCACCCGGACGCGCCGCTCCTCCACCCACCGCACCCATCCTCTACATCTGTAGTAGTCGCCGGGAATGCTACATCTGTAGAGTGTCGGCGCACAGGCAGGGAGGGACACGGTGGCCGAGCCCACGACAAGACGGCTGCGCCTGGCCGACGCGGCGATCAGCACGCTGGCCCGGGCGGGGATGCGCGGTCTGACCCATCGCGCCGTCGAAGAGACGGCGGGGGTGCCTGCGGGGACGTGTTCGTACTACTTCCCCACCCGGCAGGCGCTGCTGCGGGCGGCGGTCGACCGGCTGGCCGAGATCGATCTCGCCGATGTGGCCGAGCGCCCGGCCATCACGGAACCGGCGGACCTCGCCTCCATCGCCGCGGCCGTCGCCGACCTCGTCGAACACCTGGTCACCGCCGGCCGCGAACGCATGCTGGCGCGCTACGAACTGTCCCTGGAGTCCACGCGGCGACCCGAACTGCACACCGTCCTCGCCACCGCGGGCAAGGCCCACCGGGCCGTGGCCCGAGAACTGCTCACCGCCGCGGGCGCGTCCGATCCTCCGTCCCAGGCACCGGTGTTCGTGGCCTTCCTGGACGGCCTCGTCTTCGACCGGCTGGCGGGCGCGGGCGCGCCCCCACCCACCTCCACCGAACTCCGCGCCCACCTCCTCGCCGTCCTGCACGGCTTCACGAGGCCGCTTCACGGGTAAGCCGGCCGGGCCGGAAGGGGGCGAACCGGCCGGAGCCGTCCGGACGTTCTCACACCGCACCGACGCCCTTGGCCGGTGAACAGCGCGGACTTCAGCCAAAGGAAAGCTGACCTGGACTTTTACCCTGACCTGCACTTCTGCTCCCCGCCTCAGCCCGTACCAACACGTTCCAGGCCGGTCTGGAGCAACTTGGTGGGCCCGGTAGACGCCGCCGGCGCCGGGCCCACTGCGGCGGGCAACGGCTGGTTGTGCCAGCAGTACCATGCGCCAGTGAAATTACGTGGTCTTTCGATACGTTGGCGTCTGTGGGGGGCCTCCGTGTGCGCGGGCCTGACCGTTACCGCAGCGACCTTGATGTCCGCACCGCCGGCTGCGGCCGCCACGCCCTTCGCCCCTTTGCCGTCCTCGACGGTCAATTCCTTCAAGCTGAACATCGATCCGACGTCGGACTATGACGCCTACGGCGACGCCATCCGTGGGGCCGAGAAGAGCGGCACCGTCACGAGGGTGACGCCCCTGGAGGTGGCGCAGTCCGGGCAGCACACCGGACGGGCGGCGCTGTGCCATGACACCGGCCTGGACGGATCTCTCAAGTACGACGGATTCTGCTGGGACACGACCGACGACAACACCAGCGCCTACTCGAGCAGCGGAGGCTGGCACCCCCAGGGCCTGACCGCCGCCCACGACGCGACGGGCAGCACCTATAACGGCCACAGCCTCTACCTCGCGTCCTGGTACTACGGCGACGGCACCACCGAGAACCAGTTCGGTCGCATCACCATCGCTGAGTCCACCGGTACCTCGGTCACCTACGGCCACGTCTTGCTGGTACAGCCGACCGGTAACGCCGACTCGGGTGACTTCATACCGGTCACCAACATCCATGCCGACGGCATCGTCTGGTACGGCAACAAGCTGTTCGTGGCCAACGGCGGCGAACTGCTCGTCTTCGACATGCAGTACCTGTGGAAGATGGGTTCCACCTCTAGCGACTACGTCGGCATCCGAGGGGGCGTGTCCTCGGCCCGCTATCACCAGTGGGCCCTGCCGCTGCAAGGTCGCTACTACACAGGCGACCGGAGCCTGAACCCGCGCGCATGCGCCGGCGGCAGTGGCAGGGCATGCCTGGGTTCGCTGAGCCTCGACCGCTCGTCCCACGGGCCTGCCCTGATCTCGGGCGAGTACCGCACCCACGATGCGGGTGCGGGAGGCAGGGTCATCCGGTGGCCCCTGAACGACAGCACCGATCTGCCGCGTGCCGACAACGGTTCCACCATCGGCACGGCGACGGCCAGCGCCGCCTACAGCACGCCGGTCTACCAGATGCAGGGCGTGGCCACCGACGGAACCTGGTATTACATGGCCGGCGAGTGCCCCACGAGCTGGGTGGCGAACCCCATCGCTACCGGCGCCTACTCATGCATCCACCGGGCACCAGCGTCGCCGTCAGGCGGCGCGTCCTCCGTCATCACGCGTTCACCCAGCCTCACGCAGAACCTCTCGTACAGCACCGCCTCGGGCCGTCTGTGGGGGCTGAACGAGTACACAGGCCACCGAGTGGTCTTCAGTATCGACCCGCCGTGACCTTCGGTGCATCAAGCGGGTGCTGGAGTCCGCCCTGGACCGCAGCAGCCCAATCGTTCGCTGATTCGATGCCTTTGGGCTATGCGCACGCCGATGCGCTTCCCGCGTAGCCATTTGCGCAGGTCAGTTCGGTCGTAGGCTTTGTCCGCGTGGAGGCGCTGGGGCTATGACGGACGTCAGGGCGGCGCACGCACGGGCCCGCAGCTGCGGTCCCACGGGAGACGAAGACTCTTTCACGACGATCCTGGTGCCTACGTGCTGCCCACGCCTCCACCGGACGACACTCCGGACCACCACCCGTCGGCGCCCGCCTATATCGCTACTTGGCGGGCCGCCAAGGCCGCCGTCCTGTTGCGACCGTGGCGACGCTCGTCATACCTCAGATGACCCGCCCTAACCTGGCGGTCTTGGCGATGTGCCGTCTGCGGCTGGAGACGGGCGAGCCGCGGGCAGGGTCGGCTGGGTTGGCGTCGGCTCGCCCCTCACCCTCGGCTCCCCGGAAGCGGTCCTGTAGGTGTCCAGCGCGGTCTGTCCCGGGTGGAATCCGGTGCGGACGAGGTCGCTGGCCAGGTGCCACATGGCACGCTCCTCCTCGACTCTGTCGGGGACCGTGAGGCCGAGCGCAGCGGCCAGAGGGTGTCGCCCGAGGTTGACCATGGCCCGCACCGCGCCGGCCCATTCGTCGGTGGCCACGACCGCCAGGCGATACCAAAGCAGCGTGAGCGGCAGCAGAACCGCAATGGTCGCGGCGACCAGCCAGGGGCGTACAGCGTTCCCGATGGCGAGGTCGGCGATGGCGGCCGCAACTACCAGTAGGTGCCCATAGAGCAGGCTGACGAAGAAGTCGACGCTCATCCGGGCGTCATCGGTCTGCTGGCGCGCCATGTCCGGTACCGCGGCGTTGAGTTCGTGCCACAGCACCTGCGAGTCGAGCCGGTAGCGGTCATAGCCGTACTCCTCGAAGCGACGGATCGCGTTGCCGAGCCGAGTCGGGGTGACTTGTCGATCGTCCAGGGGGTAGCGGTGAAGCTGCTCGTGGAGGAGCGCGAACCAGGCATCACCCTTGCGGATGTCCGCAGTCAGGTAGCGGCTGATGATCGGGTGCGCGCGAAAGGCTGCAAGCACAGACTCGTCGGCAACGGCCAAGTGGCCTGCTCTTTCCTGCTCAACCAGGGCCAGGGCGTCCACGCGATTATGCAGCAGGTGCTTGCGGGCCAGATGATGCTGGCGACGCGCGTGGGCTAGCCACCGGGGCCAACCGCGGTATCCCTCAAGAATGCGGTAGAGCGGCGTCTGCAGAGCGGCAAGGACCAAGCCGAGAACCGCCGTGGTAACCAGGCCGAAGATCGCAGCCTGGCCCTTCTCGGTCCCCAGTTCTGCGAAACTGCTCAGTCTCGGCACCACCACGAAACCGCAGATGAGCACGTTGATCAAGCTGGGCAGGAGCCAGCCGACCAGCAAGGCACGCCCGCCACCGAGGGCACTCTGAACCAGCCCGGTCACCGTGGACTACCGTCGCCCCGGTTCCGGCGCAGCAGACGGCGATACCAAGGCTCACGCAGATCGCTGTAGGGGCCGGCGACCTCGGAAACGGAGCCGTCATGCACCGAGTTCAGTCCCGATGGCGTTGTGGCGTTGCGCTGCTCCCCGGCGCCGGCCTCGGCACGACGCGGCACACTTTGATCACCTTGATAGAACCCTGGACCGGGCGGACGCCCGCCAATTTTCTCACCCGAAGGGTTGTCGAGGTCGTCAATGGCAAAGCCGAGGTGCGGCCTGGCCAACTCCAGCAACTCGGCCTTCTGCACAATGTTGCGCTCGGGGGAGCGCATTCTGAGAATCGCGTTGAGAGCGAACGTTGCGTCCGGGTCCGGATAGGGATGGTCCTTGGAGACCAATTCGGCACACCCGGCCATTACACTGGCCACACTGGCGTCGAACTCGTCCGGAATATCCTTTAACACGGCGCGTGCGGGAGCTGCATCAGTTCTCCAAGCGTCCCGCCAGGAAGAGCCAATCTCGCTTTCCAGCCGATCGCCGGCGCGGGTGGCCGCCTTGTGCACCGTTCGAAGTACTCGCTCAGCCTCTTCTGCCTCCATGCGCCATGACCGTACTTGACTCGTGCCGAATTGGTTCGCCGATTGGCACACTCCGGTTGCGAAGCAATGAGCAGCGTGGACCTCGTCACTACCTTGCTGCGTACCGCGTGGTCGCCGAGGCGGCGGAGCGTCACACGGAATGGCTCGCGCCGGGCGTGCACGACTGCGTTGATGGCGAGTTCGGAGGCCACCAGCTCGGCCCTGTCGGCGACGGCTTCCATCTGCCACTTCGCCACAGCTTCCGTCACCAGATGGCGTGCCTCGGCAACGGACTCCGGAACCCGGTCGAAAACACTCCGTCGCCATGCGTCTACCGGCTTACGGCGCTCGCCATGGGGCGGAAGAGTAGCCCGTGTTCCCGTGGTGTTCCCGTGGATTTGTTGATCAAGGCCGAGTTCGGGCCATTTCAGCAGCTCAGACGCCTGGAGATGGAAACGGCCGCAGCCCCCGCACAGTGGGCTGCGGCCGTTCCGTTCCGACCTGTCCGTGGCAGGCCGGACCCCAGGGGATCGGGCCGAACGCCTAGCGGCTCCGCCGGGCAGGTCCGTCCCGGTGGGTCAGAGCGCGAGGCCGGTGAGGACCAGGACGCGCTCGTAGGTGTAGTCCTCCATCGCGGAGCGGACGCCCTCGCGGCCGACGCCGGACTGCTTGGCGCCGCCGTACGGCATCTGGTCGGCGCGGTAGGAGGGGACGTCGCCGATGACCACGCCGCCGACCTCCAGGGCGCGGTGGGCGCGGAAGGCGGCCTGGAGGTCGTGGGTGAACACGCCCGCCTGGAGGCCGTACTTGGAGTCGTTGACCGCGGCGAACGCCTCGGTCTCGCCGTCCACCTTCTGCACGGACAGGACCGGCCCGAAGACCTCCTCGTGGGCGAGGGTGACGTCCGCCGGGAGGTCGGTGAGCACGGTCGGCGCGTACGAGGCGCCGTCGCGGACCCCACCGGTGAGCAGCGTGGCGCCGGCCTCGACGGCCTCCGTCACCCAGGACTCCACACGCTTGGCGGCGTCCTCGCTGACCAGCGGGCCGACGTCGGTCTTGTCGTCGTTCGGGTCACCGGTGACCTGGGCCTCGACGGCGGCCACGACGCGCGGCAGCAGCCGGTCGTACACAGCGGCGTCGGCGATCACGCGCTGCACGGAGATGCAGGACTGGCCGCCCTGGTAGTTGGAGAAGGTCGCGATGCGGTTCGCGGCCCAGTCCAGGTCGGCGTCGGACGCGTAGTCGCCGAGGACCACGGCCGCGCCGTTGCCGCCGAGCTCCAGCGTGCAGTGCTTGCGCGGCACCGAGTCCATGATCGCGTAGCCGACCTTCTCGGAACCGGTGAAGGAGATGACCGGCAGGCGCTCGTCCTGGACGAGGGCGGGCATCTTGTCGTTCGGGACCGGGAGGATCGACCAGGAACCGGCCGGCAGGTCGGTCTCGGCCAGCAGCTCGCCGATGACCAGGCCGGACAGCGGGGTGGCCGGGGCCGGCTTGAGGATGATCGGCGCGCCGGCCGCGATCGCCGGGGCGACCTTGTGGGCGCACAGGTTCAGCGGGAAGTTGAACGGCGCGATGCCGAGCACGACGCCCCGGGGGAAGCGCCGGGTGAGGGCGAGGCGGCCCTGGCCGCCGGCGTCGGTGTCGAGCCGCTGGGCGTCACCGCCGTTGAACCGGCGGGCCTCCTCGGCGGCGAAGCGGAACACGGACGCGGCGCGGCCGACCTCGCCGCGGGCCCACTTGATGGGCTTGCCGTTCTCGGCGGAGATCAGCCGGCCGATCTCCTCGGTGCGCTCGACCAGGCGCTTGGCCACGTGGTCGAGGGCGGCGGCGCGCACGTGGGCCGGGGTCGCGGCGAACTCGTCCCGGACGGCGTACGCGGCGGCCACGGCCTCCTCGACCTGGGCGTCGGTCGGCACGCTGACGGTGCCGACGAGCCGGCCGTCCCACGACGAGGTGACGTCGAAGGTGTCGTCGCCGGTGACCTGGCGGCCGGCGAGCCAGAAGGCGTGGGTGGAAGTCATGTGCGATTCCCGGCCTTTCCGCGTTTGGGGGCGTCCTTGGCTTTCGTGCTCCACGGTAGGGCGGCGGGGACCGGGGGTCGCTTGTCCGTGCCGTAGCAGTAGACGGCCCCGGTACTACTGAATGGACTACTGCTCGCCGCCCGGCGGACCACTACTCCGCGGAAGTGGCCTTCAGGGCGAGCCACAGCTCCATGCGGACGTCGGGGTCGTCCAGCGAACGTCCCAGGATCTCCTCGACCCGGCGCATCCGGTAGCGCAGCGTGTGCCGGTGCACGCCCAGGTCGGCGGCGGCGGCGTCCCACTGCCCGTGCCGGGACAGCCACGCCCGCAGCGAGGCGACCAGGTCCCCGCGGCCGGTCGCGTCGTGCTCGTGCAGCGCGCGCAGCAGTCCGTCGGCGAACGCCTTCACCGCGTCGTCCGCGAGCAGCGGCAGCACCGAGCCGGCGGCCAGCTGTTCGTGCTCCACCAGCACCCGGCCCCGGCGCCGGGCGACCGACAGCGACTGCTCGGCCTGCTTGTAGGCGGCCGCGGCGGCGATCGGACCGGCCGGCGCGGACAGTCCGACGACGATGTCGTCCTCGTCGGCGGCGGCGTGCTCGGGCAGCGCGCGGGCCGCCTCCAGTTCCGCCGCCCAGCCGGTGCAGGCGGCCACCGCGGCGCCGCCGTCCGCGGCCAGCGCCACCAGCCGCTCCCCCTCGGGCACGACCAGGACCGCCTCGCCGGAACGCGCGGCGGCCGCCTCCACGGTCTCCGCGAGGACGCCGAGCCGGTCACCGCCTCCCGCCGTGCCGCGCGGCCCGGGCACCGACTCCGCGACGATCATCCGGAACGGCGCGTCCAGCAGCCCGCCGTACAGGTCCCCGGCGACGGCGCGGGCGTGGTCGGGCTCCCCGGCGAGCAGCATGCGCAGTACGGCGGTGCCGATGCGCTGTTCGGCGGCGTGCAGGGAGCGGGAGCGCTCGGTGGTGAGGGTGAGCAGGGCGATGGCGGAGTGCACGGCGTACCGCTCGGCGGTGCCGAGGGCGGCGGCGGTGCCCACGGCGAGCGCGGCGCGCGGGCGGCGGCCGGTGCCCAGGGAGTGGAGTTCGACCCGGTCCTCGTGTTCGGGGCCGCCGACCACGGAGGAGGCGGGGGCGGGCCGCTCGCGGAGCCGCTCCACCTCCCCGGTGAGCCGGGCGGCGCGCCGGCCTGCCCACTCGGGGGCCGCGGCGACGACGGTGCCCGAGGCGTCGTACAGCGCCGCCCACCCGTCGACCTGCGCGGCGAGCGCGGCGAGCAGGCCCTCGGGGCCGGCGTTCAGGGCCTGCTTGGTCAGCTCGCGCTGGGCGGCGAAGCCCGCGGTGACCGCGCGGTACTGGTCGGCGGCGATGGCGGCGGAGACGGCCTTGCTGATGGCGAGGAAGGGGGTGCGGCGGGGCACCTCCAGGAGCGGCAGCGGCTCCTGCGCGCAGGCGGTGACGAGTGCCTCGGGGATCTCCTCGTAGTTGACCCCGACGGCGAACCCCAGCCCGACCACGCCTGCTTCGGCCAGCCGCCGCACGTACCGGCGCATGGCCTCGGGGTCCTCCGCATCCAGCTTGAGCGCGGTGATCAGCAGCAGCTCGCCGCCCTCCATGTACGGCACGGGGTCGGCCAGCTCGCTGACGTGTGCCCAGCGCACGGGCACGTCGAGGCGGTCCTCGCCGGCGCGCACGGTCAGCTTCAGCGCCGAGTGGTGGACGAGCGAGGCGAGGGTCGGGGGCATCGGGCCTTCACGGTGGGTGGCGGGAGTGCTGGATCTTGGTGGCGGAGTGCCGAGTCTTGGCCGCCGCGTATGAACGGCCTACGCCGATTCTGCCTCACCGTACGATCGCCCGCTGGCCCTCAGCCCCGCAGATCCACCAGCAACGGCGGCGCGTGCTCCCCCCGCACACTGCTCAACGACAACACCGCGTGCCCGGCCGGCACCCCGTGCGCCAACTCGGACGCGGACCAGCGCTCGCGTTCGACTTGGCGGACGGTGACGGCGTCCGTGGTGACCGGTTTGCCGGTGCCCAGTTTCCGGACTGCGTGGATCAGCCGGGTCAACGGCTGGTTCGCGAACACGGTGTGCTTGGCGACCTCCGTCGTCTCCACCCACTCCGTGCCCCACGCCTGGGCGAACAGCGCACCCTCCCAGGTGGTGATGCCCGAGAAGGCGGCGTGGCAGCCGACGGCCGCGATCAGCGGCTGCCGCAGGTGTTCCGGCACATCGGCCAGGGACCGCAGGCTCAGCACCACTCCGGCACGGCTGTCCCGGAGCCTGCGCAGGGCACGTACGGATCCGGAGGTGATCGCGTGTGTCGCGTCGTCCAGGACCAGGCAGGCGAAGAGCGAGCGGTCCGCCCGAGCGGCCATGCCGGCCATGAACTGGGCGAGCACCAGCCGGCCCAGCAACTGGGCAGCGTCGGGATGGGCCCGCTCCGGCAGGTCGATCCGCACCCTCAGGGGGTGGTCGAGCGACCGCAGCGTGAAGGGCCGCGCCTCGGCGGAGGTGTCGAAGAAACCCGCGAACGCGGGGCGGTCCAGGCAGCCCAGCCGGTCGGCAAGCACTATGCCGACATCCCCCGGCATGCCCGCCTGGCGTGCACGTGCGTCGAGTTCCCGGCGCAGTGCGGGGTGCTTGTGCGGGTCGAGCATCGCCTTGAGCCCGTCGAGTGCCGACGGCTCTCCGTCCAGCAGCCCCCGAAGCTCGGAGACGGACGGGTACCGGCCGTGGACGGCGCGGAACGGTCCCAGAAGCTGCGTCAGCACGGTCACCGCGCGCCGTAGCTCGACGTCTGACCAGTCTCCGGCCAGAGCGTCGGCGAGAAGCGCGGCCGCCTCGTCCGGGTCGTCCGTCCCGCCGTAGAGATCGAGGTCGTACGCGGACGTCCGGTCCCCCGGCTTGATCACGATGTCGTAGCCCTGCTCTGCTCCCACGGGCGTCCCGGCGACGCTCACCATGACGAGCGCCGCTTGCCCCGCGAGGGCCTGGAGCGCGAGGGACTCCGCGATGGGCCGCACCAGACGCGTGGTCTTGCCCGCGCCGGAGGGGCCGACCACCAACAGGGACGTGCCCAGTGTGCCGGGGTCCACGGCGGCGCCCGCGGCACGGTGGGCGGGAGGTGTGCGCTCCGTGTCCGCGTACCGGCCGATGCGCACCTGGGAGGTCAGCAGGTCGTGGGTGGTGGTGCGGCTGGGGAGGTCGCGCTGCCCGGAGGGATGCGGGCAGGCTCCGGCGCCGTCTCTGAACACGGCGGAAGCGAAGGCGTCCAGCCGCGCCGGATCGGCCACCACCGAGGCCCAGGCGCGACGGATCCTCGCGCAGTCCACGTCGTTCATCCGTCCGGTGCGTGCCTCCTCCGACAGCCGCTCGGCCACGGCGTGCTGGCCGTACGCCTGGAGCTCGGGCCAGTCCGTACCGGCCGCGGGCGGCGCGACCTCCGGTTCGGCGGTGGCCGACCGGCCGCGTCGCATGTCGCGGATCAGCCCCTTCCAGTCGCCCGCGAGGGCGAAGGGACACAAAACCAGCAGGGTGAGCACGGTCTTGAGGATCTTGAGCCGGTCCACCGTGCCGACCGGGTCACCCGGCAGGAACAGCCAGTCGGCCGGTGTCAGGCTCACGGCGAGCTTGTAGTAGGACAGCAGTCCGTGCCAGGCGACCAGCCAGGCGATGAGCACGCCGAGGATGGCCGCGCGCAGCGCGCGCGACGGCTGCGGACGGTCGATCACGTATCGGCGGAGCACCTCTTTCCAGTTGCCCACGCGCGCGAAGTAGTACAGCACGAGCGTGGCGAAGAGGCTGTCGTACACGGCGCTGGCGGTGATGGCGGCACGTGGTCGTTCGAGGCCCCACCAGTCGCGGGGCGTGACCAGCTCCAGCAGGATCCGCTTGTGCGGCACCAGGTTGTTGACCCAGAACGACCACACGAGCAGCGCCGCGAGCAGGGCGCCCACCGCCCCCGTCAGCAGCGCGCGGTCGGAGACCCGGCCCCCGGCCTCCTGGGGTCGGGGACGGTACCCGAAACGCCACAGACCGGGAGCGGCTTCCGGCCGTGGGGTGCGCAGCCACTGCAAAAACGCCGAGCCGGTCTGCGGCGGCACGCCGGGGGGCGCCGACGGCATGGGAGGCACCGCCGGGGCCTCCATGGGAGGCGATGGATGTGGCACCGGCCCGGTCCGGGTGCCGCGTGTGTTCCGCTTTCCCTCGTTCTGCATCCGCCCTGCCCCCTGACCAGCCGCTCCGTGCACCGTCAGCGAGCAATGTAGTGCCCCGGGAAGGGGAGTTCACCGCATACACGGCCGTCGGCGCGGACGGCCGGTCCCGTTGGGTCATACGCTCGCTATGTCCACCGCGGACAAGGGCGGGGCGGGACAACGCCCACATGGAGCATGCCCAGGGCCCCGTACCCGTCCTAGCCTGCGAAAAGAAGGCAAGCGTCCGTAATACCCCCAGGAGCCCCGCATGACCGCACTTCCGCAGGAGCGCCGCGTCGTCACCGCCATCCCCGGCCCGAAGTCGCAGGAGCTGCAGGCCCGCCGAACCGCCGTGGTCGCCCAGGGCGTGGGCTCCACGCTGCCGGTGTTCGTCACGCGCGCCGGCGGCGGTGTCATCGAGGACGTGGACGGCAACAGCCTGATCGACTTCGGCTCCGGTATCGCCGTGACCAGCGTCGGCGCCTCCGCCGAGGCCGTCGTGCGCCGTGCCTCCGCCCAGCTGGCGGACTTCACCCACACCTGTTTCATGGTCACCCCGTACGAGGGCTACGTCGCCGTCGCCGAGGCGCTGGCCGAGCTGACCCCGGGTGACCACGCCAAGAAGTCCGCGCTCTTCAACTCCGGCGCCGAGGCCGTCGAGAACGCCGTCAAGATCGCGCGTGCGTACACCAAGCGGCAGGCCGTCGTGGTGTTCGACCACGGGTACCACGGACGCACCAACCTGACCATGGCGCTGACGGCGAAGAACATGCCGTACAAGCACGGCTTCGGCCCGTTCGCGCCCGAGGTGTACCGCGTCCCGGTCGCCTACGGCTACCGCTGGCCGACCGGTGCGGAGAACGCCGGTCCGGAGGCCGCCAAGCAGGCCATCGACCAGATCACCAAGCAGGTCGGCCCGGACAACGTGGCCGCGATCATCATCGAGCCGGTGCTCGGCGAGGGCGGCTTCATCGAGCCGGCCAAGGGCTTCCTGCCCGCCATCCGCCAGTTCGCCGCCGACAACGGCATCGTGTTCGTCGCCGACGAGATCCAGTCCGGTTTCTGCCGGACCGGGCAGTGGTTCGCCTGTGAGGACGAGGGCATCGTCCCGGACCTGATCACCACCGCCAAGGGCATCGCCGGCGGTCTGCCGCTCGCCGCCGTGACCGGCCGCGCCGAGATCATGGACGCCGCGCACGCCGGCGGCCTCGGCGGCACGTACGGCGGCAACCCCGTCGCCTGCGCCGGTGCGCTCGGCGCCATCGAGACCATGAAGGAGCTCGACCTCAACGGCAAGGCCAAGCGCATCGAGGAGATCATGAAGGGTCGCCTCGCCGCCATGGCCGAGAAGTTCGACGTCATCGGCGACGTGCGCGGCCGCGGCGCGATGATCGCCATCGAGCTGGTCAAGGACCGCACCACCAAGGAGCCGAACCCGGAGGCCACCGCGGCGCTGGCCAAGGCCTGCCACGCGGAGGGCGTGCTGGTGCTCACCTGCGGCACCTACGGCAACGTGGTCCGCTTCCTGCCCCCGCTGGTCATCGGCGAGGACCTGCTCAACGAGGGCCTCGACGTCGTCGAGCAGGCCCTGGCCCGCATCTGAGGCTGCGAGTTCCGGCTGCGGCAGGCCGTGTGAAGAAGGTGTGCGAGGTGGATGACGGGACGGGAATCCGTCTGCCCAAGCGCCGCGGCCTGCCGTAGGTTCTACCCAGATGAGAGATGCACCCCGTCCACGGGGGACCGTGGACGACTTCAGGCCGGGGCCTCCCCAGCTTCGACCTGGTCGTGCCTTCGCGCACACAACCGGCGCCTGACGCCGGGATCTCCTCACCGATCGGACGGTCGCCGCCCCAAACCCCCCGGGGCGCGCGACGTTCCGGTCCGGACGGCCGCCCCGTGACCACCCCCCCTGTTCCGGGGCGGCCGGCCTCCTCCTCCCGGCCGGTCCCGCTCCCGCCGGTGCGCCCCCGCCCCCTTTCGCGCCGCGCCCGCCTGCCAAGCTGGGCCCCGTGTCGAACCCAGCCCGCCGCTTTCTGCTCCTCGGTGTTCCGGCCGTCCTCTTCGCCCTGATCTCCTGGCAGGTCGTCACGCACGGCCCGCTGCTGCGTGCGGACGCCCGGCTCAGCCGGGCCCTGGTCCATCCGGACGGGTTCTCCGCGTTCCTCTCCGACCTCGGCAACGTACAGGTCGCCGTGCCGGTCCTCGCCGTCGCCATCGCCCACGCCCTGTGGCGCGGCCGCGGCGCCGGGCATGCCCGCTGGTGGCTGCCGCCGGTCGCGGCCGCCGCCCTGATGGCGCTGCTGCCCGCGCTGGTGGTCCCGCTGAAGGACTGGGCCGCACGGCCGGGGACCCCCGTGGTGCCCCCGGCCGTCGGCTACTACCCCTCCGGGCACACGGCGACGGCGACCGTCGCCTACGGTTCGGCGACCCTCCTCCTGCTGTCCTGGCTCCGCTCCCGAGCCGCCCGCCGGACCGTGCTCGCGCTCTGCGCGGCCCTCGTCCTCGGCGTCGGCTACGGCCTCGTCCGCCACGGCTACCACTGGCCGCTGGACGTGCTGGGCAGCTGGTGCCTGAGCGCGGTGCTGCTGACCGCGCTCGCCGCGGTGCCCGGGGTCAGCCGAAATAGCCGTCGAACGTCTTCTGGAACTCCCAGTTCGAGTAGCGGTCCCAGTTGATCGACCAGGTCATCAGGCCGCGCAGGCCCGGCCAGGTGCCATGGGTGGTGTACGAGCCGCAGTTGGTCTTCCTGGTCAGGCAGTCCAGGGTCTTGGTGACCTCGGCGGGGGCCACGTAGCCGTTGCCCGCGTTGGTGGAGGCCGGCATGCCGATCGCCACCTGGTCGGGGCGCAGCGGCGGGAAGACGTTGTTCGGGTCGCCGGCCACCGGGAAGCCGGTGAGCAGCATGTCGGTCATGGCGATGTGGAAGTCGGCGCCGCCCATGGAGTGGTACTGGTTGTCCAGGCCCATGATCGGGCCGGAGTTGTAGTCCTGGACGTGCAGCAGGGTGAGGTCGTCGCGCAGGGCGTAGATCACCGGGAGGTAGGCGCCGCAGCGCGGGTCCTGGCCGCCCCACTTGCCGGTGCCGTAGTACTGGTAGCCGTTCTGCACGAAGAAGGTCTCCGGCGCCATGGTCAGCACGAACGAGGAGCCGTACCTGGCCTTCAGGGTCTTCAGCGCGGAGATGAGGTTGACGATCACGGGCGTGGTGGGGTTCTTGAAGTCCGTGTCGTTCGTGTCCAGGGACAGCGAGTGGCCCTCGAAGTCGATGTCGAGGCCGTCCAGGCCGTAGGTGTCGATGATCTTCGAGACGGAGGAGACGAAGGCGTCCCGGGCCGCCGTGGTGGTCAGCTGCACCTGGCCGTTCTGGCCGCCGATGGAGATCAGCACCTTCTTGCCGGCCGCCTGTTTGGCCTTGACGGCCGCCTTGAAGTCGGCGTCGCTCTCGGCGTTGGGGCAGTCGGTGACCGGGCAGCGCTTGAACTCGACGTCCCCGGAGGTCGCGGAGGTCGGTTCGGCGAAGGCCAGGTCGATGACGTCCCAGCTGTCGGGGACGTCCGCGAGCCGGGTGTAGCCGGAACCGTTGGCGAAGCTGGCGTGGAGGTAGCCGACCAGGGCGTGCGCCGGGAGGCCGGCCGAACCGCCGCCCGGCCCGCCGCCCGAGCCGCCCGCGGCCGTCGTCACCGTCACCGCGGCCGACTTCGCGGACTCCCCCGCGGCGTTGACGGCCGTGATCTGGAAGCTGTAGGCGGTCGAGGCGGTGAGGCCGGTGACGGTCGCCGAAGTCCCGTCCGCCGTCTGGATCTTGACTCCGTCGCGGTAGACGGCGTATCCGGTGGCGCCGGGCACCGCCGACCAGGACAGGGCGACGGAGGAGGCGGTGACGGAGGAGGCGGTCAGCCCGCCGGGCACGGCGGGGGGCTGTGTGGTGCCGCTGCCGCCGGGGCCGACGAGCGAGATGTCGTCGGCGTTGTAGGCGCCGGCGCCGTACCAGCCGTGGGTGTAGAGCGTCACCTTGGTGGTGGAGGGGCCGGTGGTGAAGGTGGTGGCCAGCTTCTGCCAGTCCGGTGCCGACTGCGTCCAGGCGGAGACGTCGGTGGTGCCGGTGCCGCTAGCGCCGAGGTAGACGTAGGAGCCGCGGACGTAACCGGACAGCGTGTACTGCGCGTTCGGCTGGACGGTCACCGTCTGGGAGCACTGGGCGTCGTCGCTGCCCGCCGGTGTGGCCTGGAGCGCCGAAGTTCCGCTGTGCACAGGCGAGTTGACGGTCGTACCGGCCGAGCAGGTCCAGCCGGTCAGGCCGGCCTCGAAGCCGCCGTTTCGGACCACGTCCGCGTCGGCGGCGTGGGCGGCCGACGAGAGCGCGGTGAGGCCGGGCACGGCCAGCGCCGTCGCGGCGAGGAGGGCGAGCAGGGGTCTGGTGCGGTCCACGAATGCCTCCGGGCAGGGGGGAGTTGGAGGGTGGAGCGGCACTCAATTTGGTCCAGACCAATCCCGGTGTCAAGACATCCGGGCGTCACCCGTCCTCACCGGTGCCCGTGAACAGCCCGGCCGCCGCCTCGTGCATCGCCAGTTCCAGCAGCGCCGGGTCGGTCAGGGTGCCCGAGCCGTCCGGCGGCACCAGCCAGCGCACGCCCCGGGCGGTGCGGCCCGGGTGCGGTACGACGATCCAGGTGCCGGCCCCCGCGGTGCGGACCCCGGTACCGAGCCAGCGGCCCGCGGTGCCCGGCGGCACGAAGAACCCGACCCGGTTGTCGCCGAAGTCGGCGAGCACCGGGCCCGTCCGGTCCAGCAGCCGGGTCAGCACGTCCAGGGTCGGATAGCCCAGGTGGGCCGGCAGGATCAGCACGTCCCAGGCGTGACCGGCGGGCAGCAGCGCGATCCCGTGCGGGCTGCGCTCCCATTCCCAGCGGCAGGACTCGGGGTCCGGCGCCACGGCCGCCAGCCACTCCACCGCCGTCTTCGTCCCCGTCATCAGCGGGCCTCCCTCTCTCCGGATGGGCGACGCGGTCGCGTCGGGAGGAGAGAGGGAGGCCGCCCGGGAGCATTACGCGGGTTCCGATCCCCGGGTAAGTGGCTTGGGTCACATCGCCTGGGGTGCGACAACCGGCGGCGTACGCGACCGGTCAGCTGTCGAAGCCCAGCCCAAGCCGGTCCATCGTGCGCAGCCACAGGTTCCGCCGGCCGCCATGGGCGTCCGCGCGGGCCAGGGACCACTTGGTGAGGGCGATGCCGGTCCAGGCGAACGGCTCCGGCGGGAACGGCAGCGGCCGCTTGCGCACCATCTCCAGTTCGGTGCGCTCGGTGCGCTCCCCGTCCAGCAGGTCCAGCATCACGTTGGCGCCGAAGCGGGTCGCGCCGACGCCGAGGCCGGTGTAGCCCGCGGCGTACGCCACCTTGTCCTGGTGGGCGGTGCCGAAGAACGCCGAGAAGCGGGAGCAGGTGTCGATCGCGCCGCCCCAGGCGTGGGTGAAGCGCAGGCCCTCCAGCTGCGGGAAGCAGGTGAAGAAGTGCCCCGCGAGCTTGGCGTACGTCTCCGGGCGGTCGTCGTACTCCGCCCGCACCCGGCCGCCGTAGTGGTGGACGGCGTCGTAACCGCCCCACAGGATGCGGTTGTCCGCGGACAGCCGGAAGTAGTGGAACTGGTTGGCGCTGTCCCCCAGCCCCTGCCTGCCCCGCCAGCCGACGGCCGACAGCTGCTCGGGGCTCAGCGGCTCGGTCATCAGCGCGTAGTCGTAGACCGGAACGGTGTACGAGCGCACACGCCGCAGCAGACTGGGGAAGATGTTGGTGCCGAGCGCCACCTTGCGGGCCCGTACGGCGCCGTAGGGGGTGCGCACCGCCATCCCGGCGCCGTACTGCTTCAGGGTGAGCGCGGGCGTGTGCTCGTACACCCGCACCCCGAGCCGGAGGCACGCGCGCTTCAGACCCCAGGCGAGCTTCGCCGGGTGCAGCATGGCGACGCCCCGGCGGTCCCACAGACCGGCCTGGAAGGTCGGCGAGTTCACCTCGGCGCGCACGGCGTCGGCGTCCAGGAAGTCGATCCCGTCCGCGAGGCCCCGCTCCTCCAGTTCCCGGTGCCAGTCGCGCAGCTCCCAGGCCTGGTAGGTCTCGGTGGCCACGTCGATCTCGCCGGTGCGCTCGAACTCGCAGTCGATGCCGTACCGGGCCACGGCCGCCTCGATCTCGTCGAGGTTGCGCCGGCCCAGCTCCTCCAGTCTGTGGATCTCGTCGGGCCAGCGGGTCAGGCCGTTGGGCAGGCCGTGGGTGAGGGAGGCGGCGCAGAAGCCGCCGTTGCGGCCGGAGGCGGCCCAGCCCACCTCGCGGCCTTCCAGCAGGACGACGTCCCGCCGCGGGTCGCGCTCCTTGGCGCACAGCGCGGTCCACAGTCCGCTGTACCCGCCGCCGACGACCAGCAGGTCGCAGGTCTCGGGGCCGGTCAGGGCGGGCTCGGGCTGCGGCTTTCCAGGGTCTTCCAGCCAGTACGGGACCGGCTGGGCTTCCGAGAGAGAGGCGATCCAGTTGTCTTTGCCACGACTCATGGCGCTCGGGGCCATGATTTCAACTCCCTACAGGGCTGTGCGCTTTTCGGCTTACGCCTTCTGATGGTTACGGCGGTTCGTGATCAGCATCGATACCAGAACGAACAGCACCGCGAGGAGGAACATCGCCGTACCGATCACATTGATCTGCACGGGCGTTCCGCGCTGCGCCGAACCCCACACGAACATGGGGAAGGTGACGGTCGAACCGGCATTGAAATTGGTGATGATGAAATCGTCGAAGGACAGCGCGAAGGACAGCAGCGCGCCCGCGGCGATTCCGGGTGCCGCGATCGGCAGGGTGACCCGCAGGAAGGTCTGCACGGGCCCGGCGTAAAGGTCCCGGGCGGCCTCCTCCAGGCGCGGGTCCATCGACATCACACGCGCCTTGACCGCGGTGACGACGAAGCTGAGACAGAACATGATGTGCGCGATCAGGATCGTCCAGAAGCCGAGCTGCGCGCCCAGGTTGAGGAAGAGGGTGAGCAGCGAGGCCGCCATGACGACCTCGGGCATCGCCATCGGCAGGAAGATCAGCGAGTTGATGGCGCCGCGGGCGCGGAAGCGGTAGCGGACCAGCGCGAAGGCGATCATCGTGCCGAGGACGGTGGCGCCGAGCGTCGCCCAGACGGCGATCTGGAGGCTGATGGACAGCGAGCCGCACATGTCGGCGACGCCGCACGGCTGTTTCCACGCGTCCAGCGAGAACTGCTGCCACTGGTAGTTGAAGCGCCCCTTCGGTTTGTTGAAGGAGAACACCGTGACGATGACGTTCGGCAGCAGCAGATAGGCGAGGGTGAAAAGTCCCGCGATGACGACGAGACGGCGCTTGAGCCAGTTGACGACGGGCATTTAGACCAGGTCCTCCGTCCCGGACCGGCGGATGTAGATGGTCACCATGGCCAGGATCGCGGCCATGAGGATGAAGGAGAGGGCCGCGGCCGTCGGATAGTCGAGGATGCGCAGGAACTGCGTCTGGATCACATTGCCGATCATGCGGGTGTCGGTGGAGCCGAGGAGTTCGGAGTTGACGTAGTCACCGGCCGCCGGGATGAACGTGAGCAGCGTGCCGGAGACCACGCCCGGCATCGACAGCGGGAAGGTCACCTTGCGGAAGGTGGTCCACGGCTTGGCGTACAGGTCGCCGGCCGCCTCGTGCAGCCGCCCGTCGATCCGCTCCAGCGAGGTGTACAGCGGCAGGATCATGAACGGCAGGAAGTTGTACGTCAGCCCGCACACCACCGCGAGCGGGGTGGCCAGCACCCGGTCGCCGGCCGTCCAGCCGAGCCAGTTGGTGAGGTCCAGGACGTGCAGCGAGTTCAGCGCGTGCACGATCGGGCCGTTGTCCGCGAGGATCGTCTTCCAGGCCAGGGTGCGGATCAGGAAGCTGGTGAAGAACGGCGCGATCACCAGGATCATGATCAGGTTGCGCCAGCGGCCCGCGCGGAACGCGATCAGATAGGCCAGCGGGTAGCCGAGCAGCAGGCACCCCACGGTGGCGCCGGCCGCGTAGCACAGGGAGCGCAGGAACTGCGGCCAGTACTCGGACAGGGCGTCCCAGTAGGTCGCGAAGTGCCAGGTGACCTTGTAGCCCTCCTCCAGGGAGCCCGTCTGCACGGACGTGGAGGCCTGGTAGACCAGGGGCAGCGCGAAGAAGACGATCAGCCACAGGATGCCGGGCAGCAGCAGCCAGTACGGCGTGAACCGGCCGCGTTTGCGGGGGGCCTTGGCCTCCGGTTCGGCGGGGGCGAGCGGCGGGGGCGCCTCGGTGAGCGTCGACATCAGGCGGCGACCTCTTCCTCGGTGCCCGCGTCGATGGCCTGGGTCGCGTCGAGGCCGAAGGTGTGCGCGGGGCTCCAGTGCAGGACGACGTCCGCGCCGGGGACCAGCCGGGCGTCCCGCTCGACGTTCTGGACGTAGACCGAGAGTCCGGCGCAGGCCGGGCTGTCGATGACGTACTGGGTGGAGACGCCGATGAAGCTGGCGTCGGCGATCTTCCCGGTGAGGCGGTTGCGGCCCTCGGGGACGGCGCCCGCGTCGTCGGCGTGGGCGAGCGCGATCTTCTCGGGGCGGATGCCGACCAGCACCTTGCCGCCGGCCGGGGCGGGCGCGCTGCACCGCGCGGTGGGCAGCACCAGCTTGCCGCCGCCGGCCTTGACCACGACGTCCTCGCCGTCCTTGGTGTCGACCTCGGCCTCGATCAGGTTGGAGGTGCCGAGGAAGTTGGCGACGAAGGTGGTCTTCGGGTTCTCGTACAGGTCGGTGGGCGCGCCCAGCTGCTCGACGCGGCCCCCGTTCATCACCGCGACCGTGTCGGCCATGGTCATGGCCTCCTCCTGGTCGTGGGTGACATGGATGAAGGTGATGCCGACCTCGGTCTGGATGCGCTTGAGCTCCAGTTGCATCTGGCGGCGCAGCTTCAGGTCCAGGGCGCCCAGCGGCTCGTCGAGCAGCAGCACCTTGGGGTGGTTGATCAGCGCGCGGGCGACGGCGACGCGCTGCTGCTGGCCGCCGGAGAGCTGGTGCGGCTTCTTGCGCGCCTGCTCGCCGAGCTGGACCAGCTCCAGCATCTCCTCCACCTGCTTCTTGACGCTCTTGATGCCGCGCCGGCGCAGCCCGAACGCGACGTTCTCGAAGATGTCGAGGTGCGGGAAGAGCGCGTAGGACTGGAAGACCGTGTTGACCGGCCGTTTGTACGGCGGCAGGTGGGTGACGTCCTGGTCGCCGAGGTGCACGGTGCCGCTCGTCGGCTGCTCCAGGCCCGCGATCATGCGCAGGGTGGTGGTCTTGCCGCAGCCGGACGCGCCGAGCAGGGCGAAGAAGGAACCCTGGGGAACGGTCAGGTCCAGCGGGTGTACGGCGGTGAAGGCGCCGTAGGTCTTGCCGATACCGGAGAGGCGGACGTCGCCGCTGTTGTCTGTCGTCATCGTGGTCGTCACGCCCCTGTGAGCTTCGAGAACTTCTGCTGGTAGGCGGTCTCTTCCTTCTGCGTCAGGGCGCGGAAGGCATGGGACTTCGCCTGCATCGCCTTGTCGGGCACGATCAGCGGATTGCTCGCGGCCGACTTGTCGATCCTGGAGAGATAGGGAACCACTCCCGCGACGGGGCTCACGTAGTTGACGTAGGCGGCGAGTTCGGCGGCGGGCTCGGGCTCGTAGTAGTAGTCGATGAGCCGCTCGGCGTTCGTCTTGTGGCGCGCCTTGTTCGGGACCATCAGGTTGTCGGTCGACGTCATGTAGCCGCTGTCCGGGATGACGTAGTCGACGTCCGGGTTGTCCGCCTGGAGCTGGACGATGTCGCCGCCCCAGGCGACACAGGCGGCGAGGTCGCCCTTGGCCAGGTCGGACGTGTAGTCGTTGCCGGTGAAGCGGCGGATCTGGCCCTTGTCGACGGCCTTCTGGACGCGGGCGATGGCCGCGTCGTAGTCGTCGTCGGTGAACTTGGCCGGGTCCTTGCCCATGTCGAGCAGGACCATGCCGATGGTGTCGCGCATCTCGGTCAGCATGCCGACGCGGCCCTTGAGCCTGGGGTTGTCGAGCAGGTCGGAGACCGACTTCACCTCGATGCCGCCGAGGGCCTTCCTGTTGAAGGCGACGACGGTGGAGATGCCCTGCCAGGGGTAGGAGTAGGCGCGACCGGGGTCCCAGTCGGGGTCGCGGAACTGGTCCGACAGGTTGGCGAAGGCGTGCGGCAGGTTGGCCGCGTCGAGTTTCTGGACGTACCCGAGCCGGATCATGCGGGCGGCGAGCCAGTCGGTGAGCACGATGAGGTCGCGGCCGGTGTCCTGGCCGGCGGCGAGCTCCGGCTGGACCTTGCCGAAGAACTCGTCGTTGTCGTTGATGTCCTCGGTGTACTTGACCTGGATGCCGGACCGCTTGGCGAACGCATCGAGCGTGGGGTGGCGCTTGCCCTTGCCGTCCACGTCGATGTACTCGGGCCAGTTGGAGAAGTTGACGACCTTCTCGTCGGCCGAGTGGTCGTCGGCGGAGACGCCGCCCTGGTCCTTGGTCGCGGCGGGGATGCCGCAGGCGCTCAGGGTCCCGAGTCCGCCGATCGCGAGCGCGCCCCCGGCGGAGGCGCGCAGCAGCGAACGGCGGGTCAGCGCGGCCCTGCCGCTGCGGAAACTACGGCGTATGGCGGCCAGTTCGACCGCTGTCAGGCGGTCGGGCTCGTAACTCTCCATGCGCGTGGTGGCCTTTCGGAGGGGAGTGGTACCCGGCGAGGAGCGGGCCGCGGGTGGGGGAGGTTTTGCGGCCGAGGGCGCGGCGGCTCCTACCGGTCGCCGAAGATCGTGCGGTGCCAGTCCTTGCGGGCGACCGCCGTATTGTCGAACATTACGTGCTTGACCTGCGTGTACTCCTCGAAGGAGTACACCGACATGTCCTTGCCGAAGCCGGACGCCTTGTAGCCTCCGTGCGGCATCTCGCTGATGATCGGGATGTGATCGTTGATCCAGACGCAGCCCGCCTTGATGTCGCGGGTGGCGCGGTTGGCCCGGTAGACGCTGCGGCTCCAGGCGGAGGCGGCGAGGCCGTAGGGGGTGTCGTTGGCCAGCCGGATGCCCTCGTCGTCGCTGTCGAAGGGCAGGACGACCAGGACCGGGCCGAAGATCTCGGACTGGACGATCTCGCTGTCCTGCGGGGCGCCGGCGATCAAGGTGGGCCGGTAGTAGGCGCCCTTCGCCAGGTCGCCGCCGGGGGCCTCGCCGCCGGTCACCACGCGGGCGTAGGCGCGGGCGCGGTCCACGAAGCCGGCGACCCGGTCGCGCTGGGCGTGCGAGATGAGGGGGCCGAGGTCGGTGCCGGGGGCGAACGGGTCGCCGAGCCGCACGGTCTCCATCAGGGCGGCGGTGCGCGCGACGAACTCCTCGTACAGCGGCCGCTGTACGTAGGCGCGGGTGGCGGCGGTGCAGTCCTGGCCGGTGTTGATGAGCGCGCCGGCGACGGCGCCGTGGACGGCGGCCTCCAGGTCGGCGTCGTCGAAGACGACGAACGGGGCCTTGCCGCCCAGCTCCAGGTGGAGCCGCTTGACGGTCGCGGTGGCGACCTCGGCGACGCGCTTGCCCACGCCGGTGGACCCGGTGAAGGAGGTCATCGCCACGTCGGGGTGGCCGACCAGGTGCTCGCCGGCCTCCCGGCCGGTGCCGGTGACGATGTTGACCACGCCGTCCGGCAGGCCCGCGTCGGTGGCGGCAAGGGCGAAGAGCAGGGAGGTCAGCGGGGTCAGCTCGGCGGGCTTCAGCACGATGGTGTTGCCCGCGGCGATCGCCGGGAGCACCTTCCAGGCGGCCATCTGGAGCGGGTAGTTCCAGGGCGCGATGGAGCCGACGACGCCGATCGGCTCGCGCCGGACGTACGACGTGTGGTCGCCGGAGTACTCGCCGGCCGACTGCCCCTGGAGGTGCCGGGCGGCACCGGCGAAGAAGGCGGTGTTGTCGACGGTCCCCGGGACGTCGAACTCGCGGCTGAGCTTCAGCGGCTTGCCGCACTGAAGGGACTCGGCGCGGGCGAACTCCTCGGCGCGGTCGGCGAGCACGGTGGCGAAGCGGTGCAGGGCGTCCGAGCGCTCGCCCGGGGTGGCCGAGGCCCAGCCGGGGAAGGCGGCGCGTGCGGCCTCGACGGCCGCGTCGACGTCGTCGGTGCCGGCCAGGTCGTAGGTGAACACCTCGGTGCCGGTGGCCGGGTCGATCACGGCGTGGGTGCGGCCCGAAGTGCCCCTGGTCAGACGGCCGTCGATGAACTGCGCGCCGTCGGCGAAACGGTCCTCGGCGGGAAATCGTTCCTGGGTGGCGGTGCCCGGGTTGTGCATGTCGCTCTCCTCCGCCCTGCACCCCGCGTCAGGGGTGGGTGGCGTAGCTCCAGCTCGATTTGAGTGCCGATCCTGACAGAGCCGTTAGCCTCCAACAAGTGATTCCGTTGTTGCCTTTTGGTTACGCGACGGAATCTGTCGACCAGGTGTCGAGTCGGGTGTGGAAAAGGCGGACGGTGTGTCAGTGGTGCGTGCCAGACTCGCGTGCATGGGGAAGATCAACGGGATGGAAGCCCTGGTCAGCGAGGTCCGTGCGGGGTCGCGCGTGAAGTACCTGCACTTCTGGGGCCACCGGCCCCGGCCGGACGGCACGATCGGCGCGAGCTGTCTCAGCCAGTGGTGGCCGTCGCCGTTCGTGGTCGACGGAAAGCGCTACGCGACGGCCGAGCACTGGATGATGGCGGCCAAGGCCCGTCTGTTCGGCGACGAGCGGGCGGAGGAGCGGGTGCTCTCCGCGGCCCATCCCGCCGAGGCCAAGAAGGCGGGCCGCCTGGTCCGCGACTTCGACGAGGCGATATGGGAGCGGGAGCGCTTCCGCATCGTGGTCGAGGGCAGCGTCCACAAGTTCGCCTCCGACGACACCCTGCGCGCCTTCCTGCTGGGCACGGGCGACCGCGTCCTGGTCGAGGCGAGCCCGCTGGACCGGGTGTGGGGCATCGGCCTGGCGGCGACCGACGAGGCGGCGTCGGACCCGGAGCACTGGCGCGGCCTGAACCTGCTGGGCTTCGCGCTGATGGAGGCACGGGCGGAACTGGCGGGGCGGTAGAGCCGGGATTCGGGGGGCCTGCCCGAACCGCGGTGCCGGGCCGGTCCGCGCGAACAGGACCGCGCCCGACCCGCCGACGGCGGGCCGGTGGCCCAGGGGGCCGGGCCACCGGGATCGGCTCGGCGGCGCCGAGCCCGTGGGTCAGCGTCCCGTCGCCACCGTGGCCGCAAGGGAGTGGGCCGAGCCGTAGTACGGGTCGTCGCTGGACGAGTCGTCGTTGAAGGCGCTGATGCCGATCACCAGCAGCAGCACCATCATGGCGACGCCGACCACGATGCCGATGACGCCCATGATCAGGCCCGCCTGGGCCTGCCCGTGGTTGGTGGCCTCGCCGCGCTCGGCCCGCCGGCGGCCCTTGATGCCGAAGACCACCGCGAGGATGCCCAGCACCAGGGAGACGACGCCGTACAGGCAGAACAGGCAGATCGACAGGATGCCGAGCACCATCGCCGCGGTGCCCATGCCGTTCTGCGGGGCCATGGGCATGCCGGTCCAGCCGTAGCTCCCCGCCGGGTAGCCGGGGTAGCCGTATCCGCCGGGGGCGGGCGCGGGCGCGGGCGCCGGGGGCATGCCGGGGCCGGTCGGCGCGATCGGCGGGGGCGGCACCGGCTCGCCCGCGCCGGGGACCGGTGCTCCGAACGCGGGCGGCGGCGGGGTGGGCGCGCCGAAGCCCGGGCCGGCCGCGCCGGGCGGGGCGAAGTTGGGCTGCGCGTGACCGCCGGTCGGCAGGTCGGTCACGGTGGCCTGGTCGTGCACGGAGGGCGGCTGCGCCGGAGCCGGTGCGGTGGGCTGGTTCTTCTCCAGCGACGGCCGCTGCTCGGGCGGCGCCCACGGGTCGTGGCCGCCTCCGGCCGCCCCACTGGACTGCGTTCCGTCTGTCACGCGCACTTCCCCCTCGGTCGTTCGTCCCGCCATGCTAAGGCCTCCCCGGCCCGCCCGGACCGGCCGGTCCCGCCGCGGGCGCCCCCCTCCAGGCGCCGGTCCGCCGCCCTAGTCCCGCCGCCCCGCCTCGACCGCCCCGCGCGCAAGCGCACCGCCCCCGGCCCCCGCCGCCGGCTCCCGCCCGGGACCCGCGCCCCACCGCCGCCCCTCCCCCGGCCTACGATGTCCTCCGACGATCAGCCGATCACCCGCGCCGCGCCCGTGAGGGCCCGCCGGCGCCCTGCTCGGGGAGGACCCCTTGACCGACAGTTCCGTACCCGCCGCCGGCACGGCCGACCGCGACCTGCGGGCGTTCATCGCCGGACTGCCCAAGGCCGAACTGCACGTCCACCACGTGGGCTCCGCCTCCCCCCGCATCGTCTCGGAGCTGGCCGCCCGCCACCGGGACTCCAAGGTGCCCGCCGACCCCGAGGCCCTGGCCGAGTACTTCACCTTCACCGACTTCGCGCACTTCATCGAGGTGTACCTGTCGGTGGTGGACCTGATCCGCACGCCGGAGGACGTCCGGCTGCTCACCTACGAGGTGGCCCGCGACCTGGCCCGCCAGCAGGTGCGCTACGCCGAGCTGACGATCACGCCGTACTCCTCCACCCGGCGCGGCATAGACGAGCGGGCCTTCATGGCCGCGATCGAGGACGCCCGCAAGGCCGCCGAGGCCGACTTCGGCACCGCGCTGCGCTGGTGCTTCGACATCCCCGGCGAGGCCGGTCTGGAGTCCGCCGAGGAGACCGCCCGGCTCGCCACCGACGACCGGATCCGCCCGGAGGGCCTGGTGTCGTTCGGGCTGGGCGGCCCCGAGATCGGCGTGCCCCGCCCGCAGTTCAAGCCGTACTTCGACCGGGCCATCGCCGCCGGTCTGCGCTCCGTGCCGCACGCCGGCGAGACCACCGGCCCGCAGACGGTGTGGGACGCGCTGGGCGAGCTGCGCGCCGAGCGCATCGGGCACGGCACCAGCTCCGCACAGGACCCGGCGCTGCTCGCGCACCTCGCCGAGCGGCGCATCCCGCTGGAGGTCTGCCCGACCTCCAACATCGCCACGCGCGCGGTCCGCAGCCTGGACGAGCACCCGATCAAGGAGTTCGCGAAGGCGGGCGTGCTGATCACGGTCAACTCCGACGACCCGCCGATGTTCGGCACCGACCTCAACAACGAGTACGCGGTGGCCGCCCGCCTCCTCGACCTGGACGAGCGCGGCCTCGCGGACCTCGCCAAGAACGCCGTGGAGGCGTCCTTCCTGGACCCGGCGGGCAAGGCGCGGATCGGGGCGGAGATCGACACGTACACCTCGCGCTGGCTCGCCGGCTGAGGCGCACCACAATGGGGGCCATGCAGAACGTGACCGCCGTGGCCCACCGCGGCGACCCCTACCGCTTCCGCGAGAACACCCTCGACTCGCTGCGTTCCGCGCTCGACCGGGGCGCGGACGTGGTCGAGATCGACGTACGGCTCACCCGTGACGGCGTGCCCGTGCTGCTGCACGACGACACCCTGGAGCGGCTGTGGGAGCTGGACCGGCCGCTGGGCGCGCTGTCCGCCGACGAGGTGCGCGCTCTCACCGGCGGCCGGGTGCCGACGCTGGCGCAGGCGCTGGCCGCGACCGGTGACAGCCGGGTGATGGTGGACCTGTGCGGGCGGGTCACCCGGCGGACGATGGACCGGATCCTGGACGTCGTCCGGCAGAGCGGGGCCGGGGAGCGGGTGTACTACAGCGCGGGCGCGGAGACCATGCTCACCGTCCGCGCCGCCGACCCGGCCGCCGAGATCGCCCTGACCTGGACGACGCTGGCCCCGCCCCGGCCCGCGCTGCTGGCCGCGATCCGCCCGCGCTGGCTCAACTACCGCTTCTCCCTGGTGGACCGGGACCTGGTCGCCCGCGTCCACCGGGACGGGCAGCTCGTCTCCGTCTGGACCCCGGACACCCGGCGCGCCCTCTCCCGGCTGCTGGACCAGGGCGTGGACTCGATCACCACGAACCGCATCGACGTCCTGCACCATCTGCGTTCGACCCCCCGCGAACTCCCGCGGAGGACCCGCCGGTAGCCACCGCGGCGGCTCCCCGGGGAAGGCCCCCTACGACTCCCTTACTGCTGAGTCGGGTTACCTGGAGCGGTACCGGGGTGGGGCGCCCTCCTCGGTGATGATCCGTACGGGGTGCGGCACACCGGAGACCGATCGCGTCCCGGCCACCGAATCCCCGCGGAGCCCGCATGCGTCCGCGCACCCGCGCCGCGATGCTCACCGCCACCACCCTGACCCTGGCCCCTGTCCGCCGGTGCCCCAGCTGCCCCCGCCGCGCCCGCCTCCCACCGGAACACCGCCCCGGACGCGGCGGCGTTGCGGGCCGCGCTCGCCGCGACCTGCGCCGCCCCCTGGTCTACTCGGTCGCCACCGACGCCAAGGGCGATTCGGTGAACGCCGTCACCCGGCGGATCGTCCTCGCGGCCCTCGCCCGGCCGTAAGCCGGCCGCCCCGGCGGGCGTCCGCATCACCGGCAGGTGTATCCGCCGAACGCGGGCACACGGAAGGGGTACGGCCGGTCGCCGAAGGAGGAGACAGTGGAAGACGGGTCCTCGTTGAAGGCTGTGGGATGGGCACGCACCCTGCCCGTGAGCAGCGGGGTGAAAGCGGCCAGGGACTGGACACGGGCGCATCTGGAGACGCTCGGCTGGACGCGGACGGCGCCGGAGCTGGTGGATTCGGTACTGCTGACCGTCTCCGAGCTCGTCACCAACGCCCACGTGCACGCCCACAGCACGGCGCAGCTGATCCTCACCTGGGACGAGGGCTGCCTCCATGTGACCGTGCACGACGCCGATTCCAGGCTGCCCGAGCAACGGCGCCCCGACGCCGGCGCCCCGGGCGGGCGCGGGCTGCTGCTGGTCGACGCCCTCGCCCACGAGTGGGAGGTCCACCGCTGCCCCCGGGGCAAGGACATCGTCGCCTGCTTCCGGCCGCCCGCGGCCGCCGTCGACGCGTGACGGGCCACCGAGTTCCGAAGACCCCGGCCAGGAGGAATCCCGCGTGACCATACCCATACGCCCAGGGCGGCGCGGCCGCGACGACCGGCGCTTCGACCTGCGCGCGACCGCCCTGTTCTTCCTGCTGCTGGCGGTCGCCCTGTGCCTGCTCGGCTTCGTGGTCCGTACCGCGGCGGCCGCCGTGGAGCACCGTCCGTCGTGGGTCGGCGCGTTGCTGATGCTGGCGGTCGCGGTCGCGCTGCTGTCCCGGTCCAGGTGGCGCCGCTGGTCGGCCGCGCGATGCGCGCGCCGGGCCGCGCGGGCGCTGGAGGAGGCGGCGGAGGAGGCGGCCGACAGCCTGGGCGGCGGGGCGGTGGGGGCGAACGGGCCGACGGCCTTCGAGGGCGGCCGGGCCGCGGAGCCGTCCGCGGGCGCCGTGCGCCCGGAGGAGCCGGAGGTGGCGGCGACCGTGCCCGTCGCCGCCCGGCAGGACGAGGAGATCACCGAACACCTCGGCGTTCCCGGCCCGCCCGCCGACTACGCCGAGCTGGACCCCGACGGGTTCGAGCAGGCCGTGGCCGAGCTGTGCGTCCGCGACGACTGCCGGTCCGTGGAAGTCGTCGGCGGCGCGGGCGACTTGGGGGCGGACGTCATCGCGCACACGGCGGACGGCCTGCGCGTGGTCATCCAGTGCAAGCTGTACGGCGAGGCCCACAAGGTCGGTTCGCAGGACATGCAGCGGTTCGGCGGGACCTGCTTCACCATCCACGAGGCCGATGTCGCGGCGCTGGTCACCACGAGCGACTTCACCACGCCCGCCCTCGAGTACGCGGCCGAGTGCGGCATCGTCTGCGTGAACGGCCAGGACCTGGAGGCGTGGCGGTACGGCACGGGTCCGAGTCCGTGGCAGCTCGCGCGGGCGGAGCCCTGAGCGCGGTCCGGTGGCGCCGGGTCAGGTGCGGGCGGGCGCGACGGCGACGGCCCCGGCGCCGGTCAGCGCCGCGAGCCGCTTGATCTTTTGGCGCACGACGTACAGCGGGACGACCCCGAAGACGCCGAACGACATGTCGATCAGGGACCACCAGAAGGGGATGCCCCGGACCGGTCCGCAGACGAGGGCGAGCGGGATGATGCCGGCGCAGGCGATCATCCCGAACTCGATCACCCAGATGTTGCGCACCGGATCGCGGTACGGGCCGTAGAAGGCGACCGCGATGACGAGATGGGCGAACGCCAGCCAGTCCGTGCCGTAGAGCACGAACGGGTACTTCTCGTCCACGGTGTCGAGCCCGCCGCGCACCCGTCCGATCCACTCCGTCAGCCCCGGCAGCCGGTCCGGCACCGCCAGCGCCCGCAACACGCCTTCGGTCCAGCGCAGTTCGTGCACCAGCGGAAAGGCCGTGGCCCCGCTCAGCACCAGGCACACCACGAAGAAGACCAGCCAGCCGCGAATGCCCTTCAGAAGGGCGGCTCTGTCGCTCATGCGCAGAGCGTACGTTAAATTGAACGCGTTCAAAACCCTCGTCAATCGCGAACTGTCGGCGTACATCCCTGTACATTTCGGACCACCGTTTCGAGAGGTGACCGGCAGACGGGGCGAGGGATGAGCGCGGACGGGCGTGGCGCGGTGCGGACCGGGAGCACGCGGCTGTGCGCGTCGCCCGGCCTGGCCGGGGGCGGACGGCTGGGACTGGTGACCAATCACACGGGGGTCCTCCCGGATCTGCGCCCCCTCGCGCCCTCGCTGCTGGAGGCCGGCGCACGGCTGGTGGCGCTGTTCGGGCCGGAGCACGGGCTGCACGGAAGCGGCCAGGCCGGCGAGGGCGGGACCGTCCGGACGGACCCGGTCACCGGACTGCCGGTCCACGACACCTACCGGTGCACGGGCGAGCGCCTCGACAAGCTGCTGACGGGCAGCGGCGTGGACACGCTGGTGTACGACCTCCAGGACGTCGGGGCCCGGTTCTACACCTACGTCTGGACCATGTTCGACCTGATGGTCTCGGCGGCCCGTACCGGTGTGCGGTTCGTCGTCGCCGACCGGCCCAACCCGCTCGGCGGGCTCGTCGGCGAGGGACCGCTGCTCGACCCCCGCTGGGCGAGTTTCGTGGGACGCGCGCCCGTCCCCGTCCGGCACGGGCTCACGTGCGGGGAACTCGCCCGCTGGTTCAACGCGCGGGCCGTTCCCGAACTCGCCGGCCGGCCCGCCGGGTTGACCGTGATCGAGGCCGCCGGCTGGACGCGCGACCGGGACGCCGGGGCCACCGGGCTGCCCTGGGTCGCGCCCTCGCCGAACATGCCGACGCCCGCGACCGCCGCCGTCTACCCCGGCACCTGTCTGTTCGAGGGTACGAACCTCTCCGAGGGCCGGGGCACCACCCAGCCCTTCGAGATCGTCGGGGCGCCCTACCTCGACGGCCGGTTCGCGCCCGCGCTCGCCGAACTCGCCCTGCCCGGAGTGCGTTTCCGCGAGCTGCACTTCGTCCCGGCCTTCCACAAACACGCCGGGCAGCCGCTGCGCGGAGTGCAGCTGCACGTCACCGACCGCGCGGTGTTCCGGCCCGTGCTCACCGCCGTCGCGATGCTCGCCACACTGCGGCGCCTGTACCCGGCCGACTTCGCCTGGCACACCGCGCAAGGCCCCACCGGGCACCGGCACTTCATCGATCTGCTGTGGGGCTCCGACCGGTTGCGGCACACCATCGACGCGGGCCAGGACCCGCTGCCGCTGTGCGATCCGCCCGCGCCGCCGCGGGAGTGGGCGGGCGACGACGTACTGCTGTACCGCTGAGAGCCGGGAGGACGACCCGCCGATGACATCAACTCCGCTCGTGGACACCGTGGTTCGCGGGTTCCGGGTCGGTGACGGGCCTTCGCTGGCCGAGGCCTGGAACCGGAGCGCGCCGGCCGACCCGATCAGCCCGCAGCGCTTGCGTTCGCTCGTGCTGCTGGACGCCAACTTCGACCCCGAGGGCCTGCGGGTCGCGGTGGCCGGGGACGGGAGCATCGCGGGCGCGGCCTACGCGGTGCGCCGGCTGACCCCGCTGTACGGCACCGACGCGGAACCGCGGCAGGGCTGGGTCCCGTTCTTCTTCATCGATCCGGCCGCGCGTGGGCAGGGCCTCGGCCGGCTGCTGCTGACCGAGGCCCTCGACTGGCTGCGCGCGCACGGCCGCACCAGGGTGGACTTCTCCTCCTACACCCCGAACTACCTGCTGCCTGGCCTGGACGCCGAAACGTACCCACAGGCGGCGAAGCTCCTCGACTCGCTGGGCTTCCGGACGCTGTACGAGGCGGCGGCGATGGACCGCTCCCTGGTCGGCTACCGGCTGCCCGCGGCCGTCGCCCGGCGCCGGGACGAACTGGTCGCGCGGGGCTACCGGTTCGAAACGCCGGCCGACGACGACCTGGTGGAGCTGATCGCCCTGGCCCGCGACCACTTCACCCCCGACTGGGCGCGCGCGATCCGCGAGAGTCTGCTCTCGGGCACGCCGCCGGAGCGGATCGTCGTCGCCCGGGAACCCGCGGGGCGTCTCGTCGGCTGGGCGATGCACGGCGCGTACGAGTCGGCGCCGGAGCGGTTCGGGCCGTTCGGGGTGCTGGCGCCGATGCGCGGCACCGGGCTGGGCAAGGTACTGCTGCACCTGGTCCTCGGCCGCATGCGGGCGCACGGGGCGCACGGCGCGTGGTTCCTGTGGACCGGCGAACGGTCCCCGGCGGGCCATCTGTACCGTGCGGCCGGCTTCACCACGACCCGGGTGTTCCGGGTGCTGCGCCGGGAGGCGGACCGGTGACGCGGCCCGGGCGCGGCCCGAGCCGGCGGCGCTTCGCGCTCGCGCTGCCCTCCGCCCTGCTCACCGCGGGCTGCGCCGGCCGGCACCAGGGCACCGGCCGCCCCGGGGACCCGATCGTCCTCACCCTGCTCTCCCATTACTCCAGCGGGGTGCTCCGCAAGGCACTCCAGGACCCGGTCGACGAGTGGAACGCCACCCACGACCGGGTCAAGGTGCGCACCGAAGCGGTGGAGTTCACCGATCTGCTGACCACCTTCATGGTCCGGCAGGCGGCCGGTCAGGGCGCCGACATCGTCCAGCCGTACTGCCTGTGGACCGGCCAGCTGGTGCGGGCCGGTGTGCTGCGGCCCGCCCCGCCGGAACACGCCGAGGAGATCAGGCGCGGCTACCGCGCGGCCGCGGTCGGCGGCGCCTCGGTGGCGGGCCGCGTCTACGGCTACCCCACCGAGGTGCAGACGTACGCCCTCTACTACAACTCCCGGCTGCTGCGCGCCTCCGGCATCGCGGAACCTCCCCGCACCTGGCCCGAGTTGGAGGAGGCGGCGGCCCGCACCATGCGACGGGACCGGTACGGCAACACCCTGGTCCAGGGGTTCGGACTGTCCGTGTACGACGACTCCACCACCGTCGGCCAGACCCTCGCCCTGCTGAACGCGGCCGGCGGCGGCTTCGTCACGCCGGACGGCGGCCGCACCGCTCTCGACTCGCCGGCCGGGCGCGCGGTGTTCGAGCTGGAGCACCGGCTGGTCTCCAGCGGTGCGAGCGCCCCCGGTGTCAATGTCTACCAGGCGTTCCCGTCCGGGCAGGTGGCCATGGTGATCGGTGCGGGCTGGTGGACGGGGAGTCTGAGGCCGCTGATGGGCGCGGACTACCGCGACGTCGGTGTCGCGCCCGTGCCGGTCCCCGCGGCGGGCGACCGGCACGCCACCCTCTCCACCGGCTTCCTCCTCGGGGTCAACACCGCCTGCCGGCACCCGGACGCGGCCTGGGAGTTCCTGCGCTGGCTCAACGCCGGCCGGACCCGGGTGCGGGGCGGTGCGACGGTGACCCGGATGAGCGCCCTGCAAGCGGCGGTCGGCTCGCTCACCGGCCGCGACGACGACATGCGGGCCCTGCTGGGCGGGGACGGCGATCCGAACACGCGCCCCTTCCTGGACGCGCTGGCCTACGCGGTGCCGGAGCCGAACGGGCCGGGCGCGCAGCAGGCCAAGACGCTGCTGCGCACGAACATCGAGGCGTTGTGGACCGGTCAGCAGTCGGTCGACCGGGCTCTGCGCACCATCCGCCGCCAGGTCGACCGGGAGGTGGCGCGCCCATGGTGAACACCCTGGCACCGCGGACGGCCGGACCGGCCACGCACCGCCCGCCGCCCGCCGGCGCCGGACGGGACCGGGCGCGACGCCGCCAGACCGCCGTCGCCTACCTCTTCCTGGCCCCGACGCTGCTGTTCTTCGCGGTCTTCCTGGTCCTGCCGCTCGGCTTCGCGCTGCTGCTGTCGACGTCCCGCTGGGCCGGGTTCGCCCTGTCGGACATCCGCCCGGTGGGACCGGCCAACTTCACCGGTCTGTTCGCGGACGGCTCGACCTTCCTCGCGCCGGTCCTGACCAACACCCTGCTGTTCGCCCTGGGCACGGTGTCGCTCGCGCTCGCCGGGTCGGTAGCCGTCGCCACCTGCATCGACAGGCTGCGGTTCCAGGGGCTGTGGCGCACGCTGTACTTCCTGCCGATGGTCACGACCGTCGTCGCCGTCGGCAATGTGTGGAAGTACATGTACGAGCCGGGCGGGCTGGTCAACGGCGTCCTCAACGCGCTCGGCCTGGGCTCGGTCGCGTTCCTCCAGGACCCGCACACCGCGCTGCCGGCGGTGGTGGTCGTCCAGGCGTGGGCGTCGGCCGGTTCGGCGGTCCTCGTGCTGACGGCGGGGCTGAAGTCCGTCCCGGTGACGTACTACGAGGCCGCCGCGCTGGACGGCGCCGGAGCGGTCACCGTCTTCTGGCGGATCACCCTGCCGCTGCTGCGGCCGTCGCTGCTGTTCGTCTGCGTCACCCAGTTCCTCACCGGGCTCCAGTCGTTCGCGCTGATCACGGTGATGACCAAGGGCGGCCCCGGGGACGCGACCGCGGTGGCCGCGCTGGAGATGTACCGGCAGGCGTTCTCGTACGGCGACTGGGGCACGGCGAGTGCGGCGGCGTTCGTGCTGTTCGTCGTGGTCCTGCTGATCACCCTGGCGCAGCTGTGGCTGTTCCGGCGCAGGGGGGAGGACGCGTGAGCCGGCGCCGCCGCTTCCCGCTGCTGTCGTATCTGCTGGTGGTGTCCGGTGCCGTGCTGATGGTGGTGCCGTTCCTCGACATGGTGATGACGTCGTTCAAGGGGCCGGGCGAGTCCGGCAGACTGCCGTACCGCTTCCTGCCCGAGGCGTTCGGCCTCGCCAACTACCGGGCGGCGATCGGCCAGTTGAACCTTCCGCTGCTGTTCCGCAACAGCGTCACCGTGACGGCGCTGATCACCGCCTCGGTGCTGCTCACGTCCTCGCTGGCCGGCTACGCGCTGGCCAAGCTGCGCTTCCCAGGCCGGGACCTGGTCTTCCGGCTGGTCCTCACGACGATGATGTTCCCGCCGTTCCTCTTCTTCATCCCGCACTTCCTGATCCTGGCGCACTGGCCGCTGGCGGGCGGCAACGACCTGTTCGGGCGCGGCGGCGCGGGGCTGACCGTCAGCATCGTGGCGCTCGCGATGCCGTTCCTCGTCAACGGCTTCGGGATCTTCCTGACACGCCAGTTCGTGATCGCGATCCCGGACGAGGTCCTGGAGGCCGCGCGGCTCGACGGGGCGGGCGAGTTCACCCTGTGGTGGCGGATCGTCCTCCCCCAGACCAAGCCGGTCCTGGTCACCCTCGCCCTGCTGACCTTCGTGGACGCCTGGAACGAGTACATCTGGGCCCTGCTGATCTCCACCGCCGACCCGGACGTGATGACCCTTCCGGTGGGCATCCAGCTCCTCCAGGACCACGTCGACCCCACCCGCACCATGCCCGTCGTCATGGCCGCGCTGGTCCTCAGCGTCCTCCCGATCCTCGTCCTCTTCCTGCTGCTCCAGAAGCACTACGTCCGGGGCGTGATGCTCAGCGGCCTCAAGTGAGGGCGGGGGCGCACCAGACCGCCTCCAGGTCGTCGCAGCGGACGGTGATCGACGCGTCGGTGAGCGCGATCTCGTGCGCGCAGCCGCCGTCCTCGTCCGGGAGGATCTCGTCGAGCAGTACGGTGTCGACCCGCATCCAGTCGAGGGCGCGGTGGTGGTCGATGGAGAAGTGCCGCACGCCCGAGTAGCGGATGCGCAGGCCCTCGTCGTGCTTCCACCGGTTGGGCGCGAACTCCAGCACCAGCACGCCGCTCTTGTCGGTGGCCGGCCGGATCGCGGCCAGCTCCAGGTCCTTCACGCAGCGGGTGGCGGACGGGATGTCGTAGTGGCCGGGCGCACAGGCGAAGGCGCGGGCGCCCGGCGGCAACCGGGCGCCGAGGCGCGGGAGTTCGTCCAGGTAGGCGCGCGGGTCGAGGAAGAAGCCGTGGTCCTGCCAGACGGCCGTGACGTACTTCATCGGCAACCTTTCGAGGTGCGAGGCGGTCGTTCCCGATTGTCCCCGGTGACGCCCTCGGCGGTCTCCTGCCCCCTGGGCGCTCAGTCCGACGTGCGGTCGGCGAGGAAGGCCGCGGCGATCAGGGCCGCGGTGAGGACCAGGGCCGTGTTGGCGGCGACGGCGGTACGGATGCCGGGGAGGATGCCGGAGGCCCCCGTGGCGATCGCGCTCATGACCGGGGTGCCCATGGTGATGCCGATCTGCTGGCTCATGGTGGCCAGTCCGGTGGCCATGCCCTGCTCCCGGTCGGGCAGACCGCTCGTGGCGGTGACCATGAAGCCGACGATGAGCATCATGTTGCCGACGCCGCCGACGAACGTCGCGGGCAGCAGCAGGGCGAGGCTCCGCGTGCCGGTGCCCAGGGCGAGCAGGGCGGCGGTCGCGGCGGCTTGCACGAGGGCGCCGCTGATCAGGGTCGTGCGTGTGCCGGCGCGGGCGATCACGCGGGGCGCGACGGTGCCGCCCAGGACCGTGCCCAGCCCCAGCACACCGAAGGACAGGCCGGCGGCCAGCGGCGAGAAGCCGAGGACCCGCTGGAGGTAGAGGGTCAGCAGGAAGACCAGGGAGGTCTCGGTGACGAAGGCGAGGACACCGGCGGTGTTGCCCCAGGCGACGGTGCGCCGGCGCAGCACCCGGACCGGGACGAGGGGCGCTGACGCTCCCCGTTCGACGAGGTAGAAGGCGACCAGCAGCACGACGCCGGCGGCCAGGACGAGCGGCGCCGCGGGGTCGCCCCAGCCGTGTTCGCCGGCCCGGGTGAAGCCGAGCACGACGGCGAGCAGGCCGAGGGTGACCGTCAGCGCGCCGGGCAGGTCCAGCCGGGGCCGCACCTCGGGCCGGGACTCGGCCAGGACCATGGGGGCGATCACCAGGACGGCCGCGGCGACGGGCACGTTGATGAAGAACGACCACCGCCAGGACAGCAGATCGGTGAGCACCCCGCCGAGGACGGCGCCGGTGGTGAAACCGGCCGACATCAGCGCCCCGTTGAGCCCGAGCGCCTTCTGCCGCAGCGGTCCCTCGGGGAAGGCCGTGGTCAGCAGGGACAGCCCGGCCGGGGTGACGGCCGCGGTGGCCAGGCCCTGGAACACCCGGGCCACGACGAGGACTTCGGGTCCGGTCGCCAGTCCCCCGGCCAGCGAGGCCAGCCCCAGCACGGCCAGGCCGCCCAGGAACAGCCGGCGCCGCCCGAACAGGTCCGCGACCCGCCCGAACAGCAGGGTGAACCCGGCCGCGGGCAACGCGAACGCGGTCGCGATCCACTGGAGGCCGGCCAGCGGGAAGCCCAGCCCCCGCCCGATCACCGGAAGGGCCACGTTCAGGATCGAGAAGTCCACCGCCAGCATGAACTGCGCGACCAGCAGCACCACCAGCGTCAGCCGCATCCGCGACGTCAGCCGCCCGGGCCCCGGATCTCCCGGGCCACCAGGCGGCACCGACCGTTCCACCACACCATCGACGACAGACATGGGATTCCCTCCGACAGGCCACGACGGCTTCGACGGAAGGAATCCTGCGACCGTGCGCGCCTGCTACCCAGCCCCCGAAGAGGACTGGTCACGCGCTGGGTGGTCACGCCATGACCACCCGGCGCGGGAAGCACCCGGCCACCGCCGCCGTTGCACCCTGGGCACGCCGCACGTCACCGGACTCACTGGAAGGCACCGCATGCCCGACTTCTCCGAGTTGAGCGACTTCCTGCGCAGCCGCCGCGCCGCACTGACCCCCGAGGAGATCGGGCTGCCGCGGCTGGCGGAGCGCCGCCGGGTTCCCGGGCTGCGCCGTGAGGAGGTGGCGCTGGCGGCCGGTCTGAGCGTCACCCACTACACCCGGCTCGAACAGGGCCGCGCCCAGCAGGTCTCCGACTCCGTTCTCGACGCGATCGCCCGCACCCTGCGCCTGACCCCGGACGAGTACGGCCATCTGATGGACCTCGCCCGACCGGAACCGGCCGCCTCCCGCCGTCCCCCGACGCCCCGGGCCGCCCGCGCCGACCAGGGCATCCGCCGGCTCATCGACAGCTTCACGGACACCCCCGCCCTCGTCCTCGACCGGCGCAACGACGTCCTCGCCTGGAACGCCATGGGCCGGCTCCTGCTGGCCTCGCACCTGGACCTCGACGCCCCGGACCACCCCGCGCGGCGCCCCAACCTCACCCGGATGCTGTTCCTGGACGAACGCACCCGGGCGCTCTACCCGCGCTGGCAGGAGGAGGCCCAGCTCGCCGTGGCGTCACTGCGGCTGGTCGCCGGCCGCCACCCGCAGGACAAGCAGCTCGCCGGACTCGTCGGCGAACTGACCGTCAACAGCGAGGAGTTCGCCCGGCGCTGGGCCAAGCACCCGGTGCGCACCTGCGTCGCCGGCACCAAGGAACTCGACCATCCGCTGGTGGGCTCCCTGGAGTTGTCCTTCCAGAGCCTGCTGGTGCCCGGGCCGTCCGACCAGCGCGTGATCGCCTACACGGCCCGCGCCGGTTCCAGTTCGGAGGCGGGCCTGCGGCTCCTCGCCGCCACCCTGCTCACAGACCCACGATCTTGTTCCACCGGCGAGCGAAGTCCACACGCTCCGCGGAGGTGATGTCGCGGGCGATGGCGAGGCGGGAGCGCATGGTCTCGTCGGGGAAGATCAGGGGGTTGTCGGCGAGGGCGGCGGTGTCCTTGTCCGGGTCGGCGGCGAGGACCTCCTTGGCGGCCGGGACCGGGCAGACGTAGTTGACCCAGGCGGCCAGCTCGGCGGCGACCTCGGGCTGGTAGTAGTAGTCGATCAGCCGCTCGGCGTTGGCCTTGTGCCGGGCCCGGTTGGGGATCATCAGGGAGTCCGACCACAGCTCGGCGCCCTCCTCGGGGACGACGAAGCGGATGTCGGGGTTGTCCGCCTGGAGCTGGATGACGTCGCCCGAGTACGCCTGGCAGGCCAGGACGTCGCCGCTGACCAGGTCCTTGGTGTAGTCGTTGCCGGTGAAGCGGCGTATCTGGCCGCGGCCGACCTGCCGTTGCACCTCGTCGCAGACCTCGTGGAAGTCGTCCGCGGTCCATCGGGTGATGTCCACGCCGTTGCCCTGCATCAGCAGCGCGAAGGACTCGTCCAGTCCGGAGAGGAGGGTGACCCGGCCCTTGAGGTCGCTCGCCCACAGGTCCTTGACGCCGCGGATCTCGCGGCCGAGCTTCTTGTGGTTGTAGGCGATGCCGGTGATGCCCGACTGCCACGGCACGGTGAACCTGCGGCCCTCGTCGAAGGCGGGCGAGCGCAGCAGCGGGTCGAGGTGCCTGGCCACGTTCGGCTGGTGGGCCCGGTCCATCTCCTGCACCCAGCCCAGCCGGACGAACCGCGCGCACATCCAGTCGCTGATGACGATCAGATCGCGGCCGGTCGACTGGTGGTTCATCAGCGCGGGGCTGATCTTGCCGAAGAACTCGTCGTTGTCGTTGATCTCCTCGACGTACTCCACCCGGATCCCGGCGTTCTTCTCGAAGGCCTCCAGGGTGGGCCTGCGGTTCGGGTTCTTGTCGTCGGTGTCGATGTACAGCGGCCAGTTCGCCCAGGTCAGCCGGTGGTCGGTGGCCGAGGTGTCGGTCACCGAGCGGTCGCCGGGGCGGACGTAGGCGGCGGGCACCCCGCAGCCCGCCAGGGCGCCGAGCGCGGCGGTGCCGCCGAGCGCGCGCAGCAGGGAACGGCGGGAGAGGGAGGTACGAGAGGAAGTCTGGGGCACCCCGGAAGGATGCCGTCCCCGTGTCCGGGCACACAATCGACGCTGCGTCGAGCCGGACCGGCCCTGCCCGACACGTTGTCGATCATCCGGGAAACGGCGCGGCCCCCGCGGGCGGGCTCAGCGCCTGCCCGCGGGGGCCACATCGTTCAACGCCTCGGCGAACCGGGGGACTTGGTGCGCGGCCGACCGCCGCGCGCCCGCGGCCGGTGACCGGCCGGACCCCGGCGGGACGTCACGCGTCCAGCGACGTCATCACGTGCTTGATCCGGGTGTAGTCCTCGAAGCCGTACGCCGAGAGGTCCTTGCCGTAGCCGGACTTCTTGAACCCGCCGTGCGGCATCTCGGCGACCAGCGGGATGTGCGTGTTGATCCACACGCAGCCGAAGTCCAGCTTCTTGGACATCCGCATCGCGCGCCCGTGGTCCTTGGTCCACACCGAGGACGCGAGGGCGTACTCGACGCCGTTGGCGTACTCGACGGCCTGGTCCTCGTCCGTGAAGGACTGGACGGTGATGACCGGTCCGAAGACCTCCTTCTGGATGATCTCGTCGTCCTGCTTGAGGCCGGAGACCACGGTCGGCGCGAAGAAGTAGCCCTTGTCGCCGACCCGCTTGCCGCCGGCCTGGACGCGGGCGTGGGCGGGCAGCCGCTCGATGAAGCCCTCGACCTGCTTGAGCTGGTTGGCGTTGTTCAGCGGGCCGTAGAGCACGTCCTCGTCGTCGGGCTGGCCGGTCTTGGTGTCCTCGGCCGCCTTGGCGAGCGCGGTCACGAACTCGTCGTGGATCGACTCGTGGACGAGGACGCGGCAGGCCGCCGTGCAGTCCTGGCCGGCGTTGAAGAAGCCCGCCATCGAGATGTCCTCGACGGCCTTGGCGATGTCGGTGTCCTCGAAGACGACGACCGGGGCCTTGCCGCCCAGTTCCAGGTGGACCCGCTTGAGGTCCTTGGAGGCGGACTCGGCGACGGACATGCCGGCGCGCACGGAGCCGGTGATGGAGGCCATCGCCGGGATGTCGTGCTCGACCATCATGCGGCCGGTGTCGCGGTCGCCGCAGATGACGTTGAAGACGCCCTTGGGCAGCACCGAGCCGATGATCTCGGCGATCAGCACCGTGGAGGCGGGAGTGGTGTCCGAGGGCTTGAGGACGACCGTGTTGCCCGCGGCGAGCGCCGGGGCGAACTTCCACACGGCCATCATCATCGGGTAGTTCCACGGCGCGACCTGGGCGCAGACGCCGATCGGCTCGCGGCGGATGATCGAGGTCAGCCCCTCCATGTACTCGCCGGCCGAACGGCCCTCCAGCATCCGCGCCGCACCGGCGAAGAAACGGATCTGGTCGACCATCGGCGGGATCTCCTCGGAGCGGGTGAGCCCGATGGGCTTGCCCGTGTTCTCCACCTCGGCCGCGATCAGCTCCTCGGCGCGCTCCTCGAAGGCGTCCGCGATCTTCAGCAGGGCCTTCTGGCGCTCCGCGGGCGTGAGGTCGCGCCAGGCCGGGAAGGCGCGGTCGGCGGCCGCCATGGCCGCGTCCACGTCCGCCTGTCCGGACAGCGGCGCGGTCGCGTACGCCTCGCCCGTCGCGGGGTTGACCACCTCGGTGGTCCGTCCGTCGGCGGCGTCCCGGAACTCACCGTCGATGTAGTTGCGCAGACGACGCAGCTCGGTGCTCACTGCCGGCCTCCTGATCTGGTTCGAGGGTTCGAGCTGACCAGCACGGACAACCGCGAGGCTGTCCAGACGCTGAGACACCCCACCCTAGTCGGCGCCCCCACGTTTTCAACACCCCCGACGCACTCACTTCTGCGAAATCCGCAAGCTTTCATCTCTCAAACAACGAATTTCATCGATCGGGGCTTGCAAAACTGACGAGACCTCGTGCAGAGTGACCACGTGGCCAGTCGAAGCGCAGACCAGAGGGACTCGTCCCGCGAGTCCAGGAACGGCACCCCCCAGCTGGATGCCGTCTCCCTCGCCATCATTCAGCAGCTCCAGGAGGACGGCCGCCGGCCGTACGCCGCGATCGGCAAGGCCGTCGGTCTGTCGGAGGCGGCCGTGCGCCAGCGCGTCCAGAAGCTGCTGGACCAGGGCGTGATGCAGATCGTCGCCGTCACGGACCCGCTCACCGTGGGCTTCCGCCGGCAGGCCATGGTCGGCATCCACGTCGAGGGCGATGTCGAGTCGATCGCCGACACGCTGACTGACATGTCGGAAGTCGAGTACGTGGTGATGACCGCGGGCTCGTTCGACATCCTCGCCGAGATCGTCTGCGAGGACGACGACCACCTGCTGGACGTCATCAACAAACGCATCCGGGCGCTGCCCGGCGTGCGCTCCACCGAAAGCTTCGTATACATGAAGCTGAAGAAGCAGACCTACATGTGGGGAACCCGATAACCGTGACCCAGAAGGACCTCAGCCGCACCGCGTACGACCACCTGTGGATGCACTTCACCCGCATGTCCTCGTACGAGAACTCTCCCGTCCCGACCATCGTCCGGGGCGAGGGCACCTACGTATTCGACGACAAGGGCAAGCGCTACCTCGACGGTCTCGCGGGCCTGTTCGTGGTCCAGGCCGGGCACGGCCGCACGGAGCTCGCCGAGACCGCGTCCAAGCAGGCCCAGGAGCTGGCCTTCTTCCCGGTGTGGTCGTACGCCCACCCGAAGGCCGTCGAGCTCGCCGAGCGCCTCGCGCACCACGCCCCGGGCGACCTGAACAAGGTCTTCTTCACCACCGGCGGCGGCGAGGCGGTCGAGACCGCCTGGAAGCTGGCCAAGCAGTACTTCAAGCTGACCGGCAAGCCCACCAAGCACAAGGTCATCTCCCGCGCGGTCGCCTACCACGGCACCCCGCAGGGCGCCCTGTCCATCACCGGCCTGCCGGCCCTGAAGGCCCCCTTCGAGCCGCTGGTACCGGGCGCGCACAAGGTGCCCAACACCAACATCTACCGCGCGCCGATCTTCGGTGACGACCCGGAGGCCTTCGGGCGCTGGGCCGCCGACCAGATCGAGCAGCAGATCCTCTTCGAGGGCCCGGACACCGTCGCCGCGGTCTTCCTGGAGCCCGTGCAGAACGCCGGCGGCTGCTTCCCGCCGCCGCCCGGATACTTCCAGCGCGTGCGCGAGATCTGCGACCAGTACGACGTGCTGCTCGTCTCGGACGAGGTCATCTGCGCCTTCGGCCGCCTGGGCACGATGTTCGCGTGCGACAAGTTCGGCTACGTCCCGGACATGATCACCTGCGCCAAGGGCATGACCTCGGGCTACTCCCCGATCGGCGCCTGCATCGTCTCCGACCGCCTGGCCGAGCCGTTCTACAAGGGCGACAACACCTTCCTGCACGGCTACACCTTCGGCGGCCACCCGGTCTCCGCGGCCGTCGGCCTCGCCAACCTCGACCTGTTCGAGCGCGAGGGCCTCAACCAGCACGTGCTGGACAACGAGGGCAACTTCCTCCAGACGCTCCAGAAGCTGCACGACCTGCCGATCGTCGGCGACGTCCGCGGCAACGGCTTCTTCTACGGCATCGAGCTGGTGAAGGACAAGGCCACCAAGGAGTCCTTCAACGACGAGGAGACCGAGCGCGTCCTGTACGGCTTCCTCTCCAAGGCGCTGTTCGACAACGGCCTGTACTGCCGCGCCGACGACCGCGGCGACCCGGTCATCCAGCTCGCCCCGCCGCTGATCTCCAACCAGGAGACCTTCGACGAGATCGAGCAGATCCTGCGCGCGACCCTCACCGAGGCGTGGACCAAGCTGTAATCAGCTGACGGTGTGACCGCGACCGGCCCCGGAGCCGTCCGTTCGAGTGAGAACGGCGGCCCGGGGCCGTGTGCTGTCCGGCCACCGTGCGGCGGCTGCCTAGCGTTCCAGTGACCGATCGGCCCTGCCTTCGTTCCCCCGTACGGGGGAACAGGCACGGGAAAACGGATCAGAACCGAGGTGTACGCCCATGGAGGCTCCGCCGGACAACGACGTGCTCTGGGCACGCTCCCTGCACTTCACGCACCCCGACGGCTCCCCCGGACTCGCCGGGGTCTCGCTCGCCGTGCGGGAGGGCGAGATCCTCGCCGTCAGCGGGCCCCGCGGCAGCGGCAAGACGACCCTGCTGCGCTGTCTGTCCGGGCTGGTGCCGGTCCGCGAGGGCGAGGTGTGGTTCAACAGCACCCCCCTGCACACCCTCGGCCCCGCGTCCCGCGAGCGGCTGCGCCGGGACCGCTTCTGCTGGATCGGCCCCGAACCGGGCCTGGTGCCCGAGCTGAACGCCTGGGAGAACGCCGCGCTGCCGCTGATGCTGCGCGGCACCAGCCGCCGCCGGGCCAAGACCACCGCGCTGGAGTGGCTGGAGCGGCTGGACGTCGGCGAGATCGCCCGCAAGCGCCCGCACCGGCTGCGGCAGGCCGAACGCCAGCGGGTGTCGATCGCCCGCGCGCTGGCCCCGGCGCCCACGGTGCTCTTCGCCGACGAGCCGACCGCCCCGCTGCACCGCGCCGACCGGGGCCATGTGCTGCGCACCCTGACCAGCGCCGCCCGCTCGCACGGCATCACCGTGGTCCTCGCCACCCACGACCCCGAGACGGCCGCGCTCGCCGACCGCACGGTGAACCTGCTGGACGGGCGGCCGGTGCGGACCGTACACCTGCCGGAGGTCCCCGACGCGGAAGGCCGGGCCGCGTGCTCGATCTCCGTCTGACCCGAGCGGCCCGGCCCGCCGTCCAGCTGCGCCGCCTGCTGGTGGCGGCGGCCTCGGCGGGCACCGGGTTCCTGCTGCTGTCCTGCCTCGGCTACGCCCTGCGCCACCCCGGCGCGGCGGGCGCGGGGGCGCTGCGGCTGGCCTGGTGCGTGGTGCCGGTCGCCGCCACGGTGTACCTCGCGCTGGCGGTCGCCCGCACCGACCCCGGCACCCGGCCGCGCCCCGGCCTGTCCGCCCTCGGACTCGGACCGGCCCGCCTGATGGCGATCTCCTGCCTGGCCACGGCCCTCGCCACCGCCCTCGGCTCCACGGCGGCCCTCCTGCTCTTCCTGCGCCTGCGCGGCGATCTGCCGGGCATGCGGTCCGCCGGTGCGAGGGCCGCGTTCCTGGCGGCCGGGGAGCCCCTGCCGCTGCCCGCCGTCCTGACCCTGCTGGCGGTCGTGCCGGTGGTGGCCACGGCGGCGGTCGCGGTGGTCCTGCGGCCCAGGGACCCGCAGCCGGTGCGCCGGCCACAGCGCAGGTACCTGCCGTTCGGCCGGTCCGGGCCGGCACCGGTGCGCACCGGTGCCACCGTGCCCGCGCCGGGCCCCGCGGAGGGCGTCTCCCCGGCACCGTCCGACCAGGCCGGCTCCGAAGCCCCCGCACCGTCCCCCACCCTGGCCGAGAAGGCCGTCCTGCCCGGCCTGCCCTGGGCCGTCGCCCTGCTCGCCGCCGGCCTCACCGCCCAGGCGTACGCCGGCCGCACTCCCCCCGCGCACGCCCCCACCATCGCCACGCTCCCCGGCGAGGCCGTAACGGTCCTGCTCGGCTGGGTCCTCACCGCCGTGGGCCTCGTGCTGGCCGCCCCCGGCCTCACCCACCTGTGCGGCCGCCTCCTCCAGTGCGCCCGCCCCGGCGCGCTCCGGCTGCTCGCGGGTCGCGTCCTGATGGCGGAGGCCACCAGGATCGGCCGTCCCCTCGGCGTGGTGTGCGCGGTGGCCGCCGCCGGCTACGCGACGACCACCCTGTACGACGCCCCCGCCCGGGCCTTCGGCCCGCTGAGCGCCCTCGGTGCGCTGGTCGTCGCCGGCTGCGCCGTCGCCACCCTGCTGACCTCGGCGGTGGAGGCGCGCCAGGGCCGGGCCGAGACGACGGACGCCCTGCTCCGCCTCGGCGCGCCCAGCACGGTGCTGCGCGGCGCCGCCGCCCTGCGCGCGTTCGCCCTCCTGGTCCTGTTCACCCCGCTCACCCTGGCGATCGCCGTGCTGGCGGCCTTTCCGCTGACCCACTGAGAAGCCGCGGGAAAAAATCTCCCGGGCACCGATGAGTTCCGTCGCGGCCGGGTGTCTACCCCTGCGAATCGAACAACGTGCGACCCGGGAGACGACGCCATGTCCCAGCAGATGATCTTCGTGAACCTGCCCGTGAACGACCTCGACGCCTCGAAGAAGTTCTTCACCGAGCTGGGCTACACGATCAACGCGCAGTTCAGCAACGAGAACGCCGCCTCGGTCGTGATCAGCGACACCATCGTCGCGATGCTGCTCACCCGGCCGTTCTACGCGACCTTCACCAAGAAGGAGATCGCCGACGCCACGACCACCAGCGAGGTGCTGATCTGTCTGAGCGCCGAGAGCCGCGAGAAGGTCGACGAGCTGGTCGGCAAGGCGCTCGCGGCGGGTGGCACGGAGAGCGGCCCCGCCCAGGACCAGGGCTTCATGTACGGCCGTGCCTTCGACGACCTCGACGGCCACACCTGGGAGATCATGTGGATGGACCCGGCCGCGATCGAGGGCTGAGCCGCTCCCTAGCATGGGCGGGTGCACCCGACACCCGCTCCTCCGTCCCGCGCCGCCCACGGCCGTGAGATCGCCTCGCTCGCCGCGTTCGACCAGGTGGCCGCCGAGCGCGGCTCGCTCGCCGGATGCCGCGTCCAGGCCGTGGACCTGACGGACCGTACGAGCGCGCTGCTGCGCCTCGACACCGCGGACGCCGTCTTCCTGGGCTGCCCGATGGCGCCGGAGGCCGCCGCCCGGGTCCGCGCGGCCGACGCCCTGGTCTTCCCGCCCGTACCCGGTCTGCCCTTCGACCCGTACCGGGGCCGCCCGTACACGCCGGAGGAGTTGTTCGCGTCGCTGGAGGAGGGGTACGAGGCGACGCCGGACGCGCGGGCCCACGCCTGGTCCCGGCGGACGACGGGGGACGGTGACGTCTTCGCCTCGATGCTCCGCGCGATCCACGACGACGCGGTCTCCGACGCCCTGGACGAGATCCTCGACGGCTGCCGGGTGGTCGGGGTGATGGGCGGCCACGCGACGGAACGGGGCTCGGTCGAGTACGCCGGTGCCGCGCGCCTCGGCCGGTCGCTGGCCCGCGCCGGGTTCACGGTCGCCACCGGCGGCGGTCCCGGCGCGATGGAGGCGGCGAACCTGGGCGCCTACGCGGCCCCGTTCGCGAACTCCATGCTGGAGGAGGCGCTGGTGCTGCTCGCCAAGGCGCCCTCGTTCAGGCCGTCGGTGACCGAGTGGGCGCGGGCGGCCTTCGAGGTCCGCTCGCGCTGGCCCGGCGGCGGCACCTCGGTGGGCATCCCGACCTGGTTCTACGGCCACGAGCCGCCGAACCCCTTCGCCGCGCACATCGCCAAGTACTTCGCCAACGCCACCCGGGAGGACGGCCTGCTGGCCCGCTCCACCGCCGGGGTGGTCTTCCTGCCGGGCGCCGCCGGGACCGTGCAGGAGATCTTCGAGAACGCGACGCCGAACTACTACGAGTCGCTCGGCGAGCCGAGGCCGATGGTGCTGGTGGACCGGGACCACTGGACGCGGGAGCTGCCGGCCTGGCCGCTGCTGCGCTCCCTCGCCGCGGGGCGGGCGATGGAGTCCCGCATCGCCCTCGTGGACGGCATCGACGAGGCACCCGACGCGCTCGTGCGGCTGAGCGGGTGACCGCCGGGCCCGCCTCCGGAAGACCGGAGCGGGCCCCGTCGTCCGCCGGCTCAGCCGAAGCTGGCCTGCTCCAGCCAGCGGTCCAGCACCTCGCGCTCGCCCACGACCTCCAGGCCGGGCGAGTCCGGCGGCAACCTGCGGTAGAAGGCGAGCAGCACGGACGTCAGCGGGCCGCGCAGGGCGACCGTCGCCTTCTCGTGGCCGCGCCGCCAGGACACGCCCTCGTCGCCGACCTCGACCAGCCACTCGGCGTGCAGCGCCGGATCGGCGTCGGTGGCGTGCAGATGGATGCTGCGGGCCGGTCCGCGCAGCCCTGTGGCCCACTCGCGCGCCCCGGTGCGCTGCGCCCACTCCACCAGTTCCAGCCACTCGTCCAGCGCGTCGGCGGCGATCTCGGGCGCGACCTCGTAGGGCACCTCGACGCTGAGCGCGGCGTCCGCGCGGTGGACGGTGATCTCATGGGCCATCCGGCGGGCCCAGAATCCACTGGTGTTCACACCGGTCCAGGTCCAGACCTTGGTCTCGGGGCCCGCCTCGCGCAGCGCGCCGACGATCAGTTCCCCGGTCTCCGCCAGCCAGGCGTCCAGCGCCGCCGGGTCGCCCTGCGCCTCGGGACCGCCGCCGAGCGGGACCTGGCCGGGCGGGATCATCTCCTGGGCCTGCGTCCGCACCATCGTGCCCGCCCAGCGCAGCGCGCCGCCCATGTGCCGCACCAGCTGTTCCAGCGACCAGTCCGGACAGGTCGGCACGCGGGCCGCCAGATCGGCTCCGGAGGTGACCATTTCCCTCAACTGGCTTACCTGGTGGGCGATTTCGTCACAGTAACGTTCGTGTGAGAGATACGTCATGGGCTCACCCTAGGCGGCGGACCCTCACCCCAGCACGACGATTTCGGCCGCGTCGAACTCCGCGCCCACCACGTCACCGGCCGCCGGCGCCTCCCGCAGCGCGCAGGCCGCCTCCAGGCGCGGGCCGCCGCCCTCGGGCTGGAGGTGCACGGCCACATGGGTGCCCTTGAAGGTGCGGGCGGTCACCGTGCAGGGCAGCCCGGCGTCGGCCGCGGCCAGCCGTACCCCGGCGGGCCGCACCAGCAGCGACCGGCTGCCCTGCGGCACGCCCTCGGGCACCGGCAACTTGCCCCAGGGGCTGTCGGCGACGGTCCCGGCGACGGTCGCCTCCGTCACGTTCTCGAAGCCGAGGAAGCGGGCGACGAACGCGTCGGCGGGCCGCTGCCAGACCTCCAGGGGCGTACCGGACTGCGCGACGCGCCCGTCACGCATCACCACCACCCGGTCGGCCAGCGCGAACGCCTCGCCCTGGTCATGGGTGACGGCCAGCACGGTCGTACCCAACCGGCCGAAGAGTTCCCGCAGTTCGACGACCAGCCGTTCCCGCAGCGAGCGGTCGAGCTGGCCGAGGGGCTCGTCCAGCATCAGCAGCCGGGGCCGGGGGGCGAGCGCACGGGCGAGGGCGACGCGCTGCTGTTCGCCGCCGGACAGCCCCGCCACCGCCCGCCGGGCCGCCCCGGGCAGCCCGACCAGTTCCAGCAACTCCCCGACCCGGCCGTCCCGTTCGCCCTTCGCCGCGCCCTGCATGCGCAACCCGAAGGCCACGTTGGCGCCGACGTCCCGCTGCGGGAAGAGCTGGTGGTCCTGGAACATCAGGCCCACGCCCCGCCGGTGCGCCGGCACCCCGCCCTGGTCGCGCCCGGCGAGCGACACCCGCCCGGCGTCCAGGGGCTGCAACCCCGCCACCACCCGCAGCAGGGTGGACTTGCCGCTGCCGCTGGGTCCGAGCACGCACACCACCTCGTGCTCGGCGACCTCCAGGTCCACCGCGTCCAGCACGGCCCGACCGCCGAAGCGCACGGTCGCACCCTGGAGACTCAGCATCAGAACTCCCCCGTCCGGTCGGTGCGCAGCCGCTCCAGGATGAGCAGGGCGGCGGCGCACACCACCATCAGAATGGTCGAAAGGGCCATCGCCTGGCCGTAGTTGAGGTCACCCGGGCGACTGAGCAGCCGGGCCACGGCGACCGGCAGGGTCGGGTTGTCGGGCCGGGCGATGAACACGGTCGCCCCGAACTCGCCGAGCGAGACGGCGAACGCGAACCCGGCCGCGACCAGCAACGCCCGCCGCACCAGCGGCAGATCGACCTCCCGCCACACCTGCCAGGGCGAGGCGCCGAGCACGGCCGCCGCCTCCCGCAGGCGGGCGTCCACCGCGCGCAGCACCGGCAGCATGGTGCGCACGACGAAGGGGGCGCCGACCAGGGCCTGGGCGAGCGGCACCAGGATCCAGGACTGGCGCAGGTCCAGCGGCGGCTTGTCGAGGGCGATCAGGAAACCGAAGCCGACGGTCACGGCGGAGACGCCGAGCGGCAGCATCAGCAGCGCGTCGAAGCCCCGCACCAGCCGGCCGGCGTCCCGGCGGGCCAGCGCCGCGGCGGCGAGGGCGCCGACGACCACGGCGATGGCGGTGGCGGCGACGGCGTACTGGAGCGAGGTCCACACCGCGTGCACCGGCGCCACCAGGAACGTACCGCCGTCGGTGCGGGTCAGCGCCCGGTAGTAGCCGAAGCCGGGGGCGTCCAGGGAGCGCCGGACCAGCACGGCGAGCGGCAGCACCAGGAGCAGCGCGATGGTGAGGAGGACGCCGGCGAGCAGCGCCCGCTGTCCGGCGCCGCGCGGCCGGCGGGCGGTCACCTTGGGGTCGACCAGGCGCAGAGCGGTCTCGCGGCGCCGTACCGTCCAGGCGTGCACGGCGAGGATCGCGCCGACCGCGGCGAACTGGACGAGGGTGAGGACGGCGGCCGTGGACAGGTCGAAGACCTCGGAGGTCTGCCGGTAGATCTCCACTTCGAGGGTGGAGAAGGCGGGGCCGCCGAGGATCTGGACCACGCCGAAGGAGGTGAAGGTGAACAGGAAGACCATCAGCGCGGCGGCGGCCACCGCGGGCGCGAGGGCGGGCAGCGTCACCTGGCGCCACGCCCGCAGGGGTGAGGCGCCGAGCATCCGCGCGGCCTCCTCCTGCCGGGGGTCGAGCTGCGCCCAGAGCCCGCCCACGGTGCGCACGACCACCGCGTAGTTGAAGAAGACGTGCGCGAGCAGGATCGCCCACACCGTGGTGTCCAGTCGTACGCCCCACAGGTGGTCGAGCAGCCCGCCGTGGCCGACCAGCGCCAGGAAGGCGCTGCCGGCGACGACGGTGGGCAGCACGAACGGGACGGTGACGACGGCCCGCAGCACCTGCTTGCCGGGGAAGTCGAGGCGGGCGAAGACGAACGCGGCGGGCAGCGCGAGCAGCAGGGTGAGCGCGGTGGAGGCGAGCGCCTGCCAGCAGGTGAACCAGAGCACGTGCCGGATGTCCGGCTGGGCGACCACGTCCGCGATCCGCCCGAACCGCCAGCCGCCGTCGGCCCTCAGCCCGCGCGCCACGATCGCGGCGACGGGCCAGGCGAAGAACACGGCGAAGAACGCGACGGGCAGGGCCAGCAGCCCCAGCCGCGCCGCGCTCCCGCGCGACCCCCGCCTGCGGGTGGTCACTTCAGTACGAGCGACGTCCACGCCTTGACCCACTGATCACGGTTGGCGGCGATCTTGTCGGGCGCCATGGTCTCGGGGTGCTCGGCGGCCGGACCGTACGCGGTGAAGTCGGCGGGCACCTTGGCGCCGGCCACGACCGGGTAGACGAACATGTTCAGCGGCATGTCCTCCTGGAACTCCTTGGAGACCAGGAAGTCGAGGAACGCCTTGGCGCCCTTGGGGTTCTCGGCGTTGGCGAGCAGCCCGGCGAACTCGACCTGCCGGAAGCAGGTGCCGCTCGCCACGCCGGTCGGGGCGGTGGCGGGCCGCTTCTTGGCGTAGATCACCTCGGCGGGCGGCGAGGAGGCGTACGACACGACGAGCGGCCGGTCGCCGCCGGCCTTCCTGCCCTCGGAGGACCCGGAGAACTCCTGGTAGTAGGCCTGCTCCCAGCCGTCGACGACCTTCACGCCGTTGGCCTTGAGCTTCTTCCAGTAGCCCGGCCAGCCCTGGTCCCCGAACTGCGCGGCGCTGCCGAGCAGGAAGCCGAGGCCGGGCGAGGAGGTGGCCGCGTTCTCGGTGACGAGGAGGTTCTTGTACCGCGGCTCGGCCAGGTCGGCGAAGGACCGCGGAGGCGCGAGGTGGTGCCGGTCGAAGTAGGCCTTGTCGTAGTTGACGCAGATGTCGCCGTAGTCGACGGGCGTGACGCGGTGCTTGGCCCGGTCCAGCTGGAACTGGGCCCCGACCTTGTCCAGGCCCTTGGCGGTGTACGGCTGGAACAGGCCGTTGTCGAGGGCGCGGGACAGCAGGGTGTTGTCGACGCCGAAGAGGACGTCGCCCTGGGGGTTGTCCTTGGTCAGGATGGCCTTGTTGACGGCCTGTCCGGCGTCGCCGTCCTTGAGGACGCGGACCTTGTACCCGGACCGCTTCTCGAAGTCCTTGAGCACGCTCTTGGACACGGCCCACGAGTCGTGGCTGACGAGCGTGACGGTCTTGGAGTCCGCGGCGCTCTGCCCGGTCGAGCCGCACGCGGACAGCGTGACCAGGCCGAGCCCGACCGCCGCGGCCACGAAGGTCTTCTTGTGCACTTGATGGTCCTCCTGGGTTGGCCAGGAAGAACGCGGCCCTGTCCGGAATGTCCGGACAGGGCGCAACAGCTTGAGTAGTGACCGAACTTCCTACCCAGAATGACCTGGGCGAGGTTCAGAGGGTCTGCGGCCTGACTGCCGCACTCTCAGCGCTGTGGCGCTCCCCTGTCGGAATATGAAGATGTGATGGAACGGGCCCAGATTACCGCTCGGTGGCCGCGAGCTGGCCACACGCTCCGTCGATCTCCTGTCCACGGGTGTCCCGGATGGTGACGGGCACACCGTGCGCGGCGATCGCCTCGACGAAGGCCTTCTCGTCCTCCGGCCGGGAGGCGGTCCACTTCGAGCCCGGAGTGGGGTTCAGCGGAATGAGGTTCACGTGCACGGGCCGGCCCTTGAGCAGCCGGCCGAGCCGGTCGCCGCGCCAGGCCTGGTCGTTGATGTCGCGGATTAGCGCGTACTCGATCGACAGCCGGCGCCCGCTCTTCTCGGCGTACTCGAACCCGGCGTCCAGCACCTCGCGCACCTTCCACCGCGTGTTCACGGGGACCAGGGTGTCGCGCAGCTCGTCGTCCGGGGCGTGCAGCGAGATGGCCAGCCGGCACTTGAAGCCCTCGTCGGCGAACCGGTGGATGGCCGGCACCAGCCCGACGGTGGAGACGGTGATCCCGCGCTGCGACAGCCCGAGCCCGTCCGGCGCCGGATCGGTGAGGGCGCGGATGGCTCCGACGACCCGCTTGTAGTTGGCGAGCGGCTCCCCCATCCCCATGAAGACGATGTTGGACAGCCGCGCGGGCCCGCCGGGCACCTCCCCGTCGCGCAGCGCGCGCATCCCGTCCACGATCTGGTGGACGATCTCCGCGGTGGACAGGTTCCGGTCCAGCCCCGCCTGCCCGGTCGCGCAGAAGGGACAGTTCATCCCGCACCCCGCCTGCGAGCTGATGCACATGGTCACCCGGTCCGGGTACCGCATCAGCACGGACTCCACGAGGGTGCCGTCGAACAGCTTCCACAGCGTCTTGCGGGTGGTGCCCTCGTCGGTCGACAGATGCCGGACGACGGTCATCAGCTCCGGGAACAGCGCCTCGCGCAGCTTCTCCCGCGAGCCGGCCGGAATGTCCGTCCACTGCTCCGGGTCGTGCGCGTACCGCGCGAAGTAGTGCTGCGACAGCTGCTTGGCACGGAACGGCTTCTCACCGATCCGGGCCACCGCTTCCTTGCGCTCGGCAGGCGTGAGATCGGCAAGGTGCCGCGGCGGCTTCTTGGCTCCGCGCGGCGCGACAAAGGTGAGTTCTCCGGGCTTGGGCATGGTGGTACCAGTGTCGCAGATCCACCGAGGTGGCCCGGGGCCCGGCGGTCGCCGGGGCCGGCGGCGGGCCGGGCGCCCCTGCCTTTTGACTTCGAGTACTTGAAGTTCCTACGGTCGACGAAGTGAGTGCACGAACCGCCCAGCGCACATACACGATCAAGGAAGTGGCCGTCCTGACCGGGCTTCCGGCCAGCACGCTGCGCTACTACGAGTCGATCGGGGTGATCGCCCCGATCAGTCGCGGTGCGAGCAGCAAGCACCGGATCTACGACGAGGACGACCTGGACCAGCTGATGTGGGTCGCCTGCCTGGCCGCCACCGGCATGTCGGTGAGCGACATGCGGCAGTACGTGGCGAACGGGCAGCTCGGGCCCGCCGCCGCGGGCGAGCAGATCGAGCTGCTCGCGGAGCAGGAGCGGCGGCTGGCACGCGAGGCCGAGTACATCGCCCTGCGCCGGCGGTACGTCCGCCTGAAGATCGACTACTGGGGAGCGGTCCAGTCGGGCGACGACGCCCGCGCCCGGACGCTGTCGGAACAGGCGCGCACGCTCGCCGACGAGCTGAAGCGGGCCAGGAAGCAGTAGCCCCGCCGCGCGCCGCGCGGTCCCGCCCGGCTGCCCGCCGGACGCGGGCGCGGCCGCCGCGTGCGCACTCACACGCCCCCACCCACCCCACACCCCCCACGACACCGAAGACGAAGGAACGCTTCTTCATGCGCGTCAACGCCTACGCCGCACCCGCCGCCGGTCAGCCCCTTACCCTCACCACCATCGAGCGCCGGGACGTCGGACCCAACGACGTACTGATCGAGATCGAGTACGCCGGCATCTGCCACTCCGACATCCACACCGTCAACGGCGACTGGGGGCCGCAGCCCTTCCCGGTCGTGCCCGGCCACGAGATCGTCGGCATCGTCACCGAGGCCGGATCCGCCGTCACCCGGCACCGCGTGGGCGACCGCGTCGGCGTCGGCTGCATGGTCAACTCCTGCGGCGAGTGCGCCAACTGCCAGGCCGGTGACGAGCAGTACTGCGTCAAGGGCATGGTCCCCACCTACGCCGGCACCGACCGCGACGGCACCACCACCCAGGGCGGCTACTCCACCCACGTCGTCGTCGACGCCGACTACGTCCTCTCGGTCCCCGAGAGCCTCGACGCGGCCGCCGCCGCACCGCTGCTCTGCGCCGGCATCACCACCTACGCCCCGCTGCGCCGCTGGGGCGCCGGCCCCGGCAAGAAGGTCGCCGTCGTCGGGCTCGGCGGCCTCGGCCACATGGCCGTCAAGATCGCCCACGCCCTCGGCGCCGAGGTGACCGTGCTGTCGCAGTCGCTGAAGAAGCGGGAGGACGGCCTCCGCCTCGGCGCCGACCACTACCACGCCACCTCGGACCCCGGCACCTTCGAGCAGCTCGCCGGCCGCTTCGACCTCATCGTCAACACCGTCAGCGCCGCCATCGACCTGAACGCCTACCTCGGCCTTCTCGCCGTCGACGGCACGCTGGTCAACGTCGGTGCGCCGGCCGAGCCGCTCAGCCTGCACGTCATGACGCTCATCGGCGGCCGCCGCTCCTTCGCCGGGTCGCTGATCGGCGGCATCGCCCTGACCCAGGAGATGCTCGACTTCTGCGCCGAGCACAACATCGGCGCCGAGGTCGAGGTCGTCCCCGCCGACAAGGTCAACGAGGCGTACGAGCGGGTGCTGGCCTCCGACGTCCGCTACCGCTTCGTCATCGACGTCAAGACCCTCGCCTGACCGGCCGGCGCGCCACCGGCACCGCGCGAGCCGCGGGGCCGGTGGCGCGTCACCGCGGGGCCGGCCTGATCATGGCGAAGGGGGCGCCCTGCGGGTCGGCGACCACGGTCATCCGGCCGGCCGTCATGTCGAACGGCGGGGCGAGGACCGTGCCGCCGCGTTCGACGAGGGCGTCCACCGTGGAGTCCACGTCGTCGACCGCGAAGTACGCCAGCCAGTGGGGCGGGGTGCCCGGCGGGTCGTCGGCGAGCCGGGTGGCACCGCCGACCGTGCGGCCGCCGGCCCGCAGCTCCCAGTAGGAGTCCGTGCCCTCCATCGGCATGATCTCGATGCCGAACGCCTCGCCGTAGAAGCCGGTGGCGGCGGGCACGTCGCTGGTGTGCAGCTCGTTCCAGATCAGCGCCCCGGCCTCGTTGACCACCCCGGCGCCGAAGAACTCGCCGGGCTGCCAGACGCCGAAGACCGCGCCCTGCGGATCGGCGGCGATCAGCATCCGGCCGAGTCCGCCGACGTCCGTCACCGGGACGAGCAGCGTGCCGCCCGCGGAGACGATCGCGTCCTGGGTGGCCTGGGCGTCCGTCGTGGCCAGGTAGGAGGTCCACACGGTCGGCGGCTCCTGCGCCCCCTCGGGCGCGTGCTGCGGGGCGATGCCGGCGACGGGCCTGCCGTTCAGCTCGCACACCGCGTAGCCGCCGTACTCGGCCGGGCCCGCCTGGCCCTGCCAGCCCAGCAGGTCGCGGTAGAAGTCCAGGGCGGCCTGCTGGTCGGGCGCCATCAGATCGACCCAGCACGGGGTGCCGGCCGGGTACGGCTCGGTGACTTCGGGCATCTCTCGCACTCCCTCGCTGGGGGCCGGGCCAAGGGCCGCTCTGCCCACCATCGTGTCGCCGAACGCGGCCTCCCGCCTCTCGTGGGCGGGGTACGCCGACGGGCCCCCGTCCTGTGCCAGGACGGGGGCCCGTTCGGGTGTAACGCGGCGGGTCAGGAGCCGACGAAGAGGACCAGCAGCAGCCAGACCACCGGGGCCGTGGGCAGCAGGGAGTCCAGCCGGTCCATGATGCCGCCGTGACCGGGCAGCAGCGTGCCCATGTCCTTGATGCCCAGATCGCGCTTGATCATGGACTCGCCGAGGTCGCCCAGGGTGGCGCTGGCCGCGACCGCGAGGCCCAGCAGCAGACCCTGCCACCAGCTGCCGCCGTCGATCAGGAACTGCAGGCACAGCGCGCCCGCGACCATCGAGAACAGCACCGCGCCGAACAGACCCTCCCGGGTCTTGCCGGGGCTGATCCGCGGGGCGAGCTTGTGCTTGCCGAAGCGCCAGCCGACGGCGTACGCGCCGGTGTCGCTGACCACGGTGAGGATCAGGAAGGTCAGGACCCGCCAGGGGCCGTCGTCGGCGGTCAGCAGCAGCGCGACGAAGGTGGCCAGGAACGGCACGTAGAACGCCGCGAAGACACCGGCCGTGACGTCCTTGAGGTAGCCCTCGGGTGGCTCCGTCATCCGCCAGACCAGGACCGCGAGCGCGGTGAGCGCCATGGCGACCCAGGCGCCCTCGGCACCGCGCACATAACCGGCGACCACCATCGCCGCGCCGCCGACCGCGAGCGGCACGAGCGGCGCCTTGATCTCCTTGCGCTCCTGGAGCCTGCTGGTCAGCTCCCACAGGCCGACGACGACCGCGACCGCGATCACGCCGACGAAGACGGCCTTGACGATGAACAGCGACGCGATGATCACCACGCCGAGCCCGACGCCGACCCCTATGGCCGCGCTCAGGTCCCGGCCCGCGCTCTTCTTCTGCGGCGCCGGCGGCTGCTGCGTGGCGTCGGGCATGGGCTCCGGATTCTGGATCGGGCTCGGGGCCGGGGGCGGCTGGGGCGCCCCGTACGGGGGCTGGGGCGTCCCGTAGGCGGCCCCCGGGTCGCCGTGCGGCTGCTGCCGCGGCTCGTACGGCGGCTGCGCTCCCGGTGCGGCCTGCGTCCCGTGGGGGTCGTACGGCTGCGGCGGTGCCGACGGGTGCGGGGTGCCGTACCCGGGCTGCTGCTCGTACGGCGGCTGCGTCCCGTAGGGGGGCTCCGCGCCGTACTGCGGTGGTGTTCCGTACTGCGGCTGCGGTTCGTCCCGGAACAAGGGGCCGCTCAGCCGAGCGGCCCCCCGGTCGTCGTCCTGGTCTCCGCCATACGCGGGTACGTCGGGCACGATGGGCATGGGGCGCGTCTGCTGCGCCTCGGGCGCATCGTACGCGGGACCCGCCGGGGCGGCCCCGCCCTGGACGGGCCCACCGTCGGTGGGCCCCCAGTAGCCGGCCTGCCCCGCCGTCGGCGGCGCCCCCCAGGAAGAGTCGCTCATCAGACTTCGAGCAGCTCCGCTTCCTTGTGCTTGAGCAGCTCGTCCACCTGGGCGACGTACTTCGCCGTCAGGTCGTCGAGCTCCTTCTCCGCACGGCGGACCTCGTCCTCGCCGGTCTCCTTGTCCTTGACCATCTTGTCGAGGGCGTCCTTGGCCTTGCGGCGCACGGAGCGGATCGAGACCTTCGCGTCCTCGCCCTTGGTCTTGGCGACCTTGATGTACTCGCGGCGGCGCTCCTCGGTCAGCTCCGGGAACACCACTCGGATGATGTTTCCGTCGTTGCTGGGGTTGACGCCCAGGTCGGAGTCGCGGATCGCCTGCTCGATGTTGCGCAGCGCGCTCTTGTCGAACGGCGTGACGACCGCCATCCGCGGCTCCGGCACGGAGAACGAGGCCAGCTGGTTGATCGGCGTCAGGGCACCGTAGTAGTCGGCCACGATCTTGTTGAACATCGCCGGGTGCGCACGGCCGGTGCGGATCGCGGCGAAGTCCTCCTTGGCGACCACGACGGCCTTCTCCATCTTCTCCTCGGCCTCGAGGAGGGTCTCTTCGATCACCACTTGCTCCTGCGTGTCTTGAGTAAGGCCCGGCTGCGGTTCCTCGGTGGTCCGGCGGCCGGCTGCGTCGCGTCTTCTTCCTGCACGGTTCCCGACCGGCAGGACATTGTCCATCCCCCGGCCAAGGTGCGTCCCGTCCGTCCCTCGGACAGGTGCCGTACCCGGGCGACGGGGGGCGTTCCGGTCAGTCCCGGCTGCCCTGGTCACCCACCAGCGTGCCGATCTTCTCACCCTTGACGGCACGGGCGATATTGCCCTCCGCGAGAAGCTCGAAGACGAGGATCGGGAGCCTGTTGTCGCGGCACAGCGTGATGGCGGTGGCGTCGGCGACCTTCAGGTCCCGGGTGATGACCTCGCCGTAGCCGAGGGCGTCGAACTTGACGGCGTCGGGGTTGGTCTTGGGGTCGGAGTCGTAGACCCCGTCCACACCGTTCTTGCCCATGAGCAGCGCCTCGGCGTCGATCTCCAGGGCACGCTGGGCGGCGGTGGTGTCGGTGGAGAAGTAGGGCATGCCCATACCGGCGCCGAAGATGACCACGCGGCCCTTCTCCAGGTGGCGCACGGCGCGCAGCGGGATGTACGGCTCGGCGACCTGGCCCATGGTGATGGCGGTCTGGACCCGGGACTGGATGCCCTCCTTCTCCAGGAAGTCCTGGAGGGCGAGGCAGTTCATCACGGTGCCGAGCATGCCCATGTAGTCGGAGCGGGCGCGGTCCATGCCGCGCTGCTGGAGTTCGGCGCCGCGGAAGAAGTTGCCGCCGCCGATGACGACCGCGATCTGCGCCCCGTCCCGCACGACGGCCGCGATCTCACGGGCGATCTTGTGCACCACGTCCGGGTCGACGCCCAGGCCGCCACCGCCGGAGAAGGCCTCTCCGGACAGCTTCAGCAGAAACCGGCCGCGTACTTTGCCGTCGTCGCTCTTCTGGGCCTTGTCGGTCATGGGAGATCCCGCCTCTTTCACGTGTTGCACATACGAAGAAGGCCATTGCCGATGGGGTCGCTTATCGCTCCCATACGCGGCAATGGCCTCCTCGTCAGATCTGCTGCCGTCCGCCTCGCACCCGGGTGTGGCGGTGTGCGCGGGCGGCTGCTGTCGACCCTATCGGGATTTCTCCGCGGGTCGCGCGCCGATCGCGGTACGGACTCAGATGCCGACCTTGATGCGCGTGAAGCGCTTCAGGGTGACACCGGCCTCTTCCAGCACCTTCTGGACCGACTTCTTGTTGTCCAGCGCGTACGGCTGGCCGAGCAGCGTGGCGTCCTTGAAGAAGCCGTTGAGGCGACCCTCGACGATCTTCGGCAGGGCGGCCTCGGGCTTGCCCTCGGCGCGGGTCGTCTCCTCGGCGATGCGACGCTCGGACTCGACGACCTCGGCCGGGACGTCCTCCTTGGAGAGGTACTTCGGGGCGAACGCGGCGATGTGCTGCGCGACACCCTTGGCGATCTCGGCGTTCGGCTTGTCGAGCTCGACCAGGACACCGATCTGCGGGGGCAGGTCGGGCATGGTGCGGTGCATGTAGGCGGTGACGTAGCCGTCGGAGAACTGCGCGAAGCGGTCCAGGACGATCTTCTCGCCGAGGTTGGCGTTGGCCTCGTCCACGAACGCCTGGACGGTCTTGCCGGCCTCGATCTCGGAGGCGAGCAGGGCCTCCAGGTCGGCCGGGGAGGTCTTGGCGACGTGCTCGGCGATGGCCTTGGCCACGGCCTGGAACTTCTCGCCCTTGGCGACGAAGTCCGTCTCGCACTTCAGCTCGACCAGGACACCGGAGGAGTTGTCGTCGGCGATGATGGAGACCACGGCGCCGTTCTCGGCGGAGCGGCCCTCGCGCTTGGCGACGCCCTTCTGGCCCTTGATGCGCAGCGCCTCGACGGCCTTGTCGACGTTGCCCTCGGCCTCGTCCAGCGCCTTCTTGCAGTCCATCATGCCGGCGCCGGTGAGCTCACGGAGCTTCTTGACGTCGGCGGCGGTGTAGTTCGCCATGAGTCTGTGAGTCTTTCTCGAAGTCTGGGAGATCTTCAGGCCGGTACGGAGTGCGTTCCACATGTGCGCGCGGACCGCGTACGTCGTACCGACCTACGGGTGAACAGCGGGGGCGGACTTGATGGCACCGCCCCCACTGTCGAACGCTGACGCGGCAGGTCAGGCCTGCTCGGCCTCGGCGGCCTTCTCGCCCTCGGCCGGAGCGGCCTCGGCGGCCGGCGCCTCGGCGGCGGGGGCCTCGGCGGCCGGGGCCTCGGCAGCGGGGGCCTCGTCCTTCTTCTCACCCTCGAGCAGGTCGCGCTCCCACTCGGCGAGCGGCTCGCCCGCGGCCTTCTCGCCCTTGTCACCGGCGGCCACGCCGGAACGGGCGATGAGGCCCTCGGCGACGGCGTCGGCGATCACACGGGTGAGCAGGGTGACGGAGCGGATCGCGTCGTCGTTGCCCGGGATCTTGTAGTCGACCTCGTCGGGGTCGCAGTTGGTGTCGAGGATCGCGACGACCGGGATGTTCAGCTTCCGGGCCTCGCCGACGGCGATGTGCTCCTTCTTGGTGTCCACGATCCAGACGGCGCTCGGCACCTTCTGCATCTCGCGGATACCGCCGAGGGTCTTCTCCAGCTTGGCCTTCTCGCGGGAGAGGACCAGCAGCTCCTTCTTGGTCAGACCGGAGGCCGCGACGTCCTCGAAGTCGATCTGCTCCAGCTCCTTGAGGCGCTGCAGACGCTTGTAGACGGTCGAGAAGTTGGTGAGCATGCCGCCCAGCCAGCGCTGGTTGACGTAGGGCATGCCGACGCGGGTGGCCTGCTCGGCGATGGCCTCCTGCGCCTGCTTCTTCGTGCCGACGAACATGACCGTGCCGCCGTGGGCGACGGTCTCCTTGACGAACTCGTAGGCGCGGTCGATGTACGACAGCGACTGGAGCAGGTCGATGATGTAGATGCCGTTGCGCTCGGTGAAGATGAAGCGCTTCATCTTCGGGTTCCAGCGACGGGTCTGGTGACCGAAGTGGACGCCGCTCTCCAGCAGCTCCCGCATCGTGACGACGGCCATGGCCGTATCTCCTTGAGTTTCTCGGTTGTGCCGCGTCCGCCGGACGGCGGTCGCGCCTGACGCCCGTGCGCGCCGTGCCGCGAAGGACCGAGAGGCGCTTGGTACGAACCGTTTCCGGATGCCGTACCGGGGCGTGCGAAGTCGACCCGGTGACCCGGATCGCCAGAAGAAGTGTACGGGACCGCCGGACCACCGGGTGACGCCACTGTCCACAACCCGCGGGTAGCACACAGGCGACGGCCCCCGGCGGCGGGGGTGCGCCACGGTGGGGGCATGCGACGAGTTCTGGCCCGCGTGGCGTTGTGCCCCGCCCTGATCATGGCGTCCGTACTGCTCGCCCCGGCCCCTTCGGCCCGGGCGCAGCCCCCGGCCGTCCCGGCCCCGCCGACGGACGTGCCCGCGGTCGCGCGCCTGTGGCCGGTGGGGGCGCGCCCCCTGGTCCTGCGCGGCTGGCAGCCCCCGGCGACGCCGTACGGCCCCGGCCACCGGGGTGTCGACCTCGCGGCCGGCGCCGGCTCGCCGGTGCGCTCGGTGGCACCCGGCCGGGTGTCCTTCGCGGGACGGGTGGCGGGACGAGGCGTGGTTGCCGTGGAACTGGCGGGGACGGACCTGCGCACCACGTACGAACCGGTGGCCCCGTCGGTGCGCGCGGGGGACGAGGTGGCGGCGGGCGAGGTGATCGGGACGGTGGAGGCGACGGGGTCGCACTGCGGCGCGCCGGCCTGCGTCCACTGGGGTCTGCTCAGGGGCGGGACCTATCTGAACCCCTTGTCGCTGCTTCCGCCGTGGCTGCTGGGGCGGGGGCCGTCGAGACTGCTGCCGGTCCTCACCGCCTGACCCTGGGGCGGCCTCAGCCGCGTACGCCCCGCAGCACCATCGCCACCGCCGCGTCCGTCACGGCCGCCGCGTCCTCGGCCGCGCCCAGCTCGATACGCCGTACCGCCGCGTCCACGACGCCCTGCACCAGCATCGCCGCCAGCCGCGGCTGCGCGTGGCCCAGCTCCCCGAGCGCCTCGACGATCATCGCGACGAGTTCCCCGTGCGCCGCCCGGATCTTCTCCCGCGCCCCGGCGTCCAGCTCGCTCGCGGAGATCGCCACGACCGCCCGGTGCCGCCGGTCCCCGACCAGGGCCAGCTGCCGGCGGACGTACGCCTCGACCTTGCCCTCGGGCGTCCCGGCCAGCTCCATGGCCGCGGCCACCTCCGCCGCCCACAGCGGGAAGTCGGCCTCGCACAGCTCCTCGACCACGGCGGCCCGGGACCGGAAGTACTCGTACACGGAGGAACGCGCGAGCCCCGTCCGCTCGGCCAGCGCGGGGAAGGTCAGCGCCTCCGTCCCGCCCTCGGACAACAGGGAACGAGCCGCGTCCAGCAGGGCGGCTCGCTGCATCGACCGGTGCTCGGCCACGGAGGCCGCTCGAATCCTTGGCACGTCGACCACTTTAGGACGCCGTGCACGGACGGGGCCCGGTCAGCGCCCGAAGCCGGCCAGCTTGGCCCGCAACTGGAGCACCGACTTGGTGTGGATCTGGCTGACCCGGCTCTCGGTGACCCCGAGCACATTGCCGATCTCGGCGAGGGTGAGGCCCTCGTAGTAGTAGAGCGTGACGACGGTCTTCTCCCGCTCGGGCAGCGTGTTGATGGCGCGTGCGAGGAACCGCCGCAGCTCCCGGTCCTCGGCCACCTCCACGGGGTTGTCCGCGGCGGTGTCCTCCAGCGTGTCCATGAGGCTGAGCCGGCCCCCGCCCTCGGCGCCGACGTGCAGCAGCTCCTCCAGGGCGACGACGTTGGCGAGCGACAACTGGCTGAAGACGGCGTGCAGTTCGTCGATCTCCATGCCCAGTTCGGCGGCCACCTCGCTCTCGGTGGGGGTGCGCCGCAGCCGGGCCTCCAGGGTGGCGTAGGCGCGCTCCACGTTGCGCGCCTTCTGCCGCACCGAGCGCGGGATCCAGTCCAGTGCCCGCAGCTCGTCGATCATGGCGCCGCGGATCCGGGTGATCGCGTACGTCTCGAACTTGATCTCCCGGTCGATGTCGAACTTCTCGATCGCGTCGATCAGCCCGAACACCCCGGAGGAGACGAAGTCCGCCTGCTCGACGTTGGGCGGCAGGCCGACGCTCACCCGGCCCGCCACGTATTTCACGAGCGGCGAGTAGTGCAGGATCAGCTGCTCCCGCAGCCGGTCGTCCCCCGTCGCCTTGTACGACCGCCACAGCTCGTCGAGCGTCGAGGGAGCGGGCGGCCGCACGCTGCCACCGTCGCGGGCGGCTGGGGGGATCGCCGCCCGGTCGGACCCGGAGGTGTGCTGGGGCATTCGTCGCCTTGTGCCGTTCTGCCGTGAAGTGCCGTGAAGTGCCGTGACTGTGCGTGGGTGCGGGGTCGTGGCCCGGAGGGGCCGGCTGGGTGAGCTGTCGGTCTGATGTCGAGTTGGTGCGGTCTGTGGAGGCGTTTTCGTGAGCGTAGCGTGACTGGGGAGTCGCGGTGTGCGAACGGCGAGGCACCACCCCTGCGCGCGGTCCCGGCAAGCGCCTCGCCACCACGCTCCGCAGCTCGCTCTGTGTGATGGCCGACGGGCATCAACTCCGGGAAACCCCAAGGGTGTCGGGTGTTCCCCCGGACGGCCGAACACGCTCGGTCAACATGGGGGGCGACCCGCGCGGGCCGAGATCATCGCCTGGCGTGTCAACTTCCAGCCATCGCCGTGTCGTTCGACGTATCCAAGTGCTCGGAGTTCGTACAGTCTGGCGATCGCCTCGTCCGGCGTGGTGCCGGCGCCCAGGGCGATCTCCCCGGCGGGGGCCGCGCGGTCCCCGGGCAGGGCGGCGAGGACGGTCCGGGCCGCCGGTGCCAGCAGGTCGCGGGGCAGCACCGGGCCGGTGCGCGGCGGGGCCAGGTCACCCATGTCGCCCACCAGCTCGGTCACCTCGGCGGCGTCGGTGACCAGGGCGGCCTCGCCGCGCAGCAGTTCGTGCACCCCGGCGGAGAGTGCGCTGGTGACCGGGCCCGGGACGCCCATGGTGTGGCGGCCCAGGCGCTGGGCGGCGCGCGCGGTGGCCAGGGAGCCGCTGCGGCAGGCGGCCTCCACCACGACGGTGCCCCTGGTCAGGGCGGCGATCACCCGGTTGCGCAGGATGAACCGGCTGGGTGTCGGATGGTCGCCCGGGGGCAGCTCGCCGACGACCAGGCCCTGCGCCGCGATCCGCTCGATCAGGGCGGTGTGACCGCGGGGGTAGGGCCGGTCGACACCGCTGGCCAGGACGGCGATGGTGGCTCCGCCCGATGCGAGGGCGCCGCGGTGGGCGGCGGCGTCGATGCCATAGGCACCGCCGGAGACCACGACCCAGCCCCGTTCGGCGAGACCGGCGGCGAGGGTGGCGGCGACATGCGTGCCGTAGGCGGTGCAGGCCCGGGCGCCGACCACGGCGACCGATCTCAGCGCCCATATGCGCAGGCTGGGCCGGCCGCGGACCCAGAGCCCGAGGGGCCGGGCGTCGGCGAGGTCGTCCAGTTGCCCGGGCCACTCCGGGTCTCCCGGCACCACGAACCGCGCGCCCGCCGCCCGGGCCGCCGCGAGATCGCGCTCCGGCTCGGCCCGGCCGGCCCGCGCCACCAGCCCGGCCCACCGCACCGCGCCGACGCCCGGGAGTGCCGCGCCGCCTTCCCTGAGCCGCCGCACCACCTCCCCCACCCCCAGCTCGCGCACCCACCGCCCGCCGGTCTCGTCCCCCGGCTCGATCACCCGCGCGAGGAACGCCCGCCCGAGCGTGTCCTCGTCCGGCTCCCGGGCCCGGCCCTGGTCGGCGCCGCTCATGTCAGCGCCTCGATGGCCATCGGGACCCCTCGGGGGACGCCGGTGCGCAGATGCAGGGCGAGGGCGACGTCGGCCGCGTCCGGGCGGTCGTGTCCGACGAGGTCGGCCACCGTCCAGGCGACGCGCAGCACCCGGTCGATGCCGCGGGCGGTGAGCACGCCCCGCTCCAGGCTGCGCTCCGCCTCGTCCATCGCTCCGGCGGCGGCCTGGAAGCGTCCGCGCAGCTCCCTGCCGGGCACCTCGCCGTTGGTCCGCCAGGGCGTGCCGGCGAGGCGGGCGGCGGCCCGCTCCCGGGCCTGCCGCACCCGGTCGGCGACGGTCGCCGTGGACTCGCCGCGGGCGCCCGGCGCGGTCAGCTGGGCCCGGGTGACCGGATCGACCTCGACGCGCAGGTCCACCCGGTCGAGCAGCGGCCCGGAGAGCCGGGCCTGGTAGCGGCGGATCACCGAGGGCGGGCACTCGCACAGGGTGTCGCGCTGCGAGAAGCGTCCGCAGGGGCAGGGATTGGCGGCCAGCACCATCAGGAAGCGTGCCGGAAAGCGGACCACGCCCGCGCTGCGCGCGATCACCACGTGCCCGGACTCCAGTGGCTGCCGCAACGCGTCCAGGGTCTGGCTGTGGAACTCGGGTGCCTCGTCCAGGAAGAGAACGCCACGATGGGCGAGGGAGACCGCGCCCGGGCGGGCGACGCCTGGGCCGCCGCCCACGAGTGACTGCATCGTCGCCGAGTGGTGCGGGGCGCAGTAGGGGGCGACGTCGATGAGCGGTTTGCCCGGTGGCAGCAGCCCGGCCACCGAGTGCACCGCCGTGACCTCCAGGGACTCCTCCCGGGTGAGCCCCGGCAGGACGGCGGGCAGCCGTTCGGCGAGCATCGTCTTGCCCGCGCCCGGCGGCCCCTCCAGGAACAGGTGGTGCCCGCCCGCGGCGGCGACCTCCACGGCCGTGCGGGCCGAGGTCTGGCCGACCACGTCGGCCAGGTCGTGCTCGCTTTCGTGCTGGGCGGCGCCGAGGCTGTGCATGCCGGTGGCGGCGCCGGTGCCCGGTACCCGCAGTCCGGCCAGCAGCGGGTCGGGACGGCCCGGCTCGTCGGGCTCCTCGGGGACGGGTTCCTCGGCGAGCACCGCGATGAGCTGGCGCAGGCTGCGCACGCCGAGCACCGACACCCCGGGGACCAGCGCGGCCTCCGCGGCGGCGCACTCCGGCACGACCACCTGCTCGTACCCGGCGTCGGCGGCGGCCAGCACGGCGGGCAGGATGCCGCGCACCGGACGCACCCGGCCGTCCAGGCCCAGCTCGCCGATCATGACGATGTCGGCGAGGACCCGGGGGTCGATCCGCTCGGCGGCCCCGAGCACCGCGCACGCCACGGCCAGGTCGAAACCGGAGCCGGCCTTCGGCACCGAGGCGGGGCTGAGGCCGACGGTGAGTTTCTTCTGCGGCCACTCGGCGCCCGAGTTCACCACCGCCGCCCTGACCCGGTCCCGGCTCTCGGTCAGGCTCTTGTCGGGCAGGCCGACCAGGGTGAACGCGGCCACGCCCGGTTCGAGGTCGGCCTGGACCTCCACGACCACGCCCTCGACGCCGACCAGGGCCACGGAGCAGGTACGGGCGAACGCCATTCAGGCCACCCCCCGGGCGTGCTCGACCAGGGGTGCGCCCCGGCCGGGGACGAGGACGCCGACCAGGTCGATGCGGACGCCTCCCGGTGGGGCCCCGCCGTGGGCGTGGATCCAGCGTTCGGCGAGGTCGCGCAGTCTGGCGGCCTTCTCGGGGGTCACCGCGGCCATGGGGTGTTCGTAGCGGCCGCCCGCGCGGGTCTTGACCTCGCAGACGACCAGGACCTCGCCGTCCCGTGCCACGATGTCGATCTCGCCCCTGCGGCCGGCGCGCCAGTTGCGCGCCAGGACCGTCATCCCGGCCTCGGTCAGCCGGCGGGCGGCCAGGTTCTCTCCGTACCTGCCGATCGCTTCGCGTGCGTTCATGTCGGCACCACCTCCGGCGCCAACGGTCACGCATCCCGGCCCGGCGAGTGGATCTTGGTGGACCACCGGGCGGTTGTGGAAAACTCCCTCACCCCGACGGGTGACGGGAGGAGAAGCCGCAGGTCATCAGCCGCCCGGGAGTTCCAGGTCGCTCTTGTTCAGCTCCTCGATGTTCACGTCCTTGAACGTGAGCACGCGCACCTGCTTGACGAAGCGGGCCGGCCGGTACATGTCCCAGACCCAGGCGTCCGCCATCGACACCTCGAAGAACACCTCGCCCTGGACCGAGTGCACCTGCATCTCGTAGTCGTTGGTGAGGTAGAAGCGCCGCTCCGTCTCGATCACGAATTTGAAGAGACCGACGACATCTCGGTACTCCCGGTAGAGCTTCAGCTCCATCTCGGTCTCGTACTTCTCGAGGTCCTCGGCGCTCATGGCATGTTCCCCTTCAGCCGTGCGATCCCCCCATTGTGCGCCAGTTCCACCGGCCCTCAGACGATTTCGGTGTCGAGGGTCACGGGGCCGGCCGGGGGACCCTCGTCGAGCAGCGTGCGCAGCAGCTCGGCGAGTCTGGTCGGATACACCGTCTCATGTGCCCGGGTCAGTTCCCGGCACGTCCACCAACGCGCTCCGACGACGCTGCGCCGCTCCAGTTCGGTCAGGCCCGTCGCCGCGGTCGCGGTCTGGGTGGTGCGGGCCAGGTAGTACCACTCGTCCTGGTCCCAGCGGCGGCCCGCGAACGGGAAGGAGCAGCGGCGCCGCCACAGCACCGGGCCCAGCTCGACCTCGGTGATGCCGGTCTCCTCGGCGAGTTCCCGCAGCGCCGCCTCGGCTCGGGTCTCGGCGCCCTCCACGCCGCCGCCGGGGGTGAACCACCAGTCGTCGGCGGGGTCGTCGGGCTCGTGGCCGTGCAGCAGCAGGATGCGGTCGTGGGGGTCGAGGAGGACCACGCGGGCGACCTTGCGCAGGCCGCCCTCACCGGGCTGCTCGGCCGCGGTCTCAGCGGACACCGGCCGCCTCCGTGCCGGTGGCGCGGGCCCGGGAGCGGCCCGCGCGCTTGGCGATCGGGCCGTAGGCGCCGCCGCCGAGGACCAGGACGGCGCCGGCGACGATCAGCAGCCCGATGGTGCGCAGCGGGCCCGGCTGGGAGAGCGGGCCGAGCGCCTCGAAGCCGGTGGGGCGGCCCAGCATGCCCCTCCAGGGCCACGCGACGGCGTCCACGCGGGCCTTCACCGCGTCGGCGGCGACGGTGCCCTTGGCGGCGTCCGTGAGGTGGGCGGTGGAGTCCAGGGAGCCCTGGCGTTCGTCGCCGAGCAGGAAGAGGCGGCCACGGGGGACGGTCACGGTGGGGAAGTTCTGGTTCTCGGCCAGACTGCCCTTGGGCAGGTACGGCTCCTGGATCTGCTTGCCGTTGACGGTCAGCTTGCCGTCCGTGCAGCAGGAGACGGTGTCGCCGCCGACCGCCACCACGCGCTTGACCACGAGGGAGCCGGTGACCCAGCTGTCGTCGCGGAAGACGACCACGTCACCGCGGCGCACCTCGCCGCCGTCCACGCGCTCGGCGAGCACACGGTCGCCGGCGTCGATGGTGGGGGTCATGGAGCTGGTGGGCACGGTGTAGGGCCGGTAGGCGACGGCCGCCCAGCCGAAGCCGCCGAGGAACAGCACCAGGCCCAGGGCCACGGCCGCCCCGGACAGCCGCTGGCCGAGCCGGCTGCCGCCGACCGGTGCCGTCCCGGTGCCACCGCTGTGCGGGGCCGTACGCGTCGTGCTCTCGCCACCCATGGACCCGCACCCTACCTGTCGGTACCGAGCGAGGTCAGCCCCTCCTTCACCAGCCGGGGCAGAGCTTTCCCGGAGCTTCACACGGGGGCCGGGTCCAGGGCGGCGACGGGTTCAGCGCCGTCCGCTCGCCGCCTTGGACAGGGCGTCGGACCGCAGCCGGTCGGCACGCCGGCGCCGCCAGATCACGACCGGCGCGACGGCCGCGACGGCGATGCCCTCGGGGGCGACCGTCAGGGAGGCGGCCGAGGACGCCTGCTGGTTGTTCAGGCCGGGCTGGTCGAAGGTGTCCGGGACGGGCAGGGTGCCCCAGCGGTTGATGGGCCAGGCCTTGACGATGGCGCGGCCGACGACCTTGTCCACGGGCACGAAGCCGTGGTTCTTGTCGTTCTGGTTGTAGCGCGAGTCGCGGGAGTTCTGACGGTGGTCGCCCATCACCCAGATGAAGCCCTTGGGGACCTTCACCTTGAACTGGCCGCCCTGGTCGTCCAGGCTGCACGGCGTGTTGCCGGGGTAGACGTACGGCTCGTTCAGCGCCTTGCCGTTGACCAGCAGCGGGCCCGAGTTCTTGCACTCGATGGTGTCGCCGCCGACGCCGATGACCCGCTTGATCAGGTCCTTCTCATTGGCCGACGGCATCAGCCCGATCCAGCTGAGGACCTTCTGCACCGCGTTCGGGTTCGGCGCGGGCTCGCCCTCCAGCCAGTTGTCGGGGTCGTGGAAGACGACGACCTCGCCGCGCTCGGGCTTGGAGCCGAACCAGGGTGTCAGCTTGTCGACCAGCACCCGGTCGCCCACCTGGAGGGTGTTCTCCATGGAGGCCGAGGGGATCGAGAACGCCTGCACCAGGAACGTCTTGATCAGCAGCGCGAGGACCAGCGCGATGACGATCAGGATCGGCAGCTCCTTCCAGAAGGAGCGCGGCCTGGGCGGCGGCGCGGACTCGCCCGCACCGGCGCCCGGTTCGTCACGCGGCATGCCGTCGTCTCCCGCCGTCGCGTCGTTCCCGGTGGTCATGGCGCCGTCCGGATCCGAGCCATTCGCCTCCGCGGGGTTTCCGCGGTGCTCCTCGCCGTCGTGTCCCGACCGTGCGCCAACCGCCACATCCCCCACGCCAACTCCTTACTCCGTGCCGCCGCCCGCGCCACAGACGGCGCAGGCCCACCACTCCCATAACGAGCGGGAGTTCCGCAGGGGTCGGGAGCCGGGTCATTCCGTTCGGATTCTCGTGGTCAACCCTATGCGACGGCGGCGGGGCCGCAGCGGTCCCCGTCCCGGCCCGGCCAACGCTTGCAAAGGTTTTAGGTTCCTCCAGGCGCGTCCAGTGGCCGACCGGCCAGCCGATCCACATGGCCCGGCCGACCACGGAATCCACCGAGACCGTTCCGCCGAACGGGGAGTCCCGGTGGAAGCGGGAGTCCGCGGAATAGGCGCGGTGGTCGCCCATCACCCACAGCCGGCCCTTGGGGACGGTGACGTCGAAGGGCGTGGCGGAGGGCGCGTTGCCCGGGTAGAGGTAGTCCTTCTCGTCGAGCGGGACGCCGTTGACCGTGATGCGGCCCTTGGCGTCGCAGCACTTCACATGGTCGCCGCCGACCCCGATGACCCGTTTGATCAGGTCTTTCTCGTTGTCGGACGGGAGCAGCCCGATAAAGCTCAGGCCCTCCTTGAGCTGTTTGAGGACGACCGGGTCGGACGTGGTCGTGGACTGCTCGCCGTCCAGCCAGCCACCCGGGTCCCGGAAGACCACGACGTCCCCGCGGTGCGGCTCGGCGCCGAACCAGGGGGTGAGCTTGTCGACCAGGACGCGGTCGCCGATCCGGATCGTCTGCTCCATGGAGCCGGACGGGATCACGAACGCCTGGACGAGGAACGTCTTCAGGACCAGGGCGATGAGGACCGCGACCCCCACCAGGAGGGGGATCTCCCGCACGGCCGAGCGCCTGCGCTTGCGTTTGACCTTGCGCTGGAGCTTGCGCCGTTCGGCGCGGCTGCGGCCGCCGGGCGCCGAGGTCCGGCGGGTCCCGCCGGACGCGGAGGCGCGGCCCCCGGCGGGCCGCCGGCGGCCGGCGGGGGTGCCGGACCCGGCACGCGGCCTCGCGCGGCTACCCATGGGCGCCACCCGCCGCGGCGGGCACGCGCGCGTAGGCGGACGGCCGGGTCAGATGGGCCCAGTGGGGGTACGGCCAGATGATCCAGTCGGCCCGGCCGATGACGTCGCCGACGGGGATCATGCCGCCGCCGGGCGAGCCGAGGTGGTCGCGGGAGTCGCTGGAGTCGCTGCGGTGGTCACCGAGGACGAAGAGGGTGCCGGGCGGCACCACGATGTCGAAGGGCACGCTGGAGGCGCTGTCCCCGGGGTAGAGGAACGCCGACTCGTCGACCGCGCGGCCGTTCACCTCGATCCTCCCCTGCTTGGTGCAGCAGACCACGTGGTCGCCGCCCACCCCGACGACACGTTTGATGTAGTCGCCGTCCCCGAAATACCCGGTTCCGTCGAACACAATCACGTCCCCGCGGCCGGGCCCGGCACCGAAACGGTAGACGAGCTTGTTGACGAGGACGCGGTCGCCGATCCGCAGCCCCTGCTCCATGGATCCGCTGGGGATCTGGAAGGGCTGCACCACGAAGGTGCTCAGCAGGAGCAGGAACGCCAGGCAGGCGAAGAGGGTGAGGGTGACACGGCCGCCGGGCAGCCACTCGGCGATCCGCGTCGGCAACGAGGAACGCGACCGCTCCTCCGGACCCGGGGATTCCGGGAGGGAGGTGCGGTCGCGTTCCGTCGGCTGTGCTTCGGTGTCCATCGGGGCGAGATGTTATCCGGCCCCGCTGTGACTCCGGGGAGGCACTCAGCTGTCGCGCTTCTCCTTGATCTTCGCGGCCTTGCCGCGCAGCTCACGGAGGTAGTACAGCTTGGCGCGGCGCACGTCACCACGGGTGACCAGCTCGATCTTCTCGACGATCGGGGTGTGCACCGGGAAGGTGCGCTCGACGCCGACGGAGAACGAGACCTTGCGGACCGTGAAGGTCTCGCGGACACCGGAGCCCTGGCGACGGATCACCACGCCCTTGAACTGCTGCACACGGGAGCGGTTGCCCTCGATGACGCGGACGTGCACGTTGACGGTGTCACCCGGGCGGAAGGCCGGGATGTCGCTGCGCAGCGACGCGGCGTCGACGGTGTCGAGCAGGTGAGACATTTCGTCTGCTTTCTTCGCTGATGCCACAGGTCATCAACGGGAGATGGATGTACAGGAACGCCGTGCGGGTCGGGACGCGCGTCGTGTCCCCCTGTGGCAGGGGCGCACGCCGGACGGACGCACAACAGCCGCTTATTCTTCCATGCCGTCGGCCCGGCGCCAAAATCGGCCGTACGGGTGGCCGTCCGGGTCCGGTTCCCAGCCCAGGATGGACAGCATCTCGCGGTCCTTCTTGTCGAACGCCTTGGGGTCGCAGCGTTCGATCAGGTCGGGCCGGTTGCGGGTGGTGCGCCGCAGGGCCTCGTCGCGGCGCCAGCGGGCGATCTTCCCATGGTGGCCGCTGAGCAGCACGTCGGGGATGTCCCGGTCGCGCCAGACGGGCGGCTTGGTGTAGACGGGGCCTTCCAGCAGGTTGGCCATGGCGCCGGGGGCGAAGGAGTCGTCGCGGTGGGACTCGGCGTTGCCGAGGACGCCGGGCAGCAGCCGGGCGACGGCCTCGGTCATGACGAGGACGGCCGCCTCGCCGCCGGCGAGGACGTAGTCGCCGATGGAGACCTCGTACACGGGCATCCTGGTGGCGTACTCGTCGAAGACGCGCCGGTCGATGCCCTCGTAGCGGGCCGGGGTGAAGATCAGCCAGGGCCGCTCGGAGAGTTCCACGGCCAGTTCCTGGGTGAAGGGGCGGCCGCTGGGGGTGGGCACGATCAGCGCGGGCGCGTGGGCGCCGCTCTCGTAGCCGTCGGCGAGGACGGTGTCCAGGGCGTCGCCCCAGGGCTCGGTCTTCATGACCATGCCGGGGCCGCCGCCGTACGGCGTGTCGTCGACCGTGTTGTGCCGGTCGTACGTCCATTCCCGCAGGTCGTGAACGTGCACGGCGAGCTGTCCGCGGTGCCGGGCCTTGCCGACGAGGGAGACGTTCAGGGGGTCGAGGTACTCGGGGAAGATCGTGACGACGTCGAGGCGCATTACGACTCGTCCCCCGGCGCGCCGGGCTCGTCCGCCGGCTCGCGGCTCGACGCGATCTCGGCGCGGTCGTCGATCAAGCCGGGCGGGGGCGTGATGACGGCCCGCTGTTCCTCCAGGTCGATCTCGGTGACGATCTCCTCCACGAAGGGGATCATGACCTCGGTGCCGTCCGGGCGCTCGACGATGAACAGGTCCTGCGAGGGCAGGTGCGAGATCTCGGTGATCCGGCCGACCTCCGTGCCGTCCTCGGTGACCACGTCGAGGTCCATGAGCTGGTGGTCGTAGTACTCGTCCTCGCCCTCGGGCAGCTCCTCCGGGTCCACCTCGGCGATCAGCAGGGTGTTGCGCAGGGCCTCGGCGCCGTTGCGGTCGGTGACGCCCTCGAAGCGCAGGAGCAGACGGCCGCTGTGGACGCGGCCCGTCTCGATGGTCAGCGGTCCCGCGGAGGCGGGATCCGTGGCGAGTACGGCGCCGGGGGCGAGTCTCAGCTCCGGCTCGTCGGTACGTACCTCGACGGTGACCTCGCCCTTGATGCCATGGGCACGGCCGACCCGTGCGACTACCAGCTGCACCTGTCCAATTCTCCTGTCATCTCCTGCGCGTGTCCTGCTCATACGACTGCGGGCCGGGGACGGCCGAGTGGCCCTCCCCGGCCCGAGCCGGTTGCTTTGAAGCGTCAGCGGACGTTGTCCACGTCGACCAGGTCGACGCGGACACCGCGACCGCCGATGGCGCCCACGACGGTACGCAGAGCGCGCGCGGTACGGCCGTTGCGGCCGATCACCTTGCCGAGGTCGTCGGGGTGGACCCGGACCTCCAGCACGCGCCCGCGGCGCAGGTTGCGCGAGGCGACCTGCACATCGTCAGGGTTGTCGACGATGCCCTTCACGAGGTGCTCAAGCGCCTCTTCGAGCATGCTGCTCAGGCCTCGGTCGACTCGGACTCAGCCGCGGCCTCGTCCTTCTTCTCAGCCTTCTTCTTCTGGGTGATGGCCTCACCCTTGGCCTCGTCGTCACCGCCGAGGGCCTCGAACGACGGACGGGCCGGCTTGGGCTCGGCGACGAGCAGCGGCGCGGGAGCCGGCTCGCCCTTGAACTTCTGCCAGTCGCCGGTCTTCTTCAGGATGGCGAGGACGGGCTCGGTCGGCTGGGCGCCGACGCCGAGCCAGTACGCCACACGCTCGGCGTCCACCTCGATGACCGACGGGTTGTAGGTCGGGTGGTACTTGCCGATCTCCTCGATGGCCCGGCCGTCACGGCGGGTACGGGAGTCGGCGACGACGATGCGGTAGTGAGGCGAACGGATCTTGCCCAGACGCTTCAGCTTGATCTTGACTGCCACGGGAGTGGGTTCTCCTGGATTTGACGTGGTAGGGCACGGCGAGCTGCCGCGTGGGGTTGCGGTACCCGAGTGCCCGATGGACGCGTCAGCCGGAGGAGAGAGGGGTCCTGTGCGGCTGTCGAGTACAGCTAGCCATTGTGCCATACCGGCGGGTCGCTCCCGGCCGCGGGGGTGGGCCGTGGCCGGGCACGCGCGCATGGCCCCGCGCCCCGCCGGCCTGGGGCTGCCGACGGGACGCGGGAGGGGGTCGTGGTGTGGGGTCCGGCACCCACGAGATGCCGGGAACGACGGGGTCAGGCCGCGCCGGCGATCTCGGGGATGCGGAAGGGTTTGCCGCAGCCGCCGCAGACGATGGGGGCCTGGGCGAGGACCGAGGGGACCACGCGGACGTTGCGACCGCAGTCGCAGACGGCCTTGACGCGGACGCCGCCGCCCGAGGAGCCGTGCCGGGCGGCCGGGCCCCGGAAGGTGCGGGAGGTGTCCTCCGTCGTCGCCGCCGAGTGCGCCTTCAGGGCGCGCTGGAGGCGTTCGATGGTCGGGCGGTAGCGCCGCTTCGCCTCGGGGTTGAGCGTGACCAGCGAGAAGCCGCTGCTGGGATGCGGCTCCTCCGGGTGGTCGAGGCCCAACTCCTCGGCGATCGCGAGGAACCGGCGGTTGTGGTAGCGGCCGGCACGGGAGGTGTCGCGGACCCCGCGCGCGGCGGCGATGCCGTGGACTGCCTCATGGAGCAGCCGTTCGAAGGAGAGTTCGTGCCCGCACGCGGACGACGACTCTCCGATCAAGGACTCTGGCGCGGCAAGGTCCGGCAGCTCGGGGTGGTACCGCTGAATGTCGGCCCACGCCTGTGCCAGCTCTGCGGCGAGAACAGGTGGTGTCTGTGTCGTGCTCACGTAATGACAACGAGCGGAGGGCACGCTGTGTTCCTATTCCGGGGCATCCCAAATAATTTGCACGTACCCGTCAGTTGCCGCTGATGCGTCCTGACGCGGGCGGGTGCGCTGATCTGCGGAGAAGCCTCACAGCTCCTCCCAAGCCGGTGCGTAGACGGCACTACGATCCGCGTGGTACGCCCTGTCGCGGCGATGGTCGACGGATGCGCAAGGGGCGATTCGGCCGCTCTTGACGCCACGTCTCACCTCGGTCGGCGCCCGTGACGGTCGCGACGTTACCGTGCGCGACCGCACCCCCCGGCACCGGCCCGTCCTCCGGCGTGCACACCGTAGGGCCACCCGGGTTGCCGGGATGTGAATTCTCGCCACACCCGTGCCGTGCACCCAAGCGATCCCCCACGCCCCCTGGACGGGGCCGCGCGCCCGCAGTTACCTGGCATACGTGGAAAGTGCGCACGCACGGACACGGGGGCCACACACGATCCGGCACAGCGGCGAACCGTCGGCGGATGGGAGCGCTTGTCCATGACAGCTTCGCTCGTGCGGCACCGTCCGCCGCACGCGGACACCGAGACCCGGCACAGCCCGAGCGCCCGCGCGCGGGACTGGGCCGAGATCCAGGAGCGGATGCTCGTACCGCTCCACGAGGCCGTCCACGAACGGCTCGACGTCGGCCCGGCCACCCGGCTGCTGGGCCTGCGCTGCGGCTCCGGGCTCGCCCTGCTGCCGGCCGTGGCGCGCGGCGCCGCGGTCACCGGCGTCGACTCCTGCCCCGAGCTGCTCGCCCTCGCCCGCGAACGGCTGCTGCCCGCCGACCGGGACGGCGCGGGCGCGCGGGCGGAACTCCGCGCGCGTCTCCCGCGCGCGACGGAGCACGCCCCGTTCACCCTCGTGACCCTCTTCGAGCCCCTGCGCCGGCCCGCGGACGGCTCCGAGGAGCCCGGCCGGCTGCTGGCCGACGCGCTGCCGCTCGCCGCCCGGGGCGCCGCCGTGGTGCTGGCCGGCTGGGGTCCGCCGGAACGCTGTGCCACCTCCTCGGTGCTGCGGGTGGCGGCGAAACTGGCCGATCCTTTGCGCAGGGCGGACGGTTGGCGCCCGGCCGGCCGGGACGACCTGGAGGAGACCGCCCGGCGGGCGGGACTGCGGCCCGACGGCTCCGGGCGGGTCTCATGCCCCTTCGGGTACGCCGACCCGGGCAGCGCGGTCCGCGGACTGCTCGCCACGGGCCTGTTCGACGCGGCCGCCCGGGCGACCGGCGCCGAACAGGTCGACAAGGAGCTGGCCGAGGCCCTGCACCCCTACCGCCGCCCGGACGGCACCGTCCGGATGCCCAACGTCTTCCGCTATCTGATCGCCCGCGTGCCCTGAGGCCCCCGGTCACCGGGGTTCTTCGGTCTCCTTGGCGGGTCGGACGACACCCGCGATCCGGTACGCGTCCGCCTCCTCCAGCGTCTCGTGCTCCAGCAGCGCCCCCGCCAGTGCGTCCAACTGCCCGCGGTGGTCGCGGAGTTTGCGGCGTGCCTCGTCGTAGCACTCGTCCACGATCCGGCGCATCTCGGCGTCGATGACGTCCAGGGTCTGCGGGGCGGCGGCCAGCCCGTAGGCCTGCTGGGCGTCGCTCGGCAGGGCCGACAGCCGGCCGACGCGCTCGCTCATGCCCCAGCGGGCCACCATGCCGCGCGCGATGTTCGTGACCTGCTCCAGGTCGCTCTCCGCGCCCGTGGTGACCACGCCGTAGACGACCTCCTCGGCCGCCATGCCTCCCAGCGCGCCGATGATCCGGCCCCGCAGGTACTCCTCGGAGTGCGCGTACCGCTCGACCTCCGGCGTGGACATCGTCACCCCGAGCGCCCGGCCGCGCGGCACGATGGTGATCTTGCGGACCGGGTCCGCGCCCGGTTGCAGCATGCCGAGCAGCGCGTGGCCGCTCTCGTGGTACGCCGTACGGCGCCGGTCCTCCTCCGGCATCACCAGCGTGCGCTCGGCGCCCAGCTGGACCTTCTCCAGCGCCTCGGACAGGTCGGCGGCGGTCACCCGGTCCTGCTTGCGCTTGACCGCGAGCAGCGCCGCCTCGTTGGCGAGGTTCGCCAGGTCCGCGCCGGTCATCCCGGGGGTCGCCCGCGCCAGCCGGGCCAGGTCGACGTCCGGGGCGAGCGGCACGTCCCGGGTGTGGATGCGCAGGATCGCCTCCCGGCCCGAGCGGTCCGGCGGGGCCACGCTGACCACCCGGTCGAAGCGGCCCGGACGGGTCAGCGCCGGGTCCAGGATGTCCGCGCGGTTGGTCGCCGCGATGACGATCACGCCCTCCGAGCCGGAGAAGCCGTCCATCTCGGTGAGAATCTGGTTGAGCGTCTGCTCCCGCTCGTCGTGACCGCTCATCGCCGTGCTGCCGCTGCGCGCCCGGCCGATGGTGTCGATCTCGTCGATGAAGATGATGGAGGGCGCCACCTTGCGGGCCTCGGCGAACAGCTCCCGCACCCGGGACGCGCCCACGCCGACGATCATCTCGATGAACTCCGACGCCGACGCGGAGAAGAACGGCACCCCGGCCTCCCCCGCCACCGCCCGTGCGAGCAGGGTCTTCCCGGTGCCTGGCGGGCCCGCGAGCAGCACCCCGCGCGGCAGCTTGGCGCCCATCCGGCGGTAGGCGTCCGGGTGCTCCAGGAAGTCGACGACGTCGTCCAGCTCGCCCTTGACCTCGTCGATGCCGGCCACGTCGGCGAAGGTGGTGCGCTCGGTGCCGGGTGCCGGGCCGACCGGCCGGGGCGGCGCCCGGCGGCCGAACAGACCGCCCGCGCCCCCGGACAGCGCCCCGCCGAGCCGCCGGGCGAAGAAGACCCACACGGCGACCAGGATCAGGATCGGGATCAGGGAGAGCAGCAGGTTGGACAGGAAGCTGCGCTCCTGGACCACCGGCCGCGCGGTCACCGTGACGCCGTGGCTGCTGAGGTTCTGCCACAGCCGGTCGTCCGCGAACGCCGGGCGCTGGGTCTTGAAGCGGGTGTACCGGCCACCGCCCTCGGGGTTGTTCCGGGCGCTCTTCAGTTGTCCCTGGATGGCGTCGCCCTTGGAGTAGATCGTGGCGACGTTGCCCTCGGAGACCTGTCTGCTGAACTCGGTGTAGGAGATCGTCGGCTGGTTGCCCTGGCCGAGGTAGTTCAGCCCCACCCAGGCCAGCAGGAAGACGATCACCGCGGTGACCAGCAGCCCCCACCACTTGCCGCCCCGGAGTCCGGGGCCGCCGGAGCGCCGGGGTCCCTCGGGGGTGCCCTCGGCGCGCCACGGCTGCTCCGGGTCCTTGCGCGGGGGCGCCGCATTGCTCATACAGGGACGTTACGGCAGATAGCCGGGCGCGGCACATGCGGAAGGGCGCCCCCTCGTGCGAGGAGGCGCCCTTCGGGGCCGTACGGCCGTCAGCCCATGAACTTCTTGAACTCGTCCGGCAGCTCGAACTCCTCGCCGCCCTGCTGGGGCAGCCCGAACGCGTTCCCGCCCTGCGCGGCGGCCTCGCGGCGCTGGGCCTCCTCCAGCTCCTGCTGCTTGCGCTTCATCGGGTTGCCGGAGCGCTGCTTGCCCTTGGCCTTCTTCTGCTGCTTCTTCTGCCGGCCGGGGCCGCCGCCCATGCCCGGGATGCCCGGCATGCCCGGCATGCCGCCGCCCTGGGCCATCCGGGACATCATCTTGCGGGCCTCGAAGAACCGCTCGACCAGGTTCTTCACCGCGCTGACCTCGACGCCGGAACCCTTGGCGATACGGGCGCGGCGGGAGCCGTTGATGATCGTCGGGTCCTGGCGCTCGCCCGGGGTCATCGACTTGATGATCGCGGCGGTGCGGTCCACGTCGCGCTCGTCGATGTTCTGGATCTGCTCCTTGATCTGGCCCATGCCCGGGAGCATGCCGAGCAGCTTGGAGATGGAACCCATCTTGCGGACCTGCTCCATCTGGGCCAGGAAGTCGTCCAGGGTGAAGTCCTGGCCCTTCTTGGACGCCAGCTTCGAGGCCATCTTGGCGGCCTCTTCCTGGCTGAAGGTCTTCTCCGCCTGCTCGATCAGGGTGAGCAGGTCACCCATGTCGAGGATGCGGGAAGCCATCCGGTCCGGGTGGAACGCGTCGAAGTCGTCCAGCTTCTCGCCGTTCGACGCGAACATGATCGGCTTGCCGGTGATCTGCCGGATCGACAGGGCGGCACCACCGCGGGCGTCGCCGTCGAGCTTGGACAGCACCACGCCGTCGAAGCCGACGCCGTCGCGGAAGGCCTCGGCGGTGTTGACCGCGTCCTGACCGATCATCGCGTCGACGACGAAGAGGATCTCGTCCGGGGAGACGGCGTCGCGGATGTCCGCGGCCTGCTGCATCATCTCCTGGTCGATGCCGAGGCGGCCGGCGGTGTCCACGATCACGATGTCGTGGACCTTGGACTTCGCGAACTCGATGGAGTCCTTGGCGACCTTCACCGGGTCGCCGACGCCGTTGCCCGGCTCCGGGGCGTAGACGGCCACGCCCGCGCGCTCGGCGACGACGCTGAGCTGGTTGACCGCGTTGGGGCGCTGGAGGTCACAGGCGACCAGCAGCGGGGAGTGGCCCTGCTCCTTGAGCCAGCGTCCGAGCTTGCCCGCGAGGGTGGTCTTACCGGCACCCTGGAGACCCGCGAGCATGATCACGGTGGGCGGCTGCTTGGCGAAGCGCAGGCGCCGGGTCTCGCCACCGAGGATGGTCACGAGCTCGTCGTTGACGATCTTCAGGACCTGCTGGGCGGGATTCAGGGCCTTGGAGACCTCGGCGCCGAGCGCGCGCTCCTTGACGTTCTTGATGAACGTGCGCACGACAGGAAGGGCCACGTCCGCTTCGAGGAGCGCGATGCGGATCTCGCGTGCCGTGGCGTCGATGTCCGCCTCGGACAACCTGCCCTTGCCGCGGAGGTTTTTGAAAGTCGCGCTGAGGCGGTCGGAGAGGGTATCGAACACGGTGGCGTCGGTCCTCGGGGTCGGAGTGGTCTGGGCTGCCCTCCAGGGTATCCGGCCCGGCGGGGCATCAGACCCCGCCCGCCGCATTCGGCGTGGGTCACCCCGGGCGCAGTGCCTCCTCCAGCCCTCGCGCGACCGTCCGCGCGTCCGCCGCCGGCAGCGGCTCCCCCGTGCCCGTCGTGACGTAGAAGGCGTCGACCGCGTTGGCGCCCAGCGTGCTCACGTGCATGCTGCGCACGCGTACGCCCGCCTTCTCCAGGGCGGTGCCGATGCGGTGCAGCAGGCCGGGGGCGTCCTGGGCGCGGACCTCGATCACGGTGGCGTGGTGGGAGGCGGCGGGGGCCACGCCGACCCGGGGCGGCGGGGCCGCGGTGCCGCGGCGCCGCGGATAGGCGGCGTCCCGTTCGGCGAGGCGGCCGGCGATGTCCAGGGAGCCGTCGAGGGCGCGGACGAGGTCGGCGCGCAGGCGGGTCGCCTCGGGCAGCGAGCCGTACTCGGCGGCCACCCGCCAGTCGAGCAGCAGCACCGCGCCGTCGCCCTCCTCGTCGCCCATCCCTTCGGGCAGGCGCAGGGTGCGCAGCTCGGCGGTGCGCACGGTGAGCCGGTGCACGGCGAGCACCCCGGCGACCGCGGGCAGCACCGCGGCCTGGTCGGGTACGGCGATGAGCAGCTCGACGCCGAGCGGCTCGGGCGCGCCGGGCGGCTCCTCGGCGGGGAGCGGCTCGGTGCGGGCGCGCAGGGCGAGGACCGGGCCGCCGGTGCGGACGGCCTCGACGGCCAGCCGTTCCTGTTCGGCGGTGGGGGCGGCGGGCGCGGGCTCGTCCGGTACGTCGCCGGCGAGCAGGGCGGCGACGCGGCGGACCAGGTCGGCGACCAGGGAGCCGCGCCAGGCGGACCAAGCGGCCGGTCCGGTGGCGAGGGCGTCCGCCTCGGTGAGGGCGGCCAGCAGCTCCAGGGTGGCCTGGCTGCCGACCGCCTCGGCGACCGAGCGGACGGTGGCGGGATCGTCCAGGTCACGGCGGGTGGCGGTGTCGACCAGCAGGAGGTGGTGACGGACCAGCGTGCCCAGTACGGCGGTGTCGGCGGGGTCGAAGCCGATCCGGGCGGCCACGTCCCTGGCGATGATCTCGCCGGCCACCGAGTGGTCGCCGGGCCAGCCCTTGCCCATGTCGTGCAGCAGGGCGGCGACCAGGAGCAGGTCGGGGCGGCCCACGCGCCGGGTGAGCGCGGCGGCGCGGACGGCGGTCTCGATCAGGTGGCGGTCGACGGTCCAGACGTGGACGGCGTTGCGCTGGGGGCGGCAGCGGACCCGTTCCCAGTCCGGCAGCAGCCTGCTGATCAGGCCCTCCGCCTCCAGTGCCTCCCAGACCTCGACGGTGGGGCGGCCGGAACCGAGCAGGGTGACCAGCAGCTCGCGGGCCTCGGCGGGCCAGGGCGTGGGCAGGGGGCGGGCGGTGGCCAGGCGCCGTACGGCGTGCGGGGAGAGCGGGAGGCCGGCCTGGGCTGCGGCGGCCGCGGCGCGCAGCGGGAGCACGGGGTCGCGCTCGGGGCGCGCGGCACGGGCGAGCACCACCTCGCCGTCCTGTTCGACCACGCCCTCGGCCAGCGGGGAGCGCTCGGCGGCCGGCTTTCCGCCCAGCATGGCGCGCAGGCGCGGGCGGACGGCGCGCGATCGCAGCACGCGCCCTACTTCACGCCAGGTGACGTCACCGGCGTACGAGACGACCCGCGCTGCCTCGTAGACCTGCCGCAGCAGGGCGTCCGCGTCGAGCAGGCCCAGCCCGGCGGCGACCTCGTCCTGTTCCTGGAGCGCGAGCCGGTCGGTGGCGCGGCCGGTGGCCAGGTGGAGCGCGTCGCGCACGTCGAGCAGGCTCCGGCGGGCCTCGGCGAGGCCCTCGCGCGGGGCGTCGGCGAGCCAGGAGGCGGCGACGGCGCGCAGCGCGGTGGCGTCGCGCAGCCCGCCCCTGGCCTCCTTGAGGTCGGGTTCCAGGAGGTACCTCAACTCGCCGTGCCGCTCGGCCCGTTCGTCGCACAGCTCCCGCAGTTCGGGCAGGCGCCGCGGGGCCTGGTCGCGCCAGTCGGCGAGGACGGCGGTGCGCAGGGCGGCGGTCAGGGCGGGATCGCCGGCGAGGTGGCGCGCGTCCAGCAGGCCGAGCTGGACCTTCAGGTCCTCGCCGGCCGTCCGGCGGGCCTCGGCGAGGGTGCGCACGGAGTGGTCGAGGGCGAGGCCGAGGTCCCAGACCGGGTACCAGAGGTGGTCGGCGAGGGCGGCGACGGCGGCCGTGTCGGAGCCGTCGTGCAACAGCAGGAGGTCGAGGTCGCTGCGCGGGGACAGCTCGCCGCGGCCGTAGCCGCCGACGGCGACGAGGCTGACGCCCCGGGCCCGGCCGGCCCCGCCGGTGAAGAGGGCGGCGAGCCAGTCGTCGGTCAGTCCGGCGAGGGCGGCGCGGCGCGCGGGCCCGGGGCGCGCCCCCTCGGTGAGGAGGCGCAGCCGTGCCGCCGCGTAACCGCCGGGTCCGGTGTCCTCGGCCCGTGTCCGCATCTCGTCACCCGTCACAGCGCCTCCTGTTTCCCTGGCCCGCTGCCGTCTCAGAGCGCGTCCGGGCCGCGCTCGCCGGTGCGCACCCGTACGGCGGTCTCGACCGGGACCGACCAGACCTTGCCGTCGCCGATCTTGCCGGTGCGGGCCGCCTTGACGAGGGTCTCGATCAGCTGTTCGGCATCGTCGTCCTCGGTCAGCACCTCGATGCGGATCTTGGGCACCAGGTCGACGGTGTACTCCGCCCCGCGGTAGACCTCGGTGTGGCCCCGCTGGCGCCCGTAGCCGCTGGCCTCGGTGATCGTCAGCCCGTGGACGCCGAAGGCCTGGAGGGCCTCCTTGATCTCGTCGAGCCGGTAGGGCTTGACGACGGCCGTGATGAGCTTCATGCGTCCACCTTCCTGGTCTGCTTGCCGGTCTGCTGCCCGGCCCCGTTGTCGGTCTGCTTCCCGCTCCCCGCGCCGGCCGGGACGGCGGAGCCGAGGACGCCGCCGCCGGCGCCGCTGAAGTCGTAGGCGGTCTCGGCGTGCTGGGCGCGGTCGATGCCGGAGACCTCCTCGTCCTGGGTGACCCGCATGCCGAGGGTCTTGTCGAGGAGGAAGGCAAGGACGGCGGAGACGATCAGAGAGTAGGCGAGCACTCCGCCGACACCGGCGCACTGCTTCCACAGCTGGGTGAAGGAGTGGTCGCCGTAGAAGACGCCGGTGGCGGTGGACTGGCCCTTGCCGCTGGCGAAGAAGCCGACCAGCAGGGAGCCGATGATGCCGCCGACCATGTGGACCCCGACGACGTCCAGGGAGTCGTCGTAGCCGAAGCGGAACTTCAGTCCGACCGCCGAGGCGCAGGCGACACCGGCGATGGCGCCGACGGCGATCGCGCCGAGCGGGGTGACCGCGCCGCCGGAGGGGGTGATGGCGACGAGGCCCGCGACCGCGCCGGAGGCCGCGCCCAGGGAGGTGCAGGCGCCGTGCCGGACCTTCTCGTAGCCGAGCCAGGCGAGCATGGCGGCGGCGGTGGCGATCTGGGTGTTGACGAACATCAGCGGGCCGACGCCGTCGTCGTTGCCGAGCCAGGACCCGGCGTTGAAGCCGAACCAGCCGAACCACAGCAGGCCGGCGCCGAGCATGACCAGCGGCAGGCTGTGCGGGCGCATCGGGTCCTTCTTGAAGCCGACGCGCTTGCCGATGACGAGGATGACGCCGAGGGCCGCCGCACCAGCGTTGATGTGCACCGCCGTGCCGCCGGCGAAGTCGATCACGCCGAGCTTGTAGGCCCAGCCGCCGGTGCCCCAGACCCAGTGGGCCACCGGGAAGTAGACGAGGGTGACCCACAGCACGAGGAAGATCGTCCAGGCGCTGAACCGCACCCGGTCGGCGAGGGCGCCACTGATCAGGGCCGGTGTGATGATCGCGAACATCATCTGGAACACGGCGAAGACGAAGACCGGGATGGTGTAGCCCGGCCACAGGTCGGTCTTGCCTATGCCGGTCCAGCCGACGAAGCCGGAGGACCAGCCGATCAGCGAGCCGTGGTCCGTGCCGAAGCTCATGGAGAAGCCGTAGAGCACCCACAGGATGGTGACGGCACCCATGCTGATGAAGCTCATCATCAGCATGTTCAGGGTGCTCTTGACGCGGACCATGCCGCCGTAGAAGAAGGCGAGGCCCGGGGTCATGAGCAGGACCAGGGCGGATGCGATGAGCATGAAGCCGGTGTTGGCGGCCGACAGCTTGGGGGCGTCCGCCGCGAGCATGATGGCTGGGGCCATCGGCGTCTCCTCGTCGTATGGGTCGGCCCGCGCGGGTGGTGCCGCCGCGCTCCGGTCGGGCGAGGGGTGGGCCGGTTATGCGCCAGAGACTGACGCAGCGCGGTTTCGGCGGGAGCGCCCCGGTGTTTCACGGGGGTGACGAAGGCGTCCTGTGTGTTACGCGTGGGTGAAGCGCGGGTCCGGGCCGCCGGGCGTGGTCGCGGCGTCGACGGGCCGGCGGCGGACGTGGACGCGGTGGCCCCGGCGCCCACAGGCCGGCCGCGGCGCGGACCTCTCGATGACCTGGCGTTGGGGGAGCCGAGTCGGGCGGTTCGGGAGGTCCGGCCGCGGCCGGGGTTCGGGGGGCCGCCGGGGTCAGACGGCCTCGGCGTCCGGGAGGTCGACGGCGAGCTGTTCGGTCAGGTCGACCACGGCGGCGAGGTCGCCGTGGTCGCGCACGGCCGTGTCGACCGTCTTTCGGATACGGTTGTTCACCCGTTCGGAGCGGACCTTCTTGGCCACGGTCATGGCCCGCGAGGCGTACTCCGTGCCGGCCTCGGGCTCGCCCTGGAGCAGGTGCACGGTGGCCATGCCGATCAGGTTGAGCGCGTACGACCGCTGGTGCTCGCCGTCCTTGGCGAACAGCTCCACCGCCCGCCGCATCAGCGGCTCGGCGAGGGAGGCGTAGGCGGGGCTGCGGCCGGCGACATAGGCGAGGTCGCGGAAGGAGTGGGAGTTCTCCGCGTACAGCTCGGCCTCGGAGAAGAAGCGGATCCAGTCGGGGTCCGGCTCGTCCCACTCCTCGGCGTCGGCGAAGGTGTCCTCGGCCATCCGGACCGCGCGCTTGGTCCGGCCGGGCTGGCCCATGTTGGCGTAGGCGCGGGCCTCCATCGCATACAGCATCGCCTGGGTGCGCGGGCTCGCGCAGTCGCGGCTGCCGTACTGCGCGAGGTGGATCAGCTCCAGGGCGTCGTCGGGCCGGCCCAGGTGGATCATCTGGCGGCTCATGCTGGAGAGGATGTACGAGCCGAGCGGCCGGTCGCCCGCCTCCTTGGCGGCGTGCAGGGCGAGGACGAAGCACTTCTGCGCGGTGGGCTGGAGGCCGACGTCGTACGACATCCAGCCGGCCAGTTCCGCCAGCTCGGCGGCGACCTTGAAGAGCTTGCGGGTGGTGGTCCCGGGCTGGGGCTCCTGGAGCAGGTCGGTGACCTCGTGCAGCTGGCCGACGACGGCCTTGCGGCGCAGGCCGCCGCCGCACTGGGCGTCCCACTGGCGGAACATCCGGGTGGTCGACTCCAGCAGTTCCAGCTCCGGCTTGGACAGGCGGCCGGGCCTGCGGGAGTCGAGCGGGGAGTCGGGCTCGGGCACGGCGGGGGCGCCGGGGGTGGGCACCAGCCAGCGCTGCATGGGCTCGATCAGGGAGGGGCCCGCGGACAGGGCCAGGGAGCTGCCGAGGAAGCCGCGCCGGGCGAGCATCAGGTCGCTGCGGGAGAACTCGCCGAGCAGAGCGACGGTCTGCGGGCCGGTCCAGGGCAGGTCGACGCTGGACGTGGACGGCGAGGGACGGGCGGCGCGCAGGCCCAGGTCCTCGATGGAGACCACACAGCCGAAGCGCTCGGAGAACAGCTCGGAGAGGATGCGCGGGATCGGCTCGCGCGGGTTCTCGCCGTCCAGCCAGCGGCGTACGCGGGAGGTGTCGGTGGAGATGTGGTTGGCGCCCAACTGGCGGGCCCTGCGGTTCACTTGGCGGGCCAGCTCGCCCTTGGACCAGCTGCTGCGCACGAACCACGAGCCGAGCAGCTCATTGGGGCGCTTGTCAGCGTTCGTCCCACTACCGCCGTTGCCGCCCACTGGAACGCCCCCATTCCCGAGACCTCTTGTCGCCTGAGTGCGCCAAGCCTTATCAGAATGCCGGTAAATACGGTTCGCCGTCTCGCGGTTCTCACCCTTCGAACGGGCTGTCGAAATGCCTCCGGCATACCCACGGACGCATGTGCCCGAGGCTTCTGCGTACTCACAGTAATCCCACGATCACCGGCTGAGCCACGGGGATCACAGAAACGCCACCATTCGCCACCCCTTCAAGTGAACTCACTGCCCGCCACACACGATTCACTTGACATAGGACGAACGGAAGTAGGCGGAGTGGTGCACGCAGGGGCGCATGTATTCCGGTACACCACCCGACACGCTTCAAGGCGCCACCTTGGCCCCCTGACCCGGAGGGAAGGCGGAGCCGTAGCGTTACGTTCCGCTTCCGTCTCGTTCCGTGTCGTAACCACCGGCGCGCTGGACCCGTTGGAGGGGGCATGGGCTTCACGATCGGCGGCATTCGCGAGATCCGCTCCGGCTCGCGTCGGCGTGGCCGGGCCGCGGAGTGCACCACCGTCGCCGAGTTCACCGGCCTGTGGGGCTGGGACGTGGTGCCGGGGGCGAGGGCCGCGGCGGGCGTCTGCTCCTGCGGGCACCCCGGGTGTCCGGAGCCGGGCGCGCATCCGCTGGAGTTCGCGCCCGAGGTACCGGCCGGCGCCACCCTGGACGAGGTGACCAAGGCCTGGGCGGAGTTCCCGGGGGCCTCGGTGCTGCTGCCGGTGGGCCGCGCCTTCGACGTCGTGGAGGTCTGCGAGCAGGCCGGGCGCCGGGCCCTGGTCCGGCTGGAGCGAATGGGCCTGCCGCTCGGTCCGGTGGCCGTCACCCCCGAGGGGCGCGCCCACTTCTTCGTGGCGGCCGGCGCCGCCGCCGAGCTGCCCCGGCTGCTCTACCGCATGGGCTGGGACGACCCGCGCGCCCTGGACCTGCGCGGCCTCGGCCCCGGTACGTTCATCACCGCGCCGCCCTCCGACCGGGGCGGCCTGGGCCCGGTGCGCTGGCTGCGTCCGCCCGCGCTGGACTGCGCGAGTCGCCCCCCGGCGGCCCGGCTGCTGCTGGGCACGCTGGCGTACGTGGCACACCGCTCACGGGCGCGGGACTGAGCGCGCCCGCGGCGCCGGAAAAGCGAAGTGCCCGTCCTCGACTGCACCTTGAGGGCGGGCACTTCTTCATGAGGTGGTAACGCGGCTACGGTCAGTCTCCGATCAGCGCGTCCACGAACGCCTCCGGCTCGAACGGCGCCAGGTCGTCCGCGCCCTCGCCGAGCCCGATCAGCTTCACCGGGACGCCCAGCTCGCGCTGGACCGCCACCACGATGCCGCCCTTGGCGGTGCCGTCCAGCTTGGTCAGCACGATGCCGGTGATGTCCACGACCTCGGCGAACACCCGGGCCTGCACCAGACCGTTCTGGCCGGTGGTGGCGTCCAGGACCAGCAGCACCTCGTCCAGCGGCGCGTGCTTCTCGACCACGCGCTTGACCTTGCCCAGCTCGTCCATCAGGCCGGTCTTGGTGTGCAGTCGCCCGGCGGTGTCGATGAGGACGACGTCGACCCCCATCTCCTTGCCTTCCTTGACCGCGTCGAAGGCCACGGAGGCGGGGTCGCCGCCCTCCGGACCGCGCACGGTGTAGGCGCCGACCCGCTCGCCCCAGGTCTGGAGCTGGTCGGCGGCGGCGGCACGGAAGGTGTCGGCGGCGCCCAGCACCACGCTGCGGCCGTCGGCGACCAGGACGCGGGCGAGCTTGCCGGTGGTGGTGGTCTTGCCGGTGCCGTTGACCCCGACGACCATCACGATGCCGGGCTTGCGGTCGGCGGGCTCGGTCTTCACGGTGCGGTCGGCATCGGTGCCGACCAGCTTGAGCAGCTCCTCGCGGAGCAGGCCGCGCAGCTCCGCGGGAGTGCGGGTGCCGAGGACCTTGACGCGCTGGCGCAGGCCCTCGACCAGCTCCTGGGTCGGCTGCACACCGACGTCGGCGGTGAGCAGGGTGTCCTCGATCTCCTCCCAGGTGTCCTCGTCCAGGTGCTCGCGCGACAGCAGCGTGAGCAGTCCCTTGCCGAGGGCGTTCTGGGAGCGGGACAGGCGGGTGCGGAGCCGGACCAGCCGGCCCGCGGTGGGCTCCGGGATCTCGATCTCGGGAGCCTCGACGGGGGCGGGAGGCTCTTCTACGACGACCGGCGGGCCGCCTGGGAGATCCACCTCCTCGATCGTCCGGCGCGGTTCGTCGCGCGGCGTCTCGGCCTCTTCGCCGACGTGCGGCTCGGCCGGGGGCGCGGTGATGTCGGGCGCCTTCGGGGGCGGCGGGGGCAGCGACTTCCGGCGTCGGGTGCCCACGATCAGCCCGCCGAGCGCGCCGAGCACGACCACGGCGATGACTACAGCAAGGATGACGGTTTCCATAACGCGTCCAGTATCGGCCATGGGGTACTCCGTCACCGGGCTTGTGACTTCCTCCGAGAGACAAACGCCACGTAAAGCGAGGAGTCGGAGCAAAGTACGATGGTCGCGGCTCCGTTGACGCGCGTAGAGTCCGACCGTCCCACTTCCCCCCACTTGCGTAGGCCCTCCCCCATGAGCAAAACCGTCGAGACCGAAGGCGCTCTCGAGACCCGTGGCATCGAGCAGGTCCCGGATCACGAGCGGACCGGCCGGACCCGTGAGCTGTTTCCCACCTGGGTCGGCGCCAACATCAGCGTGCTGCTGCTGACGATGGGCGCGAGCCTCGTCGTGGCGTACCACCTGAACATCTGGCAGGCGCTGGTCGTCGCGGTGGCGGCGCCCGTCGTGTCGTACGGTCTCGTCGGTCTGATCGGCATCGCCGGCAAGCGGGGCGGGGCGCCGGGCATGGCGCTGTCGCGCGCGGTGTTCGGGCAGCGGGGCAATCTGCTGCCGGGGTCGCTGATCTGGGTGGCGCGCTGGGGCTGGGAGACGATCAACGCGGTGACCGGCGCCTACGCCATGCTCACCATTCTCGACATCCTGTTCGGCATCAAGGCGAACAGCGTGCTGGACATGGTGACGCTGCTGGCGTTCGTCGTGGCGACGTTCGCGATCTCCGGGCTCGGCATCAACGCCGTGCAGAAGTGCAACAAGTACGCCACGTATTTCTTCGGCGTCTTCTCGGTGCTGGTGCTGGTGTACCTGGCGGTGAAGACGGACTGGGCGCGGGTCGCGCACCACAGCGCCGGTTCGACGGCCTCGGTGATCACCGGTATCGGCATGATCGCGGCCGGCGGCGTCAGCTGGATCCCGACCGCGCCGGACTTCACCCGCTACCTGCCGCGCACGGCCTCCTCGAAGGCGATCGTGGGCACGGCGGTCGGCGGCGCCGGTGTGGTCGTGCTGCCGATGGTGCTGATGGGCGCGGTGATGGCGGTGTCCACGCCGGACCTGGCGTCGGCCGCCGACCCGGTGTCCTTCCTCGGCAAGATCCTGCCGACGTGGATCGCGGTGCCGTACCTGTTCATCGCGCTGGTGGGCATGCTGCTGATCAACTCGATGTCGATGTACTCGGCGGGCTTCACCGCACAGACCCTCGGGTTCAAGGTGCCGCGGCACTGGGCGGTGTCGGTCAACGCCGTGATCTCGCTGGTGTTCGGCGGGGTGCTGATGCTGGTGGCGACGAGCTTCATGGGCTCCTTCATCGCCTTCCTGTCGCTGCTGGCGGTCGCGTTCTCGGCGTGGGTCGGCGTGTTCGGCGCGGACATGCTGCGCCGTACGGAGTACGACGGCCGGGCGATGGCCGACACGACCCGTGCCAGCGCCTACTGGTACAAGGGCGGCTTCTCCCCCGCCGCCGTGGCTTCCTGGGCGATCGGCCTGGTCGGGGGCCTGCTGTTCACCACCTCGGACTGGTTCACCGGCCCGCTGGCGAAGAACAACGTCATCGGCGAGTACGGCCTGGGCTGGGTGGCCACCATCGTGATCTCGGCGGCGCTGTACCTGGCCCTTCCGAAGCCCCCGGTGGCCACGCGGTCCCACCTCCCCTCCGACCTCCCCGAGCCGGCCCCGACGGGGGTCTGACACCGGACCGGGCCCGGAACGCCCACGGCACCCGGCCCGCGCACGTCACCTCGCGTCCCCCTCCACCACGCCTGGCGGAGGGGGACTCGTCATGCCCGTCACGGTCGTTCGTCGCGACCCGGCCGCGCAGGGGCACGGCGCCGTGCGGACCGGAGGACGCCACGGCGTCGCGGACGGCCGGCTGCCGTCGCCGTTCGCGTTCGCGGTGCCCGGGGCCACGCGGAGCGTCCCGGTGACCGTGCCGACGGCGATCGGACCGCCGCACGGCCCGCCGCGGCCGGCCGAGGAGATTCGCCGACGAGGAGTTCACCACCGGGAGCGCCGCGCCGGGTACGGCACCGCGGGCCGGATCACGATGCCGCCGCCGCGGCCGCCCTGCCGCACCTCGCCGAGGCCCCGGCCGCGCCCGGGCGGCGTGCCGCCCGGCGTCTCCTGCGCGAGGCCCGCGCCTTCGCCGTGCCCCGTCCCCACCCGGGACCAGATACCGGGCGCAAGACCCGGACACCCTGGGCCGCGCCCGCGCGCGGGCGCCCTGCCCTTCGCGGAGGGGTGGCGCAGCCCGCGGCCGTTCGCGCAGCGGGTGGTGCCGGCGCCGGCGGAGCGAGCCGGGAAACGCCTCCGCCCCCGGACGGCGGTGGCCGTACCGGGGGCGGAGGGAGATGCGAGGAGAGGGGCAGCGGGGTCTTGGGCCCTTCTCCTCGGGTTCGAGGGGGCCGTCAGCCCATCTCCTCCAGGGCCTTGCCCTTCGTCTCCTTGACGAACTTCAGGACGAACGGGATGGAGAGGGCCGCGAACACCGTGTAGATCACGTACGTGACGGACAGGTTCCAGTCGGCCAGCGACGGGAAGCTCGCGGTGATCGCCCAGTTGGCGATCCACTGCGCGGCGGCGGCCACGCCCAGGGCGGCGGCACGGATCCTGTTCGGGAACATCTCGCCGAGCATGACCCAGACGACCACACCCCAGGACAGGGCGAAGAAGAGAACGAAGACGTGGGCGGCGATCAGGGCGACCCAGCCCTGCGTGGCGGGCAGCTTGCCGTCGACCAGGTGGTAGGAGAACGCCCAGGCCTCCAGGGCCAGGCCGACCGTCATACCGGCGGAGCCGATGAGCGCGAGCGGCTTGCGGCCGATGCGGTCCACGAAGATCATCGCGATCACGGTGCCGACGATGTTGATGATGGACGTGGTGAAGGAGTAGAAGAACGACTGCGTCGGGTCGACGCCCACGGACTGCCACAGCGTCGAGGAGTAGTAGAACGCGACGTTGATGCCGACGAACTGCTGGAAGACCGACAGGCCGATGCCGACCCAGACGATCGGCTTGAAGAAGAAGCCGCCGCCGAGCAGGTCCTTGAAGGTGGAGCGGTGCTCGCTCTTCATCGCGTGCTCGATCTCGGCGACGCGCTTGTCCAGGTCGGTGTTCTTGCCCTCGACCTCGGCCAGGATCTCCTTGGCGCGCTCACGCTTGCCGACGGACAGCAGGAAGCGCGGGGACTCCGGGATGGCGAGCGACAGCATGCCGTAGAGGATCGCCGGGATCACCATGACGCCCAGCATGACCTGCCAGGCCTCCAGGCCCATGAGGTGGCCGCGCTGGTTGCCGCCGGCGGCGTTCAGCAGGCCCCAGTTGACCAGCTGGGAGATGGCGATGCCGACCACGATCGCGGCCTGCTGGAAGGAGCCGAGCCGGCCGCGGTAGGCGGGCGGGGCGACCTCGGCGATGTAGGCGGGGCCGATGACGGACGCCATGCCGATGGCGAAGCCGCCGATGATGCGCCAGAAGGCGAGGTCCCACAGCGCGAAGGGCAGCGCGGAGCCGACGGCGCTGATCGTGAACAGCACGGCCGCGATCTGCATGCAGCGGATCCGGCCGATCCGGTCGGCTATCCGGCCCGCGGTGGCCGCGCCGATGGCACAGCCGATCAGGGCGATGGCGATGACCTGGGCGAGCGCGGCGGGGCCGATGTCGTAGCGGTCACGGATGGCTTCGACGGCACCGTTGATGACGGAGCTGTCGTAGCCGAAGAGGAAGCCGCCCATGGCGGCGGCGGCCGCGATGAAGATGACATGCCCGAGATGTTCGGGATGAGCCGTCCCGGCTCCTGACTGAGGTGCCTGCGCTGTGCTGGTCACGTGAAACTCCTCGGGCCACGGCAACGCTGCCGGGGTGGGGGTGAGCCCTTCCAGGTCTCCAGTGGCGCACACGTCGGCGTCACTTACACCTGAAGGAAAAAGCAACGTTGCAGAGACTATGTCTTCAACTTTCGAAGTCAATAGGGGAACGGCTGTGAGTTTGTAGATAGATCACCTCACTCCGCGTTCAAGAAGTGAACGAGGAGCGGGGCGATCCCAGCCCTGCTATCGAATGGATCTTGAAAACGGGTCAGCGAAGGCGCTGCGAGATGACCTTCGACACACCGTCGCCCTGCATCGAGACGCCGTACAGCGCGTCCGCCACCTCCATCGTGCGCTTCTGATGCGTGATCACGATGAGCTGCGAGGCCTCCTGCAACTCCTGCATGATCCGGATCAGCCGCTGGAGGTTGGTGTCGTCCAGGGCCGCCTCGACCTCGTCCATGACGTAGAAGGGGCTCGGCCGGGCCTTGAAGATCGACACCAGCAGCGCGACGGCCGTCAGCGACCGCTCGCCGCCGGAGAGCAGGGACAGCCGCTTGACCTTCTTGCCCGGCGGGCGCGCCTCCACGTCGACGCCCGTGGTGAGCATGTCGTCCGGGTCCGTGAGCACGAGCCGGCCCTCGCCGCCCGGGAACAGACGGGCGAAGACCCCCTCGAACTCGCGGGCGGTGTCCCGGAACGCCTCGGTGAAGACCTGCTCGACCCGTTCGTCGACCTCCTTCACCACCTGGAGCAGATCGGCGCGGGTCTTCTTCAGGTCCTCCAGCTGCTCGCTGAGGAACTTGTGCCGCTCCTCCAGTGCCGCGAACTCCTCCAGCGCCAGCGGATTGACCTTGCCGAGCTGCTGGTACGCCCGCTCGGCCGCCTTGAGCCGCTTCTCCTGCTCGGCCCGTACGAAGGGGCGCGGCTGGTTGCGCGGGTCGTCCGGGTCCTCCGGCAGCCGCTCGCCGTCGGCGGGGGGCGAGGGCGGCACCGGCCGGTCCGGCCCGTACTCCGCCTCAAGCCCCGCCGGCTCGACACCCAGTTCCTCCAGCGCCTTGGTCTCCAGCTGCTCGATCCGCAGCCGCTTCTCGGCGCCGAGTACCTCACCGCGGTGTACTGAATCCGTCAACTTGTCGAGTTCCGACTTCAGTTCGCGTCCGGCGGTGCGGGCGGCGGCCAGTTCCTGCTCGCGCCGCGCCTTGGCGGCCTCGGCGGCGGTGCGCTCCCGGTCGGCGCGGGCGAGGGAGACCTCGACGTGCGCGAGCAGGGTGCGGGCGCCGTCGGCGACCGCCTGGGCGACGGCCGCCTCGTGCCGCAGCCGGGCCCGGCGCTGCTCGGCCCGCGCCCGCGCCTCGCGCTCCGTGCGGGCGGCCCGGTCGAGCGAGTCGGCCCGCCCGGCGATCCCCTTGACCCGCTCCTCGTGGGTCCGGACCTGGAGGCGGGCCTCCATCTCGGTCTGGCGGGCGTTGGCGCCGTCGATGGCGAGCCGGTCCCGCGCGGAGCTGTCCGGCTCCTCCTCGACGGGCATCTCCTCGGCGACCGCCAGCCGCTCCGCCAGTTCCTCGGCCTCCTCCACGGCCTTGTCCAGCGCCTCCTGTGCCCGCGCGGCAGCGGCGGCGGAACGCTCGGCCTCCCCGGCCGCGGCGCGTGCCTGGCCGGCGAGCCGGCCGAGCTGCTGGGCGGTGGAGGACTTCTGCCGGTCGGCGGCCCGGCGGCGTTCGCTCAGCTCTTCGGCGAGGGCCGCGGCCTCGGTACGGCGCTCGGCCGCCGCGCGCTGTTCCCCGGCCAGCTCCGCGCAGCGGACCTCCAGCTCCGCCAGTTCCGCCGCCGCCTCGTCCACGGACGCCTGGACCTCCAGCAGGCTGGGGGCGCCGGCCGAGCCGCCCTGCGCGAAGTGGGCGCCCAGCAGGTCGCCTTCCGCGGTCACGGCGGTGAGGTGGGGGTGGGCACGGACCAGGTCCTCGGCGACTTCGAGGGTGTCGACCACGACGATGCCGCGCAGGAGCCGGTGGACGGCCGGCATCAGGTCCTCCGGGGCGCGGACCAGTGCGCCCGCGGGGATCGCGCGTGCGCCGGGCGCGACATCGTCACCACCGGGCGCACCCACACCGCGGCTGCCGCACGCCGGGCACGGCTCCGCGTCCGTGCGGGGCGCGTCCGGCGAGCCCGCGAGGAGCAGGGCCGCCCGGCCCCCGTCCTGCTTGCGCAGGAGGCGAATGGCGTCCGCCGCGGAGGCCGGGTCGCTCACGGCGACGGCGTCGGCCGCGGCTCCGAAGGCCGCCGCCAGCGGGATCTCGTAGCCGGGGGTGACGGTCAGCAGTTCGGCGGCCGGACCCAGGACACCGGTGAGCCGGGCGTCCAGCAGGGTGCCGGTGCCGTCCTTGCGGCGCAGCCCGAGGGCCAGCGCCTCGTGACGGGCCTGGGTGGCGGCCCGGCGGCGTTCGGCGGCGGTGGCCGACTCGCGGGCCGTGGTCAGGGCGGCCTCGGCGGCGGCCAGCTGCCGTTTGGCGGCCTCGTGCCGCTCGGCGAGTTCGGTGTCGTCGGCGTCGAGCCCGTCGACCTCGGCCCGCAGCGCCTCGTACTCCTGCTGTGCGCGCACCGCGCGCTCCTGGGCCTCGTCGCGGGCCGTGGCCAGCCGTTCGACCTCGGCCTGGGCGGAGGCGGCGCGCGAGCGGGCCGCGTTGACCTGTCCGTGCAGCCGGGCCAGGCCCTCGCGGCGGTCGGCGATGGCGCGGGCCACGTCCTTGAGCCGGCGTTCCTCGACGGCCAGTTCCCGCTCCAGCTCGGCGCGGTGGGCGACCGTGTCGTCCAGGGCGCGCCGGGCCGCTTCGAGGGCGGCCTCCAGTTCGGCCTCCTGCTCGCGGACGCGGGCGGCCTCGCGCTCCAGGTCCTCGGGGTCGCGGCCGCGGCGCTCCTCGGGCGGTGCGGAGGTGGCGCTCCTGACCCGGGCCTCGGCCAGCGAGATCGTGCCGCGCACCCGCTCGGCCAGCTGGGACAGCTCGTACCAGGTCTGCTGGGCGCGCTGGAGGCGCGGGGCGAGCCGCCGCACCTCGTCCTCCAGGAGGGACTCGCGGTGCAGGGCCTTCTTCAGCTCCTGCTCGGCGCTCTCCTTGCGTTCCTTGAGGGCGGCCTCGTCGGCGATCTCGGCGTTGAGCGCCTCGCGCAGTCGTACGAGGTCGTCGGCGAGCAGCCGCAGCCGGGCGTCGCGCAGGTCGGCCTGGATGACGGCGGCCCGCCGGGCCACCGCCGCCTGCCGGCCGAGCGGCTTGAGCTGGCGGCGCAGTTCGTCGGTGAGGTCCTGGACGCGGGCGAGGTTGGCCTGCATCGCGTCCAGCTTCCGCAGCGCCTTCTCCTTGCGCTTGCGGTGCTTGAGGACGCCGGCCGCCTCCTCGATGAAGGCCCGGCGGCCCATGGGGTCGGCGTGCAGCACGGAGTCGAGCTGGCCTTGGCCGACGATGACGTGCATCTCGCGGCCGATGCCGGAGTCGGAGAGGAGTTCCTGGATGTCCAGCAGGCGGCAGGTGTCGCCGTTGATCTGGTACTCGCTGCCGCCGTTGCGGAACATGATCCGCGTGATGGTGACCTCGGCGTACTCGATGGGCAGCGCCCCGTCGGAGTTGTCGATGGTCAGCGACACCTCGGCGCGCCCCAGCGGGGGGCGCCCGGTGGTGCCGGCGAAGATGACGTCCTCCATCTTTCCGCCGCGCAACGACTTGGCGCCCTGCTCGCCCATGACCCAGCTCAGCGCGTCCACCACGTTGGACTTGCCCGAGCCGTTGGGTCCGACGACACACGTGATCCCGGGTTCGAAGCGGAGCGTGGTCGCGGAGGCGAACGACTTGAAGCCGCGCAGGGTCAGGGCCTTGAGGTGCACGCCGGTGGACTCTACCGGCCGCCGCTATCTCACTCCATGAACCCTCGCAAGCCCGCGGTTTCGCCGTTGGACATGCAGGGCACACCAGTTGTTGAAGAAGGTGAAAGGATGCGCGGGGGCAAGAAAGAAGGGACGCCGAAGCGTCCCTTGCGATTCTGAGGGGACGGCCTTGGTGCCGACCGTCCGATCGACTGAGCGGTTGTTACGGGCACCCTGGCCGCTGCGACTGCTGTTGTGGAGCTGATGCAGCGATCAGGTGAGCGCAGGCTCCGCCTGGTGTGCGTCGATGCTCTCCATGATCCTGTCCTGAGAGGCGGCAGCCGACAGCGCTTCGTTCTCCGCCTGGATCCTGACCAGCTCGGACTCCAGGTCCTGGACACGCTGCTGCAGCCGTCGCATCTCGGCGAGGAGTCGAGGGTCGGAGCCGCCGACGTAACCGAGAAGCGCCTTTGCCATGATGGATGGTCCTCCACACTGAGTGACCGACCGATGCGGTGTGGGTCGTGAGGGATTTCGCACCCGCGGTGCTTGGCACATCCGTGTTGCTCTGCTGTTGCTCGATGCCAAACAGCTAAGGTGCGCGGGGCTTTCAGCGTCTCACCAAAAAGTTTGACGGTCAACACGATCACACCCCGTATTGGGGGGCGAACCGGGGCGCGCGGCCGGGAGATGCGGCGGCGCTGCGAGTCATCCGGGCCCTCGGGGCTCAGCGATCAGCTGTACCCCGGGAGCCTGCCACGCTGCGCCCTTCTTGGCAACCACCAGGCCGTTTCTGCTCCCGGCGGCCACCGCCCGGGGTTGGTGCGCCGCGGCCGGGCGGCTCCGGCTCAGCGGACGGCGAAGCCGTCGTAGCCGCCGCGAGGTGTGTCCCAGATCTCGGTGACACCGTCGACGCGGCCGGGCGTGTCGTCGCCCTGGAGCCAGTCGAGCAGTCCCTCGCAGCCCTCGCGCGCGCCCTCGGCGACGACCTGGACCCGGCCGTCCGCCAGATTGAGAGCAAAACCACTCAGGCCGCCGATCTCCAGTGCCTTGGCACGCGTGAACCAGCGGAATCCCACGCCCTGTACGTGTCCTCGCACCCAGGCGACCAGTCGAACATCCTCGCTCATGGGTGCAACCTAACCGGCCGGTGTCGTCCGGCACACATCGCCTCCGCGGGGCATGAGGTACCGTCCGCTTCCGGGGCATCTCATACGAAACTCACTCGATCGAGTGGATTGGGATGCTCGTAAGGACGTACGAGGAAGAGGACCAGGACATGGGACGCCACCGACGCTCGGACGCCGGCCGCGCCGGGGACGGCGACGCCGCGCAGGGCTCCGCCGCCGAGGGCGGGCGGCCGCCGTTCCCGTCGCGGTCTCCGTCCCCCTCCGCGCACCCGGCCCCGCCCTCGTCCCCCTCCTCGGACACGGTGCCGATCCCGATGGGCACCGTGCCCGGTCCCGACCCGGCCTACGCGGAGGCCAAGGCCAAGGCCGAGGCGTACCTCTTCGCGGCGCAGGACCCGGCGCCGGCGGACGCGGGACCGCAGGCGCCCGGAGCCGATGGCGACGGACCCCGGGACGATGAGCACCAAAAGCGCGCCGGCCGTTCGGTGAGCGTGGCCCTGCTCGGGCTGTCCGTGGCCGTCGTCCTGGGCACCGCCGCCGTGGCCGCGGGCGTGGTCCCGGGCTTCGACGGCTACCGGCTCGGGGACGGCGCCCACGCCACCGGGGACCGGACCGTGGTCGCGAGCTCCCCCGGCAACACGGCCGCCGCACAGGGCGGTACGTCCGGGAGCGCGAGCACCGGCGTCGGCGGCGCGACGTCCGGCGGGGACGCCGTACGGCCGTCCCCCGCCGCTCCGACGGCGTCCTCCTCCCCCGTACCGCCGAAGTCCGCACCGGCCTCGCCGGCCCCTTCGCGGTCGGCGTCACCGTCCGGGAAGCCCGGCACGAAGGCCACCGCTCCGAAGCCCCGCGCGCCGAAGAGCGACGCCCCCGGGACCGCCGCCCCGAAGAGCGACACCCCCGGGACCGCGGCCCCGAAGACCACGGCGCCGAGGACCAGCCCCGCGGCCACCCCGTCGCCCGCCCCCTCGTCCGCGAAGCCCCGTCCGTCCCGCCGTACGACCAAGACTCCCGCCGCCCCGGCGATCACGGTGTCGGCACGGGCCGCCGCCGAGGCCGAGGTGCTGAAGCTGGTCAACGACGAGCGGGCGAAGGCGGGACTGGGCGCGCTGTCCGCGAACTCCTCGCTGACGAGGCTCGCCGAGGCGTTCAGCGACGACATGGCGGCGCGGGGCTTCTTCGGCCACACCGACCCGGGCGGCAGGTCGCCCTGGGACCGGGCGGCGGCGGCCGGCGTCACCGGCCTCGGCGGTGAGAACATCGCCCGCGGTCCGGCGGACCCGAAGGCCGTGGTGAAGGCGTGGATGGCCGACCCCGGCAATCGCGCCGCCATCCTGAACCGTGATTTCAAGACCCTCGGCGTCGGTGTGCACTACGGTCCGGGCGGGCCGTGGTGGACCGAGGAGTTCGGCTCCTGAGGCCCCGGGGCGTCCGGGGCCCGTGAGCCCCCGGGGCCCGGGACGGCCGGTGGGACCCGAGGCCGCCGGGGCCCCGCTCACGCGGCGGCGCGACCCCGCGCGAACGTCAGCGCCGTCCGCGTCACCCGGCGCCCGAGGTGCTCGGCCGTGGCTATGTCCGCCTTGTGCACGCCCTCCGGGCCCTGGTCCGTGTCGGTCTGGGCGCCTGCGCCGGCGAAGATCCCGAGGCGGTTGAGGTCGTTCTCGGAGGCGGTGCTGGAGTTCCAGCCCGGAAGCAGGCCCAGGTTCACCCAGTGCATGCCGTGCTGCGCGGCGAGGATCTGGAAGAACTGAAGGGTGTGCAGCTTGTCGCCGCTCTTGGAGCCGGAGTTGGTGAAGCCCGCGGCCAGCTTGTCCTGCCAGTCCTGACCGGCCCAGCGCGAGGAGCTGGCCTCGGCGAAGCCGTGGAAGGCGCCGGAGGCGGTGCCCATGTAGGTGGGCGAGCCGAAGACGATCGCGTCGGAGCGGTCCAGCGTCCCCCAGTCCTCCTCGGTGATCTCGTCCACCTTGATCAGGTGCACCTCGGCGCCGGCCTCCGCGGCACCGGTGCGGACGGCCTCGGCGAGGACGGCGGTGTGGCCGTAACCGGAGTGGTAGGCGATGGAAACGACAGGGGTGGTCATGACTCTCCTCGGAAGGGCAGCTCAATGCGGTGTGGAAATGAAAGCACTAACCAGAAGTTAGTGCAACCCAGCAGTGAGCGCTGCGGACGCGTACCCTTGGGGTATGACCGCCTGTCCTGAGGAGCACGAAGAGCTCGCCTACAACGTCTTCGCCAAGGCCTGCCCGTCCCGGGGCACGCTGGAGCACGTCACCGGCCGCTGGGGCGCGCTGACGCTCGGCGCGCTGCACGAGGGCTCACTGCGCTTCAACGAGCTGCGCCGCCGCGTCGACGGGGTGAGCGAGAAGATGCTGTCCCAGACCCTGCACGCGCTGGAGCGGGACGGGCTGGTGCACCGGGAGGCGCAGCCGACCAACCCGCCCCGCGTGGACTACGAGCTGACCGCGCTGGGCCGCGAGATCGCCGGCCGGCTCCTCGCGCTCATCGAGTCGGTGGAGGGCTCCATGGACGAGGTGCTGGCGGCCCGCGGGCGTTACGACGAGGCGCGCGGCGCCCGCTGACACTTCGGGCAGAAGTAGCTGGAGCGGTTCATCCAGGGGCGGCGCCGGATGAGGGTGCCGCAGCGGTTGCAGGGCTCGCCCTCGCGGCCGTAGGCGTCCAGGGAACGGTCGAAGTAGCCCGACTCGCCGTTGACGTTCACGTACAGGCTGTCGAAGCTGGTGCCGCCGACGGCGAGGGCCGCGTTCATCACGTCCCTGATGTGGCCGAGGAGTTCGGCGGTGACCGGGCGGGTGAAGTTCGCGGTCGGGCGCTCGTAGTGGATGCGGGCGCGCCACAGCGCCTCGTCCGCGTAGATGTTGCCGACGCCGCTGATCAACGACTGGTCCAGCAGGGCCCGTTTGACGGTGGTCCGCTTGCGGCGCAGGGCCTGGTGGAAGGCGTCGTCGTCGAACAGCGGGTCGAGGGGGTCGCGGGCGATGTGCGCGATGACGTCGGGCAGGCCCTCGGGGGTGTTGTCGTGCAACGACAGCCCGCCGAAGGTGCGTTGGTCCACGAAGCGCAGTTCGGTGCCGAGGGAGTCGGCGAACCGGACGCGGATGCGCAGATGCTTCTCGTCCGGCGCCTCGTGCGGCTGCACCAGCAGCTGGCCGCTCATGCCGAGGTGCGCGAGCACCGACTGGTTGGTCTCCTCCAGCGGCAGCCACAGGTACTTGCCGCGCCGGCTGGGCTCCCCGATGTGGTGCCCCTTGAGCCGCTGCGCGAAGTCCTCGCCGCCGGCCACGTGCCGGCGCACGGCACGCGGGTGCAGCACCTCGGTCTCGGCGACGGTGCGGTGGGCGACCCACCGCGCCAGCCCACGCCGGACGACCTCGACCTCGGGCAACTCGGGCATCGGGACCCCCGTGGAAAGCGCTGGGTGAACCGAGCGCCCGCCCCTCGCGAAACGGTGGGGCGGGCGCTCGGGTGTGCTGCTCGTCAGGCGGTGGCGGACGACGTGTCGTCGTCCTTGACAGCTTCCGCGACGGCCTCCTTGGCCTGCTGCACCGTCGTGGCCCGCTCGTCCGCGGCGGCCTTGATGGCCCGCCAGGCGGACTCGGCGGCCTGCTGCTCCGCCTCCTTCTTGCTGCGGCCGGTGCCGGTGCCGTACGAGACGCCTCCGACGCGGGCGGCAGCAGTGAAGGTCTTCTCGTGGTCGGGGCCGGTCTCCGTGACCAGGTACTCGGGCACACCGAGTCCCTCGATCGCGGTCAGCTCCTGGAGGGACGTCTTCCAGTCCAGGCCGGCGCCCAGGTTGGAGGACTTCTCGATCAGCGGGTCGAAGAGCCGGTGCACCAGCTCGGACGCCGCGTCGAGGCCCTGGTCGAGATAGACCGCGCCGATCACCGCTTCAAGGGTGTCGGCGAGGATGGACGCCTTGTCCCGGCCGCCCGTGCCCTCTTCACCCCGGCCGAGCCGGATGAAGGCGCCGAGGTCGAGGCCACGCCCCACCTCCGCCAGCGCACGCGAGTTCACCACCGCGGCCCGCAGCTTGGCCAGCTGGCCCTCGGGCAGGTCGGGGTGGGTGCGGTACAGCGTGTCCGTGACGACGAGACCGAGCACGGAGTCCCCGAGGAACTCCAGCCGCTCGTTCGTCGGCAGACCGCCGTTCTCGTACGCGTAGGAACGGTGGGTCAGCGCACGCACCAGAAGGGCGGACTCGAGCTGATACCCGAGCCGCCCTTCCAGAAGCGTGTGGGACGAGGCCTGGTTGTCCGTGCCTCCACCGGCGCGGGGAGTGTTCTTCTTCGGACTGGACACAGTGCCTCTCACCAGCCCGCTCAGACTTCGAGGACCTGGCGCTTGTTGTAGGTGCCGCAAGACGGGCACGCGATGTGCTGCTGCTTGGGCTCGTGGCAGCGCTCGCACGCAACCAGGGTGGGGACCGCAGCCTTCCACTGCGACCGGCGGTGGCGCGTGTTGCTGCGCGACATCTTCCGCTTCGGAACAGCCACGGCTACTTCTCCTGCTTCTCGTCGACGCCCGCTTCGGCGCCGCTCATCTCGTCCTTCTCGCCGTCCGTCATGGTGTCGGCGAGTCCCTGCAAAGCCGCCCAACGGATGTCGACGGCGTCATGGTGGTGGTCCGGGTCGTCCGCGAGCCGCGCCCCACACTCGGAGCACAGGCCCGGGCAGTCTTCCTGGCACACCGGCTGCATCGGCAGTGCGAGCACCACCGCATCGCGCAGCAGAGGTTCGAGGTCGATCAGGCCGTCCTCGATGAAGAGCCTGTCCTCGTCGTCCTCGGCGTCGTCGCCCGGTTCCGCGATCACGCGGCCCCGGTCGTCGGCGTCAGGGTACGAGAACATCTCCTGGAAGTCCGCTTCGAGCTCCAGCTCGACCGGCTCCAGACACCTTACGCACTCCCCCTTGGCCGTTGCACGGGCGGTGCCTGTGACAAGCACCCCTTCCATGACCGACTCCAGGCGGAGTTCGAGTTCCACCGGGGTGCCTTCCGGCACTCCGACGACTCCCGGGATGCCGAGATCCGCGGGGGCGTCGATCTCACGGGTCAGGCGCTGCAGCGCACCAGGACGCCGACCCAGCTCGTGCGTGTCGATCACGAGGGGGTTGCGGTGGTCGAGGCGGGCGTTGGAAGCCATTCCTGCTTTCGATCTACGTACTCGAAGGGACACCGCCCGTAGGTGTTTCCGGGCAGCGGCGGTCGCGGACGGCTCCGCACTCAGCATGAGGGCACGCGCGACCGAAGAGCCAGGATACTGGACCTTGGCCCCAGGACCCAATCCGGTCGGTCAGCTCAGCCCGCGGCCCTGCTCGTACGCCCGCAACTGCTCGGCGCTGATCATGCTGGTGTCGAAGAGGCTGGTCTCGTCCAGAGCGTAGTCCTGCTGCCCCTGTGACTGCTGGGGCACCTGGGCCTGCTGTGGCTGCGGCGGGTCGTAGGGGGCCTGCTGGGGATACCCCTGGTAGGCGTAGGGGTCCTGCTGCTGGTAGCCGTAGGGGTCCTGCTGCTGGGCCCCCTGCTCGTAGGCGGTCTGCTGCGGGAAGCCGGCGTATCCGCCCTGCTGCTGGTCGTACGACCCGTACGCGGGCTGCGGCTCGTACGACGGCTGCTCCGGCACGGGGTCGTAGACGGGCTGGTCCGCCGCCGGCTCGTACGCGGGCTGCTCCGGCCGGGGCCGCGCCGCCGGGCGCTCGGCCGGGGTGTCGGCGAGGGCGGCCAGGTCGGCCAGGTAGTCGGCGTCACTGGAGTGCTGGAAGGTCGTGGTGTCGTCGGCCAGGGCGCCGAGGTCGTCGGTGGCGATCCGGCCGTGCAGCTTCTGCCGGCCGCGGCCGACCGCCTCCAGGGTCTTGGCGAGCACCGCCTCGAAGGCGCCCAGCTTGGCGTCCACGTACGCGTCGGCGTTGTGCCGCAGGGTCTCGGGGTCCTGGCTGCGCTCGGGGGCGTCCTCGTCCTCGTAGCCGTGCTCGTCCAGGCCGGGGCCGGTGCCGAGCAGCTTCTCCCGGCCGCGGCCGACCGAGCCGAGGGTCTTGGTCAGGACGACCTCGAAGTTGGCGAGCTTGGAGTCGACGTAGTCGTCGGCCTCGGCGCGCACCTCCTCGGCCTCCCGGCGGGCCTCGGCGAGGATCCGGTCCGCCTCCGCCTGGGAGCGGCGGGCGATCTCGGTGCCGGAGATCAGCGAGCCGCGCTCGGCGTGCGCGCTCTCGATGATCCGCTCGGCCTCCTGCCGGGCCTGCTCGACCATCTGCTCACGGTCGCCGATCAGTTCCTGCGCCTGCGCGAGGGAGCCGGGCAGCGCCTGGCGCACCTCTTCCAGCATCGCGAGCAGATCGGCGCGGTTGATCACGCAGGACGCCGACATGGGCATGGCCCGGGCGCCGGCGACCGCGGAGACGATCTCGTCGAGCTTCTTCTGCACGTCCACCTGTGCTCGCCACTCTCTACAGCCGGGTTGGAGACGGACGGGACGACTGTAGCCCCCGCGCCCATCAGTCCTTGCGCAGACGCCTGTTGAGGGCGGCGACGACCTCCGGCGGCACCAGGTGGGAGACGTCGCCGCCCCAGGCCGCGACCTCCTTGACGAGCGAGGAGGACAGGAAGCTGTAGGTGGGGTTGGTCGGCACGAACAGCGTCTCGACGCCGGTGAGGCCGTTGTTCATCTGGGCCATCTGCAGCTCGTAGTCGAAGTCGCTGACGGCGCGCAGGCCCTTGACGATCGCGGGGATGTCACGCTCTTTGCAGAAGTCCACGAGCAGGCCGTGGTGGGACTCGACGCGCACGTTGGCGTAGTCGCCGGTCACCTCGCGGATGAGCGCGATCCGCTCGTCGACGTCGAACAGGCCCTTCTTGGACTGGTTGATCATCACCGCGACGTAGACCTCGTCGTACAGCCGGGAGGCTCGGGCGATGATGTCGAGATGTCCATTGGTGATCGGGTCGAACGACCCGGGACAGACGGCGCGGCGCACTTGAGATCCCTCGCTCTCCGGTCCGGTCATCGTGCGTCTTCGCACGTAGAGGCGGCGCGACCGTACCAAAACGTTCCCTCGCCGTAACGACGGGAGCGGATCGCCTCGAAGCCGTCCGGCCAGTGGAATTCGCCGCCTCTGGTGCTGCGCTCCACGGTGACGAGGGCGTTCTCCGCGAGCCAGCCCTCCGAGTGGAGTGTGAGGAGAATCTCGCGAAGATCGTCGTCTGTGACGGCATATGGGGGGTCCAGGAAGACCAGGTCGTACGGCTGGGCGGGGGGCGCGGTCCGTACGACCTGTTCCGCTTTGCCCGCTCTGACCTCCGCGCCGGGCAGGCCCAGGTTCCGCACGTTCTCCCGGACGGTTCGCGCGGCGCGGGCGTCGGCCTCCACGAGGAGGGTGTGGCTCGCGCCCCGGGAGAGGGCTTCCAGGCCCACGGCGCCGGAGCCGGCGTAGAGGTCGAGGACGCGTTCGCCCTCCAGGGGGCCGCCGAGGAGGGATTGCCAGGTGGAGAAGAGACCTTCGCGTGCGCGGTCGGAGGTCGGCCGGGTGCCGGTTCCCGGCGGGACGGCCAGGCGGCGTCCGCCGGCTGCGCCGGCGATCACGCGGGTCATGTGTGGTCCTTCGTGGTGGGCGGCTTCGACGTTCCATTGTGGCGGGTGACGCGGCCGCCCGCGCCCCTGGTCAGGATCGCTTCACCCCTTCTCCAGGTACTGTTCGCGCTCGTCGTCCAGCAGCGCGTCCAGGGCCGTCCGCAGGCCCGGCAGGTGCTCCAGCTCCGGGTCCGCCTCGACGACCCTCGCCGCCTCCTCCCGCGCCTGCGCGATGACCTCCTCGTCCTCGATGACGGCGAGGACGCGCAGGCTGGAGCGGGCGCCGGACTGGGCCTGGCCGAGGACGTCGCCCTCGCGGCGCTGTTCCAGGTCGATTCGGGAGAGTTCGAAGCCGTCGAGGGTGGAGGCGACCGCGTTCAGGCGCTGGCGGGCGGCGCTCGCCTCGGGCATCTCGGTGACCAGGAGGCACAGGCCCGCGGCCGAGCCCCGGCCGACCCGGCCGCGCAGCTGGTGGAGCTGCGAGACGCCGAAGCGGTCGGCGTCCATGATCACCATGGCGGTGGCGTTCGGGACGTTCACGCCGACCTCGATGACCGTGGTGGCGACCAGGACGTCGGTCTCGCCGGCGGCGAAGCGGCGCATCACCGCGTCCTTGTCGTCGGGGTGCATACGGCCGTGCAGGACCTCGACCCGCAGGCCCTTGAGGGGGCCCTTGGCCAGGTGGTCGGCCACGTCGAGGACCGCGAGCGGGGGGCGCTTCTCTGCCTCGTCCTCGGGGGACTTCTTCCCGGCCGCCTTCTTCGGGTCGTCCTCCTCGTCGCCGATGCGGGGGCAGACCACGTACGCCTGGTGTCCCGCCGCCACCTCCTCGCGGACCCGTTCCCAGGCGCGGGCCAGGAAGTGGGGCTTGTCGGCGGCCGGCACGACGTGGCTGGCGATCGGGGAGCGGCCGGCCGGGAGCTGGTCGAGGACGGAGGTCTCCAGGTCGCCGAAGACGGTCATGGCGACCGTGCGCGGGATCGGGGTGGCGGTCATCACCAGGAGGTGCGGGGGCTGTTTTCCCTTGCCGCGCAGGGCGTCGCGCTGTTCGACGCCGAAGCGGTGCTGTTCGTCCACGACGACCAGGCCGAGGTCGTGGAACCGGACCTTGTCCTCGATCAGGGCGTGGGTGCCGATGACGATGCCGGCCTCGCCGGTGGCCAGGTCGAGCAGGGCGTGGCGGCGGGCCGCGGCGCCCATCGAGCCGGTGAGCAGCACCACCTTGGTGGCGTGCTCGGTGCCGCCCAGCATGCCGCCCTCGGCCAGCTCGCCCATCATCTCGGTCACCGACCGGTGGTGCTGCTGGGCCAGCACCTCGGTGGGCGCGAGCATGGCGGCCTGCCCGCCGGCGTCGACCACGGCGAGCATGGCGCGCAGGGCCACCATGGTCTTGCCCGAGCCGACCTCGCCCTGGAGCAGCCGGTGCATGGGGTGTTCGGTGGCGAGGTCGTCGAAGATCTCCCGGGAGACCTTCCGCTGGCCCTCGGTGAGGGTGAAGGGGAGGCGGGCGTCGAAGGCGGCCAGGAGACCGTCCGGCGCGGGGACGCGGGCGACCGCGGGGAGCTGGGCGTCGGCGTGCCGGCGGCGGGCCAGGGCGACCTGGAGGACGAAGGCCTCGTCCCACTTCAGGCGGGCGCGGGCGTCGGCGATGTCGGCCTTGGTGTGCGGGCGGTGGATCTTGAGCAGTGCCTCGGAAAGGGGCAGCAGGCCACGGCCCTCGCGGAGGGCCGGGGGCAGCGGGTCGACGGCCTCCTGGGCGGTGGGCAGGACCGTCTGGACCGCCTTGCCGATCTTCCAGGACTCCAGTTTGGCGGTGGCCGGGTAGAGGGGGATCAGGGCGCCGGCCCAGTTCTCGACGGTCTCCTCGCCGTCGCCGCGCAGCAACTCGTAGGCGGGGTGGGCGAGCTGGAGGCGGCGGTTGAAGACGGAGACCTTGCCGGCGAACATCGCGCGGGTGCCCGGCAGCAGCTCCTTGTGCGGCTTGTGCACGCCGTTGCCGAAGAAGACCAGCTGGAGGCGGCCGCTGCCGTCGGTGATCGTGACCTCCAGGCGCTGGCCCTTGCCGCGGGGCGCCCGGGCGGAGGCGAAGCTGTGCAGCCGGGCGTCGGCGACCTGGGCGACCACGGTGACGTGTTCGTCCATGGGCAGGTCGGCGAGGTGGGTGAGCTGGCCGCGCTCCTCGTATCTGCGCGGGTAGTGGTGCAGGAGGTCGCCTACGGTGTGCAGGCCGAGGTGCTCGGCCATCACCTTGGCGGTGGCGGGGCCGAGCACTGACTTCAGCGGCTGTCTCAGTGGTTCTTCCAGTGCGGGCACGAGTCCCATTGCACACCACGGCACCGACAACGCGGCGGCACGCCCGCCCGCGAATGCGCCGCGGGGTCCGGCTACTCCACGCCGATGAGCAGCAGGCTGCCCTGGCCGCCGCCCCGGTAGACCACCGTGTCCACGGCCAGGTAGGACTCCCGTACCCGGGTCTCCAGGTGTCCCGCGACGGTCTCGGGCGCCTCGTCGCCGACGACGAGGGTGACCAGCTCGCCGCCGGCCTGGAGCATGCGGTCGAGGACGGTCTCGGCGGTGGCGGTGACGTCCGCGCCGATCACCGCCACGTCCCCGTCGATCAGGCCGAGCACGTCCCCGGCCTGGCAGATGCCGGCCGTGGTCCAGGAGCGGTGCTCGGCGACGACGACCTCGGCGTACCGGGTGGCGCCCGCCGCCGAGGTCATCTGCACGACGTCCTCGTCGAAGCGGCGTCCGGGCTCGTGCACCGCGAGCGCGGCGATGCCCTGGACCGCGGAGCGGGTGGGGATCAGCGCCACCCGGACGCCCTCGGCGCGGACCTGCTCGGCCGCGGCGGCCGCGGTGTCGCGCAGCTCGGCGTCGTTGGGCAGCAGGACGACCTCGCGCGCGTGGGCCCGGCGCAGGGCCGCCACCAGTTCCCCGCTGGCCGGCGGCTCCCCGGGGCGCGCGAGGACGGCGGTCGCGCCGGCCTCGGCGTACAGCCCGGCCAGGCCCCGGCCCGGCACGACGGCGACGACGGCCCGCTGGGCCCGCTCGGGCGCCGGTCCGGGGCCGCCGGTGTGCACGTCCCCGGCCCCGAAGTGGGTGATCCGGATCCGGTACGGCCGCCCGGCCTCCACGCCCGCCTCCACGGCGGCGCCCGCGTCGTCCACGTGCACATGGACGTTCCACAGCCCGTCGCCGCCCACCACGACCAGGGAGTCCCCGAGGGCGTCGAGCCGGTCCCGCAGCCGGGCCACGGCGGCGTCGTCGGCCTCCAGGAGGTAGATCACCTCGAACGCGGGGCCGCCGGGCCCCTCGTCGCACCCCTCGGTTCCGGTGTCCGGGACCCCGGTGACCTCCGGGGCCCCGGCGGTCTCCCGCACCGCCTCCCCCGTGCACGCCTCCACCAGCGCCCCGAGGACCGCCACCAGCCCCCGGCCGCCCGCGTCGACCACCCCGGCCCGGGCGAGGACCGCCAGCTGGCCGGGGGTCGCCGCCAAGGCCGCGCGGGCGCCCTCGTAGGCGGCCCGGGCCACCGCCGCGCAGTCGCCCGCCGCCCCCTCGGCGGCGTCGGCGGCGGCCGAGGCGACGGTGAGCACCGTGCCCTCGACGGGGTGGGCCACGGCCCGGCGGGCGGAGTCGGCGGCCCGGCGCAGGGCGAGCCGCAGGCCGGGGCCGTCGCAGCGGGGCTCCGCGCCGTCCGCGGCGAGGACCTGGGCCATGCCGCGCAGCAGCTGGGCGAGGATGGTGCCGGAGTTGCCCCGGGCGCCGATCAGCGCCCCGTGGGCCATCGCGCGCACCGCGTCCGCGAGCCGGGGCCCGGCGGGGTCCGTCTCGTACCCGGCGAACACGGCCTCCACGGCCGTCGCGGCCGACTCCAGGGTGAGGTAGAGGTTGGTGCCGGTGTCGCCGTCCGCCACCGGGTAGACGTTGATGGCGTCGATCTCCTCGCGCGCGCGGCCCACCGCGCGCAGCGCCAGACCGCACCAGGTGCGCACCGCGAGAGCATCGAGGAATGTCTGCGGCACCTGCGCCACCTGCGCCTCCCTGAGCTGGCTGGACGTGCTCGCAGCGTAGACCCCGGGGCGGTGCCCGCCGGAAGTGGGCCGGGGGCGGGACCCCGCTCCGCCATGGTAGTTTCGCTTCCCGGACGCAGCCTTGGTATGCTGCTCCGGTTGCCCGATCCGATCGGGCTCTTCCCCCTGGCACCGCCACTCAGATCTCAGGTCGTACGATCTCGATCCCGGCATGCCGGGATTATCCGTAAGTGCATCTGAAGTCTTTGGAGTGACCCGTGGCTGCCAACTGCGACGTCTGCGGCAAGGGGCCGGGCTTCGGCAACAACATCTCGCACTCGCACCGCCGTACGTCCCGTCGCTGGAACCCGAACATCCAGCGTGTGCGTACCGTGGTGGGCGGGACGCCGAAGCGCGTGAACGCTTGCACCTCGTGCATCAAGGCGGGCAAGGTCTCGCGCTGACGCTACAGCAGCGCGCGGCCACCGCTTGGTTCGCTGCACTGAGCCGGTCCACCTCAGGGTGGGCCGGCTTTTTGCCGTGCCCGCAGGCACCCCCGGCGCGCCCGCCCCGGGTCAGCCCCGCAGCCGCCACCCATGGTCCACCGGCCCGATCCCGGCGCCCAGCGGGAACCCCGCCGCGATCGCCCCGGTGACGTACTCCTTGGCCGCGGCGACCGCCTCCGGCACGGCGAGGCCCCTGGCCAGCCCCGAGGCGATCGCGGAGGCCAGGGTGCAGCCCGTGCCGTGGGTGTGCCGGTTGTCGTGACGGGGCGCCCGCAGCCAGTGTTCCTCGGCGCCGTCGGTCAGCAGGTCCACCGCGTCGCCCGCCAGATGGCCGCCCTTGATCAGCACCCAGCGCGGGCCGTACTCCAGCACCGCCGCGGCTGCCCGGCGCAGATCGCCCTCCGACTCGACCGCGACCCCCGTGAGTCGGGTCACCTCGTCCAGGTTCGGGGTGGCCACGGTCGCCGCCGGGAGCAACCTGGTGCGCACGGAGTCCAGGGCGGAGGCGGCGAGCAGCGCGTCGCCGTGCTTGGAGACGCCCACCGGGTCGACCACGGCCGGCACGTCCGTGCCGGAGATCAACTCGGCGACCGCCTCGACCAGTTCCGCCGACCCCAGCATGCCGGTCTTCACGGCCTGGACGCCGATGTCGTCCACGACGCTGCGGTACTGGGCCCGGACCGCCGCCACCGGCAGTTCCCAGGCGCCCTGCACGCCCAGTGAGTTCTGCGCGGTCACCGCGGTGATCACGCTCATGCCGTGGACGCCGAGCGCCAGCATGGTCTTCAGGTCGGCCTGGACACCCGCGCCGCCGCCCGAGTCGGAGCCGGCCACGGTGAGCACCCTGGGCAGGCTCATGACTCGATGTCCCCGAAGTGGTCCCAGCCGCCCGCGCTGGTCCAGGGCGCGCCGTCGACGGTCACCTGGGGCAGCGCGGAGGGGTTCAGCACCTCTCCGATGACCTTCCAGCGGGCCGGGAGCTTGGTGTCCGGCGGGAAGGTCGCCACGATGGCGTGGTCCTCTCCCCCGGTCAGCACCCACTGCATCGGGTCCACCCCGACGGCCTGCCCGATGTCGTTCATCTGCGTGGGCACGTCGATCGCGCCGGAGCGGATGTCGATGCGGACCTTGCTCGCCTCGGCGATGTGTCCGAGGTCGGCGATCAGCCCGTCGCTCACGTCGCACATCGCGGTCGCCCCGAGCGAGGCGGCGGCCGGGCCCGCGTGGTACGGCGGCTCGGGGCGCCGGTGGGCCTCCACGAAGGCGCGCGGCGAGCGGAAGCCGCGCGAGAGCACCGCGTAGCCGGCCGCGGACCAGCCCAGCCAGCCCGTGACGGCCACCAGGTCGCCGGGCTGGGCGCCGGCCCGGGTCACCGGCTCCTGGTTGCGCAGATCGCCGAGCGCGGTGATCGACACGGTGATGCCGTCGCCGCGCACCACGTCCCCGCCGACCACGGCGGCGCCCGCCACCTGGCACTCGTCGCGCAGCCCGTCCATCAGCTCGGTCGGCCAGCTGACCGGGAGTTCGGCGGGGACGACCAGGCCGAGCAGCAGCGCGGTCGGCACGGCGCCCATCGCGGCGATGTCCGCGAGGTTCTGCGCGGCCGCCTTGCGCCCGACGTCGTAGGCCGTGGACCAGTCGCGGCGGAAGTGCCGCCCCTCGACCAGGACGTCGGTGCTCGCCACCACCCGCCGGTCGGGCGCGGCCACCACGGCGGCGTCGTCGCCCGGACCGATCCGCACCGCCGGGGTCGTGGTGAGACGGGAGGTGAGCTCCCTGATGAGCCCGAATTCCCCGAGCTCACCAACCGTGCCCTTCATGTCCCTGACTCCCCTTCTCTGCCTCTGCCTGACCGTGCGAACTCGCGCGTCATCAGTGTCCCCGATACCGTCGAGATGACCCCGACGCGGTCCGCGGGGCCGCCGTCCGGTCCCGGCCGACCGTCAACTTCCGTCGTGCCTGCACCCTGGCGCGCAAGCCCGGTCCCCGCAGGTCTCCCCGCGGGGAGCGGCGACGCGATACCGTGGCGTTCCTTTCCCCCCACATGATCCTCGTGGCCGCCCTGGAGGTTCCGTGGTACAGGCGTACATCCTGATCCAGACGGAGGTCGGCAAGGCGTCGACCGTCGCCGAGACGATCAGCAAGATCCCTGGAGTGATCCAGGCCGAGGACGTGACGGGTCCGTACGACGTCATCGTGCGCGCCCAGTCCGACACCGTCGACGAACTCGGTCGCATGGTGGTCGCCAAGGTCCAGCAAGTGGACGGCATCACACGCACCCTGACCTGTCCGGTCGTGCATCTGTAGCCCCCGTCTACGCTTGGCCGGTGAACTTCTTCCGTCACCGGCCCATCGCCCTCGCCGCCCCGCTCGTGCCGGCCCTGCTGCTCGCGGTCGCGGGCTGCTCCGGGGACGGCGGCACCACGGTCGCGGCTCCCCGTCCCGACGCGAAGACCGCCCCGCTGTGCCGGGATCTGCACAAGGTGCTGCCCGCCGAGGTGGACGGGCGGCACCGGGCCGACCCCGAACCCCGGTCCGTCTACACGGCGGGCTGGGGAAACCCGGCGATCATACTGCGCTGCGGGATCGTCCGGCCGCCGAAGATGGTCGACCCGAAGGTGGCACAGGGACAGGACCCCGACGCGATCGCGGGCGGGGTCAACGGCGTGGACTGGCTGATGGAGAAGGAGTCCGACGGCACCTGGCGGTTCACCACGTCGGGCCGCCGCGCCTACGTCCAGGTGACCCTGCCGAAGAGCCTGTCGGGGCCGGACCACAGCACCCAGGTCCTGGAGGACCTGGGCCCGGCCGTGAAGAAGGCGATCCCCGGGGGGATCGCCTCCATGCGCGGTTGAGCGGTCGGTCCGGTCAGCGAAGACCGGTGGAGCGCCGCAGCGCGGCCTGCACCAGCCGGTCGATCAGCTCGGGGTAGCCGACGCCGGTCGCCTGCCACATCTGCGGGTACATCGAGATCGGCGTGAACCCGGGCAGGGTGTTGATCTCGTTGATGACGAACTCCCCGTCCTCGGTGAGGAAGAAGTCCGCGCGGACCAGTCCCTCGCAGGACGCCGCCTCGAACGCCTCCACCGCGAGCCGCCGCACCTCGGCGGTCTCCTCCTCGGTGAGCGGCGCCGGCACGATGCCGGGCGTGGAGTCGATGTACTTGGCCTCGAAGTCGTAGTACGCGTGGGTGTCCGGCGGCGGGATCTCGGCCGGCACGGAAGCGCGCGGGCCGTCCTCGAACTCCAGGACGCCGCACTCGATCTCGCGGCCGACCAGGGCGGCCTCGACGATGATCTTCGGGTCGTGCGCCTGCGCCTCGGCGATCGCCTCGTCCAGGCCGGACAGGTCGTCGACCTTGGTGATGCCGATGGACGAGCCGGCGCGGGCCGGCTTCACGAACAGCGGCCAGCCGTGCTCGCCGGCGAAGTCGACGATCTTCTTGCGGGCGGCGGCCTCGTCCCGCTGCCACTCGCGGGGCCGGATCACCACGTACGGACCGACCTTGAGCCCGAAGGAGGTGAAGACCCGCTTCATGTACTCCTTGTCCTGGCCGACGGCCGAGGCGAGCACGCCCGCGCCCACGTACGGCACCCCGGACAGCTCCAGGAGACCCTGGAGGGTGCCGTCCTCGCCGTAGGGGCCGTGCAGCACCGGGAAGACGACGTCGACCTCGCCGAGCGCCTTGGGCACGGAGCCGGGCTCGCTGTAGACGACCTCGCGGTTGGCGGGGGCGACGGGGAGCACCACGTCGCCCTCGTGCGACTCCGCCAGTTCCTCGACGGCGGGCAGGGAGCGGTCGGTGATGGCCATCCGCTCCGGCTCGTCCGCCGTCAGCGCCCAACGGCCGTCCCGGGTGATGCCGATCGGCAGGACGTCGTACTTCGTCCGGTCGATGGCCTTGAGGACGGCGCCGGCGGTGACCACGGAGATCCCGTGTTCGGAGCTGCGGCCACCGAACACGACGGCCACGCGCGGCTTGCGCTGCGGCTGCTCAGGGCTCTGGGGAAGGTTCTCGGTGCTCATATCGCGTTGAGAGTACCCGTTGGTAGAGCCCGGATACAGCGTCGGCTCCGCCCGAGAACGCACGAAAACGGGTGGATTTCGTTCAGCGTCCGTGCGGATTCGCTCAGCGCCGTTCGGGCTTCGCGCTGCGCGACATCAGTTCCTTGAGCGCGACGACCGGCGGCTTGCCCTCGTGCACGATGCCGGCGACCGTCTCCGTGATCGGCATGTCGACGCCGTGCCGGCGGGCCAGATCCAGCACGGACTCACAGGACTTGACGCCCTCGGCGGTCTGCTTGGTGACCGCGATGGTCTCCTCCAGGGTCATGCCCTTGCCGAGGTTGGTGCCGAAGGTGTGGTTGCGGGACAGCGGGGAGGAGCAGGTGGCCACCAGGTCGCCGAGACCGGCGAGCCCGGAGAAGGTCAGCGGGTCGGCGCCGAGCACCGTGCCGAGCCGCGCGGTCTCCGCGAGGCCCCGGGTGATCAGCGATCCCTTGGCGTTGTCGCCGAGCCCCATGCCGTCCGCGATGCCGACGGCGAGCCCGATCACGTTCTTCACGGCACCGCCCAGCTCACAGCCCACCACGTCGGTCTCGGTGTACGGCCGGAAGTAGGGCGTGTGGCAGGCGGCCTGGAGGCGCCGGGCGACGGCCTCGTCGGCGCAGGCCACGACCGCGGCGGCGGGCATCCGGGCGGCGACCTCGCGGGCCAGGTTGGGCCCGGTGACCACGGCGATGCGGTCCGCGCCGACCTTGGCGACGTCCTCGATGACCTCGCTCATCCGCATGGCGGAGCCGAGTTCGACGCCCTTCATCAGGGAGACCAGGACGGTGCCCGGGGCGAGCAGCGGAAGCCACTCGGCGAGGTTCTGGCGCAGGGTCTGGGAGGGGATGGCGAGGACGGTGAACTCCGCGTCGCGCAGCGCCTCGGCGGCGTCCGCGGTGGCGCGCAGGTTCTCCGGGAGTTCCACACCGGGCAGGTAGTCGGGGTTGACCCGGGTGGAGTTGACCGCCTCGGCCAGCTGCGGCCGGCGGGCCCACAGGGTCACCTCGCAACCGGCGTCGGCGAGCACCACGCCGAAGGCGGTGCCCCAGGAGCCGGTGCCCATGACGGCCACCCGCACAGGCGTGCTCACTTGCTCTGCTCCTCTTCCTGCCGGGCCTTGTTCTGCCGCTGGGTGCGGCGGCGCTGCTCGATCCGCTCGCGGCGCGGGTCGTACGGCGTCTCGGGCGCCTTCTCGCCGCGGATCTCCTCCAGGAGGCGGGTGATGGCCGCCATGATGACCTCGGTGGCCTCCTTGAGGAGGTCCGGGGTCATGTCCTTGCCGTAGAAGCGCGACAGGTCCACCGGCGGGCCCGCCAGCACATGGTGGGTCTTGCGCGGGAAGAGGTTCGGCTTCTTGGCGTACGGCGGCAGCAGTTCGTTGGCGCCCCACTGGGCGACCGGGATCACCGGGCACTTGGTCTGCAGGGCCACGCGGGCGGCCCCGGTCTTGCCGGTCATGGGCCAGCCGGCCGGGTCGCGGGTGAGGGTGCCCTCGGGGTAGAAGGCGACGCACTCGCCGCGCTCCACGGCGTCGATCGCGGCGCGGAAGGCGCTCAGCGCGTCCGTGGACTCGCGGTAGACCGGAATCTGTCCCGTGCCGCGCATGGCGGCGCCGACGATTCCCTTCTTGAAAAGCCCGCTCTTCGCCAGGAATCGCGGAACCCGTCCGGTGTTGTACTGATAGTGCGCGTATGCGAAGGGGTCCACGTGGGAATTGTGGTTCACCACCGTTATAAATCCGCCCTCGGCCGGAATGTGCTCCATTCCACGCCAGTCCCGCTTGATCAGAACCACCAGCGGCGGTTTGCAGATCACCGCGGCGAAGCGGTACCAGAAGCCGATTCTGCGGCGGGGCACAAGGACACCTTCCTCTAGGGCAGCCACCCCGGCGGGGGCCGCACAAGTGTCGCCCCGGAGCGCCGGTCTGTCGAGAACACCGTACGCCCGCCCGTCACCCGCCCCCGTCCTTGCGCGGGGCTTCGCGCGCCTCCCCGTGCCCCCGTGGCGGGCGGGGGCGGGTGACAATGATCGCGACGAGAGAGGGACGGTACGCCGGTGCAGTGGACGTTGGTCATCCCCCTTAAGCCCCTGTCCCGGGCCAAGAGCAGGCTCGCGGACACCGCGGCGGACGGGGTCCGCCCGGGACTGGTCCTCGCGTTCGCCCAGGACACGGTGGCCGCGGCCCTGGCGTGCGAGGCGGTCGCGGATGTGGTGGTCGTCACGGACGATCAACGGGCCGGGCGCGCGCTGTCCGAGCTGGGCGCTGGGATCGTGCCGGACACCCCGGCGCGCGGTCTGAACGCGGCGCTCGCGCACGGGGCGAGCACCGTGCGCCGATCGCGCCCGGGTGCGGCCGTGGCGGCCCTGAACGCCGATCTGCCGGCGCTGCGGGCGGCGGAACTCCAGCGGGTGCTTTCCGCCGCCGCGGAATTCCCCCGGGCATTTCTCGCGGACGCGGCGGGGGTCGGTACGACGCTGCTGGCGGCCGGGGCGGACGAGGAATTGCGGCCGGGCTTCGGGACGGGATCGCGGGCGCGGCACCGGGCGTCGGGCGCACGGGAACTTCTGCTGGCGGACGTGGATTCGGTGCGCCAGGACGTGGACACCGGGGACGATCTGCGGGCGGCGCTGGCCCTGGGGGTCGGGCCGCGCACGGCGGCCGTGTGCGCGGAATTGCCGGTTCCCGGTGCCTGACCGCCAGGGGGCCGGATCACTTGTCCGCGCGGTCCCCCGCAAAACGGTGGCCCGCGGTCCGGACGGCTACGCTGAACCCCATGCAGGCGACCGCGTACACCTACGACACCGAGACCCGTAGCGGACAGGTGCTGCTCGACGACGGCACCCCGGTGCCCTTCGACGGGGCGGCGTTCGACCGCGGCGGTCTGCGGCTCCTGCGGCCCGGGCAGCGGGTGCGGATCGAGACGGAGGGGACCGGCGAGGGGCTGCGGATCACGCTCGTGACCCTCCAGACCCTGTGACCGCCCCTGCACACGCCGCGGGCCGGACTCCCCGAGGAGTCCGGCCCGGCGCGTGAGTGCCCAGGTCGGTGACGTGGCGCCTAGCGGGCGGTGGCCTTCTTGGCGGTGGTCTTGCGGGCCGTCGACTTCCTGGCCGGGGCCTTCTTCGCGGTGACCTTCTTCGCCGGGGCCTTCTTCGCCGTCGCCTTCTTGGCGGTGGTCTTCTTCGCCGCGGTGGTCTTGGCGGTCGCCGTGGTCTTCTTGGCGGGCGCCTTCTTCGCGGTGGTCTTCTTCGCCGTGGCGGTGGTCTTCTTCGCCGCCGTCTTCTTGGCGGTGGTCTTCTTCGCGGCCGCCTTGGTGGTCTTCTTCGCGGCGGCCTTCTTCACCGTCGCGGCGGCGCCGCCGGTCAGGCTGCCCTTGGGCGCCTTCTTCACGGAGACCTCACCGCCCCGCGGCAGCTTCTTGGAGCCGCTCACCAGGTCCTTGAAGCCCTGCCCGGCGCGGAAGCGCGGCACGGAGGTCTTCTTGACCCGAACCCGCTCGCCCGTCTGGGGGTTGCGGGCGTAGCGGGCGGGGCGGTCCACCTTCTCGAAGGACCCGAAGCCGGTGACCGAGACCCGCTCGCCCGCGACGACCGCGCGGACGATGGCGTCCAGGACATGATCGACGGCATCGGCGGCCTGCTGGCGGCCGCCCACCTTGTCGGCAATCGCTTCTACGAGCTGCGCCTTGTTCACGTCTTCCCCTTCGGAGACATCGCCAGAACGAATGTGTTCAAGCTTTTTCGCACGTTAGGCAGATATATACCGCAAATCAAACACGAAACGGGCTTATCACCCTTGTGCCGCAACAGACTCGGCGTTCTCGGGCTGTTCAGCGGTCCTCGCCGGGGATCCGACCCTCGTCGAGGTCCGCGTTGAACCGCTCAAGCCGCCTTGCCGCACCGGCGAGATCGTGCTTGGCCGCGGCCGTAATGACCAGCAGCTTCCGGGTCAGCGCCATCCGTACGCCCTCCGGGACTTGCAGTGCGCGCACTCGTGAGTGCGCTTCCTTGAGTTGGTTCGCGACCGCCGTATAGAGCTGGAGTTGGCCGTCGTGTTCCATGCACAGATTGTGCCATCTGGGGCGAGTTGTCGCCTGCCCAGGGGGCAACTCCCGCCACAAATGGCCTTCCGGGCTCTTGCGGAAGGCATGATCCTCTGCCTCATCTACCCTGCCAACGCCCTTCATAACACGGGAAGTTGAGAGCGTCCCCAGAGGTGAGCGCGGCCGGAGGGGCCCGGACATGCCTGTACCCCCGATCGGGGCGATCGGGGGTACAGGTGGGTTGGTTGGAGTGGCCGAAACCCGACCCTCTGGGGGCCCGGGACAGGCTACCCGGTCAGCTCTGGAGCGTCCGCGGCTTGTAGGCGGGACGCTTCGCCTCGTACGCGGCGATGTCGTCCTCGTTCCGGAGCGTGATGGAGATGTCGTCCAGGCCGTTCAGCAGGCGCCAGCGGGAGTTCTCGTCCAGCTCGAAGGAGGCGGTGACGCCCTCGGCACGCACCTCGCGCGCCTGGAGGTCCACGGTGATCTCGGCCGTCGGGTCGGCCTCGGTCAGCTCCCACAGCGCCTCCACGACCTTCTGGTCCAGGACGACGGTGAGCAGGCCGTTCTTCAGCGAGTTGCCGCGGAAGATGTCCGCGAAGCGGGCGGAGATCACGGTCTTGAAGCCGTAGTTCTGCAGCGCCCAGACGGCGTGCTCACGGGAGGAGCCGGTGCCGAAGTCGGGGCCGGCCACCAGGACGGTGGCGCCCTGCCGCTCGGGACGGTTGAGGACGAACTCGGGGTCCTTGCGCCAGGCCTCGAACAGCCCGTCCTCGAACCCGTCCCGGGTGACCTTCTTGAGCCAGTGGGCGGGGATGATCTGGTCGGTGTCGACGTTGCTGCGGCGCAGCGGCACGGCCCGGCCGGTGTGGGTGGTGAAGGCTTCCATCGTTCTCAGACTCCAGCGGGCGTACGGTCGTCGGTCAGGTCGGCCGGGGCGGCCAGGTGGCCCAGGACGGCGGTGGCGGCCGCGACCTGCGGCGACACCAGGTGGGTGCGACCGCCCTTGCCCTGCCGGCCCTCGAAGTTGCGGTTGGAGGTGGAGGCGGAGCGCTCGCCCGGGGCCAGCTGGTCGGGGTTCATGCCCAGGCACATCGAGCAGCCCGCGTACCGCCATTCGGCGCCGGCCTCCTTGAAGACCACGTCCAGGCCCTCCTCGGCCGCCTGGAGGCCGACCCGCGCGGAGCCCGGCACGACCAGCATCCGTACGCCGTCGGCGACTTTGCGGTCCTTCAGGATCGCGGCGACGGCGCGCAGGTCCTCGATCCGGCCGTTGGTGCACGAGCCTACGAAGACGGTGTCCACCTTGATGGAGCGCAGCGGGGCTCCGGCCTCCAACCCCATGTACTCCAGGGCCTTTTCGGCGGCCAGGCGCTCCGATGCGTCTTCGTACGAAGCGGGGTCGGGGACGGACGCCGAAAGCGGCGCGCCCTGGCCGGGGTTGGTGCCCCAGGTGACGAACGGGGACAGCTCGGCGGCGTCGATGACGACCTCGGCGTCGAAGACCGCGTCCTCGTCGGTGCGCAGCGTCTTCCAGTACGCGACGGCCGCGTCCCAGTCGGCGCCCTCGGGGGCGTGCGGACGGCCCTTGAGGTACTCGAAGGTGGTCTCGTCGGGAGCGATCATGCCCGCGCGGGCGCCGGCCTCGATCGACATGTTGCAGATGGTCATCCGGGCCTCCATCGAGAGCTTCTCGATGGCGGAGCCGCGGTACTCCAGGACGTAGCCCTGGCCGCCGCCGGTACCGATCTTCGCGATGATCGCCAGGATCAGGTCCTTGGCGGTGACGCCCTCGGGCAGCTCGCCCTCGACGGTGATCGCCATGGTCTTGGGGCGCACCATCGGCAGCGTCTGGGTGGCCAGCACGTGCTCGACCTGGGAGGTGCCGATGCCGAACGCCAGCGCGCCGAAGGCGCCGTGCGTGGAGGTGTGGGAGTCGCCGCAGACCACGGTGGTGCCCGGCTGGGTCAGGCCCAGCTGCGGGCCGACCACGTGCACCACGCCCTGCTCGACGTCGCCCAGCGGGTGCAGTCGCACGCCGAACTCGGCGCAGTTCTTGCGCAGGGTCTCCAGCTGGACGCGGGAGACCGGGTCGGCGATCGGCTTGTCGATGTCGAGGGTCGGGGTGTTGTGATCCTCGGTCGCGATGGTGAGGTCGAGGCGGCGCACCGCGCGGCCGTTCTTGCGCAGCCCGTCGAAGGCCTGCGGGCTGGTCACCTCGTGCAGCAGGTGCAGATCGATGTAGAGGAGGTCGGGCTCGCCCTCGGCGCGCCGGACGACGTGGTCGTCCCAGACCTTCTCCGCGAGTGTCCTACCCATCGCTTTCCCTCCGGCCGGCATGCGTGCACCGGCCCAACTAGAGATCTTGAGGACGGCGCCCGCGCCCCTGCTTCCGGGCGTCCGCCGCCGGGCCCGTCGATGGACGGGCCGCCGTGTTCAACCAGAGTGGCGCGTTCCGCGGAAAATTGAACTTGCGTTTCACAGAGTGAGACGCGAGTATCGTTGCATGGACAACAGTAGCGGCGTCGGCGTTCTGGACAAGGCGGCCCTCGTCCTGAGCGCTCTGGAGTCCGGTCCGGCCACCCTCGCGGGTCTGGTCGGGGCCACCGGACTGGCACGACCCACGGCCCACCGCCTGGCCGTGGCCCTGGAACACCACCGCATGGTGGCACGCGACATGCAGGGCCGGTTCATCCTCGGCCCCCGGCTGTCGGAACTCGCGGCGGCGGCGGGCGAGGACCGCCTGCTGGCGACGGCCGGCCCGGTCCTCACCCACCTGCGGGACGTCACCGGCGAGAGCGCCCAGCTCTACCGGCGTCAGGGTGACATGCGCATCTGCGTGGCCGCGGCGGAGCGCCTGTCCGGCCTGCGGGACACCGTCCCGGTCGGCTCCACGCTCACGATGAAGGCCGGCTCCTCGGCGCAGATCCTGCTCGCCTGGGAGGAGCCCGAGCGCCTGCACCGGGGCCTCCAGGGCGCCCGCTTCACGGCGACGGCCCTGTCGGGCGTACGGCGCCGCGGCTGGGCCCAGTCCATCGGGGAGCGCGAGCCGGGCGTCGCGTCCGTCTCCGCGCCCGTGCGCGGCCCCTCCAACCGCGTGGTGGCCGCCGTCTCCGTCTCGGGTCCCATCGAGCGCCTCACCCGCCACCCGGGCCGCATGCACGCCCAGGCCGTCATCGACGCCGCCGCGCGCCTCTCCGAGGCCCTGCGCCGCTCGGGCTGACCTCCACCGCCCGGAAAACACCGGGGAGGGCCCGCCTCAACGCCGCGGCGGCCCCTCCCCTTTTTTTTCCCGCTCCCCCGCCCTCCCCCTTCCCCGCTCCCCCGGCCCCCGGCCCCCCGGCCCCCGGCTCAGTCGGCCTTCTCGCGCACCGGCTCGCGCCGCGGCCGCGCCGCGCGGTAGGCGAACCGGTCCGCGGCGTACCGCCCCCGCCGCTCCAGCGGCACCTGCCCGTACGCCTCCGCCAGCCCGAACGCCGGCATGTCCGCGTAGATCGCCTCGTACGACCCCTCCGGCACCACGTACGCCTCGTGCCAGATGCCGACCTGCCCGCGCAGCCTGCCCGCCCGCTCCGCGCGGTTGACCCGGGCCCACACCTCGTGGTGGAAGGCGTCGGGCGCGGCGGCGTAGGCGTACAGCTTCTCCTTGGACTCCCAGTACTGAACGACGTAGTACGTGCGCGGCGACGCCGTCAGCAGCACCTTCGCGCGCAGCCCCCGGGAAGGGTCCCGCGCCAGTTCCCGCAGCATTCGCAGCATCGCGAGCATCACCGGCACCCACAGGTGGACCGCCCGGAAACGGTTGATGCGCATGCCGATCAGCAGGACGACGACGTCGCCCTCCGCGCCGGCGGTCGTACGGGACACCATCGCTTCCCCCCTCGTTGGTGAGCGGCACTATCCAAACCGCGATGCTTGGATAGTGCTCCTGTCCAAGAGGAGATGCAAGAGATGCGGCTCGCCGAACTGAGCAGACGCAGCGGGGTGTCCACCGCGACGATCAAGTACTACCTGCGTGAAGGGCTGTTGCCGCCGGGCCGCCGGCACAACGCCACCACGGCCGAGTACGACGAGGAGCACCTGCGCCGGCTGCGGCTGGTGCGGGCGATGATCCAGGTCGGCCAGGTGCCCGTGGCGAAGGTGCGCGAGGTGCTCGGGCACGTGGACGACGACTCCCTGGGCCGCACGATCCGCCTGGGCGCGGCGCTGTGGGCGCTCCCCCAGGTGCCGGAGCCGGACGCGGACGACGAGCACGTCCGGGCCGCGCACGAGGAGGTCACCGCGCTCCTGGACCGGCTGGGCTGGGAGAACGCCAAGCGGCTGACGACCATCTCCCCCGCCTACCGCTCGCTGGTGGTGGCGGTCGCCGCGTTCCGCCGGCTCGGCTACCGCTGGGGCGCCGAACAGCTCGCGCCGTACGCCGAGTTGATGTACCGGACCGCGGTGCTCGACCTGGACAACATGGAGACGCATCCGTCCGAGGCCGAGGGGATCGAGTTCGCGGTGCTGGGGGCGATCCTCAACGAGCCGGCACTCCAGGCGTTGCACCGGCTGGCCCAGGAGGAGGAGACGGCGCGGCGGTACGGCTTCGAGTGAGCCGGACCGGCGCCGGGTACGGCGAAGGCCCCCCACCGAAGTGGAGGGCCTACCCGAGATGTACCCCCGACCGGATTCGAACCGGCGCTACCGCCTTGAGAGGGCGGCGTGCTAGGCCGCTACACAACGGGGGCGTGGACGCTGCGTTTCCGCAGGTCCGAGCTGGTCTACCTGGACTCGAACCAAGACTAACTGAACCAGAATCAGTCGTGCTGCCAATTACACCATAGACCAATGATGGTTTAGACCAGTCAGTACCCCCGACCGGATTCGAACCGGCGCTACCGCCTTGAGAGGGCGGCGTGCTAGGCCGCTACACAACGGGGGCCCTAGCGATCCCGACAAGATCAGGATCAGTACCCCCGACCGGATTCGAACCGGCGCTACTGCCTTGAGAGGGCAGCGTGCTAGGCCGCTACACAACGGGGGCTTTGCAGATAAGCTCTGCGAGCTGGCCTACCTGGACTCGAACCAAGACTAACTGAACCAGAATCAGTCGTGCTGCCAATTACACCATAGGCCACTGGAACTCAAGCCCCTGCGGGGTTCTCGTTCTAGCTTGCTCCTCGGGGTTCCGGCCTTCCGGCCCGTTCCCCTCGGCGCAGGAAGAACATTACCCGAAGGTGGACGGGGCTCCAAAACGAGTATCCGAGCGCAGCAGGGCGGGCAGTTCGGCGAGGCTGGTGATCCGGTGCACGCCCGCCTCCGCGGCGGCCCGCGCGGACGCCGCTCCCCGGTCGATCCACACGGACACCAGGCCGGCCTCGGCGGCGCCCCGCCCGTCGATCTCCGGGTGATCGCCGACGTACGCCACCCGGTGCGGGGGCAGGCCCAGCGCCTCGCAGGCCGCGAGGAAGGCGCCGGGGCGGGGCTTGGAGACGCCCAGCTCGGCGGCGCACAGCACGGCCTCGAAGCGGTCCAGCAGACCGAGGACGCGCAGCTTGCGCTCCTGGACGGTGATGCTGGAGTTGGACAGCACCGCGTGCCGGTGCGTGCCCGCGAGCGCCTCCAGCGCGGGCAGGACGTCCGGGAACAGGCCCCAGGCGGCCTCGTAGTGCCCGACGTACCGCTGGAACCAGGCGTCCGCCTCGGCGTCTTCCAGCTCCACGCCGAGGAACGTCCGTACGCGGTCGCGCCGCTGCTCCTGCCAGCCGCACTCCCCCGCCGCGTGCCGCGCCCAGTGCAGGTCGGTGATCCGCCGCCAGTGGGCCAGCGCGTCCTCCACGGTGCCGTACCGCCCGAGCAGGCCCTCGACGGCCAGGTGTGCCCGCATCCCGTGCCGGTCGGCGCCGGTGTAGTCGAAGAGGGTGTCGTCCACGTCCCAGACCACGGCTTCGATGCTCACGCCTTCGACCGTAACGCCGGGTGGCGGGGCGCGTCCGGGGAACCGGCGCGCGGCACCGGCCGGTGAGCGACCTCACACCGCGGGTGCCCGGACGCGCCGAGGGGCGGCACCCGGGGTTCCGGGTGCCGCCCCTGTCGTGCGGCGGACGGGCGCGGTTACGCGGCCAGCCTGGTCAGGGCCGCGTCGATGCGCTCCAGGGTCTTCTCCTTGCCCAGGACCTCGAGCGACTCGAAGAGCGGCAGGCCGACGGTGCGGCCGGTGACGGCGACGCGGACCGGGGCCTGGGCCTTGCCGAGCTTGAGGCCGTGGGCCTCGCCGGCGGCCAGGACGGCCTCCTTGAGGGACTCGGCCGAGGTCCAGTCCGCGGACTCCAGCTTCTCGCGGGCCGTGCGCAGCAGGGCGTCGGAGCCCTCCTTCATCGCCTTGGTCCAGGACGCCTCGTCGAAGACCGGCTCCGGCAGGAACAGGAAGTCGACGTTCTCGGTGATCTCCGACAGCACCTTCAGCCGGGTCTGCGCGTGCGGGGCGATGGCCTGCCACTTCGCCTCGTCGAAGGCCTCCGGGGCCCAGGGGGCGAAGGGCGCCTTCAGCCAGGTGCGGCAGCGCTCGGTGAACTCCTTCACATCCAGCATGCGGATGTGGTCGGCGTTGATCGCCTCGCACTTCTTCAGGTCGAAGCGCGCCGGGTTGGGGTTCACATCGGAGATCTCGAAGGCCTCGACCATCTCCTCGATGGTGAAGATGTCCTTGTCGGCCGAGAGCGACCAGCCCAGCAGGGAGAGGTAGTTGAGCAGGCCCTCGGGCAGGAAGCCGCGCTCGCGGTAGAGGTTCAGCGAGGACTGCGGGTCGCGCTTGGAGAGCTTCTTGTTGCCCTCGCCCATCACGTACGGCAGGTGGCCGAAGGCCGGGACCCGCTTGGCGATGCCCAGCTCCATCAGCGCCTTGTACAGCGCGATCTGGCGCGGGGTGGAGGAGAGCAGGTCCTCGCCGCGGAGCACGTGCGTGATCTCCATCAGCGCGTCGTCCACGGGGTTGACCAGCGTGTAGAGCGGGGCGCCGTTGGCGCGGACGATGCCGTAGTCCGGCACGTTCTCCGCGGTGAAGGTCAGCTCGCCGCGCACCAGGTCGTCGAAGGTGATCGTCTCGTCGGGCATCCGGAAGCGGACGATCGGGGAGCGGCCCTCGGCCTGGTACCGCTCGACCTGCTCGGCGGACAGGTCGCGGCAGTGGCCGTCGTAGCCGGAGGGCTTGCCGGCGGCGCGGGCGGCCTCGCGGCGGGAGTCCAGCTCCTCCTGGGAGCAGTAGCAGTGGTAGGCGTAGCCGCCGTCGAGGAGCTTGCGCGCGACGTCGGCGTAGATGTCCATGCGCTGCGACTGGCGGTACGGCGCGTGCGGGCCGCCGACCTCGGGGCCCTCGTCCCAGTCGAAGCCGAGCCAGCGCATCGCCTCGAGCAGCTGGTTGTAGGACTCCTCGGAGTCGCGGGCCGCGTCGGTGTCCTCGATGCGGAACACCAGGGTGCCCTGGTGGTGCCGGGCGAACGCCCAGTTGAACAGGGCGGTGCGGACCAGGCCCACGTGGGGGTTACCGGTGGGCGAGGGGCAGAAACGGACGCGGATGGGAGACGGGGAGGCGGGTGCGCTAGCCACGCTTGACAACCTTGTTGGTGAGAGTGCCGATGCCTTCGATGGTGACGGCGACGTCGTCGCCGACGTTGAGGGGGCCGACCCCTGCCGGGGTGCCGGTGAGGATGACGTCGCCGGGCAGCAGCGTCATGGCCTCCGTGATGTTGACGATCAGGTCCTCGATGGGGTGGATCATCTCGCTGGTGCGGCCCAGCTGGCGCTGCTCGCCGTTGACGGTGAGCTGCACGGTGAGGTCGTTGGCACGGGCGAGGTCCAGATCGGTCTCCACCCAGGGGCCGAGCGGGCAGGAGCTGTCGAAGCCCTTGGCCCGGGCCCACTGCTTCTCGCGGCGCTGGACGTCCCGGGCGGTGACGTCGTTGGCACAGGTGTAACCGAAGATCACGTCCTTGACGCGCTCGCGGGGCACCTCCCGGCACATGCGGCCGATGACGACGGCCAGCTCGGCCTCGTGGTGCAGCTCCTGCGAGAACGACGGGTACCGGATCTCGTCACCGGGGCCGATGACCGAGGTGGACGGCTTGAAGAAGGCGAACGGGGCCTCGGGCACCTCGTTGCCCAGCTCCCGCGCGTGTTCCGCGTAGTTGCGGCCGAACGCCACGACCTTGTTGGGGAGGACCGGGGGGAGCAGCCTGACCTTGCTCAGCGGCACCTTGGTACCGGACAGCTCGTGGTCGGCGAAGGGGATGCCCTTGATGATGTCGAGGACGAGTTCGTCCTGCTTGTCGCCCTCGACCGCGCCGAAGGCTACGTTCCCGTCGATGGAGAACCTGGCGATGCGCACGGGTGCTTGCGCCCCTCACTGAGAACCGGCGTACTGACGCCCAAGGTTAACCGGTCGGGCGGCCCGGCGTTCGGCCGGGAGCGCATGGCGAGCTGTTTTTCCGGCGCCGTAAAGCGCTTAACGGGAATTCCCGTTTCCGGTGATTTCGGGGGCGTGGCGACCGTCTCGCGGGACGCCTCATGGGCGTGTGACCTGCGGCGACGGCATCCCGTGCGACCCGGCGGGCGAGGGCGGGAAGGGTGCGGGGGCCCGGGCCGGCGCCGCGGATAAACCCGGCGGCGCGAATGCGCCGGAAAAGATGTGCGGCGGCTCGTCCGCCGATCCGTCCACCGAAAAGACGAGCGCGGCCCGGAAGATCATCATCAGCGGTTGATGATCTTCCGGGCCGCGCCGGGTACCTCCGCGGGGTGTCCGCCGGTCACTCGCCGGCCGGGGCCGCCGCGGGCTCGGGGACGTCGACCAGGATGGTGCGACGGGGGTTGGCCGTCTGGGCCGGGAGTTCGACGGACTGCTCCGGCAGCGCGGGCGTCTGCAGTTCGCCGGCGTCCTTGAGGTGCGCCAGGGTCGTGCGTCGCGGGTTGGCTATCTTGTGGAACATCATCGTCGTCTTCACGGTTGTACGAGTCCTAGTCCTGTGTCGGCGGATGCCAGAGCGGCGTGACAGATACGTCCCTCATGTAAAGCGTCAGGCTAAACATCCGATTCCCCGACGAACTCGCCAACCGGCCTCGATCTTGGTGTGATTTTGCTCACCAACTCGCGGGCAAACCGGTCAATTCCGGCCGACAACCCGCCCTAACGAAACGGACATTGGGGTCTGGAAGCCACCATTCCGCTGCCGATCATGGCGACTCAGACACGTGCCACCGGACGACGACTCGCAGGGATACGCCCGTTATGGGAGAGATCGACTTCCACGACTGGTGACCGGACACTCACCCCTTGTCACAGTTGTCACAGCTCGCCACTCGGCCCTTGTTGGAGATCCGGCACTGTGCTGGAATTCCACGGACCGCCGCGGGATCGAGCCGGCGCGCAGGGGGCGCAACGCAGCGCCGAGTGGCGGCGAGACAAGGGGGAACCAGCGCCGGTCACTCAAGACCACCGGGGGGCGTTTTCAGGGCGCCCGCCACGACGCCGACACCGTGTTCCTCCGCTCACGCGGAGGGGCGCCTGGTCCAGAGGTTGCGACGCTAGTGCAGGGACGTTTCAAGAGGGATGGCAGCGCTTCGGCGGAGCCGGAGGCGCACGACGGGACTGGCCCCGGCAAGGGCAGCGCCTCTCCCCAGCACGCCCAGAACCCGGGCACGGCCCCGTCCGCGGACGGCGGTGAGCGCACCCGCCCCGGCGCGTCGGCCCCCTCCGCCGCCCAGGGCGCCGCGAAGCCCGCGGGCCCCGCGCCGGCCGCGAAGTCCGCGTCGGCCCCCTCCGGCACCGGCTCGCGCATGGCCCTGCGCAACTGGCGCATCTCCACCCGTCTGGTCTCGCTGCTCGCCCTCCCCGTGGTCGCGGCGACCTCGCTGGGCGCGCTGCGCATCAACGAGAACCTGAACGACATCCAGCAGCTCGACAACATGAAGCTGCTGACGGACATGACCAAGCAGGCCACCGAGCTGGCCGCCGCGCTCCAGGAGGAGCGCGACCAGTCCGCCGGTCCCCTGTCGCACGGGCTCAGCGCCGGCGACTACACGGTCAAGGGCTACCAGCAGAAGACCGACCGGGCCCGCGCCAACTTCCTCGACGCGTCCGAGCAGATCGACGAGGCCAGCAAGAACGGCCAGTTGCAGGGCGTGCGCGACGCCCTGGTGGGCCTCGCCAACCAGTTGGACGACCTGGCGAAGATCCGCCGGTCCGCCTATCAGTCCAAGGCCAACTCGTCCCAGACGATCGAGTCCTACCACCGGCTCATCACCCAGCTGATCGACCTGTCCCAGGACATGGCCGAGGCGTCCAGCAACCCGGAGATGATCTCGCGCACCCGCGCCCTGGCGGCCTTCTCCACCGCCAAGGAGTACGCGTCCGTGCAGCGCGCCACCATCGCCGCGGCGCTGCCCTCGACCACCTCCAGCAAGGCCGACCTCTCGGAGAACGACCGCCTCTACGGCGAGTCCGCGTACGAGAGCGAGAACTCCGAACTCGCCATCTTCCGCAAGATCTACGCGAGTCAGAACGCCGAGGAACTGCTCAAGCCGATCGACGAGGGCAACCCGACGATCGAGTCCGCGGACACCTACGCCAAGCGCGCCTTCGAGCAGCGCGGCGGTCTCGCGGACCTGCCCCCGCGGTCGTACCGCGACTGGGTGGACGACAGCTCGACCAAGATCGAGCAGATGAAGAAGATCGAGCACACGCTGCTCGAGGACATGGAGCAGAAGGCGCGCGAGCTCAAGAGCGCCACCCAGCGCGACGCCATCATCTCCGGTGCGCTGATCCTGCTGGTGCTCGGTGTCTCGCTGGTCGGCGCGTTCGTCGTGGCCCGCTCCATGATCCGTTCGCTGCGCCGGCTTCAGGAGACCGCCACCAAGGTCGCCCAGGAACGCCTGCCCGAGCTGGTCAAGCACCTGTCCGAGTCCGACCCGCAGGACGTGGACACCTCCGTGGAGTCGGTCGGCGTGCACTCCCGGGACGAGATCGGCCAGGTGGCCGCGGCCTTCGACGACGTGCACCGCGAGGCGGTCCGCCTCGCCGCCGAGCAGGCCCTGCTGCGGGGCAACGTCAACGCGATGTTCACCAACCTCTCGCGTCGCTCCCAGGGTCTGATCCAGCGTCAGCTCTCGCTCATCTCCGAACTGGAGTCCCGCGAGGCCGACCCGGACCAGCTGTCCTCGCTGTTCAAGCTGGACCACCTCGCCACCCGTATGCGCCGTAACGGCGAGAACCTCCTCGTCCTCGCGGGCGAGGAGCCCGGCCGCCGCTGGACCCGTCCGGTCCCGCTGGTCGACGTGCTCCGCGCCGCCGCGTCCGAGGTGGAGCAGTACGAGCGCATCGAGCTGGCCTCCGTGCCGACGACCGAGGTCGCCGGCCGGGTCGTCAACGACCTCGTGCACCTGCTCGCCGAGCTGCTGGAGAACGCCACCTCGTTCTCCTCCCCGCAGACCAAGGTCAAGGTCACCGGTCACGCGCTGCCCGACGGCCGGGTGCTGATCGAGATCCACGACACCGGCATCGGTCTGTCCCCCGAGGACCTGGCCGCGATCAACGAGCGGCTGGCCTCGCCGCCCACCGTGGACGTCTCCGTCTCCCGTCGCATGGGCCTGTTCGTGGTCGGCCGGCTGTCCCAGCGGCACGGCATCCGCATCCAGCTGCGCCCGTCCGACTCCGGTGGCACGACCGCGCTGGTCATGCTGCCGGTGGACGTCGCCCAGGGCGGCAAGAAGCCGGCTCCGGGCAAGCCCGGCGGGCCCGGCGCGAGCGGCGGTCCGGCCGCCGCGCAGGCGGCCGCGGGTGCCGCCGCGGCCCGGCGCGGTGGCGCGGGCGGCGGTGGCCAGGGCGGTGGGCTGCTCGGTTCCGGCCCCGGCTCGCGCGGCCAGGTCGGCACCGGCCAGGGTCCCCGGGCCGCGCTGCCCGGCACCGGCCAGGGCGGCGGCCGTCCGAACGGCCCCGGCGGCCCGCGCGGTCCGCAGCGCGGCGGCCCCGGCTCCCCCGCCGGCTTCGGCGCGCAGGCACCGGGCGGCCCGCAGGGGCTCCAGGCCGCAGACCCGGCCGGCCCGCAGCAGGACCTCTTCTCCGGCCGCGGCCCGCAGCGCGGCTCCGGCAACTCCGGCGAGCAGGGCCGCCAGGCCCAGCTGCCGGCCCGCGGCGGCCCGCGTGCCGAGCTGCCCGGCGGCGACGCCCGGCGCACCCAGGACTGGAACGACGGCCGGGCCTCGCTGGACACCCCGCGCGGCCACGACGAGCAGGACCCCTCGGGCACCGCGCCCATGCCGCGGATCGACGACCGGCAGGGTCCGGGCTCGACCGCGGAGATGCCCCGGATCGACGCCCAGGGCCCCGGCGCCACGGGCGAGTTCACCCGCCCGGAGCTGCCCGGCACCCCCGGCTCCCAGGGCACCGGCCAGTTCGAACTCCCGCAGCACACCGGGCAGTTCCCGCGTCCCGACGCCGGCCGGCAGCAGTACGGCCGTCCGGAGGCGGCGCAGGACACCGGTCAGTACCAGCGCCCGGACGTCCCGCAGGAGACCGGGCAGTACCAGCGCCCCGACCTCGGGCACGACACCGGCCAGTACCAGCGTCCCGACGTCCCGCAGGAGACCGGGCAGTACCAGCGCCCCGACCTCGGGCACGACACCGGCCAGTACCAGCGTCCCGAGGAGACGGGCCAGCACCGGCGTCCCGACGCCGGTCAGCACACCGGTCAGTTCCCGCAGGCCGAACTCCCGCGGCAGACCGGGCAGTTCCCGCGTCCGGACGCCGCGCAGGCGCCGGGCCGGTTCGACGGTGCGAACGGCGGGCAGGGCGACGGATCGTTCGTGCGCTCCGACATCTTCGGCACGCCCGCGCGGCAGGAGCAGCCGGCCCAGGACGACGGCCGGTTCGCGGCCCCGCAGCAGTACGACGGCGGCTTCGGCGACAACGGCACCGGTCGGCACGCGCTGCCCGGCCGCCAGGACCCCGCGCACACCGGCCAGTTCGAGCGCCCCCAGCCGCCGGTCCGCGACGACTTCGGCGCCCCGCGCCCGCCGGCCCCGCAGCCGGCCCCGGTCCGCCAGGAGCCGGAGGCGCTGCCGCCGGCCAGCGGCCCCGGGGACGGTCGTACCCCGCTGTTCGACACGCTGGAGACCAACTGGTTCCACGGCCAGCAGCAGCAGAACCCGGCCGCTCAGCAGCAGCCGCAGAACCCGCAGCGCCCCGCCGACGCCACCGGCTCCTGGCGCACCTCGCCGAACGACGAACTCGTACGGCAGGCCGAGCGGGTGCGCCAGCCCGCCTCGGGCGGTGTCACCACCTCCGGCCTGCCGCGCCGGGTGCCCAAGGCCAACCTGGTCCCGGGCACGGCTCAGCAGCAACAGCACCAGGCTGGTCCGCAGGTGTCGCGTGCGCCCGACGACGTACGCGGCCGGCTGACCAATCTCCGTCGGGGCATCGCCCAGGGCCGTCAGGCCGGCAGCGGCCAGACCGGCAGCTACCCGAGCCCCACTCACCAGCAGGAGCGTTAGTTGAGTCCGATGAGCCAGGCGGCACAGAACCTGAACTGGTTGATCACCAACTTCGTGGACAACACCCCCGGGGTGTCCCACACGGTGGTGGTCTCTGCCGACGGCCTGCTGCTGGCGATGTCCGAGGGCTTCCCACGGGACCGCGCGGACCAGCTGGCGGCCGTCGCCTCCGGGCTGACCTCGCTGACCGCCGGGGCGTCCCGGATCTTCGAGGGCGGCACCGTCTCCCAGACGGTCGTGGAGATGGAGCGGGGGTTCCTCTTCCTGATGTCCGTCTCGGACGGCTCGTCCCTCGCGGTGCTGGCTCACCCGGAGTGCGACATCGGCCTCGTCGGCTACGAGATGGCACTGCTCGTCGACCGCGCGGGAGCGGTACTCACCCCCGACCTGCGCGCCGAACTACAGGGCAGTCTGCTCCACTGACCGGCCCCGGCACCACCCACCTCACAAAAACACCGTCCGGCCGCCACAAACCCCCCACCGGCCCCGTCAGACGGCTTGACTGACCGACTTGCTGTCCCGCCCGGAGGATCCATGACCCCGCCCACCGCCCATCACGATCCGTACGCGGAACCGTACGGCGACGAGGGCGACCAGCCGCTGGTGCGGCCGTACGCCATGACCGGCGGCCGGACCCGGCCGCGGTACCAGCTCGCCATCGAGGCGCTGATCAGCACGACGGCCGACCCGGCGGCGCTCATGAGCCTGCTCCCCGAGCACCAGCGCATCTGCCACCTGTGCCGTGAGGTCAAGTCGGTGGCGGAGGTCTCCGCGCTGCTGAACATGCCGCTCGGCGTGGCCCGGATCCTGGTCGCCGACCTCGCCGAGGCCGGCCTGGTCGCCGTGCACCAGCCGGGCGGCGACGAGAACAACGGCGGCGCACCGGACGTGACGCTGCTCGAAAGGGTGCTCAGTGGACTTCGCAAGCTCTGACGCGGGCCGGGCCACCACCTCGGCGAAGATCGTGGTGGCGGGCGGCTTCGGCGTGGGCAAGACCACGTTCGTCGGCGCCGTCTCGGAGATCAACCCGCTGCGCACGGAGGCCGTCATGACGTCCGCTTCGGCGGGCATCGACGACCTGACCCACACCGGGGACAAGACCACCACCACGGTGGCCATGGACTTCGGCCGCATCACTCTGGACCAGGACCTCATCCTGTACCTCTTCGGCACCCCCGGCCAGGACCGCTTCTGGTTCATGTGGGACGACCTGGTCCGCGGCGCCATCGGCGCGGTCGTCCTCGTCGACACCCGCCGGCTCGCCGACTGCTTCCCGGCCGTCGACTACTTCGAGAACAGCGGCCTGCCCTTCGTCATCGCGCTGAACGGCTTCGACGGCCATCAGCCGTACTCCCCCGACGAGGTGCGCGAGGCACTCCAGATCGGCCCCGACACCCCGATCATCACCACCGACGCCCGCCACCGCGCCGACGCCAAGAGCGCGTTGATCACGCTGGTGGAGCACGCGCTGATGGCGCGGCTGAGGTAACACTCAAGTACAACGCCCCGTACGGCAGTTGTCGTAGGAGTGAAGGAGCCGACTGTGGCCTTTGACACGGTCGGCTCCGGTGTTCATAACAGTTCGGCAGAGGAATCGCCCGAGTTCACCACGCGACGCGGTCGTGCGATGCCGCTGCGCGCACAATTGCCCCGCCTTTTGGCGGGGCTCGCTCTTTATGACCGTTTTATCTCTCGCTTACAACGGAGCCGTCACAGGGTCTCCACTGTTTGGAACTGCGCTGGTCCACGTGCTGGAATGCCTGAACTGCCCCATGGTCAAAGACGTAGCGAGCGATCGATGACGAACCGGGCTCTGAGAGACTGCGGCACGAGGTAGGTGCCGACCGCCGAGAGGTTGTTGGTCGAGTGAGGCGAAGCAAGAACGGTCCCGAGCCGTCGGCACGGGGCAACTTCACCCCGCCGCCGCGCGCCGCGGCGCCCACCCCGGCGCCCGCGGAGCCGACGGCCGCGCCCGCGCCCCGCGGCGGCCGTTTCTCCCCGCGCAACTGGCGGGTGCCCACCCGTCTGAACGCGATCCTCCTCATACCCGCGGCCGTCGGCCTCGTCATGGGCGGCTTCCAGGTCAACAACTCGATCGACACCTGGCAGCAGGCCCGCGACGCCGAGAACACCGCCCGCCTGGTGCGCGCGGCCCTCACCTATGCCGACGCCGTCGAGAACGAGCGCGACATCACGGCCGAGCCGCTGCTGCTGAACAAGAAGGACGCCAAGAGCAAGACCGCGATCGCCAACGCGCGCAAGGCGACCGACGAGGCCGCCGCCGGCTTCGACGCGGCGACGAAGAGCATGCCGCACACGGCGGGCCTGGAGCGCCGCCTCAAGCTCTTCCGCAAGGCCGAGCCCGAGATCCAGGAGCTGCGCAAGAGCGCGTACACCTCCAAGCTCACCGGTGTGCAGACGGAGGAGCGCTACGTCGACGTCGCCCACCCCCTGATGGAGTTCGCCAACGAGCTGGGGCTGGGCACCGGCAACATCACCTCGTACGGCCGTACCGTCTACGCCATCTCGCTGACCAAGGCGGCGCTGTCGCTGGAACGCTCCATCGGCATGCATCTGCTGGTCAAGCCGGGTCCGGACGCGCCGAACCTGGCCACCCAGCGGGTCTCCCTGTCCTCGTACGCCTACCTCGAGCGCATCGCGATCGAGGAGTACAAGGGCGGTGGCACCGCGGCCGACTCGCAGGTGCTGGCCGACGCGGAGAAGAAGGTCACGGCGGACGCGGCGGCACAGGCCGCGCAGGCCAGGCAGAGCGACCCCAACTACGTGCCGCCGCCGTCCAACCCGACCAGCATGGTCTCGGCGCTGGCCACGCTGAAGGACACCAGCCCGGCCGCCCGGGACGCGCTCGCCGCGAACGGGGTCACCGCCGACAACTGGTGGGCGGTCAACACGCTGAAGTACCAGGCGTACCGCACCATCGAGTCGGACATGGCCGACAAGGCGGTGACCGAGGCGTCCGGCATCGCCGACGACGCCAAGACCTCGGCGCTGATCACCGGTACCGTCGTGGTGCTCGCCCTGCTGCTGGCGTTCTTCCTGGCCGGTGCCGTCGCCCGGCAGATGAGCCGCTCGATGCGCCAGCTGCGCAACGCGGCCTTCGGCATCGCCGAACAGCGCCTGCCGATGCTGGTCGACCAGCTCTCGCGCACCGACCCCGGCCGGGTGGACACCCGGGTCGCCCCGATCCCGATCCACACCAAGGACGAGATCGGCGAGGTCGCCCGCGCCTTCGACCAGGTCCACCGGGAGGCCATCCGGCTCGCCTCCGAGCAGGCCCTGCTGCGGGGCAACATCAACGCGATCTTCACCAACCTCTCGCGCCGCAACCAGTCGCTGATCGAGGGCCAGCTGACCCTGATCACCGACCTGGAGAACAACGAGGCCGACCCGGACCAGCTGGAGAACCTCTTCCGGCTGGACCACCTGGCCACCCGTATGCGGCGCAACGGCGAGAACCTCCTCGTCCTCGCGGGCGAGGAGCCCGGCCGCCGCTGGGACCAGCCGGTCCCGCTGGTCGACGTGCTGCGCGCCGCCTCCTCCGAGGTGGAGCAGTACGAGCGCATCGAGCTGTCCGGTGTGCCGGAGGCCGAGATCCACGGCCGCGCGGTCACCGACCTCGTGCACCTGCTGGCCGAGCTGCTGGAGAACGCCACCACGTTCTCCTCGCCGCAGACCAAGGTGCGCGTCACCGCCACCCGGCTGCCCGACGGCCGGATCATGATCGAGATCCACGACAAGGGCATCGGCCTGACCGCCGAGGACTTCGCGGACATCAACCACAAGCTGGCGAACCCGCCGACCGTGGACGCCGCGATCTCCCAGCGCATGGGCCTGTTCGTGGTCGGCCGGCTGTCCGACCGGCACGGCATCCGGGTCCAGCTGCGCCCCTCCGGCGAGCAGGCCGGCACGACCTCCCTGGTCATGCTGCCGGACGCGATCACGCACGGCGGTGGCGGCGAAGCCCCGCTGGAGCGCGAGGAGTTCACGGTCTCGCAGATCATCCCGGAGCAGCAGTTCCGGTCCGAGGCCCCGCAGCCGCAGCAGCCGCTGCGCACCGCCGCCGAACTCGGCTTCGACGACAGCCGGTACGGGGAGGTCCCCGACGACCTGCGCGAGCTGGACCCGGTCGGGCGCTCCCTGCTGCGCGAGGGCCGCCGTGCCGCGCTGGAGGCCCAGGCCCAGGGCCAGCAGCAGCCGGCCGAGCCGCAGCACGACACCGCGGAGACGTACGCGGACCCGCTGTTCGACGGGCAGAGCACCGGCTACCACGAGCAGCCGCAGCAGCCCCAGCAGCCCCAGCAGCCGTACGAGGAGACCCCGTACCAGGAGACTCCCTACCAGGAGGCCGCGTACCAGGAGGCCACGTACCAGGAGCCGTACACCGAGACGCACTCGGCCTCGTACGAGCGGCCGTACGACGAGCAGTTCTATGCGCAAGGCGGCCAACCGGCGGGCGCCGACGGCTACTCCGCGAACGGCGGTTACCCCCAGAACGGCTATGCGGAGCCGGTGCAGAACCCCGCTTACCAGGGCGAGTGGCAGCAGCAGGACGGTTACCAGAACGGCTACCCGGCCCACTACGCTCCGGAAGCGGAATCTTCGCAGGCCGCTGACGCGGGTGAGCAGAACCGCGTAGGCTTCGACAGTCCGGGAACGGCTTCTCCCGCCGCACACGAGCTGACCGACGCCGGGCTGCCCCGCCGGGGCTCCGTCGCGAGCGGTGCCGACGGCGCGAACGGCGCGGGACGTGTGCAGCAGGAAGCGCCGGCTCCCGCGGCCGAGACGGCGGAGACCGCGCCGGGGAACAACGGTGCGGGCGACTGGCGTTCGGCCAATGACGAGCGCTGGCAGCAGGCCTCCCAACTGCGCAAGCCCAAGGCAGGCGGGGTCACCGCCTCCGGGCTGCCGCGGCGGGTGCCCAAGGCCAACCTGGTCGAGGGCAGCGCCGAATCGACCCCCCAGGGAGGCCCCCAGGTCTCCCGCGCCCCGGAAGACGTCCGGGGCAGGCTGAGCAACCTGCGCCGGGGCGTCCAGCGCGGACGCAACGCAGGAACTGATACGAACGGCCAGGGCTTCGGTCCTGACAGCACCTACAACCAGGAGCGTTAGTGTGAGCCCGATGAGCCAGGCGGCACAGAACCTGAACTGGTTGATCACCAACTTCGTGGACAACACCCCGGGGGTGTCCCACACGGTGGTGGTCTCCGCCGACGGACTCCTTCTGGCGATGTCCGAAGGCTTCCCCCGTGACCGCGCCGACCAGCTGGCGGCCGTCGCCTCCGGTCTGACGTCGCTGACCGCCGGTGCCTCGCGCATCTTCGAGGGCGGCAGCGTGAACCAGACGGTTGTGGAGATGGAGCGGGGATTCCTCTTCATCATGTCCATCTCGGACGGTTCGTCCCTCGCGGTCCTGGCCCACCCGGAAGCGGACATCGGCCTCATCGGGTACGAGATGGCCCTTCTGGTGGACCGCGCGGGCACGGTCCTCACCCCGGATCTCCGCGCGGAGCTCCAGGGCAGCCTTCTCAACTAGTAATCGGACGGTGCGTATTCGCGTCCCGGGGCCGTAAGGTTTCGGGACGCGGCTCCACACGGATGGGTGCCCGGCACAGTCGGAGGAGGAGAAAGTGGCAACACCCCCAGGAGGTTCGCCCTCGGGCAATTGGTCGTACGGCCCCGCACAGGGACACGGCGACGGCTCGGCGAACCCGTACAACTTCCCCTCCGCTCCCCAGCACCGGCAGCCGTACGTCCCGCAGGGCCCCGGACCCTCGCCGTACGACCAGCCGCCGGCCCCGCGCATCCAGCCGGTCCAGCCGCAGCGCCGCCCCGAGCCGGCGCCCGCGAGCGCATCGAACAACCCCTTGGTGCGTCCGTACGCCATGACCGGCGGCCGGACCCGCCCGCGCTACCAGCTCGCCATCGAGGCGCTGGTGCACACCACCGCTGCTCCGCACCAGATGCAGGGCCAACTGCCCGAGCATCAGCGGATCTGCAACCTCTGCCGGGAGATCAAGTCGGTGGCCGAGATCTCGGCCCTGCTGACGATCCCCCTCGGCGTGGCCAGGATCCTCGTCGCCGACTTGGCGGAGGCGGGCCTGGTCGCCATCCATCAGCCCGGCGGCGACGAGAACGCCGGTGGCCAGCCAGACGTGACACTGCTCGAAAGGGTGCTCAGTGGACTTCGCAAGCTCTAGCGGAGGGCCGGTTTCTCAGAGTCGCTCCACCACCTCCGCGAAGATCGTGGTGGCGGGCGGCTTCGGCGTGGGCAAGACCACGTTCGTCGGCGCCGTCTCGGAGATCAACCCGCTGCGCACAGAGGCCGTCATGACGTCCGCTTCGGCCGGCATCGACGACCTCACCCACACCGGGGACAAGACCACCACCACGGTGGCCATGGACTTCGGCCGCATCACCCTGGACCAGGACCTCATCCTGTACCTCTTCGGCACCCCGGGCCAGGACCGCTTCTGGTTCATGTGGGACGACCTGGTCCGCGGCGCCATCGGCGCGGTCGTCCTCGTCGACACCCGCCGGCTCGCCGACTGCTTCCCGGCCGTCGACTACTTCGAGAACAGCGGCCTGCCCTTCGTCATCGCGCTGAACGGCTTCGACGGCAACCAGCCGTACTCCCCCGACGAGGTGCGCGAGGCACTCCAGATCGGCCCCGACACCCCGATCATCACCACCGACGCCCGCCACCGCGCCGACGCCAAGTCGACGCTGATCACGCTGGTGGAGCACGCGCTGATGGCGCGGCTGCGGTAAGGGCACGCACGACCACCGGACCGCCCGTGACGGCTGGACGCCGTCCGCGGGCGGTTCGCGCTCTCCCGGCCCGCGCCGCGGTGCCGCACGTGCCGGACACAGAAGCGGGGCCCCTCCGAAGAGGGGCCCCGCTTCTGTGTCCGGTCGGCTCAGTGCCAGCTGTGCGGCGCGCGGAAGCCTGGCTCGCGCTCCAGGCGGCGCCAGGCGGCCTTGGGGCGGGGACGGTGGTGGGCGGTGGGCTCGGGGCGGGCGGCCGCGCGGGCCAGAAGGACGGCCGTGATGGCGGCGACCTCCTCGGGCTCGGCGTGGCCCTTCTCGACGCGGATGTCGGCAGTGCTCATGGGTGTCAGTCTCCGTGAGAGGGATGTCCGCTCGGTTACTGCGGGGGGTTGCCGTGCTTGCGGGACGGGAGGTCGGCGTGCTTGGTCTGCAGCATCGCCAGCGACTTCACCAGCACCTCGCGGGTCTCGGCCGGGTCGATGACGTCGTCGACCAGGCCGCGCTCGGCGGCGTAGTACGGGTGCATCAGCTCGGACTTGTACTCCTTGACCATCCGCGCGCGCATGGCCTCGGGGTCCTCCGCCTCGCCGATCTGGCGGCGGAAGATGACGTTGGCCGCGCCCTCCGCGCCCATCACCGCGATCTCGTTCGTGGGCCAGGCGTAGGTGAGGTCGGCGCCGATCGACTGGGAGTCCATGACGATGTAGGCACCTCCGTACGCCTTGCGCAGGATGAGCGAAATCCTCGGCACGGTGGCGTTGCAGTAGGCGTAGAGCAGCTTCGCGCCGTGCCGGATGATTCCGCCGTGCTCCTGGTCGACGCCGGGCAGGAACCCGGGCACGTCCAGGAAGGTCACGATCGGGACATTGAAAGCGTCACACATCTGGACAAAGCGTGCAGCTTTTTCACTCGCCTCGATGTCCAGCACGCCCGCGAGGACCTGCGGCTGGTTGGCGATGATGCCGACCACCTGGCCGTCGAGACGGGCCAGCGCGCAGATGATGTTGCGGGCCCAGCGCTCGTGGACCTCCAGGTACTCGCCGTCGTCGACGATCTCCTCGATCACCTTGGCCATGTCGTACGGCCGGTTGCCGTCCGCCGGGACCATGTCGAGCAGGACGTCCGAGCGGCGGTCGGCCGGGTCGGTGCACTCCACCCGAGGCGGGTTCTCGCGGTTGTTCTGCGGCAGCAGCGACAGGAGGTAGCGCACCTCCGCGATGCAGGTTTCCTCGTCGTCGTACGCGAAGTGGCAGACGCCGCTGGTCTCCGCGTGGACGTCCGCGCCGCCGAGGCCGTTCTGGGTGATCTCCTCGCCGGTCACGGCCTTGACCACGTCCGGACCGGTGATGAACATCTGCGACGTCTCGCGGACCATGAAGACGAAGTCCGTCAGGGCGGGGCTGTACGCCGCGCCGCCCGCGCACGGGCCGAGCATCACGCTGATCTGCGGGATGACGCCCGACGCCTTGGTGTTGCGCTGGAAGATGCCGCCGTAGCCGGCGAGGGCGCTGACGCCCTCCTGGATGCGGGCGCCGGCGCCGTCGTTGAGGGAGACCAGCGGTGCGCCGGCTGCGATGGCCATGTCCATGATCTTGTGGATCTTGGTGGCGTGGGCCTCGCCCAGCGCGCCGCCGAAGATCCTGAAGTCGTGCGCGTAGACGAAGACCGTACGGCCCTCGACCGTGCCCCAGCCGGTGATGACACCGTCGGTGTACGGCTTCTTCGCCTCCAGGCCGAAACCGGTCGCCCGGTGCCGGCGCAGCTGCTCGACCTCCTGGAAGGAACCCGGGTCCAGGAGCAGCTCGATCCGCTCCCGTGCCGTCAGCTTGCCCTTGGCGTGCTGCGCCGCGGTCGCCTTCTCACTGGGACCGGCCACGGCCCGCGCACGGATGTCGTGCAGTTCGGCGACCCGTCCGCGCGCGTCCGTCGGCTCGCCGGTCGGCTCACCCGTCGTCTCTTCCAAAACGGTCATGTAGCGACCTTACGAAGGACAGCAAGGAAAGCGAGCCGTCGACTCCGTACAGTCTCCGGCCCGTTTTCCTGGTGCGAGTGAACAGAACCGCGGCAGCGTGCAGCCGTTCCGACTGCTCAGAGGCGCCTTGCGTTGTAGGGACACCACAAAGGCGAGACCATGGACCCGCCCCACATTAGTGGGTCGGGCGTGCCATCCCTGGAGTGACACCGCCCCTCGGACGGCCCCCTGCCACCCCCGCTCCCCCCACCGTATGCGCTCGGAGCGAGGCGCGCGCACAGTGACCGAGTGTGACCTGTCCGACACCGCGCGGATGAAGTTGAATTCTAAACGGAATAGGTCTACCGTCGGATCCGTTGGGTTCATTGAACGTTAAACAAGTAACCTCCGGGAGGAACGTCATGGGCATCTTCGGCCGCAAGGACAACCGCACCACCGCGCCCGCGCAGGCCGCCGGCGGCGACCTGGCCGCACTGACCGGCGACTACACGATCGACCCCGCGCACACCACGATCGAGTTCGTGGCCCGCCACGCCATGGTCACCAATGTGCGGGGCAGCTTCCAGGACTTCACCGGAAGCCTCCACCTGGACGGCCAGGACCCCGGTAAGTCCACCGCCACCCTCGACATCAAGATGGCCAGCATCGACACCGGCAACGCCGACCGCGACGGGCACCTGAAGTCGGCCGACTTCTTCAAGATCGACGAGTACCCGGACATGACCTTCCGCTCCACCAAGGCGGAGTCCCTCGGCGGCGACGACTACCGCATCACCGGCGAACTCTCCCTGCTGGGCGTGACCAAGCCCATCACCATCGACCTGGAGTTCAACGGCGTGGCCAAGGACCCGTTCGGCAACGAGCGCGTCGGCTTCGAGGGCAAGGCCGAGCTGCTGCGCTCCGAGTGGGGGCTGACCTGGAACGCGGCGCTGGAGACGGGCGGCGTCCTGGTCTCCGACAAGATCAAGCTGAACTTCGACGTCTCCGCGATCAAGAACGCGTGAACCGGCGGCGGCCGGACGGGCCGCGCGACCCCGGCACCGCGAGCGTGCCCGCCACCCCGTAGCCAGGGGACGGCGGGCACGCTCGACTGCTGTTCGGGGCGGCGAGCCCACACCGGTATGCGAGCAGCGCCGGAACTTCTTAAGTACTGCGTAGCAGTCCCCGGGCAACTGGCCGAGAACAGAGCCTGAGAGACGGCCATTTGATAAGCGCGTGCGTACGATGCCGCCATGGATCATCTCGCGGAAGCCGCCGCTCTGCGCCGTGCCGTCGTCCGGATCAACCGGCGGCTGCGACAGGAGCACGGCGAGGGGGGCCTGAGCCCCAACCAGCTCGCGGTGCTCGGCCATCTGCAAGCACACGGGTCGGCCACGCCGGGACGGATCGCGGCGCGGGAACGGCAGCGGCCGCAGTCCCTCACCCGCGTCTTCGCGGAACTGGAGGCGGCGGGACTGATCGTACGGGAGCCGGACCCGGACGACCGGCGGCAGTCCGTGCTGACCCTCACCGAGGCGGGACGGCGGACGCTGGAACGGGACATGGCCGAACGGGACATCTGGCTCGCCGCGGCTCTGAGCACGCTCGGCGAGACGGAGCGGGGGGTGCTGACGCTGGCGGGGGCCCTGCTGGAGCGGCTCGGCGCCATGGACATACCCGGCACCGAGGCCTGACACGGTCGGGCCCGGCGCGGGCCCGCCCGCCTCAGTCGCCGAAGCCGCCCCCGAAGTCGCCGCCCCCGCCGAAGTCCCCGCCGTCCCCGAAGCCGCCGCCGAAGTCGCCGGGGTCGAAGTCCGTGCCGGAGACGTCACCGCCCTGGTAGTCGCCGCCGAACCCGCTGAAGTCCCCGTATCCGGCGCCGTAGTCGGCGGCGTAGGACGGGGTGGCCATCATGGAGCCGAGCAGGGTGCCGACCAGCAGGCCCGGGAGGATGCCGCCGCCGAAGTAGCCGCCCGCCCAGGGGCCGTAGGCGGGACCCGCGTCCCAGTAGGGGCGGCGGCCCTGCTCGGTGTCCACCTGGCGGATCACCGGGGCGAGGCCGTCGGCGAGCCGGGCGGCGTCGGCGGCGCAGACCGGCACCTCGCGCGGGGCGCCGCCGGGCGGTGTCCAGACGGCGTCCGCCACCGAGGGGCCGTGACGGGGGTCGAAGAAGCAGGGCGGCCGGCGCTCGGGCAGCGGGCGGCCCGAGCGCCGGGCGGCCAGCCGGGCGAGCGAGAACCGGCCGTCCTCCAGCGCCTGGGTGACCGGGCGGACGTCCTCGGGCCTGGCGGCCTCGGCCATCCGCTGCTTCGCGGTCTCGTAGGCGTCCAGGGCGTGTTCGTAGTCGGCGCGCATGGCGTCGTCGGCGCCGGGTTCGGCGGGGTGGAAGTCCAGCCGGTCCAGTTCCTCGCCGAAGGCGGTGATGTCCTCGTCCACCACCACCCGCAGCCGCTCCAGGGCGGCCCGCTGCTCCTCCTCACGGCGCCGCCGGTTGCGGCGGACCAGGGCGTACGCGCCCGCGCCGCCCAGCACCAGCACCGCGCCGACCGCGATCAGCCCGGCGCCGGACCCGCCGGACCCGCCGGCCGCGTGCCAGCCGCGCGGGGCGTGGCCGCCCAGGTTGGCGAGGGCGCGGTCGGTGAAGTCGGTGAGCTGCGTCTTGGCGTCCTCGCCCTGGACGCTGTTGACCAGGTTCTGCCGGGCGGTCGGCGTCATCACCGAGGCGTCGGCGCGGGCGTCGAAGCGGTCGCCGAGGCGGATGCCGTACAGGCCGGTGATGCCGGTGGCGGCGCGGAGGTCGGCGAAGAGGTGCGCGGTGGGGTAGCCGGCCGGCAGGACGGCGATGAACAGCGGCTTGTCCGCCTTCTTGATCCGGTCGGCCAGCGCGTCGGCGTCCGCCCGGGACAGCTGGGCGGACGCCGCCGGGTCGACGTAGACCGGGCCGGTGCGCAGGGCGCGCGCGATGGTGGAGACGCTGGTCTGCGCGCTCGCGCCGGGGGCGAACGCGGTCGTCAGGACCAGGACGAGCACGGCCAGCAGGAGTGCGGTCAGGCTTCGGGTCCGCGGGACGGCGTTCATGTCTCGACGCTACCCGAAGCCTTCCGCGAGGGCTGGTTCAGGGCGGTTTGGCGGTCAGGCCGCCCGGTACGCCTGCGTCAGCTTCCGCACCGCCTCCCGGTAGTGGCCGGTGAGCAGCAGGTGGTCCGCGTCGGCGAAGGGCTTGGCCAGGGCCGCCGTCATCCGCTCCCCCGCCTTCTGCTGGACCAGCAGCCGGGCCTGGGTCACCAGTTGCCGCCCCTGCCGGTCGTCACCGCGCCGCTCGGCCGCCGCCGCCCGCGCGGCCAGCGACTTCAGGGCGGCCGCGCCCCCGTGCGGGACGGGGATACCGGTGGTCAGGCCCCACCCGTAGGGGAACTGGGGGTCGTACGACGCGTCGCCCACGTTGATCGGCAGCTGGGACTCGGACCTCGGCCAGGTGACCGGCAGCTGCCCGGTGAAGGGGCGGTCGCCGTAGAGGACGTCGGCGACGCCCTCGCCCTCGGTGCCCGGCAGCCAGGAGGCCACCAGGGAGTCGATCTCGCCGAGCCGGTCGCCGATCAGCTGGGGCCGGCCGGAGACGATCAGCACCACGCACTTCATGGCGCCGCACACCTTGTCCACGGCCGCCCGGTCGGCAGCCGACAGGGACAGGGAGTGGCCGTTGCCGACGTCGCCGACGCCCTCGGCGTACGGGGTCTCGCCGACGACGACCACGCCGACGTCGTAACCGCCCGTCGGGGCCGAGGCGTCCTTGGAGTAGGTGACGTTCCCGCCCGCCTCGCGCATGCCCTGGAGGATGGTGGTGCCCGGGACGGTGTTCCCGGAGGCGCCCTGCCAGGTGAGGGTCCAGCCGCCGGTCTGGTTGCCGATGTCGTCCGCGTCGGACCCGGCGACGTACACCTTCTGGCTCTTCTTCAGCGGCAGCAGCCCGCCGCTGTTCTTCAGCAGCACCTGCGACTCGGCGGCGGCCTGGCGGGCGACGGCGCGGTGGGCCGGCGAGCCGATGGCGGCGGCGCCGCTGGTGTCGGCGTACGGGTGCTCGAACAGGCCCAGCTCGAACTTCTCGGTGAGGATGCGGGAGACGGCGTCGTCGATCCGCGCCGTGCCGACCCGGCCCGCCTGCGCCTCGTCGACGAGCGTGGTGCTGAACTTCTTGTAGGTGGAGGGCACCATCATCATGTCGACGCCCGCGTTCACGGCGGTGCGGACCTGGTTCGGGTAGTCGCCGGGGAGCTGGTCGATGGCGTTCCAGTCGCTGATGACGAAGCCGTCGAAGCCCATCCGGTTCTTCAGCTCGCCGTTGATCATGTCGCCGCGGGCGGTCATCCTGACCGCGCCCTTGCCGTCGCCGGTGATGTCGAGGGAGGAGAACGACGGCATGACCGTGCCGATGCCGCGCCGGACGGCGGTCTTGAACGGCGCCAGGTGGATGTCCTCCAGCTGCTGCCGGGTGACGGTGGTGACGCCCTGGTCGATGGTGTACGTGCCGGTGGTGGAGGACCCGTAGGCGGTGCCGCCGTCGCCGACGTAGTGCTTGGCGGTGGCCAGGACCTTGTCGTCGCGGCTCAGGTCGCTGCCGTCGGCCCGGCCCTGGAGTCCCTGGATCACCGTCTCCATCGACTCGACCAGGGCGGGGTCCTCGCCGAAGGACTCGTAGGAGCGGCCCCAGCGTTCGTCGCGGCTCACGCAGACACAGGGCGCGAAGTCCCAGGGGACGCCGGTCGCCCGTACCTCGGCGGCCGTGACCGCGCCCGTTCGCTCGGCGAGGGCGGGGTCCCTGGTGGCGCCCAGGCCGATGTTGTGCGGCATGACCGTGGCGCCGTAGAGGTTGTTGTGGCCGTGCACCGCGTCCACGCCGTAGATCAGCGGGATCTGGAACCGCGTCGCCCGCGCGCGCAGCTGGAAGCCGTCGATCATCCGGGCCCAGGCCTCGGGGGTGTTGGGCGTGGGTGTGGAGCCGCCGCCGGACAGCAGGGAGCCGAGGTCGTAGGCGGCGATGTCGCCGGGGACCAGGCCGTCGCGCTCGGCCTGGGTCATCTGCCCGGCCTTCTCCTGGAGGGACATCCGCGACAGCAGATCGGCGACCCGCTTCTTCACCGGCAGCTTCGGGTCCAGATACGGCAGTCCGTGCGCGTCGATGACGATCTGCGGGGTCTCGGCGGGGGACTTGGCGCCGGTCACGGTGAGCTTGAGCGGGATCGTCTCGGCGGACTCGCCCGCCTTGTCCTTGCGGGTGGGCACCTGGACGGTCGCCGAGGCGCCGGAGGCGGTACCCGCCGGGAAGGTGAGGGTGCCGGAGACCGGGGTGTAGTCCTGGCCGGCGGTGGCGGTGCCGCCCTCGGTGCGGTAGGAGACGGTCACCGGTTCGTCCACGGGGCGGTCGCCGGTGGTGGCCAGGGTGACCCTGACCTTGGCGGTGCCGCCCTCCCGCACCGGGTAGACGGGCGCGTCGGTAGTCACGGCGGCGCGCAGGGCCTGATCCGCCTTGCCGTACAACTCCACGTCGTCCATGGCGAATTCGCCCTTGGCGCCCGCGGGGAGCGTCACGGCGTAGCCCCACATCCGGGTGAGGCCGAGGACGTGGTCGATACCGCCGACGGGCTGGTAGTCGGTGCGGTAGGTGAAGTCGCCGAACGGGAGCCGGATCTGCTTCCAGCCGGTGAAGTCGTCCGTGAAGGAGGTCGTCCACAGCTCGGAGGCCTCGCCGTTCGCGCCGCCGTCCTTGATCTCGAAGGCGACCTTGCGGCCGGTGTCGTGCCCCTCCCACCAGAAGCCGATGCCCTGGTGGGCGGACCAGTCGTGGGCCGGCCGGCCGGCGGCGAAATCGTGGGTGAAGCCACCGTAGCCGCTGATGTCGTAGGTGCCGGCGAGCACCTTGGCGCCCTCGGGGGCGTCGGCGCGGTCGGCGAGGCGGAGCGTGGGCGGGTCGTCGGTGTCGCCGCCCCAGGTGAAGATGCCGTCGGCGGGCTGGGACGCGAAGGGCACCTCGCCCTCGAAGCGGTCGACGGGCACGGGCGGCGGGTCGTCGGCGGCCCGGGCCGTCGCGGACAGGGGCAGCAGGGCGGCGAGCAGGGCCCCGGGGAGAAGCAGGGCCGTTCTTGGTCTTGGCATAGACCTTCCCTCGGCTCTCATGGTTCACTCATGGCTTAGCTCACGGCGTGAGTTAACTGACGCCTCCCCAACTCGTCAAGATGGCCCACCCGTTGGCGACCCCACTGTCGACCCGAGAGGAAGGGCGACGCACCATGAGGAGATCCCCCCGCGCGGTCCGGCTGCTGCTGGCCGGACTGCTCTCCGCCGCCGGTTTCACCGCGGCCGTTCCCCCCGCACACGCGGCCGGCGAGCAGGTCACGGCCTGGCTCACCACGACCGACGACTCCGCCGGACGCCATGTCGTCCGCGGCCTCCAGGCGCAGACGCCGTTCTCGTTCCAGTCCGGGACGGGTGGCGGCGGCACGAACATCACCGTGGACGAGAACACCCGCTACCAGACCTTCACCGGCGGCGGCGCCTCCTTCACGGACACCGCGGCCTGGCTGCTGAACAGCAGCGGCGCGCTGTCCCCGACGACCCGGGACGCGACCATGCGCAAGCTGTTCTCGCCGACGGACGGCATCGGGCTGTCGTTCCTGCGCAACCCGATGGGCGCCTCCGACCTCGCGCGCTACGGCTACACGTACGACGACGTGCCCGCCGGGCAGTCGGACCCGGACCTCGCCAAGTTCTCGATCGCGCACGACCTCGCCGACGTCGTACCGCTCACCAAGCAGGCGCTCCAGCTCGACCCGTCCCTGACGGTGATGGCCTCGCCCTGGACCGCCCCGGCCTGGATGAAGGACAGCGGCTCGCTCAACGGCGGCTGGCTGAAGGCGGAGGACTACGCCGCCTACGCCGCCTACTTCGTCAAGTACCTCCAGGCGTACCAGGACCAGGGGGTCAAGGTCGGTTACGTGACCCCGCAGAACGAGCCGACCTGCTGCTCCGGCTATCCCTCGATGAGCTGGAACGCCGACGGGCTGTCCTACTTCCTCAAGACCGACCTGCTGCCGCGGCTCCAGTCGGCCGGCCTGAGCACCAAGGTCCTGGTCCACGACTGGAACTGGGACGGCTACGACTCCTGGGCCGCCCCGCTGCTGGACGACACGGCGATCCGCAGCCACCCCAACTTCGGCGGCATCGCCTGGCACGGCTACGGCGGTGACGTCGGCGAGCAGACCACCGTCCACGACACGTACCCCTCGGTGGACGCCTTCGACACCGAGCACTCCGGCGGCACCTGGATCGCCGACCAGCAGCACGAGGACATGACCGACATCATCGACTACACCCGCAACTGGGGGAAGTCGGTGACCAAGTGGTCCCTGGCGGTGGACCAGAACATGGGACCGCACAACGGCGGGTGCGGCACCTGCACCGGGCTGGTCACCGTGCACAACGGGGACGGGCAGAGCGGGACCGTCGACTACACCGTCGAGTACTACGACATGGGCCAGCTGACCAAGTTCGTCCGCCCCGGCGCGCAGCGGATCGCCTCCACGGCGTCCACCACGGTGCCGAACGTGGCCTGGCGCAACCCCGACGGCAGCAAGGCGCTCATCGCCTACAACGGTTCCTCCGCCGCGCAGACGGTGACCATCGACTGGGGCTCCCAGCACGCCACCTACTCGCTGCCCGGCAAGACATCCGCCACCTTCACCTGGTCCGGCACCCAGAGCGGCGGCGGTGCCCGCACCGGCTCCTTCGTCGGCCTGGCCGGCAAGTGCCTGGACGTGGCGGGCGCCTCCAGCGCGAACGGCACGGCCGTCCAGCTCTACGACTGCAACGGCACCGCCGCCCAGCAGTGGACCGTCATGGCCGACGGTTCCGTCCAGGCGCTCGGCAAGTGCCTGGACGTGACCTCGGGCTCGACGGCCGACGGGGCCAAGGTGCAGCTCTACGACTGCAACGGCACCGGCGCCCAGCAGTGGTCGTACAACGCCGCCACCCACGACGTGGTGAACGTCGCCGCGAACAAGTGCCTGGACGTCACCGACAACTCCTCGGCGAACGGCGCCCGCGCCCAGATCTGGTCCTGCACGGGCGCGTCCAACCAGAAGTGGCAGTTGCAGTGACGCGTGGCCGGGGGACGACCGGGGAACCACGGGGAAACCGGCGTCCCCCGGCCGGACCATCGCTCGCCCGGGAGAGGAGGCGGGCCTCGGCGTGTGGCGCGCCGCCGGTGCCGGGCGGCATGCGAGGGTGCTCGGTACGCTGTGGCCCCGGCGACCTGGAGTCCTCATGACCACACCGCAGGATCTGTTCCTCGTCAGCGTCGACGTCCCCGGCGAGCGCCCCGTCGAGCAGGGGGACCTCTCGCTGGCCCTCGCGGGGGCCGAGCTGATCGATCTGCTCGGGACGCGGGCCGTGACCCTCGACGGCGAGCGCATCGTGCCAGGCCCGCCGCTGCCCACCGGCGACCGGATGCTGGACGAGGCGGGGGCGGCGCTGGTGCGCGAGGAACCGTACGAGACGGTCGAGGACTGGCTGTGGCGCCGGGGCCGCGGGCTGGCCGGGGCGTACCACGACTTCCTGGATACCGAGGGGCAGCTCACCGGGAAGCGGCGGCGCTGGCTGCCCCGCCCGGCCGAGACGCCCCCGGCCGACACCCCCGCGCGGCGGCACGCGGCCGAACGCTGGTGGTCCCACGAGCCCGTGCTGGCCGGTCTCGCCGACCCGCTGGGCATCGGCGAGGACCGGCCGCAGACGGAGTACGCGGACGACGCGGTCCTCACCGTGCTGACCGCCGTCGGCGACGCGGTGACGGAGCTGACGGCCGTGCGGGAGCGGCGGCGCATCGAGAACGCCGCCTTCGACAACATCTGGCGGGCGCCCTGACCGCCGCACCCGCGGCGCGCCCGCCGGCTACGCGGCCGGTGCCACGCCCGCCCGCAGCAGCCCGTACGTGTACGCGTCCTCCAGCGCCTGCCAGGACGCGGCGATGACGTTGTCCGCGACGCCGACCGTGGACCACTCGCCGGTGCCGTCCGAGGTGGAGATGAGCACGCGGGTGGTGGAGGAGGTGCCGTGCCGGCCCTCCAGGATGCGGACGCGGTAGTCGACCAGCTGGAGGCCGGCCAGCTCGGGGTAGATCTTCTCCAGGGCGACGCGCAGGGCCCGGTCGAGGGCGTTGACCGGGCCGTTGCCCTCGGCGGTGGCCACGATCCGCTCGCTCTTGGCCCACAGCTTGACCGTGGCCTCGTTGGCGTGGGTGCCGTCGGGGCGGTCCTCGGCGATGGCCCGCCAGGACTCGACGTCGAAGTACTTCAGCGCCCTGCCCTCGACCTCGCCGCGCAGCAGCAGCTCGAAGGAGGCGTCGGCGGCCTCGTACGTGTAGCCCTTGAGCTCGCGCTCCTTGACCCGGGCGACCACGCGCCCGATCAGTTCGCGGTCGCCGCCGAGGTCGACGCCGAGTTCCTTGCCCTTCAGCTCGACGGAGGCGCGGCCGGCCATGTCGGAGACCAGCATCCGCATGGTGTTGCCGACCAGCGCGGGGTCGATGTGCTGGTACAGGTCCGGGTCGACCTTGATGGCGGAGGCGTGCAGACCGGCCTTGTGCGCGAAGGCGGAGACGCCCACGTACGGCTGGTGGGTGGAGGGCGTGAGGTTGACGACCTCGGCGATGGCGTGCGAGATCCGGGTCATCTCCCGCAGCCGGCCCTCCGGCAGCACCTTCTTGCCGTACTTCAGCTCCAGGGCGGCAACCACCGGGAAGAGGTTGGCGTTGCCGACGCGCTCGCCGTAGCCGTTGGCGGTGCACTGCACGTGGGTGGCGCCGCCGTCGACCGCGGCCAGGGTGTTGGCGACCGCGCAGCCGGTGTCGTCCTGGGCGTGGATGCCGAGCCGGGCGCCGGTGTCGGCGAGCACGGTGGCGACGACCGCGTGCACCTGGGCGGGCAGCATGCCGCCGTTGGTGTCGCACAGCACCACCACATCGGCGCCCGCCTCCGAGGCCGCGCGGACGACGGCCTTGGCGTACTCGGGGTTCGCCCGGTAGCCGTCGAAGAAGTGCTCGCAGTCCACGAACACCCGGCGGCCCTGCTCGCGCAGGTAGGAGACGGTGTCGCGGACCATCTCCAGGTTCTCGTCCAGGGTGGTGCGCAGCGCCATCTCGACATGCCGGTCATGCGACTTGGCGACCAGGGTGATCACCGGGGCGCCCGACTCCAGCAGCGCTCTGACCTGGGGATCGTCGGCGGCCTTGGCACCGGCGCGGCGGGTGGCACCGAAGGCGACCAGCTGGGCGTGGCGGAAGTCGATCTCGTCCTTGGCACGGGCGAAGAACTCGGTGTCGCGGGGATTGGCACCGGGCCAGCCGCCTTCGATGAAGCCGACGCCGAAGTCGTCCAGGTGCCGGGCGATGGCGAGCTTGTCCGCGACGGTGAGGTTGATGCCCTCCCGCTGCGCTCCGTCGCGCAGCGTCGTGTCGAAGACGTGGAACGAGTCGTCGAGCTCGCTGGTTGCCGTCTCGGTCATGGTCTCAGGACTCCTGTTGTGGATCTTCGGTCTTACCGGAATGACCGGCTCCACCGTCCCCCCAATACTCCCCCGCGCTCGGTTCACGGCTGAAGGTGGGCCGTAAAACGAAAAAACCCCTCGCGGATGCGAGAGGTCTGCGCGCGGGTCGAGGACGACGGTGGCCACCCGCACCTGGTCGTACGAGATGGTCACTGCGGACCGGCGCGCCTGCTGCCAATAATCATGGCGGACGTAAGCACGGGGGCAGTCTGGCACAGCACCGCCCCCGGATCACCGTCCGTCTCAGGATGCGGTCGTCACGGTGGACTCCCCCGCACCCATGGTCCCCCGCTTTCCGGCCAGGTCCAGGTCCTTCGTCTCCCGCATGGCGACGTACACGACCAGCGACACGGCGGCACAGCCCGCCACGTACCAGAAGAATCCGGACTCGATCCCGGCGTTCTTGAACCACAGGGCGACGTATTCGGCGGTGCCGCCGAAGAGGGCGTTGGCGAGGGCGTACGGCAGGGCGACGCCCAGGGCGCGGACACCGGTCGGGAACAGCTCGGCCTTCACACAGGCGTTGATCGAGGTGTAGCCGGTGACGACGACCAGGGCGAGCAGGGAGAGGCCGAGGGCGGGCCAGTAGCCGTCGGCGTGCTTGAGCAGGGTCATGACCGGCACGGTGAGGACGGTGGAGCCGATCGCGAAGGTGATCAGCAGCGGCCGCCGGCCGATCCGGTCGGACAGGGCCCCGGCGAGCGGCTGGAGAGCGGCGAAGACGATCAGCGCGGTGAAGGAGACGAGGGTGGCGGTGTCCTTGGACAGGCCCGCCGAGTTGGAGAGGTACTTGGTCAGATAGGTGGTGTACGTGTAGTACGCGACCGTGCCGCCCATGGTGAGCGCGATGACGAGGAACGCCTCGCGCCGGTGCCGCCACAGGGCGCGCAGGGTGCCGCGCTCCTCGGCGGCCTCGGTCCGTCCGGCGTGGGCGGCGTCCTCCTCGTAGATCTCACTCTCCAGCATGGTGCGGCGCAGGTAGAAGACGACGGCCGCGCCGAGGGCGCCGACGACGAAGGGGATGCGCCAGCCGTAGCTGTGCAGGGCGGAGTCGGACATGGTGCGCTGGAGGATGATCTGGAGGCCGAGGCCGACGATCTGGCCGACGGTCATGGACACGTACTGGAAGCTGGAGGCGAAGCCGCGTTTCCCGGGGTCGGTGGCCTCGGTGAGGTAGGTGGCGCTGGCCGCGTACTCGCCGCCCACCGAGAGGCCCTGGAGCAGCCGGGCGACGAGCAGTACGAGGGCGCCGCCGTAGCCGGCGACGGCGTACGTGGGCGCGACGGCGATCAGCACCGCGGAGGCCGACATCAGTGTGACGGTGAGCGTCAGCGCCGCCTTGCGGCCCCTGCGGTCCCCGACCCGCCCGAGCAGCCAGCCGCCGACCGGCCGCATGAAGAAGCCGACGGCGAAGATCCCGGCGGTGTTCATCAGCTGGGCGGTGGGGTTGCCGCTGGGGAAGAACGCCCCGGCGAAGTAGGTGGCGAAGCTGGCGTACACGAACCAGTCGAACCACTCGACCATGTTCCCCGCCGAACCGACCCAGATCTTCTTCCAGTGTTCTCGTCCCATGGGCCGTTACCTGCCCGGCGGCCGAGCGGACGATTCCTCTACGCGAGAAGCCCGTCCGCCACGAACTCCCTCACATGGGCGAGCACTTGCTCCCGGTCGGTGCCGCGCAGCCCGATGGCGACGTGGATGGAGAACCCGTCGAGCAGCGCGCGCGTCCTGGTGGCGAAGCGGTCCGCGTCGACCGGCCGGAACTCCCCGCGTGAGATCCCCTCGGCGATCAGCGCGACGAGGTCCCGGTGCCAGGCCCCCTCGATCGCGCACTGGCGGGCGCGGGCGTCGTCGTCGGCGTTCTGGGACCGGTTCCAGACCTCCAGCCAGAGGGTCCAGTGCGGGTCGCGGTGGCCGTCGGGCACATAGAGGTCGACGTAGTCCTCCAGCCGCTCCCGCGCCGGCGCCGCCCGGGCGAGCAGCCGGGCCCGCTCGGCGCCCAGCCGCCCCTCGCTCCACTCCAATGTCTGCAGGAGCAGTTCGTCCTTGGACCGGAAGTAGTAGAGCAGATGGCCGCTGCTCATCCCGACCTCGCGCCCGAGCCCCGCCATGGTGAGCTTCTCCAGACCGTGCTCGGCGATCATGCGCATGGCCGCGGCGAGCAGGTCCTCGCGGGGCGGGGCGGGGGTGCGCCGGCGCGGCGCGGGGGCCTCGCTCATGCGGGCACCATGCGTACGGCGTCGGGCAGGAAGTGGGTCTCGTACGGCCCGTAGCACTCGGCGAACAGCGTGGCCACCGGTGTCCCGCAGCCGGGGCACCGGAAGTTGGGTCCCTTCCGCCCGGTGGGGCCGCAGCAACCGTAGTCCCGGCAGTCGTCGTTCCCCACCAGATGGCCGCGGGTGTCCTCGGGGTGCACCACCAGGGTGTCCCGCGGTCCGGCCGACATCAGGCAGCCCGGCCCCTCGGGATCCGCGATGGTCACGCCGGGCACCCCCGCCCCCATCCACTCGGGGTCGGGGTGCGGGACGAACGGCGCCCCGGACGGCTCGGGATCCACCGCGCAGGTCCCCGGCGGCACGGTGGAGGGGGCCTGCCGGAACCCGTCGGCGTCCTTGCGCCCGTTGTTCACGGGGCGCTCGGGCAACTCGGGCAACAGCCGGACCGGTTCGCTGAGCCGATGACCGCAGCAGGCACACACCAAGAGGTTCACCCGTATGTTCTACCCGACCCGGGACACCGGCGGCTGCCGGGCGGCCGGTTCCCCTATGCCCGGCGGGAGCGCGGCTGCTGCTGGGTGATGCAGTGGATGCCGCCGCCCGCGGCGAAGATCCGGCGGGCGTCGACCAGGGTGACGGTCCGCTCGGGGAAGAGGCGGCGGAAGATCGCGGCGGCGGTCTCGTCGCGGGGGTCGTCGAAGGCGCACAGCACGACGCCGTCGTTGCAGAGGTAGTGGTTGATGTAGGAGTAGTCGGCCCAGTGGCCGTCGGCCTCCAGCACGGTCGGGGCGGGCACCTCCACGACCTCCAGCGGGCGGCCGTGCGCGTCGGTCGAGGACCGGAGCAGGCCGATGACCTCCTTGGTGACCTCGTGGTCCGGGTGCGCCGGGTCCGGCTGGTGGTGGGCGACGACGACGCCGGGGCGGGCGAAGGCGGCGACGATGTCGACGTGGCCCAGGGTGCCGTAGCCGTGCGGGGGGTAGTCGGCGGTCAGGCCGCGCGGCAGCCAGATGGCCTTGCGGGTGCCGAGGTGGGCGTGGATCTCGGCCTCGACCCGCTCCCTCGTCCAGTGCGGATTGCGCTCGGGGCCGAGCTGCACGGTCTCGGTGAGCAGCACGGTGCCCTCGCCGTCGACATGGATCGCGCCGCCCTCGTTGACCAGCCGCGAGGCGTACGTCCGCGCCCCCGCGAGGCCGGCGACGTACGAGCCGATCTCGGCGTCGTGCTCCCAGCGGGCCCACTCCTGGGCGCCCCAGCCGTTGAACGTCCAGTCCACGGCGGCCAGTTCGCCCCGGTCGGAGGTGAGGAACGTGGGGCCGATGTCGCGCATCCAGGCGTCGTCCAGCGCGCGCTCCACGGTGTCCACGTCCGGGCCGAGCAGCTCCCGCGCCTCGGCCGACCGGCCGGGGCCGCAGACCACGGTGACCGGCTCGAAGCGGCGGATCGCGCGGGCGACCGAGGCCCAGGCGCGCCGGGCGGCGGCCAGCTCCTCACCGTCGTCGAAGGTGGGGTTGGGGCCCGGCCACGCCATCCAGGTGCGCTCGTGCGGGGTCCACTCGGCGGGCATGCGGAAGCCGTCGGCGGCGGGGGTGCTCATCGGTGCGGGTCCGTTCCGGGTTCAGAGGAAGTACAGGCGGTTGAGGGAGACGGAGTCGGCGGGCGCCGAGCGCAGCGGGTCGCCGTCGAGGGTGACCAGGCCGGTGCGCTGGTCGACGTCGACCGCTCCGGTACGGGCGTTGAGCCGCAGGTCGGCGGGGCCGATGCCGCGCGTGCCGCGGACCGCGACCCGGCGGCGCCGGGTGGGCATCGTGTCGTTGCCCTGGTCCACGGCCGCGCGGGCGACGAACGCCACGGAGAGGTCGGCCGCGGTGGCCCCGTACGCCCCGAACTGCGGGCCGAGGACGAGGGGTTCGCAGGTGTCCGTGGCCGCGTTGGGGTCGCCGACGACACCGTAGGCGGGGAAGCCGGACTTGAGGACGAGCTGCGGCTTGGCGCCGAAGTACTCGGGCCGCCACAGCACGATGTCGGCGAGCTTGCCCACCTCGATGGAGCCGACCTCGTGCGACAGGCCGTGCGCGATGGCCGGGTTGACGGTCAGCTTGGCCATGTAGCGCAGCACGCGGGCGTTGTCGTCGCCCTCGCCGTCGCCCTCCAGCGGGCCCAGTTCGGCCTTCATCTTGCCGGCCATGGCGAAGGTGCGCCGTACCGTCTCGCCCGCGCGGCCCATGCCCTGCGCGTCGGAGGAGGTGATGCCGATCGCGCCCAGGTCGTGCAGCACGTCCTCGGCGCCCATGGTGCTCGCCCGGATGCGGTCGCGGGCCATGGCCGCGTCGCCGGGCAGGTCGGGCTTGAGGTCGTGGACGGAGACGATCATGCCGTAGTGCTCGGCGACCGCGTCCCGGCCGAAGGGCAGGGTGGGGTTGGTGGAGGAGCCGATGACGTTCGGCACCCCGGCCATCTTGAGCACGTTGGGGACGTGTCCGCCGCCGCAGCCCTCTATGTGGAAGGCGTGGATGGTGCGGCCCTCCAGCACCTTCAGGGTGTCCTCGACCGACAGGCATTCGTTCAGCCCGTCGCTGTGCAGGGCCACCTGCACGTCGTGCTCCTCGGCGACCCGCAGCGCGGTGTCCAGCGCGCGGGTGTGGGCGCCCATGTCCTCGTGCACCTTGAACCCGCAGGCGCCGCCCTCGGCCAGCGCCTCGACGAGCGGTGCCTCGTGGGAGGACGAACCCCGGCCCAGGAAGCCGATGTTGACCGGCCAGGCGTCGAAGGCGTTGAAGGCGTGGCGCAGCGCCCAGGGGGAGTTGACGCCGACGCCCCACACCGGGCCGAACTCCTGTCCGATGATCGTGGTCACGCCGGAGGCGAGCGAGGCCTCCATGATGCGCGGTGACAGCAGGTGGACGTGGGTGTCGACCGCGCCCGCGGTGGCGATCAGCCCCTCGCCGGAGACGATGGACGTGCCGGTGCCGACGACGACGTCCACACCGTCGAGCGTGTCCGGGTTGCCCGCCCGTCCGATCGCGCTGATGCGGCCTTCCCGGATGCCGATGGACACCTTGCGGATGCCCTGCACCGCGTCGATCACGACGACGTTGCTGATCACGACGTCGCAGGTCTCGCGCACGGCGGCGGCCTTCAGATGCAGCCCGTCGCGGGCCGTCTTGCCGAAGCCGGCCAGGAACTCGTCGCCGTGGTGCTGGGCGTCGGACTCCACCCGGACGGTCAGGCCGGAGTCGCCGAGCCGGACGCGGTCCCCGGCGCGCGGGCCGTGGGTGGCGGCGTACGCCCGCGGATCGACATGGATCGCCCGGCTGACCTCGCGTCCCTTGGAGCGGCTCATCGGTCCTGTCCTTCCTCTTCCTCGCTGCGGGCGCCCAGATAGCCGCAGGCGGCGGCCCGGCGCAGCGCCTCCTGCCGGGCGCCCGGCGCGTCCAGCGGCCCGTCCACCAGCCCGGCGAAGCCGATCGCGATCCGCTCCCCGCCGATCGGTACCAGGCCGACCTCCTCGCTCTCGCCCGGCCCGAAGCGCACGGACGATCCGGCGGGCACGGCGAGCCGCATGCCGTAGGCGGCGGCGCGGTCGAAGTCGAGGCGCGGGTTGGCCTCGAAGAAGTGGAAGTGGGAGGTGACCGAGACCGGCACCGCCGCGGTGTTGGTGACGGTGAGCCGGACGACGGGCTCCGGGTCGGCGTGCGCGGGCCCGGGCAGCAGCGCGCCGGGGGCGTCGTCGCCCAGGCCGCCGCCGATGGGGTCGGAGACCACCGCGAGCCGGGAGCCGTCGTCGAAGACGGCCTCGACCATCACCTCGGTGACCACGTCGGCGACGCCCGGCAGCACGTCCTCGGGGCCGAGCACGGCGCGGGCCGCCTCGATGGCCTCCGCGAGCCGCCTGCCGTCGCGGGCGGCCTCGCAGACCGTGTCCGCGATCAGCGCGGTCGCCTCCGGCACGTTCAGCCGCAGCCCGCGGGCGCGGCGGGCCCGGGCCAGTTCGGCGGCCCCGAACAGCAGCAGCCGGTCACGTTCCGTGGGGGTCAGTCGCACGGCGCGGCGCCTCCTTCTCGGCAGCGGTTTAGAGCAGCACTCTAAACGCATGGCCCGTGAAAGAGAAGGTCTCGGCGGCAGCATCGAGGGTGATGGATCGAACACTGCTCAAGAAACGGCGGAGGGCCGCCGCGGACCCCCGGTGGGGTCCGCGACGGCCCTTCGTTGCCGTGCGGGCGTCAGCCGACGCGGTGCATCCAGCCGTGCTTGTCCTCGTCCATGCCGCGCTGGATGCCGAGCAGGGCCTCGCGCAGCCGCAGGGTGACCTCGCCGGGCGTGCCGTCGCCGTGGGTCCACTCGCCGGACTTGGTCTTGACGTGGCCGATCGGCGTCACCACGGCGGCGGTGCCGCAGGCGAAGACCTCGGTGAGGGCGCCGGAGGCGGCGTCCGCGCGCCACTGCTCCAGGGTGATCACACCCTCCTCTGCGGTGTAGCCGAGGTCGCGGGCGACCTGGAGGAGCGAGTCCCGGGTGATGCCCTCCAGGATGGAGCCGGTCAGCGCGGGGGTGACGATCCGGTCGCCGTAGACGAAGGCGACGTTCATGCTGCCGCTCTCCTCGACCTTGGTGCGGGTGACCGCGTCGAGGTAGACGACCTGGTCGCAGCCGTGCGCGGCGGCCTCGGCCTGCGGGAGCAGGGAGGCGGCGTAGTTGCCGCCGGTCTTGGCGTCGCCGGTGCCGCCGGGGACGGCGCGGACGTGGTCCTCGGAGACCCAGATGGTGACCGGCTGGACTCCGCCGGCGAAGTAGGCGCCGGACGGGGAGGCGATCAGCAGGAACAGGTACTCGTTGGCCGGGTGCACACCGAGCGCGGCCTCGGTGGCGATCATGAACGGGCGCAGGTAGAGGGCCTCCTCGCCGCCGTGCGGCGGCACCCAGTCGGCGTCCTGCGTCAGCAGCGCGTCCAGGGCCGCGATGAACAGCTCCTCCGGCAGCTCGGCCATGGCCATGCGGCGGGCGGAGGTGCGGAACCGGCGGGCGTTCGCCTCGGGGCGGAACAGCGCGATCGAGCCGTCGGGCTGGCGGTAGGCCTTCAGCCCCTCGAAGATCTCCTGGCCGTAGTGGAGCACGTGGGTGGAGGGGTCGAGGGAGATCGGGCCGTACGGAACGAGCTGTGCGTCGTGCCAGCCGCGGCCCTCGGTCCACCGGATCGTCACCATGTGGTCGGTGAAGTGGCGGCCGAACCCGGGGTTGGCCAGGATCGCCTCGCGCTCTGCGGCGGCGAGGGGACTGGCGGAGGGCTTGAGCTCGATCGTGGGCATCGTCATGAGTGGTTGTCCTTCACCGGTTGTTGTGACGGGCCGCGCTCACGTCTCGCGCACCGGCTGGCCGGTGCTGGGACGTCCGAGCATTCCCTCATACCGCGGCTCCGCGTTCGATTATCGCGCGGCGCTCCGGTCGACGGAATCGGGTGGTGGCGGCCCGGGGTCGATGGTTCCTACCCGGCGGAGACATGCGGAAGCCGCCGGGTGGTCGTCCGACCCGGCGGCTTCTTGCGGAGGAGCGCCGGGTCAGCCGGCTACTCGGGCGGCGAGCGCGTCGCCGATCTCGGACGTGCTGCGGGCGGGCTTGCCGGCGCGCTCGGTGAGGTCCGCGGCGACCGCCGTGTCGATGCGCTCGGCCTCGGCGTCGTAGCCGAGGTGGCGCAGCAGCAGGGCGACGGACAGGACCGTGGCGGTGGGGTCGGCCTTGCCCTGCCCGGCGATGTCCGGGGCCGAGCCGTGCACCGGCTCGAACATGGACGGGAACGCGCCGCTCGGGTTGATGTTGCCCGAGGCGGCCACGCCGATGCCGCCGGAGATGGCCGCGGCGAGGTCGGTGATGATGTCGCCGAAGAGGTTGTCGGTGACGATCACGTCGAAGCGCTCGGGCTGGGTGACCAGGAAGATGGTGGCCGCGTCGACGTGCAGGTAGTCGGTGGTGACCTCGGGGAACTCCTCGGCCACCTTGTTGAAGGTGTTCGACCACAGGTGGCCGGCGAAGGTCAGCACGTTGTTCTTGTGGACCAGCGTGAGCTTCTTGCGCGGGCGGGCCTGGGCGCGGGCGAAGGCGTCCCGGACGACGCGCTCGACGCCGTAGGCCGTGTTGACGGACACCTCGGTGGCGACCTCGTGCTCCGTGCCCTGGCGGATGGTGCCGCCGTTGCCGGTGTACGGGCCCTCGGTGCCTTCCCGGACGACGATGAAGTCGATCTCCGGCTGGCCGGCGAGCGGGGTGGCCACGCCCCGGAGCAGCTTGCTCGGCCGCAGGTTGACGTGGTGGTCGAAGGCGAAGCGGAGCTTGAGCAGGAAGCCGCGCTCCAGGACGCCGGAGGGCACGGACGGGTCGCCGAGGGCGCCGAGCAGGATCGCGTCGTGCCGCTTGAGCCGCTCCAGGTCCGCCTCGGTGAGGGTCTCACCGGTGGCGTGGTAGCGCTTGGCGCCGAAGTCGTACTCCTCGGTCTCCAGCTTCACGTCCCCCGGGAGGACGGCGGAGAGGACCTTGAGACCCTCGGCCACGACTTCCTGGCCGATGCCGTCACCGGGGATCACTGCGAGATTGATGCTGCGAGACATGCGGGCACCCTACTCCTCGTCCCAGGTGATGACACGGGCTGTCCACGATCCGGACGCCCCGTGTCGGCGCGACGGCGTGGCGCGAGCCTCGCGGGCGAGGTCAGTGGCCGGTCTGACCGCCGTTGTCCCGGCGGTCGAGGGCGCGCTGGAGGGCGGCGGCGGCGTTCTTGCGGTCGGACTCGCTCGTGCGGGACACGTGGCGGACGCGGCGGCGGACGGTCGTCTCGGCCATGGGAATCGACTCCTCGGATATGAAGGGAGTACGGCAATGACGGGTGTTCGAGACGCCGGAGCAGGCGGGGAGCACTGAGGCCGCAGGGGTTGCCTGCACAGGGCCCGGCTCACGACCGCCAATCGCTGGATCGAGCGAGACGTTCGGCTTGTTCCAAGCTAAGGGAGCGGCCCGCGTCTGTCTGCATCATTACTCGGACTTCCTACTATCTGAGACGGCGAACCGGCTGACCCCCCTCTGAGCTGGGCTTTTCCCGTCAGGTCACGTCGCCGTCGCGCCAGTCGAAGACCAGTGCGCGGGCGGGGTCGAGGGCTGCTGCGGCGGGCGTCGCCGGCCACACGTGGACGGCTCCCTCGTCGTCCGGCAGCCGGACGATCCCGTGCTCCGGCGAGAGGGCGTGCACCTGCCCCTCCCACCGCCGCCAGCCCCGGGCGGCGTACAGCCGGGCACCGTCCTCGCTGGCGGCCAGCGCGCCGAGGTCGTAGGCCCGCTCGATCACCCGCTCCAGCTCCGCCATCACCCGCCCGCCGAACCCGGTGCGCCGGACGTCGGCGCGTACGGCGACGGCCTCGACGTACCCGGTGCGCAGCCAGCGCCCCGCGTGCCGCACCCGCCGCATCACGACCGAGCCGTGGGCGGCGAGCCCGGCCGCGTCATGGATCAGTACGTGCAACCCCCCGAGCCCGTGGTCCCAGTCCTCGTCGGCGAAGTCCCCCTCGAAGGCGTCGTCCAGCAGGGCGCGCGCGGCGGTGAGTTCGTCGGGGCCGAGGTCCGCGGTGTGCGCGAGACGCATCCGATCGGTCATGACCGCATTGTCGCCACCGGGCGGTTGGCGGTCGAGTGCTTTACCGGCTGCGCGGCGGGGGCGAGTTGGGGAGGGACCCGCTCGTCACCGGGCCGCGGGGGCATGGAAACGGGCCGGGAAGCCTGCTCGGTGGCAGCCTTCCCGGCCCGTCGCTCGGGAGGGGCGGGGATCAGCCCATGTGCGGGTACGTGTAGTCGGTCGGGGCGACCAGGGCCTCCTTGATGGCGCGGGTCAGCGTCCAGCGCAGGAGGTTCTGGGGGGCACCGGCCTTGTCGTTGGTGCCGGAGGCGCGGCCGCCGCCGAAGGGCTGCTGGCCGACGACGGCGCCGGTCGACTTGTCGTTGATGTAGAAGTTGCCCGCGGCGAAGCGGAGCTTCTCCATCGTGTAGGCCGCCGCCGCACGGTCGTTGGCGATGACCGAGCCGGTGAGGGCGTAGTCGGAGACAGACTCCATCTGGGTCAGCATCTCGTCGTACTTGTCGTCCTCGTAGACGTACACGGCGAGGATCGGGCCGAAGTACTCGGTCGTGAAGACCTCGTTCTCCGGGTCGGTGCACTCGATGACGGTCGGGCGGACGAAGTAGCCGACCGAGTCGTCGTAGCTGCCGCCCGCGACGATGGTGCAGGTCGGGTCGGCCTTGGCGCGGTCGATCGCGGCCTTGTTCTTGGCGAAGGAGCGCTCGTCGATGACGGCGCCGATGAAGTTCGACAGGTCCGTCACGTCACCCATGGCGAGCGAGTCGACCTCGGCCGCGAACGCCTCCTTGAAGCCCGAGTTCCAGATGGAGGCCGGGATGTAGGCGCGGGAGGTGGCGCTGCACTTCTGGCCCTGGTACTCGAAGGCACCACGGGTCAGCGCGGTCTTCAGCACGGCGCGGTCGGCGCTCGGGTGGGCGACCACGAAGTCCTTGCCGCCGGTCTCGCCGACCAGACGCGGGTACGAGCGGTACTTCTCGATGTTGTTGCCGACCGTCTTCCACAGGTACTGGAAGGTCTTGGTCGAACCGGTGAAGTGGATGCCCGCGAGGTCGCGGTGCTCCAGGGCCACCTTGGAGACCTCGATGCCGTCGCCGGTGACGAGGTTGATGACGCCCTTGGGCAGACCGGCCTCCTCCAGCAGCTGCATCAGCAGCACGGCGGCGTGGGTCTGGGTCGGGGACGGCTTCCAGACCACCACGTTGCCCATCAGGGCCGGGGCGGTGGGCAGGTTGGCCGCGATCGCCGAGAAGTTGAACGGCGTGATCGCGTAGACGAAGCCCTCCAGCGGGCGGTGGTCCAGCCGGTTCCACACGCCCGGGGAGTTCGCCGGGGGCTGCTCGGCGAGGATCTGGCGGGCGTAGTGCACGTTGAAGCGCCAGAAGTCGACCAGCTCACAGGGGCTGTCGATCTCCGCCTGCTGGGCCGTCTTGGACTGGCCGAGCATGGTGGAGGCGGCGATCGTCTCGCGCCACGGGCCGGACAGCAGCTCGGCGGCGCGCAGGATGATCGCGGCGCGGTCGTCGAAGGACATCGCGCGCCAGGCCGGGGCGGCGGCCAGGGCGGCGTCGATCGCGTCCCGGGCGTCCTGCTGGGTGGCGTGCCGGCCGGTGCCGAGGACGGCCTTGTGGTTGTGCGGCTGCACCACCTGGAACGGCTCGCCGCCGCCCAGCCGCTTCTCGCCGCCGATGGTCATCGGCAGGTCGACCGGGTTCTCGGCCAGCTCCTTGAGCTTGGCCTCCAGGCGGGCGCGCTCGGGCGAGCCGGGGGCGTAGCCGTGCACCGGCTCGTTGACGGGGGTGGGGACCTGGGTCACAGCGTCCATGAGATCCGAACTCCTTGTACGTGAGCGGGTGGTGGGGCTCAGCCCTTGCTGACCATGCTGCGCAGGAAGAAGCGCAGGTTCGCCGGCTTCTCCGCCAGACGGCGCATGAAGTAGCCGTACCAGTCCGTGCCGTACGCCGTGTAGACGCGCATGCGGTGGCCTTCGGCGGCCAGTCGCAGGTGCTCGTCGCCGCGGATGCCGTACAGCATCTGGAACTCGTACTCGTCGAGCTTACGACCGGCCTTGTGGGCGAGCTCCTGTGCGATGGAGATCAGGCGCGGGTCGTGGGACCCGACCATCGGGTAGCCCTCGCCCTCCATCAGCGTCTTCAGGATGCGCACGTAGGCCTTGTCGATCTCGTGCTTCTGCTGGTAGGCGACCTCGGCGGGCTCCTTGTAGGCGCCCTTGACCAGGCGGACCCGGCTGCCGGCCTCGGCCAGGCGCTTGGCGTCGGCCTCGGTGCGGAACAGGTAGGCCTGGATCACGCAGCCGGTCTGCGGGAAGTCCTTCCGCAGTTCCTCGTGGATGGCGAACATCGAGTCGAGGGTGGTGTGGTCCTCGGCGTCCAGCGTCACGGTCGTGCCGATGGCGGCGGCGGCCTCGACGACGGGCCGGACGTTGGCGAGCGCCAGCTCGTGGCCGCCCTCCAGCGCCTGTCCGAACATCGACAGCTTCACCGACATCTCGACCTTCTCGCCGAGCTCCAGCTCCTTGAGGTGGTCGATCAGCGCCAGGTAGGCGTCGCGGGCGACCGTGGCCTGCTCGGGGGTGGTGATGTCCTCGCCGACGACGTCCATCGTCAGCTCCAGGCCCTTGCCCGTCAGGTCCTTGATGATCGGGACGATGTCGGACACCGTCTCCCCCGGGATGAAGCGGTCGACGACCTGCTTGGTCACCGGGGCCGCCGAGATCAGGCGTCGCATCCGGTCGCTGCGCGACGCGGCGAGAATCACGGGACCCAGCACGGGGCACCTCCACAGACAAGCACCGAAGAGGCCGTTGCCCGACGATTCGGGTACGGCACGGAGAACCACCGTGAAACCTACGGACCCTCGTGATCGTCAGCCATCGACAGCTGTCACGCATCCGTGCCCGAGATCTCAGACATCTGTATGAAGATGGCCGGAAAATGGGGGAGAATGCCCGAGTGGCGGCGGATTACAAGGGTGACTACCAGGAGCTGGTGGACGAGATCTCGGAGCTGCTGGGGGTCCCGGCGACCCTGGAGAACCGCGACTTCGAGCTGATCGCCTTCGGCGCGTACGACAGCGACGACGAGCTGGACGCGTCCGCGCTGGACCCGGTGCGCACCCGCTCGATCCTGACCCGGCGCTCCACGGCGACCGTGCGCTCCTGGTTCGAGGGCTTCGGCATCACCCGCGCGACCGGCCCGGTGCGCATCCCGCCGAGCCCCGAAGCCGGGGTCTACCGCGGCCGGATCTGTCTGCCGGTGCGCCACCGGGGCGTCGTCCTCGGCTACGTCTGGCTGCTCGACGGCGACCCGGGCCCGACGGACGCCCAGCTGACGGCGGCGATGCGGGTGGCCGGCCGGATCGGCGCGCTGCTCGCGGACGAGGCGGAGGCCGGGGCGGGGCTCAGCCGGGAGCTGCGGGCGGTGCTCACGGCGGAGAGCGGCTGGCAGCGGGACATGGCGGTGGCCGAACTGCGCACGGCGCTGGGGCCGCGGGCGGACGGCCCGCACACGCTGGTGTGTGTGGCCCCCTGGCCCTCCCCCGACCCGGACGACGCGCCGTCCGCCCGCTCCATCCCGCACGCGGCGGCGCTGTGCACGATTCCCTGGGGCGCGGCGGGGCAGAGCCTGGCGGTGCTGGTACGGCTCCGCTCCACGACGGTGGGCGCACCGGCGCTGGCGACGGCGGCGCGGGTGCTGGCGGAGGCGGAGGGCACGCGGGGCGCCACGGGGGCGAGGACGCGGGACCGCGCGGGCACGGGCGGCCGGGTGAAGGGTACGGCGGCGGCGCGAGGGGCCGGGGCCGCGGTGGCCGCGGCGGTGGCGGCCGGGATCGCCGGGGCGGGCGGCTTCGCGGCGGCCGCCGGGCCGACCGGTCCCGCCGCCGGTGTCGGCGAGCCGCGCACCGGCCTCGCCGAGCTGGGCACGGTGTGGCTGGAGGCCCGCGCGGCGGCGCGGGCGGCGCTGGCCGAGCCGCGCCTCGGGCCGGTCGCCGAGTGGCGGGGCATCGGGCCGTACCGCCTGCTGACCGCGCTTCCGCCGGAGTCCGCCCACGACCCGGCGGCGGGCGCCCTGCTCTCCCCCGCCCACCGGGAACTGGCCCGCACCGCCGAGGTCTACCTGGACTGCGCGGGCCAGGCGGGCCGCACGGCATCGGAACTGGGCATCCATCGCCAGACCCTCTACTACCGCCTCAACCGCGTGGAACAACTGACGGGCCTCGACCTGGACGACGGCGAGGACCGCCTGCTGCTGCACATGGCGTTGAAGAGGGCGCGGCTGTAGGGGGGACGGCGAGAGCCTTCGCGGATGACCGGAGCCGCTATGCGTCCCGGTCGCCGCGCGCCGCGCCTTCGCCGAGCCCCTGGGGGCTTTCGGGCCGCGTGTACAGAACCTCCCGTGCCTGTTCCGCCGCCCGGGTGATGCTCTCGGAGACGAAGTCCACGAAGCGGGCGACGTTTTCGAGGCGGGTGGCGGCCCGGGTGCCGGGGCCGAGGACGCCCACGCCCTGTCGTGCGACCTCGACGACCAGGGCGTTGGAGCGGGCGGCGGACATCATCGCCTGGTACCAGATGTCGTCGTCCACGAGATACCGCTCCCGGCGGCGTTCGTCGCGCTCGCGGCGCACCAGGCCCTGGCTGTCCAGGAAGGCGATCGCCTTGGACACGGACGCCGGGCTGACCTGGAGGCGCTGGACGAGTTCGGCGGCGGTGAGGCTGCCCGAGTCGGTGGTGTAGAGGCAGACCAGCACCCGCGCCATCATCTTGGGCAGCCCCGACTGGATGAAGACGTCGGCGAGTTTCTCCTCGTACGCGCGCACGGCCTGCGCGTCGCGCCCGTCGGGTCGCGCGGCCGTCTCCGTGTCCCGGGGCGCGCTCTGCCCGCGCCGGTGGGCGCGGCGCTCCGTGGCGCGGTGGGCCGCGTCCGCGCGGTAGGCGGTGGGGCCGCCGTTGCGCATGACCTCGCGGGTGATGGTCGACGTCGGACGGTCGAGGCGTCGCGCGATCTCCGCGTAGGCCAGGCCGTCGGCCAGTCCCAGCGCGATCCGCTGGCGTTCCTGCTGGGTGAGTCTGCCTCCCGGCATCCGCGCTCTTCTCCCTCACATCGGTGGTGCCCGGCCCGCAGCTTAGCGTTCAGCCCCAACCCATTGCAACGATCGACGAGTGCTCGTTGCATTAGCCCGGAGCGCCATTGCAATGAAATAGGCCATCTAGCCTGCGAGTTCAAGGATTCGTGGCGCTTAGGTCGTTGCCTGAATCGTGAATGCAACGTAGCGTTTCCATCACCGGAAACAAAGAAGCCAAGGAGTTCACGATGCAGAAGTTCGACACCCCCGCCCCCGTCTCCGTCGTCCTCGACATCCCCGCCGGACGCGTCCAGCTCATCGCCGCCGACCGGGCCGACACCACCGTCGAGGTCCGGCCGTCCGACGCCTCGAAGGGCCGGGACGTCAAGGCGGCGGAGCGGACCGAGGTGGCCTACGGCGACGGGGTGCTGCGGATCGAGGTCCCCGCGGCGGGCAACCGGATCCTCGGCCCGTCCGGCTCGATCGAGGTGACCGTCCAACTGCCCGCCGGCTCACGCGTCGAGGCGAAGACGGCCAGCGGCGAGTTCCGCGGCGTCGGGCGCCTCGGGGACGTCGTGTTCGAGGGCGCGCAGGGCACGGTCAAGCTGGACGAGACCGCGAGCGCTCGCCTCGCCCTCCAGGCCGGCGACATCTCGGTCGGCCGGCTGGGCGCCGACGCGGAGATCAGCACCCAGAAGGGAGACCTCCAGGTCACCGAGGCCATGGGCGGCACCGTCACCCTGCGCACCGAACACGGCGCCATCTCGGTCGGCGCCGCCCGCGGCGTCTCCGCGACCCTGGACGCCGGCACCTCCTACGGCCGTGTCCACAACACCCTGAAGAACGCCGAAGGCTCCGGCGCGGACCTGCACATCCACGCCACGACCGCCTACGGCGACATCACCGCCCGCAGCCTGTGACACCAAGGGAAGGAAGGCGTAGCGGATACCCGGGCGGGGCCCGCCCTGCCCGGCCCGCGAGCCGCCTGCCACGCCACCGGCTGCTCCGGCGTCGCGGGCCCTCTCGTCAGGAACGGCCTCTGCACCCAAGGTGCCGGGGCACCCACCACGTCCTACGCGCCTTCCTCGTTCTCTGCGGAGATCTCACCACGGCAAGGGGTCGGGACGGCGGTTCCACCACCAGCCGTGTGCTCCGGCGGTGCCCCTCACATGAGCCAGTTCCTTGCGGAGGAGGCCGCCGGTGTCATCAACCGTCAACTTGGCGAAGCGGGCGTCCAGGGAACCAAGGGCAGTGTCGAGCCACTCGCGGACATTCCCCGGAAGTTGACTGCGCATCCGCTCCAGCCCCTCCCGCGCGTCCAGCCGCTCGCCATAGAGATCGGACGGATACCAGCCGGATGGCGCCCAGGCCGCTTCCATCTGACGGACGAGTTTCTCCCAAGCGCCCAGAGCGCTGGTCGCCTTCCAGAACGGTGTGCCGGGAGTACTCGTCTCCTCGCCATACATGCGGTGCAGGTGCTCGGCGAAATCATCGCTCAGCGGAGTGGCGATTTTCGCTTCGCGGACCACCTCAGGGATACGGGCGACTGTGACCTGCGGAAGTCGATCGACGCGGTCCTCGATTCTGTCTATCGTGTAGCGAATTTCTTCTTCATCGGACTCGTAGAGACGTGCCCGCGTAACAAGGCCGGACTCGGTGACCAACCAATAAGCACTCGGCAGCTCTTCTTCGGCGGGGAAGAGAACAATGGCACCAGCCGCCCGGGCGAAAGCAGAAGCCAGTTCGCGCTCGCTGGGCTGCGGCTGTACAGACTCTTGGACGTAGATGTCAAGAGACGTAGCCAGGTCCCCCCGGACGGTCGCCTTATCGCACAAGACCGAGGCATCCCAGTTGCGCGCATCCTGGTCGGTGTCGTCATCGGCGGCATCCACCTCTTGCCTGCCCACACGCAGACACTGTGCGAGTGCCGCCGCGATGACGTCGAGAGGCAGGGACTCGACGGTTAGGAGGTTGTACGTCATGGTGGGTAGGTCCCGTTGTAGATGTCCAGAGCCTTTTGCACGACTCCTGGGTTGTCTGTGAAGCGACCCACGCACCAACCGGCTCCAGCAGGCTTACCCAAGCCCGATGCGGCACTCGCCCACAGAACAGCCGCCTGGTGTCAGCTGCGATTCGCCGCCGCCATCACCTGCCGCAACCCCTCCGTCAGCGCCTCCGCGTCCGGGGCGGTCTTCGGGTCGAAGGTCCACTGGGAGATCAGGCCCGTCATCAGGGTCACGTAGAAGCGGCCGAGGGTGTCGGCGGTCCCGTCCGAGACCTCCTCCTCCGCAACCCCCATCAGCAGTGAGACCAAGCCCCGGCCGGCCTCGCGCTGTGCGCGGGACAACTGGTCGCGCACCTCGGGCAGTTGATCGCCCATCGCGAGGATCTCCACGCTGAGCCGCCAGATCGAGCCCGGCTCGCGCAGGCTGTCGACGACGTTCGACCACACCTCGCGGAACCGCTCCAGCGAACCGGGGGCGGCGCTGATCCCCTCGCCGCCCTCCAGGGGCACGTCCTCCACCAGCGCGACGTACGCCTGCGCCAGCAGCGCGTCCTTCGAGCCGTAGTGGTAGCCGATGGAGGCCAGGTTCGTGCCCGAGGCCTTCACGATGTCGCGCGCCGTGGTCCGCGCGAACCCCTTCTCCAGCAGGCAGCGCTTCGCACCTTCGAGCAGATCCTCGCGATGTCCCATGCCGGGCAGCCTACCCCGCCTTCCATACAACCGTCTCAGACACATGACCTATACAAGCGTTCTAGACGTCTGTTTAAGACGTCCGTACATTGCCTGTCATGAAGCGTGAATGGACCGCCCTCTACGTGCTGATGCTGCCGCTGCTCCTGGTCTCGATGGATGTCTCGGTGCTGTACTTCGCCGCCCCGGCGATCAGCGCCGATCTGCACCCCACCGGCACCCAGCAGCTGTGGATCTTCGACATCTACGGCTTCTTGCTCGCCGGGCTGCTGATGACCATGGGGTCGCTCGGGGACCGGATCGGCCGCCGCAGGCTCCTGCTCATGGGCGCCGCCGCGTTCGGCGGTGCCTCGCTCCTCGCCGCCTGCGCCGACAGCGCCGCGACCCTGATCGCCGCCCGCGCGCTCCTCGGCGTCGGCGGGGCGACCCTGATGCCGTCGACCATGGCCCTGCTGCGCACGATGTTCACCGACCCGGCCGAACGCGCGAAGGCGATCGGCCTCTGGTCCGGCGTGATGACCGGCGGCGTGGCCCTCGGCTCGGTGATGAGCGGCATCCTGGTCGAGCACTTCTGGTGGGGCTCGGTGTTCCTGGTCAACCTGCCCGCGATGGGACTGCTGCTGGTGCTCGGCCCGGTGCTGCTGCCCGAGTCGAAGAACCCCTCCCCCGGCCCCTTCGACTGGCCGAGCGTGCCGCTGTCCCTGGCCGCCGTGCTCCCCGTGGTCTACGGCCTCAAGGAGATCCCCTCCGAAGGCTGGCACCCGCGGTACGTCGTCCCGGTCGCCGTCGGCCTGCTCTTCGCCGCCCTGTTCACGCACCGCCAGCGCACCCACGCCACCCCGCTGGTCCCGCCCGCCCTGCTGAAGGGCCGGGGGTTCGCCCCCGCCCTGGTGCTGAACCTCGTCGCGTCGCTGGCCATGATGGGCTCGGCCGTCTTCACCACGCAGTACCTCCAGTCGGTGCTGGGCAAGAGCCCGCTCTCGGCCGCCCTGTGGAGCCTGCTGCCCTCGGTGTTCATCGGCGTCGCCGGTCCCCTCACCGCACGGCTCGTGCGGCGGGGCGTCGACCGGGGGTATGTCGTCGCGGGCGGCTTCGCCGCGATGGCGGGCGGCTTCGCGCTGCTCGCCCTGCTCGGCACCGACTCGCTGTGGCTGGTGCTGGCCGGGGCCGGCGTGCTGGCCTGCGGGATGGTCGCGGTCATGTCCCAGCTGACCGACCTGGCCATGAGCGGCGCCCCGGTGGAGCGGGCCGGTACCGCCTCCTCCCTCCTGGAGACCAGCGCGGAGTTCGGCGGGGCGCTCGGAATGGCGGTCCTCGGGTCGATCGGTACGGCGGTCTACCGGCACCGGATGCCGGGCACGGCTCCGGCGGGGGCCCGCGAGACCCTCGGCGGCGCGCTCGCCACCGTCACCCGGCTGCCCGGCGAGGCGGGGCAGTCCCTGCTCGCCGCCGCCCGGCAGGCGTTCACCACCGGGATGCGGGACGCCGCGCTGGCGGGGGCGGTGCTGCTGGTGCTGGCCGCGGTGGGGGCGGCCGTGACCCTGCGGAAGACCGAGGGGTAGCGGACGCGCGAACGCCGGACGGGCCGAGGAAGACCTCGGCCCGTCCGGCGTTCGGGGATGCTCAGACCAGGTTCACCGAGCGGGCGGACGTCGCCCCGATCTCCTCGGCGACCTCGGCCAGCACGGCGGCCGTCACCGTGTCGTCCACGGTGAGGACGGCCAGCGCCTCGCCGCCCACCGTGGCGCGGGCGACCTGCATGCCGGCGATGTTCAGGCCCGCCTCGCCGAGGATGCGGCCGACGGTGCCGACGACACCGGGACGGTCCTCGTAGCGCAGGACGACCATGTGGTCGGCGAGGGCGAGGTCGACGTCGTACTCGCCGACCGCCACGACCTTCTGGACGTGCTTGGGGCCGGCCAGCGTGCCGGAGACCGACACCTCCTCGCCGGTGCCGAGCGTGCCGCGCACGGTCACCACGTTGCGGTGCTCGGTGGCCTCGGAGCTGGTGGTGAGGCGGACCTCGACACCACGCTCCTGGGCGAACAGCGGGGCGTTGACGTACGACACCGTCTCGTCCACGACGTCCTCGAACACGCCCTTGAGGGCGGAGAGTTCGAGCACCTTCACGTCGTGCTGGGTGATCTCGCCGTAGACCTCGACGTCCAGCCGGACCGCCACCTCGCCGGCCAGCGCGGTGAAGATGCGGCCGAGGCGCTCGGCGAGCGGGAGGCCGGGCTTGACGTCCTCGGCGATGACACCGCCCTGCACGTTGACCGCGTCGGGCACCAGTTCGCCGGCGAGCGCGAGGCGCACCGACTTGGCGACCGCGATGCCCGCCTTCTCCTGGGCCTCGTCGGTGGAGGCACCCAGGTGCGGGGTGCACACGACCTGGTCCAGCTCGAACAGCGGGGAGTCGGTGCACGGCTCCTTGGCGTAGACGTCGAGGCCGGCGCCGGCGACGCGGCCCTCCTTCAGCGCCGCGTACAGCGCCGCCTCGTCCACGATGCCGCCGCGCGCGGCGTTGACGATGCGCACGCTCGGCTTGACCTTGCGCAGCGCCTCGTCACCGATGAGGCCCAGGGTCTCGGGGGTCTTGGGCAGGTGGACGGTGATGAAGTCGGAGACCTCCAGCAGCTCGTCCAGGGAGACCACCTTGACGCCCATCTGGGCGGCGCGCGCGGGCTGCACATAGGGGTCGTAGGCGACGACCTTCATGCCGAAGGCGGACATGCGCTGCGCGACCAGGGCGCCGATGCGGCCGAGGCCGACGACACCGAGGGTCTTCTCGGCCAGCTCCACGCCCGTGTACTTGCTGCGCTTCCACTCGCCGTTCTTCAGCGCGGCGTTCGCCTGCGGGATGTTGCGGGCGGTGGACAGCAGCAGACCGCAGGCCAGCTCGGCGGCGGTCACGATGTTCGAGGTCGGGGCGTTGACGACCATCACGCCGGCCTTGGTGGCGGCGGAGACGTCGACGTTGTCCAGGCCGACGCCGGCGCGGGCGACGACCTTCAGCTTCCTGGCGGCGGCGATGGCCTCGGCATCGACCTTGGTCGCGGAACGGATCAGGATCGCGTCGACTTCGGCGATGGCGGGCAGCAGCTCAGCCCGGTCGGCTCCGTTGCAGTGCCGGATCTCGAAGTCCGGGCCGAGGGCGTCGACGGTCGCGGGCGAAAGCTCTTCGGCGATGAGTACGACGGGTTTCGAGCTCACGTGGGTCCTCACAAGTCCAATGCGGACGGCCGTCCCGACGGCCGCTGGCGGAGGGGTGCTAGCCGCGTGGAAGACGCACGACGCTGTGGGCCTGACGCGTTTGTTGTCAGCAGTCTAGTGGCGCCGCGGTCGTCGGTTTGCGCCGCTGCGGAAGGATCACCCGGACGGGGAACTCCATTGTGGAGTCATACCGGGAGGTCGTGGCGAAAGGGGGCCGGAGCAGCATGCCCCGGCCCCCTGACATGAGGCTTACGCCTCCTCGTTCACCCAGCTCATCAGCTGGCGCAGCTGCTTGCCCGTGGTCTCCAGCAGGTGCTCGGAGTCCTGCTTCTTGTACTCGTTGTACTTCTTCAGGCCGCCGTGGTACTCGTCCATCCAGTTCTTGGCGAAGGTGCCGTCCTGGATCTCGGCGAGGATCTTCTTCATCTCCGCCTTGGTGGCGTCGGTGATGATGCGCGGGCCGGTGACGTAGTCGCCCCACTCGGCGGTCTCGGAGATGGACCAGCGCATCTTCTCCAGGCCGCCCTCGTACATGAGGTCCACGATCAGCTTCAGCTCGTGCAGGCACTCGAAGTAGGCGATCTCCGGCTGGTAGCCGGCCTCGGTCAGGGTCTCGAAGCCCGCCTTGACCAGGGCCGCGGTGCCACCGCACAGCACGGCCTGCTCGCCGAAGAGGTCGGTCTCGGTCTCCTCGGTGAAGGTGGTCTTGATGACGCCGGCGCGGGTGCCGCCGATGCCCTTGGCGTACGACAGGGCCAGCGCGAAGGCGTTGCCGGAGGCGTCCTGCTCGACGGCGGCGATGCAGGGCACGCCGCGGCCCTCCTCGTACTGGCGGCGGACCAGGTGGCCCGGGCCCTTGGGGGCGACCATGCAGACGTCCACGCCGGCCGGGGGCTTGATCAGACCGAAGCGGATGTTGAAGCCGTGGCCGAAGAACAGGGCGTCGCCGTCCTTCAGGTTGGCGGCGATGGACTCCTCGTAGACCTGGGCCTGGATCGGGTCCGGGACCAGGATCATGATGACGTCGGCCTCGGCGGCGGCCTCGGCCGGGGTGACCACGCGCAGGCCCTGCTCCTCGGCCTTGACCTTGGACGTGGAGCCCTCGTGCAGACCGACCCGGACGTCGACACCGGAGTCGCGCAGCGACAGGGCGTGCGCGTGACCCTGGCTGCCGTAGCCGATGACCGCGACCTTGCGGTTCTGGATGATGGACAGGTCGGCGTCAGCGTCGTAGAACAGCTCGGCCACTTTGGGTTCTCTCCCTATGTGTGCAGGTGGTGCGTCCCACCGTATGCCGGTGAGCGGTGAGGTGGTTCGGGGGTCTCGGCATACGGGCGGCGATGATCGGGAGCCGCCCGTACGCGGTCGTGCTCGGTCTTACGCGGACCGGTCGAGGGCGCGCAGCGATCGGTCCGTGATGGAACGGGCGCCGCGGCCGATCGCGATGGTGCCGGACTGGACCAGCTCCTTGATGCCGAACGGCTCCAGCATCTTGAGCATGGCGGACAGCTTCTCGCTGGACCCGGTGGCCTCGATGGTCACGGCCTCCGGGGAGACGTCCACGGTCTTGGCGCGGAACAGCTGGACGATCTCCACGATCTGGGAGCGGGTCTCGTTGTCCGCGCGGATCTTCACCAGGACGAGTTCGCGCTGGACGGCCTGTGCCGGGTCCAGCTCGACGATCTTCAGCACCTCGACGAGCTTGTTGAGCTGCTTGGTGACCTGCTCCAGCGGCAGTTCCTCGACACCGACCACGATGGTGATGCGGGAGATGTCGGGGTGCTCGGTGACGCCCACCGCGAGCGAGTCGATGTTGAAGCCGCGGCGGGAGAACAGGGCGGCGATGCGGGCCAGGATGCCCGGCTTGTTCTCCACCAGGACGGAGAGCGTGTGCTTTGACATGGTCTTCCTACGTCTCTCTCGCTCAGTCGTCTTCGCTGTCGCCGAAGTCGGGGCGGACGTCCCGGGCGGCCATGATCTCGTCGTTGGAGGTGCCGGCGGCGACCATCGGCCACACCATGGCGTCCTGGTGGACGATGAAGTCCACGACGACCGGGCGGTCGTTGATGGAGTTGGCCTCTTCGATGACCTTGTCCAGGTCCTCCGGGCGCTCGCAGCGCAGGCCCACGCAGCCCATGGCCTCGGCCAGCTTCACGAAGTCCGGCACCCGCGTGCCCCGGGCCTCGGGGTTCACGTCGTCCGGGCCGCTGTGCAGGACGGTGTTGGAGTAGCGCTGGTTGTAGAAGAGGGTCTGCCACTGGCGGACCATCCCGAGGGCGCCGTTGTTGATGATGGCGACCTTGATGGGGATGTTGTTCAGGGCGCAGGTGGTCAGTTCCTGGTTGGTCATCTGGAAGCAGCCGTCGCCGTCGATCGCCCAGACGGTCCGCTCGGGCCGGCCGGCCTTGGCGCCCATGGCGGCCGGCACCGCGTAGCCCATGGTTCCGGCGCCGCCGGAGTTCAGCCAGGTGGCGGGGTGCTCGTACTGGATGAAGTGCGCGGACCACATCTGGTGCTGGCCGACGCCCGCCGCGAAGATGGTGCCCTCGGGGGCGAGCTGTCCGACGCGCTCGATCACGGCCTGGGGGGACAGCGAGCCGTCCTCGGGCTGGTCGTACCCGAGCGGGTAGGTCTCGCGCCAGCGGTTGAGGTCCTGCCACCAGGCGCTGTAGTCGCCCTTGTGGCCCTCGCTGTGCTCCTTCTGCACCGCCTGGACCAGGTCGGCGATGACCTCGCGGGCGTCACCGACGATCGGCACGTCGGCCTCGCGGTTCTTGCCGATCTCGGCCGGGTCGATGTCGGCGTGGACGATCTTGGCGTACGGGGCGAAGCTGTCCAGCTTGCCGGTGACGCGGTCGTCGAAGCGGGCTCCGAGGGCGACGATCAGGTCGGCCTTCTGCAGCGCGGTGACGGCGGTGACCGCACCGTGCATGCCCGGCATTCCCACGTGCAGCGGGTGGCTGTCGGGGAACGCGCCGAGCGCCATCAGGGTGGTGGTGACGGGCGCTCCGGTGAGTTCGGCGAGGACCTTCAGCTCGGCGGTGGCCCCCGCTTTGATGACACCGCCGCCGACGTAGAGGACGGGCCGCCGGGCGGCGGTGATCAGCTTGGCGGCCTCGCGGATCTGCTTGGCGTGCGGCTTGGTGACCGGACGGTAGCCGGGCAGGTCCATGACCGGCGGCCAGGAGAAGGTCGTCTTCTTCTGGAGGGCGTCCTTGGCGATGTCGACGAGGACCGGGCCGGGCCGGCCGGTGGAGGCGATGTGGAAGGCCTCCGCGATCACCCGCGGGATGTCCTCGGCCTTGGTCACCAGGAAGTTGTGCTTGGTGATCGGCATGGTGATGCCGACGATGTCCGCTTCCTGGAAGGCGTCCGTGCCGATCGAGGAGGAGGCGACCTGACCGGTGATGGCGACCAGCGGGACCGAGTCCATGTGCGCGTCGGCGATGGGGGTGACCAGGTTGGTGGCGCCCGGGCCGCTGGTCGCCATGCAGACCCCGACCTTGCCGGTGGCCTGGGCGTAGCCGGTGGCCGCGTGGCCCGCGCCCTGCTCGTGGCGGACCAGGACGTGGCGCACCCGGGTGGAGTCCATCATCGGGTCGTACGCCGGGAGGATCGCGCCGCCGGGAATGCCGAACACCGTGTCCGCGCCGACCTCCTCAAGGGAGCGAATGAGGGACTGCGCGCCCGTGACGTGCTCGACGGGGGCGGAGTGCTGTCCTCCGGATCGGGGCCGGGGCTGCGGATGGTGGGCCCCGGTGGCCTGCTCGGTCATCGGCTTCTCTTCTCGATGCTGAGGTTTTTGCGAGGTTCGGGCGGAGTTCGTGTGCCGCACGAGGGTCACTCGTGCAACAAAAAACCCCTCGTGCCGTAAGGCAAGCGAGGGGAGCGCGCCGGTGAGGGTCGCTGGGGATTCCGGATCGCCTTCCGGTGGGTCCCAGCTCAGCCGACGCGCTGTCCAAGTACGAGAATTCGGGTGCGCATAGAACTGACCCTCCACCCGGCACACACCACGTGTCAAGTAGGTGGGACGGGAGTCTCAGAATGTGAGCGAAGGGCACTGCCGCCTCCGAAAACAGCGGGTACTCCTCCGGTGTACACCCCCGCGGCGCCCTTCGCGCCGAGACGCCCCTGCATGTCTCTCGCCCGGCCCGCGAACGCCGGTTCGGCCGACGCGTGCGGCACCGCACAGGGCCCGGCGCCGAGCGTCCGGCGCAGCCGGTACTCGTCCAGCGGCCCGGAGAAGGCCATGCCGGTGCCGTGCGTGCAGCCCATCGCGCGCAGTGCCACCGCCTGTTCGGGCAGGTCCACACCCTCGGCGACCGACTGGAGCCCGAGGTCGCCGGCGATCCGCAGCAGCCCGCTGGTGATCTTGTGCAGCCGGGCGGACTCCACCACGCCGTCGACCAGGCTCCGGTCGAGCTTGAGGATGTCCACGGGCAGCCGTCGCAGGGCGGTGATGGCCGCCTGACCGCTGCCGAAGCCGTCCAGCGCGATGCGCACCCCGAGCCGGTTCAGCGCGGTCAGCCGCCGCTCCAGCTCGTCCAGACCGAGCCCGGGGTCGGTGTCGGACAGCTCGACGACCAGCGCCCCGGGCGGCAGCCCGTGCCGGGTCAGCAGCGCCTCCACCGAGCCCGGCGGCAGCGAACGGTCCAGCAGCCGCCGGGCACTCATCCGCACCGCCACCGGTACGACGAGCCCGCTCGACGCCCGTTCGGCGGCCTGTGCGACGGCCTCCTGGAGGATCCAGCGGTCCAGCTCGGCGGTCTTGTCGCCGTCCTCCGCCACCCGCAGGAACTCCGCCGGGGTGAACAGCACGCCCTGCGAGGAGCGCCAGCGGGCCTGCGCGCCGACCGCCGTGATCCGGCCGTCCTCAAGGCGCACCACCGGCTGGTGCAGCAGCGTGAACTCTCCGTCGTGCAACGCGGCGCGCAGCCGGTTGGCCAGCTCCGCCTTGCGTACGACGTCCTGCTGCATCTGCGGCCGGTACAGCTCGACCCGGCCCTTTCCGGCCGATTTCGCGCGGTACATCGCGAGGTCGGCGTTGCGCAGCAGCTCCCCCGCGCCGAGGCCGGGCTCGGCGAAGGCGACCCCGATGGAGGCGTTGACCCGGACGTCCCTGCCGTCGATCGCGTACGGCTGGGAGAGGGTCGTCCTGAGCCGGTCGGCCAGCTCCAGGATGTTGCGCTCCCGGGCTTCCCGGTCGTGGGTGCCGTCCCCGACGATCAGGGCGGCGAACTCGTCACCGCCCAGCCGGGAGGCGGTGTCGCCCTGGCGGACCGCGTCCTGGAGCCTCCGGGCGGCCTGGATCAGGAGTTCGTCGCCGGCCTGGTGCCCGATGGTGTCGTTGACGGCCTTGAAGCCGTCGAGGTCGATGAAGAGCACCGCCGTACCGCGCAGGGCGTCGCCCCGGTCGGTGGCCCGGCGCCCGGACAGCGCCTGCTGGACGCGCCGGGTGAACAGGGCGCGGTTGGGCAGGTCGGTGAGCGGGTCGTGCTCCGCGTTGTGCTGCAACTGGGCCTGGAGGCGCACCCGTTCGGTGACGTCCCGGCTGTTGAAGATCAGCCCGCCGTGGTGCCGGTTGACGGTGGACTCGACGTTCAGCCAGCCGCCGTCGCCGGAGCGGAAGCGGCACTCGATGCGGGTGGTCGGCTCCTCCGCCGGGCTGGCGGCGAGGAAGCGGCGCACCTCGTGCACCACACAGCCCAGGTCCTCGGGGTGGATCAGGGCGGCCAGCTCGGTGCCCACCAGGTCCTCGGCGGGGCGGCCGTACACCCCGGCGGCGGCCGGGGAGACGTAGCGCAGTATGCCGTTGGGCGCGGCGATCATGATGACGTCGCTCGACCCCTGCACCAGGGAGCGGAAGTGGTTCTCCTTCTGCGCCAGTTCCTGGGTGAGGGTGATGTTGTCCAGCAGCATGATGCCCTGGCGGATCACCAGCGCGAGCACGACGCAGCCCGCCGTGATCAGCACCACGTGATCGGGTCTGCGGCCGTTGAGGACGTTGTACAGGATGCCCAGGGTGCACACGGCCGCGGCGAGGTACGGGGTGAGCGCGGCGAGCGAGCCGGTGAGCGGCCGGCCCGCCGGATAGCGGCCGTGCTCGGCGCCCGGCACCGGCGCGAGGCCCGGGTGGTGGCCGGTCGCGCGCGGGCCCCGCGACTGCTCGGGGATCGCGCGGGCGTGCTCCTCCACCGCCTCGGCCCGCGGCGTGCTCCCGGGCCGGGGCGCGGCCCAGGGGGCGTAGGCGAGCAGCAGCGAGCCGGCGAACCAGCCCGCGTCCAGCAGTTGTCCGGAGCGGTAACTGCTGTGCAGCAGCGGCGAGGTGAACAGCGCGTCGCACATCACGGTCAGGGCGAGCGCGCCGATCGCGGTGTTCACCGCGGTGCGGTTGCCCGGGGCCCGGCGGAAGTGCAGCGCGAGCACCATGCTGACGAGGACGATGTCCAGCAGCGGGTACGCCAGCGACAGCGCGGTGTGCGCCACGCTCGGCCCGTCGAACCGGGCCGCCTGGGCGAGCGCGAGGCTCCACGAGAGGGTGAGCAGCGAGCCGCCGATCAGCCAGGCGTCCAGCCCGAGGCAGATCCAGCCGGCCCTGGTCACCGGCCGTTTGGCGAGCACCAGCAGACCGACGATGGCGGGCGGCGCGAAGCACAGGAAGAACAGATCGGCGTACGACGGGCTGGGCACGGGCCGGCCGAGCACGACCTCGTACCACCCCCAGACCGCGTTGCCGAGGGAGGCCATGGTCGAGGACAGGCCGAACAGCAGCCAGGCCGAGCGGAAGCGCACCCGGCGGCCGCGGGCGTACAGGAAGCAGGAGACGGCCGCGATCCCGGCCGCGGCGCTGAGCCCGAAGTCGCCCATGACCAGGGCGATCTCGTCCGTGCCCCAGTCGAACGCGGCGCCGACGGCGTACGCCGCGCAGACCAGGGCGAGGACGAGTTGTTCGGTGGCGCGGACGCGTTCGGAGCGGACCGGTCCGCACGGCTCCGGGTCCTGCTGCGGGTGCGGTGCGCGCACCTCTTCGTCGACGGTGGTGGTCACCGTGGTCGGCGCGTTCACCGGGGCCTCCCGGTGGACGCGCCCGCGTAGCGCCGGTCCCGGTGCGCCGGGTGGGCGTGCTTGCGCCGCTCGGCCGGCCGTCGCGGGTGGTGGGTGTGGTGGCCGGTGTGATGACCGCGCCTGCGCGCGGCCGTGCGGTAGGGCCGCCGTCGGCGGGTCCGCCGCGTCGGATCGTTCGTCCATAGGCCGTGCATCGCCCGTCGCCCCCCTCGCAGTTCTGGAATGTCATCCCCGGCGCCGTGGTAGGCGGCGCTGCCCCTGTCGGGACGATACACCAGTATCGTCACTCAGGGACATAGCTTCTCTACGCTCCGTGACGACCAGCGGCGATGCGGGCACGGGCCGCGTCCGAGAGGTCGCGGAGGGTGCCGGAAACGCCTTAACGCCCGTTCGTTCCGGGGGTGTCCAGGCCCGCCGGATCTATTCCGCCGGGTCCCTCCGGGACCGTTCCCGCCGGGTCCGTACCGGTCGTGAGGATCACGTTCCGCAGTGGCTCGCGGCGCGCGAACCGGGTCAGCTGGTCGACCAGCAAACGCTTGGCGCGCGGCAGGAAAGCCGAGGAAGGACCGCCCATGTGCGGGCTGATCAGCACACCGGGCGCCCGCCACAGGGGGTGGCCCGGCGGCAGCGGTTCGGGGTCGGTGACGTCCAGGGCCGCGGTGATCCGGCCCCGTTCCAGTTCGGCGAGGAGCGCCCCGGTGTCCACGACCGGACCGCGCGCCACGTTCACGAGCAGCGCCCCGTCCTTCATCCGCGCCAGGAACTCGGCGTCCACCAGTCCGCGGGTGGTTTCGGTCAGGGGGGTGGACAGAATCACGACATCGGCGTCCGGAAGCAGCGAAAGCACGTCCTCGGTCGCGTGCACAAGACCACGCGCCGTGGTGCGCCGGGAGCGTGCGACGCGTGCCACCCGCGCGACCTCGAAGGGCGTGAGCCGGTCCTCGATGGCGGCGCCGATGGGACCGTAGCCGACGATGAGCACGTTCTTGTCGGCGAGCGCCGGCCGGAACCCGCTCGCCCAGCGCTCCTCCGCTTGCGCCCGCACGAACTCCGGAATGCCGCGCAGCGCGGCGAGGGTCAGGGTGAGCGCCAGCTCGGCGGTGCTCGCCTCGTGCACCCCGCGGGCGTTGCAGAGCCGGACGCCGGGCGCGATGGAGGACAGGTTCGCGGTCATGTCGTCCACCCCCGCGGTGAGCGTCTGGATGACCCGGACGTTGGTCAGCCGCCGCAGCGGGCGGACCCGCACCGGCAGGGGGGTCATGTACGGCACCACGTACATCACGCACCGCGCCGGGTCCCCGGGAAAGGCCTGTTCACCGTCCTGTCCACCGTCCCAGAACAGATACCGGAACCCCTCGGGCAGGCCCTCGATCTCCTCCGGCGGGAGGGGAAGCCACACGTCTTCGCTCATGGTCAGGAGGCTATGTCAGGTACGCGCGGGCGCAGAGGTTAGGTTGGGGGCCGGGCTAAGGGAGGTTCCAGAGCAGGTGGAGCGCAGGACGATCGGCGCGGGGGCGCTCGCGGTGGGGGCCGTCGGACTCGGGTGCATGCCGATGAGCTGGGCGTACAGCGGGTCCAGGCGGCGGGGTGACGAGTCGCTGAGATGCGTCAACCGGGCGCTGGACCTGGGGTCGAGCCTGCTGGACACCGCGGACATGTACGGCCCGTTCACCAATGAGCTGCTGCTGGGCCGGGTGCTCAGACAGCGGCGCGCGGAGGCCTTTGTCTCCACCAAGGTGGGGCTGCTGGTGGGCGAGCAGCACATCGTGGCCAACGGCCGCCCGGGGTATGTGAAGCGGGCCTGCGACGCCTCGCTGCGCCGGCTCCAGACGGACGTGATCGACCTCTACCAGCTGCACCGCCCCGACCCCGAGGTGCCCATCGAGGAGACCTGGGGCGCGATGGCGGAGCTGGTGCGGGCGGGGAAGGTGCGGGCGCTGGGCCTGTGCGCCCTGGGAGCGCGGGGCGGACGCCGCTCGGGCGCGGGCCTGTACGACGGCACACTGCGCCAGTTGCAGCGGGTGCAGCAGGTGTTCCCGGTGACCGCGGTCGAGGCCGAGCTGTCGGTGTGGTCGCCGGAGGCGCTGCGGGCGCTGCTGCCGTGGTGCGAGACGCGGGGCGTGGGCTTCCTCGCGGCGATGCCGCTGGGCAACGGCTTCCTGACCGGCACGCTCACCCCGGGCGAGGGTTTCGAACCGGACGACGTGCGCGCCCGGCATCCCCGGTTCACCGCCGAGATGATGGCGGCCAACCAGCCGATCGTCGCCGGGCTGCGCCGCGTCGCCCGGCGGCACGGCCCGGAGGTCACCCCGGCGCAGGTGGCGCTGGCCTGGGTGCTGGCGCAGGGCCGCCATGTGATCGCGCTGCCGGGCACCAAGCGGGAACGGTGGGCCGCGGAGAACGCGGCGGCGGCCGGGTTGCGGCTGTCGGCGGCGGACCTGGTCGAGATCGCGCGGCTGCCCGCGGCGCAGGGTTCGTGGGACTGAGGGACCCTGGGGAGGGGAAGACCTGCCGCTGGAACGCCGCTCCGAAGGGACCGTGATCGTGCGACGTCGAGCTGTGCCGGCCGTGCTGGCCGCCTCCCTGCTGCTGGCGGCGGGCTGTTCGTCCGGCTCGTCCGGAGTGGGATTCCCCGGCCAGGGGCCGCGCACGGCGCCCCCGAGCACCGCCCCGGCCTCCCCGGCGACCGAGTCGGCGGCACCGGCCAAGGGCTCGGTGCGGGTGCTGCGCACGGTGGCCCGGAACCTCAAGTCGCCCTGGGGCCTCGCGGTGCTGCCCGGCGGCGATCTGCTGGTCTCCTCCCGCGACGACGCGACGATCACCCGTGTCGACCCGGGCAACGGCCGCACGACCGAACTGGGCACCGTCTCCGGGGTCTCCCCGGCCGGCGAGGGCGGTCTGCTGGGCATCGCGCTCTCCCCGCACTACGCGTCGGACCGCATGGTCTACGCCTACTTCACCTCCGCCTCGGACAACCGCATCGTCCGCATGCTGTACGACCCGCGCAAACCGGCCGGTGAGCAACTGGGCGCTCCCGACACGGTGTACAAGGGCATCCCCAAGGGCCCCATCCACAACGGCGGCCGGATCGCCTTCGGCCCGGACGGGATGCTGTACGCGGGCACCGGCGAGAGCGGCAAGCGGGGGCTCGCCCAGGACAAGAACTCACTGGGCGGGAAGATCCTCCGGCTGACCCCGGACGGCGAACCGGCCCCCGGCAACCCCTTCCCCGACTCCCCGGTCTACTCGTACGGCCACCGCAACGTCCAGGGCCTCGCCTGGGACGACCGGCAGCGGCTGTTCGCCTCCGAGTTCGGGCAGGACACCTGGGACGAGCTGAACGCGATCAAGCCCGGCGGCAACTACGGCTGGCCCGACGCCGAGGGCAGCTCCTCCGACCCCCGCTTCCAGAACCCGATCGCCCAGTGGCACACCGACGACGCCTCCCCCAGCGGCATCGCCTACGTGCACGGCGTGATCTGGATGGCCGCGCTGAAGGGCGAACGGCTGTGGCGCGTCCCGCTGCGCGGCACCCGGGCCGCGGCCGCGCCGCAGGCCTTCCTCACCGGCACCTACGGCCGGCTGCGCACGGTGGCCCCGGCCGGTGACGGCAGGCTGTGGCTGATCACCGACAACACCGACGGCCGCGGCCACCCGAAGAAGGGCGACGACCGCATCCTGGAACTCCAGGTGCGCTAGCGGGCCCCGTCCGGGGACTCGTCCTCCTCCCCCTCGTCCTCCTGCCCCTCGTCCTCCTGCCCCTCGTCCTCCTGCCCCTCGTCCTCCACCCCCTCGGCCGCCGCCTCCGGTTCGGCGGCGGCCGGCAGGCGTATGACCGCCTTGCCGGAGGTGAGGTCTATCGGGCCGCGGCCCGGGTCGCTGTCGCCGACCTGCTCACGGGTCAGTTCGAGACGGTTCTGCTCCTCCCGGGTGTGCTTGCGGCCGGGTGTGAACAGTTCGCTGAAGGCATCGAACACGGTTTCTCTCCCCTGCCTGGCGTCCGGTCGTCATTGTCCCGCCGCCACCGGGTCCTGGGCACGGGCCGGGAACAGGCCGAGCCGGTGGGCGAGTGCCGCCGCCTCCCCGCGGCTGGACACCCCGAGCTTGGCGAGGATGTTGGAGACGTGGACGCTGACGGTCTTCGGCGAGATGAACAGCTCCTCGGCTATCTGCCGGTTGGTGCGGCCGGCCGCGACCAGGCACAGCACCTCCCGCTCCCGGGTGGTGAGACCCAGGGCCGCGACCGGGTCGGCCGGGGCGGGTTCGGGGGCGGCGCCGGGAGCCAGGACCAGGCGGGCCCGGCGGGCGAGACGGGTGACAGCGGCGGCGAGGGGGCGGGCACCGAGGTGGTCGGCCACCGCCGAGGCCAGCCGGAGCAGTTCCAGCGCGCGGTCGCGTTCGTCGCCGCCGCCCTCCTCCAGCAGCGCCCCGGCCAGCCGGAGGCGGACCCGGGCGAGGTCGTAGGGACGGTCCAGGCACTCGAAGGCGGCGACCACCGGGGCCCAGGTGTCCGCCGTGTCCCGGCCGTCGGCCCGGCACAGTTCGGCGCGGGTCCAGTGCTCGTACGCCGCCCACACGGGGGCGCCGGTGGTGAGGGTGCGCACGGTCGACGCGAGCCGTCCGAGCAGTTCGGCGCGGCCCGGCTGGGCGGCCGGCAGGGCGCGGGTGTCGGCCTCGGCGGTGGCGGCGGCCAGCAGCAGCGGCCAGCCGTAGCGGTGTGTGCCCGGCGGGAGGCCGGTGTCCAGGGCCCGGAGCAGTTCGGCGCGGGCGTCGGCGATGCGGCCCTGCGCCGCGGCGGTCGCGAGGGCCACGCGGGCCAGGGGGAGGGACTGCTGGGGCATGGGGTCGTCGGTGCCGTAGCGGGCGCGGGCGGCGGCGAGTTGGCGTGCCGCCTCGGGGAGGTCGCCGCGGGCCAGGGCGAGCTGGGCCAGTTTGAGGGCGCCCGCACCCCCGGGTTTGGCTCCGTGCCCGGCCCGGGTGGCCTGTGCCGCCGCCTCGGCGGCCGCCGGCCACTGTCCGAGCGAGTAGAGCGCGTCGGACAGATTGCCCCACATCCAGGCCTCGGAGTCGGGCAGTCCGTGCCGGCGGGCGAAGGCGATGCCCTCGCGCAGCAGGGGGACGGCCTCGCGGTCGCGGCCGACGCTCATCAGCTCGGACGGCAGGTTCACATAGGCGCGGTCGGCGACATGGGGCACGCCCTCGGCGAGGGTGTCCGTGAGGACCTGCCGCATCTGGGTGAGCCCGGCCTCGTGTTCCCCGGCGTCCACCAGCAGTCCGCCCAGGGTGAGGCGGGCGTGCAGTTCTATGTCGCGGGCGCCGACCATCCGCGCGTACTGCACCGCCTGTTCGGCGGCGGCGAAGGCTTCCGGGCCCGGCCGGTGCAGCATGGACCAGTTGGCGGCCAGGGCCAGCACCTCGGCGTGCACCTCGGACGGGGGCAGGCCGCGCACCAGTTCCTGGGCGGTGGCCAGTTCCCGCCGGCCGTCGCCGCGGGCCAGGGCCTGGACGAGCCGGGAGCGCTGCATCCAGAACCAGGCCGCGCACAGCGGGTCCGGCTCGTCCTCCAGCAGGCGCAGGGCCCGCTTGGTGATCGCCAGGGCGCGCTCGCGTTCTCCGCCGAAGCGGCCGGCGACGGCCGCCTCGGCCATCAGGTCGAGCAGGCGCGGCGGGGCTCCGGTGTCGCCGCAGGGGGCGCAGGCCTCGGCGCCGGTGACGGGGCGCAGACCGGCGCGCACCTCCTCGGGAGCGCTGTCCCACAGTTCCATCGCCCGCTCCAGCAGGCGGAGTTGTTCGGTGTACGCGTGCCGGCGGCGGGCGACGACGGAGGCGTCGAGGACGGCGGGCAGGGCCTTGGCGGGATCGTGGGCGTGGTACCAGTAGCCGGCCAGGCGCGGGACCCGGGCGTCTGCCGGGACGAGGGCGGGGTCGGCCTCCAGCGCCTCGGCGTAGCGGCGGTTGAGGCGGGAGCGTTCGCCGGGCAGCAGGTCGTCGGCGACGGCCTCGCGGACCAGGGAGTGCCGGAAGCGGTAGCCGTCGCCGTCCGGGGCGGGGGTGAGGATGTTGGCGCCGACGGCGGCCCGCAGCGCCTCGATGAGGTCGTCCTCAGGGAGTCCGGCGACGGCCGCGATCAGCCGGTACTCCACGGTGGAGCCGGCCTCGGCCACGATCCGGGCGATCCGCTGGGCGGGTTCGGGCAGGGCCTCGACCCTGACCAGCAGCAGGTCGCGCAGGGAGTCGGTGAGGCCGGTGCGGCAGCCTTCGCAGGCGGCCGCGGCGAGTTCCTCGATGAAGAAGGCGTTGCCGTCGGAACGGGCGAAGACGGCGTCGACCTGGGCGGGGTCGGGTTCCGCGGCCAGGATGCCGGCGAGCTGGCGGGCGGCCTCCTCCCGGGTGAAGCGGGGCAGTTCGAGCCGGCGGACGGTGCGCAGCCGGTCCAGTTCGGCGAGCAGGGGGCGCAGCGGGTGGCGGCGGTGGATGTCGTCGGAGCGGTAGGTGGCGAGGACGAGGAGCCTGCCGGTGCGCAGGGTGCGCACCAGGTAGGCGAGCAGATGGCGGGTGGAGGCGTCGGCCCAGTGCAGGTCCTCCAGGACGAGCGCGACGGTGTCGGCGGCGGCGATGCGCTCCAGCAGTCGGGCGGTGAGTTCGAACAGGCGGGCCATGCCCTGTTCGTCATGGCGGCCCGCGCCGCTGTCGCCCAGTTCGGGGAGCAGCCGGGCCAGTTCCTCCTCCTGGCCGGCCGCCGCGGCGGCGAACGCCGCGGGCCGTGCGTCCCGCAGGGCGCGCAGCGCGGCGGAGAACGGGGCGAACGGGAGCCCGTCGGCACCGATCTCCACGCAGCCGCCGACGGCCACGATCGCGCCCCGGCGCCCGGCCGCGGCACCGAACTCCTCGACGAGGCGGGTCTTGCCCACGCCCGCCTCACCGGCGAGCAGCAGGGCCTGCGGCTCGCCCGCATCGGCACGGGCGAGCACTTCGTTCAGCACGGCCAGCTCTTCGGTGCGGCCGACGAACACGGGACTGACGGACCTGGTTTCCACGGGCCCGAGCATCGCACGCGGCCGCGGGACCGGGGCGCCGGTTTTCCACAGGCTCGGTGTGATCGTCGTACCGATGCCTGGGGGTGGGGCGAGAGACACAGCGGAACGCGTCGCGCCGGGGGCGCGCGGTGCCGTCGTCATGCGCGGTCCCCCGGCCGGTGGAAGCCGTGGTGCCCGCGCCTTCCGGTGCGGCGCGCCGCGCGCCGGGCCCGGGTCGCCGCGCGGGCCAGGCGGTGCCGGTCGGCCTCCAGCAGCAGCTGGTCGGTGTGCATACGGGCGTGGTTCTCGATCTCGATCACGGCGGGTCCTTCGTGAGAGGCGGGTCGGTGACGCCTCCACACTCCGCCCCCGGCCGGGTCCGGCGCATCGGGCGAGTTCCGCATCTTCGGGCGTCCGCCGGGCCCTGCCGCACGCATAAGGGGCCTCAGGGAACCGGTGACATGTGCACGGGTTCCCTAAGGCCCCTGGGGCTCGTGCCCGGTCAGCTCGCCGACGGCAGGGCGAGCAGCGCGTCCGAGTACTTCAGGACCGCGAGGATCAGGCCGACGACGCCGAGCGAGACGCCCGCCCAGGCCACCGACTTGATCCAGGGCGCCTGCGGGCGGCCGGGGGTGCCGAACGCGGGCCGGGCGAGCACCACCACGCCGGTGACCAGCGCGGCCAGCGCGAACAGGCCGGCCCACAGCGCGGTGGCGTGCCAGGCGTCGCCGTAGACCGCCTTGATCTGCTGGGCGACGCCCGCCGTGGAGGACGTCCGCAGCTGGCCGACGAGCTGCTGGCGGGCGCCGGCGACGGTGCCGACCCAGCCGCCGCTGAGCGAGACCAGGCCCAGTACGGCGGAGACGACGGCCCCGGCGCCCTGGCCGACCCCGGACGGGGTCTTGGCGTCCGTGGCCTCGTCCCGCGGGCCGTCGGCCGTCTCGTGCGCACCGCCGGCCACCGCCTCGGCGCCGTCGGCCGTCTCCTCGTCGGTCGCGCCCCCGGCCGTGGCCGCCGAGGCGTCCCGTGTGCCGTCCACCGCCCGCTCGGCGGTGCCGATCCCCTCCGTCGTCTCGTCCTCGTGCCGCACCGCGGCGTCTTCCGATGTCTTCGTTGCCATGCACAGCACCGTACGGACGCCGTCTGAGAGGTCCATTAATGATCGTCAATGGGCGTGTTGCCCGGTGTCCTCGCGTGCCTTGGCCCATTCGGGGGCGAGTACCGCCCAGATCTCGGTGCTGGTGCGCACGCCGTGGTGCGGATGGTTCTCCCGAAGTACACCCTCGCGGGTCATGCCGAGCCGCCGGGCCACGTTGATGCTGGGCTGGTTGCCGGGTGCCACGTGCCACTCGACCCGGTGCATGCCGCGTTCCCCGAAGGCCCAGTCGAGCAGCAGCCGCATGCCCCGGGTGACGAGCCCGCGTCCGGCAGCCGCGGGCTCCAGCCAGCAGCCCGCCTCGCACACCCCGCTCGGCGTGTCCCAGACCCGGAAGAGCAGCCCGCCGACGAGCGTGCCCTCCTGCCAGATGCCGTGCAGGGAGCCGCCGTCCACGGCGCGCTTGTCGGCGTACGCCCGCAGCCAGGCGCGGGCGCCGTCCAGATCGGCGACCACCTCGGGCAGGCCGACGTGCCGGCCGATGAACTCGCGCCCGCGGTCGATGTTGGCCAGCAGCTCCTCGGCGTGCCAGACCTCAAGCGGGCGCAGTTCGGCGCCGTCACCCAGGGATATCGCGTACATCGCGCTGCTCTTCCTCCCGCAGTTCGTCCAGGTGGACCCGGCCGAGCCTCTCATGCGCGGCCCGGCACTCGGGCGGCTCGATGCTGATGTGCGGCAGCCGGCGGTCCAGCCAGCGGGGCAGCCACCAGTTGGCGGCGCCCAGCAGGTGCATCAGGGCGGGCACCAGCAGGGTGCGCAGCACGAAGGCGTCGAGGGCCACGGCGGCGGCCAGGGCGATGCCGAACATGGCGATCACCCGGTCGCCGCTGAGGACGAAGGCGAGGAACACCGAGATCATGATCACGGCCGCGGAGTTGATCACCCGGCTGGTCTCGGCGAGGCCCACCCGGACCGCGCGCCGGTTGTCGCCGGTCTCCAGCCACTCCTCGTACATCCGGCTGACCAGGAAGACCTGGTAGTCCATGGAGAGCCCGAAGAGCACCGAGACCATGATCACGGGCAGGAAGGGTTCGATGGGGCCCTCGCGGCCGAGCCCGAGGAGTTCGCTGCCCCAGCCCCACTGGAAGACGGTGACGACGACACCGAACGCGGCGGCGACCGCGGCGATGTTCATCACGGCGGCCTTCAGCGGGATGCCGAGGGAGCGGAAGGCGAGGAGCAGCAGCAGACAGCCGAGCCCGATGACCGTGCCGACGAACAGCGGCAGCTTGCCGATGATCACGTCGGCGAAGTCGTCGTATCCGGCGGAGACCCCGCCGACCTGGATGTCGAGGGAGGTGCCCCGTTCGGCCTCGGGCAGCACCTGCCCGCGCAGCCGGTCCACGAGGGCGCTGGTCCGCGCCGACTGGGGCGCGGAGTCGGGCACGACGGTGAGGTAGGCGCTCTCGCCGCCGGTGGCGTAGGCGGCCGGGGTGGCGGCGGCGACGCCGGGGGTGTCGCGCAGGGTGGTGTCGAGGTTGTCCAGGGCGATCCGGTCGGCCGCGCCGTCCACCCGGGTGACGAGGGTCAGCGGACCGTTGACGCCGGGGCCGAAGCCTTCGGCGAGCAGGTCGTAGGCCTTGCGGGTGGTGGAGGTGCGGGGATCGTTGCCCTGGTCGGAGGTGCCGAGGTGGAGCGAGAGGGTGGGCAGGGCGAGCAGCGCGATCACGGCGACGGCGAGCGAGCCGAGCAGTTTGGGGCGCCGCTCCACCAGCGCGGACCAGCGGGCCGCGAAGCCGGTGGGCACCTCGGGGCGCGGGCCCTGGGTGGCGAGCCGGCGCCGTTCGCGGCGGCTGAGGGCGCGCGGGCCGATGAACGACAGCAGGGCGGGCAGCAGGGTGACCGAGGCCGCGACGGTGAGCAGGACGGTCAGACAGGCGGCCACGGCGACGCCGTTGAGGAAGCTCAGCCGCAGGATCAGCATGCCGAGCAGGGCGATGCAGACCGTGGCGCCCGCGAAGACGACGGCGCGTCCGGTGGTGGCGACGGCGTTCGTGGCGGCCTCGGTGACGCCGAGCCCGCGTTTGAGTCCGCGCCGGTGCCTGGTCACGATGAACAGCGCGTAGTCGATGCCGACGCCGAGACCGATGAGCATGCCGAGCATGGGGGCGAAGTCGGCGACCGTCATCGCGTGGCCGAGCAGCCCGATGCCCGCGTGGGCGGTGCCGACGCCGATCAGGGCGGTGGCGATGGGCAGCAGGGAGGCGGCGAGGGAGCCGAAGGCGAGGAGGAGGACGACGGCGGCGACGAGCACGCCGACCACCTCGGCGGTCTTGTCGTTCGGCGCCTCGGTGAGCCCGATCGCGCTGCCGCCCAGCTCGACCTGGAGGCCGTCGCCCTCGGCGGCCTTGGCGGTCCGTACGACGGAGTCGGCCTCGGGCTTGCCGATGTCCTCGGCCTGCTGCGCGAAGGTGACGGTGGCGTAGGCGGTGTGGCCGTCCCGGCTGATCTGATCGGCGCCCTGGGCGCTGTAGGGGCCGTCCACCGAGGACACGCCGGGCAGTGCGGCGATCCGGTCCAGGGCGCGGGTCATGCCCTGTTCGACGTCGGCGGCGCGCACGGTGCCGCGGGTGGTGTGCCAGACGACGGTGTCGCTGTCGCCGCCGAGTCCCGGGAAGCCCTCGTGGAGCAGTCGGGCCGCACGGCCGGACTCGGTGCCGGGGACGGAGTAGTCGTTCGAGTACGACGTGCCGGCCACGGAGGCGGCCGCGGTGGCGCCGCCGAAGGCGCACAGCCACAGCAGGACGGCGATCAGTCGGTGCCTGACGCACCAGCGCGCGAGGGCTGCCACGGACGTGCTCCCAGGGGGATGTGGGGATCTTTGACCGGGAAAAGTCGTCCATGAACCGAACGGCCCGCAAAGAACGCATGAGCAATCGCTTGCCACTCTTGCAGGCAGAAGAGATCGTTTGCTGTGTTCGTGGGCTTATTCACAGCAGCCGGGTGACATGCCGAAGGGGGACGCGCCGGACACGGCACGTCCCCCTTCGGGTCGGACGGTGGTTCAGCCCTCGCTGACGCCGAGCTTCTCCAGGATCAGCTCCTTGACGCGGGCGGCGTCGGCCTGGCCGCGGGTGGCCTTCATGACCGCGCCGACCAGGGCGCCGGCCGCGGCCACCTTGCCACCGCGGATCTTGTCCGCGATGCCGGGGTTGCCGGCGATGGCCTCGTCCACGGCGGTGCCGAGGGCCGAGTCGTCGGAGACGACCTTCAGACCGCGCTTGTCGACGACCTCGTCCGGCGTGCCCTCGCCCGCGAGGACGCCCTCGATGACCTGGCGGGCCAGCTTGTCGTTCAGATCGCCCTTGGCGACCAGCTCGGTGACCCGGGCCACCTGCTGCGGGGTGATCGCCAGTTCGTCCAGCGACGTGCCGGACTCGTTGGCGCTGCGCGCCAGTTCGCCCATCCACCACTTGCGGGCGGACGCCGCGTCGGCGCCGGCCTCGATGGTGGCGACGATCGGGTCCAGCGCGCCGGCGTTGAGGATCGCCTGCATGTCGGTGGCGGAGATGCCCCACTCGGCCAGCAGCCGGGTGCGGCGGGCCAGCGGCAGCTCGGGCAGCGCAGCGCGGATCTGCTCGACCCACTCGCGCGAGGGCGCGACGGGCACCAGGTCGGGCTCCGGGAAGTACCGGTAGTCCTCGGCCTCCTCCTTCACCCGGCCCGAGGTCGTGGACCCGGTGTCCTCGTGGAAGTGGCGCGTCTCCTGGACGATGGTGCCGCCGGAGGACAGCACGGCCGCGTGCCGCATGATCTCGAAGCGGGCCGCGCGCTCCACCGAGCGCAGCGAGTTGACGTTCTTCGTCTCCGAGCGCGTGCCGAACTTGTCGGCGCCCTTGGGCATCAGCGACAGGTTCACGTCACAGCGCATCTGGCCCATCTCCATGCGGGCCTCGGACACACCGAGGGCACGGATGACCTCGCGCAGCTCACGGACGTACGCCTTGGCCACCTCGGGGGCGCGCTCGCCGGCGCCCACGATCGGCTTGGTGACGATCTCGATGAGCGGGATGCCGGCGCGGTTGTAGTCCAGCAGGGAGTGGGACGCGCCGTGGATACGGCCGGTGGCGCCGCCGACGTGCGTCGACTTGCCGGTGTCCTCCTCCATGTGGGCGCGCTCGATCTCCACGCGGAAGGTCTCGCCGTCCTCCAGCTGCACGTCGAGGTAGCCGTCGAAGGCGATCGGCTCGTCGTACTGGGAGGTCTGGAAGTTCTTCGGCATGTCCGGATAGAAGTAGTTCTTCCGGGCGAAGCGGCACCATTCGGCGATCGAGCAGTTCAGCGCGAGGCCGATCTTCACGGCCGACTCGACGCCGGTCGCGTTGACGACCGGGAGCGCGCCGGGCAGGCCGAGGCAGACGGGACAGGTCTGCGAGTTGGGCTCGGCGCCCAGCTCCGTGGAGCACCCGCAGAACATCTTGGTCTTGGTGCCGAGTTCGACATGGACCTCAAGGCCCATGACGGGGTCGTACGACGCCAGCGCGTCCTCGTACGACACCAGGTCGGTCGTGGTGGTCACGGTGAAAACTTCCCTCTCAGCCCAGCAGGACGTCGTCGTCGCCCAGCCGCTTCAGCTCGCGGTAGAGGATCGCGAGGCCGGTCACGATCGCGACGGCGGAGACCGTGGCGTCGATCAGCCGCAGCGTGTCGTGCTCGGCGCGGGCCTTCTTGATCTGCTTGGTGACACCGATCGCGCCGAACGCGGTGGTGGCCATGGACAGGTACGTACCGGACTTGGACTTCTTGAAGTCCTTGGCCTTGGACAGCTTGCTCACAGCGACGGAGCCTCCTCAAGCAGCGGGTGTCCCCACTTTTCCACGAAGGCGGCCTCGACGGCGGCGCCCACCTTGTACAGGCGATCGTCCTGCATCGCCGGGGCGATGATCTGCAGACCCACCGGGAGGTTGTCCTCCGGGGCGAGACCGCAGGGCAGGGACATGGCCGCGTTGCCCGCCAGGTTGGTCGGGATGGTGCACAGGTCCGCGAGGTACATCGCCATCGGGTCGTCGACGCGCTCGCCGATCGCGAAGGCGGTGGTCGGGGTCGTCGGGGAGACGATCACGTCGACCTGCTCGAACGCCTTCTCGAAGTCGCGCGTGATGAGGGTGCGGACCTTCTGCGCGGAGCCGTAGTAGGCGTCGTAGTAGCCGCTCGACAGGGCGTAGGTGCCGAGCATGATGCGGCGCTTGACCTCGGGGCCGAAGCCGGCCTCGCGGGTCAGGGAGGTGACCTCCTCGGCCGAGTGCGAGCCGTCGTCGCCGGTCCGCAGGCCGTAGCGCAGGCCGTCGAAGCGGGCGAGGTTGGAGGAGCACTCGGAGGGGGCGATCAGGTAGTACGCCGACAGGGCGAGGTCGAAGGACGGGCAGTCCAGCTCGACGATCTCGGCGCCCAGCTCCTTCAGCAGCTCGACGGACTCGTCGAAGCGCTGGATGACGCCGGCCTGGTAGCCCTCGCCGCGGAACTGCTTGACGACGCCGACGCGCATGCCCGCCACGCTGCCGTTGCGGGCGGCCTCGACCACCGGCGGGACCGGGGCGTCGATGGAGGTGGAGTCCATCGGGTCGTGGCCGGCGATGACCTCGTGCAGCAGGGCCGCGTCCAGGACCGTGCGGGCGCAGGGGCCGCCCTGGTCGAGGGAGGAGGAGAAGGCCACCATGCCGAAGCGGGAGACCGCGCCGTACGTCGGCTTCACGCCGACCGTGCCGGTGACGGCGGCCGGCTGGCGGATGGAGCCGCCGGTGTCGGTGCCGATGGCCAGCGGGGACTGGAAGGCGGCGAGCGCGGCGGAGGAGCCACCGCCGGAGCCGCCGGGGATCTTGGTGAGGTCCCAGGGGTTGCCGGTCGGGCCGTAGGCGCTGTTCTCGGTGGAGGACCCCATGGCGAACTCGTCCATGTTGGTCTTGCCGAGGATGACGACGTCGGCGGCCTTGAGGCGCTTGGTCACGGTCGCGTCGTACGGCGGGATCCAGCCTTCGAGGATCTTCGAGCCGACGGTCGTGGGCACGCCCTCGGTGGTGAAGATGTCCTTGAGCGCGATCGGGACGCCGGCCAGCGGGCCGAGCTTCTCGCCGCGGGCGCGCTTCTCGTCCACGGCGCGGGCCTGGGCGAGCGCGCCCTCGCGGTCGACGTGCAGGAAGGCGTGCACCTTCTCGTCGACGGCGTCGATGCGCGCGAGGTGGGCCTCGGTGACCTCGACCGCGGTCAGCTCGCCGGAGGCGATCTTCTCGGCGATCTGTGCGGCCGTGAGCTTGATGATGTGGTCCGTCATGGTGGTCACTCCTCCCCCAGGATCTGCGGCACCTTGAAACGCTGCTGCTCCTGGGCGGGGGCGCCGGAGAGCGCCTGCTCGGGGGTGAGCGAGGGACGGACCTCGTCCGCCCGCATGACGTTCGTCAGCGGGAGCGGGTGCGAGGTCGGCGGTACGTCTTGGTCGGCGACCTCGCTGACGCGGGCGACCGCGCCGATGATGTCGTCCAGCTGTCCCGCGAAGTGGTCGAGCTCTTCGGGCTTCAGCTCCAGACGCGCCAGCCGGGCGAGGTGGGCGACCTCCTCGCGCGTGATGCCAGGCATGCAGCGATCCTCTGGGGTGAGTGTGTGTGTTTTGGGGCCAATCCTATGGGGCCGGGCGGGGTGGCCGTTAAACGGTTTCCCCGGGCACGCCGCCGAACGGTGCCGGCCGGCGCGCCCGGGGGGCCGGTCAGGCCGCGAAGAGCAGCGCGGCGCTGACCAGAACGACGACGGCGGTGGCGAGGTGGACGCCGAACGCGACGGCCTTAGGGCCGCGGTGGCGCAGGACTATCCGGGTGTCCAGGAGCGGGACGAGGGCCACGCCGGCCATGAACCAGGCCTCGGCCCGCGCCCCCGCGAAGGCGAGCAGGAGCAGGCCCACCACGCCGAAGGTGCCATCCCTGAGGCCCTTGACGGACAGGTAGGCACCGGCGTCTCCCCGAGGATCGGCCGGGACGCCGTAGCCGGCGGCGGCGGGGCCGGGCCGGAACCAGAAGCGGTAGCCGAGGAACAGGCAGAACAGATCGAGCAGCACGGCCAGGGTGTAGGCGGTGACGGTCACGACTCCCCCTTTTTGCTAGCAACGCTAGGAATGAGAGTGACGCTAACAGAGCGCCGACAGAATGGCTAGCATTGCTAGAATCACCGCCATGACGATCCAGACGCGCCGGGAGCGCGAACGAGCGGAGCGCAGGCGGCTGATCGTGACGGCGGCCCGGGAACTGGCCGAGGCGGAGGGCTGGGACGCGGTGACCACGCGCCGGCTGGCCGCCGAGATCGAGTACAGCCAGCCGGTCCTCTACAGCCATTTCAAGGGCAAGGGCGCGATCATGGCGGCGGTCGCGGTGGAGGGCTGCGCGGAGCTGGCGGTGGAGATGCGCCGCGCGCGGGAGGCGGCGCCGGGCACACGGTCCGCCCTGGCGGCCGTGGCGCAGACGTACACGTCCTTCGCCCGCCGCCGGCCCGCCCTCTACGACGCGATGTTCACCCACCTGGTCGACCTGCCGTTCGCGACCCCGGAGGCCCCGGCGGCCCTCCAGGAGGCCTTCGGCCAGCTGCTGGCGGTCGTGACGCCGGTCACCGCGCCCGGCGAGGAACCCGGCCTGGTGGCGGAGACCTTCTGGGCCGCGCTGCACGGCCTGGCGACACTCGTGCGCAGCGGCCGCCTGCCGGAACCGGCCCACGCCCGGCGCCTACACCTCCTGGTGGACCGCTTCGCGAAGGCCGGGGACGAGTAGCGGGAGGGGCACGGGGACCCGCGCGACGGGCCGCGCCGGGCCCGGGGCCGGCGCCGGGCCTGCCGTCAGGGGCGGGCCGGAGGAAGGGCCGAGGCGCCGCACGCGCTCGCTTCCCGGGCCCGGAGCCACCCCGTCGTCTCGTCCGCCGGCATCGCCGCCGCGACCAGCCAGCCCTGTACCGCGTCGCAGCCGAGGTCGCGCAGCCGTTCCCAGGTCTCGTCGTCCTCCACGCCCTCGGCGACGACGAGCAGGCCCAGGGAGTGGGCGAGGTCGACGGTACAGCGCACGATCTCCGCGTCCTCGGTGTCCACGGCCAGCCGGGCCACGAAGGAGCGGTCGATCTTCAGCTCGCTGACCGGCAGCCGGCGCAGGTGCACCAGCGAGGAGTACCCGGTGCCGAAGTCGTCCAGGGACATCTTCACGCCGTGCCCGGTCAGCGCCGCGAGGGTGTCCGCGGCCCGCTGCGGGTCCTCCAGCAGGACGTGCTCGGTGATCTCCAGTTGCAGCGCGCCCGCCGGGACCCCGTGCCGGGCCAGCCGCGCGGCGACCGAGCCGGCGAAGCCGGGGGTGTGGACGTCGCGCGGGGAGACGTTGACCGCGACCGGGACCCGCAGGCCCTGCGCCCGCCAGCGGGCGACCTGGGCGAGGGCGGTCTCCAGCACGTACTCGGTGAGGTGAGGCATCAGCCCGGACGACTCGGCGATCGCGATGAACTCGTCCGGCGGCACCTTCCCGCGTTCGGGATGCACCCACCGCACCAGCGCCTCCAGACCCGCGACCTGGCCGTCGAAGCGGACCTTGGGCTGGTAGTGCAGCTGCACCTCGTGCGCGTCCAGCGCCCGGCGCAGATCGCCGAGCAGGCCGAGCCGGTCGGGGGTGTTGGAGTCCCGCTTGGACTCGTAGACCTCGACCCCCGTGCGGTCCCTCTTCGCCTGGTACATGGCCACGTCGGCCCGGCGCAGCAGCCCCTCCGCCTCCATGGCGTGGTCCGGGAAGACGGCGACCCCGGCGCTGGCCTCCAGGACGAGGGTGAGGCCGTCCAGGTCGAGCGGGGAGCTGAGCGCGGTGACCAGGCCGCGGGCGACGCGCATCGCCGACGTGGTGGAGTCGGCGACGGGCAGTAAGACGGCGAACTCGTCCCCGCCGAGCCGGGCCGCCTCCGCGCCGCGCGGCAGGGCGAGCCGCAGCCGCTCGGCGATCTGCAACAGCAGCCGGTCGCCGGCGAGATGGCCGAGGGTGTCGTTGACCGAGCGGAAGCGGTCGAGGTCGATCAGCATCAGCGCGGAACGGGCCCCGACGCGGTCCGCCTCGTCCAGCGCGGTCCAGATCCGCTCCTGGAGCCACTGCCGGTTGGGCAGCCCGGTCAGCGGGTCGCGCAGCTGCTCCTCGGCCCGCGCGCGGGCCATCCACAGCGCCGAGTCGATGGCGATCAGCGGGATCGCGAACAGCGGCAGCAGGATCGGCTGGGCGTCGGCGACCACGCACAGCAGCGGCGCGATCCCGAGCAGGGCCACCGCCACCAGGCCCTGTCTGACCAGCGCGGGACGGGCGATGGCGGGCAACGCGCCGTCACGCGGGGCGTTCAGGTACCACAGCAGACCCCGGCTGACCGCCAGGTAGGCGACGGCGACCAGGACGATCTCGGGCACGGTGGCGACGCTCCAGCTGTGCGTGCGCCAGGGCGCCTCGACGCTGGGGAACCGGCCGAACGCGGCGAGCAGCAGGGCTCCGACGGCGATGCCGAGCAGGTCCGCCGCGCCGTGCAGCACGCCCTGCCGCCAGCGCTGCCGGCGGGCTATGCCCACCAGGACGACGACGGTGAGGCTGATCATGCCCGCGCTGACCCAGCCGAAGAGCAGCAGCACGGCGAGGGTGAGGGCGGCGCCCGAGCCGGTGCCGCCCCACCAGCGGGCGCGGCCCAGCATCACGAGGTGGCCGACGATGATCCCGGTGAGCAGGGCCAGCGACCAGCCGGCGGTGCCGGACGGGAAGAGGGCGTGCCGGCCGCTGAAGGCGCCGTAGAAGCCGGCGCCCAGGACGACGGCCGCGGCGGCGACGACGGCGGCGGGCAGCGCGGGCCGGGCCAGTCGGCGTCCGGGCTCCTGGCCGGCGCCGAGGCCGGGGACGGGTTCGACGGTCAGCGGCGGACGGGGAAGCGGCCGGGCGGCGCCGGCCGCGGCCGGGCGGACGCGCGGGCGGGTGCGCCCGGCGCCCGGACGCAGGATCTCCCGCCAGGCGACGGCGCGGCGGCGCAGGCGCAGCCGTGAGTCCGGGGCGACGCTCTCGGTCGGTTCCATTCCCGTCCCTCTCACAGCCGGCGGTGCCCACGCCACGCGGCCCGATGTCCGACACCATCGGCGGCTTCGCGCTGAAGAACCCTTGCCGCGCCCGCGGCGGGCAGGGGGATGCCCCGGCCGCCGCCGGGCTCGGCAGGTGCACATCTCAACACTAGGCCGCGCAGGGCTTCCACGGGCACCGGTCGTCGGCGGTTGCCCGAATGCGCCCGGACCACCCGTATGCAACTGGTATGCGCCGATCGGGTGGCCTTCAACCGCTACTCCTCGGTCGGAAGCGCCACTTCGGCCGCGGCCTCGGGGCCCTGCTCCAACAGGACGCCGAATCCGTCCTCGTCGAGCACCGGTACCTTCGATTGCACGGCCTTGTCGTACTTCGAGCCCGGGTTGTCACCCACGACGACGAACGACGTCTTCTTGGAGACCGAGCCGGTCACCTTGGCGCCCCGGCTCTGCAGCGCCTCCTTGGCGCCGTCCCGGGTGAACTTCTCCAGGGTGCCGGTGACCACGACGGTGAGCCCCTCCAGCGGACGCGGACCCTCCGCCTCCTCGCTGACCTGCTCCTCCAGCGGGACGCCCGCGGCCTTCCACTTGCGCACGATCTCCCGGTGCCACTCCTCCGCGAACCACTCCTTGACCGCCGCGGCGATGATCGGGCCGACGCCGTCGGTGGCCGCCAGCTCCTCCTCGGTGGCCTGTTCGATTCGGTCGACGGAGCGGAACTCGCGGGCGAGGGCCTGCGCGGCGACCGGTCCGACGTGCCGGATGGACAGTCCGTTCAGGAAACGGGCGAGCGGGCGGGACTTGGCCGCCTCGATGTTCTCCAGCAGGGCCAGGGTGTTCTTCTTCGGCTCGCCCTTCTGGTTGGCGAAGACGGTGACGACCTTCTCCTCGCCCGTCTTGGGGTCGCGCTTGGGCAGTCCGCTGTCCTGGTCCAGGACGTAGGCCTTGATGGGGAGCAGCTTCTCCACCGTCAGGTCGAACAGGTCGCCCTCGTCCACCAGCGGCGGGTCGGCCGGCTCCAGCGGGCGGGTGAGCGCGGCGGCGGCCACCTCGCCGAAGTGCTCGATGTCCAGGCACTCCCGGCCCGCCAGATAGGAGACCCGCTCGCGCAACTGGGCGGGACACGTACGGGCGTTGGGGCAGCGGAGGTCGATGTCGCCCTCCTTCATGGGCCGCAGCGGGGTGCCGCACTCGGGGCACTCGCCCGGCATCACGAACTCCCGCTCGCCGCCGTCCCTGAGGTCGACCACCGGGCCGAGAATCTCCGGGATGACGTCACCGGCCTTGCGGATGACGACCGTGTCCCCGATGAGGACGCCCTTGGCCTTGACGACCTCCTGGTTGTGCAGGGTGGCGAACTCGACCTCGCTGCCCGCCACCGTGACCGGCTCGACCTGGGCGTACGGCGTGACCCGGCCGGTGCGGCCGACGCCCACCTTGATGTCGATGAGCTTGGTGTTGACCTCCTCGGGGGCGTACTTGTAGGCGATGGCCCAGCGGGGCGCCCGCGCGGTGGAGCCGAGGCGGCCCTGGAGGCGCAGCTCGTCCAGCTTGACGACGACGCCGTCGATCTCGTGCTCCACGGAGTGGCGGTTCTCGCCGTAGTAGGCGATGAACTCCCTTACGCCGTCGAGGTCGTCGACCACCCGGTTGTGCCGCGAGGTGGGCAGGCCCCAGCTCTTCAGCAGGTCGTACGCCTGGGAGAGGCGGGTCATGCCGGTGAACCCCTCCAGGGCGCCGATGCCGTGCACCACCATGTGCAGCGGGCGGGTGGCGGTGACGCGGGGGTCCTTCTGGCGCAGCGAACCGGCCGCCGCGTTGCGGGGGTTGGCGAAGGGCTTGTCGCCGGCCGCTACCAGGCGCTCGTTGAGTTCGAGGAACTTCTCCATCGGGAAGTAGACCTCGCCGCGGATCTCCACCAGGGCGGGGACCTCGTCGCCCGTCAGACGGTCCGGGATCTCCGCGATGGTGCGGACGTTGGGCGTGATGTCCTCGCCGGTGCGGCCGTCGCCGCGGGTGGCGGCGCGGGTGAGGCGGCCGTGCTCGTAGGTGAGGTTGACCGCGAGGCCGTCGACCTTCAGCTCGCACAGGAAGTGGTACTCCTGGTCGCCGAGTTCACGGGCGATGCGGTCGGCCCAGGCGGCCAGCTCGTCGTCGTTGAAGGTGTTGTCGAGGGAGAGCATGCGCTGGCGGTGTTCGACCGCGGTGAACTCCGTCTGGTACGACCCGGCCACCTTCTGGGTGGGCGAGTCGGGGCCGCGCAGCTCCGGGTACTTCTCCTCCAGGGCCTCCAGGGACTTCAGGAGCTGGTCGAACTCCGCGTCGCTGATGACGGGAGCGTCCTTCACGTAGTACCGGAAGCGGTGCTCCTCGACCTGCTCCGCCAGCTGCGCGTGCCTGTCGCGGGCCTCTGCGGGCACCGCCGTCGTCTCCGCCTGCTTGTCGCCGGCCACCGTGTTGTCCTCCCGTTACTCTGGGTTGTCCGCGAGGGATCTCGCCGCCCGGACGCAGTGGGCGAGCGCCTGGCGCGCGTAGGCGGGGGAAGCGCCCGCGAGACCGCACGCCGGGGTGAGGGTGACCGCCTCGGCGAGCAGGCCCGGGTGCAGCCCCAGCCTGCGCCACAACGTCCTGACACCCATGACGCTACCGGCAGGGTCCGACAATGGGCCGTCCGTGCCCGGCACGACACCGGCGAACAGGCGGGTGCCGCCCTCCACGGCCTCGCCGATCGCCTCGTCGTCACGTTCGGTGAGGAGCGCGAAGTCGAAGGAGATCGCGTCGGCCCCGGCCCGGCGCAGCAGCGCGAACGGCACGTCGGGGGCGCAGGAGTGGACGGCCACGGGACCGCCGGGGTGGGCGCCGATCACGTCGCGCAGGGTCGCCTCCACGGTCTGGCGGTCGACGGCGCGGTGGGTGCGGTAGCCACTGGCGGTGCGGACCTGCCCGCGCAGCACGGCGGTGAGGGAGGGCTCGTCGAGCTGGAGCACGATCCGGGCGCCGGGGACGCGGCGCCGGACCTCGGCGAGGTGCAGCCGCAGTCCCTCGGCGAGGGAGGCGGCGAGGTCCCGGCAGGCGCCGGCGTCCGAGAGGGCCGCCTCGCCGCCACGCAGCTCCAGGGCGGCGGCGAGCGTCCAGGGCCCGACCGCCTGCACCTTCAGATCGCCCTCGTACCCCTGGGTGAACTCCTCGAGGGCGTCCAGGTCCTCGCGCAGGAACGACCACGCCCTGCGGGTGTCCCGGCCGGGCCGGTCCCCGAGCCGCCAGCCGCTGGGTTCCACGCGCGCGTACAGCTCGACCAGCATTCCGGCGGTGCGGCCGATCATGTCGGCGCCGGGGCCCCGGGCGGGCAGCTCGGCCAGAAACGGGAAGTCCTCGAAGGACCCGGTGACGGTCTTGGCGGCCTCCCGGGCGTCCCCGCCGGGCATGGACCCGACTCCGGTGGCCCCGGCGAACCTGAACACGCTGTTTTCGCTCACCAGGGAAGCCTACGGAATGCGTAGGCGCCGGTCAGCGGCCCGGGCGTACCGTCAGGTCGTTGACCTCGGCGTCACGGGGCAGGTCGAGGGCCATGAGGATGGTCGTGGCGACCGATTCGGGGTCGATCCACTTGCCGGCGTCGTACTCCTTGCCCTCCTGCTGGTGCACCTTGGCCTGCATGGGGCTGGCGGTGCGGCCGGGGTAGACGGAGGTGACGCGGACGCCGGCGGCGTGCTCCTCCTGGCGCAGCGCGTCGGCGAGGGCCTTGAGACCGTGCTTGGAGGCGGCGTAGGCGCCCCAGCCGGCGTTGGCGTTCAGGCCGGCCCCGGAGTTGACGAAGAGGACGTGTCCGCGGGACGCGCGCAGCTGGGGCAGCAGCAGCCGGGTCAGCTCGGCGGGCGCGACCAGGTTGACGCCGAGCTGGTGGTGCCAGGACTTCGGGGTCAGCTCGCCGATCCCGCCGAGGTCCACCACGCCGGCGATGTGCAGCAGGGAGTCCACCCGGTCGGGCAGGGTCTGGTGGGAGAACGCCCAGGAGAGCCGGTCCGGTTCCGCGAGGTCGCCGACCAGGGTGCGGGCGCCGGGGAACTCGGCGGCCAGTTCCTTGGCGCGGCCCGCGTCGCGGGCGTGCAGGACGAGTTCGTCGCCGCGCGCGTGCAGGCGGCGGGCGACGGCCGCGCCGATGCCGGAACCGGCCCCGGTGATCACATGTGTAGCCATACCCGCCATGCTCGCATCAGCGGGTGCCCGTCTGCTCCTCCAGGTAGGCCATCGCCCCGACCGGCTCCTCGGCGAAGAACACCAGGTCGGCCAGGGGCCGCGGCAGGAAGCCCTCGTCCTCCATGCGGCGGAACTGCTCGCGCAGGCCGTCGTAGAACCCGGCGGTGTTCAGCAGCACCACGGGCTTGTGGGTGCGGCCGTGCTTCTTCAGCTCCAGGATCTCGGTGGCCTCGTCCAGGGTGCCGGTGCCGCCCACCATGATGACCACGGCGTCGGCCTTGTCCAGGAGCAGCTTCTTGCGCTCGGCGAGGTCGGGGGCGATCACCATCTCGTCGGCGCCGGGCCGCGTCTTGTTGGCGAGGAACTCCACGGACACGCCCACCAGGCGGCCGCCGGCCTCCTCCACGCCGTCCGCGACGACCTTCATCAGACCGACGTTGGAGCCGCCCCACACCAGGGTGTGGCCGCCCTTGCCGATCAGTTTCGCGAACTCGCGGGCGGGACGGGTGTAGCGCTCGTCGAGGTCGGCGGCGGACAGGAAGACGCAGATGTTCATGGCCTCTACCGTACGCGGGAAGAACTCCTGCCCGTACGGCGCTGTCCAGGTATGGCCGAAGGACACACCATCACCATCGAACCCGGCGAGCGGCACGTGCGCGTGGTGCACGGCGACCAGGTGCTCGCGGAGACCGACCGTCCGCTGCTGCTGCGCGAGACGGGCTGCCCGGTGCGGTACTACATCCCGGCCGAGGACGTGCGCCTCGACCTGCTGACCCCCTCGGGGACGCACACGGTCTGCCCGTTCAAGGGCACGGCGTCCTACTGGTCGCTGCCGGACGCGCCCGATCTGGCCTGGGCCTACCCGGACCCGAAGCCGGAGGTCGCGCCGATCAAGGACCACCTCTGCTTCTACGACGTCGACGTGTCGTGACCGCCGTCCCCGCCGTCGTGCGGCAGTCTGCACCGACATGGACAACAAGACGACTTCCCGCGACGGCACCTCTCTCGCGTACCGGGTGACGGGCGAGGGGCCCGTGGTGATCCTGGTGAGCGGCGCGATGTCCACCGGCGGCACGCTGGCCCCCCTGGCCGAGCGGCTCGCCGGCCGGGTGACGGCCGTCGTCTACGACCGCCGGGGCCGCGGTGCGAGCGGCGACACGAAGCCGTACGAGGTGGCGCGCGAGGTCGAGGACCTGGCCGCGCTGCTGGCCGCGGTGGGCGGCGAGGCGGCGCTGTTCGGGGTCTCCTCGGGCGGGGCGCTGGTGCTGGACGCGCTGGCGGACGGCCTGCCGGTCACCCGGGCCGCGGTGTACGAGGTGCCGTACGCGGACCATCTGGCGGGCGGCGCCGAGCGGGAGGCCGTCTACAAGGAGAACCTGAACCGGGCGCTCGCGGAGGGCCGGCGCGGGGACGCGGTGGAGCTGTTCCTGCGGCTCACCGGGCTCGGCGAGGAGGTGATCCGGCGTGCCCGCCAGTCCCCCATGTGGCCCGGCATGGAGGCGGCCGCGCCGAGCCTCGCGTACGACGACGCCGTCATGGCCGACGGCCTGCTCCCGCGCGACCGGCTGGCCGCCGTCCCGGTGCCCCTGCTGGCGCTCGCGGGCGGCGCGAGCCCGGAGTGGATGCGCCGGGCCTGCCGGGACATCGCGGAGACGGTGCCCCGGGGCGAGTGCCGGGTCCTGGAGGGCCAGACCCACATGGTCGAACCGGACGTCCTGGGTTCGGTACTGGCCGACTTCCTCACGTCGTAGCCGGCGCACGCCGCGGTCCCGCCCGGTGGGTCCGCGGCGAACGCCGGGACGGGCGGACGGCCCTCAGGGGCCGGGTGGGGTCACGCCGCCGCCGTCGCCCGGGTGGTGGAGGCGATCGTCGCCGAGCCGACCACGCGGGTGCCGTCGTAGAGCACGATCGCCTGGCCGGGTGCGACGCCGCGGACCGGCTCGGTGAAGGTGACGCGCAGTTCGCCGTCGACCGGTTCGGCGCGCACCTCGGTCTCGCCGCCGTGGGCGCGCAGCTGGGCGGTGTAGGTGCCGGGGCCGGTGGGGGCGGTGCCGCACCAGCGGGGCTTGATCGCGGTCAGGCCCACCACGTCCAGGGCGTCGGCCGGGCCGACGGTGACCGTGTTGGTCACCGGGGAGATGTCGAGGACGTAGCGGGGCTTGCCGTCGGGGGCCGGGGTGCCGATGCGCAGTCCCTTGCGCTGGCCGATCGTGAAGCCGTACGCGCCCTCGTGCGTGCCCAGCCGGGTGCCGGACTCGTCCACGATGTCGCCCTCGGCCTTGCCGAGCCGCCGGGCGAGGAAGCCCTGGGTGTCGCCGTCGGCGATGAAGCAGATGTCGTGCGAGTCGGGCTTCTTGGCGACCGCCAGGCCCCGGCGCTCGGCCTCGGCGCGGATCTCCTCCTTGGTGGTGACCGTGTCGCCGAGCGGGAACATCGCGTGCGCCAGCTGCTTCTCGTCCAGCACGCCGAGGACGTACGACTGGTCCTTGGCCATGTCGGAGGCGCGGTGCAGCTCGCGGGAGCCGTCCTCGCGGACGATCACCTTGGCGTAGTGGCCGGTGCAGACGGCGTCGAACCCGAGGGCCAGCGCCTTGTCGAGCAGCGCGGCGAACTTGATCTTCTCGTTGCAGCGCAGGCAGGGGTTGGGGGTGCGGCCGGCCTCGTACTCGGCGATGAAGTCCTCCACGACGTCCTCGCGGAAGCGGTCGGCGAGGTCCCAGACGTAGAAGGGGATGCCGATGACGTCGGCGGCGCGGCGGGCGTCGCGGGAGTCCTCGATGGTGCAACAGCCCCGCGCGCCGGTGCGGAAGGACTGGGGGTTCGCGGAGAGCGCGAGATGGACGCCGGTGACGTCATGGCCGGCTTCCGCGGCACGCGCGGCGGCGACGGCGGAGTCCACCCCGCCGGACATGGCGGCGAGGACGCGGAGGGGGCGCTGCGAGGTCTCAGTCATAACGCTTCCAGGGTACGGGGCGGCGGGAACCGGGCCCGGAAAAATCATGGACCAGACCCTTTATGTCTGGTATGTGCGGTTCTATTCTGGACGCAGGCCTACGGGACGAGTGAGGGAGTCCAAGCGGAGTAGCCGACGTCAGCGTGACACCGCGAGGTATCCGCTGGTGCCGACGTCGACGCTCGGGCTGAGAGGCCGGAAGGTCGCGAGACCGGAAGGCGACCCCCAGTACCTGATCCGGACAATGCCGGCGAAGGGAACCCGCCTCGTAGGTCGTTTCGTGTGTCCGGGGCCGGTGCGCGGGGCTCAGGTGAGACCGGCCGCCCGGGCGCGTTCCACCGCCGGGCCGATGGCCTCGGCGACCGCGGCCACGTCCGCCTCGGTGGAGGTGTGGCCGAGCGAGAAGCGCAGGGTGCCGCGGGCCAGGTCCGGGTCCACCCCCGTGGCGAGCAGGACGTGGCTGGGCTGGGCGACGCCCGCGGTGCAGGCGGAGCCGGTGGAGCACTCGATGCCCTGGGCGTCCAGCAGGAGCAGCAGGGAGTCGCCCTCGCAACCGGGGAAGGTGAAGTGCGCGTTGGCGGGCAGCCGCCCGCCGGGCGCGGGGTCGCCGCCGAGGATCGCGTCCGGCACGGCGGCGCGCACGGCGTCCGCCAACCGGTCGCGCAGCGCGCCGACTTCGCTCGCGAACCGCTCCTGCCGCGCGGCGGCGATCCGGCCGGCGACGGCGAAGGAGGCGATGGCGGGGACGTCGAGGGTGCCGGAGCGCACGTGCCGCTCCTGACCGCCGCCGTGCAGCACGGGGACCGGGGTGTGCTCGCGGCCGAGCAGCAGCGCGCCGATGCCGTAGGGGCCGCCGATCTTGTGGCCCGAGACGGTCATCGCGGCCAGGCCCGAGGCGCCGAAGTCCAGCGGGACCTGCCCGAAGGCCTGGACCGCGTCGGCGTGCAGCGGGACACCGAACTCGGCGGCGACATCGGCGAGTTGACGGATCGGCATGATGGTGCCGATCTCGTTGTTGGCCCACATCACGGTGGCCAGGGCGACGTCCTCGGGGTTGCGGGCGATGGCCTCGCGCAGGGCCTCGGGGTGGACGCGGCCGTGGGCGTCGACGGGCAGGTACTCGACGGTGGCGCCCTCGTGCTCGCCGAGCCAGTGCACGGCGTCGAGGACGGCGTGGTGCTCGACGGGGCTGGACAGCACGCGGGTGCGGGCAGGGTCGGCGGCGCGGCGGGACCAGTACAGGCCCTTCACGGCGAGGTTGTCGGCCTCGGTGCCGCCGGAGGTGAAGACGACCTCGCTGGGACGGGCGCCGAGCGCTTCCGCGAGGGTCTCGCGGGATTCCTCGACCGTACGGCGGGCCTGGCGGCCGGAGGCGTGCAGGGAGGAGGCGTTGCCCGTGATGCCCAACCGGGCGGTCAGAGCCTCTGCCGCCTCCGGGAGCATGGGGGTGGTCGCGGCGTGGTCGAGGTAAGCCATGGTGTGCAGAGTCTACTTTGACCGGCCGGCACACCCCGGCGCGGCCGGACGTGGCGGCGGGGTCGCGGCGGCGCGGCGGCCGCCCGCCCGCTGCCGCGTCACAGGCTCCAGGAGACCGTGTGGGACATCTGCATCGCGGCCAGCAGGACCGCGAGGTCGGCCACGCCCAGGGCGAGACCCAGGTAGGCGCGGCCCCGGCGGGCGGTGCCGCGCCACAGGGAGACGGCGGCCAGGACGATGGCGACCGGGCCGAGGAAGAGGTTCAGCACGAGCAGGCCGAGCAGGCCGAGGATGAAGGACGCGACAGCCATGCCGTCGGCGTCGCGGGTGCGGGTGCGGGCCGGGGTGTCGGTGCGGCTCGTGGCCGGTGCGGTGAGTTGCATGGTGCTCAGCTCCCGATGGTGGTCGTCGGACGGTCAGTCGGCCGAGGTGTGGCGGCGGCGGCCGAGGCGCTCGCGGACGGCGAAGACGCCGAGCCAGACGGCGATGACGGCGGCCAGCGCGCCGGTGACGGTCAGCGGCGCGTGGGCCACGGTGCCCAGCACCACACCGAGCAGCATGAATGCGGCGACGAGGAACAGCATGGGAATCGGGTCCCCCCTCTGGGATGCCTCGCGTTCCGGTCTCTGTGAAGTCTCGGTGAACAGTTGTAGTAACAGTTGTTCACTGACTTCGAGGATAACCCGTCGGACGGCTTTCCAATTCCAGAGAACAGTTGTTAACTGGATGACATGAGTCACACCCTCGGCATCCGGCAGGCGCAGAAGCAGAAGACCCGGCAGGCGTTCCTCGACGCGGCGCTCGCGCTGCTGGCGGAGCAGAGCCTGAGCAGCCTGGGCCTGCGCGAGGTCACCCGGGCCGTCGGCGTCTCCCCCACCGCCTTCTACCGGCACTTCCGCTCGATCGCCGACCTCGGTGTGGCCCTGGTCGACGAGGCGCTGGGCAGCCTGCACCCGATGGTGCGCGAGACGGTGGCGACGACCGGCGACAGCGAGGAGCGCATCGCGCGCGGCATCGAGCTGATCGCCGACTACGTGGCCGCGCACCCCGCGCACGTGCGGTTCATCGCCCGCGAGCGCAACGGCGGGGTGCAGCCGGTGCGCGAGGCCATCGGCGGCCAGCTGGACCGGTTCGCCGAGGAAGTGAAGGCCGAGCTGGTCAAGGACCCGCAGACGGAAGGCTGGAGCGAGGCGGACGTGCTGATGCTCGCGCACCTCTACGTCGACCAGATGCTGATCACCGCCTCCCTGTTCCTGGAGGCGCTGGAGGGCCCGGCCGAGGAGCGCGCACGGGTCACCCGGCGGGCCACCCGCCAGCTGCGGCTCATCACCATCGGCCGCGACCACTGGCTGGACTGAACTCCCCGGCCCGTCACGGCCGTTCGTACAGCGCGCCGACCGCGCGCACCCCGTCGAGCAGTTCCGCGCGCGCCTCGGGCGGGTCCACGATCTCCACCTGGTCGGAGAACGCGAGGAGTTGGCGCACGGCGCGCAGCACCGGGTAGGTCAGCCGGGCGGTGACCCAGTCGCCCTCGCCGTCGTCCTCGGGCAGGTCCGTGAGGTCGGCCGCGGCCATCCGGCGGAACATGTCGAGCCGTTCCCGCCGCACCCGCACCGTGACCTCGATCCCGCCCGGCCGCTCCTCCACCTGGCGGCGCAACACCTCCCACACGTCCGCGAGTTCGACGCCGGGCCTGCGCCGTACGGGATCGTCGAGCAGCCGGGCCGAGCGGACCCGGTCGGCGCGGAACAGCCGGGGCCGCGCGCGGGCGTCGGCGACCAGGTACCAGATGCCGGCCTTGGCGACCAGGCCGTACGGGTCCACGGTGTACGCCCGTGCCTCCCGCTGCCCGCTGTGCCGGTAGCGCAGCGCGAGGCGCCGGTCGCTGAACACGGCGTCCCGCAGCACCTCCAGGTCGACGGCCTGCCGCGGGCCGCCCTTCCAGCGGGTGGCGTCGACCAGGACGCGGCGGCTGGTCACCTCGGCGGCGGGCCGGTACGGCGCCGGCAGCGCGGCCATCACCTTGCGCAGGGCCGAGCCGAGGGCCGCGTCGAGGCCGAGCGCGGCATGGGCGCCCTCGGCGGCCAGCACGAACAGGGCGCGGGACTCGTCGGCGGTCAGCCCCGTGACGTCGGTGCGGAACCCGGCGAGGAGCGCGATGCCGCCGTGCCGCCCGCGCTCGGCGTAGACCGGGACACCGGCGGCGGACAGCGCCTCGACGTCCCGGTAGACGGTGCGCACCGACACCTCCAGCCGCTCGGCGAGTTCACGCGCGGGCACCCGGCCCCGGGTCTGGAGGAGCAGCAGGATCGACAGCAGCCGGTCGGACTTCACGGGGCCAGCATCGCCCGGTCGCGGAACGGCCCGCAAATGTTGACGGATTCTGTCAGGTTATCGGCGCACCCTCGTCCCGTGACGCCTTACGAGAGGAACGCCATGACCACCGGTTTCACCGACCCCCGCCCCGTCTACACCCGCGCCACCGAGCAGGCGGCGGCCGTCATCGCGGCGGTGCGGCCCGAGGACCTCGCCGGGCCCACCCCCTGCTCCGAGTTCGACGTGCGGGCGCTGCTGAGCCATGTCGTCGGCGGCACCCGCCGGATCGCGGTCGTCGGGGAGGGCGGTGACGGACCGGCCGTCGAGCCGGTCGCCGAGGGCGTCCCGGACGACGGCTGGCCGGCCGCCTACGACGAGGTGCGGATCCGGGTGCTGAAGGCATGGGAGGGCGACGAGCGGATGACCGCGCCGGTGACGGTGCCCTGGGGCGAGTCGATCCCCGGGCACGCGGCCCTGTCCGGTTATGTGATGGAGCTGGTCACCCACACCTGGGACCTCTCCGAGGCGCTCGGCCACCCGCTCCCGCTCGACGCGGAGTTGGCCGAGTTCGCCCTCGCGACGGCCCGCCGGGTGCTGCCGGACTCGCGCCCCCGGGACGAGCGGACGCCGTTCGGCGCCCGCCGGGAGGCTCCCGGGGACACGGGCCCCTACGAGCAGCTGGCGGCCTGGCTGGGCCGCGCCCCGCTCAGCCGAGCCTGACCCGGGCGAGCTGCCGGGACTGGGCCACCAGCCGGTCCGCGCTGTCCCAGACCTCGGCGTCCTCCTCCAGGAAGCCGCCGGCCAGGTTGCGGGTGGTGATCGACACCCGCAGCGGGCCGGGGGCCGGGCGGTGCCGGACGTGGACCGTCAGTTCGACGGTGGGCACCCAGCCCGCGAGGCCCATCTCGAAGGCGGTGGGCGGCAGGGCGTCCACCGCGAGCAGCAGGGAGAGCGGGTCGGCGTCACGGCCGTCGGCGAGGCCGAACCAGGCGCGCATCTCGCCCCTGCCGGAGGGCCGGCCGAGCGCCCAGCCGAGGGTCGCGGGGTCCAGCCGCAGCATCAGCCGGTCGGCGATGGCGGAGCCGCCCTGGAGCGGATCGGGGCCGTCCTCGGGACCGAAGCACTGCTCCATCGGCGGGATCGAGGGCGGCGTCGCGGTCGTGCGGACGTCGTCGGGGAGACGGGCGAGGTCGCCGTAGGAGGCGAGGACGCGGATGCGCTCGACCTCGTTGCCCTCCTCATCGTACTGGAAGAGCGAGGCCTGGCCGGTGGAGAGGGTGCGCCCGGTGCGGACCGTCTGGGTGCGCACGACGGCCTTGCCGGGCCGCGAGGCGGTCAGGTAGTGCGCGGAGATGGTGAACGGGTCCGGGTGCGGGAGGGCGTCCCCGAGGGCCCGGCCGAGCACGGCCAGCAGATAGCCGCCGTTGACGGCGCCGAGGATGGTCCAGCCGGCCGAGAGTTCGAGGTCGTAGACCCCCTCCTCGCGGCGGAGGACGGCGGTGTCGCGGTCGAACTCGCTGTCGCCGATCAGGGCCCGTGCGGCTGCTGCGGAAGCTGCGTCAGACATGGCTTGAACGGTACAACAAGCAATTACTAAGCGGTAGCTTTTTAGGCTCCCGAGTGAGGTTCCGGCAATATCTCGGTAAGTGTCCGGACACGTCCGTAACCCCGGGCCCCTGTTTTCCCTCTATGGGGACATGAGCCTCACCGGGACTCCGTTCCTCTACACGACCGTCGTGCTGGCGGTGGTCGCCCTCATACTGCCGCTTCTGCTCTGGTCGCGCACACGCGGGCCCCGGCCCCTGCGCGTCGCGACCCGGGTGCTGATGCTGCTGTTCGCCCAGGGCACCGCCGTCACGCTGGTCTTCGTGCTGGTGAACAACCAGAACAACCTGTACGACAACTGGGCCGATCTCTTCGGTACCGGCAACCACGTCCAGCAGGCCGCCGACCTCGGCCGCGACGGCACCGGCGGCATAGCGGTGAAACGGTTGCCCAAGGTCAGGCAGACCTTCACGGCGGCCACCGGGCCCGGCATGCGCGCGGCCGGCGGGGTGCGCGTCACCCAGCTCAAGGGCCGCGTCTCCGGGGTGAACGCCGAGGTCTACGTCTGGCTGCCGCCGCAGTACGACGAGCCGGCCTACCGCGACAAGAAGTTCCCGGTGGTCGAGCTGCTGCCCGGATACCCCGGCTCGGCGAAGGCCTGGTTCGGCTCGATGAAGACGCACGAGCAGCTGCTGCCGCTGATGCGCAGCGGCCAGGTGGCGCCCTTCATCCTGGTCGCCCCGCGCACCAACCTGCTGGCCGGCGTGGACACCGGCTGCGCCAACATCCCGGGGCAGGTCAACGCCGACACCTGGCTCAGCATCGACGTGCCGAAGATGGTCATGGACAACTTCCGCGCCCAGCCGGCGCCGCAGGGCTGGGCCGTGGCCGGCTACTCGGCGGGCGCGCACTGCGCGGTCAAGCTGGCCGTGGCGCACCCCGACCGGTACCGGGCCGCGGTGAGCATGTCCGGTTACAACGACCCGATCGGCGAGCGGAACTCGCTGGCCGCGCAGAACCCCGCGCTGCGCGCCGAGAACAACCCGTTCCTGCTGCTGAAGAAGGCGGCCGTGCCGCCGCCCGTCGCCCTCTACGCCTCCGGTGAGTCCGGCGACGGCTACGAGGCGGGCCTGGCGCTGGAATCGGTCGCCAAGGCGCCGACCACCGTGCACGTGGTCTTCCTGCCGCGCAGCGCGGGCGGTCACACCATGGCGCTGTGGCGGCCGCAGGTGCCCACGGTGTTCCGCTGGCTGACGCTCCAGATGGGCCAGAACCGCGCCCGGGGCACGGACCACTCGCTGACCGGCCGCGCCGGACCGGCCCACGGCGAGGCCGGCTCTCCCACCGGCACGGCCGGCACCACCGGCAGCGCCGCGGGACCGGACGGGACTACTCCTCGGTCACCGTCGACCGGCGGTTCCACGCGCGCGGCGCTCGCCAGTGGTACCGCATCGCGAGCAGGCGCAGCACAAAGGCCGTGACGGCCGCGAGCCCACTGGTGAGGGGGGTCAGCGCGTCGTAGCGGATGCACAGCACCACCATGCCCGCGCCGACCATCGCCGGGACCGCGTACAGGTCGCGGTCCCAGCGCAGCAGCGAGGGGACCTCGTTGGCGAGGACGTCGCGCAGCACACCGCCGCCGACCGCGGTGGCGAGGCCCAGGGTCGCCGACGCGGTCAGGCCGAGGCCGTAGCCGTACGCCTTCGTCGTACCGCTGACGCAGAACAGGCCGAGGCCGGCCGCGTCGAAGACCAGGACCGCCGTCTGGATCCGCTCCACGTGCGGGTGCAGGAAGAAGACGACGAGCGTGGCGAGCAGCGGGGTGACGAAGTACCCGAGGTCCGTGAAGGCCGCCGGGGGCACGGCCCCGATGACCAGGTCCCGGAAGAGCCCCCCGCCCAGCGCGGTGACCTCGGCGAGGACGGCGATGCCGAAGACGTCGAAGTTCTTCCGGACGGCCAGCAGCGCGCCGGAGATCGCGAAGACGAAGATGCCGATCACGTCAAGCGTGTGCTGGACGGAGGGGCTGAAGAACTGTTGGAGCTGCACCCTGACATTCTCACCTGTCGCCCGGCCTGAACCTTACAAAGCCAGGCTCACAGGGCAGGTTTACCTGTGGTGAACAGCCAGGTGTCGAACAGGTCGTCGAGCTGCTGCCCGCTGACGCGCTCGGCGAGGCGGATGAAGTCGGCGGTGTCCGCGTTGCCGTACCGGTGGAGCTTCGTCCAGGCGGGCAGCAGTTCGAAGAACGCCTTGTCGCCGATCCGCTCGCGGAGCACCTGGAGCGTCATGGCGCCGCGGTCGTAGACGGCCGACGCGAACATGGTGTCCCGCTGCGGGTCGGCGACCTTGGTCCGCCAGAAGGAGGAGCCGGCGGGCGTGGCGTTGTACTCGGCGAGGAAGGAGTCGTGCGCCGAGCGGGTGCCCCGGTGCTCGGACCACAGCCACTGGGCGTAGGTGGCGAAGCCCTCGTTGAGCCAGACGTCCTTCCACCGCGCCACGCTCACCGAGTCGCCGAACCACTGGTGGGCCAGCTCGTGCACGATGGTCGCCTCGCCGCGCACGGCCGAGTACGCGGGCTTGGACTGCACCTCCAGCGAGAACCCGGCCTCGGGCATGTCGTCCACGATGGCGCCGGTCTCCTCGAACGGGTAGGGCCCGAAGAGCTTCGACCAGTAGTCGGTGGCCTCGGCGGTGACCGCGTACACGTCGACGCCGTTGCGGTTCTTCAGCACCGGGTCGATGGCGACGTAGACCGGGGTGCCGCCGGGGGTACGGCCGGTGCGCACGTCGAACCTGCCGATGGTGGCGGTGGCCAGATACGTCGCCATCGGCCTCGACTCGCGCCAGTGGGTGTACGTCGAGCCGCCCTTGTCGCGGGTCGAGACCAGCACGCCGTTGGAGACGCCGGTCAGGCCCTCGGGCGCCTTGATCCGGATGTCGTAGGTGGCCTTGTCGGACGGGTGGTCGCTGGACGGGAACCAGGTGGAGGCGGCGTTGGGCTCGCAGGCGACGAAGACTCCGTCGGCGGTCTTCATCCAGCCGTACTCGGAGCCGAAGACGATGGGGCCGCTGAGGGGCTGGGGTACGCCGCCGTAGGTGACGGTCACGGTGAAGCGCCGGCCCTTGGCCAGCGCGCCGCGCGGGGTGACGGTGACCTCGTCGCCGTCCCGGCTGAACGCGGCCCGTCTGCCGTTCACCTGGACCTTGGTGATCTCCAGTCGCTGGAGGTCCAGGTCGAAGGAGGAGAGGGCCTCGGTGGCGCGCGCGGTGAGGGTCGTACGGCCGTCCAGGCGGCCGGTGTCGGGGGCGTAGGCGATGTCGAGGTCGTAGTGCAGGGCGTCGAAGCCGCCGTTGCCCAGGTTCGGGAAGTAGGGGTCGCCGATGCCGGGAGCGCCCGGGGTGGGGGCGGGGGCCGCGCCGATCAGGAGGAAGGAGACCGCCGCGGTGGCGACGGCCCCTGCACGTGCCGAACGGGAGAGTGCCATGAGTCGTCCCTTTCGAGCGTGTACCGACCAGATGTCGGACACGGACGACTCTGCACTCTCCCGTTCAGGCATGTACATGCCCTTGCGTGGAGCTTCTGGGCTACTTGCCGCGCGGCTTCCTCGCCTTGGCCGGCTTCGCGGGCTCCTCCGAGGTCTCGGCGGCGGCCGCGGCCTCCGGCCCGGCGGGGGCGTCGGCCTCCGGCCCGGACGCGGAAGCGGACCCGTCGGACGCCTCTGAGGCGGACCCGGGAGCGGCCTCGGGGGCCGACTCCGGCCCGGAAGCGGACTCCGGCTCGGAAGCGGCCGCGGCCCCGGCCTCCGCCGAGGTCTCCGGCGCGGCCTCCGCCGAAGTCTCGGACTCGGCCGCGGGCTCCGCCTTCGTCCCGGACACCGCCTCGGACTTCGCGCCGCCGGGCTCGGCGTCGGGCTCGGCGTCGGCCTTCGCTTCTGCCTCAGTCTTCGCTTCTGCCTCGGGCTTCTCGTCGGCCTCGGCCTTCGCGTCCGCGTCAGGCTTCTCGTCGGCCTCGGCCTTCGCGTTCGCGTCAGGCTTCGCGTCCGCCTCGGCCTTCGCGTCCGCCGCAGGCTTCTCTTCCGCCTCGGCGTTCGCGTCCGCCCCGGCCTCCGCCTTCGGGCCGCTCGCCGCACCGGACCCGGGCTTCGCGTCGCCCGCGGATCCGGACGCGGTGTCCGTCCCGGGCTCCTCGGCACCACCGGACGTCACCGCGTCCGGCACCAGCTCCGACGCCTCCTTCGCCGCCGACAGCAGGACCGTGTCCTGCGGGGCCTGGTCGGCGAAGTTCTCCGGGTGGTGGCAGGCGACCCGCTGACCGGGCTTCAGCTCCACCAGCTTCGGCTCGGTCGTCTTGCAGATCTGCGTCGCCTTCCAGCACCGCGTGTGGAAGCGGCAGCCCGACGGCGGGGCGATCGGCGAGGGCACGTCCCCGCGCAGCAGGATGCGCTCGCTCTTCTGCCCCCGGCGCTGCGGGTCCGGCACCGGCACCGCGGACATCAGCGCCTTGGTGTACGGGTGCATCGGCGCCTCGTACAGCGCGTTGCGGTCGGCCAGTTCGACGATCTTGCCGAGGTACATCACCGCGATCCGGTCCGAGACGTGCCGGACCACCGAGAGGTCGTGCGCGATGATGACGTAGGTCAGGCCCAGCTCCTCCTGGAGGTCGTCCATCAGGTTGACGACCTGGGCCTGGATCGACACGTCCAGCGCGGAGACCGGCTCGTCGGCCACGACCAGCTTCGGCTTCAGGGCGAGCGCGCGGGCGATGCCGATGCGCTGGCGCTGGCCGCCGGAGAACTCGTGCGGGTAGCGGTTGTAGTGCTCGGGGCTCAGACCGACCAGTTCCAGCAGCCGCTGGACCTCCTTCTTCACCCCGCCCTCCGGCTCGACGCCCTGGAGCCGGAACGGCGCCGAGACGATCGAGCCGATGGTGTGCCGGGGGTTCAGGGAGCCGTACGGGTCCTGGAAGATCATCTGGATGTCGCGGCGCAGCGGGCGCATGTCGCCGGTCGACAGCCGGGTGATGTCCTGGCCCTCGAAGGTGATCTGTCCGCCGGTCGGGTCCTGGAGGCGGGTGATGACCCGGCCCATGGTCGACTTGCCGCAGCCCGACTCGCCGACCACGCCCAGGGTCTCGCCCCTGCGCACCTCGAAGTCGATGCCGTCGACGGCCTTCACCGCGCCGACCTGGCGGCGCAGGATGCCCTTCTTGATCGGGAAGTGCTTGGTCAGGTTCTCGACCTTGAGCAGCACCTCGCGCTCGTCCGGAGCCGACGCCTGCCCGGGGACCGTGGCCTCGGCGACGGAGTCCGTCTTCTTCGTCTCACTCACAGCTTCGGCGCAATCTCTTCGGTCCAGATCCGCTCACGGTCCTCGGCCGACAGGTGGCAGGCGGACCAGTGTCCGGCGCCGACCAGTTCCAGCTCGGGGCGCACCGTGCGGCTGACGTTCCCCTCGGGGATGTCCGCGTACGGGCAGCGCGGGTTGAAGGCACAGCCCGAGGGGACGTTGATGAGGCTCGGCGGCTGACCCTTGACGGGGATGAGCCGTTCGGAGGTCTCGCGGTCGATGCGGGGCATCGAGCCGAGCAGGCCCCAGGTGTAGGGGTGCTGCGGCTTCTCGAAGACCTGCGCGGCCGGGCCGCGCTCCACGCACCGGCCGCCGTACATCACGAGGACGTCGTCGGCGATCTCGGCGACCACGCCGAGGTCGTGGGTGATCATGACGACCGCGGAGCCGAACTCCTTCTGGAGGTCCCGGATCAGGTCGAGGATCTGCGCCTGGACGGTGACGTCGAGGGCGGTGGTGGGCTCGTCCGCGATGAGCAGTTCGGGGTTGTTCACCAGCGCCATGGCGATCATGGCGCGCTGGCGCATACCGCCGGAGAACTCGTGCGGGTAGCCGTCGACGCGCTTGGCCGGCTCGGGGATGCCGACGCGGTCGAGCATCTCGATGGCGCGCGCCCGGGCGACCTTCTTGCTGACCTTGTGGTGCACCCGGTAGGCCTCGACGATCTGGTCGCCGACCTTGTAGTAGGGGTGCATCGCGGACAGCGGGTCCTGGAAGATCATCGCCATCTCGCGGCCGCGGAGCTTGCGCACCTCGTCCGGGGAGGCGCCGACCAGTTCCTTGCCGTTCAGCCAGATCTCGCCGGACATCCGCACGTTCTTGCCGCGCGCGCCGAGCCGGTGCAGGCCCATGACGGCGAGCGAGGTGACGGACTTGCCGGAGCCGGACTCGCCGACGATGGCCAGGGTCTTGCCCTTCTCCAGCGAGAAGGAGAGCCCGTCGACGGACTTGACGACGCCGTCGTCGGTCGGGAAGTGCACCTTGAGGTCGCGGACCTCCAGGAAGGCCGAGGGCGCCTTGTCGCCGGCGGTCTCGTCCTTGGTGGTCTTGGAGAGTTCGGTCACGAGAGCCTCACCCGCGGGTCGGCGGCGGCGTAGAGCACGTCCACCAGGAGATTTGCGATGACGACGAAGGCGGCGGCGAGCAGGGTCACGCCGAGGATCTTCGGCAGGTCGTTGTCGGTGATGCCCTGGACCGCGTACTGGCCGACACCGGGCAGCGAGAACACGGACTCGGTGATCACCGCACCGCCGAGCAGCAGGCCGACGTCCATGCCGAAGACGGTGATGATCGGGGTGAGGGCGGCCCGCAGACCGTGCCGGACGACGACGGTGCTCTCGGGCAGGCCCTTGGAGCGGGCCGTGCGGATGAAGTCCTCGTTCATCGTCTCCAGCATGCCCGAGCGGGTGAGCCGGGCGTAGATCGCGGAGTACAGCAGGGCGAGCGAACACCAGGCGGGGAACAGGGTGTTGGCCCACTGCGCCGGGTTCTCGGTGAACGGGACGTAGGTGCGGCCGAAGATCGGCCACTTGTAGGTGAAGAGCAGGATCGCCAGGTTGCCCGTGAAGAACATCGGGAGCGAGACGCCCGCGAGGGCGACGCCCATGAAGGTGCGGTCGAACAGCGAGCGCGGCTTGAGCGCGGAGACGACACCGACCGCGACACCGGAGAGCAGCCACAGCACGGCGGCACCCGCGGCCAGCGAGAGGGTGATCGGGATGCGCGAGGTGAGCTGCGACCAGACCGCGACGTGATCCTTGAAGGAGTAGCCGAAGCAGGGAACGTCGCAGTGCACCGTCTTGGGGCCGAGGTTGTAGTCGGTGCCGACCACGATCCCCTTGATGAAGTGCCAGTACTGGACGTAGACGGGCTGGTCCAGACCGAGGTTGTGCTTGACCGCGGCGATGTCCGCCTTCGACGGGCTCTTTCCGATGTACTGCTGCGCCAGTTGGTCCGCTGTCTGGCCGACGAGCCGTGGCAGCAGGAAGAAGATGGCGAAGGTGACCGCGGTGACGACCAGCAGCAGGATCACTGCCGCGAACGTCCGGCGGAGGATGTACGAGATCACGGGGACCGGCGCTGGTGCCCGCGGGCCGCGAAGCCCGCGGGCACCAATGCCTTCACCTGCCTTCCGGGGCTGCTACTTCTTCGTGGTGCCGAGGTTGAGGTAGTCGTACTGACCGCTGAAGGCGGCCGTGGAGACCACGTTGGTGGCGTACGGCGAGCGGTACAGCAGAACCTTGAAGTAGGTCAGCGGGACCAGCGCGGCGTCGTCCATCGTCTGCTTGTCGATCTGCGCGTACAGGGCGTTGCGCTTGGCCGTGTCCGGCTCGGCGATCGCCTGCGCGAGCAGGCCGTCGACCTTCTTGTTCGAGTACTGCGACAGGTTGGTGTTGCCGGACTGGCTGATCGCCTTGCTGTTCAGGATCTGCTGCAGGAAGCCGTAGCCGGAGGGCCAGTCGGCACCCCACTGCATCATCATCAGGCCGATGTTCTGCTTCTCGGTGAACTTCGGCACACCGGCGTAGTCGGTGAAGTACTTGCCCGCCGGGTACTGCTTGAGGGTGGCGTTGATGCCGACCTTCTTCAGCGAGTTGATGATCGCGGTGGCCGCGTCGACCTCACCCGGGCGGTCGGACCGCGCCGTGATGTTGGTGTTGATGGTCTTCTGGCCGCAGGCCTTCATCTGGTCCTTGGCCTTGGCGATGTCGCCCTTGTTGCCGGCGGTCGCGTAGACGTCCGCCTTCTGGTAGCCGGTGATGTCCGGCGGCAGCACGGTGGAGGCGATGTCACCGCGGATCGGGCCGCCCATGGCGGTCTGCACGGAGACCTTGTCGATGGCGTACTCGACGGCCTTGCGGCAGGCGACGTTGTCGAACGGCTTCAGCTTGGTGTTGATCGCCGCGTAGACCAGACGGCCGCCGTAGGTGTTGTCCGTGCTGGCCTTGCCGTCGGCGGAGTTGAGCAGGTCCGCCTGGGTGGAGGCCTGGACGCCGGTGCCCACGAGGTCGACGGTGGCGTCGCCGGACTGGAGGTCCTTGTCGATCGTCTCCGGGTTGACCTTCAGGTTGACGACGATCTTGTCGGCGAGCTGCTTGCGCAGCGGGTCGGTCTTCGGGTCCCAGTTCTTGTTCGGGACCAGGACGGCCTGCTTGCCCTCCTGGTAGCTCTGGAACTGGTACGAGCCGGAGGACACGATGTGCTTGACGTAGTCGACGCCGTCGTCCTTGGCCTGCGGCACCGGGGCCGTCTGCGGCGTGGCGACCAGGTAGTCGAACTCCTGGAAGGCCCGGTTCAGGTGGAAGACGATCGTGGTGTCGTCCGGCGTCTCGATCGAGGACAGGCCCTTGGCGCTCTTGTCCTTGTAGGGGCCCTTGTACTTGTCGCCGTCCTTCATGAACTGCTGGAAGTAGTTCGGACCGAGCGAGAGCACGTCACGCGCGAAGTTGGACCGCTCGACGGCGTACTTGACGTCCTTCGAGGTGATCGGCGTGCCGTCCTGGTACTTCAGGCCCGCGCGCAGCTTGTACGTCCAGGTCTTGCCGCCGTCGCTGGCGACACCCTTGCTCGCGGCGAGGTCCGGGACCAGGGTGTTGCCCTTGGAACCGGGGCCGGGCTCGAACGTCATCAGCGGACGCGCGTAGAGACGGCTGAAGTTGTACATGTACGCGTAGTACGTGTTGCCGGGGTCGAAGGAGTCCGGCACGTCCGACATCTCGTAGGTGACCGTGCCACCCTTCTTGTCGGACGCGTTGACGACGCCCTTGGTCGCCGCGTTGGCGCCGGCCGCCTTCGGTGTGTCCTTGTTGTCATCGGCCTTGCTGCAGCCTGCGAGCAGCAAGCTTGCGGAGCCGATGGCCGCGACCGCGGCCAGCGCTGACCTTCGCATGATGGTCTGCTTCCCCTCCATTGATCGGAAACTTGATGGGCTCTCTGGCTGCCTAGCGGCTGCGCGGGTCGAGAGCGTCGCGGAGACCGTCGCCGAGCAGGTTGAACGCCAGGACGGTGATGAAGATGGCCAGGCCCGGCACGATCATGTACTGGGGATCGACCTGGTAGTAGGTGACCGCTTCGCGGAGCATGCCGCCCCAGGAGGCCTGCGGGGGCTGGATGCCGACGCCGAGGAAGCTCAGGGACGCCTCGAACAGGATGTTGGTCGGGATGAGCAGCGTCGAGTAGACGATGATCGGGCCGACCAGGTTCGGCAGCAGCTCGCGGAAGAGGATGTACGGGCCCTTGGCACCCATGCCGCGGGCCGCGTCGACGAACTCGCGCTCGCGCAGGGCCAGCGTCTGGCCGCGCACGATCCGGCCCAGATAGGGCCAGTTGAAGAAGCCGATCACGAAGATGAGCACCGCGAGGTGGAGCGGCAGCCCGTTCAGACCGAAGGCGCCGCCCTGGAGGGTGGCGGAGATCGCGATGGCGAACAGCAGCAACGGGAAGGCGAGGAAGACGTCCATCAGCCGGCTGATGATCGAGTCGACCCGGCCGCCGTAGTAGCCGGCGATCACGCCCATGATCGCGCCGATCACGTTGGACAGGATCGTGGCGCCGAAGGCGACGACGAGGGAGACCCAGGAGCCCTCGATGACACGGGTGGCGATGTCCCGGCCGAACTTGGGGTCCACGCCGAGCGGGTGGTCCATGCTCATGCCGCCCCAACTGCCCTTGGGCAGCGAGGTGTCCGGGACGATCAGGTCCTGGTGGAAGGCGTTGGGGTCGAGGCCGAAGAGTGCCTGGATGGGGCGCGAGAGGATGGCCAGGAGGATCAGCAGGATCACGATGACCCCGCCGGCCACGGCGACCTTGTCCCGCTTGAACCGGGCCCAGGCGATCTGGCCCAGGGAACGACCCTCGATCCGCCCCTTGTCGGCTCCCGCGAGCACAGCCTCCGGCTGCGCGTCGGCTGCCGCCCCGGTGGTCTCGATCGGTGCGGTCACGATGTGCGACCCCTCTCGCCGGTGGTGACCGGCCTGCGCTGCCGCGGTTTGCGGCTTTGTCGACTTGCCATCGATCACGAGGCTCGGCCTCATGTCTGAGTCGGGAGTCTTCAGCGTCGTTGCGATCACTCGCCAGAGCTGACGGTGAAAGTATGCGCAACCGTGATGCACTCCGGAGGATTCCGTTATCCGAACAGTGGGTAACGCCCCCCGGACACGGGGCAGTTGGGACACAACGCCGTAATGCCGCGGTTCGGGAGGTACGGCGGCAGGGGCGCCCGTACCGGTGGTGGCTCAGTAACCGCCGTGCACCGGGGGATAGCCGTACCCCGGGGCGGGGGCCCGGAGTTGGGGCTGGGGCGCGGGGGCGGGCGCGGCGGCGTGGGCCTCGCGGTCGTAGAAGGGCCGGGCGTTGGCGCGCATCCACATCACCACCGGGTCGTGGTCGTCGGTCAACGCGACCGTGGACACCGGCAGGCCCTCCGGGACGGCGCCGACGGACTGCTGCATCATCGCGCGCACCGAGTCGACGGCGGCCGGCGAGGCGTCGTACAGGTCGAGGCCGATGGCGAGGTACGGCGCGCCGAGCGCGGGCTGCACCCAGGCGCGGCGCAGGGAGCGCAGCGCGGGGGTGCGGTGGGCGTGCTGGGCGAGCAGAGCGTAGAACTGCGGGATCTCGATGCCCGGTTCGGACAGCCGCAGCGGTCCGGCGGGCTGGCGGTCCAGCCCGGTGGCGATGCGGCGCAGGTCCAGCCAGGGGATGCCGACGCCGCCGCCGGGGGCGTGCGGGTTGAGCCAGAGGCCGTAGTGGTCGGGGTAGAGGGTGCGGGCGACGTCCAGGCCGTCGATCACCTCGTAGGAACGGTTCCAGCCACTGGCCGACAGTTCCTGGGCGGAGGTCACACAGGGGGCGTAGTGGAAGCCGTCGACCTCCATGTTCCCGTACTGGGCGTCCGGGGAGCCGGCCTGGCCGTGCCACAGAAGCATCCAGATCTGGCCGGCGGAGGGGGTGGCGAGGGCGCGGAGGAGGGCCTCGTAGGCGTCGTAGCGTCCGGGCGTGACGTGGCGCAGCGTGTGTTCGACGCTTCCGCTGTGGGTGGCGCTCACCTTGTCATGCCCTTCTTTTTCATCATGCCCCGCGTGTGGGGACAGCTTATGCGCCGATGAGCTCCGGCCCCGTTGTCCGTACGCGGGTGCCCGGCCTACCGAACGTAGAAGGGTCGGACGCTTGACTTCAGCCACTCGGCGACCGGGTCGTCCGTGACGTCGAGGAGGATCAGGTTGACCGGCCACCGGACCGGGACCCGGCCGAGGGCGCGGCCCAGGGCCTCCAGCGGGGCGGCGCGGAAGTCCCCCTCCCACTGGGAGAGTTCGACACCGACGAACATGACCGGGTCGGCCGTCTCGATGGCGGCCAGGCAGCGGCGGGCGGTGAGCACCACGCCGGTCGCGGCGAACTCGGCGGACGCGGCGGAGAAGAAGTCGACCGGGTCGTCCTGCCAGTCGGGCTCGAAGAGGCGGACGCGGCCGCCGCCCGCCGGGCCGTCCAGCGGGGTGGCGCCGGCGCGGCACAGCTCGGCCACGGCCTCGGGCGGCAGCGGGATGCCGACCGTGCCGCCGGGGTTGACCGCGATGCCGGCCTGCGGGGGCAGTCCGCGGGCGAACTCCACGGCCGGGGCGATGGTGTACGCCATGTGGGAGCCGGTCGCCTGGCGCAGCTGCTCCTCGGAGCTGAACACCGGGACGTACGCCTGGCCGCCGATCTCCAGGCCGGGCAGGTCCAGCGGGCCGCTGCCCGGACCGCCGCCGTTGGGCAGCGGCACCCAGAGAAAGCTGCGGCCGAGGACCTCGATGATCCGGCCGCCCGCCGCGGGTATGCCGAGGGAGGCCGACAGCACCTCCTCCAGTTCGTTGCCGGGCCAACCGCCGTGCGGGTGGGGGTGCGTCTGTGCCGGGAAGTCAGCGGGAATGTCCGCCGGGAAGTCCATCTGCCTACCGCCTGCTGGGAACCACTGCTGTGACCACGAAGGCTATCGGGTGACGGTGACGAAGCCGCTACCCCGTGAACACGATCCGCTGTATCGCGTCCGCCGCGGGCCGGTCCAGCAGCACCGCGGAGCCGCAGCCCGCGGGCAGCTCGCCGCGCTGCACCGCGCCGAGCAGCCGGGCCGTGGTGCGGCGGTGGCGGGCGAAGGCGTACCCGGAGACGCCGCGGCCGCGCTCGCGCTGGCCAGCGCGGGCCGTCTGCTCGGGCACGTCCAGCAGGACCAGGTGCAGGGTGCCGCCGGCGCGCCGGGCCGAGCGGGCGAGCCAGGCGCGCACCCAGGGCTGGGTGCCGCAGTCGTGCACCACCACCGGCTGCCCCGTGCGCAGGGCGCGGCGCAGCGCGAGGTAGTGGGCGGCGCGCACCAGGGGGCGGTAGAGGGCGTACGGCAGGCAGCGGGGCAGCCGGGCGGCGAAGCGCTCGCGGGTGTCCTGGGAGTCGACGCGGCGGCCGGTGACCGCGCGGCGCATCAGCGTGGACTTGCCGCTGCCGGGCAGTCCGCTGAGAACCACGAGGTCGCGCGGGCCGAAACGCAGGGTGCGGGGCGCGTGGTCCGCCCGCTCGCGCAGGTCCCACGCCCGTGTCCGGTCCGCCATGCCCGCCCCCTCGTCCCCTGGCCCGGGTCGGCTCCCCCGCCCCCGGCCGGCCGCCCCGGTCTGTTCTCTGCCCGCCGGCGGTAAAGAGAAGGTAATGGAGCCCGTGCGACGGGCGGGTGCGCGCGCTGCCACGGGCCGGTCACGGATACGGGCCCTGACGGGCACGGGTGCGACGTGCAATGATGTGGCCGCCAACTGCATACCGGCCGCTTGAATCCGCGCGGGAGAGTCCCCAGCCGTCTGCGCTGGGGCGCCGAAGGAGCAAGTCCCTCCCTTGAATCTCTCAGGCCCCGTTACCGCGCGGGCGAGGCACATCTGAAAAGCGGGTCGCTGTGACAGTGGCTCCACCCAAGGTGCAAGCCGTGGTCGCCCCCGTGGCGGTCCCGGCGAACCTCTCAGGTTCCGATGACAGATGGGGAGGAACGTTCCTCGCCCCATCCCTGTTGCCCTGGGAGACGACCGACCGATGAGCAGTACCGAACTCCGACACACCGCGCTGGACGCCGTGCACCGCTCGCTCGGTGCGACGATGACCGACTTCGCGGGCTGGGACATGCCCCTGCGCTACGGCTCCGAGCGCGACGAGCACGTGGCCGTACGCACCAAGGCGGGTCTGTTCGACCTCTCCCACATGGGCGAGATCACCGTCACCGGCGCCGGGGCGGCCGCCTTCCTGAACCACGCCCTGGTCGGCAACATCGCCTCCGTCGGCGTCGGCCGCGCCCGCTACACCATGATCTGCCAGGCCGACGGCGGCATCCTGGACGACCTGATCGTCTACCGGCTCGCCGAGACCGAGTACATGGTCGTCGCCAACGCCTCCAACGCCCAGGTGGTCCTGGACGCGCTGACCGAGCGCGCGGCGGGCTTCGACGCCGAGGTCCGCGACGACCGGGACGCCTACGCCCTGATCGCCGTGCAGGGCCCCGAGTCCCCCGGCATCCTCAAGTCGCTCACCGACGCCGACCTGGACGGCCTGAAGTACTACGCCGGGCTGCCCGGCACGGTCGCCGGCGTCCCCGCGCTGATCGCCCGCACCGGTTACACCGGCGAGGACGGCTTCGAGCTGTTCGTGAAGCCCGAGCACGCCGTCGAGCTGTGGCAGGCGCTGACCAAGGCCGGCGAGGGCGCCGGTCTGGTGCCGTGCGGCCTGTCCTGCCGCGACACGCTGCGCCTGGAGGCGGGCATGCCGCTGTACGGGCACGAGCTGACCACCGCCCTGACCCCCTTCGACGCCGGGCTCGGCCGCGTGGTCAAGTTCGAGAAGGACGGCGACTTCGTCGGGCGCGCGGCGCTCACCGAGGCAGCCGCCCGCGCCGAGCAGAACCCCCCGCGCGTCCTCGTCGGCCTGGTCGCCGAGGGCCGCCGCGTCCCGCGCGCCGGGTACGCGGTGGTCGCCGGCGGCCAGGTGATCGGCGAGGTCACCTCCGGCGCCCCCTCCCCCACCCTGGGCAAGCCGATCGCCATGGCCTACGTCGACGCGGCGCACGCGGCGCCGGGCACCGAGGGCGTCGGCGTGGACATCCGCGGCAACCACGAGCCCTACGAGGTCGTGGCGCTGCCGTTCTACAAGCGCCGGAAGTAGCCGGCGAGCGCGGTCCCGCCCCCGCCCGGCCCCGGGCGGGCACGTGACCCTGCGCACATTCACCCGCCCAGCGGCGGTCCCCGCACTCCCCCCGTCATCAGCACTCCCGCGCGTACAGGAGAATTCAGGCCATGAGCAACCCCCAGCAGCTGCGTTACAGCAAGGAGCACGAGTGGCTGTCGGGCGCCGACGAGGACGGCGTCTCGACGATCGGCATCACCGAGTTCGCGGCCAACGCGCTCGGCGATGTGGTCTACGCCCAGCTCCCGGCCGTCGGCGACACCGTGACCGCGGGCGAGACCTGCGGTGAGCTGGAGTCCACCAAGTCGGTCTCCGACCTGTACTCCCCCGTCACCGGCGAGGTCACCGCGATCAACGAGAACGTCGTGGACGACCCGTCGCTCGTGAACTCCGAGCCCTTCGAGGGCGGCTGGCTGTTCAAGGTCCGCGTTTCCGAGGAGCCGCAGGACCTGTTCTCCGCCGCCGAGTACGACGCCCACATCGCCGGCTGAGGAGTCGTAGCCCCATGACTGTCCTGAACACGCCCCTGCACGAGCTGGACCCGGAGGTCGCGGCCGCGGTCGACGCCGAGCTGCTGCGCCAGCAGTCCACGCTGGAGATGATCGCGTCCGAGAACTTCGCGCCGCTCGCGGTGATGGAGGCGCAGGGCTCGGTCCTCACCAACAAGTACGCCGAGGGCTACCCGGGCCGCCGCTACTACGGCGGCTGCGAGCACGTCGACGTCACCGAGCAGATCGCCATCGACCGGATCAAGGAGCTGTTCGGCGCCGAGTACGCCAATGTGCAGCCCCACTCCGGCGCCTCCGCCAACCAGGCGGCCCTGTTCGCGCTGGCCCAGCCCGGGGACACCATCCTCGGCCTGGACCTGGCGCACGGCGGCCACCTCACCCACGGGATGCGGCTGAACTTCTCCGGCAAGCAGTTCAACGTGGTCGCGTACCACGTGGACGAGGAGACCGGCCTGGTCGACATGGCCGAGGTCGAGAAGCTCGCCAAGGAGCACCGCCCCAAGGTGATCATCGCCGGCTGGTCGGCGTACCCGCGGCAGCTGGACTTCGCCGCGTTCCGCCGGATCGCCGACGAGGTCGAGGCCTACCTGTGGGTCGACATGGCGCATTTCGCGGGCCTGGTCGCGGCGGGTCTGCACGCCAACCCGGTCGAGCACGCGGACGTGGTCACCTCCACGACCCACAAGACCCTGGGCGGCCCGCGCGGCGGCATCATCCTCGCGAAGAAGGAGTTCGCGAAGAAGCTGAACTCCTCCGTCTTCCCGGGCTTCCAGGGCGGCCCCCTGGAGCACGTGATCGCGGCCAAGGCGGTCTCCTTCAAGGTCGCCGCCTCGGAGGACTTCAAGGAGCGCCAGCGCCGTACGGTGGAGGGTGCCCGCATCCTCGCCGAGCGCCTGACGGCCGACGACGCCCGCGCGGCCGGGGTGAACGTGCTGTCCGGCGGCACGGACGTGCACCTGATCCTGGTGGACCTGCGCGCCTCCGAGCTGGACGGGCAGCAGGCCGAGGACCGCCTCCACGAGGTGGGCATCACGGTCAACCGCAACGCGGTCCCGAACGACCCGCGGCCCCCGATGGTCACCTCGGGTCTGCGGATCGGCACGCCCGCCCTCGCCACCCGCGGCTTCACGGCCGAGGACTTCGCCGAGGTCGCGGACGTGATCGCCGAGGCGCTCAAGCCGTCCTACGACGCGGAGTCCCTCAAGGCCCGGGTGAAGGCCCTGGCCGACAAGCACCCGCTTTACCCGGGTCTGAGCAAGTAAGTCACCTGGCGGGGCACTCGACGAGGAGTGCCCCGCCACTGCCCCAAGGAGTGACCGTGGCCATCTCGGTCTTCGACCTGTTCTCGATCGGCATCGGTCCGTCCAGTTCCCACACGGTGGGCCCGATGCGCGCGGCGCGGATGTTCGCCCGCCGGCTGCGCAACGAGGGACTGCTGGAGTCGGTCGCCGCCCTGCGCTGCGAGCTGTACGGCTCGCTCGGCGCGACCGGGCACGGCCACGGCACCCCCAAGGCGGTCCTGCTCGGCCTGGAGGGCGCCTCCCCGCGCACGGTGGACGTGGAGACCGCCGACGAGCGGGTCGAGTCGATCAAGCGGGCGGGCCGGCTCTCCCTGCTCGGCGAGCACGAGATCGCCTTCTCCTTCGACGACGACCTGGTCCTGCACCGCCGCAAGGCCCTGCCCTACCACGCCAACGGCATGACGGTGTGGGCCTACGACGCCTCGGGCGCGGAGGTGCTGAGCAAGACGTACTACTCGGTCGGCGGCGGCTTCGTCGTGGACGAGGACGCGGTCGGCGCGGACCGGATCGTGCTGGACGACACGGTCCTCAAGTACCCCTTCCGCACGGGCGACGAGCTGCTGCGCCTGACGAAGGAGACCGGCCTGTCGATCTCCTCGCTGATGCTGGAGAACGAGCGCGCCTGGCGCACCGAGGACGAGATCCGCGCGGGCCTGCTGGAGATCTGGCGCGTGATGCGCGCGTGCGTGCAGCGGGGCATGACCCGCGAGGGCATCCTGCCCGGCGGCCTCAAGGTGCGCCGCCGCGCGGCCGTCTCCGCCCGTCAGCTGCGCGCCGACGGCGATCCGCTGGCGCACGCGATGGAGTGGATCACGCTCTACGCGATGGCGGTGAACGAGGAGAACGCGGCCGGCGGCCGGGTGGTGACCGCGCCGACCAACGGCGCGGCCGGCATCATCCCCGCCGTTCTGCACTACTACATCAACTTCGTGCCGAACGCCGACGAGGACGGCGTGGTCCGCTTCCTGCTGGCCGCGGGCGCGATCGGCATGCTCTTCAAGGAGAACGCCTCCATCTCCGGCGCCGAGGTCGGCTGCCAGGGCGAGGTGGGCTCCGCGTGCTCCATGGCGGCGGGCGCCCTCGCCGAGGTGCTGGGCGGCACGCCCGAGCAGGTGGAGAACGCGGCCGAGATCGGCATGGAGCACAACCTGGGCCTGACCTGCGACCCGGTCGGCGGCCTGGTGCAGATCCCGTGCATCGAGCGCAACGGCATGGCCGCGGTGAAGGCGGTCACGGCCGCCAAGATGGCGATGCGCGGGGACGGTTCGCACAAGGTCTCCCTCGACAAGGTCATCAAGACCATGAAGGAGACCGGCGCGGACATGTCGGTGAAGTACAAGGAGACGGCGCGGGGCGGGCTCGCGGTGAACATCATCGAGTGCTAGGGCCTCTCGTTCTCCTGGCGGCCGGCCGCCAGGAAAGGGCGGAGCAGGGCGAGCAGTGCCCGCGGCCGGTGCAGCGGGATGATGTGGCCGCAGTCCTCGATGACGTGCCCGGTGAGGTCGTCGGCTATGGGACGGAGCTGGTGTTCCAGCGCCGCGCCCACGGGATGCGCGCCCACCGCCATCGTCGGCACCGTCAGCCGCGCGGCCGCCACGGCCTGCTCGATCTGGGTCGCGCTCTGCGGCAGTGCCCGGTAGTAGGAGAACGCGCGGCGCAGCGCCCCGCGGCCGGTGTAGGCGCGGACGAAGGCGTCCCGCAGCGGCGGGCGCAGCCCGTCCCCGAGGGTGCCCGTGCGCAGGAACCAGTCGACGTAGCGGGCCTCTCGGCCTTCCAGGACCGTCTCGGCCAGGCCCGGAACAGCGTGGAAGCCGAACCACCAGGGCGGGCCGCCGGCGAGGAAGTCCTCGGCGCCGGGCAGCCCGCCCAGCAAGGACTCCATGACGACGAGCCGCCGCACCCGGTCGGGACGGCGCAGGGCGAGGAGGAAGGCCGGCGGGGTGCCGGCGTCGATGCCCACCACGGCGGCCGAGGACACCCCGAGCGCCGTGAGCAGGGCCGCGGCGTCGTCGGCCAGGGACTGCGCGTCGTACCCGGTCCCGGCCCGGCCGCTCGCGCCGAACCCCCGCAGGTCCGGCGCGATGACCCGGTACCGGTCGGACAGGTCCGCCATGACGTCCGTCCACACCTCCCAGGTGTGGGGGAAGCCGTGCAGCAGCAGGACGGCCGGACCCGATCCGGCCTCCGCCACGTTCAGCTCGATGCCGTTGACGGACACGGAATGCAACTCGGGCATGGAAAGCTCCAGGTGCAGGCTGGTAACCATCGGTGACAACCGCACGCTAGGGAACTAACCTTGGCCCTCCAAGAAGGCACTTCTCCCACAGGTGGTGAGCTGCGGGTGACCACGGCGAAGCCGGCCCGGCGCGGGGACCTGTTCGACCCCCGGTGCCCGACGCGGCAGTTACTCGACCGCATCGGCACCAAGTGGACCTCGATGGCGGTCAAGGTGCTGGCCGAGGCCGCCCCGGGCGAGGTCCGCTTCGCGGAACTGCGGCGCCGCATGCCGGGCATCTCGCAGAAGATGCTCTCCGTCACCCTGCGCGGCCTCGTCCGCGACGGCCTGGTGGCCCGCCGCGTGGAACCCACCGTGCCGCCCGGCGTCCACTACCGGCTCACCGACCTCGGCCGGTCACTCGAAGCACCGCTGTCCGCGCTGCGCGCCTGGGCCGAGGCGCACATGGCGGACATCGAGCACAACAACCGGCTCGCCGACGACGTCGACCAGCCCGCCGACGACGCCTGAAAGGGCGTCAGCACCGGCGCGCGCCCCGGGGCGCGCCGTACCGCGCCGACGGGGTTCACCGGGCTCCGGCGTGAGCGGACGCGCCGCCGCCGGCGGTTGCGGCCGGCCGCGCATCGATGGGGTCCGGCGTCCTGGGCGCCCCGCGACCGGGGCAAGTTTCCGGGGGGTCGTGCGGCGGGCACACACTCTGCATGCTCCACGGCATCGACGTAAGTTCCTTCCAGTCCACGTCATATGACACGGACGGTCTGTCGTTCGTCTTCATGAAGGCGACGGAGGGCCGTTCGTACGTCAATCCCCGGCTCACCGCCCAGACCAAGACAGGCCGCGACGCCGGGCTGGTCGTGGGTTTCTACCATTTCCTGTGGCCCGGCGACCTCGACGCCCAGGCGGACCACTTCCTCCAGCACGCCCCGGACCGCCCCGGCGACATCCTGGCCGTCGACTGGGAGAACACCAGCGACGGCAGCCACGCCGGCAACGCGGAGAAGGACTCCTTCATCCGCAGACTGAAGCATCTGCGGCCGCACAACCGGGTCATGCTCTACTGCAATCGCGAGTTCTGGCTGAACGTCGACCGGACGTCCTACGCGGGCGACGGTCTGTGGATCGCCGACTACGTGACGGCGGGCAAGCCCCGCATCAAGGCGAAGTGGCGCATCCATCAGTACTCCAGCCAGCCCCACGACAAGAACGTGGCCGACTTCGCCTCGAAGGACGCGCTGAAGGAGTGGGCGGGGGGCTGACGCACACAGGGGTGCCCGCTCCGGGCAGAAGGGGCACCCCTGTCGAGCCGCGTCACTTGTTCAGGTAGGTCCAGAACTCGTCGAAGGACAGGACCTTGTCGCCGTTGAGGTCGCGGGAGCCGATGATGGCTTCGGCCACCGTGTCGGTGACGTTCCAGTCGCCCCCCTGGGCCAGGGCGGACTTGAACTCGGCGGCGGTGATGAACCCGTCGCCGTCCGCGTCGATCCGCTGGAATTCCTTGCGTGCTGCCTCGATGTCCGCCACCGATCCGCCCCTTTTCGTTCGTGTTTCTCGTGCCGTGCAGGCGTACTGACGCTGGTCAGATTAGCTGTCCGCGCGGGCGCGGAGTGCGGCGACCACCCAGGCGAAGTCCTCGGCGTGCGGCGGCGCCGGGGTGCGGCCGACGAGGGCGATCAGTTCGCGGTAGCGGGCGACGCGCTCGTTGAAGCCGGCGGTCATGCGGTCCAGGACGTCCTTCCGGTCGGCGTCCCCGAAGAGGTCGTGCAGGACCGCGTCCGCCTCCGGCGACTCGGGGTCGATGCCGCGTGCGCGGGCCGGGGCGGCCACCTCCACCAGCCGCTTGGCGAGCCAGGTCGAACGGCCGTGGGTCCGGCCCGGCTCCCCGTCCGCCGCGTTGAACTCCATCGCCCGGCGCAGCTGCGCGCAGAAGTCCGGGTCCTGCATCATCTCCGCCAGCTCCACCCACGCGTCGACCTCCTCGGGGGTGGGATCCTCCGCCGGCTCGACGGTGATGGCGCGCACGCGTTCACGCACCTCGGGGTCGACGGGGCCGAGCCCGTGCAGGGTCCTCGCCGTGAACTCCGTGATGATGCGCCGCCGTTCGCCGGCGGACAGCCGGGCCAGCCTGTTCATCAGGGTCGTCTCCTGCGTGGTCGAGCCGCGCCGTGCGATGGTCGACAGCACCGCGCGGGTCACCCTCAGCGACCTGATCTGCGCGTCGAGGGCCGCCACATGGGTGGCCGCCACCTCCGCCACGGTCCGCTCCCCCGCCAGCACCCGGCGCACGTCGTCCAGGCCGAGGCCCAGCTCGCGCAGGGTGCGGACCAGTTCCAGGCGGGCCACCGAGGCGGCGTCGTAGAGGCGGTAGCCGCCCGGCGAACGGGTCACCGGGGCGAGCACGTCCTCGTCGGACCAGTAGCGGATGGTGCGCACGCTCAGTCCGGTGGCCCTGGCCAGCTCGCCGATGGTGAGAAGTCCGGTGCCGTCGTCGTTCATGTCTGGGAGTCTGGGCCTTCCAGTGGGTGGAGACTCAAGGAGCGGTCTTGGAGACCTTGCGGGACATTCTGGACCGCGCCGCGCGGGACGTCTTCCCGGCCGCTGACGGCCGTACGCGCGTCGTGCCGCAGCCCTCCCCCCGGGACGCGGGGGTGCTGGCGTTCACCGCGCACAGCGTGGTGGTCACGGACGAGGACCCCGCCTGGGTGGCGCAGGTGCTGCGCTCGCTGGACTGCGACCCGCCGGCGGGCGCCCTGCACCCGGCGTTCCTGGCCGCGCTGCTGGAGCGGACCGGGCGGCGGGCGGAGACGGTGGACGCGCTGCTGGTCGGCGCCCCGCTGCCGGGTGCCCCCGCGCTCGCGCTGAGCGAGATCCGGGACGCCGGCCATCCGCGGATCCGGTACGCGCGCGAGCGCCGTGACGAGGTGCGGGCCTGGCAGGCGGACGGCGGGGTGCTGGTGCTGGGGCGGGGGATGGCCGGGCGGCTGGAGGTCGCCGTGGAGGTGGACGAGCAGGCGCGGGAGAAGGGGCTGGGACGGCTGCTCGCGGGGGCCGCCCGGCGGCTGGCCGGCGAGCCGCTGTGGGCGCAGGTGGCGCCGGGGAACGCCCGGAGTCTGCGGGCGTTCCAGGCGGCCGGTTACCGTGCGGTCGGCGCGGAGCTGCTGCTTCAGCGGAAGATGCCCGTGTGCCCCAGTGAGTAGCGGCCGGGCTGGGGGTAGACGGCGAGGCCGTGCGGGCCGCTGCCGACCGGGATGCGGGCCAGCTCCTTCCCGGTGCGGGTGTCGATGGCGTACACCTCGGCGTCGTACCGGCCGGACAGCCACAGGACCTTGCCGTCGGCGGAGACACCGCCCATGTCGGGGCTGCCGCCGCCGGGCAGTTCCCACCTCTTCGTGAGCCGGTTCCGGGCGAAGTCGAAGACGGAGATGGTGCCCTCGCCCCGGTTGGAGACGTACATCTCGCGGGAGTCGCGGCTGATGTAGAGGCCGTGGGCGCCCTTGCCGGTGGGCAGGAGCCGGGGCCGGGTGAACTTGTCGCCGTCCAGGACCCACACGCCGTTGGCCATCATGTCGGCGATGTAGAACAGCTTGCCGTCCGGGGAGACCTTGACGTCCTGCGGCATGGAGCCCTGCACGGGGAGCTTCTCCTGGCGGACCACCTCCATCCGCGCGGTGTCGACCTTGAGGATCTCGCCGCTGAACTCGCAGGAGACGATGAAGTAGCGGCCGTCGCGGGAGAAGTCGGCGTGGTTGACGCCGTAGCAGCTGACGGGGACCGCCTTGACGGTCTTCATGGTGTGGGCGTCGCGGAAGACCAGCTGGCGGTCCATGGAGGCCATGACGACGGCGTACTTGCCGTCGGGCGTGAAGTACAGGTTGTACGGGTCGTGCACGTCGACCGGCTTGCCCGCCTTGCCGGTGCGCGGGTCGATGGGGGTCAGGCTGTTGCCGAGGTCGTTGTTGACCCACAGGGTCTTCAGGTCCCAGGAGGGCACGACGTGCTGGGGCTGGCGGCCGACCGGGATGGTCTCGATGACCTTGTAGGTGGCGGGGTCGATGACAGTGACGGTGTCGGAGTTGGTGTTGGGGACGTAGATCCGCGAGGGGAAGTCCTTGACCACCGGGGACAGGCGGCCCGGCCGGTCGGCCGCGTAGACGTCGTCGGGGTCCTGGACCGGGGGCATGCCGGGCAGCACGTTCACCCGGGCCCGGTCCACCTGCGGCTGGGCGGGCGGCTTGCTGCCGAGCGCCGCGTTCCCGGAGTGCGTGCCGCCGCCGCTGCACGCGGAGACCAGGGCCAGTGCGGTGAGGGCGGCACCGGCGGCCAGCCGGCGGGCGGCTTTCGTGGTTCGCATCAGCTCAGCAGCTCCGTGGTGGTGACGGCGCGCAGGCCGCGGCGGTCGAGTTCCGTCAGGACGTCGGGGAGGGCGGCGACCGTGTCCTCGTATCCGAAATGCAAACTCACCACCGAACCCCCGCGCACCTCCGAGAGGACCTTGCGGGTGACGGCGGCGGCGCCGGGGCTGGTGTAGTCGAGTGAGTCGACGTCGTACGACAGCACGTGCGGGTAACCGGCCTGCTGGGCCAGGCGGGTGACGAGCGGGGAGGCGGTGGGCGAGCGGGAGGGGCGGAACCAGGTGCCGATGGAGCCGGTGAGGCGTACGAGCCGGTCGGCGCAGTCGGTGATCTCCTTGCGGGCCTCGGCCTCGGGGAGGTCGTTGACCGAGATGTGGTGCTGGGTGTGGTTGCCGAGGTCGTGGCCGCCGTCGAGGATGCGGCGGGCGAGATCGGGGTGTGCGTCCAGCCAGGTGCCGACGGCGAGCACGGTGAGGTGGGCACCGTGCCGTTCGGCGGTGGTGAGCAGGTCGTGGGCGAGGGCGGGTTCGCCCTGGCCGTGGAAGGTGAGGGCGACCCGGGGGCGGTTGCGCGGGCCGTGGGTGATCTGGGCGGGCTGCCCGGGGTAGGCGCGGGGGGCGGGGGCCGGGCGGGCGGAGGTCTTCGCGGCGGGGGCGGGGGGCTTCGGGGACGGGGCGGTGGGGGCGGCGGACCGGGCGGCGGGTTCGGTGCCGCAGCCGGCGGCGAGCGCGCCGCCCGCGACGAGCCCGGCACCCGCGCGCAGCACATCGCGACGGTTGGTGGTGGTCACGCGGGCCATTTAAAGCAGGAAAGGTAAGAAAATCGCGTTTTGCCCGAATTAGCCGACCGATCACGCGTCGCGCCACCGCGCCGCCGGTGGACCTCCCGGCATCCGGCTCCCCAAGCACGCGGCGTCCCGGCGGCGCCCCCTACCGGTCGCTCACCCTCATCTCGAACCACGTCGTCTTGCCGCGCGGCAGCAGATCGACGCCCCAGCGGTCGGAGAGCTTGTCGACCAGGAAGAGGCCGCGGCCGCTGACATCCAGCTCCTGGACCGGCAGCAGACAGGGCAGCCCGCGCGAGGGGTCGCGGACCTCGACCCGCATCCAGCCGGGGCGGCAGCGCATCCGCAGCCCGAAGACCCGGGCGCCGGTGTGCCGTACGGCGTTGCCGACCAGTTCCGAGACGAGCAGGACGGTGTCCTCGGTCAGCTTGGGGCCCAGCCGCCAGGTGCGCAGTACGACGACCTGGGCGAGGCGGCGGGCGGTGGCGGCGGATTCCGGGCGGGACGGCAGCTGCACCTCGCGCTCCGTCGGATCGCCGAACAGTTCGAGCGCCTTGAGCGCCTGTTCGTCCTCGACCGTGGGCGACCAGCGTGCCGCGGACGCGCGGCTGTGTCCCCGCGGCTGTTCGATGCCCTCCAGCCCCGCCATGCCCCCATGATGGCCGTCCGGCGCCGTCTTGGTGGGCGTTCCGGAGGAATACGCCCCCCGCACGCCCCCGCCCCGCACCGCCCGATCGGCATATGCCGCTGACATCTCAACGGTCGGTACGCACCGCCTGAGCTGCGATGACGGCTCGCTTTCGGGCAATCGCCGGGCTCCCTCGACGTGACGGACTTAAGGGTGCCTTAAGGCTCCCATAATCCGCCCCATCGAGGGACGCGAATGAGACGACGCGTCAACTACGAGTGGACGCAAGGTAGTTCATTCAACTATCACCGGTCGTTGAACGCGAACTCCCCGCCCTTCACAGGAACTTGGCCTTGCCCGGCCCCTCCTCGACGAAGCTGCGCATGCCGCGCTCGCGGTCCTCGGTGGCGAACAGGCCCGCGAACCAGTTGCGCTCGACGGTGAGCCCGGTGTCGATGTCGGTCTCCAGACCGGCGTCGACGGCCTCCTTGGCGGCGCGCAGCGCGATGGCCGGGCCCTGGGCGAGCCGCGCGGCCCAGGCGTGCGCCTGCTCGTAGACCTCGGCGGCCGGGACGACCCGGTCCACCAGGCCGATCGCGAGGGCCTCGTCGGCCTTGACCATACGGCCGGTGAAGATGAGGTCCTTGGCCTTGGAGGGGCCGACCAGGCGGGGCAGGCGCTGGGTGCCGCCGGCGCCCGGGATCAGGCCGAGCAGGATCTCGGGCTGGCCGAGCTTGGCGTTCTCGGCGGCGATGCGGTAGTCGGCGCACAGGGCGAGTTCGCAGCCGCCGCCGAGCGCGTAGCCGGTGACGGCGGCGACGACGGGCTTGGGGATGCGGGCCACGGCGGTGAAGGAGTCCTGGAGGGCGCGGGCGCGCAGGACCATCGCGGTGTGGTCCATGTTCTGCATCTCCTTGATGTCCGCGCCCGCCGCGAACACCCGCTCCCCGCCGTAGATCACCACGGCGCGCACGTCCTCGCGGCGCGTGGCCTCCTCGGCGAGTTCCTTCAGCCGGTCCTGGGTGGCGACGTCCAGCGCGTTCATCGGGGGACGGTCCAGGCGCAGGGTGCCGACGCCTTCGGCGACTTCGAGAGTGACGGTCATGCAGGTCAGGTTAACGGCGACTAACGGCGGCGGGCCCGGTGCCGTAGGTCACAGCACCGGGCCCGCACACGGAGCGTCCTACTTCTTCCAGTCCGCCCAGGACATGTTCCAGCCGTTGAACCCGTTGCCCGGGTCCACGGTGCGCTCGTGGGAGCGCTTGACGACCACCACGTCCCCGATGATCGAGTGGTTGAAGAACCAGGCGGCCGGGGTCGAGGAGTCGTAGCCGCCCTTCACGTCGCGCAGGCCGATGCACCCGTGGCTGGCGTTGTAGTTGCCGAAGGCGCCGCCGCCCCAGTAGTTGCCGTGGGCGAAGGTGCCGGAGGTGGTCAGGCGCATGGCGTGCGGGACGTCCTTGATGTCGTACTCGCCGCCGTAGCCGACCGTCTCGCCGTTCATCCGGGTCACGGTCAGCTTCTCGCTGATGACCATCTGGCCGTTCCAGGTGTCGTAGCCGGGCTTGCCGGTGGTGACCGGGAGGGTCTTGATCGTCTTGCCGTCCCGGGTGACCGTCATCGTGTGCCTGCTCGCGTCCACGACGGAGACCTGGCTGCGGCCGATGGTGAACTTCACGGTCTTGTGCTGCTTGCCGTAGACGCCGTCGCGGCCCTCGACGCCGTCCAGGTCGAGGTCGACGGTGACCTTGGTGCCGGCCTTCCAGTAGTGCTCGGGACGGAAGTCCAGGCGGTCGTTGCCGAACCAGTGGCCCTCGACGTCCACCGGCGGGTCGGTCTTGATCCTGATGGACTTCTCCACGGCGTCCGGGTGGGTGATGCCCCGGGTGAAGCTGACGGAGAACGGCATCCCGACGCCGACGGTGGAACCGTCGTCCGGGGTGAAGTTGCCGACGAAGGTGCTCTTCGGCGTGAGGGTGGTGAAGCTGGAGTCCTTGGCGGTCGCGCGTCCGTCGGTGTCCTTGGCTACCGCGTGCACGGTGTACCTCGTGCCGGCCGCCAGATGCGAGGACGGCGTCCAGGTGGTGCCGCCGCCGGTGATGCCGCCGGCGACCGTCGCGCCCTTGGCGTCCTTGACGGTGACCTCGGCGAGCTTGCCCCGGGCCGCGCTGACCTTGAGCGCTCCGCTGGTGTCGACGTCCGTGGCGCCCGCGGCGGGCGCGATGCTGACGGCGGCGGTGGACGCCCTGCCCTGCTGGGTCGTGGCGCCCTTGTCCTTGCCGGCGTCCTTGCCGCCGCCGCAGGCCGCGAGCGACAGCACCAGCGCGCCGGCTATGAGCCCCCCTGCCGCGCGCCCCCGCCGCCCCGCCACCGACGCCCCCGATATCGGCCGCACGTTCAAGTTGTTCTCCCCTCGCCGGGCCTGCTCGGCCCGCTCCCCACCACATCGGTGCGCGCATATTAACTGCCCGTGTTTGAGCGGGGTGTCAGGCGTAGGTCACCGTTCCGTCGCAACTTCCGCCCGGCACCCGCACCGTCCCCCCCGCGCGCCGCCGTGTGGCCGTTCCCCCGGGGTCACTTCACCGCGGCACCCGCCTTCCACGCCGCCCAGGTCATGTTCCAGCCGCTCAGACCGTTGCCCGGGTCGACGGTCTTGTCCCGGCTGTTGACGATCTCGACGACGTCACCGATCAGACTGCGGTCGAAGAACCACCCGGCGGGCGTGTCCGAGCTGCCGCCCTGGACGTCCCTGAGGCCCACGCAGCCGTGACTGACGTTGGAGACGCCGGGCGCGGTCGGGTCCCAGTAGTTGCCGTGCAGGAAGGTGCCGGAGTCGGTGAGCCGCATGGCGTGCGGGACGTCGGGGATGTCGTACTCGCCGCCGAAGCCGACCGTCTGACCGTTCATGCGGGTCTCCTCCAGCATGTCCATCACCACCATCTTCCCGTTGTAGGTGGGGGTGTCGGGGGCGCCCGCGGTGATCGGGACGGTGGCGAGCAGCCGGCCGTCGCGCCGCACCTCCATGGTGTGCGCCGCCGCGTCGACCAAGGAGGTCTGGCTGCGCCCGATGGTGAAGGAGAACGACTTGGCCTGGAGCCCGTAGACGCCCTTGGCGGCCTCGACGTCGCGCAGGCCCAGGTCGACGGTGACCTTGGTGCCCGGCTTCCAGTACCGCTCGGGCCGGAAGTCCAGCCGGTTCTTGCCGAACCAGTGCGGGCGGATCTCCACCGGGGGCCGCGCGCTCACGCGCACCGCGCGTTCGACGGCGGCCTTGTTCACGATGTCCGTGCTGAAGGCCAGGGAGACGATCATCCCGGTGCCGACGACGGAGCGGTCCTCGGGGGTGGCGTAGGCGATGAACCGCTTGTCGGGGACGTAGGTGGTGAACCAGGTGTGCCGGGCCGAGCGGTGGCCCTCGGAGTCCAGCGCCACCGCGTCCACGGTGTATCTGGCGGCGAGCGCCAGCCGGTCGTCGTCCGGCCGCCAGGTCAGCCCGTCGGTGCTGAGGTGCCCGGAGACCGGGGTGGCCCGCGCGTCCTGCTCCTTGACGACCTTCACCTTCTCCAGGCGCCCGTCGGGCACCTGCACCCGCAGCCGCCGGCCCCGCGGGACGGCCGTGCTGCCGTCGTCCGGGGTGACGCGGATCGCGTCCCGGGGTGCCGGTGTTCCGCCGGACCCACCGCCGAGGCCCAGCGGGCCCGAGCCCGCGGAGCATCCGGCCAGCAGTCCAACCCATGTCAGTACGGCGGCCAGTGCGCCCGCCGCGCGCCGTGCGCGTCCATTTACGTGCCTCACGCGGTACCCAACGACGGGGCACGCTCCCGGGAAACGTGAGTGCGAGCCATGCGGTGGGCAGAACAGTGGGAAGGACGACACGTCAGGGAAGCCGCGCCCGCACCGAAGCCGCCGGGCCGTGGCCGCACCGGGTGGCCGAAGGGGCCGGCGGCCCGGCGCGGCGGCCCGCGCCGCTCCCGGGCCGAGCCACGGGAAGAGGGGCCGACAGGTGACGAGCGCAGCCGAGCAGCGGGCACCGGCCACGGCGCCCTCCACGAACGGCGTCCGGCGTGCCGCGGTGCCCGCCCCGGTGGTGTGGCCGGGGTCGCCCACCCCGCTGGGGGCCCGCTTCCGGACGGGTCCGGACGGGGTGGCGGGCACCAACTTCGCGCTGTGGGCGGCGGGAGCGGAGGCGGTACGGGTGTGCCTGTTCGACGCGGAGGGCCGGGAGACCCGGATCCCGCTGACCGAGCTGACGCACGAGATCTGGCACGGCTTCGTGCCCGGGGTGCTGCCGGGGCAGCGGTACGGCTACCGGGTGGACGGCCGCTGGGACCCGTGGACCGGCGCCCGCTGGAACCCGGCGAAGCTGCTCCTGGACCCGTACGCGCGTGCGGTGGACGGCGAGTTCACGCTGCCGCCGCAGGTGTACGGGCATGTGCGGGACTGGCCGGAGCAGCATGTCGCCGACACCGTGCGCGACGAGCGGGACTCGGCGCCGTACGTCCCGAAGGGGGTCGTCGTCCACGACGACGACGACTGGTCCGACGACCGCCGCCCCAAGACGCCGTGGGCGGACTCGGTCATCTACGAACTGCACGTGCGCGGCTTCACCAGACTCCACCCGGACATCCCCGAGGAGCTTCGCGGCACCTACGCGGGCCTCGCCCATCCGGCCGCCGTCGAGCACCTGGTGAAGCTGGGCGTCACCGCCGTGGAGCTGCTGCCGGTGCACCAGTTCGCGCACGAGGACCACCTGCTGCGCCGGGGCCTGAGCAACTACTGGGGCTACAACTCCATCGGCTACTTCGCCCCGCACGCGGCCTACGCGGCCACCGGGACGACCGGGGCGCAGGTGGGCGAGTTCAAGCGGATGGTGCGCGCGCTGCACGCGGCCGGCATCGAGGTCATCCTCGACGTGGTCTACAACCACACCGCCGAGGCGGGCGAGCTGGGCCCGACGCTGTCCCTGAAGGGCATCGACAACCGCGGCTACTACCGGCTCCAGGCCGACGCCCGCCGCTACGCCGACTACACCGGCTGCGGCAACACCCTGCACGTGGTGCGGCCCCAGGTGCTGCGGCTGATCACCGACTCGCTGCGGTACTGGGTGACCGAGATGGGCGTGGACGGCTTCCGCTTCGACCTGGCGGCGGCGCTGGCCCGCTCCATGCACGACGTGGACATGCTCTCCCCGTTCCTCGCGGTGATCGCCCAGGACCCGGTGCTGCGCCGGGTCAAACTCATCGCCGAGCCCTGGGACATCGGCTCCGGCGGCTACCAGGTGGGCGCCTTCCCGCCGCTGTGGGCGGAGTGGAACGACCGCTACCGCGACGCCGTGCGGGACTTCTGGCGGCACGCGCTGCCCGACGTGCGCGAGATGGGCTACCGGCTGTCCGGCTCCAGCGACCTGTACGCCTGGGGCGGCCGGCGCCCGTACGCGTCGGTCAACTTCATCACCGCGCACGACGGTTTCACGCTGCGCGACCTGGTGTCGTACGAGCGCAAGCACAACGAGGCCAACGGGGAGGAGAACCGGGACGGCACCGACGACAACCGGTCCTGGAACTGCGGGGTGGAGGGCGAGAGCGACGACGAGGCGGTCCGCGCCCTGCGCCGCCGCCAGCTGCGCAACCTGCTCACGACCCTGCTGCTGTCCACGGGGGTGCCCATGCTGGTGGCCGGCGACGAGTTCGGCCGCACCCAGGGCGGCAACAACAACGCCTACTGCCAGGACAACCCGACCAGCTGGCTGGACTGGTCGCTGCCGGCCGAGCCCGGCTGGCGGGCCCTGTACGACCTCACCGCGCGGCTGATCGGGCTGCGCCACCGGCACCCGGTGCTGCGCCGCCGCGCCTTCTTCTCCGGCCGGGCGCAGAGCGCGGACGGGCTGCGGGACCTGGCCTGGTTCACGGCGCGCGGCGCGGAGATGACCGAGGGCGACTGGTACGCGCCCGCCGCCACCCTCGGCATGTACCTCTCCGGGCGGGACATCCCGGGCCGCGACGAGCGGGGCGCGCCGGTGACGGACGACAGCTTCCTCGCCGTGCTGCACGCGGGCGAGCGGCCGACCGGCTTCGTGCTGCCGGGCCCGCCGTGGGCCGAGCGGTACGAAATGGTGGTGGACACCTCCCGCGAGGACCAGGCCGGTGCGCCAGGCACGGTGCTCGCGGCGGGCACGGAACTGACGGTGCCGGGGCGGACGGTGCTGCTGCTGCGGGTGGTGTGACGGCGGGGGTCCGCCGTGCGTGACGCGGATCACGCCCGCCGGGTGCAGCGTACGAGGGGGTCCAGGGCCTTTCCCCTGGTGAAGAACGCCGGCGAGAACGGGGACCGTGGGAATGGAGCAGGCTCGGGCCGGTGAGTACGACGCGTTCGTGGCGGCCCGCTGGTCGGTCCTGTGCCACCTGGCCCGTCTGCTCACCGGGGGCGATCGGCACCGTGCCGAGGACCTGTTGCAGGAGGCCCTGGTCAAGCTGTGGTTCGCCTGGCCGCGGGTGGCCGACGAGGCGCCGGAGGCGTATGTGCGCACGGTGCTGGCGCGGGCCGCGGCCCGCTCGGCCCGCCGGCGCTGGTGGGGCGAGCGGCCGGTGGAGGAGCTGCCCGAGGTGGCGGCGGCCGGTGATCTGTCGGCGACCGTGGCGGAACGCTCCCGGCTGGAGGAGGCGCTGGCCCGGCTGACGCCGCGGCAGCGGGCCGCCGTCGTGCTGCGCTACTACCAGGACCTGCCGGACCGGCAGGTCGCCCAGACGCTGGGCTGCCCGGTGGGCACCGCCCGGTCCCATGCCGCGCGCGGGGTGGCCCGGCTGCGGCAACTGCTGTCGGACGTCATCGAGCCGGTGGGGTGAGAGGGGTCATGAAGCCCGGGAGTCATGTGGACGAGATCGACGGCGGGGACGGATTCGAGCGGCAGCTGGCGACGCTGATGCACGGCACGCTGCGGCCGGCCCCGTTCGAGCCCCGGCACCGCGAGCGGCTGCGCGCGGGCGTGCGTGCCCGCCGCCGGGTGCGCGCGGTGTACCGGGCCGCGGGCTCGGCGGCGGTGGTGGCGGGGCTCGGGCTCGGCCTGTTCCTGTGGCCGCACGGGCACACCGGGAACCTGCCGGGCGCGCCGGTGCCGGGGCCCGCCACCAGCCCGGCACCCGGACCGTCCGGCTCCCGGACGCCCTCGCCGGCCACGCCGCCCCCGAGCCCGCCGGACACCTCGCCGGACACCTCGCCGAGTTCGACGCCGACCGACCGGCCGAGTTCGACGCCGAGCACGTCGTACCCGCCGGCCGGCCCCACGACGAGCATCGCGCCGCCACCCACCACCACCATGTCCGCCCACCGTTGACGGGGAACCACCTGATGAACCTCCGACCGGGCCGGGTCCCGGCCCCGGCGCCCCGGCGCGCCCCGCTGCCCACGCACCACGACGAGCCCGTGCTGGACGTGGTCGTGCCGGTGTTCAACGAGGAGAAGGACCTGGCGCCGAACGTCCGCAGGCTGTACGCCCATCTGCGGGACACGTTCCCGTACCCCTACCGGATCACGATCGCCGACAACGCGAGCACCGACCGCACCCCGCTCATCGCCGCCGAGCTGGCCTCCGCCATCGCGGAGGTGACCTCGCTGCGGCTGCCCCGCAAGGGCCGCGGCCGGGCGCTGCGGGCGGCCTGGTCGGGTTCGCGGGCGCCCGTACTCGCGTATCTGGACGTCGATCTGTCCACCGGTCTGACGGCGCTGCTGCCGCTGGTCGCCCCGCTGATATCGGGCCACTCGGACCTGGCCATCGGCACCCGGCTGGCGAGCGGCGCCCGGGTGGTGCGCGGACCCAAGCGCGAGGTCATCTCGCGCTGTTACAACACGCTGCTGCGCTGCACGCTCGCCGTCGGCTTCTCGGACGCGCAGTGCGGGTTCAAGGCGGTGCGGCGCGAGGCCGCCGAGCGGCTGCTGCCGCTGGTGCGGGACGGCGAGTGGTTCTTCGACACCGAGCTGCTGGTGCTGGCCGAGCGGGCCGGGCTCAGGATCCACGAGGTGCCGGTGGACTGGGTGGACGACCCGGACAGCAGCGTCGACATCCTCGCCACCGCGCTGGCCGATCTGCGCGGCATCGTCCGGATGCGGCGCACCCTGGCCGCGGCCCGCCGCCGCCCGGGTGCGGCCCTGTGACCGCGATCCTGCCGCGCCCGCGGCCCCTCGCCCCGGCCACCGGACCCGGCTCCCGGTTCCGGGCGGCGGCCCGCCGGCACGGCCCGGTGCTCGCCCTGTTCGGGGCGCTGAAGCTGACCGGTTTCTGCTCGTTCATGTACCTGCTGTCCTCCGCCGGCGACTACCGCGCCAAGGACCCCCGGTTCGGCGGCGGCGCGCACGCCTGGGACGTGCTGGCCACCTGGGACGGCTGGTGGTACCAGCAGATCGCGCTGCACGGGTACGACCCGAAGCTGGTCCCCGTGCCGGGCGCCACCGGTCTGATCACGCTGGAGGGCAACTCGGCGGCGTTCTTCCCGCTGTACCCCGCGCTGATGCGGCTGACCTCCGCGGTGACCGGACTCGGCTCGTACGGCGCCGGGATGCTGGTGTCGGTCCTCGCCTCCTTCGCGGCGGCGCTCGGCGTGTACGCGGTGGCGGAACGCTTCGGCGGCCGGCGTGCCGGGCTGGCGGCGGCCGGGCTGTGGGCGGTGTGGCCGGGCTCGGGCGTGGAGTGGGCGGTCTACTCGGACTCCCTCTACGTGGCCCTGGCCGCCTGGGCCTGCCATGCCGTGCTGACCCGGCGCTGGCTCACCGCCGGGGTGCTCACCTTCGCGGCGGGCCTGAACCGGCCCACGGCCGGCGCGCTGATCGCCGCGCTCGCCGTGGCCGCGCTGCTGGCACTGCGCCGCCGCGAGGACGGGGTGCTGCGTCCGCTGCTCGCGCTGGCCGTCGCCCCGCTCGGGCTGCTCGGTTATCTGCTGTGGGTCGGCGACCGGATGGGCGACCTCGGCGGCTACTTCAAGCTCCAGTCGGGCGCGTGGGCGCACAGCTTCGACTTCGGCAGCCAGACCCTGGACGTGCTGACCTCGGTGCCGGTGGGCCACTTCGGCGGCTATCTGTTCGCGTACCCGTTCGCGGACATGATCGGGGTCGCCGTCGTGGTGCTCGCCTTCGCGCTGCTGCCGCTGCTGCTGCGGCTGCGCCCGCCGGCGGTGCTGGTCGTATACACCGTGCTGACCCTCGCGCTGGTCCTCGGCAGCCAGCAGATCTTCGCCAACGTCTCGCGCTATCTGCTGCCCTGTTTCCCGCTGTTCCTGCCGCTCGCCGCGGCCCTGCGCCGGCTCTCGCCGCCCGCGCTGTGCACCCTGCTCACGGTGGCGGCGCTGGCCTCCGGCTCGTACGCGGGGTACGCGCTGTTCGAGCTGGGAGTGCCGTGACCGTGCCCCGCCACAGCACCTCGCCCTCGTCCACCCGGTCCGTCGCGCGCAGCCCGAGCGACCGGGCGATGCCGGCCGACGCCCGGTGCCCGGGGTGGATGTGGGCGGTCAGTGCGTCCACCCCGTGCTCGCGCAGCCAGCGGGCCATGGCCAGGGCCCCTTCGCCGCCGTAGCCCCGGCCCTGGTGGGCGACGCCGATCACCCAGGCGAGCTCGGCCGCCGGCCCGCCCCGCTCGGGGCGGGAGAGGGTGGCCTGGACGGTGCCGACGAGCCGCCCGTCGGCGAGCCGCCGCAGCATCCAGTTAAGCCAGCCGTGCCGGCCGTCCGGGGACCGCCCGGCCGACTGCCGCCGGTACCTCGCCTCCAGCTCGTCGAGGGTGCACGGCGCCCCGCCGGTCCATTCGTGCAGGCGTACGTCGTCGAAGAGGGTGACGGCCTCGCGGGCGTGCCCCACCCGCAGCGGTTCGAGGCGCAGGCGGGCCGTCGCCACGGGGGTGGCGCTCGGCCAGAGCGGAGTGTCGGTCACGGGGTCCCCCTCAGGCCAGGCTGTCCCGCCAGGCCTTGTGCAGGCCCGCGAAGTTCCCGCTGCCGGCGACGAGTTCGGCGGGGCGGCCGTCCTCGATGATCCGGCCCTCGGCCATCACCAGCACGCGGTCGGCGATCTCGACGGTGGACAGGCGGTGCGCGATGACGACGGCGGTTCGGCCGCGCAGCACCGTGGACATCGCGCGCTGCACGGCCCGTTCGCCGGGGATGTCGAGGGAGCTGGTGGCCTCGTCCAGGATCAGGACGGCCGGGTCGGCGAGCAAGGCGCGGGCGAACGCGACCAGTTGGCGCTGACCGGCGGAGATGCGGCCGCCGCGCTTGCGGACGTCGGTGTCGTAGCCGTCGGGCAGGGCGCTGATGAACTCGTGGGCGCCGATGACCTTCGCGGCTCGCTCGATCTCCGCCCGGCTCGCGTCGGGGCGGCCGATCGCGATGTTGTCGGCGACCGTGCCGGAGAACAGGAACGCCTCCTGGGTGACCATCACCACCCCGCGCCGCAGCTCGGCCGTTGGCAGGTCGCGCAGGTCCACCCCGTCCAGCAGCACCCGTCCTTCGGTGGGGTCGTAGAAGCGGGCGAGCAGCTTGGCCAGCGTGGACTTGCCCGCACCCGTGGAGCCGACGACGGCCACCGTCTGCCCGGCCGGGAGGGTCAGGTCGAAGCGGGGCAGCACCTCGCCGCCGGTGCGGTAGGCGAAGCGCACCCCCTCGAAGACCACCTCGCGGCCCGGGAAGTCCCGCGCGGTGGCCGGGAGTTCGCGCGGCTCCCGGGGCTCGGGCACCGACGGCGTCTGCGCCAGCAGGCCCGCGATCTTCTCCAGGGAGGCGGCGGCCGACTGGTAGGAGTTCAGGAACATCCCGAGCCGGTCGATCGGGTCGTACAGCCGGCGCAGATACAGCACGGCCGCCGCCAGCACGCCCAGCTCCAGCGTGCCGTCCGCCACCCGGTAGGCGCCCCAGAGCACGATCCCCGCGACCGCCGTGTTGGCGACCAGCCGGGAGCCCACCACATAGCGGGCCATCTCCAGCAGCGAGTCGCCGTTGGCCCTCTCGTGCCGGCGGTTGAGCACCGCGAACTCGGCGTCGTTGGCCGCCTCCCGGCGGAACGCGCGCACCGGCCGGATGCCGTTCATCGTCTCCACGAACTTCACGATCACCGCCGCGATCGCCGTGGAGCGCGCCCTGAACACCCGCCCCGCGCGCCGCTGGTAGAGCCGGACCAGGAAGTACAGCGGCACGAAGGAGGCCACCGCGACCGCGCCGAGCCCGAGGTCCAGCCAGAGCAGCATGGCCGCGATGTAGACGAACGACAGCACGACCGTGACCAGTTCCTGGAGCCCCTCCTCCAGGAGTTCGCGCAGGGACTCGACGTCCGTGGTGGAGCGGGAGATCAGCCGCCCGGAGGTGTACCGCTCGTGGAAGTCGACGCTCAGCGCCTGAGCGTGCCGGAAGATGCGTCCGCGCAGGTCGAGCAGGACGTCCTGGCTGACCCGCGCGGAGGTCTGGACGAACGCGACCTGGAGTCCGCCGGAGACCAGGGCGCACAGCAGATAGCCGGCGCCCACCGCGATCAGCGGCCCGTGCCGGTGGTCGCGGAACGCCGGTACGGCGCGGTCGATGGCGTACGCCACCAGCAGCGGGCCCGCCTGCACCGCCGCCTGCTGGAGCAGCAGCAGGGTGCTGGTGAGGGCGACGCGGGCCCGCATCGGGGCGAGCAGGGAGCGCAGCAGGGCGGCCGTGGCGCCGGGCGGGGTGGGCAGCACGTCCCGGTCGAAGGGGTCGTCGCCGTCCCGGCCGCCGGGGGGCGCGGTGGTGTTCGCGGGGGTGGTGGCGGTCAACGGGAGTCCTCCTGTTCCCCGGACATGAGGTGGGCGTACTCGGCGTTGCCGCGCAGCAGTTCCTGGTGGGTGCCGACGGCGGCGATCCGGCCGCCGGACAGCAGGGCGACCCGGTCGGCGAGCAGCACGGTGGAGGGGCGGTGGGCCACGATCAGCGCGGTGGTGTCGGCGAGCACCCGGCGCAGCGCGGCCTCCACGGCGGCCTCGGTGTGCACGTCCAGGGCGGACAGGGGGTCGTCCAGCACGAGGAACTCCGGCCGGCCGACGACCGCGCGGGCCAGCGCGAGCCGCTGGCGCTGGCCGCCGGACAGGCTCAGGCCCTGCTCGCCGACCCGGGTGCCGGTGCCCTGCGGGAGGGCGTGGGCGAAGTCGGCCTGCGCGATGGCGAGGGCGCGGTCGAGTTCGGCCCCGCCGGTGCCCTCCGGGGCGCCCATCAGGACGTTCTCGCCGACGGTCGTGGAGAACAGGGTCGGTTCCTCGAAGGCCACGGCGACCTTCCTGCGCAGTTCCTCGCGGGGCATCTCGGTGATGTCGACGCCGTTCAGGGTGATCCGGCCCGAGGTGATCTCGTGCAGGCGGGGGACGAGGGAGGTGAGCGTGGTCTTGCCGCTGCCGGTGGCGCCGACCAGGGCCATGGACTCGCCGGGGCGGATGTGGAGGTCGATGCCGGTCAGCAGGGGCGGGGAATCGGGGGGCGCGTCGGGGTAGCGGAACCGGACGCCCTCGAAGCGCAGCCCATCGCCCGGCCGGCCCGGGCCGGTGGTCCGGGCCGGGGCCTGCCGGTCCTCCGGCTCCTCGTCCATCGCCTCGAAGTACCGCTCGGTGGCGGTCGCGGCCTCCTGGCTCATCGCCAGCAGGAACCCGATGGAGTCGACCGGCCAGCGCAGCGCGAGCGCCGTGCTGAGGAAGGCCACCAGCGTCCCCGCCGACAGTCCCCCGTCGGCGACCCGCACCACGCCCAGCACCAGCGCCGCCCCGATCGCCAGCTCGGGCAGCGTGACGATGACCCCCCAGATCGTCGCCAGCAGCCGCGCCTTGTGCAGTTCGGTCCCGCGCAGTTCGGCGCAGAGGGCGGAGAACGCCCGCGTCTGGGCGCGGTGCCGCCCGAACCCCTTGACGATGCGGATGCCGAGCACGCTCTCCTCGACCAGCGTGGTCAGATCGCCCACCTGGTCCTGCGCCCGCCTGGCCGCCCGCGCGTACCGCCCCTCGAAGACCACGCACGTCCACAGCACCGGAACGGCGGGCCCGAGCACGACCAGCCCGAGCACCCAGTCCTGGGCGAGCATGATGGCCACCCCGACGAGGATCGTGACGCCGTTGACCAGCAGGAAGGTCAGCGGAAAGGCGAGGAACATGCGCAGCAGCATCAGGTCGGTGGTGCCGCGCGACAGCAGCTGGCCGGAGGCCCAGCGGTCGTGGAAGGCGACCGGCAGCCGTTGCAGGTGCCGGTAGAGCGAGGACCGCATGTCCGCCTCGACGCGCGACAGCGGCCGGGCCACCAGCCAGCGCCGGACGCCGAACAGCACGGCCTCGGCGATCCCGAGCAGCAGCAGGTACAGCGCGCCGAGCCAGACCCCGGCCGGGTCCCGGCCGGCCACCGGGCCGTCGACCATCCACTTGAGGACCAGCGGGATCACCAGCCCCGTGCAGGAGGCGACGACCGCCACGAAGGCGGCCGTGCACAGCCGGGCGCGCACGGGCCGCACATACGGCCACAGCCGCAGCAGGGTGCGTACGGCGGAGCGGTCCTGGGTGGTTGCGGGTGTCGTGGGCATCACAGGCGAGCGTACGGACCGGCCCCGGCCTCGCCCACCGAGTTTTGGCCGGACCCGGATCGGCCGCTGGTCCTACGACCGTGCCGGGTGCCGGCCTCGTCCGAGGGGTCGTAGGGCGCATCATCCGATCGGCCGATGCCGGTTCGAGCGGGCCGGCCGATGCCGCGCGCCCGGCCCGCGCGGGAGTCTCGGAGCATGCCATCCGTCATCGAAGTCACCGATCTGCGCAAGTCGTACGCGGGCCGCTCCGTGGTCGACGGGGTCTCGTTCGCCGTCGAGGAGGGCGAGATCTTCGGGATCCTCGGCCCGAACGGCGCGGGCAAGACCACCACCGTCGAGTGCGTGGAGGGGTTGCGGGAGCCCGACGCCGGCCGGGTCCGGGTCGCCGGGTTCGATCCCGTGGCGGACCACGAGCGGGTCGCCCGCGTGCTCGGCGCCCAGCTCCAGCAGAGCGAGCTGCAACCGAAGCTGACCGTGCGCGAGGCGCTGGAGCTGTACGCGTCGTTCTACCCGGACCCGGCCGACTGGCGGCCGCTCGCCGAACGCCTCGGGCTCACCGCCAGACTCGGCACCCGGTTCGCCAAGCTGTCCGGCGGTCAGCGCCAGCGCCTGTTCATCGCGCTGGCGCTCATCGGGAACCCGCGGGTCGTCGTGCTGGACGAGCTGACCACCGGCCTGGACCCGCGCGCCCGCCGGGACACCTGGCAGCTGATCGAGGACGTCCGCGCGAGCGGGGTCACCGTGCTGCTCGTCACCCATTTCATGGAGGAGGCGCAACGGCTGTGCGACCGGATCGCGGTGCTCGACAAGGGGCGGGTCGCCGCCCTTGACACCCCGGCCGGGCTCATCCGCCGCTCGGCGGGCGCCACCGTCATCAGCTTCACCCCGTCGGCCCCGCTGGACGACCACGAACTCGCCGCCCTGCCGGCCGTCGCCTCGATCGCCCGCAAGGACGGCCGGATCACCCTCTCGGGCACGGACGAGACCGTGAACGCGGTCGTCACCCTGCTCGTCCGCCACCACGTCACCGCCCATGAGCTGCGCGTCACCGACGCCACGCTCGACGACGCGTTCCTCGACCTGACCAAGGAGGCCACGGCATGAACACCGCCGTCCTGCGCACGGAGTTCCGGCTGTTCCGCCGGGAGCCCGGCGCCGTGTTCTGGATCTTCCTGTTCCCGACGCTGCTGCTGGTGATCCTCGGCTCGATCCCCTCCTTCCGGGAGGCGGACAAGGCCCTGGGCGGGCTGCGGCCGGTCGACGCCTACGTGCCCATCGCGGTGCTGATCGCCCTGATCATGTCCGGGGTGCAGTCGCTGCCCCAGGTCCTGACCGGGCACCGGGAGCGCGGGATCCTGCGCCGGATGCGGCTCACCCCGGTGCGGCCCGCCGTGCTGCTGTCCGCGCAGATGGTCATGACGGGCACGGTGGCGCTGGCCTCGGCACTGCTCGCGCTGGTCGTCGGCCGGCTCGCCTTCGACGTACGGCTGCCCGCCCGGCCGGCCGGGTATCTGCTGGCCCTGCTCCTGGCCGCCGCGTCGGCGCTCGCCCTCGGCTCCGTCGTCTCGGCGCTGTCCCGGACCACGAAGATCGCGAGCGCGATCGGCACGGCGGTGTTCTTCCCGATGATGTTCTGCGCGGGCGTGTGGCTGCCGGTGCAGGAGATGCCGCACGCGCTGGCGCGCGTGGTGGAGCTGACCCCGTTCGGGGCGGCGGCCCGCGCGCTGGGCGAGGCGGCGGCCGGGGACTGGCCCGGCTGGGGGCACCTGGGGGTGCTCGCGGCCTGGACGGTGCTGCTGACGGCGGCCGCGGCCCGCTGGTTCCGCTGGGAGTGAGCGTGGGGTGGCCGACACTGTGGACATGACCGACACCGCTCGACAGCAGTCCCGGGTCTCCTTCAACAAGTGGGGGCCCTGGGCGCTGCTGGGCGTCAGCGTCGTCGCGGCGGCCATGTCCGCCCGGGCGACCGGCATGGACCGCACCGGGGCGGTCGTGTCGGTGGTGCTGGTGCCCGCGGCCGTCGTGCTCCAGGGGTGCTGGGCGTGGGTCCGGCGCAGACAGCCGGGCCCGAGCCGGACGGGCGTGTGCCTCTACGCCCTGCGCTGGGCCATCGGCTTCGTGCTGACCTGGGCCAACCCGTTCTTCGCCTTCTACGCGGTGACCGGCTACTACACCGCCGGCCTCGACCTGCCCCGCCGCCTGGTGCTGCCCGGCCTGTTCCTGACCGCCGTCACCATGTCGGGCAGCGAGATCGGCGGCTGGCCGCCGCACGGCCTGGTCCTGTGGCTGGGCTTCTTCCTCGTCCTCGCCGTGAACATGGGCATGGTCAGCGTGTTCACCCGGTACGCCCAGCAGGAGCAGGAGCACGCCGTGGTGCAGGCCGACACCATCGGCGAGCTGGAGCGCACCAACGCGGCGTTGCAGCGGGCGCTGGACGAGAACGCCGCGCTGCACGCCCAGTTGCTGGTGCAGGCCCGGGAGGCGGGCGTCGCGGACGAGCGGCGGCGGCTCGCCGCCGAGATCCACGACACCATCGCGCAGGGCCTGACCGGCATCATCGCCCAACTCCAAGTGGTCGCCGGCGCTCCCGACCTGATCACCGCCCGCACCCATCTGGAGCGCGCCGCCGCGCTCGCCCGGCACAGCCTGGGCGAGGCCCGGCGCTCGGTGCACAATCTGGCCCCGGTCGAGCTGGCCGCCGCCGGGCTGCCCGAGGCACTGCGCAAGACGGTCGTCGAGTGGGGCGAACGCACCGGTGTGCGAGCCGAGTTCACCGTCACCGGCACCGCCGAGACGCTGCACGAGGAGGTCTCGGCGACGCTGCTGCGGATAGCCCAGGAGGCGCTGTCCAACGCGGCCCGGCACGCCCGCGCGAGCCGTCTCGGCCTCACCCTGTCCTTCATGGGGGACGTGGTCAGCCTGGACATCCGCGACGACGGCACCGGCTTCGACCCGGCCGCCGTCCCCGTCCGCACCCGGGCCGGCGGCTTCGGCCTGGACGGCATGCGGGCGCGCGCCGAGCGGATCGCGGGCACGCTCACCGTGGAGTCCGAGCCGGGGCACGGCACGGCGGTGTCGGCTCGCGTACCGTTGGTCCGCGATGACCAGTGAATCCCTCATCACGCTGCTGATCGTCGACGACCACCCGGTGGTCCGCGACGGGCTGCGGGGCATGTTCGAGTCGGCGCCCGGCTTCCGGGTCCTCGGCGAGGCCGCGAGCGGCCCGGAGGGGGTGGCCCGGGCGGCCGAACTGGACCCCGACGTCGTCCTGATGGACCTGCGCATGCCGGGCGGCTCCGGCGTGGCCGCGATCCGCGAGCTGACCCGGCGCGGCGCCCGCGCCAAGGTGCTGGTCCTCACCACGTACGACACCGACTCCGACACCCTGCCCGCGATCGAGGCGGGCGCCACCGGCTACCTCCTCAAGGACGCCCCGCGCGACGAGCTGTTCACCGCGGTGCGCGCCGCCGCCGAGGGCCGTACGGTGCTCTCCCCCGCCATCGCCTCCCGGCTGGTGCGGGCGGTCCGCGCCCCCGCCCCCGGCAACGAGCCGCTGTCCGCCCGCGAGCGCGAGGTCCTCGCCCTGGTCGCCAGGGGCGCCGCCAACCGCGAGATCGCCCGCGAGCTGTTCATCAGCGAGGCCACGGTCAAGACCCATCTGACCCATCTGTACGCCAAGCTGGGCGTCAACGACCGCGCGGCGGCGGTGGCGGTGGCGTACGACCGGGGCATCCTCGGCTAGGGCCTCTCGTCTGGATCATGCCGGGCTCGCGGGGTCTGGCACGCACATCTGCGGCGTTGCCCCTCGGTCGCCAACTCCCCCACGCTCGGCTTCGCTCGCGCGGGGGCACCCCCATCGCGCTGACTCCCTCCTCCGCCTTGCATCTGCACGCACCAGACCCCGCTCCCTGATCCGGCCTGATCCAAACGAAAGACCCTAGAGCCCGTTCGCGGCGCGCCTTATTCGATGGAGCGGCCGCCGCCGCCCCGGCTACCGTCGGGAACTCCCGGGAAGTCCGAGGCGATCGGGGGTCGGATGGTCGACGCGTACGAGGATCCGGGGACGCCCGAGACGCGCGGCGGCTGGTGGTACCTGTGGTGGCTGGTGGCGCGGCAGCCTGGGCGGGCGGCGGCCGGGGCGGGCCTCGGCATCGTGTGGATGACGCTGCTGGCCGCGCAGCCGTACCTGATGCAACGGGCCGTGGACGGCGCTCTGGTGCCCGGGCGGCCGGGGGCGCTGGCCGGGTGGGCCGGGGTGATGCTCGCGGTGGGGGCGGTGACCGCCTGGCTGAGCGTCCTGCGGCACCGGACGATGACCCGGCTGCGCATGGACGCCTCTTTCCGTACGGCGAAGGTGGTCGTGGGGCATGTGGTGCGGCTGGGCGCCGCGCTGTCCGACCGGACCGGGGCCGGCGAGGTGGTGACGATCGGCGTCGGCGACGTGAAGTCCGTCTCGGACGCGCTCACCATGGTCGGGCCGGGCGTCGGCTCGCTCGTCTTCTACGGGGTGGTGGCCGGGTACGGGGTGGTGGCCGGGCTGCTGGTGACGGTGTCCCCGCCGCTCGCCCTGGTGGTGCTGCTCGGTCTGCCGGTGCTCGCGCTGGTCACCGGTCCGCTCACGCGCAGGCTTCAGGGCGTGGAGAGCGAGTACCGGGAGCGGCAGGCCGTGCTCACCGCCCGGATCGCCGATCTCGCGGGCGGGCTGCGGGTGTTGGGGGGCCTCGGCGGCAAGGGGCTGGTGGCGGACGCCTTCCGCGCGGACTCGCGGCGGCTGCTCGACCAGGGCTACCGGGTGGGCGCGGTGGCCAGCTGGGTGCAGGCGCTCGCCGTGGGGCTGCCCACCCTGTTCCTCGCGGTCGTCACCTGGCTGGCGGCCCGGATGACAGCCCAGGGCGAGCTGAGCGTGGGCCAGCTGGTCGCGGTGTACGGCTATGTCGCGGTGCTGGTCGGGCCGGTGACGTTCTTCGTGGAGATGGCCTACGACCTCAACCGGGGCGTGGTCGCCGCGCGCCGTGTCGTGGGGCTGCTGCGGCTGGCGCCCGACCCGGACGAGGGCACGCTGCCCGCTCCCGCGGGACCGGCCGAACTGTACGACCCGGCCTCGGGGTTGCGGGTGGCGCCGGGCCGGCTGACCGCCCTGGCCGCCGCCCGCCCCGCCGACGCCACCGCCGTCGTCGACCGGCTCGGCCGCTACGGCCCGACCGACGCCACCTGGGGCGGGGTCCGGCTGGACGCGATCCCACTGGCCGAGGTGCGTCACCGCGTCCTGGTCGCGGACCACGAGGCCCACCTCTTCGCCGGCCCGCTGCGCGAGATGCTGGCCACGGGGGAGCCGCCCGGCGGAGGCAGGGAGGCGGCCGGTGCGGGCCTGCCCGGCGGGAGCGCCCCGCACCGGGCGGCGGCCGCCCCCGGCACCGGCCGTCCGGTGGCCGGCCCGTCGCCCGGGACGCCGGGCGCCGAACGCCCGCGCGGTGCGGACGCCCTGCGCCGGGCGGTGTACACGGCCGCCGCGGAGGACGTCGTGCGCGGGCTGCCCGAGGGTTTCGACTCGGTGGTCTCCGGCCAGGGCCGCAGTCTGTCCGGCGGGCAGCGCCAGCGGTTGCGGCTGGTGCGGGCGCTGCTGGCCGACCCCGAGGTGCTGCTGGCCGCCGAGCCGACCTCCGCGCTGGACGCGCACACGGAGGCGACGGTGGCCGGGCGTCTGCGGGCGGCCCGGGACGGCCGCACCACCCTGGTCACCAGCACCTCCCCGCTCGTGCTCGACCAGGCGGACACCGTGGTGTTCCTGGCCGACGGCAAGGTCGTCGCGAGCGGCCCGCACCGGCGGCTGCTGGCGGAGCAACCGGGCTACCGCGCCCTGGTGGCCCGCGACACCGGCATCACCGGCACGGAGGCGAGCACCCCATGACCACGGACGAGACGCCGCTGCCGGTCGCCGGGCGGGCGCAGGTGCGACGGGCGGTGGCGCGGTTGGTGCGCGCCGATCCGCGGGCGTTCGCCGGGACACTGTCGCTGAACGCGCTCGCCGCGGCCGCGGGGCTCGCCGGGCCGTGGCTGGTCGGCCGGATCGTCGACGAGGTGCGGGCCGGGCGCGGGGTCGGCGCGGTGGACCGGCTGGCCCTGTGGATCCTGCTGTGCGCGCTGGCCCAGCTGGTGCTGGCCCGCTGGGCGCGCCGGGCGGGTTACCGGTTCGGCGAGCGGACGCTGGCGCGGGTGCGCGAGAGTTACGTCGACCGGGTGCTGGCGCTGCCCTCCGCCGTGGTGGAGCGGGCCGGCACCGGCGATCTGACCGCGCGCGGCACGGCGGACGTGACGGCCGTCGGCAACACCCTGCGGGACGCGGGCCCCGAGCTGCTGGTGAACACCGTGCAGGGGCTGTTCGTGCTGGGCGCGGTGTTCGCGCTCGATCCGCTGCTCGGCGCGTTCGGGGTGCTCGGGCTGACCCCGATCTGGCTGGTGCTGCGCTGGTACCTGCGGCGCGCCCGGGACGGCTATCTCGCCGAGGGCGCGGCCGGTTCCGCGGTCGCCGAGATCATCGCGACGACGGCCGAGGGCGCCCGTACCGTCGAGGCGTTCGGTCTCGCCGGGCGGCGGACCGCGGCGAGCCGGGACGCCCTCGACCGGTCCCGGCGGGCCCGGCTGTACACGCTGTTCCTGCGCACGGTGTTCTTCCCGGTGGTCGAGACGACGTACACCGTCCCGACGGTCGGTGTGCTGCTGCTCGGCGGCTGGCTGTACACGCGGGGCGCGGTCGGGGTCGGCACGGTGGTGGCGGCGGCTTTGTATCTGCGCCAGCTGGTGGAGCCGTTGGACCAGATCCTGATGCGGGTGGAGCAGATGCAGTCCGGCGGAGCCTCGTTCGCCCGGGTGGAGGGGCTGGCCCCGGCCCCGGGCGGCGCGGCGGAGGGCGACGGCGCGAGGCCCGCGGACGACCGGATCGAGGTGCGCGGTGTGCGTTACGCCTACGAGCACGGCGACGAGGTGCTGCGCGGGGTGGACCTGGCCGTGCGCCCCGGTGAGCGCCTCGCCGTGGTGGGCCCGTCGGGCGCCGGGAAGACGACGCTGAGCCGGCTGATCGCGGGCGTCGACCGGCCCGGGAGCGGCACGGTGACGGTGGGCGGGGTGCCGGTCGCCGGGCTGTCCCCGGAAGTGCTGCGCCGCCATGTCGTCCTGGTCACCCAGGAGCACCATGTGTTCCTGGGCACCGTCCGGGACAACCTGCGCATCGCCGAACCGGACGCCACGGACGAGCGGTTGTGGGCGGCGTTGGCGGCCGTGGGCGCCGACGGCTGGGTCGGCGAGCTGCCCGACGGGCTCGACACCCGCCTCGGCGCGGGAGGCCGCCCGACCGACGGCTCCCAGGCGCAGCAACTGGCGCTGGCCCGCGTGGTGCTGGCCGATCCGCACACCCTGATCCTGGACGAGGCGACCGCACTGCTGGACCCGGCGACGGCCCGGCACACCGAGCGCGCCCTCGCCGCCGTGCTGCGCGGCCGTACCGTCATCGCCGTGGCCCACCGCCTGCACACCGCGCACGACGCGGACCGGGTGGCGGTGATGGAGGGGGGCCGGCTGACCGAACTGGGCACGCACGAGGAGCTGGTGGCGGCCGGCGGTGCCTACGCGGCGCTGTGGCGGACGTGGCACCAGGACGCCCTCCGGCCATGACCGGTGGGCGAATCGGCCAACAGCGGAGAAGTTCTCGTGGACATGTTCCGGCCACGCCCGGCATAGGCGCGCGAGGCGACCGGAACCTGACGTTCCTGTGAATCACTTCCCAAAGCCCTGGTAATTCAAGGTCGTTGAGGGATTGACGCCTCTCGGAGTACCCCTGTTCACACGCCCGCAACATTTACCGGACAGTCGACTTCCAGCCAACATCACTTCAGGGTCATGACATGTACGCGCCCTTGATGTCACTCTCTCTCCACGCCGCAAGCAGCACAGCAGCTTCACAGCGAAATACTTCCCGGCCAGTAACCCCACGCTGACCGGTCTCCCCCACGAGAAGGAGCTTGCGTGAGCCCCCTCTACGCGCGTCACAAGCGCACCACCCTCGCCATCGCCACCGCCGTCGCCGCCGGAGCCCTGATCTCCGCCGGTATGGCCACGAGCGCCTCGGCCACCCCCGCCCCGGCCGCCGCCAAGGTGCCGGCCGCCGCCCCGGCGATGCTGTCCGCCTCGGCCCACACCTCGCTGATCAAGCAGGCGCAGGCCGACGCCCCCGAGACCGCGCAGCAGATAGGTCTCGGCGCCAAGGAGAAGCTGGTCGTCAAGGACGTCGTCAAGGACCTCGACGGCACGGTCCACACCCGCTACGAGCGCACCTACGCGGGCCTGCCGGTCCTCGGTGGCGACCTGGTCGTCCACACGTCCAAGGCCGGCAAGACCGAGGGCGTCACCAAGGCGAACAAGGCGACCATCAAGGTGGCCTCGCTCACGCCCAAGCTCACCCCGGCCAAGGCCGAGAAGCAGGCCGTGTCCGCCGCCAGGACCCTCGGCTCCGAGCAGTCCACCGCGGACGGCGCCCGCAAGGTGATCTGGGCCGGCTCCGGCACGCCCGTCCTCGCCTACGAGACCGTCGTCGGCGGCCTCCAGGACGACGGCACCCCGAACCAGCTGCACGTCATCACCGACGCCGCCACCGGCAAGAAGCTCTTCGAGTACCAGGGCATCGAGAACGCGACCGGCACGGGCAAGACCCTGTACTCCGGCACCGTCAGCCTCGACACCACCCTGTCGGGCTCGACGTACCAGCTCACCGACGCCGGCCGCGGCGGCCACAGCACCTACAACCTGGCGCACAAGACGTCCGGCAAGGGCACGCTGTTCACCGACGCCGACAACGTGTGGGGCACCGGCGCCGCCTCCAGCTCCTCGACGGACCAGACGGCCGCCGCGGACGCCGCCTACGGCGCCCAGGAGACCTGGGACTTCTACAAGAACACCTTCGGCCGCAACGGCATCAAGAACAACGGCGTCGGCGCCTACTCCCGCGTCCACTACGGCAACTCGTACGTGAACGCGTTCTGGGACGACAGCTGCTTCTGCATGACGTACGGCGACGGCTCCGGGAACAACCACCCGCTGACCGCGCTGGACGTGGCCGGCCACGAGATGAGCCACGGTGTCACCTCCAACACCGCGGGCCTCAACTACAGCGGCGAGTCCGGCGGCCTGAACGAGGCCACCTCGGACATCTTCGGCACCGGCGTGGAGTTCTACGCCAACAACTCGACCGACAAGGGCGACTACCTCATCGGCGAGAAGATCAACATCAACGGCGACGGCACCCCGCTGCGCTACATGGACAAGCCCAGCAAGGACGGCGGCTCGGCGGACTACTGGTCCTCCTCCGTCGGCAACCTGGACGTCCACTACTCGTCCGGCGTCGCCAACCACTTCTTCTACCTGCTGTCCGAGGGCAGCGGCGCGAAGACGGTCAACGGGGTCTCGTACAACTCCCCGACCTACAACGGCTCCACGGTCACCGGCATCGGCCGGGACAAGGCGCTCCAGATCTGGTACAAGGCGCTGACGACGTACTTCACGTCGACCACCAACTACAAGTCGGCCCGCACGGGCACGCTGTCCGCGGCGGCCGCCCTGTACGGCTCCGGCAGCACCGAGTACAACGCGGTGGCGGCGGCCTGGTCGGCGGTCAACGTCAACTGACCCCCGTACGGCGGTGACGAGGGCAGGGTTGTGAAGAGGGCGGCACCCGGAGCGGATCTCCTCCGGGTGCCGCCCTACTCTTGGGCCCCATGTCCTCGGCACCCTTCACCCACGAACCGGTCGGAGCCACCCGCGACGACCTGACCTTCTGCCCGCCCGGCTACCGCCCCTTGCTGGTGCGCGCCCGCCTCGGCGAGGGCCGGCGGGTCTTCGACCGGGCCGCCGAGGCGGTCCTCACCTGGGAGATGCACCGCGCGATAGGCGTCGGCATAACCGCCGCCGCCGACCGCGCCGCCCCCGGCGTGGACGTCACGGTCTCCCTGGCCGGCCTGGTCAGGGCCCCCTGCCGGATCATCTGGACCACCGAGGAGCCGCGCCGCGCGGGCTGGGCCTACGGCACCCTCGCCGGCCACCCCGAGTGCGGCGAGGAGGCCTTCGTCGTCGACCGCACCGGCGACGGCACGGTCTGGCTGACCGTCGCCGCGTTCAGCAAACCCGCCAGCTGGTACGCCAGGGCCGGCGGCCCGGCCACCCGGGGGCTGCAACACGCCTACGCCCGCCGTTGCGGCGCGGCCCTTCGCAGGCTGTGCGAGGGGCTGACGGAGGAGTGACGCGGCGCGCGCTGCCGGTCCCCCTGCTGACGCTCCTCTCGGCCGCCCTGCTGGCGGCGCACCTCTCCTTCGGCTCCGACATCTACCGGGACTGCGCCTACGTCGGCCCGTCCACCCGGATGTACCTCACCTCCTGGGCCGGTCTCGCCTGCGCCCTCGGCGCCCTGCCGGCCTTCGCCGGGCTGCCCCGGACCGAACGCCGCGGACTCGCGCTGCTGTCCGCGGTGGCCGCCGTGCTGCTGGCCCTCGCGGCCCTGACGACCACCTACTGGCTGTACGCCCCCGACCCGGCCGGCGGAGACGACTGCTCGGGCCTCGCCCGCCTGATCACGTCGTGGCGGGCTTTTCCTCCCTAGTGCTGTGACCGGAAGGGTTCACCGGCTCGCGACGCCCGGCACAGCACGGCACAACTCGGCACGGCACTAGCGCAGCAACACCCCCGAGTGCTCCACCAGTTCCTCCGACGGCAGTGCCACCAGGCCCAGTTCCGCGCCGGATGCCAGCAGGCGGTGGGTGGGCAGGATGCGGACCGTGTAGCCGTAGGGGCCGGTGCGGTCGAGGGCGAGGGGGCCCTCGTAGAGGTGGCGGCCCTCCAGGTCGGGGGTGCCGGCCGGCTTCAGCGGGACGACGGTGGCGTCGGTGATGCGGTCCTGCGCGTCCACCCGCCCGGACACCGCCTGCACCTCCACGTCGTCGGGGGTCAGCCCCCCGAGGCCGACCCGGACCCGCAGTCCGAGCGTCGTGCCCAGTTCGGCCGTGGCCGTGGTCTCGGTGGTCTCCACGTGGTCGACGCTCACCCCGTGCCAGGCCTGTCGCACCCGCGCCTTCCACCCGGCCAGCTCCCGCGCGGCGTCCGGGGTCAGCGCGCGGTGCGAGCGGGCTGCCGGGGTGTACAGCCGGTCGACGTACTCCCGGACCATGCGGCCGGCCAGCACCTTGGGGCCGAGCAGGGTGAGGGTCTGGCGGACCATCTGGATCCAGCGGTCCGGCAGTCCGCCCCGCCCGCGCTCGTAGAAGCGCGGGGTGATCCGCTGCTCCAGCAGGTCGTACAGGGCCGCCGCCTCGATGTCGTCGCGCCGCTCCGGGTCCGTGCCGGGGCCGTCGGCGGTCGGGATGGTCCACCCGAAGTCCGGCCGGAACCATTCGTCCCACCAGCCGTCGCGCACCGAGAGGTTCAGACAGCCGTTGAGCGCCGCCTTCATCCCGGAGGTGCCGCAGGCCTCCAGCGGACGCAGCGGGTTGTTCAGCCAGACGTCGCAGCCCGGGTAGAGCTTCTGCGCCATCGCCATGCCGTAGTCGGGCAGGAAGACGATCCGGTGGCGCACCTTCGGGTCGTCGGCGAACCGGACCAGCTCCTGGACGAGGCGCTTGCCGCCGTCGTCGGCCGGGTGCGCCTTGCCCGCCACCACGATCTGCACCGGCCGCTCCGGATGCAGCAGCAGCTCCCGCAGCCGGTCGCGGTCGCGGAGCATCAGAGTGAGCCGTTTGTACGACGGCACGCGCCGGGCGAACCCGATCGTGAGCACGTCCGGGTCGAGCACGCCGTCGATCCAGCCCAGCTCGGCGTTGCCCGCCCCGCGTTGCCGCCAGGAGGCGCGCAGCCGCTCCCGCACCTCCAGCACCAGTTGTTCGCGCAGGGTGCGGCGCAGCTCCCAGATGTCCTGGTCCGGGATGTCCGCCGCCGCGTCCCAGCGCTCGGAGCCGCCGACGGTCAGCGCGTCCTCGGCCCGCTGGGAGCCGATCCGCCGGGCGCCGAGCCGCAGCACCTCGGGGGCCACCCAGGTGGGCGCGTGCACCCCGTTGGTCACGGAGGTGATCGGCACCTCCTCGGCGTCGAACCCCGGCCACAGTCCGGCGAACATCTCCCGGCTGACCCGGCCGTGCAGCAGCGACACCCCGTTGGCGCGCTGGGCGAGGCGCAGTCCCATCACCGCCATGTTGAACAGGTTCGGCTCGCCGCCCGGGTAGGTCTCCATGCCGAGCGCGAGGATGCGCTGCGTCTCGATCCCGGGCAGCTCCGCGTCCGCCCCGAAGTGCCGGGCGACCAAGTCCCGTTCGAAGCGATCGATGCCGGCCGGTACGGGGGTGTGCGTGGTGAACACGGTGCCGCCCCGCACCGCCTCCAGCGCCGCGTCGAACTCCAGGCCGCCGGCGCACAGTTCGGCGATCCGCTCCAGGCCGAGGAAGCCGGCGTGCCCCTCGTTGGTGTGGAACACCTCCGGCGCCGGGTGCCCGGTGAGCCTGCAGTACACGCGCACCGCGCGGACCCCTCCTATGCCGAGCAGCATCTCCTGGAGCAGCCGGTGCTCGCTGCCGCCGCCGTACAGCCGGTCGGTGACGGAGCGTTCGCCGAGGTCGTTCTCCTCCACGTCGGAGTCGAGCAGCAGCAGCGGCACCCTGCCGACCTGGGCCAGCCAGATCCGGGCGTGCAGGGCCCGGCCGCCGGGCAGGGCGAGGGAGACGCGCGCACAGCTGCCGTCGGTCTCCTTCAGCCGGGTGAGGGGCAGTTCGTTGGGGTCGAGCACCGGGTAGTGCTCCTGCTGCCAGCCGTCGCGGGACAGGGTCTGCCGGAAGTAGCCGTGCCGGTACAGCAGTCCGACCCCGATCAGCGGCACCCCGAGGTCGCTGGCCGCCTTGAGGTGGTCGCCGGCGAGGATGCCGAGCCCGCCGGAGTACTGGGGCAGCGCGGCCGTGATGCCGAACTCCGGGGAGAAATAGGCCACCGCGGCGGGCAGGCCCTCGGCCTGGGCCTGGTACCAGCGGTCGCCGGTCAGATAGTCGTCCAGGTCGTCGGCGGCGGCGTTCAGCCGTCGCCGGAACCGCCGGTCCCCGGCCAGCTCGGCCAGCCGCGCGGGCCGCACCCGGCCGAGCAGCCGCACCGGGTCACAGCCGGCCGCGGCCCATGCCTCGGGGTCGACGGACTGGAAGAGGTCGCGCGTTTCCGCATGCCAGGACCAGCGCAAATTGTGCGCGAGGTCGCTCAACGGCCGGAGGGGTTCGGGGAGAACGGGACGGACGGTGAACCGACGGATCGCCTTCACATTCCACCTCGGACGCGTTACGGGATGAGACGTACGGCGGCGTACGTCTCGTTCGTCCCTCCCGACGGTAGTGGTTACCGGGGCGTCGGTGGGGACGTACCAACGGGGGTGTCGGGGCGTGGGGAGGCGGCGCCGGGGCACTCGTGGAAGTGGGCCGGTCTTGCGGGTGGACATACGCGCGAGTAGTTAACAAAGTTCCGGATTGCCCACCCGAAAAGGGTGGGAAGGCTCCTCCATATCCACCCCACAGGTCGCGCCCAGCACCTCCCGCAGGACCCACCTCCCCATAGTCATCCGCCCACAGCCTCGTTGACGCGGACAGGAGCGGTCATGCCCGCCACGAACCATTCGTCAGCAACCCCGCCGGGTCCCAGGGCCACGGCGTCCGGGAAGAAGCCTGCGGACCGGAAACGTCCGAAGTCCCCCGCCCCGAAGCCACCGGGGCCCGCCCCCGTGACCGGCCGCATCCCGGTCCTCGACGTGCGCCCCGTGGTGCAGCACGGGCGCCGGCCCGCCAAGGCGGTGACCGGGGAGTCCTTCGAGGTGTCGGCCACCGTGTTCCGGGAGGGGCACGACGCGGTCGCGGCGAACGTGGTGCTGCGCGACCCGGCGGGCCGGGCCGGGCCCTGGACGCCGATGCGGGAACTCGCCCCGGGCACCGACCGCTGGGGCGCCACCGTCACGGCGGGCGCGCCCGGCCGCTGGACGTACACCGTGGAGGCCTGGGCCGATCCGCTCACCACCTGGCACCACCACGCCCGGATCAAGATCCCGGCCGGGATCGACACCGAACTCGTCCTGGAGGAGGGCGCCCGGCTGTACGAGCGCGCCGCCGCCGGGGTCCCCGGGGCACGGCGCCGGCGCGTGCTGGAGGCGGCCCGCGCCCTGCGGGACGAGGAGCGCCCGGCCGCCTGGCGGCTCGCGGAGGCGCTGCGGCCGGAGGTGCGGGAGGTGCTCGCGCGGTATCCGCTGCGGGAGTTGGTGACCGCGTCGGATCCGATGCCGCTGCTGGTCGAGCGCGAGCGGGCGCTCTTCGGCTCCTGGTACGAGTTCTTCCCCCGCAGCGAGGGCACCGACCAGTGCCCGCACGGCACCTTCCGCACCGCCGCGCGGCGGCTGAAGCCGATCGCGGACATGGGCTTCGACGTCGTCTACCTGCCCCCGATCCACCCGATCGGCCACACCTTCCGCAAAGGCCGCAACAACAGCCTCACCGCCACCCCCGACGACGTCGGCGTGCCCTGGGCCATCGGCTCCCCCGAGGGCGGACACGACACCGTCCACCCCCGGCTCGGCACCATCGAGGACTTCGACCACTTCGTCGCCCGGGCCCGCGCGCTGGGCCTGGAGATCGCCCTCGACTTCGCCCTCCAGTGCTCCCCCGACCACCCCTGGGTGCACAAGCACCCCGAGTGGTTCCACCACCGGCCCGACGGCACCATCGCCCACGCCGAGAACCCGCCGAAGAAGTACCAGGACATCTACCCCATCGCCTTCGACGCGGACATGGACGGCCTGGTCGCCGAGACCGTGCGCGTGCTGCGGCACTGGATGGACCACGGGGTGCGGATCTTCCGCGTCGACAACCCCCACACCAAACCGGTCGTCTTCTGGGAACGCGTCATCGCCGAGATCAACGGCCGCGATCCCGACGTCATCTTCCTGGCCGAGGCCTTCACCCGCCCCGCCATGATGCACACCCTGGCCCAGATCGGCTTCCAGCAGTCCTACACCTACTTCACCTGGCGCACCACCAAACAGGAACTCACCGAGTACTTCACGGAGCTGACGGGCGAGGCGGCCGCCTACATGCGGCCCAACCTCTTCCCCAGCACCCCCGACATCCTGCACGCCTACCTCCAGCACGGCGGCCGCCCCGCCTTCGAGGTCCGCGCCGTCCTCGCCGCCACCCTCTCCCCCAGCTGGGGCGTCTACAGCGGCTACGAACTGTGCGAGAACACCCCCCTGCGCGAAGGCTCCGAGGAATACCTCGACTCCGAGAAGTACCAGCTCACCCCACGCGACTGGGACACCGCCGCACGCGAGGGCCGCACCATCGCCCCGCTGATCACCCGCCTCAACCACATCCGGCGCCACAGCCCCGCCCTGCGCCAGCTGCGCGACCTGCACTTCCACCACGCCGACCAGGACGCCGTGATCGCCTACTCGAAGCGCGGCGGCTCGAACACGGTTCTGGTCGTCGCCAACCTCGACCCCCACCACACCCAGGAGGCCACGGTCTCGTTGGACATGCCGCAACTCGGCCTGGACTGGCACGAGTCGGTGCCGGTGCGCGACGAGCTCACCGGCGAGACCTACCACTGGGGCAGGGCCAACTATGTGCGCCTCGAACCGGGCCGTCGGCCCGCGCACGTCTTCACCGTCCTGCGACCGTCCAACCCGCAGATCGGAGGGTCACCCATCACATGATCGTCAATGAGCCCGTCCCGGACACCTTCCAGGACACTCCGGCCGGGGACCGGGACCCGGACTGGTTCAAGCGCGCCGTCTTCTACGAGGTGCTGGTCCGCTCCTTCCAGGACAGCAACGGCGACGGCGTCGGCGACCTCAAGGGCCTGACCGCCAAGCTCGACTACCTCCAGTGGCTCGGCGTGGACTGCCTGTGGCTGCCGCCGTTCTTCAAGTCGCCGCTCAGAGACGGCGGTTACGACGTCTCGGACTACACCGCCGTGCTGCCGGAGTTCGGCGACCTCGCCGACTTCGTGGAGTTCGTGGACGCCGCCCACCAGCACGGCATGCGCGTGATCATCGACTTCGTCATGAACCACACCAGCGACCAGCACCCGTGGTTCCAGGAGTCCCGCCGCGACCCGGACGGCCCGTACGGGGACTACTACGTCTGGGCAGACGACGACAAGCAGTACCAGGACGCCCGGATCATCTTCGTGGACACCGAGGCGTCCAACTGGACGTACGACCCGGTACGCAAGCAGTACTACTGGCACCGCTTCTTCTCCCACCAGCCGGACCTGAACTACGAGAACCCGGCGGTGCAGGAGGAGATGATCTCCGCGCTGAAGTTCTGGCTGGACCTCGGCATCGACGGGTTCCGGCTGGACGCGGTGCCGTACCTGTACCAGCAGGAGGGCACCAACTGCGAGAACCTGCCCGCGACCCACCAGTTCCTCAAGCGGGTGCGCAAGGAGATCGACGCCCAGTACCCGGACAAGGTGCTGCTGGCGGAGGCCAACCAGTGGCCGGAGGACGTGGTCGACTACTTCGGCGACTACACCTCGGGCGGCGACGAGTGCCACATGGCCTTCCACTTCCCCGTGATGCCGCGGATCTTCATGGCCGTACGGCGCGAGTCGCGCTACCCGGTCTCCGAGATCCTCGCCAAGACGCCCGCGATCCCGTCGAGCTGCCAGTGGGGCATCTTCCTGCGCAACCACGACGAGCTGACCCTGGAGATGGTCACCGACGAGGAACGCGACTACATGTGGGCCGAGTACGCCAAGGACCCCCGCATGCGTGCCAACATCGGCATCCGGCGCCGGCTCGCCCCGCTGCTCGACAACGACCGCAACCAGATCGAGCTGTTCACCGCCCTGCTGCTGTCCCTGCCCGGCTCGCCGATCCTCTACTACGGCGACGAGATCGGCATGGGCGACAACATCTGGCTCGGCGACCGCGACGCCGTGCGCACCCCCATGCAGTGGACCCCCGACCGCAACGCCGGCTTCTCGTCGAGCGACCCGGGCCGGCTCTTCCTGCCCACGATCATGGACCCGGTCTACGGCTACCAGGTCACCAACGTGGAAGCCGCCATGTCCTCGCCGTCCTCACTGCTGCACTGGACCCGGCGCATGATCGAGATCCGCAAGCAGAACCCCGCCTTCGGCCTCGGCACGTACACCGAACTCCAGTCGAGCAATCCCGCCGTGCTCGCCTTCCTGCGCGAGTACGAGGACGACCTGGTGCTGTGCGTGCACAACTTCTCCCGCTTCGCCCAGCCCACCGAGCTGGACCTGAGCCGGTTCGGCGGGCGGCACCCGGTCGAGCTGTTCGGCGGGGTGCGCTTCCCGGCGGTGGGTGAGCTGCCGTATCTGCTGACCCTCGCGGGACACGGCTTCTACTGGTTCCGGCTGCGCCGGGAGGCGGTGTAGTCCCGCCGCTCGCGCCGCGGGGCGTTTCCCCCGCCCCGCCCCGGGCACGCGACAGTGACACCCCGACGACCCGGGGAAAGGACGTGACGCCCATGACGGAAGCGGTCACCCCTCCGACGAGCACCACCCTCGACGCACTGGCCCCCCTGCTGCGCGCCTGGCTGCCCCGGCAGCGCTGGTTCGCGGGCAAGGGGCGCCCGGTCACCGGCATCACCCCGGCGGCCGTCACCCAACTTCTGCCGCCCGAGGGGCAGTTGGGCCTGTACCACGTCCTGGTGCGGGTCCATCAGCCACCGGGGCCGCAGCCCGGCCACTGCTACCAGCTCCTCATAGGCGTGCGCGAGGCGCTGCCGCCCCGGCTGGCGCCCGCGCTGATCGGCCATGTGGACAGCGGCCCGCTCGCCGGACACACGGTGTACGACGCCCTCCACGACCCCCGGCCCGCCGAAGTGCTCTTGGAGGCCCTGCGCACCCGGGCCCGCATCGGCGGGCTCGTCTTCGAGCGGGACCCGCGCCGGGAGATACGCCCGCACCTGGTGGCCCGGCTGCTGGCCGCCGAGCAGTCCAACTCCTCGGTGGTGTACGGGGACGCGTACATCCTGAAGGTGCTGCGCCGGGTGGTCCCCGGGATCAACCCCGACCTGGAACTGCCGCTGGCGCTGGCCCGTGAGGGCTGCCCCCGGGTGCCCGCGCCGACGGCCTGGCTGCACACCGAACTGGACGGGGAGCCGCATGTGCTGGCGGTGCTCCAGCCGTTCGTGAGCGCAGCCGCCGACGGCTGGGAGCTGGCGCTGCGCGCCCTCGCCAAGGGCGAGGGCTTCGCCCCCGAGGCGCGGGCGCTGGGCCGGGCCACCGCGGAGGTGCACACCGCGCTCGCCCGCGCCCTGCCGACGGTCACCCTCGGCCCGGCCCAACTGGGGCCGCTGGTCCAGGGAATGACCGAGCGGCTGGCGGCGGCCGTCCAGGCGGTGCCCGCGCTGGTGCCCTACGAGGAGGGGCTGCGCTCGGCGTACACGGCGCTGGGCGAGCTGGTGACCCAGGGCCGGACCTGGACGGCGCAGCGGGTGCACGGGGACCTGCACCTCGGGCAGTGCCTGCGCGCGCCGTCCGGCGACTGGTCCCTGATCGACTTCGAGGGGGAGCCGGCCCGGCCGCCGGCCGAGCGGCGGATGCCGCAGCCGCCGGTGCGGGACATCGCGGGGATGCTCCGCTCCTTCGACTACGCGGCCCGCTCGGCGAGCCCGCCCGCATCGCGCTGGGCGCACGACTGCCGGGCCGCCTACTGCTCCGGGTACGCGGAGGTGACCGGGCGCGACCCGCGCACCGATCCGGTCATGCTGCGCGCCTACGAGACCGACAAGGCCGTCTACGAGGTGGTGTACGAGGCCCGCCACCGCCCCGACTGGCTGCCCGTGCCGCTGTCGGCGGTCCGCCGCCTCGCCGCGTCCGACCCGAACTGACCCGATCCACGCCCGGGAGACTCGCTCGTGACGTCGAAGAATCACGTATCCACCGCCGCCGGGACCGCCGCGCCCTGGGAGGCCGGGGACCGCGACCGGCTGCTGCACGGCACCCACCACGACCCGCACGCGGTACTCGGCGCCCATCCGGCGCCGGACGGTGTGGTCTTCCGGGCCCTGCGCCCGGGCGCCCGCTCGGTCACCGTCGTCACCGGCGAGCTGCGCGCCGAGCTGCGCGACGACGGCGACGGCTTCTTCTCCGGCCTGCTCCCGCTGACCGCCGTACCGGACGCCTACCGGCTGCGGGTGGCGTACGACGGCGGGGAGCACGAGACGGAGGACCCCTACCGCTTCCTGCCCACGCTCGGCGAGCTGGACCTGCATCTGATCGGCGAGGGCCGGCACGAGCAGCTGTGGCGGGCCCTCGGCGCCCACGTCCTGACCCACCAGGGGGTGAGGGGCACCCGGTTCGCGGTGTGGGCGCCCGATGCCCGGGGGGTGCGGATCGCCGGGGACTTCGACTTCTGGGACGGCACCGGCTTCCCGATGCGTTCGCTGGGTTCCTCCGGGGTCTGGGAGCTGTTCGTACCGGGGATCGGCGAGGGCGAGCTGTACAAGTTCGAGATCACCCGGCCCGACGGCTCCCGCACCCTGCGCGCCGACCCGCTGGCCCGCCGCACCGAGGCACCGCCGGCCACCGCGTCGGTCGTGCACGTCTCGCACCATGTGTGGCACGACGCGGAGTGGATGGCCCACCGGGGGGACGTACCGGTGCACGAGGCGCCGTTCTCGGTCTACGAGGTCCATCTGCCGTCCTGGCGTCCCGGCCTGACCTACCGCGACCTCGCGGAGCAACTGACCGCGTACGTCACGGAGATGGGCTTCACCCATGTGGAACTGATGCCGGTCGCCGAGCACCCCTTCGGCGGCTCGTGGGGCTACCAGGTCACCGGCTTCTACGCGCCGACGGCCCGCCTGGGCACCCCGGACGACTTCAAGTACCTGGTGGACCGGCTGCACCAGGCCGGCATCGGGGTGCTGATGGACTGGGTACCGGCCCATTTCCCGCGCGACGAGTGGGCCTTGGCCGAGTTCGACGGGCGCCCGCTGTACGAGCACCCCGATCCGCTGCGGGCCGCGCATCCCGACTGGGGCACGCTGGAGTTCGACCTGGGCCGGCGCGAGGTGCGCAACTTCCTGGTCGCCAACGCCGTGTACTGGTGCGAGGAGTTCCACGTCGACGGCCTGCGGGTGGACGCGGTCGCCTCCATGCTCTACCTGGACTACTCGCGCGAGCCGGGCCGGTGGACGCCGAACGAGCACGGCGGCCGGGAGAACCTGGACGCGGTCGCGTTCCTCCAGGAGATGAACGCCACGGTGTACCGGCGCTGCCCGGGCGTGGTGACCATCGCCGAGGAGTCCACCGCCTGGGACGGGGTGACCCGGCCGACCGGCAGCGGCGGGCTGGGCTTCGGGCTGAAGTGGAACATGGGCTGGATGCACGACTCGCTCCAGTACATGTCCCACGACCCCGTGCACCGCGCGTACCACCACCACGAGATGACCTTCTCGATGATGTACGCGTACAGCGAGAACTACGTCCTGCCGATCTCCCACGACGAGGTGGTGCACGGCAAGCGGTCCCTGGTCTCCAAGATGCCCGGCGACTGGTGGCGGCAGCGCGCGGACCTGCGCGCCTACCTGGGCTTCATGTGGGCCCATCCGGGCAAGCAACTCCTGTTCATGGGCCAGGAGTTCGCCCAGGGCGCCGAGTGGTCCGAGGCGCACGGCCCGGACTGGTGGCTCCTCGACCCGTCGTATCCCGCCGAGCCCGACCACCGGGGTGTCCGCGACCTCGTGCGCGACCTCAACGCCCGCTACCGGTCCACCGCGGCGCTGTGGCAGCGGGACACCGATCCGTCCGGGTTCCGGTGGGTCACCGGCGACGCGGCCGACGACAACGTGCTCGCCTTCCTCCGGCTCTCCGCCGACGGCGCCCCCGTCCTCGTCGTCTGCCACTTCTCCCCCGTGCCCCGCCCCGACTACGCGATCGGCGTCCCGGACGACGTCCCGGCCTGGTCGGAGATGCTGAACACGGACGCCGAGCGCTACGGCGGGAGCGGTGTGACCAGTCCGGGGCCGCTGAAGGCGGAGCCCCGGGCCGCCCACGGCCACCCGGCCTCCGTCCGGCTGACCCTGCCCCCCTCGGCCACGGTGTGGCTGCGGCCGGCCTGACGGCCGGGCGCCCCGCGGCACGCCGTCGCGGAGCGCCCGGCCCCGTGCGCCGGGCCGGCTACGCGGGCTGCCCGGCCAGGGCCGCGGGCAGGTCGCCGGTGTACAGCACCCCCAGCCGCTGGGTCGCCCGGGTCAGGGCCACGTAGAGGTCGCTGGTGCCGTACTCGCCCGGCTCGACCACCAGGACCGAGTCGAACTCCAGGCCCTTCGACTGGCGGGGGTCCAGCAGGACGACCGTCCGGGTGAGGTCGGGTTCCGCGCCGGCCGTGACGCCGTCGAGGCGGGCGGCGACCGCCCGGTGCAGGCGGCGTGGGGCGATGACCGCCAGGCGGCCCTCCGCCGGGGCGAGTTCGGCGACCGCCTTGGCCACCGCGCCGGGCAGGTCGTCGTCCGCCCGGCGCACCCAGGGCCGTACGCCCGTGGAGCGCACCGAACTCGGCGGCCGGAACCCGGGGTCCTCGGCCCGCACCACGGCCGCGGCGAGGTCCATGATCTCGGACGGGGTGCGGTAGTTGACGCCGAGGCGCGTGTGCTCGTAGCGGTCCCCGACGTACGGGGCGAGGATCTTCGCCCAGGAGCCGACGCCGGCCGCCTCCGCGGTCTGCGCCGGGTCGCCGACCAGGGTCATGGAGCGGGTCGGGCAGCGCCGCATCAGCAGCCGCCAGGCCATCGGCGACAGCTCCTGCGCCTCGTCCACGATGATGTGCCCGAACGCCCAGGTCCGGTCCGCGGCGGCCCGCTCGGCCGCGCTGCGGTGGTCGGCCTCCTCCTGCCGCTCGGCGAACCGCTCGGCGTCGATGATGTCGTGCGCGGACAGCACCTCGGAGGCTTCCGGGTCGTCCTCCTCCTTGTCCTCGAACTCGTACGTCCGCGAGGCGTACGACACGTCCAGCACTCCCTGCGCGTAAGCGATCTGCTCCTCGCGCTCCCGTTCCGCGCGGGAGCGGGCCAGCCGGTCGTCCTCGCCGAGGAGTTCGGCGGCCTCGTCGAGGAGCGGCACGTCGGCGACGGTCCACGCGCGGGTCACCGGGCGGCGGATCGCGGCGGCGTCCTCGGCGCGGAGGTACCCCTCGGGCTCGGCCAGGAAGTCGGCGACCAGCCGCTGCGGGGTGATGCGGGGCCACAGCCGGTCGATGGCGTCCCAGACCTCGGGGTTCTCCGCGAGTTCGTCGCGGATCTGGGTGATGTCGGAGGCGTCCAGCAGGCTGCCGCCGTCGTACGGGTCGGTGCCGACCCGCTCGGCGTACAGCTCGGTGAGGGTGTTGAGGATGTGGCCCTCGAAGTGCTCGCGGGCCGCGTTGTGCGGCAGCTTCGCGGCCCGGGTGCGTTCCCGGGCGACGCTCACCAGGCCGTCGTCCAGCATCAGCACCTCGCGGTCGTGCTCGATCGCGATGACCGGGTCGGGCAGCGCCTGCCGGTCGCGCACCACTTCGGCGAGCACGTCGGCCATCGCGGCGTCGCCCTTGACCGCGGCGGCCTCCGGGGTGTCGGCGGCGGTGGCCTTCACTCCGGGGAACAGCTCGCCGACCGTGGCCAGCAGCACACCGGTCTCGCCGAGGGAGGGCAGCACCTCGCCGATGTAGCCGAGGAAGGCCGGGTTGGGTCCGACGATCAGCACGGCGCGCCGGGCCAGCAGCTCCCGGTGCTCGTACAGCAGGTACGCCGCCCGGTGCAGCGCCACGGCGGTCTTGCCGGTGCCCGGGCCGCCCTCCACCACCAGCACGCCGCGGTGCGGCGCCCGGATGATGCGGTCCTGGTCGGCCTGGATGGTCCGCACGATGTCGCCCATCCGGCCGGTGCGCGCCGAGTTCAGCGCGGCCAGCAGCACGGCGTCGCCGTTGTGGTCCTCGTGCCCGGTGCGGGTGGCGTCGCCGAGGTCCAGGATCTCGTCGTGCAGGGCGGTGACGGTGCGCCCCTCGGTGGCGATGTGGCGCCGCCGCCGCAGCCCCATCGGGGTGTGCCCGGTGGCCAGGTAGAACGGCCGGGCGACCGCTGCCCGCCAGTCGACCAGCACGGGGGTGCGCTCGGCGTCGTCCTTCCGCAGTCCGATCCGCCCGATGTGATGGCTCGCGCCGTCGGCGAGATCGATGCGTCCGAAGCACAGCGATCCGTCCACGGCGTTCAGCGCGGCGAGCAGCCCGGACCGCTCGGCGACGAGGATGTCCCGCTCCAGCCGGGCCTGCATGGGCTTGTCGCCCTGTGCGAGCGCGTCCCCGACCGAGGCCTCCGCCTCCCCGCGCAGCACGTCCACGCGCGCGTACAGGCCGTCGATGAATTCCTGTTCGCGGCGCAATTCATCGTCTGGAAATTCGGTGTTTGACAATTCCGCTCCCGCCCGGATATACTGTGCTCACAAAGCTTTCCGTGACTCCGTGAACAGGAAGTCACGAACCACCGAATATACGCAAAGAAATCCCCCGGGCGCAATTGCCCGGGGGATTTCCGCGTTTCTCGGCCCGCTCAGAGCACGTCCGCCAGCTCGGCCAGCAGCCGCCGCTTCGCCCGCGCCCCCACCATCGACCGCACCGGCTCACCGCCGCGGAAGACCATGAGCGTGGGCGTCGCCAGCACCCCGTGGGCCATCGTGGTCCGCGGACTGCGGTCCACGTCCACCTGGACGACCTTCAGCCGGTCGCCCTCCTCGGCGGCGATGTCCCTCAGCACCGGTGCCAGCTGCCGGCACGGCCCGCACCACTCGGCCGTGAACTGCACCAGCACCGGCAGTTCGGCGCCGAGCACCTCCGCCTCGAAGTCGGCGTCGGACACCTCGGCCACTGCGCTCGTCACACTCACACCCGCTGCCCTCCCAGTTCGCACACGGGTTCCGGACCCCCCGGAACCGATGCCTCGGCGGCCAGCCCGTCCCGGGCCCGCTCGGCCCGCCGCAACTGCCCCGCGACCGTCTCCCGCACCGTCGTCAGCTGCCCGATCAGCGCGTCCAGCTCCGCGAGCTTGCGCCGGTAGACCACGAGCGACGCCGGACACGCGTCGCCCTGCGGATGCCCCGCCCGCAGACACTCCACGAACGGCCGCGTCTCCTCCAGCTCGAACCCGAAGTCCTGGAGCACCCGGATCTGCCGCAGCAGCCTGAGGTCGTCCTCGTCGTAACTCCGGTGCCCCTTCTCGTCCCGCCGTGCCGGAAGCAGCCCACGCGCCTCGTAATAACGCAGGGCACGCGTGGTGGTCCCGGCCCGGGCGGCCAGCTCGCCGATTCGCATGCGTGCGACGGTAGGCGTTGACGCCGGGGTCAAGGCAAGCGGCCGGACGTCAGACCAGCACCCCCGCCGACTCCTCCACCTCCAGCAGGGACGCGCTGTGGCGTTCCTCGTCGAATTTGCGGCGGCCGCCGCGCAGGCCGAACAGGCGCTTGGCGAGGGCGATGTAGAGGACGGCGAGGATGTTGAGGGCGAGGGTGGCGATCTTGAGGTAGCTGATCTTCTCCGTCAGCTCGTAGATCTCCAGCGGGAGGAACGCGGCCGTGGCGACGACCGTGAGGTATTCCGCCCAGCGCTTGGCGCGCCACAGGCCGACCGCCTCGACCAGTTCGATCAGGGCGTAGGCCAGCAGCACGCCGGCGACCAGGAGGAGCGTGGAGTGCTTGTAGCCGAAGGCCTTCTGGATGGAGCCGACCACGGGTGAGTGGTCGAGGTCGTAGTGGAAGTGGCGGAAGACCGGCCGCAGGACGGTCAGGTACTCGTTGAACAGCCGGCGTACCGCGTCCTGGCTGTTGCTGAACTTCCACACCGCCACCGCGACCAGCACTATGAACACCCCGCGCACGGCCCGCTCGACCGCGAGGAAGCGCAGGATGAACAGGTCCCGCAGCACCTTGCCGCGCGGCACCAGCGGCGCGTCCTCGGCCGGCCCCGAGCCGTCGGGCTCGCCGAGCACGAAATCACCACAGCGCAGACAGCGCCAGACGTCCCCGAGCCCGGTCCGCGCGTGCAGCCGCACCCGCAGCCGGGGGTCGTCGGGCGCGTAGGTCACGTGCCCCTTGCGGGCGCAGGTGCGCCGGTCCCAGTCGATCTTCATCCCCCGTGCCTCCATGCTCTCAGTGACGCCACGCGACGGCGTGCCGTTCCGGTCGATCCGGAACGGCACGTTAACCGATGCGGGTGGGAAGCCTTCAGCGAGCCGAGGTGTCCGCGGGTTCCTTCTCCGCTTCCGTCGCCTCCGCCGCCTGCGCCACCTTGGAGTGGCGCGGCAGCAGCAGGGCGACCAGGACCGTGCCGACGCCGAGCACGACCGCGCCGACGAGGCTGGTGTGGGCGACGGCGTCGGAGAAGGAGGAGCCGACCGCGTCGGCCATCTGGCGGGCGCCGGCGGCCAGTTCGCCGGCCTGCTGCTTGAGCTGGGCGGCCTGCTGGGGGCTGCTCGCGTGGGCGGCCTGCGCGGCGACCTGGTGCGCCTTGTCGGCGATGCCCTGCGCGACGGCGTACCCGGCGCCGACCGAGTCCTGGGCGGTGTCGAGGGCGCTCGGCGGGAGCTTGCTGCCGGCGGTGGCGTCGCCGAGGTGGTTGCCGTACGACGTCGCGAGCAGCGAGCCGAGGATGGCGATGCCGAGCGAGCCGCCCAGCTCCAGCGAGGTGTCGTTGACCGCGCCGCCGACGCCCAGCTCGGACTCCGGGAAGGCGCCCATGATCGCGTCGGTGCAGGGCGAGAGGGCGAGGCCGATGGCGAGGCCCAGGATGATCAGCGAAGCCAGGAAGTCGCCGTACGTGGAGCCCGCGTCCACCCGGGTGAGCAGGGCGAGCGCCACCGTGCCGAGGACCATGCCCGCGCCGACCGTCCACCGCATGCCGACGCGCGGGGTGAGCCAGCCGGTCAGGGCCGAGCCGACGAAGACCGCGCCGGCCAGCGGCAGCATCCGCACGCCGGTCTGGAGGGCGTCGTAGCCGAGGACGAACTGGAGGTGCTGGGTGAGGAAGTAGAACGCGCCGAAGACGGCCAGGAAGAACAGGGCCACGGCCAGGTTGGAGCCGGCGAAGCGGCGGTTCGCGAAGCGGCGGACGTCCAGGATCGGACGCGGGTGGCGCAGCTCCCACAGGACGAACGCGACCAGTCCGGCGCCCGCGATCACGGCGGCCGTGACGGCCTTGGCGCCCCAGCCGAAGTGCGGGCCCTGGATGATCATGTAGACGAGCGCGCCGGTCCAGAGCACGGACAGCAGGCCGCCCACGTAGTCGATGCGGTCGTGGTGGCCGGCCTTGGACGGCGGGACCAGGACGAAGGCGGCGACCAGGGCCACGGCCGCGATCGGGACGTTGATCAGGAAGGTCGAGGACCAGCCGTGGTCCCGCAGCAGGGCGCCGGCGACCACCGGTCCGGCGGCGATGGCGAGGCCGGCGGTGGCGGTCCACAGCGTGATCGCCTTGGCCCGCTCGGCCCGCGGGAAGGTCGCCGCGAGCAGCGACAGCGTGGCCGGCATGATCAGCGCCGCGCCGACGCCCATCACCGCGCGGGCGGCGATCACGGTCGCGGCGCTGTCGGCGAGGTAGCCGAAGACGGCGCCGCCGCCGAAGACGAGCAGGCCGAGCACGAGCGCCCCGCGCCGGCTGTACTTGTCGCCGATCGCCCCGAGCAGCAGCATCAGCGCCGCGTAGGGGACGGTGTAGCCGTCGATCACCCACTGGAGGTCGGCGCTGGACAGGCCGAGGTCCTTCGTCATGTCGGGCGCGGCGACCGTGAGGGCGGTGTTGGCCATCACGATGATCAGCAGGCTCAGGCAGAGCACCAGCAGTGCCCACCAGCGCCGGGCGTACGGGCGCTCCATCTTCTCGACCGGTTCGGTCATGACGAGTCGCATGGCAGCGGTTTGCCTTCCTCGGATTCACGTCGGTACTTGCACAGCAGCGTGCAATTGCACAACGATGTGCAATGTACGCCGTTGCACAGTGCTGTGCAACTCATGGGAGGACGTGCAGAATGACTGCCATGACCACGGGTAACCCCAGCCGCGCCGACGCGAACCGGCGCCGCATCCTCGACGTCGCCCTCGCCGAGCTGCTGCGCGACCCGGATGCCTCCATGGACCAGATCGCGCGCGCCGCCGGAGTCGTGCGACGGACCGTGTACGGCCACTTCCCGAGCCGTGAGGCGCTGATCAGCACCCTCACCGACGAGGCCGTGCAGGCCCTGGGGGACGCGGACGCGGCGGTGCGCACGGGGGCGGACGACCCGGCGAGGGCCCTGGCCCGCTCGGTGCTGGCGGTGTGGGCGACCGCGGACCGGTACCGGCTGCTGATCGCCCTCGCCCAGCGCACGGTCACCGTCCAGGGCATCCGCGAGCGGCTCGCCCCGGTGCGCGCGGCCAAGATCAGGGTGCTCCAGCAGGGCCTGGACGAAGGGGTGTTCACCTCACCGCTACCCGCGCCCGCGCTGGCCTACGTGCACGAGCAGACCCTGTTCGCGGTGATGGAGGCCGTCAACGACGGGCTGCTGCCGGCGCAGGAGGCGGGCCGCTCCGCCACGGTCACCGTCCTGACCGCGGCCGGCGTGCCCGCCGAGACGGCCACCGCCCTGGTGGCCGAGGTGAGTTCCGGCTCCTGACGCCGGCATGCCGGATGCCCGGCCCCGGTTCAGGCGGGGCCGGACATCCGGAGTACGAGGGGCGGAGCTAGGCCTTGGCCAGCTTCTCCTCCCGGGGCTCGGGAATCCGGGCAACCGTGCTCGCCTGCACGTCGAACGCCGCCTCGTCGAACGGCAGCTCGCCGGCGAGCACCTGCCGCACCCGCGCCTTGTCGATCTCCTTGGTCCACGTGCCCACCAGCACGGTGGCGATCGCGTTGCCCGCGAAGTTCGTCAGCGCCCGCGCCTCGCTCATGAACCGGTCGATGCCGACGATCAGACCGACGCCGTCCACCAGGGCGGGCTTGTGCGACTGCAGACCGCCGGCCAGGGTGGCGAGGCCCGCCCCGCTGACACCGGCCGCGCCCTTGGACGCCAGCAGCAGGAACAGCAGCAGCGGAATCTGCTCGCCCACCGACATCGGGGTGCCCAGCGCGTCCGCGATGAACAGCGACGCCATGGTCATGTAGATCATCGTGCCGTCGAGGTTGAAGGAGTAGCCGGTCGGCACGGTGATGCCGACGACCGGCTTGCTCACGCCCAGGTGCTCCATCTTCGCGATCAGCCGGGGCAGCGCGGACTCGGAGGAGGAGGTGGACAGGATCAGCAGGAACTCCCGCGCCAGGTACTTGCACAGGGAGAAGACGTTGACCCCGGCCACCAGCCGCAGCACCGCGCCGAGCACCACGAAGACGAACAGGACACAGGTGATGTAGAAGCCGAGCATCAGCACCGCGAGGCTCTTGAGCGCGTCCAGGCCCGCCGAGCCGGTGACCGCCGCGATCGCGCCGAACGCGCCGATGGGCGCCGCCCACATCACCATGGACAGGATGCGGAAGACCAGCCGCTGGAGGTGCTCGACGCCGCGCAGGACCGGCTGCCCGGCCGCGCCCATGGCCTGGAGGGCGAATCCGGCGAGCAGGGCGACCAGCAGCGTCTGCAGGACCTGCCCCTCGGTGAAGGCGGACACGAACGTCTTGGGGATGATCGACAGCACGAAGTCCACGGGCGGCAGCGCGTCCTTGCCGACCTGCGCCTGCCCCGTCTGCTTGAGGGCGTCCGTCAGATGGAGCCCCGAGCCGGGGTGCAGCACATTGCCGACGACGAGCCCGATGGCGAGGGCGACCAGCGACATCACGAGGAAGTAGCCGAGGGCTATGCCGCCGACGGCACCCACCTTGGCCGCCTTCCGCACGGACCCGATGCCGAGCACGATGGTGCAGAAGATGATCGGCGAGATCATCATCTTGATCAGGTTGACGAACCCGGCGCCCAGCGGCTGGAGCTTCACCGCGGCGTCCGGCCAGATCAGGCCGACCGCGATGCCGATCACGACCGCCACGATGACGGCGATGTACAGGTAATGGGTCCGGTCCCGCTTGGCGCGGGGTGCGGCAGGTGCCGTATCGGGAGTGGTGGCGGCCACGACTGCCCTCCTTGACGTCTTCGTCGGTGCACGACCGGCGTGCGGCTCACGTCCGGGGTGGTGCTGGGGAACGCGGTGACTATCTCCCGGCCTGTGAGGGCGGTCACGCTTGCGTTCATTTAGTTCACGCCACGGCCGGGGGGCACACTGGCTGGCATGCGTCTTCCGTCCCTGCCCCGTCCCCGCAGCCTGGCGGGCCAGCTGTTCGCCATGCAGGCCGTGCTGATAGCGGTGGTCGTGGCCGGATACGCGCTGTTCACCTACGTCAGCGACCGGCGGCAGGCCGAGGACGCGGCCGCCCGGCAGGCCACCGCGGTGGCCCGCTCGATCGCCGACACCCCCACGGTCCGTGACGCGATCCGCACCCCGGACCCGACCGCGCTGCTGGAGCCGTACGCCCTGAAGGTCACCCGGGACGCCAACGTCGACTTCGTCACGATCATGAACCCGGCCGGAATCCGCTGGACCCACCCGGACCGCCGCCAGATCGGCAAACGCTTCCTCGGCACCACCGCCCCCGCCCGGCAGGGGCGCACCTTCACCGAGACCTACACCGGCACCCTCGGCCCCTCCGTGCGCGCGGTGACCCCGGTCACGGACGGCGGCCGGATCGTCGGCCTGGTCAGCGCCGGCATCACCGTGGACCGGATAAGCGCGCGCCTCCAGGACCAGGTCACGGCGCTGCTCGGGGTGGCCGGCGGGGCGCTGCTGCTGGGCGCGGTCGGCACGTACGTCGTCAATGCCCGGCTGCGCCGCCACACCCACAACATGAACGCCACCGAGCTGAGCCGGATGCACGACTACCACCAGGCGGCGCTGCACGCGGTCCGCGAGGGGCTGCTGATGCTGGACGGACGGTACCGGGTGGCGCTGATCAACGACGGCGGCCGGGAACTCCTGGGCGTGGGCGAGGACGTGGTGGGCCGCTCGGTCGCCGGGCTCGGCCTGCCCGCCCCGCTGACCGGCGCGCTGCTGTCCTCCCGCCCCCGGGTGGACGAGGTGCACCTGACCGCCTCCCGGGTGCTGGTGGTCAACACCTCCCCCGTCTCCGGCGGCGAGCACCGCGGCACGGTCGTCACCCTGCGCGACGTCACCGAACTCCAGTCGCTGATGGGCGAGCTGGACACCGAGCGGGGCTTCACCCAGGCGCTGCGCTCGCAGGCCCACGAGGCGGCGAACCGGCTGCACACCGTGGTGTCGCTGATCGAGCTGGGCCGGGCGGAGGAGGCCGTGGAGTTCGCCACCGCCGAGCTGGAGCTGGCGCAGGCGCTGACCGACCAGGTGGTGGCGGCGGTGAGCGAGCCGGTGCTCGCGGCGCTGCTGCTGGGCAAGACCTCCCAGGCCAACGAGCGGGGCGTGGAGCTGGTGGTGTCCTCCGACAGCCGCCTGGACGACGGTCTGCTGCCCGACGAGCTGCCCGCCCGGGACCTGGTGACCATCCTCGGCAACCTGATCGACAACGCGGTGGACGCGGCGCGGGGCAGCGCGCGGGCGCGGGTGACCGTGACGGCGTACGCCTCGGCGGCCGAACTGGTGCTCCGGGTCACGGACACCGGCCCCGGCGTCGACCCCGGCCACGCCGACCTGGTGTTCCAGCGCGGCTTCTCCACCAAGCCGGCCGGACCCGGCGGGCGGGGGCTCGGGCTCGCCCTGGTGCGGCAGGCGGTGACCCGGCACGAGGGCACGCTGACGGTCACCGGCGCGTCGCCGGACGGGGGCGCGGTCTTCGAGGTGCGGCTGCCGCTGCGCCCGGCGCCCGCCCTGGCCGAGGGCGGTGCCGCGTGACGGACGGCAGACCGATCAGGGTGCTCGTGGTGGAGGACGATCCCGTCGCCGCCGACGCGCACGAGCTGTACGTGGGCCGGGTGCCCGGCTTCACCGCGGTCGCCAAGGCCCGCACGGGCGCCGAGGCCCGGCGCGTCCTGGAGCGCACGGAGGTGGACCTGCTCCTGCTCGATCTGCATCTGCCGGATGTGCACGGCCTCCAGTTCGCCCGCTCGCTGCGCGCCTCGGGCCATCACGCGGATGTGATCGCGGTGACGTCGGCCCGGGATCTGGCGATGGTGCGCGAGGGCGTCTCGCTGGGCGTGGTGCAGTACGTGCTCAAGCCGTTCACCTTCGCCACCCTGCGGGACCGGCTGGTGCGCTACGCCGAGTTCCGGGGCGCGGCGGGCGAGGCGAGCGGGCAGGACGAGGTGGACCGGGCGCTCGCGGTGCTGCGGGCCCCGGCGCCGGCCGCGCTGCCCAAGGGGCTCAGCGGGCCCACCCTGGAGCGCGTGACCGGCGCGCTGCGGGAGGCGGCCGGCGGTCTCACCGCGGCCGGGGTCGCCGAGGCCGTGGGCATCTCCCGGATCACCGCGCGCCGCTACCTGGAGCACCTGGTGGACACCGGACGGGCCGCGCGCAGCCCGCTGTACGGCCAGGTGGGACGGCCGGAGCTGGTGTACCGCTGGGTGCCGCAGCGGCACTGATCCGGCGGAGATCGCGAACTTCCTTACGGTGCACACGCATTGACCCGGCCGGACCGCCGCTCTTACCTTCACGGCTACCACCGAGGCCACTTTCCACGTGTGCCCGCAGGAGGTCATGCCCGTGCGCCCCACCGCCGCTCTCTCCGCCCTCCTCACCACCGTCCTCGCCGCCTGCGCCCTCACCGCGTGCGGCACCGGTTCCGGCTCCGGACCGAACACGCTGAAGGTGTCGTACAAGCAGTCCACCGACAACTCGGTCAAGGTGATGGACACCTACCTCGCCGGGATCAAGAAGCAGTTCGAGCGCGAACACCCGGGAAAGAAGGTCGAGTTCGTGCCGATCAAGGCACCGGATTCGGAGTACTACACCAAGCTCCAGCAGATGCTGCGCTCGCCGCGCACCGCCCCCGACCTGGTCTACGAGGACACCTTCCTCATCAACTCCGACATCACCAGCGGGTACCTGAAGCCCCTCGACGCGTATCTGCGCACCTGGCCGGAGTGGGGGCGGTTCATCGGCACCGCGACGGCCGCGGTCAAGGGGGCGGACGGCAGGACGTACGGCGTCCCGGACGGCACGGACACCCGCGGACTCTGGTACGACAGACGGGTGTTCCGCAAGGCGGGGCTGCCGGCCGACTGGCAGCCGAAGACCTGGGACGACATCCTCGCCGCCGCCCGCACCATCAAGCGGAAGGTGCCCGGCGTCACCCCGCTCAACGTCTACACCGGCAAGCCCGCGGGCGAAGAGGCCGCCATGCAGGGCTTCGAGGAGCTGCTCTACGGCACGAACGACGGGAAGAGCGACCCGCTGTACGACGCCGCGAGCAAGAAGTGGATCACGGGCAGCCGGGGTTTCCGGGACTCGCTCGCCTTCCTGCGGACGGTCTTCCGGGAGAAGCTCGGCCCGGACGTCTCCGACGCCCTCGACCCCAACTACGCCACCGCCGTGCGCGGTGAGCTCCTCCCCAAGGGCCGGCTCGGCATCGATCTGGACGGCTCCTGGCTGCCGCAGGACTGGCTGCCCGGCAGCGGGCACGAATGGCCCGACTGGTCGAAGCAACTGGGGCTGGCCTACATGCCGACCCAGCACGGACAGGCGCCCGGCAAGGTGAGCATGTCCGGCGGCTGGGCCTGGTCCGTCCCGGCCCGCGCGGCCCATCCCGACCTCGCCTTCGACTTCGTCAAGACGCTCCAGACCAAGGACAACGCGCGCACGTGGTACATCGCCAACTCCGGTATCGCCGTGCGGAAGGACGTCGCCGCCGACCCCGCGTACACCCGCGCCCAGCCCGGGATCAGGTTCTTCACCGGTCTGGTGGCCACGACCCACTACCGGCCCGCGTTCCCCGCGTACCCGAAGGTGTCGACGGCCATCCAGGAGGCGATGGAAGGCGTGACGACCGGCGACCGGTCGGTGGCGCAGGCGGCGGGTGACTACGACGCCACGCTCAAGGACGTCACCGGCGGCCAGGTGGTGCGCAGGTGAGGCAGCGGCTCACCCGGACGCTCCCGCTCGCGCCCGCCGTCGTCCTGCTGCTGCTCTTCCTCGCCGGGCCCATCGCCTACTGCGTCCTCATCGCCTTCACCGATCTGCAACTGACCGGCCAGGCCCACTCCTCCTTCGTGGGGCTCGCCAACTTCCGCCGGGCCTTCGGTGACGCCGGTTTCCTCAACGCCGTATGGCTGACGCTGGTGTTCACCGTGCTGTCCTCGATCGTCGGGCAGAACACCCTGGGGCTCGCGCTGGCCGCGCTGATGAAGCGGGCGTCGCGACCGGTGCGGGCGGTGGCCGGCGCGGTGGTGGTCACCGCCTGGGTGCTGCCGGAGGTGGTGGCGGGGTTCCTGCTGTACGCGTTCTTCCGGCGCGAGGGCACCCTGGACGCCGTCCTCGGCTGGCTGCACCTGCCCCGCCAGAACTGGCTGTACACGCTGCCGATCCTCGCGGTGTCGTTCGCCAACGTGTGGCGCGGGACCGCGTTCTCGATGCTGGTCTACTCGGCGGCGCTGGACGAGATCCCGGCCGAGATCACGGAGGCCGCCGAGGTGGACGGGGCGGGCGGCTGGCGGCGGCTGTGGCACGTCACCCTGCCGATGATCCGCCGCTCCATCGGCACCAACCTCATGCTCAACACCCTGCAGACCCTCTCGGTGTTCGGGCTGATCTGGGTGATGACACGGGGCGGTCCGGGCGACAGGAGCCAGACCCTGCCGCTGTTCATGTACGAACAGGCCTTCCAGGACAGCATGATCGGCTACGGCACCGCGGTCGCCCTGCTCCTGCTGCTGGTCGGCTCCCTGTTCTCGGTCGTGTACCTGCGGCTGCTGCGGACGGAGGTCTGATGGCCCGCTCCCGCCCCGCCCGCAGGCTCGCCGCGGACGCCTGTCTGCTGCTGGTGGCCGCCGCGTTCGCGCTGCCGCTGGCCTGGGTGGTACTGGCCGCCGTGGACCCGCACGCCGGTCTGCGGGTGCGGCTCCCGCACCCGCTCACCCTGGGCAACTTCCGGGCGATCCTGACCCCGGACATCACCTACACCCCGATGCTCAACAGCCTGGTCCTGTGCGGGTTCGCCACCGCGCTGACCGTCGCCTGCGCCGCGCTGGCCGCCTATCCGCTGTCGCGGTTCCGCTCCCGGCTCAACCGGCCGTTCCTGCTGACGATCCTGTTCGCCACCAGCCTGCCCATCACGGCGATCATGGTGCCGGTCTACGCGCTGTTCGTGCGGGTGAACCTGATCGACACCTTCGAGGGCACGATCCTGTTCTTCGCCGCCACCCAGCTCCCGTTCGCCATCTGGCTGACGAAGAACTTCATGGACGGGGTGCCGAGGGAACTGGAGGAGGCGGCCTGGACCGACGGGGCCTCCCCGCTCCAGTCGCTGCTGCGGATCGTGCTGCCGCTGATGGGGCCGGGCCTCGCCGTCGTCACGGTGTTCTCGTTCGTGATGATGTGGGGGAACTTCTTCGTCCCCTTCATGCTGCTGCTCAGCCCGGACCGGATGCCGGCCTCGGTCAGCGTCAACGACTTCTTCGGCAACCGCGGCATGGTCGCCTACGGGCAGCTGGCCGCCTTCTCCGTCGTCTACTCGACCCCGGTGATCCTGCTCTACGCCCTGGTCGCCCGCCGCCTGGGCAGCGGCTTCGCGCTGGGCGGCGCGGTCAAGGGCTGACGCCGGGCAACCGCCGGGGTTACCGCCGGACGGCGGCACCCCCGGCGGCGCGGGCCGGTCAGAAGACCGACTCCGCCTCCTCCATCCGGCTCTTCGGGACCGTCTTCAGCTCGGTGACCGCCTCCGCCAGCGGGACCATCACGACGTCGGTGCCGCGCAGGGCGGTCATCTTGCCGAAGTCCCCGCGGTGGGCGGCCTCCACGGCGTGCCAGCCGAAGCGGGTGGCGAGGACGCGGTCGTACGCGGTGGGCACGCCGCCGCGCTGCACATGGCCGAGGATGACCGGCTTGGCCTCCTTGCCGAGGCGCCGCTCCAGCTCGTACGCCAGCGCGGTGCCGATGCCCTGGAAGCGCTCGTGGCCGTACTGGTCGATCTCGCCCTTGCCGTAGTCCATGGTGCCCTCGGCCGGGTGGGCGCCCTCGGCGACGCAGATGACGGCGAACTTCTTGCCGCGGGCGAAGCGCTCCTCGACCATCTTGACCAGGTCGGCCGGGTCGAAGGGCCGCTCGGGCAGGCAGATGCCGTGGGCGCCGGCGGCCATGCCGGACTCCAGGGCGATCCAGCCCGCGTGCCGCCCCATGACCTCGACGACCATCACGCGCTGGTGGGACTCGGCGGTGGTCTTCAGCCGGTCCATCGCCTCGGTGGCGACCCCGACGGCGGTGTCGAAGCCGAAGGTGCGGTCGGTCGAGGAGATGTCGTTGTCGATCGTCTTGGGCACGCCGACGACCGGCAGGCCCGCGTCGGACAGCATCCGGGCCGCCGTCAGGGTGCCCTCGCCGCCGATCGGGATCAGCGCGTCGATGCCGAACTCCTCGACCATGTCGGTGGCCCGCTCACAGGCCTCCCGGAGCCGGTCGCGCTCCAGGCGGGACGAGCCGAGGATGGTGCCGCCGAGGGCCAGGATGCCGCCGACCGCGTCCAGGTCGAGGGTCCGGTAGTGGCGGTCCAGCAGACCCCGGTAGCCGTCCTCGAAACCGATGATCTCGTCGTCGTACTGCGTCACCGCCCGGTGCACGACCGAACGGATCACGGCGTTGAGGCCGGGGCAGTCGCCGCCCGCGGTGAGTACTCCGATGCGCATCGTGCTCTGTCTCCTGCTCGCTGTGGTCCGTGCGTGCGCCGTCTCCGATTCTTTCACGTCCGCCGGGCGCCCCCTCGAACCTGACGGGCGCCTTATCCCGGCTGAGGGGTACTGTCAAGAGGGTTCTGCTCACCTCGGTGAGCGATTTTTGTGCCGACCCTTTTGTGCCGACATGAGAAACGGAGTGGACACGTGACGCGCAGCGTGTACGTGACCGGCATCGACCGGGGCGACGGCCGCCAGGTCGTGGAGCTGGGGGTCATGGAACTCCTGACCCGGCAGGCCGACCGGGTGGGCGTCTTCCGTCCGCTCGTGCACGACGGGCCCGACCGGATGTTCGACCTGCTGCGGGCGCGCTACCGCCTCTCCCAGGACCCCGCGACCGTGGTCGGCATGGACTACCGCGAGGCGTCCGCGCTCCAGGCCGAGCGCGGCACCGACGAGCTGGTCTCCGCCCTCGTCGACCGCTTCCACCGGCTGGCCCGCGACTACGACGTGGTCCTCGTCCTCGGCACCGACTACGCCGCCACCCAGCTCCCGGACGAGCTGGCCCTCAACGCCCGCCTCGCCAACGAGTTCGGCGCCTCCGTGCTCCCGGTGGTCGGCGGCCGCGCCCACTCCGCCGAGTCGGTGCGCGCGGAGGTCCGCAACGCCTACCGGGCCTACCACGGCCTCGGCTGCGACGTGCTCGCGATGATCGCCAACCGGGTGGCCCGGGAGGACCGCGACGACCTCGCCGCACGGCTGTCCTCCCGGCTTCCGGTGCCCTGCTACGTGCTGCCCGACGAGCCCGCGCTGTCCGCGCCGACCGTCGCCCAGATCGCCCAGGCCCTCGACGCCAAGGTGCTGCTGGGCGACGACTCCGGGCTCGCCCGGGACACCCTCGACTTCGTCTTCGGCGGCGCGATGCTGCCGAACTTCCTGCCCGCGCTGACCCCGGGCTGCCTGGTCGTGACCCCCGGCGACCGCGCCGACCTGGTCGTCGGCGCGCTGGCCGCGCACAGCGCCGGCACCCCGCCGATAGCCGGTGTGCTGCTCACCCTGGACGAGGTGCCGAGCGAGGAGATCCTCACCCTGGCGGCCCGGCTCGCCCCCGGCACCCCGGTGCTGTCCGTGCGCGGCAACAGCTTCCCGACGGCCGAGCGGCTGTTCTCGCTGGAGGGCCGGATGACGGCGGCCACCCCGCGCAAGGCGGAGACCGCGCTGGGCCTGTTCGAGCGCCATGTCGACACCGTGGACCTGGCGAGCCGGGTCGCGGCGTCCAGCGGCGACCGGGTCACCCCGATGATGTTCGAGCACAAGCTGCTGGAGCGGGCGCGCGCCGACCGGCGCCGGGTGGTGCTGCCGGAGGGCACCGAGGAGCGGGTGCTGCACGCGGCCGAGGTGCTGATGCGCCGGGGCGTGTGCGATCTGACCCTGCTGGGCCCCGTCGACCGGATCCGCAAGAAGGCCGCCGACCTCGGCATCGACCTCGGCGACACCCGGCTGATCGATCCGGCCACCTCCGAGCTGCGCGACGCCTTCGCCGAGAAGTACGCGGCCCTGCGCGCCCACAAGGGCGTCACGGTCGAGCTGGCGTACGACGTGGTCTCGGACGTGAACTACTTCGGCACCCTGATGGTCGAGGAGGGCCTGGCCGACGGCATGGTCTCCGGTTCGGTGCACTCCACGGCGGCCACCATCCGCCCGGCCTTCGAGATCATCAAGACCCGCCCGGAGGCTTCGATCGTCTCCTCGGTGTTCTTCATGTGCCTGGCCGACAAGGTGCTGGTCTACGGCGACTGCGCGGTCAACCCGGACCCGGACGCCGAGCAGCTGGCGGACATCGCCGTCCAGTCGGCCGTCACGGCGGCCCGGTTCGGGGTGGAGCCGCGGATCGCGATGCTGTCGTACTCCACGGGCACCTCCGGCTCGGGCGCCGACGTCGACAAGGTGCGCGCGGCCACCGAGCTGGTGCGGGCCCGCCGGCCCGACCTGAAGATCGAGGGGCCGATCCAGTACGACGCGGCGGTGGAGCCGTCCGTCGCCGCCACCAAGCTGCCGGGCTCCGAGGTCGCCGGACAGGCCACCGTGCTGATCTTCCCGGACCTCAACACCGGCAACAACACCTACAAGGCCGTGCAGCGCTCGGCCGGCGCGATCGCCGTCGGCCCGGTCCTCCAGGGGCTGCGCAAGCCGGTCAACGACCTGTCCCGGGGCGCCCTGGTGCAGGACATCGTGACGACCGTGGCCATCACCGCCATCCAGGCCCAGACATCCGCCGACCGAGCAGAGAGTGTGCCCGTACCGTGACCGCGACCCGTGTCCTCGTCCTCAACTCCGGTTCCTCCTCGCTGAAGTACCAGCTGCTCGACATGCGGGACGCGAGCCGGCTCGCCGTCGGGCTGGTCGAGCGGATCGGCGAGCAGACCTCCCGCATCGAGCACACCTGCGTCCCCGGCGGCGAGACGCGGGAGCAGAACGGCCCGATCGCCGACCACGACGCGGCGCTCAAGGCGGTCGCCGGGGAGCTGGCCCGGGACGGCGTGGGCCTCGACTCGCCGGACCTGCTCGCGATCGGGCACCGGGTGGTGCACGGCGGGATGTTCTTCACCGAGCCCACGGTGGTCGACGACGGGGTGATCACCGAGATCGAGCGGCTGATCCCGGTCGCCCCGCTGCACAACCCGGCCAATCTGACCGGTATCCGCACCGCCCGGGCGCTCCGTCCCGACCTGCCGCAGGTGGCCGTGTTCGACACCGCGTTCCACACCACCATGCCGGAGTCGGCCGCACGCTACGCGATCGACCCGAGGATCGCCGACCGCTACCGCGTGCGCCGCTACGGCTTCCACGGCACCTCGCACGCCTATGTCTCGCGGGCGGCGGCGCGGCTGCTGGGCAAGGACCCGTCCGAGGTGAACGTGATCGTGCTGCACCTCGGCAACGGCGCCTCGGCCTCCGCGGTGGAGCGGGGCCGGTGTGTGGACACCTCCATGGGACTGACGCCTTTGGAGGGCCTGGTGATGGGTACGCGATCCGGTGATCTGGACCCGGCCGTCATCTTCCATTTGGCACGGGTTGGCGGAATGTCCATGGACGAGATCGACACTCTTCTCAACAAGAGGAGCGGACTGTTCGGTCTGTGCGGGGACAACGACATGCGCGAGATCCGCCGCCGGATCGACGAGGGCGACGAAGAGGCCGCTCTCGCCTTCGACATTTACATTCACCGGCTCAAGAAGTACATCGGCGCTTATTTCGCCGTCCTCGGGAAGGTGGACGCGATCGTCTTCACCGCCGGGGTCGGCGAGAACGCGGCGCCCGTGCGGGAGGCGGCGATCGCGGGCCTGGAGGGGCTGGGCGCGGCGGTCGACCCGGAGCTGAACGCCGTGCGCGACGGGCGGGCACGGCTGATTTCGCCGGCGTCCGCGCGGGTGGCCGTGGCCGTGGTGCCGACGGATGAAGAACTGGAGATCGCGACGCAGACCTATGCGCTGGTCGGAAAGAGCAATTGAGCAGCACCTGAGCAGGACGCCTCTCATTTGTATCTTCCGCCAGACGGAATATTCCGTAGCGAAACAAACCGATAGGATCGCCCCATGCGCCGTTCGAAAATCGTCTGTACTCTCGGCCCCGCGGTCGACTCCCACGAGATGCTCGTCGCCCTGATCGAGGCGGGCATGAACGTGGCCCGCTTCAACTTCAGCCACGGCTCCCACGCCGAGCACCAGGCGCGGTACGACCGCGTCCGGGCCGCGTCCAAGGAGACCGGCCGGCCCATCGGCGTCCTCGCCGACCTCCAGGGCCCGAAGATCCGTCTGGAGACCTTCGCCGAGGGCCCGGTCGAACTCCAGCGCGGTGACGAGTTCGTCATCACCACCGAGGACGTGCCCGGCGACAAGCACATCTGCGGGACGACGTACAAGGGGCTGCCGGGCGACGTCTCGCGCGGCGACCAGGTCCTGATCAACGACGGCAACGTCGAGCTGAAGGTCGTGGACGTGGAGGGCCCCCGGGTCCGCACCATCGTCATCGAGGGCGGTGTCGTCTCCGACCACAAGGGCATCAACCTGCCCGGCGCGGCCGTCAACGTGCCCGCGCTGAGCGAGAAGGACATCGAGGACCTGCGGTTCGCGCTGCGCATGGGCTGCGACCTGGTCGCGTTGTCCTTCGTGCGGGACGCCAAGGACGTCCAGGACGTGCACCGCGTCATGGACGAGGAGGGCCGCCGGGTCCCGGTCATCGCCAAGGTGGAGAAGCCGCAGGCGGTGGAGAACATGCAGGACGTCGTGATGGCGTTCGACGGCGTGATGGTCGCCCGCGGCGACCTGGCCGTGGAGTACCCGCTCGAGAAGGTCCCGATGGTGCAGAAGCGCCTGATCGAGCTGTGCCGGCGCAACGCCAAGCCGGTGATCGTGGCGACCCAGATGATGGAGTCGATGATCACCAACTCCCGCCCGACCCGCGCCGAGGCCTCCGACGTGGCCAACGCGATCCTGGACGGCGCCGACGCGGTGATGCTGTCCGCCGAGTCCTCGGTGGGCGCCTACCCGATCGAGACGGTCAAGACGATGTCGAAGATCGTCCAGGCGGCCGAGCAGGAGCTGCTCTCCAAGGGCCTGCAGCCGCTGGTGCCGGGCAAGAAGCCGCGCACCCAGGGCGGTTCGGTGGCCCGCGCGGCCTGCGAGATCGCCGACTTCCTCGGCGGCCGGGGCCTGGTCGCGTTCACCAAGTCCGGTGACACCGCGCGCCGGCTGTCGCGCTACCGCGCCGCCCAGCCGATCCTCGCCTTCACCACCGAGGAGGGCACCCGCAACCAGCTCACGCTGAGCTGGGGCGTGGAGCCGCACGTGGTGCCGTTCGTGAACACCACCGACGACATGGTCGAGCAGGTGGACCAGGAGCTGGCCAAGCTGGGCCGCTTCGAGACGGGCGCCACCGTGGTGATCACCGCCGGCTCGCCCCCCGGCGTCCCCGGCACCACCAACATGATCCGGGTGCACCACCTGGGCGGCGACAACTGACGTACCCCACGAGGGTCTTGTACGGCGCTGAGGGCGCCCCCCGTGAACGGGGGGCGCCCTCTGCTGTGTCGCGGCTCCCGGACGGGACTTCGGGACCGGTCAGCCGGTCGTGTACACGTGCATCCCGGGCACGTGCAGGGTGCCGCCGAACTGGGCCGCCTGGGTCACCTTCACATTGGTGAAGTAGATCAGCGGGAGGTTCAGCGGGGGCGGGCTGTCGGGGCTGAACGTCATGGGGATCAGCCCGAACAGGTTGCCCGAGATCTTCTCGGTGTACATCACGGTCTTGCCGTCGCGGATCGTCGACGTCGAGCCCTTGGCGGCCTGGACGTGGTACGTCTTGCCGGTGAGCTTGTCCTCCACCGTCTGGTGCAGGTCGCCGATGTCGGTGCCGTCGGAGACCACGTACTTCAGCGCCTTCTTGGTGGTGCCGTTCGCCGCCCTGACCTCGACGATGCCCTGGTAGTCGGCGCCCTTCAGCAGCAGCGAGCTGGCGCTGAGGTACCAGGGGTCGTCCGCCACCGGCACCTGGTTGTCGACGCCGCCCTCGGCGGTGGTGGCCGCCGGGCAGTCCTCGGCCGAGGGGGTCGCGCTCGCCGACGGGTCGGCGCTCGCGGACGGGTCGGCACTCGCGGACGGGCTCGAAGTGGCCGACCCGGCCGCGTCCTTGACCGCCTTGCCCGCGCCGTCGGCCGCCTTGGAGACCGTGTCCGTGGTGTTCTTCACCGTGTCGCCGACCGTCTTGACGGTCTTGGACGTGGTGTCCTTGACGGTGTCGGTGAGCTTCGAGCCCGACGCCGAGGCGGACGGGGTCGCCGTGGGCGTGGGGCTCGCGGACGCCGTGGGGGTGTCCTTCGCGCCGCCGGTGAGGATGTTCCCGAGCGTGTCGCCGATGGTGCCCAGCAGCCCGCCGCCGCTCTGGCCCGCCGACGACGTGGGCGTCGTCGCACCGGAGTCCGAGCCGGCGGACCCGGAGGTCTCGGCCGGCTTCGGCGCGCTCTTCCCGGCCGAACCCGAGTCGGCCGAACCCGAGTCGGCCGAACCTGAATCGGCCGAGTCCGAGCCGGCGGAGCCGGAACCGGAGCCGGAGGACGACGAACCGGTCGTGTCCTTGCCGGAGTCCTTGCCGGCGTCGGTGCTCGCGGAGGGCGAGGGCGTCGGCGACTCGGACCGGTCCGCCGAGGCGGACGGCGAGGGCGAGGCCGAGGGGTCCTTGGCGTCGTCCAGCGCCTTCACGCAGTCCTTGTACTCGTCGGCCGTCAGGCTCTTGGCCGTGGTCGACGGGGACGGGCTGCCGCTGCCGCCGCCCGCCGCGATGGCGAGCGTGGAGGTGAAGCCCATGCCCATCAGCACGGCCGTCGGCATCGCCACGGTGGCTATCGCCTTGCCGGCCGGCATGTGGAATCTGGTGAACAGCGGCTTTCTGGGGGCCGCGTGGCGGGGTCCGGTTCTGGCGCGGGGCTCCTCCGTGTCGCTCCCGCGCGTCACCTCGTCAGCCGGCACTGTGCCTCCCGTTCGCCCCGTTGGCCGGGCTCGTTCCTGACAGGTCGGTCGGCTCGCCCATGCGCTGTTCCGGCAGCGGTGCGGTGTCGGGGGCCCCGCCCGCGGCGGGGGCCGCCCCGGCCGGCGGCTGCGGCTGCGGCGGCGCGCCGGGCGCCCAGGCCACGGCCATCGCCCCGCCGATCAGCGCGGACAGGAAGCCGACGATGAAGCCGCCGATGTTGGACAGCGGAATGGACACCAGCGCCAGCAGGATCGCCGCGATGCCCGCGAAGACCCGGATGTGCTGCTGGACCCAGAGGGTGATGCCGAGAACGATGAGCAGCACACCGATGATCAGGGAACTGGAGCCGCCGGGAGTGCCCATCGTCATCGAGAGATGGCCCAGCTGGAGGTGTGCGTACGGGAAGTACAGGATGAGAAAGCCGCCGAAGATGACGAGCACACCGGCCCAGAACGGACGCGTGCCCCGCCAGGCGCGGAACTGCTGCCTCCGGCGGGTGAACTGGCCGGGGTCGGCGGCAGGGGTCTCGGCGCTCATGGAAAACAGCTCCCTGGTGCAGCGTTGCTGTGGTGGTGATGTGTGCCGCGTGTGAAAACGCGGTCCAAGTGGCGCGGGCGGGGGCGCCGTCGGCTCCCCCGCCCGTCATCGAGTGCCTAGTAGCACTCGTGCGTGCCCGCCGAGACGGACATGTGCAGACCGCTGAGCTTGAAGGTGCCGGCCGTGGTCGCCCACGCCGTCTGCTTCACACCGGTCAGCGTGGCCGAGTCGGCCTGCTGCGCGAAGCCGAACGGGTTGGCCTGCTCCTTGCCACCCTTCATGCCAGGACCCTTGCCGGCGTCCTTGGCGGCAACACCGATGTCGATGTTCTTGAAGGTGGCGTCGGCGCTGAGGTCGTCGACGTCGATGTACAGCTGGCTGGCCTCGACCGGCTTGTTCGCGCCCGCCTTCAGCACGAGGCTCACCGAGCCCAGCACCGGGATGTTGGGCGTGACGACCGACTGGCACATGTTGGTGATCTCGGCCGAGTTGAAGGCCGAGACCGCCACCGGGTGGGTGGTCTGATCACCGCTGAGGGTGTAGCCGTTGTCGAGCGCGCCGTACTGCTCGAAGCCCTGACCGACCAGCTTGTCCGCGGTCACCTTGAAGGACTGACCGGACACGCTGAACGAGGCGGCGAGCGCACCCTGCGCGAGGGCGACACCTATACACGCCGTGGCGGCCACGCTGGGCACCATGACCACAGCGAACCGCTTCCATCTGGTCCCGCCACGCACCTGGGACTCCATATTTCCTCCTTCTCGGACGTACATCTCCTGGCCCGGTCTCGCCCACGGACGGCGGCTCAGCCGGGCAGGGATGGGAGAAGTGCTACGTCCTCGGGAAGGAGAGCGCCCGCGCTCGGCGGCGCGTACCGCGCCCGAATCACCGGCGATCACCCCCGAGCGACAACCACTGGTCGCGCCTGACACACATCACGCACAACCTTGCTGGACAGGCTTCGCCGGCCGGCGAAGACCCCCCTGCCCAAGACCCGGCGCCACTGCCGCCGGCTCTGCTCGGTGGGGACCCAGAGTCTCCCTCGCCCCGACCGGATGCCGGGGTACGGGAATGGACCGAGCGTCGCCGATCGTGGTGCAAATTGGCCGCCCGCACAAGGGGGTTCGTTACTGGCTAGTAACGGCCGGATAACCGAGAAACGTCCGCGTGATCTCGGAGCGCGACACTCGGTCGCATCACAGGGCAGAACAAAGCCGTTGATCCCTGTACGAAACCAGACAGATCAACGGCCTTGATTTACTCGGAGTAACAGCCGCCCCGATTACCAAGATTTGGTAAAGCGGAGCGGCCTCAACGCCTTGTCGGCAAACCTTTCACCCCGGCGTCACAGGCCGTGGCGTTTACGGACTGGTCAGAAAAGCGCCCGCGCCAGCGCCCGGCGGGCACCGACCACCCGCGGGTCCTCGGGGCCCACGACCTCGAACAGTTCGAGCAGCCGGCGCCGTACCGCGTCCCGGTCGTCACCCACCGTGCGCGTCACCGTCTCGATCAACCGCCCGAAGGCGTCCTCGACATGACCGCCCACCAGATCCAGGTCCGCGGCGGCGATCTGCGCCTCGGCGTCCTTCGGGTTCTCCGCCGCCTCGCGGCGGACCTTCTGCGGGTCCATGTGCTGCACCCGGCGGAGCAACTCCGCCTGCGCGAGGCCCAGCTTGGCCTCGGGGTGGCCCGGGTCGTCGGCCAGGACGTTCTGGTACGCGCGCACCGCGCCGTCCAGGTCGCCGGCGTCCAGGGCCAGCGCGGCGGCGTTCAGGGCCGCGTCGTACGGTCCCTCCGGCGCCTCGGCACCGGCGGCGGCGCCGCCCGGCTCCGCTTCCGGGTCGACGGTCAGACCGGTCAGGCCGAAGCGCTGCTCGGCGACCTGCACCAGCTGGTCGAGGGTCCCGCGGATCTGCTCCTCGCTCGCGGCCCCCTGGAACAGCGGCAGGGCCTGGCCGGCCACGACGGCGAACACCGCCGGGATGCCCTGCACCCCGAACTGCTGCATCAGCATCTGGTTGGCGTCGACGTCGATCTTGGCGAGCAGGAAGCGCCCGTTGTACTCGACGGCCAGCCGCTCCAGGACCGGGCTCAGCTGCTTGCAGGGCTGACACCACTCGGCCCAGAAGTCGATGACGACCGGTACCTCTGCGGAGCGCTGGAGGATCTCTCGTTCGAAGCCGGCTTCGTCGACGTCGATGACGAGATCGGCCGGGGATACGGCACCCGTGCCGCCCTGCCGGGCGGCTTCGGCGCGCGCCTGCTCGGCCTTGGCCTTGGCCTCCTGGGCCGCCTTCACCGCGGCGAGGTCGACCACGCCGCTCATGGACATGTTCCGTGGCTGCATGCGTCTATCCTCCCCCGATACCGCGTCTGAAGAAAAAAGCGTCGATGTCCGGCGCCGGGTCCCCACCCGCGCCGTGCCGTTCCGCCCGCGTACGTCCCTCGCGAGCTTTCCGCTACGACCCGTAGCGTAATGGCAATCGGCGGGCGAACGACAGCTCTTCCCGGTGATCTCCCTCACGGCCCCGCAGAACCCGCCGGTTATGGTCATGGGATGCAGAGCCGCACCCCCGCCAGCCGTCCCGGGCGCCCGCGCAGCGCCGCCGCGGACGCCGCGATCCTGGCCGCGACCAGGGAGGCGCTGGTGGAACTGGGGTGGTCCAAGCTCACTCTCCAGGACGTCGCGACCCGCGCCGGGGTTGCGAAGACCACCCTCTACCGCCGCTGGGCCGGCAAGAACGAGCTGGTCGTCGACGCCGTCGCGGAACTCTTCGACGAGCTGCGCCTGCCCGACCGGGGCAGCCTGGCCGCCGACATCGAGGGCGTCGTGCTCCAGTTCGCGGCGCTGCTGGACCGCCCCGAGTGCCGCAGCGGCCTGATGGCGGTCGTCGCCGAGTCCACCCGCGACGACCTGCTGCGCGAACGCATCCGCGCCTCCATCGTGGAACGTCAGAAGCGGCTGGTTCTGGAGGGCCGGGCCCGGGCCACGGAACGCGGCGAACTCCCCCCGGAGAGCGAGGACGAGGAGGAGGCGGCCCGCACCGTCGACCTCACCTTCGACGTGGTGGCGGGCGCGGTGGTGCACCGCACCCTGGTGAGCGGCAAGCCCGCCGACGAGGCGTGGGTGCGCAGCTTCATCCGGGTCCTGCTGCTGGGGCTGGCCGCCCCGTCCTGAGCCCGGTCAGAACCCCGCCGACTCCGTGTACGCCCCCCACTCCTCGCGCAGCACCCCGCAGATCTCGCCGAGGGTCGCCTCGGCGCGCACCGCGGCCAGCATGGGCTCGATCATGCCCGAGCCGTCCCGGGCGGCGGCGAGCAGTCCGTCGAGGGCGGCGCGTACGGCGGTGCCGTCCCGTTTCGCGCGGCGCTCGCCGAGGGTCCTTACCTGCTCCCGCTCCACCTCGTGGCCCACCCGAAGGATCTCCAGGTCGCCGGTGACGGACCCGGTGTGGGCGTTGACGCCCACGATCCTCTTCTCCCCCTTCTCCAGGGCCTGCTGGTGGCGGAAGGCCGACTCGGCGATCTCCCCGGTGAACCAGCCGTCCTCGATCCCGCGCAGGATGCCGGAGGTCATCGGCCCGATCGGGTGCCGTCCGTCCGGGTGCGCCCGCAGCCCCCGCTCCCTGATCCGCTCGAAGATCTCCTCCGCCGCCGCCTCGATCCGGTCCGTCAACTGCTCGACGTACCACGAACCCCCGAGCGGGTCGGCGACGTTGGCGACACCGGTCTCCTCCATCAGCACCTGCTGGGTGCGCAGCGCGATCTCCGCGGCCTGCTCGCCGGGCAGTGCCAGCGTCTCGTCCAGGGCGTTGGTGTGCAGCGAGTTGGTCCCGCCGAGCACCGCGGCCAGCGCCTCCACCGCGGTGCGCACCACGTTGTTGTACGGCTGCTGCGCGGTGAGCGAGACACCGGCCGTCTGCGTGTGGAACCGCAGCCACTGCGCCTTCTCGCCGCGCGCGCCGTACACGTCCCGCATCCAGCGCGCCCAGATCCGGCGCGCCGCGCGGAACTTGGCGATCTCCTCGAAGAAGTCGACGTGGGCGTCGAAGAAGAAGGACAGGCCGGGCGCGAAGACGTCGACGTCCAGCCCGCGGCTGAGCCCCAGCTCGACGTACCCGAAGCCGTCCGCGAGCGTGTACGCCAGCTCCTGCGCGGCCGTCGCCCCGGCCTCGCGGATGTGGTAGCCGGAGACGGACAGCGGCTTGTAGGCGGGGATGCGGGCGGTGCAGTACTCCATGAGGTCGCCGATCAGCCGCAGATGCGGCTCGGGCCCGAAGAGCCACTCCTTCTGGGCGATGTACTCCTTGAAGATGTCGGTCTGGAGCGTGCCGTCGAGCACCGACGGGTCCACGCCCTGCCGCTCGGCGGCGACCAGGTACATGCAGAAGACGGGCACGGCGGGCCCGCTGATCGTCATCGACGTGGTGACCTCGCCGAGCGGGATGTCCCGGAACAGGACCTCCATGTCGGCGGCCGAGTCGATCGCGACCCCGCAGTGGCCGACCTCGCCGAGCGAGCGGGGGTCGTCGGAGTCGCGACCCATCAGCGTCGGCATGTCGAACGCCACGGAGAGCCCGCCGCCGCCCGCGGCGAGGATCATCTTGTACCGCTCGTTGGTCTGCTCGGCGGTGCCGAACCCGGCGAACTGCCGGATGGTCCAGGCGCGGCCGCGGTAGCCGGTCGGATGCAGGCCGCGGGTGAAGGGGTACTCCCCCGGCCAGCCGATCCGCTCGAATCCCTGGTACGTGTCTCCGGGCCGGGGCCCGTACACCGGCTCCACCGGGTCCCCGGAGAGCGTGGTGAAGTCCGCGTCACGCTTGCGCGCGGCGTCGTAGCGGGCCTGCCAGCGCCGGCGGCCCTCCTCGATGGCGTGAGCGTCCATACCGTCGAATTTACTTGGACGTCCTAGTAACTGTCGACGGCAGACCGCCGTACGGGAACCCGTACGGCGGTGGGGGCACCGGCCGAGGGAGCGCCCCGGTGGGCCTACGCCTTGGCGACGGCCGGGGTGCGCTCGGCGACCTTGCCGTCCAGCTCCCGGCTGATCTTCCGCTCCACGAAGAACGCGGCGGTGGGGATCGTGCCCGCCAGCAGCACCCACAGCTGCTTGCCGACCGGCCACTTCGCCTTGGAGCCCAGGTCGAAGGCGAAGACCAGGTAGACGACGTACAGCCAGCCGTGGGCGATGGCGACGACGCGGGTCATGTCGGCCGCGCCGCTGATGTCCAGCCCGTACTTCGCGATCATGCTCAGGCACAGCAGCACCAGCAGGACACCCGTGGTGTAGGCCATGACGCGGTAGCGGGTCAGCACGCTCTTCTTCATGGAGTCGAGCGTAACCACCCGTTCCGGGAGATCTTGGCCGGGGTCACCCCTCGTCGAAGTCGAGCGCCGCGACCCGCAGCGGGCGGAACATCGCGAAGATCTCCCGGCACTCCTCCGCGTCGTACACCCCCAGGCCGAAGTCCATGGCCATCAGGTCGCGGGTGGCCGCGTCGACCACCTCGCGGCCCTTGTCCGTGATCACGGCGAGGGTGCCGCGCCCGTCGTTGGGGTTGGGCCGCTTCGCCACCAGGCCGGACTTCACCAGCCGGTCCACGGTGTTCGTCACGGAGGTGGGATGCACCATCAGCCGCTCGCCGATCTTGGACATCGGCAGCTCGCCGGCCTTGGAGAAGGTGAGCAGCACCAGCGCCTCGTAGCGGGCGAACGTCAGCCCGTACGGCTTGACCACCGCGTCCACCTCGGCGAGCAGGATCTGCTGGGCCCGCATGATCGAGGTGATCGCGGCCATGGAGGGCACGTTTCCCCAGCGCTGCTGCCACAGCTCGTCGGCGCGGGCGATGGGGTCGAACGGGAGGCTGAGTGGCTTGGGCACGTCATCAGACCCTACCGGCCGGTCATATGCCGGTCAGCTCCGTCTCGCCTTTCGGATGCCCGACGATCACCAGGCGCGCCCCGGCCCTCACCGCCCGGCCTTCCGCAGCCGGTGCCGCACCGCCCGCTGCGCCACAGGACCCAGCTCCTCCACCGCGGCCACCAGCGCCGCGAGCTGGTCCAGCGCGTCCAGCGCCGCCCGCGCCCCCGCCTCGTCGGCCCCCTCGTACAGCTCGATGCCGACGAAGGACGCGGCCACCGCGCGCGCGAGCCCGGCGGGGTCGACGAACTCGGCGAACGGCGTCGCGGCGAGCAACCGGGTGAGCACCTGTTCGATCTCGGCGATCCACAGCCGCAGCCCCGCCGCCGTCGCGGGTCCGAGCGCCGGATGGGTCGGGGCGCCCGCGAGGAGCTGGCCGAGGAGGGCGACGTGGCCGCCGTCCCGCTCGCGTTCGTGGATCTCGCGGCCCACGGCGAGCAGCTCGGACAGGGAGGTGACGGTGGCGAGCCGCTCCCGGTAGCGGGCGACGGCCTGCTCCGCGCCGTACCGGCAGGCGGCGGCGAGCAGCTCGTCCACGGTGCCGAAGTGGTAGAAGACCAGCGCCTGGTTGACGCCGGCCGCGGCGGCCACCGTACGGGCCGAGGTCTTGGCGATGCCCTGCTCGGTGAGCGTGCGCAGGGCGCCCTCCAGCAGCCTGGTCTTGGTCTCCCGGGCCTTGGCCGTCTCGGGGCTCATACGGGTGCCTCCGTGCGGTTCTGGAGGGCGCGCAGCAGGCGCGGCGCCCGGGTCTGGGTGGCGGGGGCGCGCAGACATCGGCGGGCGGCCGGGGTGCCCTCCAGCGGGGACTTGAACAGGGCGACGCAGACGGCGGCGAGCAGCAGCACCGGGCACAGGTAGGCCATGGCGGCGGAGAACGGGCCGAACAGGCCGAGCAGCGGCTCCAGGGCGCCGAGTCCGGCCAGGCAGACGGTGAGCAGCAGGACGCGCACCGCGAGTTCGGCGAGCCAGTTGCGCAGGGCGCGCTCGGGGGTGATGCCGCGCTCCAGCCAGAGCCGCAGGCGGTCGAAGGACCAGGCGGTGGCCCAGCGGAGCAGCGGGCGCACCAGCAGCCGGTCGACGGCGGCGCCGGGGGCTCCGCCGCGCGGGCGGTAGTCGTAGCCGGCCAGGAAGCGGACGCCCTGCGCGTCGGGGACGTAGCGCCAGTAGCCGGCACCCTCGGCGATCAGGCCGAGGGGGTGGGTGGAGGAGAAGCAGAGCGCGGAGGTGCGGGTGCCGTCGGGGCGTTCCTTCTCGCCCGCCGAGACGCCGGTGCCGCTGAGGGCGAGGAAGGGCGGCAGGCGCGCGGTGAAGTGGAACGGGCGCGGCTCTCCCTGGACGTGCGGGAGATGGCGCAGCTCGGTGACGAGCAGGTCCCAGCGCCGGTGCCGGGCGGGGTCCTGGGTGTGCGCCCACAGCTCGTCCAGGTCGGCGCGTATGTGCGTCTCCGTATAGAGACCCATGTGTTCCCCCACGTCAGGCCACCGTTTGAGCGAACGCTCAAAGGATCTTCCACACGAAGATACTCCCTTTGAGCGGCCGCTCAAAAGGGTCAGCCGGCGAGGTGCCGCTCCACGGTCTCCACCTTGGAGGTCAGGCCGTCGGTGACACCGGGGCGGATGTCGGCCTTGAGGACGAGCGAGACGCGGGGGGCGCGCTCCTCGACGGCGGCGACGGCGCGCCGCACGACGTCCATGACCTCTTCCCAGCTGTCGCCCTCGATCGAGGTGAACATGGCGTCGGTGCGGTTCGGCAGGCCCGATTCGCGGACCACGCGGACGGCGTCGGCGACGTACTCCCCCACGTCCTCGCCGACGCCGAGGGGCGTCACGGAAAAGGCGACGATCATGCGTTCACGACTCCTTCCTTGCGGGCGCGGGCGGCGATCACGGCGTCCTCGGCCTCGCGGCGCAGCTTGCGCTCCGCGAAGAAGCCGCCGGTGGGCAGCACGGAGAGGACGAAGTAGAGGGCCGCGGTACCGAGGCTCCACCTGGCCTTGTTCCAGGCATCGGCCCAGAAAAGAACGTAGAGGACGAAAAGGACACCATGGATCGCGCCCATCACGGGCACCGCGTTGAAGTCCGTGGTCCGCTTCAGCACCGAGCAGGCGAGCAGGACGATGAAGGACACGGCCTCGGGGGCGGAGACGAGGCGGAGGCGGCGGAGGGCGGTGGCGGTCTTGATGTCCACGGGTCACCTTCGGTGGGAGTTGCGAGGAGTGGCTGCCGATTTGTGAACGTACGCACAAGCGTCCCGCCATTGTGACAAACGGTGCCCGTAGGGGTCCGCTCAGGGTGCGAGTCCACCTGTGGGTGCTGTTCGGCCCACCCGTCGTGCCGATACGTTCCCAGCGTGGCGATGTTCCGATTGCAGGGCACCAGGGTGCTCGCCGTCGACATGACCGGGGACGCCGTGAAGGCGAAGAACGGCTCGATGGTCGCGTACGACGGGCAGATGTCGTTCAAGAAGCTCACGGGCGGCGGCGAGGGGCTGCGCGGCATGGTGACGCGGCGCCTCACCGGCGAGCAGATGGCGGTGATGGAGGTGAAAGGGCACGGGACCTGCTGGTTCGCCGACCGGGCGACCGAGATCAACCTGGTGAGCCTGCGGGGCGAGAAGCTGTACGTCGAGTCGAGCAACCTGCTGGTGACGGACGCGGCGCTGCGCACGGGCACCACGTTCACCGGGCTGCGCGGCGCCTCCCAGGGCAACGGTCTGTTCACCACCACGGTGGAGGGGCACGGGCAGGCGGCGATCATGTCCGACGGGCCGGCGGTGGTGCTCAGGGTCACCCCCCAGTACCCGCTGACGGTCGACCCGGGCGCCTACGTCGCCCATCAGGGCAACGTCCGGCAGTCCTTCCAGTCCGGTGTGACGTTCCGCACCTTCCTCGGGGAGGGCGGCGGCGAGGCCTTCCAGATCCGCTTCGAGGGGGACGGCCTGGTGTACGTGCAGCCGAGCGAGCGGAACACGATCGCGGGGGATCTGTAGATGGCCTTCCGGGAAGTCAACTCCAAAATGGTCGAGGCGACCGTGCTGCCCGGGCAGCGGCTGTTCAGTCAGCGCGGGGCGATGCTCGCCTACAAGGGGGACGTGTCGTTCACGCCCAACATCCAGGGCGGCCAGGGCGGGGTGATGTCGATGCTCGGACGCCGGGTGACGGGCGAGGCGACCCCGCTGATGAGCGTCGAGGGCAGCGGCACGGTCTTCTTCGGGCACGGCGGCCATCACGTCCATGTCATCCACCTCACCGGCGACGCCCTCTGCGTGGAGGCCGACCGCCTGCTCGCCTTCGAGGGCACGCTGCGCCAGGGCACGATGTTCATGGGCTCCCAGGGCGGTGTCATGGGCCTGGTCCGGGGCCAGGTCACCGGCCAGGGGCTGTTCACCACCACCCTGCAGGGGCAGGGCTCGGTGGCCGTGATGGCGCACGGAGGCGTCTTCGAGCTGCCGATCACCCCGCAGCGCCCGGTCCACGTGGACCCGCAGGCCTACGTCGCCCATCACGGCGAGGTCCGCAACCGGCTGTCCACCGCCCTGGGCTGGCGCGAGATGGTGGGCCGCGGCTCCGGCGAGGCCTTCCAGCTGGAGCTCAGCGGCAACGGCACGGTGTACGTCCAGGCCTCGGAGGAGAAGCTATGAGCGCGTACGGCGCCCCCGTGCCCGGGGGCCCGGTGGTGTACGACCCGATGACCCTGCCCGCGGACGACAACGTGAACAGCTACACGTTCTGCGTCGAGCTCAAGGACGGGCAGTGGTTCCTCCAGAAAGGGAAGATGATCGCCTATTACGGGGCGATCGAGTTCAACGGCGTCGGACACGGACGACTCGACCACCTCGTCCGCACCTCGTTCCATTCGCCACTGCACGCGAGCGACTGGGTCGTGGCGCAGGGCTCGGGCAAGATGCTGCTCGCCGACCGGGCCTTCGACGTCAACTCGTACGACCTGGACGACGGGAACCTGACCATTCGCGCGGGCAATCTGCTCGCTTTTCAGCCAAGTCTCGCGCTCAAGCAGTCGATCGTGCCGGGTTTCCTCACCCTCCTCGGAACCGGGAAGTTCGTGGCCGCATCCAACGGTCCGGTGGTGTTCATGGAGCCTCCCCTGCGGGTGGACCCCCAGGCACTCGTGGGCTGGGCCGACTGCCCCTCCCCGTGTCATCACTACGACCACGGGTACCTGACCGGAGTACTGGGCAGTCTACGTGCGATGACGGGCCTGGGCGGGGTCTCCGGCGAGGAGCACCAGTTCGAGTTCGCGGGCGCGGGGACGGTGTTGCTCCAGTCGTCGGAGGCGCTGATGACCGAGGTGGAGACGGGGGTCGTCCCGGCCGAACCGGGGGTTCCGGGCGGTGGCGCACCGGCACCGGGTGGACACGGTCCGCAATCGGGCGGCGCACCGCGCCTTCCCGGACAGCTCGGAGACCTCCAACGTCGCTTCGGGCTGTGAGCGGTAGTCTGCGGAGTGTGACGTCGAACGCGTGCGCACTGTCACACCACCCGAATTAGTTCGCCATTCAACTTCTTAGGTAGACTTCATTCATGGAGACCGAGACGGCCACGCGCTGGCTGACCGATGCGGAGCAGTGCGCCTGGCGCACCCACCTGGAGGTCAACAGGCTGTTGACGTACCAGCTGGAGAAGGATCTGCAGCCGTTCGGCCTGACGATAAACGATTACGAGATCCTCGTGAACCTGTCCGAGTCGGAGGACGTACGGATGCGGATGAGCGACCTCGCCTCCGCGACGTTGCAGTCCAAGAGCCGGCTCTCGCACCAGATCACGCGGATGGAGAACGCGGACCTCGTGCGCCGCGAGAACTGCGAGTCCGACCGGCGGGGGCTGTACGCCGTACTCACCGAGCACGGCCTGGAGACGATGAAGAAGGTGGCGCCGCACCACGTCTCGTCGGTGCGGCGGCACTTCATCGATCTGCTGTCCCCGGAGGCGCTGCTCGAACTGGACAAGGCCCTGAAGCCGATCGCCGAGCACCTGCGGGGACAGCGGGGACGTCCCTAGCTCACCAGCTCACCGGGGCGGGTGCTCCCCGGCCCCCGTGAGGTGCCGGGGAGCCCGCGCCGCTCGGGTGGTCCGGCCGCCGGCGGCCAGGGCGGCGGAGGCGAGGGCCGTCGCGCCCGTCACCAGGAAGCAGACTCCCAGCGGCAGTCGGCCGATCAGCAGCCCCGCCGCCAGCGCCCCGGCCGAACTGCCGCCGTTCACCCCCATGTTGACCCAGGCCCCGGCCTGGGTACGGGACTCCGGCGCGGCCAGTTCGTCCGCCGCCAGATACGCCGTCGTCAGGGTCGGGGCGATGAACGCGCCGGCGACGGCCAGCGCCGCGGTGAGCAGCCACAGGTTCGGGGCCAGGCCCGCCACCGCGATGACGCAGCCCAGCGCCACCGCGAAGAGCACCAGCCGCGCACGGGCAGGCGCCCGCCACGCCACCGCGCCGTTCACCAGGCCGCCCACCGCGCTGCCCGCCGAGACCGCGCCCAGGACCCAGGGCACGAGCCCGGTGTCGTACCCGTGCTCCGTGGCGAAGGCCATGGTCAGCAGCTCCACCGCGCTGACGGCCAGCCCCGCGCCCAGCGCCACGACGACCGGTGGCACCAGCCCCGTGACGGCGCCCCGCCGGCCGCGCGGCGGGGCGGGACGGGGGCCGGGCACCACCGGGGAACTCAGGAAGACGCTCGCGCCGCCCACCACGAGCAGCGCGCTGAACAGGACCCCCGAGGCCGGCGGGGCGAACCCGGTCAGCACACCGACCAGGACGGGACCGGAGACGAACAGCAGTTCCTCGGCGACCCCGTCCAGGCTGTAGGCGCGCTGCAACATCCGCTGGTCGGGGGCGAGTTCGGCCCACACGGCCCGCATGACCGGCCCCAGCGGCGGCGCGCACGCGCCGGCCAGCGCGGCGACCGTGGCGATCAGCGCCACCGGCGCCCCGGGGCGCCACGTCAGGACGGCCAGGAGGGCCAGCAGGGCGCCGTACAGCACCGCCATGGGCAGCACGGCCCGGCGGGCGCCGTGGCGGTCGCTGAGGGCGGCGCGCAGCGGCGTCAGGAAGACGGTGGTGGCGCCGAACAGGGACATCACCGCGCCGGAGACGGCGTAGGAGCCGGTGGCCCGGGTGACGGACAGCATCACCGCGAGCCCCACGGTGCCGTAGGACAGCCGGGCGGCCAGGGCCGCGGTGAAGGTGCGGCGGACGTGCGGAAGGCGCAGGACGGCGGCGTACGAGGGCCGCACGGGAGCATGCGTGGACACGCTGGAGTTCCTCTGACGGAGGCGGAAAAGGGGACGCCGACGTGCGCGAGTGCCGTGGTGTCACCGGCCTCGCGCGGGGCGCGCCCTATGCCAAGAGGAGGAACATGGGCTCAATCTACCCGTTCCGTCCGGAAGTTGGCCAGCGTCAGCCTTCCGTCAGGCCCGCGATCAGTTCGTCCGCCGCGCGGTAGGGGTCGAGTTCGCCCGCCGTGATCCGCTCCGCGAGCGCGCCGAGACGGCGGTCGCCGTGCAGGTCTCCGATGCGCCGGCGCAGGGCCGTGACCGCGATGGTCTCCACCTCGTGGGCCGCGCGGGCACGCCGGCGCTCGGCGAGGACTCCGCGCTCCTCCATCCACGCGCGGTGCTTCTCCAGTGCCTCGACCACCTCGTCCACGCCCTCGGCGCGGGCGGCCACCGTCTTCACGATCGGCGGGCGCCAGTCACCGGGCCGCCGGGCCTCGCCGAGGCCGAGCATGTGGCCCAGCTCGCGGGCGGTGGCGTCGGCGCCGTCCCGGTCCGCCTTGTTGACGACGTAGACGTCGCCGATCTCCAGGATGCCCGCCTTGGCGGCCTGGATGCCGTCGCCCATGCCCGGGGCCAGGAGCACCACGGAGGTGTCCGCCTGGGCGGCGATCTCCACCTCGGACTGGCCGACGCCCACCGTCTCGACCAGGATCACGTCGCAGCCCGCCGCGTCCAGCACGCGGATGGCCTGCGGCGCGGCCCAGGCGAGGCCGCCGAGGTGACCCCGGGTGGCCATGGAGCGGATGTAGACGCCGGGGTCGGAGGCGTGCTCCGACATCCGTACGCGGTCGCCGAGCAGGGCGCCGCCGGAGAAGGGCGAGGACGGGTCGACGGCCAGGACGCCGACCCGCCTGCCCTGCTTGCGGTAGGCCGCGACGAGCGCGGAGGTGGAGGTCGACTTGCCGACGCCCGGCGAGCCGGTCAGGCCCACCACGTAGGCGTTGCCGGTCAGCGGGGCCAGCGCCGCCATGACCTCTCTGAGCTGGGGGGACGCCCCCTCCACCAGGGAGATCAGCCGGGCCACGGCCCGCGGCCGGCCTTCCCTGGCCTGGGCCACCAGAGAGGAGACGTCCTGCATCACAGCTCCGTTCGCTTCACCGGCCCGACGGGGGGCCTCAGGCCTTCGGTACCCGCACGATCAGCGCGTCGCCCTGGCCGCCGCCACCGCACAGCGCGGCCGCGCCGGTGCCGCCGCCCCGGCGCTTGAGCTCCAGCGCCAAGTGGAGCACGAGCCGGGCGCCGGACATGCCGATCGGGTGGCCGAGCGCGATCGCGCCGCCGTTGACGTTCACCTTTTCCGTGGACACGCCGAGGTCCTTCATTGACTGCACGGCGACGGCGGCGAAGGCCTCGTTGATCTCGATGAGGTCGAGGTCGGAGACCTCCAGGCCGTCCTTCTTGAGGGCGTGCAGGATGGCGTTGGACGGCTGGGACTGGAGGGAGTTGTCCGGGCCGGCCACGTTGCCGTGCGCGCCGATCTCGGCGAGCCACTCCAGGCCCAGTTCCTCGGCCTTGGCCTTGCTCATCACGACCACCGCGGCGGCGCCGTCGGAGATCTGCGAGGAGGAACCGGCGGTGATGGTGCCGTCCTTGGCGAAGGCCGGGCGCAGCTTGGCCAGGGACTCGGTGGTGGTCTCGGCGCGGATGCCCTCGTCCTTGCTGAACAGGATCGGGTCGCCCTTGCGCTGCGGGATCTCCACCGGGGTGATCTCGGCCTCGAACAGGCCGTTCTTCTGCGCGGCGGCGGCCCGCTGGTGGGACAGCGCGGCGATCTCGTCCTGCTCGGCGCGGCCGATGCCGAGACGGATGTTGTGCTTCTCGGTGGACTCGCCCATGGCGATGCCCTCGAAGGCGTCGGTCAGCCCGTCGTATGCCATGGCGTCGAGCATCTCGACGGCGCCGTACTTGAAGCCCTCGCGGGACTTCGGCAGCAGGTGCGGGGCGTTGGTCATGGACTCCTGGCCGCCGGCCACGACGATGTCGAACTCGCCGGCGCGGATCAGCTGGTCCGCCAGGGCGATGGCGTCGAGCCCGGAGAGGCACACCTTGTTGACGGTCAGGGCCGGGACGCTCATCGGGATGCCGGCCTTGACGGCGGCCTGGCGGGCCGGGATCTGGCCCGCGCCGGCCTGGAGCACCTGGCCCATGATCACGTACTGCACCTGGTCGCCGCCGATGCCGGCGCGGTCGAGGGCGGCCTTGATCGCGAAGCCGCCCAGCTCGGCTCCGGAGAAGGACTTCAGGGAGCCCAGCAGTCGTCCCATGGGCGTACGGGCGCCCGCGACGATCACCGAGCGGTTCGTTCCAGAAGACATGAGGTGCGATCCCCTTCCAGCTGCGCAGAGCCGAGGAGTGAACGAGGGTTTACTTCGAATGTACTGAGCGGCACTCAGTGCCGTCATCGCTCTGTCGGTGTGATCGCGCGCACGTTGCGTAACCACCGCGGTGGCGCTGCACTGAAACCATGCTGACGCGAATCGACCACATCGGGATCGCCTGCCACGACCTCGACGCCACCGTCGAGTTCTACCGGGCCACCTACGGCTTCGAGGTGTTCCACACCGAGGTCAACGAGGAGCAGGGCGTGCGCGAGGCCATGCTCAAGATCAACGAGACGTCGGACGGCGGCGCCTCCTACCTCCAGCTGCTGGAACCGACCCGCGAGGACTCGGCGGTCGGCAAGTGGCTGGCCAAGAACGGCGAGGGCGTGCACCACATCGCCTTCGGCACGGCGGACGTCGACACCGACGCGCGGGAGATCCGGGGCAAGGGCGTCCGGGTGCTCTACGACGAGCCGCGGCGCGGTTCCATGGGCTCGCGGATCACCTTCCTGCACCCCAAGGACTGCCACGGAGTCCTCACAGAACTGGTGACTTCGGCGCCTGTTGAGTCCGCCGAGCACTGACCCCCGTACATAAGGGCCGGTAGGGTTGGGGGCGGTCGTCCCGGAACCGGGGCGGCCGCATGCCGGGGTCCGGGTTTCGGGGGACGTGCGTCGGGGCAGCAGGCCGTGCTCCGCCGTTGATCTGACACCATTTCCCCGGGGGCCCCGTTCGGCGGTTGGACGTGGCTCGTTGGAGAAGCTGACCAGGGGACGGATGGGACCGCGCAGTGCGGGGCTACGAGAGCCAGGAGCGAGAGCCGGCGGCTGACGTCGACCACCTCTCTCGGTTCGAGGCCGAGATGAAGCGGCTGAGGACCGAGCGGGAGAAGGCGATCCAGCACGCCGAGGACCTCGGCTACCAGGTCGAGGTGCTGCGCGCCAAGCTGCACGAGGCGCGCCGCACCCTGATGACCCGTCCCGCCTATGACGGCGGCGACATCGGCTACCAGGCCGAGCAGTTGCTCCGCAACGCCCAGATGCAGGCCGAGCAGCTGCGTCAGGACGCCGAGCGGGAGCTGAGCCAGGCCCGGGCGCAGACGCAGCGGATCCTCCAGGAGCACGCCGAACAGGCGGCGCGGCTCCAGGCGGAGCTGCACCAGGAGGCGGTGACCCGGCGCCAGCAGCTCGACCAGGAGCTGGCCGAGCGCAGGGCCACCGTCGAGTCGCACGTCAACGAGAACGTGGCGTGGGCGGAGCAGCTGCGGGCCCGTACCGAGCAGCAGGCCCGCCGGCTGCTGGACGAGTCGCGCGCGGAGGCCGAGCAGGCGATGGCCGCCGCCCGCGCCGAGGCTGAGCGGCTGACCCGGGAGGCCCGGGACCGGCTGCGCGGCGAGGCCGAGGAGGCCCGCGCGGAGGCCGAGCAGATCCTGCGCCGGGCCCGCGCGGACGCGGAGCGGCTGCTGAACGCGGCCTCCACGCAGGCGCAGGAGGCCACCGACCACGCCGAGCGGTTGCGCACCACCACGGCCACCGAGTCGGACGCCGCCCGCCGGCAGGCCGCCGAGCTGAGCCGGGCCGCCGAGCAGCGGATGGCGGACGCGGAGGAGGCGCTGCGCAAGGCGCAGGCCGAGGCCGAGAAGCTGGTCACGCAGGCCGAGGAGACCGCCGCCAGGACCCTGGCGAGCGCCGAGAGCGCCAACGAGACGCGCACCCGCACCGCCAAGGAGCAGGTCGCCCGGCTGGTCCAGGAGGCCACCAAGGAGGCGGAGGCCACCCGCTCGGAGGCCGAGCAGCTGGTCGCGGACGCCCGCGCCGAGGCGGAGAAGATCGTCGCCGAGGCCGTCGAGAAGGCCCGCACGGTCACCGCGGAGGAGACCGCCACCCAGCTGTCCAAGGCGGCCAGGACCGCCGAGGAGGTCCTCAACAAGGCGTCGGAGGAGGCCCGGAAGACCACTCGGGCCGCCACCGAGAAGGCGGAGCGGATCCGCAAGGAGGCCGAGGAAGAGGCGGACCGGCTGCGCGCGGAGGCGCACGACATCGCCGAGCAGCTCAAGGGCGCGGCGAAGGACGACACCGAGGAGTACCGGGCCAAGACGGTCGAGCTCCAAGAGGAGGCGCGCCGGCTGCGCGGCGAGGCCGAGCAGCTGCGGTCCGACGCGGTGGCCGAGGGCGAGTCGATCCGGGCCGAGGCCCGCCGCGAGGCGGTGACGCGGATCGAGGAGGCGGCCAAGTCCGCCGAGGAGCTGCTGGCCAAGGCCAAGGCGGACGCCGACGAGCTGCGGCAGAAGGCGACCGCCGACAGCGAGAAGGTGCGCACCGAGGCCATCGAGCGCGCCACGTCGCTGCGCCGGCAGGCCGAGGAGACCCTGGAGCGGGCCCGCGCCGAGGCCGAGCGGCTGCGCACGGAGGCGGGCGAGGCGGCCGAGACGGTCCGGGCGGACGCCGAGAAGGCCGCGCGCGAGCTGCGCGAGGAGACCGACAAGGCGGTCGAGGCCCGGCGCGCGGAGACGGCCGAGGAGCTGACCCGGCTCCAGGGCGAGGCCCAGGAGCGGCTGGCGTCGGCCGAGCAGGCGCTCACGGAGGCCCGCGAGGAGGCCGCGCGGATCCGCAAGGAGGCCGCCGAGGAGGCCGAGCGGCTGCGTGCCGAGGCCGCCGAGCGGATCCGGGCGCTCCAGGAGCAGGCCGAGAACGAGGCCGAACGGCTGCGCGACGAGGCGGCGGCGGACGCGTCCGCCTCCCGTGCCGAGGGCGAGGCCGTCGCGGTACGGCTGCGTTCGGAGGCGGCGGCCGAGGCCGAGCGGCTGAGGACGGAGGCGCAGGAGAGCGCCGACCGGGTGCGCGCGGAGGCGCAGGCCGCCGCCGAGCGGCTGGCCGCCGAGGCGTCCGAGACGCTGGCGGCCGCGCAGGAGGAGGCCGCCCGGCGCCGCCGCGAGGCCGAGGAGCTGCTCGGCGCGGCCCGCGAGGAGGCCGACGAGGAGCGCCGGCGGGCCCGCGAGCAGAGCGAGGAGCTGCTGGCCTCGGCGCGCAAGCGGGTGGAGGACGCGCAGGCCGAGGCGGTGCGGCTGGTCGAGGAGGCCGACCGGCGGGCCGGCGAGATGGTGTCCGCCGCCGAGCAGCACGCGCAGCAGGTGCGGGACTCCGTCGCCGGGCTGCACGAGCAGGCGCAGGAGGAGATCGCGGGGCTGCGCTCGGCCGCCGAGCACGCGGCGGAGCGCACGAAGCGGGAGGCCGAGGAGGAGGCCGAGCGGCTCCGCGCCGGCGCCCACGCCGAGCGGGAGCGGGCGTCCGAGGACGCCGGCCGGCTGCGCCGGGAGGCGCACGAGGAGACGGAGGCCGCCAAGGCGCTGGCCGAGCGCACCCTCACGGACGCGACGGCGGAGGCGGAACGGCTGCGCGCGGACGCGACGGCGGAGGCCGAGCGGCTGCGGGCGGACGCGGGCGAGGACGCGGGCCGCATCCGGCGGGAGGCGCAGGAGGAGTCCGAGGCCGCCGCGGCGCTGGCCGAGCGCACCCTCGCGGAGGCCGCGGCGGAGGCGGAGCGGCTGCGCTCGGACGCGGGCGAGTACGCGCAGCGGGTGCGTACCGAGGCGTCCGACGCGCTGGCCGAGGCCGACCAGGCGGCGGCGCGGACCCGGGCGGACGCCCGCGAGGACGCCAACCGCATCCGGTCGGACGCGGCGACCCAGGCGGACACGCTCATCACGGAGGCGCGCAAGGAGGCCGAGCTTCTCCAGACGGAGACGGCGGCGGAGGCCGAGCGGGTGCGCACCGAGGCGCTCACCGAGGCGGAGCGGCTGCGGACGGAGACCGCGGCCGAGGCCGAGCGGGTGCGCGCGGAGGCGCGGGCCGGCGCGGACCAGCTGGTCGGGGAGGCCACCACGGAGGCGGAGCGGCTGCGTGCCGAGGCCGCCGAGACGGTGGGTTCCGCGCAGGCGCACGCCGAGCAGGTGCGCACCGAGGCCGAGCGGACCAGGACCGAGGCGCGGGCGGAGGCCGAACGGCTCCTCAACTCGGCCCGCGAGGAGGCCGAGCAGACCCTGGACGAGGCCCGCAAGGACGCGAACAAGCGGCGTTCGGAGGCGGCCGAGCAGGTCGACAAGCTCATCGGCGAGACCACCGCCGAGGCCGACAAGCTGCTCACCGAGGCACAGCAGCAGGCGCAGAAGACCACCGCGGACGCGGAGGCGCAGGCCGACACCATGGTGGGCGCGGCCCGCAGCGAGGCCGAGCGGATCGTCTCCGAGGCGACCATCGAGGGCAACTCGCTGGTGGAGAAGGCCCGTACGGACGCGGACGAGCTGCTGGTGGGCGCCCGCCGGGACGCCACGGCGATCCGGGAGCGGGCGGAGGAGCTGCGCGAGCGGGTCACCGCCGAGATCGAGGAGCTGCACGCGCGGGCCCGCCGCGAGGCCGCCGAGACGATGAAGTCCACGGGCGACCGCTGCGACGCGCTCATCAAGGCCGCCGAGGAGCAGCTGGAGAAGGCCCAGGCGAAGGCGAAGGAGATCCTCTCGGACGCCGACTCCGAGGCGGGCAAGGTGCGGATCGCGGCCGTCAAGAAGGCGGAGGGCCTGCTGAAGGAGGCCGAGCAGAAGAAGGCGCGGCTGGTCAAGGAGGCCGAGGAGCTGAAGGCGGAGGCGATCCGGGAGGCCCGGGCCTCGGTCGAGGAGGGCAAGCGCGAGCTGGAGGTCCTGGTGCGCAGGCGGCAGGACATCAACGCCGAGATCTCCCGCGTCCAGGACGTGCTGGACGCGCTGGAGTCCTTCGAGGCGCCGGGTTCCGGCAAGGACGGATCGGTCAAGGCGGGTGCGACGGTCGGAGCCCCCCGTTCGGGTGGCAAGTCGTCAGAGGGCTAGCATCTGAGGGGTGTTCGGGTGTCGACTGGGGGCTTTGCCCTGCTCGTTGGCAAGCCCTCCGGCGGTCAGCCACTCAAAAGAGGTGTCATTCTCCAGATCAAACACGTATCCGCTCGATGACACACCGCTTAGGCGCCTAGGATTCCCCCTATCACCTCACCGGTCTCATTTGACAGGAACCCCATGAGCGACACTTCCCCCTACGGCTTCGAGCTTGTGCGGCGTGGGTACGACCGCGCTCAGGTGGACGAACGTATCTCCAACCTCGTCTCCCAACGTGACCAGGCCAACGCCCGTATCACCGCCCTGGAGAAGCGGATCGAGGAGCTGCACCTCGAGACGCAGAACGCCCAGGCCCAGGTCAGCGACGCCGAGCCGTCGTACGCGGGTCTCGGCGCCCGGGTCGAGAAGATCCTGCGCCTGGCCGAGGAAGAGGCCAAGGAGCTGCGTGAGGAGGCCCGGCGCGCGGCGGAACAGCACCGCGAGCTGGCCGAGTCGGCCGCCCAGCAGGTCCGCAACGACGCCGAGTCCTACGCCGCCGAGCGCAAGGCCAAGGCCGAGGACGAGGGCGTCCGGATCGTCGAGAAGGCCAAGGGCGAGGCCTCCCAGCTGCGCGCCGACGCGCAGAAGGACGCCCAGTCCAAGCGTGAGGAGGCGGACGCCCTCTTCGAGGAGACCCGCGCCAAGGCCGCGCAGGCCGCCGCCGACTTCGAGACGAACCTCGCCAAGCGCCGCGAGCAGTCCGAGCGCGACCTGGCCTCCCGCCAGCAGAAGGCGGAGAAGCGGCTCGCGGAGATCGAGCACCGCGCCGAGCAGCTGCGCCTGGAGGCGGAGAAGCTGCGCACCGACGCCGAGCGCCGCGCCCGCCAGACGGTGGAGACCGCCCAGCGCCAGGCCGAGGACATCGTGGCCGACGCCAACGCCAAGGCGGACCGCATCCGTTCCGAGTCCGAGCGTGAGCTGGCGGCCCTCACCAACCGCCGCGACAGCATCAACGCCCAGCTGACCAACGTCCGCGAGATGCTGGCGACGCTGACCGGCGCGGCGGTCGCCGCCGCGGGTTCGACGGGTGAGGACGAGCCTGTTTCCCGTGGGGTGCCGGCCCAGCAGTCCCGGTAGGTACGAGCGGTTCCCCGCGACCCTTTGGTGCGCTTCGAAGCCCCCTGCTCCCAAGTGGCAGGGGGCTTCGTCGCGTCTTAGCGTGGCCGCATGATCGAGCTGGACGGGCTGACCAAGCGGTACGGCGAGAAGGTCGCCGTCGACGGTCTGACGTGCACCGTGCGGCCCGGCATCGTCACCGGGTTCCTCGGGCCGAACGGGGCCGGGAAGTCCACGACGATGCGGATGATCCTGGGTCTCGACCACCCCACCGCCGGGGACGTGCGCATCGACGGGGTGCGCTACGCCGAGCTGACGGACCCGCTGACGTACATCGGCGCGCTGCTGGATGCCAAGGCCGTGCACGGCGGGCGCAGCGCCTACCACCATCTGCTGTGCCTCGCGCAGAGCAACGGCATCCCCGGGCGCCGGGTGGGCGAGGTGCTGGAGACGGTGGGGCTGATGGCGGTGGCCCGGCAGAAGGCCAAGGGGTTCTCGTACGGCATGGGGCAGCGGCTGGGGATCGCGGCGGCGCTGCTCGGGGACCCGCGCATCCTGATGTTCGACGAGCCGGTGAACGGGCTCGACCCGGAGGGCATCCACTGGATCCGGAATCTGATGAAGTCGCTGGCCGCCCAGGGGCGGACGGTGTTCGTCTCCAGTCATCTGATGAGCGAGATGGCGCTGACCGCCGATCATCTGATCGTGATCGGTCAGGGCCGGCTGCTCGCGGACATGTCCATGGCCGACTTCATCCGGGAGCACGCGCGCTCCTGCGTCCGGGTCCGCTCGCCCCAGCGCGAGCGGCTGCTGGACGTGCTGCACGAGGCGGGGATCACCGTGGCGCAGGCGTCGGACGGGGCGCTGGAGGCGGAAGGCGACAAGGCCGAGCGGATCGGCGAGCTGGCGGCGGGCCAGGGCATCGTGCTGCACGAACTGAGCCCCCGGCAGGCCTCGCTGGAGGAGGCGTTCATGCGGCTGACGGCGGGGTCGGTGGAGTACCACGCACGGGAGGAGGCCGCGCCCGAACCGGAGGGCTGGGGCGCCGGGTGGCAGGGGGGCACGCGATGACGGCCGTCGGCTCCCGGGAGACCGCCGGCGTCCCCCGGTCCACCCGGGCCGCCCAGGTGCTGCGCTCCGAGTGGACCAAGATCCGGTCGGTTTCCTCCACAGCCTGGACCCTATTGATCGCCGCGGTGGTCACGATCGCGGTCGGGATGCTCATCTCCGCGCTGACCCGCAACGAGTTCGACTCGATGCCGATCCGTGAGCGGCTGCTGTTCGACCCGACCTTCGTCAGCTTCGCGGGCATGACGCTCGGCCAGCTCGCCATGATCGTGTTCGGGGTGCTGGTCGTCAGCAGTGAGTACAGCACCGGCATGATCCGGGTCTCGCTGGCCGCCGTGCCGCGCCGCGGCGCCTTCCTCTTCGGCAAGGTCGCGGTGGCCGGCGTGCTCGCCCTGGTCGTCGGCATGGCCACGAGCTTCGCCGCCTTCTTCCTCGGGCAGGCGATGCTCGGCCCCTACCGGGCCCGGCTCGGCGATCCCGGGGTGCTGCGCGCGGTGGTGGGCGGCGGGCTGTACATGACCCTGATCGCGGTGTTCTGTATGGGCGTCGCCGCGATGCTGCGCTCGCCGCTGCTGTCGCTCGGCATCCTGATGCCGTTCTTCTTCCTGGTCTCCAACATCCTCGCCGGCGTGGACGCCACGAAGAAGGTCGGCCGGTTCCTGCCCGACCAGGCCGGCAGCCGCATCATGCAGGTGGTGCCGCACGCCGACGAGGCGCCGTACGGCCCCTGGGGCGGCCTCGGGATCATGGCACTGTGGGTGATCGCCGCGCTCGCGGGCGGGTACGCCCTGCTCAGGCACCGGGACGCGCAGTAGCCCGCCCGTTCACCCACCGTATCGCTCGGGCTTTACTTTCCTTTGGGCGGAACCGTCAGCGTCCCGATATCCTCCTAACCCTTACGGGGGCGGGTCCCCGCTGTCCTGAACCGTCCGATGGGTGCGAGCATGATCGAGGCTGTAGGCCTGACGAAGCGGTACGGCGACAAGACCGCTGTGTACAACCTTTCCTTCCAGGTGCGGCCTGGTTCCGTGACCGGCTTCCTCGGGCCGAACGGCTCGGGCAAGTCCACCACCATGCGGATGATCCTCGGGCTGGACAACCCCACGTCCGGCTCGGTGACCATCGGCGGCCACCCGTACCGCAGGCTGCCCAACGCACCCCGGCAGGTCGGCGCGCTGCTCGACGCCAAGGCCGTGCACGGCGGCCGCTCCGCCCGCAACCACCTGCTGAGCCTCGCCCAGCTGTCCGGCATCCCGGCCCGCCGGGTGGACGAGGTGCTCGGCGTCGTCGGCCTCCAGGACGTGGCGAAGAAGCGGTCCAAGGGCTTCTCCCTCGGCATGGGCCAGCGCCTCGGCATCGCCGCCGCGCTGCTCGGCGACCCCCAGGTGCTGCTGTTCGACGAGCCGGTCAACGGCCTCGACCCCGAGGGCATCCTCTGGGTGCGCAACCTGATGAAGGCGCTCGCCGCCGAGGGCCGTACGGTCTTCGTCTCCTCGCACCTGATGAGCGAGATGGCGCTGACCGCCGACCACCTGATCGTGATCGGGCGCGGCCAGCTGCTCGCCGACATGAGTGTCACGGACTTCATCTCGGCCAACTCCGCCGACTTCGCGCGGGTGCGCACCCCGGACACCGAGCCGCAGCTGCGCGAGAAGCTCGCCACCGCGCTCACCGAGGCGGGCGGCCATGTGCTGCCCGAGCAGGACGGCGCGCTGCGCGTGACCGGGCTGGCGCTGCCCCGCATCAGCGACCTCGCGCACGAGGCGGGCGTACGGCTGTGGGAGCTGTCGCCGCACCAGGCCTCGCTGGAGGAGGCGTACATGCGGATGACCCAGGGCGCGGTGGACTACCGTTCGACGGCCGACCAGAAGGCGGGTCTCCAGCAGCCGCTGCCGCCCGGCGTCCAGCCGCCGCTGCCGGTCCCCGGCCAGGGCCAGCCCGGCTGGTACGCCCCGCCGCCGCCCCAGCAGGGCGGGCAGCCCTTCGCCATGCCCGCGGGCCCGTACGGCGCTCCGGGCGCCGCGGCGAACCCGTACGCGCAGCCGGGGCCGCAGTCGCCGCCGCCCGCCGCTCCCCCGGCCCCGGCCGCTCCCCCCGCCCCCTCCTCCGACCCGACCCAGCCCGAGGACGCCCGATGAGCACCCACCAGCCCCCGATGCCGCAGGCCCCCGCAGCCGCGCCCGACTGGCAGGCGGCGCCCGGCGGCTCGTACCCCGGCTACACCTCGCCGATCCCCGTCGTGCGCACGCATCTGGGGCACGCGGTGGCCTCCGAGTGGACGAAGATCAGGTCCGTCCGCTCCACGATCTGGACGCTCGGCGTCTTCCTGGTCCTGGTCGTGGGCATCGGTCTGCTGGCCGGGGCGCTGGTGAGCGCCCACACCGACGAGTCGTCGCTCGGCGGCACCAACCCGCTCTCCTTCGGGTTCTTCGGGCTGCTCGTCGGCAGCATGTGCATCATCACCCTCGGCGTGCTGACCACCGCGTCGGAGTACGGCACCGGGATGATCCGTACGACGATGACGGCGTGCCCGAGCCGGGGCCGGGTGCTGGCCGCCAAGGCGATCGTGTTCTTCCTGGTCGCCTTCGTCGTATCCATCGTGGCGACCACCTTCGTGGCCATGGTCCAGACGTCCATGCTGTCCGGCAGCGGCGCGCGCACGCCCTCGGGCGGGGACTGGGCCAAGGCCACCCTCGGCGTCAGCCTCTACATCGCCCTGCTCGGTCTGCTCGCGCTGCTGGTCGGCTCGATGATCCGGCACTCCGCGGGCGGCATCACCATCATGATCGGCCTGGTGCTCGCTCCGCTGGTCCTCGCGCTGTTCATGGCCACGGACTCGCTGCGCTCGGTGCGCAACTTCCTGTTCGAGTACTCGTTCCCGAGCCAGCTCAGCGTCTTCTACGACAACGCCATCAGCGACTCCGGCCCCACCGGCTGGGACCCGCTGTGGATCATGCTGGGGCTGACCGCGGTGGCCGGCGCCGGGGCGTACGCCCTGCTGCGCGGCCGGGACGTCTGAGCCCCGGCTAGAACCTCGGCGCGTTACGGGACCGCTGCACCCGCGTGGTGCGGCGGTCCTTCGCGTTCCAGCAGGCCTTGTGCCAGTGGCGGCGGTCGTCGACGCCCGCGTGGTCGGGCCAGGCCACCACGTGCGGGACGGCGGAGGGGATCAGCTGGTCGCAGCCGGGGCAGCGGTAGGTCTTGCCCTCGGCGCTCGCGCCCGCGACATGGCGCACGCTCCACTCCTCGCCCTGCCAGTGCTCCGTGGACTGGAAGCCGCCGTACCGGCCGGTGCGGTCGTCCTCGGCGCTGGGGCCGGACGAGCCGGCGGCCTTCGGTCGGTTGCGGCGCGGGGACACGGGACACCTCTCGGGGCTCGACGGCAGCAGGGTCTGCGTAAGGTCGGCGTCCAGCCTACGCGCCGCCGGCGGGGGTACGCGAAGGGCGCCAACCGGTGCAAGTACCCCTGCGGAACGGCGGATTCTGCAGACAATCCGTCAATTACCCCACCAGGCCGTGTCCTGCGCACGTGTCAGACGGTTATGCCGGTAGGGGAGCTCGGGTCGGAGCCGAGGAAGCGGGAAACGCGATGTACGTAGGAAGCTTTGTGCTGGGCGCCCAGTTCCCGGGCCAGGGCCAGGGTGAGGCGCTGCACCGGGCGGTCCGCTCGGCGGAGGTCGCCGAGGAGGCCGGTCTCGACTCGGTCTGGCTGGCCGAGCACCACTTCGTGCCGTACGGCACCTGTCCGTCGGCCGTCACCCTGGCCGCCCTGCTGCTCGGCCGCACCCGCCGCGTCCGGGTGGGCACGGCGGTCAGCGTACTGCCCACCGCCCACCCGGTCGCCCTGGGCGAGCAGGCCGCGCTGCTGCACCTGACGAGCGGCGGGCGGTTCACCCTCGGGGTGGGCCGCGGCGGCCCCTGGGTGGACCTGGAGGTGTTCGGCAAGGGACTCGACGCGTACGAACGCGGGTTCCCGGAGTCGCTCGATCTGCTGCTGCGCTGGCTGCGCGAGCCGGCCGTGGCGGCCTGCGGCGAGCGGTTCAGCTTCCGCGAGGTCCCCGTCGTACCGCGCCCCTCGGAGGCGCTGACCGACGCCCCGGGCCCCGAGGTCGTCGTCGCGTGCACCTCCCCGGCGACCGTCCGGCTGGCCGCCGAGCGCGGGCTGCCGATGCTGCTCGGGATGCACGCGGGGGACGAGGAGAAGGCCGAGATGGTCGCCCTGTGGCGGCGCTGCGCCCGCGCGGCGGGCCGGCCACCCGAGGAGATCGCGGACGCCGGACACGTCGCGGCCGGGGTCTGCCAGCTGGCCGACCGGCGGCAGGACGCGGTGGAGACCCTGCTGAAGGCCATGCCTGGTTGGCTGAAACAGGGGCTCGACGCGCATGTGACGGTCGACGGACGCAGGCGCGCGATGCGCGATCCGCACGCCTACACCGAACTGCTCTGCGGGCTGCACCCGGTGGGCACCCCGCGGCTCGCCGGCGACCGGCTCGCGGCCACGGCGGAGCGCACGGGCATCTCCCGGTTCGCCCTGCTGGTCGAGGGCTCGGGCGATCTCGCGGCGACGGAGGACACCCTGCGCCGCCTGGGCGCCGAGGTGCTGCCCCGGCTGCGCTGACCGGCGGACGCGAACAACGGGCGAGCCACCTGGGGGGCTTGCCGCCCCGGCACCGAATGCACCTCCCCGCGGGCGGAGCGGCAAGCAGGCGACGCGCTGCCCCGGACGTGCCGGGACCGCGGGTCAGCAGTCCCGAAGTTCCGGCGACTGGTTCAGCAGCTGGGCCCGCACCGAGGTGAAGCGGGCCAGTCTCTCGTCCACCGAGGGGTCCAGCGGGAACACCGCCACCCGGTGGCAGTTCTGGAAGGCCAGCCGCACACCGAAGTGCCGTTGCAGCGCACCGCGGATGGCGTCACTGGCGAGCGCACGCAGCAACTGGCCGCGCGCCTGCTCGTCCGGCGGCGGCGTCTGGTTGTCGGCGAAGGGCCCGCCGTCCACCTTCAGCTGGGCCACCAGGGAGCTGATCATCTCCCACGCGTAGGGCAGGGAGGTCCGGACGCAGTCGACGAATTCTGCTTCGTCGACCTCGCCTCGCTCGGCCGCTTCGAGTAGGGCCGGTGAGACGTCGAGCGACATGGGTTCTCCTCTCGCACCCCCGATGAACAGGGGTTGCCGGACGGACAAAGGGAGTTCGGCCGTCAAACACGCTGAGTACATGGACCGCGACCTCCCGTTCCTACGGTAGGCAACGGTCGGTGACGACACCACCAGAATGGGTATATGGAACGGTCGGGTTGCGCCCACAATCGGCCAAGGACGAACAAGAGTTTCCAGGGACAAAGCAGGGGCAACCGGGGCGATCCGCAACCGGTGGGACGGGCGAATCGCGTGGGGCGACGGGTGTCGAGTAGCGTTGCGGACCATGCGTCTCGTCATTGCCCGGTGCTCGGTCGACTACGCCGGCCGGCTCACCGCCCACCTTCCCTCGGCGCCGCGCCTGATCCTGGTCAAGGCGGACGGCAGCGTCTCCATCCACGCCGATGACCGGGCCTACAAGCCCCTCAACTGGATGTCGCCGCCCTGCACGCTGAAGGAGGGCACGGGTGAGGACGCGGGCGTGTGGACCGTCGTCAACAAGGCGGGCGAGAAACTGATCATCACGATGGAGGAGATCCTCCACGACTCCTCGCACGAGCTGGGCGTGGACCCCGGCCTGATCAAGGACGGCGTGGAAGCGCACCTCCAGGAGCTGCTCGCCGACCGCATCGAGACGCTCGGCGAGGGCTACACGCTCATCCGCCGCGAGTACATGACGGCGATCGGCCCGGTGGACATCCTGTGCCGGGACGCGAGCGGGCAGACGGTCGCGATCGAGATCAAGCGCCGGGGCGAGATCGACGGCGTGGAGCAACTCACCCGCTATCTCGACCTGTTGAACCGCGACCCGCACCTCGCCCCGGTCCGCGGCATCTTCGCCGCGCAGGAGATCAAGCCCCAGGCCCGTGTGCTCGCCACCGACCGCGGCATCGACTGCCACATCATGGACTACGACGCCCTGCGCGGCATCGAGGACGACAAGCTGAGGCTGTTCTAGTACCGCTTCAGGACGCCCGCCTGGCCAGGTGGCCCGGTTCCGGGGCCGCGCAGGTGTAGTCGCTCATCGCCTCCTCCACGGCCTCCCGTGCCTGGCCGGCCAGCCCCGGCGCCAGGCGCGCCCCCGCGGCGAGGATCACCGGCAGGTGCCGGGCGGGCTCGGGCAGGCGCCCGCGCGGGACGACGGGCAGGTTCCAGCGGTCCTCGGCCGCGGCGAACAGCAGGCTGACGCCGACCCCGGACCGGCAGACGCCCACGACGTCCTCCACCCCGACCCCCTGGTAGACCACGTGCCAGGGGCGGGACGCGCAGGTGAGGGTCTCCTCGGCGAGCTGCCGCAGGGGCGTGGTGCGGCCGGCGAAGACGGCGAGGGGCAGCGAGGCGTCGTCGAGCAGGGCCGTCTCGCCGAACCAGGCGCACTCGATGGCGCCGATGACCCGGTCCGCCGCCTTCCGGGGCTCGCCGACCTTGAGGAGCATGTCGATGGCGCCCTCGGCGAGCTGGTCGGTCAGCTCGTCGCCCGGCCCCGCGAGCACGCTCGTGTCCACCAGGGAGACGTGGGCCTTCAGCTCGGCGAGCAGCGTCGGGATCACGCCGACCAGGGTCTCGCACACGCCGAGCGCCAGGCGTCCGGTGGCGCGGTGGGCGGAGAGCCGGGTGACGAGTTCGTCGTTGGTGCGCACGAGCTGACGGGCGAAGCGCAGCAGTTCCTCGCCGCCGGCGGACAGTTTCAGGCTCGGGCCGGTCTCCCGGAAGACGGGCTCGCCGATCAGTGCGTCCAGGCGGCGGATGTGCTGGCTGACCGCGGGCTGGGAGATGCTGAGGACCTTGGAGGCCCGGCGGAAGCCTCCGACGTCCACGATGGTGACGAGAGTACGTAACGGACGTATGTCGAGATCGCGTCGCACAGTTTTTCCCCCGTTGTGCTGTTGCGTCGGCGTCGGCGCCCCCTCGGGGCGGCGCCGCCGTGTACCTAGACCGCCTCCGGGTCCGGAGGCAGCGGCGAGCGGCGCAGCATCGCGTTCACGAGCAGGTCCAGGGCTTCGGCGACCCGGTGCTGCTCTGCTTCGGAAAGCTGGGAGAGAAGGTCCGCCTCCAGGGAGAGGCGCTTGGGGAAGACGGTATCGGTCAACTGTTCCCCGGCGTCGGTGAGGCGGACCAGGACGGCGCGGCGGTCGGCGGGGTTGGGCTCCCGCACGACGAGGCCGCGCTTCTCCATCTTCGCGAGGATGTTGCTCATCGCGGCCCGCGAACAGCCGCGCAGGGCGGCGATGTTGCGGGCGATGAGCGGTGTGTCGGCGTGCCGCAGGGTGACCATCACGTCGAGTTCGCTCGACGTGAGCTGGACGCCGGCGAGGGTCGTGGAGGCCTCCAGCTCCACCAGGACCTGGAGGCGGCGCAGCCGTCCGAAGACATCCATGGAATGGGTGTCGAGATCCGGACGGGCCTGCCGCCACCACAGGGTGACTTGGTCGCTGGGGGTGGACGGGATCACAGAGACCTCCATATTGTTAACCACTGAACCATAGTGTAACTATCTCGGGGTCCGGCCGAGAACCGGCGGCCCGCGGGACCGACAACCCACACCACGAAAGGCTCGTCGGATGCAAGCTCGTCCGCTCCACGGCACGCCTCCGGCCCGGGGCGGGGCCGTGATCCTGCTGCTGGCGTCGCTGACCGCGATCACTCCCCTGGCCACCGACATGCTCTTACCGGCGTTCCCGGACATGGGCCACGACCTGCACGCCGCCGATTCCAGCGTCCAGCTGAGCCTGACGGCCTACCTGCTGGGCATGCTGGTCGGACAGCTGCTGATCGGCCCGGTCAGCGACTCCACCGGCCGCCGCAGGCTGCTGTTGTGGGGTTCCGCGCTGTTCGCCGTGTTCTCGGTGCTGTGTGCCGTCGCCACCAGCACGGAACTGCTGAACACGGCCCGCGTCCTGGAGGGCGTCTCCGGCTCGGCCGGCATGGTCCTCGCCCGCGCCGTGGTCGGCGACTGGTACCGGGGCCAGGAGGCGGCGAAGCGGTTCTCGATCCTGTCGGTCATCTTCGCGGTGGCCCCGATCATCGCGCCGGTGCTCGGCGGCCTGATCACCAACGTCTTCTCCTGGCGGGCCCTGTTCGTCGTCCTGGCCGCCCTCAGCGTGGTCCTGCTGATCGCGGTCGCCGTGGCCCTGCCGGAGTCCCTCCCGCCCGAGCGGCGCCACTCCGGGGGCGTCGCCACGGCCTTCCGGTCCATGCGGAGCCTGCTCGCCGAGCGCCCCTTCCTCGGCTACGTGCTGGTGTTCTCCTTCGCCAACGTCGCCCTGTTCTCGTACATCTCCGGCTCCAGCTTCGTCTTCCAGGACGTCTACAAGCTCTCCGCGACCCAGTACAGCCTGTCCTTCGCCGTCACCGCGGTCGGCATCCTGATCGGCGGCGCGATGGTCGGCAACCTCGCCGCCAAGGCCGGGCTGAACCGGCTGCTCACCATCGGCGTCACCGTCGGTCTCGTGGCCTCGGCCGGCCACGCGGTCGTCTCCGTGACCGCGGGCAACACCCTGACCACCTCGCTGGTCTTCATGTTCCTGTGCATGTTCGCGATGGGGCTGACGATCCCCTCGATCATGACCATCGGCCAGGAGATCGGCCGCCGGGCCGGCGGTGCCGCCTCGGGCGTCATCGGCGCCGGGCAGTGCCTCTTCGGCGGCGTCGCGGCGCCCGTCGTCGGCGCCCTGGGCACCGGCAGCGACAAGCCCATGGCCGCCCTCATGGTCGTCGGGTTCGGGTGCGCGTTCCTGTGCCTCGTCCTCATCGCCCGTCCGTGGCAGCGCCACGGCGAGAGCACCGTCATCGGCGGGCAGGCGCCGCAGGGCGCCGCCACCGTGCACTGAGCCCGGCACGACTCACCGCACGACTCTCAGGGGGAACCGCTCATGACCGTCACCGAGACCCACGCGGACACCGCCGCACCGCCGTCCTGGGACGCCCCGCCCGCCTCGGCGGCCGACGTCCTCGACCGGGCCCGGCAGACCGTGCCGTGGCTGCGGCGGGCCGCCGGCGAGATCGAGGAGGGACGCCGGCTGCCCGACCACGTCGTCGAGCTGCTGCGACAGGCGGGGGTGTGGCGCGCGGCCATGCCCGCCGACCGGGGCGGCCCGGACCTGACCTCCGCGCAGCAGGCGCGGCTGCTGGAGATCATCGCGCAGGGGGACGCCTCGGCCGCCTGGTGCGCGATGATCGGCATGGACTCCGGCATCTACGCCGGGTACCTGCCGGACGCGACGGCCCGCACCCTGTACGCGGACCTGGACACGATCACCGCGGGGGCGCTGCTGCCGACCGGCACCGCCGAGCGGACGGACGGCGGCTACCGGATCGGCGGCAGGTGGCGGTTCGCCTCCTGCGTCAACCACTGCCAGGTGCTCATGGCCTCCTGCATGGTGCAGGAGCGGGGGCGGCCCGTGCCTGACCCGCTGACCGGCGAGCCCCGGCAGTGGCGGGTCTTCGCGGCCCGACCCGAGCAGTTCCAGGTCCTCGACACCTGGCACACCACCGGGCTGGCCGGTTCCGGCAGCCACGACTACCAGACCGAGGACCTGTTCGTCCCCGACGACCACGTCTTCACGCTCGCCCGGCCCCGCCAGGACCGTGTCCTGCTGCGCACCCCGGACGCGGTGCAGCGCAAGATGCCCGGCATCCCGCTCGGCCTGGCCCGTGCCGCCCTCGACCATGTCATCGGCCTCGCCGCCGGCCGCCGCGACCGGGAGACCGGCACCCCCTGGCTCGACGACCCGCGGGTGCACGAGGCGATCGGGCGCAGCGAGATGGAGCTGGCCGCCGCCCGCGCCGGCGTCTACGAGACGCTGCGCGTCCAGTGGGAGCTGCTCGACTCCGGCGACGGCGACCTGCGGGCCGCGCGCGTCGGCACCGCGCTGTCGCGCACCTTCGCCTTCCGGACCGCCCGGGGCATCGTCCAGCGCCTGTACGACCTCGTCGGCGGCTCGGCGGTCTACCGCACCAGCCCGCTGGACCGCTGGCTGCGGGACGCCAACACCATGTGCCAGCACGCCGTCGCCCAGGACGCCGTGCTCCAGATGGCCGGGGTCGTCGCCCTGGGCGGCGAGCCGCCGAACCCCGTCAACCCCGCCCTCGCCGTGTCCCTCCCGGCCGCCGTGGAGGACCTGTCGTGAAGGTCGCCGTGATCGGGCACACCGGTATGACCGGCCGGGCCCTGACCGAGGCCCTGCTGCGCCGCGGGCACCAGGTCACCGGAGTCTCCCGCGGCCGGCTCGCCGGGTCCGCCGGGCAGCTCGCCGAGGCCGCCTGCGACGTGTTCGACGTGCCGGCCCTCACGGAGCGGCTGCGCGGGCACGACGTCGTCGTCTCGTGCTTCTCCGGCGGTCACGAGGTCGATCTGGAGGTCTACTACCGGCAGGCCGAGGGCACCCGGCGCATCCTCCAGGCCCATGTCCGCTCCGGCGCCGGCTATCTGATGTACGTCGGCGGCGCGGCCAGCCTGTACGTCGAGCCGGGGCTCCAGATGTTCGACGATCCCCGGTTCCCCGCCTGGTACTTCGGCGTGATGCCCGCCGAACACCTCACCTGGCTGGGCGAGATCACCAAGGAGTCGTTCTTCCACGAGGCCGCCCGCCGCAAGCTGAGCGGCGCGATACCCGCGGGGGCGACCGATCCCGAGCTGGAGGAGCGGGTCAGGAACTGGACCCGGGTGCCGCTCCTGGAGGGCTGCAGGATCGCCCTGGACCTGTTCGAGCACCGGCGCGACCTGCGCTGGTCGTTCCTGTCGCCGCCGTGGCTGTACCGGCCGGGCCCGGGTACCGGCGGCTACCGCCTGGGCGTCGACTTCATGCTGTTCGACCAGGGCGTGCCCGCCGGGATCGACCTGCCGGACCTGGCGCTCGCCCTCGCCGACGAGGTGGAGCGGCAGGCCCTGGTGCACAAGCACTGGACGGTCGCGGGACGCCGTCCCTGACGCGGTGCGCCGGTCCCGCGCCCGAGGCACGGGACCGGCGCGCGGCGAGCGGCACCTCGGTCAGGCCTCCGGGGGCGCCTCCCGCGCCAGCCGGGCGACGAGGTCGGTGCGCCGGATCTTCCCGGTGGGGGTGCGCGGCAGCCGGGGCACGAAGCGCACCGACCGGGGCACCTTGAAGGCGGCGAGCTCGCCGCGCAGCCGCTCCCGGATCTGCTCCCCGGTCAGCCGGGCGCCGTCCTCCAGGACGACGAAGGCGGCGCCGACCTGCCCCCACTCGGCGTCGTCCACCCCGACCACGACACTCTCCCGGACCCCTTCCAGGGCGTCGAGACGGGCCTCGACCTCGGCCGGGTACACGTTCTCGCCGCCGGAGATGAACATGTCCTTGACCCGGTCGACGACGTAGAGGCGGCCGTTGTCCAGGCGCACCGCGTCGCCGGAGCGGAACCAGCCGTCGTCCATGGCCTCGGCGGTCGCCTCGGGCTGCCCGTGGTAGCCGGTGAACAGGTGCGGGCCGCGCACCCACAGCTCGCCCGCCCCGCCCCGGGTGGTGCGGACGCTCAGGTCGGTGAAGAAGTGCGGAACGCCCGCGGACAGGGGCTCGGCGGCCGCCGTGCGCTCCGTGGCGAGGGTGACGCCCGGCGCGGCCTCGGTCATGCCGTAGCCCTGGAGGAGGGTGACGCCCTTGGCCCGCCAGGCGTCGACCACCTGCCGGTCGGCCGGGGAGCCGCCGTAGACGACGTAGCGCAGCGCGGACAGGTCCGCGTCCGCGAAGGCGGGGTCGGCGCTCATCATCCGCAGCATCGTCGGCACGGCCGTGAACGCGGTGATCCGCCGCTCCTCGATGGTCTTCAGCGCCTTCCCGGCCGAGAACCGCTGGACCAGCAGGCTGCCGCCCTTGAACAGGGTGGGCAGGCCGACCTGTCCGAGTCCGGTGGCGTGGAAGAGGGGGGCGATGACCAGCGCCCGGTCGGTGGACAGGACGTCGACGTGGGCGAGTTGGTTGACGGTGTTGAAGAGCAGGCTGCCGTGGGAGAGGACGGCGCCCTTGGGCATGCCGGTGGTGCCGCTGGTGTAGAGGATGACGGCGGGGTCGTCGAGGGTGACGTCGCGGCGCGGCGGGGTGTCCCCGGCCTCCGTCATGGCCTCCTGGCCGCCGGGGCCGCAGACGCGCGCGATGCCGCCCGAGGCGACCTCGGCGGTGGTGCGCTGGTCGTCGTCGTGGAACAGGGCGGCCGGGGCGCAGTCCTTGAGGACGTCGAGGAGTTCGGGGAAGGCCAGGCGGGGGCTGACGGGCACGAACACGGCGCCGAGCCGGCAGACCGCGAAGAAGAGCTCGAACGCCTCCGGGCGGTTCCAGCCGAGGTGGGCGACCCGGTCGCCGTGCCGGATGCCCGTGGCGGCGAGCGCGGCGGCGAGGCGGTCGACGCGGGCGGCGAGTTCGCCGTAGCCGATCGGGTCGCCGTCGCCGCCGAGCGCGGGGGCGGTGGGGTCGATACGGGAGCGCCGGTACGGCCAGCTCCCGGTTCCCTGGTCGCTCACCGGGCGTCTTCCCCGGTCCGGCCCTCGACGGACAGCAGGCGCCCGATGTCGAAGAACTCCCACTGGTTGGGCGGCATCAGCGCGCTGACGTGGATCAGCCGTTCGGCGAGGTCGAGGAGGAGGGTGACGTGGACGCCGGGCTTGACGGTCCAGGTCACCAGATACAGACCGGAGCGGACGAGCCGGGCCCGGTAGGGCAGGGTGACGGTGTGCGGCGGGGCGGAGCCCGCCAGTAAGCGGAAGGTGAGGGTGTCCGCTCCGAATTCCATCCGGTAGTGGTTTCCGGTGGAGTACACGTATTCGACGGACGTGCCGTCGAGTTCGGTGGTGGACGGCCCTCCGATCTTGTCTTCCTGTGCCGGAGGGGCGAATTCACTTGCCGTCATGATGCCTTTTCCTGTCGATATCCGGGAACCTTGGCCTCGGCGAATTCGGTGATGTGCCGGGCCATGATCTCCAAATGGCTCTGGATGTGCGGGTCCTGGCACGCCCCGGCCGGGCCGAAACGGACGCGCGAGCTGTCGACGGCGACACCGAGCGGGGTGGGCCAGCCGCGCAGCGCGTGGACGGTGGCGCGCAGGGAGGCGAGCGCCGAGGCGGCCCCCTGGGCTCCGTAGGCGGTGGCGAGACAGCCGACGGGACGCGAGCTGAAGTACGGCTGCGGCCGCCGGCGGAGGTCTTCGGCGTGGTCGAGGGCGTTCTTCACCAGGCCGGACATGCCTCCGTGGTAGGCGGGCGTGGCGATGACCAGGCCGTCGGCCGAGGCCATGAGGTCCACCAGGCGCCGCCGCCGGGGGTGGCCGGTGTCCTCCGGGGTGTAGTGGGGCAGGTCGAGGTCGTGCCCGCTCAGGCACACGGTGCGGGCGCCGAGCCGCTCGATCTCCTTCAGGGCCGCCCGGAGCGCCTGTTCGGTGGAGGAGCCGGGCCGAGTGGAGCCTCCGATTCCCACGATCGTCAAACGAGCGAGCGTCACCTGTTCTCCCTGTCGGCAAGAGGAATGAAGGCCTCCGTGGGCCGCTGAAAGGCGCGGGTGCGCATGGGGAACCTTATGCGGGTGGCGCCGCCGGATGCGATCGCCGGCCCTTATCGGGCCGATAAGCAGTCACTGTTGGCTCCCGGCCGACTGTCGAACGTAGTGTCGTTCGCAACCCACTTGAGCTTGGCACTCATCAGCGTGTCCGCAAGCGGAAAGGCACCCTTGTGAAGGACGTCATCATCGACGGAAAGTCCCTCACGCTGGACGACGTGGCAGCCGTCGCCCGCCCGGGCCGTGCACTCGGCCTCGTCCACACCGATGTCGCGCAGAAGGCGGTCAAGCGCTCCCGCGACCTCAAGCTGGACCTCATCGCCACCGGACAGCCGATCTACGGCGTCACCACCGGCTTCGGCGACAGCGTGGTCAACCAGATAGCCCCGCAGAAGGCCGCCGAACTCCAGCGGCACCTGGTCACCTACCACCTCAACGGCACGGGGCCGCTGGCGCCGGCCGAGGTCGTCCGCGCCACCCTCCTCATCCGCGCCAACTGCCTGGCCCGCGGCAACTCCGGCGTCCAGCCGGACGTCATCGGCCTGCTGCTCGACTTCCTGCGCCACGACGTCCTGCCCCGGGTGCCCGAGCGCGGCTCGGTCGGCGCCTCCGGCGACCTCGTTCCCCTCTGCTACGTCGCCAACGCCCTCTTCGGGGAGGGCGAGGTCGACTACCGGGGCGAGGTGCGGCCCGCCGCCGACGTCCTGGCACAGCTGGGGCTCACGCCCGTCGTCCCCGAGGCCAAGGACGGTCTCGGCCTGATCAACGGCACCAGTTTCTCGGCCGCGTTCGCCGTCCTCGCCACCCGGGACGCCGCACAGCTCGCGCGGGTCGCCGATGTCGCCACCGCCCTCGCCAGCGAGGCCCTGCTGGGCAACCGCGGGCACTTCGACTCCTTCATCCACGAGCAGCGCCCGCACCGCGGGCAGCTCGCCTCGGCCGCCCACCTGGGCCGGCTCCTCGACGGTTCCGGCCTGTCCCTCCCGCACGACCAGGTCGTCGGCTCCAACGACCCGCTGGACGGAAAGGGCCACGGCAAGCTCAAGCGCTCCATCCAGGACCGCTACTCGCTGCGCTGCGCCCCCCATGTCGCCGGGGTGCTGCGGGACACGATCGAGTGGGTGGACGGCTGGCTGGAGACGGAGATCAACGCCTCCACCGACAATCCGCTCTTCGACGCCGAGAGCGGCCGGGTGCACTCGGGCGGGAACTTCTACGCCGGCCATGTCGTGCAGGCCATGGACTCGCTGAAGGTCGCCGTCGCCTCCGTCGCCGACCTGCTGGACCGCCAGCTCCAGCTCCTGGTCGACGCCAAGTACAACAACGGCCTGACCGAGAACCTCGTCCCGCGCACCGAGGGCGACGCCTGGGAGAAGGGCCTGCACCACGGCTTCAAGGGCATGCAGATCGCCTGCTCCGCGCTGACCGCCGAGGCGCTCAAGCACGCCGGGCCCGCGACCGTGTTCTCCCGCTCCACCGAGGCGCACAACCAGGACAAGGTGTCCATGGCGCCGATAGCCGCCCGCGACGCCCGCCGCATCGTGGAACTCACCCAGGAGGTCGCCGCGATCCAGATCCTGGCCGCCTGCCAGGCCCTCGATCTGCGCGGCACCGGTGACATGGCCCCACGCACCAGGGCCGTGCACGCCCTCGTGCGCACGCGGGTGCCGTTCGTGGACGCCGACCGGCGGATGGACGGCGACATCGCCGAGGTCGTCGCGCTCATCCGCTCGGGCGCCCTGCTGGCGGCGACCGGCACGGAAGGGGAACCGCGGTGACCCGCGCCGCCCAGGCCGACCCGGTCCTGCTCGGGATCGCCGCCGAACTGCCCGGGTCCGCCATCACCACGGACGAACTGCTGGACTCCAGCCGTCATCTGCTGTCCGACCGGCTCGCCGCCATGCTCACCACCCTGGGCATCGACAAGCGGCACTCGGTCCTCGCCAACTACCCCGACGTCGTCTTCAAGGGCGCCGAACCCGAGACCGGCTTCCTCACCGCGGACCTCGCCGTCGCGTCCGCGCGGGCCGCCCTCGCCAAGGCGGGCACCGACCCGGCCGGCATCGGGCTCGTCCTCGGCGTCACCTCCAGCCCCGGCCGCCTGCTGCCCTCGCTGGTGTGCGACGTGATCGCCAAGATGCCCGAACTCCCGCGCGACTGCGCCAACCTAGCGATCGAGTACATGGGCTGCTCGGCCATGGCCAAGGTGGTGGACACCGCCCGCTGGTACCTGACCGCCAACCCGGGCCGTACGGTGCTCGCGGTGTTCACCGAGGCCATCACGCCCCTGTCCCCGCCGCTGGACGGCACCCTGTACCGGCACTTCACCGAGATCGCGCCCGCCGAGCGGCAGCGCACGGTCGACGCGCTGCACTCGTTCCTGTTCGCCGACGCCTCCGTGGCCATGGTCTTCGGCGACGAGGGCGGGGGCCCGGTGTTCGGGCCGGTCGCCAACCTGACCAACGACCTGCCGGAGGACACCGAGTTGGGCACGGTCCCCGACGGCGGCTCCGACATCCCCGTGGTCATCGCCGACCACGGCCGCCGGCTGTACACCCTCTCCCCCGACGTCACCCCGCGCGGCGGCCACTACGCCACCACCACCGCCGAGGCCGCCCTCGCGGGCTCCGCCCTGTCGTCGGCGGCGGATGCGTCGGTGCTGCTGATGCACACCGGCAGCACCCGGATCCTGGACTCGCTGTGCGCCGGGTTCGGCGTCGACCCGCACGACGCGAAGGTGGCGTCGTCGTACCGGGTGCTGCGCGACCACGCCAACACCCTCGGCTGTTCGGTGCCGTTGATGTTCGCGGAGGACACCCGCCGTCCGGCCGGGGAGGGGCTCGCGATCGCCTTCGGCCTCTCCTTCTCCGCCGGCGCCTTCACCGTCCGCTTCCCGGACGGCGGTTGGCGCCCCTGACCTGCCGGGCCGACCGGGCGGGCGGCGGCAGCGCCCGCCGCGGGGCCCCTACAGCGCGGGCCCCGGGTCCGTAGGCGTCGCCGGGTCGGTGGGCCCGGGGGCCGGCGCCGACCTCGTGAACGGCGCCATCGAGTCGCCGGTGGGGTCCGTGGACGGGTCCGTGGGCGTCGGCGGGGTGGGCGGGGTGGCCGGCGAGGACGACGTGGCGGGCGGTGTGGTCGGCTTGGTCGGCGGGTCCGTCGGCTTCGTCTTGGTCGGGGTCGGCGTCGGAGTCGGCGTCGGCGACGTGTCCCCGCTGCCGGTGCTCCCCGTCCCGCTCGGGTCGGCCGGCGCGCTGTCGGACGCGGACGGCCGCGGCGTGGCGCTCGTGCCGGTGTACCTGCCCGCCGGGCCCGAGGCCGAGGGCCGGACCGCGGGCGGCTGCGCGGGCGTCCCGCTGTCCTGGCCCGGGTCGGCGTCCACGGTGGAGTCCCCGGCGTCCTGGCTCGCCGACGGGTTGACGTCGGCCCGCCCGGCGGGATTCTTGTCGTCGCCCTCGTGGGACGTCATGCCCAGCGTCACCACGGTGCCGAGCACCGCCGCGAGCAGTGCCCCGGAACCGGCCGCCACCATGTTGCGGCGGGCGAGCCGCCGGATGCCGAGCCCCCGGGCGGGCGGCGCGGTCACCTGGGGCGTGATGAGGGTGTCGGGGACCGGGGCCGGGGTGGGCGGCGCGGCGCGGCCCGGCTCGGGCTCCCGCTCCCCCACCGCCGGTACCGGCACCCCGGGCAGTTCCCCGGCCCGGTCCGCGACCAGCGCGAGGGCCCGCCGTCCGGCGACGGTGCCCCGCTTGTCGGCGAGCGCGCCGCGCAGCCCGATCGAGGTCTCCAGTTCGGCGCGGGCCCGGTCGAGTCGGCCCGCGCACAGCGCGAGGACGCCCAACTCGTGGTGGAAGTAGGCCTGTTCGGTCACCTCGCCGGTGTGCAGCGAGGCTTCGGCGCCGTACCGCAGGGCCCGTTCCCAGGCGCTCCAGTGCAGGGCCGCCGCGAAGGCGGGCGCCGCCGTGCGGGCGAGCCGCACCGCGTGCTCGTCCTCGCCCTCGGCGGGCGGCACCACGGCCGCGAGCGCCGCGAGCACCGCGTCGGCCTCGGCGCCCACCCGCTCCGGGGTGACCGAGGGGTGCCCGGCCCACCAGGCGTAGTGCTGGGCGGCGGTACGGGCCCGCTCCGGGGCGTCGTCGCCGTACCCGGCGGCCTCCAGCTGGGTCTGGACACCGGCCGCGAGCCGGTAGCGGGAGCCGACCGGGGACACCAGCCCACAGGCCGCCAGCTCCCCGAGGGCCGCGTCGGCGTGGGTGTCGCCGACCATCGCGGGCAGGTGTGCCTGGTGCGGCACCTCGCCGCCGAGGGCGACCGCGAAGCGCAGGGCGGCGCGGGCGGAGGCGCTGAGCCGGGCGGCGAGCAGCGGGGCGGGCGCGGCGGCCTCGCCGAGCGAGGGCAGCGGCACGGCCGCGCCGTCGAGGTCCCGCGCCTGGCCCACCACGGGGCGGACGTCCTCGAAGACGCCGTACTCGTCCACCGCGCCGGTCTCGGCGCGCAGTTGGTCGCGCTGCCGCAGCAGGGCACCCGCCTGCACGAAGCGCAGCGGCAGTCCCTCGGACTCGAACCAGAGGTCGCCGGCCCAGTTGGCCTCCTCCTCGGTGAGCACCCGCCCGGCCGTGCGCTCCAGGATCTCCACCCCGCCGGCCCGGTCGAGTCCGGCCAGGAAGACCTCCTCGACGTCGGCTTCGGCGGAGGGCGCGGGCACGTCCGGGGTGGCGGCGAGCAGGTAGGCGCACTCGGGGGTGGCGTCCAGCAGTTCGTCCAGTTCGGCGCCGCCGAACTGGAGGTCGTCCAGGACGACGACCGCGCCGATCTCCGCGAGCGGTGCCCGCAGCTCGACGCGTTCGGGCCGGTGGCCGGGGGCGTCGTAGACGGTGTGGAAGAGGTCGTGCAGCAGGTCGTCGGCGGTGCGCTGGAAGCCGTTCAGGCGCACCACGCCGTCGGGCGCGAGGTCCTGGCAGTCCTCGGCGACCAGGTCGAGCAGGGCGGTGCGGCCGGAGCCGCCCGGACCGGTCAGCCGTACGGTGCGGCCCCGGGCGAGCAGCCGGACCAGCCGCTCGCGCACGTCCTGGCGCTCCAGCAGCGGCAGCGGCTGCCGGGTCGCGCCGGGCGGCACCGGCGGCCTGGCCGCGCGTTCGGCCTCGGCGCGCTCGGCGGCGGTGCGCTTGCGCGGACTGCCGGGGCGCTGGGCCGGCGGGCACGGCTCGATCTCGCTGCCGTCCACGGGGTTGACGGTCAGCAGCAGGTCGCCGGAGACGAGGTGCGCCGTGCGGGCGGGCGCGGGCGTGCCCGGGCCGAAGTCGGCGATGAGGGGGTCCCGGGGCGGACGGCGGCTGCCCGCCGCCATGTGCTCCTCGGGTCCCGGGCTGCTGATCGGGTCCATGGGTTCAAGCCCCCCATAAGCGTCGTGTGCTCGTGATCCGGCCCCTCCCGGTCTGCCGCACACCGCGCTGTCGCTCCGGTCCGGACCCGCTCGGTCGAGGGGTGCGAGTCAGGCGGGCGACTCGGGCGGGCGAGGGAACACTAAACCTTCGCCCAGTATCCACGACAGGGCGGGGGTGCCGTACCCCGCGACGGCGGGCTCCGTACGGTCCGACACGTCACGTTCCGGCGGGTATTGCGCCCGGGGCCGTCCTCGAACCCGCGACCGGGGGATCAGACGCGCGGCAGCGATTCGACGCCGATGCCGCCCTCGATGGCGAGGATGCGGTGCAGTCGGGTGGCCACCAACAGGCGCTGCATCTGCGGCGGTACGCCGCGCAGCACCAGACGGCGACCGCAGCGGCCGGCCCGCCGGTGGGCCCCCATGATCACCCCGAGTCCGGTGGCGTCCCAGGAGTCCAGTTCGGACAGGTCGAGCACCAGGTCGCCGGCTCCGTGGTCGACGGCCGCGTGCAGGGCCGTACGGGCGTCCGCCGCGCTGCGGACGTCGAGGCGCCCCCCGACGACCAGCTCGGCGTGGTCGCCCCTGATGTGCATATGCGCTCCCCGTTGAGTGCGGTTTGGCGTTCTCCGTGTCGATGCTGTGCACCGTCTGACTGAATGCGTGGCGGTGCGGTTGCTGCTTGTAAGCGAACCGATACCGAATTCACCCCTGAGGGTGATGTTCCCGGGGTGAATTCGGCGACGAGCCGCTTCCGTACTCGCTCGGTACCTGCTCAGTACGTGCTCAGTACGTGTAGAAGCCCTGCCCGCTCTTGCGGCCGATGTCACCGGCATCCACCATCCGGCGCATCAGCTCCGGCGGGGCGAACTTCTCGTCCTGGGTCTCGGTGTAGATGTTGCCGGTGGCGTGCAGCAGGATGTCCACGCCGGTCAGGTCGGTGGTGGCGAGCGGGCCCATGGCGTGGCCGAAGCCCAGCTTGCAGGCGAGGTCGATGTCCTCGGCGGTGGCGACGCCCGACTCGTAGAGCTTGACGGCCTCCACGACGAGGGCGGAGATGAGGCGGGTGGTGACGAACCCGGCGACGTCCCGGTTGACCACGATGCAGGTCTTGCCGACCGACTCGGCGAACTCCCGCGCGGTGGCGAGGGCTTCGTCGCTCGTCTTGTACCCGCGCACCAGCTCGACCAGCTTCATCATCGGCACCGGCGAGAAGAAGTGCACGCCGACGACCCGTTCGGGCCGCTCGGTGGCCGCCGCGATCTTGGTGATCGGGATGGCGGAGGTGTTGGAGGCGAGCACGGTGTCCTCGCGCACGATCTTGTCGAGCGCGCGGAAGATCTCGTGCTTGACCTCCAGCTTCTCGAAGACGGCCTCCACCACGATGTCCGCGTCGGCGGCGGCGTCCAAGTCGGTGGTCGGGGTGATCCGGCCGAGGGCGGCGTCGGCGTCGTGCGCCTCCAGCTTGCCCTTGCTCACGAACTTGTCGTACGACGCCTTGATGGCGTCGGTGCCGCGCGTGAGCGCCTCGTCGGTGACATCGCGGAGGACGACCTCCCAGCCCGCCTGCGCGGCGACCTGAGCGATACCGGACCCCATGAGACCGGCCCCGATGACGGCGAGCTTCCCTGCCACTCCGACTCCCTCTTCCCGCTGTTACCCGCTGTGGACGTGTGCCTCTTCGGCGGACGATAGCGCTCGTGAGGCCGGTTGAGTACGGTAAGTAACGCGCGTCACTGTCTCAGGGGCTGAGACTCCGGTCACGTCAATTCCGCGCGGACTCAAGCGTTTTGTCCCCCTGTCGACGGCCCGGCCGATACGCTGCGTGGCCAGATCGCCACGTTTCCCCTCGGGGGTGTGCCATGCCGCCGCGAAAAGTGGTCACGGGCCGCTGCCAGGAGCCTCGCCGGCGGTATGCGGAGGAACCGCGCCGGCTGCGTCTCGCCAAGGGCTGACCCTGCGTGAGCCGGCCGCGCCGGCCGGCTGGGACGCGTCTCTCTTCGGCTTAGCAACGTGGCGTGGCGCAAGAGCAGCTACAGCAACCCGGACGGCGGCCAGTGCCTCGGAGTCTCCGACGACCTCCCCTCCTCCGTCCCCGTCCGTGACAGCAAGCCCCCCACGGCCCCGCCCTCCTCTTCACGGACCCGGCCTGGGCGGCCTTCGTGGGGGCCGTCAGGCGCGGGGTGCTGGACTGACGCAGAAGCTTCCGGCGCCGCCCTTTCGGGACGGCGCCGGGGGTCGTGTCCGACGGCCGGGTCTCAGCCGGCCGCGCGCTGCTCGCGCACCGCGTACCCGAGCACCCGCTCGCTCAGCAGCCCCTCCATCTCGTCCAGCAGCGCCAGCACCTCCCGCGAGACCTCCGCGGGCGCCCGGCCCTTGACCATCTCCCGGCCGATGACCCCGACGACCGTGCTGTGGATCCAGCCGATCTGACCGGCCATCAGGTGGGGCAGCTCGTCGTCGCCGGCCGCGCCGGTCTCCTCGCGCAGGGCCTGTTCGAGGTTGGCCTGGACCTCCTGGGCGATGGCCCACAGCCGGGAGCGCAGCGGCGGGGCGGCCTCGATGACGCGCATGAAGGCCGCGTACCCCGGGAGCAGGCCGACCCGCGGGGACACCGCCTCGACCTCCTCGCGCAGCTCGCGCAGGACGGCCGCCGCCGCGGACTCCCCCTCACGGCGGCCGCGGACCCAGCGGGCCAGGCGGTCGACCATGCCCGCGGACCGGTCGAAGAACAGGTCCTCCTTGGCGGGGAAGTAGTTGTAGACCGTGTTGACGGAGACGTTCGCCGCGTCGGCGATCTCCGCGACCGTCACCGCGTCGAAGCCGCGCTCGACGAACAGTCCTGTGGCGACATCCGAGATGTACTGCCTGGTCTGCCGCTTCTTCCGCTCCCTGAGCCCCTCAGCCATGCTCCCGATCCTAGCTTCGCTGGTCCGCCTTAAAACTTGGAGTGATTGCAAATTTTCAGTGACTCTGTTTTTCTGAGGGCATGGCAGCAGTCATCAGCGCGGCGGGTCTCGCCCGCACCTTCCAGACGAAAGCCGGCCCCGTCGACGCCGTACGCGGCATCGACCTCACCGTCCACGAGGGCGAGATCCTCGGTCTCCTGGGCCCCAACGGCGCCGGCAAGACCACCACCCTGCGCATGCTCACCACCCTTCTGAAGCCGACCGGCGGCACGGCCACCGTCGCCGGGCACGACCTCGCGAGCGACGCGGCCGGCGTGCGACGGGTCTGCGGGTACGTCGCCCAGTCCGGCGGCGTCGACCCGCAGATCACCGTGCGGGAGGAGCTGGTCACCCAGGCGCGGTTCTACCGGCTGTCCAAGGCCGACGCCGTCGCACGGGCCGGGGAACTCGCCCGCGACCTCGGCCTCACCGGCCTGCTCGACCGCAAGGCGGGCGCCCTCTCCGGCGGGCAGCGGCGACGGCTGGACATCGCGATGGCCCTCACCCACCGCCCCGAGGTGCTGTTCCTGGACGAACCGACCACCGGCCTCGACCCGGGCAGCCGCGCCGACCTGTGGGACCTGGTGCGCCGGCTGCGCGACGAGGGCACCACCGTCTTCCTGACCACCCACTACCTGGACGAGGCCGACGCCCTCGCCGACCGGCTGGTGATCGTCGACCGGGGCGTCGTCGCGGCCGAGGGCACCCCCGCCGCGCTCAAGCTGAAGTACGGCGGCTCCCTGGACGCCACGCTCCAGGACACCTTCCTGGCCGTCACCGGCCGCGCCCCCGCCCCCGCCGGCGACGCCCCCGTCGCCGTATAGCCCCCAGGAGTCCACCGGCATGCTGCTGCACGACACGGCCCTCGTCTACGGCCGCTACCTCCGCCAGTCCCTGCGCTCCCGCTTCGCCCTCCTCTTCGGGGTCCTCACCCCGCTGCTCTACCTGCTCTTCTTCGGCCCGCTGCTCACCGGTCTGCCGCTGGGCGGGACGGGCAGCTCCTGGCAGGTGCTCGTACCCGGGCTGCTGCTCCAACTCGGCCTGTTCGGCGCCCTGTTCGCGGGCTTCACGGTCATCATGGAGAACGCCCAGGGGGTGGTGGAACGGATGCGGGTCACCCCGGTCAGCCGGCTCGCCCTGCTGCTCGGCCGCGCGCTGCGCGACGTCACGGTGTTCGTCTTCCAGGCGGTGCTGCTGGTGCTGGCCGCGCTGGCGATGGGCCTGCGCGCACCGCTGCCCGGCGTGCTCATCGGCTTCGGGTTCGTCGCGCTGCTCACCCTGTCCCTGGCCTCGGTGTCGTACGCGCTGGCCATGAAGGCCCGCACCCCGCAGGAGTTCGGCCCGCTGATCAACGCGGTGTCGATGCCGTCGATGCTGCTGTCCGGGCTGATGCTCCCGATGAGCCTCGCGCCCCGCTGGCTCGACGTGCTGTCGCACTTCGTCCCGTTCCGCTATCTGGTGGACGCGATGCGCGACGCCTACGTCGGCCACTACGCCACCGCGCACATGCTCTACGGCGTCCTCGTCGCCGTCGGCTTCGCCGCGCTGGCCGTGACGGCGGGCACACGGGTGTTCCGGACGGCCGGGGCGTAATTACGCTGGGCACATGGTCAATCTGACGCGCATCTACACCCGGACCGGCGACAAGGGCACCACCAGCCTCGGCGACATGAGCCGGGTGCCCAAGACGGACCTCCGGATCTCCGCCTACGCGGACAGCAACGAGGCCAACGCGGTGATCGGCACCGCGATCGCCCTGGGCGGCCTGGACGAGGAGGTCGTCGCCGTCCTCACCCGCGTGCAGAACGACCTGTTCGACGTGGGCGCGGACCTGTCGACCCCGGTGGCGGAGAACCTGGAGTACCCGCCGCTGCGGGTCGAGCAGTTCTACATCGACCGGCTGGAGGCGGACTGCGACCGCTTCAACGAACGGCTGGAGAAGCTGCGCTCCTTCATCCTGCCCGGCGGCACCCCGGGCGCCGCCCTGCTCCACCAGGCCTGCACCGTCGTGCGCCGCGCCGAGCGCTCCACGTGGGCGGCCCTGGAGGTACACGGCGACATCATGAACCCGCTCACCGCGACCTACCTCAACCGCCTCTCCGATCTCCTCTTCATCCTGGCCCGCATCGCCAACAAGGCCACCGGCGACGTGCTGTGGGTGCCGGGCGGGGAGCGCTAGGGTCTTTCGTTTGGATCAGACCGGATCAGGGAGCGGGGTCTGGTGCGTGCAGATGCAAGGCGGAGGAGGGAGTCAACGCGGAGCGTTGGCGACCGACGACAACGCCGCAGATGTGCGTGCCAGACCCCGCGAGCCCGGCATGATCCAGACGAGAGGCCCTAGCGGGCACGCTCCCGCTTCGGGAACAGCGTGTAGCTCCCGGCGATGATCACATTGAGGCCGATGAGCCACACCATCCGCAGCTGCCACGCCCGCAGCGAACCGGTGTCGCCGTCCGCGCCGACGTACCAGATCGCCGCCTGGAGCAGCCCCAGCGCGACCACGCAGGCGAGCGTCCAGCGCGCCGCCACCCGCCACTCGTGACGGGCGCGGGCCCGGCCGTAACGGGGCGGGCGCACCGGGGGCGGACCGCCGGTGAACCGGTGGGAGACCCGGGCGTCGGCCCACTTGACGGCGGAGTGGCCGAGGCCGACGGTGAAGCCGACGTAGACGGCGGCCAGCCCGTGCCGCCAGTCCGCCCGGCCGCCGTGCTTCAGATCGATCGCCGTGACGACGAGCAGCACCACCTCCAGCAGCGGCTCGCACAGCAACAGCGCCAGCCCGGTACGGGGCATCCGCAGCCCGTACCGGACACCCAGTCCGGCCGCCAGCAGCACCCAGAAGGCCACCTCACAGGCGACGATCATCCCGACGATCACGGCTCGCTCCCTTCCCCGTCCCTCCAGGCTCGCGCCGCCCCGGCGGCGGAACGTCGTCGCCCGGAGCGAATCCGGGGTAAGCGAAAGTGGCAGTCCCGGACCCTTCCCAGGGAGCAGCCGGGGGCGGCGGGGGCCGTGTTGGATGGGGACATGGCCGTACGACTGTCCCGACCGCACCGGTTCGACGTGTACCTCGCCTGCACCGGCCTGGCGGGCGGGGTGGTGCTGTGGGCGCTGGGACTGCACACCTCGGGCAGCGGGGTGCTCGGGGCGCGGTGGGGGCTGATCCCGCTGACGGTGACGGCGGGGCTCGAACTGCTGCGCCGCACCCGCCCCCAACTCGCTTTCGTCTGCGGCACGTTCGCCCTCACCTTCGACATGTTCACCCCGGGCAACGTGGCGACGATCCTGATGTTCACGGACCTCGCCTACACGGCCGTGCTGTACGGCTCGCCGGCCGCCGCCCGCCGTATCCCGGTCACCACCGGGCTGGTCAGCCTCGCGGTGACGCTCGGCTTCCTGGTCTGGTGGGGCGAGCCCCAGGCGATCCTGGTCGGCGTCGGCTGCGCCGTCGTCTCCTTCGGCCCCGCCGCCACCGGAGCCCTGGTGCGCAACCACCACGAAGCCGCCGAGGCCGCCCGGCTGCGGGCCGAACAGACCGCGCTGCTGGCGGAGATGGACCGGACCCAGGCGGTCACCGCCGAACGGGCCCGGATGGCACGCGAACTGCACGACATGGTGGCGGGCCATCTGTCGGCCATCGCCATCCACTCCACGGCCGCCCTCTCCCTCGACGACCCGGCCACCTCCCGCGAGGCCCTCACCGTCGTCCGGGAGAACAGCGTCGCCGGGCTGGCCGAGATGCGGCGGCTGATCGGCATCCTGCGGGACAGCGGCGGCACCGGGCCCGCGGCCACACCGACGCTCGACGGCCTCGGCGCGCTGGTCGACGGTGCCCGCGCCAACGGCCTGGACGTCACCCTGGACGCCGGGCACGGCAGCGTCCCGGCGCCGGTCGAACTGGCCGCCTACCGGATCGTGCAGGAGTCGCTGACCAACGCGCTCAAGCACGCGGCCCGGGGCCCCGTCCGGGTCGCGCTGCGCCGGGCGGACGGCGCCCTGCGGGTCCGGGTGAGCAGCCCCTACCGGCCCGGGGCGGCGTCCCGGGCACCCGGCTCGGGCACCGGACTGCCCGGGATGCGGGAGCGGGCCGCGCTGCTCGGGGGCACCCTGAGCGCGGGCCCGGACGGCGACCGGTGGATCGTGCGCGCCGCGCTCCCCCTGACCGACGGCACCGACGCCCGCGAAGGAGGGGTCCCCGCATGATCCGGGTCCTGGTCGCCGAGGACCAGTCGGCGGTCCGCTCCGGACTGGTGCTGATCCTGCGCAGCGCCCCCGACATCGAGGTGGCCGGCGAGGCCGCGGACGGCGAGCGCGCCGTCGCCCTGGCCCGGGAGCTGCGGCCCGACGTGGTGCTGATGGACGTCCAGATGCCACGGCTCGACGGCGTGTCGGCGACCCGGCTCATCGCGGCAGAGGGGCTCGCCGATGTCCTGGTGCTGACCACGTTCGACCTGGACGAGTACGTCTTCGGGGCGCTGCGGGCCGGGGCGGCCGGGTTCCTGCTGAAGAGCGCGGAGGCCCGGGACCTGATCGAGGCGGTGCGCACGGTGGCGCGCGGCGAGGGGATCGTGGCGCCGGCCGTGACCCGGCGGCTGATCGCCGAGTTCGCCGCCGGGCCGGGCCCGGGCACCCGGCCGGACCCGGCCGTGCTGGACGGGCTGACCCCGCGCGAACGCGAGGTGCTCTCCCTGCTCGGCGAGGGACTGTCCAACGCGGGGATCGGCCTGCGCCTGGAGATGGCGGAGGGCACGGTCAAGTCCCACGTCAGCCGGTTGCTGGGCAAGCTGGGGCTGCGCAGCCGCGTTCAAGCGGCCGTCCTGGCGCGCGAGTTGGGGGTTTAGGCGCACCACCGCCAGATTGGTCCAGACCTATTGACCCGTGGTCCAGACCTTTCTACCCTCGGGGCACCGTGGGCATGAAGGCTCAGTCATGCCCCCCTTTCACCCCCACCGACAAGGGAGGCGCAGCGTGCGCTTCAGACACAGAGCCGCGGCAGGACTCGCGACCCTGATACTCCCCCTGGCCGGACTGGTCGGCCTCGCCGGCCCCGCCCCGGCCGCGAGCAACGCCACGGCGGCGAGCGGCGTCACCGCCAGCTTCACCAAGTCCAGCGACTGGGGAACCGGGTTCGGCGGTCAGTGGACCATCAAGAACTCCGGCTCCGCCAGCATCAGTTCCTGGACGATCCAGTGGGACTTCCCCTCCGGCACGTCCGTCACCTCCGCCTGGGACGCCGACGTCACCAACTCCGGCAACCACTGGACGGCGAAGAACAAGTCCTACAACGGCACCCTCGCCCCCGGCGCCTCCGTCAGCTTCGGCTTCAACGGCTCCGGCCCCGGCTCCCCGAGCAACTGCACCCTCAACGGTGACAGCTGCGACGGCACCTCGGTCCCGGGCGACGCCGCCCCGAGCGCCCCCGGCACCCCGGCCGCCTCCGGCATCACCGACACCTCGGTCAAGCTGACCTGGGGGGCGGCCACCGACGACAAGGGCGTCAAGAACTACGACGTGCTGCGCGACGGCAAGGTCGTCGCCACCGTGACCGGCACCTCGTACACCGACACCGGGCTCACCGCCGGCACCGACTACTCCTACTCGGTGCAGGCCCGTGACACCGCCGGCCAGACCGGCCCGGTCAGCGCCGCGGTCGCCGTGCACACCACCGGGGGCGGCGGCACCACTCCCCCGCCGACCAGCGGCAAGATCAAGATGGGGTACTTCACCGACTGGGGCATCTACGGCCGCAACTACAACGTGAAGAACCTGGTGACCTCCGGCTCCGCCGCCAAGATCACCCACATCAACTACGCCTTCGGCAACATCACCGGCGGCAAGTGCGCCATCGGCGACTCCTACGCCGACTACGACAAGGCGTTCACCGCCGACCAGGCCGTCAACGGCGTGGCCGACACCTGGGACCAGCCGCTGCGCGGCAACTTCAACCAGCTGCGCGAGCTGAAGGCCAAGTACCCCAACCTCAAGGTCATCTGGTCCTTCGGCGGCTGGACCTGGTCCGGCGGCTTCGCGGACGCGGCCAAGGACCCGGCGGGCTTCGCCCAGTCCTGCTACGACCTGGTCAACGACCCGCGCTGGGCCGATGTCTTCGACGGCATCGACATCGACTGGGAGTACCCCAACGCCTGCGGCCTGACCTGTGACACCAGCGGGCCCGCGGCCTTCAAGAACGTCGTGGCCGCGCTGCGCGCCAAGTTCGGCACCAGCAAGCTGGTGACCGCCGCGGTCTCCGCCGACGGCTCCAACGGCGGCAAGATCGACGCCACCGACTACGCGGGCGCCGCCCAGTACCTCGACTGGTACAACGTGATGACGTACGACTTCTTCGGCGCCTGGGACGCGAAGGGCCCCACCGCCCCGCACTCCCCGCTCACCTCGTACAGCGGCATCCCGCAGGCCGGTTTCACCACCGCCGACGCGATCGCCAAGTACAAGGCGGCCGGCGTGCCCGCCGCCAAGCTGCTCATCGGCATCGGCTTCTACGGCCGCGGCTGGACCGGCGTCACCCAGGACGCCCCGGGCGGCACGGCCACGGGCCCGGCGACCGGCACGTACGAGCAGGGCATCGAGGACTACAAGGTGCTCAAGTCGTCCTGCCCGGTCACCGGCACCATCGCGGGCACCGCGTACGCCCACTGCGGCAGCAACTGGTGGTCGTACGACACCCCGTCGACCATCGCCGGGAAGATGAGCTGGGCCAAGACCCAGGGTCTGGGCGGCGCGTTCTTCTGGGAGTTCAGCGGTGACACCAGCGACGGCGAGCTGGTGAACGCCATCAGCAGCAACCTCTGAGCCGGACGGCTCCGCACGACAAAGCCCCTCTCCCGGCGTCCGGGAGAGGGGCGATGCGGTTAGGCCACGTTCACCCGCTGGCCGGGCGGCGCCGCCTCCAGCCACGCGAGGAATCCGGTCAGCGCGTCCTCGCTCATCGCGAGTTCGAGGCGCGTGCCCCGGTGGGTACAGGCGAGGACCACCGCGTCGGACAGCAGCGCCAACTCCTCCTCGCCCTCCGGCAGCCGGCGCCCGGCCACCTCGATCAGGGCGCGTTCCAGCACCCGGCGGGGGCGCACGGCGTAGGAGAAGACCCGGTACCACTCGATCCGGTCACCGTTGTAGCGGGCGACGCCGTAGCTCCACCCTTTGCCGCCGGCATCCGGTTTGTCGGCCACGTCCCAGCGCAGCGAACAGTCGAAGGTCCCGCCCGAACGCTGGATCAGCCGGCGCCGCAGGCCGAACAGGAACAGCCCCAGCACCACGAGCGCGACCACGATCCCGCACACAGTCAGAGCGAGGACCATCGGCACCGACCTCCTCGTCTCCTAGGTAACGGAACGGAAAAAACACCCGGATCTGCCTCAGCCGCGGCCAGGACCCTGAGGTCCCAGCCGCGGCTGAGGTTACGTCATCACACGGTGCGCGGTGTCAGCGCGCCGTCGCCGCACGAAGCCGGACGTCCGCGCGGCGCTCGGCGGCGGCATCGCCCTCCGCCTTCGCGCGTTCGAGCTCCCGCTCGGTGCGCTGGACATCGATCTCGTCCGACAGCTCGGCGACCTCGGCCAGCAGCGACAGCTTGTTGTCCGCGAACGAGACGAAACCGCCGTGCACCGCGGCGACGACCGTGCCGCCGTCACTCGTACGGATGGTCACCGGGCCCGACTCCAGCACACCGAGCAGCGGCTGGTGACCGGGCATGACGCCGATGTCGCCGGAGGTGGTGCGCGCGACGACCAGGGTGGCCTCGCCGGACCAGACCTGGCGGTCCGCGGCGACCAGCTCGACGTGCAGCTCAGCAGCCAAGGGTGGCTCCTCGGGTCACCACCCGGCAGGGGCGCCGGGTGTTGGGGTCAATTCTAGTGGGCGTTGCGGAGGGGGCGGGACGCGCCCGCCCCCTCACACGAGCACGGGGCTCAGGAGACGCCCAGCTCCTTGGCGTTGGCCTTGAGGTCCTCAAGACCACCGCACATGAAGAACGCCTGCTCCGGGAAGTGGTCGTACTCGCCGTCGCAGATCGCGTTGAACGCGGCGATCGACTCGTCCAGCGGCACGTCCGAACCGTCCACGCCGGTGAACTGCTTGGCGACGTGGGTGTTCTGGGACAGGAAGCGCTCCACGCGACGGGCACGGTGGACGACGAGCTTGTCCTCCTCGCCGAGCTCGTCGATACCGAGGATCGCGATGATGTCCTGCAGGTCCTTGTACTTCTGCAGGATGTTCTTCACGCGCATGGCCGCGTTGTAGTGGTCCGCGGAGATGTAGCGCGGGTCCAGGATCCGGGACGTGGAGTCCAGCGGGTCCACGGCCGGGTAGATGCCCTTCTCGGAGATCGGACGGGAGAGAACCGTCGTCGCGTCGAGGTGGGCGAAGGTGGTCGCCGGGGCCGGGTCGGTCAGGTCGTCGGCGGGGACGTAGATCGCCTGCATCGAGGTGATCGAGTGACCGCGGGTCGAGGTGATGCGCTCCTGGAGGAGGCCCATCTCGTCGGCCAGGTTCGGCTGGTAACCCACCGCGGACGGCATACGGCCGAGCAGGGTGGAGACCTCGGAACCGGCCTGCGTGAAGCGGAAGATGTTGTCGATGAAGAACAGCACGTCCTGCTTCTGGACGTCACGGAAGTACTCGGCCATGGTGAGGCCGGCCAGCGCGACGCGCAGACGGGTGCCCGGGGGCTCGTCCATCTGACCGAAGACCAGCGCGGTCTTGTCGATGACGCCCGAGTCGGTCATCTCCTCGATGAGGTCGTTGCCCTCACGGGTGCGCTCACCGACACCGGCGAACACGGAGACACCGTCGTGGTTGTTGGCGACACGGTAGATCATCTCCTGGATGAGCACCGTCTTGCCGACGCCGGCGCCGCCGAACAGGCCGATCTTGCCGCCCTTGACGTACGGGGTGAGCAGGTCGATGACCTTGACGCCCGTCTCGAACATCTCGGTCTTCGACTCGAGCTCGTCGAAGTTCGGGGCCTTGCGGTGGATCGGCCAGCGCTCGCCGTCGTACTGCTCGTCGACGTTCAGCACCTCACCGAGGGTGTTGAACACCTTGCCCTTGGTGAAGTCGCCGACCGGCACCGAGATCGGCGCGCCGGTGTCGACGACCGGGGCCTGGCGGACCAGGCCGTCGGTGGGCTGCATGGAGATGGTGCGGACCAGGCCGTCACCCAGGTGCTGGGCGACCTCCAGGGTCAGCGTCTTCTTCTCGCCGGCGTTGGCCGGGTCGGCCACCTCGACGTGCAGCGCCTGGTAGATGTCCGGCATCGCGTCGACGGGGAACTCCACGTCGACGACCGGGCCGATGACCCGGGCGACGCGGCCCGTAGCCGTCGCGGTCTCAACAGTGGTGGTCATTTATCGGTCACTCCCCGCGGTCGCGTCGGCCAGGGCGCTCGCGCCACCGACGATCTCGCTGATTTCCTGGGTGATTTCGGCCTGGCGGGCCGCGTTGGCAAGGCGGGACAGCGTGTTGATCAGCTCGCCCGCGTTGTCGGTGGCCGACTTCATCGCGCGCCGCGTGGCGGCGTGCTTGGAGGCGGCCGACTGGAGCAGCGCGTTGTAGATACGGCTCTCGACGTAGCGCGGCAGGAGGGCGTCGAGGACGTCCTCCGCCGAGGGCTCGAAGTCGTAGAGCGGAAGGATCTCGCCCTCGTGCTTCGTCTCCTCGGCGACCTCTTCGAGGCGCAGCGGAAGCAGCCGTGCGTCCATCGCGGTCTGCGTCATCATCGAGACGAACTCCGTGAAGACGATGTGGAGTTCGTCCACGCCGCCCTCGGCCGTGTCCTTCTCGATGGCCTCGATCAGGGGCGCCGCCACCTTCTTGGCGTCCGCGTACGACGGCTCGTCGGTGAAGCCCGTCCACGACTCCGCGATCTTGCGCTCACGGAAGTTGTAGTGGGCGACACCGCGCCGGCCGACGATGTACGTGTCGACCTGCTTGCCCTCGCGCTCCAGGCGCTCGGTCAGCTGCTCCGCGGCCTTGATGGCGTTGGAGTTGAAGGCGCCGGCCAGACCGCGGTCGCTCGTGAGGAGCAGGACCGCGGCACGGGTCGGGGTCTCGGCCTCCGTGGTGAGCGGGTGCTTGGTGTTCGACCCCGTACCGACCGCCGTGACCGCGCGCGTCAGCTCGGTCGCGTACGGCGTGGAGGCCGCCACCTTGCGCTGTGCCTTGACGACACGCGAGGCGGCGATCATCTCCATCGCCTTGGTGATCTTCTTGGTCGCGCTGACGGATCGGATGCGACGCTTGTAGACCCGGAGCTGGGCTCCCATGAGTCAGGTCCCTTCCTTACGTCACTTGGCGGCAGCGGCAGGAGTGTCCTCGCCGAGCAGCTTGCCGTCCGAGGTCTCGAACTGCTTCTTGAACTCGGCCACCGCGTCGTCGATCGCCTGGATCGTGTCGTCCGACATCTTGCCGCCCTCCTTGATGGAGGTCATCAGGCCCTGGTGCTTCCGGTGCAGGAAGTCGATCAATTCCTTCTCGAAGCGGCGGATGTCGGCGACCGGCACGTCGTCCATACGGCCGTTGGTACCGGCCCACACGGAGACGACCTGGTCCTCGGTGGCCATCGGCTGGTACTGGTCCTGCTTCAGCAGCTCGACCATGCGCTGACCGCGCTCCAGCTGGGCCTTGGAGGCCGCGTCCAGGTCGGAACCGAAGGCGGCGAACGCCTCCAGCTCACGGAACTGGGCGAGGTCCACACGGAGGCGGCCGGAGACCTGGCGCATCGCCCTGTGCTGGGCGGAGCCACCGACTCGGGAGACCGAGATACCGACGTTCAGCGCGGGACGCTGACCGGCGTTGAACAGGTCCGACTCCAGGAAGCACTGGCCGTCGGTGATGGAGATGACGTTGGTCGGGATGAACGCCGAGACGTCGTTGGCCTTGGTCTCGACGATCGGCAGACCGGTCATCGAACCGGCACCCATCTCGTCGGAGAGCTTCGCGCAGCGCTCCAGGAGGCGGGAGTGCAGGTAGAAGACGTCACCCGGGTAGGCCTCACGGCCCGGCGGGCGGCGCAGCAGCAGGGACACGGCGCGGTAGGCGTCGGCCTGCTTGGACAGGTCGTCGAAGATGATGAGGACGTGCTTGCCCTCGTACATCCACTGCTGGCCGATGGCCGAACCGGTGTACGGCGCCAGGTACTTGAAGCCGGCCGGGTCGGACGCCGGGGCGGCGACGATGGTCGTGTACTCCAGCGCGCCGTTCTCCTCCAGCGCGCGGCGCACGCCGGCGATGGTGGAGCCCTTCTGGCCGATGGCGACGTAGATGCAGCGGACCTGCTTCTTCGGGTCGCCGGTGCGCCAGTTGTCGCGCTGGTTGATGATGGTGTCGACGGCCAGGGCGGTCTTGCCGGTCTGGCGGTCACCGATGATCAGCTGGCGCTGACCACGGCCGATCGGGGTCATCGCGTCGACGGCCTTGTAGCCGGTCTCCATCGGCTCGTGCACCGACTTGCGCTGCATGACCGTGGGGGCCTGCAGCTCCAGGGCGCGGCGGCCGGACGTCTCGATCTCGCCGAGGCCGTCGATCGGGTTGCCGAGCGGGTCGACAACACGGCCGAGGTAGCCCTCGCCGACCGCGACGGAGAGCACCTCGCCGGTACGCGTGACCGGCTGACCCTCCTCGACACCGCTGAACTCGCCGAGGACGATGGCACCGATCTCGCGCTCCTCGAGGTTGAGGGCGAGGCCGAGGGTGCCGTCCTCGAACTTCAGCAGTTCGTTGGCCATGGCCGAGGGAAGACCCTCGATCTTCGCGATGCCGTCGCCGGCAAGGGTGACCGTACCGACCTCCTCGCGCGAGGCCGCGTCCGGCTTGTACGACTGGACGAAGTTCTCCAGCGCGTCCCGGATCTCCTCCGGCCGGATCGTGAGCTCCGCCATCTGGGTTCCCTGCTCTCCTTGTTGGGCCCGAAGTTTCACTTTGGGGGGATGGGGACTCCCCCCAACAGGAGGTGAATCCTCTGCACGGCCCAACCAGGGCCGTAAGTACGTACTGCTTTTCTCGGTCTGTCGACTTGCTGCTGCGTGGCTAGCTCGCCATGCGGCGGGCGGCCTCGTCCAGGCGGTCCGCGAGCGAACCGTTGATGACCTCGTCACCGACCTGCACGCGCATTCCGCCTACGACGTCGGGGTCCACGTCCAGGTTGAGGTGCATGCGGCGGCCGTAGAGCTTGCCGAGGGCGGCGCCGAGGCGCTGCTTCTGGGTTTCGCTCAGCGGTACCGCGGAGGTGACGACGGCGACCACGCGGTCCCGGCGCTCGGCGGCCAGCTTGGACAGGGACTCCAGTCCCGCTTCCAGGCTACGACCACGCGGCGCGGTCACGAGGCGCACGACCAGTCGCTCGGTGGCGGGCTTGGCCCGCCCGCCGAGCAGCCGGTGCAGCAGCTCGGTCTTGGCCTGGCCGTCCGCGGAGCGGTCGGTCAGGGCGGCGCGCAGCTCGGTGCTGGAGGAGACGATCCGGCCGAACCGGAACAGCTCGTCCTCCACCTCGTCGAGGGTGCCGCGCTTCTCCGCGGCGGTGAGGTCGGCGATGTCCGCCAGCTCTTCCAGCGCGTCCACCAGGTCGCGGGGCTGCGACCAGCGGGCGCGGGCCATGCCGGCCACCAGGTCGACCGCGGTGCCGCTGACCTGGGCGCCGAGCAGGCGCTGGACCAGCGCCGCCTTGGCCTCTCCGGACTGCGCCGGGTCGGTGACAACCCGGCGCAGGCCGGCCTCGCGGTCGAGCAGCGCGGTGACGGCCGCCAGCTCGTCGGCGAGCGTGACCGCGTCCACGGACGTGGAGTCCGTCAGCGTGTCAAGGCGCTCCCGTGCGGCTGCCAGGGCCTCGCGGCTCGCTCCGTTCATCGCGCGGCCTCGGCCTTCTCCTCAAGCTCGTCGAGGAAGCGGTCGATCACACGGCTCTGCCGGGCGTGGTCCTCCAGGGACTCGCCGACGAGCTTGCCGGCCAGGTCGGTGGCGAGCTTGCCGACGTCCTGGCGCAGCGCGGACGCGGCGGCCTTGCGGTCGGCCTCGATCTGGGCGTGACCGGCGGCGACGATCTCCTCGCGCTGCCGCTGGCCCTCGGCCCGCATCTCGGCGATGAGGGCGGCACCCTGCTCCTGCGCCTCCTGGCGCAGCCGGGCGGCCTCGTGCCGAGCCTCGGCGAGCTGCGCCTTGTACTGCTCAAGGACGCTCTGGGCCTCGGTCTGCGCAGCCTCGGCCTTTTCGATACCGCCCTCGATGGCCTCGCGGCGCTCTTCCAGAACCTTGTTGATGTTCGGGAGGAGCTTCTTGGCGAGGAAGCCGAAGACGATGACGAAAGCGATCAGGCCGATGACGAGCTCTGGGATCGGCGGGAGGAGGGGATTCTCGGTCTCCTCAGCCGCCAGCTGAACCAGGAGGCTCATATCAGTGCCTTTCGTCTATTGGTGCGAGGCGGTCGGGTCAGGAGGTCGGGTAGACGAACGGCATGACCAGACCGATCAGGGCGAGCGCCTCACAGAAGGCGAAGCCGAGGATCTGGTTGGCGCGGATCAGACCGGCCGCCTCGGGCTGGCGGGCGAGGGCCTGCGTACCGTTACCGAAGATGATGCCGACGCCGACGCCCGGGCCGATGGCGGCGAGGCCGTAACCGATGGAGCCGAGGTTGCCCTTGATCTGGACGCCGGCGGCAAGGGTTTCGAGAGCGGACATGCCGGTTCTTCCTTCTCTTTCAAAGACCGGTGGGGGTTGGCCACCGGATGTCTGGGTGGGTGGTCGGGAGGCTCAGTGGTGCTCGGCGAGCGCGCCCTGGATGTAGCTGCAGGTCAGCAGTACGAAGACGTACGCCTGGACAGCCTGGATGAAGAGCTCGAAGGCCGTCATGACGATGACCATCACGAACGAGACGGCGGAGTAGGCGATGCCGATGCCGTTGAGCATGTACCAGCTGGCGATCGTGAAGAGCAGCAGCAGGGTGTGGCCGGCGAACATGTTCGCGAACAGTCGGACGGCGTGGGTGAACGGCCGCACGAGCAGGTTCGAGAAGAACTCGATGGTCATCGACAGCGGGAGGACCGGGCCGAGCGTCTTGTCGTAGCCGGTGAAGTTCTTGAACGCGCCGACGAAGCCGTGTCGCTTGAACGTCAGCGAGACCCAGAGGACGTAGACGACCAGGGCCAGCCCGGCGGGGTAGGCGATGATCGACGTCACCGGGAACTGGGCGACCGGGATGATCGACCAGAGGTTCATCATCCAGACGAAGAAGAACAGCGAGACGACCAGGGGGACGTACTTCTCGCCCTCCTTCTTGCCGATCGTCTCGAAGACGACGCCGCGGCGCACGAAGTCGTAACCGGCTTCGGCCACCAGCTGGAGCTTGCCCGGGACGATCTTCGGCTTGGCGAAGGCGGCCCAGAAGAAGCCCACGATGATGATGGAACCGAGGAGCGCCAGCAGCATCGTCTTGTTGAAGTACAAGTTGCTGTCCGCGTCGCCGAAGAGCGGCTTGAACAGGAACGAGTGCAGGCCCGGAGCCGGGAAGCCGCACCCGTCGAACAGGTGACAGCTCGTGTCGAAAGCGAGCGTCTGCGACGGATCAGCACTCACCGCGGGCTCCTTCATCGTGGCGCATAGGTACGGCAACCTCGTTGTGTCGGCGCGGCGTGCAACCGCGGGTCGGCACGGGACTGGTGTTACGGATGTGGGGGCGGCTGGGGGGCATCTCGCCTCGCGATCGAACAGGCGTCAGCCGAGATGCCCGCGCCCGCGATGCCGCAGTTGGCACCGGACGATAGCAGCATGTCTCCTGCGCCTTTATCCCGGCCCTACCTCTCACGACGAGCGCCCTGTCTTCTCGGACTTTCCGCCCGGGGACGAGGCGTCGGGATCGACGTAGAGGGTCTTGGCCTTCATGTGCGCACGCGTCTGCGCGGCGATCCACGCGAGGGTGGCGACCACAAGCGTGATGGCGAAGGCACGCGGGTTGAAGAGCGTGGTGTTCTTGAACAGGGCGACGAAGATGACCAGCAGCAGCAGCTGAGCCGCGTAGAGCATCAGCCCCATCATCTGGAACAGCTGCGGAAATGACTTGGCGGTGCGCTGGAGCACGTAGAGACCGAGCCCCATGAAGAGGATCACGACCACCGTGGCGACGACGGCCCCGATCGCGCCCTTGCCACCCGCGACCACACCGCTGACGACGGCGGCGAGCGCGCCGACGGCAGCCGTGGGCACGGCGGCCTGGGCAAGGATCCGGGCGTCAGAAGACGGCATGGCGGCAACTCCGCTTTCACAGGGGGCAGGTGTCGTCATGGACGAGCGTAGTCCCGGGCTGAGTGATCGAGACCTCACACCAATGGACCGTCGCACTACGGTCCTTCGGCTCTATCCGGGGTTCTCGTGAACCGTATCACAAACTATTTGATGAGGTCTTTACCTGGTAGGTGTGCTTACTCTCACACATGAGAGTGACCCTGCACTTCTGCGCAAAAACCGAGGCCCTTTGTCTGGTATTAGGGGCCTTTGCTCCCCCACGACTTGGCAATGCTCTCGTCAGATTCTTACCTTGACCGTCTCAGGAACGATCGAGAAAACGCCCATGGGTGCCGATAGCGGTCGCTCCGTTGACGCCGGCCACACCGGCCGTGACCGGGGCCCGCTCGTCGCTCCCCGGCGCCTCCCCGGCCGCGTCCGCGCCGTCCTCCGCGGCCGCCGTGGACACCTCCGCTTCCGTGCCCGTGACCGCGCGGCGGCGGTACCGGGGCGGCACGAAGCGCTGCGCCCAGACCGGCACCCGCGGCCTGAAGCGCGGCAGCAGCAGGAGCACCAGGCCCACGGCGCTGAGGAACACCACGCCCAGCACGATCCACATCGACGCGGAGTTCACCGAGTACGCCAGCGCCCCGAAGGCGATCAGCGCCGACCAGAAGTACATGATCAGCACCGCGCGGCTGTGCGAGTGGCCGATCTCCAGCAGCCGGTGGTGCAGGTGCCCGCGGTCCGCGGCGAACGGCGACTGGCCCCGCCAGGTGCGGCGCACGATCGCCAGCACCAGGTCGGCGGCGGGCACGGCGATGATCGTCAGCGGCATCAGCAGCGGGATGTAGACCGGCACCATCTGGTGGACGGTCTCGCGCTCCGAACCGGAGAACAGGTTCATCACGTCCGGGTCCACCTGGCCCGTGATCGAGATGGCGCCGGCCGCCAGCACCAGGCCGATCAGCATCGACCCCGAGTCGCCCATGAAGATCCGCGCCGGATGCATGTTGTGCGGCAGGAAGCCCAGGCACATGCCCATCAGGATGGCCGCGAACAGCGTGGCGGGGGCGGCGGCCTCGATGCCGTAGGAGACCCAGACGCGGTAGGCGTACAGGAAGAACGCCGCCGCCGCGATGCACACCATGCCGGCCGCGAGACCGTCCAGGCCGTCCACGAAGTTCACCGCGTTGATGGTGATGACCACCAGCGCGACGGTCAGCAGCGTGCCCTGCCACTGGGTCAGCGCCACGTTGCCGACGCCGGGGATGGGCAGCCACAGGATCGTCAGACCCTGCATGACCATGACGCCGGCGGCGATCATCTGGCCGCCGAGCTTGATCAGGGCGTCGATCTCGAACTTGTCGTCCAGGACGCCGATCAGCCAGATCAGCGCGGCGCCGGAAAGCAGTGCCCGGGGCTCGTTGGACTTCTCGAAGACCCAGTTCAGGCTGGAGAGATGGTCGGCCGCCAGCAGGCCCGCGCACAGTCCGAAGAACATCGCGATCCCGCCGAGGCGCGGAGTGGGTTCCCGGTGCACGTCCCGCGCCCGGATCTCCGGCATCGCCCCCGCCACGATCGCGAACTTCCGTACCGGTCCGGTCAGCAGGTACGTCACCGCGGCCGTGATGCAGAGCGTCAGCAGGTATTCACGCACGGGCTTCCCCACAGGTCTCGCTGGCCATCACAGCCCCACAGCCTAGCGGCGGGTGTATATGGATGGGGACTGACGGGTAGCCAGGATGGTTGCACACCTCGCCGTGCCGGTGCCTTGTCCTGGTTCGCGTCTGCCCCCGACGGGCGCGATCCCGCCGGTCAGCCGGGATACGGCGGAAACGCGCCGGTCAGCTCGCGCACCCGGGCCCGCGCCCCGGCGGGCTCCGCCCGGCCGCGCACCACCGCGGCCGCCAGCTCCGCGATCCGCGCCATCTCCGCCTCCCCCATGCCCTGGGTGGTCACCGCGGCCGTGCCCAGGCGCAGGCCCCGGCCGTCGCCGTGCGGCAGCGCACAGCAGTCCAGCACGATCCCGGCGGCCGCGAGCCGGCCGCGGGCGGTACGGCCGTCCGTGCCGAGCGGCGCCGGATCGACGGTGATCAGGTGGGTGTCGGTGCCGCCCGTGGTGACGGCGAAGCCCTCGGCGGCCAGCCGGGCGGCCAGCGCCCGCGCGTTCACCACCACCTGGCGGGCGTACGCGGCGAACGCCGGGGTGGCCGCCTCGCCGAACGCGACGGCCTTGGCGGCGATGGTGTGCATCTGCGCCCCGCCCTGCGTGAACGGGAACACCGCCCGGTCCACGCGCTCGGCCAGCTCGCCGCCGCACAGGATCATGCCGCCGCGCGGGCCGCGCAGCACCTTGTGGGTGGTCGCGCACACCAGGTCCGCGTACGGCACCGGGCTCGGCGCCGCACCGCCGGCGACCAGGCCGATCGGGTGCGCGGCGTCCGCGATCAGATAGGCGCCGACCTCGTCGGCGACCTCACGGAAGAAGGCGTAGTCGATGTGGCGCGGATAGGCGATCGACCCGCACACGATCGCCTTCGGCCGGTGGTTGCGCGCCAGATGGCGCACCTGGTCGTGGTCGATCAGCCCGGTCTCGGCGTCGACGCCGTACGCGACGAAGTCGAACCAGCGGCCGGAGAAGTTGGCCGGCGAGCCATGGGTGAGGTGACCGCCGTACGGCAGTCCGAGCGCCAGCACGGTGTCGCCGGGGCGCAGCAGAGCCGCGTACGCCGCGAGGACGGCCGAGGAGCCCGAGTGCGCCTGCACATTGGCGTGCCGGGCGCCGAACAGCGTCTTGGCCCGCTCCACGGCGAGCCGCTCGGCCATGTCCACGAGTTCGCAGCCGCCGTGGTGCCGGGCGCCCGGGTATCCCTCGGCGTACTTGTTCGCGAGCGGTGAGCCGAGCGCGGCGAGCACCGCCGGCGAGGTGAAGTTCTCGGCGGCGATCAGCTGCAGCGCCGTCGACTGCCGCCGCAGCTCCCCCGCGAGGATCTCGGCCAGCTCCGGGTCCTGTGCCCGCAGCACATCGGCCTCGTACGGGATGGTGACCGACATGAGGGACTCCGGGCGGTCGGGGGTGACGTATCCCCAATGTAGGCCGGGGACGTGCGCGGCGCCCGACATGACGGGCGTGCCCGCCCCCTGCCGCTACCTGTGCGCGGGCACGCCGGTCAGCGCGGTCACCACCGGGTCCAGCGCGTCCCGTATCTCGTCCCCGATGGAGCGGAAGAACGTCAGGGGCGCACCGTAGGGGTCGTAGACCTCGTCCGCCTCCGCGGTGGGCGCCAGCAGCCAGCCGCGCAGGGCGGCCGCCGCGCGGACCAGGGCGCGGGCGCGCATGACGAGGCCGTCCTCCAGGGGCGGCAGCGTCGCCGGGTCGATCGCCCGGACCAACCGGGTGAACTCCTTGAGGGTGAACGTGCGCAGGCCCGCGGAGTGCCCCATCGAGATCACCTGGGCGCGGTGGTCGCGGGTCGCGGTCAGCACCAGGTCGGCGCAGATGACGTGCTCGTCCAGCAGTTCCCGCCCGGTGAAGCCGGAGGCGTCCGCGCCGAACTCGGCCAGCACGGTCTCCGCGTTGGCCTCCATGGGCGCGCCCTCGTGGCCCCAGGTGCCCGCGCTCTCCACGATCAGCCCGCCGCCGAGTACGCCGAGCCGCTCGGCGACGAAATGCCGGGTCAGCCGCTCGGTGATGGGCGAGCGGCACACGTTGCCGGTGCTGACGTGGAGGATGCGGAAGGTGTCACGCGGAAAACCGAAGGTGGTCGTCTGCTCCGCGACGCTCTCCCCGATGCCTATGCCACGCCCCGCTTCAGGGGCCGTCAATTCGCCACCTCAAGGTCGGGTACGACCTTGCGCAGCTCGTCCGCCGAGAGGGCGCCCTCGCGCAGCAGCACCGGCACGTCGCGGGAGACGTCGACGATGGACGAGGGCACGTTGGCCGGGGTGGGCCCGCCGTCGAGGTAGACGGAGACGGAGTCGCCGAGCATGCCCTGGGCCTCGTCGCAGTTCTCCGGCGCCGGGTGGCCGGTGAGGTTGGCGGAGGAGACCGCCATGGGGCCGACCTCGGTGAGCAGTTCGATGGCGACCGGGTGCAGCGGCATCCGCACCGCGACCGTGCCCCGGGTGTCGCCGAGGTCCCACTGGAGGGACGGCTGGTGCTTGGCGACCAGCGTCAGGGCGCCCGGCCAGAACGCGTCCACCAGGTCCCAGGCCTGCTCGGAGAAGTTGGTGACCAGGCCGTGCAGCGTGTTCGGGGAGCCGATGAGCACCGGGGTGGGCATGGTGCGGCCCCGGCCCTTGGCGGCGAGCAGATCGCCGACGGCCTCGGAGGAGAACGCGTCGGCGCCGATGCCGTAGACCGTGTCGGTCGGCAGCACCACCAGTTCGCCACGGCGGACGGCGGACGCGGCCTCGCGCAGACCCGTCACGCGGTCGGTCGCGTCGTTGGTGTCGTATCGCCGTGCCATCTAGCGGGCCTCCTCGTACGGGTACTGCGGAAATGAAGACGTCGGGCTGCTCACGGCAGCGCCTTGCGGGCGGTGGCGAACCGCGGCCGGTTGTTGAGGTCGGGGTGGTCGGCCGCGTCGGCCCAGCCGCGCTCCTCGGTGAAGATCCACGGCACCTGGCCGCCCTGGGTGTCGGCGTGCTCGATGACGACGACCCCGCCGGGGCGCAGCAGCCGGTGCGCGGTGCGTTCGATGCCGCGGATCAGGTCGAGGCCGTCCTCGCCCGAGAACAACGCCAGCTCCGGGTCGTAGTCGCGGGCCTCGGGGGCGACGTACTCCCATTCCGTGAGCGGGATGTACGGCGGGTTGGAGATGACCAGGTCGACCTGGCCGTCGAGGTCGGGGAACGCGGTCAGGGCGTCGCCCTGGCGCAGGTCCACCCTGGACCCCTGCACGTTCTTGCGGGTCCAGCGCAGCGCGTCCTCCGACAGCTCCACGGCGTGCACCCGGGAGCGCGGCACCTCCTGGGCGAGGGCGAGCGCGATGGCGCCGGAGCCGGTGCACAGGTCGACGATGCACGGCTCGACCACGTCCATGGCGCGCACGGCGTCTATGGCCCAGCCGACCACCGACTCGGTCTCCGGCCGGGGCACGAAGACGCCCGGCCCGACCTGGAGCTCCAGATAGCGGAAGTAGGCCCGCCCGGTGATGTGCTGGAGCGGCTCGCGCTGCTCACGCCGGGCGATGACCTCCCAGTACCGGGCGTCGAAGTCCGCATCCTTCACGGAGTGCAGTTCGCCGCGCTTGACGCCGTGCACGAACGCGGCGAGCTCCTCCGCGTCGTTGCGCGGCGAGGGCACGCCGGCGTCGGCCAGCCGCTGGGTGGCCTGGGCCACCTCTGCAAGCAGCAGGTTCACGCAAGTCCTCCGGAAGTCTGCAGGTCCTCGTGGTTGCCTTACGCCGCGGCGAGTTTCGCCGCGGAGTCGGCGTCGACGCAGGCCTGGATCACCGCGTCCAGGTCGCCGTCCAGGACCTGGTCCAGGTTGTACGCCTTGAAGCCGACGCGGTGGTCGGAGATGCGGTTCTCCGGGAAGTTGTACGTGCGGATCTTCTCGGAGCGGTCGACGGTGCGGACCTGGCTGCGGCGGGCGTCCGCGGCCTCCCGCTCGGCCTCCTCCTGGGCCGCGGCGAGCAGCCTGGAGCGCAGGATGCGCAGGGCCTGCTCCTTGTTCTGGAGCTGGCTCTTCTCGTTCTGGCAGGAGGCGACCACACCGGTCGGCAGGTGGGTGATGCGCACCGCGGAGTCGGTGGTGTTGACCGACTGCCCGCCGGGCCCGGAGGAGCGGTAGACGTCGATGCGGAGGTCGTTGGGGTTGATCTCCACGTCCACCTCCTCGGCCTCGGGGGTGACGAGGACACCGGCGGCGGAGGTGTGGATACGGCCCTGGGACTCGGTGGCCGGCACCCGCTGCACCCGGTGCACGCCGCCCTCGTACTTCAGCCGCGCCCACACGCCCTGGCCGGGCTCGGTCTGCCCGCGGGTCTTCACCGCGACCTGGACGTCCTTGTAGCCGCCCAGCTCGGACTCGGTGGCGTCGATGATCTCGGTCTTCCAGCCGACGCGCTCGGCGTAGCGCAGGTACATGCGCAGCAGGTCGCCGGCGAACAGCGCCGACTCGTCGCCGCCCGCGCCCGCCTTGATCTCCAGAATGACGTCCTTGTCGTCACTCGGGTCGCGCGGGACCAGCAGCAGGCGCAGCTTCTCGGTCAGCTCCTCGCGCTGCTGCTCCAGCTCCTTGACCTCGGCGGCGAAGTCGGGGTCGTCGGCGGCCAGCTCGCGCGCGGTGTCGATGTCGTCGCCGGTCTGCTTCCAGGAGCGGTACGTGGCGACGATCGGGGTCAGCTCGGCGTAGCGCTTGTTCAGCTTGCGCGCGTTCGCCTGATCGGCGTGGACCGACGGGTCGGCGAGCTTCTTCTCCAGATCGGCGTGCTCGGCGACGAGTTCCTCGACGGCCTCGAACATCTTGCGGCTCCTGTACTGCGGTGAAGGGAAGGGGCGGGCGACCAAAAACGCCGGTCCCGGACGCACGCCTCGCGGACGTGCGGCCGTGGACCGGCGGTCTGGGGCTCGCTACTTCTTGGAGCCGGCAGCCTTGCCGAAGCGGGCCTCGAAGCGGGCCACACGGCCACCGGTGTCGAGGATCTTCTGCTTGCCCGTGTAGAACGGGTGGCACTCGGAGCAGACCTCGGCCCGGATGGTGCCGGACTCGATGGTGCTACGGGTGGTGAACGACGCGCCACAGGTGCAGCTGACCTGCGTCTCGACGTACTCGGGGTGGATGTCGCGCTTCAAGGTGTCTCCTAGATTCCGGGAGGGCACCGGGTCGCCGCCGCGGGCTGCGGGGACGTGAACCGGGGCCGACGTACCAGTCTGCCAGGACTGGGGCCATCCCCCAAAACCGAGGCCCCGTGCGATCTATTCCGCGGGTCCCGGAAGGGGGGTCCCCGGCCCTGCCCGGCCCCTTCCTCGGCCCGTTCCCCGGCCCGTTCCTCAGGAGGACACCACGCCGTTCGCCTGGCCCGTCGCGGTGCCCTCGGTGGCCGACCGCGGGATCGGACGGTCGGCGCGCAGGGCGTTCCAGACCAGCTGGGCCTTGGACTTCTCCAGCAGCACGCGGTTGGGGTTGGCCGGGTCGTACCGCACGGGCATGGTGACCATCGTCATGTCCTTCGTGCCGACGCCCTTGAGGCCGTTCGCGAACTCGATGAGCGAGTTGACCGAGCCGAGGTCGGAGTCGGTGGTGACGGACTTGGTGGCGGTGTCGGCGAGGTCGTACAGCTTCTTGGGGTCGCTGAACACGCCGACGTTCTTGACCTGGCCGATGAGCGCCTTGACGAAGGCCTGCTGGAGCTGGATGCGGCCGAGGTCGGAGCCGTCGCCGACGCCGTGCCGGGTGCGGACCAGGCCGAGGGCCTGCTGTCCGTTCAGGGTGTGGGTGCCGGCCTGGAGGTCGAGGTGGCTCTGCGGGTCGTCGATGGCCCGGGTCGTGGTGACCGGGACGCCGCCGAGGTCGTCTATGAGTCTCTGGAAGCCCGCGAAGTCGACTTCCAGGTAGTGGTCCATGCGGATGCCGGTGAGCGACTCCACGGTCTTGACCGCGCAGGCCGCGCCCCCGGCGGAGTACGCCTCGTTGAACATCACGCCGGTCGCGGCCGGGTGCGCGGTGCCCTTGGTGTCGGTGCACTCGGGGCGGTCCACGAGGGTGTCCCGGGGTATGGAGACCACGTCGGCCTTCTTGTGGCCGGCGTGGACGTGCACGATCATCGCGGTGTCGGAGCGCGCGCTGCCGTCGTCCGTGCCGCCGCCGAGCTTCCGGTTGCCGCCGGCCCGCGTGTCCGAGCCCAGGACCAGGATGTTCTCGGAGCCGTTGTCGACCTTCTCGGGCCGGTCGGTGCCGAGCATCTGGTTGATGTCCACGCTGTGCAGGTTGCCGTTGAGCTTGAAGTACACGTAACCGGCTCCGGCACCGCCGAGCACCACCACGCCCGCGGCCACCCAGGCCGTCGCCAGCAGCGTCTTGCGGCCGGCGCTGCGCGGTTTGCGGCGCCGCCCCTTGCCCCCTCGGCCGGCCCCCTTGGCGCTCGGCTGGTTCATCGCGGGATCCGGCATGCTCTCGGCGGACACGGCACTCCTAGGTCTCGTCGATCGGTTACCCCCTGCTGTCAGGGACAGGCGCGGTCATCACCGCTCCATCGTCCCTCCGTGCACTGGGACGGAGAAACTCGGGACAGCGTTGCACAACGCACGGTGCCCACCGCGTGCGGCGATGGGCACCGTGCGTAGTCGAATGCGCCGGACGTACGGCGCTCACCTGCGCTTTCGACACCGGTCGTCGTATGTGCCGGAACCGGCACGGAGCGTGTCCCTTGTGGCAAAGATCTCTCGCCGGGACTTTCCCGCCCGGTACGGCGAAGAGGCCGCCCCCCGTCCGCGCGGGACGGGGAACGGCCTCTTCGGGCAGTGCGCGGATCAGTCGCCGTTGCCGGGGGTCGGCGTGGTCTTCTGGATCTGCATCAGGAACTCGACGTTCGACTTGGTCTGCTTCATCTTGTCCAGCAGCAGCTCGATCGCCTGCTGCTGGTCCAGCGCGTGCAGCACCCGGCGCAGCTTCCAGACGATGCCCAGCTCCTCGGCGCCCAGCAGGATCTCCTCCTTGCGGGTGCCGGACGCGTCCACGTCCACCGCCGGGAAGATGCGCTTGTCGGCGAGCTTCCGGTCGAGCTTGAGCTCCATGTTGCCGGTGCCCTTGAACTCCTCGAAGATCACCTCGTCCATGCGGGAGCCGGTGTCCACGAGCGCCGTCGCCAGGATGGTCAGCGAACCGCCGTCCTCGATGTTGCGCGCGGCACCGAAGAACCGCTTCGGCGGGTACAGCGCGGTCGAGTCGACACCACCGGACAGGATGCGGCCGGAGGCCGGGGCGGCGAGGTTGTAGGCGCGGCCCAGACGGGTGATGGAGTCGAGCAGCACCACCACGTCGTGGCCCAGCTCCACCAGGCGCTTGGCGCGCTCGATGGCCAGCTCGGCGACCGTGGTGTGGTCCTCGGCCGGACGGTCGAAGGTCGAGGAGATGACCTCGCCCTTGACCGACCGCTGCATGTCGGTGACCTCTTCCGGACGCTCGTCGACGAGGACGACCATCAGGTGGCACTCGGGGTTGTTGTGCGTGATCGCGTTGGCGATCGCCTGCATGATCATGGTCTTGCCGGTCTTCGGCGGGGCCACGATCAGACCGCGCTGGCCCTTGCCGATGGGCGAGACGAGGTCGATGATGCGGGTCGTCAGCACGCCCGGGTCCGTCTCCAGGCGGAGGCGGTCCTGCGGGTACAGCGGCGTGAGCTTGTTGAACTCCGGGCGGCCGCGGCCGTGTTCGGGCGCCATGCCGTTGACGGAGTCGAGGCGCACGAGGGCGTTGAACTTCTCGCGGCGCTCGCCCTCCTTCGGCTGGCGGACCGCGCCGGTGATGTGGTCGCCCTTGCGCAGGCCGTTCTTGCGGACCTGGGCGAGGGAGACGTACACGTCGTTCGGGCCGGGCAGGTAGCCGGAGGTCCGGATGAAGGCGTAGTTGTCGAGGATGTCCAGGATGCCCGCGACGGGGATCAGGACGTCGTCGTCGGCGACCTGCGGCTCGACGATCTCGTCGCGCCCACGACGGCCACGGCGGTCGCGGTAGCGGCCTCGACGGCCACGCCGGCCGCCCTCGAAGTCGTCGTCGTCCTGCCGGTCCTGCCGGTCCTGGCGGCCGCCCTGCTGGCCCTGCTGGCGCTGCTGGCCGCCCTGCTGGTCGTCGCCCTTGCCGCGGCGGTCGCGGTCACGGTCACGGCCGCGCTCACGGCGGTCGCGGCGGCCGCGGCCCTCGCCGTCACCGGCGTCGTTCTTGGCGGCATCGCCCTGCTGCTGCGGCTGCTGGGCGGGCGCCTCGGACTTGGTCTCGGTCTTCGCCTCGGCGGCCGCGGGCTCCGCGGCGGGGCTGCCCGCCTCGGCGGTGGCACGGCGGCGACGGCGCTCGGTCGGCGCGTCGTCACCCTCGCCCGCGCGGGCGGTGCCCCCGGCCGGCTGGCCCGGGATCTCGATCTGCTGCTGGGCGGCCTTCTCGGCCGGCTTCTCGGACTTGGCCGCCTTCTGCTCGCCGTCCGCGGCGTTCTCGCCGGTACGGGCCTTGGAGGTGGCCCGGCGCTTCGGCTTGGTCTCGGCGGCGGCCTCGGCCTTGGGGGCGCCGCCCTGGGCCTGCGCCTCCTTGATGACCTCGATCAGCTGGCTCTTGCGCATCCGCGCGGTGCCCCTGATGCCGAGGCCCGAGGCGACCTGCTGCAGCTCGGCCAGCACCATGCCCTCAAGGCCGGTACCCCGGCGCCGCCGGGAGCCGGCACCGGCGGCAGGCGCGGAGGCGTCCGTGGCGGGCGCGGCAGCGGTCTCCTCGACACGTGCGCCCATCAGATCGGTGGTGTCGCTCACGAAGGGTCCTTCCCTGGAGCGGACGTCGGCCTGTCTGGCTCGGCGACCGGTTGTGCTGTCCGGCTACGGTCCTGTCTTCGGTGAACCGTGCCGGGGCGGTGGTCCGCCAACGCGGCGGAAGAAAAATGTGCGATGACGGCGCTTCCGCGAGCCGTGACACCTGGTGTCACGTGGCGTGGAAGCACCGGTTCCGGAGCATGCCCGGCGGCCCGCTCAGTGCTCGCATCCGACGTACTGCCCAGGTACGGCGCACGGAACACGGAGTGGCGTGGGAGGCTCCCGGAAGAATGTCTGTCCCGGACGGGGACACGTGGCACCTCGCCATGGTGAGGTCGGGTGCAGACTTGAGATTAACACTACCGGATCCAACAAACATTCCCCCTCTCCAAATCCGGCAACCGTGTGTCAGGGCGCAAGCGGCAGCACGCTCGCTCCCCGCATGTCGAGGTCCAGCCGGTTGGCGGCCCAGCCCTCCCCCGCGAGGTGGGAGACCTTGTCGGCGGTGCCGGCGTCGGTGAGCGCCATGACGGTGGGTCCGGCGCCGGAGATGACGGCCGGGATGCCGTCCGCCCGCAGCCGCTCCACCAGCGCCGCGCTCTCCGGCATGGCCGGGGCGCGGTACTCCTGGTGCAGACGGTCCTCGGTGGCGGGCAGCAGCAGTTCGGGGCGCCGGGTGAGGGCCTCCACGAGCAGGGCGGCCCGGCCCGCGTTGGCGGCGGCGTCCACGTGCGGGACGGTGCGCGGCAGCAGTCCCCGGGCGGTCTCGGTCAGGACCGGCTTCCCGGGCACGAAAACCACCGGAACGATGGAATCGCTGGGGTCCATCCTGATCGCCCGGGCCGCGCCGGACTCCATCCAGGACAGGGTGAACCCGCCGAGCAGACAGGCGGCCACGTTGTCGGGGTGGCCCTCGATCTCGGTGGCCAGTTCCAGCAGGGCCGCGTCGTCCAGACGGGCCTCGCCGCCTATCGTCACGGCGCGGGCGGCCACGATGCCGGCGCAGATGGCGGCGGAGGAGGAGCCGAGGCCCCGGCCGTGCGGGATGCGGTTGGCGCAGACGATCTCCAGCCCCCGGGGCTGGCCGCCCAGCAGGTCGAAGGCGGTGCGCAGGGAGCGGACGAGGAGGTGACGCTCGTCGCGGGGCAGGGTCTCGCTGCCCTCGCCCGCGATGTCGATGTGCAGCCCGGAGTCGGCCACCCGGACGACCACGTCGTCGTACAGCCCCAGCGCGAGGCCCAGGGCGTCGAAGCCGGGACCGAGGTTGGCGCTGGTGGCGGGGGTGCGCACCCGGACGGCGGCGGCACGGAAGGCTGGACCGGCCATCGCTCGAAGACTCTCCTTGAGCTGCGTGACTGTCAAAGACATTCGATACGTACGGAAGACCCTCGGCCGCTCAGACGGCGCGGCGTTGCCCCTATGCGCAGTGCATATGCAACAAGTGGGTTCGGTACAGCGTATCGAAGGAAGGTTCAGTAGCGACATAGGGCGCACAGGAGGCGCACGATGCGTGTCGCAAGCCCCCTGTGCACCCGGTCAGGACCGCGTCGGGACCTGACCGGGCGTACCGGGATCCGCGGGGCCCTGGCGGGAGGTCTCCCGTGTGCCCCGGTACCTCAGGCCAGCCCGAGGCGCTCGGCCGCGGTGGCCGCATCGACCGGCACGGTGACCGGCTGCGGCGCACCGGCCACGGCCCAGTCGGGGTCCTTCAGCCCGTTGCCGGTGACGGTGCACACGATGCGCTGGCCCGGGTCCACCTTGCCCTGCTCGGCGGCCTTGAGCAGACCCGCGACCGAGGCGGCGGAGGCGGGCTCCACGAAGACGCCCTCCTGTGCGGCCAACAGCCGGTAGGCGCGCAGGATCTCACGGTCCGTCACCTCGTCGATGGCGCCGCCGGACTCGTCCCGCGCCGCCAGGGCGTACTGCCAGGAGGCCGGGTTGCCGATCCGGATGGCGGTGGCGATGGTCGACGGGTCCTTGACCACCTCGCCGCGCACGATCGGGGCGCTGCCGGACGCCTGGAACCCCCACATGCGGGGCGTCCGGGTGGCGATCTTGTCGGCGGCGTACTCCTTGTAGCCCTTCCAGTAGGCCGTGATGTTGCCCGCGTTGCCGACCGGCAGGACGTGGATGTCGGGCGCGTCGCCGAGCATGTCCACGATCTCGAAGGCGGCCGTCTTCTGGCCCTCGATCCGCACCGGATTGACCGAATTGACCAGCGCCACCGGGTAGTTCTCGCTCAGCGAGCGGGCCAGGGTGAGGCAGTCGTCGAAGTTGCCGTCGACCTGGAGGATCTTCGCGCCGTGCACCAGGGCCTGGCCCATCTTGCCGAGCGCGATCTTGCCCTGCGGCACCAGCACGGCGGAGACCATGCCGGCCCGCACGGCGTAGGCCGCGGCGGAGGCGGAGGTGTTGCCGGTGGAGGCGCAGATGACGGCCTTGGCCCCCTCCTCCTTCGCCTTGGAGATGGCCATCGTCATGCCGCGGTCCTTGAAGGACCCGGTCGGGTTCGCGCCCTCGACCTTGAGGTGGACCTCGCAGCCCGTGCGCTCGGAGAGCACCTGCGCGGGCACGAGGGGCGTGCCGCCCTCACGGAGCGTCACGACCGGCGTGGTGTCCGAAACCGGCAACCGGTCCCGGTACTCCTCGATGATTCCGCGCCACTGGTGGGTCATTGCTGGTTACTCTCCTTCAACCCGCATGATGCTGGCGACACCCCGCACGGTGTCGAGCTTGCGCAGCGCCTCGACGGTGCCGGACAGGGCGGCGTCGAGGGCGCGGTGGGTGACGACGACGAGGGACGCCTCGCCGTCCTTGCCCTGCTGCCGAACGGTGTCGATCGACACCCCGTGTTCGGCGAAGACGGTGGCGACCTGGGCGAGCACGCCCGGTTTGTCCGCCACGTCCAGGCTGATGTGGTAGCGCGTGACGACGTCGCCCATCGGGGAGACGGGCAGCGCGGCGTACGCCGACTCGCCGGGCCCGGTCGTGCCGTTGAGCCTGTTGCGGCAGACGGCGACGAGGTCGCCGAGCACGGCGGAGGCGGTCGGGGAGCCGCCGGCGCCGGGGCCGTAGAACATCAGCTGCCCGGCGGCGTCGCTCTCCACGAAGACGGCGTTGTACGCGCCGCGCACGGAGGCGAGGGGGTGGCTCAGCGGAATCATGGCGGGGTGCACGCGCGCGGTGACGGACGCCCCGTCCCGCGCCCGCTCGCAGATGGCCAGCAGCTTGATGGTGCAGCCCATCTCCTTGGCGGAGCGGAAGTCGGCGGCGGTGACCTCGGTCATGCCCTCGCGGTACACGTCGTCGAGGCGCACCCGGGTGTGGAAGGCGATGCCGGCGAGGATGGCGGCCTTGGCGGCGGCGTCGAAGCCCTCGACGTCGGCGGTCGGGTCGGCCTCCGCGTACCCCAGCGCGGTGGCCTCGTCCAGGGCCTCCTGGTAGCCCGCGCCCGTGGAGTCCATCTTGTCGAGGATGAAGTTGGTCGTGCCGTTGACGATGCCGAGCACCCGGTTGACCTTGTCGCCGGCCAGCGACTCGCGCAGCGGCCGGATCAGCGGGATGGCGCCGGCGACGGCGGCCTCGTAGTACAGGTCCCGGCCGTGCTCCTCGGCGGCGGCGTGCAGGGCGGCCCCGTCCTGGGCGAGCAGGGCCTTGTTCGCGGAGACGACGGAGGCACCGTGTTCGAACGCGGTGGTGATGAGCGAGCGGGCGGGCTCGATCCCGCCGATCACCTCCACCACGACGTCGATGTCGCCGCGTTTGACGAGGGCGGTGGCGTCCGTGGTGACGAGGGCCGGGTCGATGCCCTCGCGCACCTTGCTCGGGCGCCGCACGGCGACCCCGGCGAGCTCCACCGGGGCGCCGATCCTCTGGGCGAGGTCGTCGGCGTGCGTCGTCATGATGCGCGCCACCTCTGAGCCGACAACCCCACAGCCCAGCAGCGCCACCTTCAGCGGACGCGTACGCATCATCCGACCTCGTTTCCTCTTACCGTCTACGGTTGGACCAGTCTCACTCACCGGACGGGAGTTTCTACCCTTCGTCCGGATCCTGAGACGTTTATTTCATTTACGCGGGGCCGGCGGACCGCAGATCTTCCGCCCCCGCGGCCGGCGGCTCACCCGACGTCGAGACGCAGGAGGTCCTCCTCCGTCTCCCGCCGGACGATCACCCGGGCCTCGCCGCCCCGCACCGCGACGACGGGCGGCCGGAGCACGTGGTTGTAGTTGCTGGCCATCGACCGGCAGTAGGCGCCGGTGGCCGGCACGGCGATGAGGTCGCCCGGCGCGAGATCGGCCGGCAGGAACGCGTCCTTCACCACGATGTCCCCGCTCTCGCAGTGCTTGCCGACGACCCGCGCGAGCATGGGCTCGGCGTCGCTGGCCCGGGAGACGAGGGCGACGCTGTACTCGGCGTCGTACAGCGCGGTGCGGATGTTGTCGGACATGCCGCCGTCCACCGACACGTACGTGCGCAGCCCCTCCAGCGGCTTGACGGTGCCGACCTCGTAGAGCGTGAACGCGGTCGGGCCGACGATGGCGCGCCCGGGCTCGACCGAGATCCGGGGCGTGCGCAGCCGCGCGGCCTCGCACTCCCGGCCGACGATCTCCCCCAGCGCCTTGGCGATCTCGTGCGGCTCGCGCGGGTCGTCGTCGCTGGTGTAGGCGATGCCGAGACCGCCGCCGAGGTCGATCTCGGGCAGTTCGACGCCGTGCTCGTCCCTGATGTCCTTGAGCAGTCCGACGACCCGGTGGGCGGCGACCTCGAACCCGGACATGTCGAAGATCTGCGAACCGATGTGGGAGTGGATGCCGATCAGTTCGAGCCCGTCCAGCTGGAGCGCCCGCCGCACGGCCTCGGCGGCCTGCCCGCCGGCGAGCGGGATCCCGAACTTCTGGTCCTCGTGCGCGGTGGCGATGAACTCGTGGGTGTGCGCCTCGACCCCGACGGTGATCCGGATCTGCGCCTTCTGCCGCTTGCCCAGCGACTGCGCGATGTGCGCGACCCGCACGATCTCCTGGAAGGAGTCGAGCACGATCCGCCCGACACCGGCCTCGACGGCCCGGGTGATCTCGGCGACCGACTTGTTGTTCCCGTGGAAGGCGATGCGCTCGGGCGGCATGCCCGCGGACAGCGCGGTGGCCAGTTCCCCTCCCGAGCACACGTCGAGATTCAGCCCCTCCTCGCTGAGCCAGCGCACGACGGCGCGCGACAGGAAGGCCTTCCCGGCGTAGAACACGTCGGCGTTCGCCCCGAACGCGGTGCGCCAGGCCCGCGCCCGGGCCCGGAAGTCGGCCTCGTCGAGGATGTAGGCGGGCGTGCCGAACTCCTCGGCGAGCCGGGTCACGGGTACCCCGCCGACGGTGACGACCCCGTCCTCGCCGCGGCCGACGGTCTGCGCCCAGACCTTGTGGTCGAGCACGTTGAGGTCGGTGGGCGGCGCGGAGTAGTGCCCCTCGGGAAGCACGTCGGCGTGGCGGGGCCCGGCGGGATGGGCGGAACGGCTCATGACGGTGGCTCTCAGACTCTCTGTCTCTCTCCGGGGCGCATCTGCTCGTGGCCTCAGAGATGTTCGGGTGCGTCGATGCCGAGCAGGGACAGGCCGCCGGCCAGCACCGTCCCGGCGGCTTCGGCGAGCGCGAGCCGGGCGCGGTGGGCGGCCGAGGGTTTCTCCTCGCCGAGCGGAAGCACGCAGGTCACAAAGGGCAGCACGGCATCCGCGACGGTGACGAGGTGCCGGGCGAGCCGGTCCGGGGCGCGATGGGTGGCGGCCGCGGCGAGGATGCGGGGGTAGTCGGCAAGGGGGGACTGCAGGGCGTCGGAGTGGGCCGCGCCCTCCCCCAGGCGTCCGGGCTCGGCGTCGAAGCCCAGCCGGGCGGCGTTGCGGCCGGCCGCACGGACGCGGGCGTGCGCGTACCGGACCCGGAACAGCGGATTCGCCTCGCGCTGGACGAGGTGGTCGGCGGTGATGCGGGGCCGGTCGTGCGCAGCGGGGTGGAGCAGGGCCCAGCGGGCGGCGTCGGGCCCGAGCGGCGCGGGGTCCTCGGGCGCGGGCACGGGCCGCACGTTGACGGGCTCCCGGTGCTCGACGGTGGCGCGCCCGCCCTGGCTGGCGACGATCCGCACGACGGCGTCGGCGACGACCTCGGCCCGCACCTCGTACGGCACCCGCAGCGCGACGACCTCCCCCGCGAGCGCGTCACCGTGCCCGTACCGGGCACCGCTTCGGCGGATCTCCCGGACCAGCCCGCCGAGCGGATCGGCCCGCTCTTCGAGCAGGAAGTTCAGGAACCCGGGCCCGGTGACGACGACGTCCCGGACACCGCCGGCCCCGACGAGCCGGGGCCGCAGGATCTCGGCGACCTGGAGCGGCGGCTTCCCGGCGGCACGGGCGAGCTGGAGCGCCACGTTGGTCGCGTACTCCCCGCACCCCCCGGCCCCCGGCTCCCCCACGACGACCCGCTCGGGAACCTCACCCCCGAGCTCCCCCTCCGCCACGGCACGGCGCACCGCGTCCAGGACGACACGGGAGAGCTCGACGGGGGTCACGGGACAAGGGTAGGGGAGGAGGGGGGTGGGAGGGCGAGGAGGTTTCCCCAGTGAGACGGGGGACGTTTTCTCGGTGGGAGGGTGTGGCGGTGGGCGGGGGGTTTGGCGGGAGGGTGAGGCGGCGGGCCGGGGGTTTGGCGGGGGAGCGGGGGTTTGGCGGGGGGGGTGTGGCGGTGGAGCGGGGGTTTGGCGGGGGGTGTGGCGGTGGAGCGGGGGCTGGGGCCTGGCGCGGGGGGGGGCGGGGCTTGGCACGGGGGCCCGGGGCTTGGTGGGGCGCCGCTTCTCCGGTCCCTCGGGACCGGAGGCGCGCGGGGCACTCAGCCGCGGCAGGTGGGAAGTCCGGGAGGCCACCCACGCGGGAAGTTCCTCACGCAGGGGGCCACTCGCGGGGGGACCTCGTGCGAGGTCACCCACGCAAGAGGTGACCCACGTGCGAGGTCACCCACGCAAGAGGTGACCCACATGCGAGGTCATCCACGCAAGAGGTCACCTACGCGGGGAGTCACCCGAAGGAGACGCCGCCGGCCACCCCGTCGGCGAGCCCGTCGTCGTCACTGGCGTCGTCACCGCTGCGGCCGTCGCCACCACCGTCTCGACCGCCCCCTCCACCGCCCCGGCCCCCTCCCGGCCCGTCCCCGCCCTCTTCCCCGTCTCCCTCTCCCCCGCGCGCGGCCCGCCCGCTGACGATCAACCGCTTGACGACACGCACGAGTTCGCCGGGCTCGAAGGGCTTGGAGAGAAAGGCGTCCACGCCGACGCCGAGGCCGGTCTCGACCTCGTGCGGGCTGCACGCGCTGATGATGGCGAGCGGCAGATGGTTCGTCCGGGGATCGGCGCGGAGCCGGGCGGCAGTGCGCAACCCGTCCAGCCGCGGCATGACGACGTCGAGCGTCACGAGATCGGGCCGCACCTGGTGCACCACGTCCAGACACTCGGCACCATCGGCCGCGGTCACGACCTCGAGCCCTTCCAGCTCGAGATTGACCCTGATCAACTGCCGGATGACCTTGTTGTCGTCCACAACAAGCACCCGACCCGAAGCGCCCGGCACAAGTCGAGAGTAGGTCCGCCCGACCCACCGCGTCCGGGTTTTCCCTACTTCCACCCCGTGGGGGGGACGGGGGTTCCGGGCTGTGGGGGAGGCTTGGGCTGTGGGGGGCGGCTTGGGCTGTGGGGGGCGGCTTGGGCTGTGGGGGGCGGCTTGGGCTGTGGGGGGCTTCCAGCTTCGTGCCGGGGGACGCGGCTTACAGCCCGTGCGAGGGGGCGGCGTCCTGCTGGTGCGGGTGGGTGGTTGCCAGCTCGTACTGGGGACTGGGCTTCCAGGGCGTGCGGGTGAGACGACTCCAGCCCGTGTTGGGGGCGCGGCTTCCAGCCCGTGCGGAGGACTCGGCACTGCCAGCCCGTGCGGTGGGAGGCGACTTCCGCCCTTGCCGGGGGACGCGGCTTCCACCCCGCACTGGGGACGCCTCGATCCCGCACCAGGGGCGCGCTCGACCCCATCCCGTGCAGGGGGCGCGCTCGATCCGGCGGACGGGACATCGCTCGTCGGTATCCGGAGTCGGCCGCCCCCTCCTCCGGAACCCGCTTCGATCCCACGTCCGGCACGTAACCCGAGGGCACCCGAGGGCCGGCCACACTGCCGCGCGGAGCCCCTCTTCCGCCCCACCCCGGAAACGGGTTCCTGATCACCCCTCCGGACCTGCTAATGTTCTACCCGTCGCCGCGAGCACAACCCACCGCGACCGACACGCCCCCGTAGCTCAGGGGATAGAGCAACGGCCTCCGGAGCCGTGTGCGCAGGTTCGAATCCTGCCGGGGGCACCTGTTGTGAGGTGCCGAAAGGCCCCGTGACAGCGGAAACGCTGAGTACGGGGCCTTTGTGTTTGTGCAGGCGTGTGCCGCTCGGAGCGGCCGTACGTCGGGGGCTGTGGACGAGGCGTGGACGGGATCTTGGGGCGTTGTCCCAGGTGAGGCGCACTGTCCGCGACCTTCAGGCTCGGCGCGACAGTGTTCCTCCGGCAGCAACCTGAAGTGTCAGACGCGTGCGCTTGGATGAGCGGGTGACCGTTCATGACGTTGCTCGACACCTGCCTGAGATAACAGTCCTCCGTGAGCATTTGCCGCTCCATGGCCATCCTGGAGGCAGTCCTGAGCCCTGAGTGGGAGTGCCGCCGCCACTCCTTCAACGACCACTGGTCCGAGGCAGAGTCGGTGGCCTCCATGCGGAACGGAGCGGGGCGATGAGTAACCCATCGTTTTCTCGGCCGTCGGCGCCTACGTGCGGGGATTCGATCACGAGACGCCCATGAGTGCCTATGCAGAGGACGGGCCATGACCTGGGGTGCTCGACGAGGTTCCTGAGGTCTTCCGGCCGTATGTCGAGAAGCCGGCATTCTCGGATGAGGACGGAATACCCATCGTCACTGCCTGTATGTGGTGGGAGACAGCCGACGACCGCTGGAAGGCAGGAACGATCGATTTTCCCGATGCGGCAACCGAGGATCCAGACGGTGCCGGATACCTCTTCCAGCTTCTGGTGGATCGCACCCCAGAAGCGTTCAGCGATGGGCCGGGGACTACTACGAGGTCCCGGTCGATCTGGAGGCCGTTCGTCACGTCTTCTCTTGCCGGCCGCTGACCGAAGAAGTGGTCCGCCCGTTGAACCCGGAGATCGTCCTGGCGGATCTCTCAGACCGTGTTTGAGATCTTGTGTACCTTGCGGTCAGGGTGATCGTTGACTCTGATGTGGCTGGTGGGGGCTATCCGTCGGACCTGGCGGATGAACAGTGAGAGTTGGTCGAGCCGTTGCTGCCGCCCGCGCGGGTGGGGCCGAAGGGCGGGCGGCGGGAGAAGCATCCGCGACGGCGGATCATCGATGCGATCTTCTACGTGGTGCGGACTGGGTGCGCCTGGCGTCAGTTGCCGAACGACTTCGCTCCCTGGCCCACGGTGTACTGCTACTTCTCGTGGTGGCACGACGACGGTACGGTCGTACGGATCCATGACGCCCTGCGCAGCCAGGTCCGTGAGGCCGACGGCCGCACCGCCGACCCGAGCGCCAGGCTGATCGACTCGCAGTCGATCCGTACCGCCGACACCGTCCCGGCCGCTACCAGGGGATTCGATGCGGGCAAGAAGGTGAAGGGCCGCGAGCGGTTCATCGTTACCGACACCCTCGGCCTGCTCCTGGCGGTCCACGTTGGGGCAGCGAACCTCCAGGACCGCGACGGCGCCAGGCACCCGCTGTTGCGGACTCGCCTCGACCACCCCGGAGTCCGGAGGATCTGGGCTGACCTGGGCTTTGCCGGTCGCCTCGTCGACTGGGCCGCGCAGACCTTCGGCCGCGAGTTGGAGATCGTCCGGAAGCACCCCAATCAGCGCGCTTTCCAGGCCCAGTCGAAGCGGTGGTCGGTGGAACGTACCTCTCTCGTGGCTCACCGCCCACCGACATCTGGCCCAGGATTACGAGGTCAGCCCCGCCCGATCGGAGACCATGATCCGATGGGCAATGATCGACGTCATGGTCCGACGACTCACCCGCGGCCGTCCCGCCACACGGCCGGGCCCCAAGCCATTGATCCGGGTGAGGCCGGACGAGGGTACGGTTCGGGCGTGACCAGTGACGCTGCCGCCCCGAGCGGGACTTGGGACGGCGTCTCGGTGCGCTCTCGTGTTGCCGCGATGGCTCGGGAAGATCCCGGACGTCGCCGATTCAGCGCCTCTCCGACTCCAGCCGCCCCTGGCGGAGGAGGCGATCCGCTCGTTCGAGCATCTGCACCGCGTCACCCTTCCCGCCTCCTATCGAGGTTTCCTGAGCTCGGTCGCCGGCGGCGGAGCGGGACCGGACTACGGACTCCTGGGCCTGGCAGAGGAAGTCGATGATGAAGAGGCCCTGCACGACCTTCGGCAGAGTGTTTGCACGTGGGCTTCCTGGCCACCCCGTTCCCGCACCCCACGGCCTGGCCGGGACCTGGCACGGCAGTCAACGCCGACTACTCGGTCGCGGGGACGCTAGTCCTCGGCGAGACCGGCTGCGGCACCTTCTCCCGCCTGGTCGTCACGGGGAGCAATGCCGGACAAGTGTGGCTCGACGACCGGTCCTGGGGTGGACTGACCCCAGGGCCGGAATTCCGCGACTGGTACACTGCATGGCTGACATCCGAGTAGATCTCAAACGCGGTCTCAGCCCTCATGAAGACGCCGTGCAAGTCGAACGCCGATATTCACAAGCTACTTGACGTCTCACCAGGTTTAGCGCTATGAGCCTGCGGAATGCCTTCAGAACGTGGGCACGGCTCATGTGGATCAATGTGCGCGCGGCTAGGCCACTCGGATTTGGGCCGGACCTACCGAGGCGACGGCCCCTACCCTTCACTCAGAGGTCAATCTCTTTCCGAACCCTGCGTGCGGTTTGTGCTGGTCCGTCATGAGATGGCGACTGGCACGGAAGTCTCGGGCCGTTGCTGACCGAGCCCGGGGGCGGATGCCGTCGGTGCGGGCGGTGTTGAAAGTGAGGCAGGTGGCCGCGATGGTGCGGGTGGATGATCTCGAAGCCGAGCCGGAGCGGGTGGGCGCGGCTCTGGCTGAGCCGGAAGAGGGCTCAGGAGCCGGGTGATCGGCCTGCCGGATCTGGTCAAGTCTTGTTACAGCTCGCTGACTCGTGGGCCGCACATGTCTCCACCACCTCACGGATGCACTCGGCGACAGCATCCGGCGCTTCGTGCTCCCAGAAACGCAGGACCGTCCAGCCCAACCCACACAGATGCTCGGTCGTCTCGCGATCTCGCTTGATGTTGCGGTCCAGTTTCGCCCGCCACCACTCTGCATTCGTCCTCGGGCTGGAGCCATGATCGGGGCAGCTGTGCCAGAAGCAGCCGTCAAGGAAAACCGCGACCTTGTGCCTGGTGAAGGCTATATCGATGGTTCTCCGGGGCATGCCAGGTACACGGAAGTGAGTGCGATACCGTAGTCCTCCATGATGAAGGATGCTTCGAACAGCCAGCTCCTGAGGTGTGTCCCGACGCGGCTGTCGGCTCATGCGGGCGGTGACGGCAGGAGACGAGGGCACCATAAAGGCCATGCAACCAGTCTCCCGCACTCGCAGTGCTGTCGGTCAGTTTCACAGGAAGATCGCCCTATTCCAGAGCAGCCTAGATAACCGGCCCGGAGAGCGGGGCGGGCCCGACCAGTCGGGCCCCTCGCCTGCTCCGCCCCAGGTCAGTCCGACAACCAGCCGCAGGTAACACGATTTCGCCAAGCTGATGGAAGTCGGCCCTGCAGAGGGGAAGCGCTACGGGCGCGGGATGCCATGAACATCTAGATGCACGTCCGCCAGCGCGCAGTACACAGCGTCCTCATCGCCCCTGTCAGGAACTTGATCGCGTACTGGTGGGGGTACAGGATCGCGCCGTAGGCGGGCATTGGTCCGCGGTGCCCACTCGGCGAGCGCTTCAGTCACCTTCTGCATAGCCGAAGCCTTCCACCGCTGCACGCTAAGGGTGGCGAATCAGAAAAGTGACGAATCGCCCGCCGTTGTTGCTGCCCGGGCGCCCGCCGTACAGCAGCTAGTGCACCGCCGCCCGACTGATGTCACCAGTCCCGAGCTCAGGGCGTCCGATCCACTCCGTACGCGCGGCGACTAGAAATGTTTGCAAGCTCAGCCGGAGCCGGCCACCGGCACCGCACCCTCACGTCTTCGAGCCAAAGGAGCGATATGCCAGCCCGCTCGGCAGGAAGTACCCACCGTTGCCACGCCTTGATATCTCACCTGCCTAGCTGCACCAGCGTCTAGGCATCCGCAAAAGTGCGATAGTCGGAAAGCGTGCGAACTAAACGGCTTCCTGTACTACCCCAACCAGCTCCGCGCGGCTCAGTGCCTCACGAACTACTTCAACAATTCGGTCTGCCGCAGTAGTTGGATCCTCGTGCTCCCAAACGTGCAGTACCTGCCAACCAGCCGCAACCAGGAGCGCTGTGCTCTCCTCGTCATGCCTCTTATTTTCTGCGATATTGTCAGCCCACCATTTGGTGTTCGACTTGGTAGCCCTGGCATGTTCTGGACAGCCGTACCAGAAGCAGCCGTTCACAAACACAGCCACGCGCGCAGCATCAAATGCAATGTGTGCTACTCGTGGCATCCCGGCCAAAGGCTTGATGTCAGCAGCATGGGCCAACCCTCGGGTTCGAAGATTGGCACGCAGCTCCACTTCAGCGCCGTCACCCGCACCTCGACGCTGGGACCTGGCGGCCTCGTCTTCGGCCGCCGATCGAGGCAGAGGAAGCACGCGGGCCGGCTTCACTGGTGACGGTGCTTGGTGATGAGCAACCGCGACCTGGCGATCCACGCTGCTAGCTATCGCGCTAGCCAGCACCGCAGCCAGCTGGACAGGAACAGCATTGCCAATCTGCCTGCATTTAGAAGTTAGGTTCCCGACGAATCGGTAAGTGTCCGGGAAGGTCTGCAGTCGTGCACCCTCGCGCACCGACAAAGGCCGCTCCTCATACGGGTGTGTATTGCAGCCTGTAGTCACGTTGCTGAACTGGGTCGTAATCGTGTACGAGGGCAGTTTCGGATCAAGTCGGCCTAGCAAATTGGTGCTATCCGTGCGACGCATTCCCCGGTACCGATCAGGAAGCAGATATGGAGGAATGTCCCGCCAGGTTCCGCCGATGGGTACATGCGAGAGCAGCTTTTTATACTCGTCGCTGAGCGGTTGCACTTCGTGATCACGAAGTACCCTTGCTCCGTTCCGCAAAGTCTTACTCAGCGGGGTAGACCTGCGACCAGCTCCATAGGCCTGTTCAACCAGTCCAGACCCATCCTCGATAGGCGGCAGGTCACCAATCGCATCCCAAACGGTCAGATGCTTCAGCAGGCCCTTTTCTTTGCGCTTCTTCTCCCACAGATGCAGAGTGTCCCGCCTCCATCCACCCATGTGGGTAGGTTGAGGGAACTGAAACTCACCATCTCCCAGGATTCCGACAATAAAAAGCCTACGACGACGCTGCGGAACACCGTAATCAGCCGCCAGGAGAATGTCCTTAGAGACCGAATACCCTAGCTTCTCAAACTCTTCGAGAATCACCTTTCCGAACTGACCATCGCGCCAGTAGACCATGCCAGGTACGTTTTCCATGAGAAACGCCCTAGGGCGGAGGTGACTCACAACAGCCAGCATGTGCTTCCACAGGGCGTTGCGCTCGTCCGCCTCATCCACCCAGCGCGTACGCCTACCTGCGGTGCTAAAACCCTGGCAGCTCGGACCCCCGATTACCACGTCGACTTGTCCACCAGCGCGCCAAGCGATCTCTTCCGGAGTGAAGTCAGTGATCGATGCGCACTCAACCTCAACCTCAGGATGGTTCAGCTTGTACGTAGCGCAGGAGTCTTGGTCTAGGTCGAGTGCGAACTTAACGTCGAAACCAACAGACTTGAAGCCCTGAGTCAACCCGCCCGCACCACAGAAAAGGTCGATCGCGGTGAGCGGGCGGCTGGGCACTGAGCCGGGAGTCTCTAGCATAGCAAGAACAGTAGCGCGCCCATCTGTCACTCGTCGAGCCGACGCCGTCGCGCATGTGGCAAAGCACGCAGCTGCCAGAGCACCGCGGAGCTACACGCTCCGTCGGCCTACACAACACGCTGCCGAGTCTCGGCCAGCAGGTCGATCCAGGTCAGCATGGTGTCGTGAGCAAGCTGTCGGGTACCAGCGTCGGCCGACCAGACCTTGGTCGCTCGACAGAGACTCACCAGCACAGTAAGCCACTCCTGTGCCCCCCCAGGCTCTGGGCGATGGGCAAGCGCCAAACGTACCTGGAAGCCGACCCTAGTCCACATACGAACCGAGACCATGTAAGCGTGCAACCTCACGTGCGTGGCGTGCAGTCCAGGGGTCTCAGTTGCCTTGGCGTCTGCTACGAACAGCCGCGGTCGTCGAGGGTCCAACCGCACTACATCTGGGCAGAGTTGATCCCCAACGTCTATGCGGCTTGTGTAGCCAGCCAGCACGCCCAAAGCGTCCAAGGCCTGAACCCTGAGTTCGTGCTCGACGCTAGGCGCCCCCATGTCACCTCCCTCCTTGTAGCAGTTCCTTGGCCGCCAACAGGTCGGACAAGAACACCTGTCGGTTTCGACGCGGTTCTGATGGGTCGCCGAGCAGTTCGGCTTGAACCTGAGACTTGGTCAGCAAGCGTTGATACTCCAGCTCCTCAATGCTGTCGCGGCACAGCAGGGTTACGTATTCCACATCCAGCTTCTGCCCGCGTCGGTGAATTCGGTCCAAGCTTTGCAAGTAGTGGGCTGCCTGATTCGAAAGAGATTCATAAACCGCCACCCGCGACCGATGCAATGTAAGGCCGGCACCAGCCGCCGCCGGGTTGCCCAGAAAGATCATTGTGTGATCATCCTCCTGGAAGCTACGAACGGCCTCGCGCCGCTCATTTCGATCCACAACTGAGCCATCAATTCGCACCAAGCCGTATCGCTTATACCTACACGCCAAGCGTTCCAAGCTGGCCCGATAGAACGACCACAGCACGACTTTTTCGCGACGCACATGGACGAGGTCTTCGAGGATTACATCCAGTGCGGCCGTTTTTGACGGAGTCTGGTTGTATCCGGGGACCAAAAATGCCGGATCACTGCAGACCCTAAGAAGTGCTGCCCTTCGCTCCAGAAAATGCACCATCCTTTTCGAGAACGAGAGGTCTGTGGCGCCTTCTACCTCCTCAATCAAGCCATCGAGGATCTTCTCATACGCGGCTCGCTGTTCAGGCTCCATCTCTACATGAACGTCTGTGAATGCTCGCTGCGGGAGGTCGAACAGCACGTTCTTCTTGAGATTCCTCACGTATAGGCCCCGAGATGACATGGCGTCACGGATCTCATCTGCAAGATCAGGGTCTCTGAGGTCAACCTTCACTCCTCTGAAAGTGAGACCCAAATCAACCAAATCAAACTGGGCCACAATATCCGATGGCGAGTTTGGCGCTGGCGTCCCACACAATACATAAGCACGGGAGCACCACTCTCGCAGATCTTTGATTGCTTGAGTTCGCCGCGCATCAGGGTTTTTTACATTGAAGGATTCGTCAACCGCGAGGATAAGTCGGCAGCGCCGTGCCAGAAGTTCCAAGTCGGCAGCATTCGAGACGACCGTCTCGTAGTTGACCACGACAACGTCAGCGCCCGAGTGGAAGGCACGTGACTTAGCACGGCGGTCCCCATCTGCAATGGCGACACGATACAGGCCGCCGCAAAATCGTTCGAATTCTACGGCCCATTCGCCAATCATCGATTTTGGTGCGACCACGAGTAGCGCGTCAGCGTGGTTTCGTTCAACGAGGAGGTCGAACGTGGCAATCAGCGTCACCGTTTTGCCTGTCCCCTGCTCGTCAAAGACACAGCCACCCCAGGAGTCTGGGATAGTAAGTGCCGCCACGTTCAGTGCTTGGTGGTCATCGAGCATGTCAGTCAAGCTACTGTCACTGATCAACTGGCGAGCGACCTCTGCACTACCCGCCTTGATCTTCGTAGCTGCAAGGAGCACATCAGCTGCCGACTCCTGAATCGCCGCGCGGTTCGATGCAGCACGGCGTGCGAGTGGACTCCACTGAAGCTTGTCGCCTAGGGCTGCGTCGATCTTGGGAAGTGCTGCAAGGTCGAGGATGAAACCATCGGATGTTCTACGAAAACGCAGGTCCGGGTTGCTCCCCTTGAGGGAGCTCCGCAGCCTTCCCGCGTCGGCGAGGGGCGTAATCAACGCCCCTCGCCGGTCAGGTGTGAGGTCGATCTTGCCGATCAGTGAACTCACTGATCACCCCTAGGCAGCTTCCCCCGGCTGACAAGCTCGCCTTCAACTGCTCCCGTAGCACTGCGAAACACACGCGCGAGGTCGCAGAGAAGCTCCGTGTTCTCGATGCCCCGCCAGTGGTCGGGCGGGGCCTGGCCGAGCCGCTGAACGGCGGACTTGAGCCACTGCTCAAAGCCCAACCGCTTAGTGGGACTGCTGCGCTGTGATTCGGCGATTGCCTCGCGGACGAAGTTGAGAGCCTGATCCTTGCTCACCGCTGAGGCCTCATGGGCCTGCTGCAGCAACTTCAGAGAGTTCTCGTCAGCAACGACCTTGTGCAGGTGCCGAACCTCGGCACCGCTCTCCAGTACGTCGAACATCAAGTCGTAGACGACGGGCTTGAGGTCGTCGTCTTGATCAAGCTTGTTGGTCAGCTTGTCTGCGCCGCGGCCGGCATCAATCTCGTAGAACCACTGGAAGATGTCGTTCGACTTGTACCGAACATCTGCGGTGTCCTTGCCCCGCTCTTCAGTGTGGTACAGCTCGAAGTCTTCCGCCCATCGAACCATTCGAAGATAGCGCCGCACTTCCGCTGGCATGATGGCGAACTGCTTGGCTACCTCTGCGCGAACTTCACGGTCCTTCGCCTCAGTGATTCGTCCGGTGATATTTTCGCGCAGGATACGATACCTTTCGACTACGAGCCGGGCTTTGACGTATTCCGGCCAAGGTTCTTTGTGGTCGTCTTCGAAGTTAAGAGCAACTACGATCGCTTCAAATTGATCTTCAGTCGTTCCCAGAGGAGCACGCCAAACCCGGATCCAGCGCGCTCGCTCCTTCTCCTCGTGGGTGAAGTCAGAGCTGCCGACCACGTACTTGGCGGCCGCGATTCGCCGATTTCCGTCTTTGGGTTCCCCCTCATAAGTGATGATCGGAGGGCGTTCCACTCCCTTTCGCGCGATGCTTCGCGCGAGCGGAACGATGCCGAAAGGATCTCGATCATTGACGCTGGGAAGCGCGAGATCTCCCTGCACCAGCCGCAACAGTTCAACTTCATCAGGTTCGCGACCGTTACGCTCCTGGAACTCTTTCACATACAGCTCGACGCGATGATTTCCCTTCCAAAGGTCAAGCTGGGTCACATCCACGTAGCCCTCCTCCAACGGAACCTGTTGACCGTTAAAGATGGGCATCGGCGTAACACGATGCGGTTGCAGTCCGTTTCGTGCGACCAAGACGATTCCGCCAGAAACCTCCTCTCGTGGATTCCTCTGTCGGCCGATGACCAGCTGTGTGACCTCGTCCTGGACCATGGCAGCCACCCTCTCTCGATCCTGAGTTCCGAGGCCTACCCCTCCCCGCAACACGACCAAAATGCGGGTAAACAGGCTGCGGGCTGATTCCTCGTCCAGCGTTTGCTGGGCTGCGAGCTGCACTACGGCTGAAACCTCGTGGCCGTAATCTGCGGAAAGCGTCAAAGCCTCGTCCACGAGGTCCTTGGCTGCGTGCACGGCACGAATGGTGAAGAGGTCGTCTTGAATACCGTCCATGTCGTTACTCCTATGTCACTTGACGGTGCTGGAAATGTGTTCCCGATCGAGATTCCCAAGCTGCTCAGCCAGTCGGCGCAGCCCCCTCTCTTTCGTCTTGCCCACGGAATTTATGGGGACCTGTTCTCCGAGAATCTCGGAGGCCAGTCTGGCTGCTTCTACGAGCGACAATCTCTCCCCCTCGGACGCCGACTCCAAGAAGAGCAGGGTGATGGTGCGCATGCGACCACTCTCCCATTTGTCTACCAGTTTCTTGATAACTCGGAAGAGTTCTCGTCCGAGGATCTCGTCTTCTACCGAGCTTTCCGCTCTTCCGTGGATTTCGGCGTCATACTCAGCGGCACCACCGGCTTTCGCGCGTTTACGCAGTTCGTTTAACGCCACCGCGTACAGGTAGCCACGTGGTCCATCGATAACTTTTCTTTCTGAGGTAGCTTTGAGGACAGTGACGACGGCAGTTTCTACTGCATCCTCGACGTCATGCCAAGGCAAATTCGGAAACCTGGCTGACAACCGCCCGACCATGCCGTCGAAGTACCCCTCCCGAACCAGTTCCTCGATCTCCTCCGTGAGGCTCGTCGTTGAAGGTCTGATCCCGTCGTCATCAACGTCCACGCCACATAGAGTCCCTGGCCGCCTCGTTTTTGACGATGCTCCTGAACTTTTTCCACCCGCCCTGCCCCAGGGGAGGATTTTCATCCAGTAAAGGAAGATTGACCCAGTTAGCAACTTTCTGCTTTGTATGCCCTATTTTTTCGCGATTTACGATGCAGGGCGGCATACTTAGAACAGTGGAATGGCGAGCTCCGTTTTGTCGTAACGCCGTTCAAGCGGTCCGCCTGCACGGCTTACCTCTCACGTGGCACCCGAAGAGCACGCCCTGCCGTACATGCGCGCCTCGTTGACGCCTGACCCGAGGGACGCGGGCGACGGGTAGCGCGTGACGGCTGCTCACGGCCCATTCGTGGACCAGCGAGACGCACATCGGTGGGCACACCTCGCTGACCTGTTGAAATGCGCGTACTGCGCGTGCCCTCCGGAGCCGTGTGCGCAGGTTCCAATCCTGTCCAGGGGAACCCAGCATGGGATGTCCGAAGCCCCCGTCATCAGTGAAAGCTGAGGCCGGGGGCTTCGGGCGCGCGGAGTGAGCGTACGGCCTGGGGCTGTGGACTATTCATCGGCAGACACGGATCGACTGCGAGTCGATCAGCCTGGCGCTCGGGTCGGCGGTGCGGCCGTCGGCCTCACGGACCTGGCTGCGCAGGGCGTCATGGATCCGTACGACCGTGCCGTCGTCGTGCCACCACGAGAAGTAGCAGTACACCGTGGGCCAGGGAGCGAAGTCGTTCGGCAACTGACGCCAGGCGCACCCAGTCCGCACCACGTAGAAGATCGCATCGATGATCCGCCGTCGCGGATGCTTCTCCCGCCGCCCGCCCTTCGGCCCCACCCGCGCGGGCGGCAGCAACGGCTCGACCAACTCTCACTGTTCATCCGCCAGGTCCGACGGATAGCCCCCACCAGCCACATCAGAGTCAACGATCACCCTGACCGCAAGGTACACAAGATCTCAAACACGGTCTGAGAGGCAGTTCGTCGCCTCCGCGGCCAAGTCGCTCAAGCAGATGGTAAGCAGTCCGGAGGCCAATTCCTGGTGCCGCGCGGTGTACCTCGGTGACGAGCCAGTCGGCTTCGTGATGCTGTCGTGGAAGCCGCCGGCTGGTCCGTACGAAGGGCGGCATTTCATCTGGCGGCTCCTCGTCGATAAGCACCACCAAAGGCGAGGGATCGGCCGGGAGACGCTCACCCAGATCGCCGCCCTGGTCCGCGCGGATGGCGCCACGGAGCTGCTGACCAGCTACGATCCGGGTGATGGCGAGCCCTGGCCCTTTTACCAGAAGTTCGGATTTGAGCCGACCGGAGAAATCGACGACGACGAGATCGTTCTGCGGCTCGTCTTCCCCGACCCGTGAGCTCATGCGGGAAAAGGGAAGAAAGTTTCCCGCGGTGGTAAGTGAATAGAATTCGGTGCGGCTTCGGGATCTTGGGACGCCCTGGGCAGCTGAGGAGGTCGCCAGCGCTGGCCGGCTTTCCTCACGACCGGGGCGTCCCTTTCCCCGCATCCGGTCAGCTGCGGCCCCCCTCATAGGGTGCGGACATGCGGCCGGACGATCCCCGGCTCCGGTCCTTCGGGCGGCCGATCGAGGCGGCCATCAGGGCCACCAGCAGGCCTATGGCGCCGATGACGACGTTGTTGATGATGGTCTTCGTCGTGGCGACGTTCCCGGCCACGACCCACGGCGCGATGATCGTCCACACACTCAGCGCGCAAGCGGCCCACGCCATGCTGTGCACGCGTTCGTAGGCGCGGCCGAAGCCACCGCTCATGAGCAGTGCGTAGGCGATGCCGACGATCAGGTTGTTGACCGCCAGAGTGGAGAGGCCGTTGAAGCCCGTGATCCACGGCGAGGCCGCGAGGTACAGCCCGGTGAGGAGGGCCATGGTCTCCATGCCCTGTGCCTTCGGGGTGCTCGCGCTGCGCTCGGCCATCTCGTGGCGTTCGCGCATCTCGATGATGTCAGGATGGGTTGCCATGTCGGACCGAGGAGCGGTCGCCATGCCAATCACCTCCGGAATATCCGCTTTCGTATGGTTCGTTCGGCGGGTACCCAAAAGGTCTGCAGTAACTGCGGCGGCTTGAAGAATCCCGGACGGCCACCTGGCAGCGGGCAGGGCGCCCTGCGCTGATCAAGCTCGGATCACAAGGGGCGAGGCCCTTGGTCTCGGGCCAGGCATGGGCCTGAGGATGTCCCATGGGGGTGCGGGACCCGCCGCGCTCGGCCCTCACTCGTTCTCGGGCAGGGGACCGCTCGGCCGGCTGAAGGACGCTGTCAGAGCTACGAAGGCGACAGGAGATCCGTTTCGATGCGCTCCCAGCTGGGCCGGTCTTCGTCGATGCGGCGAACGACGGTCAGCAGCCTGCCGTCCAGGACGGCATCGATCCCGAGGGAACGCCGGCCGCGCTGTGCGCGGCCCGTGCGGGGTACGCCCGCTTCGAGAACGCCGACCAGACCTCATGAGTGGCCGGGCCGAGCGCGTTCGCGGTGATCCACTTGCCTCTGACCGGCACGCCGGCCACGCTTCCGACGGTCGTGGAGGAACGTCTGTACAGCTCGTCCATCGTTGCCTCCGCCCTCTCGTCGGCCTCGGCGGCGTATTCCTCCAGACGGAATCGCTGTGCCATTCCGGCTGGAGCCTGGGTCGAGTACGTGCGTGCGGAAAGGATTGGCCCGGTTTCAGGCGCCACATCCTCGGAAAAGTCGGCTATCGGGGTGGTGGGGCGCCGACGTCGGGATCGTTCGTGTTCCATAACCCATCGCTCGCCCTCGGCGCTGACCGTCCAATCCTTTGCGATGCTTTTCGTCACCTGCTCGTCGTCGGGGACGAAGATATCCACAACGACCCCAGAGGGGCCTATCCATACCCAGCTCATGAAGTACGGATGATCAGCGTGGTCGATGGACCAGTTCGCCAGGGTGAGCATGCGGCCTTTCTGGGGCTTGGTCGCGGACTTGGGAAAGAGCGTCTGCTCCTTGCGGCTGCGTCCGCGGGCTTCCCCGGCGATGGCACCGGATTCCAGGTGGAACAGCAGGTCCGGTCTCGGTCCTTTCCTTCCGAAAACGACGCCGAGTCGCCGCGGAAGCACGTCGAAGCTGTTCAGCGATCGCTTGCCGGGCTTCCATGCGAACAGCTCCTCACTCACGGCCGACATGACGCCGAGACCCGTGCACTCGCTGACGAAGCTGCGTATGTGTCGAGAAGCGGCCTGCAACCGAGAGTAGTGAGCAGTCAGTGGAGTCCCACTCGTTGCCTCCGCGATGTAGCTGGTCAGCAGGTTCACCTCGTGGTCGTGGACGCCTTCGTCGATGACGCCACGCAGGTCACACGCCAGCGCGTTGATGCTGACGAGCTGCGAAAGGGAGACGGGCAGGGAACGACGGCCGAGTTCGGTCGCGATCACCGCCTCCGCCAGACCGTCGGAGCCGATCGCGACTGTGGTCCGCCAGAGCCTGGCGTGGACGGTGTTCACACCCGAAGGGTAGTCAACTGCCCGTTGGGCCGCAGGGGTTACCGCACACGCGGCTCGGCCGCGGCCCGGGCGGTCACGGATGCGCAGGGGCTGAGACGTCCGCTTCCCGCTCGTCCTCCGCCGCCTGGATCTCCGTCTCCGGTCGCTGGCCCGGGATGTGGTCGTCGACCACCGGCTTGCCCATGGCCACCGCGATGTGGTCCTGGAGGACCTTCCGGCGTTGCTCGAAGAAGGCGTCGAAGTCGTCGGCGCGCATCAGGCCGGGGTCCGCGAGGTGGGTGCGGATGCGTTGCTCGACACCCTCCGGGCTGGTTTCGGCCGCCTTGGCGAGGCGCTGGAGGTACTCGGAGGGCGCGTGGCCGCCGATGATCCGGTTGGTGCGAGCCGTCAGCGGTGTCTTGTTGACGATGGAGTTGTAGACCGAGCGTTCGTGGCCGTTCTTCTGGCACCAGGCCTGCGGGAAGATGTGATGGATGTCCATCGCCTCGTCGAAGTAGACGCTGACCTCCGCCTTCTCGCCCGTCCGCCAGTCCGCGGCGCCCGCCTTGAGCAGGAGCGCGTAGATGCCCTTGTACGCGGCGCTCTGCCGGGTCCGCAGGGTCAGCAGGCGGCTCGCCGCGAACTGCGCCTGGGTGACCGTGCGAGGTTCGTTCGCCGACCCGTGGATCCAGTCGACGACGTCGGGAAGGTCCAGGTTGAACCGGGTCTCGGTCGTGCCGCCGTACAGTTCGCCGAACACTCCGCACCAGTACCAGCGGGCCAGTTTCTCCTGCGCGCCCGCGGTCTCCGCGTCCTTGCCGGCGAGGGCGAGGATCGCGGCCAGGGGAATGAGCTGAGTGCCGTACGGCAGGAAGCGCGTGTCGAAGACGAACTGCTGGCGCAGGAACTTCGCGGCGGCCTTGAAGCCGGCGACGACATCGGGTGCGTACCGGCGGTAGTCCTCCAGGCTCAGCGCGAGCATGTCCTTGCGCTTGCAGCCGATGCGTGGCAGGCGCTCCTCGTCCGTACCGGCCTCTTCCTCGCGGCGCCGCCGCTCGGCGGTGGCCAGGAGAGTGACCGCCTGGAGGAAGTCGGTGTTGGAGACGTCCCGCAGGATGGCGTACTCGGGCGCGTCCCAGGCGGAGCGGCACTCATGCCAGTGACGCCGCAGATCGAACTCGTCGGCGGCGTACGTCGCCGTCAGCAACTCGAAAACGGTGAGCGTGACTCCGCCCGTGTTGACCTTCTCGAAGACCTGGCAGACGGCCTGACGCGGGGTGTCCTTGCCGAGTTCGATGACCGGGAAGTGGTAGAGGTCGAACGACCGGATGAAGCTGTCCCGGAAGCCGTACCAGAGTTCCATCGCATCCGGTGCGAAACCCCAGTGGCGGGCGAATCCGTCGCCCCATGAGTTGTCGAAGAGGCATCGCAGCGGAAAGACGCGGTGCTGGTACTCCAACTCCCTCGTCGAGTAGTCCTCCAGGACCTCGCCTCGGAAGTTGACCACCTTGCGGGTGGGCGGGATGAAACGGATCGCGTCCTCGCGGTCCTCGTTCTCATCGAGGGCCTTGACCATGTCGACGTAGAACCAGCCGCTCACCCGGCGCTTGCGTTCGTCCTGCGTCTCCACCGGGCGGTCCATCGCAAGCGACTGGAACAGCGAGGTGAGCCGCTGCTGCCCGTCGAGCACCAGTGACTCGGGCTGCACCTGCTCGCCCGGGGCGGCACCCTCGATCGGCCTGTACTTGAACCGGACGTCTCCCCCGCCTTCAAGCAGCATCACGGTGCCGATCGGGTAGTTGAGCGACACCGAGGCCAGCAGACTCGCGATGTTGGGCCAGGGCCACACCCAGCCGCGCTGGAACTCGGGCAACTGGATCTTCCCTGACCGGACCTGTCGCAGCAGGTCCCGCAAGGGCCGCTTGTCGATGCTGAACGTCTCGGTCGCCACATGTCCTCCTTGTGCAGCACAACGCGCCCGTCGGCGATCGGTCACCGGGCCCGGGCGGATCGGGAACGTTCAGATCCGCTCAACTTCGGTCCTTGCGGCCCCGGCCCATAACGTGTGTCCCCCCACACTGCCTGAGCTGGTGCGTCTCGGTCTCCCTCTTGGTCATTTCGGTGGGATCCGAGGGAGGTGTCCTGCTCACCGCGCAGTTCCTGGCGGCCGGTCCGTCGGGGTCCAGGCTCCGTCGAAGAGTGCCAGTTCGAGGATGTCCGGGGACGCGGGCCAGCCGTTGACCTCGGTGGTGAGTTGGCTGTTGATCGCGTGCATCCATCGCAGGTAGACGTCGTACCGGTGGGAAGTCCAGCCGCCGTCTCGCCAGATCCGGCGGGCGATCGGGGCGGCCCAGTCGTAGCCCGCGTCGTGGCCGACCCTCGTGGCGTGCAGGCGGAGGACCCGGGCCAGCCGCATGTCGAGGATCAGCGGGGGCAGTCCCTTGGCCTCCGGCAGGACCAAGCCCGCGAAGTAGAAGAACTTGGTGAGGAAGGCAGGGCCTAGCCGGTGCACCCCGTTCAGCTTCTCGTACGCCGCCTTCGCTCCGTGGTTCCGGAGCAGGGACACCGCGCGCTCGAAGACCTCTCCGTGGGAAGAGTGGTCGAGCACCGTTCTCGTACGGCCCGGGCCGTAGCCCCTGCGGCCGTAGCCCCAGACCTGGCTCGCGACGAAGGCCTCGGCCCAGTTGTCCGAGTGCGACGCGGCCTGCGCCACGGCCGCCACGTCACCCCGGGTCACCGTGCGCGGCCCGGGCACCGACCGGTCGGCGAGTGATGCCGGCCAGGGCTCGACGGCCGTCCAGCTCGACGGGAGGTAGTCGATGCCGTGGCTCGCGGTGCCCCGCGCATACCGCCCGCCTCTGTCGGGGTCGGCCAGCCAGCGGGCCAGTGCGGCCACGGCGTCCGCGGGCAGTGGCTGCGCGAGGAGCGCCTTGTCCAGTTCGTCTGCCAGTTCTTGGTCGAACTTCATGTCGTCCCCCCGGACGTCGACTGCGGGAGACCGGTCAGCCGGCGGTCGGCTCGTGGTCGTTGATGCGGCACAGGTTGCGGTGGTAGGCGAGGTGCGCCTCGTCGATCGGGTGGGCGGGGGCGCGGCGGAGCGGGTGGGGGGCTCTGCCGTCTCTTGTTCCCCTGACCAGGCCGTCCGGGTCGACGTAGATCTCCAGGCCGTCGAAGAGGACGTGGCAGTTGGCGCACAGGCACAGGAGGTTCGGCAGTTCGTCGGGGCCGTGGTGGGGGCTGCCCAGGCCTCTGATGTGGGCCGCCTGGCTGTACGGGCGGTTCAGGTGGCGCAGGGTCGTGTCGCAGATCTGGCACCGGTCGCCCTCCAGTTCCTTGACCTTCCTGGCCAGGGAGACATCGCGGACGATGACGGAGCGGTTGGTGTCGCGGCGGGGAGCGGGGCCGGTCGCCCGGGTGGGGTCGTCCGTGCCGACATCGTCGTTCGCGTCTTCCGGAAGGCTCGCCAGACCGCCGGCCGTGGTGTATCCGGCCAGGCCCATGCGCGCGAAGAGGGTCTGGCGGTCGACGTCCTGGAGATACGTTTCGCAGAGCGTGGCGATGGCGTCGAGGCGGGTCACCGGGTCGAGGAGGAGGCCGGCGAACTCTTCCTTGAATCCGGCCCGGGGGTGGTGGGCGTCGAGGATGCTCAGCTTCGGCATGGCGTCGGTCAGTTCGGCCGGTATGCCCTGGACCTCCCACAGTCCGCTGCCGCGGAGGTGCCAGAAGGGGTACTCCGGGGTGGCCTTCGCGTTGGGAAGGCCGAACTCGACCAGGAGCGGGCCGACTTCTTCGCGGAACCGCGGCCACGGGGTCATGCGGGGCCGCTCGTCGGCAGCGCGGGATATGGCCCACAGGAGGCTCAACGGCTGGTGCCGGCTGGGCCCCGGGCTTCCGGGGCCGTGCGAGACCTTCAGTTTCCGCAGGCGCTCCAGGAGGGTCGCGCGGTTCGGGGGTGTCTCCCCCGTCTCGACCACGAAGCCCAGCTCGCGCAGGCGTCGCGCCACCGTGGCCGCGCCGCCGCTGAAGTCTCCCGCGGTTAGGAATGCGCCGGTGGCGTGTCCGTGGGCGACTCCGGCGATGGCCTTCGAGTCGTAGCGCATGCCGTCCAGGACCAGTTCGTACGACCTGGCTCGTCCGAAGCCGTACGTCTGCAGGAAGTTGTCCCGGCCCAGACGGCGGAACTCCTCGGTCGCCGCGATGACGTGTTCGTACTCGATGTCGCCAAGCCCCATGCGCGGAAGGCTAGTCGGACAGTACGACAATCCGTACTCCGGATTGGATTTCCTGCTCAAGCCCCCCGCCGCCGCAGCGACAGCCATGTAGGCCCCGGCCGTCGTCGGCCCGGCTGTTCCGTGGCGCGGAGTTCGAGGAGGGCGGGGAAGCGCTTGCGCAGTTCCGATTCCAGGCGGGAGTGCAGGGTGAAGTCCGCGGCCGGGCAGTGGGTGCAGGTGCCGGAGAGGCGTACCTCGGCCCTGCGGTCCTGGGCGGAGACGATCGTGGCCTCGCCGCCGTGGGAGCGGATGTAGTCGCCGGCCGGGCCGTTCAGGACGTCCTGGAGGGCGGCGTGGAGGAGGTCGTCCTCGGTCGGGGTGGTGGCCGGCCGCCACTGGTCGGGGTGGCCCAGTGCCGTGCCGAGCGCGTCGCGGACGCGGGGGCCGGTGGTGGCCCAGGCGTGGTCGGGGGCGAGGCGGATCAGGACGGCCTGGGGCTCCACCTCGATGGCGGCGATGGTGCCGGAGCGGAGCATGGTGCCGAGGTCGGCCGGGGCGTCGGTGACCGGGCCGACGAGGGGGAGGGTGCCGGCGGGGATGACCCAGCGGACCGTCCGGGGGTCGGTCGTGGGCTCGGGGTGCATGGGGACGGCGGTCATGTCAGGGCGCCCACGACGGTGTGGGTGACGAAGGCCATCGTCCAGGCCAGGACGAACATGTAGCCGAAGGCGACCGCCGGCCATTTCCAGGAGCCGGTCTCCCGGCGCATGACGCCGATGGTCGACATGCACTGGAGCGCGTAGAGGAAGAAGACCAGCAGCGCGGCCGTCGTGGCCGGGGTGAACAGCTTCTGTCCCTGGTGGGGGCCGTCCGTGTAGGTCATGTGGGTCAGGGCCTCGGTCGGCTGGTCGGGGTTCTGGGCCGCGGCGACCTGGCCGAGGGTGGCGACGAAGACCTCGCGGGCGGACAGCGAGCCCAGCACGCCGACGTTGATGCGCCAGTCGAAACCGAGGGGTTCGAAGACGGGTTCGATGGCGTGGCCGATGTCCGCGGCGTAGCTGTGGTCGACCTCGTAGGCCGAGACCGCGGTGCGGTCGGCCGGGTCGACGCCGGCGGAGCGCAGCTGGGCGTCGCTGTGCATGGGCAGGCTGAGGAGGAGCCACAGGCCGACGGTGACGACGAGGATGATGCGGCCGACCTTGGCGAGGAAGCCCTTGCACGCGCTCCAGATGGCGTCGGCCACCGAGCGCGGGCGCGGCAGGCGGTAGGACGGCATCTCCATGTAGAACGGCAGCACGGGGCCGCCCCGGCTGCTGAACCGTTTGAAGACCCAGGCGGTGGCCATGGCGGAGAGCGCGCCGACCAGGTACAGGGCGAACATGACGACGCCCTGGGCGCCGAACGGGCCTACCCTGGTGCCGGGGCTCACCAGCAGGCCGGTGAGCAGGACGTAGACCGTCAGCCGCGCCGAGCAGGTCATCAGCGGCGCGCCCATCATGGTCGCGAACCGGTCCTTGGCGGACGGCAGGGACCGGGTGGCCATGATGCCCGGGATGGCGCAGGCGAGGGAGGAGAGCAGGGCGACGAACGCCCGGCCCTCCAGGCCGGCCCTGGCCATGAGGCGGTCCATCAGGAAGGCCGCGCGGGAGAGGTAGCCGCTGCCTTCGAGCAGCGAGATCATCAGGAACAGCAGGGCGATCTGCGGCAGGAACACCACGACGCTGCCCAGGCCGCCGATCAGGGCGTTGCCGAGGAAGCCGGCGAGCAGGGGGTTGGAGACGTACTCGGTGACCAGGGTGCCGAGCCGATCGAAGACGCTCTGTACCGCGTCCTGGAGCGGTGTCGCCACGGTGAAGATGATCTGGAAGAACGCGAACATGGTCGCGAAGAAGATCAGCGTGCCCCACAGCGGGTGCAGCAGTACGGCGTCGATGCGCCGGGTGCGCTGGTCGGCCTCCGGCACCTCGTAGCCGGCGGTGGCCAGCACGGACTCCACCCAGGCCCGGCGCTGGGCCGGGTCGGTGGGCGGCGGGAGGACCGGTCGTTCCCAGGAGGCCGAGTCGGGCAGGGTGGCCTGCAGCTCGGCGAGATCGTTGCGCGAACCGCCGGTCACCGCGACGACCGGCACGCCGAGGGCGCGGCGGAGGGCGGCGACGTCGAGGGTGCCGCCGCGGCGGGCCAGCTCGTCGCGGAAGGTGAGCACCACGCAGATCGGCAGGCCGGTCCGCATGACCTGGGCGAGCAGGCCGAGGGAGCGGCGCAGTGTGGTCGCGTCCAGGGTGACGAGGATGCCGTCGGGGGTGCCGAGGTCCGGGTTGTCCGGGTCGAGGACGTCGGCGACGACCTGCTCGTCCGGGCTGATCGGGTCGAGGCTGTAGGTGCCGGGCAGGTCCTCGATGACCACCTCGTGCTTGCCGACGCGCGCGGTTCCCTCGTAGCGCGCGACGGTGACGCCGGGGTAGTTGCCGGTCTTGGTGCGCAGACCGGTCAGGGCGTTGAACAGGGTGCTCTTGCCCGAGTTCGGGCTGCCGACCAGAGCGAGCCGGGTACCGCCGTCGAGCGTGCCGGTCGTCGCGCCGGTCGGGCCGCAGTGCGCGCTCATGCGGTGCGCCGTACGCGGATGCCCACGGCCTGTTCCTTGCGCAGGGCGATCTCGTACTCCACGACCTGGAAGACGACGGGGTCGCCGAGCGGGGCCCGGCGCAGCACGGTGACCTCGGTGCCCGGGGCGAACCCCAGGTCGAACAGGCGTCGGGCGGTGCTCGGCTCGACGGACTCGTCGATGCCGGTGATTTCGCCGCTCATTCCGGGGCGCAGGTCCGAAAGCCGTGCGTCCGCCCCGGAGTCCACCGGCACGGACACACCGCTCTTGCGGCGCGCACCCAACTGCACTGAGACCATCGACACCCTCGCACCGGGATCGCCCAAACAACTTAGGGAAGGCTAACCTTTTGCCCCGGTTACGACAATATCGGCTCCGTCTCATCGTGGCCGCGGAGGGGGGCCGTGTTTGCGATGCCTTGGGTTCGCGGGCGTGTCGGGCTCACTCGATCGGCCGCCGGCGCCGAGTCGGAGGGGGCATGGCGGGCGGGGCGCGCTGCCGGTCGCGTGGACAGGCAACGGCCGTTTGCGTGGTGGACGCGACGCTCGGTGAGCTTGTCCGGTTTCAGGTGTGCGGGACGCCGGCCGACCCTTGGGACAGGCGTGTGTCGGCCGTCGGTCCACCGAGGGCGTCGACGCGCGGGCTGTCACCACCGCGGGAGCGGCACAGGGCCGGCTCCGACGGGGCGGCTGACGAACTCAGCCGTCCGTCCACGCCCTCTTCATCAGGCGCCGCCTGTCGTCCGGGGCCGGAATCCGCCTGAAGACACCCGGGGACACTCGGTGGATGCAATCGACGCCGTACCGGTGCAGCAGTCGCAGTTCCCGTTCGTCGAGGGGGCCGGGGACCAGTACGGCGAGTCGGTCCACGGGGCGGGGGCTGTGCGGGGCGTAGTCCAGCAACTGGGAGAGGGCTTCGCGAACGTACGCGTGCCCGGTGCGGCTCTTCGCTTCGATGACCTCCACACCGGCGGGGTCCTGTACATAGATGTCGCAGAGGCCCACGGGAGAGCGGAAGCGTTCGGGGGTGGTGGCGAGGGTGGCGCAGTACTCCGTGACCAACGGCTGTTCCTCACGCCTGTACAGGGCCGTCGACGCCGCACGCTCGAAGGTGACGACCGGGGTGTGCTGCCGTTCCAGGGGAGTGCGCTGCGCCGGGAGCGGATCACGGGCAGGCGGCTCCTCGACCCCGAGTCGCTCCAGTTCCGTCCTGGTCGTGATGCCGAGCCCCTCGATGACGGCCCGGGCTCTGTCGCCCTCCAGGACCAGCTGGCCGGGAAATCCGTAGTTCCTGGCATATCCGATCAATTCGGCCAGTTCCTCGTACGGAACCTCGGCCCTCACGAACTCGCGCAGGCTGTACACCGTATGCCAGCTCTTCCCGCCGGGTGCCGGAGGCCAGAGCACGTCGGCGACCTCGCGGTTGACGAAGATGGCGCCGACCTCCCCCACGGCGAGCACCTTCTTCGCCCCGGTGAACAGCGCTACGTCACCGGTGCGGACCTTTGACATCGCCTTGTCGTGAGTCGCCGTGGCACCCCAGAAGCGGGCCGCTCCCGCCGGGTGGAGACGGCTGAGGCGCTCACGTTGGAGAGGCGACAGGTACCTCGTCAACGACGGTTGCAGAAAGTCGACTTCGTTATCGAGCGTGTCACGCCAATGTTTTCGGGATTCCGGGCGTCCGTATGCCGGGCACACGAGCACCCTTGCCGAGAGGTCCGAGTTCGGCACGGAATCCGCCGTGCCCTGGGTGAGGTCAGCCGCGCACACGCAGCGATCGTAATCATTAGGCAGCTCATCACACTAACTAGCCCGATGTGGCCCGTCCTCGCGTCGGCGACGGCAAGTGCGGCCCTACGACGACCTGTTGGGCGGGCAGGTCACGAGGACCCATCACGCAGACCTCGACGCCCCTGCCTCCCCCTCCCCGCCCCGCCCACACGAAGCACGGACCGCCAGTGACGGTTGCAGGGTCAGGTGGTGGACCGGCAGGGGGTGCCGGGGTGTCCCGGTCCAGGCCCAGGGCACGCAGGCGTGGGTGTAGTCGAGGCGGACGGCGGGGGCCGTGGGGCCGAGGGTCCTGTCGCCGGACTCCCCGTTGTGCGACCTGGACAACGTCGTGCTGACGCCGCACATCGCCGGTTCCCTCGGCGGTGAGCCGCACCGGACGGCGGACTCGGCGCTGGACGGACTGGAACGCCTGGTCGCCGGCCGGCCGTTCGCCCGCCCCGTGGTGCGCGAGGAGTTCGAGCGCTCCGTCTGAACCGGACCGGCGGGCACGGGCACAGTGGGACCAGCGTCCGAGTCCGCACGTCCACCGGCCCGCACACCGAACGAGGAGCCATGACCCGTCACCTACCGCGCCCGTTCTCCGGCAACCCGCCGCACAGCCGCGCCGACTGGCAGCGCGCGCTGCTCGACCTGTGCGCCCCGCTCGCCGACGGCTTCGCCGACGACGCGGCGCTGTACGCGCCCGGCACCGCCTACCCGCCCCGGGTGGCCCACTTGGAAGCGACCGTGCGGCCGCTGTGGGGGCTCGCCCCGCTCGCGGCCGGGGGCGGGCGGTACGACGGCTGGGACCGCGTCCGCCGGGCCGTCGCCGCCGGCACCGATCCACGGCACCCGGCGTACTGGGGTGAGCCCGGCGCCATGGACCAGCGGCTGGTCGAGGCGTCGGTCCTCGGGTTCGCCCTCGCCCTGGCGCCCGGGGAGCTGTGGGAGCCGCTGGCCCCGGCGGAGCGGACCCGGCTGGCCGGCTGGCTGCGCCGGGCGGCGCGGGCCGAGCGCGTCCCCGACAACAACTGGCACCTGTTCCCGGTGATGGCGCAGCTGGGCCTGACCTCGGTCGGCGAGCCGCCCGAACCGGGTCTCACCGAGCGGGCGTTGGCCCGTGTCGAGGACTACCACCGGGGTGGCGGCTGGTACTCGGACGGCCCGGACGACAAGCCCCGTGACTACTACGGCCCTTGGGCGCTGCATCTGTACACGCTGCTGTACACGGTCCTTGCCCCGGACGCCGACGCGGAGGTGGTGGCGCGGGTACGGGAGCGGGCCGCGCTGTTCGCCGGGGAGTTCCGGCACTGGTTCGCGGCCGACGGTGCCGCGCTGCCCTTCGGCCGCAGCCTGACGTACCGGTTCGCGCAGGCGGCGTTCTGGGGCGCGCTCGCGTACGCGGGTGTCGAGGCGCTGCCCTGGGGGGTGGTGCGCGGGCTGTGGGCGCGGAATCTGCGCTGGTGGTTCCGGCAGCCGGTGTGCGCGCCCGACGGGACGCTGTCGGTCGGCTACGCCTACCCGAACCAGTTCATGAGCGAGCAGTACAACGCGGCGGGCTCGCCCTACTGGGCGTTCAAGGCGTTCCTGCCGCTGGCGCTGCCCGCCGGGCACCCGTTCTGGACCTGCGCGGAGGAGCCCCTGCCCGCCCGGGACGCCGTGCACCCGCAGCCGCAGGCGGGCCTGCTGGTCCAGCACGGCGGCGGGCACACCACCGCGCTGGCCGCCTGCACCGCCGACACCTGGGTGCGCAACGCCCCGGCGAAGTACGGCAAGTTCGCGTACTCGACGGCCTTCGGGTGCTCCGTCGCCACCGGCCCGCTCGGCGCGGAGGCGGCGGGCCCGGACGGCACGCTGCTGCTCAGCGACGACGGCCTGCACTGGCGGTCCCGGGTGGCCTGCGCGTCCCGCTCGGTGACCGCGCGGAGGGTGCACGCCCGCTGGCTGCCCTGGCCCGACGTCGGCGTCGACACCTGGCTGCTGCCCGCGGGGCCCGGCCGGCACGTCCGCGTCCACCGCCTGGTCACCCCCCGCCCGCTGCACACCGTCGAGGGCGGCTTCGCGGTTCCGCTGGACGGCGCCGGCATGGTCGCAGAGGGCTCCGGCGCGTGGGCCGGGTGCGGTGAACTCGACAGCTCGATACGGGATGTGCTGGACGTGCGCGCGGCCGAGGTCATGCTGCCCGACCCCAACGGCCATCTGCTGTGGCCCCGTACGGCGCTGCCCGCCCTGCGCGGCGAGCTGGCGCCGGGCACCCACTGGCTGGTGGCCGACGTGTGCGCCACGGTCGGGGGCGACGGCGGCGCTCCGGCGACGCTCGACTGGCGCGCGCTGCCCGGGCTGCCCCGCGCGCTGCGCGCCGAACCGGCGCCGGACCGGCACGGCCCGTCCGTGTGAGGCCCGGCTCGCGGGCCGTCCGCGCCGGCACCGGGCTCGTCTGCCCGCTGCGGGACCTGCGGGACCTGCGGGACGGCGAACAGGTCGACTCCAGCGAGAGCGTGGTCCGGCCCACCGCGCGGCGGTGACGGGTCGCGCGCCCGCACGGCCTCGGCTGGGTACCGGCGCGGGCCCGGTGAGTACGGGTACTCATGTCCGAGCGCGGCGGGCGATCCATCGTGGAACCGGCAACCCGGACCGACCGTGAGGAACCACCATGCCGAACGCCTCGCCCCGACGCCGTACGCCGCGCAGGCCGCTCAGGGCCCTGCTCGCGCCCGCCGTGGACAACTGGCTCGCCCGCGGATACCTGGCCGTGGTCGCCGCCGCGCTGGGGTTCTTCCTGTACGCCGTGTACCTGACGCCGGACCCGGGCTTCGCGGGCGTCTGGCCGCTCATGGCGACCGCTCCGCTCGGCTTTCTCCTCACCGCGCCGGCGTTCGCGATCCTTCCGTTCTCCTGGCTCACCCCGCTGGTCTTCTCCGCCGGTGTGGCGCTGTCCGGCCTGGTCAACGCCGCGCTGCTCGGGCTGCTCGTCCACTGGCTGCGGGCGCCGGGGACGCGCTCGGCCGCCTGAGGGACGCCTGGCCTCCCCGCCGGGGGCCCGGGGCGCACCGGCACCCCCAACGTCCGCAAGGCGTTCTTCCGATCGGTTCGCGATCGCCGGGAAGCCAGCCGGTTCCCGCGTGATCCTTGACGTTCGGAAGCCGGGGCTGTTTGCCTGCTCGCCATGAACGCCACTCCCCCGGTTCCGTCCCCCCACCGGCTACGGGGTGCGTTCGCCCCCGTGGTGCTCGGGGGCGCGGCGATGTGGTCGCCGGGCTGGCAGATCTGGTTCGACGGCGCGGGCTCGACCGGGCGCACCTACGACTGGCCGGGTATCGCCGACATACCGGAGCGCCACCAGCGCGAGGCGATGGTGTTGCCCGGCTGCCGGAGTTCACCGGCGGGTGCGCCGCCGCTTCGCCGACCCGCTGGACGCGCCGGTCGAGCGGCTGCCCGGCGCCGTGCGGCTGCGGTCCGCGTGCGGCGCGTGCACGTCTTCCCCCGGGTGCCGGGCCCGGGTGATCGACGTGGTGCTGACCGGCGAGCGCCCGGAGGTGTCCGTGCGCGCCTTCCCCACCGGCCGCGGGAGCCTGCCCGCCCTGGAGGAGCGGCCGCCCGTCGACACCGCGCGCGCCGGCACCCCGCCGCGGCTGCGCTGACCCGCTTCGCCGAGCTCTGAGAGAGGTCTCCCGCATGGACGCCCGCCTTCCCCGCCTCGCCCTGGGCTGCGCCGCCCTCGGCAACCTCTACCGCCCGGTCTCCGACGAGCAGGCGCACGCCACCGTCGACGCCGCCTGGGACGCGGGCATCCGCGGCTTCGACACCGCGCCGCACTACGGGCTCGGCCTGTCCGAACGCCGTCTGGGCGCCGCGCTGCGCGGGCGCCCGCGCGCCGAGTACACCCTGTCCACCAAGGTGGGCCGGCTCCTGGTGCCGCACACCGGGGGCGGCGACGATCTCGCGCACGGCTTCGCGGTCGCGGCCACCCACCGGCGCGTCTGGGACTTCTCCGCCGACGGGGTGCGCCGCAGTCTGACGGAGTCGCTGGCCCGGCTGGGTCTGGACCACGTCGACATCGCCCTGCTGCACGACCCCGACGACCACGGCGAGCAGGCGCTGCGCGAGGCCTACCCGGCGCTGGAACGGCTGCGCGCCGAGGGTGTCGTACGGGCCATCGGCGCGGGCATGAACCAGACCGCGATGCTCACCCGCTTCGTCCGGGACACCGACGTCGACATGGTGCTCTGCGCGGGCCGCTACACCCTGCTGGACACCTCCGCGCTCACCGACCTGCTGCCCGAGGCCGCCGCGCGTGGCCGGAGCGTGCTCGTCGGCGGGGTGTTCAACTCCGGGCTGCTGGCGGGGCCGGGGCCGGACGCGAGGTACGACTACGCCGCGGCGCCGCCGGAGTTGGTGGCGCGGGCCCTGCGGATGCAGGAGGTGTGCGCCCGGCACGGGGTGCCGCTGCGCAGCGCCGCGCTGCAGTTCCCGCTCGGCCATCCGGCCGTCTCCGGGGTGCTGCTCGGCGCCCGGTCGGCCGCCGAAGTGGCCGACGGCACCGCCCGGTTCGGCGAGGCGCTGCCGGCCGCGCTGTGGGCGGAGCTGCGCGCGGAGGGGCTGCTGGGCGCGGATGTGCCGGTGCCGGGGGAGCGCTGACGGAGGCGTCCGCGCCGAGGCGCGGCCCCGCGGGCCGTCAGGCCGGCCGTTTCCGCGATGTCGTCTTCTTCGCCTGGGTCTTCTTGCCCGTGGCCGACTTCGCGGTGCTCTTCTTCGACGCCCGCGCCGGCTGCGCCGCGGTCTTGCGGGCCGTGGTCGTCTTCTTGGCGGCGGTCTTCTTCGCCGCGGCCGTGGACTTCCCGGCGCCCGTCTCCTTCGGCGTGCCGCCACCGCGCCGCAGGGATCTGACCTCGGCGTCGCCCGCGGAGCCCGGTGCGCGGGACTCGCGGGCGGCGCGCACGCTGTTCTCCAGGGCGGCCATCAGGTCGAGGACCTTGCCGCCGTCCGCGGGGGCGGGGGCTTCGGGCAGGGCCTCGCCGGCGGCCTTCGCGGCGATGACCTCCTCCAGGGCCTCGCGGTACTCGTCGCGCAGGTCGTCCAGATCGACCTCGCCGAGGGTGTCCATCAGGGCGTCCGCGAGGTCCAGCTCCTTGTCGCGGATGGTGACGTTCGCGTCGGGGGCGACGCCCTCGGGGGCCCGTACCTCGTCCGGCCAGAGCAGGGCATGCAGGACGAGCGCGTCGTCGGCCACCCGGAGCATGCCGAGGCGCTCGCGGCCGCGCAGCGCGAACTTGGCGACGGCGACCTTGTCGCCGCGCTTCAGCGCCTCGCGCAGCAGGGTGTACGGCTTGGCCGCGGGGGCCCCGCCGGCGGCCAGGTAGTAGGGGGCGCCCATCTGGATCGGGTCGATCCGGTCGGCCGGCACGAAGGCGACGATCTCGATGGTGCGGGCGGTGGGGATGGGCAGGTGGGAGAGGTCCTCGTCGGTGATCGGGATGATGGTGCCGTCCGCGTCCTCGTACCCCTTGCCGATCTCGGACTGGCTGACCTCGCGGTCCTCCACCTCGCACACCTTGCGGTAGCGGATGCGGCCGTTGTCCTCGGTGTGGATCTGACGGAAGGAGATCGCGTGGCTCTCGGTCGCGTTGACCAGCTTGATCGGGATGCTGACCAGCCCGAAGGAGATGGCGCCGTTCCATATCGATCGCACGTGCCGCACCCGTCCTTTCCCACTCATCGCGGTTTGTCTGGGATTGTCATCGTATGACGCCTATCACAGAGGTGGCGGGGCGACGGGTGGCACTGAGCAATCTGGAGAAGGTGCTGTATCCGGAGACCGGCTTCACCAAGGCCGAGCTGGTGCACTACTACGCGACCACCGCCGACGCGCTGCTGCCGCACCTGCGCGACCGGGCGGTGTCCTTCCTGCGCTACCCGGACGGACCCGAGGGCCAGGTGTTCTTCAGCAAGAACGTGCCGCCGGGTACGCCCGAGTGGGTCACGACCGCCGAGGTGCCGCGCTCGTCGGCGGAGGCTCCGGCCCGGATGGTCGTCGTGCAGGACCTGCCGAGCCTGGTGTGGGCGGCGAACCTGGTCACCGAGTTCCACACGCACCAGTGGCTGGTGCAGTCCCCCGGCGAGGCCGACCGGCTGGTCTTCGACCTCGATCCGGGGGCGCCCGCGACGGTCGTGCAGTGCTGCGAGGTCGCCCTGTGGCTGCGCGAGCGGCTCGCGGCGGACGGCATCGAGGCCCACCCCAAGACGGCCGGGTCCAAGGGGCTGCATCTGCTGGCGGCCGTGCGCGGCGCCTCCTCGGAGCGGACCAGCGAGTACGCCAAGGCGCTCGCCGTGGAGGCGGAGCGGGCGCTGCCCCGGCTGGTGGTGCACCGGATGACCAAGAGCCTGCGGCCGGGGAAGGTGTTCGTGGACTGGAGCCAGAACGCGGCCCGCAAGACCACGGCCACCCCCTACACCGTGCGCGCCCGCCGCACCCCGCTGGTCTCCGCGCCGGTGACCTGGGACGAGGTCGCCGAGTGCCGCTCGCCGGCCGCCCTGGAGTTCCGAGCCGGGGACATCGCCGCGCGCCTCAAGGACCACGGCGACCTGCTCGCCCCGCTGCTCGACCCCGGCCGGGCCGCTCCCCTTCCCTAGGGCCTCTCGTCTGGATCATGCCGGGCTCGCGGGGTCTGGCACGCACATCTGCGGCGTTGTCGTCGGTCGCCAACTCCCCCACGCTCGGCTTCGCTCGCGCGGGGGCACCCCCATCGCGTTGACTCCCTCCTCCGCCTTGCATCTGCACGCACCAGACCCCGCTCCCTGATCCGGCCTGATCCAAACGAAAGACCCTAGACCCTCGCCCAGGTGCGCCGGTCGCGCGCCAGCGCGTGCAGCGCCTCCACGTCCGCCGGTTTCAGCACGCCGCCCAGCCGGGCCAGGCCGGAAAGCTCCTCGTCGGTCAGGACGCGAACGCCCCGCGGTACGGCGGTGAGGGTCACCCCGGCCGGGGCGGTGAGGGCGAGCACCGGGCGGACCTCGGCGGTCAGCGCGTGCGCGGCCCGGTCGGCCTGGGCGCGCAGCAGGCGCAGCAGCGGTTCGGCCGGGCGCCGGCCCACGGTGACCATCGGGTCGGCGACGCGCACCCGTGCCCTGCGGGCGTACAGGGCGTGCACGGCGAACAGGCCGCCGGGGCCGATCAGCAGATGGTGCACGCGGTCGCCGCCGGGCAGCGGCAGCGAGTGCAGGGTGTGCCAGCCGGCGCCCTCCATGGCGTCCAGGGCGTCGCCGACGGTCTGCTCGGCCAGCAGGGCGCGGCGGCGCGGGTCGGGGCGCAGCCGGTGGGCGGGGCCGGGTGCGCGGTCGAGCGCGATCAGCAGGGCCTCGCCGGGACGGTTGGGCGCAAGGTCGTCGTCCGGGTGCAGGCTGAGCCGGGCCAGTTCGGCGGGCGTGGGGACCGGGGGCGGGCCCACGGTCACCGGGCCGGTGAGGAAGGGTTTCAGCGCTTCGAGGACGCGGTCCCGCTCGTCCTCGCCGAGCAGGTTCACCCGGCCGGTGTCCCGGTCGTACCAGGCGATGTTGCCGCCGTCCGGACGCAGGACGTACAGCCGCTCCCGGCCGCCCCGGCGGGCCGGCACCACGCGCAGTCCGCTCATGCGCATCACCCCTCGACCATGGGAACAGGCCGGGTCCGGGTGGGGCAAGACCGGTTACCGTGGAGACCGGCCCTGCGCAAGGGAGTTGGGGAGGCGCCGTTGCGGACCCGCGGAATGCAGCCCGACGTGCCGGCTCCACGGAGTCCGTGGGACGAGATCGTGCCCGGTCTGTGGATGGGCGGGCACGAGTACCGGGCGCGTACGGGGCGGCTGGAGACGGCCGTCGTACGGGACGAGTTCGACGTGGTGCAGACGCTGCTGCGGCTGCCGGGGTACGGCCCCGACCCGGGCGTGGAGCACCATGTGTGGCCGATACCGGACGGGCCGCTGGACGGCACCCAGCTCGCCGGGGTGATTCGGCTGGCGCGGGCGGCGAACGAGTCGCTGGACGCCGGCCGCCGGGTGCTGGTGCGCTGCTACCACGGCTACAACCGCTCGGGGCTGGTCGTGGCGCACGCCCTGGTCCAGCGGGGCGCGGCGGCGGACGAGGCCATCCGGGTGATCCGGGCCCGCCGCTCGGCGTGGGCGCTGCACAACGAGCTGTTCGTGGCGTATCTGCGCGCCGGTCTGCACACCGTCCGGTTGCTGGAGGAACTGGCCGAGTAGCCTCTCTCCCGCGCACCACGGCCCGGTTGTACAGAACGGACGAAAAGGGGCTTCCTTGGAATCTATGTGCATACTGGCCTACTGACCTGAGAAACCATCGTCCCAGGAGCACCGTGCCCGTCCGTCGCCCTGTGCGCACCGCCCTCACCGTGGCCGCCGCCGCCCTGCTGGCCGCGACGGCGACGGCCTGCGGGGACGCCGGCGAGTTGCAGAGCGCCGGGCCGACGCAGACCGCCGACAGCCCCGCCAAGCTCTGGCCCGACCTGCGGCCGGCGTCTAGTCCGGCCTATCCGTACGCCGTGGCCACCCGGGAGACCGTCAAGGGGCTCACCGTCCCCGGCGACGACATCCGGCGGATCGATCCGGTGGACATCGTCGGGGCGGAGCTGCGGGCGCATCCGGCGGACTACGGGTCGAAGGGGGCGTACCACGCGACCGCGGAGCGGATGAAGGACTGCCGGGCGGGCGGCGAGCGGGCCCGGTGCCCGCTGCTGAAGCCGTACTACCGGGACCTCACCGGGGACGGCCGGCCCGATCTGACGCTCGGCTTCCGGCTGTACCCGACCAACCAGACGGCGGTGCGGGTCTACACCGTCGAGGGGCACCACCTGGTGCAGGTGCTCGCCGACAACGACGCGATCACCGGCGTGGAGCTGGCCGGCCGCGCGCTGGTCGAGCGCTCCCCGGCCGACATCTCCGGCTACGAGTACCGCACCACCTGGGAGTGGGACCCGGGCCAGCGCGCGATGGTGTTCTCCCGCGACGAGTACCTGCACATCGGCGGCGGCCGGGCCCGCCACCGGACGCCGTCGCCCTCGCCGTCGGCCGCCGCGAGCGCGTCATGAGGCTGATGCCCCGCTGGGCCGGGCCCCTCGCCGTCAAGGCGGCCGTGTTCATCACCGTGATGTGCTGTGCGCTGGCCGCGCTGCTCGGTGTGCTCGTGCACGTCTCCGTGACCAACCAGACCGTCGGGCAGGCCCGCGAGCTGGCCCTGTCCCGGCTCGCCGACGCGACCCACGCCTACGAGGCCGGGGACGCGCTGCTGCCGAACGCCGGGGTGGACCCGGAGGGGCTGCCCGGCTCGCTGCGGGCCCTCGCGGTCTCCGGGCAGCGCGGCACGATGGTCTCCACGCACCGGGGGCGGCCGACGATGTGGGCGGCCGGGCCGGTCTCCGGGCACCGGGCGCTCGCCGTGGAGATCGACTACTCGCAGCAGTCCCGCACCATCGCCGGGCTCGACACCTCGATCCTGTGGTCGTCCGTGCTCGCCATCGGGGCGACGGTGCTGGTCGGCGTGTTCGCCGTGTCCCGGGTCACCCGGCGGCTGCACGGCACCGCGCGGGTGGCCCGCCGGATCAGCGCGGGCGACCTGGACGCGCGCGTCGACGACCCGCGCACGAAGGACCCGACCCGCCCCCAGGACGAGGTGGCCGCGGTCGCCGCCGCGCTGGACTCGATGGCCGCCTCGCTCCAGGGCAAGCTGCTCAGCGAGCAGCGGTTCACCGCGGACGTGGCGCACGAGCTGCGCACCCCGCTCACCGGGCTGCACGCGGCGGCGGAGCTGCTGCCGCCGGGCCGCCCCACGGAGCTGGTGCGGGACCGGGTGGCCGCGCTGCGCACGCTCACCGAGGACCTGCTGGAGATCTCCCGCCTCGACACCGGCCGGGAGCGGCTGGAGGCGGACGCGGAGGAGCTGGGGGCGCTGGCCAAGCGGGTGGTGCGGGCCTCGGGCACGGACACCGAGATCCGCGTCGTCCGGGACGCCCTGGTGGAGACCGACCGGCGGCGCCTGGAGCGGGTGCTGGGGAACCTGGTGGCCAACGCGCACAAGCACGGGGCGCCGCCGGTGGTGCTGTCGGTCAACGGGCCGGTGGTGACGGTGCGGGACCACGGCAGCGGGTATCCCGGGTATCTCGTGGCCCACGGGCCCCAGCGGTTCCGCACGGAGGGCGGGGCGCGGGGGCACGGGCTCGGGCTGACGATCGCGGTGGGGCAGGCGGAGGTGCTGGGCGCGCGGCTGTCGTTCCGCAACGCGCCGGACGGGGGCGCCGTGGCGACGCTGATCCTGCCGGTGGCCGGGCGTTAGACCCGTCCGCCGGCCCGGACAGGGTTCCTTTTGGCATCCGATGTGGCGTTTGATCACCTCAGAGGATCTTTTGGATAGGTTCCCGGCATGAGCAACGCCGGAACCGCCGCGCCCACGGCCCGGGCGCCCGTGCCCGTCGTACGCCTCTCCCGGCGGCGCGGCGTGGAACTCGCGCTGATCGTGCTGGCGGTCACGCTGTCGGTGTACGGCTACTGCGCCGTGGGCCTCGCCCGTGCGGGGCGGGTGCCGCCCGGGGCGCTCGCGTACGGGGCCGGGCTGGGCTTCCTCGCCCTCGTCGCCCATCTCGCCGTACGGCTGCGGGCGCCGTACGCGGACCCGCTGCCGCTGCCGATCGGGGTGCTGCTCAACGGGCTCGGGCTGGTACTGATCTACCGGCTGGACCTGGAGACGCCGGGCGACCGCGCGGCCCCCGCCCAACTGGTCTGGTCCACGCTCGGGGTGGCCCTGTTCATCGTCGTCGTGCTGCTGCTGCGCGACCACCGGGTGCTCCAGCGGTACGCGTACGTGTGCGTGGTCGCCGCGCTCGTCCTGCTGCTGGTGCCGATCCTCTTCCCGGCGGTCAACGGGGCCCGGATCTGGATCCGGATCGCCGGGTTCTCCATCCAGCCGGGCGAGTTCGCGAAGGTGCTGCTCGCGGTGTTCTTCGCCGCCTATCTGGCCGCCAACCGCAACGCGCTGGCGTACACCGGCCGCCGGGTGTGGCGGATGCAGTTCCCGACCGGCCGGGTGCTCGGCCCGATCGTGACGATCTGGCTGCTCAGCGTGGGGGTGCTGGTCCTGGAGCGGGACCTCGGCACCTCGCTGCTGTTCTTCGGGCTGTTCGTGGTGCTCTTGTACGTCGCCACCGGCCGCACCGGCTGGATCGCGGTGGGGCTGCTGCTGGCGGTGCTGGGCGCCGTCGCCGTCGGCCGGGTGGAGCCGCACGTGGGCGGCCGGATCGCGGACTGGCTGCACCCGTTCGCCACCATCGAGGCCGGGCGGGGACCCAACCAGCTGTCCCAGTCGCTGTTCGCGTTCGCCGCGGGCGGGCTGCTGGGCACCGGGCTGGGCCTCGGACACTCGGTGCTCATCGGCTTCGCCACCAAGTCGGACTTCATCCTGGCCACGGCGGGCGAGGAGCTGGGCCTCGCCGGGCTCGCCGCGATCATCCTGCTGTACGCGCTGCTGGTAGAGCGCGGCTACCGGGCGGGCCTCGCGCTGCGCGAGCCGTTCGGGCGGCTGCTCGCGGTGGGGCTGGCCTCGATCGTGGCGCTCCAGGTGTTCGTGATCACGGGCGGGGTCACCGGGCTGATCCCGCTGACCGGCATGGCGATGCCGTTCCTCGCCCAGGGCGGCTCCTCGGTGGTCACCAACTGGGCGATCGTGGCCCTGCTGATCCGGGTGAGCGACTCGGCCCGCAGCCGGTACGACGGCACGGAGGCGCCGTGAGCGAGTACGCGGGCATGGGCGGCGGCGAGGGCGGGCGGCCGATGGCCCGCTGCATCCGGCACGCCTGCGCCTTCTGCACCCTGCTGCTCGCGGCCCTGCTGGTCAACGCGGCCCGGGTGCAGCTGGTGCAGGCCGGCACCTACACCGGCAACCCGGCCAACCGCCGGGCCGACATCGCCCGTTACCAGCAGCCGCGCGGGGACATCCTGGTCGGCGGCAGGCCGGTCACCGGCTCCGTGGACACCCATGAGCAGCTGCGCTACGAACGCGCCTACCGGAACGGCCCGTTGTACGCCCCGGTGACCGGCTTCGCCTCCCAGTCGTACGGCACCACGTTCCTGGAGCACGCCGAGGACGGGGTGCTCTCCGGCACCGATCCGATGCTCCAGCCGCTGCCGCTGTGGAACGACATGACGCGCGGGCGCAGTCCGGGCGGGAACGTGGTGACGACGCTGCACCGGGCGGCGCAGGAGGCGGCGTACCGGGGGCTCGCCGGGCGCAAGGGCGCGGTGGCCGCGGTCGAACCGGCCACCGGCCGGATCCTGGCGCTGGTGAGCAGCCCCTCGTACGATCCGGCGCAGCTGTCCGGCAACGGCGAGGCGACGGCCTCGGCGTGGGCGCGGCTCAACAGCGACCCGGAGAAGCCGATGCTCAACCGGGCGGTGAGCCAGACCTATCCGCCGGGTTCGACGTTCAAGGTGGTCACCGCGGCGGCGGCGCTGGACGCGGGCGCGGTCACCGACCCGGACGCGCGCACCAACTCCCCCGACCCCTACCGGCTGCCGGGCACCCGGACCCGGCTGACCAACGAGGCCGACGGCTGCGCGGACACCTCGCTGCGGGACGCCTTCGAGTGGTCCTGCAACACGGTCTTCGCCAAGCTCGGCGTGGACGTCGGGGTACGGGACATGAAGAACACCGCGGAGGCGTTCGGGTTCAACGACACGGGCCTGCGCATCCCGTTCCCGGTGGCGCCCAGCACCTTCGACTTCCGGGTGGACAAGGCGCAGTTGGCGCTGTCGTCGATCGGTCAGTACAACACGCGGGCCACCCCGTTGCAGATGGCGATGGTCGCGGCGGCCGTCGCCGACGACGGCCGGCTGCACACGCCGTACCTGGTGGAGCGGACCACCCGGCGCGGAGGCGAGACGGTCTCCGGCGGCGGGATGCGTCCGGTCCGCCAGGTGATGCGGCCGTCCACGGCCCGGCAGCTGAGGGACCTGATGACCGGCGTGGTCCGCGAGGGCACCGGCGCCCGGGCGGCCATCCCGGGCGTGGTCGTCGGCGGCAAGACCGGCACCGCCCAGCACGGGGTGGGCAACACCGGGGTGCCGTACGCCTGGTTCGTCTCCTGGGCGCAGGCCGACGGCGCGGCCGAGCCGGGGGTGGCGGTCGCCGTGGTGGTGGAGGACGCCTCGGCGGACCGCGGCGAGATCAGCGGCGGCGGCGACGCGGCCCCGATCGCGCGGGACGTGATGCGCGCGGTGCTCGGCCGCTGAGACGGGGCTACCGATGGCGGCCCGGGCCGATCTACGGTGCGCCCATGACGGATACGGCAGCCGTGCACCAACTGGCCCAGATCAACATCGCCCGACTCAAGTACCCGCTCGACTCACCGCAGTTGAAGGACTTCGTGGACGGGCTCGACCCGGTGAACGCGGTGGCGGACGCCTCGGACGGCTTCCTCTGGCGGTTGCAGAGCACCTCGGGCAACGCGACCGACGTACCGGTCCTCGGCGACCCGTGGCTGATCGTCAACCTGTCGGTGTGGCGGGACGCCAAGGCCCTGACCGCGTTCATGTACCGGGGCCGGCACCGGGAACTGCTGGCCCGGCGCAGGGAGTTCTTCGAACACGTCGAGGAGGCGATGACCGCGCTGTGGTGGGTGCCGGCCGGCCACCGCCCGACGGTCGCCGAGGCGGAGGACCGGCTGCTGCACCTGCGGGCGCACGGCCCGACGGCGTACGCGTTCACCCTGCGGGCGCCGTTCGAGCCGGGCGAGGAGCCGGCGGTCAGAGAATCGGCTTGACCGCCTCGGAGCGGATCCGGATGGTCTGCTTGGCGAGGGCCGCCAGGTCGATGGTCGACGGGTCCTTCGACACGGTCGCCATGTCCACGATCGCGACCGTGGCGCCGGTGTTGTCGTCGGCCCAGGCGCACATGGGCAGCGTGACGCTGGAGCCCATCTGGTCCTGGGTCAGCACCTCGCAGCTGACCGTGACCTCCAGGTCGAAGTCCTTGGGCTGCACGGCGACCTTGGCGCCGTCGGTCTGGGCGGCGCCCTTCATCATGTTGCGCCGGGCCGTGTCGGTGTTCTTGAACCGGCCGTACATGCCCGACACCACCAGGGTGCCCTTGGTCTCGTCGCCGCCCAGGCTGTAGCTGCCGACGACACCGTGGGTGTCCTTGGCGTCCCAGGCGCCGTCCGCCTCCTGCCCGATCTGCTTGCCCTCGGTGTCGGAGAGGTCCTTGGCCAGCTCGTACTTCCCGTCGAGCAGCGTCTGCGGCAGCGTCAGCTTCCGCTTGCCCTCGGGGAAGCTGGTCGCCGCCTTGTAGCCGATCGTGCCGAGGACGACCAGGACGCTCACGATCAGGGCGACGGCACCGCCGACGATCCCGAGGATCAGACCGGTCCGGCTCTTCTTCGGCGGCGGCGCCACGGGCGGCATGCCGTTCCAGCCCTGGTACGGGGGCTGGGGCTGCTGCGGATAGGGCTGCTGGGGGTACGGCGAACCGTACGGGCCGGGGTTCTGCGGAGGCTGCTGGCCGTACGGGCCGGGGTTCTGCGGGGGCTGCTGGCCGTACGGGGGCTGCCCGCCGTACGGGGGCTGCGGCTGATCGGGGTACGGCGGCGGCTGCGGAGGCATGGACACGCCAGCACGCTACTGCACGAGGGTGAACAAAGAGCCACCGAGTCCGGAATCAGCCGTCTTCTCCGCCCTCCCGGATCGCCTCCGTCACCTCGGCCACCCGCTCCCGCTCCTCCGCCGCGAACCGCTCGGCGTCCAGCCGGTCGGCCAGCTCCTCGTCCTGCGCCATCAGCTGGTCCAGGTTCGCGTCCCCCATCTCCAGCACGCCCATGTCGACGTAGGCCCGCTGGAGGCGCTCGCCCCACAGCCCGATGTCCTTGACACAGGGCACGATGCGGCTGAACAGCAGCTTGCGGAAGAGCTGGAGGAACTCGGAGCGCTCGCTGAGCCGTTCGGCCTCGGCGCGCGCGATGCCGAAGTTCTCCAGCACCTCCACCCCGCGCAGCCGGTCGCGCATCAGGTGGCAGCCCTCGATGACGAACTCCTCGCGCTCGCGCAGCTCGGCGTCGGTGAGCTGACGGTAGTAGTCGCGCAGCGCCATCCGCCCGAAGGCCACGTGCCGGGCCTCGTCCTGCATGACGTACGTCAGGATCTGCCGGGGCAGCGGCTTGGTGGTGGTGTCCCGGATCATTCCGAACGCGGCCAGCGCGAGACCCTCGATGAGCACCTGCATGCCGAGGTACGGCATGTCCCAGCGGCTGTCGCGCAGGGTGTCGTCCAGCAGCGACCGGAGGTTGTCGTTGATCGGGTAGAGGAGCCCGATCTTCTCGTGCAGGAACCGGCCGTAGATCTCGGCGTGCCGGGCCTCGTCCATGGTCTGGGTCGCGGAGTAGAACTTGGCGTCCAGGTCGGGCACCGACTCCACGATCCGGGCCGCGCAGATCATCGCGCCCTGCTCGCCGTGCAGGAACTGGCTGAACTGCCAGGAGGCGAAGTGCCGCCGCAGCTCGCCCTTGTCCTTGCCGGTCATCCGGTCCCAGTACGGCGTCCCGTACAGGACCATCGCCTCCTCGGGGGTCCCGAGCGCGTCGTACGGATCGACCTCCAGGTCCCAGTCGATGCGCCTGGTCCCGTCCCACTGCTTGTCCTTGCCCTTCTGATACAGGGCCAGCAGGCGGTCGCGTCCGTCGTCGTACTCCCAGCTGAACCTGGCCGCGCCGGACGCGGGCACGTGCCAGGCGGAGGCTCCGGGCTCGTTGGCGTACAGGTCTTGGGTCGGCATACCTCGCAGGCTCACACGCGCGGGCGCGGCCAACAAGTCCTGCGCGGGGGATTGACGGCCTTGCTGACAAGCAGTCTCATAAGAGACTGGACGACATACCCCCGGGTAACGAGGTGACGGAGCCATGACGACCCTGACGGAAGCGGACGCGCTGGACGGTCTGCGCGATGCGCTCGGCCTGCTCAAGGACCGGGAACAGGTGGCCGAACGACTGCTCGTCTCCTCCGCCAAGCACTCCTTCGACCCGGACAAGGAGCTGGACTGGGAGGCGCCCTTCGAGGAGGGCAAGTGGTTCTGGCCGCCGGAGCTGGTCTCGCTGTACGACACCCCGATGTGGCGGCGGATGAGCGAGGAGCAGCGCATCCTCCTCTCCCAGCACGAGGCGGCGGCGCTGGCCTCGCTCGGCATCTGGTTCGAGATCATCCTGATGCAGCTGCTGGTCCGGCACATCTACGACAAGGCGGCCACGAGCGCGCACGTCCGCTACGCCCTCACCGAGATCGAGGACGAGTGCCGCCACTCCAAGATGTTCGCCCGGCTGATCTCGCACGGCGGCACCCCCTGGTACCCGGTGAGCAAGGTCCACCTGAACCTGGGCCGCCTCTTCAAGACCATCTCCACGACCCCCGGTTCCTTCACGGCGACCCTGCTGGGCGAGGAGATCCTGGACTGGATGCAGCGGCTGACCTTCCCGGACGAGCGGGTGCAGCCGCTGATCCGGGGCGTGACCCGCATCCACGTGGTGGAGGAGGCCCGCCATGTCCGCTACGCGCGCGAGGAGTTGCGCCGGCAGATGGTGACGGCCCCCCGCTGGTCCCAGGAGTTCACCCGGGTCACCTCCGGCGAGTTCGCCCGCGTCTTCTCCGTCGCCTTCGTCAACCCCGACGTGTACACCAACGTCGGCCTCGACAAGCGCGAGGCCATGGCCCAGGTCAAGGCCAGCGCCCACCGCCGGGAGGTCATGCAGACCGGCGCCAGGCGCCTGACCGACTTCCTGGACGACATCGGGGTGCTGCGGGGCGTCGGGCGGCGGCTGTGGCGGTCGTCGGGCCTGCTGGCGTAGGGACCCGCCGCCTGGAAACGGTCACAGGGGCGCGGCCGTGCTGGTGAGGGTGACGAGCGCGGTGACGCCCGAGACGGTCAGGGCCTCGTCGCCCGCGTCGGTGGTGAGGGCCGCGTCGAGGCGGCCGAGGGCCGAGCCGGCCGTTTCCAGGACGGCGGAGCCCTCCAGCACCACCGCGAGCAGCGTGGCCCCGGCCGGGGCCGAGAACGCCGTCCGCCCCCGGACGATCTCCACCCGCGCGGCGGCCCGGCCGCGCCGGGTCATCACGTTGAAGTCGACGAGCGGGCCCCCGAGCAGCCGGCAGTCGGTGGCCGCGTCGCCGGGGAAGGCGAAGGGGGCGTAGCGCTCGGCCACGGTGTGGGACATACCGTCGACGGTCAGCACCATGCCGGGGCCGTCGACCAGGGTGATGATCCGGTCGACCCCTTCGAAGCGGGAGAACGGGCCGCCCCGGTCCACGTCGGCGAGGCTGACGCGCCACTCGAAGTCCGACGTCCCCGCGCCGTCGGGAGCCGCGGCGATCTCACGGGTCAGCCCGCCCCCGTTCTTCCACGGCGCCGCCGGACGTTCGTCCGCCCTCAACACCCGCACCGTCATACCGCACTCCCTCTCGTCCGCCGTCGACGCCGGCCCGGGGGCCGGCACCACGTGTGTATCCGTGGATCTCCCCGTTGTCGAGCGAGGTCCGCCGGCCGGCGGCCCGGCGCGCCCCGGTGCCCGGGGGTTACGCTGCGTGGCATGACCCCGCAGGCCGCCACCCCCGCCTACCGCCGGCTCAGCGTCGAGGAGCGCCGGCGCCAGCTGCTCGACGCCGCGCTGTCCCTGTTCGCGCACCGGGCGCCCGAGGACGTGTCGCTGGACGACGTGGCGGAGGCGGCCGGGGTGTCGCGGCCGCTGGTGTACCGGTACTTCCCGGGCGGCAAGCAGCAGTTGTACGAGGCCGCGCTGGGCTCGGCCGCCGACGCGCTGCGGCAGTGCTTCGACGAGCCGCGCCAGGGGCCGATGCTGGCCCGGCTGTCCCGCGCCCTGGAGCGCTACCTGACCTTCGTGGACGAGCACGACACCGGCTTCTCGGCGCTGCTGCGGGGCGGCAGCGTGGCGGAGACCTCGCGCACCACGGCCATCGTGGACGGGGTGCGCCGGGCGGCCGCCGAGCACATCCTCAGCCACCTCGGCGCCGCCGACGCCGGGCCCCGGCTGCGGATGACCGTACGGATGTGGATCACGGCCGTGGAGGCGGCCTCCCTGATCTGGCTGGACGAGGGCAAGCAGCCGCCCGCCGACGAACTGCGCGACTGGCTGGTGGACCAGTTCGTCGCCGTGCTCTCGGTCACCGCGGCCCGCGACGAGCAGACCGCGGCCCTCCTCGGCGCCTTCGCGCGCGATGGCCGAGACTGAGACCGTGAAGAGCCAGAACACCCCGTTCGAGGGCGGCCCCATGGACGGGCGCGTGCTGCCCGTCCTGGTCGGCCCGACCGGGCACCCCCCGAAGACGTACCGCGTCCCCGTCCCCGCCCCGGACGGCGGCCCGCCCACCGTCTACGTCTACCGGCGGGTGCCGCGCGGCCACAGCAAGCGGCTCGGGCTGATCCAGGGCTGGAAGTACGCGTACGACCCCGACGACACCTCCGGCGGCCGGCTCCGCTGGCCCTGGTCCAAGCCCCGTGCGACACCGCCCGGCAAGCCGGGTGACACGCGCGGGTGACAAAGATGCGCCGAACCGCCCACACGCGGCGCGCGCCCCACCCGGATACGTCTGATTATCGCGGTGCGATAGGGCCCGGCAATGCGCCCACCCCTTCCGCACCCGAGGTGATGACGTGTCAGGAAAGCTGCTGCGCCTGGCCTGCACGGCCGCCGTCGCGGCCCAGGCCGCCCTCGCGCCGGTGCCCGCCGACGCCGCACCGCAGCCGCAGCGGTCCGTCTCCCAGCTGCTGACGGACCTTCAGACGCTCTACCGGCAGACCGAACAGGCCACCGAGACCTACGACGCCACCGCCGACCGGCTCCAGCGGCAGAAGGCCGAGGTGACGCGGCTCGACGGCGAACTGGCCCGCGCCCGGCTCGCCCTCCAGGACAGCCGCGCCGACGCCGGCCGGCTGGCCCGCCAGCAGTACCAGAGCGCCTCCGGCCTCGGCCCCTACATCAGCCTCCTGCTCGCCCCCGACCCGCAGCAGATGCTGGACGAGAGCCATGTCATCGAGGAACTCGCGCGCCAACGCGCCCGCACGGTGGCGAAGCTGACCGGAGCCGAGCAGCGCAAGGACGCCGTCGCCCGCGCCGCCCGCAGGGCCCTCGACACCCAGCAGTCGCTCGCCGGCCGGCAGCGGAGACAACGCGACACCGTGCAGAACAAGCTCCACGACGTGGAACGCCTGCTGGCCGCCCTCTCCCCCGACCAGCTGGACGCCGTCACCCGCCTGGAACAGCGGGGCGTCGACGCGGCCCAGAAGGCCCTCACCGCCGCGGGCTCGCTCCCCGACGACCGCCCGCCCTCCCCCGGGGGCGAACGCGCCGTCCGCTTCGCGATGGAGCAGCTCGGCAAGCCCTACGTCTGGGGCGCGCAGGGCCCGTCGGCCTACGACTGCTCCGGCCTGACCTCCCAGGCGTGGCAGCACGCGGGCACCCCGATCCCGCGCACCAGCCAGGAACAGTGGCACCGGCTGAAGAGGGTCCCCCTGCGCCGGCTCCGCCCGGGAGACCTCGTCATCTACTTCCCGGAAGCCACCCACGTGGCCATCTACGTGGGCGACGGAAAGGTCGTACAGGCGCCGCGTCCGGGCGCCCGGGTCAAGATCTCGCCACTGGCGTCCAACCCGGTGCTCGGCGCCGTACGACCCGGATAGCGCCCCGGGGGCGCGGGGAACCGGGCGGCCCCTCGGCCGCCGGCACACCCGCGCCCCCGGACGATCAGGCCCCGGACACGGACGCCAGGTACGCCTGAGCCTTCTCCGGCTCGAAGAAGAAGTTCTCGAAGTCCGCCGGGTTGTCGAACCCGTTGGCGAACCGGTTCGCCACCGGCTGCAGCTGGCCCGCGGCGCCGATGAGGTTCAGGACGTGCTCCGGCGGCGGCGCCAGCATCGCGTTCGTCCACTTGGTGACGTGCTGCGCCGTCGCCCAGTACCGGTCGAACGTCTCGCGCATCCACGCCTCGTCGAACGGCTGGTCCCCGCGCTCCAGGATCGACGCGAGGTACGCGGCCGCGCACTTGGACGCGGAGTTGGAGCCCTGGCCGGTGATCGGGTCGTTGGCCACCACCACGTCGGCCACGCCGAGCACCAGACCGCCCGAGGGCAGCCGCCCGATCGGGTTGCGCACGGTCGGCGCGTACCGGCCGGCCAACGTGCCGCCCGCGTCGGTCAGTTCGACCTTCGTCGCCCGCGCGTACTCCCAGGGCGTGAACCTCTCCATGAGTTCCAGGGTCAGGGAGAGGTGCTCGGCCGGGTCCTTGACGCCGTTGAAGACGTCGAGCGGGCCGCCCGGTATGCCCTCCCAGAACAGGATGTCGGCGCGCCCCGAGACGGTGAACGTCGGCATGACGAACAGCTCGCCGACGCCCGGCACCAGGTTGCAGCGGACCGCGTCGAACTCCGGGTGCTCCGGGCGCGGGCCCATCCCGTGCACATAGGCCACCGCGAGGGCGCGCTGCGGCCGGCTGTACGGGGAGCGCTCCGGGTCGCGGGCGAACATCGACACCAGCTCGCCCTTGCCGGCCGCGACCAGCACCAGGTCGTAGGTGCGGGAGAAGTAGTCGAGGTCGCCTACCGCCGCGCCGTGGATGACCAGCTGGCCGCCGCGCTGGGCGAAGGTCTCCATCCAGCCGGCCATCTTGACCCGCTGGTCGACCGACTGGGCGTAGCCGTCCAGCTTGCCCACCCAGTCGATGGCGCGCTGGGTGGGGCCCGGGTCATGCGAGCCGGGGGCCGCGACCGAGACGCCCAGACCCTCGATCTTCGGGGCCTGGGACTCCCAGAAGTTCAGCTGGAGGTCGCGCTCGTGCTGGAGGGCCGTGTGGAACATGCACTGCGTCGACATCACCCGGCCGGAGCGGATCTCGTCCGCGGTCCGGTTCGACATCAGGGTGACCTCGTAGCCGTGCGACTGCAGGCCGAGGGCGAGCTGGAGTCCGGACTGGCCGGCTCCGACGACGAGTATCTTCCGCATGCGGGTGGTGGCTCCTTACAGGGACTACTCGGGGGTTTCGTCCAGCGCGTGGCCGACCAGGGCCAGGAGGGTCTCGATGGCCGAAATCCGGCGGCGCGCATCCATGATCATGACAGGGATGTGCGCGGGTATCGTCAGCGCCTCCCGCACGTCCTCCACGTCGAACAACTCGCTGTTGTCGAAGTGGTTGACGGCCACGACGTAGGGCAGCCCGCAGCTCTCGAAGTAGTCCAGGGCCGGGAAGCAGTCCTTGAGGCGGCGGGTGTCGGCCAGCACGACGGCGCCGATCGCGCCGCGCACCAGGTCGTCCCACATGAACCAGAACCGCTGCTGGCCCGGCGTGCCGAACAGGTAGAGCACCAGGTCGTCGTCGAGCGTGATGCGGCCGAAGTCCATGGCCACGGTGGTGGTGACCTTGTCCGGGGTGTCGGACAGGTCGTCGGTGCCCTCGCTCGCCTGGGTCATCAGCGCCTCGGTCTGCAGAGGCGTGATCTCCGAAACGGCCGTGACCAGCGTGGTCTTGCCGACGCCGAAGCCGCCCGCCACCACGATCTTCGTCGCGATGGGGGCCCGCGTCCGGTCCGTCTGCCAGGCCTTCAGGTCCTCGTCGGGCTCGGCGAAGCCGGCGACGAGGGGGGCGGCGCCTCCGGGGGAGGCGGTGGCGTCAGAGACGGCGAAGTCCACTCAGCACCCTTTCCAGCAGAGCCCGGTCCGGGCGGCCGGTGCCGTGACCGGTTCCGGTGCCGTACACACGGATCTTTCCCTGGTCCGCGAGATCGCTCAGGAGGACGCGGACCACGCCGAGCGGCATCTTCAGCAGCGCGGCGATCTCGGCCACCGTGCGCATACGGCGGCACAGTTCGACGATGGCCCGCATCTCCGGCATGACACCGGCGAGCGATCCGTTCGTCAGTTCCTTGCGCTCCTCCGGGGCGTCGAGGGCCGCGGTGCTGGCCACGAACGTCTCCACGAGGAGGACGTGACCGAAGCGGGTGCGGCCGCCGGTGAGCGAGTAGGGGCGGACGCGGGCGGGTTTGCGCTCACCGCCGCGCACGGGGAGTTTCCCGGGCTTGTCGCTCATCGGTCGCTCCCCGCCGGCCCGGCCTCCATGGACTTGCGCAGCTCGCTGCGGAGTTCCGGGGTGAGGACGTGGCCGGCCCGGCCGACGAACAGCGCCATGTGGTAGGCGACCACGCTCATGTCGCACTCGGCGGAGCCGTGCACGCCGAGCAGCGAGCCGTCGCTGATGGACATCACGAACAGGCTGCCCTCCTCCATGGCGACCATCGTGTGCTTGACCCCGCCGAACGCCATCAGCTTGGCGGCGCCGACGGTGAGGCTGCCGATGCCGGAGACGATGGTGGCCAGGTCGGCGGAGGAGCCGCGGGGACCCTTGCCCGGACGGGCCTCGCGGGACTGCCGGCTGTGGCCCGGGTCGGACGACAGCAGCAGCAGACCGTCCGAGGACACCACGGCGACGGACTGGATGCCAGGGACTTCCTCCACCAGGTTGGTCAGCAGCCAGTGCAGATTGCGGGCCTCACTGCTCAGCCCGAAGGTACTGGGAGCGGTCAACTGCTTGCCTCCTCGACAGGGCCCCCCGTGGTGTCTTCGGTACGGTCTTCGATCTCTGCCTCGACGTCGCGGTAGCCGGCCTGTGCTCCTCGGCGGAAGCCGCCGAGCCTGCGGCGCAGGGCCTCGGCGTCGACGCTCGTGCTGCGCTGACGGGGCGGGGGTGCGGGTGCGGTGATCTTGGGAGTGCGCTTGGGCAGGCCCTTGCTGGTGAGCTTCTCCTCGGCCTCGCCGTCGCCGTCGGCCGCGCCGCCGGCCGGGGACTCGGCGGCCGCCGGGGACTCGGCAGCCGCCGGGGCCGGGGGCTCGGTGGGCGCGGGGCGGGTGTGCGTGGGCTCGGCGGGGGCGGGCTCGGCGGACGCGGGCCGGACGGGCGCGGGCTCCGTGGGGGTGGGCTCATCGGTCGCGGGCTCGCCGGTCGCCGGGTCCGTGAGCGGGAGCAGCAGCTCCATCGTGGTCTCGGCGAAGGTCTCCAGCGGCGCCTTCGGCCGGGCCTCGGCCTGCTCCTCGTCGGGGCCGGCCTGCTCGTGCACGGCCTCGTCGCCGACCGCTTCCTCAGGCTCCTGCTCGGGTTCGGGCTCGGGCCGAGGCCGCGCCTCCACCCCGGCGTCCCGCACCGCCTTCTCCGCCAGCGCGACCAGCGGGTCGGACTGGTCCGACGGCTCGGGCTGCCCGGACTGCTCGGCGGTGTCCTTCGGGCGGGTCGGCAGGACGTTGGAGTTGGCCTCGGCGGCGGCGCCCGGCAGGGTGAAGGTGCCGGTGGTGGAGGTGGCCGTCTGCGCGGGTACGGCGGTGGCGGGGGCGTCGGCGAGGAGCGTGGCCGGCAGCACCACGACCGCCGCGACACCGCCCTGCTTCTGCTCGCGCAGCTGCACCCGCACCCCGTGCCGGTGGGCGAGGCGGCCCACGACGTACAGGCCGAGCCCGAGGCCGTCGTCGCCCTCCTGGTCGTAGGCCGAGTCGGGGTCGAAGTCGGCGAGCCGGGCGTTGAGGCGGGTGAGGCGGTCCTCGGCCATGCCGATGCCCTCGTCCTGGACGGAGAGCATGACCTCGCCGGACTCCAGCAGCCAGCCGGAGACCTCGACCGGCACGTCCGGCGGGGAGAACGTGGTGGCGTTCTCCATCAGTTCCGCCAGCAGGTGGGAGAGGTCGTCGGCGGCGAAGCCCGCGATGTGCGCGTGCGGCGGCAGCGCGGCGATGCGCACCCGCTCGTAGCGCTCGATCTCGCTGACCGCCGCGCGGACCACGTCGACCAGCGGGACCGGCGCGTGGTGCTGCTGGACGTGCTCGGTACCGGCGAGGACCAGCAGGTTCTCGCTGTGCCGGCGCATCACCGTGGCGAAGTGGTCCAGCTTGAACAGGGTGGACAGCCGCTCCGGGTCCTGCTCCCGCTCCTCCAGTCCCTCGATCACGGCCAGCTGGCGCTCGACCAGGCCGAGGGTGCGCAGCGCCAGGTTGACGAAGGTGCCGCCGATGCCGGCGCGCACCCGGCGCAGTTCGGCGCTGACGTCGGCGAGTTCGGTGCGCAGTTCCTCGCGGGCGTCGGCCATCTTCTGCCGCTGCCCGACCAGGTGCTTGCGGTCGGTCTCCAGGGTGGCGACGCGTTCGTGCAGCGCGACGGCGTGCGCGTGCAGGGCGTTGACGGAGCGGACGACCTGCGCGAACTCGTCGTTGCGGCCGGTGAAGGCGATGGGCTCGCGGCCCGCCGCGTCACCGGGCTCGGCGAGCCGGGCGGAGCCGCGGCGCAGCACGGACAGGGGCCGGGTGAGGGTGCGGGCCGTCGCCGTGGCGACGCCGACCGCGACCAGCATCAGCACGCCGAGGGCGGCGACCCGGATCTCCAGGGCGGTGACGTCGTCGTCCCGCAGCCGCTCCAGGTCCTTGGTGCGGTGGTCGTAGAGGGCAGACTCCGCGCCGCGCATCAGGTCGATACGGCCGGACAGGGCCGCGTCCAGCTTCTTGGCGCTGGTGTCGAACGCGCTGTCGGGCGGGGTCGGCTGGGCGGTGAAGGTGTCCAGGTACTTCTCGGCCGAGTTGACGTCGGAGCCGGTGACCGTGGAGTCGTAGGAGTCGACGGCCGACTTGGGGGCGGTCTCGCGGAAGTCGGCGAGGGCCGCGTCGGCGCGCAGCCTGGCCTGCTGGGCGGCGGCGGTGAGCGCGTCGCGCTGCTTGCGGTCCGCCTCGCTGGGGACCGTCGTGGTGGTGGGCAGTCCGGTGACCGGGCTGATCACCGTCTGGGTGGTGGCGGGCACGTTCAGCGCGGCGAGCAGCAGACCGCGGGCGGCGGCGGACTGCTGGACCGCGCTGTCCAGCTCGGCGAGCGCGTGCCCGCCGGAGCCGGCCCGCGGGGGCGTCTTGTCGGCGAGCTGCTCGGCGAGCCGGTGCAGTTCGGTGATGGTGGCCGAGTAGGCCTGGTGGGTCTCCAGGGCCGTGCTCTTGCCGGTGAGGGCGGAGCGGCGCACGGCCGCGATGGCGTCGAGGTCGCCGCGCAGGCTCGCCGGGGTGTCGCTGTCGGCGCGCAGGTCCTCCACCTGGCGGTCGACACGGGTGCTGCGGTCCTCGGAGGGTGCCTTGGACCGCGGGCGCCCGGCCGCCACGTAGGAGGTGACCTCGTCGCGCTCGTCGGCCAGCGAGTTGGCGAGCGCGAGGGCGTCCTGGGTGCGGGTGGCCAGCGTCACCAGGTCCTGGGATTCGCTGACGTCGCCGGACGCGGTGAGCAGGGCGGGGGCCCCGGCCCCCGCGACGGCCGCCGCCACCACGGCGACGGCGACGATCAGCCGGTTGCGCACATGCGTGGGCCGGCCGGTGCCCACGGGAGTCTCGGGGGCGGTCCCCTGGGGGGCCGTCTGCCTGCCTGTGCGCCGAGGCCGCTTCATCTGCACCGGTGCTCGCATTCCTGAACTCGTCTACCCAAGGGCCGGGTGGCGCCCCGTCAGCTCGGTGCCAAGTGGTGCGTGCACCCGGTTCGTACGGTTCCCGACCCTCCCAGCGCCGGTGGGCAGTGGTCGCGCATCACCTGACCCGCCACCCGAAGGAGTGAACCCCGGAGGGGAGTTGGCGGGCAAGTTCCTCTGGCGTGTGCCGGGCCGTCGTACGGCGGGCCGGTTGGACGCGGCGGGCGGCGTTTGGCAATATTCGCCACCGCGCTTTTTCGGAGTAGGCCATTCCCGCCCAAACCAGGCGCCTGACCTGCGCGCTCATGTCAAACCGTGGGTGATTAACAGCCTTTGGCAGAACTCGTGAAGGCCTCGTGCAGACTGGCCGGATGCGAACTGATCTGGTTTCGGAGCCCGGTGACGCGACCCGGCCCAACGAGGACTTCGCCGGTGTCGGACTACCCGCCTGCGGACAGGGCGGTTGTGTGATCTTGCTGGACGGAGTCACGCCGCCCGCCACGGAGACGGGCTGTCTGCATTCCGTCCCCTGGTTCACGGCGCGGCTCGGCGGCGCGCTGACCGAACTGACCGTTTCCGGCCGAGATCTGACGCTGACGGAGATCCTCTCCCGCGCGATCGAGCGCACTGCGGGCGCACATGCGCGAACCTGTGAGCTTTCTCACCCGCGCACTCCTCAGGCGACGGTCGTCCTGGCCCGCTGGGGCGCGGAGGCGGTCGAGTACCTGGTGCTCTCCGACTCGGCGCTGCTGCTGCGCTCGCCCCGGGGCGAGGTCACCGCGGTGCTCGACGACCGGCTCGCCCGGCTGCCCCGCTCGGCGCTCGCCACCGACGCCGTGGTGGACGCCACCCTGCGCAACAAGGAGGGCGGCTTCTTCACGGCCGCCGCGGACCCCTCTGTCGCCGCCCGCGCGGTGACCGGGACCGTGCCCCGCCGCGCGGTGGGGGCGCTGGCCGCGCTGACGGACGGGGCGACCCGCTGGACGGAGACGTTCCGCCAGGGCGACTGGACGGCCCTGTTCGACGTGGTCGAGAAGGAGGGCGCCCGTTCGCTGGTCGACCGCGTGCGGCGGCTGGAGGCTGCGGACCGCGAGGAGCGGGCGTACCTCGGGCGGAGCAAGACGCACGACGACGCGACGGTGGTGTACGCCGACCTGTCGTGAACCGGGGCCGGCGTCGGTCCGGGGCCGGGCCCGTCGGGGCCCGGGGGGGGTTACTTCTCCATGACCCCGTTGAGCTGGTGCAGCAGCCGGGCCAGCTCGGCGACCTCGCGGCGGTCCCAGTGGGCGAGCTGGCTGACGTACCGGGCGCGGCGGGCCTCGCGGACCGTGCCGACCCGGCGGCTGCCCTCCTCGGTGAGCGTGACGAGCCAGGCGCGGCCGTCGGCGGGGTCGGGCTCGCGGGTGATCAGGCCCAGCTCCTCCAGGGCGCGCAGCTGGCGGGACATGGTGGCCTTGCCGACGCCGAAGTAGCCGGCGAGTTCGGTGGCCCGCCGCCCGCCGTGCTCGTCCAGCCGGATCAGCAGGCCATAGGCGGAGGACTCCAGATCGGGGTGGACCTCGCGGGCCATCTCCCCCTGATTGGCCCGGGCGCGCCGCAGCAACACGGTCAACTCCCGTTCCAGCGCGAGGAATTCCTGGTCTGCACCACTGGGCGTCACCTGCTCGGCGACGCGTGCTTCTGCGCCGTTTCCGTTCTTGTGCACGTCACACCCCTGATCGGTTTCGCGGTCCTGAAAGTTTCTGCCCGACGCCGCCATAGCCGCAGCTCGGTAAGTATTTCGCAGGCGTAGACCAACGGCGGCGCCCGGACCCCCTTCCCACGCCGTGGTCTACGTGCGTAGCTTTTCCGACGGGCATCGAATGACATGCCCACGACAGTGCACCTTCTCCCGAGGTCACTGCCATGTTCCCCCCACTCTCACCCCACCTCCCCGGAGGCACGTCATGCCTGCGCACAGACCCGGTTCCCACCGCCCGCGCCCGCTGGCCGTCCTGGTCACGGCCCTGCTCGCGGCGGCGGCCTGCGCCCTTCCCCTCACCTCCGCCCAGGCCGCGTCCGCCCCCACCCGCGGCACCGCCTACATGGGCATGGGCGTCGCGGCCCACGACGGCACGCACGGCACCCCCACCAGCGGCGACGCCACCCAGACCGAGGGCGTGGACGTCTCCAACTACCAGGGCAACGTGGCCTGGTCCACCCTCTACGGCAGCGGTGTGCGCTGGGCGTACACCAAGGCGACGGAGGGCACGTACTACACGAACCCCTCGTTCACCCAGCAGTACAACGGCTCGTACAACGTGGGCATGATCCGCGGCTCGTACCACTTCGCGACCCCGGACACCACCAGCGGCGCCACCCAGGCGAGCTACTTCGTGGCACACGGCGGCGGCTGGTCCAAGGACGGCAAGACGCTGCCCGGCGCGCTCGACATCGAGTGGAACCCCTACGGCGCCTCCTGCTACGGCAAGACCGCGAGCCAGATGGTCAGCTGGATCGCGGACTTCCTGAACACGTACAAGTCCCTCACCGGCCGGGACGCCGTGATCTACACCGCCACCAGCTGGTGGACCGAGTGCACCGGCAACTACGCCGGCTTCGCGGCCAACAACCCGCTGTGGATCGCCCGCTACGCCTCGGACCCGGGGACGCTGCCGGCCGGCTGGTCGTACTACACGATGTGGCAGTACACCTCCTCCGGTCCGACCGTCGGCGACCACGACAAGTTCAACGGCGCGCTCGACCGCGTCCAGGCCCTCGCCAACGGCTGACGCACCCCGCCACGGCAGAGGCCCGGGCCTCCCTCACGGGACCCGGGCCTCGCCTTTCCCGTGGCGTCCGTCACGCCGCCACGGGAACCTCCGGCGCCACGCCCTCGACCGCGGGCGACAACGCCAGCTCCAGGACCTGGCGGACGTCGGCGACCGTGTGCACGTCGAGCTTGTCCAGCACCTCGGCCGGGACGTCGTCCAGGTCGGCCTCGTTGCGCTTGGGGATGATCACGGTGGTCACCCCGGCGCGTTGGGCGGCGAGCAGCTTCTGCTTCACGCCGCCGATCGGCAGCACCCGGCCGGTCAGCGAGACCTCGCCGGTCATCGCCACGTCCGTGCGCACCAGGCGGCCGGAGAGCAGCGAGGCCAGCGCGGTGGTCAGCGTGATGCCGGCGCTCGGGCCGTCCTTGGGGACCGCGCCCGCCGGGAAGTGGACGTGCACGCCCCGGTCCTTCAGGTCGGTCACCGGCAGGCCCAGCTCGGCGCCGTGGCTGCGCAGGAAGCTCAGCGCGATCTGCGCCGACTCCTTCATCACGTCACCCAGCTGACCGGTGAGGGTCAGGCCCGCCGCGCCCGTCTCCGGGTCGGCGAGGGACGCCTCCACGAAGAGCACGTCGCCGCCCGCGCCGGTGACCGCGAGCCCGGTCGCCACCCCGGGCACGGCCGTACGGCGCTCGGCCGGGTCCTGCGCGGACTCGGGCACGTGGTGCGGCCGGCCGAGCAGGGCACGCAGATCGCCGTCCGCGACGGTGAACGGCAGCTCCCGCTCGCCCAGTTCGTGCTGGGCCGCGATCTTGCGCAGCAGCCGGGCGATCGACCGCTCCAGCGTGCGCACGCCCGCCTCCCGGGTGTACTCCCCGGCGAGCCTGCGCAGCGCGCCCTCCTCCAGGGTGACCTCGCTGGGCTCCAGACCGGCCCGCTCCAGCTGGCGCGGGAGCAGGTGGTCCCGGGCGATGACGACCTTCTCGTCCTCGGTGTAGCCGTCCAGGCGCACGATCTCCATCCGGTCGGCCAGCGCCTCCGGGATCGCCTCCAGGACGTTGGCCGTGGCGAGGAAGACGACGTCGGACAGGTCCAGTTCCACCTCCAGGTAGTGGTCCCGGAAGGTGTGGTTCTGCGCCGGGTCGAGCACCTCCAGGAGGGCGGCGGCCGGGTCGCCCCGGAAGTCCGAGCCCACCTTGTCGATCTCGTCGAGGAGCACCACCGGGTTCATCGACCCGGCCTCCTTGATCGCCCGCACGATCCGGCCGGGCAGCGCGCCGACGTACGTACGGCGGTGACCGCGGATCTCGGCCTCGTCGCGGACGCCGCCGAGCGCGACGCGCACGAACTTGCGGCCCATGGCGTGGGCCACGGACTCGCCGAGGCTGGTCTTGCCGACGCCGGGCGGCCCGACGAGCGCGAGCACCGCGCCCCCGCGCCGACCGCCGATCACGCCGAGACCGCGGTCACCGCGCCGCTTGCGCACGGCCAGGTACTCGGTGATGCGTTCCTTGACGTCCTCCAGGCCCGCGTGCTCCGCGTCCAGGATCTCCTTGGCGCCGCGGATGTCGTAGGCGTCCTCGGTCCGCTCGTTCCAGGGCATCTCCAGGACGGTGTCCAGCCAGGTGCGGATCCAGGAGCCCTCGGGCGACTGGTCGGAGGACCGCTCCAGCTTGTCGACCTCCTTCAGCGCTGCCTCGCGGACGCGCTCCGGGAGATCGGCGGCCTCCACGCGGGCGCGGTAGTCGTCGGACTCCTCGCCCTCCTTCTCGCCGTTCAGCTCGCGCAGTTCCTTGCGGACGGCCTCCAGCTGACGGCGCAGCAGGAACTCGCGCTGCTGCTTGTCCACGCCTTCCTGGACGTCCTTGGCGATGGTCTCGGCCACCTCCTGCTCGGCGAGGTGGTCGCGCAGCTGCTGGGTGGCGAGCCGCAGCCGGGCCACCGGGTCGGCGGTCTCCAGGAGTTCGACCTTCTGGTCGGTGGTCAGGAAGGGCGAGTACCCGGAGTTGTCGGCGAGGGCGGAGACGCCGTCGATGGCCTGGACGCGGTCCACGACCTGCCAGGCGCCGCGCTTGCGCAGCCAGCTGGTGGCCAGCGCCTTGTACTCCTTGACGAGTTCGGCGACCTGGCCGGGCAGCGGGTCCGGCACGGTCTCCGCCACCTGGGCGCCCTCGACCCACAGCGCGGCGCCGGGACCGGTGGTGCCGGCGCCGATGCGGACGCGGCTGCGGCCGCGGACCAGAGCACCGGGGTCGCCGTCGGCCAGCCGGCCGACCTGCTCGACCGTGCCCAGCACGCCGGTCCTGGCGTAGGTGCCGTCGATCCGCGGCACCAGCAGCACCCTGGGCTTGCCGGGTTCGGAGCGGGCGGCGGCCTGTGCGGCCTCCACCGCGGCCCGTACCTCGGCGTCGCTCAGGTCCAGCGGAACCACCATGCCGGGCAGCACGACCTCGTCGTCGAGCGGCAGCACGGGCAGGACGAGCGTGAACGCCGGTGACTCAGCAGCCATGATCTCCCCTTAGGCAGTCAACTTGAGCTATGCCGACTCAATGTTTGCCGCCGGGGGAATGTTCCCAACGCGGTGTTCGCTGTCAGCGATCACGGAACACCGCAGGTGAGGAGGGGGCGCGAAGAGCCGCGCGGGGAGGGGGCCGCGACTAGCCGCGCGGGTTCTGCGTCCCGTGGGCGGGCCGCGCCCAGCGGCGCACCACGGGCCAGGCGGCCGTGCCGATCGCCAGGGCGGTCAGATGGCCCCAGTCGGTCATCGGGTCCGTGTAGGCGAGCAGGTCGTCCAGCAGGAGGGCCGCCGTCCCGGCGAGCAGGGGCCAGCGCAGCCAGGGGTGCAGCAGGCCCGCCAGGGCGCCGGTGCTCGCGGCGACGCCGAAGCTGATGCCGTAGTCGAGGCGGTGCAGGGAGGTCGCCGGCAGCCGGCCGGCCAGCACCGCCAGGCCGACGGGGACCTCCGTCGCCAGGGTGGCCAGCACATGCCCGGCCAGGAAGACGCAGGCCGCCCGCGCCCCGCCGACGCGCCGCTCCAGCGCGGTCAGCACCAGGAGGAACGCGGCCGAGTACGGAGAGAGGATCCCGCCCGCGATCCACAGCGCGCTGGCCAGCAGCACCACCGCGGGCGAGCGCACCAGATGGGCCACGTCGGTGCTGGAGCCCTGGTAGAGGGCGTACACCAGGGAGGGCGGCGCCAGGGCCGCGATCAGCGAGGTGACGGCGAGGACCACCGCGTAACCGAAGGTGAACGGTGTCCCGGCGGGCGTCGGCAGCAGCCGCCAGGGCCGTACCCGCGGCGGCACGAGCCGGCGGCGGGCGGGCGGCACCCAGGGCCCGGCGGCCCGCTGGTGGGGCACGCCGTCCAGCAGGTCCGTGCCCACGGGGTCCGGGGCGGTCCGTTCCACGGTGGGGCGCTCCTTCCGTCGCGACCAGCCTCGACGCCACGGGAAGCCGCTGTCTATGACCGACGCCACCGGAGCGCGGATTCACGGCAACCTCCTACGTTCCGGCCGCGTCCGGCACCCGCACCCGGCCGGGCATCCGCAATTACCGTGAAAGCAAAGCCCCGTTCAAGCAGGATGGAGACATGGCTGCCACAGACGACTCCCCCGTGGTCCTGGACCGGCGTGACGGCCCGTACGGCGAAGTGGTGCTGCGCAGGCACGGCGCGCTGCTCCAGATCATCGCCAACGGCTGCTTCCTGATGGACACTTCGGACGGCCGCTCGGAGCGGCTGCTGATCGACCGCGCCTACGACGCTCTCGACGGACGGCCGGCGCCGTCGGTACTGGTCGGCGGCCTCGGCGTCGGATTCTCACTCGCACACGCGTCCGAAGACCCCCGCTGGGGACGGATCGTGGTCGTGGAGCGGGAGCGCGCGGTCGTCGACTGGCACCGCGCGGGCCCGCTGTCCGCGCTGACCGCGGCAGCGCTCGCCGACCCGCGCACCGAGATCGTGGAAGCCGACCTCGTCCGTTACGTCAATGAGACATCGGACACGTTCGACGCGCTGTGCCTCGACATCGACAACGGACCCGGCTGGACCGTCACCGAGGACAACGAAAACCTGTATTCACCGGCCGGACTTGCTTCCTGCGCAAGGGTGTTGAGACCCGGCGGGGTACTCGCGGTGTGGTCGGCGAAGCCATCTCCGGAATTTGAAGGAACCTTGCGGAATGCCGGGTTCCGACAGGTGCGTACCGAAGAGGTGCCCGTTGCCCGGGGAGTTCCGGACGCCGTGCACCTCGCCGTCCGCCCTGGATAGCGACGGCACGGCCGATCCCCGTAATGTGCTGCCCTGACGCGGATCTTTCGCGCGTCGATCGCAGTCATGGGATCACCCCACGGATTCCGGAAAGCAACAAACAGGGGCGGGCGATGGAGCAGACACACACCTCCCAGAGCGGCGCGGCGGCGACAACCACTCCCGGCGCCCAGCGCCGGGTGCTGGTCGTCGAGGACGACCCCACGATCGTCGACGCCATCGCGGCCCGGCTCCGCGCCGAGGGCTTCCTCGTGCAGACCGCGGCCGACGGACCGGCCGCCGTCGACACGGCCGAGGCCTGGCAGCCCGATCTGCTGATCCTCGACATCATGCTGCCCGGCTTCGACGGCCTGGAGGTCTGCCGGCGCGTGCAGGCCCAGCGCCCGGTGCCGGTGCTGATGCTCACCGCGCGGGACGACGAGACGGACATGCTGGTCGGCCTCGGCGTCGGCGCCGACGACTACATGACCAAGCCGTTCTCCATGCGCGAGCTGGCCGCGCGGGTGCACGTGCTGCTGCGCCGGGTGGAGCGGGCGGCCATCGCCGCCTCCACCCCCCGCTCCGGCATTCTGCGCCTCGGCGAGCTGGAGATCGACCACGCGCAGCGCCGGGTGCGGGTGAAGTCCGAGGACGTCCACCTCACCCCGACCGAGTTCGACCTGCTGGTGTGCCTGGCCAACACCCCGCGCGCGGTGCTCTCCCGCGAGCAGCTGCTGGCCGAGGTGTGGGACTGGGCGGACGCCTCCGGCACCCGCACCGTCGACAGCCACATCAAGGCGCTGCGCCGGAAGATCGGCGCCGAGCGGATCCGCACCGTGCACGGTGTCGGCTACGCCCTGGAGACGCCCACCCCGTGAGCGGAAACGGGCGCCAGACCGCAGGCGGGAACCCCCGGCCCCGCGCCGAGGATCCCTGGGGCGGCGTGCGCCCGTTCTCGATCAAGACCAAGCTGGGCGCGCTGGTCGTCATCGCGGTCCTGATCACCACCGGTCTGTCGATCGTCGCCGTGCACACCAAGACGGAGCTCCGCTTCATCATGGTGTTCTCGATGATCGCCACCCTGCTGATCACCCAGTTCGTGGCGCACTCGCTCACCATGCCGCTGGACGAGATGAACGCGGTGGCCCGCTCCATCTCCCAGGGCGACTACACCCGCCGGGTGCGCGAGTCGCGCCGGGACGAGCTGGGCGACCTGGCCCAGACGATCAACGTCATGGCCGACGAGCTGGAGGCCCAGGACCTCCAGCGCAAGGAACTGGTCGCCAACGTCTCCCATGAGCTGCGCACCCCCATCGCGGGGCTGCGGGCCGTCCTGGAGAACATCGTCGACGGGGTCACCGAGGCCGATCCGGAGACCATGCGGACGGCCCTGAAACAGACCGAGCGGCTCGGCCGGCTGGTGGAGACGCTGCTGGACCTGTCCCGGCTCGACAACGGCGTCGTACCGCTCAAGCTGCGGCGCTTCGAGGTGTGGCCGTACCTGTCGGGCGTGCTGAAGGAGGCCAACATGGTCGCCTCGGCGCGCGCCGGCATCGCCTCCGGCTCCGGCAGCCACACCCGCACCGACGTCCACCTGCACCTGGACGTCTCCCCGCCGGAGCTGACCGCGCACGCGGACCCCGAGCGCATCCACCAGGTCGTCGCCAATCTGATCGACAACGCGGTCAAGCACAGCCCGCCGCACGGCCGGGTCACCGTGAAGGCCCGCCGCGGGCCCCAGCCGGACTCGCTGGAGCTGGAGGTGCTCGACGAGGGTCCGGGCATCCCCCGCTCGGAGTGGCACCGCGTCTTCGAGCGGTTCAACCGGGGCGCCGTCACCCGGCCGCACGGCCCCGGCAGCGACGGCGGCACCGGGCTCGGTCTGGCGATCGCCCGCTGGGCCGTGGATCTGCACGGCGGCCGGATCGGTGTGGCCGAATCCGAGCGAGGCTGCCGGATCATCGTCACCCTTCCGGGACTGAACTCCGCTTCAAGTTGACGTAAAGTTCCAGCGAAGGCACAAGATCCACGACCGTCCGCGCCGTCTTCGCGCAGCTGGACACGTGTGATCCGCAGCAGCCCGCGCCGGCCGCGACAGCCCGGAGGCGCAGGGCCGGGCCCGCGCACCCTGGCACACCCGGAACCACGCTTGTTTCCCGCCATTTCAAGCCCTGAAACAAGATTTTCGATGTGACTTACACGACGATGAACCTGCCCGACCTGACCTTCCCCGTCTCCAAGGCGTAGCCTTTATTCCCGCTGTCCATCACCTTGTGAAGCGGAAGAGGGCGGTTGCCGCCGTGTCGCCACAGTCCCCCAGTAACTCGAGCATCTCCACCGACGACCAAGCCGGGAAGAACCCCGCGGCCGCCTTCGGTGCGAACGAGTGGCTCGTCGACGAGATCTATCAGCAGTACCTCCAGGACCCGAATTCGGTAGACCGTGCCTGGTGGGACTTCTTCGCCGATTACAAGCCCGGCGCGCCCGCCACGCCGGCGCCCGCGGCCGGTGCGGCGACGGGGGCCGAGGCCCCCGCCAAGGCCCCGCAGGCCCCGGCCGCACCGGCGCCGAAGCCCGCCGCGGCCCCCGCCCCGGCGCCCGCCCCCGCGGCCCAGGCCGCCCCCGCCCCGGCCAAGCCGGCGCAGCCCGCACAGGCGCCCGCTCAGCCCAAGGCGAAGGCCGCCCCCGCGAAGGAGGCCCCGGCCGGCCCGGAGCAGGTCACGCTGCGCGGCCCCGCCGCCGCGGTCGCCAAGAACATGGACGCCTCGCTGGAGATGCCGACCGCCACCTCGGTCCGCGCCGTCCCGGTGAAGCTGCTGTTCGACAACCGCATCGTCATCAACAACCACCTCAAGCGCGCCCGCGGCGGGAAGATCTCCTTCACGCACCTCATCGGGTACGCGATGGTGCAGGCCATCAAGGCCATGCCGGCGATGAACCACTCGTACGGCGTCAAGGACGGCAAGCCGACCCTGATCAAGCCGGCGCACGTCAACCTCGGCCTCGCCATCGACCTGGTCAAGCCCAACGGCGACCGCCAGCTCGTCGTCGCGGCGATCAAGAAGGCCGAGACCCTGAACTTCTTCGAGTTCTGGCAGGCCTACGAGGACATCGTCCGCCGCGCCCGCGAGGGCAAGCTGACCATGGACGACTTCACCGGGGTCACGGTCTCCCTGACCAACCCCGGCGGCCTGGGCACCGTGCACTCCGTGCCGCGGCTGATGCCCGGCCAGTCCGTGATCATGGGCGTCGGCTCCATGGACTACCCGGCCGAGTTCCAGGGCACCAGCCAGGACACCCTGAACAAGCTCGGTGTCTCCAAGGTCATGACCCTCACGTCGACCTACGACCACCGGGTCATCCAGGGCGCCGCCTCCGGCGAGTTCCTGCGCCAGGTCGCCAACCTGCTGCTCGGCGAGAACAACTTCTACGACGACATCTTCGAGGCGCTGCGCATCCCCTACGAGCCGGTCCGCTGGCTCAAGGACATCGACGCGTCCCACGACGACGACGTCACCAAGGCCGCGCGCGTCTTCGAGCTGATCCACTCCTACCGGGTCCGCGGCCACGTCATGGCCGACACCGACCCGCTGGAGTACCGCCAGCGCAAGCACCCCGACCTGGACATCGTCGAGCACGGCCTCACCCTGTGGGACCTGGAGCGCGAGTTCGCCGTCGGCGGCTTCGCCGGCAAGTCGATGATGAAGCTGCGCGACATCCTCGGCGTGCTGCGCGACTCGTACTGCCGCACCACCGGCATCGAGTTCATGCACATCCAGGACCCCAAGCAGCGCAAGTGGATCCAGGACCGCGTCGAGCGCGGGCACGCCAAGCCGGAGCGCGAGGAGCAGCTGCGCATCCTGCGCCGGCTGAACGCGGCCGAGGCGTTCGAGACCTTCCTGCAGACCAAGTACGTCGGCCAGAAGCGCTTCTCGCTGGAGGGCGGCGAGTCCGTCATCCCGCTGCTCGACGCGGTGATCGACTCGGCCGCCGAGTCCCGCCTGGACGAGGTCGTCATCGGCATGGCCCACCGCGGCCGGCTGAACGTGCTCGCCAACATCGTCGGCAAGTCGTACGCGCAGATCTTCCGCGAGTTCGAGGGCAACCTCGACCCGAAGTCGATGCACGGCTCCGGCGACGTGAAGTACCACCTGGGCGCCAACGGCACCTTCACCGGCCTGGACGGCGAGCAGATCAAGGTTTCGCTGGTCGCCAACCCCTCCCACCTGGAGGCGGTCGACCCGGTCCTGGAGGGCGTCGCCCGCGCCAAGCAGGACATCATCAACAAGGGCGGCACGGACTTCACCGTCCTGCCGGTGGCGATCCACGGCGACGCGGCCTTCGCGGGCCAGGGCGTGGTGGCCGAGACCCTGAACATGTCGCAGCTGCGCGGCTACCGCACCGGCGGCACCGTGCACATCGTCATCAACAACCAGGTCGGCTTCACCGCGGCCCCCGAGTCCTCGCGTTCCTCCATGTACGCGACGGACGTGGCCCGCATGATCGAGGCCCCGATCTTCCACGTGAACGGCGACGACCCCGAGGCCGTCGTCCGCGTCGCGCGCCTCGCGTTCGAGTTCCGCCAGGCGTTCAACAAGGACGTGGTGATCGACCTCATCTGCTACCGCCGCCGCGGTCACAACGAGTCGGACAACCCGGCCTTCACCCAGCCGCTGATGTACGACCTGATCGACAAGAAGCGCTCGGTGCGCAAGCTCTACACCGAGTCCCTGATCGGTCGCGGCGACATCACCCTGGAAGAGGCCGAGCAGGCCCTCCAGGACTACCAGGGCCAGCTGGAGAAGGTCTTCACCGAGGTCCGCGAGGCCACCACCTCGCAGCCGGCCGGCGGGGACGCCCAGGAGTCGCAGGACGGCTTCCCGGCCGCCGTGCCCACCGCCGTCACCTCCGAGGTCGTCAAGCGGATCGCCGAGTCCCAGGTCAACATCCCCGAGCACATCACCGTGCACCCGCGGCTGCAGCCGCAGCTGCAGCGCCGTGCGGCGATGGTCGAGGACGGCACCATCGACTGGGGCATGGGCGAGACCCTGGCCATCGGCTCGCTGCTCCTGGAGGGCACCCCGGTCCGCCTGTCGGGCCAGGACTCCCAGCGCGGCACCTTCGGCCAGCGCCACGCGGTGCTGATCGACCGGGAGACCGGCGAGGAGTACACCCCGCTCCAGTACCTCTCCGAGGACCAGGCGCGGCTGAACGTCTACAACTCGCTGCTGTCCGAGTACGCGGCGATGGGCTTCGAGTACGGCTACTCGCTCGCGCGTCCCGACGCGCTGGTGATGTGGGAGGCCCAGTTCGGCGACTTCGTCAACGGCGCCCAGACCGTCGTCGACGAGTTCGTCTCCTCGGCCGAGCAGAAGTGGGGCCAGACCTCCGGCGTCGTCCTGCTGCTGCCGCACGGCTACGAGGGCCAGGGCCCGGACCACTCGTCCGCCCGCCCGGAGCGCTTCCTCCAGCTGTGCGCGCAGAACAACATGACGGTGGCGATGCCCACCTCGCCGGCGAACTACTTCCACCTCCTGCGGTGGCAGGTGCACAACCCGGCCCACAAGCCGCTGGTCGTCTTCACCCCGAAGTCGATGCTGCGCCTGAAGGCCGCCGCCTCCAAGGCGGAGGAGTTCACCACCGGCGGGTTCCGCCCGGTCATCGGCGACGCCACGGCCGACGCGGCCGCGGTCCGCAAGGTCGTCTTCTGCTCGGGCAAGGTCTACTACGACCTGGAGGCCGAGCGGAAGAAGCGGGGCGTCACGGACACCGCGATCATCCGCATCGAGCGCCTGTACCCGCTGCCGGGTGCCGAGCTCCAGGCGGAGGTCAACAAGTACCCGAACGCCGAGAAGTACCTGTGGGTCCAGGAGGAGCCGGCGAACCAGGGTGCCTGGCCGTTCATCGCGCTCAACCTGATCGACCACCTCGACCTGGCGGTCGGCGCGGACATCCCGGCCGGCGAGCGGCTGCGGCGCATCTCGCGCCCGCACTCCTCGTCCCCGGCGGTGGGCTCCGCCAAGCGCCACCAGGCCGAGCAGGAGCAGCTGGTGCGTGAGGTGTTCGAGGCCTAGTCCTCCGGCACGGCGACACACCGAAGGGCCCGGTTCCGTCCAGGAACCGGGCCCTTCGGCCTGCCCGGGCTGCCGCCCGTCGCCCGCCTACTCGTCGTCCTCGTCGTCGAGCCGGGCGAGCCAGGTGGCCAGGCGCTCCACGGGCACCTCGAAGTCGGGGTTGAGGTCCACGAAGGTGCGCAGCTGCTCGGCGAGCCACTCGAAGGTGATCTCCTCCTCGCCGCGCCGCTTCTCCAGCTCCTCGATACCGCGGTCGGTGAAGTACATGGGGGTTGCGTCTCCTGCGTCTGCGTTGTGCGTCACGACCAGCGTATGCAATGCGCGCGGCCGCTCCGCGCGGAAGAGCGCCTTGACTTCACCGGTCCACGATATATCGTGTTTTCCCGTGGACGCGATATGGCGCGTCGCGACCCCGTGCGGCCGAGGAGGTCTCCCATGTCCGAGTGGTCCGTCACCGAGCCCGAGAAGCTGGCCTTCGACACACCCGTGAGCGACCTCCAGGTCCGCGTCGTCAACGGCACGGTGAACGTCGTGGGCACGGACGAGGGCCCGGCCCGGCTGGAGGTGACCGACATCGAGGGCCCGCCCCTGGTGGTCACCCAGGACGGCGGCACCCTGACGGTGGGATACGAGGACCTGCCCTGGAAGGGCTTCCTCAAGTGGTTCGACAAGGGCTGGCGGCGCAGCGCGGTCGTCACCCTGACCGTCCCGGCGGGGACCCGGGTGGAGGTGGGCGTGGTCGGCGCCGGCGCGGTGGTCTCCGGCATCCGGGGCCGCACCGTGGTCAAGGGCGTCACCGGCGACACCACCCTGGTCGGCGTCTCGGGCCCGGTCCGCGCGGACACGGTCTCGGGCAACGTGGAGGCGCAGGCGGTCACCGGCGAACTGCGCTTCAACTCGGTCTCCGGGGACCTGACCGTGGTCGAGGGCTCGGGCCCCTGTGTGCACGCCGACTCGGTCAGCGGTTCCATGATCGTGGACCTGGACCCGGACGGCCCCACGGACGTCCGGCTCACCAGCGTCTCCGGCGAGATCGCCATCCGGCTGCCGCACCCCGCGGACGCGGAGGTGGAGGCCAACACGGCGAGCGGCCGGATCTCCAATGCCTTCGAGGACCTGCGGGTGCGGGGCCAGTGGGGCGCCCACAAGATCACCGGACGGCTGGGCGCGGGTACCGGCCGGCTGCGGGCGACCACGGTCTCCGGCGCGATCGCGCTGCTGCGCCGCCCGCCCCGCGAGGACGAGGAGGCCGCGTCCCCCGGTGAGTCCGCCCCGGCCGGCGGCGCGTCCGACGGCTCGCCCCAAGGGCCGACCGACGGCCCGACCGACGGCCCGACCGACAAGAAGGTGCTCTGACATGCCCCCCGTCTTCGCCCACGGGCGCCTGCGCCTGTACCTGCTCAAGCTGCTGGACGAGGCCCCGCGCCACGGCTACGAGGTGATCCGCCTGCTGGAGGAGCGCTTCCAGGGGCTGTACGCCCCCTCGGCGGGCACCGTCTATCCCCGCCTGGCCAAGCTGGAGGCCGAGGGCCTGGTCACCCACACCACCGAGGGCGGCCGCAAGGTGTACGCCATCACCGACGCGGGCCGCGCCGAACTGGCCGGCCGCAGCGGTGAACTGGCCGACCTGGAGCTGGAGATCCGTGAGTCGGTGGCGGAGCTGGCCGCGGAGATCCGGGCCGATGTGCGCGGCGCGGCGGGCGATCTGCGCCGCGAGATGCGTGCCGCAGCCTCCGAGGCCCGCGGCGCGGACTCCGCCGGGGACGACAAGGACGCCTGGCGGGTCGCCAAGGAGGAGATGCGCCGGGTCCGCCAGGAGTGGAAGGAGCAGGCCCGCCGCGCCAAGGACGAGAGCCGGCGGGCCCGCGAGGAGGCCCAGCGGGCCCGCCACCAGGCCCAGGAGGCCCAGGCCCGGGCCCGCGCCCAGGCCCAGGAGGAGATGCAGCGCATCGCCCGCCGGGTCCAGGACCACTTCACCCGGGGCGACTGGCCGACGGGCGTCCGCGAGGGCCTGACCGAACTGGCCCGGGAGATCGGCGAGTTCAGCAAGGACTGGACGGCCCCCCGCACTCCCCCCGCCCCCGCCTGGTCCAAGGAGCCCCCGACCGACGACCCGGCCCGCGACCTGGACCGCCTCCTGGACCGCTTCCGCGACGACATCCGCGACCTGGCCCGCGACCACGGCGTGACGGCGGCCCAACTGGAGGCGGCCCGGCGGCATCTGGCGACGGCGGCGGCGGACATCACGTCCGTCCTGCGCCCGCCGGCCCCCTGACCCCGGCCGGCACCGGTACCCGGAGGGCGGGCCCGGAACCGGGCCCGCCCCGCCGACGCGCGAGGACTCAGTCCGTGGTCAGTACGATCTTGCCGAACTGACCCCCGGACTCCATCCGTTCGAAGCCCTCCCGGGCCCGGTCCAGCGGCAGCACCTCGTCGATGACGGGCCGCACCCCGGTCGCGGCGCAGAAGGAGAGCAGGTCGTCCAGCTCCTCCTTGGTGCCCATCGTGGAGCCGACCACCTTCAGCTCCAGGAAGAAGATCCGGGTCAGCTCGGCGTGCGAGGGCCGGTCACCGCTGGTGGCGCCGGAGATGACGATCGTCCCGCCGGGCCGCAGCGACTTCACCGAGTGGGACCAGGTCGCCGCGCCCACGGTCTCGATCACGGCGTCCACCCGCTGCGGCAGCCGCGCCCCGGTCTCCACGGCCTCCACCGCACCGAGTTCCATGGCCCGCTTGCGCTTGGCCTCGTCCCGGCTGGTGGCGAACATCCGCAGCCCCGCCGCCTTGCCCAGCACGATCGCGGCTGTGGCGACACCGCCGCCCGCGCCCTGCACCAGGACCGAGTCCCCGGGCCGTACGCCCGCGTTGGTGAAGAGCATCCGGTACGCCGTCAGCCACGCGGTCGGCAGACAGGCGGCCTCGGCGAAGGACAGTTCTTTGGGCTTGGGCAGCACGTTGAAGGTCGGTACGGCGACCTGCTCGGCGAAGGTGCCCTGGTAGCGCTCGGTCAGGATGGAGCGCGGCTCGTCCGGGCCGACGCCGTGGCCGGTCTGGCCGATGACGGAGTGCAGGACGACCTCGTTGCCGTCCGCGTCGATCCCGGCGGCGTCGCAGCCGAGGATCATCGGCAGCCGGTCCTCCGGGAGGCCGACGCCCCGCAGGGACCAGAGGTCGTGGTGGTTGAGGGAGGCGGCGCGCACATCGATGGTGCTCCAGCCGGGGCGGGCCTCGGGAGCCGGGCGCTCCCCCAACTCGAGGCCGTCGAGCGGCTGGTCGCGGTCGATTCGGGCGGCGTAGACAGCGAACATGGAGCCGACGATAGGTGCGCCGCGCCCCGGGCGGAACCGGGCCGCGCTGTGACACATGCCCTCTTGCCCGCAGGGCACCTGTTCGGCACGCGAGCCGGGCCGGGGTGAGAGGGAGCGGGAAAAGGGGGGAGGCCCCGCCCGGACGGACGGGGCCTCCTCCACCGGCGTCAGCGCCGGGCGACACCTTCCGCGCGCGCCGCGGCGGCCACGGCCGCCGTGACGGCGGGTGCGACCCGCTCGTCGAACGGCGAGGGGATCACGTAGTCGGCGGCGAGGTCGTCGCCGACCACCGCGGCCAGCGCCTCCGCCGCCGCGATCTTCATGCCCTCGGTGATCCGGGTGGCCCGCACCTGGAGCGCGCCCGCGAAGATGCCGGGGAAGGCCAGCACGTTGTTGATCTGGTTCGGGAAGTCCGAGCGCCCGGTGGCGACGACCGCCGCGTACTTGTGCGCGACGTCGGGGTGCACCTCGGGGTTCGGGTTGGCCATCGCGAACACGAAGGCGCCCTCGGCCATGGAGGCCACGGCCTCCTCGGGCACCGTGCCGCCGGAGACGCCGATGAAGACGTCCGCGCCCTTGAGCGCGTCCTCCAGCGTGCCGCTGATCCCGGCCTTGTTGGTGAAGCCGGCCACCTCGCGCTTGACCGGGGTCAGGTCCGCGCGCTCCGCGGAGACGACGCCCTTGCGGTCCGCCACGGCGACATCGCCGATACCGGCCTCGATCAGCATCTTGGCGATGGCGACACCGGCCGCGCCGGCGCCCGAGATCACGGCGCGAAGCTGCCCGATCTCCCGGCCGCTGAGCCGCGCCGCGTTGCGCAGCGCGGCGAGCGTCACCACGGCCGTGCCGTGCTGGTCGTCGTGGAAGACCGGGATGTCGAGGCGCTCCTGGAGCCGGCGCTCGATCTCGAAGCACCGGGGTGCCGAGATGTCCTCCAGGTTCACTCCGCCGAAGGAGGGAGCGAGCCGGACGACGGTCTCCACGATCTCGTCCACGTCGGTGCAGTCGAGCGCGATCGGCACCGCGTCCACGCCGCCGAACTGCTTGAACAGGATGGCCTTGCCCTCCATCACGGGGAGGGATGCCTGGGGACCGATGTCCCCGAGTCCGAGCACGGCCGTGCCGTCGGTGACGACGGCGACCACGGAGGACTTCCATGTGTAGTCGTTGACCAGCTCCGGCTGTTCCGCGATCGCGGTGCACACGCGCGCGACGCCGGGCGTGTACGCGAGGGAAAGGTCGTCCTTGTCGCGGACCGGCACGGTGGCCTGCACGGCCATCTTGCCACCGCGGTGCAGCGCGAACACCGGATCGAAGGAATCGAGGGGCTCGGCCCCGCCGTCCTGGTCCGTACCGATGTCGCTGCGAGGATTGACGATCTCCGCTGCCACTTGTTCTACCCCTTAGGTATGCATGGTTTGAGGGTCGACCACTCCTGGTGAGGGGTGGGCGGGCACCGCGCACGGCCCGATTGCGGATACGCACGGGTCATACGCGACGGGCGCGCCGCACACGCGCCCTGAGCCCCGGATGAGGGGTGTAAAGAACCTTCTTACCGGACGGACGGCGCCCACGACGAGTCCAATAGGTGCAAGGTCACATCACGGAACCAGAAAGCCACACGGGGGTGACACGCCGCTGACGGCCGTGCCGCAACGGGCCCGGAGCACCGAGGGACTCGACGGGGCGGAAACGGATACGGAATCCGCCGGTCCGGCCGTCCGCATGATGAGACACGCCGGAGATTTTCCGGCGGCGGGACGGGATTAACGCAGATGGTCCGGCGCGCTGCGGCGCCGTGCGACCAAGGATGTACCGACCTGTTGTGGTTCGGGGGTCACCCGTTATCCGATTTTGACATATCGGCGCCCCTGAATGGCGTAGTCCGAATGGCAAGATGCCGTAAACCCGCGAGGTCGCGCCACCCAATGGTGTGTGTTCTCGTCTACCCAGCGGCAAACTGTTCGCATACGCCGGAGGAACCAACCATGACCGCAAGCTCCACGCGTCGGACGACCGCCATGCAATCCCGGCTGGCAGCGGTCGGTGCGATCGCGGTCGCGGGCGCCCTGCTGCTCACCGGCTGCGGCGACCAGACCAAGGGCAAGAGCAACGACTCCGGTGCCGGCGCCACGACCGGCGCCCCGCTCGCGAGCAAGCTCCCGCAGAGCATCCGCAGCAAGGGCCGCATCCTCGTCGGCTCGGACATCGCGTACGCCCCGGTGGAGTTCAAGGACGCCGGCGGCAAGGTCGTCGGCCTGGACCCGGACATCGCGGCCGCGCTCGGCAAGCAGCTCGGGGTGCGCCTGGAGTTCCGGAACGGCACCTTCGACGCCCTGCTCACCGGTCTGCGCTCGGGTCGCTACGACATAGCCATGTCGGCGATGACCGACAACAAGAACCGCCAGGAGGGCGTGGACCCGGACACCGGCAAGAAGGTCGGCCAGGGCGTCGACTTCGTCGACTACCTGACCGCCGGCGTCTCGATCTACACCCGCAAGGGCGACACCCAGGGCATCAACGGATGGCCGGATCTGTGCGGCAAGAAGCTCGCCGTGGAGCGCGGCACCGTCTCGGAGGACCTGGCCAAGCAGGAGGCCAAGAAGTGTCCGGGCGGCAAGAAGCTCACCATCGAGGCCTTCGACGACGACCAGCAGTCCCAGACCCGGCTGCGCTCGGGCGGCGTGGACGCGGCCTCCTCCGACTTCCCGGTGGCCGCGTACGCGGTGAAGACCTCGGGCGGCGGCAAGGACTTCCAGGTCGTCGGTGACCAGGTCGAGGCGGCGCCGTACGGCATCGCGGTCTCCAAGGACGCGACCCAGCTGCGGGACGCGCTCAAGGACGCGATGGACGCGATCATCAAGAACGGCGAGTACCAGAAGATCCTCGAGAAGTGGGGCGCCCAGGACGGCGCCGTCAAGGAATCCGTGATCAACGGCGGCAAGTGACCCGCGGCGCACCCAGCGGCCACCGAGAGGCAGCACATCCGTGACTGACATCGAGAAGACGGCCGGGGAGCAGGGCACTCCCCCGGCCGGCCATGAAGCCATCCGAGCGATACCCGTCCGGCACTACGGACGCTATGTGACCGCGGTCGTCGCCATCGCGATCCTCGTCGCGATCGTCTACGCCTTCGGCCAGGGCAAGATCAACTGGCATGCGGTACCGCAGTACTTCTTCGACCACCGGATCCTGACCGGTGTCGGCAAAACGCTTCTGCTGACCGTGCTGTCGATGCTGATCGGCATCGTGGGCGGCGTCGTCCTGGCCGTCATGCGGCTGTCGAAGAACCCGGTGACCTCGGGCATCGCCTGGTTCTACATCTGGTTCTTCCGCGGCACCCCGGTCCTGGTCCAGCTGTTCCTCTGGTTCAACCTGGGCCTGGTCTTCGAGTACATCAACCTGATGCCGCTCTACAAGGACTACTGGTCGAACTTCATGACGCCGCTGCTGACGGCGCTGCTCGGCCTGGGCCTGAACGAGGCGGCGTACATGGCCGAGATCTGCCGGGCGGGCCTGCTGGCGGTGGACGAGGGCCAGACCGAGGCGGCCCACGCGCTGGGCATGAGCCACGGCAAGACCCTGCGCCGGGTGGTCATCCCGCAGGCGATGCGGGTGATCGTGCCGCCGACCGGCAACGAGGTCATCAACATGCTGAAGACGACCTCCCTGGTGGCGGCCGTCCAGTACCCCGAGCTGTTCCGCTACGCCCAGGACATCGGCCAGAACTCCGGTGCCCCGGTGGAGATGTACTTCCTGGCCGCGGCCTGGTACCTGATCATGACCTCGGTGCTCAGCGTGGGCCAGTACTACATCGAGCGGTACTACGCCCGCGGTTCCAGCCGCAGCCTCCCGCCCACCCCGTGGCAGAAGGTCAGGGCACATCTGACGACCTTCTCCAGCAGGAAGGTCATGGCATGAGCGACAAGCCGAACAAGCAGGACTCCGCGGCCGCGGGCACCGCCCCGATGGTCAAGGCGGAGGGTGTCCACAAGTCGTTCGGGCACGTGGAGGTGCTCAAGGGCATCGACCTGGAGGTGCGGCCGGGCGAGGTGTTCTGCCTGATCGGCCCCTCGGGCTCGGGCAAGTCCACCTTCCTGCGGTGCATCAACCACCTGGAGAAGATCAACGCCGGCCGGCTGTACGTCGACGGCGAGCTGGTCGGCTACCGCCAGCGCGGCGGCAAGCTGTACGAGCTCAAGGACAGCGAAGTCGCCATGAAGCGCCGGGACATCGGCATGGTCTTCCAGCGCTTCAACCTGTTCCCGCACATGACGGCGCTGGAGAACGTCATGGAGGCGCCGGTCCAGGTCAAGGGCGTCGCCAAGAGCGAGGCACGGGAGCGGGCCGCGCAGCTGCTGGAGCGGGTGGGCCTGGCCGACAAGGCGGGCAACTACCCCTCGCAGCTCTCCGGCGGCCAGCAGCAGCGGGTGGCGATCGCCCGGGCCCTGGCGATGGACCCCAAGCTGATGCTCTTCGACGAGCCGACCTCGGCCCTGGACCCGGAGCTGGTCGGCGACGTCCTCGACGTCATGCGCGACCTGGCCGAGTCCGGCATGACGATGGTCGTCGTCACCCACGAGATGGGCTTCGCCCGGGAAGTGGGCGACAGCCTGGTCTTCATGGACGGCGGTGTGGTGGTCGAATCCGGCCATCCGCGGGACGTACTGACCGATCCGCAGCACGAGCGGACGCAGTCGTTCCTGTCGAAGGTGCTCTAGCCGGGCGAAGGAGGGGGCGGTACACCGTGCCCGCACCACCCCCTCCCCGTGGCTCACTTGACGGCGAGCAGCAGCGTGTCGGACGGCGAGCACCACACCGGGCGGGCCTCGCCGAAGCCCTGCTCCCGCAGCACCCGCGCGTGCCAGGCGGCGGAGGGCATGTCGCCGTCCGCGTGCTCGCCGTAGATCTCGTAGCGGCGGGCGGTCGGCTCGGCGAGCACCGGGTCCTTGGCGGCCAGCTGCCACCAGTCGGCCCAGTCGAGGGCGCCGTCCACCTTGGCCTGATCCATGCGGGCGTGCCGCTGGGCGCGTTCGGCCGCGTTGATCCGGGGCGTGCTCTCATCGATCATGTGGTCCGCGTTCATGAACACACCGCCGTCGCGGACGAGCCGCGCGACCTGACCGTAGAGAGCCGCGAGGGGTTCGCTGTGCAGCCAGTGCAGGGCCGTCGCGGTCAGTACGGCGTCGTACGAGTCGTACGGCAGCTTCGCGGTCCAGTCGGGGTCCTTGAGGTCGGCGGTGACGAAGGAGACCCGTCCGTCGCCTTCGAAGGTGCCGCGCGCGATGGCGAGCAGGGCCGGGTCGAGGTCCACGCCGGTGCTGGTGGCCTCGGGGAACCTGGCCAGCAGCCGGGCGGTGATGCTGCCGGTGCCGCAGGCGAGGTCGAGCACGCGCGGGGCCGTGCCGACGAGGGCCTCGACCATGTCGAGCATGATCCGGAAGCGCTCCTCCCGGTCCGGCATGTACCACTCCTGCTGCCGGTCCCAGCTCTCCTGCCAGGCCGCCCAGTCGGTTCCGGTACTCGTGGTCATGGAACCCGCCTTTCCCCTCGGTTGGGTAATACCCTGGAAGCACGATCGGCTGTTACCCGACCGCAGGTACGACGATAGAGCGCCCCTCGTAAGGACTACAAGTGGAACTGGCCTATTACTCGGATTACGCCGTACGCCTCGTCAACAGCGAGGAGCCGGCCCGGGGCAAGGATTCCCTGACCTCGGTCGAGGCCGTGCGGGACCTCTTCGGCGCCAACGCGTCCGCGGCCCGGCGCGCGACCGACGCCGACGTCACCCGCTTCCGCTCGGTGCGGGCCCGGCTGCGCTCGGTCTTCGAGGCGGCCGACGGGGGCGACGAGACGCTCGCGGTGAACCAACTGAACTCGCTCCTGCTGGAGTTCCCGGTGAGCCCGCAGATCTCCGGCCACGACCACCGCGACGAGGACGGCCGCCCGCTGTGGCACATGCACCTGGCCGACCACCCCTCCAACGCCACCGCCGGCTACGCGGCGATCGCGGCGATGGGCCTCGCCTTCCACCTCACCGAGTACGGCGTGGACCGCCTGGGCCTGTGCCAGGCGCTCCCCTGCCGCAACGCCTACCTGGACACCTCGACCAACCGCTCCCGGCGCTACTGCTCCGACCGCTGCGCGACCCGGGCCAACGTGGCCGCCTACCGCGCCCGCAAGCGCCTGGAGGCCGACCGGTCGGTGAGCAGCGGCCGCGCGGCCGAGAACGCCCAGCGCAGCAGCGCGAGCGGCGAACGCTGACCGGGACGGAGCGGTCGGTAGCGCAGCCACGCGCGGCCCAGGATCAGCTCCTCGGGCACGACGCCGTAGTCGGTACTGTCCCCGCCCGCGTAGGGGTTGTCCCCGAGCACCCACCAGCCGCCCTCGCGCCGCTCTGCGGCCCGCTTGACGACCAGCAGGTCCTGCTGGAACGGGTGCCGCAGCACCACGACGTCCCCCGCCCTGACCCCGCCCCCGTACCGCACCAGCAGCTGGTCGCCGTGCTGGAGGGTGGGCACCATGGACGGTCCCGTCACCTCGGCCAGCCCGAACGGCGCGGCGGACCTCCCCCGCTCGCTCTCCTGCGACAGCTCCGGCATTCCCGGCACCTCCCCGGTCCGTTCCTCCACCAGTCTCAGTCTCACCCTGGACTTTTGTCCTAAGCCCTAGGGGGCACTCAGGAAAACAGGTCTCTCAGGGAGTAATGTCGCACCTGAGAAGACGATCACGAGGAAGGAATGCTCCATGCTTTCCCGCCTGTTTGCCCCCAAGGTCAAGGTCAGCGCCCACTGCGACCTGCCCTGCGGCGTGTACGACCCGGCCCAGGCCCGCATCGAGGCGGAGTCGGTGAAGGCCGTCCAGGAGAAGATGGCCGGCAACGACGACCCCCACTACCAGGCGCGTGCCACCGTCATCAAGGAGCAGCGCGCGGAGCTCGCGAAGCACCACGTCTCCGTCCTCTGGAGCGACTACTTCAAGGCCCCGCACTTCGAGAAGTACCCCGAGCTGCACCAGCTGGTCAACGACACCCTGAAGGCCCTCTCGGCCGCCAAGGCGTCCACCGACCCGGCGACGGGCCAGAAGGCGCTCGACTACATCGCCCAGATCGACAAGATCTTCTGGGAGACCAAGAAGGCCTGACCCTCGGTCTTGCCGTTCGGCCTGCGATTCTTCTGTCGCCTGGTCCACTTCCCGCACCCGGCCCGCAAGCCGCCGACCCAGCACGGCGGCCGCGCGGTCCGGGTGCGGTTTTTTCGTCCGGCCCTCCCCTCGGGGGGCACCGTGAGCGGGACCTCTGCCGCCGGTACTTCGTCCTCGTCCCGGGGCGGGCTGCGTCCTCCCGGCCCGGATGTCGGTGCCCTGTGCCAAGCTGTGGCCGTGACCCTGGAGGACCTGAGGCGACTGCGGCGCGTGCGCGACCGGATGGACCGCGAGTACGCCGAACCGCTCGACATGACCGAGCTGGCCCGTGACGCCCTGATGTCCCCCGGCCACTTCCAGCGCAGCTTCCGCAAGGCCTTCGGGGAGACGCCGTACAGCTATCTCATGACCCGCCGGATCGAGCGGGCCAAGGCGCTGCTGCGCCGGGGCGACCTCACCGTGACCGAGGTGTGCCTGGCCGTGGGCTGTACGTCACTGGGTTCCTTCAGCTCCCGCTTCACCGAGCTGGTCGGCCGCACGCCGAGCGCCTACCGGGCGGACTCGCACGAACCGGCCGCGGTGATCCCGTCCTGCGTGGCCCGCACCTTCACCCGGCCACGCCGCCGGCCCTGATGATCCGTCCGGGCCGCGCGCGGCGAAGCCCGCGGCGGCTTAGCGTGAAGCCATGGATGTGAGACTCGCGCAGTGCTTCATCGCCGTCGACGACCACGACAAGGCCCTCGCCTTCTACCGTGACGTCCTCGGTCTGGAGGTCCGCAACGACGTGGGCTACGAGGGGATGCGGTGGGTGACCGTCGGCTCGCCGCACCAGCCGGACGTGGAGATCGTGCTGGAGCCGCCGGGTGCCAACCCGGACGCCTCCCCGGCCGACCGGCTGGCGCTGGCCGAACTGCTCGCCAAGGGCATGCTGCGCGGGGTCATCCTGGCCACCGACGACTGCGACGCGCTGTGGGAGCGGCTGCGCGAGTACGGCGCCGATGTGCTCCAGGAACCGACCGACCAGCCGTGGGGCGTGCGCGACTGCGCCTTCCGCGACCCGGCGGGCAATCTGCTGCGCTGCTTCCAGCGGCCGACGGCCTGACGTTCTTCAGTCTCCCGGCGAGCCGGCCGCCCAGGGCGTCACTCCCACCACGGCCCCGACGGGCAACGGGCCGTACAGATGCGGGAATTCCTCGCCCCCGGGCTCGACGGGCTCGTACCGCAGCGGCGCGTCCAGCAGCTCCGGGTCCACCTCCAGCACCACCAGGTCCGCGCGGGCGTCGTCGCCGTACAGGAAGGCGGCGACGCGCGGGAGTTGGGCGCGGGTGGAGAAGTGGATGAAGCCCTCTTCCCGGAGGGTGCGGCCGCGGGTCGACACCTCGTAGGTGCCGCGCTCGCGCGCCGCCTCCCACAGGGAGCGCTCGGTGACGTGGAGGATGCGGGACGGTTTCGGCATGGCCCCACGGTAGACGGCGGGCCCCGCACACTGTGGGGATGTGCGGAGCCCGCCCGGCCGGAGCCCCCGGGACACCGTGCGGGGTCAGGAGCCGCACGGGCCCGGGGACTCCGGGTCCTTCGGGCCGCCGGACCGGCCGGCGGCGCTGGTGGTGGCGCTCAGCTGCTGCGCCGGGTCACGAACTCGGCGAGGGCCAGCAGCCCGCCCGCGGCCTCCGGGTCCGGGATCGCCCGGGCCAGTTCCTGCATCGCGCGGGCCATCCGGTCGGCCGCCTCCGCCTGCGCCCAGTCCCGGCCGCCGGCCTGCTCCACGGCCAGCGCGGTGCGCGCGATGCCCTCGCTGTCGCCGGATACGTACGGCTTCCCGTACAGCGCGGCGAGTTCGGCCGCCGCCGGGGTGCCGGAGGCGAGCGCCGCCACCACCGGCAGGGACTTCTTGCGGGCCGCGAGATCGGCACCGGCCGGCTTGCCGGTGCGCCGCGGATCGCCCCATATCCCGATCACGTCGTCGATCAGCTGGAAGGCCAGCCCCGCCTGGCGGCCGAAGCCGTCCAGCGCGGCCGCCTCCTCGGGTCCGGCGCCCGCGTACAGCGCGCCCAGCGCGCAGGCGCAGCCCAGCAGGGCCCCGGTCTTCGCCTCGGCCATGGCGAGCACCTCGTCCAGGGTGACCTCGTCAGGGGCGCGACGCTCCATGTCGGTGTCGGTGTGCTGACCGGCGCACAGCTCCACCACGCAGTCCGCGAGCCGGGCGGCGGCCCGGCCGGCCGCCGGGTGCGGGTCCTCGGCGAGCAGCCGCAGCGCGAGCGCCTGGAGCGCGTCCCCGGCGAGGATCGCGTCGGTGTCCCCGAACACGGTCCAGGCGGTGGGCCGGTGCCTGCGGGTGGGGTCCCGGTCCATCACGTCGTCGTGCAGCAGCGTGAAGTTGTGGACCAGTTCCACCGCGGCCGCGGCCCGGACGGCCGCCGACCGGGCCGCCGGGCCGCCGAGCGCGGCGGCCGCGGCGAGCACCAGGGCCGGCCTGATCGCCTTGCCGGCGTTGCCCTCGGCGGGGGTGCCGTCCGCGTGCTCCCAGCCGAAGTGGTAGCGCGCGATCCGGCGCATGGAGTCGGGCAGTGACTCGACGGCGGCGCGCAGCTCCGGGTCCACCAGGGCCCGGGTCCGCTCCAGCAGTGCCGCCGCCTCCTGCCCGTCGAGCGGGCCGGGGCCGGTGTCCCCGCCTCCGCGCCGGTCCCCCGGTGCGCCGATGTGCGACACACCGGTGGATCGGTGTTCGGTCTCCGTCATGAAGTCGGCCATGCCTCCCCCTCGCCAGGTCCGCGGGCGCCGGCGACGCCGGCCCGGCCGGACGCGTACCCCGAGGGTGTACCCGCCCGGACGGCCGGGGACACGGCCGCGACGTGCGGAAACGTCACCTCCAGCGGCCGATCTCGACGTTCTCCAGCACACCGAGCGCGTCCGGCACCAGGACGGCGGCCGAGTAATAGGCCGTGACCAGGTATTTGATGATCGCCTGCTCGTTGATGCCCATGAAGCGGACGGACAGGCTCGGTTCGATCTCGTCCGGGATGCCGGACTGCCGCAGGCCGATGACGCCCTGGTCCTCCTCGCCCGTACGCATCGCGATGATCGAGGTGGTCCGCGCCTCGCTGATCGGGATCTTGTTGCACGGGTACAGCGGCACCCCGCGCCAGGTGGGGATGCGATTGCCGCCGATGTCGATCGTCTCCGGCACCAGCCCCCGCTTGTTCAGCTCGCGTCCGAACGCGGCGATCGCACGCGGGTGGGCGAGGAACAGCTTGGTCCCGCGGCGGCGGCTGAGCAGCTCGTCCATGTCGTCCGGACTGGGCACCCCGGCGTGCGGCTGGATCCGCTGCTCGTACTCGCAGTTGCTGAGCAGGCCGAAGTCCGGGTTGTTGATCAGCTCGTGCTCCTGGCGCTCCTTCAGCGCCTCGACCGTGAGCCGCAGCTGCTGCTCGGTCTGATTCATCGGCTGGTTGTAGAGGTCGGCCACCCGGGAGTGGATGCGCAGCACCGTCTGCGCGATGCTCAACTCGTACTCGCGCGGCCGGGGTTCGTAGTCGACGAAGGTGTGCGGGATGTCCGGCTCGCCGGAGTGGCCGGCCGCCAGCTCGACCTCCTTCTCGCCGTACTTGTTGGTGCGCTGCTCCGGGATCGAGCGCACCCGCGCGAGATGGTCCCGCAGCGCGGGCGAGCGCTGCGCGATCTCCTCGAAGTCCTGGCGGCCGAGGATCAGTACGGTCGTGGTGGTGCCGGCGCGGACCGTGTACTCCCAGATGGACTCGCCGTCCAGCAGCGCCTGGTCGCCGAAGTAGGCGCCGTCGGCGAGGACGCCGAGGACCGAGTCGTCGCCGTAGGGGCCGGTGGCGACCTTCTCGACCCGGCCGTGGGCGAGCAGGTAGACCCCGTCGTTGCGGTTGCCGAAGTCGGCGATGACCTCGCCGGGCGCGAAGACACGCTGGCGGCAGCGGCGGGCCAGTTCGGCCAGCACCTCCTCGTCCTCGAACGAACGCAGGGCCGGCAGTTCGCCGAGCTCGGCCGGGATGACCTCCACCTGATCCCCGGTCTTCACGAAGGTGATGCGACCGTCGCCGACGGCGTACGTCAGCCGCCGGTTCACCCGGTATGTGCCGCCCTGGATGTCCACCCAGGGGAGCGTGCGCAGCAGCCAGCGGGAGGTGATCTCCTGCATCTGCGGAACGGACTTGGTGGTGGTGGCCAGGTTCCGCGCTGCCGCCGTCCCGAGGGACTGCTGCGGCCTGCCCTGATCCGTGCGGACCTCATCGCCTACCGACATAGAGAAATGCCCTCCCATGTAACGCGCCGGTCGCAGTGCACCGGTCTCGCAACGAGAGTCCCATCACTCACGGTGGTGGCACCATTACCCGAAAGAAGGGGAATGGATCATCGGATTACTGGGCACCAAGGGGAGTCACGTCGGCGGCGGGGCCGCTCGGGCCCCTGTCCGCACCCCCGCTGGGCGTCGGCGCCGGGGTCGGTGACAATGACACCGTGACCAGCAGCGATCCCCTCACCCCCCGGCTCCCGTCGCCCCTGACGGAAGTCCGGGACGAGCGGTTCGAGCGACGGGGGCTGCGGCTGGTGCTCAAGCGCGACGACCTCGTCCATCCCGAGCTGATCGGCAACAAGTGGCGCAAGCTCGTGCCGAACATCGCGGCGGCGCGGGGACGCCCGCTCGTCACCTTCGGCGGCGCCTACTCCAACCACCTGCGGGCCACCGCCGCGGCCGGCCGGCTGCTCGGGCTGGACACCACCGGGGTGGTCCGCGGCCAGGAGCTGGCCGACCGGCCGCTGAACCCGTCGCTGGCCCGGTGCGTGGCGGACGGCATGCGGCTGCACTTCGTCGACCGGTCGGTCTACCGCCGCAAGGCGGAGCCGCGGACCCTGGCGGCGATCCTGCGGGCGGCCGGGGCGCGCGACGCGTACGTCGTCCCGGAGGGCGGCAGCAACGCCGAGGCCGTGCGCGGCTGCCGGGCGCTCGGGGAGGAACTGCGCGGGCACGCCGATGTGGTCGCGGTCGCCTGCGGCACCGGTGGCACGCTCGCCGGGCTCGCCGCGGGGCTGGGGCGGGGGCAGCGGGCGCTCGGGGTACCGGTACTCAAGGGCGGCTTCCTGGAGGCCGAGGTGCGGGCGTTGCAGGAACGTGCCTTCGGCGGCCGTACCGGCGACTGGTCCCTGGACGACCGCTTCAACTTCGGCGGGTACGCGCGCACGACGCCCGAACTCGACGCGTTCGCCGAGGACTTCGGGCAACGGCACGGGCTGCCCGTGGAACGTCTCTATGTCGCCAAGTTGCTGTACGGACTTGTCGCCCTCGCCGAGGAGGGCGCCTGGCCGCGCGGGACGACCCTCGCGGCCGTCGTCACCGGCCGCCCGTTCCCCGGGACCGCCTGACCCGCCGGCCGCCCGCCCGTCTCACCACCCGGCCGCCCGCCGGTGCCTAGGCGGTGTCCCGGTGGGCCGCCGCCTCCTCCAGGTCCAGGTGCCTGAGCAGGGCGCGCAGCATCTCGTCGTCGATGTGGCGGCCGTCGCGCAGCCGCACGAAGACCTCGCGCTCGGCGCTGATCATCTCGCGGGACAGCCGGCGGTAGGTGTCGTCCACGGATTCGCCGGTGAGCGGGTTGACCTGGCCGAGGCGTTCCCAGACGGCGTTGCGGCGGCGCTCCAGGACGATGCGCAGGCGGTCGGCGAGCGGCGGCGGGAGGGCGTTGCGCTCGTCGGCGAGGAGTTCGTCCAGGCGGCGTTCGGCGGCCAGCGAGGCCTGCGCCTGGGCGTTGGCCTCGGCCAGCGTCTCGGCCTGCCGGTCGCGGCCGGGGAACCTCATCAGGCGGATCAGCGGCGCGAGGGTGAGGCCCTGCACGACCAGGGTGCCGATGACGGTGGTGAAGGTCAGGAAGAGGACCATGTCGCGCTGCGGGAAGGGGGCGCCGCCGCGCACGGTCTGCGGGATGGAGAAGGCGATGGCCAGGGACACCACGCCGCGCATCCCGGCCCAGGAGACCACGACCGGCGCCCGCCAGGTGGGGTTCTCCTCGCGCTCCCGCACGCGCCGCGACAGCAGGCGCGGCAGGAAGGTCGCCGGGAAGGTCCACACGAACCGGGCCGCGACGACGACCAGGAAGACGGCGACGGCGTACCAGACGGCGTCGGCGCCGTGGGAGGCGCCGAGCCCCTTCAGGACGGGCGGCAGCTGGAGGCCGATCAGCGCGAACACGGCCGACTCCAGCAGGAAGGCGACCATCCGCCACACCGCCTCCTCCTGGAGCCGGGTGGCGAAGTCGACCTCCCAGGAGCGGTGTCCCAGGTAGACGGCGACCACGACGACGGCGAGCACCCCGGAGGCGTGCACCTGCTCGGCGACCCCGTAGGCGACGAACGGGATCAGCAGCGAGAGCGTGTTCTGGAGCAGTGCCTCGGTCAGCCGGGTGCGCAGCCAGTGGATCGGCACCATGAGCACCAGGCCGACGACGACACCGCCGACCGACGCGCGCAGGAACTCCTCGAAGCCGCCAGCCCAGGTGGAGCCCGCGCCGACGGCGGCGGCGACGGCGACCTTGTAGGCGGTGATCGCGGTGGCGTCGTTCAGCAGCGACTCGCCCTGGAGGATCGTGGTGATCCGGGACGGCAGCCCGACCCGGCGGGCGATCGCCGCGGCGGCGACCGCGTCCGTCGGTGCCACGACCGCGCCGAGCACCAGGGCGGCGGGCAGCGGCAGCCCCGGTACGACGAGATAGGCGGCCCATCCCACCAGGAAGGTCGCGAAGAGCACGTACCCGACGGACAGCAGCCCCACCGGCCGCTTCTGCGCCCTCAGGTCGAGGTAGGAGCTTTCGGTGCCCTCCTTGTAGAGCAGCGGGGGCAGCACCAGGGGCAGCACGACGTCGGGTTCGAGCGTGTAGTCGGGCATGCCGGGGACGTACGACACCGCCAGGCCCACCGCGACCAGCAGCAGCGGGGCCGGCACCGGTGTGCGCCGGGCCGTCCCCGCCACCGCGGCACTGCCCGCCACCAGCAACAGCAGCGGCATCACGTCCATGCTTCCCGCCCACCCTCTTTTTCCGCGCGGCCACCCGCACACCCGTCGTAATCTGGCAATCATGAAACAGTGCACGCACGCCGACGCGCTGCCGCACCCGGAGCCCGCACCGCTGACCGCGACCTGCCCGGAGTGCCTGGCGGACGGAACGCACCCGGTGCAGCTGCGGCTCTGCCTGACCTGCGGGCACGTCGGCTGCTGCGACTCCTCGCCGGGCCGGCACGCCACCGGGCACCACGAGAAGTCCGGTCACCCGGTGATGCGGACCTTCGAGCCGGGCGAGGACTGGCGGTGGTGCTTCGTCGACCACGTCCTGGTCTGAACCGCGGGCGGGGCCGCCGGCGCTCGGGACGGGCACCGGATCCTTGATCGTGTTCCCGTCCGGCCACCTTCTCGTGTGACACTGCATGCGGCGGCGGTTGTACGACGGTTCGGGCGTCTGACGTCTGGGTACGTCAACCCGGCGCGCGCTCATCCGATTTGGGGCCGCACACCCCCTAGACACGGAGCGTATCCACAGCTTTACTGTGAGTGACGCCAGGGGGTTGGGGTCCCCGGACGGGAACATTCGGCGCGCGATAGCGTCACCGCTTGAACCATCTACGCGTTAGCCCCGGGGGGCGACCCTCGGCCCCGTAAAGCTTGTACCACCATGGAGGTGAGGGTGTCCCAGATCGCAGGCGAACCCGCGGCGAACCAGGATTTCGTGGAGGTCCGGCTGCCGGCCGCGGGTGCCTACCTGTCGGTGCTGCGGACGGCCACGGCCGGTCTGGCGGCCCGCTTGGACTTCACCCTGGACGAGATCGAGGATCTGCGCATCGCCGTGGACGAGGCCTGCGCGATCCTGCTGCAGCAGGCCGTACCCGGCTCGGTGCTCAGCTGCGTCTTCCGGCTCGTCGACGACTCGCTGGAAGTCACCGTCTCGGCGCCGACCACGGACGGCCATGCCCCTTCGCGGGACACCTTCGCCTGGACCGTGCTGTCGGCCCTCGCGGGGAAGGTCTCGTCCGCCGTCGACGAGGACAAGACGGTGTCCATCAGCCTCTACAAACAGCGCGGCGCGGGTCCCGGGCCGGCGTGAGGGAGAACGGGGACGGTCCGGTGCGGGACGAAGAGCGCGGCACGCGGGAGCTGCCGACCGGGGACGGGGGTGCCCCCTGGTCGAGTGCGGCCGAGACGTCCGGGGAGAGCCCCCGCGACGGTTCCCGGCGCATGGCGGACGGCATCGACGGCATCCCCGAGCAGGCCAGGCCCCATCCGGAGGACCACTCCGCGCGGCCCGGCGGTGCGGACACCCCGCCGAAGGCCCGCGGCGGTGCGGGTTCCGCCGACCGCGCGGGGGCGAGGGCTCGGGGAAGGGCTACGGGCGGGACGATGAGCGAGCACGAGCGGTACGCGGACGACGACGCGCTGGGCGCCGAGGCCGCGCAGGCCGCGGCGCACGACCCGCAGGACCGCAGCGGGGCCCGGGCGATGTTCGTCGAGCTGCGCGGGCTCGACGCGGGCAGCGCGGAGTACGCGGAGCTGCGCAACCAGCTGGTCCGCATGCACCTGCCGCTCGTGGAGCACCTGGCCCGCCGCTTCCGCAACCGCGGCGAGCCGCTGGACGACCTCACCCAGGTCGCCACCATCGGGCTGATCAAGTCCGTGGACCGGTTCGACCCGGAGCGGGGCGTGGAGTTCTCCACGTACGCCACCCCGACCGTCGTCGGCGAGATCAAGCGGCACTTCCGGGACAAGGGCTGGGCGGTACGCGTGCCGCGCCGGCTCCAGGAGCTGCGGCTTTCGCTGACCACGGCGACGGCCGAGCTGTCCCAGCTGCACGGCCGCTCCCCCACGGTGCACGAGCTGGCCGAGAAGCTGGCCATCTCCGAGGAGGAGGTCCTGGAGGGCCTGGAGTCCGCGAACGCGTACTCCACGCTGTCCCTGGACGTCCCCGACACCGACGACGAGTCCCCGGCGGTCGCCGACACGCTCGGCGCGGAGGACGAGGCGCTGGAGGGCGTCGAGTACCGCGAGTCCCTCAAGCCGCTGCTGGAGGACCTGCCGCCGCGGGAGAAGCGGATCCTGCTGCTGCGCTTCTTCGGGAACATGACCCAGTCGCAGATCGCGCAGGAGGTCGGGATCTCCCAGATGCACGTCTCCCGGCTGCTGGCGCGCACGCTGGCGCAGCTGCGGGAGAAGCTGCTGGTGGAGGAGTAGAGCGCCTGCCCTACTCGGCGCGGCCCGGTCCCTTGATGCCGAGGGCCTGGGTCGTCTCCCGGTTGACGAGGAGCACGAGCGCGGCCACGGCTACCGCCGCGAGCGCGATGCCCGCGGGCACGGCCATGCTGTCGGCCTTCAGCAGGTTGTAGGCCACGGGGAGGGCGATCAGCTGCGTGATCACGGCGGGGCCCCGGCTCCAGCCGCGGCGCAGCAGCAGTCCGCGGGCGGCGAGCAGCGGCAGCAGCGCGAGCACGGCCAGGGTGATGCCCAGGGTCACCGCCTGCTGCCGGTCGTCCGGCGAGCCGGTGAAGCCGAGTACCAGCACCCACAGGCCGCCGGCGAGCAGGGCGACACCCTCCACGGCGGCGAGGACGGCGGCGTACGTCAGCCGGCGGGGCCGGGTGCCGGCGCCCTCGGCGGTCTCCTGCGGGGAAGTCTGCTCACTGCTCACCCCAGCAGGGTAGCCGCCGGCGGGTCGCGGACGGGGGCGGGGACACTCGCCGCCCACACGCCGCGGACCCGGCCGCGCCCGCGCCACGTCCGGTTTCCCCACGACCCCAGTGCCACGCGGTACGTGTCCAGGGTCACGCCCCCGCCTCTTACCCGTTCCACACCTCGGGCTGGGGTGAGTACCACCCAGTAGGTACCCTGCCTTGCATGCGTGCTCTTCTCGTGGTCAATCCGGCGGCTACCACCACAAGCGCACGCAGGCGTGACGTGCTGATCCACGCGCTCGCCAGCGAGATGAAGCTGGAGGCGGTGACCACCGAGTACCGGGGACACGCACGGGACCTGGGACGGCAGGCCGCGGAGAGCGACGACATCGACATGGTCGTGGCGCTCGGCGGCGACGGCACCGTCAACGAGGTGGTCAACGGGCTGCTGCACGCCGGCCCCGACCCCGGCCGGCTGCCCGGACTCGCCGTCGTGCCCGGCGGCTCCACCAATGTCTTCGCCCGCGCGCTCGGGCTGCCCAACGATCCCGTGGAGGCCACCGGCGCCCTGCTGGACGCCCTGCGCGAAGGCCGGGAGCGGGTGGTGGGCCTCGGTCTGACCTCGGGGCCGCCCGGCTCCGAGGACGAGGGCGTGCCGAGCCGCTGGTTCACCTTCAACGCGGGGCTGGGCTTCGACGCGGGCGTCGTCGGCCGGGTCGAGCAGCAGCGCGAGCGCGGCAAGAAGTCGACGCACGCCCTGTACGTCCGCCAGGTGCTCCGGCAGTTCCTCGGCGAGGCCAACCGCCGCCGCGGCACGATCACCTTGGAGCGGCCCGGCGAGGACCCGATCGAGGACCTGGTTGTCGCCATAGTCTCGAACACGTCCCCTTGGACGTATCTCGGCAATCGCCCGATGTACACGTCGCCTAAGGCCTCGTTCGACACGGGCATCGACGTGCTCGGCCTGAGCCGCCTGTCGACGGCCGCGGTTGCCCGGTATGGCACCCAGTTGCTCACTTCGTCCCCCGAGCGCGGACCCCATGGCAGGCATGCGGTCTCGCTCCATGATCTGGACCGCTTCACCTTGCATTCGAAGGCTCCCCTCCCCCTCCAGATGGACGGTGACCACCTGGGGCTGCGCAGAAGCGTGACGTTCACAGGCGTACGCCGCGCACTGCGTGTGATTGTGTGAGTGGAAGAGGCGAAAGTCCTTTCACTCGAACGTTTAGGCCAGGGTCCACCCCATGGAAGTACGGCTGTGACCCAGTCGACACCGAGGAATCAAAAAAAACTTTCCGGAAGGGGTTGTATCCGCCGCTGAGGTTTGCGAGTCTCTACGTGGCGATCGGGACGGCCCGCAACACCGGCCTCCACTGATCACCGGAACCCCTCTTCATACCAAGGACCACGCCGGGGAAGACCCGGCGGTCGGCCCTTCACTTGTCGAGGGATTCGTGAAAGCGTTCACATTCACAAGCAACTTGCACGTAATACCAAGGAGAGGTAGCAGCCATGGACTGGCGTCACAACGCCGTTTGCCGCGAGGAAGACCCCGAGCTCTTCTTCCCCATCGGCAACACCGGTCCCGCGCTGCTGCAGATCGAGGAAGCCAAGGCCGTCTGCCGCCGCTGCCCGGTGATCGAGCAGTGTCTGCAGTGGGCGCTTGAGTCCGGCCAGGACTCCGGCGTCTGGGGTGGCCTCAGCGAGGACGAGCGTCGCGCGATGAAGCGCCGTGCCGCCCGCAACCGGGCCCGTCAGGCCTCCGCCTGACACACCCACCCCAGGTGACAGCCTGAGCTTGGCGGCGCGTACATCGCGTACGCATCTCCCGCCCCGAGCCGCAGCGCGCAGGACCCCCCGATGCCGCCAGCGAACAGCAGCGCAGCAACGAGCACAAGCCCCGGACCAACGACGGTCCGGGGCTTTCTGCTGTGTCCACCGCCGCGCTCCCCCGGCGCCCAAAGGCCCGTCGACCGGGACGCGCGTACTACTTCGCCGCGCGCACCGGGATGTCCAGCAGCACCCTGGTCCCCCGCTCCGGCGCCGGGACCATGTCGAAGGTGCCGCCCAACTCGCCCTCCACCAGGGTCCGTACGATCTGCAGCCCCAGGTTCCCCGAGCGGTGCGGGTCGAAGCCCTCGGGCAGTCCGACGCCGTCGTCCTGCACCGTGACCAGCAGGCGGGCCTCCTTGGTCGTACCGCCGCGCACCGCCGAGACCTCCACCGTGCCGGTCTCGCCCTCGCCGAAGCCGTGCTCCAGGGCGTTCTGCAGCACCTCGGTGAGGACCATGGACAGCGGGGTGGCCACCTCGGCGTCGAGTATCCCGAACCGCCCGCTGCGCCGGCCGGTCACCTTGCCCGGCGAGATCTCGGCGACCATCGCGAGCACCCGGTCGGCGATGTCGTCGAACTCCACCCGCTCGTCCAGGTTCTGGGACAGCGTCTCGTGCACGATGGCGATGGAGCCGACCCGGCGCACCGCCTCCTCCAGGGCCGCGCGGCCGCGCTCGGAGTCGATGCGCCGCGCCTGGAGCCGCAGCAGCGCGGCCACCGTCTGGAGGTTGTTCTTCACCCGGTGGTGGATCTCCCGGATGGTGGCGTCCTTGGTGATCAACTCGCGCTCGCGCCGCCGCAGTTCGGTGACGTCCCGGCAGAGCACCAGCGCCCCGATCCGGGACCCCTTGGGCTTGAGTGGAATGGAGCGGAACTGGATCACGCCGTCCGCCGACTCGATCTCGAACTCGCGCGGCGCCCAGCCGCTGGCCACCTTCGCCAGCGCCTCGTCCACCGGGCCCCGGGTGGGGGCCAGCTCGGCGGTGGTCTGCCCGAGGTGGTGCCCGACCAGGTCCGCGGCGAGGCCGAGTCGGTGGTAGGCGGACAGGGCGTTCGGCGAGGCGTACTGGACGATGCCGTCGGCGTCCAGCCGGATCAGGCCGTCGCCGACGCGCGGGGAGGCGTCCATGTCGACCTGCTGGCCGGGGAAGGGGAAGGAGCCGGCCGCGATCATCTGGGCGAGGTCGGAGGCGCTCTGGAGGTAGGTCAGCTCCAGCCGGCTCGGGGTGCGCACGGTGAGCAGGTTGGTGTTGCGGGCGATCACGCCGAGGACCCGGCCCTCGCGCCGCACGGGGATGGACTCCACCCGTACGGGGACCTCTTCACGCCACTCCGGGTCGCCCTCGCGCACGATCCGGCCCTCGTCCAGGGCCGCGTCCAGCATGGGCCGGCGGCCGCGCGGCACCAGGTGGCCGACCATGTCGTCCTGGTAGGAGGTGGGGCCGGTGTTGGGGCGCATCTGGGCGACCGAGACGTACCGGGTGCCGTCCCGGGTGGGGACCCAGAGCACCAGGTCGGCGAAGGAGAGATCGGACAGCAGCTGCCACTCCGAGACCAGCAGGTGCAGCCACTCCAGGTCGGAGTCGTCGAGGGCGGTGTGCTGGCGGACCAGCTCGTTCATGGAGGGCACCCTGCGAGCGTACCGGGGCTCCTGATCAGGCCGGAAAACACCCGCGGGCCGCGGCGCCTGGAAGGGACCCTCAACCCTCCCGGCACCGCAGCCCGGAGCATCATCGGCCGCGGGGTGTGCGGTCCCGGCCGGCCGAAGGCCGAGGAGCCGGAGCAGTCAGGGCAGAGAGCACCGGTTCCTCGATCCGCCTTCCTGTGCGGGGAAGACGGAGGCTTGTCCTCTTCGAGCGTCGAACCACCGGTTCGAACGGTTCGAACAGTTCTCTTCGATTGTGGACTAGACCATGGGGCATGTCCATGCCCCCGCGGGCACGCACGGCGCCGTCCGGCGGCCGTCCGCACCCTGGCACTGGATGCCACGCGCAGCCTAGCCCGCCCGGGTCGGCCGTGGGGACAGAAGGCGACGGCAATTTCCGCGACCCGCGCCGGGAGTCATCGGCAGCGTGGGCCCATTCTGTTAGATTGGTCTAAACCACATAGACGCACCGAGCCCTCTCCAGAACGGCAGGCCCACGTGGAAGTTGTCATCGTTCCGGACGCCGCGGCGGGTGGCGAGCTGATCGCCGAGGCCATGGCACAGCTGCTGCGACGCAAGCCCGACGCCCTGCTCGGCGTCGCCACCGGCTCCACTCCGCTCCCCGTCTACCAGGCGCTCGCCGCCAAGGTGCGGGCCGGCGCCGTGGACACCTCGCGGGCCCGCATAGCCCAGCTCGACGAGTACGTGGGGCTGCCCGCCGACCACCCCGAGTCCTACCGCTCGGTGCTGCGCCGGGAGGTGCTGGAGCCGCTCGGCATCGGCATGGACGCCTTCCTCGGCCCCGACGGCACGGCCGAGGACATCCAGGCGGCGTGCGAGGCGTACGACCGCACGCTCGCCGCGGCCGGCGGGGTGGACCTCCAGCTCCTCGGGATCGGCACCGACGGGCACATCGGCTTCAACGAGCCCTGCTCCTCGCTCGCCTCCCGCACCCGGATCAAGACCCTGACCGAGCAGACCCGCGTCGACAACGCGCGCTTCTTCGAGGGCGACATCGAGCAGGTCCCGCACCACGTCGTGACCCAGGGCATCGGCACCATCCTGGAGGCCCGCCACCTGGTGCTGCTGGCGACCGGCGAGGGCAAGGCGGACGCGGTCGCGGCGACCGTGGAGGGCCCGGTCGCGGCCGTCTGCCCGGCCTCCGCGCTCCAGCTGCACCCGCACGCCACGGTGGTGGTGGACGAGGCGGCCGCCGCCAAGCTGAAGCTGGCCGACTACTTCCGCCACACGTACCGCAACAAGCCGGAGTGGCAGGGGATCTAGCCCGCGGCAGGGGCGGCGACCGCACCCGTCGCCCCTGTTGGACTAGACCAGCCATGGTCGCGACGGTATACAGAGGGGATCACGGAGCGTGCGGGTGGAGTCCTGACACAGCAAGCCGTGCCACGATGTGAGCCGTGGCCGATGGGATGTCGGTCGCTTTCGGCGTCCGGAGCCGGGAAGGCAGAGCATGAGCACCGATGTCAGCAGTGCGGAGAACGAGGCCGGCACGACCGTCCGTACCGCGCGCGTGCCGAAGTACTACCGTCTGAAGAAGCACCTGCTCGACATGACGGAGACGCAGGCACCGGGCACGCCGGTCCCGCCGGAGCGCACGCTGGCCGCGGAGTTCGACACGTCCCGCACCACGGTCCGCCAGGCACTGCAGGAGCTGGTCGTGGAGGGCCGCCTGGAGCGCATCCAGGGCAAGGGCACCTTCGTCGCCAAGCCCAAGGTCTCCCAGGCGCTCCAGCTCACCTCCTACACCGAGGACATGCGCGCCCAGGGCCTGGAGCCGACCTCGCAGCTGCTGGACATCGGCTACATCACCGCCGACGACCGGCTCGCCGGGCTGCTGGACATCGCCGCCGGGGGGCGCGTGCTGCGCATCGAGCGGCTGCGCATGGCCAACGGCGAGCCCATGGCGATAGAGACCACGCACCTGTCCGCCAAGCGCTTCCCCGCGCTGCGCCGCTCGCTGGTCAAGTACACGTCCCTCTACACCGCGCTCGCCGAGGTGTACGACGTCCATCTCGCCGAGGCCGAGGAGACCATCGAGACCTCCCTGGCCACCCCGCGCGAGGCGAGCCTGCTGGGCACCGACGTGGGCCTGCCGATGCTGATGCTCTCCCGGCACTCCGTGGACCGCTCGGGCCGGCCGGTGGAGTGGGTGCGCTCGGTCTACCGGGGCGACCGGTACAAGTTCGTCGCCCGTCTCAAGCGGCCCCTGGACTAGTCCGGGACCCCGCCTTCGCCGAATCGATATACCGACCTGCGGACAGGGTCTTCCTCTGCCCGGACACCGTCACCTAGATTGCCTGCGCATTACACAGGTGATCAGCGAGGGGACGGAGCCGTGGCATGTCCGAAACACCTGAAGTGAGACCACCGGTCGTGACACCGGTGAGGGTGATCATCGGCCTGTGTCTCGTCGCGCCCTTCGTGGCGATGCTGTGGGTCGGCTCGTACGCGAAGACGGACCCCGCCTTCATCGGGATCCCGTTCTTCTACTGGTACCAGATGGTCTGGGTGCTGATCTCCACCGCGCTCACCATGATCGCGTACAAGCTGTGGCAGCACGACCAGCGCTCCCGCAAGGGCGCGCAGGGGGGTGCGGCACGGTGAAGGACGGCGTCAACGGCGTCGCGCTCGGCGTCTTCATCTTCTTCTTCCTGGCCGTCACGGTCATGGGCTTCCTCGCCGCACGCTGGCGGCGGGCCGAGAACGAGCACTCCCTGGACGAATGGGGCCTGGGCGGACGCTCGTTCGGCACCTGGATCACCTGGTTCCTGCTCGGCGGTGACCTGTACACGGCGTACACCTTCGTCGCCGTGCCCGCGGCGATCTACGCGGCGGGCGCGTCCGGCTTCTTCGCGGTGCCGTACACGATCCTGGTGTACCCGCTGATCTTCACCTTCCTGCCGCGCCTGTGGTCGGTCTCGCACCGCCACGGGTACGTCACCACCTCCGACTTCGTGCGCGGCCGGTTCGGTTCGAAGGGGCTGTCGCTCGCGGTGGCGCTGACCGGCATCCTCGCGACGATGCCGTACATCGCGCTGCAACTCGTCGGCATCCAGGCGGTGCTGGACGTGATGGGCGTGGGCGGCGGGGACAACACCAACGAGTTCGTGAAGGACCTGCCGCTGCTGATCGCGTTCGCGGTGCTGGCGGCGTACACGTACTCCTCGGGCCTGCGGGCGCCCGCGCTGATCGCCTTCGTCAAGGACGCGCTGATCTACATCGTGATCCTGGTGGCGATCATCTACATCCCGATCAAGCTGGGCGGGTTCGACGACATCTTCGCCAAGGCCGGCCACGCCTTCAGCCAGATCAGCCCGAAGACCGGCAAGCCGCGCGGGGCGCTCGCCCCTCCGGCGGCGGGCCAGTGGTCGTACGCCACCCTGGCGCTGGGCTCGGCGCTCGCGCTGTTCATGTACCCGCACTCGATCACCGCGACGCTCTCCTCCCGCAGCCGTGAGGTGATCCGGCGCAACACCACCATCCTGCCGCTGTACTCGCTGATGCTCGGCCTGCTGGCGCTGCTGGGCTTCATGGCGATCGCGGCCGGGGTCAAGGTGGACAACGGGCAGCTGGCGATCCCGCAGCTGTTCGAGAACATGTTCCCGGACTGGTTCACCGGCGTAGCCTTCGCGGCCATCGGCATCGGCGCGCTGGTCCCGGCGGCGATCATGTCCATCGCGGCGGCGAACCTCTTCACCCGCAACATCTACAAGGACTTCATCAAGCCGGACGCCACGCCGAAGCAGGAGGCCCAGGTCTCCAAGTTCGTGTCGCTGCTGGTGAAGGTGGGCGCGCTGGTCTTCGTGCTCGGCATGGACAAGACGGTCGCGATCAACTTCCAGCTGCTGGGCGGCATCTGGATCCTGCAGACCTTCCCGGCGCTGGTCGGCGGTCTGTTCACCCGCTGGTTCCACCGCTGGGCGCTGCTCGCCGGCTGGGCGGTCGGCATGGTCTACGGCACCCTCGCCGCGTACGGTGTCGCCTCGCCGACCCAGAAGCACTTCGGCGGCTCGGCCGACGAGATCCCGGGCATCGGCCAGATCGGCTACATCGGCATGACGGCGTTCGTGCTGAACGTCGTGGTCACCGTGGTCCTCACCGTCGTCCTCAAGGCCGTGAAGGCCCCCGAGGGCGTGGACGAGACGAGCCCCGCGGACTACACGGCCGACGCGGGTGACGCGGGGGTCGAGGTGGAACTGCCGCCGGCCACGGCGGGCACCACCCACTGACCGGATCCGGAGACGGGGAACCGCGCACGGGCCGCCGGAAAGCACATGCTCCGGCGGCCCGTTGTCGTGCACACTCGCCGGCATGGACCTCCGAATCCGCCCCGCGGACCCGGCCGAGTACGGCGAACTCGGCGAGCTCACGGCCGAGGCGTACCTCCTCGACGGCCTCCTCGACTTCGGCGAGAGCGACCCGTACCTGCCCGTGCTCAAGGACGTGGCCGCGCGAGCCGCCTCGGCCGAGGTGCTCGCAGCCGTGCTGGGGGACCGCGTCGTCGGCGGCGTGACCTTCGTCCCCTCGGGCGGCCCCGTCGCCGACATCGCGGGGCCCGGCGAGGCCGAGATCCGGGCGCTGGCGGTGCGGCGCGAGGCGCGCGGCAGGGGCGCCGGCGAAGCCCTCGTGCGCGCCTGTGTCGAGCGCGCCCGGGCCACCGCGGGGTGCTCGTCCGTCGTCCTCTCCAGCCAGCGCGCCATGCACAGCGCTCACCGGCTCTACGAACGCCTCGGGTTCGTGCGCACGCCCGAGCGGGACTGGAACCCCCTCCCGGAGCTGGACGACGTCACTCTCATCACCTACAAGTTGACGCTCTGACACCAGGGCGACACAACATCTGGGGGTGACACGGCGGCCCGGCACTAGATGTATGCTCATGCTCGCTGTCGCCGCAGGGGAATCCGGTGCGAATCCGGAACTGTCCCGCAACGGTGTACTTGTGCGTATCCGCGTACAGGAGTCAGTCCGAGGACCTGCCGACAGCGCACCCGGCCGTCCGGTCCGGGTGCCCTGAGACGTCCGGGCCTCGTGGAGTGGGCCGGTGGACGCGACGCCGTGTGCGCTCGTGGCTGCCCCCTGCCCTCCGCCAGGCCCCCGTGCCGAGCGAGGGAGAGCCCCCACGTGACCATCGCGCCAGCCGACCCGGCATCAGCCCCGGATCTGGAGAACGACGGTCCCGGTGCCGCGCTGCTGCGGACCCTGACCGAGCTGACCGCAGACCTCCCCGACGCCGACCCCGGCCGGGTCGCCGCCGCCGCGCTGCGCGGCCGGTCGGCCCACGCCGACGAGGCGGAGCTGCGCGAACTGGCGACCGAGGCCGCGGCCGGCCTGATCTCCGAGGACCCCGCGTACTCGCGGCTCGCCGCCCGGCTGCTGACCGTCTCCATCCGGGCCGAGGCCGCCTCGCAGGGCGTGACCTCGTTCACCGAGTCGGTCGCCGTCGGACACCGCGAAGGCCTCATCGCCGACCGGACCGCCGAGTTCGCGCGGGTCCACGCCGCCCGCCTCGACGCGCTGGTGGACACCGGCGCCGACGACCGCTTCGGCTACTTCGGCCTGCGCACCCTGCACAGCCGCTACCTGCTGCGCCACCCGATCACCCGCAAGGTCATCGAGACGCCCCAGCACTTCATGCTGCGGGTCGCCGCGGGTCTGGCCGAGGACGACTCCGTCCGCGCCCTGGACGAGGTCGCCGCGCTCTACGGGCTCATGAGCCGGCTCGACTACCTGCCCTCCTCCCCCACGCTGTTCAACTCCGGCACCCGGCACCCCCAGATGTCGTCCTGCTACCTCCTCGACTCCCCGCTGGACGAGCTGGACTCCATCTACGACCGCTACCACCAGGTCGCCCGGCTCTCCAAGCACGCCGGCGGCATCGGGCTGTCGTACTCCCGCATCCGGGCCCGCGGTTCGCTGATCCGGGGCACCAACGGGCACTCCAACGGCATCGTGCCGTTCCTGAAGACCCTGGACGCCTCGGTGGCCGCGGTGAACCAGGGGGGCCGGCGCAAGGGCGCGGCCGCGGTGTACCTGGAGACCTGGCACTCCGACATCGAGGAGTTCCTGGAGCTGCGGGACAACACCGGTGAGGACGCCCGCCGCACGCACAACCTGAACCTCGCGCACTGGGTGCCGGACGAGTTCATGCGCCGGGTCAACGCCGACGAGCAGTGGTCGCTGTTCTCCCCGGCGGACGTGCCTGAGCTGGTGGACCTGTGGGGCGCCGAGTTCGACGCCGCCTACCGCGAGGCGGAGCGCAAGGGGCTCGCGCGCAAGACCATGCCCGCCCGGGAGCTGTACGGCCGGATGATGCGCACCCTCGCGCAGACCGGCCAGGGCTGGATGACCTTCAAGGACGCCGCCAACCGCACCGCCAACCAGACCGCGGAGCCGGGCCAGGTCATCCACTCCTCCAACCTCTGCACGGAGATCCTGGAGGTCACCGACGACGGCGAGACGGCGGTCTGCAACCTGGGCTCCGTCAACCTGGGCGCGTTCGTCGACACGGCGACGGGGGACATCGACTGGGAGCGGCTCGACGGGACCGTCCGCACCGCCGTCACCTTCCTCGACCGCGTCGTGGACATCAACTTCTACCCGACCGAGCAGGCCGGCCGCTCCAACGCGAAGTGGCGTCCGGTGGGCCTGGGCGCGATGGGTCTCCAGGACGTCTTCTTCAAGCTGCGGCTGCCCTTCGACTCCCCGGAGGCGAAGGCGCTGTCCACCCGGATCGCCGAGCGGATCATGCTCGCGGCGTACGAGGCGTCCGCCGACCTCGCCGAGCGCAGCGGCCCGCTGCCCGCCTGGGAGCGGACCCGTACCGCGCGCGGGGTGCTGCACCCCGACCACTACGGTGTCCAGGAGACCTGGCCGGAGCGCTGGGCGGCGCTGCGCACCCGGATCGCGGCGGTCGGCCTGCGCAACTCGCTGCTGCTGGCGATCGCGCCGACGGCCACCATCGCCTCCATCGCGGGCGTGTACGAGTGCATCGAGCCGCAGGTGTCCAACCTGTTCAAGCGCGAGACGCTGTCCGGGGAGTTCCTCCAGGTCAACTCCTACCTGGTGCAGGACCTGAAGGACCTGGGCGTCTGGGACGCGCGCACCCGGGAGGCGCTGCGCGAGTCCAACGGCTCGGTGCAGGGCTTCGCGTGGATCCCCGAGGACGTGCGGGCGCTGTACCGCACGGCGTGGGAGATCCCGCAGCGCGGTCTGATCGACATGGCGGCGGCGCGCACCCCGTTCCTCGACCAGGCGCAGTCCCTGAACCTGTTCATGGAGACGCCGACCATCGGCAAGCTCTCCTCGATGTACGCGTACGCCTGGAAGTCCGGGCTGAAGACGACGTACTACCTGCGTTCGCGCCCGGCGACCCGGATCGCCCGCGCCGCCCGTGCGCAGCAGACCGTCCCCGTCCAGCAGGCCGCCGACCCCGAGGCCGTCGCCTGCTCCCTGGAAAACCCCGAGTCCTGCGAGGCCTGCCAGTGAAGACCGAACGAAACACCAACCTGCTCGACCCGGGCTTCGAACTGACCCTGCGCCCCATGCGCTACCCCGACTTCTACGAGCGCTACCGGGACGCCATCAAGAACACCTGGACCGTGGAGGAGGTCGACCTCCACTCGGACGTCGCCGACCTCGCCAAGCTCAGCCCGGCCGAGCAGCATCTGATCGGCCGCCTGGTCGCGTTCTTCGCGACGGGTGACTCGATCGTCGCCAACAACCTGGTGCTGACGCTGTACAAGCACATCAACTCCCCCGAGGCGCGGCTCTACCTGAGCCGTCAGCTGTTCGAGGAGGCGGTGCACGTCCAGTTCTACCTGACGCTGCTGGACACCTACCTGCCCGACCCGGACGACCGGGCGGCGGCGTTCGCGGCCGTCGAGAACATCCCGTCGATCCGCTCGAAGGCCGAGTTCTGCTTCAAGTGGATCGACTCGGTGGAGCGGATCGACCGGCTGGAGACGCAGGCGGACCGCCGGCGCTTCCTGCTCAACCTGATCTGCTTCGCCGCGTGCATCGAGGGCCTGTTCTTCTACGGCGCCTTCGCGTACGTCTACTGGTTCCGCAGCCGGGGCCTGCTGCACGGCCTGGCCACCGGCACCAACTGGGTGTTCCGCGACGAGACGATGCACATGTCCTTCGCCTTCGACGTGGTCGACACCGTCCGCAAGGAGGAGCCGGAGCTGTTCGACGACCGGCTCCGGCAGGAGGTCACCGACATGCTGCGGGAGGCCGTCGAGGCCGAGCTGCAGTTCGCGCGCGACCTGTGCGGTGACGGCCTCCCGGGCATGAACACCGAGTCGATGCGGCAGTACCTGGAGTGCGTGGCCGACCAGCGGCTGACCCGGCTGGGCTTCGCGCCGGTCTACGGCTCCGAGAACCCCTTCTCCTTCATGGAGCTCCAGGGTGTTCAGGAGCTGACCAACTTCTTCGAGCGGCGTCCGTCGGCGTACCAGGTGGCGGTGGAGGGCACCGTCGACCTGGACGAGGACTTCTGAGCCTCCTGCTCCCTGTGGGCCTCCTGGGCCTTCCTGATCTGCCGGTCGATGCGCCTGTCGCGCAGGATGCCGAGCACGGAGGGAAGGACCAGGAGGACCAGGATGCCGAGGGTGGCGGTCATTCCGATCAGGCCTTGGATCTGGTTTCCAGTCATGCCACTACTGTCCTGCCGGACGCTCCTGACCGGGAGTGGCAGGACTGCCGTACACCCTCGAATTGCTGCCAGTACTGCGGCACACTGGGAGCATGCTGAAGAACGTGGCCGCCGTGCTGCTGAACGGAGTGCACCCCTTCGAGCTGGGCGTCGTCTGCGAGGTGTTCGGCATCGACCGCAGCGACGAGGGACTGCCGGTGTACGACTTCGCCGTGGTCTCGGCCGAGGGGCCCGACCTCGGCACCCACTGCGGGTTCACCGTCTCCACCCCGCACGGCCTGGAGCGGCTGGAAGAGGCCGATCTGATCGCCGTGCCGGCCGGCGAGAGCTACGTCGAGCGGGACTATCCGCCGGAGCTCCTCGACGCGCTGCGCCGGGCGGTCGGGCGCGGCTGCCGGGTGCTGAGCGTCTGCTCCGGGGTGTTCGTGCTGGCCGCCGCGGGGCTGCTGGACGGACGGCGGTGCGCGGTGCACTGGCACCATGCCGAGCAGCTGGCCCGGCGCTATCCGCGGCTCGCCGTGGAACCGGACGTCCTGTACGTGGACGAGGACCCGGTGATCACCTCCGCCGGCACCGCGGCCGGCATCGACGCCTGTCTGCACCTGGTGCGCAAGGAGCAGGGCCCGGAGGTCGCCAACAAGATCGCCCGGCGGATGGTGGTCCCCCCGCACCGGGACGGCGGGCAGGCCCAGTACATCGAGCGGCCGCTGCCCAAGGCGCCCTGCGACACCGTCGGCGAGGTGCTGGTGTGGATGGAGGAGCACCTGGACACGGAGGTGACCGTGGAGCAGCTCGCCGCCCGCGCCCACATGGCCCCGCGCACCTTCGCCCGCCGCTTCCAGCAGGAGACCGGGACCACCCCCTACCGCTGGATCCTGCGCCAACGGGTGCTGCGCGCCCAGGAGTTGCTGGAGGGCACGGACGAGACCGTGGACGCGATCGCCGCCCGCACCGGGTTCGGCACGGCGGCCGCGCTGCGCCACCAGTTCGTCCGGGCGCTCGGCACCACGCCGAACGCCTACCGGCGCGCGTTCCGGGGCCCTCAGGCCGCCTGAGCGCGCGCCGGCGGAAGACGTCCGGACCTACCAGGGCAGCGGTCGCAGCCGCAGGTTGTCCGGGCGCAGGGTGATCCCCACGCGGACCGCGTCGTTGGAGTCGGCGGCCGGTTCGAAGCGGTACCTGGCCGTGACCGCCGCCGTGATCAGGCTCAGCTGGGCCATCGAGAAGTGGTCGCTGGGGCACTTGCGGTTGCCGACGCTGAACGGGCTCATGGCGTACTTCGGCACCTCCTTGGCCCGCTCCGGCAGCCAGCGGTCCGGGTCGAAGTCGAGGTGGCGGTCGTACGAGCGGGGGTCGCGCTGAATGGCGTACGGGCTGTAGACGATGTCCGCACCGGCCGGAATGCGATAGTCGCCCAGCGCGGTGTCGGTGGTCGCCCGGCGGGTCAGAATCCATACGGCGGGACGCAGCCGGATGGCCTCCAGGATGAGATTGTTGGTGTGCCTGAGGGAGCGGACGTGTTCGAATCCGACAGGCCGGCCGCCGGTCACGGATTCGACCTCCGCGCGCACCTTCTCCGCGTGCTCCGGGTGTTCCGCGAGCGCCTGGAGCAGCCACATGATCGTGGAGGCGATCGTTTCGGCACCGGGGGTGATTATCGCCACGACCTGATCGTGGATCTCCTGCTCCCCGATGGGCTCACCATTGTCGTCCTTCGCCTCCAGCAATGCCGTCAGCAAATCGTCCGGCTTTTGACCGGATGCCCTCCGCTCGGCGACGATCTCGTCCACGAGCAGATGCAAATCGGCCAGCGCGCGGTTGAATTCGCGGTTGGCCGGAAACGGCAGTCGGTACAGCGGCCCCAGCGGGACCACCATCCGCCGGTACATCCCGCGGAAAACGGTGGCGAGGTCGGTGCTCAGCCGCTCGGCGCGCTCGTCCATGAACTCGCCGCGCAGCAGGCAGCGGGCGGCCATCCGGACGGCCACCCGGAAGGACTCCGAGGTGCAGTCGACGGTCTCGCCGGAGCGCCAGCGCTCGGTGAGGGCGTGCGCCTCCTCCTCCATGATCGGGCCGTAGGCCGGGATCGCGTCCATCCGGAAGGCCGGCTGGATGGTGCGGCGCTGGCGCCGGTGCACGGGGCCGTTGGCGGTGGCCACGCCCTCCTTGCCGAGCAGGCCCACCAGGGACTCCCAGACCGGGCCGTCGATCTTGAAGTCGGGGCTGAGGGCGAGCGCGCCGGTGAGTTCGGGGGTGGTCACCGCGTACACGGTCTTGGGGCCGAGCCTGAGGCGCACGATGTCGCCGTGGTCGCGCAGCCGGGACATGAAGTCCAGCGGATCGCGGACCAGTTTGAGGCCGTGCCCGAACACCGGCACGGCGCCGCCGGCCAGGGGTGGTTCGCGCAACTGCACCGGGGCGCCGGAGGTCTGGGGCTGCACAGACTCGACGGTCATTTCTCACCTGCCGCTTCGTTCGTGACGTACGGGGGCGTGGAGCGGTCGTCCCAGCTGTCCACCATGTACCGGCCGGACTCGTGGTGGAACCAGTAGACGGAGCTGAACCAGTTGCGCATATTGCCGGCGCAGACGCGGACGGCGGTACTCAATTCCTTTCCGCGGACCGTGCCGTCGGCAAGTGCGTCCGCGAATTCCAGTACCTCGCGCTCGGCATCGAGAAATTCGTCGACGCACTCCTCGACGCGTCGCCTGACATCGTCCACCGCCTCTTCCAGGGTCAGCCCCTCATGGGTGATGAGACTGATCCCCAGATTGTGGACCTCGTCCCCCGCTATTTCCTTCGGAAGCGAACACAGATCGTTGTACCAGGCGGCGAATTCCTGACTGAGCAGGGCGGCACGGCGATAGGTGGGATGCTTGCGGACGGATTCCGGGAGTTCGCATCCGGCACCGGCTTCCAGCAGGTCCGTCCAGATCCAGTGCGCGAACGTGAGACGGCGCAGTGCCAGATATTCTTCGACGCCCGGTATGTATCCCCGGATGCGGTTCCGGAATTCACGGTCGTAGGCCTCGACGACCGCGTGGAAGTGCCGGGCGAACCGCTGGTTCCAGGTGCGCGGCAGGAACCCGTAGAGCCGCAGCACGCTGTCGGCGAAGCCCGCGACCAGCGGGTCCGGGTGGTGCAGATGGTGCCGGGGAGCATCGAGTGCCGCGTGCAGCCGGTGCCGCAGCCGCCGCCAGTCGCCCACCCGGCCGTGCACGATGTCGCGGTCGTGACGGTCGTCCCAGACGAAGAACCAGGCGCTGTAGTCCGCAATGGCCTGGAGCACGTCCTCGGAGGCGTCCGTGTAGTAGCCCGCCATCAGGTCGGTGTAGCGCAGATCGTCCGCGTACTCGCGCACCTTCTCCGCCGGCATCAGCCGTTTTTCCAGTAGCCAGTGCCGGGTCTTCTCCTGGAGCCGGGGCCAATACGGGTGCAGTTGCCGGGGAAAACGGGACTCGATCACCGGGAGTGCCAGTGAGGGTGGTACCGCGACCGCCGTCGGTGACTCTGTGGTGCTGTGTGGGAAAGCTTGCACAGAACAAACCCCTCTCAGCCGCCGGATACGCACGCCCTCGGGTGTGCCGGGCGCGCGCCGTGCCTATCCCTCACTTCCCATTCAGCACTACAACTGACCGCCGTGGGAACGGATTTGCTTCACTCACTACCCCAAGGTACCGAGAAGCCCCTCTTGTGTGACCGAGAAATGATCACCGGCGACGGCGGAAACGAGTGCCCGTACGACGCACTGAGGAGCGAAGAGAGCACGAAGAAGGGCGCCCGGCCGGGGTGGTCCCGGCGGGGCGCCCAACGGGCCGGCGGCCGCTAGTCGTTGGCGACCACGGGGTAGCGCGGCTCGTTCTCGGCCATCTGCCGCAGCGCGTCCTTGCGGTCCCGCTTGGACAGCCGGTCGATGTAGAGGTAGCCGTAGAGGTGGTCGGTCTCGTGCTGCAGGCACCGTGCGAAGTACCCGGTGCCGCGGACCTTGATCGGGTTGCCCTGCTCGTCCTGGCCGGTCACCTCGGCGTAGTCGGGACGCGCGAGCGCGGCGTAGGCGCCGGGCACGGACAGGCAGCCCTCGTTGCTGTCGTCCAGCCGGCGCCGGTCCGCGGGCAGCTCGACGAGCTTCGGGTTGCACACCACGCCGACGTGCCGGACGCCCTCGTCGTCCTGGCAGTCGTAGACGAAGACCTTCAGGTCGACGCCGATCTGGTTGGCGGCGAGCCCCACGCCCTCGGCGGTGCGCTGGCTGGCGAACATGTCGGCGACCAGCTGCCGCAGCTCCTCGCCGAACTCGGTGACGTCCTTGCACTCCTTGTGCAGCACCGGGTTGCCGACGACCGTGATCGGGCGCGAGGTCCCGCTCTCCCGCCAGGCCTTCTCGCGCCCCTCGCAGTCCTCCGTGTCCACGACATAGCCCTCGTCGTCGACGGGGAGCACGCCCGCGTGCTGCTGATCGGTGTCCTGCTGCGCCATGACCGACGTACGCCTTCCTGCAAGCCTGGAAAATTCTGCGTGTACAGCCTAAAGGTGGCCGGTCACCCGCTGCTCAGCAAACCTCTTCCAAGTCCCGCCAGTCCCTCGAATCGGGGCTGTCGGCCACCCAGCCGTCCAGCAGTCCCCGCACCAGCGAGGGCGGCGCGGCCACCCCGCACTCGCGCTCCGGGACCCACAGCTGGCCGTCGGTGCGATGGCCCAGCGGGCCCGGGTGACCGGGTTCGCTGTGGTCGTGCGGGTCCAGGTGGACCCCTTCGCCCTCGTCGGACGGCATGCGGGACTCGCTGCACATCCGGCACAGCAGCCGCACCGAGGACGACCAGTCCTCCGCCGCGAACCCGGCGTCGGCGGCCAGCTGCTCCAGCGCGTCCCGGTCCGCCTCGGTGGCCGCCTCCAGCAGCACCACCCAGGTCGGGACGGGCGAGGGCGCCCACAGCTCGATCTCGTCGAAGACCGGGTAGCTGTGCCCGGCGGAGGTGGTGCGCTCGCCGTGCGGAACGCCGTCGTGCAGGACGACCTCGCCCCAGCGCCGGCCGGAGGAGGGCAGCGGGATGGACAGCACCTCGATCCGCGCGGGGTCCAGACGGCGGCCCCACACCACCTCGGCCTCGCCCTCCGGGGAGAGCCGTACGGCCGCGCTGCCCAGCTCCATGCCGAGCGGCTCCCCGGCGGCGGCGACGCCCCCGGGCACCTTCAGTCCGTACGCCTGCCAGGCGCGGCGGGCCAGCGGCCAGTCCTGGAGGGCGGTGGCGGCGATGCCCACGTTCCACCAGTCGGGCGCGCCGGACTCCCGGTCGAGCAGGGCGACGGCGCGCAGCCCGGCGGCGCGGGCCTGCTCCCAGTCGTGCCGGAACTTGTGCAGCAGCGCCAGGTTGAACCAGGACTCGGACAGCCAGGGCTCCAGGTCGGCGGCGCGGGTCAGCAGTTCGCCCGCGTCCTCGTACCGGCCGTCGCCGATGAGCGTGAACGCGCGGTCGGTGGCCTGCCGCCAGGAGGCGGAGGGCCGGTGCCGTCCCTTGCCGAAGATCCTCACGATTCCCGCCTGCCAGTTCCGGTTCCGCACAGTGGGCTGGCTTGTGCCCCCGGGCGCCCTCTCCCTCGCATCCAACCACGTGCGGCGGGAACGGCGCTCATTACCCATGGGTTACCCAGGCGCGGGCGGGATCAGACAGTGCCGTGCGTCTCTCCGGCGGCGTCCGGCACCGGAGGCAGGCGCGTGCGCGCGAGGGCGGGGACCGGGCCCGGGTCGGTCAGCCGTCCTGGGCGGTGGTGACGTCGTGGTCGGGCGCGGGCTGCCCCGAGCGGAGCAGCTCCAGCCGCCCCATGACCTTGGCGCGCAGGTCCGCGGGCACGTCGTCATGGCCGCAGCACCGCTTGACCAGCTTCTTCACGGCCTGCTCCAGGCCGTACTTCTCCAGGCACGGCGAGCACTCCTCGAAGTGGTGCCGGAACTTGTCGCGATCGACGTCCGGCATCTCGCTGTCGAGGAACTCGTACAGATGGTCCAGGACCTCACCGCAGTCCGTCTCGTGCGGCTCTCCGCAGCTCATGAGCCCGAGCCTTTCGCTTCGTTCGACTCTCCGGCGCCCGCCGGGACCAGCCCGCGCTCACGGGCGTAGTCCTCCAGCATGCCGCGCAGTTGACGGCGGCCCCGGTGCAGCCGGGACATCACCGTACCGATGGGTGTCCCCATGATGTCCGCGATCTCCTTGTAGGCAAACCCCTCGACATCGGCGAGATACACGGCGATGCGGAACTCCTCGGGGATGGCCTGGAGCGCTTCCTTCACGTCCGAGTCGGGCAGGTGGTCGAGCGCCTGCGACTCGGCGGAGCGCAGCCCCGTCGACATGTGCGACTCGGCACGGGCGAGCTGCCAGTCCTCGATCTCCTCCGCCGCCGAACGCTGCGGCTCGCGCTGCTTCTTGCGGTAGGAGTTGATGAACGTGTTGGTGAGGATCCGGTACAGCCACGCCTTGAGGTTGGTGCCCTCGCGGAACTGGTGGAAGGACGCGTAGGCCTTGGCGTACGTCTCCTGCACGAGGTCCTCGGCGTCGGCCGGGTTGCGCGTCATGCGCAGGGCGGCCGAGTACATCTGGTCGAGGAATTCGAGCGCGTCCCGCTCGAAGCGCGCGCTGCGCTCCGCGGTCGACTCGGAGAACGCCTCCGCGTTCGCGCCCCGGCCCTCGGGCTGCTCCGCCTGGCCGCCGTTGTCGGTCCCCGCGTCGGTCCCAGTGACCGGACCCACCTCCTCAAGATCCCGGGTGGCACCGAAACCGGTCCCACTCGTTTCGGAGGATAGAACACGACCCTCGCCCGCCGCCCCTCGAATAGGACCGGTCTTGGGCGCGTGGAACACCGTCCAGTCCAGTTCGGTACTGGACTGCCGGGCCGGGCATACGGTCGAACCCATGCGGCGGACTTCCTTCCCACGACGTCGGTGCCGAGGCCTCAGCACTTCTGTCCGCCTCAACAGCGCCGCCCCGCACGGCATTCCCGGCCGTCACCCGAGTGACGCGGTCCACTCGGCGACCCCCTCGGTGATGATCTGGAGGGCCCGCTCCTGGGTGATGTCCGCGCGCTTGGGCACCGCGAAGCCGTGATCGCCGTACGGCACCTCGATCAGCCGGAAGTCGCCCTCGGGGAACTCGGCGGGCCTGCCGAAGGGGTCGCTGCCGCCCTGGACGACGAGGGTGGGTCTGCCGGTGCCCAGCAGCTCCTGCGCCCGGGACTTCTCCGGCTTGCCCGGCGGGTGCAGCGGGAAGCTCAGCGCGAGCACCGCGCGGGCGCCCAGCTCGGTTGCCGTGCGGCAGGCGACACGGGCGCCGGCGCTGCGGCCCCCGGAGATCACCGGCAGCTCCATCCCGGACAGCGAGGGCCAGATGCCCCGCCACCCGGCGTCCAGCGTCTTCGGGGCGGGCGCCACCTTCTTGCCCGCCACCCGCCAGGGCTGCTCCACCAGGGCGACGGTCACGCCGTGCGCGGGCAGGGCTCCCGCGAGGGCCTGGAGGTCTCGGGCCTCGATGCCACCGCCGGCGCCGTGGCTCAGCGCGAGCACGGCCCTGGGATCCGTCGCCCGGTGCCAGGTGATGCGGGCGGTTCCGGTGTCGGTCTCGACAATCTCGATCACGCTAGAAGAGTGTGCCCTCTTCCGGGCCCTCCAGCTCCTTCAGCAGCTCCGGTCCGTTGTTGCGGACGTTGCTGACGGCGGTGGCGACCGGGTAGGCGCGCATCAGTCCCGGCGGGGGCGGGGCGAGCAGGGCGCGCAGCTCCTCCGGGTCGGTGCGGGAGGGGTCCAGCCAGGCGTCCCAGCGGTCCGGGGTGAGCATCAGCGGCATCCGGGGGTGGATCTCCGCGAGCGAGCGGGGGCCCTCGGCCGGGGCGACGGCCAGCGGGGTCCGCTCGGCCTCCGTGGTGATCACCGAGCAGGTGACCCACCAGGCCTGGGGATGGTCGTCGGGCAGCGTCCGGTCGCGCCAGAACTCGTAGAGGCCGGCCATCGCGAACACCGAGCCGTCGGCGGGCAGCACGAAGTACGGCTGCTTGCGGGGCCGCTTCTTCTTCCCCTCGACCTCCAGGTCCCGTTCCTGCTGCCCGGTCACCCATTCGTAGTAACCGTCGGCGGGCAGGATGCACCGGCGGGCGGCGAAGGCGCGGCGGTAGGCGGGCTTCTCGTGCACGGTCTCCGCTCGGGCGTTGATCATCCGGGCGCCGCTCTCGGGGGTCTTGGCCCAGGACGGCACCAGGCCCCACCGCAGCCGGCGCAGCTGGCGAACCGGGCGCGGCGAGTCCGCGTCCTTCAAGGGGCGGTCGAGTACGGCGTGGACCTCCTTGGTGGGGGCCACGTTGTAGTCCGGCTCCAGGGCCTCCTCGGGCTCCCACCTCTCGATCCCGAAGACTCCGGCGAGGTCCTCGGGCCTACGACTGGCTGCATACCGTCCGCACATACGTGCCACACTGCCAGACTCCGCACCGACCCAGGGAGCCACTCGGACACATGAACGACCTCGCCGCCACCGCGCTCCCCGACCTCTGGGACCGGCTCACCGGCACCCAGCCCGACCCCGCCCTGTGGGTGGTGCTCGCCACCCTGGCCGCCGCTCTGGTGGTGATCGCCCCGCGCCCGCTGTGGCTGATATCGCGCAACGCGATCACCATCGCGCACGAGGGCGGCCACGGGCTGATCGCCCTGCTCACCGGCCGGCAGCTGACCGGCATCCGGCTGCACTCGGACACCAGCGGGCTCACGGTGAGCCGCGGCAAGCCGTACGGGCTCGGCATGATCCTCACCGCGGCGGCGGGCTACACCGCCCCCTCGCTGCTGGGCCTCGGCGGCGCCGCGCTGCTGGCAACGGGCCGCATCACGCTGCTGCTGTGGGCGGCCACCGCGCTGCTGGCGGTGATGCTGGTGATGATCCGCAACGCGTACGGCGTGCTGACCGTGGTACTCGCGGGCGGTGCGTTCCTGCTGGTGTCCTGGCTCGCGGGGCCGCAGGTGCAGGCGGCGTTCGCGTACGCCGTGGTGTGGTTCCTGCTGGTCGGGGGCGTACGGCCGCCGTTCGAGCTGCAGCGCAAGCGCCGGCGTGGCGACGCCGGGGACTCGGACGCGGACCAGTTGTCGCGGCTGACGCACGTCCCGGCGGGACTGTGGCTGTTCCTGTTCCACGCGGTGTCGCTGTGCTCGCTGATCGGCGGGGGCCGCTGGCTGCTGGAGGTCTGAGACCGCCCCGCGAGGCTGACCCGCGGCCCTTCTCATAAAGCCTTATAAAGTGGGCCCATGGCCCCGAACACCGCCTCCTCCGCCCTCTGGCCCGCCCCGCACGCGAGCGGAGCCGTCGACGCCACGGTCCACGTGCCGGGGTCCAAGTCGGTCACCAACCGCGCACTGGTGCTGGCCGCCCTCGCCTCCGAGCCCGGCTGGCTGCGCCGCCCGCTGCGCTCCCGCGACACCCTGCTGATGGCGGACGCGCTGCGGGCCATGGGCGTGGAGATCGAGGAGACGGTGTCGTCCAGCTCCTCCGTCGCGGCCGGCTCCGACGCCGCCGGCGAGGCGTGGCGGGTGCTGCCGACCGGGCTGCACGGCCCGGCCACGGTGGACGTCGGCAACGCCGGCACCGTGATGCGCTTCCTGCCCCCGGTGGCCGCGCTGGCCGACGGCCCGATCCGGTTCGACGGCGACCCGCGGTCGTACGAGCGTCCCCTGCACGGCGTGATCGACGCCCTGCGCGTGCTGGGCGCCCGGATCGACGACGACGGCCGGGGCGCGCTGCCGCTGACCGTGCACGGCGGCGGGGCGCTGGACGGCGGCCCGGTCTCCATCGACGCGTCGTCCTCCTCGCAGTTCGTCTCCGCCCTGCTGCTGTCCGCCCCGCGTTTCAACCAGGGCGTGGAAGTCCGGCACACGGGCGCGACGCTGCCCTCCATGCCGCACATCCGGATGACGGTGGACATGCTGCGCGCGGTCGGCGCCCAGGTGGACACCCCGGAGTCGGGCGGCGAGCCGAACGTGTGGCGGGTGACGCCGGGCGCGCTGCTCGGCCGGGACCTGACGATCGAGCCGGACCTGTCCAACGCGCAGCCGTTCCTGGCGGCGGCGCTGGTGACGGGCGGCAAGGTGCTGATCCCGGACTGGCCCGAGCGCACCACCCAGCCGGGCGACCGGCTGCGCGAGATCTTCACCGAGATGGGCGGCTCCTGCGAACTGACCGAGTACGGGCTGGTGTTCACGGGTTCCGGTGCCGTCCACGGCATCGACGTCGACCTCGGTGACGTCGGCGAGCTGACCCCGGGCATCGCGGCCGTCGCCGCGCTCGCCGACTCCCCCTCGACCCTGCGGGGCGTGGCCCATCTGCGGCTGCACGAGACCGACCGGCTGGCCGCGCTCACCAAGGAGATCAACGAACTCGGCGGCGACGTCACGGAGACGGCCGACGGACTGCACATCCGCCCGCGCCCGCTGCACGGCGGCACCTTCCACACCTACGAGGACCACCGCATGGCCACCGCCGGCGCGATCATCGGCCTGGCGGTCGAGGGCGTGCGCATCGAGAACATCGCGACGACGGCGAAGACCCTGCCGGACTTCCCCGAGCTGTGGACCGGGATGCTCGGGCAGTAGGGACACGCCATGCGCCGCTACGGCAAGCACACCGACGAGGACGACATCCGCACCCGCCCCAACCGCAAGGGCAACCGGCCGCGGACCAGCATCCGGCCCAAGCACGAGGACGCGGCCGAGGGACTGGTCCTCACCGTGGACCGCGGGCGGCTGACCTGCCTGGTCGAGGACCGGGTCGTGATGGCGATGAAGGCGCGGGAGCTGGGCCGCAAGGCCGCGGTGGTCGGCGACCGGGTGGCGCTGGTCGGTGATCTGTCCGGCAGGAAGGACACGCTCGCGCGGATCGTGCGGATCGAGGCGCGCGCCTCGGTGCTGCGGCGCACCGCGGACGACGACGACCCGTACGAGCGGGTGGTGGTCGCCAACGCCGACCAGCTGGCGATCGTCACGGCCCTCGCGGACCCCGAGCCGCGGCCCCGGCTGATCGACCGCTGTCTGGTCGCCGCCTACGACGGCGGACTCGAACCGCTGCTGGTGCTGACCAAGTCGGACCTGGCCCCGCCGGACAAACTCCTGGAGCTGTACGGCGATCTGGACATCCCCTACGTGGTCACCAGCCGCGACGAACTGGAGAACGGGGACGCGGCGGACCGGGTGCGCGAGCACCTCGGGGGCCGGATCACCGCCTTCGTGGGCCACTCGGGCGTGGGCAAGACGACGCTAGTGAACGCGCTGGTGCCGGAGGAGCGGCGGCGTACGACGGGACACGTCAACGCGGTGACGGGAAGGGGCCGGCACACCACCACGTCGGCGCTGGCGCTGCCGCTGGCGGAGGCGGACGGCTGGGTGATCGACACCCCCGGGGTGCGGTCCTTCGGGCTGGCGCACATCGATCCGTCCCGCGTCATCCACGCCTTCCCGGACCTTGAGCCGGGCACCGCGGACTGTCCGCGCGCGTGCAGCCACGACGAGCCGGACTGCGCGCTGGACGCCTGGGTGGAGGCGGGGCACGCGGACCCGGCGCGGCTGTACTCGCTGCGGCGGCTGCTGTCGACGCGGGAGCGCACGGAAGGCGACTGACCTTCGCGTTGTTCGCCCGGTCGGGGGTGTCGCGCGTGCATAATCACACCGGGTCGGAGATCCGGATCAACGGGAGGACAGCGCATGGCGTGGCTGCTGGTCATCGTGGCCGGAATGCTGGAGACCGGCTTCGCCGTGTGCCTCAAGCTCTCCCACGGCTTCACCCGGCTGTGGCCGACGATCGCCTTCGCGTCCTTCGCCCTCGGCAGCTTCGGCCTGCTGACCCTCTCCCTGCGCAAACTCGACGTCGGCCCGGCCTACGCGGTGTGGACCGGCATCGGCGCGACCGGCACCGCGGTCTACGGCATGATCTTCCTCGGTGACGTGGTCTCCACCCTGAAGCTCGTCTCCATCGCCTTCGTGATCGTGGGCATCATCGGTCTGCAACTGTCGGGATCGGCGCACTAGCTGCGCGGGATGCGGTCTTGCGGTGAGTGGCGGGCGGGTCAACCGCCGCCGCGCCGCGCCGAGTAGCCCGTCGCGGGGTGCCGGGTGAGGGTCAGCGCGCGGGGTGCGGCAGCACGGCCCGGACCAGTTCGGCGACCCCGCCCTCGGCCGGCGGTGCCGCCACGCAGGAGAGGGCGAGACGCACGACGAGCTCGCAGGAACGGGTGAGTTCGGCGGTGGCCGCGTCGCCCGTGCCGGGTGCGGTGAGCGCGGTGACGGCACGGTCGCGGACCATCCGGACGAGGTCCGGGGGCGTGGGCGGCGGCCGCTCCGCCCGGCGCGGGGCCGGCACTCGGACCGGGCCGCGCCACGGCCGGGGCAGCCGTTCGCTCCAGCAGCCGGTGAGCAACGCCCGGACCAGCGCGTTGTCCCGGGCCGCCGCTGTCGTCCACTCGGCGGTCGCGGTGAGCCGCTCCCCGGTGCCGCCGGTGCCGGCGAGGGCCCGCTCCACCCCGGCGAGATATCCCTCGGTCTCCCGGCGCACCAGGGCCCGCGCGAGGCCGTCCTTGCTGCCGAACTCGTTGTAGAGCGTCTGCCGGGACACGCCCGCCGCGGCGGCCACCTCCACCATCCGCACCGCCGGCCAGGGCCGGCGGTCGAGCGCCATGAAAGCGGCGTCCAGCAGGGACTCCCGGGCAGCAGCCATCCTCGCCTCCCTGGGCCGAAGGGCGTTCCGCCCAGATTTGACGGGCTTTCGGGAGGTGTCAAGGGGGGAGGGAGGGGCCACCTGGGCAGCCGGACGCCCGCCCCGGGGCCTCCGGGAGGCGGCAGCGCCGTCGGCCGCGACCGCGAACCGCCCGGAAAACCCCTCGCTGGCCCCGCGCCGACCTCGACCGATAGCGTGACGTACATGCCGGACTACCTCGACGACCTCCGTCTCGCCCACGTCCTCGCCGACGCGGCCGACGCCGCCACCATGGACCGCTTCAAGGCCCTCGACCTCAAGGTGGAGACGAAGCCGGACATGACCCCGGTGAGCGAGGCGGACAAGGCGGCCGAAGAACTCATCCGCGGCCAGTTGCAGCGCGCCCGCCCGAGAGACGCGGTCCTCGGCGAGGAGTACGGCATCGAGGGCTCCGGCCCCCGCCGCTGGGTGATCGACCCGATCGACGGCACCAAGAACTACGTGCGCGGCGTGCCCGTATGGGCCACCCTGATCTCGCTGATGGAGGCCGGCGAGGGCGGCTACCAGCCCGTCGTCGGCCTCGTCTCCGCTCCCGCCCTCGGCCGCCGCTGGTGGGCCGCGAAGGGACACGGCGCCTTCACCGGCCGCAACCTGACCTCGGCGTCCCGTATCCACGTCTCCGGCGTGAGCGACCTCGCGGACGCCTCCTTCGCCTACTCGTCCCTGTCCGGCTGGGAGGAGCAGGACCGGCTCGACGGCTTCCTCGACCTCACCCGCCAGGTCTGGCGCACCCGCGGGTACGGGGACTTCTGGCCGTACATGATGGTCGCCGAGGGCTCCGTGGACCTGTGCGCGGAGCCGGAGCTGTCGCTGTGGGACATGGCCGCCAACGCCATCGTCGTCACGGAGGCCGGCGGCACCTTCACCGGGCTCGACGGCCGCCCCGGCCCGCACAGCGGCAACGCGGCGGCCTCCAACGGGCTGCTGCACGACGAGATGCTGGGGTATCTCAACCGGCGCCAGTGAGACAGACGGGACGCTTGCGCACGCCCCCCGGCGGTCCGCGTGCGCCCTCTTGTTGGCCCGTCCTTGACCTGAGACGCTGAGACCACCCCCACTTGTGAATTTGTGAATCCGGGGACAAGGTTCCCGGATCCTCCAGGAGGTGGCCCCACCCATGCTGGTCCGCGACGCCATGAGCACGGTGATCCTCACCCTCGGCCCCGCCCACACCCTCCGTGAAGCAGCCACTTTGATGTCCGCTCGGCGCATCGGCGCCGCCGTCGTACTCGACCCGGACGCCGGCGGCATCGGCATCCTCACCGAGCGCGACGTCCTCAACTCCGTCGGCCTCGGCCAGGACCCGGACACCGAGCGCGCCCACGCGCACACCACCACCGACGTCGTCTTCGCCGCGCCGACCTGGACGCTGGAGGAGGCCGCCCGGGCCATGACCCGCGGCGGCTTCCGGCACCTGATCGTCCTGGACCACGGCGAGGTCGCCGGAATCGTCTCGGTCCGGGACATCATCCGCCGCTGGATCCCGGACCGCGAGCCCGCCGGACTGGCCCGGGCCGGCTCCTGACGCCGGCCGGGGCACCGCTCCGGCCCCGGCGGCGCCCCGGGCACGCGAAACGGGCCGGACCCCGAGCACCAGGGGATCCGGCCCGCACGGCAGGCGGAGGCGTGCCGTCGGCTCAGCCGCGCAGCGCCCGCACCGCCGCCTCCAGCCGCTTGCCGAAGTCGGCGTCCGCGGCCGCGAAGTTGCCGATCGCGCGCTCCGCGATGTCCTCGCGGGAGACCTGGGAGATCGCCCCGGCCAGGTTGGCGACCAGCCGCTCCTTCTCCTCCTCCGTCATCAGCCGGTAGAGGTTGCCCGCCTGCACGAAGTCGTCGTCCTCGGCGTGCCGCGGAGTCGGGTGGTCACCGGTGCCGGCGGTGAAACCGTCGTACGACGCCCACAGCGCGCGCCCGGTCTGCTGCGGCCCGCCGAAGCTGTTGGGCTCGTAGTTCTTGGCGCCGCCGTGCCGGCCGTCGTAGAGGTGGCCGTCCCGGGAGTTGGTGCGCGCCTCGGTGGCGTGCGGGCGGTTGACCGGCAGGTGGTCGGCGTTGATGCCGACGCGGTAGCGGTGCGCGTCGCCGTACGCGAAGAGCCGGCCCTGGAGCATCTTGTCCGGCGAGGGGCCGATGCCCGGCACGAAGTGCGAGGGGCTGAAGATCGACTGCTCGACCTCGGCGAAGATGTTCTGCGGGTTGCGGTTCAGCTCCAGCTTGCCGATCTCGATGACCGGGTAGTCCGCGTGCGGCCACACCTTGGTCAGGTCGAACGGGTTGAAGCGGTACGTCGCCGCGTCCGCCGCCGGCATGATCTGCACGCCCACGGTCCAGCTCGGGAACTCGCCCCGCTCGATCGCCTCGCGCAGGTCACGCTGGTGCGAGTCGGGGTCCTGACCGGCGAGGACGGCGGCCTCCTCGGCGGTGAGGTTCTTGATCCCCTGGTCGGTCTTGAAGTGGTACTTGACCCAGAAGGCCTCGCCGGCCTCGTTGTTCCACTGGAAGGTGTGCGAGCCGAAGCCGTCCATGTGCCGGTACGACGCCGGGATGCCGCGGTCGCCGAACAGCCAGGTCACCTGGTGCGTCGACTCGGGCGACAGGCTCCAGAAGTCCCAGACGTTGTCGGCCTCCGTGCTGCCGGTGTACGGGTCGCGCTTCTGGGTGTGGATGAAGTCGGGGAACTTGATCGCGTCCCGGATGAAGAAGACCGGGGTGTTGTTGCCGACGAGGTCGTAGTTGCCCTCCTCGGTGTAGAACTTCACCGCGAAACCGCGCGGGTCGCGGACGGCGTCCGCCGCGCCCAGGTTCCCGGCCACGGTGGAGAAGCGCAGGAAGACCTCGGTCTCCTTGCCGATCTCCGAGAGGAACGCGGCGCGGGTGTACGGCGTCACGTCCGCGGTCACCGTGAAGGTGCCGTAGGCCCCGGCACCGCGCGCGTGCACCACCCGCTCCGGGATGCGCTCCCGGTTGAAGTGGGCCAGCTTCTCCAGCAGCAGCTGGTCCTGGACCAGAACGGGGCCGCCGACGCCCGCCGTCTCGCTGTTCTGGTTGTCGGCCACCGGAGCACCGGCCTCCGTGGTGAGCGGTCCCTGTGTCACGTGCGCCTCCTGCGTCATCGCCGGCCAAGCCTGTCCCTTGGCCAAAGCCGAGTCCGATCCTACATTGGACTTAGTCCAAGTCAAACAGGATTCCAATCTCACACCTATTCCCGTCCTGGTCCCCCTTGCTGTTAGGCTGGTAGCCATGAGCGACCTTCTGGAACGACTGCGTGGACGCGGATGGCGGATGACCGCGCAGCGACGCGTGGTGGCCGAGGTCCTCGACGGCGAGCACGTCCATCTGACAGCCGACGAGGTCCATGCGCGGGCTGTCGCGAAGCTGCCGGAGATCTCCCGGGCGACCGTCTACAACACGCTCGGTGAGCTGGTCACCCTCGGCGAGGTCCTGGAAGTCACCACGGACAAGCGCGCCAAGCGGTACGACCCGAACGCGCACCGGCCGCACCACCACCTGGTCTGCGCCCACTGCGGCGCGATCCGTGACGTGCATCCGACGGGCAACCCGCTCGCCGACCTCCCCGACGCCGAGCGCTTCGGCTTCACGGTGTCGGACGTCGAGGTGACGTACCGGGGGCTGTGCCCGGAGTGCGCGGGCGCCTGACGCGAGGGCGCACGGATCGACGGAGGGGGCCGCGAGCCCCCTCTTTTTCTGCGCCCGCGCAGGGACGCCCCCGCCCACGGCCCCCCGCACACGACAGAGGGCCGGAACCCATTTCTGGATTCCGGCCCTCGGCCTTCAGTAGCGGGGACAGGATTTGAACCTGCGACCTCTGGGTTATGAGCCCAGCGAGCTACCGAGCTGCTCCACCCCGCGTCGGTGAACACGACATTACGCGAGGGAAGCCGACGGAAGCAAATCCATTCGAGGGCGAGTGACCGGGGCCACTCACGCCGACAGCTCCTCGCGCAGCGCGTCCCGCAGCCGCCCCGCCCGCTCCGTGACCTCCGCCGGGCCCAGCTCCGCCGCCCGGGCCGCCCAGCGCTGCCCCTCCGCCAGCTCGCCCCGGCGTGCGTAGACGAGCGCGAGCCGCAGCGCCGCGCGCCCGTGCCCGTCGTCCGCCGCCCGCGTCCACCACACCACGGCCTCCGGCTCGCTGCCCTCGCGCGCCAGCAGCAGCCCGAGGTTGAAGGCGCCGTTGCGCGACCCGGCCTCGGCCGCCGCCCGGTACCAGCGCGCCGCCTCCACCACGTCGCCGCGCGCGGAGGCGAGCATGCCGACCCGCACCTGGGCCCGCCGGTGCCCCTGCTGCGCGGCCCGCTCGTACCACTCCTCGCACTCGGCCTTCTCGTGCGCGCTCTCCCCCAGCTCGTGCGCGGGCCGCGGCGGCCGGCGGGCGTCCAGCAGGGCGGCCAGCCGGTATGCCGCCTCCGCGCTGCCGCCCCCCGCGGCGCAGCGCAGATGCCGCTCGGCGGCCCGCTCGTCGCCCTCGCGCAGCCGGGCCATGCCGACCTGGAGCGCTGCCTCGGTGTGCCCGGCGGCGGCCGCCCGCTCGTACCAGCGCAGCGCCATCGCCTCCTCGCCGCGCCCGGCGTAGAGGATGCCGAGGTTGAAGGCCGCGTCCACGCTGCCGGCCTCGGCCGCCTTGGAGAACCACGGCTCGGCGCCGGAGGCGTCGCCGACCTGGAGCAGGAGGATGGCCAGCGCGTTGGCGGCCTCCCGGTGGCCGGCGTAGGCGGCACGCCGGTACCACTGCTCGGCCTGCGCGGTGCGGCCCTGCTCGGCGCAGAGCAGGGCGAGGTTGTAGGCGCCGTTGTCGTCGCCCGCGTCCAGCGCGGCCCGGTACCAGCGCTCGGCGGTCTGGGTCTCGCCGCGCTCGGCGTGCAGCGCACCGAGCGCGTTGGCCGCGTTGCCGTCGCCCTCCTGGGCGGCCCGCAGCCACCACACGGCCGCGCTCTCGGTGTCCCCGGCGTCCCGCAGCAGGAAGCCGAGGGCGCAGGCGGCCCGCGGTTCGCCGTCCTTGGCGGCGGTCAGGTACCAGTGCCCGGCCTCCTTCAGCTCGCCGCGCTGCTCCAGGATCGCCCCGAGGTGCAGGGCGGCCCGCCGGTGACCGCGCGCGGCGGCCTGCCGGTACCACTGCTCGGCCTCCTCGGCGGCCTCGTCCTCCGCGGCCGCGTCCCGCCGCCCGGTCTCGCACTCGTCGTCGAAGCGCCCGGTCCCGCGGTCGAGGGCGCGCGCCACCCGGTAGGCGGCCTCCCGGTGCCCGCGCTCGGCGGCGAGCCGCATCCAGTGCCCGGCGGTGGCATCCCCGCGGTGCTCCAGCAGGTCGGCGAGCGCGTAGATGCCGAGGACGTGGCCCTGCTCGGCGGACTGGCGCAGCCAGTACTCGGCGGCGGGTTCGTCGCCGCGCTCGCGGTGGTAGCGGCCGAGCGCGTGCCCTGCGGCGGCGGAACCGGCGACGGCGGCGATGCGCCACCAGCCGGCGGCCTCGTCGGGGTACCCGCGCTGGTGCAGCAGGACGCCCAGGTTGTTGGCGGCGGCCCGGTCACCGGCCGCGGTGGCGGCACGCAGATGGGGTTCGGCTCCTTCGAGGTCGCCGCGGCGCAGCAGCATGGCGCCGAGGACGCTGGCGGCCTCCGCGTCACCGCTGCGCGCGGCGAGCGCGAGGCGTACCTCGTCGGCGGCGTCGGCCATGTCGCCCACCTCGTCGCGGACCGGCCCCTCACCAAAAGTCTGTACAAATCGCCCTGACTCGAACAGAGTTGCCTTGTCCCCCATAACGTCCATCGTCGCACCACCCGCAACCTGGGTACACCCGGTATACCCCACCCCGTGAGGTCACTTCAGCGTTTTGTCGACATGCCCACAGGACGACAAGTCAAACACACACCGCCCAACTCCTCACGGCGGCGCGGCCGTAACACCTTCCCCGATCCCGCCCCGATACGTGTCCGCACATCACGAAGGCCCGGATCCTCTTGAGGATCCGGGCCTTCGATTGCAGTAGCGGGGACAGGATTTGAACCTGCGACCTCTGGGTTATGAGCCCAGCGAGCTACCGAGCTGCTCCACCCCGCGTCGTTGTTCCTCAACCGTATCACGACACGGGACGGGCTCGGTCAGCCCTTGTCCCCGCCCTTCCTGCCCGCGGCCTCGTGCTCCGCCTTCTCGGCCCGCTCCAGCGCGGACTTGAGGTCCTTCTGGGCCTTGGCGTAGGCGCCCCAGTCCGGGCCGTCCGGCTGCTTCAGCGCCTTCTGTCCCGCGTCGAAGGCCTTCTGGGCGTCGGCCAGGGCCTGCCGGACCGTCGGATCGCCGGACGCGGGCGGGGCGGCGGCGCCGGTGTCCGGCGGCGCGGTCGCGTCGCCCTGCTTGCCGAAGATCTTGTCCAGTGCCTCGCCCAGCGTGTTCTCGAACGCCGGCGGCTTGCCCGCGTAGGTGACCAACACCTTGCGCTGCAAGGGGAGTTTGAGTCCACCGCCGCGTACGTAGACCGGCTCCACATACAGCAGTCCGCCGTCCAGCGGCACGGTCAGCAGGTTGCCGTACTCCACCTCCGAGTCGCCGCCCTTGAGGAGTTTGATGGCGGCGGCGATGTTCTGTTCGGAGTTGAACTGGCTCTGCACCTGCTTGGGCCCGTCGACCGTCTGGCTGGTGGGCAGTTTCAGGACTCTGATCTTGCCGTAACCGGCGCTGCCCGCCTCGGAGTCGACCGACATGAAGGCGCTGAGGCTGTACCGGCCGGCCGGCGTGAACGTGGTCGACAGCGAGAACGCCTGCTTGCTCTGGCCGGGCATCTTCATGCTCAGGTAGTACGGCGGCACCGCGTCACCCGACTTGTTGGTCGGGTCGGCCGGCACCTGCCACACCTCGCTGCCGGTGAGGAAGGTCTGCGCGTCCGTCACGTGGTAGCGGGTGAGCAGCTCGCGCTGGACCTTGAACAGGTCCTGCGGGTACCGCAGATGGGACAGCAGCTGCGGCGAGATGGCGCTCTTCGGCCGCACCGTGCCGGGGAACGCCTTCATCCAGGTCTTCAGCACCGGGTCCTGGGTGTCCCACTGGTAGAGCCTGACCTCGCCGGTGTACGCGTCGACGGTCGCCTTCACCGAGTTGCGGATGTAGTTGACCTGGTTCTGCTGGGCGACCACGCTGCGGTCGTCCCTGCCGGTGCTCAGCGAGTCGGCCGTGGTGTCGCCGAGGGTCGTACGCGAGGAGTACGGGTAGCCGTTCGACGTCGTGTAGGCGTCGACGATCCACTGTATGCGGCCGTCGACGACGGCCGGGTAGGCGTCGCCGTCGATGGTCAGCCAGGGGGCGACCGCCTCGACGCGCTCCTTGGGCGTGCGGTTGTACAGGATCCGCGAACCCTTGCCGATCGCGCCCGAGTAGAGGATCTGCGGCTCGTTGAACGCCACCGCGTACGCGGCCCGGTTGACCGGGTTGTCGAGGTTGACGCCGCTCTTGCCCGTGTAACTGGTGGTCTTCTCGCCGTTGTCGTCGGTGGAGTAGTCGATCTCCTTCTGGGGACCGCCGACGATGGAGTAGGTGGTGGTCTTCTCGCCGTAGTAGACCTGCGGCCGGTAGCTGCCCAGGTCGCCCTCGGGGGGCAGGTTGTACTCGGTGAAGACGGGCTCGCCGTCGTCGGCCTCGGTGCCCTTGGCGGCGACCACGCCGTAGCCGTGCGTGTAACGGAAGTGGTCGTTGATCCAGTTGTGCTTGATCCCCTTGCCCTTGAGGTTCAGCTCGCGCACGCCTATGACGGTGTCCTGGAGCTTGCCGTCCTTGGTGGGGTACCGGTCGACGTCCAGGTTGGCCGGGAAGCCGTAGTAGTCCTTCACCTGCTGCGCCTGCTGGAACGTCGGCGAGACGATGTTCGGGTCCATGATCCGGATGCTCGCCGCCTCGTCCGCGTCCGCGCGCAGCTTGGCGTCGTCCTCGGTGTCGGGCTTGCCCTCGTACTTGACGACCTGGGTGTCGTCGATGCCGTACGCCTTGCGGGTCGCCGCTATGTTCTTCTGGACGTACGGGGCTTCCTTGGCCTGCTCGTTGGGCTGGACCTGGAACTTCTGCACGATCGCCGGGTACAGCCCGCCGATCAGGATCGCCGACAGCACCATCAGGCCGAAGCCGATGACGGACAGCTGCCAGGTGCGCCGCCACAGGGTCGCGAAGAACAGCAGCGCGCAGATGACGGCGATGCAGAACAGGATCGTCTTGGCGGGCAGGTAGGCGTTGGCGTCGACATAGCGCAGACCGGTCCAGTCGCCGGACTTGAAGCCGCTGGACTTCACCGCGAGGCCGTACCGGTCGAGCCAGTAGGCGACCGCCTTGAGGGCGACGAAGAGGCCGAGCAGCACCGAGAGGTGCCCGGTCGCCGCGGCCGTGGCGCGCGCGCCGGGGCTGGTGAGGCGCAGGCCGCCGTACAGGTAGTGGGTGAAGGCGGCGGCGATCAGGCACAGGATCACGGCGGCGAAGCCGAAGGCCAGCAGGAACCGGTACCAGGGCAGTTCGAAGGCGTAGAAGGAGATGTCCAGGTGGAACTGGGGGTCCTTCTGGTGGAAGGGGACGCCGTTCACCCACATCAGCCAGGTGCGCCACTGGCCGGCGGCCGAGGCGCCCGCGATCAGCCCGACCAGGGCGCTGATCGCGACCAGCAGCCAGGTCTTGTACGGCGCGAGGCCCATCCGGTAGCGGTCCAGGTTCTGCTGCTCCATGGACATGGCGCTCAGCGGGGGCCGCAGCCGGTGCGCGAGCCAGATGTTCAGGCCGACCACGAACGCGGTGAGCAGACCGAAGACGAGGAACAGGCCGATCTTGGTCCACAGTGTGGTGGTGAACACGGACGAGTAGTGCACCGACCGGTACCACAGCCAGTCCGTCCAGAAGCCGGCGAACATGCTGAACGCCATGCCGAGGACGGCGAGCACGCCCAGGGTCAGGATGAGGACCCTGACCCGCCGGGACGGTCGGCCCGCTCCGGTCCGTGGCCCCCTAGGGCCTTGGCCGCGGTCCGGCATCTGGAAAGCCAAGGTGCGCCCCTCGAAGTTCGCTCTCGATCCATCAGGTCCCCGTTCTCGCGGACCCCTGGTGGCCCCCCGTGATCGCGGGCCGACACCTATGCAACTTACCCAGGCCCCGCTCGGTTCCCGATTCCGGTGGGGAACCAGGCAGGATTGTGCCCATGTCCAACACTCCCATGGCGGCGAGCCCGCTCACCCGGGCCGTACTCGAGATCGACGAGTACGTCTCCGGCCTCGGCTGGGATCAGCCCGCTCGCCTCTTCGCCCTCGTCGACACCGCCCGGCTGCGCAGCCAGGAACCCGCGCTCGCGGCCCAGCTGGGCCTTGATGACGAGTCCGAGACCGTCGGTCTCACCCCGATCGAGCAGGACGAGATCCCGTCCGGCAAGCCGCTCGACGAGTTCCTCGCCACCATCGCCTGGCCGGACGCGGTGGCCGGCTGCGCGCTCGCGGTGGAGCGGCTGATGCTGCCGCCGTCCGCCGAGGCGCAGGTCCCGAAGGACCTCAGCGAGGCCAAGCTGGCCAAGTGGGTGGCCGAGCACCCCGAGCGCCAGGAGGTCCGGATGACGGTGGCGGTGCTGCGCGACGGCGGCCGCGAGTCGGCGCTGCGGCTGCGCGAGAAGGACTCCCCCACGGAGGTCCTCACCGGCCCGGACCTGGTGCCGGGCCTCGCGGAGGCCCTGTCGGCGACGTTCGCCGACTGATCCGGCTGTGCGGTACGGCGGTGGGGGCGCCCCTGGTCGAAGGGGCGCCCCCAGCCGTGCCGGGGCCGTGTCCGCGCGGGTCAGCCCTTGGTGCCGCACAGCGGCAGTGCCGCGGTGTCCCCGCTGCGGATGTCCTTGAGGGCGCCCAGCGCGTCCTTGATCGTCTTCACCTTGACCAGGGTGAGCCCGCTCGGCTTGTCCGCGGCGGCCTCCGCGCAGTTGTCGGCCGGCGTCAGGAAGTACTGGGCGCCCTTGCCGCGCGCGCCGAGCGTCTTCATGTCGACGCCGCCGATCGGACCGACCGTGCCGTTGTCGTCGATGGTGCCGGTGCCGGCCACGAACCTGCCGCCGGTCAGGCTGCCCGGGGTGAGCTTGTCGTAGATGCCGAGCGCGAACATCAGTCCGGCGCTCGGGCCGCCGACGTCGGCGAGCTTGATGTCGATGCTGAACGGGAAGGTGTGGTCGGTCCCGGCCGAGATCCCGACGATCGCCCGCTTGGGGCCGCTGTCGTCGGAGGCGGCCGTGGTGATCGTGACGTCCCGCGTCGCCGTGGCCGTCCTGTGGGCCTTCTCCGCGGCGGCCTGCTCCTTGGCGGGCACGACGGTGAAGACGACCTTCTGGCCCGGCTTGTGCTTGGTGACCAGCTTGGCCACGTCGGAGGGCTGCTTGACCTCGGCACCGTCGACGGCCTTGATCACATCGCCGGCGTGCAGCCGGCCCTCGGCCGGGGAGTCCTTGACCACGGTGGAGACGATCACCCAGGACTTCACCGGGACGTTCAGCTGCTTCAGGGCGGCGACCTTGGCGCTCTCCTGGGACTGGCTGAACTCCTCCGCGTTCTGCTGGGAGGACTGCTCCTCCGTCGTGCCCTTCGGGTAGAGCGTGTCGTGCGGCACCACCTTGCTGTCGCGCGACAGCCAGCCGTAGACGGCCTCCACCAGGTTCATCCGGAAGTCCACGCCGGTCACCCGCACGGTGGTCATGTTGAGATGGCCGTCCGTCGGATACGTCTTGCGCCCGGAGATCTGCAGCACCGGCTCGCCCTGGTGCTCCCCGAGCGTGTTCACGGTCGGTCCGGGGGACATCTCCGCGTACGGCGCGGGAATGAGCATCCCGGCGCACAGGAACGCGATCAGCATCAGGGTCGAGGCGAGCATCGTCGCGGTGCGGCGTGGCATGCCCCGACAGTACGTGACGCCCCTGTCGGCGCACTGTCAGGGCACCCCTGTCAGACGCCGCCCGCGCCCGAGTGGGACTTCTCCATCGCCTCGCGGAACCGGGCGTACCCGTCCAGCTCGGGGCCGTCACTGCGCACCTTGCGCGTCCGGTTGGCCCAACTGCCCCACAGTCCGCCGCCGATCGCTGCCACAAGCGGAATCAACAGCCAGACAAGCGCGCCCATGCCGACCTCCCAACCCTGAGCGTCCGCAACTGACTGATCAGCAGATTAACCTTCCGCACCGACAACGCTCGCGTGCGGGGGCCGGTCACGCAACCGGAAAGAGCAGTGGGCGGGGAGTGACGGGCCCGCTCAGGTGAGCCGAACGGGTGATGCGTCAGCAGGCCCCGACCCACTCCTCGGTCCCGTCCGAGAACTTCTGGTGCTTCCAGATGGGCACCTCGTGCTTGAGGTCGTCGATCAGTCTGCGGCAGGCGTCGAAGGCCTCCGCCCGGTGCGGACACGCCACGGCGACGACCACGGCGACGTCCCCGACCGCCAGCTCCCCGACCCGGTGCACGGCGGCCAGCGCCCGCACCGGATAGTCGGCGGCGACCTTCTCCGCGACCCGCCGCATCTCGGACTCGGCACTGGGGTGGCAGGAGTACCCGAGCCCGTCCACGTCGGCACCGCCGTCGTGATTGCGCACCGTGCCCACGAACAGCGCGATCCCCCCGGCCGCCGCGTCCCCGACGGCGCCGAACACCTCGTCCACCGAGAGCGCGGTCTCCCGCACCCCGATCAACTTGACGGGATCCGCCGCCGCCCGCTCCCCGGAATGCCCACTCGTCTCAGCCATGCCCCCATCGTGCCGCACGGGTGTGACAGCGAGGAATACGAGGTTCACCCCGCCCGGGCCCGGCCCGTTTTGGACGCTCCTACAGCGGCCCGGCCGCCCGCGCCGCGAGCGCCGTCAGCGCCGCCGGGCCTTGCGGGCCCGCCGCACCACGGCCGCGGCGCCCAGCAGCGCCACCGTCGCACCAGCGGCCCCCGCCGCCGTCGCGTCCTTGCGTCCCAGCCGCCGGCCGGCGACCGTGTGCCGCCCGGCCACCTCCTCCAGCAGCTCGGCGAGCACCTCCTCGTTGGTCCACCGCGGCCGCCACCCGGCGTCGTGCAGCCGGCTCCCGCTGACCACCCACGGGTACATGGTGTAGGCCAGGTCGCCGGCCGGGGACGGGGTGAGCCCGATCCGGTGCAGCCGGGCCGCCGCGCCGAGCGCGACCGCCGAGGGCAGCTCCATCCGCCGGATGCCGCTGAGCTCCTCGACCTCCTCCTGCTCCAGCCAGCCGTCGCAGCCGACGGCCAGCTCCCCCTCGACCTTCTCCAGCACCGCGTACTCCAGGGCGGCGCACAGGTCCTCGACGTGGCAGAACTGCCACGCGGGCCGCGATCCGGCCACGACCAGGAGCCGCGGGGACTCGAAGTACCGGGTCAGCGCGGTGTCCGTGCCGCCGACGAGCAGGGCGGGCCGCACCACGGTGACGTTCAGACCGGGGTGCGCCCGGGGCGCGCGCCGCGCCAGGCGCTCGATCTCCAGCAGGTCGCCGACGCCGGTGGCCTCGGCGGTCGCCCGCAGCTCGGCGTCCTCCGACAGGGGCAGCTCGTTGTCCGGCAGGGCGCCGTAGACCATGGCGGAGGTGCACAGCACCACCCGGTGCACCCCGGCCGCCGCGGCGGCGGTCAGCACGGTCTGCGTCCCCCGGACGTTGTAAGCGGTCCGCGCGGCCGCGTCGCTGCCCAGGTCCAGGTCCAGGGCGAGGTGGACGACCACGTCGGCGCCGCGCAGTTTGTCCGCGATGGCCGGATCGCGCACGTCCAGGACGTGCCACTGGGCCTCGGCGCACTCCCCGCGCCGCTCGTCGATCGCGATGACCCGCCTGACCTCCTCCGACGCGGCGAGCCGCGCGGTGAGCAGGGCGCCCACGCCGGTCGCGGCGCCCGTGACCGCGACGACGGGCCCGCGCACGGCGGGGGTGTGCCCGGCGGACGGGGCTGACTGGTTTCGCGCTGCGCGAACCTGCGGATCTGGGGAACTCACCCGGCATCTCCAGCGGTTGTCTTCTGTACGGGCGTGAGTGACGCGCGCGTACGAGGTGCATCCATCCTGCCGCAGGCCTTCCGCGGGCGAAGCACCGAGGCCCGATCGGGTCCGGGTGTCTACGCTGGGTGGTGTTGTCGGGCAGCCGCGCCGCCGGAGAAGACCGGTGGCCTTACCAGCCGAGGAATCCCGTGAGTGACACCCCATTCGGTTTCGGCCTTCCGCCGGAGGAGCCGGAGGACGGCGACGAGGGCAAGAAGAAGGACCAGCAGAGCGGTGGTGGGCAGGGACCGGCCAATCCGTTCGGTTTCGGCGGCATGCCCGGAGCCGGTGGCTTTGGCGGCCCCGGCGCCGACAATCCGCTCGCAGCCATGTTCGGCTCGCTGAACCCCACCGATCTCGGTGCCGCGTTCCAGCAGCTGGGCCAGATGCTCTCCTACGAGGGCGGCCCGGTGAACTGGGACATGGCCAAGCAGATCGCCCGCCAGACGGTCGCCCAGGGCACCGCGGACGGCACCAAGGACGCCAGCGTGGGCCCCGCCGAGCGCAAGGCGGTCGAGGACGCCGTGCGCCTGGCGGACCTGTGGCTGGACGACGTGACGTCCCTGCCGTCCGGCTCCGCCTCCGCCGTCGCCTGGTCGCGCGCGGAGTGGGTCGAGGCGACCCTGCCCGCCTGGCAGGAACTGGTCGACCCGGTCGCCGAGCGGGTCGGCGCGGCCATGGGCGATGTGCTGCCCGAGGAGATGCAGGCCATGGCGGGCCCGCTGATCGGCATGATGCGCTCCATGGGCGGCGCCATGTTCGGCACGCAGATCGGGCAGGCCGTCGGCGTGCTCGCGGGCGAGGTCGTCGGCTCCACCGACATCGGCCTGCCGCTCGGCCCGGCCCGCAAGGCCGCGCTGCTGCCGGCCAACGTGGAGGCGTTCGGCAAGGACCTGAGCGTGCCGCTGGAGGAGGTGCGGCTCTACCTGGCCCTGCGCGAGGCCGCCCACCAGCGTCTGTTCGCGCACGTGCCGTGGCTGCGCTCGCACCTGTTCGGCGCGGTCGACGGCTACGCGCGCGGCATCAAGGTCGACACCGCGAAGCTGGAGGACGTGGTCGGCCAGTTCGACCCGCAGAACCCCGAGCAGCTGCAGGACGCGCTCCAGCAGGGCATGTTCCAGCCCGAGGACACGCCCGAGCAGAAGGCCGCCCTGGCCCGTCTGGAGACCGCTCTGGCGCTCGTGGAGGGCTGGGTGGACGCGGTGGTCCACGCGGCCGCGAAACCGCGTCTGTCGTCCGCCGACGCGCTGCGCGAGACCCTGCGCCGCCGCCGTGCGACCGGCGGTCCGGCGGAGCAGACGTTCGCCACGCTGATCGGCCTGGAGCTGCGCCCGCGCCGGCTGCGCGACGCCTCGCGCCTGTGGGCCTCGCTCGCGGACGCGCGCGGCACCGACGGCCGGGACGCCCTGTGGCACCACCCGGACATGCTGCCGACCGCGACCGACCTGGACGACCCGGACGGCTTCGTCCACCGTGAGCAGCTGGACTTCTCCGAGCTGGACAAGATCCTGGGCGAGGCGGCGGACAAGCCCGACCTGCACAAGAAGACCGACGACGGCGAGGCCGGCGACACCAAGGGCGACGACGCCGAGTGAGCCTGTACGACGACGCGGTCCTCGTGCTGAAGGGGTACGAGGGCCAGGACGAGCTGCGCCAGTCCTACCTGGACCATCTGGCGGCGCACCCGGACGGCATGTGGAAGGCCTGCCAGTTCGGCCATGTGACGGCGAGCGCCCTGGTGATCGACCCCGAGCGCGGCCGGGTGCTGCTCACCCTGCACCGGAAGCTGCGGATGTGGCTGCAGATGGGCGGCCACTGCGAGCCGGGCGACGCCACCCTGGCGGCGGCCGCGCTGCGCGAGGCGACCGAGGAGTCGGGCATGGCCGGGCTGACCCTGCTGCCCGGCGGCCCGGTGCGCCTGGACCGGCACCCCATCCCGCCGCCGTGCCACACGCACTACGACGTCCAGTACGCGGCGCTCGCCCCGCCCGGCGCCGTCGAGGCGATCAGCGACGAGTCCCTGGACCTGCGCTGGTTCCCCTACGACGAGGTCGCGGGCGTGGCCGACGGCTCGGTCGCCCAGCTGCTGGAAGCGACCCGCGCGCGACTGTGAACGGGTGAGGGGCGACCACCACGGCGGTCGCCCCTCACTGGCTCACCCGGTCAGCTCCAGACGTTGCCGCGGTTCTGGCCGCGCGCGCCCTGCTGGCCCATCCCCCACTGGCCGGCGATGCCCTGGATCTGCGCGTTCTGCGGCGGCAGCAGCTCGCTGGGCTGCACCAGGGCGAACCCGGAGCCCATGAAGCTCAGCTCCCAGCCCTCCCCGGTGTTGCCGCGCCTGCGCCACACCCCGGAGGAGTGCGTCTGGGCCTGCATCTGCACCCGCAGCCCGGTCGACCAGGCCACGATGGCGTCGGCGTCGCAGTTGACGTACCGGTCCGGTGTGACCCGCATCAGCAGCGGGGCGCCCGAGGTCATCAGGGCGACCCGGCCGCGCCCGGTGATGTTCAGCTGGTACTTCCCGGAGCCGGAGATGCCGTAGAGGCTGTCGACGGCGATGACCTCGTGGTGCAGCGAGGAGTCCATGGCGAGGACGTAGGAGCTGTCGACGGTCAGCCCCTCCGGCTCGATGTCCATGATGTGCACGTGCTGGGCGAGGTTGGCCAGGTAGACCGTGCCCTGTCCGTGACAGCGCATCAGGTCCAGGCCCTCGCCGGTGTGCGCACGCGCGCGCCGTTGGCTGCCGCTGCGGTACTCGGCGTCGAACTCGACGAGGCCCTGGTAGGCGACCATGGTGCCCTTGCGGGCCAGGATGTCGTCGTTGCACTCCATGACGACCCGGAGCAGCTGCGAGTTCTGGAGGCTCCAGCGCTCCTGCGTCTGGTTGTCGTTGTACGCGAAGATCGGGCTCTGCATGGTGTGTTCTGACTCCCCCTCAGCCCCGGAACCGCAGGCGGTCGGTGCTGTCCTCACTGGGCTGGACGACGACGATGCCCTGTCCGGAGAAGGCCATCTGGTAGGCCTCGCCGCTGCCCCGGCCGATCAGCGACTGCGCCTTGAAGCTGCGCTTGCCCTTGACCTTCAGGTTGGGCGACCAGGCGACGAGCGCGTCCGGGTCGACGTAGGTCTCGTCCTCGCCGCCGCCGCAGTCGACGACGATCGGCGTGCCCCGGGAGGTCAGCGCGACCCAGCCCTGACCGGTGATCCGCGTGTTCCACAGGCCCTGCCCGGCGAACTTGGCCAGCCCCTTGACCCGCTCCACGCCCCAGCTGAGGTGGGCGTCGAAGGCGAGCAGGTTGGTGGCGTTGACGGAGATGCCGTCGCCGTCGAGGTTGATCACGACGACGTTGGCGCCGTAGTCGGCGAGGTAGAGCAGTCCGTCCCCGGAGCACTTCATCAGCGGGGCGCCCTCGCCGGTGATCCAGTCGCGGGCGATCTGGCGCACGGCCGGAGGGTTGGGCTCGTACTGGACGAAGCCCTCGTAGGCGACCATCGAGCCGACGCGCGCGAAGAGGTCGTTGCCGGTCTGCATGGCGACCTTGAGCATGTGGTCGCCGTGGTTCTCCATGCGGGCGGTGACGGGTGCGGGAGCGAAGCCCGCGAGCGGCTGGTTCATGACGGGCTCCCTCAGACCTCGTACGGCTGGACGACGATGAAGTTGCCGGGCGCGCCCCGGAACTGCAGGTTGACGCTTTCGCCGGTGTCGCCGGGGTAGGCGTTGCGGCGCATCCGGACCTGGCTGGAGACGATCACCTGGGCGGCCGCCGACCAGGCCACCACCGCGTTGCAGTCGGCGAAGGTGGTCGGGGTGACCGGCAGCACCACAGGGGTGCCGTGCGTCTTGACGACGATGGTGCCGGTGCCCTGGAACTGCATGGTGAACAGCGCGCCGCCGGGGATTCCGTGGCCCTCGATGCGGCGGACCTCGTACTGGAGGCCCTCGTCGAAGGCGAGCACGTTCTCGGCGGAGACGCAGATCGCGTCGCCCTGGAGTTCGACGGGGTGCAGGTTGGTGGCGTTCTCGGCGAGGAACACCTGGCCCTGGCCGCTGCAGCGCATCAGCTGCATCTCCTGGCCGGTGGCGTTGCCGACGATCCGTCCGGCGAAACCGGCGCCCTTGTAGCCGAAGTCGACCTTGCCCTGGTAGAGCACCATGCTGCCCTGCTTGGCCAGCACCGGCTGCCCGCCGGCACCGAGGTCGACCCGCATGAGCTTCTTGTTCTGGAGGGTCCAGCGCTGTCCGGTGGGCGTCTCCTTGAACTTCTGGAGCGCGGCGCCCACTCCGGCGCCGCCCTGCGGGGCACCCTGGGGCACACCGTAGGCGGCGGCCTGGCCGGGGACCTGGCCGTGGCCCGGGGGCATGGGTGCACCGGGCTGACCGCCGTAGCCCGGGGGCAGCGGCGCGCCGGGCACGCCGCCGTGGGGCGGCTGCGGTGGCAGGCCGTAGGGCGCCGGGGCCGGCGCGGGAGCGGGCGGCGGGACCGTTCCCGCCCCGCCGGGCGGGGTCAGGGGGGCGATGACCGTCGGCGCGCCGTGCACGTCCGGCGCGGCCGGGGGCGGGGTCTGGCCGGGCGGGGTGAAGCCCTGCGGAGGTGTGCCGCCCGGCGGGGGCGTGAAGCCCTGCGGGGGCGTCCCGCCCGGCGCGGTGAAGCCGTGGGCGCCGGACTGCGGGCCCGGTGCGGCGGCCGACTGCGGGCCCGGCGCGGGGGCGGGGGGCGGGACGGGGGCCGTGACCGGCGCGGGGGCGGACTGCGGGTCCGGGGCGCCGAAGGCGGGCGGGGCGGCGGCCTCGGCCGGCGGGGCGAAGGCGGGCGGAGCGAAGCCGGGGGCGGCGCCGGACTGCGGCTGCTCCGGCGGCGCGGCGGGCGCCTCCTCCTCCAGCACCTCGCCGCCGAAGTTCCTCAGCAGCGCCTCCAGACCGCCGTCGAAGCCCTGCCCGACCGCGGCGAACCGCCAGCCGTCCTTGAAGTAGAAGTCACCGAGCATGACGGCGCGCTCGGTGGAGAACTCCGCGCCGTTGAAGGAGTAGCGGGCGACCTCCTCGCCGCCCGCGACGATCCGCAGGTAGCCGGGGCCGATCTGCGACATCTGCCCGGCGCCGTCGATGGTCGCCGTGAAGGACAGCTTGCGGATGTGCGCCGGGACGCGGTCGAGCGTGACCCGGAACGACTCCGTGTCGCCCGCCTGCGCGCCGAGCAGTTGGAGGGACTCCTCCGGCGACTTCGGCTGGTTGAAGAAGACGAAGTACCGGTCGTCCGAAAGCCGTTCGTCGGCGTCCAGCCCGAAGCAGCTGATGTCGAAGGTCAGTCCGGGGCCGGCGATCTGCACGCCTACGTACAGATCGGTGCCCGCGGTGAGATCACTGATCCTGGCCTTGTGGCCGCGTTGGAAGTCCCTGGCCATGCGATACGACCGTCCCCCATCCCGATGGTGAGTGCGTCGCGCCAGGCTAACGGCTGTGACCGACAACGAGCCCCGCCGGTCCCGGTCGGTACAGACCCGGTACACAACCGGACCCGCCCGCGCACATCGAGCGGCCGGAGGGCCGGGGCGGGCGGAGCGGTCACGCGCGCCGGCCTCGGAAGGCGGCCGCCCGCCGCGGGTCCGTCACTCGCCCCGTGCGCCGGGGAGGTGCGGCAGCCGTTCGGCGGCGACCACCCCTTCGAGATAGCCGCGGGCGCGTTCGGTGCGCGGATAGGCCTCCAGCAGCCGCCAGAAGTCGGCTCCGTGACCGGGGACCAGGAGGTGTGCCAGCTCGTGGCAGAGCACGTAGTCGATGACGTACTCGGGCATGCCCTGGAGCCGGTGTGACAGGCGGATGCTGCCCTCGGCGGGGGTGCACGAACCCCAGCGGGTGTTCTGATTGGTGACCCAGCGCACGGAGGCCGGGCGGGCACGGCCGTCGAAGAACTGGGCCGACAGCCGCTCGGCGCGCTCGGTCAGCGCGCTGTCACCGAGGACCCGCCGGCTCTCCTGGGCGGCGAGTTTGTCGAGCATGACGGTCACCCAGCGTTGTTCCTCCGCCTTCGACATCCGGGCGGGGATCAGCACGACGGTGCGATCGCCCTCGCGGTACGCGGAGACCGTCCGGCGGCGCCGGGCGCTTCTGCGGACCTCGATCGCGCTCGTCGTGCCGCGCTGTGTCTTTACGGCGCGGTGCAGTGGGTCGGCGGGCACGCCCCGACGTTACCCGCTGGGTCCGGGCAAAGTCCCGGCTCCGGAACGGTTCGGTGCGGATCCCCACCGCGGGTTGGATTCGCATGACGACCTGAGCATCCGATTTACACCTTATTCAGTCATTCGCTCTTTTCATCCCCGCCGATATGCCCGTCGATTGCCACCACCCTTGCCGGTTCATATGAAGAACTCCGTCGCCTGTGGATAACTTTCCGCGCCTCGCGGGCCGGGCGGGCATGCTGGCAGGTGTCGGCGGAACACGACCAATTCCGCCGGAGTCTCGACGGATACCCAGATACACGGACACGGGAGACGGGGGTCGGCATGCATCCGATGGTGAAACCCGCGCTGCGGCGCGGCTGGCGGGACCTCGGCACGGTGCAGTTCGGGATGACCCCCGCGCACGCGCTGACGCTGGGTCCGATGGACGCCGCCACGGGCGGTCTCCTCGACCTGCTCAACGGCACCCGGGGACTGCCGCTGCTGCGCGCGGAGGGCCGCCGCCTCGACCTGCCGGACGGCCGCGTCGACGAACTGGTGGACCGGCTGGCCCGCGCGGGCCTCGTCGACGACGCGCGCGGCGGCGGGCCGGCCGCGGACGCGCTGCGCGGGAAACCGGAGGTGCTGCGGCGGCTGCGCCCCGATCTGGCCTCGCTCTCGTTGACCACGCCCGAGCCGGGCGGCGCGCTCGCCCGGCTCGCCGCCCGGCGCGCGCTGCGGGTCCGGGTGCGGGGCGCGGGCCGGGTCGGGGCCTTGCTGGCGGCCGTGCTCGCGGGCGCGGGCGTCGGCGAGGTGGAGGTGCTCGACGAGGGGCGGGTGGGGCCGGAGGACGTGGCACCCGGCGGGCTGCCCGCCGAGTCGGTCGGCCGGCCCCGCGGGACGGCCGCGGCGGCGGCCGTGCGCCGGGCCGCCCCGGACCGCCCGCCCCGCCGCGCCCACTCCCCCGGTTCCGGGGCCGAGGAGCCGGGCCTCTCCCTGGTGGTCCTCGCGCCGCGGGACGAGGTGGCCGTGCACGCCCCGGACCCGCGCGCCGCCGAGCCGCTGCTCGCCTCGGGCACCCCGCACCTGTACGCCGGTGTGGTGGAGGGCACGGGCGTGGTCGGCCCGCTGGTGCTGCCCGGCGAGACGGCCTGTGCAGGCTGTCTGCACGAGAGCCGTACGGACCGGGACCCGGCCTGGCCCCGGCTGCTCGCCCAGTGGCGCTCCGGCGGCTCCCGCCACCCCGGTGCCTGTGACCTGGCTCTCGCCACGGCGGTCGCCGGGCTGGCCGCGGCCCACGCCCTGGCCTTCCTCGACGGCGTGTCGCCGTCCGGCCCGGGCACCCGCTGGGAGGCGTCCCTGCCCGGTCTGACCTGGCACGCACGCCCTCTGTGGCCGCATCCGGCCTGCGGCTGCGGCGCCGCGCGGCGGGCCGGTAAGAAAGCAGAGGCGGAACACACACCGACCGGCGGGCTCGCACGCGCGACAATGGCGGTGCAACGGCCGTCGACGGAGCGGGCACGCGAAGCGGGCGCGGCACGGCCGACAGGGACTTGGAGGGCGCATGTCTGATCTTCCGCGCAAGGCGGTCACCCGTACCGCCAAGCTCGCCGCGCTCCCGCTCGGCTTCGCCGGCCGGGCGACCTGGGGCCTGGGCAAGCGGATCGTGGGCGAGTCCGCGGAGATCGTCGGCCGGGAGCTGCAGCAGCGCACGGCGGAGCAGCTCTTCAAGGTGCTCGGGGAGCTGAAGGGCGGGGCCATGAAGTTCGGGCAGGCCCTGTCCGTCTTCGAGTCGGCGCTGCCCGAGGAGGTCGCCGGCCCCTACCGGGCGGCCCTGACCAAGCTCCAGGAGGCGGCCCCGCCGATGCCGACCCGCACGGTGCACACCGTGCTGGAGGAGCGGCTGGGCGCGGACTGGCGCGAGCTGTTCGTGGAGTTCGAGGACAAGCCGGCGGCCGCGGCCTCGATCGGCCAGGTGCACCGGGCGGTGTGGCACGACGGCCGCGAGGTGGCGGTCAAGGTGCAGTACCCGGGCGCCGGCGAGGCACTGCTGTCCGACCTCGGCCAACTGGGCCGCTTCGCCCGCTTGTTGGGACCGCTCATCCCGGGCATGGACATAAAGCCGCTGATCGCCGAGTTGCGGGACCGTGTCTCCGAGGAGCTGGACTACGGGCTGGAGGCCGCGGCCCAGACGGCCCACGCGGAGGAGTTCGCGGGCGACCCGGACGTGGTGGTCCCGGCGGTGGTGCACCAGTGCGACCAGGTACTGGTCACGGAGTGGATGGACGGCGTCCCGCTGTCCGAGATCATCACCGACGGCACCCCGGAGCAGCGGAACCGGGCCGGCCAGCTGCTCGCCCGCTTCCTGTTCTCGGGGCCGGCCCGCACCGGGCTGCTGCACGCGGACCCGCACCCGGGCAACTTCCGGCTGCTGCCCGGCGGCCCGGACGGCGAGGACGACTGGCGCCTCGGGGTCCTGGACTTCGGCACCGTCGACCGGCTTCCCGGCGGGCTGCCGACCCCGATCGGGATCTCCCTGCGGATGACGCTGGACGGCGACGCCGAGACGGTCTACGAGCTGCTCTGCGAGGAGGGCTTCGTCAAGGAGTCGATAGAGCTTGATCCGGACGCGGTCCTCGACTACCTGCTGCCGATCATCGAGCCGGCCCGTGTCGACGCGTTCACCTTCACCCGCTCCTGGATGCGCAGCCAGGCCGCCCGCATCGCCGACCCCCGCTCACCCGCCTACCAGCTGGGCAAGCAGCTCAACCTGCCCCCGGCGTACCTCCTGATCCACCGGGTGACCCTGAGCACCATCGGCGTCCTGTGCCAGCTGGGCGCCACGGTCCGCCTGCGCGACGAGCTGGAGTCCTGGCTCCCCGGCTTCGCCCTCGACGACCTGCCGGAGGACGACCCCACCGAGGAGGAGCCGGCGGCACAAGCCTGACCCGGGGCGCCCCGGGACGCCCGGAGCGGCCCCGGGGCGGGGGTCACCACCACGCCGAGTCCAGCCGGCCCTCGATGGAGCGGAGGTTCTCGCGCGAGCAGGTGGCGCAGAAGTAGACCGGGGTGCCGTTCTCCACGGAGCAGGTCCAGGTGGCCGGGTGGGGGCCGGGGGCGGGGATGCCGCAGCGGGCGCACAGCAGGGGTGCCGGGCGCTTCGGGGAGCCGCCCTGATCGCTTCCTGGGGGAAGACTCGTCACCCGGTGACGATAACTCCGTGAGCGTCCGGCGGCGCGCAGAACGCACCGCGGGGGCCGGTCCGTTCGGCCGGACCGGCCCCCGCGGGGAGCGTCTCGCCTCCCGGTCCGCGCCGGGAGGCCACCGCTGCTCGGGTGTGGCTCTTACTGCATGACCGCCATGGCGAGCGCCCGGCGGGCGCGCAGCGAGGCGCGCTCCGCCCGGCGCTGCATCCGCTGGGCAACGGCCAGGCGCGTGGCCTGGCGCTCCCGGCGGGCGTCATGCAACCGGTCGTGCATATGCGCACGTGCCAGGGCTTCTTGCATGAGTTGCATCTCTCGGGTCCTGTTCTGGCGCGCTTCGGTCGCGCCGGTGGTGCGGGAGTCTGGGGTCGCGGAGCCTGCGGGCTCGCTGGTGGACGGCTTCATCGGGGCCTGCTTCTTGGGGTCGTGCGTGAGGGGACGGTCGATTGTTCCTGGGGTGTTCATGCCGTGACCGGGTTCTTCCGCGGGCGGCCACGCGGCCGCTTCCGGGCGACGACGACACCCTGCACGAACAGCTCGCCACCCCAGACGCCCCAGGGCTCGCGCCGCTCCTTGGCCCCGGCGAGGCAGGCCTCGATCAGCGGGCAGGTGCGGCACAGGGACTTGGCGTACTCCACGTCCGCGGGCGACTCGGCGAAGAAGACCTCCGGGTCGTAGGAGCGGCACGGGACGGGTACGCCGAGGTTCTCGATGGCGTCGTCGAGCGCGGTGAGCGCGGTGAGGGGGATCAAGGCGGGGTCCTCCGTGAGGCCGGGCGGGGGGATCGTTTGCGAAGGCGGTACGGACGGGGCGTGCGCTTCGAGTTGCACGGTTGGTCTTCCTCGTCTGGTCGTTCCGGCCGGTTGACCGGGTGGCGGCTGGTACCGGGTTCTTTTCTTGTCCCGAGGCCCCTTCGCGGTGTCCTCCCCGTTCGGGAAAAACTGAAGGGCCGCGGATCCCGGATGGGGTTCCGCGGCCCTGAAGGCGCCGGCCTGATCAGGTCAGGCTGGATAGCTCCAGGGTTTTGGCCCACGGAAGGCCCACATCTGGTGGTGCTGCGTCGTCTGCTTCCGGAATCCGGCACCGGCCGCTGCAAAGGCATAGGCGCCTGCCTGTGCCACTACCGCTTCCAGTGCCTTGGTCGGTCGCTCATTGCGCTCATCGCGGGCAGGGAGGCCCGCGGGAGCCAGGGCGGAGGCCGGACGGACGGCACGAATGCCGGACAGACCGGTGCCCTGGTGGGAGGCGCCGAGCATGCACAGGGAGACGGTCGAGCGATCGGTCAGTTTGGCCGTGCCGATGGTGCTGAAGTTGATGCTGATCACTGGACTCGCCTCCTCTCGGCGTCTCAGGGACTGGTGAACCAGTCCGTTTCGTATGTGCAAGTACATCACGGAGGCCGGGCCTTGGAGAAGGCCGCTGCTTCCGTGCCTAGAACCTATGGGGATTCGCGGCGCGTGCGCAAACTATTTTTCCGACGAGTTCGCATCAGTCGTCCGCGTCCTCGCCGCCAACTTCCTGACCTGCGCAGATGGCCAGCACATCGGCTCCGTAGCTGCGCAGCTTGCGGCTGAGGACGCCGGGGATGCGGGAGAGTTCCGCGGCGCTGTCCGGCCGGGCCTCCGCGATGGCCATCAGGGTGCGGTCGGTGAAGACGCAGAAGTCCGGCTGACCGCTCCGCGCGGCCTGCGCCGCCCGCCACTCGCGCAGCCGCTCGTAGAGCCCTTCGTCCATGTCGGAGGGGCAGTCCTCACAGCGCATCAGTTTCATCTCGCCGGCGTCGGTGAGGGTGCGGCCGCAGACCCGGCAGCGGGCCGGGGTGCGCTGGGCGCGCCGGGGCGCCGCGGCCGCGGCCGCGGCGAGGACGCCGCGCTCGACGCCGCCGACGGCCGCGGCGGCGCCGCGGCCCACGGTGGGGGTGGTGCCGGGGCGCAGCCCGTCGAGGAAGCGGCTCGGCCTGCGGTTCGGGCGACCCCCGGGCGAGCGGGACAGGGCCCAGGAGACATGGAGGCGTTCTCGCGCGCGGGTGACGCCGACATAGAGCAGACGGCGCTCCTCCTCGACCTGCTCGTCCGTCTTCGCGTAGGTGATGGGCAGCATGCCCTCGGCGACGCCCACCAGGAAGACGGCGTCCCATTCGAGGCCCTTGGCGGCGTGCAGGGAGGCGAGGGTGACGCCCTGGACGGTGGGGGCGTGCTGGGCGTTCGCCCGCTCGTCCAGTTCCGCCACGAAGTCGCCGAGGGTGGCGCCCGGGCGGGCGGCGGCGAGGTCCTGGGCGAGGTTGACCAGCGCGGCGAGGGATTCCCAGCGTTCTCTGACGGCGCCGGAGCCGGCCGGGGGCACGGGGGTCCAGCCGCCCTCGCCGGACAGCACGGCGCGGACCTGGGAGGGCAGGTCCACGGCGCCGTCCAGCAGGGCGTCGTTGCCGCCGAAGCGGGCGGCGCCGCGCAGGGCGATGCCGGCCTTGCGCACCTCGGGCCGGTCGAAGAAGCGCTCGGCGCCGCGCAGCTGGTAGGGCACGCCGGCGTCGGCCAGGGCCTGCTCGTAGGTCTCGGACTGGGAGTTGGTGCGGAACAGAACGGCGATCTCGGCGGCCGGGACGCCGGCGTCGATCAGCTCGCGGATGCGGCGGGCGGCGCCCTCGGCCTCGGCCGGCTCGTCGGTGTACTCGGCGTAGACGGGTTCGGGTCCGGAGGGGCGCTGGGAGACGAGTTCCAGCCGGTGGTCGGCGGCGCGGCCGTGAGCCTGGGCGAGCAGGCCGTTGGCCAGGCGGACGACCTGGGGCGTGGAGCGGTAGTCGCGCACCAGCTTGACCACGGTGGCGCCCGGGTACCGGACGCGGAAGTCGAGGAGGTGGTCGGGCGTTGCTCCGGTGAACGAGTAGATGGTCTGGCTGGCGTCGCCGACGACGCACAGGTCGTCGCGCTCGCCGAGCCACAGTTCCAGCAGCCGCTGCTGGAGCGGGCTGACGTCCTGATACTCGTCCACCACGAAGTGCTGGTACTGGGCGCGGATCTGTTCGGCGATGTCGTGCCGGTCCTGGAGGATGGCGACGGTGAGCAGCAGCACGTCCTCGAAGTCGATCACGGCGCGGTCGCGTTTGAGGTCCTCGTAGGCCGCGTACAGGTGGGCGATCTCGGTGGGGTCGCGGGGGGACTCGCGGCCGGCCTTCGCTGCCGCGTACGGGTAGTCGGCCGGGATCGTCTGGGTGACCTTGCACCATTCGATCTCGCTGGTGACGTCGCGCAGCTCCCCGCGGTCGAGCCGGGTGCCGAGGGCCGCGGCCGCGTCGGCGACGAGCTGGATCTTGCGGTCGATCAGCCGGGGCATGCCGCCGCCGATGGCTTTCGGCCAGAAGTACTGGAGCTGGCGCAGGGCCGCGGAGTGGAAGGTGCGGGCCTGGACGCCCTGGGCGCCGAGCTGGCGCAGCCGGCCGCGCATCTCTCCGGCGGCGCGGTTGGTGAAGGTGACGGCGAGGACGCTGGCGGGCTGGAGGATGCCGGCCCGCACCCCGTAGGCGATGCGGTGGGTGATCGCCCGGGTCTTGCCGGTGCCCGCGCCGGCCAGCACACACACCGGGCCGCGCAGGGCGGTGGCCACCTCGCGCTGCTCGGGATCGAGCCCTTCGAGCACCGCGTCGGCGGAGTCCGGGAGGTCCGGTACCTGCGGGAAGAGGGGGGAGTGCGTTGCTGCTGTCACACCAGCCATGCTGCCAGGTCGCCCGGGGCGGCCGCGCCGGTTGTCCACAGGCGGGGTGGGATGGTCGTACCGGTGCGGCGGGAGTCACAGTCGGGGCGGCCGGTCCCGGCCGGATACCCCCCGTGGGAATGGCGGGCCGGTCGTCCGCGTTCACTTGGCGGACGACGTTTTTCCGAGCTGCCTGAGGAGCGCGAGAGATGCAGGGCACTGTGACGATGTACAGCACGACTTGGTGCGGCTACTGCCGTCGGCTGAAGAGCCAGATGGACCGGGAGGGCATCGCCTACACCGAGATCAACATCGAGCAGGACCCCGAGTCCGCGGCGTTCGTGGAGAAGGCGAACGGCGGCAACCAGACGGTCCCGACCGTGCTCTTCGCGGACGGCACCACCATGACGAACCCGTCGCTGGCCCAGGTCAAGCAGAAGCTCGCCGCGTAACGGCCCGAGCTGCGAAACGGCGGTTCCCGAGTCCGCGGTGGCTCGGGAACCGCCGTTTTCGTGTGCCGTACGGCACCCGGCGTGCCGTACGGCACCCGGCCGGTGGCCCGCCGGGGTGCCTCAGAAGGCGGCGCGGGTGGGGAGGGGCTTGCCGTACCACATCTCGATCAGGCGGGCCGCGATGGAGATGCCGTAGGGCGGCAGCACCTGGCCCGACTCGAATGCCTCGTGCAGTTCCTGGCGGGAGAACCAGCGGGCCTCGGAGATCTCGTCGCCGTCGACCTGGATCTCGGTGGTGGTGGCGCGGGCCATGAAGCCGAGCATCAGGCTGGACGGGAAGGGCCAGGGCTGGCTCGCCACGTACTCGACGCCGCCGATGGTGACGCCGACCTCCTCGGCGACCTCGCGGCGTACCGCCTGCTCGATGGACTCGCCGGGCTCCACGAAGCCGGCCAGCGTGGAGAAGCGGCCCTCGGGCCAGTGCACCTGGCGGCCGAGCAGGATGCGGTCCTCCGCGTCGGTGACCGCCATGATCACGGCCGGGTCGGTACGGGGGTAGTGCTCCGCGCCGCAGGCCTGGCAGCGGCGGATGTGACCGGCGGCGGCGATCACCGTGCGCTCGCCGCAGCGGGAGCAGAAGCGGTGGGTGCGCTGCCAGTTCTCCAGGCCGACCGCGTGCACCATGAGCGCGGTGTCGCGCGCCGACAGCAGCAGACCCGCCTCGCGCAGGCCCGCCGGGCGCGCGGACTGGTCGATGCGGCCGGGCAGCGCGTCCTTCTGGAGCGCGAAGTAGGCCACGCCGTCCTCGTCGATGCCGAGGAAGTAGCGGTGCGCCTCGGTGAGCGGTGCCTCGAAGGAGGGCGTCATGACGAGTTCGGTCCGGCCGTCGGGCGTCTCGTCGATGAGGACCTGGCCGCCGGAGACCACGAAACAGCGGGTCGTGGGGTGGCTCCACGCCGCCGCGAGCCAGGCCTCGTCCAGCCGGTGGTGGGCGGCGCGGTCGATGCCGCCGGGGGCGGTCAGCGAGATGGGTCGATCGGCTGTGTCGTCGGTCCAGGTGGTCACGGGTGCTTCCAACTCCCCCAGTGCGGCGGTTCGGTTCGGCGGGCGGTTCGGCGGGACGTACGACGGGACGCACCGGGTCGGGCGGGCGGGGGGGTCCTTCCAGTGTGCCCCTCGCCCCGGCGTCCCCGTGCCGGGGCCCGGTGCGGGCCGGTCAGGCTGAGGGCCGCCAGTTCTCGGCCAGGTCGGCCCACAGGTAGGCGCTGGTCTCGACGCCCTTGAGGAGGAGGTCCAGCTCGACCTTCTCGTTGGGCGCGTGCCAGCCGTCGGAGGGGACGGAGATGCCCAGGAAGAGCACGGGGCTGCCGAGGACTTCCTGGAGGTCGGCGGCGGGGCCGGAGCCGCCCTCGCGGGTGAAGCGGACCGGGCCCTCGAAGGCGCGGCCCATCGCCCGGGCCACCGAGCGCAGCGCCGGGTGGTCGAGCGGGGTCAGACAGGGGCGGGTGGCCGAGCCGAAGTCGATCTCGGCGCGGATCCCGGCGGGCACCTGCTCGGCGGCCCAGGCGCGGACCGCCTTCTCGACGTGGTCCGGGTCCTGCCCGGCGACCAGCCGGAACGACAGCTTGACCATGGCCGAGGACGGGATGATGGTCTTGCTGCCGGGGCCCTGGTAGCCGCCGCCGATCCCGTTGACCTCGGCGGTCGGGCGGGCCCAGATGCGCTCCAGGGTGGTGAGCCCGGCCTCGCCCTGGGTGGCGCGGGACTTGGCGGTGCGCAGCCAGCGCTCCTCGTCGAAGGGCAGCTCGGCGAAGAGCTCGCGCTCGCGCTCGGTCAGCTCCACGACGCCGTCGTAGAAGCCGGGCACGGCCACCCGTCCCCGCTCGTCGTGCAGGGCGGCGACCAGGCGGGCGACGGCGGTGGCCGGGTTGGGCACGGCGCCGCCGAAGGAGCCGGAGTGGATGTCCTGGTCGGGGCCGTGGAGGCGGATCTCGCACTCGGCCAGGCCGCGCATGCCGGTGCACACCGTCGGGGTGTCCTCGGCCCACATGCCGGTGTCGGAGACGATCACGGCGTCGGCCGCGAGTCGCTGCGCGCGCTCCTCCACCAGGGCCCGGAAGTGCGGGGAGCCGGACTCCTCCTCGCCCTCGATCAGCAGCTTCAGACCGACCGCGGGGGCGGTGCGGCCGGTCGCGGCGAGGTGGGCGCGCACGCCGAGGGTGTGGAAGAACACCTGGCCCTTGTCGTCGGCGGCGCCGCGCGCGTAGAGCCGGTTGCCGCGCACGACCGGCTCGAAGGGCTCGCTGTCCCAGCCGTCCTCGCGGGCGGCGGGCTGCACGTCGTGGTGGCCGTAGACCAGCACGGTGGGCGCTCCGGGGTCGTCGCAGGGCCACTCGGCGAAGACGGCCGGGGCGCCCTCGGTGGGCCACACCTCGACGGTCGGGAAGCCGGTCTCCCTCAGCTTGGCGGCGAGCCAGTCCGCGCTGCGCCGCACGTCGGACGCGTGGTCGGGCTGGGCCGACACGGAGGGGATGCGCAGCCATGCGGCGAGGTCGTCGAGGAAGGCGGCGCGGTGCTGCTCGATGTACGTGCGGACGGCGCTGTCCGGGGTCTGGCTCATGCTCACGAGCCTATCGGCCCGCGCGGGCATCCTCGGCGGGCGGTTCGTCACACTCGCGGTGGGTGCTGTGTCACGTCCGGCGCCGGCCCCGCCGTGCCGGACGTCCCGTCGGGACCGCCGCCGAGCAGCCGCTCCAGCGCGGTCCGGTCCGGCAGGTCCGCGGGGCGGACGACCTCGCCGGTGCGCACGTACAGGAACGCGGCGGTGACCGAGTCGAGCGGGACGCCCTGCTGCTCGGCCCAGGCCAGCCGGTAGACCGCGAGCTGGAGCGGGTCGGCGGTGTGCTCGCGGCCGGTCTTCCAGTCCACGATCTCGTACGTCGCCGTCGCGCCCTCGCCCGTGCGGTAGACGGCGTCTATCCGGCCGCGCACGATCCGCCCGGCGAGGGTGAGCTGGACCGGGGCCTCGACGCGGTACGGCGTGCGCCGGGCGTACTCGGTGCGCTCGAAGGCCTCCTTCAGCGCCTCCAGGTCCTCCTCGTCGGCGATCTCCGCGTCGCCGCCGGGCAGCTCGTCGGGCTCCAGCAGGGGCAGCGCCAGCTCCTCGTAGCGGGACTCCACCCAGGCGTGGAACCGGGTGCCGCGGCGTGCGGACCGCTGCGGGGGGCGCGGCATGGGGCGGGCGAGCTCCTGCGCGAGCCCGTCCGGGTCCTCGGCCAGGAGCAGCAGCTGGGTCGCGGTCAGCGTCACGGGCAGGGGCACGTCCGTGACGGTGCGGCGGGCCAGCAGCAGCTCCCGGGTGAGCGCGTCCAGATCGCGGTCCCAGGAGGCGATCAGACGGGTCTCCTCGGGGGTGAGCACCGGTTCCGCGGGGCCGGTGGCCTGGCGGGGGACGGCGGGCGTGGCGGGGGCCGGGCCGTCGTACGGGCCGTACGGCTCGTCGTCGTACGGCGGCTCGTCGTCGTACGGCGGCTCGTCCTCGTAGGGCGGTTCGTCCTCGTAGGGCGGTTCGTCGTGCGGCGGTTCCTCCGGCGGTGCGGGCCAGTCGGGGTCGCCGGAGGCGGCGGGAACGGCGGCGTCGGCCGGGTTCCGGGCCGCCAGGTGGGCGAGGACCGTCTCGGCGGCCGCGCGGCGGCGGGCGAGCGCCTCCGGGTCCAGGGGCAGCGGCCAGGCCTGCTCGGTGTCGGGCGCGCGCAGGGCCGGGTTCTCCTCGTCGTCGCCGGGTTCGTCCGCCCAGGCCTCGATCTCGCCGTACCCGGCGGCGCAGTGGTCGTGGAGCGCCCGGAGGAAGTCGGACGGGCCGCGCTTCTTCTTCTGGCTGGGCCCCCACCAGTGGCCGGAGCCGAGCAGGAGGGAGCGGGGGCGGGTGAAGGTGACGTAGCCGAGGCGGAGTTCCTCGGTGTGCTGGTGGTCCTTCATGGCCTCGTGGAAGGCCTTCATGCCGCGCGCGTCCCAGCCGTCGACGTCGGGCAGGGTGGCGGCGTCCCCGCGCAGGGCGTGCGGCAGCACCTTGGCCTGGGCGGTCCACTTGTCGCGGCCCTGAGTGCTGGGGAACGTGCCGGTGACGAGGCCGGGCACGGCAACGACATCCCACTCCAGGCCCTTGGACTTGTGCGCGGTGAGCACCTTGACGGTGTTCTCGCCGCCGGGCAGGGCGTTGTCGAGGCCCTTCTCGTACTGGGCGGCGGTGCGCAGGAAGCCGAGGAAGGCGAGCAGGGTGGCCTCGCCGTCACCCGCGGCGAAGGAGGCGGCCACGTCGAGGAAGTTGGCGAGGGTCTCGCGGCGGCGGGCGGCCAGCGCGTGCGGGGAGGCCGACAGCTCCACCTCCAGACCGGTGACGGCGAGGACGCGGTGCAGCACGTCCATCAGCGGGTCGGACAACGCGCGGCGCAGCTCGCGCAGTTCGGCGGCGAGGCGGGCGAAGCGCACCCGGGCGTCCGGGGAGAACGGCAGCCCGTCGTCGTCCTCGCCGGAGGCGTCCAGGAAGGTGTCCAGGGCGTCGGCGAGCGATATCACCTCGGCCGGGTCGGTGCCCTCCACCGCGGCGGCCAGCCGGCGGTCCGGGTCGTCGGCGTCGTCGGCGCGGGCGTGGGCGACCAGCAGGCGGGCGCGACGGCCGAGCAGGGCGAGGTCGCGGGGGCCGATGCGCCAGCGGGGCCCGGTGAGCAGCCGCACCAGGGCGGCGTTGGCGCCGGGGTCCTGGAGGACCTCGCAGACGGCGACCAGGTCGGCGACCTCGGGCAGGTGCAGCAGCCCGGACAGGCCGACCACCTCGACGGGGACGTCCCGGGCGACGAGCGCGGCCTGGATCGCGCCGAAGTCGCCCGCCGTACGGCACAGCACGGCGATCTCGCCGGGGGCGGTGCCGGTGCGCACCAGGTGGGCGATGGAGTCGCCGAGCCAGTCCAGCTCCTCGGCGTGCGTGGGCAGCAGGGCGCAGCGGACCCGGCCGTCGAGCTCGGCGCCGGGGGCGGGGCGGAGGGCTTCGACGCCCGCGTGCATCGCGCGCAGCGGGGCGGCGAGGCCGTTGGCGAGGTCGAGGAGGCGGCCGCCGCTGCGCCGGTTCTCGCTGAGCGCCTGGCGGGTGGCGGGGCGGCCGTCGGCGTGGCGGAAGTGCTCCGGGAAGTCGTCCAGGTTGGCGACGGAGGCGCCGCGCCAGCCGTAGATGGCCTGGCAGGGGTCGCCGACTGCGGTCACCGGGTGGCCGGTGCCGCCGCCGAACAGGCCCGCGAGCAGCACGCGTTGGGCGACGGAGGTGTCCTGGTACTCGTCCAGGAGGACCACCCGGAACTCCTCGCGCAGCAGGCGGCCCACCTCGGGCAGGCCGGCGAGGCGGGCGGACAGCGCGATCTGGTCGCCGAAGTCGAGCAGGTCCCGTTCGCGTTTGGCGGCCCGGTAGCGCTGGACCAGGTCGGTGAGTTCGCGGCGGGCGGCGGCGGTCTCGGGGACCTTGCGCAGCTCGGCGTTGCTGAGTTTCGCGCCGTCGAGGGCGGCCAGCAGTTCCGTGTCCCAGGCGCGCAGCCGGCCGGGCTCCACGAGGTGCTCGGAGAGTTCGGAGTCGAGGGCGAGCAGATCGCTGACGAGGTCGGCGAAGGAGCGGGTGAGCGCCGGGTAGGGGCCGGGGGCCTCGCGCAGCACGCGGGCGGCGAGCTGGTAGCGGGTGGCGTCGGCGAGGAGGCGGGAGGCGGGCTCCAGGCCGATGCGCAGGCCGTGGTCGGTGAGGAGGCGGCCGGCGAAGGAGTGGTACGTGGAGATCACCGGCTCGCCCGGGGGGTTGTCCGGGTCCCACCCGGAGGGGTCGGCGGAGGAAGCCGCCGAGGCGGACCGGCCGGGCGACGGGAGGGCGTCGGGGTCGGTGACGCCCGCCTTGACGAGGGCCTTGCGGACGCGTTCGGCCAGCTCGCCCGCCGCCTTGTTCGTGAAGGTCAGGCCGAGGACCTGCTCGGGGGCGACCTGCCCGGTGCCGACCAGCCAGACCACGCGGGCCGCCATCACGGTGGTCTTGCCCGACCCGGCTCCGGCCACGATCACCTGCGGGGCGGGCGGCGCGGTGATGCAGGCCGTCTGCTCCGGGGTGAAGGGGATGCCGAGGAGCTCCTTGAGCTGCTCGGGATCGGTGAGATGGGCGGGCATGTCGCAAAAGGCTAGCGGGGGGCACTGACAGACCCGTGCGCGCCGCTCCTCCAGGACGGGGTAGGCCCAGGTCAGCGGGGTGGGGTGCGGTACGTCACTCCACCACGTGCCGTCCCTCGGGCCGGGCGCTGCACGAGGCGCGGAAGGCGCAGTGGGCGCAGTGCTGGCCGGCGCTGGGCGAGAACCGCTCGTCCAGGACCTTCCCGGCGGCGGTGGCCAGCAGCTCGCCGACCCACTCCCCCGCGAGCGGTTCCTGGCTCTGCACCTTGGGCAGCGTCTCGCCGCCGTCGCGCTGGGCGGCGCCCTGGCGCAGGTGGACCAGTTCGGCGCCGCCGGGCTCGGGGCGGGCGCCGTCGAAGGCGGTGTCGGCGGCGCCCTCGCGGACGGCGAGCTGGTAGACGGCGAGCTGGGGGTGGCGGGCCACCTCGCGCGCGGTGGGGGCCTGTTTGCCGGTCTTGAAGTCGACCACGTAGGCGCGGCCCTCGGCGTCCGTCTCGACGCGGTCCATCTGGCCGCGGACGCGGACCTGGTAGTCGCCCGCCTCCAGGGTGACGTCGAAGTCCTGCTCGCTGGCGACGGGGGTGCGCCCCGCCCGGTCCAGGACGTGCCAGTTCAGGAAGCGTTCCAGCGCGGCGCGGGCGTTGTCCTTCTCCTGGCGGGACTTCCAGGGCGCGTCGAAGGCGAGCGCGTTCCACACCGAGTCCAGGCGTTCCATGAGGACGTCGAGGTCGGCGGGGGTGCGGCCGGAGGCGACCTCGTCGGCGAGGACGTGCACGACGTTGCCGAAGCCCTGGGCCGCGGTGGCGGGCGCGTCGGCCTTCACCTCGCGGCCCAGGAACCATTGCAGGGCACAGGTGTTGGCCAGCTGGTCGAGGGCGCTGCCGGAAAGCACCACGGGCTGGTCGCGGTGGCGCAGCGGCACCTTGCTCTCGGTCGGCTCGAACATGCCCCACCAGCGGTAGGGGTGCGCGGCCGGGACGAGGGGGCGGCCGTCCTCGTCGGTGAGCGCGGCGAGCCGGGCGAGGCGGCGGGCGGCGGCCTCGCGCAGCGCGGCGGAGGCACGCGGGTCGACGGTGGTGGCGCGCAGCTCGGCGACGAGCGCGGCCACGGACAGCGGTCGCCGGGGGCGGCCGGCGACGTCCCTGGGCTCGACGCCCAGCTCGGTCAGGAACCGGGAGGGCTGGTCGCCGTCCTCGGCGGGCGCCTTCACCGCGGTGACGACCAGGCGGTCGCGGGCGCGGGTGGCGGCGGCGTAGAACAGGCGGCGTTCCTCCGCGAGCAGCGCGCCCTGGGTGAGCGGCTCGGCCAGTCCGTCGCGGCCGATCCGGTCGGCCTCCAGCAGCGATCCGCGGCGCCTGAGGTCGGGCCACAGGCCCTCCTGCACACCCGCGACGACGACGAGCGGCCACTCCAGGCCCTTGGCTCGGTGCGCGGTCATCAGGCGTACGGCGTCCGGGCGTACCGCGCGGCGGGTGAGGGTGTCGGCGGCGATGTCCTCGGCCTCGATCTCGGCCAGGAAGTTCAGGGCGCCGCGGCCCCCGGTGCGCTCCTCGGCGCGGGCGGCGGTGGCGAACAGGGCGCAGACGGCGTCCAGGTCCCGGTCGGCGTTGCGGCCGGCCGCGCCGCCGCGCAGGGCGGCCCGCGCCAGGCGGCCGGGCCAGGGCGTGCCGGACCACAGGTCCCACAGCGCCTCCTCGGCCGTGCCGCCGTTCGCGAGGCGCTCGCGGGCCGTGCGCAGCAGCGCGCCGAGGCGCTGGGCGCCCCGGGCGTACGCCGGGTCGTGCACGGCCAGCCGCTCGGGCTCGGCGAGCGCCCTTGTGAGCAGCTCGTCCGAGGGCGGCGGCAACGGGTTCCCGCCGGCCCGCTCCTCCTCGCGCAGCGCCCGTCCCAGCCGGCGCAGATCGGCCGCGTCCATGCCGGCCAGGGGGGAGCCGAGCAGGGTGAGCGCGGTCTCGGTGTCCAGCCAGGGCGTCTCCCGGGGCGGCTCGGCGTGGTGCCGGGCGGGGGCGGGGTGCTCGTCCGCCGCCGCGCTCCGGTCCGGCGCGCGGGAGCCGTCCACGGCAGGACGCTCGCCCGGTGCCGGGCCCTCGTCGGCCGTCGGCCCCTCGGCGGCCACCGTGCCCGCGTCGCCCGCCGCGCCCGCACCGCTCGCCGCGCCCTTGTCGGGCGCCGCGCCCCCGTCCGGCTCCGAACCCCCGTCCGGCTCCGGGCGCGCCTGCGCCTCCGCCTGGGCCTGCGCCTCCGGCCGCTCCCCCGGCGCCCCGCCCTCCCGCTCCCGGGCCTCCGCGACCGCCACCGCCCGCAGGGCCGTGAGCAGCGGCGCCACCGCCGGTTCGTGGCGCAGGGGGAGGTCGTCGCCGTCGATGTCCAGGGGGACGCCGGCCGCGGTGAGGGCGCGGCGCAGGGTGGGCAGGGAGCGGGCGCCGGCGCGGACCAGGACGGCCATGTCGCGCCAGGGGACGCCGTCCTCAAGGTGGGCGCGGCGCAGGATGTCCGCGATGTTGTCCAGCTCGGTGCCCGGGGTCGGGTACGTGTAGACCTCGACCCGGCCGCCGTCGCGTACCGCGGCCGGCTCCCGGTGGGCGCGCACCTTGTCGGCGGGCAGCCGGGGCAGCGGCATGCGCCGGGTGATCAGCCGGGTGGCGGCCAGCAGCGCGCCGCCCGAGCGGCGGTTGGTGCGCAGCACCTGGACGGGGGCCGGGCGCCCGTCGGCGCGCGGGAAGGCCTCCGGGAAGTCGAGGATGCCGTTCACGTCGGCGCCCCGGAAGGTGTAGATCGACTGGTCGGGGTCGCCGAACGCGACCAGGGTGCGGCCGCCGCCGGCCAGGGCGCGCAGCAGCCGCACCTGGGCCGGGTCGGTGTCCTGGTACTCGTCGACGTACACGGCGTCGTACCGCGCGGCCAGGGCGGCGCCGACCTCGGGGCGGCCGGCCAGCAGCACCGCGCGGTGCACCAACTCGGCATAGTCGATCACGCCCTGGAGGTCCAGCACGTCCAGGTACTCGGCGAGGAAGGCGGCGGCGGCGCGCCAGTCGGGGCGGCCGATGCGGCGGGCGAACGCGTCCAGGGCGTCCGGGCCGAGGCCCAGCTCACGGCTGCGGGCGAGCACGGCACGGACCTCGTCGGCGAAACCGCGGGTGGTCAGGCAGGCGCGCAGTTCGTCCGGCCAGCGCACATGGGTCAGCCCGAGCCGCTCCAGCTCGGGCTGCCCGGCCAGCAGCTCGCGCACGGCGACGTCCTGCTCGGGGCCGGACAGCAGGCGCAGCGGCTCGGCGAACAGCTCGCCGTCCTGGTGGGCGCGGACCAGGGCGTAGCCGTACGAGTGAAAGGTGGTCGCCCGGGGCGCGCGGGCCGCGCCGATGCGCTGGGCCATGCGGTCGCGCAGGTCGAGGGCGGCCCGGCGGCTGAACGTCAGCACCAGGATGCGCTCGGGGTCGCCGCCCCGGGCGATCCGCGCGGCCACGGACTCGATCAGGGTGGTGGTCTTGCCGGTGCCGGGGCCCGCGAGGACGAGCAGGGGCCCGGCGCGGTGGTCAACCACGGCGCGCTGGGCGGCGTCCAGAACAGGGGAGGCCGGCCGCGGCGGCGGGGTGCGCACCAGTCGGTAGGCGCCACGGCTCCCCCGCCGCACCTCGGGGTGCGGCGGGCGTCCGGTGGTGGAAGAGGAGCTCACGTGGTCGGCCGGTCCTGGTGGTCGTACTGCTTGCTGGTGGTGCGGGCGGGCGGGCGCTCACGCGCGCGGGGCGGTGCCCTCCGGCTGGGGGACACACGAGCCGCCGGCGTGATGCCGCCGACTCTCGAACGTACGGCATGCCACGGGTGTCCCCGGTGTCACCCGGACGGGGCAGGGGTTGCCCCCGGGGCCCCCCGATGGCGGAAGCTGTCAGGTGTGACCCTCGTCGCCCGTACCGCCGTCCCACCGGGCCCGCCGCATGTCCAGCCGCGGCAGGTGGCCCTCGGCGCTCCTGCCCGCCTCCTTCAGCGGAGTGCCCTCGGCGCGGTAGTGCGCGAGCGCGCGCAGCTCGTGCCCGGGCAGCAGCACCCCGTCGGCGCGGACGATCCGCCACCACGGCACGGCGCCGCCGTAGAGGGCCATCACCCGGCCCACCTGGCGCGGGCCGCCCTCCTCCAGCCACTCGGCGACGTCGCCGTACGTCATGACCCGTCCCGGCGGGACCAGCTCGGCGACCTGGAGGACCCGCTCGGCGTACTCGGGGAGCTCCGCCGGGTGCGTGTCCAGGATGTCCTCACCGGGGCTCTGCTCGCTCATTCGCCCCATCCTGCCGCACCCCGCCGACATCGTGGCGCGGAGCGGACCGGACGCTCCTCTCGCCCCCGGGCGGCGCTTCCGGCAGACTGTGCGACCGCACATCCGCACCCTGACGCCCGCGTGTGTCGGTGGGGCATGCCACCATCGTGCGGGCGGTGACCGGTGATACGAGACCAAGAAGAGATCATGAAACAGCAGGGCGTGCACCCCGAGGGCGGGTCGGGCACCCCTGACGCCGGCGCACGCCCGCAGACCGGCCGTACGACGGGCAAGGACGACCAGGACGCGCGCCGGGAACCGCGGCAGGCGGCCCCGGAAAGCGCCGAGGCGGAACGCACCGAGGGGGCGCACATCCCGCAGAACCCGCCGGCAGACCGCGGGCCGGGAGGCGACGACGCCCCGCGCGCGGACCAGGAGCCGCAGGCCCGGGACCCGCACGGGGCCGAGGTCCCGAAGCCGGACCAGGACCCGCGGCCGGACCCGGAGCCGCACGCGGATCACCCGGACCCCGTGGAGGGCGACGAGCCGCTGCTCCCTGCCCGTGTGCACCGGCCCTCGGACCTGATGCGGCTCCTGGTGGGCCTGCTCGCCATCGTGGTGGTGCTCGCCGTCGCCGCGTTCGCGCACGGCACCACCTCCGGCCTCGAACAGGACATCAACAAGGGCACCGGACAGGCCCCCGACCTGCTGATCCGCTTCGCGGGGCTGGCCTCCAGCATCGCGATCCTGCTGGTCCCGGTCGCCTTCGCGATCGAACGGCTGATCAAACGGGACGGGCTGCGCATCGCCGACGGCGTCCTCGCCGCCGTCCTCGCGCACGGGGTGACGCTCGCCACCGACCTGTGGGTCGCGCGGGCCGCCCCGGGCTCGATCCAGGACGCCCTGACCCAGCCCTCGCCGGGCGACGTCCACGCCCTGACCGATCCGGTGCACGGCTATCTGGCACCCGTCATCGCCTATATGACGGCCGTCGGCATGTCCCGCAGACCCCGCTGGCGCGCGGTGCTGTGGATCGTGCTGCTGCTCGACGCGTTCTCCATGCTGGTCACCGGCTACACGACCGCCTTCTCCATCGTCCTGACGGTGCTCATCGGCTGGTCCGTCGCCTACGGCACCCTGTACGCGGTCGGCTCCCCCAACATCCGCCCCACCGGCCGGACCCTGCTGGCGGGCCTGCGGCACGTCGGTTTCCATCCGGTCGGCGCGGTCCGCGAGGAGGCCGTGGAGAGCGAGAACGGCGACCGCGGCCGGCGCTACTTCGTCACCCTGGAGGACGGCCCGCCGCTGGACGTCACGGTCGTGGACCGCGAGCAGCAGGCGCAGGGCTTCTTCTACCGGGCATGGCGCAATCTGACCCTGCGCGGCTTCGCCACCCGCTCCAGCCTCCAGTCGCTGCGCCAGGCGCTGGAGCAGGAGGCGCTGCTGGCGTACGCGGCGATCGCGGCGGGCGCCAACGCGCCGAAGCTGATCGCCACCTCGGAGCTGGGCCCGGACGCGGTGATGCTGGTCTACGAGCACACCGGCGGACGCACCCTGGACTCGCTGGCCGACGAGGAGATCACCGACGAGCTGCTGCGCAGCGCCTGGCGGCAGGTGCGCGCGCTGCAGTCGCGGCGCATCGCGCACCGCAGGCTGGCCGGCGACGCGATCCTGGTGGATCGTTCCGGTGAGGTGATCCTCACCGAGCTGCGCGGCGGCGAGATCGCGGCCGGCGAGCTGCTGCTGCGCATGGACGTGGCCCAGCTGCTGACCACGCTCGGCCTGCGGGTCGGCGCCGAACGGGCCGTGGCCTCGGCGGTCGGGGTGCTCGGTCCGGACGCGGTGGCCGACTGCCTGCCGATGCTCCAGCCGATCGCGCTCACCCGCTCCACCCGCGCCACGCTGCGCCGGCTGGGCCGCGAGCGCGCCGAGCGGGAGCGGGAGGCGGTCCTGGAGGCGTCCCGGCAGGCCAAGCTGGCCCGGCTCCAGGAGGCCGCCGACGCGAACGGCACCACCCTGGAAGAGGCCGACAGGCCGGACAAGAAGGCGGTGCGGGCGGAGCAGCGGGCCGAGCGGCGGGCGATCGACGAGGCCATAGAGGAGGCCCGCGAGGAGGACCTGCTCACCCAGATCCGGCACCAGGTGCTGCGGATCAGGCCCCAGGCCCCGGTGCAGCCGGCCCGGCTGGAGCGGGTGCGGCCGCGCACGCTGATCAGCTTCATCGCCGGTGCGATCGGCGCGTACTTCCTGCTGACGCAGCTCACCCACATCCAGTTCGGCACGCTGTTCGCCCAGGCGCAGTGGGGCTGGGTGGTCGCGGCCGTGCTGTTCTCGGCGCTGAGCTATGTGGCGGCGGCGATGTCGCTGCTGGGCTTCGTGCCGGAGCGGGTGCCGTTCCCGCGGACGGTGGCGGCCCAGGTCGCCGGGTCGTTCGTGAAGATCGTGGCACCGGCGGCGGTCGGTGGTGTGGCGCTGAACACGCGCTTCCTCCAGCGCGCGGGCGTGCGCCCGGGGCTGGCGGTGGCGAGCGTCGGCGCCTCGCAGCTGTTCGGGCTGGGCTGCCACATCCTGATGCTGCTGTCCTTCGGCTATCTGACCGGCACCGAGAAGACGCCGTCGCTGTCGCCGTCCCGCACCGTGATCGCGGGTCTGCTGACCGTCGCGGTGCTGGTGCTGGTGGTGACCTCGGTGCCGTTCCTGCGCAAGTTCGTGGTCACCCGGGTGCGGTCGCTGTTCGCCGGTGTGGTGCCGCGCATGCTCGATGTGCTCCAGCGGCCGCAGAAGCTGGTCACCGGCATCGGCGGCATGCTGCTGCTGACCGCCTGCTTCGTGATGTGCCTCGACGCGTCCGTGCGGGCCTTCGGCGACGGCTCGGCCTCGCTGAGCATCGCCAGCGTCGCGGTCGTCTTCCTCGCGGGCAACGCGCTCGGCTCCGCGGCGCCCACCCCGGGCGGCGTGGGCGCGGTCGAGGCCAGCCTCACCCTCGGTCTGATCGCCTTCGGCCTGCCCAAGGAGGTCGCGGCCCCCGCCGTGCTGCTGTTCCGGCTGCTGACCCTGTGGCTGCCGGTGCTGCCGGGCTGGCTGGCCTTCAACCAGCTGACCCGCAAGGGCGCCCTGTAGGGGGCCGGGTCCGCGGAGCACGGCCGGGGGCCCTTCGGGGAGCGTTCGGGCCGTTCGGGGCCCGGAGACGATCCTCCGGGGTGGTCCCTCCCGGGCCCCGTACCTCGTACGGACCGCGCCCCGCGCGGCGCGGCGCCCGGGCCCGCAGGATGGGCACATGGCCTCTGACTCCCGGCTGCGTGCCGTTGTTCCCCGCCGGCCGCGTACCACCACCACCGCCCTGACCTCGGCCGCCGTGCTGCTGGCCGCGCTGCTGACCGGATGCGGCGACGGCGACCTCCGCGCCACCGGCACGAGTGCCCGGTTCACGGCCCAGACGCTGGACTGGCGGGCGTGCCCGGCCCCGTCCGAGGCGGAGGGCGGCGGGAGCGCACCCTCTCCGCTGCCGAACGGCGCCACCTGGGAGTGCGCCACCATGAAGGCGCCGCTGGACTGGAGCAGGCCGCAGGGCCCGACCATCGGCATCGCCCTGATCCGGGCCAAGGCCAGCGGGCCGGCGAACCGGCGGATCGGCTCGCTGGTGTTCAACTTCGGCGGCCCCGGCGGCAGCGGCGTCACCGCGCTGCCCGCGTTCGCGCAGGACTACGCGACCCTGCGCACCCGCTACGACCTGGTCAGCTTCGATCCGCGCGGGGTCGGCCGCAGCGCGCCGGTGAAGTGTCTCGGCGATGCCCAGCTCGACACCTTCTTCCAGCAGGACGCGACGCCCGACGACAGCACCGAACGCGCCCAGCTGCTCGCGCGCACCCGGAAGTTCAACGCGGCCTGCGAGGCGAACTCCGGGAAGCTGCTGCCGAACGTGCGCACCACCGACGCGGCCCGGGACATGGATCTGATGCGGCGGCTCCTCGGCGATGCCAAGCTGCACTACTTCGGCATCTCCTACGGCACCGAACTGGGCGGCGTCTACGCCCACTTGTTCCCCCAGCACGTGGGCCGGGCGGTGTTCGACGGTGTGGTCGACCCCACCCAGAACCCCGAGCAGAGCGCGCTCGGCCAGGCCAAGGGCTTCCAGCTGGCGCTGGACAACTTCGCCGAGGACTGCGTCGCCAAGCCCGAGGGCTGCCCGATCGGGGACACCCCGCGAGACGTCAAGGACCGCATCGCGCAACTCCTGCACGACCTCGACAAGAAGCCGATCCCGGGGATCTCCCCGCGCCGGCTCACCGAGACGGCCGCCACCAACGGCATCGCGCAGTCCCTGTACTCCAAGGACTTCTGGGAGTACCTCACCGAGGGTCTGGAGCAGGCGTACGACGGTGACGGCAGGGTTCTGATGGTGCTGTCCGACGCGATGAACGGCCGCAACCAGAACGGCGGTTACAGCAACATCACCGCGGCGAACGTGGCGATCAACTGCGCCGACCAGAAACCCCGGTACACCGTCGCCGACGTCCAGCGGGCGCTGCCCCGGTTCCGTGCCGCTTCCCCGCTGTTCGGCGACTTCCTCGCCTGGGGCATGGTCAGCTGCACCGACTGGGCCGTACCCGGCGCCGCCTACCACCCCGACGTCAGCGCCCCCGGCTCGGCCCCCATCCTCGTCGTCGGCAACACCGGCGACCCGGCCACCCCTTACGCGGGCGCGCGCAGGATGGCGCAGGCGCTCGGCAAGGGCGTCGCGGTGGAGCTGACGTACAAGGGCCAGGGGCACGGGGCGTACGACAGCAAGAACAAGTGCGTCCAGAACACGGTGAACGCGTACCTGCTGGACGGGACGGTCCCCAGGAGCGGCGGGGTCTGCACCTGACGCCGCGCTCCCGGGAACGGCGGAAGCCCGCGGCTCCCGACCGAGGTCGGGTGCCGCGGGCTTCCGGAGAGCGCGGGTCGGTCAGTAGACCGGCTTGTCGGGCTCGATCTGGTTGACCCAGCCGATGACGCCGCCGCCGACGTGGACCGCGTCGGAGAAGCCCGCGGACTTCAGGACCGCGAGGACTTCCGCACTGCGGACACCCGTCTTGCAGTGCAAGACGATCTTCTTGTCCTGGGGCAGCGACTCCAGCGCGGTGCCCATGAGGAACTCGTTCTTCGGGATCAGCTTGGCGCCCGGGATGGAGACGATCTCGTACTCGTTGGGCTCGCGGACGTCGATGATCTCGATGTTCTCGCCGTCGTCGATCCACTCCTTGAGCTGCTTGGGAGTGATCGTGGAGTCCACCGCCGCCGCCTGCGCCTCCTCGGAGACGACACCGCAGAAGGCCTCGTAGTCGATGAGCTCGGTGACGGTCGGGTTCTCGCCGCAGACCGCGCAGTTGGGGTCCTTGCGGACCTTGACCTGCCGGTACTGCATCTCCAGGGCGTCGTAGATCATCAGCCGGCCGACCAGCGGGTCGCCGATGCCGGCGATCAGCTTGATGGCCTCGTTGACCTGGATGGAGCCGATGGACGCGCACAGCACGCCGAGCACGCCGCCCTCGGCGCAGGAGGGGACCATGCCCGGCGGCGGGGGCTCCGGGTAGAGGCAGCGGTAGCAGGGGCCGTGCTCGGACCAGAACACGGACGCCTGGCCGTCGAAGCGGTAGATCGAACCCCAGATGTACGGCTTGTTCAGCAGCACACAGGCGTCGTTGACCAGATAGCGGGTGGCGAAGTTGTCCGTGCCGTCCACGATCAGGTCGTACTGGCTGAAGATGTCCATCACGTTCTCGGCCTCAAGCCGCTCCTCGTGAAGGATCACGTCCACGTACGGGTTGATGCCCTTGACGGTGTCACGCGCAGACTCGGCCTTGGAACGGCCGATGTCGGACTGGCTGTGGATGATCTGGCGCTGCAGGTTCGACTCGTCGACCTCGTCGAACTCCACGATGCCGAGCGTGCCCACGCCCGCCGCGGCCAGGTACATCAGCGCGGGCGAGCCCAGCCCGCCGGCGCCCACGCAGAGCACCTTGGCGTTCTTCAGCCGCTTCTGCCCGTCCATGCCCACATCGGGGATGATCAGGTGGCGGGAGTACCTGCGGACCTCGTCTACGGTGAGCTCGGAAGCCGGCTCGACCAGGGGTGGCAGCGACACGGGGACTCCGTTGGTCGGTCAATCACTACGTTTGTTCTCCCGTCAACACTGCCACGCCCTTCTTCATTCCGAGACACCCGTTTCGAGGCGCGAGACGATTTCGTCCCAGTAGCCGGGCATGGCCTCCCAGGGGTCGCCCTGGCCCCGGCCGCCGGTCCGGTCCGTGAAGTAGATCGTCGCCGCGCCCTGCCAGCGGGCGATGCGCAGCGCCTCCTCCAGGTGACCGCGGGGCACTCCGTGCACGAAGTGGCAGAACCGGTCGGGCGGGTAGTCCGCCGTCCACTCCGCGACCTGGGACCAGCGGTAGTCGGCCCAGGGTCCCGCGAAGGTCACCAGTTGGTCGGCGCACTCCGCGTAGCCGGGGTGCGGATGGGTGCCGTGACCGAGGACGAGGTGGGCGGGGCCGGCGTCCGTCCGCAGGCCGGCGAGCAGCCGGCGGACGACGGGGAGTTCGGCCGCGCCGCCGGGACAGCGGTCCAGCAGGAAGCCGTCCACCTGGTACCAGTCGAGGTAGCGCAGGGCGTCGTGGCGCAGTTCGGCGTGGGCGCGGGCGCCCTGGGCGGCATCGAGGCGGCCGAGGACGCGGACGCCCGCCTGGTGCAGCCGGCCCGCGGCTTCCAGGCAGTGCGGGTCGGGCCGGGCGCCCGGGCCCGCGCAGACGTCGAGCGCCACCCAGTCCAGCGGGGTGCCGGGGCGGGCCAGCTCGGCCCACTGGGCGGGGGCGACCAGGGGGTGGGCGTAACCGGGGACACCGAGGGCGGTGCGCACCGCGGTGCTGGTCAGATGCGGCATGCCGCCTCCATCCAGATGTCCGCCAGGGATTCCTCCAGGTTGATCCGGGGCCGCCAGCCGAGCCGGTCGCGCGCGGTGCGCACGTCGGCCTGCTGCCAGCTGCCGCAGCCGTCCGGGTACGGGAACGCCGCCGGGGAGGTGTGCTCGGCCTCGGCCCGCGGGTGGCCGAGGGCGCCGCGCAACGGGCCGGGCGGGCCGTCGAGTTCGTGCAGGGCGCCGCCGTAGCCGGCCACGCGGGCGAGGATCCCGGCGGCGTCCCGCAGCCGTACCGCCCGGCCGGAACCGATGTTGATCACGCCCTGCGCGGCGGAGAGCGAGGCGGCGTGCACGGCGCGCGCGACGTCGCGCACGTCCACGAAGTCGCGCTGGATGCCGAGGCCGGCGAGCTTCAGCTCCCCGTCGCCGGACTGCATGGCGCGGCGCATCGCCTCGGCGAGCCGGCCCAGCGGGGAGCCGGCCGGGGTGCCGGGGCCCGCGGGCGAGAAGACCCGCAGCACGACGGCGTCCAGGCCCGAGCCGAGGACCAGTTCGGTGGCGGCGAGCTTGCTGACGCCGTACGGGCCGCCGGGGCGCGGTACGGCGTCCTCGGCGGTGGAGGAGCCGGGCTGGCTGGGCCCGTACTCGGCCCCGCAGCCGATCTGCACCAGCCGCGCCCCGCAGCCGCTGCGGCGCAGGGCCTCGCAGACGGTGGCCGCGGCGACGGTGTTGTGCCGGGTCAGCTCCCGCGCCCCGCCGCGGGTGGCGCCCGCGCAGTTGATCACGACGCCCGGGTGGACCGCGTCCAGGAACCGGGTCAGCGCCCCGGGGCTGCCGGTCGCGAGGTCGAACCGTACGTCCGCGTCGTCCCCCCGCCCGAGCGCGGTGAGCTGTACGGCGGGGTCGGCGAGCAGGCGCTCGGCGACGAACCGGCCGAGGTATCCGTTGGCACCCATCAGCAGGACCCTCATCGGGCGGCTCCCGGGGCGCCGGCAGGTTCGGTGGGTTCGGGGACTTTCCGGTGGGCGGTGAGCATGTCGGGTTCTCCTTCAACGGGTGGTGCCGGTGGCTTGTGGGGGACGCTCACTCGGGGGCTCCGACGGGTGCGTGGGCCGAGGCCCGGGTGAGCGTGCGGCCGACGTGGAGCAGCAGGGTCAGCGCCGCGATGCCGCAGGCGAGGACCGGTACGGCGGCCTCGCCCCAGGCGTCCACGAGGATCCGGACGGGTGTCGCCAGGAAGCCGCAGTGGGGCAGCCGGCCGGCCAGGGGCAGCGCCAGGGCCGCCGCCTGCGTGACCGCCGCGGCGCCCTGCGCGAGGGCGGGGGCGCGCCGGTGGCGGTGCACGGTGAGCAGGCGCGCGAGCAGGAGCAGGGCGCCGAGGGTGAGCGCCTGCGGACGGGCCGCGGGTTCGCCGAGGACCGGTCCGCACAGCGCGAGCAGTGCGGCGAGCGCACCGAGGAACAGGGTGAACGTGCCGAAGAGCAGGGGGCGTGCCGCCGCCGTGAAGTCCTTGAGGCCCCGGCTGCCGGCCAGTCTCCGGCGGGCGCCCGCGGCGAGGAGGTGCGCGCACCAGGCCGCCGGGGCGACGGCCAGGGCGAGGGCGAGCGGGGGCAGGAGTGCCGTGGGCCAGTCGCCGTCCGGGGTGCCGTCGGGCAGGGTGTCGGGGCCCCCGGTCAGGACGTTGTGCAGCAGTCCGTCGCCGAACAGCGCGTAGCCGAGCAGCCAGAGGGTCCAGGCGCGGGGGCCGGGCGGACCGGCGAGCGGCCCGGTGCGCAGTGCGGCGCGGACGGCGAGGGCCACGGCGAGGAGACCGGCGACGGCCACCAGGAGGCGGGGGTGGCCGTGGGTGAGGCGCAGCCCGGCGACGGTGGCCGCGCCGGCGGCGCCGGGCAGCAGGGCGGTCAGGGCCCAGCGGGCGCGGATGCGGGGCACGGGAAGCGGGGGCGCGGGCTCCGGGCGGACCTCGCCGGTGCGCGGCACGCGTGCGTACAGCTCCTCGGCCAGCGAGAACACGTCCCGGTGCCGGAACCGCGCGGCGGTCCGGTCGGTGATCCCCTCGGCCTCCAGCCCGGCCGCGATCTCCAGCGGGTCCACGGCCCGCTCGCACAGCTCCCGGTGCCGGTGCAGCAGTGCTTTGACGGGGTCGACGACGCCGGCCCCGGGGGCCGGTGCGCGCCCGCCGCCGGGCGCGCGGACCGCGGACTCGGGCCGGCCCGCCCGCGCGCCCGTGCCGGGGGCGCCCGGTTGGCGCGGGGCGGGCGGGTGTGGGACGGGCGTGTGTGGGACGGGCGTGCGTGCGGCGGGTGCGTGCGGGGCGCCGCCGGGCAGTGCACCCGGCGGCTCCTCGTCGGCCCCGGAACCGCGCCCCCCCGTCTGTGCCGACCGGGTCCACAGCGGCCCGGCGTCCACCGCTCCGGCGGACGGCCCCGCCGAGACCGGCTCGCCGGCCGTCCCGGAGGAACGTGTGGCCGCTCCCGGCGGGCCGCTCGCGGCCGGTGCCGTGAAGGCCCCCGCCGCGGTGCCCCACGGCTCCGCTCCCCTGGGCGCGCCCGGCATGTCGGTCATCGGGTGGCCTCCGGGGCGGCCCAGGCGGGGACGTGGGTCCTGGACCAGTGGGCGGGGACGTGGGACTCGGCGGGGGCGGCGAAGGGGAGGGGCGCGCCGGTCGTGTCCAGGACGTCCCGGCGGACCGGGCAGTGCGAGACGATCTCCAGGTAGATGCCGTGGAACGCGGCGATGTTCTGCTCGACCGTGAACAGTTCGAGCGCCCGGGCGCGCGCGGCGGCGCCGAGGCGCGCGCGGCGCTCGGGGTCGCGCAGCAGCGCCACGCAGGCATCGGCGAGCGCCCGCGGATTGCGCGGGGGTACGACGAGTCCCGTGCCGCCGATCACCTCCACCACGGCGCCGACGTCCGTCGAGACGGTGGCCCGGCCGCAGAACATGGCCTCGATGAGCCCGGTGGGGAAGCCCTCCGCCACGCTGGACAGCACGACGACCGCACCGGCCGCGTACGCGTCGGCCGGCGTGGGGGCCTCGGGGCCGCCGATCTCCTCGAAGGAGACGGGGTTGGAGCCCACGGCGTGGGCGCCGTCCGCCTCGTCCGGGAAGAGCTGGGCCGCCAGTGCCCGGCACTGGCTCAGATAGGCGGCGCCGTCGGGGCCGTTCGGCGCGCCGACGACACGCAGCCGGGCCCGCGGCTCCTCCTTGCGGACCTCGGCGAAGGCGTGCAGTAGCGAGATCAGGTCCTTGGCGGGTTCGACGCGCCCGACCCAGAGCAGGGTGCCCGGGGCCGCGCGGTCCGGGGCCTCGCCGACGTCGGCGAAGCGGGCGGCCTCCATGCCGGGGTGGACGGTGCGGATTCTGGCCCGGTCGGCGCCGCACCGCTGCTGCCAGCGGCGGGCGTGCGCGTTGCCGACGGTGAGGAGTTCGGCGCGGCGGTAGATCTCCGTGGCCAGCCGGCCGTGGAAGGCGGCGAGCAGGGTGCGGACGGCGGGCGCGGCGGCGTCGGGGCCGAGGGCCAGGTAGTGGGAGCGCAGCCGGACGCCGTACTCGGTGACCAGCAGGGGGACGCCGGAGAAGTGCCGGGCGAGCAGCCCGGGGAGGGCGGCCGGCCCGCCGGAGGTGGCGTGGCAGAGGTCGGCGGCGCCGAGGGCGTCGTCGCCGTACCAGTCGAGGGAGAGGGGGCGCAGGGCGCGTTCGAGGTGCGCGGTGACGGTGAGCAGATCGGCCACGCGCGCCGAGCGCGCCGAGCGCGGCGCGCCGGAGGCGCGGCAGGCGCGCTCCAGGGTGCGTACGGCGGTGTCGGAGCGCAGGGCGGCGCCGAGTCCCCCGTGTTCGCGGGCGAGGCCGGCGAGGCCGTAGAGCGCGGTGGCGAAACGGTCCGCCACCGCGTCACCGGCGGCGTCCGGCGCGGCGCACAGCGCGCCGGCCAGTTCGCCGTAGTGTTCGGCGAAGCTCCGGCGCGCACGCCGTCCGTACCCGGCCGCCCCGGCGTCGTCCCCCGCCGTCCACAGCGGTGCCGTACGGACCCGGGTCACCTGGGGCGGCAGCGGGAGCAGTCCCTGTTCCTCCTGGCGCCTGCTGCGGCTGAGCGCGTAGAGGTCGAACTCGTGCCGGTCCAGCCCGCGCACCAGCCGGTCGCACCAGAGGTCGGCGTCACCGCCCACATACGGATAACCACCCTCCGTAAGCAGTCCTGTGCGCACGTGTGCACCCCCGATCTTCCTCCTGGTCGGCCGCCGTCGGCCCGGCGGCTCGCAGCGGGACGAACGTAAGCGGACAAGCGGGTGGCGCGACGGACGGTTGTCCATCGCGCCACCAGAAGGGGTGAACGGCCGTAACTTTCCCGCGCGGAGGGCGTTTCGTCGCGCTAGGCGCGCACGCGGGCACGGAACGTCAAGTCCGCGCCGGTGCGTGCCGTCAGGCCGCCGCCGGTGCGCCGCGCGCGGCCCGGCGCCGGGCCGCCGACTCCGGGTCCAGGGAGGGCACCGCGGCCAGCAGCTGCCGGGTGTACTCCTCGCGCGGGCTGTCGTACACCTCGTCGGCCGGGCCGTACTCCACCACCCGGCCCCGGCGCATCACCACGAGCCGGTCGCTGACCTGGCGGACGACGGCGAGGTCGTGCGCGACGAAGACCAGCGCGAGGCCGAGTTCCCGCTGCAACTCGCCGAGCAGCGCGACCACTTGGGCCTGGGTGGTGACGTCGAGCGCGGAGACGGGCTCGTCGCAGACGATGACGCGCGGGTCGGCGGCGAGCGCGCGGGCGATGCCGATGCGCTGGCGCTGACCACCGCTGAACTCGTGCGGATAGCGGTCGTGGTGCCCCGCTTCGAGCCCCACGCGCTCCAGCAGTTCCGTCACCCGCCCCCGGATCCGCTCCTCGTCCTTCTCGCCCCGCGCGCGCAGCGGGTCGGCGATGGACTCGCCCACGCTGCGGCGGGGGTTGAGGGAGGAGACCGGGTCCTGGAAGACCATCTGGACGGCCGGGTTCACCCCGGTGTGCGCGGCCCCCGCGTACCGGATCGTGCCCGCGGTCGGCGCCAGCAGCCCGACCAGCATCCGGCCGAGGGTGGTCTTGCCGCTGCCGCTCTCGCCGACGACGCCGACGGTCTCGCCGCGCCGCACGGTGAGCGAGACGCCGTCCACGGCGGCGAACGCCCGCCTGCCGCGCCCGAACTCGCGCCGCAGCCCGGTGGCCTCCAGCACCACCTCGTCGGTGGCGGCCGAACCGGTGCGGCGCGCGTCCACGCGCGGCACGGCGTCGAGGAGTTCACGGGTGTACGCCTCGCGGGGCGCCGCCAGGACCGAGCCGACCGGACCGTGCTCGACGGCCCTGCCGTGCCGCATGACCAGCACCTCGTCCACGCTCTCCGCGGCCACGCCCACGTCGTGGGTCACCAGCAGCAGGCCCATGCCGGTCTCCGCGCGCAGGGTGTGCAGCAGATCGAGGATCTGGGCCTGGACGGTGACGTCGAGCGCGGTGGTCGGCTCGTCGGCGATCAGCAGCTCGGGGGCGCAGGCGAGCGCCATCGCGATCAGGGCGCGCTGGCGCATGCCGCCGCTGAACTCGTGCGGGCGGGAGCGGGCCCGGCGGGCGGCATCCGGGATCCCGACCCGGTCCAGGACCTCCACGGCCCGCGCGCGGGCGGCACGGCGCGAGGCCCGTGTGTGCACCCGGTACACCTCGGCGATCTGGTCGCCGATGGCGTAGTAGGGGTCGAGGGAGGACAGCGGGTCCTGGAAGACCATGGCGGCCCTGGCGCCGCGCAACCGCCGCAGTTCCCGCTCGCCGGCCGCCTGGACGTCGGTGCCGGCGACCCGTACGGTGCCGCCGACCCGGGCGCCGGTGCCGTGGTGCAGGCCCAGCAGGGCGCCCGCGACGGTGGACTTGCCGGAGCCGGACTCGCCGACCAGGGCGAGCGCGCCGCCCTCGGCGAGGCTGAAGGAGAGTCCGTCCACGGCCCGCAGGGAGCCGAACTCGACGGTCAGGTCCCTGACGTCCACCAGGCTCATGCGAGCACCACCCGTCGGTCGGCCACCGCGTACAGCACGTCCGCGACGGCGTTGGCGAGCACCACGGAGAACGAGATGACGAGGACCATGCCGACGACCACCGGCAGGTCCACCACCTCGACCGCGTGCACGAGTTCCTGGCCGATGCCGGGCAGCCCGAACAGGGCCTCGGTGAGGACGGCGCCGCCGACGGCGGAGCCGACGTTGTTGGCGTTGAGCGCGATGACCGGGGCGAGCGCCCCGCGCAGCGCGTGCCGTCCGACGATGGCCCGCTCCCCCACGCCGTACGCCCGGAAGGTGCGCACATGGTCCTCGGCGAGGGTCTCCAGCATGGCGCTGCGGGTCAGCCGGGCGAAGGTCGCCGCCTCGACCAGGGCCAGCGACAGCCAGGGCAGCAGCAGGTTCCAGGCCCACTGTTCGGGGTCGTCGGTGAAGTTCACGTACTGCGGGAAGGGCAGCAGCCCGAGTTCGCCGCAGACGACGATCATCAGCACCAGGCCGATGACGAACACCGGGGTGGCCATGCCCGCGAGGGTGATCGCGGTCAGTGTCCGCTCGGAGGCCCGGCCCCGCCGCCAGGCGGACAGCACCCCGGTGCCGACGCCGAGCAGGAGCCAGAGCACCATGGCGCCGGCGACCAGGGAGAGGCTGACGGGCAGCTTGCCCAGGATGATGTCCAGGACCTGCTGCCCGGTCTGGTACGACTCCCCGAGGCAGGGCGCCGCGCAGTGCTCCACGGAGGTGCCGGTGGAGAAGTCCTGGCCGACGAACAGGCCCTGGAGGAAGTGCCAGTAGCGCACGGTGAGGGGGTCGTCCAGCCGCAGCCGCTCGGCGACCTGGTGCACCTGTTCCGGCGAGCAGCGCGGGCCGCAGGTGATCTGGGCGACGTTGCCGGGGGTGGCGTAGAAGACGACGTAGACGATCACCGAGACGGCGAGCAGGGTGATCACCGTGGCCACGGCCCGGCGCAGCAGGAATCCGCCGAAGCCGCTCATGCGGTCGCCTCCTTCTTCGCGTCCGCGGCGGCCGCGCGGGCGGGGTCCGCGGGGCGCTTGCGGCCGGTGCCGACGCGCAGCCGGGAGGCGGCGCGCGGGTCGAGGGCGGTGCGCACGCCGTCGCCGAGCACGGTGAGGGCGAGGACGGTGACGAACAGGGCGCCGGCCGGCAGCAGCAGGTACTGGGGCGCGGCCTGGTACCAGACGTCGGCGGCGGTGAGCATCTGTCCCCAGGAGGGCGTGGGCGGCTTCACGCCGACGCCGAGGAAGGACAGCGCGGACTCGACCGAGATGTTCATGGGTACCAGGAGCGCCGCGTAGGTGATGACGGGCGCGGCGAGCCCGGGCAGCAGTTCGCGGCGGGCGATGTGCCGGGTCTTCCAGCCGCTGAGCCGGGCCGCGGAGACGTAGTCGAGCCCCTTCGCGGACAGGGTCTGGGCGCGCACGATCTTCGCGACGCCGCCCCAGGCGACCAGGCCGATGACGAGGGTGACCAGGACGGGCCGCGGGAAGCTCGGCGGCACGATCGCCAGCAGTGCCAACGACATGATCATCAGTGGCATGGCGACGATGACGTCGGTGATCCGGCTCAACACTTGATCAACCCATTGATTGCCGAGCGCGGCGCTCACGCCGACGACGACCCCGATGGCGACCTGGATCACCGTGGCGGCCAGGGCCACCCCGAGCGAGATCCGGGCGCCGTAGACCAGGCGCGCGAACAGGTCGCGGCCGGTCTGGGGTTCGACGCCCAGCCAGTGGTCGGCGCCGATGCCGCCGAAGGAGCCGACGGGCACGCCGCCGCGCGCGGAGTCGATCAGCGACGGGTGGTAGGTGGTGGGGTCCTGGCCCTCGACCGCGGTGAGCAGCGGCGCGGCGAGCGCGATCAGGACGAGCAGCGCGACGACCGCCGCGGCGACCAGGGCGGCACGCTGCGCCCGCAGCCGCCGCCAGAACAGACGGGCCCCCGAGGCCGCCGGGACGGTGCTGTCCGCCCCGGCGGCCTCGACGGCGACAAGTGCCTCGCTCACGGCGTCACGCCACCGCGACCTGGGAGATGTCCAGCACGCCGGTCCAGTCGCTGATGACGATGTTCCGGACGTCCTTGCCGTACAGGCGCTTGTAGACCGGGTGGAACAGCGGCACCACGAGGGCCCGCTCGCCGATCTTCCTGTCCAGCGCGCCCCAGCGCTTGGCGGCCGCGTCGAGGTCGGTCAACTTGTTGATCGCGTCAATCTCGTCATTGACCGACTTGTCGTCGAGCCGGCTCGCGTTGAAGTTGGCTCCGTTCTTGACGATCTGCCGGCCGTCGAAGATCGGGGCGAGGAACGGACCGCCGGAGGGCCAGTCGGCGCCCCAGCCGGCGAGGAAGAAGCCGGGCTCGGTCTTCACGTTGTGCACGGTGTCCCGGTAGTCGTTGTCCTCCAGGCCCTGGAGCTTCACCGTGATCCCGGCCTTCTTGAGCGCGTCCTGGAGGGCGGTGGCGATCTCCGGGCTGGTCGCGAAGTCCTTGGCGTTGGAGTGCGTCAGCGTGACGGTGAGCCCGTTCTTGTAACCGGCCTGCGCCAGCAGCTCCCTGGCCTTCGCCGGGTTGCCGGAGGGGCCGGCCGGGAACGGGTCGTACGGCGTGTAGCCGAAGGACTTCTGGTTCGGCAGGAAGGTGGTGGCGGGCTCGGCGAGCGCGCTGCCGCCGGCCGCGTTGACCACCGACGAGCGGTCGACGGCGTAGGCGATGGCCTCGCGCACCTTGGGGTTGTCGAAGGGCTTCACGGCCGGGTTGAACGCGATGTAGTTCGTGTAGCCGAAGTGCCCGGTGCCCACCCGCGCGGCGAGTTCCTTGTCACCGGTGACCTTGGCGAGTTCGGCCGGGCCGAGGTTGGTGTCCGTGGTGACGGCGGCGGCGTCCGCGCCCTGGGACGCGGACAGCCGCTGGTTGATCACCGAGGAGTCGAGCCCGGAGCGGACGTCGATGGTGTCCGGGTAGGCCTTGCGCTGGTCGTCGGTGGCCGCGGACCAGTGGGGGTTGCGCTTGAGCAGCACGTGCTCGCCGTCGTTCTCGTTCTCGACGACCTCGTAGGGGCCGGACGAGACCGGGTGCTCCTCGTACTTGGTGCCCGTGTCCTTGCTCCTGGGCACCGGTGCGAACTGCGTCTGGGTGGCCAGGAACGGGAACTCGCCCTCGGGCTTGTTCAGATGGAAGACGATGGTCCGGTCGTCGGGCGTCTCGATCGCCGACAGGCCCTTCTTGTCCTTGTACGGCCCCTGGTAGTCGGCCGCGCCGGCCAGCCAGTCCCGCAGATAGGGGGCGCCGCCGGAGAGTTCGGGGGCGAAGGAGCGCTCGATGCCGTACTTGATGTCGGCCGAGGTGATGGGGGTGCCGTCCTCGTACGTGAGGCCCTTCTTCAGGGTGTACGTCCACACGGTCGCGTCCTTGCTGGGCCGCCCGGTGTCGGTGGCCAGGTCCGGCACGACCCTGGCGCCGTCCGCGCCGTTCGCGCGGTTGCGGGTGGTCAGGGTGCGGAAGACCAGCGAGGGGACGTTCCCGCCGCCGGAGGTGTACAGGCGCGCGGGGTCGAAGTCGGTCTGCGGCTCGGAGTTCAGGACCGTGAGCGTGCCGCCCTTGTGGGGCGTGGAGTCGCCACCGGAACCCTTGGCATCGTTGTCCTTCGGGCCGCAGGCGGCGGCGCCCGCTGCCACGACCAGGCTGACGGATGCCGCTGCCACGCGGCGCGCTATGACGGACGGTTGACGCATCGGAATGACGACCTCTCGGGGCTGGTTCGAGGATTTCTCGAATGGTGAGACGTTTGGACGAGGATCGAGACGTCCATGGACAGACGTCGCCCCGGGCGCCGGGTCGTCGAGGAGTCCGTGACCGGGGGTCACGGACGGGAGAACGGGAAAAGGTCGCGACGCGAACGCCAGGGGGGCGGCGTCAGCGACAGTCGATGTCGGCCACGCAGAGTGCGGTCACGCCGATCAGCGCCAGCTCGATGGCGGCGCTGCAGGAGACGGCATGACGGGACGACATGCGCAGAAATATGAACGAACTCGCAGCTCATGTCAATGTGACATAAGCGGGCGAGGTCAACTCCTGGGATACGGCCAGGCGTTGGGCAGGCAGTGGATTCCGTCGTGGTCGAGGAACTTGGTCTGCTGCTGCATGACCGGCGCGAGTTCGCCGTTCTTCTGGCAGGTGACGTGGTTGTGGCCGAGCCGGTGGCCGACCTCGTGGTTGATCAGCATCTGTCGGTACATGTAGATCTTGTCGCCGTATGTCCTGCTTCCCTGGGCCCAGCGGTAGGCGTTGATCATCACGCGCTGGGTGGCGGCCGAGTCGCAGGAGACGTTGTCCTCGGTGGTGTCCAGGCCGGACTTGGCGCACCAGGTGGCCGTGGTGCCGGGGCTGGCCAGGGTGATCACGAAGTCGGGCTTGCCGGAGGAGATCCGCTCGAAGGTGCGGGCGCCGCCGTGCGCCCAGCTCCGGTCGTCGTTCAGCGTCTTCTGCACGGCCTGCGCGAACAGCGCGCCGTCCAGGCCCATCCCCTGCTCGATGTCGACCCGGTAGCGGTACTTCTGGCCCGTGCCGGGCGCCTTGTCGAAGCCGGGGACCGTGTCGAACTTCCCGGAGCCCTTCAGGGTCGCGCTCAGCGGATACGTCCGGTCCATCTTCTGCTGGTACGTCAGCGGCGCGGCGCTCGCCGGCGCGGAGGGACGGCCGCCCGCGTCGCCCTGGTCGGGCGCGGACCGGCCCGGCGCGGCGGCGTCGCCCCGCCCCTCGGTCACCTGTCCGGCGACGACCACCGCGAGCACCGTGGTGACGGCGGCCGCGGCGATGCCGGTGAAGGTCCGCCCCTTGCCGCCGCGCTGGGCGGGTACCGCCTTGTCCTTGTCCTTGCCCTTGTCCGCGCCCGCTGCGACGGCCTCGACGCGCTCGGCCGGCTCCTCCTTCGTACGCGTGGCCCCGGGTCCGCCGCGGCCCCGGCCGCCGTCGCCGTCGAAGGCGTCCAGGTAGTCCTGGCGGGGACCGCGCCCGGCCGGACCGCCCGGGCCCGCCTGCCGCTGCCGGGGCAGCACCGCACCAGGCGCGCCGGTTCCGGCCCGCCCCGCGAAGTCGCCCCAGCCGCCGCCGGGTTCACGCTGTTCGGGGTGTCCGCCACGGGCCGCGGCGGCACCGGGCACGCCGTGGGGCGGGGTGCCCTCGGGAAAACGCGGCACGCCGTGGGCCGGAGTCCCCTCCGGCGAGCGCGGCACACCACGGCCCGGAGTCCCCTCCGGCGAGCGCGGCACCCCACGCGCCGGAGTCCCCTCCGGCAGGCGCGGCACCCCGTGGGCGGGCGTCGCGTCCGGTCGTCTCCCCGCACCCGCCGGGCCCGGTGCTTCCCGTACACCGGCCCGCCCGCCGGCACCCGCCCCCGGCGCTCCGCGCTCCGTGTCCCGCTCGCTCCTGGCCGCTATGTCCGGACCGTTGTCCTTGGCGGCCGGCTGGGCCGGCCCTCGGCGGCTGTGGCGTCCCACGGTGTGCTTCAGCTCCCCGCTTCCGTACCGTCGGCGGCCCCGCGGCCACCCGTGTCCGTGCTGTCGTCCCCGTCGTCGTCAACGACGGCCCCCCGTCCGGCGTTTCCCTCCGCGTCCTGCTGCTGTGCCAGCAGTTCCCGGAACGCCCGCGCCACCACGTCCGGGTATTCCATCATCGCCACGTGCCCGGCGTCCGGCAGGGTCAGCAGCCGTGAGTCGCGGAAGGCGCGGGCGGCCTTGGCGGACATGCGGTAGCCGACGAGCTGGTCCCGGCCGCCGTAGACGAGCAGCGTCGGGGCGAGCACGCGCTCGGCCTGCCGCCACAGCCCGTGCTGCCCGCCGAGCGTGTAGGCGTTGACGATGCCGCGCGCCGAGCGGGCCATCGCGTCCCAGAAGTACGGCAGCCGCAGCCGCCGCTCCAGCTCCTCGACGGCGTACCGGAAGGCTTCCGGCGACACCCGGCCCGGATCGCCGTAGCAGAGGCCCATGACCCCGCGCACCCGCTGCTCGGCCGTCCACTCCTTGGTGAACCGGGTGAACAGGGCGGCGATGCCGGGCACGCCGAGCAGTCCGGTCGGCACCGCGGTGCGCTGGATGCGCAGCTCCGGCAGGGCGGGCGAGACCAGGGTGAGGGTGCGCACCAGGTCGGGGCGTACGGCGGCCACCCGGGTGGCGACGGCGCCGCCGAGCGAGTTGCCGAAGAGATGGACGGGACCCAGCCCGGCCGCGTCCAGGTAGCGGATCACCGCGCGCGCGTGTCCGGTGACCGAGTAGTCGCCGTCGTCCGGGGGCGGCGAGTCGCCGAAACCGGGGAGGTCGACGGCCTCGCTGTGCACGACACCGTCCAGGTGGGCCATCAGCTCCGACCAGTTCTGCGAGGAACCGCCGAGTCCGTGCACGTAGAGGGCGCGCGGCAGTCCCTCGCGCGCCGGCGGCCGGCAGCGCACCGACAAGGTGACCCCGGGCAGTCCGACCGAGCGCAGCCGCTCCCCTTCGCCGACCCGGACGGGCGCCACCCTGGGGAGCACACTGGCGGCCGGTACGGAAGGCGACTCGGTCGAAGACATGCGGCAATGTTACGAGATGATCACACCGGGGTTCATGTGTTCGCCGTCACAGCGTCCGCCACCGCGCAGGGGACACCCGGTGAGCGAACGGGCGCGTACGGCATGGCATCCGGAACGGCCGCATCCTAGGCTCGTACCGAGGGCACCCGCATGTGGCCCCTGCCGGTTCCAGGGACGTTCTAGGAAGGGAGCCCAACCATGGCCCACGACCCCACCGAGCCCGACACGATCGAGGAGCTGGACGACGAGACGGCCCCCGAGCTGGGTGTCGAGGACCCGGAAGTGGACGCCGTCGAGCAGCAGGCCGACGTCCGGCCGGAGCGCGACGACACGTTGACCGAGGTGGACAAGGACCGGGCGAACGAGGCCGATCTGCTCGAACAGGCACGCGTGGTCTCGCTGGACGAGGACGACTACCGCTGATCCCGGGGGACGCCCGCGGCTTTCGCCGCCGTCCGGTACGTGAAATTCTGCGTTCGCACCGCGCACTCCACGGTTACCGAAAAGTACGATGGCCGCGCGGTCGACACCGCATGTGGACGACTTTGGGAGGCGGCGTGACAGCCATCGAGCAAACTGAGGCAGCACGCCCGCGCGGCACCCGGCTGCCGCGCCGAGCCCGACGGAACCAGTTGCTGGGCGCGGCCCAGGAGGTCTTCGTCGCACAGGGCTACCACGCGGCGGCGATGGACGACATCGCCGAGCGGGCCGGCGTCAGCAAGCCGGTGCTCTACCAGCACTTCCCCGGCAAGCTCGACCTGTACCTCGCCCTGCTGGACCAGCACTGCGAGGCGCTGATCCAGTCCGTGCGCAGCGCGCTGGCGTCGACGACCGATAACAAGCAGCGCGTCCGGGCGACCATGGACGCCTACTTCGCCTACGTGGAGGACGACGGCGGCGCCTTCCGGCTGGTCTTCGAGTCGGACCTGACCAACGAGCCGGCGGTGCGCGAGCGCGTCGACAAGGTGACGAACGAGTGCGCCGAGGCGATCTGCGACGTCATCGCGGAGGACACCGGGCTCTCGCGCGCGGAGTCCATGCTGCTCGCCTCCGGCCTCGGCGGGCTCGCCCAGGTGGTGGCGCGCTCGTGGCTGCACAGCGACCGCAGCGTGCCGCGCGACCACGCGGTGCAACTGCTGGCCTCGCTCGCGTGGCGGGGCATCGCCGGTTTCCCGCTGCACGGCAACGAGCACCACTGAGACCGTTCTCGCACGGTGTTCGCTGATGGCGTTCCGGCCGCAGGCGTGTACGTCCCCTCCCCGGGCTAATGTGTGCAGGTACGGCGCGGAAGATCGCGCACATCACTGACCGTCGGAGGGACATAGCCGTGGAGGTCAAGATCGGCGTGCAGCACGCGCCCCGCGAGATCGTTCTGGAGAGCGGTCAGAGCGTCGAGGAGGTCGAGCGCCTGGTGTCCGACGCGCTGGCCGGGAAGACGCAGCTGCTGACCCTTGAGGACGAGAAGGGCCGGAAGGTCATGGTGCCGACGGACCGGCTGGCGTACGTGGAGCTCGGCGCGCCGACCGTGCGCAAGGTGGGCTTCGGCGCGCTCTAGCACAAGGCCGTGCGAGGGCCCGGCGGCATGCGGCCGCCGGGCCCTCGCACGTCCCGCGTCGCACACAGGAACGACACGGCTCCTCCACAGCGGAGGATTGCGCTCCGCAGGTCACGGGTAAGACGGGCTACGACCGATCAAGCAGACCGGCCGTGGGAGGGACCCCTCGTCATGATCCTGGAAACGCTCGGCGCCGCCGTGCTCGGTCTCCTGCTCGCCTGGGCCGCGGCGGGCCTTCTGGCGCACCGTCTTCCGGCCCGCCCCCTGATCTACTCGACCGCGGTCGCGGGCGCCCTGCTGGGCGACTTCGTCACGCGCAGCGCGCTCGACCCCGGCCCGGCCCTCGTCCCGCTCCTGGGCGCCTTCGTCATCTCGGCGGCGTCGCTGTCCCTGCTGCTGCGCCCCGCACGGGTGCGCCGTTCGGCACCGGCGTAGCGGAGCCCTCTGCGGGGGCGCGCGGACCACGGTCGGCCCGGCGCCCGCGGTCGCGCACTCCCCGGCAACCGCCCCTTCGGAGCGCGCCGCCGCTCAGGCCGCGAGGCCGAGCGCGGCCATCCGCTTGGTGTGCGCCTCCGTGATCCGGGTGAACATCCGGCCCACCTCCGCCAGGTCGAACCCGTCGGCCACCCCGCCCACGAGCATCGTGGACAGCGCGTCCCGATCCGCCACGACCCGCTGGGACTGCGACAGCGCCTCCCCCATCAGCCGCCGCGCCCACAGCGCGAGGCGTCCGCCGACCCGCGGATCGGCGTCGATGGCGGCCCGCACCTTCTCCACCGCGAACTCCGCGTGCCCGGTGTCGTCCAGCACGGCGAGCACCAGTTCACGCGTGTCGGAGTCGAGACGCGCCGCGACCTCCCGGTAGAAGTCGCTCGCGATGGAGTCGCCGACGTACGCCTTGACCAGGCCCTCCAGCCAGTCCGACGGCGCGGTCTGTCGGTGGAAGCCGTCGAGCGCGGCGACGAACGGGTCCATCGCCGCCGTCGGCTCCTCGCCGATCTCGGTCAGCCGGTCGCGCAGTCGCTCGAAGTGGTGGAACTCGGCCGAGGCCATCTTCGCCAGCTCCGCCTTGTCCGCGAGGGTCGGCGCCAGCTTGGCGTCCTCCGCGAGCCGCTCGAACGCCGCGAGCTCGCCGTAGGCGAGCGCACCGAGCAGGTCCACGACGGCGGCACGGTAGTGCGGCTCGGCGGCGGCCTGCGCCCAGTCCTGGGCGGCGACACCGGTCGGCGCGGGGGCGGCGGACGCCTTCTCAGCCTTGTCAGAGCTAGTCATGAGGCGCACAATAGCCCGCTCCGCGCCCCCCTCAAGCCCCTGGCCGCACACTGTGACCACGACTACGTGACCGAATCGGCCATCGCATGTGCGCCGATCCGGGGTATGGTGGTATTGCGCATGCTGAGTGCGTCGGCGGTGTTCGACGTGCCCTGACAGGGCGCACGCATGAGGATGCCCGGTCGGTGGCCCGATCGGCTCCGACCCGACAGCCCTCCGTGGCCGTACGGCTCAACGTACGACGACCGGAGGGACACCCTCAGCGGTACGAGCGCTAGAGCGTCGGCAGAGGTCCCGTGTCATACGGCTTGCCTTGACTGGTTGGCCCGTACGGCAAGCCGACGTCCCCGGCACGGTCAGCCACGACCCCCGCGCTCGCCTCGCACCGCGCCACACAGAAGAGGCAGCACCCTGACTACGACGTTTCGAGACCTTGGGATTCTCCCCGAGACCGCCGAGGCCCTGGAGGCCGTCGGCATCGTCAATCCCTTCCCCATCCAGGAGATGACGCTCCCCGTCGCCCTTTCCGGCACGGACGTCATCGGCCAGGCCAAGACCGGCACCGGCAAGACGCTGGGCTTCGGCCTCCCGCTCCTCGAGCGCGTGACCGTCCCCGCCGACGTGGAGGCCGGACGCGCCGCCCCCGAAGCCCTCACCGACGCCCCGCAGGCGCTCGTCGTCGTCCCCACCCGCGAGCTGTGCACGCAGGTCACCAACGACCTCCAGACGGCCGGCAAGGTCCGTAACGTGCGCGTGCTGGCCATCTACGGCGGCCGGGCCTACGAGCCCCAGGTCGAGGCCCTGCAGAAGGGCGTCGACGTCGTCGTCGGCACCCCGGGCCGGCTCCTGGACCTCGCGGGCCAGAAGAAGCTGGACCTGAAGCACGTCAAGTGCCTCGTCCTCGACGAGGCCGACGAGATGCTCGACCTGGGCTTCCTGCCCGACGTCGAGAAGATCATCGGCATGCTGCCGGCCAAGCGCCAGACCATGCTGTTCTCGGCGACCATGCCGGGCGCGGTCATCGGCCTCGCGCGCCGCTACATGTCCCGGCCCACGCACATCCGCGCCACCGCGCCGGACGACGAGGGCGCGACGGTCGCGAACATCAAGCAGTTCGTCTACCGCGCGCACAACATGGACAAGCCGGAGATGGTCGCCCGCATCCTGCAGGCCGAGGGCCGCGGACTGGCGATGATCTTCTGCCGGACCAAGCGCACGGCCGCCGACATCGCCGAGCAGTTGCAGCGCCGCGGGTTCGCCTCCGGCGCGGTCCACGGCGACCTCGGCCAGGGCGCCCGCGAGCAGGCGCTGCGCGCCTTCCGCAACGGCAAGGTCGACGTGCTGGTCTGCACCGACGTGGCCGCGCGCGGCATCGACGTCGAGGGCGTCACCCACGTCATCAACTACCAGTCCCCCGAGGACGAGAAGACGTACCTGCACCGCGTCGGCCGCACCGGCCGCGCGGGCGCCAAGGGCACGGCGATCACGTTCGTGGACTGGGACGACATCCCGCGCTGGCAGCTGATCAACAAGGCGCTGGAGCTGGACTTCAACGACCCGGTGGAGACGTACTCGTCGTCCCCGCACCTGTTCTCGGACCTCGGCATCCCCGAGGGCACCAAGGGCATCCTGCCGCGCTCGGAGCGGACCCGTGCCGGTCTGGACGCGGAGGAGCTGGAGGACCTGGGCGAGACCGGCGGACGGGGTGCGCGCGGCCGTGGCCGCGATGGCCGTCCCGACCGCTCCGGCGCCCCGGCCCCCGAGCGCGAGCGCGCGGCCCGTACCCCGCGCCGTCGCCGCCGCACCCGTGGCGGCTCCCCGGTGGACCCGTCCGCCGCGGCCCCGGCCACCGAGTCCGCGCCGTCCGTGGAGGAGCCGGCGTCCCCGCGCACCCCGCGCCGTCGCCGCCGCACCCGTGGCGGTGCCCAGGCCCCGGTCGCGGTGACGGCGGAGGCGACCACCGAGACGCCGCAGGCCGCACCCGTGGCCGTGCCCGTCGTGGAGTCCGCCGCGCCCGCCGTTGAGGCGCCCGCCGAGGAGAAGCCGCGTCGCCGACGCACCCGCGCGTCCGCGGAGCGCGCCGAGACGGCCGCGGTCGAGACGCCGGCCCAGGAGGCCGTGGCCGCCGAGGCCGCCGTCGCCGAGGCCCCGGCCGTGGAGACGCAGCCGGAGCCGGAGACCAAGCCGCGCCGTCGCACCCGCAAGACCGCGGAGGCCGCGGTGGACACGGTGGAGGCCACGGAGGCCAAGCCGCGCCGCACCCGCAAGTCGGCCGCCGCAAAGCCGGAGACCGAGGCGGAGGCCCCCGAGGCCGAGGCCAAGCCCCGCCGTACGCGCAAGACGGCCGCCGCCAAGGCGGAGGCCGACGCCCCCGAGGCCGAGGCCAAGCCGCGCCGCACCCGGAAGACCGCGGCGAGCGCCGAGGCCGCTGCGGAGACCGCCGAAGCCGCCGAGGCCAAGCCGCGCCGCACGCGGAAGACGGCCGCCGCCACCGAGGCCGCGACCGACGAGGCCGCCCCGGCGGCCAAGCCGCGCCGCACCCGCAAGACGGCGGAGGCCGCGGTGGACACGGCCGAGGCCGCGGAGGCCAAGCCGCGCCGCACCCGCAAGACCGCGGCCGCCAAGCCGGAGACCGAGGCGGAGGCCCCCGAGGCCGAGGCCAAGCCCCGCCGCACCCGGAAGGCGACCGCCGCCGAGGCGGACGCGCCGGAGGCCGAGGCCAAGCCGCGCCGCACCCGCAAGTCGGCCGCCGCAAAGCCGGAGACCGAGGCGGAGGCCCCCGAGGCCGAGGCCAAGCCCCGCCGCACCCGCAAGACCGCGGCGAGCGCCGAGGCCACCGAGGCGGAGGCCGCGGAGGTGAAGCCGCGCCGCACCCGCAAGACCGCGGCCGCGGCCGTGGACGCGGCCGACGGTGTCGAGCCGGCCGCTCCGAAGGCCCGGCGCACCCGTAAGGCCACGGCGGAGATCCCGGCGCAGGCCAGCGGCGAGCCGGAGACCAAGCCGCGCCGTACGCGGAAGACCGCCGCCGCCACCGAGGCCGCGACCGAGGAGGCCGCCCCGGCGGCCAAGCCGCGCCGCACCCGCAAGGCGACGGCGGCCGTGGAGGCCTCGGAGGCCTGATCCGCGCGCGTCGGCGGCAGTCGATGACGGCCCGGTCCACTCAGGTGGGCCGGGCCGTCGCCGTTCCCGGACGCCTCCCTGCGCACGGCCGGCCGCCCGGCACGCCCGATAGCCTCTCCCCATGAGCATGCCCAGCACCTTCGTCCCGCCCCCCGGCGCCCAGGCGTACCCGCTGCGTACCGCGCGCGGGGAGTTCGCCGTGGTGGACGCCCCCGTCGCGGCGGGTGTGGAGCCGAGGGGGGTCGTCCTGCTGGTGCCGGGGTTCACCGGCAGCAAGGAGGACTTCAACCCGCTGCACGTGCCGCTGGGCGAGCGCGGGTACCGGACCGTGGCCGTCGACGGGCGCGGGCAGTTCGAGTCGGACGGCCCGGAGCACGACGAATCCGCCTACGCACAGGCCGAGTTGGCGCGGGACGTGCTGGCACAGGCCGAGGCGCTCGGCGGGCCGGTGCATCTGCTGGGGCACTCGCTCGGCGGCCAGATCTGCCGCGCCGCCGTACTGCTGGACCACACCCCCTTCCGGTCGCTGACGCTGATGGCGTCCGGCCCGGCCCGGATCTCCCCGTCCCAGCAGGAGCGGGTGAAGCTGCTGCGGGACGCGCTCGCCGTGATGACGATGGCCGAGGTGTGGGAGGCGATGCGGGCCATGGAGGCGCCCGAGGAGACGCGGACGCCCGAACCGGGGGACACCCCGGCCGTGCGGGAGGACATGCGGCGCCGCTGGCTGGGCACGAAGCCCGCCCAGCTGATCGCCACCGGCCGTCAGTTGTGCGCGGAGCCGGACCGGGTCGCGGAACTGGCCGCCCTGCCGCTGCCGTTCCACGTGCTGTCGGGTGTCCGGGACGACACCTGGCCGGTGCCCCTGCTGGACGACATGGCGGTGCGCCTGGGGGCGCGGCGCACGGTCGTCGACGGCACCGAGCACTCCCCCAACACCGAGAGCCCCCTCGAAACGGCGCGCGCGCTCGCCGACTTCTGGGACGCGGCAGACGCGTCCGAACGGCACGCCTAGTCCTGGTCGTGCCGTCAGTACTGCGCTGGTCCTGCTCGCGCCGTCAGAACTGCGCTGGTCCTGATCGTGCCGTCAGTACTGCGCCTGGAGGTGGTCCCAGAAGCCGTCCCGCAGGGCCCGGCGCAGATCCGCCTGGCCGCGCAGGGAGTACTGGAGCAGGCCCTCGGCCTCGACCAGCAGGTCCTGGTCGACGGAGCCGGGCAGGTACGGGTGGCCGGGCAGCAGCTCGACCAGGGCGTCACGGCCCCGGGAGGCCAGCCATTTGGCGGCGATCTGGGCGCCGACGAAGCGCACGTCCTCGCGGGTGGGCCGGGCCCCCGCGCCGGCCTCGTAGGCGGCGGCCGTGCGTCTGGAGACGTAGGGCTTGAAGAACTCCAGGTCGAGGGTGCGCTGGCTGTCGACCTCCCACAACAGCGGCTCGGCCTGGTTGCGGCCCTCGGGCGCCTCGATGCCCCACAGGTGGACGCGGGCGCCGTAGCCCTGGGCCGCCTCGACCGCGGAGACCAGGTCCTCGTCGCCGCCGAGCAGGGCCGCGTCGCTGATGGCGCGGTGCCGGGCGAGTGACTCCAGATCCGTGCGGATCAGCGAATCGACGCCCTTCTGCTGGTTGTTGGCGTTGAGGTTGCCGAGGCGGACCTTGACGTCGGGGAGTTCGGCGATGGTCTGCTGCTCGGCGGTGTGGATGCGGCGCCGGGCGCCGTCGTACCAGTAGACGCGCAGCAGCCGGCTGTCCGCGAAGACGGTGCGGGCGCGGTCGATCAGCGCGTCGATCAGTCCTTCCGCGTCGACGTCGAAGGCCCGGCGGTCCTCGGTCCCGGCGACCAGCCGGCCCGCCGCCGCGTACAGATACCCCGCGTCCACGAAGATCGCGTGTGTCGAGGGTGTCTTCGCCACCTCGGCGAGCATGCGTTCGAGCAGCTCGTTCGTACGGTCGATACGGGCGGCAAGGGGCGCCAGGTCGTCGTTCATCACCTCCATTCTCCTCGTCGTCACACTGTGAACACAACCGGTCCCGATCTGTCTCGAACGATACTTATCAGTCAGTAATTAGATGCGCGAAAAATTTCCTTAGCGTAGGGAATGTTTGTCACCAGCAGCACGTTGACTCAGTACGACACCGGATACACATCCGGTGCCATCGAGTAGTTCTCCGCAGGAGGATGACCAGACGAAGGGAGAAGCCTGTGCGCTTCGAAATCATGCGACTCGACGAGGTCGACGGGACCACCGTGGACAGCACCGTCGTGGACGCCGCCTCCGTCAACCGGATCGTTCAGCAGGCCGCCGCCGTGGGGCAGCGCCTGTGGATCCGCCCGGCCGAGACCCCGGCCTCATAACGGGGTTCCCGCTCACGCCTTCCGGGGGAACCGAGCCGCGTCACGACGGCCCGGTCCCCCCGGATCACCTGAGCGTCAGCTTCCCCGGATCACCTGGGTGATCCCGTTGATGATCTGCTGCACGGCGATAGCGGAGAGCATCATGCCCGCGAGCCGCGTCACCAGGACCACGCCGCCGTCCTTGATCAGCCGGATGATCAGCAGCGAGTAGCGCATCACCAGCCACAGCACCACGTGGATCGCGACGATCGCGATCCACACGGATATCTGGGTGTCCACACTGTGGGCCTTCTGCACGGCCAGGATGACGGAGACGATCGCGCCCGGCCCCGCCAGCAGCGGCATGCCCAGCGGCACGAGGGCCACGTTGACGTCCTTGGTGGCCTTCGGCTCGTCGTTCTTGCCGGTGAGCAGGTCGAGCGCGATCAGCAGGAGCAGCAGACCGCCCGCGATCATCAGGGCGGGCACGGAGACGTGCAGATAGTCCAGGATCTGGTGACCCAGGACGCCGAAGACGGCGATGACCCCGAAGGCCACGCAGACGGCCTGGAACGCCATCCGCTTCTGCGTCTTCGCCGGGCGGCCGGCGGTCAGGGCGAGGAAGATCGGGGTGATCCCAGGGGGATCCATGATGACAAAAAGGGTCAGGAACAGAGAGCCGAAGACGGCGATGTCGAACATGGGGGAAGTACTGGCCTTGCCGGAAGAAGAAGAACTGAGGGTGTGAGTGCGCGCGGGCCGGCCGTCGGAGGGCGGCCTCAGGCTCCGCCGGCCCCCGGGACCGGGAACGCGCCGGTCGCCCGGCGGGTGATCTCCCCGTACACCTCGGGGTCGGTCGTGTACGCGCCGAGCGCCACGGTCTTGCGCGTGCCGTGGTAGTCCGAGGAGCCCGTCACCAGCAGTCCGAGGTCCTTCGCCAGACCACGCAGACGCTCGCGGGTCTCGGCGTCGTGATCCATGTGGTCGACCTCGATGCCGTCCAGACCCGCCGCGGCCATCTTCGCGATGGCGGACTCGGGGACCGTGCGGCCGCGCTTGGCGGCGGCCGGGTGCGCGAACACGCAGACCCCGCCCGCGGCCTTGACCAGCCGGATCGCCTCGAAGGGGTCGGTCTCGTGCTTCTCCACGTAGGCCCGGCCGCCGTCGGCGAGCCACTCCTCGGTGAACGCGTCGCCCACCGTCTCCACCACGCCCAGCTCGACCAGCGCGGAGGCGACGTGCGGGCGCCCCACGGAGCCGCCGGCGGCGATCCGCTCGACCTGCTCCCAGGTCACCGGCACACCGAGCGCGTTCAGCTTGGCGACCATGCCCTTGGCCCGCGGCACCCGGTCGTCCCGGACCAGCTCGCGCTCGGTGAGCAGGGCGGGCTCCTCGGGGTCGAAGAGGTAGGCGAGCATGTGCATCGAGACACCGTCGAGGCGGCAGGACAGCTCGGCGCCGGGGACCAGGGTCAGCCCGGCGGGCAGCGCGGCGATCGCCTCGGCGTGGCCGCGGGTGGTGTCGTGGTCGGTCAGCGCGACGACGTCCAGTCCGGCCGCGGCGGCCTCACGGACCAGCTCGGCGGGGGTGTCCGTACCGTCGGACGCGGTGGAGTGACAGTGCAGATCGATGCGCACGGTGACTCCAGACGGGACCAGGACGGAAGTGGACACCTCAGGATAACCGCCCCGCGCACCCCCTTTGTCACGGCCGCCGCCCGGGAGCGCCCCCTACATCCCTAGGGGTGCATCAGTCGCGGCGACAGGGCGCCGCAGGGCACCAGGTCCAGTTCGGCGCCCGCGTCGCGCAGATCGGTCAGGACCAGCTCGTCGTACAGGAGCAGGCCCGCCTGCTCGGGCCAGATCACCGCCCACAGCCACATGCCCAGCGCCTCGCCGGCGAAGACGGCGCGGTCGTCGGGGGTGCGGTAGACGTGCCACAGCGGGGTGGGGCGGCCGGCCGCGAGCACCTTGGTCTGGGGCGGCTTCTCGACGTTCATGTACGCCCCCGGGTCCGGGCCGTCGATGCCCGCGTAGCGCGCGCCGAGGCCGACGCCCATCTCCTCGGCGACCAGGATCAGCTCGCCCGGCCCGCCGAGCGGGCCGGGTCCGGAGCAGGCGACGGCGGTCGCCCGGCCGCCGCTGCGGTCGTCCCCGGCGTAGGCCGCCCCCGTGAAGAGCCAGCCGACCGGCAGCGGCCACGGCATCCACAGCGGCACATGCGTGCGGTGCACCACGGCACCGAGGGCCTCGACGCTGGGCGGGATCACGGGCTGCAGCGGAAACACCGCGCCGTGCGCATCGCACTGCCACGTATCGGCGAAGAGGCCGGGAGCCCTGACCCGGCCACCACACCGCGGGCAACTGGGTTCGCCCCTCATAGGGCCCCACGGTCCTACCCCGGCCCGTCCACGTCAAGGACGATCACCCGTCCGGAGGGAACCCCCGCGGCCACACCCGGCCGTGGCCCGCCGACCAGGGATTTAGGTGCATCTTGCACTAATTAGCCGAGCTAACTTACTATGTGTATAAGCCAACTATCTGGACTGCGTGCCACACGCGGATGGGAGAAGCACATGGACCCCCTCGACGCGGGAGCCGGCGGCATCCTGCGGCAGCCCAAGGCGGTCTGGGCCACGGCCGGCGCCTCCGTCGTCGCCTTCATGGGCATCGGCCTGGTCGACCCGATCCTGCCGTCGATCGCACAGGGTCTGCACGCCACACCCAGCCAGGTGTCCCTGCTCTTCACCTCGTACTTCCTGATCACCGCCGTGGCGATGCTGCTGACCGGCTTCGTCTCCAGCCGCATCGGCGGCAAGAAGACGCTGCTGCTCGGTCTCGCCTTCGTGGTGGTCTTCGCCGGTCTCGCCGGCACCTCCGGCACGGTCGGCCAGCTGGTCGGCTTCCGGGCGGGCTGGGGCCTCGGCAACGCGCTGTTCGTCTCCACCGCCCTCGCGGTGATCGTCGGCGCGGCGGCCGGCGGCAGCGCCGCGGCGATCCTGCTCTACGAGTCCGCGCTCGGCCTCGGCATGGCCTGCGGCCCGCTGCTCGGCGCGGTCCTGGGCAACGTCAGCTGGCGCTACCCGTTCTTCGGCACCGCCACCCTGATGGCGATCGGCTTCCTGTGCATCACGGCGTTCCTGAAGGAGCAGCCGAAGCCGGCCCGCAAGACCTCGGTCCTGGACCCGCTCAAGGCGCTCGGCCACGGCGGTCTGGCCTCGGCGGCGATCTCGGCGTTCTTCTACAACTACACGTTCTTCACCGTGCTGGCCTTCACGCCGTTCGTGCTGAACATGACCCCGTACCGCTCCGGCGCGGTGTTCTTCGCCTGGGGCGTGCTGCTCGCGGTGTTCTCGGTGCTCGTCGCCCCGCGCATGCAGAAGCGGTTCGGCTCGCTGAAGGTGCTCGGCGGCTCGCTGGTGCTGCTCGCGGCCGACGTCCTGGTGCTCGGCTACGGCGACCACACCGCCGCGATCGTCTGCACCATCCTGTCCGGTGCGTTCATCGGCGTGAACAACACCGTCTACACCGAGCTGGCCCTCGGCGTGTCGGACGCCCCGCGCCCGGTGGCGAGCGCGGGCTACAACTTCGTCCGCTGGTTCGCGGCCGCGGCGGCGCCCTACTTCGCGCCGAAGATCGAGGAGTGGACCGACATCCACGTCCCGTTCGCGGTCGCGGCGGTCACCGCGCTGCTGGGCGCCCTCGTGGTCGGCGTCCGGCGCCGGGCCCTCACCCACGAGGCCGAGGAGCTGGCGCCCCGGCACGCCGCCGAGGACGGCGTCACCGTCTTCGCCGACTGAGCCGGCCGAGCGGCGGCACGGTGAGCTTGCTCACTCCAGCGGCACGGACCTGCGGACCGGATCCCGCAGGTCCGTGCCGTGCGCGAGCCAGCGCTCCTGGAGCGCCTGGGCGCCGTGCACCCGCTTCCAGGCGGCCTCGTTCGGCGTCATGGGCAGCAGCGGCAGGAACCGTACGGGCTCCAGCGGGTCGTCCAGCTCCAGGTCCTCGACCAGCCCGCCGCCCTCGCCCACCAGGACCGAGGTGAAGGGGGCGCCCGGCCACAGCGGCTCACCCACGTCCAGAGAGCTGCCCGGGGCCACGACCAACCCCTCCACCTGCGGGGACGCGGCGAGCACGGCGAGCGGGCGGAGCACCTTGTCGGTGTCGGCGACGCCCGCGCGGACCGACAGCACCAGTTCGGCCCGGGGGCCCTTGACGGGGTCGGCGACCAGCGCGGTGGGATCGGTCATGGGATGCGCGGACATGCCGAGGGTCGCGTAGCGGACGACGTCCCCCTCGGTGAAGCGGAGCACCTCGATGCGGTCCGTGCCGAGGAAGGTGACGGCCGCCCGCGCGTCCGCCGCGCCCAGCGCGGTGGCCAACCGTGCCTCGACCAGAGGAAGAACATCAACCATGCGGTGAGCATAGAACTCGTCAGTAGCGGGCAAAGCGGCACCTTGACAGCGAGGGCGGCTGGTACTCTGAGCCGGTGGTTCGGGGCGGCACGCGAAGCGTCGCTATCAGGTCCCGGTACCGAAAGGACTCCCTTACGAGGGACCGGCCGGAGGAGGTGGGGCTGTCATGGATCGAAGTCGACCTGGTAGTACCACTCGCTCTTCCGCCCGCTGATGTAGTCACCGGCTCGTAGCCACTGGCTGATTCCCGATCTGGCCGGCTGCCGCCTTCCCGTGCGCGTCACTGTCCGGAAGAGCACTTCGTTTCGCTTTGCCTGATCTGCATCAGTTCTGCATCAGCAGCGAAGTCGCCACCGCAACGGTGCGGTGCTCCCCGCTTTGTGGACGAGCCAAACATCCTTCCCCTGCCTCGCGGGAGGGGAGACCCCTGAAGGACGTCCTCATTCCGGGTAGTTCCACCCGTCACCGGCGGTCTTTCGTTGCCTGCCGCGAAGGAGCCTGCCCATGTCGATGATCCGCGACCTGCGCGCCGTGGTCCGTCCCTCCCGCGTCGCGCCCCGCAAGGCCACGCCCGCGCCGTCGGCGCCGTACGACACCACGCGCGACCCCGCCACCCCCTCGGCCGTGGTCGACTGCGCCGTCTACCGCGACGGCCGGCGCCTGCCGAGCGCGAAGCCGCTGACCCCGCAGGAGGCGATGCGGCTGGTGCGGCGCGACGGCGGCTTCGTGTGGATCGGTCTGCACGAGCCGACCGAGGCCGAATTCGCCGGTATCGCCGGGGAGTTCGGGCTGCACCCGCTGGCCGTCGAGGACGCGGTGCAGGCACACCAGCGGCCCAAGCTGGAGCGGTACGACGACTCCCTGTTCACCGTCTTCAAGACCATCCACTACGTCGAGCACGACCGGCTGACCGCCAACAGCGAGGTCGTGGAGACCGGCGAGGTGATGTGCTTCACCGGCCGGGACTTCTTCATCACCGTCCGGCACGGCGGCCAGGGCTCGCTGCGGGCCCTGCGGCACCGGCTGCAGGACGACCCGGAGCTGCTGGCCAAGGGCCCCTCGGCGGTGCTGCACGCCATCGCCGACCACGTGGTGGACGGCTACATCGCGGTCGCCGCCGCGGTGCAGGACGACATCGACGAGGTGGAGACCGAGGTCTTCTCGCCGGGCCGGGGCGGGGTCTCGCGCGGTGTGGACTCCGCGCGGATCTACCAACTCAAGCGCGAGGTCATGGAGTTCAAGCGGGCGGTGGCACCGCTGCTGCGGCCGATGCAGCTGCTCAGCGAGCGGCCGATGCGGCTGATCGACCCGGACATCCAGAAGTACTTCCGGGACGTCGCCGACCACCTCGCCCGGGTCCAGGAGCAGGTGCTGGGCTTCGACGAACTGCTCAACTCCATCCTTCAGGCCAACCTGGCGCAGGCGTCGGTCGCGCAGAACGAGGACATGCGGAAGATCACCGCGTGGGCCGCGATCATCGCCGTGCCGACGATGGTGTGCGGGGTGTACGGCATGAACTTCAAGTACATGCCCGAGCTGCACTGGAAGTACGGCTACCCGGTGATCATGGGCATCACGGTGGCGCTGTGTCTGGGCATCCACCGGACGCTGAAGCGCAACGGCTGGCTGTGAGCGGCGCGGATAGGGTGAGCGCATGACAAGCGAGCTGCTCGACCGGGCTCTCATCGAGGAGGCCGCCAAGAAGTCCGGCCTCGTCTGGGTCGCCGGCGCCGGTGCCGCGCGTGCGCTGTGGCACGTGTGGCACGAGGGCGCGGTGTGCCTGGTCGGCGACGGGCCCGGGGAGCAGCCGCTGACCGGGCTGGCCGACGGCGCGACCGCCGAGGTGACCGTACGCAGCAAGGACAAGGGCGGCCGGCTCGTGTCCTTCCCGGCGACCGTCACCGAGCTGCCCGCCGGCACCCCGGAGTGGGAGGCGGCGGTCGGCGAGCTGAAGGGCAAGCGGCTGAACGCCCCCGACGCGGAGCGGATGCCGGACCGCTGGGCCCGCGAGTGCCGGGTGCTCCGGCTGGTGCCGGCGGGTCCGGTGGCGCCGCTGCCCGCCGAAGACCTCGCACAAAGACCGGTCCCGACCCCGGCGACGACGCGCCGCCCGGTCCCGGCGGCCCTGCCGAGACTGCTGGCCAAGCGCCGCAAGGGCCGGTAGCGCAAGGGCCGGGCGAGGCCCGGCCCGCGGGTCGTCGTGGCGGCGGAGTACCGCCGAGACGGCCGGCCGTCGTCGTGGCGGCGGAGTACCGCCGAGACGGCCGGCCGTCGTCGTGGCGGCGGCGGTGACGCCGGTGCCGGCGAACAGAGGTGGCGGGCGGCCACCGCCCCGTGTTCACGACGTCGGCAGCTGCTGCCCGTAGTCCACCGTCTCCGAGTCCGCGGGCTCGGCGAGCGCGAAGTTCTTGCCCCAGTCGGAGAACCGGAGCGTGCCCGCGTTGCCCGCGCGGGTGAGGGCGAGGGGATAGGGGGTGCCCTGGAGGGAGACGTCCAGGGTGCCGCCGGAGCCGTGGTCGCCGGTGATGCGAATGGTGCGGGTACCCGCCTGGGCGTGGTGCCCGTCCGTCGCCAGCGTGCCGTGCAGTGTCAGCAGACCAGCCAGGAGGACGTCCTTGTCCGTGAAGCCGCTGAACTTCTTGTACGCGGGGTCCCCCTGCGGCACCTTCACGTACTTGCCGTCGAGCTTGGCCGCGGCCCCCGCGCCCTGGGAGCCGGTGCCGTTCTCGCCGTCGGCCTGCCGCCAGAAGTCCGCGCCGGCCTTCAGGTACAGCTGGCTGCCCACCCGCAGCAGCCGGAACGTGGCGCCCTCGGAGGTCACCGAGCCGGTCCCGCCGTCGGCCTTCAGCCGCATGTCCAGCCGGTACGTACGGCCGCTGGTGACCACGGTCCCGGCGAGCCGTACCGCGGGCGCCGCGTCGGCCGCCGCCCGGGTCCTGGCCTGGATCTTCCCGGCGGGCAGCCTGCCCACGCCGTTCGTCCCCGCGTCCGGGTCGTCGCCGCACCCCGTGAGCACCGCCGCGCCGGTCACGGCCAGCGCGCAGATCGCGGTCACCAGACGGGTACGGCCGGGGGGAATCGCAGTCACAGGTGAGGTCGCCTTTCCGACGGTTCCTTCAGCGGCGTACCGCAGCGTACCGGTGCCCCGGCCCCCGGCGGAGCCGGTCCGTCCGGACCCCCCACCAGGGCGTATCCAAGCGGTACGGGCTAGCCTGAAGCGCACCCGTGCGGGCAAATCCGAGCAATTCCGCAACGACCCGCCGACCAGGTGGACAACCCGAAACGCAGAGCGATTCCCAGGCCACGGGCGTGCCCCGGGCCGCGGCAGCAGAGGAAGCAGAACCATGGCAGCCGGCGCTCCCCGGATCTTCGTCTCGCACCTCGCCGGGGTCCCCGTCTTCGATCCCAGCGGCGACCAGGTGGGCCGCGTGCGCGACCTCGTCGTGATGCTGCGCGTGGGCCGCAGGCCGCCGCGCGTGCTCGGGCTGGTCGTCGAACTCGCCACCCGGCGCCGCATCTTCCTGCCCATGACCCGGGTCACCGGCATCGATTCCGGGCAGGTCATCATCACCGGCGTCATGAACGTCCGCCGCTTCGAGCAACGGCCCACCGAGCGGCTGGTCTTCGGCGAGCTGCTGGACAAGCGGGTCACCCTGGTGGAGACCGGCGAGGAGGCCACCGTCCTCGACGTCTCCGTGCAGCAGCTGCCCGCGCGCCGGGACTGGGAGGTCGACCGCGTCTTCGTCCGCAAGGGGCGCAAGGGCAGCGCCTTCCGGCGGGCCAAGGGCGAGACGCTGACCGTGGAGTGGGCGGCCGTCTCCGGGTTCTCCCTGGAGGAGCACGGCCAGGGCGCCGAGAACCTGCTCGCCACCTTCGAACAGCTGCGCCCCGCCGACCTGGCCAACGTGCTGCACCACCTGTCCGCCAAGCGGCGCGCCGAGGTCGCCGCCGCCCTGGACGACGACCGGCTCGCCGACGTACTGGAGGAGCTGCCGGAGGACGACCAGATCGAGATCCTCGGCAAGCTGAAGGAGGAGCGCGCGGCGGACGTCCTGGAGGCCATGGACCCGGACGACGCGGCCGACCTGCTGGGCGAGCTGCCGGAGGAGGACAAGGAGCGGCTGCTCAGCCTGATGCAGCCCGCCGACGCGGCCGACATGCGCCGGCTGATGTCGTACGAGGAGCACACGGCCGGCGGTCTGATGACCACCGAGCCGATCGTGCTGCGCCCGGACGCCACCGTCGCCGACGCGCTCGCCTGCGTCCGCAACCCCGACCTCTCCCCCGCGCTCGCCGCCCAGGTCTACGTCTGCCGCCCGCCGGACGAGACCCCGACCGGCAAGTACCTGGGCACCGCCCACTTCCAGCGGCTGCTGCGCGACCCCCCGTACACCCTGGTCAGCTCACTCCTGGACGACGACCTGCAACCGCTGTCGCCGGACGACACGCTGCCGGTCATCGCCGGGTTCTTCGCCACCTACGACATGGTGGCCGCGCCCGTGGTGGACGAGGCCGGGTCGCTGCTGGGAGCGGTGACCGTCGACGACGTACTGGACCACATGCTGCCCGACGACTGGCGCGAGACCGAGTTCCACCTGGAGGAGAGCCCCGAAGGGGACGAGGGGGCCACGCACCATGACGCCTGAGCGCGAAGGCGGCCGCGAGCACGGCCGGGAGCGCGCCCCCTCGGGCGCCACGGCCGCCACCCGCCCGCGCACGCCCCGGCTCGACCAGCCGCGCCCGCCCCGTCGGCGGCTCCTGCCCGAATGGGACCCGGACGCCTTCGGCCGGCTGTCCGAGCGGATCGCCCGGTTCCTCGGCACGGGACGCTTCATCGTCTGGATGACGGTGGTCATCATCGTCTGGGTGGTGTGGAACGTGGCCGCGCCCGTGCACCTGCGGTTCGACCAGTACCCGTTCATCTTCCTGACCCTGGCGCTGTCCCTCCAGGCCTCCTACGCGGCCCCGCTGATCCTGCTCGCGCAGAACAGGCAGGACGACCGCGACCGGGTCAACCTGGAGCAGGACCGTAAGCAGAACGAGCGGTCCATCGCCGACACCGAGTATCTGACCCGGGAGATCGCCGCGTTGCGGATGGGCCTCGGCGAGGTCGCCACCCGCGACTGGATCCGCGCCGAGCTCCAGGACATGCTCAAGGAGATGGAACGCCGCGGTCACGGGGGGCCGGTCGTATTCCCGGCGGAACGGACGGAACGCCCGCCGGGACGTGACGCAGACGACCGCTGAGGTGCTACCCCCAGGCCCCCGAGGGCGCCGTACCATCGTCCTTATGGCTACGGAAGACGCGGTGCGCGAGGCACTGGCGACGGTGAACGACCCCGAGATCAACCGCCCCATCACCGAGCTGGGGATGGTCAAATCGGTGGAGATCGGGGAGGACGGCGCGGTCGCGGTCACCGTGTACCTGACGGTCTCCGGCTGCCCCATGCGGGACACGATCACCCAGCGTGTCACCGAGGCCGTCACGCGGGTCGAGGGCGTCACCCGGGTCGACGTCACGCTCGACGTGATGAGCGACGAGCAGCGCCGGGAGCTGGCCGAGGCGCTGCGCGGCGGCCAGGCCGAGCGCGAGGTGCCGTTCGCCAAGCCGGGCAATCTCACCCGGGTCTACGCGGTCGCCTCCGGCAAGGGCGGCGTCGGCAAGTCCTCGGTCACGGTGAACCTGGCGGCGGCCATGGCGGCCGACGGCCTCAAGGTGGGCGTCGTGGACGCCGACATCTACGGCCACTCGGTGCCGCGCATGCTGGGCGCGGACGGCCGTCCCACCCAGGTCGAGAACATGATCATGCCGCCGTCGGCGAACGGCGTGAAGGTCATCTCCATCGGCATGTTCACCCCGGGCAACGCCCCGGTGGTCTGGCGCGGCCCCATGCTGCACCGGGCCCTCCAGCAGTTCCTGGCGGACGTCTACTGGGGCGACCTGGACGTCCTGCTGCTCGACCTGCCGCCGGGCACCGGTGACATCGCGATCTCCGTGGCCCAGCTGGTCCCGAACGCCGAGATCCTGGTCGTCACGACCCCGCAGCAGGCGGCGGCCGAGGTCGCCGAGCGCGCCGGTTCCATCGCGGTGCAGACGCACCAGAAGATCGTCGGCGTGGTCGAGAACATGTCCGGCCTGCCCTGCCCGCACTGCGGCGAGATGGTCGACGTCTTCGGCACGGGCGGCGGCCAGCTGGTCGCCGACGGCCTGACCCGCACCACCGGCACCTCGGTCCCGGTCCTCGGCTCCATCCCCATCGACGTCCGGCTGCGCGAGGGCGGCGACGAGGGCAAGCCGGTCGTGCTGACCGACCCCGACTCCCCCGCGGGCGCGGCCCTGCGCTCGATCGCGGGCAAGCTGGGCGGCCGGCAGCGCGGGCTGTCGGGCATGTCCCTGGGGCTGACCCCGAAGAACAAGTTCTGAGCCGTCGGTCCACGCCGAAGGGGCGCCGGAACGAACCGGCGCCCCGGGGATCACACGTAGGCGGAGACGTCCTCGACCGCGGCGAACCCGAGGCCGTACGCGCTCATCCCCCGGCCGTACGCGCCGAGATGCACCCCCGCCTCGGTGGTACCGGCGAGCACCCACCCGAACTCGGACTCGCGGTAGTGGAAGTCAGCGGCCACCCCGTCCACCGGGAGCGAGAGACGGGACCACTCCGGCCCGCCGAGATCGTCGGCCAGCGCCCACGCCGTCTCGGTCTGCTGCTCCAGCCAGTCGTCCCGCAGGGTGTGGTCCAGCTGCCCCGGCCAGGTGAAGGACAGCAGTCCCACCCCCGCGAGCCAGGCGGCCGAGGACACCGACGTCGCCTCCAGCAGCCCCGTCCCGTCGTCGGTCCGCCGGGACGGGTGCGCGGCAACGGTCACCACGACCGCGAACTTGTCCCTCGGTTCCCCGGTGACGCCCTCGTGCAGGACGGAGGGCGTGTCACCGTGCCCGATCGAGCCGTGCTCCACGGCGCCGTCGGAGGCCATGCCGACCTGCATCAGCCAGCGCGGCCCCGTGAACGCCTCGTCGAGCCCGTACCAGGGGAAGGGCGCCCGCAGGTAGGCGTCGACCGTGCGGCGGTCGGAGGGGAACCCCTGCCCGCCCTCCGGGGCCGGCGCCGTCGCGCCCACCCGACTCGTCGTCTCCATCTGCCCGGACGCCTCCTCGCTCTCGTCGGACCGGGGCGGCCCGCCCCCCTTCGGGCGTACTCCTCCGGTCCGCACAACAACTCGGCAGCATAACCACACCGCTGAGCGCCGCAGGGCAGGCGCCGGACGCGGGGGTACCCCGAACGACCCGTTCACGCCGTTCGCGGCGGGCGCGCGCTATGACACGCGTCACGTGCGCGTGTCGGGATGGGACGGTTCGCGGCTTACGTGGCGTCGAAGTCGAACGGGGGCCGCTCGTCCTTGCCGGGGTCCTCGGACTTCTTGGTCATGTCGATCTTGCCGCCGGCGGCGGGGGAGGCCGCCTCGGAGGAGGACGAGGGGGCAGAGGAGGAGGAGCCGGTGTCGCGGCCGTTCACCGCGTCCGTGATCTCGGCCATCTCCTTCTTCAGGTCGAATCCGTTGCGGATCTCCTGGAGGCCCAGGTCGTCATTGCCCAGCTGCTTGCGCAGGAACGTCTTCGGGTTGAGGTCCTCGAAGTCGAAGTCCTTGAACTCGGGACCCAGTTCGCTGCGGATGTCCTGCTTGGCGCTCTCCGAGAACTCGCGGATCTTCCGGATGGTCCGGGTGACGTCCTGGATGACCTTGGGGAGCTTGTCCGGACCGAACACGAGCACCGCGATGACGATGATCGTCAGTAGCTCCATTGGCCCTATGTCATTGAACACCTGACGCTCCTTGCGATGTCCTCGGTCGCTCAACGGTACCCGGCGTTCCCGTCCGACCGGTACCGTCCCGTGGTGAGACTTGTGTCAGTTCCGCTCCGAGGCGCCCAGGACGAGTGAGACCTCCCGCTCGGCACCGCCGTGTTCGACCGTCAGCCGCAGCCGGTCGCCCGGCCGGTGGGCGCGGATCCTGACGATCAGCTCCTCACCCGTGTGGACCCGCTCCCCGTCGACCCGGGTGATCAGGTCGCCCGGCGCGAGCCCGGCCCGTTCCCCGGGGCCGCCCTTGAGGACGGCGGGGCCGCCGTTCGCGCCGTGGTCGTCGATGCGGGCGCCGTCGCCGGTGTAGCCCGTGTCGAGGGTGACGCCGATGACCGGGTGGGTGGCGTGGCCGTCGTTGATCAGTTCCTCGGCGACGCGCCGGGCCTGGTTGACCGGGATGGCGAAGCCCAGGCCGATGGAGCCGGCCTGGCCGCCCTCGGTGTCCGAGCCGCTGTCGGCGGAGCGGATGGCCGAGTTGATGCCGATGACGTGGCCCCGGGAGTCGAGCAGCGGCCCGCCGGAGTTGCCCGGGTTGATCGGGGCGTCGGTCTGGAGGGCGTCCACGTAGGACACGTCGCTGCCGTCGCCCTCCTCGCCGCCCGCGGTGATGGGCCGCTCCTTGGCGCTGATGATGCCCGCGGTGACGGTGTCGGCGAGGTCGAAGGGGGCGCCGATGGCCACGACCGGGTCGCCGACCCGGACGCCGTCGGAGTCGCCCAGGGTCAGCGGGGTGAGCCCGCGCACGCCGTGCACCTGGACGACGGCGAGGTCGTAGCCGCTGTCCCGGCCGACGACCGTGGCCCTGACGGAGTCGCCGCCGCTGAACGTCGCGGATATCTTCCCGCCCGACGCGGCGGGCGCGACCACGTGGTTGTTGGTGAGGATGTGGCCGCGGTCGTCGAGCACGAAGCCGGTGCCGGTGCCCTCCTCGCCGGAGCCGGAGACGTGCAGGGTGACGACGCTGGGCAGGGCGCGGGCGGCGATCCCCGCCACGCTGTCCGGGGCGCGCCCGGCGGGCACGCTCCCTGCCTGCGGCAGGGTCACCTCGCCGCCGAGGCCCCCGCGTTCCACATAGGCGCCGACGACGCCGCCGATCCCGGACGCCAGCAGGGCGACGGCCAGGGTCCAGACGACCAGGAACCGAGCGCCTCGCCGCCCGCCCCGCCGCGCGCCGTCCGGCACGGCGCCGGCCTGCTGGAGCGGCCCTCGCCCCCACGGGTCGTAACGCCCCCAGGGGTCCTGTGCGGGCCCCGGGGCGGCCGGGGACACCGGGACGGGGCCGCCGGCCGCGACGCGCTCCGGGACCGCCGTGGAGCCCTGGACGGGCGCCGTTTCCGGAAGGGGCGCCCGTGCCGGGGCCGCGGCGGGTGCCGGTACGCCGGTGGACGCCGGTGCCTGGGCAGCCGGAGCGGCGGGCGCAGGCGCGCCCGGGAACGCGGGCGCGGGTGCCGGGGCGTGGCCGTGCGGGCCTGCCGGTGGCGGCGGCAGCGGGGTGCCGTGCGTCGGGGTGGTGCCCGGGTGCTGGACCGGCGGGGCGGGGGCCCAGGGGCCCGGCTCGCCGTAGGGCGGGGTGCTGTAGGGGTCCGGTTCGTGCAACGGCGTGGGGCGCTCCGGCTTGGCCAGCTCGAAGTCGCCGTCCGGCGTCGGACCGGTCCCCGCCGCCCCCTCCGTACCCGCTCCCGGCGGGACGCGGTTCCCCTCGTTCATGCTCTCCCCACGGCCGGCCGCGGCCGTGCGCTTCGGCGGCCGCGGGACGTCGACTGCGTGCCCGGCCGATCATCACGGGCACGGCCCTCACCGGATTCAACCAGGTCCGCGGGCCGTGGCGCAGCGCCGGTCAGCGCGCCTCCTGCGGGGCGCTCGGGGACGTCGAGGGGGTGGCCGCGGTGGCGGGGAGGGAGTCGGAGAGCACGCCGGGGACCATCGGGACCGTGGACCACTTGGTCAACGGCAGGCCCGTGGCCTTGTCCGGCAGGCGTATCAGCGGGGAGACGGCGGTCGCGCCCGCCATCAGCGGAGCGCTCAGCCGGCCGCCGAGGCCCTGGTCCGGTCCGGCCGAGGGAGCGGGGGCGCCGGGCACCAGGGGCGCGGTGACGGCGGTCGGCGGTGTCGCCGTCGTGTGCCCGAGCAGGGTGCCGCCCTGGGCGAGCAGCGGGCCGGGGCGACGGCGCTGGGTGTCGGCCGTGCCGGCGCCGGTGCCGCCGGTGGCGCTGCCGGTCCCCGTGGTGCCGGCCGGGACCACGTTGCTGCCGGTGCCGGAGCCGCGGGCGTCCGCCGCCGGGGAGCCGGGGATGGCGGTGGTCACGCCGCCGAGGGCGACCGCGGCCAGCGACACCGCGCCCGCGGCGGCGACCGCGAACCGCAGCCCGCGCGAGGCGGCGCGGCCGTCGTCCGGGCGGCCGACGGGATGGACGCGGAAGCCGCCGTCCTCGACGGCGGGGCCGGGGCCGTGCGGGCGTGCCGGGACGTAGCCGAAGGAGAAGCCGCGCCCGGTGCCGAAGACGCCCGGGGAGCCGGAGGCCGGGGCCTCGGGGGCGCTGCCGAGCAGTCCCGGGGCCGTGGAGCCGCCGCCGTCGGGGCCGCCGCCGGGCAGGCCCTGGAGGCGGGCCAGCAGGCTCGCCGAGGGCGGGGGCGGGGGCGCCGCCGCGAAGGCGTTCTTCAGCGCGCGCTGGGCGTCCGCCTCCGCCTTGCAGCGGGCGCAGGTGGCCAGGTGGGCGAGGACGCGTTCCCGCGTGTCATGGCCGAGCTCTCCGTCCACCAGGGCGGAGAGCCGGTCTCCCAGATGCTGCTCGGCGAGGCGTGTCCCCTCGGCGGGTTTCTGTCGCGATCCGCTCACGCCGTCGCGCCCCCTCCCCCCAGCGCGGGGACCCGGGCCAGGAACGAGCGCCGCTCGGCCGCGCGGGCCTCCGGTGAGCGGTGCGCGAGGGCCTTGCGGAGCTGGGAGCGGCCGCGGTGGATGCGGGAGCGGACGGTGCCGAGCTTTACGCCGAGGGTCGCCGCGATCTCCTCGTAGGACAGCCCCTCGATGTCGCACAGCACGACGGCGGCCCGGAACTCGGGCGCGAGGGTGTCCAGGGCCTGCTGGACGTCCGCGTCGAAGTGGGCGTCGTTGAAGAGCTGCTGCGGGGTGGGTTCGCGGCTGGCCAGGCGCTCGGCCGCGTCCTCGCCGAGGGCGTCGAAGCGGATGCGCTGCTTGCGCCGGACCATGTCCAGGAAGAGGTTGGTGGTGATGCGGTGCAGCCAGCCCTCGAAGGTGCCCGGCGAGTACGTCGACAGCGAGCGGAAGACACGCACGAAGACCTCCTGGGTGAGGTCCTCCGCGTCGTGCTGGTTGCCCGTGAGGCGGTAGGCCAGGCGGTAGACGCGGGCGCTGTGGGTGCTGACGATCTCCTCCCAGGTGGGCGGAGTCCACGCCTGCCCGTCCGCGTCACTGGTGAAGGTCGCGGTCTGGGGCTCGCCCGGGGCGAGTCCGGCGGCGTGGTGGTCAGCAGCGGTGTCGGTCACGGATTTCGGCCTGCCCGCCGACCCGAGGAAGCGCCACAGCACTCCGCCCCGGTCCTCGGGCGCAGCCGCACCTCCCCTGTCGGCTCTGGTGGTGTCCAGTGGAGCCCCTACCATAGCCACCTCGCCCGTTAGCTCCGGATAAGCGTTTTTACGAGAATTTGATACTTGCTGGTGCGGCTCGTGCCGCTGCGTCAGCAGTTGTGCGCTCTCCTCGTCCATCCCCTGCCCCCGAAGCATTCCCCCGCCACCGTCTCTTCCTTGTAAACGCCTGGTCCCATCTGCGGGTTCCCGACGCCAACGGATACAGTCACGCCGAGGCATCCATGGGGACAGGAGAGGGTCATTACCGGCAACCGGCAGACGAGCTCGGCATTCGCCGACGCCTTTGCCGCCGAGGACGAAGCGCTGCTCTGGGCCCGCGACCGCGCCCGTGACGCGGGACTTCGCTCGGTGTCGCCCGGCACGGGCTCCGCGCTGCGCCTGCTCGCCGCCTCCGTGGACGCGAAGGCCGTCGCGGAGATCGGCACGGGCTGCGGGGTGTCCGGAATCCATCTGCTGCACGGCATGCGCCCGGACGGGGTGCTCACCACGGTCGATTCGGAGCCGGAGCACCAGCAGTTCGCCCGGCAGGCCTTCCGCGCCTGCGGCTTCGCCAGCAACCGGGCCCGCTTCATCCCCGGCCGCGCCCTGGAGGTGCTGCCCCGGCTCGCGGACGCGGGCTACGACCTCGTCTTCTGCGACGGGGACCGGCTGGAGTACCTGGACTACTTCGCCGAGTCGCTGCGGCTGCTGCGCTCCGGCGGCGTGGTGGTCTTCGAGGGGGTCTTCGCGAGCGGCCGTACGGTCGACTCGGGGCCGCAGCCGTCGGAGGTGCTGCGGCTGCGGGAGCTGCTGCGCACGGTGCGCGAGAGCCAGGAGATGGTCACGTCGCTGCTGCCGGTCGGCGACGGGCTGCTGTGCGCGGTCAAGCGGTGACGGCGGCCGTCGGGAAGGGGTCCGCCGGCGAGTGCGGGGGGCCGGGAACGCGGCTGCCCCGGCACCGCGTACGATGCCGGGGCAGCCGTGAGGACTGACTTGCGCGCGTCAGACGACGACCTTCTTGAGGGCGTCACCGAGCGCCTCGGCCTCGTCAGGGGTCAGCTCGACGACGAGTCGACCGCCGCCTTCGAGCGGAACGCGCATGACGATGCCCCGCCCCTCCTTGGTCACCTCGAGCGGGCCATCGCCCGTCCGCGGCTTCATGGCCGCCATGCTCGTTCCCCTTCCTGAAACCAGCTCATCGTCTGCCGATTGGTGGCACCCGGGCGGGCACCCACGGGACCGGATCGGACACGCGACACCGGCATCGAACACATTGCTTCCCAGCCATTATCCCGCATCTCAGGACCCGATGACCAACATCGGTCCGCATCGCTTGGGCAACGCGCGCGAGCAAAACCACTCAATTCGGGGATGTGGCTGCGATACTGCGCCATCGCACACACACCCGTCGGCCAACCTCCGTCCGGTTTTCTTTGACGCAGCTCACACCGCTGGTCGGACCCTCGGCCCGGGATCTCCGCCATGCTGTTCCCGGACACGGACGTACCGAGCGGTACGTCACCACCGCGACGGAGGGGATGCGCCATGGCCGACACCGTGCTCTACGAGGTGAGCGACGGGCTCGCGACGATCACGCTGAACCGCCCCGAGGCGATGAACGCGCTGAACGTCGAGGCCAAGGTCGCCCTGCGGGAGGCGGCGCGGGAGGCGGCCGATGACCCCGCTGTGCGGGCGATCCTGCTGACCGCGGCCGGGGACCGGGCGTTCTGCGTGGGCCAGGACCTCAAGGAGCACATCGGGCTGCTGGCCAAGGACCGGGAGACCGGGTCCGGGCAGACGATGAGCACGGTCCGGGAGCACTACAACCCGGTCGTGCGGGCCCTCGCCGGGGCGGCGAAGCCGGTGGTCGCCGCGGTGAACGGGGTCGCGGCCGGGGCCGGGTTCGGCTTCGCCCTCGCCGCGGACTACCGCGTCGTCGCCGACACGGCGTCCTTCAACACCTCCTTCGCGGGGGTCGCCCTGACCGGTGACTCCGGGATCTCCTGGACGCTGCCCCGGGTGGTCGGGCCCGGCCGCGCGGCCGACCTGCTGCTCTTCCCGCGCAGCATCGGCGCGCGGGAGGCGCTGGAGCTGGGCATCGCGAGCCGGGTCGTGCCCGCAGGCGAGCTGCGGGCCGAGGCCGAGAAGGTGGCGCGCACGCTCGCCTCGGGCCCGACGGTGGCGTACGCGGCGATCAAGGAGGCGATGGCCTTCGGGCTGACGCACTCGCTGTCGGAGACCCTCGACAAGGAGGACGAGCTCCAGACCCGGGCCGGGCGGTCCGAGGACCACGCGATCGCCGTGCAGGCGTTCGTCGACAAGCAGAAGCCGCGCTACACGGGGCGGTGACGTCCCTCCCGGGCGCCACGGGCGACGCACGCCTCCAGGTGGTCGTCCACCAGCCCGCACGCCTGCATCAGCGCGTACGCCGTCGTGGGTCCCACGAACTTCAGGCCCCGCTTCTTCAGCGCCTTGGACAGGGCCGTGGACTGGGGGGTGACCGCCGGGACGTCCGCCAGGGTCTTCGGGGCCGGGCGGGTCGCGGGGTCGGGGGCGTGGGACCAGATCAGTTCGTCCAGTTCGCCGTCGGACCAGTCGGCGAGGACGCGGGCGTTGGCCAGCGTGGCGTCGATCTTGGCGCGGTTGCGGATGATGCCGGGGTCGGCCAGCAGCCGCTCGCGGTCCTCGTCGGTGAAGGCGGCGACCTTCTCGATGGAGAAGCCCGCGAAGGCCGTGCGGAAGCCCGGGCGGCGGCGCAGGATGGTGATCCAGGACAGGCCGGACTGGAAGGCCTCCAGGCTGAGCCGTTCGAAGAGGGCGTCGTCGCCGTGGACGGGGCGGCCCCACTCCTCGTCGTGGTACGAGACGTAGTCGTCGGTGGACAGGGCCCAGGGGCAGCGCAGCGCGCCGTCCGGCCCGGCGACGGCGGCGGTCATCGCTGGTCCTCCGGGTGCTCGGGCTTGTCCTGCCGGGGCTGTGCGGCGGCGGCCCGGGCGCCGGCCAGCGCGGATTCCAGGCCGGCGATCCGGGCGTCCCGCTCGGCGAGTTCGGCGGCGAGCCGGCCGAGGGCGTCGTCCACGTCGGCCATCCGGTAGCCGCGCGGGGCCAGCGGGAAGCGCAGGGTCTCGATGTCGGCGCGGCCGACGGGGCGGTCCTCCGGCAGCGGGTCCTGGAGCCGCTCGGGCGCGGCCTCGGGCAGCGGGGCGCTTTCGCCGCCGCCCACCACGGCGAGGGTCACCGCGGCGACCACGACGGCCAGCGCGACGACCAGGAACAGGAACATCACCATCGTCTCGAGGTCCCCACGCTCGGGTGCCGGCCGCGAGGGCCGGACGCGGAATCTGTCTGGTCCGATCGTGCCATGCGAGCCCGACGGTTAGGGTCACTGGCGGTCGCAGTGCCGGACGTACGAGGAGAGGTCACAGCGGATGCTCAGGCTGGGCAGGCGGGAATTCGGACCGCACGAACGGGTGATCATGGCGATCGTGAACCGGACCCCGGACTCCTTCTACGACCGGGGGGCGACCTTCCGGGACGAGCCGGCCCTGGCGCGGGTGGAGCAGGCGGTCGCCGAGGGCGCGGCGATCATCGACATCGGCGGGGTGAAGGCCGGCCCGGGCGAGGAGGTCTCGGCCGAGGAGGAGGCGCGCCGCACGGTCGGCTTCGTGGCGGAGGTACGGCGCCGCTTCCCGGACGTGATCATCAGCGTGGACACCTGGCGGGCCGAGGTCGGCGAGGCGGTGTGCGAGGCGGGCGCGGATCTGCTGAACGACGCGTGGGGCGGTGCGGACCCCGGCCTCGCCGAGGTCGCGGCGCGGTACGGGGTGGGGCTGGTGTGCACCCACGCGGGGGGTGCCGAGCCGCGCACCCGCCCGCACCGGGTGACGTACGACGACGTCATGGCCGACGTCCTGGACGTGACGGTGGGGCTCGCCCGGCGGGCGGTGGAGCTGGGGGTGCCGCGGGAGTCGGTGCTGATCGACCCGGGGCACGACTTCGGCAAGAACACCCGGCACAGCCTGGAGGCGACGCGCCGGCTGGACGAGATGGTCGCCTCGGGCTGGCCGGTGCTGGTGTCGCTGTCCAACAAGGACTTCGTCGGGGAGACGCTGGACCGGCCGGTCAAGGAGCGGCTGATCGGCACGCTGGCGACGACGGCGGTGTCCTCCTGGCTCGGCGCGATGGTCTACCGCGTCCACGAGGTCGCCGAGACCCGCCAGGTGCTCGACATGGTCTCCTCCATCGCGGGCCACCGCCCCCCTGCGGTGGCCCGGCGGGGGCTGGCGTAGGCCGGGCCTACCGCGCGGCCTCCTTGGAGACCAGGGCCACGGCCTCGTCCACGTCGTCGGTGACGTGGAAGAGCAGGAGGTCCTTCTCCAGGGCCTTGCCCGAGGCCACCAGGGTGTTCTTCAGCCAGTCGACCAGGCCGCCCCAGTACTCGCTGCCGAAGAGGACGATCGGGAAGCGGGTGACCTTCTGGGTCTGGACCAGGGTCAGCGCCTCGAACAGCTCGTCCAGGGTGCCGAGGCCGCCGGGCAGGACGACGAACCCCTGGGCGTACTTGACGAACATCATCTTCCGGACGAAGAAGTACCGGAAGTTGAGGCCGATGTCGACGTAGGGGTTCAGGCCCTGCTCGAAGGGCAGCTCGATGCCGAGGCCCACCGAGACGCCGCCCGCCTCGCACGCGCCCTTGTTGGCCGCCTCCATGGCGCCGGGGCCGCCGCCGGTGATCACCGCCCAGCCGGCCCGCACCAGGCCCCGGCCGAGCCGGACCCCGGCGTCGTACTCGGGCGAGTCCACCGGGGTGCGGGCCGAGCCGAACACGCTGATGGCGGGCGGGAGTTCGGCCAGGGTGCCGAAGCCCTCGATGAACTCCGACTGGATGCGCAGCACCCGCCAGGGGTCGGTGTGGACCCAGTCGTTGGGAGCGCGTTCGTCCAGCAGCCGCTGGTCGGTCGTGCTCGCCGTCACCTGGTCCCGCCGCCGGAGGACCGGCCCGAGCCGCTGCTCGTCCGGTGGCTGCTTCTTCCCCTCGGGGTTCCCGGTAGGCATGTGCGCTCCCTCCGCTTGCCGGTGGTTCCGTCCCAGCGTAGATCCACGCGGGTTGCGCAGGGGGGACGTGCGCGTGTCCGCCGGGCGTGCGCCGCGCGGGGCTCCGCTACGCGGTGAGCCAGCCGCGCAGCCGCTCCTCGGCCGCCAGGATCTTGGCGGTCTCCACGCGCTCGTCCCGCTTGTGCGCCAGGTGCGGGTTGCCGGGGCCGTAGTTGACCGCGGGGATGCCGAGCGCGGCGAAGCGGGAGACGTCCGTCCAGCCGTACTTGGGCCGCGGGGCGCCGCCCACCGCCTCGATGAAGGCCGCGGCGGCCGGGTGGGAGAGGCCGGGCAGCGCGCCGCCGCTGTGGTCGTCGATCACGAACTCCTCGACCCCGCAGTCCGCGAACACCTCGTGGACGTGCGCGATCGCCTCCTCCTCGGTGCGGTCGGGGGCGTAGCGGAAGTTGACGGTGACCACGCACTCGTCGGGGATGACGTTGCCCGCGACCCCGCCGCTGATACCCACGGCGTTCAGCCCCTCGCGGTACTCCAGGCCGTCGATCACCGGGTGGCGGGGCTCGTAGGCCGCGAGCCGCTCCAGGATCGGCGCGGCCGCGTGGATGGCGTTGGCGCCCATCCAGGAGCGCGCCGAGTGCGCCCGCTCGCCCTTGGTCCGCAGCAGCATCCGCAGCGTGCCCTGGCAGCCGCCCTCGACCTCGCCGTCGGAGGGTTCGAGCAGCACCGCGAAGTCGCCCGCCAGCCACTCCGGGTGGGCCTCCGCGACATGCCGGAGGCCGTTGAGGTGGGCGGCGACCTCCTCGTTGTCGTAGAAGACGAAGGTCAGGTCGCGGTTGGGGGCGGGGACCGTGGCCGCGATGCGCAGCTGGACCGCCACGCCCGACTTCATGTCGCAGGTGCCGCAACCCCACAGCACGCCGTCCTCGTCCAGGCGCGAGGGCACGTTGTCCGCGATCGGCACGGTGTCGATGTGTCCGGCCAGCACGACCCGCTCGGCGCGGCCCAGGTTCGTCCGGGCGATCACGTTGTTGCCGTACCGGTCCACGGTCAGGTGCGGCAGGGCGCGCAGGGCGGTCTCGACGGCGTCCGCGAGCGGCTTCTCGGTGCCGCTCTCGGAGGGGAGGTCCACGAGCCGCGCGGTGAGCGCGGCGGCGTCCAGCGTGAGGTCAAGCGTGGTGTCGGCCATGACCTCGACCCTAGCGCGCCGTCGTCGGCCGCCCGGCTCACGCGCGGTAACGCACCGCTGGCGTAAGGGTGGTGATCGCTCCAGTACCTTGTACGCGTGTCTGAGCCGTCCCCCACCCGTCTCAAGCGCCGCGGCCGTCTCTTCCGGTTCTCCGCGGCCCTGTTGGTCCTGTGCGGCGTCGCCGCCTACCTCGTGGTGCAGTACGTCACCGGAGGCGGTGGAGCCCATGGCTGCAAGGTGGTCTCGGCCACCGGCGACGGGGCGTCGTACGAGTTCACGCCCGAGCAGGCGGCGAACGCGGCGACGATCGCCGCCGTGGGCACCGGCCGGAACATGCCCGAGCGGGCCGTGACCATCGCGCTGGCCACCGCGATCCAGGAGTCCGGGCTGCGCAACATCGAGCACGGCGACCGGGATTCGCTCGGCCTGTTCCAGCAGCGGCCCTCGCAGGGCTGGGGCACCGAGGAGCAGATCATGGACCCCACGTACTCGGCGGGGATCTTCTACGCCCATCTGGCCAAGGTCCCCGACTACACCGGGCTGCCGCTGACGGTGGCCGCGCAGAAGGTGCAGCGCAGCGGCTTCCCGGAGGCGTACGCCAAGCACGAGCCGGACGCCGAGCTGCTGGCGGCCGCGCTGACCGGGCAGGCGGCGGCCACGCTGACCTGCGACGGGCGCTTCGACACGAGGGCCACGGCGACCGGTCCGGACGCGGTACGGGCGGCGCTGGTGCGGGACTTCGGGCGGGATGCGCTGCAGGAGACCGGTGCCGAGGTCGGCGGCACCCCGGTGCCCTCGCCGACCCCCTCGCCCAGCGTGACGGCGACGGCGAGCGGGCGGACCGTGAGCGTGCCGGTGCCGCTCGGCGCGCGCCGGGACGCGAGCGGGCGCGGCGAGCAGCAGCGGGGGTGGCAGCTGGCGCAGTGGGCGGTCGCCAACTCCGCGGCGCTGCACATCCAGCGGGTGACGTACGCGGGGCGGGTCTGGACGAGCGACGAGGGGTCGTGGCAGCCGGTGCGCTCGGACGGGGCCGGCGGTGCGGAGCGGTCCGTGGGCGTTGTCCGGATCGTGACCGGACAATAGTGCGGGGCGTCGTCCGGGAGGATGGCGTCGCCGTCTTGTGCGGGGCCGTACGGGCGAATCACGGGTCGAACCGGGAAACCCTTGGGAATCAAGGGGCGTAAGGATTCTGCTGGGCGCGCGGAGCCTCGCTCTTTGCCCGTTTTTATCCACACCTGATAATGCGATGCGTTATCCATTCGTGACCTGGGGTGTCCGCAACCTTCGCGGGCTTCGAGCGGTAGTCACGGCGTCCGGGCCCGGTGCCGGGTCCGGACGAAGACACCGTTCTCTCCCGTCGAATGGAGCATCATGTCCCTCCCCCTGACCCGCCGGATCGCCCGTGCCGCGCTGCTCGTCGCAGCGGGAGCGGCCGCCGGGGTCGGTGCGGCCGGCTCCGCCGGTGCGGCCACGAACCTGCCGGCCACTCCGAACCTGGGCGGCCTGACCGCGCTGGACGGCGCGCACGTCGGCAACACCGTCGACGGTGCCGCCGAGAACGTCACCGCGCTGGCGGGCAACGCGGGCGGCAACGCCCTCAAGCAGGCGGTCCCGGCCGCGGGCAGGACGGCCGGCGGTGCCGTGCAGAAGGCGGCGCCCGCGGCGCAGCAGGCCGCGGGCGGTCTGACCGGGGCCGCGGGAAGCGCCCTCGGGGACGCGGCGGCCGGCGCGACGAAGGGCGGGCTGCCCACGTCCAACCTGCCGGTCCAGGGGCTGCCGCTCACCTGAGTCCGGGCCTGAGCCGGCGCATCGCCCGCTGAACGGGGTCCAGGGGTTCCCTGGGCCCCGTTCCGCGCGTCCGGGCCCGCCAGGGCCCGCGGCGGTCAGCGAAGCCGGGAGACCGCCGCCTGGACGCGTTCGTCCGTGGCCGTCAGCGCCACGCGCACGAAGTTCTCGCCCGCCGTGCCGTAGAAGTCGCCGGGGGCGACCAGGATGCCCAGCTCGGCGAGGTGGGCGACCGTGGTCCAGCAGGACTCGTCGCGGGTGGCCCAGAGGTAGAGGCTGGCCTCGCTGTGCTCGATACGGAAACCGTGGGCGACCAGGGCCGCCCGCAGGGCCTCGCGGCGGGCGGCGTAGCGGGCGCGCTGCTCCTGGACGTGGGCGTCGTCGCCGAGGGCGGCCACGACCGCGGCCTGGGTCGGCGCGGACGTCATCATCCCGCCGTGCTTGCGGATCTCCAGCAGCGGGCCCAGGACCGCCGGGTCGCCCGCGACGAAGGCGGCGCGGTAGCCGGCCAGGTTGGAGCGCTTGGAGAGGGAGTGCACGGCCACGATGCCGTCGTACGAGCCGCCGTTGACGTCCGGGTGCAGCACCGAGACCGGGTCGGCCTCCCAGCCCAGCTCCAGGTAGCACTCGTCGGAGACGACCAGGACGCCGTGGGCGCGGGCCCAGGCGACGATGTCGGTCAGCTCCCGGGCGGAGAGGACCTTGCCGGTGGGGTTGGACGGGGAGTTCAGCCAGAGCAGCTTGAGACCGGCCGGGTCCAGGTCGCGCGGGTCGTCGTAGACCTCGTACGCGGCGCGGGCGAGGCGGGCGCCCACCTCGTACGTCGGGTAGGCCAGTCGCGGGTAGGCGACCTTGTCGCCGGGGCCGAGGCCCAGCTGGGTCGGCAGCCAGGCCACCAGCTCCTTGGAGCCGACGACCGGCAGCACGTGCCGGTGGGTCACGCCGCGGGCGCCCAGGCGGCGCTCCAGCCAGCCGCAGATCGCGTCCCGCAGGGCGGGGGTGCCCCAGACGGTCGGGTAGCCCGGTGAGTCGGCCGCGTCGACGAGGGCCTTCTGGATCAGCTCGGGGACCGGGTCGACCGGGGTGCCGACGGAGAGGTCGACGATGCCGTCCGGATGGGCCGCGGCCGTCTTCTTGTAGGGCTCCAGCTTGTCCCAGGGGAAGACGGGAAGCCGGTCGGAGACTGCGGACACGATCAGTGGCTCACTTTCGTCTGGTGCGGCAAACGCCTCGGTCCCGTGCGGCGGCGATCGGGGCGATCGAGCCGTACGGGACCGAGGCGGCGCGGTTCGGCGCGGGCCGCTTGGCGCTAAACGGTCACTCGCCCTGCGGCGGCAGCGCGGCGACGAAGGGGTGGTCGCGTTCGATCAGCCCCAGCTTGCTGGCGCCGCCGGGCGAGCCCAGCTCGTCGAAGAACTCGACGTTCGCCTTGTAGTAGTCCTTCCACTCCTCCGGGACGTCGTCCTCGTAGAAGATCGCCTCGACCGGGCAGACCGGCTCACAGGCACCACAGTCGACGCATTCGTCCGGGTGGATGTACAAGGACCGCTGGCCCTCGTAGATGCAGTCGACCGGGCACTCCTCGATGCACGCCTTGTCCTTGACGTCGACACAAGGCTGCGCGATGACGTAGGTCACGCTGTCGTTCCTCCTCGATAGGGCGCTGGCGGGCCTCCTCAGGCTCCGCCGCCTGGCGCGCGGGAGCGCGGCGTCGTCGATGCCCGCCCCTAGTATCTCCGTTCCGGAGCATGATCCGAACAGGAGGGGTGAACTGACCGGTGGAAATCTCGGCACAAGGGCGCCTTGTAGTCCGCATCACCCCCGCTGACGTGGGGAAACGCGTCTCCGTACGGCGGTTGAGCGAACCCGGTGCGGCGCGGGAGAAGTTCACCGACACGGTGGGCGTTCTCACATCTTGGGATCATGGCGTGGTCATGATCACACAACGGGGCGGCGAGAGTGTCCGGTTTCCGGAAAACACCCTCGTGGCGGGCAAGGTGGTGCCGGCCGCCCCGGCCCGCCACCGGGGTCCGGCGGCCGGTTACGAGGAGCTGGCCCGGGTCGCCTCGCGCGCGTGGCGGCCGGTGGAGAGCGAGCCGCTCGGGCAGTGGGAGCTGCGGGCCGCCGGCGGGTTCACCCGGCGGGCCAACAGCGTGCTGCCGCTGGGCGATCCCGGCCGTCCGCTCGACGCGGCCCTGGCGGCCGTACGACGCTGGTACGGCGAGCGGGGCCTGCCCGCGTACGTGCAGACCGCGACCGGCGCCGAGGGCACGCAGGAGCTGCTCTGCGCGGAGCTGGAGCGGCGCGGCTGGGTGCGGGAGGTGACCGCCGAGGTGTGGACGGGCGCCCTGGCGCCGGTCGCGGACCGGGCCGGCGGCGCGGACGTGGTGCTCGCCCGCGAGGCGGACGCGGCGTGGCTCGCGCGGTACGGGCGCAAGGGGGTGAGCGAGGTGGCCCTGAAGGTGCTCGGCTCGCGCGCGGACGACCGCGGGGCGGGGCCGTCCGTGTGGTTCGCCTCCGTGCCGGGCGCGCCGGGCGCGGCGCCGGCGGCGATCGGGCGGTGTGCCGTGGACGGGCGCTGGGCCGGGTTCGCCGCCGTCGAGGTGGACCCCGGGCGGCGCAGGCAGGGCCTGGCCACCGAGGTGATGGCCGCGCTCGCCCGCCGCGCCCTGGCCGAGGGCGCCTCGGCCGCCTGGCTCCAGGTGGAGTCCGACAACGAGCCCGCACGGGCCCTGTACGGCGCTCTGGGCTTCTCCCGGCACCACGCCTACCACCACTTCCGGGAGCCGGGGGAACGCTCGCCGCAGGACCTCCCGGACCGGTCGTAGAACCCCGTTGAGAGGGCAGGAACCCGCCATGCCGAACCCCCGTCGTCTGCCGCCTCCCTACCCGCCGTCGCCGGAGCGGTCCGCCGAGGTGCGGCGCCGGTTCGGCGAGGAGGCGCGGGCCGAGCGGCCGGATCTCGCGGCGCTGTGCCTGCTGATCGGCGCGGAGGCGGACGGCTCGCTGGACGAGGCCGGGATCGACGCCGCGCAGGCCGAGCTGGACCGGCTCGCGGGCGAGCTGCCGTACCGGCCCGGCGGGCCGCGCGCCTGGGCGGAGGCGGTGCGGCGGCTGCTCGGCGGGCGCTACGAGTTCCACGGCACGCCCGGCGACTACGAGCGCCTGGAGTCCTCGCTGCTGCACGAGGTGCTGCGGCGGCGGCGCGGGCTGCCGATCCTGCTGTCGGTGGTGTGGCTGGAAGTCGCCCGGCGGGCCGGGGCACCGGTGTACGGCGTGGCGCTGCCCGGGCACTTCGTGATCGGGTTCGGGACACCCGGGGAGCAGGTGCTGGCCGATCCGTTCGAGGGCGGGCGGGTGCTGAGCGGGCCGGACGCCGAGCTGCTGGTGGTCGGGGCGACCGGCGCGCCGCTGGATCCGGCGATGCTGGGACCCGCCCCGCCGCTGGAGGTCGTCCAGCGGATCCTCAACAACATCCGGGCCTGGGCCGCGGCCCGCCCCGAGCACTCGGACGTCGCGCTGCGGGCGGTGGAGCTCTCGCTGCTGATCCCCGCCCACCCGGCCCGGCTGCGCTACGAGCGCGGGCAACTGCTGGTGCAGCGCGGGCAGTTCCTGGCCGGGGCGGCGGAACTGGACGCGTACGCCGAGCTGATCGAGGTCGTCGACGAGCCGGCCGCCGAGCGGGTGCGGCGGCAGGCCCGCACGGCCCGCGCCAAGCTCAACTGACCGGCCGCCGGTCCGCGTTCAGAGCCAGCCCTTCTCCCGGGCCGTGCGCACCGCCTCCGCCCGGTTGCGGACGGCGAGTTTCTGGATGGCCGTGGAGAGGTAGTTGCGGACCGTCCCCTGGGACAGGTGCAGGGCCGCGGCCAGTTCGGCGTTGGTGGAGCCGTCGGCCGCGGCGCGCAGCACCTCGCGTTCGCGTTCGGTGAGCGGGTTGGCGCCCTCGGCCAGCGCGGCGGCGGCCAGCGTGGGGTCGATGACCCGCTCACCGGCGAGCACCGTGCGGACGGCGGCGGCGAGTTGGGCCGCCGGGGCGTCCTTGACCAGGAAGGCGTCGGCGCCGGCCTCCATGGCGCTGCGCAGATAGCCGGGGCGCCCGAAGGTGGTGAGCACCACCAGCTTCACCCGGGGGAACTCCCGGTGGACGCGGGCCGCGGCCTCGATGCCGGTGCAGCCCGGCATCTCGATGTCGAGCAGCGCCACGTCGACGTCGTGCGCGCCGACCGCGGCGAGCACCTCGTCCCCGCGTGCGACCTGGGCGACGACCTCGATGTCCGGCTCCAGGCCCAGCAGCGCGGCCAGCGCCTCGCGGACCATCGACTGGTCCTCGGCCAGCAGGACCTTGATCGTGCGCGTCATGCCCCGGATCCTACGTCCCCGCCGGCCGCCGCGGGCACGCGGGCGACCAGCCGGAAGCCGTGTCTGCACCGGCCCGCCTCCAGGGTTCCGCCGGCCTTCTCCAGGCGCTCGGTCAGCCCGGTCAGGCCGTTGCCGAAGCCGCCGCTGCCGCCGGATCCGTTGTCCTCGACGGTGAGTTCGAGCACCGGGCCGTCCAGGGTCTGGCGGTGCAGGAGCCGTACGGCGCAGCGGTCGGCGCCGCTGTGCCGGACCACGTTGGTGACCGCCTCGCGCAGGGCCCAGGCGAGCGCGGACTCGGCCTCCCGGTCCACCCCGTCGAGATCGGGCTCGTCGGGCAGTTCGGCGGTGACGCCCGCGGCGGTGAGGGCCACCTGGGTGCCGGCCAGCTCCACGGCGAGCCGGGGGCGCCGGTAGCCGGTGACCGCCTCCCGGACGTCCACCAGGGCCTGGCGGCTGACCTGTTCGATGTCGGCGACCTGCTGGGCCGCCTTGTCCGGGTGGTCCGGCAGCATCCGGCCGGCCAGCTCGCTCTTCAGCGTGATCAGCGAGAGCGAGTGGCCCAGCAGATCGTGCAGGTCGCGGGCGAGGCGCAGCCGCTCCTCGTTGGCGGCGAGCTGGGCGACGGTGGCCCGCGCCTTGCGCAACTCGATCGTGGTGCGCACCAGTTGGCTCACGCCGATCATCGCGAACCCGATGAGCACGACCATCAGCAGGTCCTCGTCGACCGCGTACGCGTCCCAGCGCATCTTGACGAGGTACATCACCAGTCCGGAGCCCGGGACCGCCCAGACCGCGAGCCGCGGCGGCAGCGTGGCCCCGCAGGCCACCGAGAGGTAGACGAACAACCCGGTCCAGTGGGTGCCGAGGCCGTAGCCCAGGGCGGGCGCGAGGACGGCGAGGACGCCCAGCAGCACGGCCACGGCCCGCGGCGAGAAGGGCCGTCCCATGTTCCGGAAGACCAGCGTCAGATACGCGACGACGAAGACCGCCAGGCCCGCCGCCCCCGCCACGGTGCCGGCCGTGGTGTGCCGGCCGCTGGTCAGGTCGTGGACCGGGGAGCTGAGGAAGACCAGCCACACGCCGATCCACAGCAGCTTGATCAGGACGTCGCGCCGGTTGCGGGGCCCCTGGCCGATCCGCACCTGCGGCTCCGGCCCGCGCGCGCCGGCCTGTGGGTCTTCCGTCATCGTGCTCACGCCTTCAGCGTGTCCTTCCGGTACAGCCACGCCGCGCCGCCCGCGAAGAGGACGAAGTACCCGGCGAGGACGGCGATGTCCGTGGTGTGCGGGGCCTGGCTCTCCTCGATCGCCCGGCCCAGCGCGGCGTACGCGTGGGTGGGCAGCCACTTGGCGATGTCCTGGAGGAACCGCGGGAAGGTCGTGGACGGCATCCACAGGCCGCCGAGGATCGACAGACCGAAGTACACGATCATCGTGATGGGGCGCACCGCGTCCCCGGAGGCGAGGTAGCCGAGGGCGACGCCGAGCGCGGCGAAGACGAGGCTGCCGGCCCAGATGACCCCGGTGAGGGCGAGCCACTGCCAGGCGTCCAGTCGTACGTGCTTGATCGCGGCGGCGGCCAGGAAGACCACCACGATGGACGGCAGGCTCACCACGGCCGCGCTGGCGGTCTTGGCGAGGACGTAGCCGCGCCCGGGCAGCGGGGTCAGCCGCAGCTGCCGCACCCAGCCGCTCTCGCGTTCCTTGGCGATGCGCTCGCTGTTGCCCATCAGGACGGCGGTCAGGGCGCCGAAGGAGGCCATGGAGACCATCATGTAGGTCGCCAGGGTCAGCCCGGTCCCGTCGATCCTGGTGTCGTCGGCGTTGCCCGCGATGATCAGGAAGAGGACGGCCGGGTAGAGCACCGAGAAAAACAGGAACTTCTTGTTGCGCAGGGCGCGGGTCAGTTCCAGTTTGATGAGCGAGTTCACGACTGCTTGGCCTCCTCGGCCTCCGTGATGGCGACGAACGCCTGTTCCAGCCCGAGGCCGGTGACTTCGAGGTTGCGGGGGTAGACATCGAGGCGGTACAGGGCGTGCACGGTGGCGTCGGCGTCGGCGGACTGGAGGCGCACGGTGTGGCCGAAGCCGCCGTGGGACACCGTGAGGGAGGTCAGCCGCGGCAGGGCGCGCAGGGCGTCCTCGTCGACGGTGCCCTCCAGGTCGAAGGAGATCCGCCGGGCGCCCGCCCTGGCCTTGATCTCGGCGGCGGTGCCGTCGGCGAGGAGCCGGCCGCGGTGCAGCACCAGGACCCGGTCGGCGATGGCGTCGGCCTCTTCCAGGTAGTGCGTGGCGAACAGCACGGTACGGCCCTGGTCGGCCTGCTCGCGCATGGTGGCCCAGAAGGCCTGGCGGGCGGTGACGTCCATGCCGGTGGTCGGCTCGTCCAGGATGATCAGGTCGCTGTCGCCCGCGGTGGCCAGGGCGAAGCGGACCCGCTGGGCCTGGCCGCCGGAGAGCTTGTTGACCTTGCGGTCGGCGATCTGCGTGATCCCGGCGCGGGCCAGCACGTCGGAGACCGGGTACGGCCGCGGGTGCAGCGAGCAGGACAGCTTGACCAGTTCACCGACGGTGACCTCGTCCATCAGGCCGCCGCTCTGGAGCATGGCCCCGACCCGCCCGGCCACGATCGCCTCGCGCGGGCTGGTGCCGAACACGGACACCGTGCCGCTGTCGGGCTGCTTCAGGCCGAGGAGCAGATCGAGGGTGGTGGACTTGCCGGCACCGTTCGGGCCGAGCAGGGCGACGGTCTCCCCCGGGTGCAGCCGCAGCGAGAGTCCGTCGACGGCCCGCACCGTCCCGTACGTCTTGGTCACCTGGTCGAACCCGACCACCTCGGTGGAGGTGGCCGGTACCGCTGTCGTTGTCATGACCCCAATGGTGCCGGGCGGGACGGGCGACCGGCAGTGCCGGTGATCCTGTGTGCGGGATGACAGATGTCATGCGGCCGGGGTGACATCCCCCGGGGGACGCGTCAGGGGCGCCCGGCGCGGTGCCGGACGCCCCTGACGCGGACCTCAGTTCGGGTTGGTGCTGATCACCGCGACGCGGTCGGTCGTGCTGGTCAGCGCCTGACGCATGGCCAGGTAGACGTCCTGGGGCGTCACCGGCGTCTTCTTGCCGTTGCCCCGGGTGATCAGGACACCGTCGAACGCCTGGCCGTACAGCTGCTTCAGGGCGGTGTAGTCGGGCTTGTCGGTCAGCTTGCCGTTGACCGCGGCCACGCCGAGGAACTTCCACAGCGACTTCTGCGGGCTGAACATGACCGTGTGCGCGGCGTCCGTCCGCACGGTCACGGGCGCCGACATGGCCGGCTTCGCGAACTCCTTCATCTCCCGGTCCACCTCGGCGTTGGAGACCGTCGGCTGCCGGTTGGTCGTCGGCACGGTGACCGGGGCCGAGCTGTTCGTCTCCACGGCCGTGCGGTAGGCCTGTTCGATCGCCTGGGCGGAGCCGGCCGCGTCGATGGCCTTGCCCGGCTTGCCGTAGACGGCCACGGCCTGGCCGGGCTTGAACTCGATGCCGCCCTCGACGACCGCGCCGGAGCCGGAGCCCCCGCCGGCCTGCTGGAGGGCGGCCTGGAGCTTCTCCTCGTCCACCGGCATGACCGGGGCGACCACGCGCTTCCGCCCGAAGAGGGTGCCGACCACGGAGACCGGGTTGTAGTCGCTCGTCGCGGCCTGGCTCGCGGTGGCCTGGAAGTCGAACTGGAGACCGGCGTTCGCCGGGGTGAGGGTGACCGTCTTGCCGCCCACGTCCAGCTTGAGCGGCTTGGCCACCCGGCTGCCGAACGCGTCGTCGAGCTTCTTGACGGCGTCGTCACGGGTGCCGCCGCCGATGTCGACGCCGAGCACGGTGGTGCCCTTGGGCACATCGGTGTGGTTCATCAGCAGCCCGGCGCCGTAGACACCGCCCGCGATCACCACCACGCCGGCGGCGAGCAGCACGAGCTTGCTGCGCCCCTTCTTCTTCGGCTTGGCCGCCGCCTTGGGCGCGGCCTTGGCGGGCTCGGGCGCGGGCTTGGCCGCGGTCCGCCCGGCCGGGCCGCCGGGGCCGCCCGCGCCGAACGGGACGCCGTTCCCGCCCGGGACGACCGGGATGCCGCTGGTGACGGTGTGTCCGGAGACGTTGTCCGGGGCGCGGTAGCCGGGCGTGCCCGGTTCGGGGGCCGGCTTCTGCGGGGTGAGGATCGCGGTGTCGTCGCTGAGCCCGCCGCCGGGACCGAGCCCGGTGCCCGAAGCGCCCGGGCCGTCGAGGCCGGCGATGTCCGCGAGGGCGCTGTGCGCGGGCGCGCCGCCCTGGCCGCCGTACCCGCCGGTCCCCGGCACCAGCGGGCTGTCGCCGGTGACCGGACCCCCGGTCGGCCCGGCGGGGCCCTGCGGGCCGCCGCGGCCGCCCGGTCCGTCGGCGCCGTCGGCACCGCCCACGCCGCCCGCGCCCGCGGGGCCGCCGAAGCCGTCCTGGCCGCCCTGCTCCGAGAAGTACGGCAGGTCGTCGCGGCGCGGCTCGCCGCCGTTGCCGTCGGCCCGGGAGCCGCCGCCGAGCGGGCCGGCGGCCAGCGCCTCGGTGACGTCGAAGGAGCCCGTGCCGCCGCCGTGCCCGGGGGCCACGGGGCCGCCGGTGGCGCCGGGCAGGCCCGCGCCGTTGGTCTTGCCGGAGCGGCCGGGCACGCTCATGGAGCCGACCACACCGCCGGGGCGTGCGCCGGTGCCACCCGCCGCGCCGTTCGCACCCGGTCCACCCGGACGGGCAGCCGGCGCGCCGGAGGCAGCGGTGGAACCGCCGGGGTTCTTGCCCCCGTTGGCGCCGCCCTTGCCGGTCGCGGCCTTGCCCCCGGAGGACTTGCGCGGCGCGAACCAGTCGCTGGTCTTCTCCTCGGCCGGGGCCGCGGGCTCGGCGGGCGCCTGCGGGGCGGGCGCCGCGGCGTCCGGCGTGCGCGCCTCGGCGGCCGGCTTCTCCTCGCGGGCGCCCTCGGCGGACTCGCCCTCCCCGACGGGCTTGCGCACGACGACCGGCGGGATCGGCCGGGACCCGGGGATGTTGATCCGGATCCGGGTCGTCAGCGTGGTCTCGGTCTTGCGTTCCTCCGGCGCGCCCGAACGGGCCGCACCCGTACCGTCGTCGGAAGCCATGGGGGTCCCGTACGGCGGGGTGCCGGAGGGGTACGCGGCTCCGCCGCGCCCGTTGGGCCCGGAGGACGGAGTGTCAGTTTCACGACTCAAGGCAGGTTCTCCCAGTTGGCTCCACCGCCCGACACGACCTCACTGCTCTGGCGGTCCCCCCGGCTCGAACGAGGTCGGCGGCGTGGGGGAGGTTCGGCGGCGCGCACCACCATACTGGCCGCTTCCGGCGGGCATCCCCTGACCGCCGGGGAAACCCACACCCAACTCGCACGCGGGCGGCACCGGAAAGCGGTACGTCACTTCCCAAGTCGGGCGGAGCCGTCACGGGGTTGCCGCATCGCGCCAAGCGTGGCGCAGATCACAGCGAGCGCCATGCCGCCGAAGAGGAAGAGGTAGGAGCCGCCGCCCGCGCCGAAGAGGAAGTCGCCCTCGGGGCGCGAGGAGGTGAGCAGTATGACGGTGACGATCCAGCCCGCCGCCGGGGCCATCGCGCCGCCCCGGGACCGGGTGGCGTACGAGCCGCCGAGGAAGGCGCCGACCGCGGCGGCGAGGGCGAGCAGCAGCCCGCCGGGGAACCAGGCGGCCTGCACCAGCGCGCCGGCGACCGCGACGAGGGCGCCGAGCAGGAACAGGCCGACGTACGCCGCGGCCCGCCCCGCGGACGGCGGCCGCAGCGGCTGGGCGAGCATCGAGCCCGGGGCGCCGTTGCCCGCGCCGCCGCTCACGGGGTCTCCTCGACGCCGAGGCCGGCGAACAGGTCGGTCTCGCCGGGGACGGCCGTACCGCGCACCAACTCGTAGTACTCGGTGGTGAACAGGGGCTGGGCCAGCTCGTTGGAGAGTGCGAAGCAGGACCCGGCCACCTCGATCTGGGTGGCGTGGGCGCGCATCGCGGCGGCCTTGGCGGCGGCGTGTGCGGTGCCGTCGACGGCGGTGGTGATCCGGTCGTCGTCCACCACGCCGGGTACGTCGTCCAGGGCTGCGCTCTTGGTGAAGGGCAGCGCGGGCAGCTCGTCCTGGAGCCGGGCGAAGGCGGCCTCGGCCACGGAGCGCGGGGTGCGGTTCCAGTAGACCTTGTCGACGCGGTGCCCGCGCTCGGCCGCGAGGTCCACGGCGCGCATGGCGACGCGGTGGGCCTGGATGTGGTCCGGGTGGCCGTAGCCGCCGTTGTCGTCGTAGGTGACGAGGACCTGGGGCCGGGTCTCCAGGATCACCTCGGCGAGGTGGCCGGCGGCCTCGTCCACGTCGGCCCGCCAGAAGCAGCCGGGGTCCTCGTTGTCCGCGGTGCCCATCATCCCGGAGTCGCCGTAGCGGCCCGCGCCGCCGAGCAGCCGGGCGTCGGTGACCCCGAGCGCGGCGAGGGCGGCGGCCAGCTCGCCGCGCCGGTGCGCGCCCAGGGCGGCCCCGGTCAGATGCCGCAGTCCGGGCGGGATGCACTCGCCCCGCTCCCCCAGGGTGCAGGTGACCAGCGTCACGTGCGCACCCTCGGCCACGTACTTGGCCATGGTGGCGCCGTTGTTGATCGACTCGTCGTCCGGGTGCGCATGCACCAGGAGCAGCCGCCGAGCGCCCCGCGACCCAAAGGAGGACAGTTCCGTCATGCCACCACCCTACGCAGGCCGACGGTGTTCCCGGCGCCCCCGGGCCTCCCCGTGCCCCGGCTCCGGCGGTTTGCGGGCCGCGCGGGAGGGAACCCGCACGGCCGGACGGGAGGGGCCGGCCGGGAGGCCGTTCAGAACTTGATGCTGCCGATCATGCTCGCCACGTTCGAGGTCAGCTGACTGATCGTGGGCGCGATGGTGGAGGAGGCGAGGTAGAAGCCGAGCAGGATGCAGACCACCGCGTGGCCGCCCTTGAGCCCGGACTTCTTCATCAGCAGGAAGACGATGATCGCCAGCAGCACCACCGCCGAAATCGAGAGTGCCACGGCGGCTCACCTCCAAAGTTCCCAGGGACGCGGCTGTTCGGAAAGATCGGTAGAGCAAGTCCATGCAGGCACCGGCAGGTTCATACCCACACAGCGGTAGTGATCATAACTATCCGTGCTCGCGCATCGCTCGGCGCACAGCCGCACAAGGGGGCGCATGGCCAATATGGTCGGGGTATGACGACCGAGTCCGACTCCTTCCCCCGTAGGCACGCCAGGACCCAGCGGTTCACCCTCGGCGCGCCGCGTGGATTCACCGTGGCGCCCGACGGCGCACGTGTCGCGTTCCTCCGATCGAGCTCCGGCACCGACCGGGCCAACTCGCTGTGGGTGCTTGACCTTCCGGACGGCACCGAGCGCCTCGTCGCCGACCCGGCCGCCCTTCTGCGGGGCGCCTCCGAACAGCTGTCGCCCGAGGAGCGGGCGCGCCGCGAGCGCAGCCGCGAGGGCGGGGCCGGCATCGTCGGCCACGCCACCGACGCCGCCGTGGAGTTGGCGGCTTTCACCTTGTCAGGGCGGCTTTTCACGGCGCGTCTGACGACCGGCGAGACCCGTGAACTCGCCGTCGCGGCACCGGTGATCGACCCCCGTCCGGCCCCCGACGGCCGGCACGTCGCGTACGTCGCGCAGGGCGCCCTGCGCGTCGTGGGCGCCGACGGCGAGGGCGACCGCGCGCTCGCCGAGCCGGAGACGGAGAACGTCACCTACGGGCTCGCGGAGTTCATCGCGGCCGAGGAGATGTCACGTCACCGGGGCTTCTGGTGGGCGCCGGGGTCGGACCGGCTGCTGGTGGCCCGCGCGGACGACACGCCGGTGACCCGCTGGTGGATCGCGGATCCGGCCCACCCCGAGCGTGAGCCACGTAACGTCGCCTATCCCGCCGCGGGCACCCCGAACGCGGACGTACGGCTGTTCGTACTCGGCCTCGACGGTGCGCGCACCGAGGTGCTGTGGGACCGCGCCCGCTACCCGTACCTGGCCCGAGTGCACTGGTCAGAGGCGGGTGCGCCGCTGATCCTGGTGCAGGCCAGGGACCAGCGCAGCCAGCTGTTCCTGGCGGTGGACCCGGACACCGGGACGACCCGGATGGTGCACGCGGACGAGGACCCAAATTGGCTGGAACTGTTTGCCGGTGTGCCCTGCTGGAGCCCCTCGGGCCAGTTGGTCCGGATCGCGGACGAGGGCGGCGCGCGCGTCCTGACCGTGGGCGAACGTCCGCTGACCAGCGGCCAGTTGCACATCCGCGCGGTGCTGGACGTGGGCGCGGACGACGTGCTCGTCTCGGCCTCCGCGGGTGCCGAGGCGGAGACGCCGGAGACCGGTGAGATCCATGTCTACCGTGTGAACGAGCTGGGTGTGGAGCGCGTCTCCCAGGAGCCCGGCGTGCACTCGGCGGTACGCGCCGGGGGCGTGACCGTGCTGGTCTCCGCGACGCTGGACAGGCCGGGCGCCCGCGTCCAGGTGCTGCGTGACGGAAAACCGGCGGCCACTGTCCGGTCGTACGCCGAAGACCCCGGTTTGTCCCCCCGGGTCACCCTCACCGAGGGGGGCGCACGCCGAATTCCGTGCGCCGTGCTTATGCCACGGGACTACCCCGGTGACACTCCCCTGCCGGTTCTGCTGGACCCCTACGGCGGTCCGCACGGCCAGCGGGTGGTCGCCGCGCACAACGCGCATCTCACCTCCCAGTGGTTCGCCGACCAGGGCTTCGCCGTGATCGTGGCCGACGGCCGGGGCACCCCCGGGCGCTCCCCGGCCTGGGAGAAGGAGATCCGCGACGACGTGGCGGAACTCGTGCTCCAGGACCAGGTGGACGCGCTTCGGTCGCTCGCCGAGCGGTTCCCGCTGGACCTGGACCGGGTGGCGATCCGGGGCTGGTCCTTCGGCGGCTACCTCTCGGCGCTCGCGGTGCTGCGCCGCCCGGACGTCTTCCACGCGGCGGTGGTCGGCGCCCCCGTCACCGACCTGCGCCTCTACGACACCCACTACCAGGAGCGCTACCTGGGCGACCCGAACGAGCAGCCCGAGGTCTACCGCCGCAACTCGCTGATCGACGACGCCGGCCTGGTCGACCCCGCCGAGCCGCACCGCCCGATGATGATCATCCACGGTCTCGCGGACGACAACGTGGTGGTCGCCCACTCCCTGCGGCTGTCCTCCGCCTTGCTGGCCGCCGGCCGCCCGCACGAGGTGCTGCCGCTGTCCGGGGTGACCCACATGACCCCGCAGGAGACCGTCGCGGAGAACCTGCTCAGGCTCCAGCTGGACTTCCTGCGGCGCTCCCTGGGCTGAGCCCCGGCCGCGTTAACACGCGGGCAACCTGCCGGTAGCGGTACCGATATGCGGACACGGCAGGCTGCCGCTCATACGGCCGTGCGGGTGCCGTGCGCGGGCCGGGGTGCGTGTCACCCCGGCCCGTTGCCGTTCACCGTGGCCTGCGGTGCCTCGGGCCCTCCGGGGTCCTCCGGCGGCACCACCCGCCGCTCCTCGGCGAAGTGGCACGCCGAGTCGTGCGCGGCCGGTCCCCCGCCCTGCGCGAACACCGCGGGCACCGCGAGGGCCGGCACCTCCCGGGCGCACCGCTCCCGCGCCTTCCAGCACCGGGTGCGGAAGCGGCACCCGGAGGGGATGTCCGTGGGCGAGGGCACGTCGCCGCCGAGGATGATCCGCTCGCGGTGCTCACGGGCCCCGGGGTCCGGGACCGGTACCGCCGACAGCAGCGCCTGGGTGTACGGGTGCGTCGGGTGGTCGTAGATCTCCGCGTCCCGTCCCGTCTCCACGATCCGGCCCAGGTACATCACCGCGACCCGGTCGGAGATGTGCCGCACGATCGACAGGTCGTGCGCGATGAACACGTAGGAGAGGTCGAACTCCGTCTGGAGCCGGGCCAGCAGGTTGATCACCTGTGCTTGCACGGAGACGTCCAGGGCGGACACCGGTTCGTCGGCGACGATGACCTCCGGGCGCAGCGCGAGCCCCCGCGCGATGCCGATGCGCTGGCGCTGGCCGCCGGAGAACTGGTGCGGGTAGCGGTTGACGTAGTCCGGGTCGAGCCCCACCACGTCCAGCAGCTCCCGCACCCGCCGGCGCCGGTCCCCCCTGGGGGCCGCCTCGGGGTGGATCTCGTACGGCTCCCCCACGATGTCGCCCACCGTCATGCGGGGGTTGAGTGAGGTGTAGGGGTCCTGGAAGACCATCTGGATGTTGCGGCGCACGGCCTTCAGGGCACGGCCCGACAGCCGGGTGATGTCCTCGCCCTTGAACCGGATGGATCCGGCGGTGGGCCGCTCCAGACTGCACAGCAACCGGGCGACGGTCGACTTGCCGCAGCCCGACTCGCCGACGATGCCGAGGGTTTCGCCCCGGCCGAGGGCGAAGTCGACGCCGTCGACGGCCCGTACCGCCCCGATCTCCTTCTTGAACAGGATGCCCCGGGTCAGCGGGTAGTGCTTGACGAGTCCCTCCGCCTCCAGGATCGGTTCACCGCTCGCCGTCATCGAGGCACTCCCTCCAGAAGTGGCAGGCGCTGCCCCGGGCCTCGGACACCTCGTACAGCGGGGGCACCTCGGTGCGGCAGACGTCCCGGGCCATCGGGCAGCGCGGGTGGAAGGCGCAGCCCGGGGGCACCCGGGTCAGGTTCGGCGGCAGGCCCTTGATGGCGTACAGCTCCCGCCCCTTGAGGTCCAGGCGGGGGATGGAGTCCAGCAGGCCCCGGGTGTACGGGTGGGCGGGCGCCCGGTAGATGTCGTGCACGGGCGCCGACTCCACGATCCGCCCGGCGTACATCACCGCGATCCGGTCGGCCACGTCCGCCACCACCCCGAGGTCGTGGGTGATGAGGACGAGCCCCATCCGGTACTCGCGCCGCAACTCCGCGAGCAGGTCCATCACCTGGGCCTGCACGGTGACGTCCAGGGCGGTGGTCGGCTCGTCGGCGATGACGAGGGCCGGCTCCAGGGCCAGCGCCATCGCGATCATGATGCGCTGGCGCATCCCGCCGGAGAACTGGTGCGGGTAGTCGCGCACCCGCTGGGCGGCGCCCGGGATGCGCACCCGGTCCATCAGCTCCACCGCCCGGGCCCGCGCCTCCCGCTTCGACGCCCCCCGGTGCACCACGAAGAGTTCGCCGAGCTGGTCGCCCACCGGGAGCACCGGGTTGAGGGCGGACAGCGCGTCCTGGAAGATCATCGCCATCTTCGCGCCGCGCAGCCCGCGCCGCTCCTCCTCCCCGAGCCCGAGCAGGTCCCGGCCCTGGAAGAGGATCTCGCCGCCGGTGATCCGGGCGGGCGGCGTGTCGAGGATGCCCATCACGGCCTGCGCGGTCACCGACTTGCCCGACCCGGACTCGCCGAGCACCGCCAGCGTCCGACCCGCGTCCACCGCGTACGACACCCCGTCGACCGCCCTGGCGACCCCGTCCCGGGTGCGGAACTCCACGTGCAGGTCGCGGACTTCGAGCAGCATGTGCGCGGTCACCTCAGCCGGGGGTCGAGGGCGTCGCGGACCGCGTCGCCGAGCATGATGAAGGCAAGGACGGTCACGGCGAGGGCGCCGGAGGGCCACAGCAGGGCGTGCGGGGCGTTGCGGACGTAGGGCGAGGCGGCGGAGATGTCGATGCCCCAGGAGACGCTGGGCGGTCTGAGGCCGACGCCGAGGTAGGACAGGGTGGCCTCCAGGGAGATGTAGGTGCCCAGCGCGATGGTCGCGACCACGATGACCGGGGCGACGGCGTTCGGGGCGATGTGGCGCAGCAGGATGCGGGAGTCGGAGGCGCCGAGCGCGCGGGCCGCCTGGACGTAGTCGTGCTGCCGGGCGGTGATGACCGAGCCGCGCGCGATGCGGGAGATCTGCGGCCAGCCGAGCAGCACCATGAAGCCGATCACGGGCCAGACCGTGTTGCTGGTGACCACGGACAGCAGCACCAGGCCGCCGAGGACGACGGGGATGGCGAAGAAGATGTCGGTGGTGCGGGACAGCAGCGCGTCCCACCAGCCGCCGTAATAGCCCGCCAGGCCGCCGAGCACGGACCCGAGGAGGGCGACCCCCAGGGTGGCGCAGACGCCGACCGTGACGGACGTACGAGCGCCGTAGACGGTGCGTGTGTACACGTTGCAGCCCTGTCCGTCGTAGCCGAAGGGGGCGCCCGGGCCCGGACCGTCCTGGGACTTGGCCAGGTCGCAGGCGAGCGGGCTGCCGGAGGCGATCGCCGAGGGCCACAGCGAGACGAACACCAGGAAGACGATGACCAGGGCGGAGAGCAGGAAGACCGGGTTGCGGCGCAGGTCCCGCCAGGCGTCGGACCACAGCGAGCGGGGCTTGCCCGCGGGGCCCGCGCCCGCCGGGCCGCCGGGGCCCTCCTCCAGCGTGGCGGCCTCGCTCGCGCCCAGGTCCATGGGGCCGCCCATGCCGGTCCCGGCGATGGCCCCCTCGGGCTCGTAGGGCTGTTCAGGCATAGCGGATCCTCGGGTCGAGTACGGCGTACAGGAGGTCGACGAGGAGGTTGGCGAGGAGGAAGACCAGCACCAGGACGGTCACGAAGCCGACGACGGTCTGCGTGTTCTGCCGCAGGATGCCCTGGTAGAGCTGGTAGCCGACGCCGTGGATGTTGAAGATCCGCTCGGTGACGATCGCGCCGCCCATCAGCGCGCCGATGTCGGTGCCGATGAAGGTGACCACCGGGATCAGCGAGTTGCGCAGCAGGTGGCGGGTGACGACGCGGCGCCGGGGAAGGCCCTTGGCGATCGCGGTGCGCACGTAGTCGGAGCGCTTGTTCTCCGCGATCGAGGTGCGGGTGAGCCGGGTGACGTAGGCCAGCGAGACGGAGGCGAGCACCAGCCCGGGCACGATCAGCTCGCCGAAGGCGGCGGCCGGCGAGACGGACGGTTTGATCCAGCCCCACTCCACGCCGAGCAGCAGTTGCAGCAGCAGTCCGGTGACGAAGGTGGGCAGGGAGATGACGACCAGGGTGGCCAGCAGCACGCCGGTGTCCACGGGCCGGCCGCGCCTGAGGCCCGTGACGACGCCGAGCGCGATGCCGATGACGATCTCGAAGAGGACGGCCACGACGGTGAGCCGAACGGTGACCGGGAACGCCGCCGCCATCAGCTCGGTGACGGGTTGTCCGTTGAACGCCGTACCGAAGTCGCCCTCGAAGACGTTTCCCATATAGGTGGCGTACTGGCGCCACAGCGGCTGGTCGAGCCCGAACTCCCGTTTGAGCTGGGCGGCGGTGGCCGGGTCGCAGGCCCGCTCGCCGCACAGGCCCGCGATGGGATCTCCCATCACGTTCACCATGAGGAAGATCAGCAGGGTGGCCCCGATGAACACCGGGATCATCTGCAGCAGTCGCCTGGCGACGTAGCGGCCCACGCGGCTCAGCCGACCTTGATCTCGTTGTAGACCGGCACGCTGAACGGGTTGAGCGCCACCCGGGAGAGCCGGGAGGAGTATCCGGCGCTGCCGTTCTGGTACCAGAGCGGGATGGCCGCCATGTTGTCGCGGACGACCTTCTCGGCCTCCTGGAAGAGCCGGATGGAGGCGGCCCGGTCGGTCTCGGCGTTGGCCCGGTCCACGAGCCGGTCGAACCGCGGGTCGGACCACTTGCCGTCGTTGGAGGAGGCGCCGGTGTAGTACAGCGGCTGGAGGAAGTTCTGGATCAACGGGTAGTCCATCTGCCAGCCGGCCCGGAAGGGGCCGGTCATCTTGTGCTGCCCGATCTGGTTGCGGAAGTCGGCGAAGGTGCCGACCGGGTTGCCGACGCACGCCTTGTCGTCGCGCAGGGCGTTGTTGATGGAGTTGCAGACGGCGTCCACCCACTGCTTGTGCGAGCCGGTGTCCGCGTTGTACGTGATGCGCAGCCGGCCGCCGGGGATGCCGCCGCCCTCCCGGACGAGCCTGCGGGCCCCGGCGGGGTCGTAGGCGCACGCGTGGCCGCACAGCCCGGCCTGGTAGCCGCCGGCCTTGCCGAGGACCGGGGAGGTCCAGTCGGTGGCCGGGGTGCGGGTGCGGCGGAAGATGGTCTCGGTGATCTGCGCGCGGTCGATGGCCATGGACAGCCCGGTGCGGACCTTGCGCGCCCCCTCGGTGTTCCACCTGGGGTCGTAGTACGGGAAGGCCAGGGTCTGCAGGATGCCGGCCGGGGTGTTGATGTACCGGCCGTCCAGGTCCGTGCGGACGTTCTTCAGCTGGGTGGCGGGCACGTCGTCGACGAGGTCGAGGTTGCCGGCCAGCACGTCGGTGTACGCGGTGTTGTTGTCGGTGTAGACGAGGAGGGTGACGCCCTCGTTGCGGGCCGGGTCGGGTCCGGGGTAGCCGTTCCACTTCTTCAGGGTCATCGCGGAGCCCTTGGTGTACGACGCGATCCGGTAGGGCCCGTTGCCGACCGGCTTGCGCAGCCAGGCGGCGTGGTCGGTGAAGAAGGATCGCGGCAGGGGCGCGTAGGCCGCGTAGCCGAGGGTGTCGGGGAAGCCGGCGAACTTCTGCGCCAGGCGGACGGTGAAGGTCCGGGGGCCGGTGACCCTGAGCCCTGACAGGGTGTCGGCGCGCTGCCGGCCGCTGTCGGGGTGGACCTTGTCGTAGCCGTCGATGTATCCGAAGAAGTAGGCGTCCTTCTGGTTGTTCCGCAGGCTCGCGCCGTAGTTCCAGGCATCCACGAAGGAGCGGGCGGTGACCGGCTCGCCGTCGCTGAAGCGCCAGCCGTCCTTGACGGTGATGGTGAAGGTGCGCGAGTCGGGGGTGCTGATGCGCTCGGCGAGCATGTTCACGGCCCGGCCGGTGCGCGGGTCGTACTTCTTCAGGCCCCGGAAGATCATGTCGAGGACCTTGCCGCCCTGCACCTCGTTGGTGTTGGCGGGCTCCAGCGGGTTCTGCGGGTCACCCCAGGACGAGGTCAGCACCCCGGCCCCGCCGAACGTCCCGGAACCGCCACATCCGGCCAACATCAGCCCGGCGGCAATCGCACAGGCGCCCCGTCGGACGCGCCGGACACCACGCATGGAGCGCCTCCTCGACGATCACCGAATGCATCACCGGCCAATATCGGCTCATACGACACATACCGCATACCCATGGCGGGATTGAGGGACCTTTAGAGGGACACGTCATCCGAATGCAGGCACCCCGGCGGAACCCTCGCAATGATCTTGAAAGGAGAGCGCAACAGATCACCGCGTAACGTTGCTGAAACGTTGGATTGGGACACGTCGATGTACGTATTTCGACACTCCACCATCCGCATATCGAACTTCTTGCCCGATTAGTCCAGTTGGTCCGATGTGAAGCACGGATTGATTACAGCGCGCTACCCGCGTAGCTACAGATCGACCAAGCGGAGGCAAAGAAGGTAAAGACAAAACCAAGCCGACCGAGAATTTATTGACCTTGAATGAATTGCGTTGAAAAAGTCCGGCGTAGCCCGTAGGGGAGCGCCCTGCGGAGTCATCAGACCCTCCCTTGGGCCAGGAGCACCATGACCTCCCCAACTCCATCCGCGGCCGCCCCGCTTGAGGTGACCGACGAGACCGTCACGAAGTCGACCACTTCGAGCGGTCCGAAGGGCAGTGAGAGCCGTTCCCCGGGCCGGCTCGCCTGGAAGCGCTTCAAGCGCGACAAGACGGGCGTCGTCTCGGCCTACATCGTGCTCTTCTTCTTCGTGATCGCGATCGCTGCGCCGCTGATAGCCAAGCTGTACGGCAAGAACCCGTACACGACGTACGCCAGCCAGGACCCCAGCCTGCTGGACATGTTCTCGTACCCGGCCGGCCCCAACGGCGGCATGAGCTCGCAGTTCTGGTTCGGCGTCGAGCCGCAGCTGGGCCGGGACGTGTTCACCTTCCTGCTCTACGGCATCCGCACCTCGCTGGGCATCGCGGTGGCCGCCACGATCCTCACGGTGGTCGTCGGTGTCGTGGTCGGCATCACGGCCGGCTACCTGGGCGGCAAGACGGACTACCTGGTCAGCCGGGTCATCGACATCCTGCTGTCGTTCCCGTCCACCCTGTTCTTCATCGCGTTCATGCCGGTCGTCTACGGCATCTTCGTCGCCCCCGACGACAACATCCCGACGTGGCTGCGCGCCACCGCCCTGATCGTGGTGCTGACCACGTTCGGCTGGGCCACCATCGCGCGTCTGCTGCGCGGTCAGGTCCTCGCGCTGCGTGAGCGCGAGTTCGTGGAGGCGGCCAAGGTCACGGGCGCGTCTCCGATGCGCATCGTGTTCAAGGAACTGCTGCCCAACCTGTGGACACCGATCATCATCCAGGGCACGCTTCTGCTCCCTACGCTCGTGACCACGGAGGCGGGCCTGTCCTTCCTCGGCGTCGGCATCATCGACCCGACCCCGGACTGGGGCGTGATGATCGCGCGTGGCGCCGGGTTCTACTCCCAGGACATCACCTTCATGCTGTTCCCGGGCATCTCGATGGTGATCTTCGTGGTCGCCTTCAACCTGCTCGGTGACTCCGTGCGCGACGCGCTCGACCCCAAGTCCAAGCGATAGCACGTCCTTCCACCCGGTCCGGCTCGATGGCGTCCGGCTGGTCACGACCGTCCGAATCGACCCCTATAGGCAGGCTCAGCATGTCTTTTTCACGTAGAAACTTCCTGATCGCCACCGGTGTGGCCGCGGCCTCCACGACTGTGCTGAGCGCCTGCAGCAGCGACGACAACAAGGCCACCGACAAGAACGTGCCGTCGGTGAGCAAGGCCAAGACCACGAACATCCCGGTGGGCACCAAGGCGGACTCCACGGGTCCGGCCCCCGAGGTCGCCGGCGCGGTCAAGGGCGGGACGATCTACTCGCTCGACCAGTTCGACATGGACCACATGGACCCGGCGCAGATCTACGTCGCGACCGAGGGCGCCATCACCCGTCCGATCATGCGTGGTCTGACCGGCTACAAGGTCGACGACAAGGGCGGCTGCACGCTCGTCGGTGACGTCGCCACCGACGCCGGCACCATGAAGAACGGCGGCAAGACCTGGTCGTTCACCATCAAGGACGGCATCAAGTGGGAGGACGGCTCCGACCTCTCCATGGACGACGTCCGCCACACGTTCGAGCGCCTCTTCGCCTCGTTCGTCACCGAGGGCCCGCGCTACGTCCAGCAGTGGCTCGTCGGCGGCGACAAGTACAAGGGCCCGTACGACGGCAAGCACATCGACTCGCTCGAGGTGTCCGGCAACACGATCACCTTCAACCTGACCGAGCCGCGCGCGGACTTCAACTACACGCTCGCCATGCCCGGTTACAGCCTGGTGAACAAGAAGCACGACACCAAGGAGAAGTACGACAAGCGCCCGTTCGCGCTCGGCCCGTACCGGATCGGCAGCCGTGACATCGGCAAGTCGCTGACCTACGTGCGCAACGACCACTGGGACCCGAAGACGGACCCGATCCGCAACGCGTACCCGGACAAGTACGTCTTCCAGTTCGGCTTCGAGCTGGTCGCCTCCACCGACCGCTACATCGCGGACAAGGGCAACGACCAGTACGCGATGTCGATCTTCAACGAGGTCGCGCCCGAGCGCATCGCCCAGGTCATGACCAACGCCACGCTGAAGAAGCGCGTGCTGACCCAGGTCGACACGGTCTGCTACTACTGGCCGATCAACATGACCCGGATCAAGGACGTCAAGATCCGCCAGGCCATCAACTACGCGTGGCCGCACCAGCAGATCCAGACGATCAACGGTGGCCCGGCCACCAACGAGATCGCCACCACCCTGCTGAGCCCGGTCACCCCCGGCTACGAGAAGTTCGACCTGTACGGCGTCGACAAGAAGCCCGGCGGCGACCCGGTCAAGGCGAAGGCCCTGCTCAAGGAGGCCAACGCGATCGGCCAGAAGCTGGTCATCGCCTACCAGCAGTCGGACACCCAGGTGAAGGTGGCCGTCGCGATCAAGAACGCGCTGGAGGCCGCCGGCTTCCAGGTCGTCAACAAGCAGGTCGACAAGTCGACCTTCTACAGCCAGATCGGCAAGCTGGACAACGGCTTCGACCTGATGGCCGCCGGCTGGAGCCCGGACTGGCCGAACGGTTACTCCGTGTTCTACCCCTGCTGGGACGGCAAGAACATCGGCGACGGCCGCAGCAACTACGCCCAGCTGAACGACCCGAGCATCAACAAGGCGATCGAGGCCGCCTCGAAGATCGCCGACGTCGAGCAGGCCAACAAGGCCTGGGGCGCGGTCGACCGCCAGATCATGGAGCTGGCGCCGGTGGTGCCGGACTACAACAAGATCCGCAACTGGATGTACGGCTCCAAGGTCGGCAACGTCGTCTACGACCCGGGCAACACCTGCGTCGCCCTGTGCAAGCTGTACGCGAAGAAGTAAGCGCGTAGTACCCACGGGGGCGGCCACGACCTGGCCGCCCCCTCGGCCCTCCCCCCTATCCCGGCGACGGCGCCCCGTCCGGAAAGTCACGCCCCATGCTCCGCTTCCTTGTCCGCCGAATCCTCGGCGCGCTGGTCATCCTGCTGGTCATCAGCGCCGTCACCTTCTGGCTCTTCTACGCCATTCCGCGTGACCCCGCCATGATGTCGTGCGGCAAGAACTGCTCGCCCGACATGCTCAAGCAGGTCCGGCACAACCTGGGCATCGACCACCCGGTCCCCGTCCAGTACTGGTACTGGCTGAAGGGCATCTTCGTCGGCCGCAGCTACGGCGACTTCGGCGACTGCGCCGCCCCCTGCCTCGGCTACTCGTTCGCCAACCGCGAGCCCGTGCTCGGCACCATCATGAACCGGCTGCCGCTGACCCTCTCGCTCGCCTTCGGCTCCGCCGTCATCTTCATCATCTTCGGTGTCGGCGCCGGCATGATCGCCGCCGTCAAGCAGGGCAAGTGGCAGGACAAGGTGGCCAGCTCCGGCTCGCTGATCGCCTCCTCACTGCAGATCTACTTCGTCGGTTACATCGCGATGTACTTCCTCGTCGCGAAGCTCGGCATCCTCGACAACCCGTCGTACACGCCGCTCACCGACAACCCCGCCGAGTGGGCCTCCGGACTGCTGCTGCCCTGGCTGGTGCTGGCGCTGATCTGGACCGCCAACTACACCCGTATGTCGCGCTCCCAGCTGGTCGAGACGCTCAGCGAGGACTACGTGCGCACGGCCCGCGCCAAGGGCCTGTCCCGCCGTACCGTCTTCTTCCGCTTCGCCTGGCGCGGCGCGATGGGCCCGATCGTCACCATCTTCGGCATCGACCTCGCCACCCTCGTCGGCGGCGCGATCATCACCGAGACCGTCTTCAGCCTCCAGGGTGTGGGCCGGCTCGCGCTGAAGGCCGTGGACCAGAGCGACCTGCCCATGGTGCTCGGCGTGACCCTGCTGTCCGCCGGCGCGATCGTCATCTTCAACATCGTCGTGGACGCCGTCTACGCCCTCATCGACCCGCGGATCCGGCTCGCCTGACCTCCGCCCCGTTCCCGACCCCCCGCATCACCCCCAGGAGCGTCCCCGTGACGAGCACCGATCAGCAGCCGTTCCTCTCGATCAAGGATCTAAAGGTCCACTTCTCCACCGAGGACGGCGTCGTCAAGGCCGTCGACGGTCTCAGCTTCGACCTGGCCAAGGGCCAGACGCTCGGCATCGTGGGCGAGTCGGGCTCCGGCAAGTCGGTCACCAACCTGACGATCCTGGGCCTGCACGACCCGGCGCGCACCTCGATCGAGGGCGAGATCCTCCTCGACGGCCAGGAGCTGCTCACCGCCTCCGAGCGGGAGATGGAGCGGCTGCGCGGCAACAAGATGTCCATGATCTTCCAGGACGCGCTGGCCTCGCTGTCGCCGTACCACACCGTCGGCGCCCAGATCTCCGAGACCTACCGCAAGCACACGGGCGCCTCCAAGGCCGAGGCCCGCACGCGTGCCATCGAGATGCTGCGCCGGGTCGGCATCCCGCAGCCGGACATGCGGGTGGACGACTACCCGCACCAGTTCTCCGGCGGTATGCGCCAGCGCGCCATGATCGCCATGGCGCTGGTCTGCGACCCCGAGCTGCTGATCGCCGACGAGCCGACCACGGCCCTCGACGTGACCGTGCAGGCCCAGATCATGGACCTGCTCAAGGATCTCCAGCAGGAGTTCGGCACCGCGATCATCTTCATCACCCACGACCTGGGTGTGATCGCCGACATCGCCGACGACGTGCTGGTGATGTACGGCGGCCGGTGCGTGGAGCGCGGCACCAAGGAGGAGGTGCTCCGGGACCCCCAGCACCCCTACACGCTGGGCCTGCTCAACTCCATGCCGAGCCTGAACGGCCCGGTGGACGTGCCGCTGACGCCGATCCCCGGCTCGCCGCCCTCGCTGCTCAACCCGCCGACCGGCTGCCGCTTCCACCCGCGGTGCGCCTTCGCCGAGAAGGTCGCGGGCGGCAAGTGCTCCAGCGAGCGTCCGGCCCTGGAGATCGTGGACGGCCGTGGCTCGGCCTGCCACCTCACCGCCGAGCAGAAGCAGGAACTCTTCGCCGACTTCGCCGCGACCCGGCACAACTGACGGACAGCAGACGGGACTTCACGATCATGAGCAACACGAACCCCCTCCTGGACGTCTCCGGGCTGACGAAGCACTTCCCGATCAAGGGCGGCTTCCCGATCCGGCGGACCGTCGGCGCGGTCCAGGCCGTGGACGGGCTGGACTTCCAGGTCGCCGAGGGCGAGAGCCTCGGCCTCGTCGGCGAATCGGGCTGCGGCAAGTCCACCACCGGCCGGCTGATCACCCGCCTGATGGAGCCGACCGGCGGCAAGATCACCTACCGCGGGCAGGACATCACGCACGCGGGCCGCAAGGCCCTCGCGCCGATCCGCTCCGAGATCCAGATGATCTTCCAGGACCCGTACGCCTCGCTGAACCCGCGGCAGACGGTCGGCAAGATCATCTCCGGGCCGATGGAGATCAACGACATCAACCCGGAAGGCGGCCGCGAGAAGCGGGTGCGTGAACTCCTGGAGATCGTGGGTCTCAACCCCGAGCACTTCAACCGGTTCCCGCACGAGTTCTCCGGCGGTCAGCGCCAGCGCATCGGCGTGGCCCGCGCGCTCGCCCTGGAGCCGAAGCTGATCGTGGCGGACGAGCCGGTCTCGGCGCTGGACGTCTCCATCCAGGCGCAGGTCGTCAACCTGCTCCAGAAGGTGCAGCGGGAGCTGGGCATCGCCTTCGTCTTCATCGCCCACGACCTCGCGGTGGTGCGGCACTTCTCGCAGCGCGTCGCGGTGATGTACCTCGGCAAGATCGTGGAGATCGGCGACCGCGAGGACCTCTACGAGAACCCGCGTCACCCCTACACCCGGGCGCTGCTGTCCGCGGTGCCCGAGGCGACGGTGGACGAGGAGCCGCGCGAGCGCATCCGCCTGGTCGGCGACGTGCCCTCGCCCATCAACCCGCCGTCCGGCTGCCGCTTCCGCACCCGCTGCTGGAAGGCGACGGAGAAGTGCGCGTCCGAGGCCCCGCCGCTGGTCCAGGTGGAGGGCAACAAGCCCGGTCACCTCACGGCGTGCCACTACCCCGAGACGCAGGACGCGGTGCCGGCCCCGCGTCTCGCCAAGGACCCCGAGGCGGCGGCCTGACACACCCCTTTTCCGTCGGTCGCTCCCTTGCCGGAACGGACTTCACCGGCCCATTGACCCGAGCCACCAGAACGTCCGCTCCACGGGAAGGAAGGCCCGCGTCTCCCCAAGACGCGGGCCTTCGCCGTACCCGGGACCATCGGCGGGGTGCCGGGCGAAAAGAGCGCCGCCCATCGGTGAGTCACCACTCCCGCCTTCCGTGGCATCCGTTCCCGGGCCGAGGGCGCGGAAGGCCGGATGGTCCAGCCCCGGCCGCACCCGGGCGTGCCCGGCACCAAACCGCGCACACCGCCCCCCTCTCCAAAAGCCCCGCGGCGCAAGCGGGTGGTATGACAGACTGCCGCGGTGGTGGATCACTCGTTCGTCGATCTCTCGCTCGCCGCGCTCTACGACGGCCTCAACTCCTGGGGCCCGAGCGACGAGTTCTATCTGCAGCTGGTGCGGCGGGCGGACGCCGTGCTCGATGTCGGCTGCGGCACGGGGCAGTTGCTGTGCAGGGCGCGGGCCGAGGGGCACCGGGGCCGGCTCGTGGGGCTCGACCCGGCCGCCGCCATGCTCGTCCAGGCCCGGCAGGCGCGCGCGGACGTCGAGTGGGTGCTCGGGGACACCCGAACGCGGGGCTGGGACGGCGAGTTCGACCTCGCGGTGATGACCGGGCACGCCTTCCAGGTGCTGCTCGGCGACGAGGACGTCCTCCAGTGCCTGCGGGCCGTGCGCAGGGCGCTGCGGCCCGGCGGGCGGTTCGCGTTCGAGACGCGGAACCCGGCCGCCCGCCCCTGGGAGCGGTGGACCCCCGACCGCGTGCGCGAGGTCGCCGCCCCCGACGGAGCCGTCGTACGCGTCCGGCACGAGGTCCAGGACGGCGGCCTGCGCGACGGCCGGGTCCGGTTCAGCGAGACCTACGAAAGCGACCGGTGGCCCACCCCCCGCGTCAGCCACACCGTCCTGCGCTTCCTGGACGCCGGGGAACTCGGCGCCTTCCTCACGGCCGCCGGCCTGACGGTCGTGGAGCAGTACGGCGACTGGGACGGCGGCCCGCTGACGCCCGCCGCCCCCGAGATCATCACCGTGGCGACGCCCGCCGCCTGACCCCGCCCCGCGCCTACCCCCGCGCCCCCGCGTCCGGTCCCGGCTCCTCCAGGGCCGCCAGCGCCGGGTCCAGCACGATGTCCTCCTCGCGCGCCTCGGTCGTCGGCTCCTCCGGGAAGTGGCACGCCGTCAGATGGCCCTCGTGGTTGCCGGCGATCCGGACCAGCGGGGGCTCCTCGGTGGCGCACTTGTCCTGGGCCTTCCAGCAGCGGGTGCGGAAGCGGCAGCCGGAGGGCGGGGAGATGGGGGACGGCACGTCGCCGGCGAGCCGGATGCGCTCGCGGCCGCCCGCCTCCCCGTCCGTGAGGCTGACCTCGGGGACCGCGGACAGCAGGGCGTGGGTGTAGGGGTGGCGCGGGCGGGTGTAGATGGAGTCCCGGTCGCCCACCTCGATGATCTTGCCGAGGTACATCACCGCGACGCGCTGCGAGAAGTGCCGCACCACCGCGAGGTCGTGGGCGATGAAGAGGAACGCGATGCCGAGTTCGTTCTGCACCTTCTGGAGCAGGTTGACGACCTGCGCCTGGATGGAGACGTCCAGCGCCGAGACCGGCTCGTCCGCGACGATCAGCTTCGGCTCCAGGGCGAGCGCGCGGGCCACGCCGATGCGCTGGCGCTGACCGCCGGAGAACTCGTGCGGGAACCGGTTGAAGTGCTCGGGGTTGAGACCCACGATCTCCAGGAGTTCACGCACCCGCTTCTCGCGGCCGCCCTCCGGGTTGATGTCGTTGATCTCCATCGGCCCGGAGATGATCTTGCCGACCGTCTGCCGCGGGTTCAGCGACGAGTAGGGGTCCTGGAAGATCATCTGGATCTCGGACCGGATCGGCGCCAGTTGCTTGCGCGAGGCGTGGCTGATGTCCCGGCCCCGGTAGGTGATCGTGCCGCTGGTCGGCTCCATGAGCCGGGTGATCAGCCGGCCGGTGGTGGACTTGCCGCAGCCCGACTCGCCGACCAGGCCGAAACTCTCGCCGGTGTGCACGGTCAGGTCGATGCCGTCGACGGCCTGCACCTGCCCGACGGTACGGCGGATCGGGAAGCCGCCCTTGACGGGGAAGTGCTTGGTCAGCCCGGAGACCTGGAGCAGCGGCTCGCCCTCCGTGTCACCGCCGCGCTCGCGCTGGGCCGGGAGGACCAGGTCCTCTTTCATGACAGTGTCCTCCTAGCCCAGACGGGGCTTGATCTCCTCGATGAAGATGGTCCGCTTCTGGTCGGCGCCCAGATGGCACGCCGACGCGCGGCCGGGGCCGATCGGCGGCCGTTCGGTCGTACAGCGGCCGGTGCCCGCCACCCGGTCCTGGAAGGTGCAGCGTGGATGGAAGCGGCAGCCGCTCGGCGGGTTGAGCAGCGAGGGCGGGGTGCCCGGGATCGGGGACAGCCGCGCGGCCGGGTCGGAGTCCAGGCGCGGCATGGAGTTCAGCAGGCCCCAGGTGTACGGGTGCTGGGGCGAGCGCAGCACCTCTTCGGTGGTGCCCCGTTCGACCGCGCCGCCCGCGTACATCACCATGATGTCGTCGGCCATGTCGGCGATCACCCCCAAGTCGTGGGTGATGAAGATGATGCCCGATCCGAACTCCTGTTGCAGGTCCTTCAGCAGATCGAGGATCTGCGCCTGCACGGTCACGTCGAGGGCCGTGGTCGGCTCGTCGGCGATGAGCAGGTCGGGGTCGCAGACCAGGGCCATGGCGATCATGGCGCGCTGGCGCATACCGCCGGAGAACTGGTGCGGGTAGTCCTTCGCCCGCTGGCGGGGGTTGGGGATGCCGACCTTGCCCAGCATCTCCACGGCGCGTTCCCAGGCGTCCTTCTTGGAGGCGCCGTTGTGCTTCATGTACGGCTCGGCGATCTGCCGGCCGACGGTGTAGTAGGGGGACAGCGCGGTGAGCGGGTCCTGGAAGATCATGGCGACCTTGTTGCCGCGCAGCTTCTCCAGCTCCGACTCGCGCGCGGTGGTCAACTCCCGTCCGTCCAGCAGGATCTCGCCCTCAACGGTGGTGAACATGGGGTTGTGCAGGCCGAGGATGGTCAGGTTCGTCACCGACTTGCCGGAGCCGGACTCGCCCACGATGCCGAGGGTCCTGCCCCGTTCCAGGTCGAAGGAGAGTCCGTCCACGGCCCGTACGACGCCGTCCTCGGTCTTGAAGCTGACATGCAGGTCCCGCACGGAGAGGAGAGGTGTGCTCATGGTTGTCTCCCCCTAGGACAGCCGCACGCGCGGGTCGATGAAGGCGTACGCGGCGTCGACGACGATGTTGAAGAGCAGGATCATGGTGGCGGCGAACAGCATCACGCCGAGCAGCAGCGGCAGGTCGCTGAAGAACACGGACTGCACGGCGAGTTGGCCGAGGCCCGGCAGGCCGAAGGTGTACTCGGTGATGATGGCGCCGCCGAGCAGGGAGCCGAGGTCGATGCCGAAGATGGTGACGATCGGGATCAGCGAGCCGCGCCAGGCGTAGCGGAAGAAGACGTACCGCCGGGACATGCCCTTGGCCCGGGCCGTGCGGACGTGTTCCTCCTGGAGCTGTTCGATCATCGCGGACCTCGCCATACGGGTGTACTGCGCGGCGAAGATCGTGGACAGCACGACCCAGGGGATGATCAGCCCGGTGAACCAGGTCAGCGGATCGCCGGTGAAGTTGTTGTAGGCGGGTTTGTCGAACCAGTGGGTCTGGTAGACGAGGATCGCGAGGGCCAGCGGGCCGAGGAAGTAGATCTGCAGCGAGCTGACGACCATGGCGCCCGCGGTGGCCGTCTTGTCGACCATGGTGCCGCGTCGCCAGGCGGCCAGCAGACCGGTGCCGAGGCCGACGATCAGGAAGCACACGGCCGCGCCCAGGGTGAGCGAGACGGTGGTGGGCAGCCGGTCCATCAGCGTGTTCCAGACCGGGTCGTTGGTGTGGTACGAGTAGCCGAAACAGGGCGCGGGGCACGGGCCTTGGGCGAACTGGCTGCTGCCCGCGACAAGGTTGTGCAGGAAGATCCAATACTGCTCGGTGATGGGCTTGTCGAGCCCGAGCACATGGTGGATGTTCGCGATGCTGTCCGGGTTGCAGGTCTTGCCGCACATCAGCAGCGCCGGGTCCCGGGGCACCCCGAAGAACAGCACGAACGTGACGATGCTCAGCAGGAACAGAATGACGACGGCACCGATGATCCGGCGGACGAGGAAGCGCAGCATGACAGGGCAGCTCTCAGACGTCGGCGGTCCGGGCGGTACCCGGCACTCCCCCGCGGCGGGGTCGCGCCGGGTACCGGCGGAAGACGGTTACTTGATGTAGAGGCGACGCGGGTCGACGCCGCCGATCACGTCGTCGAAGACGAGGCCGCCGACCTTGGAGCCGGCGATCTGGGTCTGCTTGTAGTACGCGGTCGGAACCTCGTTGACCACCTTGGTGAGGAGGTACTTGTCGAGCTTCTCCCACTCGGCGGCGGACTTGACCGGGTCGGTGATCGTGTTGATGCGGTCGATCTCGCTGTTCACGTGCGCGTCGTTGATCTGCGAGTAGACCGAGGCACCGTCGGCGATCTGCCGGCCGTCGTACAGCGGCGGAATGACCGTGGAGGCGGACGGCCAGTCGGCGCCCCAGGCGGTGTGGAAGATGTCGTAGGGGTTGTTCAGCTTGGAGACCTGGTCGTAGAAGGTCTCGGCCGGGATCTCCTGGCGCTGCACGTTGAAGCCGGCCTTCTTCAGGCCCGCCGCCATGGCGGTGGAGTACTGCTGGCCCTCGGGAGTGTTGATGTAGCCGAAGGTGAGCTTCATGTTGAGCTTGCCGGCCTCCTTGAGGAGGGCGTGCGCCTTGGCCGGGTCACCCGCGGGCTTCTTCTTCTTGCCGAAGGGGTCGAAGGAGGCGTCGTAGCCGCTGACGGTCGGGCTGATCAGGCCGCCGGCGACCTCCATGGCGTCGGTGCCGCCGTAGGCGCGGACGAAGGGGGTGACCGGCAGGGCGTAGGCGATGGCCCGGCGGACCCGGATGTCCTTCATCTCGGGCTTGCTCATGTTGATGTTCATCTGGCCCACGTACGACTGGTAGCCGGAGACCGTGCGGGACTTCAGCTTCGGGTCCCCGAGCACCTGGGAGAGGTTGCCCGCGTCGACCTGGTTGTTGAAGCTGATGCCGGTCTGGTCGGGGCCGCTGTCGGCGAGCAGCGCCTTGGTGGAGGCCTCGAACTGCTGGTTGAAGGTGATGTTGAACCGGTCCACGTACTGGTGGCGGATCGGGTCGGTCTTCGGGTCCCAGTTCGGGTTCTTGACCAGCACCATCGACTTGCCGGACTGGAACGACTGGACCTTGTACGGGCCGGTGGTGACCGGGGTCTTGTCGTACTTCTCCTTGGTGTCGCCCTTGGCGGAGACGACGGAGTAGCCCGCCATGGCCAGCGCGTACGGCAGGTCCGGGTGGGGCGTCTTGAAGTGGAAGACGACGGTCTTGTCGTCCGGCGTGGACAGGACGCTGTCCGGCAGGTGCTTGCCCTTGTAGGGGCCGTCGGGCAGCAGCTTGCGGTAGCCGGTGCCGCTGGTGTTCGCGAGCCACTGCTGGATGTAGGTCGGGCCCTGGTTGATGAAGGGGGCGAACAGCCGCTCGAAGGTCTGGCGGACGTCCTTCGAGGTGATCGGCGTGCCGTCCTCGAACTTGATGCCGTCCTTGAGCGTGTACTTCCAGGTCTTGCCGCCGTCGGTGGTGGTGCCGGAGTCGGTGGCGAGGTCGCCGACCACCTCGTGCTGCTTGCCGTCGTCGCTGGTCGCCTTGTAGCCGGTGAGGCCGCGGTGGATCAGCTGGGAGACGGTCATCTCGTCGTTGACGTAGATCTGCCCCGGGTCGAGGTGCGCGTAGCTGTCGCGCTGGAGCACCTCCATGCTGCCGCCGGGCTTGGCGCCGGGCACGGGGGCCGCCGGGCCGGTGGAGTCGGCCGCGTCGCCGAACTTGATGGCGGCCTGCTGGCGTTTGGCGTTCTGCTGGTCCTGCTTGGAGTTGTCGCCGGCGTCGCTGCCGCCCTTGCTGCAACCGGTGAGCACAAGAGCTCCGGCCGCGAGCACGGAGAGTGCGCCGTATGCGTGGCGTCCGCCCCTACTCATCACGAGGATTCCCACCCATCTGTGTGTCACCAGTGCGTTGTGTGTGTCACCGGTACGAAAAGGACTGTGGCGTGGTGCGAGGAGTGCTGAAGTGACGTGCGGTGAAGAGGAGTTGCCGAAGACGCGGCCGGCGGCCGCTCGTCTCCAGGGGGTCAGCGCGCGGTCTTGGGGTCGAACGCGTCCCGGACCGAGTCGCCGAGCAGGTTGAACGCGACGACGAAGATGATCATCGATACGCCCGGGAAGAACATGTAGGTGATGTCGTTCTGCATCACCAGTTCGGTGGACGCCTTGGAGAACATCTGCCCCCAGTCCGGCGTCGGTTCGACGATGCCCACGCCCAGGTAGGACAGACCCGCCTCGGCGGTCACGAAGTTGGGGAGCAGGTACGTCGACTGCACCAGCAGCGGGGTGACGATGTTCGGCAGGATCTCCTTGCGGATGATCCGCCAGGGCGAGGCCCCGCTGACCTTGGCCGCCTCGATGAACTCCCGTTCCCGCAGGGCGAGTGCGGTGCCGCGCAGGATGCGGCCGAGGCCCATCCAGCCGAGGAACCACTGGACGATGATCAGTGCCAGCACCCGGACGTAGGTCGGCGTCTCGTCGCGCGGGCTGACGAACAGGGAGACCACGACCGGCATGCTCGCGATGAAGAACAGCTGCGCGGGGAAGGCGAGCAGGAAGTCGATGACCCGGCCGATGAAGTAGTCGGTCTTGCCGCCGAGATAGCCGGCCGCGACGCCGAGCAGGATGCCGGTGACGACCACCGCGAGGGTCACCACGACCGAGATCATCAGCGAGGTGCGGATGCCGTAGATCAGCTTGGTGAAGACGTCGTAGCCGTTGCCGGGTTCGAGGCCGAACCAGAACTGGCCGCTGATGCCGCCGTTGGGGTGCACCGGCACGCCGGCGCTGTCGAAGAGGTCCGGGCGTTCGTCCGCGTAGACCGTGTACGGGTTCTTGCCGTACAGCTTGGAGATCAGCGGGGCGAGCAGGCCGATCAGGAAGAAGAACCCCACCACGTAGGCCGAGATCACCCCCGTGCGGTCGCGCTTGAAACGCATCCACATCAGCCGGCCGGGAGACCGGCCCGCCAGCTCGACGGCTTCGCCCTTCGCCTTCGGCCCTGGTTCGCCGGAGACGACGACCGAGGTCCCGCCGTCACCGATGTCGATAGGACTTGTCACGGTTCGTCCGTTTCACAGATATGAGTGTGAGTGGTGCCCGGGTACTCCGAGGACGCGCGAAGCCGCAGCCGGACGCGCGTAGTTCTAAGACCTGGTCACTCGACGGGAAGTGAAGAACCGATCCGCCTGTTGCTCATGACACCGCACATGGGTGTTCCTCCTCACGACTGCACGCGTTCACCTACAGGAGAGGGTTCTGGCCGTGCCTCCGACACCCCTGACGGAGGCTCAGGATCCCCCTGGTGCTCGTGAGTCGACGCAACTGTCCCCACAGTGCGTGACCCATTGACCCGAGCGCTACGCGGCTAACTATCTGCCATGGGTGGAACCAGCGACCACTGCCCGTAGATCTCGATTCAGTCACAGCTGACGCCCAGACCTTTCAAAATCTGGACAAATTGTTCGCCCGAAGAAGGCGCGAAACGGACTTGTTACATGGGTATCGGGCAGCGATCTCCGTAAGTCGGACATGCGCCCGTGAAAACCGGGTTGCAAAAAACCCGGGCTCCCCCACCATGGGGGAACCCGGGTTCAACAAGCCCTGGATCAGCCGTGCTTGGCGCGGCTCGCGGCGCGGGCCCGCTCACGCTGGTCGAGGTTCACCTTGCGGATGCGAACGGCCTCCGGGGTCACCTCGACGCACTCGTCGTCACGGCAGAACTCCAGCGACTGCTCCAGCGACAGCTTGCGCGGCGGCACGATCGACTCCGCCACGTCGGCCGTCGAGGACCGCATGTTGGTGAGCTTCTTCTCCTTGGTGATGTTGACGTCCATGTCGTCGGAGCGCGAGTTCTCGCCGACGATCATGCCCTCGTACACCTCGGTGCCCGGCTCCACGAAGAGCACGCCGCGCTCCTGGAGGTTCGTCATCGCGAACGCGGTGACGACACCGGCGCGGTCGGCCACCAGCGAGCCGTTGTTACGGGTCGTCAGGGTGCCGAACCAGGGCTCGTGGCCCTCGTGGATGGAGTGGCCGATGCCCGTGCCGCGGGTCTGCGTCAGGAACTCGGTGCGGAAGCCGATCAGGCCGCGGGAGGGGACCACGAACTCCATGCGCACCCAGCCCGAGCCGTGGTTCGACATGTTGTCCATCCGGCCCTTGCGGACGCCCATCAGCTGGGTGACGGCGCCCATGTGCTCCTCGGGCACGTCGATGGTCATGCGCTCGACCGGCTCGTAGACCTTGCCGTCGACCTCCTTGGTGACCACCTGGGGCTTGCCGACGGTCAGCTCGTAGCCCTCGCGGCGCATCTGCTCGACCAGGATGGCGAGCGCCAGCTCACCACGGCCCTGCACCTCCCAGGCGTCCGGACGCTCCGTGTCCAGGACGCGCAGCGAGACGTTGCCGATCAGCTCGCGGTCGAGGCGGTCCTTCACCTGGCGGGCGGTGACCTTGCGGTCCTTGACGGCCGACTTGGCGTCCGCGCCCTTGCCGGTGCCGCCCCGGCCGACCAGCGGCGAGGTGTTGGTGCCGATGACCATGGAGATCGCGGGCTCGTCCACCGTGATCAGCGGCAGCGCGACCGGGTTCTCCGGGTCGGCCAGGGTCTCGCCGATCATGATGTCCGGGATGCCGGCGACGGCGCAGATGTCACCGGGGCCGGCCACCTCGGCGGGCTTGCGGGTGAGCGCCTCGGTCATCATCAGCTCGGAGATCCGCACGTTCTGGATCGAGCCGTCGCGCTTGATCCAGGCCACCGTCTGGCCCTTGCGCAGCTCGCCCTGCTCGACACGGAGCAGCGCGATGCGGCCGAGGAAGTTGTCGGCGTCGAGGTTGGTGACGTGCGCCTGGAGCGGCGCCTCCTCGTCGTACGTCGGGGCCGGGATGTGCTCCAGGATCGTGGAGAAGAACGGCTCCAGGCTGTCGCTGTCGGCCGGGACGGTGCCGTCCTCGGGCTTGGTCAGCGAGGCGACGCCGTCACGGCCGCAGGCGTAGACGATCGGGAACTCGATCTGCTCCTCGTCCGCGTCCAGGTCGAGGAAGAGGTCGTACGTCTCGTTGACGACCTCGTCGATGCGGGCGTCCGGGCGGTCCGTCTTGTTGATGCACAGGATGACGGGCAGGCGCTGCTGAAGCGCCTTGCGCAGCACGAAGCGGGTCTGGGGCAGTGGGCCCTCGGAGGCGTCCACCAGCAGCACCACGCCGTCGACCATCGACAGACCGCGCTCGACCTCGCCACCGAAGTCGGCGTGGCCGGGGGTGTCGATGATGTTGATGGTGATGGGCTCCCCGCCGTCCTTGGGGTGGTACTTCACCGCCGTGTTCTTGGCGAGGATCGTGATGCCCTTCTCACGCTCCAGGTCGTTCGAGTCCATGACCCGGTCGTCGACCTGGTCGAGCTGGTGGGCGGCGAACGCGCCGGCCTGCTTGAGCATGCCGTCGACGATGGTGGTCTTGCCATGGTCGACGTGAGCGACGATGGCGACGTTGCGGATGTCGTGGCGCGTGGCCATAGTGCGGCGAACTCCCGGAATGTGCGGAAGGCCCTCGGTGTGCGTCCGGTGTGACGCGGGCCCTGCCGGGCTTGACATGCCACGGCCTCACCCCATGTTACGTGGCCCCGAGCGGGTCGGCTTCCGCAGGGCCCGGCCGCCCTCAGCCGCGGGAGGGGCTCGCCGGCGCCTTCGCGCCCTTCCTCAGGAAGCCCATGTCCTCGTACACCGGTGTCTGGAAACCGAACGCCCCTGCGTTGACCAGGTCCTTCCGGGCGCCCACCAGCTGGGGCCGCTGGTAGAGCGGGATCGATCCCGCGGCCGCCCAGATGCGGGAGTCGGCCTGCTTGATCAGGCCCGCCGCCTCGTCCTCGTCCAGCGTGGTCGCCGCCTGCTCGAAGAGCTGGTCGACCTGGTCGGTGCCGACCCGCGTGTAGTTCTGCTCGACGTTCACCGAGCCGTCGGCGGCCGGCAGCGGCTTGGCGTAGATCGGCCGGGCGTCCGTGGCGGGGAAGGCGGAGGACGGCCAGGAGTACAGCGCGAGGTCGAAGTCGCCGGCGGCGATGTGGTCCTTGAAGTAGCTCTCGTCGGAGACCTTGGTGATCGTCGTGCTGATCCCCAGCCGGTCCAGCATCGCGGAGATCCGCGTCGCGACGGTGTTCAGGGTGTCCGAGCCGGGCCCGGAGGGCAGCACGAAGCGGAGCGCGAGGGGCTTGCCGTCCTTGGCGAGCGGCGCGGCCTTGGCACCGGCCGGCGCGGCCGTGCCCTTGGGGGCGTACGCGCCGGGCGCGCCCCCGTGCCGGCCCTCCTCGGCGAGGTGCCGGCCGCTCCCGTCGCCCTTGTCGTCCTCGCCGACGACGTACTCGCCGTCCCTGCCGCCGTCGGACTTCTCCTCCTGCTCGCTCTCCGGCCCGGCCGCCTTCTGTCCCTTCCGCTCGTCCTTGACCGGCCCGCCGGGCACCCAGCCGGCGTCCGCGAGCAGCGCCTGCGCCGCCTTGGTGTCCTGCGCGCCGAGCGCGCCGCTGTCGTCGGCGTAGGCGGGCTGCCCGGACAGCGCGAGGTGGCTGCCGACCGGCACGGCGGGCAGGCCCAGCGGGGTGAGCACCAGCCGGGCGATCTCCTTGCGGTCCAGGGCGCGGGCGACGGCGCGGCGGACCCGCTCGTCGGTGAGCGGCCCCGCGGCGCCGTTCAGCGCGAGCTGGGTGTAGGCGGGTTCCAGCGACTTGCGGACCTCCAGGGCCTCCAGGGCCCGCTGCTGGTCCAGGTAGCGGGAGATCGACTTGGCCAGGTCCTCCTTGCCGGCCTCGGCCGCGTCGGCGCCGAGGCCGTGGGCACGCGCCCAGGAGCGCAGGTTCGACAGGGAGGTCTTCCCGCCCTGGAGCGGGCCGGAGTCGCCCTTGTGGCGGGCGGCGAGCCCGATCCGCTGGGCATCGGCCGGGTCGAGGTCGGCGAGATCGGCGCTGCCGTCGGCGAGCGCGCTCACCCGCTTGTCGCGGTCCACGGCGTGCAGCACGATCCGGTCCAGCTTGGCTGGCCTGCCCCACCAGCGGGGGTTGCGGCCGAGGACGACGTCCTTGGCGGCGGTGTCGACCTTCTCCACCTTGAAGGGGCCCGCGCTGACGGCCAGCCTGCGGCGGGCGCCGTCGTTGAAGGCGTCGGGGGTGCCCATGACGTCCTTCGGGTACAGCGGGGAGAACAGCGACTTCCAGTCGGCGTAGGGGCGGGAGAAGGTGACCCGGACCTGGAGGTCGTTCGCGCCGCGCTCGATCTTCTCGATGCGGTCGTAGCCGGCGTTGCGGGCGGTCCAGTAGGCGGTGTCCTTGCCGGACAGGGCCCGCCACTGGGCGACGAAGTCGGCGGCGCCGATCTCCCGGCCGTCGCTCCAGACGGCCTGCTGGTTCAGCTTGTACAGCACCACCTGCCGCGGCTCGGTCTCGATGACCTTGGCCGACTCCAGGTAGGCCGGGTTGACGACCGGACGGCCGGTGGCGTCCATCCGGAACATCGAGGGCAGCGTGGCCTGGGCGACCCGGGTGGTGCCGGTGTCGGCGTCGGCCTGGTAGGTGTTCAGCGTCTCCGGGAGGGCGTCCACGGCCCACTTCAGGGTGCCGCCGTCGGCCACCTGGCCGCGCGCGACGAGATCGATGTCCTGGGCGGCGAGAGGCTTGGCCACGTCGTCGTCCGAGCCGCAGCCGGCCAGCAGCGGCACCGCGAGCACGCCCGCGGTGAGGAAGGCGGCCGGGCGCAGGACCGCGCGCAGGCCGACGCCGTGGTGGGACATCTCTGCTACCTCCGGGAAGCCGCGGGGCGTTATGATCACGTTTGGCGGTATTTGGAGCTGATCAGATCTATGCGGCTACTGAAGAGGAAAGGATCCGGCAACAACGAGCGACACGGCGGCCACGGACGGTAAGCCCACCCGTGCGGCGCAAACACACCGGGACAAGCGCCCGCACGCCTGTCCAATCGGTGCAGGCGCCTTCACAGCACCCGGTGTGACGCGCGACACTCTCTGGCGCATGAGCTATGCCGCCCGGGACCGCAGCATCCGCGGAAGTGAGGGCACATCATGTCCGTGTACGACGACCTGACCACGGTCCAGCGCAGCCTCGACGACCTCCAGCGGTCACTGGGCCGGCTGGAGCAGCAACTCGGCGGAAGCGGCCTGGAGATACGCAGGGTCCGGCTGGACGCCGACCATCTGCGCGAGAGCGTGGCGCTGCTGCGCGAGGCGGCCGCGGCCCGGGGCACCGCCCGTCGGCCCGACCTCGTCACCATCTCCGACACGCCCTACGACGTCAGCCTGTGGACGGACTCGGACGACGAGGGCCTGGGCGCCCGCGACCGGCACGCCCCCTGAGCCGTACGTCCCCCGGGCTGTTCCCCCAGTCGTTCCCTGAGCCGACCGGAGTGCTGTCTTGGCCACTGGTACGGAACACCGACGCCGCGGCGGCGGCGTGCGCGCCCCCGGGCGCGCCGCGATCGCCGCCGCCCATCTGCGGACCGACCGCTGGTGGCTGGCGCCCGCCTGCACGGCGGCCGGTCTGCTGGCCTTCGTCGCCTACTCGACCTGGCGGGCCTTCGCCAACGCCCACTACTACGCGGCGCCGTACGTCTCGCCCTTCTACTCCCCGTGCCTGGCGCAGAACTGCCGTCCCATGCACGGGGGTCCGAACGCGGACGTCTTCGGCGCCTGGTGGGGGATCTCCCCGGCGGTCATCATCCTGATCTTCCCGCTCGGCTTCCGGCTGACCTGCTACTACTACCGGAAGGCGTACTACCGGGGTTTCTGGGCGTCCCCGCCCGCCTGCGCGGTGGCCGAGCCGCACCGCTCGTACAGCGGCGAGACCCGGTTCCCGCTGATCCTCCAGAACGCCCACCGCTACTTCTTCTACGCGGCCCTGCTGGTCGCCGGGGTGCTGACGTACGACACCGCGCTGTCCTTCCGGGACGACCGGCACCACTGGGGCCACATGGGGCTCGGCACGCTGGTCTTCCTGCTCAACATCGTGCTGATCTGGTCGTACACCCTCTCCTGCCACTCCTGCCGGCACATCGTCGGCGGCCAGCTCAAGCACTTCTCCCGGCACCCGGTGCGCTACCGGGCCTGGCGGCTGGTGAGCCGGCTCAACGCCCGGCACATGCAGCTCGCGTGGGCCTCGCTGATCAGCGTGGCGCTCGCCGACTTCTACGTGTACCTGCTCGCGTCCGGTGCCTTCGACGATCCGAGGTTCTTCTGATGCCCGTGGTGGACCGCCAGGAGTGGGACGTCGTCGTGGTCGGGGCCGGCGGCGCCGGGCTGCGGGCCGCGATCGAGGCGCGCGAGCGGGGCGCCCGTACGGCGGTGATCTGCAAGTCCCTGTTCGGCAAGGCGCACACGGTGATGGCCGAGGGCGGCATCGCGGCGGCGATGGCCAACGCCAACGAGCACGACACCTGGCAGACGCACTTCCGCGACACGATGCGCGGCGGCAAGTTCCTCAATCAGTGGCGGATGGCCGAGCTGCACGCGCGGGAGGCCCCGCAGCGGGTGTGGGAGCTGGAGACCTGGGGCGCGCTGTTCGACCGCACGAAGGACGGCCGGATCTCGCAGCGCAACTTCGGCGGCCACGAGTACCCGCGCCTCGCGCACGTCGGCGACCGCACCGGCCTGGAGCTGATCCGCACCCTCCAGCAGCGCGTCGTCGCGCTCCAGCAGCAGGACTTCGCCGCCACCGGGGACCACGAGTCCGGGCTCAAGGTCTTCCAGGAGTGCACGGTGACCCGGGTGCTGAAGGACGGCGAGCCGGGCGGGGGCAGGGTCTCGGGGGTCTTCGCCTACGACCGGGAGAGCGGCCGGTTCTTCGTCCTGGAAGCCCCGGCGGTGGTCCTCGCCACCGGCGGCATCGGCAAGTCCTTCAAGGTCACGTCGAACTCGTGGGAGTACACCGGCGACGGCCACGCGCTGGCCCTGCTCGCGGGCGCGCCGCTGCTGAACATGGAGTTCGTGCAGTTCCACCCGACCGGCATGGTCTGGCCGCCGTCGGTCAAGGGCATCCTGGTCACCGAGTCGGTGCGCGGCGACGGCGGCGTGCTCAGGAACTCGGCGGGCGAGCGGTTCATGTTCGACTACGTCCCGGACGTGTTCAAGGACAAGTACGCCGAGTCGGAGCAGGAGGCCGACGGGTGGTACGACGATCCCGAACACCACCGCCGCCCGCCCGAGCTGCTCCCCCGCGACGAGGTGGCCAGGGCCATCAACGCCGAGGTGAAGGCGGGCCGGGGCTCCCCGCACGGCGGGGTCTTCCTGGACGTCTCCACCCGGATGCCGACGGAGGTGATCCGGCGGCGGCTGCCGTCCATGTACCACCAGTTCAAGGAGCTGGCGGACGTCGACATCACGGCGGAGCCGATGGAGGTCGGGCCGACCTGCCACTACGTGATGGGCGGCGTCGCCGTCGACTCGGACACGGCGGCGGCGCGCGGGGTGCCGGGGCTGTACGCGGCCGGCGAGGTGGCGGGCGGCATGCACGGCTCCAACCGGCTCGGCGGCAACTCGCTGTCGGACCTGCTGGTGTTCGGGCGGCGCGCGGGCCGGTACGCGGCCGAGTACGCGCGGGCACTGGCCCGGGAGCGGCCGCGGGTGAACGGCGCGCAGGTCGACCTGGCCTCGGCGGAGGCGCTGCGCCCCTTCTCCGTCGGGGCCGGGGGCGAGGCGGGGCCGCCGGAGAATCCGTACACCCTGCACCAGGAACTCCAGCAGACCATGAACGACCTGGTGGGCATCATCCGCCGGGAGGGCGAGATGGAGCAGGCGCTGCACAAGCTCGCCGAGCTGCGGCTGCGCGCCGGCCGGATCGGCATCGAGGGCCACCGCCAGTTCAACCCCGGCTGGCACCTGGCCCTGGACCTGCGGAACATGCTGCTGGTCAGCGAGTGTGTGGCGCGGGCGGCGCTGGAGCGGACGGAGTCGCGCGGCGGCCACACCCGGGAGGACTACCCGGGGATGGACCGCGGCTGGCGCAACGTCAACCTGCTGTGCACGCTGGCCGACCACGCCCAGGGCCGCATCCGTCTCGCCCGGGAGACCACCGCCCCGGTCCGCCCGGACCTGCTCGCCCTGTTCGAGAAGGAGGAGCTGGCCAAGTACCTCACCGACGAGGAGCTGGAAGGAGGGCTGTCCGGATGAGCGGCTACGAGGCCCGCTTCAGGGTGTGGCGCGGGGACGAACAGGGCGGCGGCCTGCGGGACTTCACGGTCGAGGTCAACGAGGGCGAGGTGGTCCTGGACATCGTCCACCGCATCCAGGCGACCCAGGCGCCGGACCTGGCCGTGCGCTGGAACTGCAAGGCGGGCAAGTGCGGTTCGTGCTCCGCGGAGATCAACGGCCGCCCCCGGCTGATGTGCATGACCCGCATGTCGGTCTTCGACCGCGCGGAGACCGTCACGATCACCCCGCTGCGTGCCTTCCCGGTGATCCGCGACCTGGTGACGGACGTGTCCTTCAACTACGAGAAGGCCAGGCAGATCCCGTCGTTCGTGCCGCCCGCGGGGCTCGGCCCCGGCGAGTACCGCATGTTCCAGGAGGACGTGGAGCGCTCGCAGGAGTTCCGCAAGTGCATCGAGTGCTACCTGTGCCAGAACACCTGCCACGTGGTGCGCGACCACGAGGAGAACAAGCAGGCGTTCGCCGGTCCGCGCTACCTGATGCGCGTGGCCGAACTGGACATGCACCCGCTGGACTCCGCCGCCGAGTCCGGCCTGGACCGCAGGCGCACGGCCCAGGACGAACACGGTCTCGGCTACTGCAACATCACCAAGTGCTGCACCGAGGTCTGCCCCGAGGGCATCCGGATCACGGACAACGCGCTGATCCCGCTGAAGGAACGGGCGGTGGACCGCAAGTACGACCCGCTGGTGTGGCTGGGCTCGAAGATCGGACGCCGCCCGTCCTAGTCCGTCGGGCGGCTCATTCCACCCAGTCCTTCCGGTACGCGCGCCAGTCCGCCTCCGTGGCGGCGAAGTCGACGTACAGGGCGACGCCGAAGCGGGTGCGGTGGGCGTCGGTGCGGGACAGGCCCAGGCGTACGCCCCGTACGGCGGCCGGGACGGTCTCCGCGTCGCCCACGTGCCCGAACCGGTTCTCGTAGTAGAACGGCAGGCCCATGAGGAGGTGGGTGGTATCGGGGGTGACCTCCAGGGCGAGGCTGGTCTGCTGGGCCACGTAGCCGCCGTACAGACTCGGCAGCGGCTGCATGGTGTCGTACGACATCACCGCGATCTGGTCCACCCGGCGGGCCACCTGCCCGAAGTATGCCTGCGACCACCACTTGGGGTGATGGGTGGTCGCGCCCCAGAAGGAGTGGAAACGCGGGAGGGGGTCGATCTGATGGGCGGCGACGGACAGCAGCGCATGCCGGGCGTGGGTGAGCCGGCGCAGGTCGTCGAGGAGGGCGAGGTAGTGGCGGTCGCCCGAGTGCAGGGGCTCCAGGTCGAAGTGGGCGCCCTGGTACCCGGCGCCGAGGATCCGCCGGGTCGAGGCGAGGATCGCGGCCCGGGTCGCGGGACGCTCCAGGCGCATCCCGGTGGGCCCCTCCGTGGCGAGGACGTCCCCGAGCCAGGCCTGCACCCGCACCCCGGGCAGCTCCCGGTGCACCGTTTTGATGAACCAACCCGCCTTCGGGTACGCGGAGTCGGGCAGTGTGCCGTCGTCCTCCAGCGGTCCGGAGTGCACGTACAGGTCCCGCACCCCGGTCCCCCGCAGCCGCCGCGCCAGCGCCCGCACGTCGGCCTCCGACTTGCGCCCGTCCACCCAGGCGTGGCCGAGCCAGAGCGCGTCCCGGTCGCGGGTGCGGGTGCCGGGGGCGGGATCACCGGCGTAGCCGACGCGCAACGCGGTCTCGCCGGCGAGGAGGGCGAGGAGCAGCAGCAGGAGGACCAGACCGAGGGCGGTGAGGGTGCGGCGCAGGACGCGGCGGGCGCGCGACCTGCCGTCGGCCGCGGGGGGTCCGGTGCCGGCCGCACCCTCGTCCGCCGCCGGTGTCGGTGCCGTCTGTGCGTCCATTCCGCCCCTCTGTCCGTCCGGTCCCCCACCCGTGTCGGCCCCGCTCGCGGAGCGCCTCACCGGCCCATACGCTCCGAAATGTGACGTCCTCCCTGATCCGGGGCCGGCCCCGGCGTGCCAAGGCGCACATACGGGCGCGGGTGACGCATGCCGTGCTGGGCGCCCTGGCGGGGGGCGGGTGGCTGATGGTGCCGTTGATGACGGTCACGGCCCGTGCTCCGGTTCCCGCCCCCTCCACCGGCCCGGTCGCGAGCGCGGCGCCGGGCCCGGGCGGGACGTCCGCGGCGGACTACGTGCTCCCGCTGATCGCGGTGGTCGCGGCGGCGGTGCTGGCGGGCTACGGCTGTCTGCGCCGCGTCCGCCGCAGCCGCACCCGTACGACCCCGGGCCCCTTCTCCGGACCCCCGCCCGAGCCGACCACCACCGACTCCGAACGCCAGGCACGCCGCGCCCTGGTCTTGGCCGACGACTGCGTACGGACGAGCCGTGAGGAGCTGTCGTTCGTGGCGGCGGGGTGCGGGGCGGCGGTGGCCGAGCCGTTCGGGCGGGCGTTGCGGGCGGCCGAGGAGGAGTCGGCCGCGGCGTTCGCCGTGTGGCGGCGGTACGAGCGGGGGCTGCCCGAGGCGTCGGCGGCGCGGCGGCAGGCGCTGGCCGGGGTGGTCGAGCGGTGCGCGCTGGCGGGGCGGTGGCTGGACGCGGAGGCGGCGGCGCTGGACCAGATACGCGGGCTGGAGGGCCCGGGCGCCGGCGATGCGCTGGAGGTGGCACGGGCGCGGGCGCGGGGGCTCGCGGCACGCGCGGTCGCCGCGCACGGCATCCTGAGCGCCCTCCGCGAGCGGTACGCCCCCTCGGCCACCGACCCCGTCACCGGTTCGGTGGAACAGGCCCAGGGCCGCCTGCTGTTCGCCACCGCCCGCCTCGGCGAGGCCCACCGGGCCGTCGTCGCGGGCGACGGCGACCGGGCCGCCCGGCAGCTGCGCGCCGGCGAGGGCGCCGTCGCCCAGGCGGAGATCCTGGTGCGCGCGGTGGAGCGGCTGGCGGCACGGCTGCGGGAGGCCGCCGCGCTGGTCCCGGCCGCGCTGACCGGCGCGGAGGCGGAGCTGGCGACCGCCCGGCACGGGGGTTCCCGGACGCCCCTGGCCGCGGGCGAGCTGCACGCCCGGCTGGCCCACGCGGACGGCGTACTCGGTTCAGTGCGCGAGGAGTTGACCGGCGCGCTGCCGTACGACCCGCTGGACGCCCTGCGCCGGATCACCCGCGCCGCCGACCGGCTGGACGTGGGCCGCTCCGGGGTGCTGGAGACGGCCGCGCTGCTCGTCGCCCGGGCCGCGGTCCGCGCGGCCGACGACTTCGTCGCGGTGCACCGGGGCGCCGTGGGCCCCGAGGCCCGCGCCCGGCTGGCGGAGGCGGTGCGGCACCTGCGCGCGGGCGACGGCACCGGCGCCGTCTTCCGGGCCGACACGGCCGCCCGGGAGGCCCGCGGTCTGGCGGAACGGGACGTCCGCGCGCACGGCAATCCCTGCCCCGGCACCGACGACCGCACGGCCGGCCTCTCCGGCGCCGTGCTCGGCGGCATCCTGCTGGCCGAGGACCCCGATGGCGGCCCCCCGGCCTGCTTCGGCGGCCCGGGGACGCGGGCCCGGAGACGACTGGCGCCGCCTTCGTGACACCATCGGTTCAGAACAGGCTGAGCAGCGCCTCCGCCGGGTCCGTGAGCGCGGCGTCGGCGCCGGGCAACGGCAGCTCGAACCACACCGTCTTGCCCCGGGGCGTCCGCCGGGACCCCCACGCCGCGCTGAGCAGCTGCACCAGTTGCAGCCCCCGGCCCCCCTCGTCGGTGTCCCGCGCCCGCCGGCGCCGGGGCTGCACCAGTCCGCCGTCCCACACCTCGCACACCAGCGTGCGGTCCAGCAGCAGCCGTAGCCGGATCTCCCCCTCGCCGTACCGCAGCGCGTTGGTCACCAGCTCGCTCACCAGCAGCTCCGTGGTGTCGACGAGCGCGTCGAGGCCCCAGCCGAGCAGCTGCGCCCGCGCGTGCTCCCGCGCCCGGCCCACGCTGCGCGGTTCCCGCGGCAGCGTCCAGTCGCCGACGGACTCGGCGGGCAGCCCCTGCACCCGGGCCATCAGCAGCGCGATGTCGTCCTCGCCGTGGTGGGTGTCGAGGGTGTTGAGGACGTGGTCGCAGACGTCCTCCAGCGGCCGCGCGGGATCGGTGAGCGCGCCGACGAACGCGTGCAGCCCCTCGTCCAGCGGGTGGTCCCGGGACTCGACCAGGCCGTCCGTGTACAGCGCGAGCAGCGCCCCCTCCGGAAGCTCGACCTCCACCTCCTCGAAGGGCTCGCCGCCCACCCCGAGCGGCATGCCGGGCGGCACGTCGAGCATCAGCGCGGGCTCGCCGGGCTCCACCAGCACCGGCGGCAGATGACCGGCGTTGGCGAACGTGCACCGCCGGGTCACCGAGTCGTACACGGCGTACACGCACGTCGCCAGGTACACCTCGGAGAGGTCCGCGTCCCGGGGCTGGCGTGCCGTGCGGGTGGCCTGCTGGATGCCGCCGGGCGTGCCGAGGCCCCGCGCGATCTCGTCGAGCGCGGAGAGGACTTCGGCAGGCTCCAGGTCGAGCAGCGCCAAGGTGCGTACCGCCGTGCGGAGTTCACCCATCGCCACCGCGGCGCGCAGCCCGCGGCCCATCACGTCACCGACCACCAACGCCGTGCGGTGGCCGGGGAGTTCGATGACGTCGAACCAGTCGCCGCCGACCTCGGTCGCCGCGTTGCCGGGCAGATAGCGGCAGGCGATGTCCAGGCCGGACGCCTCCGGGTCGCCGGGCGGCAGCAGGGAGCGCTGGAGGATCAACGCCCGTTCGTGCTCCCGGCGGTACAGGCGCGCGTTGTCGATGCAGACCGCGGCGCGCGCGGCCAGTTCCACCGCCAGGTCCCGGTCCCGGTCCCCGAACGGCTCGCTGCCCTTGGTCCGCGCGAACCGGACGAGCCCGACGACCGTGTCGTGGGCGACCATCGGCACGGCCAGCGTGGACTGCACCAGGCTGCCCTCCTCGGGCGGCACGTACCGCGGCCGGGCGGTGCGCAGGGCGTTGGCGCAGGGCGAGTGGAAGGGGAAGTGGTGGACGGCGCCGACCGAGACGGCCTCGGTGGAGCCGAACCGCGGCGCGTCGGCCACGGCGCTGGCGATGGCGACGCGCCGCAGTTCGGCGCTGCCGTCGGCCATGCCGGGCGGTGTCTCGTCACCGGTCAGCAGCCCCTGGTAGAGGTCGACGGTGGCCAGGTCGCAGAAGCCGGGGACGACGACGTCGAGGAGTTCGCGCGCGGTGGTCTCCAGGTCGAGCGAGTTGCCGATCCGGGCCCCGGCCTCGTTGAGCAGGGCCAGGTTGCGGCGGGCGGCGGCGGCCTCCCGGGCGGCGGCGCGGCGGGCGGTGACGTCGGTGGCGAGCCAGGCGACGCCGATGGTCCGGCCGCTGCCGCTGTGCACGCGGTAGAGGTTGACGGACCAGTGGCGGCGCTCCTCGGAGCCGGGGACGTTCCCGGTGATGTGCATGTCGGTGACGGGCTCGCCGGTCTCCAGCACCCGGCGCAGCGTCGCCGAGACCCGTTCGGCCTCGCCTCGCGGCAGGTAGTCGTGGACCTCCCTGCCCCGGTGTTCGTCCGGGCTGCCGCCGAAGACGGAGGCGAACCGCTGGTTGGCGCGCCGCACCCGCAGGTCGGTGTCGATGAGCAGGAAGCCGAAGGGGGATTGTCCGAATATCGCCTGGGACGCGGCGAGGTCGGTCTCGATCCGGCGCAGGGTGCGCACGTCCACGACGATGCAGACGGCCGCCCTCTCGCCCTCGACGGTCCGGGTGGGCATCACATAGACCTCGGCCAGGCCGTCCGTGCCGCGCCCGCCGTCCGGCCGGTCCGACATCCGGAAGGGCACCACGCCGGTCCACTCGCGCCCGTCCAGGATCTCCGCCATCTTGCGCTGGCCCCGTTCGCGCAGGTCGGGGTCGACGAACGCCTCTATGGGGTCCATGCCGACGGCGCGGGCGGCGGGGATGCCGAAGAGCTGTTCGGCGCGCAGGCTCCACTGGTCCACCAGACCGCCGGGGCCGATGGAGAAGGAAGCCACCTTTATGTAGTCGTACATGGAGCCGGGCGGGCTGCTCTGCCACATGGCGTCACCGGGAGCCGCCGCACCCTTCGCGGTCTGGTCCCTCGCGCCGTCCGACGGGTCCTCGGACTCCGTGGCCTTCGCTGGTATCTCGCTCACGCGAACCGTCCCCTCCAGCTCACCGCACCCGGCACCGGTCACCGGAGGCGGCTGCCCGCAGTATCCAGCACTACGGCGCCGCGCGACACGGTGTTCACGATCACAGCTCGGTCCAGACGTTTTTCGGACCGCTCCGCGACAACACTGCCACTCTTCTAACCAGGGAACACGCCCTCGAACCACACGCTCCGCACCGGCCGGCGAGCCGGAGTCACGCGAGGGGCCACGCGGCGGGCCGTGTACACCCCCTCCGCGCCCTCGGGCGCCCCTGCCTCACCCCGCACCGCCTCGTGCCACCCCATGCGCCCCCGCCCCACCGCCCCGGGGCAGGTGCTTGCGCGGACCTCACCTCGGCACGGCCAGCTCGAACCAGACGGTCTTTCCGCTCGCGCCGGGCCGGGTGCCCCAGCGGCGCGAGGAGCCGGCGAGCAGCTGGAGGCCGCGTCCGCTCTCGTCCTCGGGCCGGGCCACGCGTTCGCGCGGCGGGTCGGGGAGCGGGTCGGAGACCTCCACGAGCAGCGAGTCGTCGCCGCCGACGGGCCGCACCAGCCGGACGCCGATGGGGCCGGTGGCGTAGCGCAGCGAGTTGGTGACCAGCTCGCTGACGAGCAGCGCCGCGAGGTCGGCGACACAGTCGAGGTCCCAGCCGTGCAACTGGCCGCGCACCACGGCGCGGGCGCTGCGCACGGCGCCCGGCTCCGCGGGAAAGGTCCACTCGGCGCAGTCGCCATCGGTGTCGATCACGCCGATCACTTCCCAGGCCGCGAGCCCACCCAAGTCCGGTTTAGTGGGGTTAATGGGCCCATACCCGATATGTGATGGCCAGTACCGCCCCTGCCGTCCGTGTGTGGGTCGAACGGCCTAGACGGAGACGGCCGGCGGGTCCCGGCGGGGAGGCGCGGCAGTCGGCGGGGTGCGCGATGGCCGGCGGGTCCCGGTCGTGAGGCGTCCGGTGACCGGCGGTCCTGCCCCGAGGCGCCGCCGTCAGCGGGCCCCGGCGGCGAGGCGCGCGGCGACCTCGCGCACCGCCGGCACGTCCTGGTCCAGCCAGGGCACGTCCCACAGCTCGGCCGGGGTCAGCCAGCGCAATGCGTCGTGGTCCTCAAGGGGCCGGGGCGCGGGCGAGCCGGGGCGCGGGCGGGCGGTCCACACCCACAGGACGTACGGCTCCCGCAGGGGCCACTCGCCGGGTACGCGCTCCACCGTCTCGGCGTCGACGCCGAGTTCCTCGCGCAGTTCGCGCACCAGCGCGTCCTCGGGCCGTTCACCCGGCTCCACCTTGCCGCCGGGCAGCTCCCAGCGTCCGGCCAGTTCGGGGGGCGCGCTGCGGCGCGCGGCGAGCAGGCGGCCGCCGTCGAGCAGGGCGGCCCCCACCACCACGATCCGTCGGGTCTCGGGCGTCATGGAGCGGAGCCTACGGGAGGCTCCCTGACGCGGGCGCCACCGGTCAGTTGCGGCCGCCGTCCCCGTTCTGCGCGACGCGCTCGACCGAGTAGAGCTGCTTGTGCTCCCGGTCCTCGAAGCTGTCGGCCACCTTCTGGGCCTCGGCCTTGGTCGCGTAGCGGCCGACGCGGTAGCGATTGCCGTTGTCGTCCTGCCGTATCACGATCCAGGGCAGGGAAACCGTGCCCTCATTCATGCCCCGCACCGCCCCCATCGATCTCTTCACCCTTTCCGGCATCACGGGACCCCCATCCCGTCCGGGGCCCCCACCGGGCCTCGCCTAAGGAAACCGCAATCCGCATATGCCCGAGCGTACGCCCTACCTTCACGCACCGAATACGCCTTTTCACAAAGAGGTACGCAACCAGCCAGAACGCCGGGGGCGCACGCGAACGAATGCGCCCTCCGGGGAGGCACCGGCCCGGTCCGGGCACCCGCCGCTCCACCCCGGTTCCACCTGCGGGAACGATCCCGCGGTGACCCCGGTCCCGCACCGGGTCCGGCCGCGCGCCCGGCGCATCCGCGTACGGGACGAGCCCCGGGTGTGCGCTACGTCACTCCGGCAGTGTGTACGACGCCACGGGCACCGGTCGCGGTTTCCGGTGAACCGGCGCCCTCCCGTTCACTTCACGGGCAGGTGGTACGCCACCCGGTAGCGGTCCGCCGGGATCACCACGTCCGCCGTCTCCACCGGGCGGCCGGAGGCGTAGTAGGTCCGCTGGACGACCAGCACGACATGACCGGGGACGCCGCCGAGGAGATGGAGTTCCTCGGCGAGACCGGGGCGGGCGCCGACCTCCTCGGTGACGTTGTCCACGATGATGTCGATGGCGCGCATCCGCTCGACCACGCCCATGCCACCGAGCGGCCCCTCCTCGGGCAGCATCACCGGGGTGCGGCCGGTGAGGGCGAGCGGCTCCCAGGAGGTGGAGAGCATCATCGGCTCCCCGGCCTCGCGGAACAGGTACTTGGTGCGCATGACCCGCTCGCCGGCCTTGATCCCGAGCCGCTCGGCGATGACGCTCCCGGCCTCCGTCTGCTCGCTGCTGGACTCCCAGGTGCCGCGCACCGAGGCGTCGGCCTGCTCCTGCCGGAACGGCGTGGCGCCGCCGCCGGGGCGGTAGCCGGAGCGGGAGACCCGGCGCGGCACCGGCCGCTCCCGCACGTACGTCCCCGAGCCGGAGCGGCCCTCGACCAGCCCCTCGGCCATCAGCACCTTGCGGGCCTCCAGGGCGACCGTGTCCGAGACGCCGTACTCCTCGCGGATGCGGGCCTGCGAGGGGAGGCGGGTGTGGGGCGGCAGTGAACCGTCGACGATCTTCTTGCGGAGATCACCCGCGACACGCAGGTACGCCGGCTGCTCACCGAAAGTCACTGGCCGCTCCCATCAGGTTGTACAGACAGCAACAGCGTGGCAACCCTGGGTTGAGCCGTGCAAGCAAAGGCCAGAGAATCACTCGAAGTGATGACATCCGGCCGGGGAGGGCCGCACCCAGCACTTTCTCCCCCGCCCGGGCACCCCTTCACACCTGGTCGTACCTCCCGGACAACTCCGGGCGCCCGCGGGCGAGTCCATCGGCCCCGGTACCGTGCCTCTTACGACTTGTCGCAGGTAAGCGGGACACAGGGGGCGGAATGAAGGTGGGCAGCAGGGCCGAGGGCACCGCGCACACGGTGAACGGGCTCACGGCGCGCTGGGCGGCCGCCGCGCAGGGCGGCACGGCGTTCTCCGCCGCCGGGGTCTGGCCCCTGCTGGCCCTGCTCGCGGACGGCGCGGCGGGCCCCGCCCGGCAGGAGCTGGCGGGCGCGCTGGGCGTGCCCGCGGAGCAAGCGGCCCCGCTCGCACGGGAGTTGCTGGCGACCCTGGGCTCGACGCCCGGCCTGGACGCGGCCCTCGGCCTGTGGACGCACCACACGCTGCCGCTGCGCGACGAGTGGCGGGCCGGGCTGCCGGCCGGGGCGCACGGCGTGTTCGGGGACGACCTCGTCACCGCGCAGGAACGGCTGGACGCCTGGGCGGCCGAGCGGACCGGCGGTCTGGTCGAGCGGATGCCGGTGACGCTGGCCCGGGAGTCGCGGATGGTGCTGGCGGGCGCGCTCGCCCTGCACACCGGCTGGCGCCAGCCCTTCGACGAGCGGTCCCTCGTCCCCGAGGCGGGCCCCTGGCGCGGCCGCACCCTGCGCGGGCTGCACCGGCGCAGCGTGCGGCCCGACCGGGTGGGCGTCGCCGGCACCGCGGACGGCTTCGTCACCGCGCTGACGGTCCCCGGCGACAACGGGATCGACGTCCATCTGGTCCTCGGCGAGGAGCGCATGACGCCGGGACAGGTCCTGACGGCCGGGGTGGCCGTGGTGGAGCGCGCGCTGGCTCTCACGCCGGGCGGCGCCCTGCCGTACGGCCACGTCGGGCCCGGCCTGCACGTGGAGCGGCAGCAGGCCGCCGCGCCCGAGCCCACGTCGCTGGACGTGACGACGGTGGCGTACGAGGTGCGCGCGGACCACGATCTGCTGGCCCTGGCCGACCTGTTCGGGCTCAGGACGGCGGCGGACCCGCGGTTCGGCCACTTCCCCGGGGTGAGCGAGCAGCCACTGGCCGTGGAGCAGGCCCGGCAGTCGGCCGTGGCCCGGTTCGGCCCGCTGGGCTTTCGCGCGGGGGCGGTGACGGCCGTACAGGCCGTGTACGGCTCCGGGGCGCCCCAGGTGCGCTACGAGACCACGGTGGTCCGCGTCGCCTTCGACCGCCCCTTCGCCTTCCTCGCCACCGACCGCGACTCGCGCCTGGTCCTGCTGGCCGGCTGGGTGAACGATCCCGCACCGGGGTACGGGGGCACGTTCTAGGGTCTTCCGTTCGGACCGGGCCGGGTCGCTACCCGGCCCGCCCCGCCTCGCCCGGCAGCCGGAAGGGCACGGTGCTCCAGGGGCTGTCCGGCAGGGTGGCCAGGGCGTGGTGGGCCGCGCGCATCTCCTGGTACCAGCCGCCGAACTCCTCCTCGTCGAAGTGCAGGCAGCGGCCCAGCGCGTAGCCGGCGGAGAAGTCCGGCCAGGAGGTGTGGGCGGCCCGGGCGGCGTCGCTCGCCGCGGTGACGGCCTCGCGCAGCTCGGCGCGGGTGGCGTACCGGGCGCCGTACCCCCAGCGGGCCATCATCGAGGCGCGGCCGATGTCCCAGGCGGCGACGGAGCGCACCGTGCCGTCCGCCGGGAGCAGCCCGTCGGCGCGGAACCGGGCCTCGTAGCGCAGCACCTTGCCGACCAGGCCGACGACGTGTCCGACGAAGTCCTCCCAGTCCGCGCCGCGTTCCTCCGCCGGCAGCCCGGCCGCACGCTCGCGCAGCGTCAGCTCCACGCACTCGCGCCAGGCGGTGGCGTCGACGGCCCCCGGCCGCCCGCCCGGCTGCCGCTCGGCGAGGGCCTCGCGGGCGTCGAGGACGAACTCCCAGTACCAGGGGGTGACATCGCGGTCGAGCAGCCGCCGCTGGGTCTCCTGCCACTCCTCCCGGCCGGTCACGCCCCACCACTTGGCGAGCCGTTCGCGTTCCATGGAGAGGCCGAGCCCGTGGTAGTGGGGGTTGTTCCAGGCCTCGCCGTTGACGAAGCACATGTGGGCGCCGAGGGCCAGGCCGTGCAGGAGACGGCCGACGGGCGGGGCGCCGGTGCGCCGGGTGACCAGCCGGTCGGTGCGGCCGTCCTCGTCCCAGTGCTCCTCGTGCAGCGCCCGCCACACCTCGCGTTCCTCCTCGTCGGCCGCCATGAGCATGGGGACCGGCGTGCGGTTGTTGACGGCTATGCCGGCGACGTGGCCGGGCAGGTCGTCGGCCAGGTCGCGCAGCGTGTAGGCCTCGAAGACCACGTGCGGGTGGGGGCGGGGCAGCAGGCCGCGGGTGTAGACGGCGACGAGCCCCCCGACGGGGGTGTCGTGGACGTGGAAGGTGCGCCGGGCGGGGTCCGGCGAGGTCTCCTCGTACCGGAACGGCACGTACACCAGGTCCTCGGCGAGCGCCCGCAGATACGCGACCTGGAGATCGCCCCGGGCCTCCTCCGCCGACTCCTCGTCCGGCCACTCGCTCGCCGCGTGGCGGGTCAGCATGTCGTACAGGCGCTGTTCGAGCTCGGCGGGCGCCTGCCACGCGCCGGGCTCGGCGGGCGCCGGGATGTCCGGCCACGCCTCGTCGTGATCGTCCAGTTCGCCGACGACGTAGCGCTCTGCCACTTGCCCTCCGCTGCTCCCGTTCACCCGGCACCTCGTCCGGCACCGGGCCGCGGCCATCTTCGCCCGACGGGCGGCTGAAGATCCACTCGGGCGGGGCGCGGGGGCTGGGCGGACGAGCTGCCGGGTGACGGGGCGGGGCGGACGACGGCCACGCGGCGGGCGGGCCGGGTCCGTCCCGGTGCGGCGGCGGCCCGGGGTCAGCCCGTCAGGCCCGGGATCGAGGCGAGGAGGACCGTCACCGCGGCGAGGGCCGCCGAGACCGCGTCGCCCACCGTGCCGTCCGGCTCCAGGGCGGCGGACACCTCGGCCATGCGGGGGGCGATGCGTGCCGGGTCCGCGTCCGGCAGGGCGAGGGCGTCGAGGCCCGCCCGGTGCAGCAGGGTGAGGAGTTCGGCGGTGTCCGGGGCCGGCTCGGCGTTCGCGAGGAGCACGGCGGACAGTTCGGCGCGCAGGGCCGACAGCACCGCGGGGTCGGCCGGAGGATAGCGGTGGGAGCCGAAGACGCCGAGCCGCTTGCGGCCCTCCTGGCGGACCACGCCCTTGGCCAGCAGTCCCTCGTAGGCGGCGGTGACCGCCTCGTCGCGCACGGCCAGCAGCCACGCCTGGGGCTTGGCGTCCGGGGCGCGGCGCATCTGCGCGGCCACGGCCGCCGCCAACGGCTCGTCGTCCGGGGGCTCTTCCGTGAGGGCGAGCCCACCGTCACGCGCCACCACCCGGCCGGAGCGCACGAGGTCCAGCAGCGGCGCCGCCGCCACCGCGCAGCCCACCCGCAGCTGTTCACGCGGGGTGCCGTCCGCCTCGTCCAGCCCGAGCAGCACGATCCGCTCACCCACGGTAAGCCCAGCGTCCACAAGACCTCCCCAGTCTCTGGTCATGACGCGTCGCACGCGTCACCGGTTGCGGCCGTCAACGGCCTTGAGGATCAACGGTATTGATCCCTTCCTCCCCAACCGAAACAGGAGTACTCCACCTTCACACGGGGCACACATGTCCAGGGGAAGCACGGCGGCGCGCCGGGCGAACAGACCTATCCGGCAGGGCCGCCAGGTGACTTTACTTCCACTTTGACATGTTTCAGCCACCTATGGAAGGATCCGGTCAACTTCCAGCACCGGTGGCGACTGTTCGCGGGGGAACACATGGGCGTATGGGAATTGACCGCTTTGGGAGTGGAACCGCTGGACGAGTCCGTGTACCGGACGCTGCTGCAGAACCCCGACCTGACCAGAACGGGTCTGCTCGCGGCGCTCGGCCTGGAGGCGGCGGAACTCTGCCTCAGCCTCAAGCGGCTGGAACAGCAGGGGATGATCCACCTCGACACCGACGGGGAGCCCTCCCCCGTCGACCCGGGCATCGGCATAGAGCAGCTCGCCGAGCGGCGGTTGCGAGCCCTTCAGGAACAGCAGCTCGAAGTCCTGTCGACCACCCAGTCCTTCGTGCTGCGCGTCACCCGGGGCCGCGGCCGGACGGGCGACCCCGGCCAGGTGGAACCGCTGGACGGCGCGGACGCGGTGCACGAACGCATCGACGAACTCGCCTTCTTCGCCCGGCGCGAGGTCCTCGTCACCCAGCCGTCGTGGCTGCCGGCGCACGAGCACCTCACCGGCACCCGCGAGGCGGATCTGCGCTGCCTGCGCCGGGGCGTCGCCCTGCGGGTGCTCGCGCACCGCACCGCGCTCCGTGACCGCGAACCCGCCGGGCACCTGCGGGAACTGGCCGACCATGGCGCCGAGTTCCGGCTGCTGGACGGCAGCTTCGACCGGATCGCGGTGTTCGACCGGGAGACCGCCCTCGTCCAGACCACCGCCGACGCGACCGCACGACAGGCACTGATGGTGCGTCAGAACGTGCTGGTTCACGCGCTGCACAGCTTCTTCGAACGGTGCTGGTCCCAGGCGTCCGACGCGCTGCCCCGCCTGCGGCCCGACGAGGCGCGCGAGGGGCTGGACGAGCTGCACCTCAAGGTCCTCCAGGTGATGGCGTGCACCGACAAGGACGAGGCCGGCGCGCGGGAGCTGGGCATCTCGGTGCGCACCTACCGGGCCCGCATCGCCCGGCTGCTCCAGCACCTCAACGCGAGCACCCGCTTCCAGGCCGCGCTACTGGCCCGGGACAAGGGCTGGATCTGAGGAGCCGGCGGGCGCGCACACCGCCGTGCCCGCCAGCTCCCGCAGCAGCCGCAACTGCCGGGGCTGGATGGCGGGCAGCAGCCCGGTGGCCCGGCGGGCGTGTTCCGGACGGGCGCACAGCAGGTTCTTGGCGAGCGCGAACCGGCCCCGCTCCGGCACCAGGACGAGTTCCTCGAAGAGCTTTCCGGCGCCGGCCACCACCCGTTCGACCTCGGCCTCCAGATCGCCGTGCCAGTCCGCGGGGCGCGCGAACGTCCGGTCGGCCGCCATCCGCGTGTACCACTCCCGCATGTCCGCCAGGCACGCGGCGCGGAAGGCCGCGTCGTGCCGCCCGGCGCGCAGCTCCACCAGGAGGGCGTGCGCGGCCCTGGCGTCCGTCATGGTGATCAGCGGCATCCGGTGCGGCCGGGGCATGCGGTGCCTGCGGGTCCCGCCGTCGGTGAGCAGGACGGCGGTGGGCTCCAGCACCGTGCGGAAGACGTGCCCGGCGTCCGCCAGCCGCAGCCACAGGTCCCAGTCCTCAAGCCCGGCGCCCGCCCGCCAGCCGCCCACCGCCTCCACCAGCCCGCGCCGGTGCGCCACCCGTGACGGCTCGAACATGGGCCCCATCAACTGGAGCTGGGGGTGCCAGCAGCAGGACAGCGGGGGCAGCGGCGCCACTTCCCGCCCGGCCGCGTCGCGGTACTCGCAGCCCGTGGCGGCCATCTCGGCGCCCGCCTCCAGCATCCCGAGGACGACCCGGAGGTGGTGCGGGTACCAGGTGTCGTCGTGGTCGAGGTAGGCGATGTACGCGCCGCGGGCCGCGGCGAGCCCCGCGTTGCGCGGGCCGCTCGGGTGACCGGACCTGGCCACCCGCAGCAGGCGCACCCGCGGGTCCTCGCCCGCCGCCCGCGCCACCCAGTCCTCGGTGTCGTCGTCGCAGCCGTCGGAGACCACCAGGAGTTCCCAGTCCCCGACGGTCTGCGCCCGCACGGAGTCGATGGTCCTGGTGATCGCCCGCGACCGGTTGTACGTCGGGCAGACGACGGACACCCGGGGGGTGCCGGTGGCTGTCATGTCCGTGGGACCGTCCTTCGTCTCGGGGCTCAGCACAGCGGCAGGGCGACGGGCCGGCCGTCCAGGGCGTGCAGCGCGAGCAGCACTCCCGCCCCGCCGGTGGCCAGGTCGGTGGAGAGCCGCAGGTTCTCGTGGCCCAGGAAGGCGGGCCGTCCCTCGTGCTCCACCCGGAACAGGCCGAGGACGTCCAGCAGCCGCTCCCGCTGCCGCGCGGTGGGCTCGCCGCCCAGGCGCCGCAGGGTCAGGGCCACCCCCGCCCAGCCGTGGAAGAGCCCGGCGGTGCGGGGCATCGCGTCCCGCGCCGCGTCCAGGACACTGTCGCGGACCCGCGCGAGATCCGGGTCGGGCCGGTGGTCCAGGTAGTCCGCGAGCACCAGCGCGGTGCCCGCGCCGCCGGCCGCCAACTGCGGTCTGGAACCGGGCGAGCCGGGTGCCCAGCCGGCCGGCCCCGCGGTGTCCTGGCCGGGTTCCTCGCGCCAGCCGAGCGCCCGTACGTCGCTGTCGAGCAGCGCGCGGGCGGCGTCCAGCCAGGCGGTGTCTCCGGTGTGCCGGTACAGGGCCAGCGGGAGCAGGGCGCCGCCCGAACGGCCGCGCAGGAGACCCACGTGACCGCGGCGCGGCGGACCGGCGGCGGCCCGGGCGGCGAGCTGCTCGCCGGCCGCGAGGGCGTACTTGAGCGCGTCGTCGTCCCCGGTGGTCCGGGCGAAGTACAGCTGGGCCAGTCCGGTACCGGCCAGCCCGTCGAAGAGGCTGTCGTCCGGGGCGTCCGACTCCCGGACCCGCGCGAGGAGTTCACCGGCCGTCCCGGTACGGCCGAGCCGCGCGAGTACCCCGGCGATGCCGGACAGACCGGTCCACAGGCCGGGGGCGGGGTCGGTGAGCGCACCGGCCGCGCGCTCCAGCCAGTCCGTGTGCTCCTCGGACACCTCCTGCCCCGTCTCGGCGAGCGCCCAGAGCACGCCCGCGGCGCCGTACGCGAGGCAGGCGCCGCCCTCCGGGACGAAGAACTGCGCGGCGTCGCCGGGGAAGAGCCGGTCCGCGCGGTGCGGGGTGGCCGCCGCGACGAGGCCCGCGGCGAGCGCGCACCGCCCGTCGCCGTCCCCCGCACGGGCCGGGGCCCCGGCCGGGGGGCCGCCCGCCGTGCCCGGTCCGGCGGCGGAGGCGGCCGGTGCGAGGTCGGCGCGCACCCGGTCGCCCCAGTCGCCGGGCAGCGGATACCGCGACACCACGTAGTCGATCAGCTGGTCCACCTTGCCGGGGCCCCAGCCCATCAGCGTGGTGAGCGGCGCGAACAGGGCCAGCCGCAGGCAGCCGAGGGCGTACCGGTCGATGTCCGGGCCCCGGTGCCCGGCGGGCGCGGCGAACCCCGGGGCGGCGTGGATCTGGGTGGCGTCCGGGTCGGTCGACGCCGTCTCCAGGTCGATGAAGACGACCGTTCCGTCGGGGCGCACGAGGACGTTGCCGGGGTGCAGGTCGCCGAAGCAGACGCCCCGCTCGTGCATGGCGGCGACGCCCCGCGCCACCTCGTCGAGCACGCCGAGGGCCCAGTCCGTGTAGGCGCGGGCGCCCTGCGGGTCCGTCTCGGGGGCCTTGGGCAGGCGCCGGGTGATGGCGGTGGCGAGGGTCTCGCCCTCGACGAACTCCCGCACCAGGAAGTGGTGTTCGTGTCCCACCCGGGCGTCGAGCAGCCGCGGGAACCACGGCAGGCCGTCGAGCCGGCGCAGGCAGTCGTGTTCGCGCCGCAGCCGCGCCACGGCGTCCTCGCCCTGGGTGTCGAGTCCGGCGTACGGCCGGGCCTCGCGCAGCAGCACCGGCTCCCCGGTGCGCAGGTCGCTGCCCCGGTAGACGCCGCCGCCGTTGGAGAAGTGCAGGGCCTTCTCGGCCCGGTAGGGGAAGTCCTCCAGGGTGCCCGCCTCGCGTGCCCGCAGCGCCTCGTCGAGACAGGCGGGCGGCGTCACCCACTCCGGGGGGCGGAAGGAGGGACCGCGCCGGTCGGGCACCAGCCGTCCCTCGGGGTCCTCGATGCAGTGGACGCTCTCGCCGGTGGGCGTCTTCATGGTGCGGGCCACGAACCCGCCGTAGCGCACGTACAGCGGGCCGGAGCGCCAGCGCAGATCGCTGAGGATGTACGGTCCCGGCTCCCCGTCGAGGAGTTCGCCCAGCTCCGCCAGGACGAGCGCGAACCGCTCCTCGTCCTCGGGGTAGATGGTCACGAACTTGCCGCTGGCGCTGCGGTCGCCGTACTTGCCGTTGCGGCGCAGCAGCACCTTGCGGCTGCGGATGAACTTGAACGCGACGCCCCGCGGCACCAGATAGTCCCAGCAGCGCCGCAGGACGTCCTCGGCGTTGCCGGGGGTGGCCGAGACATGGATCTTCCAGCCCTGCGCGGGCAGCCGGTGGCCGGGCGGGGTCAGCATCGCCCAGTCCGGTCCGGTGCCGCGCGTCCAGCCCTCGGGCCCGGGGGCGGCGACGGCCGGGAAGTCGTCCGGTGCCGCCGAGTCCGCGTCGTCCCGGTCGAAGTACGGGGTGCCCGGCGGGCAGTACATCAGATGCCGAAGTATGTCCATGATCAACCGCCTTGGGGAGCTGGGGAAGAGGCGAGGGCCGGTACGCCGAGAAGGCGCGGCCGTCCGGGGGCGTGCCGCCCCGGACGGCCACGCGGTGCCCGTGGCGGCCGGGGTCAGCGCCAGAAAGGTGCCAGGTAGCGGAGGTAGAGCCAGTCGCCGACGCTGCGCCGGCCGGCGTCCACCTCGGCCAGGCCCGTGGCCGCGGCGGGCGGCCGGGGCACGCGCAGCGGCACGCCGGTGGCGGGCAGCTTCATCGAGTCGAGCCCGGCGACCGGCGCGAACACCGAGAACGGGGCCTCGACCTGCACGGTTCGGGAGCCGGCCACCCGCGCCTCGCCCAGGTCCTCGTGCAGCACGACGCCGCTGCCCTTCAGCCGCACCGTCGCGCCCGGGGTGACGGCGTCCATGTCGGCGGCGCCCGTCGCCACGAACAGCACCCGCCCGTCCCTGTGCACGAAGCCGCCGGAGACCGTGTAGGGGAGGGACACCTCCCGCGCGATGCCGGTCAGGGCGGCGAGCACGACCAGCGAGACGGCCCAGATCCGCCACCGGCGCGCACCCGCGGCACGTGCCTCGGCGCCCAGCCGCATGGCGCCCGAGTACAGGCGCAGCGCGAGGTAGGCGAGGCCCAGCGAGACGACGGTCGCGCCGACCAGTCCCATGGCCTCCAGCATGCTCTGCCACACCGTGAAGGCCATGGCGAGGACGTAGACCGGGAAGACCATGCAGGCCAGCCCGAACAGCGGTGCCCAGGGCACACCGGGCAGGGCCCGCTCGTAGCGCCCGCCGAACAGCACCCGGGCCACCAGCCGCCGCGCGTCGGTCATCGACCGGTCCCGCAGGTGGGAGATGTCGAGGTGGCTCATGAGCGCGAGGTAGCCGTCCAGCTTCACGAACGGCAGCGCGTTGAAGACCCCCGAGACGAAGGTGGTCAGCGTGAGCAGCAGCAGCGTGTCGCGGATGCCGGGGGCGCCCCCGGCCAGTGCGACGACGGCCGCGGCGATGCCCGACACCCCGCCGATGGCGGCCTGGGTGGTGATGCCGGCGAGCGCGATCCGCACCCGCTGCCCGCTGCCCGGCAGCCGCCAGCCGTCCGTGACGTCGCAGAAGAACGCCGGGGTCAGGTAGAAGAGCATCACGCCCATGCGGCTGGGCTTGCCGCCGTAGTGGCTGAGCACGATGCCGTGCGCCATCTCGTGCAGCACCGTGCCGACGTAGGTGACGACCACCAGGGTGACCAGCGTGGACACCGACACGCGGTGGCTCAGCGCGTGGGCGAGCGCGGGCAGCTGGAAGGCCAGGCAGAGGATGCCGACGACCACCAGCGCCACCAGCGCCGCCGCCCAGGAGCGGTGTGCCAGCCGGGCGGCCAGCGGCCGGAACCGGGCCAGGAACCGCTCCGGGCGCACCACCGTGAACTGGAAGGTCAGCGGGGGCACGAAGGCGAACCTGCGGCGCCCGGCGGGCTTGCGGGCCGTGCCGCTCAGCAGCTCCATCCGCTGCGCCCGGGTCAGCCCCTCCCCCACCAGCTCGGGCGTCCACGGGGCGCCGAGCACGGCGGCGATGTCGTCGGCCGTGCGGGTGCCGTCGGCCGAGCGCAGCAGCCGCGCCATCCCGGCGCCCACCCGCAGGTAGCGGCCGGCGTCGAACTGCACGATCCAGGGGGCGCCCGCCTCGGCCGGCTCGTGCACCACCACGTCCTCGGCCAGGCACGGGTACCGCGGCAGCGGCGGCGGCGCGGCGGCCTCCGGCCGCGGGCGGTTCAGCGTCGGTTTCACGGCAGGTCCCGGCGCAGGAACAGGGTCCGGCCCGCGACACCGGCGACGACGATCCAGGCGGCGAGCACCACCAGGGCCCATGGGATGGGCAGCACGCCGTCGTTGCCGCTGCGGTACACCGCGGCCATGGCCTCGTCGATGGTGAACCGGCCGATCTCCGGGGCGAGTCGCAGCAGGCCCTCGCTCACCAGCCAGGTGCTCAGCAGCAGCACGACGATGGCGACGACCTGCTGCCGGATGACGATGCCGAGCAGGCTGCCCCACAGGGCGCCCACCACGATCACCAGCATCACGCCGAGCAGCGTCCAGGTGGTGGTCGTCGTCCACTGCGGGTGCCATGCGCGGCCGGCCAGGAACAGCCAGGGGCTGGCCGCCGCCGCGGCGCCCGCGGCCAGCGCGTACACGGCCCCGGTGCCGGCCGCGGCCACGAGCTTCGCGGTGAGCACCCGGCCGCGCCCGCCGCCGAGCAGCGCCGTCCGGCAGATCGCGCCGTTGGAGAACTCGCGGGTCACGGCGAGCATGGTGGCGAGGGCGGCGACCAGTTCGACCATGAACCAGCCCTGTACCAGGGTGGAGGTCAGGTCGGCCTCGGTGGTCGTGCCCTTGGGCAGCTGGTCCAGCGCCTGGGTGAGGTAGCCGGCGTCGGCCAGCACGCACAGCAGCGCCGCGGACAGGCCGAGGGCCCACCAGGCGCGCCCGGTCCAGATCTTGCGCCATTCGGCGGCGATGAGGTCACGCATGGCTGGGCTCCTTCGCCGCCGGGCCGACGAGGTCGAAGAAGCTGCTCTCCAGGCTCACCGTGCCGTTGCGGGTGAGGTCGGCGACGGTGCCGCTGTAGCGCAGGGTGCGTTGCAGGATCACGATGTCGTCGGCGGTCTGCTCCACCTCGGCGAGCAGATGGCTGGAGAGCAGGACGGTGCGGCCCTCGTCGGCGAGGGACCGCAGGAACTGCCGCAGCCAGCGGATGCCGTCCGGGTCCAGGCCGTTGGCCGGCTCGTCCAGGATCAGCAGTTCGGGGTCGGCCAGCAGCGCCGTCGCCAGGGCGTGCCGCTGGCGCATCCCGGTGGAGAAGCCGCGCAGCTTGCGGTGGGCGTCGTCGGCCAGCCCGACCCGTTCGAGGACCTGCTCCACTCGGGAGCGGCCCAGGCCCAGGGTCCTGGCCCAGATGTTCAGGTCGCCCCGGCCGGTGGCGGCGTTGGAGGGCCCGATGCCGTCCATGGCGACACCGACGCGGTGGGCGGCGCGCGGGAGCTGCGCGTACGGGTGGCCGAACACCGTGGCCCGACCGGCGGTGGGCCGGGCCAGCCCGAGCAGCATGCGCAGGGTCGTCGTCTTGCCGGCGCCGTTGCGGCCCAGCAGTCCGACGACGCGGCCGGGTCTCACCTGGAAGGAGACGTCCTCGACCGCTGTCACCTCGCCGTAGCGCTTGGTCAGACCCTCGATGTCGACTACGTCCGTCATGCTCAGGTCCTCCCCCGGGCCCGGAGGAAGAGGCCGACACCGGCGATGATCAGCAGCTCCACGCCGATGCAGACGAGGAGGGAAGTGGTTCGCGTCCGGCCTGAGGTGAGGGCCGAGATGATGCCGGGCGCGGCCATGACGGCGACGATCCAGAAGCCCGCGAGGGCCCACGGAAAGCCGCGGGAAGCGGCCTGGGACATTGCGCATCTCTCCTTGGAGTGCTGGGCGGCACGTATATTTCCCGGGGAGGCCCTGGCCCGGATGCAACGCGACTGCATCCGGGACAGGGCACTCTCAGGGGCCGGCCCGCGTCAGGTCGCGACGACCGACGTGATGACGAGCGAGCTGTAGGTGGCGCTCACACCGGCGGACACACCGAAGCTCACGAGGAAGCTGTTCCACCAGTCGGGGGCCTCCATGCCCTCCAGCTCCTCCATGTCCAGCTCCTGCATGGACAGTTCGAGGGCGGAGTTCTTGTTTTCCTGCATCGTTCTTCACCTCCTTCCAGGGGTCTTCGGGTTGGTCGGGCTCGAGAAGCCGCGAGTCCGCGGGACCCGGGCTTCAGGAGACTCAGGTCGCCAGCGTCACGAGGGACACGTACGAGACGACCCCTCCTGCGCTCAGCCCGCTGACGAGGCTCACCACGTCAGTCCAGCCGAAGGGCGCGTCGAGCGCCTCCAGCTCCTGCATCTCCAGCTCGTGCGGCTCCAGCTCCTGCAGCGCCAGCTCGAGCGGCGCGGAGGGACCCTGGTTCTTGGCGGTCTGCATCTTCTTTCCTCCTCTCCCGGTGCGATGCCTGGTGGTGCGTCCGTCAGCGGGGGCTGACGGAAGTCTGTGCGGCGCGGGGCCGGGCGTTCAGCGGCCGGCCAGGGCGGGCGCGCCGACCGCCTCCGCCATGACCTCGTGCACGTCGGCGAGGGTGAGGGCGCCGAGCGTCGGCAGCCCCTGCCCCCAGGCCCGGACGGTGGCGCGGGCCACCTCGGCGACGCGCTCGGGCGGTGCGTCGAGGGAGCGCCGGATGCCCCAGTCGTCCAGCAGGGCGTCGATCCCCGACGCGGGATCGTCCGCGGGACCGGGTGCGGTCCGTGCGGCCGACACCGCCCGCCACAGCCGCTCCAGCCGGGCCGCCGAGCCCCAGCGGGGGTCCGGCCGGGTGATCCGCCGCCACAGCGGGGGCAGCAGGGCGGCGGCGGCCGTCATCTTGCGCACCCCGAGGGCGGTGGACAGTTCGTTGGCGAGGTACCAGCCCTTGCAGGCGCACGGGTCCCGGCCGAGGTTGAGCCACGGCTGGTGGCTGAGCCCGCTCAGCTTGGCGATCTCCAGCCGCGTCGCGTCGCCGGGCGCCGTGCCCGCGGCGCGGGCCGCCGCCACCTCGTCGCCCAGCCGCACCAGCCGCCGGAGCAGGGTCTCGGCGAACGCGTCCTCGGTCGGCAGCTCCCGGTGGTCGCCCGCGTACATCCCGGCCAGCCGGAACAGCACCTCCAGGACGCCCTCGGCGAGCAGGTCCCCGGGCAGCGTCCGGGTCGCCACGGCGTCGTAGACCGCGACCTCGGGCTGCAGCCCGTTGCCCAGCACCAGCCGTTTGCCCTCGGGCGTCGACAGGCAGACGGCGCCGCTCAGTTCGCTGCCGGTGCCCACCGTCGTCGGCACGGCGACCAGCGGCACACGGGGTGCCGAGTCGGCCGACAGCAGCACCAGCCCGCTGCGCTGACGTACCGTCAGGCGGTCGCCCACGGCCGGGTCCGAGCCCAGCAGCACGGCGAGCTTGGCCTGGTCCAGCAGGGACCCGCCGCCGATGGCGACCACGAACTCGCGGTCCGCGAGGTCCGCCGCGAGCCGGGCGACGCTCGCCAGGTCGCCGGGGCCCGACAGGACGATCCGCTCGGTGTCCCGGTCGGCCCAGGCGGCGCGCTGGCGCACCCGGGCCTCGGCCTCGCCGTCCGCCACGGCCGCGTCGACGAGGATGGTCAGCCGCCGGCCCGCGTGCCGGGTCAGCCACTGTGAGAGGCCGTCGAGGCCGTACGCCACCCGGGTCAGCGGATGCCTGCTCAGGCTCCAGACCGGCTCCATCACACCGCCTCCGTACCGGCCGCCGTGGCGGAGGCCGTTCCGGCGTGCGCGTCCACCCCGGCCCGCACCCGGTCGAGCAGTTCGTCCAGCTCGGCGTCGGTGTAGGTGAGCGCCGGCAGGATCTGCACGCCGGACACGCTGGGGTGCACGATGGCACCGGCCCGCCGGATCGCGGCGACCACGTCGGCGACCTGGTCCTGCGGCAGCGGTGAGCCGTCCGCCAGGCACAGCCGGATCGAGCGGAAGCAGCCCGCCCCGGTGGTGCCGCTCACCCGGGGGTGGGTGGCGACCAGCTCGCCGAGCGCCGCGTCGAGCCGCGCGGACAGCCGGCGGGCCGAGGCGACGGCGTCCAGCCGCCGCATCTCGGCGAGCGTCGCCAGCACCGCCGCGCAGGTCACCGGTGTCCCGGCCTGGGTCTCCCCGTGCACGAAGACGTCCCCGGAGGCGTGGAAGGCGTCCGCCACCGCGCGGGACACCAGGACGGCCGCCGCCGCGCAGGTGCCGTTGGTCAGGCCCTTGGAGGTGATGAGCAGGTCCGGGGGCGCGGGCCACTGCTGGGAGGCGAAGAGGCTGCCGACCCGGCCGAAGCCGGTGGCGACCTCGTCGGCGACCAGCAGGAACCCGTACCGCTCGCGCAGTTCCAGCAGGGTCCGCACGTACTCGGGGGTCAGCGGCACCGCGCCGGTGCCGAGGACCGGTTCCACGACGACGGCGGCGATCTGCCGGCCCTGCCGTTCGGCCAGCGCCCGTATCTCGCCGGGCTCGTTGGGGGTCACGTGCCGGACCAGCCGCTGGTCCACCCCGTAGACCGGCTGGCCGAGGTTCTCGCCGGTGAGGGCGAAGCCGCCGAAGGTCAGGCCGTGGTAGCTGTCCCGCAGTCCCACCACCAGCTTGCGGGAGCCCTCGCCGCGCAGCGCGTGGTGGTGCCGGGCCAGCTTCATCACCACGTCGTTGGCCGCGCCGCCGGAGGTGGAGAACAGCACCCGCCCCCAGTGATCCGCGCCGGCCGCCTCGACGAGTGCCCGCGCGGCCTGCCGGGCCGGCAGGTTCTCGTAGCGGAACACCGAGAGGTAGGAGGCCTCCCGCAGCGCCTTCGCACAGGCGTCGGCGATCGCCTCGTTGCCGTACCCGAGGTTGGCGTTCCACAAGCCGCTGGTTCCGCACAGGAGTTCGCGTCCGTCGAGGAAGCGCACCCGCACGCCCCGCGCGGAGACGGCGCACAGTTCGTCGTCGCCGTGCAGCGCGGTGTCCAGCAGCGACGGCCACAGTTCGGTCATCACGCCGCCTCCGCCTCGATCAGGACGTCGACGTGCCGGGGGCCGCTGGCGGGCAGTGTGTGCCGGGCGACGACGGGCAGCCCGGCGGCCGCGAGTTCCCGCTCCAGCCGCTGGGCGGCGAGCACCCGGATGGAGGTGGTCAGCACCTCGATCCGGTCGGCCGCGGCGGCCTCGCGTTCGGGCGGCAGGATCGTGACGCCGCGCGCCGGGGCGCCGGGCGGCCAGTGCTCGATCATCCGGTAACGGCGGCCGCTCGCGCCCCGCACCTCGAAGTCCAGGTCGGCCTCGGCCCCGGCGTCCGCGGCGCGGTCGACGGTGGACAGCAGGAACGTGCCGCCGGGCCGCAGATGGGCCCGTACCGAGGCGAGCAGTCCGGCCCGGCCGGCGTCGTCGAGCAGCGAGACCGAGGTGGTGCCGAGCACCACGAGGCCGTAGGTGCGCCCCAGGTCGAAGGCGGACATGTCCCCCCGCACTGGCGTGCAACGTGCCCGCGCCCCGGCCGGGAGCGTCGCGAGCCGCTCCCGCAGCAGGTCCAGCATGCCTTCCTTGAGCTCCAGCGCGGTGACCTCGCGGCCGAGCGCGAGCAGCGGCAGCGTCAGCCGGCCCGAGCCCGCGGCGAGTTCGAGGACCGGTCCGGTGCCGCCGCGGGCCACCCGCAGCAGTTCCCGTATCTCGCTGGTGTCGGTCGCGGCCAGGTCGTGGTAGACGGGCACGCCCACCTCGTCGTACAGATCGTGCAGGACCACCCGGTCCCCGTATCCGGCCAGCACCCGCGCGGCCAGACCGGGCGGTGACAGCGGCGGCGCGGTGGTCATACGCCCACCTCCGCCGGGGCGCCGGCCGTGGCGGGCAGCAGGGGCGCGCCGCGCTCGGCGAAGAAGTCGAGGACCTGGCGCACCGCGGCCGCGTCCGCCCCGTCGGCGGCCGTCGCCGGGTCGCCGTGCACGAGCAGTCGCTCCGCCGTCCGCGCGGCCCGGCCGCCGAGCCGGAAGGTGCGGTCGTGCCCGGGCACCCGGACGTACGCCGCCTGCGGGGTCCAGGCCAGGAAGGGCACGGCGGGGTCCTGGGCGTCGAAGGCGCCGGTCACGTCGGCCAGTTCGGCCGTGAGGCGTCCGCCGAAGCCGGAGATCCGCACGTCGGAGACGCCGTGCACCTGGAGGTCGCGCAGCATGTCCAGGGCGGCGAGGTACCGGCCCAGCCAGGGGCGTTCGGCCACGGCGGGCCCGCGGACCGCCTCGGGCACGGCGCGGCCGAGGGCCACGGCGGGGGCGGCGGCCGTCGCCGCGGTCCAGGCTGCGGACAGGTCGGCGGCGCTGTCGCCCGCCGTGCCCAGCCGGGTGCCCTGCGGGGAGACGGACACGGCGCCGTCGGCCGCGATCCAGAGCCGGGTGCCGGGGCCGTCGTCCGGCGCGGCCTCGCCCAGGGCGCCGAGGTCGGCGATCTGCACGGCCGGGCTGACCGCGAACGCCTCGAACTCGCCCGTCTCACGGGCCCGGTCGGCGTCGGCGAGGAACGCCTCGAAGTCGGGTTCGCCGGCCACCCGGACCAGGGTGGTCCCGAGGAGCGACATGTAGGGGCTCGTGCCGTAGTCCTGCACCTGGAGGAAGATGGCGCCGCCGATCGACGCGTCGCCGCCCGGCTCGCTGAGCGAGCCCTCGAAGCCCACGACGGTGGCGCCCGACGGCCCGTGTTCCTCCCCGTCCTGGTCGCCCGGGACGAGCACGAGTGTGCGGGGGCCCACGACGTCCGAGGCGAGCACGGCGGGCAGCCGGTCGGCGTCCTCCAGGACGACGGTCGCGCTCCCGCCCCCGGCCGTGCCGCCGGCGAGCGGCCGGCCCGTCGCCCAGGACCGCAGGTGCCTGCCCGTACGACTGATCAGAGCCTCATTCACCGGAGTTCCTCCGCTCGGCGCCGACCGCCGCGAGGATCTTCTTCAGATCCTCCATGGCGGCTTTCGGGCCATAGAGATTGCACACACCAGTCAGATTGAGCACGACTTCCTGGACGCCGGCCATTCTGAATTCGCCAAGCTGTTTGGCGACCTGTTCCTCGTCGCCGAAGACAAATGCGCCGGCGTCCGCCATGAGCCGTCCCGCGGATTTCGGATCGAGATTGGAGAAATCGATTCCGGCCCGCCCCAGCATGTCGATGTAATGCGGGGCCTGCATGTGTCCCGAATTGCTCGCGAGGACGAACTCGGCCACGTCCCGGCCCGGCCGCTCCAGCGCGACGGGCACCATCGCGGTCACCCGCGGCGCGGTCCGTCCGGCCTTCTCGGCGCCCTCCCGCAGCGCGGGGCGCACGACCTCGTCCAGGTAGGCGGCGGGAGTCAGCCAGGTGACGGCCACGTCGGCCAGCTCGCCGGCCAGCCGCGCCATGCCGGGCCGCAGCACCCCGAGGCCCAGCTCCACCGGCGGGGCCATGACCGGCCCCATCTGGGCGTGGCACGAGTAGTACTCGCCCCGCACGTCGACCACGTCACCGTCGAGCAGCCCCCGCACGATGGTCAGGTACTCACGCACCGCCGTGAGCTGGCTGCGGTACGGCGCGCCGAGCAGGCTCTGCTGGAAGGTCCTGGCGCCCGGCCCGAACCCGGCGACGACGCTCTCGCCGGTCGCCATGGCCAGGGTCTTGACGAGGTGGGCCGCCTCGAAGGGGTGGCGCAGCGGCATCAGCGTGACCCCGAGGCCGGTCGGCACCCGGAATCCGGCGCCCGCGACGGCGGAGAGGGTCTGGAAAGGCTCCATCAGCATGCTCTGTCCCTGCCAGAGCCGCCGCGCTCCCGTCCATTCGACCAGGGCCGCATAAGGCAGTACCTGCTCGGGCCGTCGCTGCAGGAAAGGAACCAGTACGGAGTAATCCACTTGCTCTCGCCCCCCTTCACGGTGTGCTCAGACACTTTCATACCGGGGAGCTTTTATGGAGAGGTCGTGCTTGCAGCTTCGTGCAAGGTGGTCTTGCACGAAGCTGCACATCACAACGATCCGTCTTTTCGCCCCGGTGCGACCGGCCGGGAACCGCGCCGCGCCGCGCGCCGGCAGGTGGCGTGGTCGGGGAGGAACCCGGCGGCGCGGGCCTCGGCGAGCGAGGGGGCCGCGGCGTCGCGCTCGGACAGCACGGGGTCGTCCACCGGCCAGTCGATGCCCAGTTCGGGGTCGAGCGGGTGGACGGCGTGCTCCGCCGCGGGGTTGTACGTCGCGGAGCAGAGGTAGTTCAGCGTCATGTCGTCGGTGAGCGCGCAGACCGCGTGGCCGAGGCCTTCCTCCAGGTAGACGGCCCGGTGCCGTACGTCGTCCAGCCGGACGGCCTCCCAGCGCCCGTACGTCGGCGAGCCGACGCGCAGGTCCACCACCACGTCGAGCGCCGCGCCCCGGACGCAGGTGACGTACTTGGCCTGGCCCGGCGGCACGTCCGCGAAGTGCACCCCGCGCACCACGCCGCGCGCGGAGACGGAGATGTTGCCCTGGGCGAGGTCCAGCGGGCGGCCCACGGCCTCGGCGAGCCGGTCGAACCGGTACCACTCCAGGAAGACGCCCCGGGGATCGGTCCAGGTCCGCGGCAGGATCTCCCACGCCCCGGCGATGCCCAGCTCACGGATCTCCATCACGCCACCCCGTCCCGCTCCTCGTCGAGCAGCCCGAGGAGGTAGCGGCCGTACCCGCTGGCCATCAACGGGCGGCTCAGCTCCCTCAGTTGCGCGTCGTCGATCAGTCCGCTGCGCCAGACGGCCTCCTCCACGCAGCCGACCTTCATGCCCTGGCGTTCCTCGATCACCCGCACGTACTCCGAGGCCCCCACCAGGGAGTCGAACGTGCCGGTGTCCAGCCACGCGGTGCCGCGGTCCAGGACGGTCACGTTCAGCTCGCCCCGCTCCAGATAGGCCCGGTGGACGTCGGTGATCTCCAGCTCGCCGCGGGCGCTGGGGGTGAGGCCGCGGGCTATCCCCACCACCCGGTTGTCGAAGAAGTACAGGCCGGGGACGGCGTACCGGGAGCGCGGCCGGGCCGGCTTCTCCTCGATGGAGACGGCGCGGCCCTTCTCGTCGAACTCCACGACGCCGTAGGCCGACGGGTCGGCCACCGGGTAGGCGAAGATGCGCCCGCCGACCGGATCGGTGTACCGCCGCAGGCGGGTGTCCAGTCCCGCGCCGTGGAAGATGTTGTCGCCGAGGGCGAGCGCCACCGGCTGGTCGGCGATGAAGTCGGCGCCGAGCACGAACGCCTGGGCGATGCCCTCGGGACGCTCCTGCACCCGGTACTCCAGCCGCAGCCCGAACTGCGAGCCGTCGCCCAGCAGCCGCCGGAACTGCCGCTGGTCCTCGGGGCCGGTCAGGACGAGGATCTCCCGGATGCCGGCCAGCACCAGCGTGGTGAGCGGGTAGTAGATCATCGGCTTGTCGAACACCGGCATGAGCTGCTTCGACACGGCCCTGGTGACCGGCCACAACCGGGACCCGGTGCCGCCGGCGAGAAGTAGTCCGCGCATGGTCGCCGGAAGCCGGGCGCCGCACGGCCCCCGAACTTCCTGACCTCCTTTCGTACTTGCGTACGATCCCGTCACCCTCGCCGGAGACGCAGGGTGACCCACGGTCGCTGTCCCGTGATCATCTCGGTGACACACACGCTCGCGTCAAGCTACAGTTCGAATCCATGCGGCTCCTCGTGACCGGCGGCGCCGGTTTCATCGGCTCGGAATTCGTCAGATCGCTTCTCTCGTCACCGGATCCCGTACACCGCGGCCTGCGGATCACCGTCCTGGACGACCTGACCTACGCCGGGGTCATGGCGAACCTCGCCCCGGTCGCCGAACACCCGGGGTTCACCTTCGTCCGCGGCGACATCTGCGACGCGGACCTCGTCGACCAGGTCCTGCCCGGCCATGACGCCGTGGTGCACTTCGCGGCCGAGTCGCACGTCGACCGGTCCATCGCGGGGGCGCGTCCGTTCGCCGTGACCAATGTGCTCGGCACCCAGACGCTGCTGGACGCGGCCCACCGCCACGGCACCGGCCGTTTCGTCCATGTCTCCACCGACGAGGTCTACGGCTCGATCGACTCCGGCGCGTGGACCGAAGAGAGCCCGCTCGCACCCAACTCGCCGTACGCCGCCTCGAAGGCGGGCTCCGATCTGCTGGTCCTCGCCGCCCACCGCACCCACGGCCTGGACGTGGTGGTCACCCGCTGCTCCAACAACTACGGCCCGTACCAGTTCCCGGAGAAGCTGATCCCGCTCTTCGTGACCAACCTGCTCGACGGCCGGCACGTGCCGCTGTACGGCGCCGGCCGCAACGTCCGCGAGTGGCTGCACGTCGTCGACCACTGCCGGGGCATCGACCTGGCGCTGCGCAAGGGGCGCGCCGGGCAGGTCTACCACCTGGGCGGCGGCCGGGAACTGACCAACAGCGAGTTGACCGGCCTGCTGCTGGCGGCGACCGGCTCCGGGTGGGAGATGGTGCGGCGGGTGCCCGACCGCAAGGGTCACGACCTGCGCTACGCCCTCGACTGCGGCAAGGCCGAGGCCGAACTCGGCTACACGGCCGAGGTGGAGTTCGAGGACGGGCTGGCGGACACCGTGGCCTGGTACCGCGAGCACCGCGACTGGTGGGAACCGCTGAAGTCCGCGCGTCCGGCGGCGCGTTGACCGGGACCCACGGCACCGGCCGACCGGTCAGATGGCTCGTCACGGGCGCGGGCGGCAAGCTGGGCCGGGACCTGACGGCCGTCCTCGGGGCCGACCCGCGCGCCGAGGTGACCGCCCTGCGCCGGGCGGACCTCGACATCACCGACCGGGCCGCCGTGCGCGCCGCCGTCCCCGGCCACGACGTCGTGGTCAACACGGCGGCGTGGACCGACGTGGACGCGGCCGAACGCGCCGAGGACGCGGCCACCGAGGTCAACGGCACGGCGGTACGGCACCTGTCCGAGGCCTGCGCCGCCTCGAACGCCCGCCTGCTGCACGTCTCGACCGACTACGTCTTCGCCGGCGACGCCGTCACGCCCTACCCGGAGGACGCGCCCACCGCGCCGGTCAACGCGTACGGCCGGAGCAAACTGGCCGGCGAACAGGCGGTGACCTCGACGCTTCCGGACACGGGCTATGTCGTGCGCACCGCCTGGCTGTACGGCGAACACGGCCGCGACTTCGTGAAAACGGTGCTGTCGCGGACCGCGGCCGGAGCGCCCATGTCCGTCGTCACGGACCAGCACGGCCAGCCGACCTGGTCCCGCGACCTGGCCGTCCTGCTGGTCCGCCTCGGCCGCGCGGCCCTGGCCGGCGACGCCCCGCCCGGCATCTACCACGGCACCGCGTCCGGCCGCACCACCTGGTTCGGGCTGGCCCGCGAGATCCTCGCCCTCGCCCGCCGCGACCCCGGTCTGATCCACCCCACCACCTCCGCCGTCTTCCCCCGCCCGGCCCCGCGCCCGGCGTACAGCGTCCTCGCCCACCACCGCTGGAGCGCGTGCGGGATCGCCGCGCCGCCTCCGTGGCAGGAGTCCCTCGCGCGGGCCCTGCGCAACCGACCGCACCCGCGGGAAGGGGAGCCCCCGAAGGACCCCGGTACCGGCTCGCCGCGGGCGGCCCGCGGGGACGGTTAGGACCGGGCCGAAGGCCGACGCGGGGCGACGGCTACCGCACCGTCGGCCCGGAGACGAAGGCACCGCTGCGGTCGTACGGCCAGGCGTTGGCGACGCATCCGTGCAGGCCCTTGATCTGCTGCATCATCACGGGCGCCAGGCGACCGGGCCCCGGGCAGGTGGTGTGCGTGTAGCCCAGGAAGTGCCCCATCTCGTGGTTGACGATCAGTGCCCGGTAGTCGTGGATCGGGCCGTCGAACGTGGGCGAGCCCTCGACCCAGCGCTTGAGGTTCACCACGACCCCGCCGGGGACCTCGCAGTTGTACTCGCCCCCGGTGTCCTGGTGGATGCCCGCCCAGCACAGGGCGTCCGCCGTCCCCGGCGTCGCGATGCTCACCGTGAGGTCGTGCGGCTGTCCCGCGCTCACCAGCTGGAACGCGAAGGCCGGGTTGCGGGTCCAGCCCCGGGGGGCGGCGAGTATGTCCGCGATCTCGTCGGCCGCCTGGGCCGGTGAGATGTCGAGTCCGGTCTCGATCTTCACGACGTAGCGGAGCGGACGCGACCCCCGCCCGACCTTGGCGCCGCCGGCCCGTGCGGTGACGAACGCGCCGGTGCCCTTCGCCGGAGCCCCGGAGCCGGTGGCGGACCGCGCGGGGGTGGGCGGCGGAGCGGCCCTGGACTTCGAATGCGACTTCGACTTCGACGTGGTCGTGGACGTGGGGGAAGTGCTCACCGCGCTCCGCGGCTGCGGCGCGCCGCTCGACGCGTCGCTGCGGCCGTCCAGGAGGACGGCGGCGGTGACCAGCAGTCCGGCGACCGTCGGCAGGGCGACCAGCCAGCCCCTGCCCCGCCGTCTTGGACGCCGCCGACGACGCGAGGAGCGGCGGCGTTCGGCCCGGTGAGAAGAGTGCATGGCAGCTCAAGCTGGCCATCGCAGATGATCACCATGAGCGCGAATCATCACGGAACGGTAACGAGTGGCGTCCCGGCGGCTCGTGCCGCCGCGGGCCGGACCACCGGCCGGCGGCCCTCGGCCCGGTGTGATCATTTGGTAACAGCTCCCGTCCCGGGGCCCTTCCCCCGGACGGTCGCCGTTGGCGATCTGCCTACACTCCCGAGGTGCCACGAGTTCTGCTTGTCGAGGACGACCCAGACGTACGCGAGGCCGTCCGGCTGGGCCTGCGGCATCAGGGGCATGAGGTCCTCGCCGCCGAAACCGGGGAGGAGGGCTGCGAACACCTCGGCTCCTTCCGCCCCGACGTCGTCGTGCTGGACCTCATGCTGCCCGGCATGTCCGGTCTCGACGTGTGCCGGCGCATCCGGGACCGCGACCAGGTGCCGATCGTCATCGTGACCGCCAAGGGGGACGACGTCGACGTGGTCGTGGGGCTGGAGGCCGGCGCGGACGACTACGTGGTCAAGCCCGTCCGGGCCCGGGTGCTCGACGCCCGCATACGGGCCGTGCTGCGCAGGCAGGACGCGTCCGTCCCGAACACCGTCCGGCCCAGGCCGCAGTCGCACGGCGAGCTGGTCATCGACCGGGCCGGACTCGTGGTGACCCACCGCGGCGAACGCGTGGCGCTCGCCCCCTCCGAACTGCGGCTGCTGCTGACCCTCTCGGCCTCGCCCGGCCAGGTGTTCAGCCGCCAGCAACTGCTGGAGATGGTCTGGGAGCACAGCTACTACGGCGACATCCGGCTCGTGGACGCCTGTGTGAAGCGGTTGCGCGGCAAGCTCGGCGAGCCAGCCGGCCGGCCCCGGTACATCCAGACGGTGCGGGGCTTCGGCTACCGCTTCGGCACCTCGTGAACGGCCCCGTGCGCCTGCGCAAGCCCGACCGCGAGACCGCCTCGGCCGGAGCCGGGACCGGGCGTGCGGGCGAAGCCGCCGGCCCCGGTTCCGGGCGGGTGCCGTTCCTCCGGGCGGCCCTGGCGCGCGTCCCGCTTCCGCTGCGCGGTCTGCGCCCCCGGCTGATCGCGGCCTTCGTCCTGGTGGCCACGGTCAGCGCGCTGAGCACCGGGGCACTGGCCTTCCGGGGAGCGCGCACGGGGGTGCTCCAGCAGAGCCAGGACGCCGTGATCAAGCAGTTCCGGACCAGCGTCAACGCCGTGGCCGTCTACACACCCCCGGAGCCGGACGCCTCGGAGCTCCAGCGGGCGGTGGACCAGGTGCTGCACGCCAACCCGGAACAGGGCTGGCGGGTCATGGCGACGTACGGCGACCGCCGCGCCTGGGCGCCGAGCGCCGACTTCGGCAAGCTGAGCCCGGAACTGCTCCGGTCCGTGCGGACCAGACGCGCCGCGGTGTTCCAGCGGGTGAACGCCGACGGGCATTCCTACCTCGTCGTCGGGATGCCGGTCACGTACGCCACCGGCGCGGGCGCGGAGCCCGGGCTCTCGGGAATGGCGATGTTCCTGGTGGTGCCGCAGAACACCGAAGAGGCGTACGTCGAGGTGATGGTCGGCAACATCGAGCGCGCCACCCTGGTGGCCCTGTGCCTCGCCGTCGCCCTGGCGCTGCTGGCCGCGAGCGGCGTGCTGCGTCCCGTGCGGGCGCTGCGCGGTGCGACGCGCCGGATGGCGGAAGGGCACCTCGATGTCCGGCTGGCCGTCAGCGGCTCCGACGAACTGGCCGATCTGTCGCAGTCGTTCAACGACACCGCGGCCGCGCTGGAGCAGTCGGTGGCGGAGCTGCGCCGTCTGGAGGCCCAGGCGCGCCGCTTCGTCGCCGACGTCTCGCACGAACTGCGCACACCGCTGGCCGCGATGTCGGCGGTCACCGACGTGCTGGACGAGACCGCGCTCCACCTGGACCAGGAGTCGGGCCACGCGCTGCGGCTCGTGCGCGAGGGGACCAGCCGGCTGAGCGCGCTGGTGGAGGACCTGATGGAGATCTCCCGCTTCGACGCGGGCGCGATCGAACTCCACCTGGACGAACTGGACCTGGCCGAGTCCCTGACGAACACCCTCGCCGCGCGCGGCTGGCAGGACCGGGTGGAGACGCGGGTGCCCGGACCGGGCGTGCTGCGCACGCGCGTGGATCCGCGGCGGCTCGACGTGGTGCTGGCCAATCTGGTCGGCAACGCGCTGCGGCACGGGGCACCGCCGGTGCGGCTGACCATGGAGCGGGAGGAGCGAGCGGACGGGGCGTGGGCCGTCATCAGGGTGAGCGACAACGGGCCGGGGATCGCCGAGGAGGCGATGCCGCACATCTTCGAACGCTTCTACAAGGCGAGCACCTCACGGACCAGGAGCCGGAACAGCGGACTGGGACTGGCCATCACCGCGGAGAACGTGCGGGTGCACCAGGGCCGCGTCAGCGCGGCGAACCTGCCCGGCGGCGGCGCGGAGTTCACGGTCGAACTCCCGCTGCGGCGCGACTCGGCCGACGGCGACGACACCGACGGGAGTTCCCGGTGAAGGGCTCACGCGTACCCGCACTGCTGGCCGGACTCGCCGCGGCGCTCCTGACGGCGTCCTGCGGGGTGCCCAGGTCCGGCGTCATCGAGGCCGGCGAACCGGCGAGCGGCATGGCCGCTCCCGACCACCAGTCCCCGCCGCCCACCATGACCCCCGTCTACTTCCTGCACGGCGGCGAACCGAGGCCGTACCCGCGCGAGATCGACGGCCCCGGGGACTACGCGGGCGCCGTGCGCGCGCTGTTCGACGGGCCGTCCACGAGCGAGACCCCGACGGCCACCACGGAACTGCCCCGGCTGCCGGGCCCACCAGAGGTGACGACCGTCAACGACGGCACCCTCTCCGTCCGGCTGCCCCGCGGTGTCCCTCCCCTCGGCCGCACCGCCCTGACGCAGCTGGTCTGCACGGTGGCCGGCGTCCCCCGGCCGCCCGCCCCCCAGCCCACGTCCCCCTCCGGCGCCGCCTCCTCCGCGGCCACCGCCACCCCCGCGACTCCCCCGTCCGTCCTCGTCCACGGAACCGGCTGGACGACGACCGGCTCCACCGCCTCGTGCCCCGACCCGGCCTAGGGCTGACCTGATGAACAGCCAGTGGGCCCGGCTGTGTGGACGCGGCGGCAGCTGATAGACGGCATACGGTCGGCTGGGGCGCGGGCGACCAAGCAGGCGACCGGACCCTCGCAGCCCTCAACGAGTGGCTGTGACCAGCACGGACCCGCTATGTCCTAGCCGTCGATGTCGAGCGCCGTGCCGTACAGGCGGTCTACCTTCAACCGGATGACCACCCGGCGCTCGGCAACCAGCTGCTCCAGGAACGCACCTTCATCCTCCGGCTTCGCTGCCTGCGGGATCATCTCAAGGAGTTCCCGCCCGACGGCGTCGCCGGGAACGGTCGTGCTCTCGGAGACCTCGGCCTCGCCTTCAGCAACAGCAAACGACCACACGTCGCCACCTTGCACATGAAGCGCCGCACGCGGGTTACGCAGGAGATGCCCGACCTTGACCCGGTCGGCCGTCATCGAGAACCGCACCATGCGGGCTTCGGGATCCCAGCTGTACAGCATGGTGGTCAGGTGGGGGTGACCACTGCGCTTGACGGTGGCGAGTGTGCCGAACTACTCCTTGCCAAGCAGGCTGGAAAGGGCTTCGTCGGACAGTGGACGAGGTGCTGGACCTTGAGTCATGACCTGATCAACGTCCATGGCCGCCCCGCAATTTCATGGACGTGCCGGCGAGCCGCCACCGGCGACACGACGCAGCCGGGATGCACGACCGCTCCAGCCGCGCCGCACCCCATGGCGCCCTCGGCACATACGGTTCCAGACGGCGAAATCCCTGGCGCACCGGCCGGAGTCGCGAGGAGACTGCGCAGGTGAGCGACTCCTGCCCCTGTCCCTGCCCCGGGCACCGGGTGCTGGACGCGCCGCCCCCTCCCCGAAGGGTCCGGTTCCGCCGGCGCACCATGGCCGGCGGGCGAACACGGACTCCCTGACCGAGGCCCGGCGCGGCCACCGGAAGCCTCCGAAGCCTCCGTCGGCGACGGCATACTCGTCGCCCTCACCTGGATCGACCGCAGCGACCTGCACCCGGAGAGGTGACCGATGCCGTCCCAGCACCCCGAGGAGATCGGCTACGGCCATGTGGTCGAGCGCTACGTGACGAGGATGTACGCGGGCCTCCCGCGCTACCTCGTACTGAACAGCGGGCGCTTCCTGAGCCCCCGGTGGTGGCACACCAGCCGCTTCACCCGACACCTGCTCGCTGACGCCGCCACGATCACCGACGAGGAACTGGAAGCCCTGCTCGGGTACGAATGGCGCTCGCGCCTCACCGCCGCCTGGCTGATCGGCGTCGACCGCCGCGAACGGTTCCGGGCACGCATCGGCGACCTGCTCCTGGCCAGCGAGGTCTGCTACGCCGGCAGCGCCTACTGCTTCGCCCTGGCCCGCTTCGGGACCCACGCCGACGCCGAGATCCTCACCGCCTACCTCGACCACCACCTCCCCCGCACCGACCTCCACTAAGACCAACCCGCCGCCCTGGGCGCCCTCCTCCGCCTCGACGCCCACCTCGGCACCCACCACTCCGACCGTCTCACGGAGCCAGGCGGCCTCTGGGACGAGTGGGTCAAGGGCGTGCAACACCTCGGCTACCCCAGCTACACCCCCGCCGAACAGCGCCGCTGGACTGACCTCCAATGCGACTTCACCAACGGCTGGTCCCGTGCGTAGGGGACGGCTCGTGGCGGGTTGTGAACGGTTGCAACACGAACTGACAGTGGTGTCCTGCATCCTGGAGGGCGAAACCGAGGCCAAGGGGGAATCGCCATATGGGCGGAGTCGATACGGCACGCGGCATGAGTTTCCAGACGGCGTGCGCCATTCTGCAGCTCATCCGCACTCCGGAGGAGTACCCGGAGGCCGAGACCTTCCGGGTTGAGGGCGCCGATGAGGCCATCGACTTCGAAGTACGCGACGCGCAGGGACGGCCGCTGCTGCTGGCACAAGCGAAGACTCGCGTCGAGCCGGGCTCATGGTCAGGTCCGGAACTGATACGGCTGGCTCGACGCTGGGGCTCTGCAGATCCCGAAGGCACGGCGGTGCTGCGGTTCCTCTCGGACGCTCCCGTGCACTCGTCGGGACATGCCCTGCGGAACGCGGTGGCACGTGCCCGGGCCATGCCGGACCCTGACAAATGGCTGGCAGAGTGCAAGGACGAAGTGCCAGCCTCGATCGGGCTGTCCGTAAACGACCACGCCTTACTCCGCCGGCTGGAGATCGATACCCGGATCGGACCGTGGGAGCAGATCCTCGACCAGGCCCGGTTGGAGCTGCTGCGCCTGTCACCCGTCGCCATGGCGGCGGAGGACATCGACAGCACGGTCGACGCGCTGTTTGTGAAGATGTTTCAGTGGTCCGGGGACCACCTGCTCGCCAGGCGCACGTTCCGGTTGGCCGAGCTTCCGAGCATCCTGCGCGGACGCCGCGGCACGCCTGCGGCCGAGGGGGTCAAGCCGCCCGGGCCCGGCCGCGCACTCTTCCGTGAGGTCCCTTCGGCCGCCGGTGTGCGCGGCCGGAGCAGGGAGCTGGCGACGCTCAGGGAACGGTTCAGCAAAGAGCCCGATGCTGGGACACCTCGGGTGGTCGTGTCCGGACTCGGCGGGATCGGCAAATCGAGCATCGCACGGCTGTATGCCCACCGACACCGAGACCAGTACGACTTTGTCTGGTGGATCCCGTCCGACACCAGGGAGGACGTCATCGCCGCGTATCGGCGGATGGTCGCCGAGGAGCGGCAGGACACCGAGCCAGCCACCGACGTGGAGATCCTCACTCAGGTCGGCCTTCGACTAGCACACCTAGGCTCCAGGCTGTTGCTCGTCTACGACAACGTCGCGGACAAGGAGCAGCTGCAAGGTCTGCTGCCGACCTGCGAGGGCGCGCATGTGTTGGTCACCACCCGCGACTCGGCCTGGGCTGCGGCAGACGGCGGGCTAGTCGTTGAACGGATGATGGCCGAGGAGGCCGCTGTCTGGGCTGGAGAACGGTTGCCACATATCTGCGAGTCCGAGGTATCCGCGCTGGTCAACGCAGTGGAGGGCATCCCGCTCGGCATCGCCCAGGCCATCGGCTACATCGCGGCGACCCAGTGCCCGGTCGGCGTCTATCTGACTGAACTCGCGAACTGCCGAGCCCAGTTGCTCGATGACCGCGGCTTCGTACCGCTCGACTACCGGGAGGGCGCGACGCTGACCGCAGCGGTCACCCTGAGCGTGAAACGGGTACTCGATCAGGCGCTGCACTCGTCCGACGACCTGGGACAGCATCTCCCCGCTGCGGTGCTCGCCCGCTGCGCCCTGCTCGCCCCAGACTTCATTCCGCTCCATCTCGCGACACTCGATCTGCCGACCGGATCCGCCGTCTACAGAGCTGTGGCGGAGCTGCGCAGATTCTCCCTGGTCGACCCTCGAGACGGATTTCTTGCAATCCACCGCATCGTCCAGGAAGTCATCCGCGCGATGATGGACAGCGAGGCCGTCAAGGCGATGCAAGGACGCTTCCAGTACGAGCTGGTGAAGCGACTGGTGGACTGCCAGAAACAGCACTCATGGGCCGAGGCCGCCACTCTGATCGAGCACGCGGTTCATGTGGCGCACCGCGTGACGAGCAGCGGCCATGCGGACGCCAACACCGTGGCCCTGCTGGCCAATGTCGCAGGAGCGATCTCAAACATCCACGGTGATCTGGCGCGCAGCGAGGGATTGTTGCGTGAGGCTCTGACAATCGCGGAGCACGCCGACCAAGAGGCAATCGACGATCCCGTCTACCGGCGAGCCGCCACGATGACGACACTGGCCCAGTGCCTGATAAACCAGTCGCGGTTCGATGAGGGCGCGCAGGCGGCACAGATTGCCTGGACTCTGTTGGAAGGCATGGACGCCCTCGACGCCGAAGGTGTCGAGCATCTGCTGTTGGCCCACGTCGCCCACATGCGCGCAGCAGTGGCAACGGACCGCTTCGCTGACTTCGCCCGCGCCAACGCCAGGCTCGAGGCGGTTCTACAGCGCGAGGATGTGGCTCCCTCGACAGCCTTGGGGATCCGATTGGAACAAGTGCAGTCGCTCGTGTGGATCCAGAACTGGGACGACGCGGCTATGGCCATCAGCCAGGCCAAGGCAGCAGCTCCGGCAGACGCCGAGACGAGTGCGGAACTGCGCTTCCTAGACGCCATCGTCAAAGCATCCACGGGTCGGTTGGAGGAGGCCCTTGCCGTCACTGCAGGAATCCCCGAGCCCGCCGAGCGGGAAGCCGTGAACATCATGCGCCACCACGCGGACCATATGGTGGACGCGGCCCATGCCCTGATGGTGGGCAGTCTCCACAGGCAGAAGAAGGGACTACCCACTGACGCCTGGATCCTGCAAGCCGCAGGGTTGTTGATCGACCAGGCTGAGGCGCTGCTCGTGGCACACACCGAAGCCGGACCGGACGTACTGGCCCACGTCCCGCACCGACGCGCTGTGCTCGCCTGGACCCGATACCTTCTGGGGCATCCAGACGGTGACCTGGAAGTGTGCCGCGCCCTGATGCGAGAGAGCCTCGAACTGTTCGAGGCCGCGGGGCAGAGTCACGTACCGCTTGCGGTCACAGCCAGCCAGTTCCTGGAGCTGCGTGAAGAGGATCTCCACGACGAGCCTTCCGAAAAGTCGACCCTGGAGGGGCCTGCTCACTTTCCGTTGCCGCCGTCGGGGGGCAACGGAAGGTATCCGATAGCCGAATACCCCTGGCACAACGCCGTAGCTCTCGCCCGGGCCGTTCCACTTGATGCGCGCTCGCTTTACAGCCTGCTTGGGGCCACCTCTTATCATCTAGGTGGGCAAACGGCGCCCTCTCCCGCCTTCCTCGCGCTGGCATTCACCACGGCCCTACGCTCCCTCGGACTGGAGTGCCGTCTGATCCCTACCAAGTTGCGGGTGACCCGGAGCGACGGCGGATCGGTCGACCTGCCGGACTGGGGACTTCCGCCCATGGTCACGCAGAACGGGGAAGTCCGGGGGCACGTAACCGTCTGGTGCGAGGAAGCAGCGCGGTTGGTAGACCCGGCCCTACTGATTGGCCAGAGCCGGCTCGCCCCGGACGCTGCGGAGCGCGAGATCTTCCGGTCCCCCGTAGTCTTTCCGGCGCCCGATCTGAACGCTCTGCTCGGCATCAGCCCGGCCACCCACCGAGAGGGATATCTACTCGCTTACGAGTTCCGCCTCGACTGGGAGGAGCGCCTCCGTGGGGCGATTGAGTACCTGGACAAGGAGGCTGTAGCCAGCCTTGCGCGAGTACTGGCCGCTTCCGCCACCCTGGCCGCCGACACCGGTCTCTATGGCTGAGAACGTCTCACCGGGCTGAAGTTCTGCGGACTGCTGGGGACAGCGCAACGGCCTGACCTGCATAGCCGCAGGTCAGGCCGCCTCTAGGCACGCGATCACACGTTGAAGCGAATGCCTGCGGCTCGATCCTGACCTGCGGCGGAGCCCATTCCAGGGCTCTGACCAGGGATTTCCTTGTTGCCGGGCGTTGGCTCCAGACGGCTGTTTACGGGTGTCCTGCGGACTGGCTGCGGAATGGGCGCCCCCGCCGCTCGCCCGGCACAATGCTCAGATGCTCGATTTCGACCTCGCCACCTACGCCCCCGAGTGGCTTCGCGACCATGCCGCGATCACCGCCAGCCACGGCGACCGGCTGCGTGCACTGGTCGGGAAGACACTGGCACGTACCTGGCTGCTTTGGGACGACGCGAACGACACATGGTTCGCCGATGGTCCCGTTCTGCTCGACTTCGACGGAGAGCAGATCGAGATCCAGCACCAGAAGTTCGACGACATCTCGGTGGGCTGGAACTCCCTCCCTCCCCCCCCCCCCCCCCCCCCCCCCCCCCCCCACGGGTCCGTCCGTTGGCCTGGGTTCGACCTGCGTTGGCGCCACGATGCGGTGCCGGCCCAGGCGTCACTCCATGGCCAGGTGCTACAGGAGATCGAGCTCCTGGAATGGGGGGCAACGATGCGGCGCAAGGGATGGTGGCCATCGGGTTCGTCTTCCCACACGACCGGGTCACCGTCTTCAGCGCGCTCGATGAGAACGGCCTGAAGTTCGCGGCGCCCGAGCCCGGCTACGTACCCCATCCCCTGCGGTAGCTGCGCCTGCCTCGCTATCCGAAACCGGTCGACCGGCAGGCTGATCGGCTACCGCCGCGGCGTTCTGGGACACCGCAGTTCAGTCTCCACCACCTACCTCGTCGTCATAGCCCCTCCGGAGCAGGCAAGCGGATACCGTGATTGCCAGAGGTCCGGCAGACCAGACGGTAGGGACCGGACACCAGACGCTGCCACACCTTGCCTACCGGTGAATGAACTGCTAGCCACACCGACCCGCTGTCTACCAAAAAAGGAATGGCCAATGCAGAAAATCGCAGTATTCAACCACAAGGGCGGCGTCAGTAAGACGACGACTGTATTCAACCTCGGATGGATGCTGGCCGAGCAAGGCAAGAATGTCCTGATGGTGGACTCAGACCCGCAATGCAACCTCACCGGCATGGTGCTTGGATTCCGCGGTGCGAATGACTTGGAGCAGTTCTACCAGACTCAGGGAGAGAATACGATCCGATCGGGAGTTACTCCTGCTTTTGAGGCTCAGCCGCGCTCAATCCAGGCGGTTGAGCCAGTCCCCGTAAGTGGCCGCACCGGCCTTCACCTATTGGCGGGCGATCTACGACTCGCCGAATACGAAGTGACACTTGGGATCGCGCAAGAACTATCGGCGGCTATCCAAGCCCTCCAAAACCTCCCTGGGAGCCTCAACTTCCTCATCGACGAGACGGCGAGAGCGATCGGGGCCGACTACGTACTGATTGACATGAGCCCGGGGCTCGGCGCCATCAATCAAAACCTCGTCACTATCAGCGACTACCTCCTCCTCCCGACCTCTCCAGATATCTTCTCCGTTATGGCGATCGATTCACTCGCCAGAATCCTCCCCCGTTGGCAAGCGTGGGCAACCCAAGCCAGTAATATGCCTGTCCTCCGCGATGCTGCATACCCATTCCCAGATCCAAGCCTCAAAGTGCTGGGAACGGTAGTTCAGAAATTCCGCCCCAGGAAGGGCAGCCCCGCCAAGGCATTCCAGCAATGGATCAATGAGATTGACGGCGCTGTAGAGAGTCGCCTCCATCCTGCCCTGGAGGGTGCGGGGTTGCTTCTCGATCCGGCAGTCTACGCCGCATCCGGCGTCGCCAAGTCACTGAACCTGGCTTTGATCGCAGACTTCAACAGCCTCATTTCTCGCTCGCAGGAGCATTCGACTCCCGTATTCGCCCTCACCGAGGAGCAGCTAAGCGCAGCTGGAGACGTATTGGACAATTTCATCACCTCCCGAAACGCCTTCCATGCAGACTTCAGCAACCTTGCCACACGGATCGACAAAATGATCCAAGACTCGCAGGTGTAGCATTTCAATGCCAGCCGCAGAGATTTCACTCTTCAGACAGAACATCTCCTACGCTAGAGATCTAATTGCCACGGCCGCCGCTCTGCGAGCCACAGTGACAGCGGCGATCAGCACAGATGATCTACTGCGATCCGCGCTAGTTCAAGGAGTCAGCGCGTTCGACCATTTCGTGCACGAAGAAGTGCGCGCCAGAATGATCGAGACTCAACTTGGCAACCATCAGAGATCCAAGGGGTACGACAGGTTTCGCGTCAGTCTCTCATCCGTCAATTCCGCACTACGAAATGGCGGGGCCTCCTGGCTAGAGGAGGAGATCAGAGAGCAGCACGGATACTTGAGCTTTCAGCAGCCAGATAAGGTCGCAGATGCCTTCCGGTATGTCACAGACGCCTCACTCTGGGTGGATGTTGCGGCCCACATGGGCAAGAAGCCGGAGGACGTCAAACGCCAGCTGAAACTAATCGTCGACAGGCGGAACAAGATCGCGCATGAGGCCGATACCGACCCAACCCCTCCTCGCTCGCGCTATCCGATCAGTGATACCACGGTCCGCGACAGTCTCGATTTCCTTGAGCAGGTAGTAGATGCAATTTTTGCGGTGACATAGCCAACCCGGGCGAAATTTCCAACGCCCCTGACACGCGATTTCTAGCGCCATCCGTCAAGGGATACCTGTGTGCCACCGTCAAGGTAGTGACGGAGAGCACTGGCTGTGGTGTCCACGAAGGCGTCGGGGATGGCGTTGGCATCGACCCAGCGGACCTGGGAGTGCTTGCGGGGTTCGCGGTTTTCGGGGTCGCCAGTCCACTCGTGAGCTGCGAAGACGACTGTGAGGAAGCCATTGGGGGCTTCGACGCCCCAGGCGCCATGGATGATGTGGGCAACCTTGAGGGACTCGGGCTTCACGGTGAGGCCCGTCTCCTCGTAGAGCTCGCGGACTGCAGTCTCCGTGATGGGTTCGCCCGGCTCGCTCTTGCCGACGGGGAGGTCCCACATTCCCTGGGCGAACTTGGCGTTTTCGCTACGTTGGAGGAGGACGACGCGGTTGGTCGCCGTGTCGTGGACGATGACAGCCGCGACCAGCAGGGTCATCGATTCGAGCGCCGGCTTGAGAGCCTTCGGCTGATCATCGGTCTGCTGGGTCACGGTGTTCCCTTCATCGGGCGGGTTGTTGGGCATGTTAGGCGAGGGCCTCGCGGACGCGGCGGGCGAGATCGGCGGCGCCGGGAACGCGGCGGCGCTGGTAGACCGCGAGGGTGGAGCGGATCGAGGTGATCGCCTTGCGCGTGCGGTCGGAGGTCATGCCTTCCATGAGGACCAGGGCTTGGGTCCAGGCGGCGACGGCTTCGTCGGCGCGGGCCTGGGCGCCAAGGCTGTCGCCGAGGTCTGCGTGGGTGAGGGCGTGGACGCGCTTGTACTTCGCGGGGTCCCAGCGGGTGAGGGCGTCTCGGTGCTGCTGTTCGGTGCCGATGTGGTCGGCCAGGTCGGTCAGAGTGCGGGCGGTGTGGCTTGCCACGGTGCCGGCGGCCGGGCCGCTTACGCGGGAGTAGCTGGGCTGGGGGCCGTCATCGCGGAGGAGGGCGTCCTCGGCGGCGAGCAGGGCGCGCGCGGCCGACGGATTCTCGTTGGTGGCGGCATAGGCGCGGGCGTGGGTGATGTGGAGGAGCGCCTCGGTCTTCCCGTCGACGTGGCCGAGACCTGCGCGTAGGGCACCTTCGACAAGGTCGACGCAGTGGTGGGGTTGCTTGAGGCTGAGGGCCTGGTGGGCGAGGGCACGCATCATCCAGGCGGCGTGGCCGTAGGGGTCAGCTTCGCAGGCGAGCTTGTAGCCGACCTGGTAGTAGCGCTGGGCGGCGCCTTCCTGACCAAGGTCGTGGTGCTTCCACCCTGCGAGGTAGGCGAGTTCGGCGACAGCGCCGAAGGTGGCCCGACGTAAGGATTCGCTGGGGAAGCGTCCGCGCAGCATGGGGGCGGCTGTATCGGCGAGGTACGCGGTGACGGTGGTCAGGCCGTGGCCGCCGCCGAGGCGCTCGTCGGCGGCGCTGAAGGCCGCGGTGATCTGTCGTACGACGCCCACGTCCTCCGCGCCGACCATGGACGTGCCGGTGCGGGCGCGGAGCATGCGGGCGGTGGCCTCGTGGTCGTAGCCGAGCGGCATGGCGACGCCGGCGGTGGTGAAGGCCGCGATGGCGAGGAAGCGGCGGCGTTCAACGTCGGCACGACCGAGGTCGGTGACCGCGAGGACGGGGTCGGATTCCGTGGGCTCTTCATCATCACCGGTCTGCAGGCCGATCTCGGTCTGGGTGACCGTGTGCCCCGCTCGGCGGGACAGCGCCTCGGCCAGGTACTGGCCTATCCGACCCGACGGAGCGCGGGTGCCGTTCACCCAATGCGAGATGGCCGACTTGTTGGTCCGGAGGATCTCGCCGTTCTCGGCGGCGATGCGCCGCACGTCTCTGGCGAGGGCCTCGTAGGTGCAGCCGGACGCGTAGATGACGTCGCGCAGACGGGAGTTGGGTTCTCTCTGCGTCGCCACGATCGCCTCCGCCCTGGAGCTGTAAACCGCGTATACCGTTTCGACTGCCTTCCACCGTACCCACTGAGCGTGACCACCGGTTCACTTATCAGCAGCCGCCCGGAACGGCGCGACCGTTATCCAGGCTCCCCCTTGGACCGTGCGGCACCCCAGAAGTTTTCTACGCCACACCGGCTCGGGCATTCCTGTGCCCGAACCCGGCAGATCAGAGACGGAGACCACGGTGACCACCATCGACACCACGGCCATCACGGTCGAGCTGCCCGAGGCGTTCGACCCGCGCTGGAGCCGCCTGCCCGGCATCGAGGTTGGTGGCCGGCGCATCACGATCGACCCGGCCGAGTACTTCTTCCGCTTCGAGTCGAACACGTGGCTCGTCGCCGACTGGGAGCTGGTCAAGGCCCATCTCCTGGACGTGGACGAGACGACCGAGAGCACGGTCGAGCAGCTCGCGCTCGACTTCATCAAGCAGCACAGCGAGTCCACGTCCGACGCGGCACGCGTCCTGGCCACCGCGTACGAGGTGTACGCGTACCTCTTCCGCGACGAGCACCTGGCCGGCCTCGGCCTGCCGCAGATCACCGCCGAGCACCTGCGGATGCTTCGCGAGGCCGCCACGCTCATGGCGCTCAACAAAGTGGAGCTGAACGGGCACATCTCCAACGTCGGCCCGTGCTGGTTCTTCCCCGCCGCCACCTCCGTCGTCTTCGACCTGGACGAGGAGATGGGCGGGATGCTCGACGAGGTCTACCACGGCGGCTGGTTCAACGAGCAACGCCGCATCGAGTCCATCAAGGCCCACGCGGCGCTCGGAGGCCGGCTCGTGCACGGCTGCCAGTCCGTGCCGGACCAGTCCGGCGGCGTGGTCGCGCCCTACGGTGCCTCGATGGCGAACTTCCGCGACGACCTCGCCGCGTTCAAGGCGGGCTGGATCGAGCAGGTCTACGCCCACCGACTGAACCCCGCCGCGTAACCCAACCGATCAGGCTCCGGGGCGGGCCGGTATCTCTCGCCCGCCCCGGATGCCACATCTCCCCGGAGCCCTCCTGTGACCACGAACCCCAGCGCCGAACTCCTCGACAACCTGCTCACCGCGACCGGCCAGACCACCGCCGCACGGGAGGAGGTGCGCGTGTGGTCCATGTCCGGAGTCGAGCGCGTCACCTTCCCCGACGGCTCCGCGGCCATCTTCAAGTACGCCAAGAAACCCTTCGACAGCGAGGACCAGGCCCTCCGCCTGGCCCACACACTCGGCGTCCCCGTCCCCCAGGTCCACGCCTCCGCCGTCCTGGACGGCTGGCTCGGCATGCTCATGGAGGACCTCGGACCCTCCGTCCGCGAGGCCGATGACCTCGACGGCGTCGCCGCAGCCGTGATCCTGCACGGCACCCGTACGGCTCCGCCCTTGCCCGTTCTCGACCAGGAACGACTGCGGACCCTGCCGGCCCGGGCGTTGGAGCACCTCGAACGGCTGCGTAAGGCGGACCGGTGGCAGGATGCCGACGACGTCGAGGACGCGCTCGACCGGATCGCCCAGGCCGCCGAGGCCCGCTCGGCCGGATCGACCATCGCCCCCTTCGGCTGGGTGCACTCCGAGTTCCACCCCACCAGCCTCCACATCGGCGAGCGCGGCTGGCGGCTGCTCGACTTCGCCCGCGCCTTCACCGGCCCCGGCTTGCTCGACCTCGCCAGCTGGCACGGCACCATCGAGCCCCCGCGCCCCATCAGCCTCCGCGTCTTCCTTGAGCAGTACGTCACCGCCGGCGGCACCCCCGACGCCCTCGCCCCGCGCGGCGGGCTCACCGCCGAGAACTGGGCCCTGGGCTGGCACCGCATGTGGGCCGTCGAGTGGTTCATGGAGCAGTCCATCCGCTGGCTCAACGACCCGGCCACCGACCCCACCTACATCAAGGCCGTCCGCCGCCACCTCACCGACGTCCTCCACCTCCTGGAGATCTGACGTGCTCGCCCAGGCATCCCCCTGGCACGTCCACGCGCTCCAGCGCACCGCCGCCGGCCTCGCCGAACCCCTCTCCGTACCCGCCCGGATGGAATGGACCACGAGACCCGGCCAAGGTCCCGGAGCTGACATCCTCGGCGGCGACCTGCCCGGCAAGCGACTCCTGGAACTCGGCTGCGGCCCCGGCCACAACGCTGCCCACCTCGCCATCCGCCACGGCGCCCACGTCACGGGCGTCGACCTGGTCGGCCTCCAGGTCCGCCGCGCCCGCTCCCACTACGGACGGCTGAACAACCTCGCCTTCGTCGCCGGCCACGCCCTGCACTACCTGCACGCCTCCGACGGGCAGTTCGACGCGATCTACTCCGTCTTCGGCGCCGTCGGCCTCGTCGCCCCCGAGCTCCTGCTCCCGGCCATCGCACGACGCCTCGCGTCCGGCCGTGTGCTCGCCTTCTCCGTCCCCCACCCGCAGCGCGGCGGCCGCAGTCCCTCGGGTGACGACCGTCCCCGCCGGGACCACGTCACCCTCCCCGACCGCACCCGGCTCCCCATCGCCCGATGGGAGTTCGATACCGACCGTTGGGAGAGGCACCTCAGCCGGGCCGGCTTCTGGCTCACTTCGGCCCAGGAGTTCAACGACCCCCGCATGGGCCACTGGCCCACCACCCTGCTGATCCGCGCCCGCAAGCTCTGACCAGCCACTCGCCCCGGCTTCCCCGGAGGAACCGATGCGCCCGCCTTACCTGCTCCTCGACATCGACGGCGTCCTCATACCCTTCCCCGACGCGCACGGCTCGACCCCGGCCACCCACGCCCGCCACGACGTCGTCCCCACCGGCCGGAGCGCCGACAACCCGGTCACCGTCTGGCTCGACCCCGTCCACGGCCCCATGCTCATGGACGTGATCCGCACCGGCCTGGTCACCCCGGTCTGGTGCACCAGCTGGCGCCAGGACGCCACTGCCCTCATCGGCCCGCTCCTCGGCCTTCCACCCCTGTCGTACGTCGATCTCCCGCGTCCGCAGATCACCACCAGCCATCCCGACGGCTACCTGTGGAAGCGCGACCACGTCGACGCCTGGCTGGGCGACGCCCCCGCTGTGTGGATCGACGACGACTTCACCGGCCTCGACCATGAATGGGCGGCGGAGCGCACTGCGAAGGGAACGTCGACCCTCCTCATTCAGCCCGACCCACACCACGGGCTGCAGCCCGAGCACCTGACCAGGCTCACGACGTGGGTCTCGCAGTTACCCATAGCCCGCGCTGCCTGACGCCCTGATGCCCTCGCTGCCACGAGCAGTGAGGGCATCAGAGTGTCGAGCGTGAGCCGTCTTCGGTCTGTGGCACGTATCGGTGGCGCTGGTGTCGGAGTCGGCTGGAACACTGCGGTCGTGATCAACGAGATGACCCCAGACGTTCCTAATGGGCCCGCCAGCTCCCTGCCACCCAGAGCGCAGGCAGAGCTCACCGGCACCGCCTGGGAAGAGCTGCCGCACGTCTGTACGGGCCGGCACGGTGTGCCTGACACACCGGACATCCTCGGCGCTGTGCTCGCCGCCGACCCGGCCCGCCGGGTACGGGCGACAGGCGATCTGTACCGGCTGCTCCTCAATCAAGAGCAGGTGTTTCCGGCGACCGCTCCGGCAGCCTTGGTCCTGGCCAATCTTCTCGACGATCCGCGCACCCTCGCCGAAGACCGGTGGGAGCGCAGGGCCGGTCGGCGGTCGCTTCGCGCCGAACTGCTGAACTGGCTGGCTTCGTTCGCCGACATCGCCCGCCTGGACGTCGAGGACGGCGTCGGCACGGCGCAGGCTCTGGACGCCGCCCGTGCGGCAAGGCCGATACTCCACGACCGCATCGCGGACTTCTGCGACGCCGACGATCCACTGGTGAAGGAGGCCGCGCTCGCGGCCACCGCTCTGCTCCTGGCCGACCCCTCCCTCACCTCGTCCGTACCCCGGTACGCGCCCGCCGTTCGCAAGGTCCTTGCCGTGAGCGCCGACTCGTACTACCGGTGGATCGCTCGGGAACGGCTGGCTGCCTGGGGTGAGGACGTCACCTGTCTCGTCACTGCGGAGGAGGAGCGCCGCGCGGCACTGGACCGGGCAGGCTCGCTGGCGGAGGACCCGTTCGGCGGCCAGGAGCAGGAGCAGGCGGTCCGCTGGCTGGAAGAGCAACCCGAGGACACCGCGGCTCCGGAACGACTCGGCCGCCAGCGTGAGGACCGGACCCGGCCCATACCGGCCGCCGCTCATGAGCCGGTACCCGAGCCGCCCGTGGCCGCCGCTGGAAGCGAGGCGGGGTACCGCGGGCCGTGGCGGATCGCCCGGGAGGAGGAGCGCGCTGAGTGGGCGTTCACGCCGTACGTAGGAGTCGGCCCCCTGCACTTCGGGATGACCTTGGAGGAGATCACCCACGTCCTCGGCGAAGGACCGGCCGTCTCGTCCTACTCCCACCACGGCGAAGGCCAGCAGCTCGACTACGCCGACTTCACCGAGAGCGGGATCAGGGCCCTCTTTCACGACGGCCGCCTGGGGTGCGTCGCCGCAGACGCCCTCACCGGCCCCCAGGTGCGGCTGGACGCAGTCCCGCTGACCGGCTGCGCGCCTTCCCAGGTGGAGGACTGGCTCGTCCACCGCCCAACACGACCCGGCGGTCTGGCGTACAGCGTCGCCGGCGATCCGGTCTTCGCCGACCTCGGCCTGGCGATCCGCTCCCAGCGGGCCGGCGACATCGTCCTGACCCGCCCCCTCTTCCTGCTCCACGACTGGCTCGACCTGTGGCACGCACTGCCCAGCGAGGAGTGGAACTGCTCGTGAAGCATTGTTCGCCGGTCGGCCTCGCCTGAGCGCAAGGCCGACCGACCGGAGTGGCAGCACGTCCACTCGGGCGATATCGGGGACGTAAAACACCGGCCGAGCGGGGAATCAACGTAAGCAGTTCTCTGCGCTGGCCGGGGTAAGCGGTGCCGACTGCGTTCTTCGGGCCTCATGGCCACTGGTGTGACCGGAGGGTGTGGCGTGGCGAACATGGCCGAGGGGCCGCCGGTGGCGCTTCGCATACGAGCCGCTTGCGTCCGCCGGTTCGGCTGAGCGGTGACGCGCCAGTTGAGGACCTCGGCGGGGCGCTCGGCGCTGTCGAGGCAGGCAGGACGGGGGCGTCGATATCCCGCCAGGAGAGCTGCTCGGCGGGCGGTTGGATATCGGCTGGCGGCTGAGTGCTCGGGGCGACTGAGACGGCTGCGGGCGGGCAGATGGTCTCGCTATGCCCTCCCCGGCTCGGGCGTCCCCTGGCGCTCGGCCTTCTGCTCCGCCACCCCTGGGGCAAGCGCGGACGAAGCCTCGTCAGAGATTCGCAAAGGCCGCCCAACCCACTCCACCGCAGGTCGGACGGCCTTTCGCCGGGCGGATCAGACGTTGAACCTGAACTCCACCACATCCCCGTCCTGCATCACGTAGTCCTTGCCCTCCATGCGCGCCTTGCCCTTCGCGCGGGCCTCCGCGACCGAGCCGGCGGAGACCAGGTCGTCGAAGGAGATGACCTCGGCCTTGATGAAGCCCTTCTGGAAGTCGGTGTGGATCACACCGGCGGCCTCGGGGGCGGTGGCGCCCTTCTTGATGGTCCAGGCGCGGGATTCCTTGGGGCCGGCCGTGAGGTAGGTCTGCAGGCCGAGGGTGTTGAAGCCGACGCGGGCCAGGGTGGCGAGGCCCGGCTCCTCCTGGCCGACGGACTGGAGGAGTTCGAGCGCCTCGTCCTCGTCCAGCTCGGCGAGGTCCGCCTCCAGCTTGGCGTTGAGGAAGATCGCCTCGGCCGGGGCGACCAGGGCGCGCTGCTCGTTCTTGAAGTCCTCGTCCGTCAGCTCGTCCTCGTCCACGTTGAACACGTAGAGGAACGGCTTGGCGGTGAGCAGGTGCAGGTCGTGCAGCAGCTCGGACCGCTCGGTGCCCTGGACGATGCCGTGCGCGAAGAGCGTGTCGCCCTTCTCCAGGATCTCCTTGGCCTCCTCGACCGCCTTGACCTTCGGCGCGACGTCCTTCTTGATCCGGGACTCCTTCTGGAGCCGGGGCAGGACCTTCTCGATGGTCTGGAGGTCGGCGAGGATCAGCTCGGTGTTGATCGTCTCGATGTCGTCCTTGGGCGAGACCTTGCCGTCGACGTGGACGACGTTCTCGTCCTTGAAGGCGCGGATCACCTGGCAGATGGCGTCCGACTCGCGGATGTTCGCGAGGAACTTGTTGCCGAGGCCCTCGCCCTCGGAGGCGCCGCGCACGATGCCGGCGATGTCCACGAAGTCGACCGTGGCCGGAAGAATGCGCTCCGAGCCGAAGATCGAGGCGAGCTGGGCGAGGCGGCCGTCGGGGACGCCGACGACGCCGACGTTGGGCTCGATCGTGGCGAACGGGTAGTTGGCCGCCAGCACGTCGTTCTTGGTCAGGGCGTTGAACAGGGTCGACTTGCCGACATTGGGCAGGCCGACGATTCCGATCGTGAGCGACACGTTGCGACTTCCCGTGGATGAGAGGGCCAGGAGCTGGGGGCTGCCAGGCCCTAGGAGGACACTGGCCGATCCACCAGTCTACGGCGTTCCGCGCGGCGGCCTCCCCGGAGCGTCGCCGGTCCGGCCAACGTAGGCCGATCGGCGTGTCTGGGGAGCGACTGGGCACATAAACAGACCTAAGTTGGTCCAATGGAGCAGCACAGAACGCGACCCCCGAACGACGGACGGCGGCGCCCCGCGCCCCGCGCCCAGCTGCCGCCGCAGGCCCGGCGCCGCCCGGGCGGACCGGAGGCGGGGCGCGGCGCGGGCCGGCCACGCCCGGCCCGGCCGGTGGCGCCGGGCCGGCGGCTGCCGAACCCCCGGCTCACCGGGCTCGGCGGGGGGCTGTTCTGTGTGGCGGTGATGTTCCTGCTGGGCTGCCTCGACCAGTTGCTCCTCGACGGCTCGCTGCCGGTGTACGGCGTTCTGTTCCTGCCGGTGTGCGTGCTGACCGCGCTGTGGGTGCGGGCCGGGGACGTGCTGACCGCGCCGGTGGCCGTGCCCATCGCGTTCGCCGCCGGGCTGCTGGTGGTCGCCGACGGGCGCGAGGGGCTGCTCGGCCGGCTGATGGGTCTGGCGACCGGGCTGGCCACCCAGGCCGGCTGGCTGTACGGGGGGACGCTGATCGCCGGGGTGATCGTGCTGGTCCGCCGGGTGCAGTGGGTGCGGCGGCGCAGGAAGCGCTGCTGAGCCGCCGCGTCCGGCTACGGCCGTTGCTGCGCCGCTCTCATCGCGGCGCCCACGATCCCCGCGTTGTTCTGGAGCTGCGCGGGGACGATCTCCGCCTTGACGCCCTTGATGTGCGGCAGGAACTTGTCCGCCTTGCGGCTGACGCCGCCGCCGATGATGAACAGCTCCGGCGAGAACAGCATCTCCACGTGCGCGAGGTACTTCTGCACGCGGCGCGCCCACTGCTCCCAGCTCAGCTCGTGGTCCTCCTTGGCCTTGCTGGACGCCTTCTTCTCGGCGTCGTGACCGCCCAGCTCCAGGTGGCCCAGCTCGGTGTTGGGGACGAGGACGCCGTCCACGAAGACGGCGCTGCCGATGCCGGTGCCGAAGGTGAGCAGGACCACGGTGCCCGCGCGGCCGCGGCCGGCGCCGAACTGCATCTCGGCGACTCCCGCCGCGTCCGCGTCGTTGACCACGGTCACCGGGAGGCCGCCGAGTCTGCCGCCGAACAGGGCGCGCGCGTCGGTGTCGATCCAGCTCTTGTCGACGTTGGCCGCCGTACGGACCACGGCGCCGCCGGTGACCACGCCGGGGAAGGTCAGCCCGACCGGGCCGGTCCAGCCGAAGTGGTCGATCACCTGCTTCACCCCGTCGGCCACGCCGTCGGGCGTCGCCGGGTGCGGGGTGAGCACCTTGCAGCGCTCCTGGGCGAGATCGCCCCTGTCCAGGTCGACAGGGGCGCCCTTGATGCCCGAACCGCCGATGTCCACGCCGAAGATCTGCATGGCACCACGTTACGACGGGCCACCGACGGTCACGCCCGCAAGGCCGCGATCACTCCTCGGCGGCGCCCGAGCCACCGCGCCCGGCGACCAGGGCGGCCGCCTCGTCGCGCAGGTCGCGGCGGAGTTCCTTGGGCAGCGAGAAGGTGATGGACTCCTCGGCGGCCTTGACGATCTCCACGTCCGCGTAGCCGCGCTCGGCGAGCCATTCCAGGACCTGCTCGACCAGCACGTCCGGGACGGAGGCGCCGGAGGTGACGCCGACGGTGGTCACGCCGTCCAGCCAGGCCTCGTCGATCTCGTCGGCGAAGTCCACCAGGTGGGCGTCGCGGGCGCCGGCGAGCTTGGCGACCTCGACCAGCCGCTTGGAGTTGGAGGAGTTGCGCGAGCCGACCACGATGACCAGTTCGGCCTCGGCGCCCATCTGCTTCACGGCCAGCTGTCGGTTCTGGGTGGCGTAGCAGATGTCGTCGCTGGGCGGGGAGACGAGGCCGGGGAACTTGGTCTTCAGGGCGTCGACGGTCTCCATGGTCTCGTCCACGGAGAGGGTGGTCTGGGACAGCCAGACGACCCGCTCGGGGTCGCGGACCTCCACCTTGGCGACGTCCTCGGGGCCGTCGACCAGCTGGATGTGGTCGGGGGCCTCGCCGGAGGTGCCGATGACCTCCTCGTGGCCCTCGTGCCCGATCAGGAGGATGTCGTAGTCCTCCTTGGCGTACCGGACGGCTTCCTTGTGGACCTTGGTGACCAGGGGGCAGGTGGCGTCGATGGTGGCGAGGCGGCCCTGCTTGGCCTCCTCGTGCACGACGGGGGCGACGCCGTGGGCGGAGAACATGACGATGTTGCCGGGGGGCACCTCCTCCGTCCGCTCGACGAAGACGGCACCCTTCTTCTCCAGGGTCTGTACGACGTACTTGTTGTGGACGATCTCGTGTCGCACGTAGATCGGGGCACCGTACTGTTCCAGGGCCTTCTCGACGGCGATCACGGCGCGGTCCACGCCGGCGCAGTAGCCCCGGGGGGCGGCGAGCAGGACACGGCGGCCAGGCGAAGCGGTCATGGTCCCATCGTAGGGGTCGTACGGCGGCGCCGGGATCGGCACGGCCCCGCACGGCTGCGGCCCGGCGGCTCTGTCGGTGCCGGCCGTTACTCTCGGGCGCATGGCTTTGAAGACGACCCCCGAGGCGCCGTTGCCGGTCGGCGAGGTCTCCCGGCTGATCGGCGGGTGGATCGACCGGCTCGGCGCGGTGTGGGTCGAAGGGCAGATCACGCAGTTGTCGCGGCGGCCCGGCGCCGGCGTCGTGTTCCTGACGCTGCGCGACCCGTCGTACGACATCTCGGTCAGCGTGACCTGCTACCGGCAGGTGTTCGACGCGGTGGCCGACGTGGTCGGCGAGGGCGCCCGGGTCCTGGTGCTCGCCAAGCCCGAGTGGTACGCGCCGCGGGGCCAGCTGTCGCTGCGTGCGGCGGAGATACGGCCCGTGGGCGTCGGCGAGCTGCTGGCCCGCCTGGAGCAGCTGAAGAAGGCGCTCGCGGCCGAGGGGCTGTTCGCGCCGGAGCGCAAGAAGCGGCTGCCGTTCCTGCCCCAGCTGATCGGCCTGGTCTGCGGCCGGGCCTCCGCCGCGGAGCGGGACGTGCTGGAGAACGCCCGGCACCGCTGGCCCGCCGTCCGCTTCGAGGTGCGCAACGTCCCCGTCCAGGGGGTGCACGCGGTGCCGCAGGTGGTGCAGGCGGTGCGGGAGCTGGACGCGATCGAGGACGTGGACGTGATCATCGTCGCCCGCGGCGGCGGCAGCGTGGAGGACCTGCTGCCGTTCTCCGACGAGCAGCTGGTGCGGGCGGTGGCGGGGTGCCGTACGCCCGTGGTGTCCGCGATCGGGCATGAACCGGACACCCCGCTCCTCGACCTGGTCGCCGATCTGCGCGCCTCCACCCCGACCGACGCGGCGAAGAAGGTCGTACCGGACGTGGGCGAGGAGCTGGCGCGGGTGCGGATGCTGCGGGACCGCGCCCGGCGTTGCGCGCAAGCGCTGCTGGACCGCGAGGAGCGCGGCCTGGCGCACGCGCTGGCCCGGCCCGCGATGGAGGATCCGCACCGGATGGTCGACGAGCGCGCCGACCACGTGGCCTCGCTGGCCGAGCGCGGCCGGCGCACCCTGGGCCACCTGCTGGACCGCGCGGACTCGGAGCTGGCGCACACGCACGCGCGCGTGGTGGCCCTATCCCCCGCGGCCACGCTGAAACGCGGCTACGCGGTGCTCCAGCGGGCCGACGGGCACGTGGTGCGCGATCCGCAGGAGGTGTCTTCGGGCGAGGCGCTGCGCGCGCGGGTCGCCGACGGTGAATTCAAGGTGAAGGTGGGCGAATGACGGACCGGACCGAGGAAGCGCTCTCGTACGAGCAGGCGCGGGACGAACTGATCGAGGTCGTACGGCGGCTGGAGGCGGGCGGCAGTTCGCTGGAGGAGTCCCTGGCGCTGTGGGAGCGCGGGGAGGAGCTGGCCAAGGTGTGCCGGCGCTGGCTGGAGGGGGCGCGGGCCCGCCTGGACGCGGCGCTCGCGGAGGAGGAGGCCGAGGAGGAGGGCGAGTAGCCCGCGAGCGGGGTGGCTGTGAGGCGGATCACCCCGCCACAGCGTTTGTTGAATGTTAAACCTCGCGTGGCGTAGGGTCGTGCCGTCAGCCGCGGTCCGCGAGCGGACCGTACGCACCCCCGAGGAAGGCACGCATGTCTCTCGTCCTTGACCCCGCCGCCCAGGATCTGCTGTTCCGCGAGGCCCGCACCGCGAACACCTTCACCGACGAGCCGGTGAGCGAGGAGCAGGTCCAGGCGATCTACGACCTGGTCAAGTACGGCCCCACCGCCTTCAACCAGACCCCGCTGCGCATCACCCTGGTCCGCTCCCCCGAGGCCCGCGAGCGCCTGCTGCCGCACATGGCCGAGGGCAACCGGGCCAAGACCGCAACCGCCCCGCTGGTCGCGATCCTCGCCGCGGACAACGAGTTCCACGAGGAGCTGCCGGCCCTGTTCCCGGCGTTCCCCGCGGCCAAGGACGCCTTCTTCGCCGAGCGCCCGGCCCGTGAGCGCTCCGCCGCGATGAACGCCGCCCTCCAGGCCGCCTACTTCATCGTGGGCGTGCGCGCCGCGGGCCTCGCCGCCGGCCCGATGACCGGGTTCGACTTCGAGGGCGTGCGCAAGGAGTTCCTGGACGACGACCACACCCCGCTGATGATCGTCAACATCGGCAAGCCGGGTCCGGACGCCTCCTACCCGCGCTCCCCGCGCCTGGCGTACGAGGACGTCGTCACGACCGTCTGAGCCGCCCCCGGCGACAAGAAGAGGCCCCCGGCGACGCCGGGGGCCTTCCTTCTGTGCGGGGGTTCTCGGTGCGGGGCTTCGGGCCCGGGAGCCGCCGCGCCGGGCTCGCGGTCCGGGGCGGTCGCCCGGCGCGCGCTACGACGCGGACGGCGTCGGCACCGGCGTCCTCGCCAGCTTCAGCGCCGACACCATCTTCGTGAGGTCGGCGAAGGACCCGGTGCCCGCGACCACCGTGGTGGAGCCGGGCGTGTCCTCCAGGACGAGGGCCTCGTAGCGGCCGCCGGAGTAGCGGGTCCAGGTGCGGCCGTCGATGTGCTCGGCCCGCCGGGTGGCCTTCGCGCCCTGGCTGGCCTGGTCGATGAAGGCGTCCCGCTTCTGCGTGGACTGCTCGATCTGGACATACTGGGCGTCAGGGGTCTGGAAGCCCAGGTGCCAGTAGTCGCCGTTCGCGCCGTCGTAGCTGACGGAGGTGGCCTTCCAGGAGTCGGACAGGCCCTCGGGTGCCGCCACCGGGTAGCTCGCCGCCCTGCGGGCCGTGAGCAGCTCGACCCGGTAGTCGACCCGCTTGAGGTCGGGAGCGTGATTGTCGTGCGGGATGGCGAGGAAGTAGACGACCGCCGCCGCGATGCCGATCAGGGCCAGGGAGAGGATCATGTCCCGGGCCGTCTTCTGCTTGCCTTTCGAACCTGCCACGCCCCCTATCGTCGCAGGTGCCCCGAGCGCTCAAACGTGGGGTCCCCTGCTCATTTTGTCTGCCTAACGATAGAGTCATGGCCAAGACCCTCATCCGGCCGTCGCCGTATCAGAAAGGTGCGCCCCGATGACCGAAAATCATCACCTGCCCTCCGAACTCGATGTTCCTGCCGAGGCTCCCGACCGCAACCTCGCCCTGGAACTCGTCCGGGTGACCGAAGCCGCGGCGATGGCCGCCGGCCGCTGGGTGGGGCGCGGCGACAAGAACGGCGCCGACGGCGCCGCGGTGCGTGCCATGCGGTCCCTCGTCTCCACCGTCTCGATGAACGGCGTCGTCGTCATCGGCGAGGGTGAGAAGGACGAGGCGCCGATGCTCTACAACGGGGAGCACATCGGTGACGGCACCGGCCCGGAGGTGGACATCGCCGTCGACCCGATCGACGGCACCACACTGACCGCCAAGGGCATGCCGAACGCGATCGCCGTGCTGGCCGCCGCCGAGCGCGGCGCCATGTTCGACCCGTCCGCCGTGTTCTACATGGACAAGCTGGTCACCGGCCCCGAGGCCGCGGACTTCGTGGACATCGACGCGCCGGTGGCCGTGAACATCCGGCGGATCGCCAAGGCGAAGAAGGCCACGCCGGAGGACGTCACCGTCGTCATCCTGGACCGGCCCCGGCACGAGGGCCTGATCAAGGAGGTCCGGGAGGCCGGCGCGCGCATCAAGCTGATCTCCGACGGCGATGTCGCCGGCTCCGTCTACGCGCTGCGCGAGGGCACGGGCGTCGACCTGCTGCTCGGCATCGGCGGCACGCCGGAGGGCATCATCTCGGCCTGCGCCGTGAAGTGCCTGGGCGGCACCATCCAGGGCAAGCTGTGGCCCAAGGACGACGCGGAGCGCCAGCGGGCGATCGACGCGGGGCACGATCTGGACCGGGTGCTCACCACGGACGACCTGGTGTCCGGGGAGAACGTCTTCTTCGTCGCGACCGGCATCACCGACGGCGAGCTGCTGCGGGGCGTGCGGTACCGCTCGGAGACCGCGCTGACCGAGTCGATCGTGATGCGCTCGAAGTCGGGGACGGTGCGCAGGATCGATTCCGAGCACCGGCTGAGCAAGCTGCGCGCGTACAGCGCGATCGACTTCGACCGAGCGAAGTAGCCGGCGCCGGGCCTGTCCGGCCGTGCGCGTCGCCGCCCGCGGGGCGGCCGCGCGGTGTCGAACAGGCCCGAAGGGGGCGCGGGCCCTCCCGCGGCCGCGGGTCCGGACGGCTCGCCGCGCGGTGTCCGCGTCCTGGGGGCGGGACACGGCGCCCCGCGCCGGCACGGTGCCCGGCGCGGCTCAGCCGGCTATGCGGTCCTGCGCCGCCACGCGCGCCGCCTTCTTCAGGTCCAGGTCGCGGCGGCGGCGCCGCGCCAGGACCACCCTGCGCTCCGCGGCCGTCAGACCGCCCCAGACGCCGTAGGGCTCGGGCTGGAGGAGGGCGTGTTCGCGGCACTCGACCATGACCGGACAGCGGGCGCAGACCCGCTTGGCCGCCTCCTCGCGGGACAGCCGGGCGGCGGTCGGTTCCTTCGACGGGGCGAAGAACAGGCCCGCCTCGTCACGTCGGCACACCGCCTCGGTGTGCCAGGGCGCGTCCTGGTCCCGCTCCCGCGCCGGCACCCGCTGGGCCGGTACGGCAGCTACCTGCACGGACGAATGCGGCGGTTGCAGCACGGTCTGCTCCTGACGACGGCTTCGCGAGCGAGAGACGATGCAGCAAGCCCTACCCGCTGTACGCGGGCCTATGCACTGCGTCCCCAACGGCCGGTGCGCGGCGGCTCGTTCACGCCCCCGGCCTCTCGCCGGGGGCGGGCCCGGAGCCTTCCGGTCACCGGCGCGTTCGCGACCGTCAACGGTCCAGGTGTTTGCGCAACTTGCGGTCGATCTTGTCGTGAACCCGCTCCATGATGTCCTCGACGAGCTTGCCGCGCCGGGGGCGGGCCTCCACGTTGCCGAGCACGGCCCAGCCGTCGACGTAGACGACCGGCGCGTCGCTCTGCGGGGAGTCGAGCGCGGCCACCTCGAAGCTGCCGAGGACACCGCCGCCGCTGCCGCGCAGCGTCACGTTCTCCGGGACGCGGACCTGGACGTCGCCGAAGACGGAGACGGCCTTGATCACGACCTGCTGGTACTCGAAGATCGCCTCGCTGAGGTCGATCTCCACGCTGCCGAAGACCGCGTACGCGTGCAGCCGGCGGCCCGGGCGCCAGCGGCCCCGGCGGACCGCGCTGCTGAGCACGGCCACCACGTTGTCGGACTCCGCGGGCATCGCGTCCGCGGGACGGGGCGGCACCGGGGCGGGGCCCGGGGCACGCCGGTGGGCCGCGGGCAGGTCCTGGACGAAGACCTCCAGTTCGCCGACCGTCTTGGCGTTCAGCACGCCGTCCACGCGCTCGGCGTGCTCGTCGGCGGTGAGCCGGCCCTCGGCGAGGGCCTCGCGGAGGATGTCGGCGACCCGGTCGCGGTCGGCGTCGGAGGCGCGCAGGGCGGAGACGCCCGGTGCGGCGTCCTGGGTTCGGGCGGGCTTCTGAAGGTCCACGGCAGCAGCGTACCGAAACGCGATAGATCGCGACTAGGGTTCGGGGCGACCCGACTGAGCCTTACCTCACAGGTTCGTGCTTTCCGGCAGGTTCTACGCTGGTGGGGCCCGCCAGCGTCGGCGGGCGCCGTCCGTCACAGTGAGGAATGGGCTGAGATGCCTGAGTTCGCGTACACCGACCTGCTCCCCCAGGGAGAGGACACCACCCCCTACCGGCTGGTCACGTCCGAGGGCGTCTCCACCGTCGAGGGCCCGGACGGGCGGACGTTCCTCAAGGTGGAGCCGGAGGCGCTGCGCAAGCTGGCCGCGGAGGCCATCCACGACATCCAGCACTACCTGCGCCCGGCCCACCTCGCCCAGCTGCGCCGCATCATCGACGACCCCGAGGCGTCCGCCAACGACAAGTTCGTCGCGCTGGACCTGCTGAAGAACGCGAACATCGCGGCGGCGGGCGTGCTGCCGATGTGCCAGGACACCGGCACCGCGATCGTCATGGGCAAGCGCGGGCAGAACGTGCTCACCGAGGGCGCGGACGAGAAGCACCTCTCGCACGGCATCTACGACGCCTACACCAAGCTGAACCTGCGCTACTCGCAGATGGCTCCGCTCACCATGTGGGAGGAGAAGAACACCGGCTCCAACCTGCCCGCGCAGATCGAGCTGTACGCGACGGACGGCGGCGCCTACAAGTTCCTGTTCATGGCGAAGGGCGGCGGCTCGGCCAACAAGTCCTTCCTGTACCAGGAGACCAAGGCCGTCCTGAACGAGGCCTCCATGATGAAGTTCCTGGAGGAGAAGATCCGTTCGCTGGGCACGGCCGCGTGCCCGCCGTACCACCTGGCGATCGTGGTCGGCGGCACCAGCGCCGAGTTCGCGCTGAAGACCGCGAAGTACGCCTCCGCGCACTACCTGGACGACATGCCGTCCGAGGGCTCCCCGCTCGGCCACGGCTTCCGGGACAAGGAGCTGGAGGAGAAGGTCTTCGAGCTGACCCAGAAGATCGGCATCGGCGCCCAGTTCGGCGGCAAGTACTTCTGCCACGACGTGCGCGTGGTCCGGCTGCCCCGGCACGGCGCGTCCTGCCCGGTGGCCATCGCCGTCTCCTGCTCGGCCGACCGCCAGGCCGTCGCCAAGATCACCGCCGAGGGCGTCTTCCTGGAGCAGCTGGAGACGGACCCGGCGCGGTTCCTGCCGGAGACGACCGACGAGCACCTCGACGAGTCCTCCGACGTGGTGGAGATCGACCTCAACCAGCCGATGGACACCATCCTCGCCGAGCTGACCAAGTACCCGGTCAAGACCCGGCTGTCGCTGACCGGTCCGCTGGTCGTGGCCCGTGACATCGCGCACGCCAAGATCAAGGAGCGGCTGGACGCGGGCGAGGAGATGCCCCAGTATCTGAAGGACCACCCGGTGTACTACGCCGGCCCGGCCAAGACCCCCGAGGGCTACGCCTCCGGTTCCTTCGGCCCGACCACGGCCGGCCGGATGGACTCCTACGTGGCGCAGTTCCAGGCCGCCGGCGGCTCCAAGGTGATGCTCGCCAAGGGCAACCGCAGCAAGCAGGTCACCGACGCCTGCGAGGCCCACGGCGGCTTCTACCTCGGCTCCATCGGCGGCCCGGCCGCCCGCCTCGCCCAGGACTGCATCAAGAAGGTGGAGGTCCTGGAGTACGAGGAGCTGGGCATGGAGGCCGTCTGGAAGATCGAGGTCGAGGACTTCCCGGCGTTCATCGTCGTGGACGACAAGGGCAACGACTTCTTCCAGGACCCGGCTCCGCAGCCGACGTTCACGTCGATCCCGGTGCGCGGTCCGGGCCTGGCCTGACCCACCGGGCGGGTCGGGCCGTCCGTACTGCTCCGGACGGCCCAGCCCGCGGAACAACGCCGCGTCCCGGACCGCTGTACCCGGTATGAGCGAATACCGCATCGAGCACGACTCCATGGGTGAGGTCCGGGTCCCGGCGCACGCCAAGTGGCGGGCGCAGACGCAGCGCGCCGTCGAGAACTTCCCGGTCTCCGGGCAGCACATCGAGCGTGCGCACATCGAGGCGCTGGCGCGGATCAAGGGCGCCGCGGCGAAGGTGAACGCCGAACTCGGCGTGCTGGACGAGGACGTGGCCCGGGCGATCCAGGAGGCGGCCGAGGAGGTCGCGCGGGGGGACTGGGACGAGCACTTCCCCGTCGACGTCTTCCAGACCGGTTCGGGCACCTCGTCCAACATGAACACCAACGAGGTGATCGCCACCCTCGCCGGCGAGCGGCTCGGCCGGGACGTGCACCCGAACGACCACGTCAACGCCTCGCAGTCGTCCAACGACGTCTTCCCCTCCTCCATCCACATCGCGGCCACCGCCGCCGTCACCCGCGACCTGGTCCCGGCGCTGGAGCACCTCGCCGCCGCCTTCGAACGCAAGAGCGCGGAGTTCGCCGACGTGGTGAAGTCGGGGCGCACGCATCTGATGGACGCCACGCCCGTGACGCTGGGCCAGGAGTTCGGCGGGTACGCGGCCCAGGTGCGGTACGGCGTCGAGCGGCTGCGCGCCTCGCTGCCGCGGCTGGCCGAACTGCCGCTGGGCGGCACCGCGGTGGGCACCGGCATCAACACCCCGCCCGGTTTCTCCGCCGCCGTCATCGAGGAGGTCGCCCGCGTCACCGGGCTGCCGCTGACCGAGGCCCGCGACCACTTCGAGGCGCAGGGCGCCCGGGACGGCATCGTGGAGACCAGCGGGCAGCTGCGGACCATCGCGGTCGGACTGACGAAGATCGCCAACGATCTGCGCTGGATGGCGTCCGGGCCGCGCACCGGGCTCGCCGAGATCCGGCTGCCCGACCTCCAGCCGGGCTCCTCGATCATGCCGGGCAAGGTCAACCCGGTGGTGCCGGAGGCCGTGCTGATGGTCGCCGCGCAGGTGGTCGGGAACGACGCCACCATCACCACCGCCGGTGCCGCCGGGAACTTCGAGCTGAACGTGATGCTCCCGGTCATCGCCAAGAACGTCCTGGAATCGATCCGGCTGCTCGCCAACGTCTCGCGGCTGCTGGCCGACCGGACCGTCGACGGCATCACCGCCGACCGCGAACGCGCCCGCGAGTACGCCGAGTCGTCGCCGTCCGTGGTGACCCCGCTGAACCGGTACATCGGGTACGAGGAGGCCGCCAAGGTGGCCAAGAAGGCCCTCGCGGAACGCAAGACGATCCGTCAGGTCGTCCTGGAGGGAGGCTACGTGGAGCGCGGCCGGCTGACCGAGGCGCAGCTGGACGAGGCGCTGGACGTGCTGCGGATGACGCGTCCGTAACCGCGAGCGAAGCTTTCCGGCCACCCGCGGCGACCGTGACCCGCGCCGCAGCGCCGCGTCCGCGCGGCACCTAATATCTGTCCATGACGGACGACGCGACGATGCGACAAGCGGCGGCGGGTCACGCGGCGTACTGGGCGCCGGGGACCCCGATCCTGTGGCGTTACCGGGAGAACGGCGGCGAGCGGTTCCACATCGCCCGGCCCGTCACCGTCGTACGCGACGACGCCGAACTCCTCGCGGTCTGGCTGGCCCCCGGCACCGAGTGCGTGAAGCCGGCCCTGGCCGACGGCACCCCGGTGCACCGCGAGCCGCTGGAGTCCCGCTACACCAAGCCGCGCACGGTGCGCCGCGGCCGCTGGCTGGGCACCGGGGTGCTGAAGCTGGCCCAGCCCGGTGTGCCCTGGTCGGTGTGGCTGTTCTGGGAGCCGGGCTGGCGGTTCAAGAACTGGTACGTCAATCTGGAGGAACCGCTGGTCCGCTGGGCGGGCGGGGTGGACTCCGAGGACCACTTCCTGGACATCGACGTACGCCCGGACCGCAGTTGGCACTGGCGCGACGAGGACGAGTTCGCGCAGGCCCAGCGGGACGGCCTGATGCCCCCGCGGACCGCCGAGCGGGTCCGGGCGGCCGGGCGGGCGGCGGTCGCGGCGATCGAGGAATGGGGGCCGCCGTTCTCGGACGGCTGGCCGGGGTGGCGACCTGACGACTCCTGGGCGGTACCGTCACTTCCCGAGGACTGGGACCGCACGCCCGCGCATGTGTCCTCATGAGACTCTTGATGCGCCCCCGGGCAAGAAACGTAGGATCGTCCTCCGCAAGGGCGCTTCGGAGCGACAACTTCCGGGGTGTGCGCCGGGCTTGACCGATCGTCACCGAGGGGCGGCAAGGACGTGAACGAGGGGTATCAGGGCAGCACCGGCCGCGCAGGGATCGCCGGTGGCACGGGAACATCCTCCGGGCACGCGGAAAATCCGTTCCCGGGACAGGTATTGCGGGTATCGGGACTTCTGCGGGACCAACTGCGCGCCCGGCGCGCAGCCCCGGACGGATGGATGCGACACGCGTGACGGAGCAGCCCACCTCCTTCGAGCGCCCTCAGCCGGGCGCCGACCCCGCGGAGGGCCGCGGGGCGCTTGTGCGTGCCCCGGAACCGGTCGGCGCCCCCGCCTTACCCGTGCAGTCACGGGCCGACGGGACGCCCTCGGGACCGGGGACGGCCACCCCGTGTGGCCAGGCAGAGGACGGCAAGGGGAAGGAGCCCCCAGTCAACGGCCCGGAGCACTCCCAGCCCGCCACCGCGGACGCCGGCGCGGCCCATCGGCCGCGCCCCGCACCGGAGGCCATCCCGCCGCAGCCCGGCGCCGACCAGGAGCGGGCGCCGGGCGGCCCGGAGCGCCGTACCGGGCGGGGCCTGCCGCCGGGGCGGCCCATGCCGATGCGGCGTGACGGGGACCGGCTCAGGTTCGTGGGCGCGGCCACCCGGCGGATCGCCCGCGGTCTGGACCTGGACGAGATCGTGATGGGTCTGTGCCGGGCCACGGTGCCGACCTTCTCGGACGCGATCCTGGTCTATCTGCGCGACCCGCTGCCGGTCGGCGACGAACGGCCCACCGGACCGGTGGTGCTGCGGCTGCGCCGTACCGACCGCATCCCGGAGGAGCGGGACACCGACGGGGTCCTGCTGCCCCAGGCGTTCGAGCCGGAGCCGGAGCCGATCGCGCTGGCGGAGCTGTCGTCGCTGACGACGGAGCTGTGCGAGGTGCGGCCCGGCGGCGCGCTCAACGAGGTGCTGCGCGGGGTGCGCCCGGTGTTCGCGGACGCGCCGGCCGCCCGGGCGGCGCTGCCCGAACTGCTGGGCGAGGGCGCGGAGGCGCTCGTGCCGTCCGGCCAGCACGCGATCCTCGCGCCGCTGCGCGGCCGGCGCCGGGTGATCGGCGCGGCCCTGTTCCTGCGCCGCCCCGAGCGGCCGGCGTTCGAGACGGACGACCTGCTGGTGGCGGCCCAGCTGGCCACGCACAGCGCGCTCGGCATCGACAAGGCGGTGCTGTACGGCCGTGAGGCCTACATCGCCGACGAGTTGCAGCGCACCATGCTGCCCGAGACCCTGCCCCGCCCGACGGGCGTGCGGCTCGCCTCGCGGTACCTGCCCGCGGCGGAGACCGCGCGGGTGGGCGGCGACTGGTACGACGCGATCCCGCTGCCCGGCAGCCGGGTCGCGCTGGTGGTCGGCGACGTCATGGGCCACTCCATGACCTCGGCCGCCATCATGGGCCAGCTGCGCACCACCGCGCAGACCCTGGCCGGCCTCGATCTGCCGCCGCAGGAGGTGCTGCACCACCTGGACGAGCAGGCGCAGCGGCTCGGCACCGACCGCATGGCGACCTGTCTGTACGCGGTCTACGACCCGGTCACGCACCGCATCACCATCGCCAACGCCGGCCATCCGCCGCCCGTGCTGCTGCACCTGGGCGGGCGGGCCGAGGTGCTGCGGGTGCCGCCGGGCGCGCCGATCGGCGTCGGCGGGGTGGACTTCGAGGCGGTCGAGCTGGACGCGCCCGCCGGGGCCACGCTGCTGCTGTACACCGACGGCCTGGTGGAGTCCCGGCTGCGGGACGTGTGGACGGGCATAGAGCAGCTGCGCGAACGGCTCGCCGCCACCGCGCAGCTGACCGGCCCGGACCATCCGCCGCCGCTGGAGGCCCTGTGCGACGAGGTCCTCGACATGCTCGGTCCGGGCGACCGGGACGACGACATCGCGCTGCTCGCCGCCCGCTTCGACGGGATCGCGCCGAGCGATGTGGCGTACTGGACGCTGGAGCCGGAGGAGACGGCCCCCGGCCAGGCCCGCCGGCTGGCCCGGCGCGCGCTCGCCCGCTGGGACATGGAGGACCTCACCGACTCGGTGGAGCTGCTGGTCAGCGAGGTGGTGACGAACGCCGTGCGGTACGCGTCCCGGCCGGTGACGCTGCGGCTGCTGCGCACCCATGTGCTGCGCTGCGAGGTCGGTGACGACGTGCCGCAGCTGCCCCGGCTGCGGCAGGCCCGCGCCACGGACGAGGGCGGCCGGGGCCTGTACCTGGTCAACAAGATGGCCCGGCGCTGGGGCGCGACCCGGCTGAGCACCGGCAAGGTGGTCTGGTTCGAGCTGCACCGCGGCTGAGCCGGAATGAGGGAGGGGCGCCCGGTGTGCACCGGGCGCCCCTCCCTCCCTCTACTGCTGTTGCTGGTGCCGTTGCTGCTGCTGTTGCAGCTGTTCCCGATCGCCACCGAGCTGTCCCAGCGGGTTCTCGTCCGTGGGGTCGGTCGTCGGCGACTGCGACGGCGACTGGCTCGGGGACTGGGACGGCGACTGCGACGGCGACTGGCTCGGCGACTGCGACGGCGACTGGGACGGCGAGCCGGACGACGTCGGGGTGCCGGACGGCGACTGCGACGGCGACTGGGACGGGCTCTGGCTGCTCATCGTGGGGGTCGGCGTCTCGACGGCCGCGCCCTGCGAGGTGTCCAGGTCGAACTTGGCCGCGTGCGTCACCCCGAAGGTGTAGGCCGCCCAGATCTCGGCCGGGGGGCCACCGCCGTTGACGCGGCCGCCGCCCAGGGCGCCCGTCAGGGGCACGTGGTCCTGCTTCTTGACCGCCGCGCCGTTGCAGCCGGTGCCGCCCGCCTGGCCGGCCTCGCCGAACAGGCCGACGGAGGTGACCAGGTCCGGGGTGTAGCCGGTGAACCAGGCCGAGAGGTCGCAGTCGGAGGTACCGGTCTTGCCCGCGACCTGCTGGCCGGCCCGCAGCGGGTTGTTCGCCACGCTGCGGCTGGCGGTGCCGTCGTCGACCACGCCGGTCAGCACCGAGGTCACGCTGTCGGCGGCGGTACGGCTGATCACCGGGCCGCCGATCGGGTTCGGCATGGTGACCTTGCGGTCCTTCTGCTCGGCGTCCTTGACGATGGTCGGCGTGACCTTGTTGCCGTGGTTGTCGAGGGTGGCGTAGATCCCGGCCATCTCCAGCGGGCTCGCGCCCATCGAGCCGAGCGTCTGGGCAGGGACGGGCTGCATGCCCTCGGTGTCCATGCCGAGCTGCTTGGCCGTGCTCATCACCTTGCTCATGCCCACGTCGACGCCCATCTGCGCGAAGACGGAGTTGACCGAGTCGTTCATGGCCTTCTGGACGGTGATCGGACCGTAGTTCACGTCGTCCTCGTTGGGCGGGCCGAAGCCGACCCTGGCGCCGTGGTCCACGACCTGGCGGCCGCTGGTGCCGTCGTACACCGTGTCGGCGTTGATCGGCTTGCCGTCCTGGGTGACGGAGCCCTGCTGGAGCGCCGCGGCGAGGATCACCGGCTTGAAGGTGGAGGCGGGCTGGTAGTCCTTGCGGGTGGCGTTGTTGGTCCAGTGCTTGAAGTGGTCCGTGCCGCCGTACATGGCGACGATCTTCCCCGTCTTGGGGTCCACCGAGACCGCGCCGGCCTGCACGTCGCCGTCGACCTTGCGCTGCTTGGGGTCGAGCCTGCCGGTCAGCTGTTCCTTGACGGCCCGTTCCAGCGCGGCCTGCTTCTTCTTGTCGACGTTGAGGGTGATGGTCCAGCCGCGGTTGACCACCTGCTGCACGGCGTCCTGGTGGCTGATGCCCTCCTCGGACATCAGCTGGTCCTCCAGCTGCTGGTTGGCCAGCTCGACCAGGTAGCCCTTCTCGCCCTCCTCGCCGGGGGTGCCCTTGGGCTCCTTCGGCACGGGGAACTTCATGGCCTGCCGCTTGGCCGGGTCCAGCCAGTGCTGCTTGACCATGTTGTCCAGGACGTAGTTCCAGCGCGCCTGCACCAGCTTCTTGCCGGTGGGCGTCGCCGCCGCCCAGTCGTACTGGCTCGGCGCCTGGAGCAGCGCGGCGAGGTACGCGCCCTGTTCGACCGTCAGGTTCTGGGCGTCGGTGCGGTAGTAGGCCTGGGCGGCGGCCTGGATGCCGTAGGCGCCGCGGCCGTAGTAGCTGGTGTTGATGTAGCCCGCGAGGATGTCGTCCTTGGATTTCTTCTGGTCGACCTTCAAGGAGATGACCATCTCCTTGAGCTTGCGGGTGACCGTCTGGTCCTGGCTCAGGTAGTAGTTCTTGACGTACTGCTGGGTGATGGTGGAGCCGCCCTGGGTGCCCCGGCCCATCGCCGTGTTGTACAGACCGCGGGCGAGACCCCTGAGGTCGATGCCGGAGTCCGTGTAGAAGGTCTTGTTCTCCGCGGCGACGAAGGTGTGCTGCACGTCCTTCGGGACCTTGTCCAGGTCCACGCTCTCGCGGTTGGTCTCGCCGACGCGGGCGAGCAGCGTGCCGTCGCTGTACTTGTAGACGTTGCTCTCCTGGGTGGCGAGCGCGTTGCCCTCGGGCACGTCCACCACCATGTACAGCACGGCGAAGCCGGCTATCCCCAGCAGGCATATCCCGAAGAACGTGCCGAGGATCTTCTTCCAGGAGAAGATCCGGCGCAGGAGGCTCTTGCGGGGCGCTCCCCCGGCGGCCGGCCCCGCCGACCGGTTGCCGGTCTCGGGTGCCGAGCGGCGACGCTGGGGCGCCGCGCGGTGGCCGCCGCGCTGTCGCGCTCGTCTCTCTTCCGCTCGTCCCATGGGTCTACCGCTCCGCTTCCGTCTCGTTGGTCAGCTCCGAAAGCTAACACCCGCCTATATGACAAAGGGCAACCGATCCGCTCTTTTACGGACGTGAGAATCAGCACCCACCCCAAAGGAACCGACGGTTACGAGGGGCCCGGGGTTGCCCGTCCAGCGGAAGTCTTCTCGCCCCTGTCCCGGCACGGCGGCCTGTCGAGAAACCGTGACAAAGGGTCCTCACCTGCGAGGTCGTCCCCTCCGCGATGCTCTGCACACACCGTGTATACCTACTGCGTATACACGGTGTGTAGGGTGCTGCCCATGTCCATCGGTCACACCCTCCTAGGGCTCCTGGAGTCCGGCCCGCGCCACGGCTACGACCTCAAGCGGGCCTTCGACGAGAAGTTCGGTCAGGACCGGCCCCTGCACTACGGCCAGGTCTACTCCACGATGTCCCGGCTGCTGAAGCACGGCCTCGTCGAAGTCGACGGCATCGAGGCGGGCGGCGGTCCCGAGCGCAAGCGGTACGCCATCACCGAGGCCGGCGTCACCGACGTCCAGCGCTGGCTCGCCACCCCGGAGAAGCCGGAGGAGTACCTCCAGTCGACCCTCTACACCAAGGTCGTCCTCGCGCTGCTCACCCACCGCGACGCCTCCGTCGTCCTGGACGTCCAGCGCGCCGAGCACCTGCGCAGCATGCGCATCCTGACCGACCGCAAGCGCAAGGGCGACCTCGCCGACCAGCTGATCTGCGACCACGCCCTGTTCCACCTGGAGGCCGACCTGCGCTGGCTGGAACTGACCGCCGCGCGCCTGGACAAGCTGCGGGCGGAGGTCGCCTCGTGACCACTCCCCCCGGTTCCCTGCTGGCCGCGCACGACCTGCGCAAGGCGTACGGCCCCACGGTCGCCCTCGACGGCGCCGAGTTCTCCATCCACCCCGGCGAGGTCGTCGCCGTCATGGGCCCCTCCGGCTCCGGCAAGTCGACGCTGCTGCACTGCCTCGCCGGCATCGTGCCGCCCGACTCGGGCTCCATCGTCTACGCCGGGCGCGAACTGGCCGGCATGAGCGACGCCGAGCGCAGCGCGCTGCGCCGCAGCGAGTTCGGCTTCGTCTTCCAGTTCGGCCAGCTGGTGCCCGAACTGACCTGCGTGGAGAACGTGGCCCTGCCGCTGCGGCTGAACGGCACCTCCCGCAAGGAGGCCGAGCGGGCCGCCCTCGCCTGGATGGGGCGGCTGGAGGTGGACGGCCTCAAGGACAAGCGGCCCGGCGAGGTCTCCGGCGGCCAGGGGCAGCGCGTCGCGGTGGCGCGGGCGCTGGTCACCGGGCCCCGGGTGGTGTTCGCGGACGAGCCGACCGGCGCCCTCGACTCGCTCAACGGTGAGCGCGTGATGGAGCTGCTGACCGACGCGGCCCGCTCCACCAACGCGGCCGTCGTCCTGGTCACCCACGAGCCCCGGGTCGCCGCCTACTCCGACCGGGAGATCGTCGTGCGCGACGGCAGGTCCCGGGACATGGAGCGCGCCATATGAGCGCACGCCAGTGGGGCAGGGACCTCGGTCTCGGCTTCCGGTTCGCCTTCACCGGGGGCCGCGAGGGCTGGACCCGGGTACTGCTGACGGCGGTCGGGGTCGGCCTGGGCGTGGCCCTGCTGCTGCTGACGACCGCGATCCCGAACGCGCTGGCGGTACGGCACGACCGGGACCAGGCCCGCGCGGACTACACGTACGGCCCGGCCCGGCCGAAGGCCGAGAACACCCTGGTGATCGCCGACACCGACACCGAGTTCCGCGGCCGCAACGTACGCGGCCGGCTGGTGGAGCCGGAGGGACCGAAGGCGCCCGTCGCGCCGGGCCTGTCGGCGTACCCGGCGCCGGGCGAGATGGTGGTCTCCCCCGCGCTCAAGGAGTTGCTCGGCTCGGACGAGGGCAAGCTGCTGCGCGAGCGGCTGCCGTACCGGATCACCGGCACCATCGGCGAGTCCGGGCTGGTGGGCTCGCAGGAACTCGCCTACTACGCCGGGGCGAAGAACCTGGCCCCGAAGATCAACGGCTTCCAGACCGCCCGGATCGACACCTACGGCTCGCCGAACAAGCCCCCGGCGGACCGGACGGACCCGGTGCTGCTCCTGCTGGTGCTGCTCGTGTTCGTGGTGCTGCTGATGCCGGTCGGCGTGTTCATCGCGACCGCCGTGCGCTTCGGCGGCGAGCGGCGCGACCGCAGACTGGCCGCGCTGCGCCTGGTGGGCTCCGACAGCCGGATGACCCGCCGGATCGCGGCGGGCGAGGCGCTGGCCGGATCGCTGGTCGGGCTGGTCTTCGGCACCGTCTTCTTCTTGCTGGGCCGCCGGTTCGCGGGCTCGGTGGAGGTCGTGGACATCAGCGTGTTCCCCGACTACCTCGACCCCTCGCCCGCGCTGGCCGCGCTGGTCGCCCTCGCCGTCCCCACGGCGGCGGTGCTGGTCACCCTGTTCGCGCTGCGCGGTGTCGTCATCGAGCCGCTGGGCGTGATGCGGACCGCCAGGCCCGCGCGCCGCCGGCTGTGGTGGCGGCTGCTGCTGCCGCTGGGCGGCCTCGCCCTGCTCTCCCCGATGATCGGCAAGGGCCGCTCGGACGGGGAGTTCAACCAGTACATGGTGACCGGCGGTGTACTGCTGCTGCTCGTCGGCGTCACCACGCTGCTGCCGTGGGCCGTGGAGGCGGTGGTGGCCCGGCTGCACCGCGGCACGGTGGCCTGGCAACTGGCGGTGCGGCGGCTCCAGTTGAGCAGCGGCTCGGCGGCCCGCATGGTGAACGGCATCGCCGTCGCGGTGGCCGGGGCGGTGGCGCTCCAGATGCTGTTCGCCGGCGTCCAGGGCGACTACACCAAGGACACCGGGAAGGACCTCACCCGGGCCCAGATGCAGATCAACCTGTCCCACGGCACCCCCTTCCGCACGGCCGCCGACCCGTTCGCCACGACCAAGGGCGTGCGCAAGGCCGTCTCGCTGGGCAGCACGTCGCTCGGGGACAAGGACTGGCACACCGGGCCCGACAGCACGGTGCTGATGGTCGCCGGCACCTGCGCCTCCCTGCGCGAGGTGGCCCGGCTGCCCTCCTGCCGCGACGGGGACGCCTTCCTGGCGACGGGCGGGGTCCAGGACGACGACCCCGCCATCACGAAGCTCACCCGGCCGGGCCGGGTGCTGCACATCGACCCGGCCGACGGCACCGGCCGCGGTCCCGACGTGCGCTGGACCGTACCGGCGGGCCTCAAGCCGGCCCGCGCGATCACCAGCCCCAACGGCACCAAGGACAGCGCCGTCCTGGTGACCCGGTCCGCGCTGCCCGACCGGGTGGACCGGGTGCTGGACGGGGCGGTGTACGTCACGGTCGACCCACGGGTGCCCGGGGCGTCCGAGTACATCCGCAACACGGCGGCGAAGGTCGACCCGTTCGCCACCGCGATCGAGTGGTCGGCGACGGAGGAGTCCAAGAAGTTCACCTCCATCCGCACCGGTCTGTACGCCGGCGCGATCTGCGTGCTGGCCCTGATCGGCGCGAGCCTGCTGGTCACCCAGCTGGAGCAGCTGCGCGAGCGCAGGAAGCTGCTGTCGTCGCTGATGGCCTTCGGCACCCGGCGGCGCACCCTGGGCCTGTCGGTGCTGTGGCAGACCGCGATCCCGGTCGCGCTCGGCCTGCTGCTCGCGGCGGCCGTCGGGCTGACGCTGGGCGGGGTGCTGCTGAAGATGGTGGACTCGCCGCTGGGCGTGGACTGGCCGAGCGTGCTGACGATGACCGGCGCGGGCGCGGGGGTGGTCCTCGCGGTCACCCTGCTGAGCCTGCCGCCGCTGCTGCGGCTGATGCGGCCGGAGGGGCTGCGGACCGAGTGACCCTTGTGCGCCGAGGGCCCCTCCCCCGACCGGGGCGGGGCCCTCAGTCGTCGCCGAGGACGCGTACCGGCAGCGCCCGCATCGCCTCGCGCAGGGCCGCCGCCAGCTCCTCGTACTCGGCACCGCGTGCCGCTCCCGCGCGCATCGCCAGGGCGATCCGGCGGCTCGGGGCGGGATCGGCGAAGTAGCCGGTGAGCAACTGGCTGCTGCGGGTGGTCTCCAGCTTGAGCGCGGTGCGCGGCAGCAGGGTGCAGCCGAGGCCGCCGGCGACCAGCTGGACCAGGGTGGACAGCCCGGCGGCGGTGGTGGTGACCGGGGCGTCGGCGCGGCCCGCCTCGCGGCAGATGTCCAGGGCCTGGTCGCGCAGGCAGTGCCCCTCGTCCAGGAGCAGCAGATTGAGTTCCTTCAGCGCCTCGCGCCCGATGCCCTCGCGGCCGCCGAGCCAGTGGTCGAGCGGGGTGACGAGCACGAAGTCCTCGTCGAACAGGGGCAGTTCGGCTATGCCGGGCACCCCGAGCGGGACCGCGAGCAGCAGCAGGTCGAGCCGGCCGGTGCTCAGTCCGTCGACGAGGCTCCCGGTCTGCTCCTCGTGCACCTGGAGGTCCAGGTCCGGATAGCGTTCGTGCACGAGGCGCAGCACGGTCGGCAGCAGATACGGTGCCACGGTCGGGATCACGCCGAGCCGGAGCGCCCCGGTGAACGGCGCCCGGACCGCCTCCGCCTCCTCCAGGAGGGTGCCGACGGCGTCCAGCACGGCCCTGGCCCGCACGGCGAGGCGCTCCCCCGCGGGCGAGAGCAGTACCTTGCGCGTCGTACGCTCAAGGAGGGTCACGCCGAGTGTCTCCTCCAGCGCCGAGACCGCGCCGGACAGGGCGGGCTGGCTCATCCCGATGGCCGCCGCCGCGTCCCTGAAGTGCAGGTGCTCCGCCACGGCGGCGAAGGCCCGCAGCTGGGCGAGGCTGGGCTGCCTCCGCTTGCCGTTACCCATAGTCACTGATAGATACCTCCGATCAACACGACCGAGTGTAGCTATTTCCCTAATCAATGCACCCTGTGCCAACATCGTCAGAGTCCAACCCATGGGAATCACCCTCAAAAGGGGTGTTTCTTCGCTGCAAGGAGAGCGTGTGCTCACTGTCGGTGACAAGTTCCCCGAGTTCGATCTGACCGCCTGCGTCTCGCTGGAGAAGGGCAAGGAGTTCGAGCAGATCAACCACAAGTCCTACGAGGGCAAGTGGCTGGTCGTGTTCGCCTGGCCGAAGGACTTCACCTTCGTCTGCCCGACCGAGATCGCCGCGTTCGGCAAGCTGAACGACGAGTTCGCCGACCGCGACGCCCAGGTCCTCGGCTTCTCCGGTGACTCCGAGTTCGTGCACCACGCCTGGCGCAAGGACCACCCGGACCTGACCGAGCTGCCCTTCCCGATGATGGCCGACTCCAAGCACGAGCTCATGCGTGACCTGGGCATCGAGGGCGAGGACGGCTTCGCGCAGCGCGCCGTGTTCATCGTGGACCCGAACCACGAGATCCAGTTCACGATGGTCACCGCCGGTTCCGTGGGCCGTAACCCCAAGGAGGTCCTGCGGGTCCTGGACGCGCTCCAGACCGACGAGCTGTGCCCCTGCAACTGGAGCAAGGGCGACGAGACCCTCGACCCGGTCGCGCTGCTGGCTGGTGAGTGACCCATGTCGCTCGACTCGCTGAAGTCCCGGATCCCGGACTACGCCAAGGACCTCAAGCTCAACCTGGGCTCGGTCATCGGCAACTCCGACCTGCCGGCGCAGCAGCTGTGGGGCACGGTGCTGGCCACGGCCATCGCCTCGCGCTCCCCGATCGTGCTGCGCGAGCTGGAGCCGGAGGCGAAGGCGAACCTCTCGCCGGAGGCGTACACCGCGGCCAAGTCCGCGGCCGCCATCATGGCGATGAACAACGTCTTCTACCGCACCCGGCACCTGCTGTCGGACCATGAGTACGGCACCCTGCGCGCGGGCCTGCGGATGAACGTCATCGGCAACCCGGGCGTGGAGAAGGTCGACTTCGAGCTGTGGTCGTTCGCGGTCTCCGCGATCAACGGCTGCGGCATGTGCCTGGACTCGCACGAGCAGGTGCTGCGCAAGGCCGGCATGGAGCGGGACACCATCCAGGAGGCCTTCAAGATCGCCGCCGTCGTGCAGGCGGTCGGCGCCACCCTGGAGGCCGAGGCCGTCCTGGCCGAGTAGGTCACCGTTGTTCCCTGGACCCCGTTCACCCCTGGTGAGCGGGGTCCTCGGCGTTCGGCTGCTCCTGCGCCGCGGGTTCGGCGGGGGCCGCGACCGGTTCCGGCTCGGGCCCGTGGACTTCGGCCGAGTACTGGCGCAGATAGCCCACCACCGTGTTGGTCACCGCCACCAGCGGTACGGCCACCACCGCGCCGCCGATACCGGCCACCATGCCGCCGGCCGCCACGGTCAGCACGACCGCGAGGGGGTGCACCCGCACCGCGCGGCCCAGGATGAAGGGCTGCAGCACATGGCCCTCGATCTGCTGCACGGCGAGGACCACGACCAGGGTCATGACGGCGGTGAAGACACCCTGGGTCACCAGGGCCACGATCACCGCGAGTGCCCCGGAGGCGACCGCGCCGACCAGCGGGATGAACGAGAACAGGAAGATGAAGACGGCCAGCGGGACCGCCATCGGCACATCGAGGAAGTAGATGCCGATGCCGATGAAGATCGCGTCGATCAGGGCGACCAGGACCGTGCCGCGCACATACGCCGTCAGGGTGCGCCAGGCGCGCGGACCGGCACCGGCCACGCCCTCCCGGGCGGCGGAGGGCACCAGCTTCAGGAACCACTGCCAGATGCGCTTGCCGTCGTAGAGCAGGAAGAGCGTGGAGAAGAACACCAGCAGGATGCCGGTGAGGGCCTCCACGATGACCTGAACGCCTTCCAGGCCCGCGGACGTTATCTGGTCGGCGTTGGCGCCGATCGCCTCGCGCAGGTTCTTGGCGATCTGGTTGATCTGCTTGTCGGTGACGTGGAAGGGGCTCTTCAGCAGCCAGTTGCGCAGATCGTCGATGCCGGACTGGATCTGGGTGGAGAGCGTGTCGATGTTCTCCATGACCTGCCAGGTCACGAACCAGCCCATCAGGCCGATGACGACGAAGCCGCTGATCGCGGTGAGCGCGGTGGCCGGGCCGCGCGGCACCCCGCGGCGGGTGAGCCGGGCGACGGTCGGTTGCAGCAGCGCGGTGACCAGCAGCGCGATGACGAAGGCGAAGACCACCAGCTGGATGGCGCTGATGACCCGCATCAGCACCCAGACGGTGCCCGCCAGCACCAGCAGCCGCCAGCCCGCCTCGGCCGCGACCCGCACCCCCCAGGGCACGGCCTGAGCGGGATCGGGGCGGGCGACGGGCACCGACGGCACGGGGCGGCGGGCGTGCGGCACCGCGTCGGCCGCCCCATCGGTCACCGACTGCTCGGCACGGGCCGGTGCGGGCGCGGACGGCGCCCTGGGGACCGCGTCCTCCTGCTCGACCTCCACGCGGCGGGCGTCCAGCCGTTCGCTCATCTCGGTGAGACCGGCGCCCAGCTTGCCGAGCCACCCTGGTACTCGCGACATGATCCGTCCTCTTCCCCCGCTTCTCGCCACCACTCCCCCCATGGAGTCGTGCGGTTACGACCGTACAGGGCGAAAGCCCCTTCCCAGAGGACGGGAAGGGGCTGCGCGAGGTTGAGCGTGGCGGGACGGAACTCAGTAGTTCCCGTTGGCCTGCCAGTAGGTCCAGGCGTCACAGGGGCTGCCGTAACGCTGGTTCATGTAGTTCAGGCCCCACTTGATCTGCGTGGCCGGGTTGGTCTGCCAGTCGGCACCCGCGGAGGCCATCTTGCCGCCGGGCAGGGCCTGGACGAGGCCGTAGGCGCCCGACGAGGGGTTGACCGCGCGGTAGTTCCAGCTGGACTCGTGGTTCACGATGTTGCTGAAGCACTGGAACTGGCCGGACGGCACGATCTGACGGGCCATGGCCTGGATCTGGGCGATGGTGTAGGAGCCCTGCACCGGGAAGCTGGCGTTGATGTCGCCACGGCTGGCGGCGGCCTTGGTCTCCGCGCGCTGCTTGGCTTCCTCGGCCGCCTTCTCGGCGGCGGCCTTCTTCGCGATCGCGGTCTCGGCGGCGGCCTTGCGGGCCGCCTCCTCGGCGTCCTTCTTGGCGCTCGCGTCCGCGGCGATCGCCTGCGAGTCGGCCTGCTGCGACAGGGTCGCGGACTGGACCTGGGCCTGCTGACCCGTCGGTATGTCCGCGAGGAGCGTGGTGTCGGCTGCTGCCGTCGGCTCCGCGGCGTCGTTGTTCTGCGCGACGCTGCCCGAGGCAACTCCGACGACGCTTCCGACGGCGGTGACCGCGGTGGCCGAGGCCACTGCGAATCCCCGGACCGAAATCCGGCTCACACGGTTTCCTTCCAGCATCGCCCGCTTCGGTGACCCTGGCGGACGCAATCGTGCCCCTGGCACTGGCCTCCCAACTGCGGGGTCACGGGAGGCGCGGGCCCGGTGGGCAACTCCCCCTGCGGGGAGCGCCGCGTGGTGCTCGGGCGGCATACGACGAACTCTATGGAGTTGGTGCGTTTGTGGTGCCGGACCGCTGGGGGTACGGCTGTGTCGTATGCGGGGCCTGACAGGACTGAGACTCTGCCGTAACCGGACGCCGAGTGGCAATTCCGAGTTGAGTGTGAAAGCTCACATCCCGTTTGGCCCAAGGGGATTCCGGAAAGCCCCACACACGAAGACGCCGCCCGCTAGGCTCTGATGCCTTTGCCGGGCGGCGCCAACGGGTGCTATCGGCTCAGATATGGCCGTCTTCGAGCATTTCGGTCACCAGGGCGGCGATCTGCGACCTCTCCGAGCGTGTCAGCGTGACATGCGCGAAGAGCGGATGCCCCTTCAGCTTCTCCACCACGGCGACGACGCCGTCGTAGCGGCCGACTCGCAGGTTGTCCCGCTGCGCCACGTCATGGGTGAGCACCACCCGGGAGTTGGCGCCGATCCGGGACAGCACCGTCAGCAGCACGTTCCGCTCCAGCGACTGCGCCTCGTCCACGATGACGAACGCGTCGTGCAGCGAGCGGCCGCGGATGTGGGTGAGCGGCAGCACCTCCAGCATGCCGCGCGCGGTGACCTCCTCGATGACCTCCCGGCTGGTGACCGCCGACAGCGTGTCGAAGACGGCCTGCGCCCAGGGGCTCATCTTCTCCGCCTCGGTGCCCGGCAGATAGCCCAACTCCTGCCCGCCGACCGCGTACAGCGGCCGGAACACCATGACCTTCTGGTGCTGCCGGCGCTCCAGCACCGCCTCCAGACCCGCGCACAGCGCCAGCGCCGACTTGCCGGTGCCGGCCCGGCCGCCCATGGAGACGATCCCGACGTCCGGGTCGAGCAGCAGATCGAGGGCGATGCGCTGCTCGGCGCTGCGGCCCTTGATGCCGAACGCCTCCCGGTCGCCGCGCACCAGCCGGACGTTGCCCTCCGCGGTGACGCGCCCGAGCGCCTTGCCGCGCTCCGACTGGATGGTCAGGCCGGTGTGCACGGGAAGGCCGGCGGCCTCCGGCACATAGAGGTGTCCCTCCTCGAAGAGGATGTCCACCTGCTCGCCGGGGAGCGACAGTTCGCTCATCCCGGTCCAGCCGGAGTTCTCCGTGATGGCCAGCTCGGCCCGGTACTCCTCGGCGAGCAGGCCCACGGACGACGCCTTGATGCGCAGCGGCAGGTCCTTCGAGACGACGGTGACGTCGAACCCCTCGGCCTGCAGATTGCGGGCCACCGCGAGGATGCGCGAGTCGTTGTCCCCCAGGCGGTAGCCGGTGGGCAGCACGCTGGGGTCCGAGTGGTTGAGCTCGACACGCATGGTCCCGCCGAGTTCCCCGATCGGGATGGGGGCGTCCAGGCGGCCGTGCCGCACCCGGTACTCGTCCAGCAGGCGCAGCGCCTGACGGGCGAAGTACCCGAGTTCGGGATGGTGCCGCTTGGCCTCCAGCTCCGTGACCACCACGACGGGGAGCACCACCTCGTGCTCCTCGAAGCGGATCAGGGCGTTCGGGTCGGCCAGCAGGACGCTGGTGTCGAGAACATAGGTGCGCCGGTCTGGCTTGTGGCGCTTTGTGCTGGTCACCACGGAAGGACGTACCCCCTCGGATGAGGTCGGGGAGCGACGAAGTGGAAGCCGGGCCGGGAGGGCGGGAAAGACCGGGCCGGTCGGCGGCCCGTGCGCGCGGCGGGCCGGGAGCCGGACCTCCGCGGCTGCTTCCGTGCCGGTATCGCACGGTCGGGCTGGTGCAAGGGGCCTCCCGGGCGGACGACCCCGAGCCGCCCGCTGAGATCCGACGCCCGGGTCGGGCATCGACCTGCTTGCTCTATGCCCTCGAACAGGCGCCGCCATGCAAAAGCGGCCACCGGCACGACGGTGAACTCCTCGTTACTTCCGCCCGAAGCGGGGTACACATGGGCCCCGCCGGTCGGGTGACCGGCGGGGCCGTGGTCCGAGGCTCAGCCGCCGTACCGGCGGTGACGTGCGGCGTAGTCGCGCAGCGCGCGCAGGAAGTCGACCTTGCGGAAGGCCGGCCAGTAGACGTCACAGAAGTGGTACTCGGAGTGGGCGGTCTGCCAGAGCATGAATCCGGACAACCGCTGCTCGCCACTGGTGCGGATGACGAGGTCGGGGTCGGGCTGGTCGCTCGTGTAGAGGTGACGGCCGATCATGTCGATGTCGACGGACTCGGCGAGGTCCTCCATCGCGACGCCCTTGTCGTGGGCGTCGAAGAGCATGGAGCGCACGGCGTCGGCGATCTCCTGCCGGCCGCCGTAGCCGATGGCCACGTTGACCACTATCCCCTTGATGTGGGCGGTGGCCTCCTCGGCCTCCTTCAGGGTGGCCTGCATACCCGCGGGGAGGAGGTCCATGGCGCCCACGTGGTGCACCCGCCAGCGGCCGTCGGCGGCGAGGGTGCGCACGACGTCCTCGATGATGCCGAGCAGGGGGACCAGTTCCTCCTGCGGACGGTCGAAGTTGTCCGTGGACAGCAGCCACAGGGTGACGACCTCGACATCGGTCTCGGTGCACCAGCCGAGGAACTCCTCGATCTTGTCGGCACCGGCCCGGTGGCCGTGGACGGTGGTGGAGCCGGACGCCTTCGCCCAGCGGCGGTTGCCGTCCATGATGACGCCGATGTGCTTGGGCACCTGAGCGTGGTCGAGGTGGCCCTCCACCCGGCGTGCGTAGAGCCTGACCAGCAGGCCGCGCAGTTTGTCGCGCAGGTTCACGTGGCCCTCCGGAGGGTTTGGCGCGGGGTACGGTGCCGGGCCCGTCGAGCCTACCGCTGCCAGGGGCCTGGTCCGGCCAGGGGCCTGGGGGGTGGGCGGGTATCGGGACGCCGGGCCTCGACCTTGGGACGCGCGCCGGGCGCCTGGCGGTTCCCGTCCGCGGACAAGAAAAAACGGGCCGGTCCGTGGGGGGGAGACGGACCGGCCCGAGGGGGGGTTTCCACCATAACCCTTCGTGAGGGCGAATGGGGGCATCGGCGGGCCAGAACTACTCTCCGCAATCACCCGGAGACGCCCTGATGGCCACGGAATGACGGATTCCGAGGGCTCTCACGGCCATCTGGCGACAGAATCCCAGGTGAAACCGGCCGGATACGAATGAATCCGAAGAGATTGCACCATCTTGTGGCCACATCGGCGTGTTGCCCGAGGTTCCCTCCGATGGGCTACCCGGTCAGCGAACGACGCCTTGACGGCTCCCCCGCGCACCGGGAAGGCGATCACCGGGCGCCATGGCACCGCGCAGCCCCCTCCGCTGCGCGGTACCCCTCGCGCTGCTTTGCGGGCGCGAATTGCGTTGGTCTGAACTTACGTGACGGGTGAGGCTGGTGTGAACAGTGTCCGATAACGATGTGGACACCGCGCCCCTGACGGAGGGCCTAACGGGGCTTGCGGGCGTCCACGAGATGCCGCGCGCTGTGCGCGACGAACGGGCCCTCCCGCTCGATCCGCTCGTGCAGCGACCGCAGTTGGGGCTCGTACGCCTCGACGGTGAACCCGGGCACCATCCAGACGACCTTGCGCAGGAAGTGGACAACGGCGGCGATGTCATGGAATTCCATCCGCAGCCGCTCCGCCCGCAGCCCCACGATCTCCAGGCCCGCCGCCTCGGCCGCGGCCCGCTCCCGCTCCGGGTCACGGGCACCGCGCACGGACTCCGGCTGCGGCCCGAGGAAGTGCTCGACCAGTTCGAAGACGCTGGCGGGCCCGACGTGCTGGGCGAAGTACGTGCCGCCGGGCCGCAGCACCCGTGCGATCTCGGCCCAGTGGGGCGTCACCGGGTGCCGGCTGAGCACCAGGTCGAAGGCCTCGTCGGCGAACGGCAGCGGCGCGTCGTCCGGGGCGGTGACGACCACCACACCGCGCGGCCGCAGCAGGGCGGTGGCCTTGGCCGCGTTCGGCGCCCAGCCCTCCGTGGCGGCGATCAGCGCCGGCCGGGCCGGGGCGGCCGAGTCGAGGGCGAAGGCCAGCACCTCGCCGCCGCCGGTCTGGACGTCCAGCGCGGCCTCCGCGCGGCTCAGCCGCTCCCCCGCCGACCGGGCGTACCCCCACGAGGGCCGGGCCTCGGTGGCCCGCCCCTCGAACCAGGAGAAGTCCCATCCCTCGGTGGGCACGGCGGCCCCCTCGGCCACGAGTTCTGCGAACGACGGCTTTCCTGTCACGGGCACCGATGATGGCAGAGCACGAGCGGCCGGGGCCTCCGGTTTTCCCCTGGGGGCAACGGCCCGGGGAAGCGGCCCTCCCACGGCCGCGGTTCGTCGAGCCCCGCCGCTTCCGCCGTCCGGGCGAAGGCCCGCGGCCGCGCGGGCGGCAGCCGCGGCCTTGAACACGACTGCGAGTGCGGTCATGAAGGTCTTCCCGGCGGGGAGAACGTGAGGGACGAACGCTTTACGGGGCACGCTTGTCGACCGCGGAGGAAACATGGCACGACGACGCTGGCGGGACGGCCGGGGCACGCTGGGCGTGCCCGGCGGGACCGGTGCCCGGGGTACGACCGTCCCGCTGGAGATCGCCGCCTCCTACCGCGCCCGCACCCGGGGCCTGCTGGGCCGCACCTCCCTCGACGGCGCCATGCTGCTGTCCCCGGCGAACTCGGTGCACACCTTCGGCATGCGCATCCCCATCGACGTCGCCTACCTCGACCGCCGCCTGACCGTTCTGTCGGTCCGCACCATGCGCCCCGGCCGCCTGGGCCTGCCCCGCCCGCGCGCCCGGCACGTGCTGGAGGCGGAGGCGGGCGCGATGGCGGAGTGGGGCGTGCGGGCCGGGGTGCGGGTGGAGCTGACGGCGAACGGGTGACGCGCTCACCGCGCGGTGCGCGGGAAGGACACCTCCACCCGGCGGTTCTTGCGGCGGCCCTCCTCCGTGGAGTTGTCGGCGATCGGGTACTGCTCGCCGTAGCCGCGGACCTCGAAGGTGATGTCCGGGCTGCCGAGGTCCTGGGCGAGGACCGACTGGACGGTGTTGGCGCGCTGCCGGGAGAGCAGGACGCCGTGGGCCGAGGAGCCGAGGTCGTCGGTGAAGCCGAAGACGCGGACCTGGGTGGCGTGCTGTCTGCGGATCTCGTCGGCGATCGCGGCGATGCGGGCCTTGGCGTCGGCGCCGAGCGACGAGCTGTCCTTGCCGAAGAGGACTTCGGCCTGGAGGGCGAAGGTGACGTCCGCGTTGGTGTCCTCACGGCGTTCGTCCCCGCTCTGGTCCTCCACCACCGACTTGATGTCCAGCACCTTGGGCGTGGCCAGCGTGGCGCCCTCCGGGAGCTTCAGGTCCGGGTCGTGGGGGTCGATCCTCACCGGGGCGGCGGCCGACGGCGCGGTGTCGGGCGGTTCGGTGGGGTCCGTGCCGGTGGCGTGCGCGGCAGGGGGTACCGCGCCGAGCAGGAGGGCCGCGGCCGCTAGGGTGAGCGCGAGACGGGGTCGGGTGGTCACGGCGGCCCCTCAACCGGAGATGTGGAGGGTGGCGGAGGAGAAGGTGGGCAGCTGGAACTCCACCTCGTTCACGGGTGGCGCCGGGAACTGCATGAAGACGGCGAGGGTGTCACCGGCCCGCAGGGTCGAGAAGCCGGTGGTGGTCAGCGGCCGGCCCTCGGTGTCCCGCAGCACGTAGTACCGCTTCTTGCCCTTCGGGTCGACCAGGGTGGCCCCGCCCAGTGACCGCCCGTTCTTGATGATCTCGGTCTCGTTGCCGCTCAGCGCGGAGGGGATGACGACGCTCTGGGAACCGTCGTTCTTCAGGGTGCCGTTGACGGTGACGAATCCGCCGGAGTCCCGCTGCGCGGAGGTGATCTGGAGGCCGAGCCCGTCGGAGCCCCGCAGTTCGGCCAGCGGCTGGTCCGACCGGCCCTCCTGGGTGCCGGGGTCCGACCCGGTCGTCGTGGAAGCGGATGCCGAGTGGTCCGGCCGCTTGCCGTCGTCGCCACCGCCGCCGCAGCCGGCCGCGCCGGCGGCCAGAGCGGCCACGACGGCCAGTGCGGCCGTCCCTCTGCGGGCTCTCGCGGTGAACCGCATGCTCATCATCCGCTTCCTTCGTCACTCATCGTTCGCTTGTCAGTCGGCCAGATGGACGTCGAAGAGGTCGTCGGGACCGGGGAGTCCCGACGGATCGTCCGGTTCGAGGTCCCACACCCTGTCCTTGCAGGTGAGCCGGGGCAGCGGGGCCTTGGCGGCGCCCTCGGCCGGGAGCTCGAAGGTGCACAGCGGTTCGATCTCGGCGGTGGCGGAGGCGGTCGACCTGAACTTCTCGGTCCCGGGTACGACCGAGCGGCCGACGGACTTGTCCGTGCGCACCTCGGTCCGGTACTCCAGCGGGCCCGGCGGCGAGCACGCGGTCAGCCGGGCGTCGTTGCGGGCCGCGAGTTCGCCGGCCCGGGCGCAGGGGTCGCCGAGGATCGGCGTACGGCCGTCGAAGACGTCCTGCCACTTCGCCGGGTCCCGCAGCACCTTCAGCCACTGGCCCGCGAGTTGGTCCCGCACGTCCTGGGCCGCCGCGAGCGCCGAGGCGTCGGCGGCGGTCTGGGCGCCGCCCCGGTTCACCGCGGCCTGGCCGACCGCGAGGTAGGCGAACGCGAGAAAGAGCAGGCCCGCCACCACCGTGAGATAGATGGGGAAGGCCTGCCCTGCGTCACGGCCCGGCCGGGTCAGCCGCCGGTGACCTCGGAGATCTTCGAGGTGATCGCGTCGTAGATCGTCTGCCCGATGCTCGTCCCGGTGATCGCCAGCACGATCGCCACGACCACCGCGATGATGCCGAGGTACTCCACCGCCGTCTGCCCCCTGTCGCCGCGGGCGGCGCGGGTCATCAGATACGTCACGGTGGTGTTGAACCATCTGCTCACGGTTGTCCCCTCCAGCTTCGTCTCCGATCCCGGCACCGTACGGCGGGGTGTGCCGGCCGGCCGAGGGTCCCTGGGCCCAACCATGGGCCCATCGCGCGGCGTTGGCGTCGGCGCGGGCGGGCATCTCAGGCCACCCCCAGCCATTTCGCGGCGGCCTGGGATCTGGTCGTGGCCTGGAGCTTGGCGAAGATGCGGTTGATGTGGTTCTTGACCGTCTTCTCGCTGATGAAGCAGGCGGCGGCGATCTGCTGGTTGGTCATGCCGGACGCGATGAGGTCCATGATCTCCGCCTCCCTGACACTCAGCCGGAACCGCGACCGGGACGACTGTCCCATAGTGGATTGCAATTGTGAAGGAGGAGGGAGTGTATTTTGGACGCCGATTGCGGGGAGTTGAGGTTCCGCGTGTGCAGGTGCACTTCTCCGCAGCTCGTCGAGTAACGCCCTGGTCGCCCCGGGCGTGACGTGCGGCCTGCCCTCGTGGACGTCCCGTACGGCCCGTACCAGCTGCTCGGTGGTGAACTCGCCGTGCACCAGGTATCCCCCCGCCCCCAGGCGCAGCGCCTCCCGCACCGTCCGCGAGTCATGGCTGTAGGTGAGCATCATGACGGGCGCGAGACGCAGCAGGTGCGGCAGAGCCGCCAGGCCGTCGACCCCGGGCATGCGGACGTCGAGGAGGACGACGTCCGGGCGGTGCCGCAGCGCGGCCTCGTACGCCTCGCGGCCGTCCGTCGCCTCCGCCACCACGGTGGTGTCCGCGCGGTCCGCGAGCAGCGCCGTCAGGCCCGCACGGACCACGGGGTTGTCGTCGGCCACCAGCAGCCGCAGCCGGGCCGGTGGCGGGAACACGTGCCGGCGCATGGGGTGCCTCCTTACAGGGGCGGGGCGGCGGGCAGGGGGAGTTCGACGCGTACCTCCGTGCCCCGGGTGTGGGTGCCGCGGCCGACCCGGATGCGGGCGCCCGCCTGGGCGGCCCGCTCGACCATGCCGAGCAGGCCGAAGTGGCCGGAGGAACGCAGGTGTTCCAGCGTGGTGCCGGGCGGGAGGCCGCGGCCGTCGTCGTGGACGGTCAGACGCAGCGACCCGCCGTCGACGGCGACCCGCACGTCCACCTGGGTCGCCTCCGCGTGCCGCTGGGCGTTCTCCAGGGCCTCCGTGGCGATGGACAGCAGGGCGCGGGAGCGGTCGGCGGACAGCGGGGGCAGGGTGGCCGGGGGGTCCGGGCAGGCACAGGTCACCTTGAGGGTCGTACGCGCGGCGAAGTCGCTCACCACGCCGGCCAGTTCCGACCAGAAGGGCGGGGCCGAGCCGGCCGGTTCGCGGCGCAGGTCCGTCAGCAGTTCCCGGGACTCCGCCGCCGCCCGGCGGGCCGAACGGGAGACCAGTGCGGCCTGTTCCCGCAGCCGGTCCGGGTCGGGGTCGGCGGCCGAGGCGGTGGCCGCGAGGCCGTCGGCGGCGAGCGCGACCCCGTACAGGGTCTTGGCCAGGGAGTCGTGCATCTCCCGGGCCAGGCGGGCCCGTTCGGCGCTCACCGCCTCCGCCGCCGCGAGCCGCGCCCGTACCGCCGTCAGCGCCTCGGTGGCGGCGCCGAAGCGGAGCATCAGTCCGCGCAGGGTCGAGCCCATGGCACCGGCGACGACGCACAGGCCGGGCAGCAGCAGGGCCTCGGCCACGGAGGCGCCGCGGCCGGCCTTCAGGGTGATGTGGACGACGAACAGGATCAGCGCCTGGAGGGAGGCGAAGCAGGCCGCCCCGCGCCAGCTGTAGAGCAGGCCGGCCAGCAGCGGGGTGCAGACGCCGACGTAGGCGAGGGTGGTGTCCGGGCCCGCCGAGACCAGCAGGAGGGAGCCGAAGAGGGTGTCGGCGGCCAGCAGGCTCGGGTGGCGCAGCAGCAGGGGGCCGAAGCGCTCCCAGTCGCGGAAGAGGACGTAGGACACCATGAAGGTGACGATCACGGCCGCACCGACCAGCCGGACGCCCAGGCCGGGCGCGGCGTTCAGCAGGGCCGCCGGGGCCGCCACGACGATCATCGCCAGCCGGAAGCCGAACACCTGCCGGCACAGCGCCTGCAACGCCCGGACCTGCAATTGCTCCGACGGCGGCTCGTCCGCCCGCCCCGCCGGTCCCAGAAGTCCCGTGACACACCTCCTCGTCACCCCCCTCAACCGCTCGACGCGCCCGGCCGTCACGCCCTTCACTTCCCCGTGAGCGATCCGAAGTCCACCCCGGAACCCAGCAGCAGTCCCGCGCCCAGCAGCAGCATCGTCGCCGGGACCATGAACGTGGTGATCATCAGCGTGGCCTTGGGCACCGCGCGGGCGGCCTTGCGGCGGGCGTTCTGCGCGTCGGTGCGGCGCATGTCCTTGGCCAGCGACACGAGGGTGTCCACGATCGGCGCGCCCAGTTCCTCGCCCTGCTGGAGCGCGGTGACGAACATGGCGACCTGCTCGGAGTCGTTGCGCCGGCGCAGCTCCGCGAAGGCCTGGCGGCGGCTCATGCCGAGGTCCATCTGGCGCAGGGTGATGCGCAGTTCGTCGGCCCAGGGGCCCTCGTAGCGGGAGGCGACCCGGTCCAGGGCCTGCCGGAAGCCGAGCCCGGCGCTGACCACGACCGCCAGCACGTCCAGGAAGTCGGGCAGGGTCCGCTCGATGACGTCCTTGCGCACCCGGATCGCCGACCAGATGCCGACCTCGGTCCAGAACGCGCCGAAGAGCAGCAGCAGTACGGCCACGAACCACTGGCCGCGCAGCAGGAACACCAGGCAGCCGACCCCGCCGAGGACGCCGTAGACCGCGCGGCGGGCGGCGTAGCGGTCGATGGTCAGGCCGCCGGGGTTGCCCGCGAGGTCGATCCGGCGCCGGTACCTGGCGACCAGGCGGGGCCCCATCAGGCGCAGCACCAGCGGGGCGTAGCGCATGCCCATGCGGTCGATGACGGAGCCCACCGCGCCGGTGCGGGTGGCACCCACCTCCAGGGCGATGGCGAGGTCGCCGGGGAGCTTGGCGTCGGCGCGGTACATGCGCACGCCGGTGAAGATCCCCCAGACGGCGACGCCCGCCAGCAGGGCGAGCAGCAGGGCCATGGCGTGTCTCCTCAGACGTCGATGCGGCTGAGCCGGCGGATGAGGACGAAGCCGACGGCGTACAGCGCGAAGGCGATCAGCACGCAGATCTGGCCGGCCGGGGAGCCGGTCATCCGGGCCAGGGCGCCGTCGCGGACGCCGTTCATCAGGAACAGCGCGCCGATCCCGAGCGCGGGCACGGCGTACGACGTCATGGTCACCTGGGACAGCTGGGTGCGGATCTCGCGCCGGGTCTCCTTGCGCTCCTCCAGGGTCTCGGTGAGGTTGCGCAGGGCGGAGACGACCTGGCCGCCGGCCCGGTTGGCGAGGACCAGCGTGGTGACGAGGACGACCAGCTCGCGCGAGGGCAGCCGGTCGGCGAGTTCGCCGAGGGCGTCGTCCAGGGAGTGTCCGACGGACAACTGGTCGGCGACCTTGGCCAGTTCCTCGCCGGCCGGGGCCTCCAGTTCCTCGGCGGCCATCCCGATGGCGGTGCGCAGGGCGAGTCCGGCCTGGGTGGCGTTGGCCAGGATGCGGGCGAGTTCGGGGAGCTGGCCGATGAACCGCTCGATACGGCGCTGGCGCTGCCAGTTGAGGAACTGCACCGCCGCCCACACGCCCAGCAGCCCGGCGATCGGCCCGAAGAAGGGGGCGAGCGCGGCCTGCCCGATCAGCCAGAGCGCGGCGACCGTGACCAGCATGGCGACGAAGAACTCGCCCGGCGTGACGTCCAGTCCGGTGGTGGCCAGGCGCCGTTCGAGCCGGCGGCCGGGGCGGGTACGGCGCAGCCGCCGGTCGAGGTCGCGGAAGTACCGCCGGCGGCCGGGGGCGGCGGGTGGCGGGCCGGTGTGCGAGAGGCGGTCCACGAGGGCGGCGCGCCGGGCCCGGCCCCGGGCGTGGCTGTGCACGCCGGCCACCGCGAGGACGCAGGCGAGCAGCGTCGCCCCGAGGGTGAGCTGGACGAGGGTGTGGAGTTCCATGTGGGGCCTACCTGGCTTCTCGGGTGGCGAGCTGGTCGGCGGTGCGGGCGACACCGAAGGCCTGGGGGACGGGCTGGCTCGCCATGTGGAGGCGGTCGGCGGTGCGGCGGGGCAGCGGGAAGTAGGCGAAGTCGCCGTACACCCGGCCGTCCGCGGTCATCGGCCGGGCGTCGAAGCGGGCGACGGTGGCCAGCCGGTAGGGCTCCCCGCCGTGGCTGTCGAGCAGCGCGATCTCGGTGATGCGGCGGGCGCCGTCGGCGAACCGGGTGAGCTGGACGATCACGTCGACCGCGCTGTTGATCTGGTCGTGCAGGGCGACGAAGGGCACCTCCACGTCGGACATGGAGGCGAGGGTCTGCAACCGGGTGAGGGCGTCCTCGGCGCTGTTGGCGTGCACGGTGGCCAGCGAGCCGTCGTGGCCGGTGGACATCGCCTGGAGCATGTCGAGGGACTCGCCGCCGCGGACCTCGCCGACCACGATCCGGTCGGGCCGCATCCGCAGCGAGTTGCGGACCAGGTCGCGGATGGTGACCTGGCCCTTGCCCTCGACGTTGGGCGGCCGGGACTCCAGCCGGACCACATGGCTCTGCTGGAGCTGGAGTTCGGCGGAGTCCTCGATGGTGATGATGCGCTCGTGCGGCGGGATGAGGCCGGACAGGGCGTTGAGGAGGGTGGTCTTGCCGGTGCCGGTCGCGCCGGAGACGATGATGTTGAACTTCGCCCGCACCAGTCCCGCCATCAGGTACACCATCGGCTCGGCCAGCGAGCCCAGACCGATCAGCTCCTGGAGGGTGAAGGAGCGCGGGAAGCGGCGGATGGTGAGGACGGGGCCGGTCAGCGACAGCGGCGGGATGATGACGTTGACACGCTCGCCGGACGGCAGCCGGGCGTCGACCATCGGGTTCGACTCGTCCACCCGGCGGTTGACGGTCGACACGATCCGCTCGATGGTCTGCATCAGCTGGTCGGTGGAGACGAACCGCAGCGGCAGCTGCTCCACCCGGCCGGACCGCTCCACGAAGACGGCGTCCGGGCCGTTGACCATGATCTCGGTGATCGAGGCGTCCTCCAGCAGGGGTTCGAGGATGCCGAGGCCCAGCGCCTCGTCCACCACCCGCCGGATCAGCTGGGAGCGCTCGACCGTCGACAGCACCGGTCCCTCGCGGCTGATGATGTGGCCGAGCACCCGCTCCAGCCGGCTGCGCCGGTCGGCGGCGGCCAGCGAGCCCATCTCCGCGAGGTCGATCTCCTCCAGCAGCTTGGCCCGGTAGGCGGCGACCAGATGCCCGTCCTCGCCCCGTCTGCCGTGCTCCTCCGGAGTGCTGATGCGTGCCCGCAGGCTCATGGTCCCCTGCTCCTCAGTGGTCGAGCGGCATGGTGGCGGACTTGGTGGCGTCGCCGAAGCTCCAGACGATCTTCGGGATGCGAACGGTGGCGGTCACGGTCACGGAGCCGCCCCCGCGGCCGGACGAGCAGCGCACGTCGATCCCGCCGCCGACCGCCGCGGCGCACGCCTGCTGGGCGTCCTGCCGCAGCGACGCGGCGCGCGCCCCGGCCCGGGCCGCCGTACCGGCCTGCTCGGCGGCGTAGGCGACGGCCCCGAGCTGGATGCCGGCGAGCGCCACGATCAGCAGGACGGGCACGAACCCGAGGTATTCCAGGGCGACTTGTCCCCGGTCGCGTTCTCTCCTGTGCGCCATCTCAGTCCTTCACCTCTTCCACCGCGCCCGCGTGGCCGTGCACCGTGAAGGGGAAGGAGGCCAGGCCGGGGAAGAGCACCGGGACCTTGAGGGAGACATCGGCCGTCACATAGCCGGAGCCGCCGCAGCGCACCGCCGCGTTCCCGCGCCACGCCGCCGACAGGTCCTTGCGTCCGGCCGCCGAGCAGGCCGCCTCGCGGGCACCGCCCGGCGCCGCCGCCGTACCCGCGCGTACCGCCTCGTCGGCGGCGTTCCCGGCGAGCGTGAAGGTGTACCCCACCAGGACGGCCTGCCACATCAGCACCAGCGTGAGGAGGATCAGCGGTGTCATCCCGAGGAACTCGATGCTCACCTGGCCCTCGTCCGTGTCCCGCCGCGTCATCGGTTCACTCCTTCCGCCGCCGGAAGCCGCCGGCCGCGCGCGCCGGACCCCGGTGCGCGCCCTCGGCCGCCCGCGCGAGCCCCAGCTCCCCGGCGAGCGCCCACAGGGCCTGTTTCACGGTGCTGCGGCCGTCGAGTTCGTGCACCCGCCCGGCGTCCACCACCGCCTGGAGCTCCTTGAAGTTGGCGGGTACGGCGGTGCGCGCGAGTCCCGTGCCGGTGATCCGCTGCACCAGCGCGGGCTGGATCTCGGTGTGCCGGCTGTGCCGGTTGACGACGGCCGTGGTCTCCTCGGCCTTGCGGATCTGGAGCCGGTCCCACATCCGCACGGTCCGCTTGGCGGCGCGTACGGCGATCACGTCCGGCGTGGTGACCAGCAGCGCGGTGTCCGCCGTCTCGACCGCGGCGGCGCCGGCCCCGCCGAGCTGGGCGCCGCAGTCGATGACGACGACCTCGTAGCGCGAGCGCAGGGCGCGCACGATCTGCCGGACGGCCCGGTCGGTGACCTCCTCGCCGCGTTCGCCCTCGGCGGGCGCGAGCAGCAGGGACAGCCCGGTGTCGTGGCGGAAGAGGGCGTCGGCGAGGACGCGCGGGGAGATGTCGGTGATCGCGGCGAGGTCGGCCACCGACCGGCGGAACTGGATGTCCAGGTAGGAGGCGACGTCGCCGGACTGGAGGTCGAGGTCGACCAGGGCGGTGGGCCGTCCGGATGCCTGTGCGGCGAGCGCCAGCTGCACGGCGGTGAGCGTGGCCCCCACCCCGCCCTTGGCGCCGCTGACGGTGACGACGGTGCCCCCGCCGCCGGCCGCCGCCTCCCCGCCGTGCCCGAGGTGGCGTCGTACCTCCGTGGACCACTGGGCGACGGCCTGCACCCGGCCCGCCAGTTCGTCGTACGACAGCGGGAGCGCGACCAGTCCCCGGGCGCCGGAGTCCATGGCGGCGGCGAACAGACCGGGGCTCGCGTCACTGGTGACGAGGATGACGCCGACGGCCGGGAAGCGCAGGGCGATCTCCCGGATCAGCTCCAACGCCGGTGACGGGCCGATGCGTTCGTGGACGACGAGCACCTCGGGGAGTTCGTCCACGGACTCGGCGGCGAGCCGGGCGAGGGCGTCGACCAGCTGGGTGGAGTCGGTCAGCGGCGGCTGCGGCTCGGCGTCGGGCAGCTGGCTGAGCAGGGTGACGAGGGAGCGGACGGCGTCCGGGTCGGCGCCCGCCGGGAGGATCCTGGTCGGCATGCGGGCCGCCTCTCACTTGTCCGTGGCGAGTTCGTAGGTGCGGTCCTTGTCCGGCACGCCGCTCTCGCCGCCGGGCGCGACCAGCGCGAGCCGGACGCGCTGGGCGAAGGACTCGGCGTAGGTGACGCGCTGGGCGTCGAGGGTGGACAGCGCGAAGGTGATGGGCACGGCCTCGCTGGGCTGCTGCGGGCCGTTCTTGGCGGCGTCGGGGTCGAGGGCGGTGATCCGGCCGACGTCGAGGACGCGCGCGTCGGTCACGATGATCTTCGACTGGTCCGGGTCGCCGTCCTTCTTCCCGGCGAAGGTGGCGTAGACGTTGACCCGCGACCCGGGAGTGATCTTCCCGGCCACGCCGGTCGCCGCGTCGATCATGATGGCGACCTCCTGCTGCCCCGGCTGGAGGGCGGGCTGGTCCACGATCATGTCGCTCTGCAGCAGTGATCCGGCGTGCAGCGTGGTGACGGCGGTCTTGCCCTGGATCTGCCGCAGGTCGGTGACGGCGGTCCCGGACAGCCACCTCTTGGGCATCCGGATCTTCACGAACTGCCCCGCGTCCAGGGCGGTGTACGGCTTGACGTCGGAGCGCACCCGGTAGGCGGTGACCTCGGGGCCGACCTTGGAGTCCACGTCGTGGATGACGGACAGCACGCCGGCGAACGCGCCGAGGGCGCACAGGACCGACAGGATCAGCAGGATCACGCCGCGGCGCTGACGGGAGTTCATGAACCGTGCAACCTCATTGGGGGAATCGGTCGTTCGGGATGTGGACGTGTGCTCGGGTCAGGCGGGCGTGCGGGGTTCGAGGGCGCGGGGCGTCGCGGGCTCGTGGGCGGGCGGGACGGCGGAGCAGAAGACGCAGCGGTCGCCGATGACGTCGAGTCCGCACCAGTGACAGGTGGACTGCCGCACCGAGGTGACCAGTTGGTAGAGGACGGAGAGGTCGTCCAGGTGGCCGCAGAACTCGATCAGGCGGCCGGTGCCCCACCAGGTGCGGGATTCGGCGGGCAGCGGGGTCTCGCGCACACCCTGGGCCTGCCACTGGGCGCCGAGCCCGGCGGCCCAGTCGGCGGGCAGCTGTCCCTTGGCGAGGAGCAGCCAGGTGGGGAATTCGGGGCCCTTGAGGGTGGCGCCGGGCACGGCCTTGACGAGCTGGGGCTCGGGGTGGGCGAGTACGGCGAAGCGGGTGCCGGGCATCCAGGACTTGGCGTGCGCCCTCAGCCCGACCGGCACCCGGTCCAGCCGGGCGACGGAGCCGAGGACGGCGCCGGCGTGGATGTAGTGGGCGAGCAGCCGCCCGGCGGAGGCGAGCACCCCGGGACTGAGGTCGCAGGAGGCGAGCTGCCGTAACTGGCGGGCGAGCACGGCGACTCCGAGGGGCGGCAGGTCGGGCCGGAACAGGGCGATGCGGTCGCTCTCCAGCAGCGAGCGCAGGGTGTACAGGCGGCGCACGACGGGTTCCGGGGTGGCCGCGGAGCACACGACGACGACATGCCCGTACCGCTCGACGAGGGCGTGCAGTTCGGTGAGCGCGTGGTCGAGCGGGTGCCCGTCGAGGCCGTCCAGCACGACGGCGGGCATGGTGCGTTCGTCCTGTGGCGGCAGTGCCAGGTCGGCACTGGTCACGGCAATGGCTGTTGGCACGCGCCGCTCCCCGGTGACTTCACTGCGTGACTACCCGAGCACTGTATCCACGGGTGTGTGGCCGGAGAACAGCGTCGGTGGAGCCGGTGTGGAAGTCGACGCGTCAAGTCGCCGCAAAGGGGGGCAAGTCGACCGGCCGACCGGGGGAGGCTCCGGCGCGCGCCGGGGCGGGCACGAGCGGGCGACCGCAGACGGTTTCGGTCTGGACCTCTTGACAGCGCAATTGGTCTGGACCAACTTGTGTGTGCACCGATGGCCACCGGTTCCACTCCCCACCCGGCAACTTCCCCACGACTCCCCGGAGGTCCCCGTGGACCGCGCACCAGGCACCCCCAGACCGCTTCGCGGCCGACGCCGGCCGGCGGCATGGGCCGCCGCCACCACCCTCGCCCTCGCGGCCGCGGGCCTCGCCGCCACCGCCGCCCCGGCCGCCGCGGCGGACGTCAACAACGTCGTCAACGCCGGCTTCGAGTCGGGCCTGTCCAACTGGACGTGCAGCGCGGGCAGCGGTACGACGGTCTCCTCCCCGGTCCACTCCGGCACCGGCGCCCTGAAGGCGACCCCGGCCGGGCAGGACAACGCCCAGTGCACGCAGACGGTCGCGGTCAAGCCCAACTCGTCGTACACCCTGAGCGCCTGGGTCCAGGGCGGCTACACCTACCTGGGCGTGACGGGCACGGGCACGACGGACGTCTCCACGTGGACCCCCGACACGACCACCTGGAAGCAGCTGTCGACGTCCTTCACCACGGGCGCGTCGACCACGTCGGTCACCGTCTACACGCACGGGTGGTACGGCCAGGCCGCCTACTACGCCGACGACGTCTCCCTCTACGGACCCGACGGCGGCGGCACCGGCGGCGGCACCACGCCGCCCCCCGCCGTCCCGGCCGCCCCCACGGGCCTCACGGTCTCCGCCAAGACCTCCTCCTCGGCGACCCTCACCTGGTCCACGTCCTCGGGCGCCACGGGCTACAACGTGTACGAGAACGGCGCGAAGGTCAGTTCCACGACCGGCACGTCGGCGACCGTGACCGGCCTGTCCCCGGCCACCTCGTACAGCTTCCAGGTGAGCGCGACGAACGCGGCGGGCGAGTCGCAGAAGTCGGCCGCGGTGACCGCGACGACCGACTCCTCCGGAACCGGCGGTGGCGGCACGGGCGGTTCGCTCCCGAAGCACGCGGTGACCGGCTACTGGCAGAACTTCAACAACGGCGCCAAGGTGCAGAAGATCTCGGACGTCCCCTCCGCGTACGACATCATCGCGGTGGCCTTCGCGGACGCGACGACGACACCGGGCGCGGTCACCTTCAACCTGGACTCGGCCGGCCTCGGCGGCTACACGGTCGACCAGTTCAAGGCCGACATCAAGGCCAAGCAGGCGGCGGGCAAGAAGGTCATCGTCTCCATCGGCGGCCAGAACGGCACGGTGTCGGTGAGCGACTCGGCCTCGGCGACGAACTTCGCGAACTCCGTCTACTCGCTGATGCAGACGTACGGCTTCGACGGCGTCGACATCGACCTGGAGAACGGCCTGAACGCGACGTACATGACGCAGGCGCTGCGCGCCCTGTCGGCGAAGGCGGGCCCGTCCCTCGTCATCACGATGGCCCCGCAGACGATCGACATGCAGTCCACGTCCGCCTCCTACTTCCAGACGGCGCTGAACATCAAGGACATCCTCACCGTCGTCAACACGCAGTTCTACAACAGCGGTTCGATGCTCGGCTGCGACGGCAAGGTCTACAGCCAGGGCACGGTCGACTTCCTGACGGCCCTCGCCTGCATCCAGCTCCAGGGCGGCCTCGCCCCCTCCCAGGTGGGCCTCGGCGTCCCCGCCTCCACCAGCGCGGCGGGCAGCGGCTACGTCTCCCCCTCCGTCGTCGACAACGCCCTCGACTGCCTGAGCGCCGGCACCAACTGCGGCACCTTCAAGCCGTCGAAGACCTACCCCGACCTCCGCGGCGCGATGACCTGGTCCACCAACTGGGACGCGACCTCGGGCAACGCCTGGTCGAACGCGGTGGGCGCGCACGTGCACGCGATGCCGTGAGCTGACGCCGCCCGACCCACGGCGCCCGGACTCCCCTACGAGTCCGGGCGCCGACGCGTGTGCGCGTTTTCGGCCAGTCCCGCCCGATTCGCGTTGCGGGAGGCGAGGCGGCGGTGTGATGCTCCCGGGCGTGACGGGTCAGGGGAGCGGAATGATCGGATCACCATGCACACTCGAAGCATGCAGGCGGTACATGCACTAAGCAGGTTCGGTGAGCTAGCCTGGTTCAAACTGCCAGCGGAATACAACGACGTCTACAAGTATTTTCAGGTTCCCTATATGGGGTGGCGCTACAAAACACCTCGCAACGAGGTCACAGAACTCATCGAAGGCACCGTCGCAGAACTGCCTACACAGATCGAATGGTTGCTCGACAGGACGCGGAGAAACTGGGTCCTGCTGCCCGGCAGAGTCCAGGAAGAGGCGCACGGCTTGATGGACCCGTCATTCTCCGAAACCGTCCATTCCATAAGCTCCAGCGACCAGGAATTCTGCCTCAAGGCCCTTGCGGATTTCAATCTCATCATCAAGCATCTAGAGAATATCCGGGTTCCAGAAGTCCAATAGCGGCCGCCTGTCAGGCAGGAGAGGTCACGCGAAAAACAGTGTGCGAAGCCCGTAAGCTTTCTGGATCCGACACCCTAGTCCGGTTCACCGGCGGCTGCTTGGTCCGCCGAGAGAGGGGTTCGCATGTGCATCTCGACCAGTGAGGCCGCCTTCTCCGGGACGGTGCTCTACTGCGGGCGACGGCGGCACCCCGAGCACGGGCTCATTCACGTGCTCGGGTATCAGAACACCGTGGCGAACCTGGCGGACGGTCCGAACGCGATGCTGCTGCATCTGCCGACCCGTCGGCTCGTGCCGGAGCAGTTCGTGTCGGTCGGGTGGGACGGGGACGTGCTGCGGCGGATGGTCGACGCCGTCGCCGCTCCGCCCGTGGAGGCCGACGGCATGGCGGTCATGGACTGGTTGGGTGCCGAGTCCGAACCCGTGGTGCGGGTCTTCGACCACGACGTCTACACCGTGTTGCTCGCCGACGACCCCACGCTGATCCACACCGCGCTCCATCGCGTGCCCTGGAGACGCAGGCCGCGCATCGAGCCGGAACTGCTCGCCTTCTACGCCGAGCACTTCCCGGATCACGCGATAGCGCTGTGCTGCTTCGACAACACCGACGCGCGGCAGGCCAAGCCGCTCATCGTCTGGTACCACCCGAACGATCCCGACCAGCTGACGGTGCCCGCGCTCGACAGCCACACCGGAGGGGCACCGGACCTGGATGCCCGTGTGGCCGTGGACCACTGGGTCCTGTTCTCCAGCGACGAAGCGGGGGACGAGTGGGGCGCGGCCGTCGAGTACCCGAAGCGGATGCGGCACCGGCTGCGGGGGTTCCTGCCCGACAGGGTCGTGGGCCGGTACTACGGCGACACCCGACCGACGCTGATCAACGGCGACTTCGGAATCGAACACCGGCATCTGCTGTCCGGTGACCTGGACCGGGTCGAGCGGCGCAGCCCCTCATGGTCGGGCACTTCCCGGGGCTGAGCGGAAGGCGTCTTCGACGGACAGGTCCTCGATCGCACGGCGTCTCAATGCGTGAACGCCGCGAACCAGGGATGTGCTGCCTGCCGGGGGCTCGGGCCAACGGTGCCCTTCAAGCTCCTCGATCGACTTGGTTTTGTTGACGAAGACCGAGAGCATCGGGCCCTTTCAAGGGACTCAAGCGCGTTGCAGTCGCCGTTCGATGAGCCGGCCCCCGAAGGAGCCGGCTCGTGGGCAGCGGAGGGGTGGCTCAGTCGCCGTCCTCGAAGTACGCGTCCAGGACCGCGTCCAGCTGCTCGTCCCACTCCTTGAAGCGGGACCGGGACGGGGCCTCGATCTCGATCGGGTACCAGCGCCGCTCCGGGGTGTGCACCGTGATCGTGTAGCGCTTGCCGAAGCGCGGGGTCTCCGACTCGACCGCGGCGATCTCGTCCCAGCCGAACTCGCAGGACTCCTCGTCCAGGCTGAGCCGGACGCCCTTGTGGTCGGCCACTATCCTGGCGCGCCGGTCGGCGGCCTCGAAGACCGGACCGTCGGACGGGGCATCGGACGGGCCGTCGGACGGCGCGTCGGCCGAGGCGTCGTCGGGCGAGGGCGGGGCGTCCTCGGTCGGGGCGTCGAGCGCCCCGGCCTCGTCCACCGCCGTCTTCTCGGCAAGAGGCTCGTCGGCCTCCGGCTCCGGGGAGGACTTCGGCTCCGACGGCGACGCCGGCCCCGTGATCCCCGGGATGAAGGCCGGGTCGAACCCGGCGCCCGTCACGGGCTCGCTCGTCACCGCTTCCGCCTTCAACGCTTCGGTGTTCAACGGATTGCTGCTCGATCCTATGCGCTGCTCCACGGCGGCAGTATGGACGACTTCCCTGTGCCGGAACCAGTCAGCCCGCGCGTCGCGTCGGCAACTTATCTCCCTCACACAAACAGGCTTACGACCCCGGCCACGGCGAAACCGGACACGGACAGCACCGACTCCAGGACGGTCCACGTCCGCAGCGTGTCGCGCTCGCTGATGCCGAAGTACTTGGCCACCATCCAGAAACCGCCGTCGTTGACGTGCGAGGCGAAGATGGAGCCCGCCGAGATGGCCATGATGACCAGGGCGGTGAAGGGCTGCGAGGCGTGGTCCCCGGCGAGCAGCGGGGCCACGATGCCCGCCGTCGTCACGATCGCCACCGTCGCCGAGCCCTGCGCCACCCGCAGCACCAGCGAGATCAGGTACGACAGGACGATCACCGGCAGGCCCACGCCGTGGAAGGTGTCCGACAGGGCCTGGGCCACGCCGCTCGCCTTCAGCACGGCGCCGAAGACCCCGCCCGCGCCCACCACCAGCAGGATGTTGCCCACCGGCTTCAGCGAGGAAGTGGACACGGTCTCCAGGGACTTGTAGGACCAGCCGCGCCGGATGCCCAGCAGGTAGTACGACAGGAGCAGGGCCGCGGTGAGGGCGACGAAGGGGTGGCCCAGGAACTGCAGGAAGGAGCGGAACGGGGAGGGGTCCAGGGCGATCGAGGAGAAGGTGGCCGCGAGGATCAGGATCAGCGGTGTGCCGATGATGGCCAGGACGGTGCCGAGCGGCACCGGGCGCTCCTGCGCCGGTACTCCCTGCGCGCGCTGCTCGGCCAGCACCGCGCGCTTCGCCTCCTCGGCCGCCTCCACCATGTCCTGCGGTACGGCGACGAAGACCCGCTTGCCGATCCAGGCCGCGTACGCCCAGGCCGCGGCGACGGCGGGCAGTCCGCAGACGACGCCCATGAGGATGATCCAGCCGAGCTGGACGTGCAGCAGGCCGGCGGCAGCGACCGGGCCGGGGTGCGGGGGCAGGAAGGCGTGGGTCATGGACAGGCCCGCGAGGAGGGGCAGGCAGTAGAGGACGATCGATTTGCCGCCGCGCCTGGCCGCCGCGTAGACGAGCGGGGCGAGGACGAAGATGCCCACGTCGAAGAAGACCGGTATGCCGAAGATCAGGCCGGTCAGGCCCATGGCCAGCGGGGCGCGCCGCTCGCCGAAGAGGGACAGCAGGCGCTGGGCCAGCACCTGGGCGCCCCCGCTGACTTCGAGGATCGCGCCGAGCATCGTGCCGAGGCCGATGATGATCGCGACGTGGCCGAGGATGCCGCCCATGCCGGACTCGATGGTGGAGACGGCGCTCGAACTCTGGACGGTGCCGAAGAGTTCGGTGACCGACAGGCCGGACAGCAGGCCGACGGCTATGGAGACGGCGAGCAGCGCGACGAAGGGCTGCAGGCGCGCCTTGATGATCAGGAAGAGCAGCAGGGCTATGCCGAGGGCGGCGATGGTGAGGAGGCCGGGGGTGCCGTCCATGAGGAGGAGCAGGCCGCCGGTGTGCGGCGGGGCGGCGGGGGCTGGGGCCGCGAGCGTGAACGCCGGTGGGAAAAAGGACATTCGGGGGTCCTCTTCGTGGGGTCATGGTGCTTTCGGGCAGGGGGGAGCGCGGCACGGCGCCCCGGAGGGTGCCGTGCCGAGTGCGTCGTACGGGGGGGGTGAGGATCAGCCGAGGACGGCGAGCGCGTCGATCTCGATCAGGAGGCCGGGCGGAAGGCCGACGTAGACCGTGGTCCGGGCGGCGGGCGGCTGGGTGAGGGCCTGGTCCTCGAAGTAGGCGTTGTAGATGTCGTTCATCTCCGCGAAGTGGTCCACGTCCGTGAGGTAGACGCGGATCATCATCACGTCGTCCCAGCTCGCGCCGCCCTCTTCCAGGATCGCCTTGACGTTGGCGAGGGTCTGCAGCGTCTGCTCGCGCAGGGTGGGTCCGGCCGGGGTCGGGGGCTTGCCCTCCTCGGCGGGCAGGAAGCCGACCTGGCCGGCGACCTGGAGGATGTTGCCCTTGCGCACGCCGTGCGAGAACTTCGCGGGCGGGGTGGTGTGGGTCTTGGGGGTGAGTGCGATCTTTTCGGTCATACATGATCCTTACGGGCGTTCTGCGATGGTTGTTCCGTGACGGGAGGTCTGCCGGAGAACTCGGCGCTGATGGCGTCCGCGGTGCGGCGGACGAGCGGGAGGAGGGCGAGCAGTTCGTCGGCGGTGACGACGACATTGGGGGCGGAGACCGACATCGCGGCGGCCACCCGGCCGTCGGCGCCGCGGATCGGCGCGGCGACGCAGTTGATGGACTCCTCGTGCCCGCCGAGGTCGGTGGCCCAGCCCTGGTCGCGGACCTTGGCCAGCTCGCGGAGGAAGGCATCGGCGTTGGGGGTGGAACGGGGGGTGTACGAGGGGTAGTCCAGCTTTTCGGCGAGGGCCCGGCGTTCGGGTTCGGGGAGATCGGCGAGGAGGAGCTTGGCGACGGCGGCGACGGTGATGGCGACGGGCTTGCCGACGCGGGAGTACATGCGGACCGGGTAGCGGCTGTCCACCTTGTCGATGTAGAGGACCTCGTGCTCCTCGTAGACGGCCAGGTGGACGGTGTGGCCGCACTGTTCGTTCAGCCGTACGAGATGGGGGTGGGCGATCTCGCGGACGTCGAGGTTCTCCATCGCCTCCTGGGCGAGGGCGAAGAGGCGGGCGCCGAGGCGGTAGTGCTGGTCGGACTGGCGGTAGACCAGGCCGTGTTCGTGCAGGGTGCGCAGGAGCCGCAGGGCCGTGGACTTGTGGACGCCGAGCCGGTCGGCGACCTGGCCGAGGTCGGCGGGTCCCTCGGCGAGCAGCGGCAGGATGCTCAGGGCGCGGTCGACGGTCTGACTCATGTGGGGTTCGCCTCCTCCGGTGCCCGCTCGGCCTGCGTCCAGCCGGGGGCGAGTCGAAGTCTCCCCCATGCCGGCGCGTCCAGGCCGACGAGGCGGTCGGCGTGCCCCCGGCCGGGGGGTGCGGCGAGGTCGGTGGGCGTGGTGAGGGCCGCGGCGGCGACGAGATGGCCGTAGCGCAGCCGTTGCCGTACGGGAAGCCCGCGCAGGGTGGCGGAGAGGAAGCCCGCGGCGAAGGCGTCGCCGGCGCCGATGGTGGACACGACCTGGACGTGGGGGGCGGGTTCGAAGACGCGGTGGGGTACGGCGTCGGCGGCTGCCCGATCCTCCGGGCGGCCGTGCGCCGACGGGTTCGGGGCGTTTCCCGCGTCCGTGTCCCCCAGGGGCCCCCGGGCGAACGCCGTCGCTCCCCTCTCCCCCTCCTTCACCACCAGCACCCCCGGCTCGGGCAGCACCCCCCTGATCGCCTCCGCACCGCCCGTGACGCCCCATGCCTCCTCCGCCTCGTCCGCGCCCACGAAGACGATGTCGGCGCGCCGCGCCAGCTTTAGCAGCACCGCCGCCTCGTCCCGCTCCGGCCACAGCGCGGGACGGAAGTTCACGTCGAAGGAGATCAGGGGGCCGTCGGCGCGCGGGGCCGTCAGGTGCCACAACAGCGCGCGGCACTCCGGCGACAACGCCGCCGTGATGCCGGACAGGTGCAGCACCCGGCACGCCCGTACCGCCGCCGTGTCCATGTCGGCCGCGGACATGGCGGACGCCGCCGAGCCCGCCCGGTAGTACGCCACCTCGTGCGCGCCCGTGGCGCGGTCCGCCCCGGTGCGGAAGTAGATGCCGGTGGGGCGGGCGGGGTCGCGGTGGACGGCGGAGACGTCGACGCCGTGGTCGGCGATCCGGGCCAGCAGATGGTCGCCGAAGCCGTCCGCGCCCACCCGGCTCACCCACCGCGTGGCATGGCCGAGGGCGGCCAGCGCGCAGGCCACGTTGGACTCCGCGCCGCCGATCGCGCGGTCGAAGGACGGTACGTCCGCGAGCCGCCCCGGGCGGGTGGGCACGAAGGTGACCATGGACTCGCCGAGCGCGACGACATCCACGTACTCCACCTCGTAAGCAGCGTCGTCGATGATAACTCCTGTCGATGTCCGGGGTGGCGGCTCCGTTGACCGGGTGTCGGCGAGATGCTAGACAGCAGGAGCACTGCATGCAATGGACGTTGCACATATTGCAACGGCAGAGAGGGGCTCGCATGGGTACCGAGGCGCTCGGCCGTCTGGCCGAGGAACGGGTCGACCACCGCTTCAAGGGGCTCCCGCCGGACGCCCACGGCCTTACCGTGCGCGAACTGGCCGCCCAGCGCCGCAATCTGTTCGACGCGGAGGGCGGCTTCACCACGCCCCTCCTCGTCCTGTCCGCCGAACGGCTCGCGCACAATCTCGCGCTCATGGAGTCGTACACGGCCCGCCACGGTCTCGCCTTCGCCCCGCACGGCAAGACCTCCATGGCGCCCCAGCTCTTCCACCGCCAGATCGAGCACGGCGCGTGGGGCATCACGCTGGCGGTGCCCCACCAGGTGCGGGTGGCACGGGAGTTCGGCGTCCAGCGGGTGTTCCTCGCCAATGAGCTGGTGGACGCCCCGGCCCTGCGCTGGATCGCGGCGGAGCTCGCCGCCGACCCCGGTTTCCGCTTCGTCTGCTACGTGGACTCCGTGCGCGGGGTCGAGCTGATGGACGCCGCGCTGCGGGGCGCCGGCCGTCCGGTGGACGTCGTCGTGGAGCTGGGCGCGGGCGAGGGCGCGCGGACCGGCGTGCGGTCGGCGGCGGACGCCCGGGCCGTGGCCGAGGCGGTGGGGCGCACGGACACGCTCCGGCTCGTCGGCGTGGCGGGGTACGAGGCCCAGGTGCCGGACGCCGATCCGGCGCGGGTGCGCGCGTGGCTGCGTCAGCTGGTCGCGCTGACGACCGAGTTCGACAAGGACGGGCGGTTCGCGGGCGCCGGGGAGATCGTCGTGAGCGCCGGCGGGAGCGAGTGGTTCGACGCCGTCGCCGAGGTGTTCGCCGAGGTGCCCGCGCTCTCCCTGCCGGTGCTGAAGCTGCTGCGCTCCGGCGCGTACGTCAGCCACGACGATGTGCACTACCGGCGGCTCACGCCGTTCAACCGGGTGCCCGAGGAAGGGGCGCTGGAGCCCGCCTTCCGGCTCTGGGCGCAGGTGGTCTCGCGGCCCTCGCCGACGGAGGCGTTCGTCAACGCGGGCAAGCGGGACGCCGCCTACGACCTCGATCCGCCGGTGGCGCAGGTGGTGCGCGGGGACGACGGCGCCGAGCGGCCGGCGGCCGGGATCGAGGTGACCGCGCTGTCGGACCAGCATCTGTGGCTGCGCACCGAGGCGGACGCCGGTCTCCAGGTGGGCGACTGGGTCGGCTTCGGGCTGTCCCACCCGTGCACGGTCTTCGACAAGTGGCAGCTGATCCCGGTGGCCGAGGCGGACGGCACGGTGGTCGACTACATCCGTACCTGCTTCTGATACATCCGCACCTGCTTCTGACCGCACACGGACCATTCGGAGGGGCCGGCATGGAGGACCTGGTCGTACGGGACGCCGAGGTGGTCGACGGCAGTGGCGAGCCGTCGTACCGGGCCGACGTGGTGGTCGACGGCGGGCGGATCGTCTCGATCGTCAAGGAGGCCGCGGCGGCCGGCTGCCAACGGCCGAGCGCCATGCGGGAGCTGGACGCGGAGGGGCTGGTCCTCTGCCCCGGCTTCATCGACATGCACGCCCACTCCGATCTCGCCCTGCTGCGCGATCCCGACCACAGTGCGAAGGTCGCGCAGGGGGTCACCCTCGAAGTGATCGGCCAGGACGGGCTGTCGTACGCCCCGGTGGACGAGCGCACGCTGGAGGAGGTGCGCCGGGCGATCACCGGGTGGAACGGGTACGGCGAGGACATCGACTTCGACTGGCGCACGGTCGGCGAGTACCTCGACCGGCTGGACCGAGGGTTCGACGGGCGCGGGATCGCCGTGAACGCCGCGTATCTGATCCCGCAGGGCACGGTCCGGGCGCTGGTCATGGGCTGGGAGGACCGCCCGGCGAGCCCAGAGGAGCTGGCCCGCATGCGGGAGTTGGTGGCGCAGGGGCTGGAGCAGGGCGCGGTGGGGCTGTCCTCGGGGCTCACCTACACCCCGGGGATGTACGCCGGTGACGCCGAGCTGACCGAGCTGTGCCGGGTCGTCGCCTCGTACGGCGGTTACTACTGCCCGCACCACCGGTCCTACGGCGCCGGCGCGCTGGAGGCCTACGCCGAGATGGTGGAGCTGGCCGGGCGGGCGGGCTGTCCGCTGCACCTGGCGCACGCGACGATGAACTTCGGGGTGAACGCGGGGCGCGCGGGCGAGCTGCTGGACCTCCTCGACCACGCCCTGGACGCGGGCGCGGACATCACCCTGGACACCTACCCCTACACCCCGGGCTGCACCACCCTCGCCGCACTGCTGCCGAGCTGGGCGAGCGAGGGCGGCCCGGAGCGGGTCCTGGCCCGGCTCGCCGACCCGGCGGCGGCCGGGCGGATCCGGCGGGAGCTGGAGGTGACCGGCTCCGACGGCTGCCACGGGGTGCCGGTCGAGTGGGACACCATCGAGGTGTCCGGGGTGGCCGATCCGGCACTCGGCGCCCATGTGGGGCGTACCGTAAGCGAGTTGGCGGAGGAGCGCGGCGAGGAGCCGTGGGAGGCGGCCCGCCGGCTGCTGGTCGAGGACCGGCTCGGCACGACGATCCTCCAGCACGTCGGCCACGAGGAGAACGTCCGCGCCATCATGCGCCACCGCGCCCACACCGGCGGCTCGGACGGCATCCTGCGGGGCGCGAAGCCGCATCCGCGGGCCTACGGCACCTTCCCGCGCTACCTCGGGCACTACGTGCGGGAGTCGGGGGTGCTGTCGATGGAGGAGTGCGTCGCCCATCTGACCTCGCGGCCCGCGGCCCGGCTGCGGCTGCCGGACCGGGGACTGGTGCGCGAGGGCTACCGGGCGGACCTGGTGCTGTTCGACCCGGAGACGGTCGCGTCCGGTGCCACCTTCGCCGCGCCCCGGGCGCTGCCGGCCGGCATTCCCCATGTGCTGGTCGACGGCCGCTTCGCCGTCGAGGACGGCCGGCGGACGGATGTGCTCGCGGGCCGCTCCGTCCGCCGTACGCCCGTGTGAGGACCGCTACGGCTTGGGCAGGACGCAGGCCGCCGCGCCGAGGTCGAGCTTGTTGCCCGTGGTGAAGCAGGCCGGGATCTGGTAGGTCTCCTCGGCGTAGTTGATGCCCTGGCGGACGGTGACGTTGCCGCTGGAGTCCACCTCGCACGGGTTGTTGACCGTGCAGCGCTGGCCGTCCTCGTTGCCGGTGTTGTTGACGGCTATGACCTTGCCGGTGGTGGTGTCGATCACCGGGGAGCCGGAGGTGCCGCCGATGGTGTTGCAGCTGGAGGTGTAGCGGATCGAGTCCTTCCAGGTCCAGTCGCCTTCCTTCAGCCGGTAGACGAAGCCGTCGATGTTGCAGCTGTAGGTCGTCTTCCAGTACCCGGAGACCACCTTGATGGCGGTGCCCGCGGTGGGGTGGGTGTCGCTCACGGTGAGCGCGTTGATGCCGTAGCTGCTCTTGATCTGCGCGTAGGTGCTGGTGAGGCGGTAGATCGTGACGTCCGTGTCCGTCATCGTCGAGTAGACGACCTGGTTGGCGCGCAGCGTGGCGATCTTGCTGCCGGAGGCGTTCAGCAGACCGAAGGTGCGGCTGGAGGACTGGCCGGTGATGACCTGGCCGGGATCCGGGAAGCCGGTCTCCAGGCAGTGGCCGTTGGTGAGCACCAGCGCGGGGTCGCTGTCGGCGGAGCCCGCGAAGCGGATGATCGAGCCGGAGCAGTCGCTGAGCGAGACGGTGCCCGCGAAGTTCACGGTGACCGCGGACGGCTTGACCTGGTGCGGGGCGGGTGCGGCGGTGAGCGGGGCGGCCACCGCGGGAGCCGCGCCCAGCCCGGCCAGGGCCAGGGCGGACAGCGCGGCAAGGAGAGGCTTGTTCATGTGGGGGTCCCCTCGTACGACGGGGGCGACCGGAGGGAGTACCGGCCGCCCAAGCTTTGTCATGCGCATTCTCAGCGCAGCGAGGGAACGGGAACAAGAAGCGGGATCAGGACATAGGGGTTTCCCTGTGTGGCACCTGTGATCAACTCGGGTCGCGCGCGCGGCACTTGACTCAGTGGAAGTGCCTGCCGCGGCCGTGGCGCCAAGCGGGGGCGGACCGGGTGGGGGCGGCGGTCGTCGGGGGCTGGGAGGTGGGTGAGGGCGGAGGCGCGGCACTGGTCCGGGTGGGCGCCGGGGCGGTGGTGGCGGGGGCGACGGTCCTGGCCGGCGTGGTCCGGGGCGCGGCCGGGGCGGACGTCGTCGGGACGGCGGCACCGCCGCCCCCGCCTCCGGCGGCGCTGCCGGAGGCGGGGGCGGACGTCACCGGGGCCACGGCGTCGGCGGGCGCGCTCTCGGAGGCGCCGGCCCGCCCGCTCCCCTTGGGGCGGGACGCGGCGGGGTCGTCCGAGCCGCCGGCCACGCCCGCGATCAGCGCGACGGCGCCGGCGACGCCGAGCGCTCCGGCGACGGCCGCGAGCCGGCGGCGGCCCGCCCTGCGCCGCCGCTCCTGCCGCCGGCGCCCGGCACGGCCCTCCCCGGGGGCGGCCGCACCGGGGCCGGGCGCGTCGAAGCCGGTGAGCGGGGGCAGCTCGCGGGTCTCGTCGTAGGCGTTCTGCCAGCCGTGGGCGGCGGCGGGGTCGGCGTACTCCTCATAGGACGGAGCGGGACCCGGCCGCGGGAGGAACACGGGCGGAGGGACGGACCCCTCCTCGGCTCTGGGCGGCTCCGACTCGTACTCGCGTTCGCTGGACACGACAGCGGATTCTAGGGAGGCGGGGGAGCACCGAGACAGCCGTAGGGGCATTCCGGGCAAATCCATGTCTCACGTGGCGGAAAACACCACCCATCGCTCACGGCCGGGCCCTAAGCTCACGCGTATGCAGGTGATCCAGTCGACCAAGCTCGCCAACGTCTGTTACGAGATCCGGGGCCCGGTTCTCGAGGAGGCCATGCGGCTTGAGGCGGCGGGCCACCGCATCCTCAAGCTCAACACCGGCAACCCGGCCGCGTTCGGTTTCGAGTGCCCCCCGGAGATCCTGGAGGACATCCTCCGCAACGTCTCCACGGCGCACGGCTACGGCGACGCCAAGGGCCTGCTGGCCGCCCGCCGCGCGGTGGTCATGCACAACCAGACCCTCGGCATCGAGACCGACGTCGAGCACGTCTTCATCGGCAACGGCGTCTCCGAGCTGATCGTGATGGCGATGCAGGGCCTGCTGGACGACGGCGACGAGGTCCTCGTACCGGCGCCGGACTACCCGCTGTGGACGGCCGCGGTCTCGCTGTCCGGCGGCACGGCGGTGCACTACCGCTGCGACGAGCAGTCCGACTGGATGCCCGACCTCGCCGACATCGAGAGCAAGGTCGGCGACCGCACCAAGGCGATCGTCATCATCAACCCGAACAACCCCACGGGCGCGGTCTACGACGAGACGGTGCTCAAGGGGCTGACGGACATCGCCCGCCGGCACAACCTGCTGGTCTGCTCCGACGAGATCTACGACAAGATCCTCTACGACGGCGCCACGCACACCCCGACGGCCAAGGTCGCCCCCGACCTGCTCACGCTGACCTTCAACGGCATGTCGAAGGCGTACCGGGTGGCCGGGTACCGGGTGGGCTGGATGTCGATCTCCGGCCCGCGCGCCCACGCCGACTCCTACATCGAGGGCCTGACGATCCTGGCGAACATGCGGCTGTGCGCCAACATGCCGGGCCAGCACGGCGTGGTCGCCGCGCTCGGCGGCCGCCAGTCGATCCAGGACCTGGTGCTGCCGGGCGGGCGGCTGAAGGAGCAGATGGACACGGCGTACGAGCTGCTGACGCAGATCCCGGGCGTGAGCTGTGTCCGGCCGAAGGGCGCGCTGTACCTCTTCCCGCGCCTGGACCCGCAGGTCTACAAGATCCGGGACGACCGGCGGATGGTCCTCGACCTGCTGCGCCAGGAGAAGATCATGGTGGTGCAGGGCACGGGCTTCAACTGGCCCGAGCCGGACCACTTCCGGGTGGTCACCCTGCCGACCGTCGGGGACCTGAAGGACGCGGTGACCCGGATCGGTACCTTCCTGGACGGCTACACCCAACCCTGACCTGGCACGACGGCGAGCCCATCGTAGTCGACGGGCTTCAGTCCGTGACCCGACTCAACTTTAGACGAAATCCAAGCTAGGATGGTTTCCTGTCAGAGCACAGGAGGCCATCCCCATGTACGAACCGATCCGCACCAAGTCGGTCCACAGCACGATGGCCGGCACCCCCTCCGACTTCCCCCACCGTTCGCGCGAGGAGGAGCTGGACATCCAGCTCGCCGGGCATCTCGCCGCGCTGCTCGCGGTCACCGACGAGCTGCGGGCACTGACGCCCTCCGCCGGTCTGGACGCGGCCGCGCAGCGGCTGGCCGGTGAGGTGAGCCGGCTGCGGGGCGGTACGCCCCTGCGCGCGGCGCCCGCCGCCGACGGCGACCCCGTGGCACTGCACCGGCGGGCGCACGCCCTGGCCGGGCGGGCGCTGGTGGTCGCCGCCTCGCGCGCCGACACGTCGGCGGCGATCCTGTCCGCCGAGCGGATGGACGCCCACACGGCCGCCCTGGCCGACCCGAGGGTACTCACCACCGCCGGCTGACCCGCCCCGGACCCCGCGGGGGTCCCCACGACCGGCCCCGGTCCGCGCGCACCCGCAGCGACGCGCGGACCGGGCGCCTCAGAACCGGCCGTCCACCGACGCGGACACATGCGCGCACCGGGCCGGGACCCTTCGCCGTACGCCGTTGTACGGTGCGGGCCCCGGCCCGGTGCGTTGCGGTTCCGCGGCCGGCCTTCGTGACGACTATTGCTGGTCAGGGCTAGTCGGACCGGCCGCGGAGTTCTCGGGGGCTCAGCCCAGGCGCTCGACGAGCGCGTGGTACTGGTCCCACAGCTCCTTCGGGGTGTGGTCGCCGAAGGTGTCGAGGTGCTCGGGGACCAGCGCGGCCTCCTCGCGCCAGACCTCCTTGTCGACCGTGAGCAGGAAGTCCAGCTCCGCCTCGGAGAGTTCGAGGCCGTCGGTGTCCAGGGCCGACTTCGCCGGCAGGATGCCGATCGGGGTCTCGACGCCCTCGGCCTTGCCGTCCAGACGCTCCACGATCCACTTCAGGACACGGGAGTTCTCGCCGAAGCCGGGCCAGACGAACTTGCCCTCGTCGTTCTTGCGGAACCAGTTGACGTAGTAGATCTTCGGCAGCTTGGACTGGTCCTTGTCCTTGGCCACGTTGATCCAGTGCGCCATGTAGTCGCCCATGTTGTAGCCGCAGAACGGCAGCATGGCGAACGGGTCGCGGCGCAGCTCGCCGACCTTGCCCTCGGCGGCGGCGGTCTTCTCGGAGGCCACGTTGGCGCCGAGGAAGACGCCGTGGTTCCAGTCGAAGGACTCGGTCACCAGCGGCACCGCGCTGGCGCGCCGGCCGCCGAAGAGGATCGCCGAGATCGGCACGCCCTTGGGGTCCTCCCACTCGGGAGCGATGATCGGGCACTGCGAAGCCGGCACGGTGAAGCGGGCGTTGGGGTGGGCGGCCGGGGTACCGGAGGCCGGCGTCCAGTCGTTGCCCTTCCAGTCGGTCAGGTGGGCCGGCGCCTCCGGCGTCATGCCCTCCCACCAGACGTCGCCGTCGTCGGTGAGCGCGACGTTGGTGAAGACCGCGTTGCCCCACAGGGTCTTCATCGCGTTGGCGTTGGTGTGCTCGCCCGTGCCGGGCGCCACGCCGAAGAAGCCGGCCTCGGGGTTGATCGCGTACAGGCGGCCGTCCTCGCCGAAGCGCATCCAGGCGATGTCGTCGCCGATGGTCTCCACGGTCCAGCCGGAGACCGTGGGCTCCAGCATGGCGAGGTTGGTCTTGCCGCAGGCGCTCGGGAACGCGGCGGCGACGTACTTGGCCTCGCCCTGCGGCGGGGTGAGCTTGAGGATCAGCATGTGCTCGGCGAGCCAGCCCTCGTCGCGCGCCATCACGGAGGCGATCCGCAGCGCGTAGCACTTCTTGCCGAGCAGGGCGTTGCCGCCGTAGCCGGAGCCGTAGGACCAGATCTCGCGCGACTCGGGGAAGTGGGAGATGTACTTGGTCTGGCTGCACGGCCACGGCACGTCCGCCTGGCCCGGCTCCAGCGGGGCGCCCACGGTGTGCACGGCCTTGACGAAGAAGCCGTCGTCGCCCAGCTCGTCGAGGACGGCCTGGCCCATGCGCGTCATCGTGCGCATGGAGACGGCGACGTAGGCGGAGTCGGTGATCTCCACGCCGAGCGCGGAGAGCGGGGAGCCGAGCGGGCCCATGCAGAAGGGGACGACGTACATGGTGCGGCCGCGCATCGAGCCGCGGAACAGGCCCTGCGCGCCGGTGAAGATCTCCCGCATCTCGGCGGGGGCCTTCCAGTTGTTGGTCGGGCCCGCGTCCTCCTCCTTCTCGGAGCAGATGAAGGTGCGGTCCTCGACGCGCGCGACGTCGGTCGGGTCGGAGGCGGCGTAGTAGGAGTGCGGGCGCTTGACCGGGTCGAGCTTCTTGAAGGTGCCCCTGGTCACGAGCTCCTCGGCCAGCCGCTCGTACTCGGCCTCGGACCCGTCGCACCAGACCACGCTGTCCGGCTGCGTCAGTTCGGCGATCTCATTGACCCAGGAGATCAGTTCCTGGTGGTTGGTGGGAACGCTGGTAGCCGAGTTGTCGCGCGCCACGGTTGCTCCTAAGTGAGGGATTTTGTCCTTGTTGCCCCGTGGGGGCTGCGACCCGGACGCTTCGCCATCGCTCATCCGGTGCCGACTGCACTCATTTGATCATCCGCCTGTAGTGCCCATCTGTCCAGGGGGTCTCACAGGTGAGCGACGTGAGGTCGACCACGGTTCCAGGGGTGTTTGCGTTTCCTTTACATTCGTCTGGATTTCGGCTGACGGTTTTTTTGCATCCACCCGACCGACGAACGCCCCTCACACCTGACTTACGGCGGCGTAGGTACCATGCGGCGCATGAATACGTCCGTCCCCGACGCGCCCATGGACACGCCGGCCGGCGGCCGCGGCCCCATGGCGCTCTCCTTGCCGCACCCGGTCAAGCCCAGGCTGCGTGGCTGGCTGCACCTCGGCATGTTCCCGGCCGTACTCATCGCGGGCCTCGTGCTCACCGCTCTCGCCGACTCGACCAGAGGCCGGGTCGCCTGCGGGATCTACGTCCTCACGGCCTGTCTGCTGTTCGGCGTCAGCGCGCTGTACCACCGGGGCAACTGGGGCCCGCGGATGGGCGGCCTGCTGCGCCGCCTCGACCACGCCAACATCTTCCTGATCATCGCGGGCACGTACACCCCGCTGACCCTGCTGCTCCTGCCGGGCGCGAAGGGCCAGTGGCTGCTGTGGGGCATCTGGGCCGCGGCCGCGGCCGGGATAGTCTTCCGCGTCTTCTGGGTCGGCGCCCCGCGCTGGCTCTACACGCCCTGCTACATCGCGATGGGCTGGGCGGCCGTCTTCTTCCTGCCGGACTTCCTGCGCACCGGCGGCATAGCCGTGCTCACCCTGGTGATCGTCGGCGGCCTGCTCTACAGCGCCGGCGGAGTCGTCTACGGCATCAAGCGGCCCAACCCGTCACCGCGCTGGTTCGGCTTCCACGAGGTCTTCCACTCCCTCACCCTGGCGGCGTTCGTCGTCCACTACGTGGGCATCTCACTGGTCGCCTACCAGCACGCGTGACCCCTCCCCCGCCACCGCGGCCACGGCTCCTGCGAGCCGTGGCCTTTTCCGTGCTCCGCGTCGGGCGAGGCCGTTCCCGGCCATGGCCGCTCCCGCCGTCCATGCCGGACAATGAGCCCCATGACGGCCGCACGACCCACCAGCCCCGCCCCCCACCGCGCCCCCTCGGAAGGCGCCCGTCCCGGCCTGCGGGAACGCAAGAAGATCAAGACGCGGGAGGCGATCCGCGGGGCGACGTACGCCCTCATCGAGGAGCAGGGGTACGACGCCACGACGATCGACCAGATCGCCGACCGGGCGGAGGTGTCGCCGTCGACCGTCTTCCGGTACTTCCCGACCAAGGAGGACATCGTCCTCACCGACGAGTTCGACACGGTCGTCCTGGAGGAGATCAGGCGGCGGCCCGCCGAGGAGCCCTGGCCCGACACCCTCCGGTACGTGCTGCGGCGCGCCGCCCGGGCCGGGCTGGAGGAGGACCCGTGCGTCTCCAGGCTGCGCACCCATCTGATGGCCCAGGTCCCCGCCGTGCGCTCGCGGATGATGGAGAGCATGTCGGCGACCGGCCGCACGCTGTGCCGGGTCATCGCCGAACGCACCGGCCACGACCCCGACGACCTGGAGGTACGGGTCTACGCCATGTCGCTGATCGGCGGCCTGCTGGAGACCGGCGTGTACTGGGCCGAGCACGGCCACCGGGACGACCCGCGGGACCTCGTCGACCGCACCCTCGACGTCATGGAGCACGGCCTGCCCGGCGCCGGAAACCGCTGAGACCCAGCCCGCTCCCCGTGCGATGCTGACGAGGTGAACGGAACCGAGATCCGCGTCGAAGTCGCCCCCGAGCTGCACCTGTTCGTTCCCGCCGCCCGCCGCGCGGGCGCCACCGCGCTCGGCACCGACGGCGTCTCCACGCTCGGCCATGTCATCGAGTCCCTCGGCGTCCCGCTGACCGAGGTCGGCGCGCTGGTCGTGGACGGCCGCGAGGTGCCGGTCTCGCACATCCCGCGGACGGGCGAGTCAGTGACCGTGCGCCCCGTCGCCCGCCCCCAGCACGTGCCGGGCGCCCCGCTCCGCTTCCTCCTCGACGTGCACCTCGGCACCCTGGCCCGCCGGCTGCGGCTGCTCGGCGTGGACACCGCGTACGAGTCCACCGACATCGGCGACCCGGCGCTGGCCGCGCGCTCGGCGGCCGAACAGCGGGTCATGCTCAGCCGCGACCGGGGACTGCTGCGCCGCCGCGAACTGTGGGCCGGCGCGTACGTCTACAGCACCCGGCCCGACGACCAACTCCAGGACGTCCTCGACCGGTTCGCCCCTGAACTGCGCCCCTGGACCCGCTGCACCGCCTGCAACGGCCTGCTCAGACAGGCCACCAAGGAGGAGGTCGCCGACCAGCTCAAGGGCGGCACCCAGCGGTCGTACGACGTCTTCGCCCAGTGCACCGGCTGCGGCCGCGCCTACTGGAAGGGCGCCCACCACGAACAGCTGGAGGCGGTCGTGGCGCGGGCGTTGAGCACGCGTACTCAGGGGGATTGAGTAGGCGGCCCGGTGCCGGGGGCCGGGCGGCGCGGTGGGATGGGGGCATGAACACGATGACTTCGCAGCCGGTCACCCTCACCCGACGCCAGAAGGACCGCTTCATCACCGGCTGGTCCCTCGCGGGGATCCTCCTGCTGCTGCCGATCGTCGTCCTGTCCTGGATGGTGGTGCTCTCCGGCGAGCGCGGCAGCCGGTGCCTGACGTACGGCGAGCAGTGCTCGACGATTCCCGGCTCGGCCCTCTACCTCGCCTTCTTCCTGGCCCTCGGCGCCGGCGTCGCGGCCCTGGCCTGGCCCAGGGGCACGGCGACGTACGCCAGGGCCACGACCGTCTTCCTCCAGTGGGGCGCGCAGCTCGTCCTCGGGGCGATGATCCTCGACGGCGCCTGACGTGCTGCTCAGCGGCCGCCGAGGATGCCGCGCAGCCGGTCCGGGTCGGTGGTCGGGGCGTCGCAGGTGAAGCCGCGGCAGACGTAGGCCGCCGCCGCGCCGGAGACCAGCGGGCGGTCGGCGAGCAGCGGGAACTCGTCGCCGTCCGGGGTGCCCACGGCGACGACCGCGCCCGGCGCGGTGCCCTGGAGCGCCGTCCGGTGCAGGGTCGTCATGGCCTCGTCGGTGAGGGACGGGCCGACGACCGCGACCTCCCGTGGCCCGTCGAGCAGCGCCTCGGCGACGGCGAGCCCCCAGCCGATGAACCGGGGCACCCGCGGCCCGAGCGCCCCCACGACGCCCAACGCCCGCTCGGCAGCCGTGCGATGGGCCTCGGAGCCGGTGTGCGCGGCATAGCTCAGCAGGGCGCCCGCGGCGGCCGACCAGCCGGACGGGGTGGCGTTGTCGGTGGGGTCCTGGGGGCGGCGGATGAGCCGCTCGGCGTCGGCGGCGGTGTCGTAGAGCGCGCCGGTGCCGGGGTCGGTGAAGCGGGCGAGCACATGGCCGAGGAGCAGCCCGGCGAAGTCCAGCCAGACGCCCTCGCCGGTCACGGAGGCGAGCGCCAGGAAGCCTTCGGCGACGTCGGCGTAGTCCTCCAGGACACCGGAGTTGGCCCCGACGCGGCCGTCCTTGCTGGTGCGGGCGAGCCGGGATTGCTCGTCCAGGTGCACCCGCACCAGCAGGTCCGCGGCACCGAGGGCGGCCTCGACCAGGTCGGGGCGGTCGAAGTAGGCGCCGGTCTCCGCGAGCGCGGCGATGGCGAGGCCGTTCCAGGCGGCGACGATCTTGTCGTCCCGGCCGGGCGCGGGCCGCCGGTCGCGGGCCGCCAGCAGCCGGCTCTTGACGGAGGCGATCGTCTCGGCGTCGAACACGCCCTCGTCCTGCGGGAGTCGCAGGACCGACTGGCCCTCCTCGAAGGTGCCTTCCTCGGTCACCCCGAAGAACCGGGCGGCGACCTCGGCGTCGTCGCCGAGGACGTCGCGCAGCTGCTCGGGCGTCCACACGTAGTACGCGCCCTCCACGTGCCGCCCGCTGCCGTCGTCGCTGTCCGCGTCGAGCGCGGAGGCGAACCCTCCCTCGTCCGTGCGCAGTTCACGGACGAGGAAGTCGGCGGTCTCCAGGGCGACCCGGCGGGCGAGACCGGACCCGGTCACCCGCCACAGGTGCGCGTACACCCGGCACAGCAGGGCGTTGTCGTACAGCATCTTCTCGAAGTGCGGCACCGTCCAGTCCCGGTCGACGGAGTAACGGGCGAACCCGCCGCCGAGCTGGTCGTAGATGCCGCCGCGGGCCATCCGCTCACAGGTGTCCCGCGCCATCTGCAGCGCGCCCTCGGCCCCGGTGCGCGCGTGGTGGCGCAGCAGGAACTCCAGCACCATGGACGGCGGGAACTTGGGCGCGCCGCCGAATCCGCCGCGCTGCGGGTCGTACTCACGGGTCAGCCCGAGCAGCGCCTGCGCCAGTTCCTGCTCCCCCGGCGGCCGGGTGCCCTCGTGCGCGATCTCCCGCTGCGCCAGGTCCCGGACGATCTTCCCGGCGACCTCGCCGACCTCCTCGCGCCGGCTGCTCCACGCCTGCTGGACGCCCTCCAGCACCTGCCGGAAGGAGGGCATGCCGTGCCGGGGCTCGGGCGGGAAGTAGGTGCCGAAGTAGAAGGGCTCGGCGTCCGGGGTGAGGAAGACGGTCATCGGCCAGCCGCCCTGGCCGGTGGCGGCCTGTACGGCCTCCATGTAGACGGCGTCGACGTCCGGCCGCTCCTCACGGTCGACCTTGACGCTGACGAAGTGCTCGTTGAGGTAGTCGGCGGTCTCCTGGTCCTCGAAGGACTCGTGCGCCATGACGTGGCACCAGTGGCACGCGGAGTAGCCGACCGACAGCAGAACGGGTACATTACGCCGTTTCGCTTCCTCGAACGCCTCCGGTCCCCACGGCCACCAGTCAACCGGATTTTCGGCATGCTGAAGCAGATAAGGCGAGGTCACACCAGCCAACCGGTTCATACGACCCAGCCTCTCACAGCGTCTGCCACGACCGGTGAAACACTGACGCGCCCGCCCCACTTGGCCGAATTGCACTTATGCGCCATTACGTGGTGGGCGGGTCCTACCCTTCCGAGCCGGGCAGCCCGGCACCTCGGAACAGTAGGCTGAGCGCAGCAGCGCCGGACCTTCCGAGGCCTCTCGAAGGAGGTACACCATGGCCGCCGAGATGGTCGCGCCCGCGTGGATGCATACGCAGATCAGCGCGGAGCAGTACGACTCCTGGTCCGAGGAGCAGTGCGCCGGCATCGAGATCGTGGACGGGATGGTCGTCGTGAGCCCGAGCGCCTCCAAGCGCCACAACCGGCTGGCCCGGATCCTGGCCAACGCTCTGGACGCCGCCGCGGGCCCGGACTGGAACGCCGACACTGACTTCGACGTGCGCCTTCAGGACGTTCCCCTCACCAACCGCCGCCCTGACGTCATCGTCTACCGGGCGGAAACCATCGACCTCACGCCCACCCGCCCCGAGCATGTCCTCCTGGTCGTCGAGGTCGTGTCGCCCGGCTCGGAGACCACAGACCGGATCGTGAAGGTGGACCAGTACGCCAAGGCCGGCATCCCCTTCTACTGGCGGGTTGAACAGGCCGCCACCGGGGTCCCGATCGTCTACACGTACGTTCTGGATCCCGCTACCAGGGTCTACCGGGACGGCGAGGTGTTCACCGGCACGGTGAAGGCCACCGCACCTTTCTCCATCACGGTCGATCTCGGGGCCCTGTAAGGAACCGAGGCGTCGCCCCGCTGTCGGCGTTCGGCTGCCAGCGGGCTTTCCGGGCATGCCGAGCCTTGCGGAATCCAGCACCACCGAATTCAGAAGGGCCCGTCTTCTTCGACTGGTCGGCGCCACCATTCGGTGGACTTGAAGCAGCCCATGAGCCAGTGTGCTTCGGCTTCATCGAGGATGATGTCCCCGATCGACGGGATGAGATCGAGGCGAAGCATCTGCTCCTGGACGCGCACGGGCTCCCAGTCGAGGTCGTGATGCAGCAACACCGCAAACGGCTCCCCGCGCTTCTGCCAGAAGATCATGGGCTCGCCAACTTCGTTGACGAACGGTTTGACGATGTCGTTCGGCTCGAAGTCGACGTCCGCCATATCCGCCCATCTGCCGACACCCTCACGCTCCCGAGCCAAATAGTTTCGCATGCGCCGGACGAAGTCCTCGAAGGTGGAATCGTCCAGCGTGGACTCCCGCCGGACGACAACGGACTTCAACGTCTTGCGCAGCGCTTCTGCCCGGCGAAGCTGACGAGTCGCATTGGCCCAGAAGAGGCCATTCCGCTCCGGATCGTGGACAACGCAGAGCACCGGCAGGGCGCCCTCGCGCCAATTGTCCCCATGGTCCCCGACCTGGACGCGGTACCCTCGCCGGGTGCGCGTCGAGACCCCGCCCTTGACCTGCACGGCCAGAGAGTCCGCCGTTCGTCGCCCATCCTGGACAAAGGTGACGTGCAGATCCTCTCCGTGGTCGTTCGCGCCGTCGATCTCCTGCACGATGTGGCCGTTCCGCTCCAGCAACGAACGCACCTCGTTCACGGCCATGCGTCCAACGCGCCGACTCTCAGGAACCTTAGGCATCTCGCCCCCCTGTTGATCTGTTCGGTCAAGGCTAAGGCGACACGTCCAGCGCAAGCCGACTGCGGAGACGCCGAGAGGGAGCCGCAGCTCCGACCGCTAGCCCGCCGGGCCGCACCGCGGCAGTCGGGCGTCGAGGAAAGGATGAATTGTGATGCAGATCACTTTAGGGGAGAGGATCTCCAGCGCACGGGCGGGCCCATGGCTCCTCGGCCGGGTGCACGAGGCACCCCTGATCGGCCAGGCCGGAGCACATGCCGCCGACGGACGAGACCGCGGCTCAAGCCGATTCGTTCGTCGCCGCCGCCCCGGAGACGAAGACACCGAGCGGGCCCCGCGTGGAGGAGTGGCCGGTCCGCTCGCTGATGCGTGCCTCCGACGCGCTCTCCTTGTTCCTGCGCAACGACCTAGAAATGGCGGCTCGCATCGAAGGGTCCCCCTCGACCGTCCTGACCTCAGACCGAGGCGACTGGTCGAAGCTCTGCGAGCAGTGCGTGATCATCAGGGAGACATGGGCACTGCCGACTCCTGGGTTCGCGAGTTCACCGGCACCAGTGACAGCTGCTGTACCCCACGCTGAGCAGCACCGGTCTGCCGCTTCGGCGCGCCTCCCCGAAGGCCTCGGCCGACCAGGGCCACCAGTCGACGGGGTTGGCGGCGTGCTGGAGCAGATACGGCGACGTCTCATGGGCCAGTCGGTTCACCGTTCCACTCTCCCATGAGCCCGGGCATCTCCCCATGCGCCGGGGGCCGGGTCCCGGGAACCGGCGTGTTCACCGTGCCTCACGAGCCGGCCGGGTCCCCGGTCCGGTCCTCGGTGGCGGCGCACGCCGCCTCCCGGCCGGCCGCTCGCGCGCAGGTCGGGGCATGCGTCCGGACCGCCACGCCCCGATGAGGGTGGCGGTCCGGAGGGCCCGGGGTCAGCCCCGGGGGGCCGCGGAGTCGGCCGGGCGGCCGGTCTCCCCGTTCATGTCGGAGGGCTCCTTGAAGTCGACCTTCCGCATGTGCTTGTTCATCGACTTCATCAGGCCCCACACCGCCAAGGCCATCACCGCGAACACGATGAAGCCGAGGACACCGGGGGTGACCTTGTTCTGGTCGAGATCGGCGAGGGAGACGAGGTCCGTCGCTGCCAGGCTCACGCTTGCGCTCATATCAGGCATTGTCGCGGATGCCCGCGAAGAGGTCGTCCTCGGGGAGGGAGGTGTCCACGAGCGACTTCGCGAGCTCGTACTCCTCCGTCGGCCAGACCTCCTTCTGGAGCTCCATCGGCACCCGGAACCAGCCGCCGTCCGGGTCGATCTGCGTGGCGTGCGCGATCAGCGCCTTGTCGCGGACCTCGAAGAAGTCCGCGCACGGAACGTGCGTGGTCAGTGTGCGTTCGGTGCGCTCCATCTCGCTCCAGCGCTTGAGCCACTCCCCGTACGGCGACTCCAGACCGCGGTCGAGCATCGCCTGGTGCAGGGCCTCGGTGCGCGGGCGGTTGAAGCCCTGGTTGTAGTACAGCTTCAGCGGCTGGAAGGCGGGCCCGAACTCGTCCTCGGGGTACTTCTCGGTGTCCGCCGCGCCCTCGAACGCCACCATCGTGATCTTGTGGGTCATGATGTGGTCGGGGTGCGGGTAGCCGCCGTTCTCGTCGTAGGTGGTGATCACCTGCGGACGGAACGAGCGGATCTGGCGCACCAGCTCGCCGGCCGCCTTGTCGACGTCCTCCAGGGCGAAGCAGCCCTCGGGCAGCGGGGGCAGCGGGTCGCCCTCGGGCAGCCCGGAGTCCACGAAGCCGAGCCACTCCTGCTTGACGCCCAGGATCTCGCGGGCCTCGTCCATCTCCTTGCGGCGCACCTCGTGGATGTTCGCCTCGATGTACGGGTCGCCCTGGAGCTTGGGGTTGAGGATGGAGCCACGCTCTCCGCCGGTGCAGGTCACCACCAGCACGTCCACCCCCTCGGACACGTACTTCGCCATGGTGGCCGCGCCCTTGCTCGACTCGTCGTCGGGGTGCGCGTGAACGGCCATCAGTCGCAACTGATCAGTCAAGACTCAATCCTCGGTAGGTTGGCGCCCCAAGGGTCAAGGCGCAATCGCGGGCTTCTATAGTGACCGAATCGGGGGGCGATTAATTCCGCGGAGAGGACGATCATGAGTACGGCGAGCACGGGGCTGCCCGCGGGCCGCTACGGCCGCTCCTCGGACGAGCGCGCCGACCGCAAGCTCAAGGTCGCCGCGGTGGTACTCGGCGCGGCGCTGCTGGCGCTGGTCGGCTACTTCGCCTACCACTACATCGTGCAGACCGAGATAAGCGCCCAGGTCATCACCTTCGAGGCCACGGACAACGCGGTGAAGGCGCACCTGGAGGTCCACAAGGACGCCGGTGCGGACGGCTACTGCACCCTGCGCTCGCAGGCGGCGGACGGCACCGAGGTGGGCCGCGCCGACTTCCGCTTCACCGGTTCGGCCACCCGCATCGACAAGGTCGTCACGCTCCGTACGACCGCCAAGGGCAGCACGGCCGAGCTGCTGGGCTGCCACGCGGGCTGACCCGGGCATCGGGCCGCCCGGCCGGACGCGGGCCGCGGTCCGGCACGCCCGGGCGCCATGCGGTTCTCGTCCGGAATGTCCGGGGCCTCACCTGCGTTGACGTGATTCTGAGGGCTTATGTCCTCCCCCTTCCGCGGATGAATTGTTAGGCTCGTGGTTTCGCCCATCCATGAGGGAACAGTCTTCTGGGTAGGGCGATGCTTTGTATTCCCAGTACCGACGAGGAGCACCCTGTGACCCAGACCAGCGAGAACGTCACCTGGCTGACCCAGGAGGCGTACAACAAGCTCAAGGACGAGCTTGCGTACCTTACTGGTCCTGCGCGCACGGAGATCGCCGCCAAGATCGCGGCCGCGCGCGAGGAGGGCGACCTGCGCGAGAACGGCGGGTACCACGCGGCCAAGGAGGAGCAGGGCAAGCAGGAGCTGCGTGTGCGGCAGCTGACCCAGCTTCTCGAGAACGCCAAGGTGGGTGAGGCCCCGGCCTCCGCCGACGGCGCCGTCGCGCCGGGCATGGTCGTCACGATCGCCTTCGACGGTGACGAAGACGACACACTGACGTTCCTGCTCGCCTCCCGCGAGTACGCGAGCGCCGACGTCGAGACGTACTCGCCGCAGTCGCCGCTGGGCGCCGGTGTCATCGGCCACAAGGTCGGCGAGGACGCGGAGTACGAGCTGCCGAACGGCAAGAAGGCCTCGGTGCGGATCCTGAAGGCCGAGCCCTACAACGGCTGAGCCGGCCCCGGTCCGCTGACGGGACCCCCGGCGCCCGCCCTGGGCGCCGGGGGTCCCGTCGTGTCGTACCGCCGCACCCGCCGCCGTACCGGCTCGTGCGGGCGGGCGCCGGGGGCTCAGGAGATGACCGTGTAGCCCGCCTCCCGCAGGGCATGGCCGACCTCGGTGCAGTGCGCGGGGCCCTTCGTCTCCAGGTGCAGTTCGACCTCCGCCTCGCTGAGCCCCAGCCGGGGATCGGTGCGGACATGGCTGACGTCGAGGACGTTGGCGTCCACCTCCGACAGCACCCCGAGGAGCGTGGCCAGGGCGCCGGGCCGGTCGGTGAGCCGGAGCCGTACGGCCAGGTAGCGGCCCTGCGCGGCCATGCCGTGCCGCAGTACCCGCTGCAACAGCACGGGGTCCACATTGCCGCCGGACAGCACCGCGACGACCGGGCCCTCGAAGTCGCCCGGGGCCGCGAGCAGCGCCGCGACCGGGCTGGCCCCGGCCGGTTCCACCACCAGCTTGGCCCGCTCCAGGCACAGCAGCAGCGCCGCCGACAGCTGGTCCTCGCTGACCGTGCGCACCTCGTCCACCAGCTCGCGGACGATACCGAACGGCACCACGCCCGGGCGGCCCACCTTGATGCCGTCGGCCATCGTCGCCGGGTTCGCCACGGCCACCGGGTGCCCGAGGGCCAGCGAGGGCGGGTAGGCCGCGGCGCCCTCCGCCTGCACGCCGATGATCCGCACGTCCGGCCGCACGGCCTTCACCGCGACCGCGATCCCGGCCGCGAGTCCGCCGCCCCCGATGCCGACGACGATGGTGCGCACCTGCGGGCACTGCTCCAGGATCTCCAGGCCGACCGTGCCCTGGCCCGCGATGATGTCCGGGTGGTCGAAGGGGTGGATGAAGACGGCGCCGGTCCGCGCCGCGTAGTCCTGGGCGGCGGCCAGTGTCTCGTCCACCACCTGGCCGGTCAGCCGCACCTCGGCGCCGTACTCGCGGGTCGCGCTGACCTTGGGCAGCGGCGCGCCCTGCGGCATGAACACGGTGGCGTGCACGCCCAGCAGGGAGGAGGCGAGGGCCACGCCCTGCGCGTGGTTGCCGGCGCTCGCGGCCACCACCCCGGCCGCCCGCTCCTCCGGCAGCAGCCCGGCGATCCGCACATAGGCACCGCGCAGCTTGAACGAGCCGGTCCGCTGGAGGTTCTCGCACTTCAGCTGCACCGGCGCGCCGACCAGCTGGGACAGGTGCCGGCTGCCCTCCATCGCGGTCGCCCGTGCCACACCGGAGAGCATCTTCCGCGCTCCGCGCACATCGTCGAGGGTGACGGAACGCAGGGCGGCGGCGGTGCGGTGACTCATGTCTCCAGCATCGCAGCTCGCGTCGGCGCCCGGCGGCCGTGACCAAGCTCCGGGACTGGTTTGCGCAGCGCCGGTACGGTCCGGCGCCGGGCCGCGTACCCTGTCCCCCAACCTTGCAGCCCTTCATGAAGCGAGCCTCCGGCCATGCCCACAACACCTGAAATGTCGATGGACATGACGACCGTCGGTGATCCCGGTCTTCTCGACGCCCTCCAGCACGAGGTCGCGGTGTTCGCCCGCCGGGCCGAACAGACGCGCCTCGGCGGTGTCGGGCAGGTGCGCAACTCCATGGACCGCGCCGCCTACCTGCTGCTCAACCGCCTGGACAGCGAGGGCCCGATGGGCGTCAAGGCACTCGCCTCGGGCATGGGCATCGACTCCTCCACGGTCACCCGGCAGGTGGCCCCGCTGGTCGACACCGGCCTGGTCAAGCGCACCTCGCACCCGGAGGACGGCCGTGCGGTGGTGCTCCAGCTGTCCCCGCGCGGCGCGGCCCGACTGGCGGAGGTGCGTTCCTCCAGGCGCCGGCTGATGGCCGAGCTGACCGAGGACTGGTCGCCCGAGGAGCGCGAGCAGTTCTGCACTCTGCTGACCCGGTTCAACCACGCCCTGTCGGCCCGTACGGTGCAGGGCGGACCGGCCGCCGCGGAGCAGCCGCCGGCGTCCTGACCGGCCCGGCCCACGGGTGGTGCCCCGAGTCTTGACCCCGGGCCCCGGCCGGCCTCATATGAGACCCGGGCCCCACGTCGTACGTGATTCACCTGTCCCGTGGCGGACGGGCCGGACGGGGCCCTCGACGGGGGAGGCGCGGTGCGTGATCGGCAGGTGTCCCGGGAGGACCGCCGGGCCCGGGAGTTCGAGTCGTTCGTCGCGGGCGCGGCCGGACGGCTGCTGCGCGCCGCCACGCTGCTCACCGCGGAGGACCCGGACGACAATCCGCGCGCCCGGCGCCTGCTGACGCTGGCCCTCGGCCACACCTACGCCCGCTGGCACCGGCTGCGCGGCGAGGACCCGTACGACTGCGCGCGCCAGTACCTCGCCGTCCGCTTCGCCCGGACCGTCCGGCACCGGCCGTGGGTGCCCGGCCGCACCCGGCCGGGTCCGCGCGGCCCGCTCGCCGCGCTCACCGCGATGGAGCGGCTGGTGCTGGTGCTGCGGGTGTACGAGGGGATCGCCGAGGAGCAGGCGGCGGCGCTGCTGGGGTTCCCGCCGGAGCGCGTGCACACGATCTGCGACCGTGCGGTCTCCGCGGTGCTGCACCCGGTCCGCCCGGCCGGTCCGCGCGCGCTGGGCGCGAAGGTGGCACCGTCGTGAGCCGCCCGGGAGCGAGGGGGCGGGACCGCGCGGCGAGCGGGGCGGGCCGGGCCGGTACGGCGAGTGCGATGGGTACGGCACGTCCGGGGAGGTCGGTGTGAACCGGGCCGAGCGGGAGGCCGCCGTGCGGCGGGTGCTGAACGAGCCGCCGATGCCGGTGCCGCCGGAGCTGCATCCGGAGGCGGAGCGGCGCGGCGAGCGGCTGCTGCGGCGCGGGCGGCGGGTGCGCCGGGTGCTGTGGGCGCTGGCGTGCGCGGCGGCCGTGGCGTTCGGCGTCTGGGCGGTGTACGCACACCCCTGGGTGGAGCCGCCCTCGCGGACGACTCCACCCGTCGACGGCTGGTGACCGGGCCGGCGCCGGCACGGCCCGGCGCCGGTCCGTGCCTTTAGCCCAGGGCCTGGCGCAGGTCCTCCAGCAGGTCGTCGGCGTTCTCGATGCCGACGGACAGGCGGACGAGGTCGGCGGGGACCTCCAGGGCCGAACCGGCCGCGGAGGCGTGCGTCATCCGGCCGGGGTGCTCGATCAGGGACTCGACGCCGCCCAGGGACTCGCCGAGGGTGAACACCTTGGCGCGGTTGCAGACCTCGACGGCCGCCTCCTCGCCGCCCTCGACCCGGAAGGAGACCATGCCGCCGAAGGCCCTCATCTGCTTGGCGGCGACCTCGTGCCCGGGGTGGTCGGGCAGGCCCGGGTAGAGGGCGCTGGTCACGCGCGGGTGGCGGCTGAGCATGTCGGCGACCTTGCCGGCGTTCTCGCTGTGCCGGTCCATGCGCACCGCGAGGGTCTTGGTGCCGCGCAGCACCAGCCACGAGTCGAAGGGACCGGCGACGGCGCCCATCGCGTTCTGGTGGTAGGCCAGTTCCTCGCCGAGCGCCTGGTCGGAGACGATCAGGGCGCCGCCGACCACGTCGGAGTGGCCGCCCATGTACTTGGTCAGGGAGTGCACCACGACGTCCGCCCCGAGCGACAGCGGCTGCTGGAGGTAGGGCGTGGCGAAGGTGTTGTCCACGACGAGCCTGGCGCCCGCGTCGTGGGCGACCTGGGCGACCGCGGCGATGTCGGTGACGCCGAGCAGCGGGTTGGAGGGGGTCTCCACCCAGACGGCCTTGGTGTTGGAGGTGATCGCGGCCCGTACGGCGGCCGGGTCGCTGGTGTCGGCGACCGACCACTTCACGCCCCAGCGGGTGGCGACCTTGGCGAAGAGCCGGAAGGTGCCGCCGTAGGCGTCGTTCGGGATCACCACGTGGTCGCCGGGGGTGAGCAGCGTGCGCAGCAGGGTGTCCTCGGCCGCGAGACCGGAGGCGAACGCGAGGCCGCGGCTGCCGCCCTCCAGCGCGGCGAGGTTCTCCTCGAGGGCGGTACGGGTCGGGTTGGCGCTGCGGCTGTACTCGTAGCCGCCGCGCAGCCCGCCGACGCCGTCCTGCTTGTAGGTCGAGACCTGGTAGATGGGCGGGACGACCGCGCCGGTGAGGGGATCCGCGGTGTTGCCCGCGTGGATCGCGAGGGTCTCGAAGTGCTGACTGATGTGCCTGTCGCTCATGTGCACCGAGCGTAGTGCGCCCGGCCGGATACTGACGCCCGGCGGACCCGGCGGGCGGCGGGGAGAGGGTTTTCCCTGCGTGGACGCCGGGGCGGGATCGGGACCTGACGGTGGGGGCGGGGCCGGGGGCGGGGCTGGGCCGGGCGGCGGGGACCGCGGCGGGGACCGGACCGGGCGGCGGGGGCCGGACCGGGCGGCGGGGGCCGGACCGGGCGGCGGGGGCCGGGCGGAGCCGGTCGGCCGGGCCGCGGTCGGCTGTCATGGCCCGAACCAGAGTTGTCCACAGGCCCGGGGCGGGGTTGGTCAATTGTCGGTCGTGTCTGGTTCGCTTGGGGCATGGCGATTCTCTGGCTGCTCATGGCGCTGCTCATGCTGGGCTTCGTGGCGCTCCCGCTCGTGCGGCGCAGGCGCGGGATGATCGAGCAGGTGCACCCGGGCCACCCGGACGCCGCCGACCCCGCGGCCTACGGCTTCCTGCGCCAGGAGGAGCTGGACATCCGCCTGCCCGGCCCGGACCAGGACCTGCTGGACGCGCTGGAACTGGTGCAGCGCACCCAGGACTACACGGCGGCGGCCCAGCTGCTGGCCGGCACCGAGACGGACGGCGAGCTGCGCTGGCAGCGGGTGCAGGCCCTCGCCGGGGCGGCCGCGCTGGAGCTGCGGCAGCGGCCGGGCGGGGTGCACGAGACGCCGGGCGGCCAGTGGCTGCGGGTGTGGCGGGCCGAGCGGCCGCAGGACGCGGGCGGCGCCGCGGTGCACGCGGAGTTCCTGGTGCAGCAGGGCTGGCGGGCCCTGGCGGACGGTACGAAGGACTTCCGGCTCATCATGGAGGAGGCCCGGGAGGTGTGCGGGCAGGCGGCCGCCCTGGCGCCCGCCGATCCGGTGCCGCACATCATCGAGCTGGCGGTCGCCCGGGGGCTGGGCTGCTCCCGGGAGGAGTTCGAGGGTCTGTGGCTGAAGGTCCTCGACCGTGCCCCGCACCACATGGGCGCGCACCTGGCCGCGCTGCACTACTGGTGCGAGAAGTGGCACGGCTCGCGTGAGCAGGCGTACGCCTTCGCCGAGGCGGCCGCGGCCCGCGCCCCGCGGGGCTCGCTGCTGGCCGCGCTGCCGCTGTTCGCGGTCTTCGAGCACCTGCCCGAGGTGAACCTGGTGCTGAGCCTGTACCGCGGCGAGGTCGTCGCCAAGGCCGTCCTGGGCGCGCAGCACGCGGCGCAGGAGGCCCGCTCGGACGACCCGGTGCTCCCGCACGTCCGCCACATGCTGGTCTTCTTCCTGGTCCGCGCCGAGCGCTGGGCCGAGGCCATGCACCAGCTGATACGGGTGGACGGTCATGTCGGCGCCCTGCCCTGGTCCCTGGCGGCCGATCCGGCGGCCGAGTTCGCCGTCTACCGCGCCCTCGCGGTGGCCGGTTACGAGGCCAACGGCGGCAATCCGGCCAGCCTGCCGCACTGACCCCGGCCGGGTCCCCGGAACAACTCGATTGCCCTTCTGACCTGCGGTAGGGCATACTCCGGCATCCCCCCACACCGCGGCGCGCGCACCGGCATCCACCGGCGCGGGCGTGCCGAACCCGTCCCTTTCCCGTCTTCGAGGTCCTGTGGGGGGATCCACCCGATGGGCGCAACTCTGCGCGCGCTGCGCGCTCTTGTGCTGCTGCTCGGCTTCTATCTGCTGAGCCTGGTCCTGCTGGCCGCACTGGTCGGCGTCGACATCGCCGCCTTCACCTGGGGCCACGGCCCCCTGGTGTTCAAACTCGGCTTCGTCACCGTGCTGCTGGCCATCCCGGTCGTGCGGGGCATGCTGATGCTGCGCACCCCGAAGGGCGAGGACGGCCCGGGGATCGACGTCACCGAGGCGGCCGAGCCCCGGCTGTGGGCGCTGGTGCGGGAGGTCGCGGCTGCGGCCGGCACCCGCGCCCCCGACCGGATCCGGCTCACCGGCGAGGTCAACGCGGCGGTCAGCGAGGAGCCCCGGCTGCTCGGTCTGCTCCCGGGTCCGCGCCGCCTCTACCTGGGCGTGCCGCTGCTGATCGGTCTCACCGAGGCGCAGCTGAGGTCCGTGCTCGGCCATGAGTACGGCCACTTCACCGGCGGCGACACCCGGCTGTCCGCGCTGGTGGTGCGGGGCCGGGTGCAGATCGGCCGGGTCATCGAGCAGTTCCACGAGCGGGCGGACGGCAAGGTGGCCGCCGACCGCGGCAAGCAGGAGCGGGCCGCGGCCAAGCGGGTCGCCAAGGGGAAGAAGGCCAAGGCGGTCGACACCTCGGGCTCCGGGGCGATGTACCGGGTGATGGCCGGGATCTACACCCAGTACGCCAAGCTGTACCTGCGTGCCTCCCTGTCCACGGCGCGCGGCCAGGAGTTCGCCGCCGACCAGGTCGCCGCCCGGATCGCGGGGCGCGACGCGACGGCCGCCACGCTGCGCGAGATCCCGGCGCTGTCCGTCTCCCACGGTTTCTACCTGGACTCGTACGCCACCCTGGGGCTGTCGGCCCGGCTGCTGCCGCCGCGCGGCGAGTTCTTCGGTGGCTTCGGCCGCCTGCTGACGGCCCGTGAGCAGGAGCTGGAGCGGCTGCGCACGGAGCTGCCGGAGGAGACGGAGGACGCGTACGACTCACATCCGCCGATCGCCGAGCGGGTGCGGCGGATCGAGGCGCTGCCCGCCGACGGCCGTGCCGAGGAGGCCACCGGTCCGGCGCTCGCCCTGCTCGCCGACCCGCAGCGGACCCTGGCCGCGCTGGAGGACGCCGTCCTGACCGACGAGGTGCTGGCCTTCGGCCGCGCCACCGGCTGGCCGGAGCTGCTGAACGCCTCGATGGCCTCGGGCCTGTCCGCCGCGCGGACCCCGCTGCACCAGGCGCTGGCCGACTACACCGGGCAGCCGCCGACACTGGCCGCGCTGCTGGAGACGGTCGACGACGGCCGGCTGTGGCAGCTGGCCGACCGGTTGCCGCTGTCGCCGGAGGCGTCCGCGGCGCGGGGCCGGGCCCGGCGCGAGTTCGCCCGGCCGGTGCTGCGCCGGTCGCTGCGGACCATGGTGCTGGCCGAGTTCAGCGCGCGCTCGCTGCTGAACTGGGAGTTCTCCTGGTCCCGCCCGGCCGAGGTACGGCTGCCCGGCGAGACGACGGCGACGGCCGGGGCCGGAACGGCCCCGGAGGCCGCCCTGGAGGCGGCGCTGGACGCGGTCCTGGCGGACCAGCCCGACACCGGCGCCCTGCGCGCCCTGCTGCCGCCGGCCCCCCAGCCCGCGTGACCACCCCCTCCCGCCGGCCTCCCGCCGGCTCCCCCCTGACGAGACGAACGGACCGCACTCACCGATGACCGTCCTCCTGTGGATCCTGGGCATCCTGGCCCTGCCCGTGGTGATCGCCGCCGTGTGGCTCACCGGTGTGTTCCTGAAGGAGCTGTTCTCCCCGAGTCCGCCGGACCCGAACGAGACGGCGATCGCCGCCGAGCAGCGGGGACTGCTGCCCCCGGAGCGGCAGGACACCGAGCACTCGGCGCCCGTGCCCGCCCCCTGGTCGGCCGCCCTGGAGGCGGCGCGCGGCGGCGACTGGCAGCCGGCGGCGGCGCTGCTGCGCGCCAACGGACGTGACTGGGAACGCCGTTCGTCGATCGTGTCGCTGCTGGGCACGCTCGCGGCCCAGGAGGACGGCTGGCTGACGGACTGGGAGGCCGCGCGCCTCGCGGACCCGGACGCGGCCGTGGTCAGGGCGCAGAGCACGGTGTACCTGGCGTGGGAGCTGCGCGGCGCGCAGCGGGCCGGGTCCACCACCCGGGAGCAGTTCGACGGCTTCCACCGCACGCTGGCCACGGCCCGCGAGGAGATCGCGCGGGCCGCGGAGCTGAACCCCGAGGACCCGACGCCGTACGTGGTGGAGGTCTGGGTGGCGCTCGGCCTCGGGTATCCGCACGCCGAGATGGACAAGCTGTGGGCGGAGATCACCAAGCGCGCCCCGCACCACTACGGGGCGCACTACGCGGCGCTCCAGTACTGGTGCGAGAAGTGGCGCGGCTCCAAGCGGCTGGCGTTCGAGTTCGCGGCGCGCGCGGCGGCCGGGGCGCCGCCCGGCAGCCTGCTGACGGCGCTGCCGCTGATCGCGCACTTCGAGCACGACGACACCACCGATGTCGCGGTGGACAGCACCCCCGAGATGCTCGCCCTGGTGGACGCGGGTCTCGCCGACGCCACGGCCTGCGCGGCCGCCGACCCCGACCGTCCGGGCCTCGCCCAGCTGCGCCACCTGCTCGCCTACTACCTCCACCTCCAGGACCGGCACGAGGCGGCGCTGGAACAGTTCCTGCTGGTCGACGGCTATGTGGACGCCCTGCCGTGGAGCTACCGGGGCGACCCGGCGGAGTACTACTGCCGGGTCCGCAACGAGACCGTGGGAGCGGTGGCCGCCTGACCGGGGCCGGGGCGCCGGCGCCCTGAGGTGTCGTCCTCCGCACCCGCGGAGACAATGGAAGACTCCCCCGGCGGTGAGGTGGTGTCCCCATGCCGGCATGGCACCTGCGCGACTATCACGACGACGATCTCGACCAGGCCATCCAGATCTGGGACCAGTCCCGGCAGGCCGACGAGGACCCGGTGTTCCCGGTGTCCGAGGTGATGGCCGCGGCGAAGGCCGGGCAGACGGCGGTGGTCGCCGTGGTCGGGGACGAACTGGTGGGGATGGCCGTGGCCCAGGCCCAGGGCAAGCGGGGCTGGATCCTGCTGATGGCACTCGCCGCCCGCTGGCGCGAGCGCGGGATCGGCAGCGCCCTGCTCGCCGAGCTGGAGCGGCGGCTGCGGGCGCTGGGGGTCCGGTACATCAGCGCGCTGCTGCCCTCGGGCGCCGCCGGTTCGAAGGCGCTGACGAACACCGGTTACCGGTGCCGCGACGACCTCGCCTACTTCGAGAAGCTCGAACCGCTCGGCGCCGCCAACGCGGACGTCCTCACGGCTCTCGGCGGGCGGCTGCTGCCCGCGGGGCTGTGGGACGCCATGGCGGGCATGGAACGGGAGAAGCAGGTGGTGGAGCGCCGGGTGGTGCTGCCGCTGACGGAGCCGGCGCTGGCCGACCGCTACGGCGTCGTGCCGCCCAAGTCGGTCATCCTGTTCGGGCCGCCCGGCACCGGCAAGACCAGTTTCGCCAAGGCGGTCGCCTCCCGGCTCGGCTGGCCGTTCGTGGAGCTGTTCCCGTCCCGGCTCGCCGCCGACACCAGCGAGGGGCTGGCCACGGCGCTGCGGGAGGCCTTCGCGGACCTGGCGGAGCTGGACTCGGTGGTGCTGTTCATCGACGAGGTGGAGGAGATCGCCGCCGCGCGCTCCGGCAAGGCGGTCGATCCCGGCCACGGGGTGACCAACGAACTCCTGAAGCTGATCCCCGTGTTCCGGGAGCCCGACGCCCGGCTGCTGGTGTGCGCGACCAATTCCGTACGGTCCCTCGACGCCGCCTTCCTGCGGCCGGGGCGGTTCGACTACGTCATCCCCATCGGCCCGCCGGACCCGACCGCCCGCGCGGCGATCTGGACCCGCTACCTCAGGGACGCGGGCGACTCGGTCGACCTCGGCCGGCTGGTCGCCGCCACCGAGCTGTTCACCCCGGCCGACATCGAGTTCGCCGCCCGCAAGGGGGCGCAGTCGGCCTTCGAGCGCGAGGTCGCCGAGCGCCGGGGCCGCCCGGCCGGCACCGAGGACTACATGGCCGCGGTCTCCGACACCCGACCGACCCTCACGCCCCGGGCGATCGAGGAGTTCCGCGAGGACATCGACACGTACACCCGGCTCTGAGCCGCCGCCCCGGCGCACGCGCGCACCCGGCCGCGCGCCACGGAGGCAGCGGGCGGCCGGGCGCGCGTACGGCCGGACTACCGGCTCAGATCGTGGCGGTGTCGATCACGAAGCGGTACCGGACGTCGCTCGACAGCACCCGCTCGTACGCGTCGTTGATCTCGGACGCGCCGATGAGTTCGATCTCGGCGCCCAGGCCGTGCGCGGCGCAGAAGTCCAGCATCTCCTGGGTCTCCGGGATGCCGCCGATGCTGGAACTGCTGACGCTGCGGCGGTTGCCGAAGAGGGACTGCAGGACGATCTGGACCGGCTCCTCGGGCAGGCCCACGTTCACCATGGCGCCGTCCGTGCGCAGCAGGGACAGGAACGCGGCGAAGTCGAGCGGGGCCGAGACCGTGTTGAGGATGAGGTCGAAGGTGCCCTTGAGGTCCTCGAAGGTCTTCGGGTCGCTGGTGGCGTGGTAGTGGTCGGCGCCCAGCCGCAGACCGTCGTCCTTCTTGCGCAGCGACTGGGACAGGACGGTCACCTCGGCGCCGAGCGCGTGGGCGATCTTGACGCCCACGTGGCCGAGTCCGCCGAAGCCGACGACGGCGACCTTCTTGCCGGGGCCGGCGTTCCAGTGCTTCAGCGGGGAGTAGGTGGTGATACCGGCGCACAGCAGCGGGGCGGCCACGTCGAGGGCGAGCCCGTCGGGGATGCGGACGACGTAGTTCTCGTCCACGACGATCTTCTGCGAGTAGCCGCCGTAGGTGGGCCGGCCGTCCTTGCCGATGCCGTTGTAGGTCATGGTCGGACGCTGGTCGCAGTACTGCTGGAGGCCGGCCCTGCAGTTGTCGCACTCCCGGCAGGAGTCGACCATGCAGCCGACGCCCACGCGGTCGCCGACGGCGTACTTGGTCACACCGGAGCCGACCTCGGAGACGACTCCGGCGATCTCGTGGCCCGGCACCATCGGGAAGATGGCCTTGCCCCAGCCCTCGCGGACCTGGTGGATGTCGGAGTGGCAGATGCCGGCGAACTTGATGTCGATCAGTACGTCGAACTCGCCGACCGCCCGTCGCTCGATGGTGGTCCGCTCCAGGGGGGCCTTGGGGGCGGGCGCGGCGTACGCGGCAACACTGGTCATGTCGGGGTTCTCCCTCACAGGATCGGGCAGGCGCCGGCTGTCTTTCCACCGAGCGCACCACCCAGCGTGCCCCGTCCGGCCCGGGTCACCCAGCCCACGCCTTTGCGTACGACCGCCGTGCCTACCACTGGCGGGATCAGGCTGACACGCCCACGACCGGCGGCCCCACCGGATACTGGTGGTATGGACGAACAGCCGGAAGCAGCCGTCGCCGGCCCGCCCCTGGACCGGCGGGCCGAGCTCAGCGAGTTCCTGCGCAGCCGACGGGCCCGGCTGAAGCCGGAGGACGTGGGGCTGCCGGACTTCGGCCGGCACCGCCGGGTGCCGGGACTGCGCCGGGAGGAACTGGCGCAGCTGGCCGGGGTGTCGGTGGCCTACTACACGCGCCTGGAGCAGGGCAACGGCCGCAATGTCTCGGCGGAGGTCCTGGACTCCATCGCCCGTGCCCTGCGCCTCACCGACGCGGAGCACGCGCACCTGACGCACCTGGCCAAGCCGAAGTCGCACAAGAAGAAGCCCGCGGCCCGCCAGCAGCACGTGCGCCCGGCGCTGCGGCAGCTGCTGGACACGATGGAGGGCGTACCGGCGTACGTCGTGGGCCGGCGCTCGGAGATCCTCGCCTGGAACCGGATGGCGGCCGCGGTCTTCGGGGACTGGGACGACCTGCCGGCGGGCGAGCGCAACTGGGCGCGGCTGGTGTTCCTGCGGCCCGAGTACCGGGAGCTGTTCATCGACTGGGAGCAGAAGGCGATCGACATCGTCTGCGCCCTGCGCATGGACGCGGGCTGCTGGCCGGACGACCCGCGCCTGTCCGCCCTGGTGGGTGAACTCTCCGTGAAGAGCGAGGAGTTCCGCCGGCTGTGGGCCACGCACGACGTCAAGGAGAAGAGTCACGGCGTCAAGCGGCTGCACCATCCGCTGGTGGGCGACCTGGCCCTGAACTTCGAGTCCTTCCGGCTGTCGGACGGCACCGACCAGTCCCTGCTCGTCTATCACGCGGAACCCGGCTCCCCGTCCGCCGAGTCCCTGCGTCTGCTGGCCAGTTGGGGCGCGGACGCCACCCGGGCGGGGACGTCCGCGCAGCCCCTCAGGCCCCGGCGTTCTCCTTCACCGTGATCCTGCCCCGGCGGATGGTGACCAGCCGGGGGGCCTTCTTCGCGAGGGCGGAGTCGTGGGTGACCATGACGAAGGTCAGCCCGTGCTCCTGCCACAGGCGTTCGAGTACGTCCATGATCTCGTCGCGCATGCCCTCGTCGAGGTTGCCGGTCGGCTCGTCGGCGAGCAGCACCTTGGGTCTCTTCACCAGTGCGCGGGCGATGGCGACGCGCTGCTGCTGACCGCCGGACATCTCCGAGGGGAGGTGGGCGAGGCGTTCGCCGAGCCCCACGGAGTTCAGTGCGTCGGCGGCCAGTTCGCGCCGTTCCTTGGCCTTGATGCCGAGGGGGACGAGGGCGGTCTCCACGTTCTCCTGGGCGGTGAGGGTGGGGATGAGGTTGAAGGACTGGAAGACGAAGCCGATGTTCTCGCTGCGGACCCGGGTCAGCCGGGCCTCGCCGAGCGTGGCCAGGTCCGTGCCGTCGAGGACGACCTGGCCGGAGGTGGGGCGGTCCAGGCCGCCGAGCATCTGGAGGAGGGTGGACTTGCCGCCGCCGGTGGGGCCCTGGATGACGAGGCGGTCGCCGTCGCCGATGGTCAGGTCGACGCCGTCGAGGGCGTGGACGGTCTCCTTGCCCCGGGTGTAGCGCTTGGTGACGTTCTTGAGGTCGTACATGGTGGCTCCTGGGAGGGTTGGGGTGGGTGCGCTGCGCGGCCGTTACTCCACCCGCCGCAGCGCGTCCGCCGGTCGCAGCCGCGACGCGCGCCAGCCGCCGAACGCCCCCGCGATCAGGCCGCCCGCCACCGCGAGGCACACCGCCAGGGCGATGGTCGTCACGCTCACCGGGGCGGTGAGGGCGATCTCCAGGGACTTCGCCGCCTGCCGGCCGGGGCCGCCGAAGCCCGCGCCACCGCCGCCGAAGGAGCCGCCGCCGGGCCGCTCACCGCCGAAGCCGCCTCCGCTCGCGCCCAGTTGGGCGGAGAGGGTGGGGCTGATCGCGGTGACGGCGTAGGCGCCCGCGAGGCCGAGGGCGATGCCGAGGACGCCGCCCACCAGGCCGTTGACGACGGCCTCGCCGACCACCTGCCGGGTGACCCGGCCGGACTTCCAGCCGAGCGCCTTCAGGGTGCCGAACTCGCGGACCCGGCGGGAGACCGCGGACGAGGTGAGCAGCCCGGCGACCAGGAACGCGGCGACGAGCACGGCGATCGACAGCCACTTGCCGACGTTGGTGGCGAGCGAGGAGGCGGTGGACAGGGAGCCCGAGACCGTCTTGGCGAGGTCGGAGGAGGTGGTGACCGTCGTACCGGAGACGTTCTTCTGGATGGCGCTCTTGACGGTGTCGATGCGCTGGGAGTCGGTCGCCCTGACGTAGATGGTGGTGACCTTGTCCTTCTCGCCCGCGAGTGTCTGCGCCTGCTTCAGCGGGATGTACAGGTTGGCCGCGGAGTCGCCGCTGTCCGCGGTGGCGATGCCGATCACCTTGTACGCGGTGCCCTTGATGGTGACGGTGGAGCCGACCTTGTACTTCTTCTCCTTGGCGTAGGCCGAGTCGGCCACGGCCACCTTGGCGTCGGTCTCGGTGGTCTTGAAGCCGCGGCCGCTGGTGATCTTCGAGGAGGTCAGCGGGCCGAGCCCGGTCCGGGTGACGTCGGTGCCGTAGACCGAGTACTGGTTGATGCCGAAGTCGGCGCCACCGCCCTTGACCTCGCCCTGCGGTTCGCCGGAGGCGCCGCCGCGCCGGAAGCCGCCCGCGCCGCCGCCCTGCTGGAACTGGCCGCGGGTGAAGGTGCCGCTGACCTTGACCACGGAGAGGTTCAGCCCGCCTGCCGCGGCCGCCACGCCCCGCTGGCCCGCGACCTTGTCGACGGTGGATGAGGCGAGGGTGGTGAAGCCCTGCACCCGGACCCGGTCGCTGCTCTGCGTCGTCTTGTCGCCCTCGCCGCGCGCGCCGAACTGGAAGCGGGGCTGCTGGGAGCCGGCGGCCGCGGGCGTGGCCGCCTTGGTGACCGTCATGTCCGTACCGAGGCCGTAGAGCGACTGCAGGACCTTGTCCTGGGCCTTGCCCATGCCGTTGGCCACGGAGTTGACCACGATGACCAGCGCGATGCCCAGCGCGAGGCCGGAGGCGACGACGAGCGCCGCCTTCCTGCGGCGACGCAGTTCGCGTCTCAGGTAGGTGAAGAACATGGCGGCACGTTAGGAGCGCAGCGTGACGGCACCCTGAGGCCGTCATAAGAGGGCGATGAGAAGGCCCGAAAACGGCGAGTGCCGCCCCCGAGGGGGCGGCACGGGCACGGGGGTGAGGGCGGCTCAGACGGCCGAACCGGCCTTCCACTGGGCCCAGTCCATGTTCCAGCCGTTGAGGCCGTTGTCCGGGGAGACGGTCTTGTCGCCGGTGTGCTGGATGACCACGACGTCACCGATCAGCGAGTGGTTGTAGAACCAGGCGGCCGGGGTGCTCGGGTCGCCGGCGCCCTTGACGTCCCGGAGGCCGACGCAGCCGTGGCTGGTGTTGACGCTGCCGAACACCGAGGGGGCGCCCCAGTAGTTGCCGTGGATGAAGGTGCCGGAGGTGGTCAGGCGCATGGCGTGCGGCACGTCCTTGATGTCGTACTCGCCCTTGCCGTCGTCGTCGGTGAAGCCGACCGTCGCACCGTTCATGCGGGTCTGCTTGAACTTCTCCGAGATCACCATCTGCCCCTCGTACGTGGTGTGCTCGGGGGAGCCGGCGGAGATCGGGATGGTCTTGACGACCTTGCCGTCCTGCGTGACCTTCATCTGGTGGGTCTGCGCGTCGACGTAGGAGACCTGGTTGCGGCCGATGTGGAAGGTGACCGTCTTCTGCTGGACGCCGTAGACGCCGTTGGCACCCTGGACGCCGTCGAGGGCGAGCTTCAGGGTGACGGTGGAGCCTTCCTTCCAGTAGTCCTGGGGGCGGCAGTCCATGCGGTTGGCGTTGAACCAGTGGCAGGCGACCTCCTGGCCGCTGCTGGAGGTGACCGTGATGCCCTTCTGCACGGCCGCCTTGTTGGTGATCGCCTTGTCGAAGTTGATCGAGACCGGCATGCCCACACCGACGGTCGAGCCGTTGTCCGGGGTGAAGGAGCCGATGAAGCTGTTGGTCGGGGAGACGGTGGTGAAGGACGCGTTCTCGTGGGCTATGCGTCCCTGGGAGTCCTTGGCCTCCGCGGCGATCTTGTAGGTGGTGGAGCGCTCCAGCTGGACGGTCGGCTTCCAGCTGGTCTTGTCCGCGGACAGCTGGCCGGCGACGCTCTTTCCGTCCTCGGTGGTCATGGTGACCGTGGTGAGCGTGCCCTTGCTGACCGTGACGGTGCCGGAGTTGTTGATCGACGCGTTGTTCGAGCCGTCCTTCGGCGTGACCGCGATCTGCGCCTCCGACGACTTCTTGGCCGCCGCCGCGTCCGCCTGGGCCTGCGATGATTCGCCGTTGCCGTGGGCCGAGGCCTTGTCCCCTCCGGAACAGGCCGAGAGCATCAGCACACCACCGAGCAGAGCGGACGCGGCCACCAGGCCCTTGCGCCGCTTACCGTCCGTCATCACAAACTTCTCCATCGTTGCCGAGTCGCAGATAACCCCGAGAGTTCCCCGTGAGAACCTTCAACGCTACGGCCGGTTCGTCCCGTTCCGGATCCGCCGGAGTGTGGGGCACACCACCCCCGCCAGGCGGTTGGCGGTTCGCCGCCGGGCGATGCGTGGTGCGTGACCGTTCCGTACGCCCCCCGAGACGGCGAAACCCCGGACGGCGGTTGCCGTCCGGGGTCAGGAGTGCCCCGGGACGTTCAGCCGATGCCGTCCTCTTCTTCGTCGTCGTGCCCATCATCCCCGTCCATGTCCCATTCGGGCGAGTCAGGGTCGTAGTCGATCCGCTCACTCGACCAGGAGGCCTGCTGGAGTTCCACCCCGGGCACCTCGCTGACCAGGTCGAACGGATCGACGAGATACGCCAGCGCCTCCGCGGTGTCTTCCGTCACAGCGCTCTCGGCCTGGCCGCGCTCGGCCTCCGGCAGCTCCTGGTCGGCGGCGATCCGGCGCAGCGCGGCCTTGGCCACCTCGTCCTCGTCGCGCACCTCGACCACCAGCTCCACGCGAAGCCGCACAAAACGTGATGTCTCTTCGTCGTTCATGGCGCGAGCGTACGGCCGAAACCCGCCGTGACTTTCCCGTGACCCGCGCCTTTCACTAACATCGCCCCACACGGCCAATTCGCCAGCGTCACAAGGGGATCGATATTCCGTGTCATCCGCTCGCCGCCCGTTGCTGACCGCCACCGCCGCGGGCACCCTGCTCTGCGCCCTGTGGTTCGTCCCGTCCGCGAACGCGTCCCAGGAAACCCCGGCGAGAGACACGGCGGCCGGCTCCGCTCCGGCCCTCTCCGCGCCGGTCGCCGAGCAGGCCAAGGCGGTCTCGGCGGACACCGCGCGGACCGGTACCGGGGCGGCGGACGGCAGCGCCCAACTCGCCGACACGGGCAGCCCGGACACCACGCCCTACGTCGTCGGCGGCACCCTGTTCCTCGCCCTGGGCGCCGGGTTCGTGGTGTATTCGGTGCGCCGCGAACGCCTGGGTTTTTAATCTGCCTTGACTGATCTTTCACAGTGATTACATAGTTCGCTCATGAAGAGATCATCGGGCGTGCGACTGTGCGCCGCCGTCGCTGTGAGCGCGCTGTCGTTCGCCCTTGCAACGGGTTGTTCCGGGGGGTCTTCGGACAGTTCCTCGGACGCCAAGGGCAAGAGCCCCGAAAAGGCGTCCAGCGCTGCCGAGTTGAAGAAGCTGGTCGTCACCGGGGACGAGCTGCCCGGGTTCGACGTCGGGCCGGTCAAGCAGGCCGAGGCCAAGCGGATCACCACCGACAGCGCGGACTGCCGCCCGCTGACGCAGGTGCTCAGCGGGCTCCCGCCCGTCGACGCGCAGGCCAGCGCCGACCGGCTCGCCACCGAGAAGGCGCAGAAGCAGCCCGCGAGCAAGCCGACGTCCCTGGACGACCTGGACGAGGACAAGTTCGAGGGCGCGCTGCAGAAGTCCCTGGACCGGGACGTCACCACGGTGACGCTCGCCTCGTACGACGGCGACGGCGCCGAGCAGGCCCTGAAGGCGGTGTCGGCCGCGGTGAAGGCGTGCGCGGGTGGCTTCGTCGGCCAACAGGCGGGCAGCAAGGTGAACTTCACCAAGGTGACCGAGGAGAAGGCCGCGGGCGGCGGCGACGGATCGGTGGCGTTCGCCGCGTTCAGCGAGACCGACGGGAAGACGGCCCCGGTCTACGGCGAGGTCGACCGGCACGGCACCACCCTGTCCGGCTACTTCACGGTGAACCTCGGCTCGATGATGGCCGAGAAGGCGTACGCGGTGACGCCGGCCGTGGTGAAGGCCCAGGAGGCCAAGCTCAAGTGACGTAGAAGGAAAGGGGCCCTGTCCGGTGACAGGGCCCCTTTCCTTCTACACGGATCGCCGCGCGCGGCTTACCGCAGCGGGCCGGTGACCGTCTCCGCGGCCGCGACCAGGTGACCGCCGCGCACGAAGGCGTCGGCCGCGGCCAGGTCGGGGGCGAGGAAGCGGTCCGGGCCGGGGCCCTGGACACCGGCGGCGCGGGCGGCCTCGATCACGGCCCGGGAGGCGGGCGCGGGGCTCAGGCCCTCGCGCAGTTCCAGGGCGCGGGTGGCCGCGTACAGCTCGACGGCGATGATCCGGGTGAGGTTGTCCACGGCGGTGCGCAGCTTGCGCGCGGCCGACCAGCCCATGGAGACGTGGTCCTCCTGCATCGCGGAGGACGGGATGGAGTCGGCCGAGGCCGGGACGGCGAGCCGCTTCATCTCGCTGACCAGGGCGGCCTGCGTGTACTGGGCGATCATCAGGCCGGAGTCCACGCCGGCGTCGTCGGCGAGGAACGGCGGCAGCCCGTGGCTGCGGTTCTTGTCCAGCAGCCGGTCGGTGCGCCGCTCGGCGATGGAGCCGAGGTCGGCGGCGGCGATCGCGAGGAAGTCGAGGACGTAGGCGACCGGCGCGCCGTGGAAGTTGCCGTTGGACTCCACGCGGCCGTCGGGCAGCACCACCGGGTTGTCCACGGCGGAGGCCAGCTCGCGCTCGGCGACCAGGCGGGCGTGCGCCATGGTGTCCCGGCCGGCGCCCGCGACCTGCGGGGCGCAGCGCACCGAGTAGGCGTCCTGGACACGCGGGGCGTCGTCCTGGTGGTGCCCGGTGAGCTGGGAACCCTTCAGGACGGCCAGCATGTTGGCGGCCGAGTCGCCCTGGCCCGGGTGCGGGCGGATGGCGTGCAGCTCGGGCGCGAGCACCTTGTCGGTGCCGAGCAGCGCCTCCAGGGTGAGGGCGGCGGTGATGTCGGCGGACTTGAAGAGGTTGTCGAGGTCGGCGAGGGCCATGACCAGCATGCCGAGCATGCCGTCGGTGCCGTTGAGGAGCGCGAGCCCCTCCTTCTCGCGCAGCTCGACCGGCTGGATCCCGTGCGCGGCGAGCAGCTCGCCGGCGGGCCGCACGACCCCGTCGGGCCCCTCGGCCTCGCCCTCCCCCATCAGGGTCAGCGCGCAGTGCGACAGCGGGGCGAGGTCCCCGGAGCAGCCGAGGGAGCCGTACTCGTGCACGACCGGGGTGATCCCGGCGTTGAGCACGTCCGCCATGGTCTGCGCGACCTCGGGGCGCACGCCGGTGTGCCCGGAGCAGACGGTCTTCAGCCGCAGGAACATCAGGGCCCGGACCACTTCGCGCTCCACGCGCGGGCCCATGCCGGCGGCGTGCGAGCGGACGATGTTGCGCTGCAGCTGGGCACGGAGTTCCGGGCTGATGTGCCGGGTCGCCAGGGCGCCGAAACCGGTGGAGACGCCGTAGACCGGGTCCGGCTTGGCCGCCAGCGCGTCCACGATCTCGCGGGCCGCGGCCAGGGCGGCCACCGCCTCCTCCGACAGCTCGATGCGGGCAGCGCCGCGCGCCACGGCGAGAACGTCGGACGCCGAGACACCGGACGTCCCCACCACCACAGTGTGCATATCCATATTCAGGAGCGTACGCATTGAATGCAGTGATGTCACTAGTGGGGACGGGGAGCGCCCCTTACGGGACGGTGTGGCCTTCGCCTCACGAGGTCACCCCGACGGGGGGCAGGCGGTCCGCGGTCGGCGGACCGGGGACCGGCGGTCACGGCCGGCGGCCGCGGAAGCGGCGGCGTTCGGCGCGGGAGGGCGGCGGCTCGTCGGCGAGGCGTACGACCGGATCGTCCGGCCCCTCCCGGCCGGCCACCACGGGGCGGTCCGCCCGCATGGCCTTGGCCCGGTACTGGGCGGCGTCGGCGAGCCTGAAGAGCCGCCGGGCGTCGTCCACCGGGCCGATCGGGTCCTCGGTCGAGGCGACCCCGCAGGCCACCCCCTCCCCCAGCTCCAGCACGCCCGCCCGGCGGCACAGCTCGTCCGCCGCCTTGACCACCTCGTCGGCGGGCGGGCCGACCGCGAGCAGGCAGAACTCGTCCCCGCCGAGCCGCGCGGCGAGCGCGCCCGGCACCATCGCCCCACACAGCGACAGCACCGACCCGAAGCGCTCCAGGAGGCGGTCGCCGACCGCGTGCCCCTGGGTGTCGTTGACCCGCTTGAGCCCGTTGAGGTCGCAGACCACGAGGCTGACGACGGCACCGTCCGCGCGGTGCCGCTCGATCGCCTCCTCCAGGTGGACGTCGACGGCCCGGCGGTTGGCGAGACCGGTGAGGGAGTCGGTGAAGGCGAGCCTGCGGGCCTCCTCCAGCTGCTCGGTCTGCGCGAGCCCGGCGGCGACGACCGCGGCGAGCACGGTGGCGAAGTCCGCGTCGGCGCGGCCGAAGACCGGAGCCCCGATGGCGCGGGCGACGTACACCTCCCCCCAGGCCCTGCCGTGCAGCACGACGGGGGCGACGACACAGCAGCCGCGTCCGCGGCGGCGCAGGGCGGCGACGCGCTGGTGGAAGTAGCCGGGGGTGCCGGCGGCGGTGCCCTCGGCGGTCTCCACCCAGGCGTTGGGGCCACCGCCGCCGGCCCAGCGCTCGTGCAGGAACTCGGTGATCTCCGGGAACTGGTGCACCGGGTAGGCCTCGGCCTCCGGGAACTCCTGCTCGTCCGGGCGCCGGTCCCCGACGTTCACCAGCACCCGCAGCCGGCCCAGCTCCCGCTCCCACACCGACAGCGCCGCGAAACTGCCGTCCAGCGCGCGGCAGGCGCCGAGGGCGGCGGCCTCCCACGAGTCCCGGGGGGTGTGCGCCGCGGCCATCCCCTGGGCCAGCGCCACCACTGCGGCAAGCCGCTTGTCGTCAGCCATTACTCCAGGCTAGGGAGGTTTTGGGGGGTTTGTGACGTCGGCGGGCGGCGCGGGTGAGCGGTGACCCCGGAGGCGGCTACTCGCCCGGCCACTGCGGCTTGCGCTTCTCGTTGAACGCGGCGACCCCCTCCGCCCGGTCCCCCGAGAAGGCCACCGACCGCCAGGCCGCGTCCTCCACCTCCAGCCCCGTCCGCAGGTCCAGGCCGTGCCCCAGCCGCAGCGCCCGCTTCGCCGCCCGCAGCCCCACCGGGGAGTTCGCCGCGATCCGGGCGCCGAGCGCCAGCGCCTCGTCCCGGTCCCGCCCCTCCTCGACCACCTGGTCCACCAGTCCCAGCTCACCGGCCTCCGCGGCCTCCAGCCGCCGCGCCGAGAAGATCAGCTCGGCCGCCCTGGCCGCCCCGACCCGCCGCGGCAGCAGCTGCGTACCGCCGCCGCCGGGGATCACGCCCACGGACACCTCCGGCAGCCCGACCACGGCCGTGCGGTCGGCCACGATCAGGTCGCAGGAGAGCGCCAGCTCGAACCCGCCGCCCAGCGCGAACCCGTGCACCGCCGCGATCGTCGGCATCGGCAGCTCCAGCACCCCGGTGTACGCACCCCGCGCCACCGGCCGCTGCCGCATCAGGTCGGCGTCGGTGAAGGAGTTCCGCTCCTTGAGGTCCGCGCCGACGCAGAAGGCCCGCTCGTGCGACGAGGTCAGGACGACCACGCGCGCGTCCCGGTCCGCCCCCAGCGCCGTGCAGGCGGCCGCGATCGAGCGGGCCATCTCCGTGGAGACGGCGTTCATCGCCTTGGGCCGGTCCAGCACCAGCTCCGCGACGTACCCGTGCCGCCGTACCAGCACGAACTCCCCGAACCGCGCCTCGCTCATCGCATCCTCCGGTACACCTGTTAACGCGGGTTAACCCACTGTCGGCCCGATCATCGCAGCCGCACCCGATCACAGGAAACCCCACACCGCTACGCCCGTTCGAGTGACATCACGGCCGTCTCCCCCCACATCACCCACAGGAGCGCATAGCGTGCGCTGCGCGGTGGGGGGAGAGAGAACATGCGAGCGACGCGTACTCCGATACGGACGACGACGGCACCGGCGGAGCCGGGCGGCCGGTTCGGCGGCTTCCGGCGCGGCCGGCACCGCAGGCCGCGCCGCCGCAAGGCCCTGCTCGCCGTCGGCGGCCTCGCCCTCGCGGCGGCCGTCCTGAGCCTGGTCCGCATGTCCCCGGAGTCCGGCGTCGGCGCCCCGGGCACCGCGGCGGCCGAACCCCGGCTCGCCCCGGGCGTCACCCCCGGCACCACGGCGGGCCCCACCCTCAAGGGTGGTTCCACGGCCGCCCCCGCGACCCGCACCGCAGGCCCCGGCGCGCTCGCCCCGGCGGTCTCCGTGCCGCGCGGACCGGGCACCGCACCGGACCCCGGTGGCTCCCCGCGGGCGTCCGCCGCGCCGGGCCGTTCGGCGGCGCCGCCCCGGACGGTCACCACCGCGCCGAGCACCCCGACCCGGACGACGGCCCCTGCCTCCACCGCCTCCGCACCGCCCGCCTCGCACCCCGCTCCGCCGCCGAAGCCCACGCCCACGCCCGACCCCGGGCAGAGCGCGCCGGCGCCGGGCCCCGGCGGGCTGTGCCTGCCGGTGATCGGCCTCTGCGTGGACGTGACGGGGCCCCACTGGGGCTGACGGCTACGGCTGCCGGCCGTCCCGGCGGGCGAGCAGCCACGGCTCGACCACGCCGAGCCCGCGCACGGGCCGCTGCCACATCGGCTGGAGCGCGAAGCGGTACGACGGCGGTTCCTCGCCCTCCTTCTCGGCGGCCGCCGCGGCCTCGGCCGCCTCCGCCTCCGAGGCGGGCGCCTCGCGGGTGCGGATCAGCTCCTCGGCGAACGCGCTGTCCACCAGCACGGCGTCGCGCGGGGCGATGGAGGTCAGCCGGGAGGCGAGGTTCACCGTCGTGCCGAAGACATCGCCCATCCGGGTGGTCACGGTGCCGAAGGCCATGCCGACGCGCAGCTCGGGCATCGTCTCGTCGTTGGCCAGCGTCTCCACCAGGCGCAGCGCGATGTCCGCGGCCGTGCCCGCGTCGTCCGCCGCGTACAGCACCTCGTCGCCGAGGGTCTTGATGAGCCGGCCGCCGCGCGCGGCCACCAGGTCGGCGGCGGTGGTCTCGAAGGCCTCGACGAGTTCGCCGAGTTCCTCCTCCTCCATGCGCCGGGTCAGCCGGGTGAACCCGACGAGGTCGGCGAATCCGACGGCCAGGCGCCGGTCGACCATCTCCTCGTCGTCGGCGGCCTGGACGACCCGGCCGGTGGCGGCGGCGAGCTGCCGGCGCCAGACGTAGACCAGGAACTCCTCCAGCTCCGGCAGCAGCAGCTCGACCAGGGGGTACGTCACCTCGGTGCGGGTCATGCCGGGCTCGGGGGGCTCGGTCAGGCCCTCCAGGAAGGAATCGATCTGCCACTCCGCCAACCGGGCGGTGGTCTGGCCGGTCGAACGGGCCACCTGCACCGCCATGGCCTCGCTGAGCAGGCCCGCCTCCACCAGACCGGCGAGCCGGCGCAGGGCGAGCACGTCCGCCTCGGTGAGGGCCTTGGCCTGGCCTATGTCCGCGAAGCCCATCGCCCGCCAGAAGCGGGACGCCAGCTCCATGGAGACGCCTGCGCTGCGGGCGGCCTGGAAAGGGGTGTAGCGGCGCTCGGCGCCCAGGATGAGCTGTTCGAGACGGAGCGCGAGCGGATCCTCGCCGGAGTCGGCGGCGCTGGGGTCCGTCCGGCCTTGCTCGCCGGGGCCCGTGTCGTCGACGGTCACGCCTGCTGCCCTTCCGATCTGCCGCGGTCAGGTATCGACCGGCCTCAACTCTACGGCAGGTGTGCGCCAGCTCACTCCGTTGGGTTCGGCCGACGTCCACTCGCCCCGCACCGGCAGGTCCCCGCGTCCGAGTCCCCCGGAGGCCCGCCCTCAGCTTGCGGCCCCCGGCCGCCGCACGCACCCGCGGGCCACGTCCGCCGGCCCGGCCACGCGTCCCCGCGCCCCTTGCGGGACGCCGGGGCCCGTAGTCCCGACCAGGTGCGACGACCGTCCCCCGCCAGTGGTCACGCCGGGCGCAGATGGACGATGTCCCCCGCGCCCACCGGTTCCTGGACGCCCTCCGCCGTGGCGATGACCAGGCGGCCGTCGCCGTCCACGGCCACCGCCTCGCCGACGAGGTCGCGGTCGCCCGGCAGCTGTGCCCGCACGGTGCGGCCCAGCGTCGCGCAGCCCGCCGCGTAGGCCTCCTGGAGGCCGCACACGGCGGGATCGCCGTCCGCCGCGCGCCAGCGGCCGTACCAGGTCTCCAGGGAACGCAGCACGGCCCGCAGCAGCGGGTCGCGGTCCGTGTTCACGGCGCCCGCCAGCAGCAGCGAACCCGCTGCCGGGACCGGCAGTTCGTCCGCCCGCAGCGAGACGTTGAGGCCGAAGCCGATCACCACGCCGTCGTCGCCGGCCCGTTCGAGGAGGATGCCCCCGGCCTTGCGCTCCTCGCCGTCCACGGTCACCAGCAGGTCGTTCGGCCACTTCAGCGCCGTGTCCACACCCGCCGCCCGCGCCAGCCCCGTGGCCACCGCGACCCCGGTGAGCAGCGGCAGCCAGCCCCAGCGCGCGACCGGCACCCCGGCGGGCCGCAGCAGCACGGAGACGAAGAGGCCGGAGCGCGGCGGCGCCGACCACCGGCGGTCCAGGCGGCCCTTCCCGGTCGTCTGCTCCTCCGCCACCAGCACCGCGCCCTCCGGCACCGGTCCGGCCGCGACCCGGGCCACCAGGTCGTCGTTGGTGGAACCGGTGCGCTGCACCACGTCGAGCCCGGACCACAGTCCGCCCTCGCGCACCAGGGCCCGGCGCAGGGCGGTCGCGTTCAGCGGCGGGCGGTCCAGATCGGACCAGCGGCCGCGGTTGTCGTCTGCTGCATCTCGGGGCGTCATGCAAGCCACCCTAGGTGTGGCAAACGACGCAGTGCTGATCGGTAGGCCCAGCACTACTCTACGAACGAGTAACCGTCCCCCCTTTTGAGCAGGCAGGGAGCCGCATCCCGATGTCCGAGCCGGAAGAGCGTCAAGAGATCCAAGGGATCGACATTCACACGACCGCGGGCAAGCTCGCGGATCTCCAGCGGCGCATTCACGAGGCGACGCACGCCGGTTCGGAGCGCGCCGTCGAGAAGCAGCACGCCAAGGGCAAGCTGACGGCCCGTGAGCGCATCGAACTGCTCCTGGACGAGGGGTCGTTCGTCGAGCTGGACGAGTTCGCCCAGCACCGCTCCACCAACTTCGGACTGGAGCGGAACCGGCCGTACGGAGACGGCGTCGTCACCGGCTACGGCACCGTCGACGGCCGTCCGGTCGCCGTCTTCTCCCAGGACTTCACCGTCTTCGGCGGTGCCCTCGGCGAGGTCTACGGCCAGAAGATCGCCAAGGTGATGGACTTCGCCCTGAAGACCGGCTGCCCGGTCATCGGGATCAACGACTCCGGCGGCGCCCGGATCCAGGAGGGCGTCGCCTCGCTCGGCGCGTACGGCGAGATCTTCCGCCGCAACACCCACGCCTCCGGCGTCATCCCGCAGATCAGCCTGGTCGTCGGCCCGTGCGCGGGCGGCGCGGTGTACTCGCCGGCCATCACCGACTTCACGGTGATGGTCGACCAGACCTCGCACATGTTCATCACCGGCCCGGACGTCATCAAGACCGTCACCGGCGAGGACGTCGGCTTCGAGGAGCTGGGCGGCGCCCGCACCCACAACGCCGTCTCCGGCGTGGCCCACCACATGGCCGGGGACGAGAAGGACGCCGTCGAGTACATCAAGCAGCTGCTGTCCTACCTGCCGTCCAACAACCTCTCCGAGCCCCCGGTGTTCCCGGAGGAGGCGGACCTCTCCCTGACCGACGAGGACCGCGAGCTGGACACCCTCGTCCCGGACAGCGCCAACCAGCCGTACGACATCCGCACGGTGGTCGAACACGTCGTGGACGACGGCGAGTTCTTCGAGACGCAGGCCCTGTTCGCGCCGAACATCGTCACCGGTTTCGGCCGGGTCGAGGGCCGCCCGGTGGGCGTCGTCGCCAACCAGCCGATGCAGTTCGCGGGCTGCCTCGACATCGACGCCTCCGAGAAGGCCGCCCGCTTCGTGCGCACCTGCGACGCCTTCAACGTCCCCGTGCTGACCTTCGTGGACGTGCCCGGCTTCCTGCCCGGCGTCGGCCAGGAGCACGAGGGCATCATCCGGCGCGGCGCCAAGCTGATCTACGCCTACGCCGAGGCCACCGTCCCGCTGATCACCGTGATCACCCGCAAGGCCTTCGGCGGCGCCTACGACGTCATGGGCTCCAAGCACCTGGGCGCCGACCTCAACCTGGCCTGGCCGACCGCCCAGATCGCCGTCATGGGCGCCCAGGGCGCGGTCAACATCCTGCACCGGCGCACCCTCGCCGAGGCGGAGGCGAGCGGCGAGGACGTGGAGGCCGTGCGGGCCCGGCTGATCCAGGAGTACGAGGACACCCTCCTCAACCCCTACGTGGCGGCCGAGCGCGGCTATGTCGACGCGGTGATCATGCCGTCCGACACCCGCGCCCACATCGTCCGGGGCCTGCGTCAGCTGCGCACCAAGCGGGAATCACTGCCCCCGAAGAAGCACGGCAACATCCCCCTCTAGGCCCGCCGAGCGACAGGAGCCGACATGACGATCAAGGTCGTACGAGGCAACCCGACCCCCGAGGAGCTGGCCGCCGCCCTGGCGGTGGTCCGGGCCCGCGCCGCGGCGGCAGCGGTGGCGCCGTCCGGCGCGCCGGGGCCGCGGGACGCGTGGGCGGACCCGTCGCGGATCGCCGCCGCGCGGGTGCCCCGGCCGGGCCCGGCGTCCTGGACCCGCACCTACTGGCCCAGCTAGGGAGATCCTCCAGGCGGTCCACCCAGGGGATGCGCCAGGGGCATCCCCCAAGGGGCGCGCGTACGGGGCCGGGCACCGGGGCGCGACGGCGGGGCCGACTTGAGTACCGGTACTCAGGCGGCCCCCGCCGGCCGGGCCGCACGCTAGGGACATGTTGTGGTCAGACCCGGACGACGAGCCTCCGAAAGAGCTGCGCGACGCGCAGGACATGCTGCGGCGGCTCGGCGTCCTGATGGCCGTCGTCGTCATCCTGGCGATGGCCGTGGCCGGTCTGCGCTAGGGCTTCTCGTCGCCGGGTGAGCCCCGGCGCAACCGGGTGACTAACCTGGCCGCATGACCGCAACGCGCCGCAGGCGACTCGTGCTCGCCTCCCAGTCCCCCGCCCGCCTCGGCCTGCTCCGGCAGGCGGGCTTCGCTCCCGAGGTCGTGGTCAGCGGGGTCGACGAGGACGCCGTCACCGCTCCCACCCCGGCCGAACTGGCCCTCGCCCTGGCCGAGGCGAAGGCCTCCGTCGTGGCGGCGCTGCCCGAGGTGCAGGGCGCCCTCGTGATCGGCTGCGACTCGGTGCTGGAGCTGGACGGGCACGCGCTCGGCAAGCCCGCCGACGCCGAAGAGGCCACCGCCCGCTGGAAGTCGATGCGCGGCCGGGCCGGTGTGCTCCAGACGGGTCACTGCGTCTGGGACACGGAGGCCAAGCGGTACGTGTCGGCGACCGCCTCCACCGTCGTGCGGTTCGGCGAGCCCAGCGACGAGGAGGTCGCCGCGTACGTGGCCACCGGCGAGCCCCTCCACGTCGCCGGGGCGTTCACCCTGGACGGCCGCTCCGCGCCGTTCATCGAGGGCATCGACGGCGACCACGGCAACGTGATCGGCCTCAGCCTGCCCCTGGTGCGCAAGCTCCTCGCCGAACTGGGCGTCGGCATCACGGAGTTGTGGGAACCGGCGAAGTGAACCGGGCGGGGACGGAGTCCTGCGGCTCCTCCCCGTCTCCATCTTGGGGCTCCTCCGTACGGCCCGCCACGGGTTCCCCCGCGGGGCCGGCGGCCGGTCCGTGCCCGGCCCTCGGCTCGCCGCCCGCCCCGCCGTCCCCGCCGGGCACGGACCGCGGCCCGGGGCCGCCGTCGCGGTCGTAGGACACCAGCAGCAGCACGAGGAGCGCCAGCACCACCACCATGACCAGGAAGGCGGTCCAGCCGACCAGGCCCCAGGCGAAGGCGCCCAGCAGGCCGTGCACGACGGCCGCGCTGACCAGCACGACCCGGCCGAACCCGGCGGGGGCGCGGTCGCGGACCGCCACCAGCAGGGCGACCAGCGCGCACAGCGCGAAGTAGAGGCCGAAGACGACGCCGCCGATCTTCGAGGACGTCGACATCAGATGCGGGTCCAGGCCGGCCATGGACATCTTCTGCCGCTCCACGACCACGCCGAGGAACCAGTTCAGCGCCGCGACGCCGAGCGCCTCCGCCAGGAGGACGACGGTCACCACCCACGCCACCGGCCTGCGCACCACCGATCCCCACCCACTCTCGAACCGTTCGCCGTTACCCGCAGTAGTACGGGACGTCGTGAACGCTACTAACGGGTAAACCAGGGGACAAGGGTTCGCGCGGCAGCAAAGAATCGTTGGGCCATTCGTAGGGACTCGACAAAGAAACCGAGTGGGGCGCGGCACGCCCTTACAGAGACCTTGGCCACATGGGCGGGCTAGGGTTTTCCGAAGGAGTCCTGCGTAGCAAGGTGCGACCGGGACTTTCGCGGGTCGGGCGAGCCCCGCATCACGCTCCGTGTGGGCAAGCTCACCATTGGGGACGGGTCGAAGTGCCGTGTCGGCAGTCCCTAAACTCGGCTTGTTTCAAGGAGGGAGCCTCAATCGTGCGCAAGGTGCTCATCGCCAACCGTGGCGAAATCGCTGTCCGCGTGGCCCGGGCCTGCCGGGACGCCGGGATCGCGAGCGTGGCCGTCTACGCGGACCCGGACCGGGACGCTCTGCATGTCCGCGCCGCGGATGAGGCGTTCGCCCTGGGCGGTGACACTCCGGCGACCAGTTATCTGGACATCGAGAAGGTCCTGAACGCCGCCCGCGAATCCGGCGCGGACGCCATCCATCCGGGTTACGGCTTCCTCTCGGAGAACGCCGAGTTCGCGCAGGCCGTGATCGACGCCGGTCTGAACTGGATCGGCCCGCCGCCGCAGGCCATCCGCGACCTGGGCGACAAGGTCGCGGCCCGGCACATCGCCCAGCGCGCCGGCGCCCCGCTGGTGGCCGGCACGCCGGACCCGGTCAGCGGCGCCGACGAGGTCGTGGCCTTCGCCGAGGAGCACGGCCTGCCGATCGCCATCAAGGCCGCCTTCGGCGGCGGTGGCCGCGGTCTGAAGGTCGCCCGCACCCTCGAAGAGGTGCCCGAGCTGTACGACTCGGCGGTGCGCGAGGCGGTCGCCGCCTTCGGCCGCGGCGAGTGCTTCGTGGAGCGCTACCTGGACCGTCCGCGGCACGTGGAGACCCAGTGCCTGGCCGACAAGCACGGCAACGTGGTCGTCGTCTCCACCCGTGACTGCTCCCTCCAGCGCCGCCACCAGAAGCTCGTGGAGGAGGCCCCGGCGCCGTTCCTCTCCGACGAGCAGGTCGCCGAGCTGTACCGCGCCTCCAAGGCCATCCTCAAGGAGGCCCACTACGAGGGCGCGGGCACCTGTGAGTTCCTGGTCGGCCAGGACGGCACGATCTCCTTCCTGGAGGTCAACACCCGCCTCCAGGTCGAGCACCCGGTGTCCGAGGAGGTCGCCGGCATCGACCTGGTCCGCGAGATGTTCCGCATCGCCGACGGCGAGGAACTGGGCTACGACGACCCGGAGCTGCGCGGCCACTCCTTCGAGTTCCGCATCAACGGCGAGGACCCGGGCCGCAACTTCCTGCCCGCCCCCGGTACGGTCACCACGTTCGCCCCGCCGTCCGGTCCCGGTGTCCGCCTGGACGCCGGTGTCGAGGCCGGCTCGGTCATCGGCCCGGCATGGGACTCGCTGCTGGCCAAGCTGGTCGTCACCGGCCGCACCCGCAAGGAGGCCCTGGAGCGGGCCGCGCGGGCGCTGGACGAGTTCCAGGTCGAGGGCATGGCGACCGCGATCCCCTTCCACCGCGTCGTGGTCAGGGACCCGGCCTTCGCCCCCGAACTGACCGGTTCCACCGAGCCGTTCAAGGTCCACACCCGCTGGATCGAGACCGAGTTCGTCAACGAGATCAAGCCCTTCGCCGCGCCGGCCGACGCCGAGGCGGAGGAGGACGCGGGCCGCGAGACCGTCGTCGTCGAGGTCGGCGGCAAGCGCCTGGAGGTCTCCCTCCCGTCGTCGCTGGGCATGTCCCTGGCCCGCACCGGCCTCGCCGCCGGTGCCAAGCCGAAGCGCCGCGCCGCCAAGAAGTCCGGCCCGGTGGCCTCCGGTGACACCCTCGCCTCCCCGATGCAGGGCACCATCGTCAAGATCGCCGTGGAGGAGGGCCAGGAGGTCAAGGAGGGCGACCTGGTCGTCGTCCTGGAGGCCATGAAGATGGAGCAGCCCCTCAACGCCCACAAGGCCGGCACCATCAAGGGCCTCACCGCGGAGGTGGGCGCGTCCATCACCTCGGGCGCGGCGATCTGCGAGATCAAGGACTGATCCCCGCCCCCACAGGCAGCACGACGGCCCCCGGCTCTCCGCCGGGGGCCGTCGGCGTCTTCGGGGACCGGGCCGGCCGACACGGCCCGCCCGGCCGGGTCCGCCGGGTGGATTCGCCGGGACTGTCACCTATGGCGGCCCTCAGGCATGATGATCACCGACCAGAGGCCCACGAGAGGGAGTATCCGTGCACGTGAACAGGGTCTGGGCCAGGAGCGCCGTCGCCGCCGCCGCAGGAACGGCGATACTCTTCGGCACCGCCTGCGAGGGTCCGTCGGCCCTGGCGGACGGGGACAAGGGCAGCGCCTCGAAGAGCGCGCCGAACCCCGGCTTCGCGGCCTTCCGCGGCAAGCCCTGCCCCGAGCCCACCGCTGCCGACAGGACCGACGGCCGTCTGATCACCACGGTCGTGGGCCCGGAAGAAGACGTCACCGTCCGGCCTGGCGGCGAACCGCGCACCGTCCTCGTCAAGCTCTGCAACACCACCGGCACGACACTCCGGGACATCGCGCTCTCCGCGCAGGTCGAGTGGGACTACGCGGGCGAGCGGAAGCCCGGGCTGACGCTGGAACGGCGCGAGGCGCCCGACGGCGACTGGCACCCCGTCGAACTGCGTGTGGCCAACGACTACGACCCCCTGGCCGGCGCTTCCGGTGCCAAGGACCTGCCCGCCCACGGCACCCGCATCGTGGAGTACCGGATCAGCGCCGCCGAGGACGCCCCCGCGGGCCGGGGAGGGTTCGGCATCCATGCCGTCCGGGCCGACACGGACCCGTCCGACATGGCGGGCCTGCGAAGCGGTGGCCACGGAACCTTCCGGCTCGTCACCGCCCCTCGCGGGTGAGGGGAGGCGCGAGGGCCCCCGGGGGCCGGGGCCCACGGCGGACATGCCGGACGCGTGAGACCCGGGACGGCGGGCCGGTCGACTCGGCCCCGCGTCCCGGCACGCCAGGCCCGGCCAAGCCCCCGTCGCCCAGCGCGACCCAGCCCGCCCGCCCCTGGCCGAGTCCCGCGCCCAGCGTTCAGCGGCGGCGCAGGTCCGCGACCCTCGGCCGGTCCGAGGGGGACGGCTGGTCGTTCAGGGGTGGGGCGGAGCGGAGGGTGCCGGCGGGGAGCTGGCCCCTGCGTGGCCCCGGCAGCTGGGCGCGGCGGGTTGCCGGGACCTGGTCACCCCCCGGGTTCCCGTTCGCCCCGGCCACGGCGATCTGCACCCCCTGATCGGCGAGGGCCTGCAGTTCGGTGGCGGCGCGGTCGTCGTGGGCGGGCGGTTCGTCGGTGACCAGACGGGTGATGAGATCGGTCGGCACGGTCTGGAACATCGTGTCCGTGCCCAGCTTGGTGTGGTCCGCGAGGACCACTACCTCGGCCGCGGCCTGCACCAGCGCCCGGTCGACGGAGGCGGACAGCATGTTGGAGGTGGACAGGCCCCGCTCGGCGGTCAGCCCGCTCCCGGAGAGGAAGGCCTTCGACACCCGCAGCCCCTGGAGCGACTGCTCGGCCCCGGAGCCGACGAGGGCGTAGTTGGACCCGCGCAGGGTGCCTCCGGTCATCACCACCTCCACCCGGTTCGCGTGGGCCAGCGCCTGTGCGACCAGGAGGGAGTTGGTGACCACCGTGAGACCGGGCACGCGGGCGAGCCGGCGGGCCAGCTCCTGCGTGGTCGTACCGGCTCCGACCACGATCGCCTCGCCCTCTTCGACGAGGCCGGCGGCGAGATCGGCGATCGCCGTCTTCTCGGCGGTCGCGAGATGGGACTTCTGCGGGAAGCCGGACTCCCGCGTGAAGCCACCCGGCAGTACGGCACCGCCGTGCCGGCGGTCGAGGAGTCCTTCTGCCTCCAGTGCCCGCACGTCCCGCCGTACGGTCACTTCGGAGGTCTGGACGACGCGGGCGAGTTCACGGAGCGACACCGCACCGTTCGCTCGCACCATTTCGAGGATCAATTGGCGACGTTCAGCAGCGAACACGAAACTGACAGTAACCCCAGCGACCGTCTGCTTTCAGCAGTTTGCGCCGAATAACAGAAGTTGTTCGCATGGCGGCAGGCGAAGTGGTATAGGACCTACCCACCACGACTATGCCGGACGCATACCCGGCAACTCCCCGTGACCAGCGGGGAGTTGCCGAAGCCGTCAGCCTTCCGCGCTCGCCTTGCGGGTGTGCAGCTGCCGGGCGACCTCCGCGATCGACCCCGAAAGGGAGGGGTAGACCGTGAACGCGTTCGCGATCTGTTCGACCGTCAGGTTGTTGTCCACGGCGATCGAGATGGGGTGGATGAGTTCCGAGGCGCGCGGCGCGACGACCACACCGCCCACGACGATCCCCGTGCCCGGCCGGCAGAAGATCTTGACGAAGCCGTCCCGGATGCCCTGCATCTTGGCGCGCGGGTTGCGCAGCAGCGGCAGCTTGACGACCCGGGCGTCGATCTTGCCCGCGTCCACGTCCGCCTGCGTGTAGCCGACGGTGGCGATCTCGGGGTCGGTGAAGACGTTGGAGGAGACCGTCTTGAGGTTCAGCGGGGCCACCGCGTCGCCCAGGAAGTGGTACATGGCGATCCGGCCCTGCATGGCGGCGACGGACGCGAGCGCGAAGACACCGGTCACGTCACCGGCGGCGTAGACGCCCGGCGCGGTGGTGCGGGAGACCTTGTCGGTCCAGATGTGCCCGGAGTCGCGCAGCTTGACGCCGGCCTCCTCCAGGCCGAGGTTCGCGCTGTTCGGGATGGCGCCGACGGCCATGAGGCAGTGGCTGCCGGTGATGACCCGGCCGTCGGCGAGGGTGACCTCGACGCGGTCGCCGACGCGCTTGGCGGACTGCGCGCGGGACCGGGCCATGACGTTCATGCCGCGGCGGCGGAAGACGTCCTCCAGGACGGCGGCGGCGTCCGGGTCCTCGCCGGGCAGCACGCGGTCGCGGGACGACACGAGGGTGACCTTGGAGCCGAGGGCCTGGTAGGCGCCGGCGAACTCGGCACCGGTGACGCCGGAGCCGACCACGATCAGCTCTTCCGGCAGCTCGGTGAGGTCGTAGACCTGGGTCCAGTTGAGGATGCGCTCGCCGTCGGGCTGGGCGTCGGGCAGCTCGCGGGGGTGGCCGCCGGTGGCGATGAGCACGGCGTCGGCGGTGAGGGTCTCCTCGGTGCCGTCGGCGACGGTGACGACGACCTTCCTCGACCCGTCGAGCGCCTGCATCCCCTCCAGGCGTCCGCGACCGCGCATGACCCGGGCGCCGGCGCGTGTCACGGAGGCGGTGATGTCGTGCGACTGCGCCAGCGCGAGCCGCTTGACCCGTCGGTTGACCTTGCCCAGGTCCACGCCGACGACGCGGGCCGCCTGCTCCAGCGGCGGGGTGTCGTCGGCGACGATGATGCCGAGTTCCTCGTACGACGAATCGAAGGTCGTCATGACCTCGGCCGTAGCGATAAGGGTCTTCGACGGCACGCAGTCGGTCAGCACCGACGCTCCGCCCAGACCGTCGCAGTCGACGACGGTCACCTCCGCCCCGAGCTGCGCGGCCACCAGCGCCGCTTCATATCCGCCGGGTCCGCCACCGATGATCACGATCCGAGTCACGTACTCCATTGTCCCGCACCCTTCAAGGTGCTACTGCCTGGGGGCGGCGGTGACCCTGTTCACGGGACAAACCGCTCACCCCCTCCGGGACGCCACCGGCTCCCCTCCCGGGCGCGCGGGGCGCGTCGCGGCGCTGCCGTACCCTCTCCCCATGTCGCTCTATGCCGCGTACGCCGGCAACCTCGACGCCCGGCTGATGGCCCGCCGCGCCCCCCACTCCCCGCTGCGCGCCACCGGCTGGCTGAACGACTGGCGGCTGACCTTCGGCGGTGAGCAGCTCGGCTGGGAGGGCGCGCTGGCGACGATCGTCGAGGGGTGGCCGGCCCAGGTCTTCGTCGGCCTGTACGACATCGCCCCGATGGACGAGGAGTCCCTCGACCGCTGGGAGGGCGTCGGCCTCGGCATCTACCGGCGCGTCCGGGTCCGCGTCCACACCCTGGAGGGCGAGCGGCCGGCCTGGACCTACGTCCTCAACGACTACGAGGGCGGCCTCCCCTCGGCCCGGTATCTCGGCGAGGTCGCCGACGCGGCCGAATCCGCCGGCGCACCCCACGACTACGTGATGGAGCTGCGCAAGCGCCCCTGCTGAGCCGCACCGGCGGCCACCTTACTGTTACTTCGGGTAATAGTTCGTCGGAAACGACAAGACAACGATCGCGATCCGGTGAGGTCTGTCATCTACGCGCGTAGGCGAAGAGCGGCTACCCTCGTCCACGTGAACGCATCTCTTCTTCCGGACGACATCCAGGGCGACCCCTACGCCGCCGCCGACGCCGCCGCCGCGCGCCTGCGCGAACTGACCGGCGCCGAGACCCACGACGTCGCCCTCGTGATGGGCTCCGGCTGGGCTCCGGCCGTCGACGCCCTGGGCGCCCCCGACGCGGAGTTCCAGGTCACCGAGCTGCCGGGCTTCCCGCCGCCGGCCGTCGAGGGACACGGCGGCAAGATCCGCTCGTACTCCTTTGGTGACAAGCGCGCCCTGGTCTTCCTGGGCCGCACCCACTACTACGAGGGCCGCGGCGTCGCCGCCGTCGCGCACGGCGTCCGCACGGCCGTCGCCGCCGGCTGCAAGACCGTGGTGCTCACCAACGGCTGCGGCGGCCTTCGCGAGGGCATGCGCCCCGGCCAGCCCGTCCTGATCAGCGACCACATCAACCTCACGGCCACCTCGCCGATCGTGGGCGCCAACTTCGTCGACCTGACCGACCTGTACTCGCCCCGCCTGCGCGCCCTGTGCAAGGAGATCGACCCCTCCCTCGAAGAGGGCGTCTACGCGCAGTTCCCCGGCCCGCACTACGAGACCCCGGCCGAGATCCGCATGGCCCGCGTCATCGGCGCGGACCTGGTCGGCATGTCCACGGTCCTGGAGGCCATCGCCGCGCGCGAGGCCGGCGCCGAGGTCCTGGGCATCTCCCTGGTCACCAACCTGGCCGCCGGCATGACGGGCGAACCCCTCAACCACGAGGAGGTCCTCCAGGCGGGCCGCGACTCGGCCGCCCGCATGGGGGCGCTGCTCGCCCAGGTCCTGGGCAAGCTGTAGGACCGGGCGCCGCGGGACCGCGGCGCTCACCGCGGGGCGGGGCGGCGTAGGGGCCGCCCGGCCCCGGCGACCGGCAGCGCACGGACCGCCGCGGTGCCCGTACCGCGGCCGCACCGCTCGCCACCGCCGCGACATCCGCGAGGCCGCGCCCCGGGACCGAGCGCCGCACGGGCCGTACCCGCCGTCCGATCCCCCCTCGGCCGGTGGCGTCCCCGGCTCGTTCACTCCTCGGCCGGGGTGCCGGCGGGGCGGGCGGGCAGAAGAAGCGGGGGCTGGGGGCGGAGCCTCCAGGGGACCAGGCAGACACACGAGAGGTTGATCCCAAGGTGCACGACGATCTCATCGCCCGGGCCATGGCGTGGCTCGCCGAGGACCCCGACACGGACACCCGTGCCGAACTCGCCGCGCTGATCGACGCCGGTGACGTCGAGGAGCTGGCGGCCCGCTTCGGCGGCACCCTCCAGTTCGGCACCGCGGGGCTGCGCGGCGAACTCGGGGCCGGCCCGATGCGCATGAACCGCAGCGTCGTCATCCGCGCCGCCGCCGGTCTCGCGGCGTACCTGAAGAAGAACGGCACCCCGCACGGGGGCGACGACGCCGGCCTCGTGGTCATCGGCTACGACGCCCGCCACAAGTCCGCCGACTTCGCCCGTGACACCGCCGCCGTGATGACCGGCGCCGGTCTGCGCGCCGCCGTGCTCCCCCGCCCGCTGCCCACCCCGGTGCTGGCCTTCGCGATCCGGCACCTCGGCGCGGTCGCGGGCGTGGAGGTCACCGCCAGCCACAACCCGCCCCGGGACAACGGCTACAAGGTGTACCTGGGCGACGGCTCCCAGATCGTGCCACCCGCCGACGCGGGGATCGCCGCCGAGATCGACGCGATCGCCTCGCTGAACGACGTACCGCGCCCCGAGTCCGGCTGGCGGGTCCTGGACGAGTCGGTCCTGGAGGCATACCTGGCCCGCACGGACGCCGTGCTGGCCGCCGGTTCCCCCCGCACCGCCCGCACCGTCTACACGGCGATGCACGGCGTCGGCAAGGACGTGCTGCTCGCCGCGTTCGCCCGGGCCGGCTTCCCGGAGCCGGAGCTGGTCGCCGAACAGGCCGAACCCGACCCGGACTTCCCGACGGTCGCCTTCCCCAACCCGGAGGAGCCCGGCGCGATTGACCTGGCCTTCGCCCGGGCCCGCGCGACCGGCCCCGACCTGGTCATCGCCAACGACCCGGACGCCGACCGCTGCGCCGTGGCCGTGCGGGACGGCGGCGACTGGCGCATGCTGCGCGGCGACGAGGTCGGCGCGCTGCTCGCCGCCCACCTGGTGCGCCGCGGCGTGCGCGGCACCTTCGCGGAGTCGATCGTCTCCTCCTCCCTGCTCGGCCGGATCGCCGGGAAGGCGGGGCTGCCGTACGAGGAGACGCTCACCGGCTTCAAGTGGATCGCCCGCGTCGACGGGCTGCGCTACGGCTACGAGGAGGCCCTCGGCTACTGCGTGGACCCCGAGGGCGTGCGCGACAAGGACGGCATCACCGCGGCCCTGCTGATCACGGAGCTGGCCTCGGAGCTGAAGGAGGAGGGCCGTACCCTCCTCGACCTGCTGGACGACCTCGCCGTCGAGCACGGCCTGCACGCCACCGACCAGTTGTCCGTCCGCGTCCAGGACCTCTCCCTGATCGCCGACGCGATGCGCCGCCTGCGCGAGCAGCCGCCGACCGAGCTGGCCGGCCTGGCCATCACCCGCGCCGAGGACCTGACCAAGGGCACGGACCTGCTGCCGCCGACGGACGGCCTGCGCTACACCCTCGACGGCGCCCGCGTCATCGTCCGGCCCAGCGGCACCGAGCCCAAGCTGAAGTGCTACCTGGAGGTCGTCGTCCCGGTCGCGGACCACGCCGGCCTGCCCGCCGCCCGCACCCGCGCGACGGCCCTCCTGGACGCCCTCAAGCGCGACCTCTCGGCGGCCGCGGGCATCTGACCCCACCGTCCCCACCGAGCAAGGGGCGCCCCCGGACCCCCGACCGTCCCGGGGGTGCCCCTCACCCGTGTAACGGTCTGGCGTCAGGTGCCGGCACCGGCATCCCCGTCGGCAGCCGTTCGGTGCACCGTAATCGTGACGAGTCCGCCTCAGGGACGGGGGAACCATGGCGCATTCGACGGCGTGCCCCGGGTGCGGCCGGGCCACGGCCACGTGGTCCACGCGGTGCGGTGCCTGCGGTACACCCCTGAACGGCCCGCAGCCGGCCGCCACGCGGTCCGGCGCGCTCGGCACCACGCCGCAGACGGCCAGGGGGCCCACCACCTGGGGCGGCGGGCAGGCACCCCCCGCCACGATCCGGTGGGGCGGCGGCCTGGACGTCACCAGGTACCTGTGCGCGGCCACCTATCTGGACCGCGCCTACGCCGAGTTGCTCATCAGGCAGATCGCCGCGGAACCCCACCTGGGTGTGGGGGCGGCCCCGGCGTGCGACGTGCCCGTGGTGCTCCGGCACGCCTACGTGGCCAATGCCCGCCGCCACCAACGCGACCTGCTGCTCACCCTGCTGCTGGTGCTCACCCTGTTCTCCCCGGCCTGGTTCCGCGGCTTCGCGAGCACCCCGCTCCTGCTGTTCCTGTCCTGGATGACCGTGCTGGTCTTCGAACTCTCGACCCGCTACGGCCGCCACTTGCAGAACCTGCGCCCGAACCGGTTCGACCCGGCGGCCGCGCCTCCTCCGCCCAACGGCGACGCCGCCGCACGCCTCGGCGAGATCAGCGCGTACGCCCACGGCAATGTCACCGCGTACAGCGGGTACTTGCCCTTCGTCGGATACGGGGCCCCGCTCGACTCGTGGTCCCTGACCTTCGACGTCACCGCCCCGGGCCCGCTGGGGGGCACCCCCCGGGACTTCGACGTGACGGAGCTGTACGAGCACGTCGCCCAACGCCTCGGCACCTTGTCGCTGCCCTGCCTGGAGATCGAGGAGCGGCTCTTCGTCGAGGGGACGACCGTCCTCGGGGACACGCGCTTCCTCGCCGACCCGCTCGGCAGGCCCGTCCCGCGGATCGCGCGGAGCCAGATGGACGAGTTGAAGCGCGCGCCGGAGGAAGGCGCCCGCCCCTATCTGGCGGTGCACTCCACGGGCTGGGGCGGCGACCTGGTCACATCGCTCTTCCTGCGCTTCGTCCGTTCCGACTCCAACCTGTGCGTGGAGGCCGTCCAGACGGTGCTGTTCCCCCTCGACGACCGTTACCGGATGATCGACACGCTCATGCCCCGGCCATCCCTGCGCGGGACGGCCGAGCTCATGACGGCGACGCTGTTCAGCACCCCGTTCGTCATGCTGGCGGCGCCCGTGCGGGCGGTCACGGGCTTCTCCCCCGACTACTGGATCACCTGGCGGATCCGGCGGCAGAACAAGCGCATCACGTCGCTGCGCCGGTTCGACTACGGGGCGCGCTGGGGCGTACGGCAGCAGGCCGCCGGCGACCGGCACCAGCGTCATTTCCAGAAGGCCGACAGCGGCCTCGCCCTGAAGATGATCGAGAGGCGTGCCCTCGACGCGTTGATCGAATTCGCCGAGGCGCGGGGCATCGACGTGAGCGAGCTGGTCCAGCGTCAGCAGCTGATCGTCAACAACGGCATCATCGCGACCGGCGGGGCCCAGGTGACATCCAGCTCGATCGCCTCCGGCAGCCAGTCCCGCATCTCCATGCGCCTGCTCAACAAGATCCCCCTGGTGAACACGGATTGACGGCCGCTCGGCCACGGAATCTCCTCAAGGGAAGGCAGCTGCACTCATGGTGAGGAATCACGGGATCATCGCCACCGGCGGTTCACAGGTCGCGGGGAACGCGGTCGCCAGCGGCAGCAACGCGAAGGCCGAGGTCCAGGGCGGCGGCCCGGTCCAGTCGGCCGGGGACCGGCAGTACACACCCGAGGAGATCGGCGGCCTGCTCACCCGGCTGATCGAGGAGCTGGGCCGGTCCGCGCATCCCGAGCGCGCGGACCTGATCGAGGCCGCGCAGGACGCGCGGGACGAACTCGGCTCGCCCGCGCCACGGGTGGGCAAGCTGAAACTGATCTCGCGGGCGCTCGTGGACGCCGTGCCGGGCGTCACCGCGCTGGCCTCGCTGGCCGCGACGATCGAAGAGGCGATCCGCGCGCTCTAGCCGGACCGGCGGCAGCGCCCGGGCCGAGCATCGGGCACTGCCGGCCGGGACCGGACTACAGGTCGGGAAGCCCGTGCCGCTTCCAGATGCCCCGCCCGCACAGGACCGCCCCGCTGTCGGTCTTCCAGAGTTTGTCGTACCCGCACGCGTCGTTGGGGGCGCCGCCCGGGTACACCCTCGTGAGCCGGACGGTGTACTGGTACTTCTGCGGGATGGAGGCGTCGCACGGGGTGACCGCGTTGAAGTACATCGAGAGCGACTTGCCGTCGGCCTCGGCGAACATGCACTGCCCGGCCGCGAAGTTGCGGTCCAGGCAGAGATTGGTCTCGGTGTAGTCGCTGTTGTGGTGGTACCAGGTCAGATCGCTGGAGCCGCAGCTCCCGTCCTCGACGGACGCCACCCGGAAATAGGCGTCGGTGGCGGAGCAACCGACCGTGGTGGGCGTGGAGGAGGACCACTCGGTGTTCTCGTACTCGTAGTAGTCGCTGATGCAGTCGCCTGCGGAGACGGCATCGAACGCCTGGTCCTCGGCGCTGGGCGCGGTGGTGGCGGGGTCGGTGTCCGTCGCGCCGCCGCTGTCGCTGCCGCCGCTGTCGCCGTATCCGCCGTCCGTGCCGCCGCCGCTGCCGTACGTGGCGCCGCCGTCGCCGTATCCGTCGCTCGTGCCGCCGTAGATCCCGGTGGTGCCGGCCTGTGTGCCCGCGGGCAGGCCCGCGCCGCTCGTCGCGGAGCCGGAACCGTCGTGGGAGTGGGTGCTCACGAAGGCGATGACGATCACGATCAGGGCGGCGGCGACGGCGGCCGCCGCCTTGTAGGCGGACCAGTTGACGGTGGGCGGGCTTCCTCCCGGACCGGACGCGGTCCCCGTCTGCCGCCCGCCGCCGGGCCGCTGAGACGTCGAGGCGGTGGACCGCGGCGGCCCGTTCCGGGCCTTGGGCGGCGCGGCGGGGGCGGTGGACGCGATGGCACCCGCGGCTTTGAGCTGCTCGGCCCACGTGGCCGGGGTCGGCCTGCGGGCCACGTCGGGGGCGAGGCCGGCGCGGGCGAGGTCGCCGAGCCCCGGGCTGAGCGCGGCCAGGGCGGCGGGATCGGTGGCGGTCTGGTCCCGGGCGAACAGCCGGACGGCGAGCAGCGCGAGCTTGTAGACGTCACTCGCGCGGGTGGCCTTCTCCTCGCCCGGCAGGACCTGCCAGTCGGGCGTCTCGGCCTGGGGCAGCACGGTGGCGCCCCGTACCCGCATGGCGTCGCAGTCGATGAGGAAGCACTCGGGCCGCGGGTCCGTGGTGAAGAGCAGGTTCTTGGGCGAGAGGTCGCCGACCGTGATGCCGATGCGGTGCAGCCGGGCGAGGGTGGCCGCCAGGTCGGCCAGGATCTCGAACCGGTCGCGTTCACTGATGGTCAGGCCGATCCCCGCGACGTACGCGTCGTCGTTGAGCAGGTATTCCAGGTTCGCCAGCCGCCTCGTTCCCGTCGAGGTGCCGGACAGGCTCCGGAAGGAGAAGCGGAACCGGTCGGGGACGGCGCGCATGAGGAACCCGCAGGCGCTGCCCTGGCGTTCGACGACGGCCGCGGGCCAGGCGCACTTCTCGCACAGCCACTGGCCCTCCGCCGCGCTCAGCTCGCCGAGCAGCCCGACCTGCGCGGCCAGCGCGGCCGCGTCGAGATCGGGCAGCACACCGGCGGCGTACTCCTTGTACGCGACGTCCCAGCCGCCGCCGTCGGCCTCGTTGATCCTCTTGTTGGTGACCTCGTGGACCGTGCCCTGGCCGCCCTGCCCGAACTGGCGTCCCAAGGCGAGCGTGCTGTGCTCGACCACCGGTAACGGCCGGGGACTCATCGTGGCTCCGCCGGGGGGTCCGGCCAGACGACCAGCAGGGTGCGGTCGTCGTCGAAGGTCTCCCGGGAGAAGTCCAGCAGGTGCGCCAGCCAGAGCGCGGGCGGCGGGCCGGCGAGGTGGCGGGCGAACAGTGCGCCGACCTGGCCGTCCCCGTCGCCCAGCGGATCCTCGAACCCGTCGGTCCCGACCAGCAGCGCGTGGCCGGGGTCCAGCCGGACGCGGACCGTTTCCAGCGGGTCGGGGACGTGGGGCAGCGGTGTCACCTCGTTCGACACCACCAGGGCGTCCGAGGAGGTCTTCGAGCCGAACAGCGGCTGGTACCGCCCGCTGGACGGGTTCAGCAGCCAGGCGCCCGAGTCCCCGACACGGCAGATCTCAACCACGGGTGCCGCCGGGCCGGGGCGCACCACACCCGCGGTGAGCGTCGTCGCGTAGAGATCCGCCACTTCACCCGGTCCGGGGTCGGCACCGTCCAGCCGCCACCGGGTGAGCTCCCGCAGCCGCTCGGCGGCATGCCGGACCACCTCCGGGAAGTCCATGTCCCCGCTGTCCTGCGACAGTTGGTCCAGCATGCGCTCCACGGCCGCCCGGCACGCCTCGATCGCCCCTTGCTCGGAGTTCGCGGCGCTGGAGACGCCGTCGGCCACCGCGAAGACGATGCCGCCGGTGGGTTCGTGCACCGCGGCGCGCGCGGCGTCCTGGCGCGGCTGACGGTAGTAGCGGTGCTTGGCCCCGCGCACCGAGGCGAAGCGCAGCGTCAGCGAGGACGTCGACCACCCGTCGCACTCGGTGTCCGGGAAGTCGTAGGCGTACCGGCCGGGCGGCCGCGCCTCGAACTCGGGGCCCGGCACCCCCACCGCGACCCGCCGCCAGGGCTCGGGCCCGGGCGCGGCCACGGGTCTGGCCGGTGATGCGGCGGGGTGGTCGCCTCCCGGGAGGCTCACTGGCCGACCTCGTCGATCGCCATGGTGAACTGGTCCGGGCGGTTCACCACCAGTTGTGGGCTGCCCGAGTTCAGCGCCCGGCCCGAGGCGACGAGGCTCGCGGTGAGCGCGTGGAAGAACTCGGCGACCGCCCGGCCGATGTCGGTCCCCGGCTTGGCGACGAAGGCGAACTCGTCGCGCGTCGCGACCTCGACCATCGTGCGCGCCTGGGCGTCGCCGATACCGCAGGCCACGATGTTCGGGGCGGTCGGTGTCGTCGCCTTGTCGGTCAGCAGGGCGTGGGGCCGCCGCCAGGCCCCACCGTCGGTGGGCTGTCCGTCGCTGAGGAAGAACACCACCGGGCGGTGGACCTTGTACCCCTCGCCCCGCAGCCACTGCACGTCGGAGGGGATACGGTCCAGCAGGTCGTCGAAGACCGCCTCGTAGTTGGTCAGGCCCCGGATGGTGACCTGCGGCAGGCTGGTCTCGGTGCGCATGTCGGCCACCGCGAGACGCACCTGCACGTCATCGGAGAATCCCAGCACCGCCAGCCGCAGCTTGGCCGCGATCATCGGCTCGGCCCGGAGCCCTTCGCACAACGACACGAGGCCGTTCGACAAGTCCTGCCGGTACGGCCCCATCGACTGCGACTCGTCCGCAAGCACATAGGCCGGCAGCAGTACACCCTTGGTCTCCGCCATTCAGTCCGTCTCCCGTTGTCTGGTCCGGTCCGTCGTGTCGGAACTGTGCAGGGATGACTGAACTCCTATATGTATCCCCGTAGTTGAAGTATGTTCCGGCTTGGGTGCGGAGGCTAGCGATACGGGGTGGAGCTTCGGTGGTGAATCGCTCATCGAACGACGGATCCGGCGAACCGAAGCTGCCGACCTGGCGGCAGACCCCCCGTGCCGTGCCACCGCCCCTGGGGCGGCCGGCGCCGCTCCCCTCCCCCCGCTCCGGCGCGGCCGGCACCGCCGCCCAGGGCGGACCGCCCCGAGCTGCGACGGCCGCGAGGAAGCCCGGTGGCCCGGGCGGACCACCGCCCGCCGGTCCGGGGAGGTCGACCTGGACCGGGCCGACGGCACCCCGGTCCGCACCGCTGCCGCCTCCGGGCTCCTTGCCCCCGAACCAAGCCGGGCCGCCCCGGCCGTCCCGCCTTCCCGGGCCACCGCACCAGTACGGCACCGCCACGGGCCCGGCGTTCGGGCACCGCCCCGGCCGCCGGTCGGCGCTCGTGACGTCGGGCCTCGTCGTCGCCCTCGTCGCCGCGCTCGTCGCCGTCCTGCTGACCCGTCACGACTCCGGGACACCGACGGCCGACCGCCGGGCGCCGTTCGCCGCCGCCCTCGTGGACCTGGCCCTGCGACCGGGTGTGCGGTACCGCGCGCCGGCGGGCGATGCCGGCTGGTCGCAGACGCGGGTCACCGCCGGCGGGGAAGCGCTCGGCGAGATGCCGTACGCCGGCACCCGCGTCACGGCCCTGACCGTGGACGGCACCACCTACCTCAAGATGCCGGACACCCCGGCCGCCGGCCTCGGCGACCGGGGCGGCGGTACGGACCTGGCGGGCAAGTGGGTGGCCGGGGTCCCGGCGGCCGAGACCGCGGGCGGCGCGGTGCCGCGGGCGGGAATGAGCCCCACGGCCCTGGCGAACGCGCTGCTCGACGCGGTGGACAGCGAGGGTACGACCGTGTCGGACGCCACTGCGACGGCCGCGCTCCCGAAGGGCGTGCCCGCGCTGCGGGCGAGCACCGCCCGGGGCGACCTGTACGTGACGAAGGCACGCCCGTACCGGGTCCTGGCGTTCGTGCCGCGCGGCCCCGCGGCGGACGGGCACGGCCGCGCGGACGCTGCCGCGTGGCGGGCGGGGACGCGCGAGCCCGCCGCCGGGGCGAGCGCACCCGCCGCCGCCTTCGCGGTCTCCGCGTTGTCCACGGCGGAGGCAAAGGCCCTGCTGGGCGAGATCCAGGAGGACACCGCTCAGCTGTCCGGCGCGCTGGACACCGGCGTCACGGCCCGCCTCGAAGAGAAGCCGCAGGTGAGCTGCTCCGCCGCCGGATGCGAGGTGAGCAGTCACATCACCGGCGTCGTCCCCGGGCCCGAGGCCCGCAAGCGGATCACCGGCGGCCGGGTGACCGTGGAGCTGACGGCGACCCTGACGATCGAGGGCCGTCCTGCCGGCGGTTGCACGGCCACCGAGGAACTGCCCCTCGCGGGCGCGGGCGACATCGCGTGCACCGACGCGGACGCGGGTCCGGTCTTCGCCGAGCAGGAGGACGAGAAGAGGCGGGAGGCGGAGTCCGGCTCCGCGAGCCAGGGCGGGACGCCGGTTCCGTACGACATCCGTTCCGTCGCCGACGTCACCGTCCGTGTCCTGGCAGAGGTGGACGTGGCTGCCCTGCGGCAGGCTCAGCGGCAGGAGCAGGCGGTCCTGGAAGCGCCCGCCCCGGCCACTCTGCTGGAACGGGCCGCGCCCTCCGGTGGTGACGGGGCCGACGACTGCGCCCGGTCCCGCCCGGCCGGGGCGGACACCAACGGCGCGGGCTGGATACTCAACACCCACGGCGCCAACGGCCGCGCCGAAACCGGTCAGGCCTGCCTGAGGAAGCCGCCGAACAACAGCAGCGACGAGACCAAGGCCGATCCGGTCGGCTACCCGCAGGCCCGCGCCAAGGTGCGCGCGCTCGGCCGTGACCCCCGGGACGACCTGGCGCGCTGCCACATCGTCGCGGCGCGCTTCGGCGGCTCCAACACACGGGCGGACAATCTCAGCCCGTGCGGTCAGCGCATCACGAACAACGGCCCGCTGGGCATGTCGGCGTTCGAGAGCGAGGTGGCCGGGCAACTCGCGCGCGAACCGTCCGGCAGCGTCCGCTACCTGGTCCAGCCGTTCTTCGCGTCGCCCCGGAGCGTCATCCCCGAGGGCTTCGTGATGATCGCCATCGGCTACACACCGGCCGGGATTCCCGCCCACGTCCTGTCCCGGTCGGTCCTGAACGTGGTGGAGCCGGCGGGCGGCGGGAGCCTGGTGAACCTCGGCAAGTGAGCCCGGCCACGCGGGACGGGGGATACCGCACGGACGAGCACGCGGAACGACCGGGCACCACGGCGGAACCGAGCGGAACACCCCAGGACGCGAAACCCGCCAGCACAGGACACGGAGCACCGTCAGCGAGCACGCACGACGACCGGGCACCCGGCGCATTCCGGCGGTGCACCACGGCGATCCCGCCGCGGAGTGGCGCACCGGTGAGCATGCGCTCGGTCCGGGCACCGCGGCCGATTCCGCCGCGGAGCGCCGGACGGACGCCGACCCGCCCCGGACGGACGCCGACCCGCTCGGCCCGGGAACCGCGGCCGACTCCCGTGGCGGCGACGGCACCCCGCCCGGTCCCGTCACCCGGCCTCGCCGGGCGCCGCGGACTCCGGGCCGGGCGGACCTTCCCGGCCGGCCCGTCACGGCCCCGGCGTCACCCGTTCGTCGCCAGCAGGATCACCAGCAGCACGGCCCCCGCCACGGCCGGCGCCGCCAGCTCGTAGGCCCAGCGGACCGTCGTCTCCCCCTGGGCGGACTCTTCCTTGCCGCGCCGGTCCAGGGTCTCGCGGAGGTCGTCCATGACCTTGTCGGAGGACGCCCGGGTCGGCCCGCCGTCGGCGCCGCGCGCGGTGAGCGCGCCGAAGCCGAAGGCCCCGGCGCCGGTCGCGGGGCTCCCCGAGGCCGAACGCCGGGCCGCGTTCGCCGCCCGCTGCTCGGCCTTCTTGCGGGCGCGCAGCGAGACCGGGACGGCCCAGAGCTGGTACTTGGTGCCGGACTTGGCCAGCACCTCGTTCGTGTAGCTGGAGCGCAGGGTCTCCACCTCGCCCCAGGGCAGGGTGATCACCCGGAACGGGTTGCGGATCCGCAGCCGGTCGTCGTTGGCGAAGACGGCGGGGCGCAGGGTGAAGGCGATCACCAGCGGAAAGAGCATGATCATCGCGGCGAGGGCCAGCCACGGCGTGCGGCCGTGACCGCGGAACAGCGCGTCGAAGCCCAGCCACGCGACGACCGCGAGCAGCAGCACGCCGCCCACGAGCCCCATGGGCGAGCGGTAGATCCGGTCCTTCACGGTGGGCACCGGAGGCTGCGACGCGGGTGACTTGTGGTCCGGGGTCGTCATGGCCCGATTGTGCATGACGTGCGCACGGCCGCCGCCACGCGCCCCGGTACCCGTACCCATCCGTGATGTGCCGCGCTCCCGGGCCTCCGGGACGACCCGTCCCGGGGGCCGAGCGGGGGACGCGGGGGTGTACAGCCGCTACGCGCGTAGATATGCTCGTCTGGTGACCATGCCCACCACTGCACCCCCCGCACATGCGCTCGCCGACGTCACCGCGTCCGACAGCACGCTGCGCCGCTTCCTGCACGGGCTGCCCGGCGTCGACGCGGTCGGCCTGGAGGCGCGCGCCGCGTCCCTCGGCACCCGTTCCATCAAGACCACCGCGAAGGCGTACGCCATCGACCTCGCCATCTCGATGGTCGACCTGACGACGCTGGAAGGCGCGGACACCCCGGGCAAGGTCCGGGCGCTCGGCGCCAAGGCCGTCCACCCCGACCCGACGGACCGCACGACCCCGACCACGGCCGCGGTCTGCGTCTACCCCGACATGGTGGCCGTCGCCAAGGAGGCCGTCGCCGGCTCCGGCGTGAAGGTCGCCTCGGTCGCCACCGCCTTCCCGGCCGGCCGCGCCGCCCTCGACGTGAAGCTGGCCGACGTCCGCGAGGCCGTCGCCGCGGGCGCCGACGAGATCGACATGGTCATCGATCGCGGCGCGTTCCTCGCGGGCAGGTACCTCAAGGTGTACGACGAGATCGTGGCCGTGAAGGAGGCCTGCGGGACGAGCGCCCGGCTGAAGGTCATCTTCGAGACCGGCGAGCTGTCGACGTACGACAACATCCGCCGCGCCTCCTGGCTCGGCATGCTCGCGGGCGCCGACTTCATCAAGACCTCGACGGGCAAGGTCGCCGTCAACGCGACGCCCGCCAACACCCTGCTGATGCTGGAGGCGGTGCGCGACTTCCGCGCGCAGACCGGCGTCCAGGTCGGCGTGAAGCCGGCCGGCGGCATCCGCACCAGCAAGGACGCCGTCAAGTTCCTCGTCCTGGTCAACGAGACGGCCGGCGCGGACTGGCTGGACAACCACTGGTTCCGCTTCGGCGCCTCCTCGCTGCTGAACGACCTGCTGATGCAGCGTCAGAAGCTGGCCACCGGCCGCTACTCCGGCCCCGACTACGTGACGGTGGACTGAGACCTCATGGACATGGAAATGCTGTCATCCGCATTCGAGTACGCACCGGCGCCCGAGTCCCGCTCGGTCGTCGACATCGCGCCGTCCTACGGCCTCTTCATCGACGGCGAGTTCGTCGAGGCGACCGGCGGCAAGGTCTTCAAGACCGTCTCGCCGTCCACCGAGGAGGTCCTGTCGGAGGTCGCCGAGGCCGCCGAGGAGGACGTCGACCGCGCGGTGCGGGCCGCCCGCAAGGCCTTCGAGAAGTGGTCGGCGCTGCCCGGCGCCGAGCGCGCCAAGTACCTGTTCCGCATCGCCCGGATCATCCAGGAGCGCAGCCGCGAACTGGCCGTCCTGGAGACGCTGGACAACGGCAAGCCGATCAAGGAGACGCGGGACGCCGACCTTCCGCTGGTGGCGGCCCACTTCTTCTACTACGCGGGCTGGGCCGACAAGCTCGACCACGCCGGTTTCGGCGCGGACCCGCGTCCGCTGGGCGTGGCGGGCCAGGTCATCCCGTGGAACTTCCCGCTGCTGATGCTGGCGTGGAAGATCGCCCCGGCGCTGGCGACCGGCAACACGGTCGTCCTGAAGCCCGCCGAGACGACCCCGCTGTCCGCGCTGTTCTTCGCGGACATCTGCCGCCAGGCGGGCCTGCCCAAGGGCGTCGTCAACATCGTGACCGGTGCCGGCCGGACCGGCGCGGCGCTGGTCGCGCACCCGGACGTGAACAAGGTGGCGTTCACGGGCTCGACGGCGGTCGGCAAGGAGATCGCGCGGACCGTGGCCGGCACGCGCAAGAAGCTCACCCTCGAACTGGGCGGCAAGGGCGCGAACATCGTCTTCGACGACGCCCCGATCGACCAGGCCGTCGAGGGCATCGTGAGCGGCATCTTCTTCAACCAGGGCCAGGTCTGCTGCGCCGGCTCGCGCCTCCTCGTCCAGGAGTCGGTCCAGGACGAGCTGCTGGACGCGCTCAAGCGCCGCCTGTCCACGCTGCGCCTGGGCGACCCGCTGGACAAGAACACCGACATCGGCGCGATCAACTCGGCCGAGCAGCTGGCCCGGATCACCGCACTGGCCGAGAAGGGCGAGGCGGAGGGCGCCGAGCGCTGGTCCCCGGCCTGCGAACTGCCGTCCTCCGGCTACTGGTTCGCGCCGACGCTGTTCACGAACGTCACGCAGGCCCACACCATCGCCCGCGAGGAGATCTTCGGCCCGGTGCTGTCGGTCCTGACCTTCCGCACCCCGGACGAGGCGGTCGCCAAGGCGAACAACACGCAGTACGGGCTGTCGGCGGGCATCTGGTCCGAGAAGGGCTCGCGGATCCTGGCGGTGGCGGGCAAGCTGCGCGCGGGCGTGATCTGGTCCAACACGTTCAACAAGTTCGACCCGACCTCGCCGTTCGGCGGTTACAAGGAGTCGGGCTTCGGCCGCGAGGGCGGCCGCCACGGCCTGGAGGCGTACCTCGATGTCTGACGCACGACTTTCCGTCTTCAAGACCTACAAGCTGTACGTGGGCGGCAAGTTCCCGCGTTCCGAGAGCGGCCGGGTGTACGAGGTGACGGACGCGAAGAACAACTGGCTGGCCAACGCTCCCCTGTCGTCCCGCAAGGACGCCCGGGACGCGGTGGTCGCCGCGCGCAAGGCGTTCGGCGGCTGGTCGGGGGCGACCGCGTACAACCGCGGCCAGGTCCTGTACCGCGTCGCGGAGATGCTGGAGGGCCGCCGCGAGCAGTTCGTGCGCGAGGTCGCCGACGCGGAGGGCCTGTCGAAGTCGAAGGCCGGCGCGGTGGTGGACGCGGCGATCGACCGCTGGGTCTGGTACGCGGGATGGACCGACAAGATCGCCCAGGTGGTCGGCGGTGCGAACCCGGTGGCGGGGCCGTTCTTCAACCTGTCCTCGCCGGAGCCGACGGGCGTGGTGGCCGTGCTGGCCCCCCAGGACTCCTCGTTCCTGGGCCTGGTCTCCGTGCTCGCCCCGGTGATCGCCACCGGCAACACGGCGGTCGTGGTGGCGAGCGAGAAGTCCCCGCTCCCCGCGCTCTCCCTGGCCGAGGTCCTGGCCACCTCCGACGTCCCCGGCGGCGTGGTGAACATCCTCTCCGGCCGCACGGCGGAGATCGCCGCCCCGCTCGCCGCCCACCAGGACGTCAACGCGATCGACCTCGCGGGCGCCGACGAGGACCTGGCGAAGGAACTGGAGATCGCGGCGGCCGACAACCTGAAGCGCGTCCTGCGTCCCCAGCCTGTGGATTACTCCGAGACCCCGGGCACCGACCGCCTGACGGCCTTCCTGGAGACCAAGACGGTCTGGCACACCACGGGCTCCCTGGGCGCCGGCGGCTCCTCCTACTGACCGGCCCGCCGCGACGCCGAACGCCGCGCCCCTCCACCGGGGCGCGGCGTTCGCCGTGGCGTTCGGTCAAGGAGCGGCCACAGGCGGGGGCAGCGGTGCGATCTCCCTGTCGAAGAACACGTGGAAGTCCTCCCCGCGCTCGTACAACGCCTCGAACCCGGCCGAGGTCTCCCGGATGAGCTCCGGATCGGTGAACCGATTGGCACCCGCGGCGTTCCCGTCCTCGTCGTAGAGCACCTCGTACATGGCGACGTTCCCGAGGATCACGACTTCCGGTACGGGACGTTCCCGCTCGATGTCCGAGATCTTGCGTGCGTCGAGCACTCTGATCTCGTCCCCGAGCTCCACCCGCAGGCGCAGCACGAACAGTTCCCACTGCACGTAGGGGGTCACCGGGAACTCCACCACCCGCAGCCGGCGTTCCCGGATGCCCAGCCGCGCCGCCTCACGGAACTGCTCCGCGTAGATCTCGCGCTTCTCCTCGATGAGGGACAGCGCCCGGTCCCATTCACCGGTGGCGAAGGCCTCCCAGCTGGCGAATCCGCGCTCTTTGAAGTGCTGGCCGCGTTCGAGCTTGTTCATGTGGGAGATCCCGCTCGCGCGGACACGCCGGAAGTCCGCGTGATACGCGGGGCGGTCCATACGCTCAAAAACGCCCTGCGGGAAGGAGTCAAACATTCGGGATGTCCGGTTTCGCCGCGATCAACATGTTCCTCGGGATGACTACGAGCCGTTCGTCCGCCCCGATGGAGACCCCGGTCGGCAGCCTGCCGCCCAGGGACTCCGTGAGGTCCCGGCCCACGACGGCTATGTCCCCGTTCTCCAGCTCCCAGATGTCGGGGCAGTCGGGGTTGTCGGTCGTGTTGCCCAATTCCCGCGGTGATTTCCCGAGCCGCCGCTTGAACGTCGTGGTCGGGTCGGCTTCCCACGGCCTGTCCGCCATACCGTCGTCCCCCTACGCTTGACCGAGAGCAGCACACCGTAGTACTCAGCGTAACGGCCGGTTCGCGATCGAGAGCCGCACATTCTGGTCAAGGGGGGAGCTGTGGGGGCAGGCGCCATGGACGGCCGCGCCGAGGACCGTGGCCGTGTCTACCAGGCGTCCGGCGACCAGCACATCACCGAGCATCACCATTACGGGGGACTGCCTGCCACACCCGGTGGCCCCGACTCGGTGCGGCGTCCGGCGGTCGGCCGGCCCCCGGTCGTACTGCGGGACCGTGCCGAGGTGCTGGAACGGCTTCGGGCGAGTGCGCGTACGCGCCGTGGCGGAGAGGTCTACGTACTCCACGGCATGGGCGGCTGCGGCAAGACCGCGGTCGCCTACATGTTCTTCCAGCAGGCGACCGGCGAGTTCGGCAGGGTGGGCCTGTGGGTCGGCGCCGCCGACCGCGCGAGCCTGCGTGCCGGCATGCTCGCCGTCGCCGCCGACCGCGGCGCGGACGACGGTGAGTTGCTGGCCGCGCGCAACGGACTGCGGCCCGCCGCCGATCTCGTATGGCAGTACCTCGACCGGTCGCCCGAACCCTGGCTGCTGGTACTGGACAACGCCGACCAGCCCGAGATCCTGCGGGACGGCCATTGGCTGAGGAGCAGTCCGGGAGGCATCGTCGTGGTGACCACGCGCCGGTCGGCACCTCACTGGTGGCCCGGTGCGCGGTTGCAGCACATCGGTGTGCTGCCGCGGGAGGACGCCGCGCGAGTGCTGTGCGACCTCGCCCCCCACAGCGGCACACGCGAACAGGCGGCGCAGGTGGCGGAACGGCTCGGCCGACTGCCGCTCGCGCTCACGCTGGCGGGCGGTTTCCTCTCCCAGCAGGTGCTCGATCCCTGGACGATGGAGACCTACGGGCACCGCCTCGACGAGGGGGAACGGGTCGAACTCATCGATCAGGGGGCTGATGCCTTGTCGGAACAGGATCCACGGCACACGGTAGGGCTGACGTGGCAGCTCACGCTCGACGCGTTCGAGGCCCGAGGACTGCATGAAGCGACCGCCCTGCTGAGGCTGCTGTCCCGCTTCGCCCCCGAGCCGCTGCCGCTCTCGGTGCTCGACCGCGCCGAGATCGACGGTGTCGTCCCCCGGTCCCGTTGCGAGAGCGCGCTGCGAGCGCTGCTCGACCAGTCCCTCACCGAACTGGTCGACGTGGGGGTGCGGTGCGCGCAGAGCCACGGGGTGCTGCTCGACAGCGTCGCGGCGGCCACACCGCAGCAGCAGGTGCCCGTTCTCGACACCACGGCCGTCCGTCTGCTCGACGCGGTCGTCCCCGCCGTCCCGGACGCGGGACCGCACGACCCGTTGCTCCGGCTGCTGGTGCCCCACGCGCTCGCCCTGCTGCGGCGCGTCCAGGATCCGCGGGCATCGGCCGACGCGCTGGCCGTCGTGACCCGGCTGACCGTCGCCCTGCACCGCACCGGGGAGTACCTGTCCGCCTGGGAGACCGCCCGGGCCGCGGCGGACCTCGGCGAATCGCGGCTCGGCGCGGAACACCGGCTCGTGCTGGCCGCCCGCTCCAGGTCCGGACGGGCCCTCTTCCGGCTGGGCCGGTACGAGGAGGCCGAGTCGCTGCTCACGCGTGTTCGGGCCGTACAGGAGCGTCAGTTGGGGCCGCGCGATGCCGACACCCTGGACAGCTGCCACGGCCTTCAGCTCGTGCTGGGCAATCTCGGACGGCGGGACGAAGCCATCTCCCTCCTCCGGGCCACCATCGCCGGCCGGCGCAGGACGCTGGGGTCCGCCCACCCCCTGACCCTGCGCTCCCGCGCGAGCCTGCTGGTCCTGCTGCCGGCCGCGCGGCTCGTCGCCGAGGACGGTGGCGCGCTGCTGTCCTTGCCCGCGGAATGCGCCCGGCTCCTCGGCCCCGACCACACCGTGACCCTGGGCGCGCACCACAACCACGCCTGGGCGCTGTACCTGCTGGGCCGCTTCGACGAGGCCGACCAGGAACTGCGGCTGGTCACCGAGGCCTACCGGCAACGTTTCGGACCCGACTACCCGATCGCGCTCTCGGCCCAGCAGTTGCTGTCCCGGACCCGCGCCGCCCGCGGGCACATGGACGAGGCGATCGCGCTCATGTCGGACGTCGCGGCCATGAGGGAGCGCGCCATGGGCGCCGACCACCCGTTCACGGTCGCCGCCCGGCAGCTGCTGGACGAGTTCACATCGGGGCGCTGGCAGCCGCCCCGGGCCTGACTCCCGGGCCGGCCGGACGGGAGTCGTGCATCAGCCCCGCCCCCCGCCCAGCAGCCCCATCACCTGCCCCACCACCGGCACCGCCCCGAGCGACTCCGCCTCCGCGATCGGGGCGGTCAGCATCTGGGAGCCCACCGGCTTGAAGTCGGCGACCTGGGTGCCCACTCCGTTGTCGAGGGGGTCGACGCCGGTGCCGGCCAGGGGGTTGGGCTTGAGGCCGGCGATCGGGCCGGTGACGTAGCCGACCGTGCCGGTGAGGACCGTGAGGCCGGCCTGCGGGTCGACCTTGCCGAGGGAGGTGGGCCGCCACGGCACGTCCACGAGCGGGGCGCCGGCGTCCGCGTGGGCCGTCGCCGCGCCCGCGCCCAGTGCCGCGCCCGTGGTCAGCAGGGCGAACAGGGCGCGCCGCGCGGTGGGGTGCTGGGTCTTGCTGTGTCGGGCCATCGCTGGTGCCACCTTCTGGTGCGCAGGGTAATGATGTCGCGACACAGGGTAGTTGAGAGGTGACCCGCGCTTCAAAAGCGAACCGCGGGGTCGGCAGGCGGCGCCTCATGCGTCAAACTGGTGTTCCGTGAGCATTCATCCCCCGTCCCCCGCCCGTGTCGTGCTGCTGTGCGGCCCCTCGGGTTCGGGCAAGTCCCTGGTCGCGGCCCGTTCCGGGCTGCCCGTCCTGCGCCTGGACGACTTCTACAAGGAGGCCGACGACCCGACGCTGCCCCTGGTCGAGGGGAGTTCGGACATCGACTGGGACCATCCGCGGTCCTGGGACGCGGACGTCGCCGTCGACGCCATCACCCGGCTGTGCGCCACGGGGTCGACTCCGGTGCCGGTGTACGACATCTCGCTCAGCGCCCGCACCGGCGAGGAGACGCTGCGGCTGGGCCGTACGCCGCTGTTCATCGCGGAGGGCATCTTCGCCGCGGAGATCGTCGAGCGCTGCCGGGAACTCGGGGTGCTCGCGGACGCGTTGTGCCTGCGCCGGGGTGCGGTCACCACCTTCCGGCGGCGTTTCCTGCGCGATCTGAAGGAGGGCCGCAAGTCGGTGCCCTTCCTGCTGCGCCGCGGCTGGCGGCTGATGCGCGCGGAGCGCACGATCATCGCGCGCCAGGTGTCCCTCGGCGCCCACCCGTGCGACCGGGACGAGGCCCTCGGCCGGCTCGCGGCCGCGGCGGCGGGACGCGGGGCACGGCAGCAGACGGCCGCCTGACCGCCGTACGGGAGATCACGCGGAGAAGACGGAGAAGAGGGACTGGTCGGGCCCCCCGGTCCGACCAGTCCCTCTCCGTTCCTCCCCCGTGCTCCCCCGTGTCCCCCCTGCTCCTCCCCCGTGGGTCCACCACCCCCCGGTGGTTCCCCCGTGGTCCCCCGTGTCTCCCCCGTTCTCCCGGGCAGCCCCCCAGCCGCCCGGCCCCCGCCCTCAGGCGACCAGTTCGCCGAAGGCGTCCTCCTCGTCACGGCCGAAGCTGAGGACCTCGTCCTCGCGCAGCCGGCGCAGCGACCGCCAGATGCTGGACTTCACCGTGCCGACACTGATGTTGAGTATGTCCGCGATCTCCGGGTCCGTACGGCCCTCGTAGTAGCGCAGGACCAGCATGGTGCGCTGCAGCTCGGGCAGCCGGGCCAGCGCCTGCCACAGGACCGCGCGCAGCTCGGTGCCGCGCATCGCGTCCGTCTCGCCGGGCGTCTCCGGGAGTTCCTCGGTCGGGTACTCGTTGAGCTTGCGCCGTCGCCAGGCGCTGATGTGCAGGTTCGTCATCGTGCGCCGGAGGTAGCCGCCGACGGCCGCCTTGTCGCTGATCCGGTCCCACGCCCGGTAGGTCGAGAACAGCGCGCTCTGCAGCAGGTCCTCGGCCTCGAAACGGTCGCCGGTCAGGTGGTAGGCGGTGGCGTACAGGGAGGCGCGGCGCTCCTGGACGTAGGCGGTGAACTCCGCCTCCGTCAGCGAGCGACGCTCCCCCGGGTCCTCCCGGTACGCGCTCGGCCCCTGCGGCTCCGCCGTACGCGCGTCGACCACCGTCATGTACGGCTGCTGCGCGTACCCGGTGTGCTGACGCCCGGTGCCGCGGCACCCCCGCCCTCCCCCACGCTCGAACGTGCTCGTGCGGGAGGGACCCCCCTCGGCACCGGACTTCTCGGAACCCCGGTGCACGTCGTGCAGACGCGTGACCACTGCGCTGGTGCTGATGCCGTGCAGCGTGTTCATCTCGCGCTCCCCGTCGTGGACTTCCGGTGATTCGGTCGTGCTCCCGGCCTCGCCCGGTCGTGCTCCGGGCTCCGCCTGGTCGTGCTCCGGGCTGTTCCGGCCGGTGCGGCCGGATCCGGCTCCCCGCCGTGCCCGTGACCAAAAGCCTGCCGCGATCACTTCATCGCCGTGTCCGCCGACTGTCACAGACCTGTCACAGGACCCGGGACACCGGCCGCGTCACAGGAAGTGCACAGCCGGTGGTGATGGTGCGGGCCTGATACGGACAGGTCGTACGACACCCCGGCCATGGGCCAGAATGGGCGGGTGCCTTCCCTGTTGCTGATCGAGGACGACGACGCCATCCGTACGGCCCTGGAGCTCTCACTGACGCGCCAGGGGCACCGTGTGACCACCGCTGCCAGTGGCGAGGACGGTCTGAAGCTGCTGCGCGAGCAGCGGCCGGACCTGATCGTGCTGGACGTGATGCTGCCCGGCATCGACGGGTTCGAGGTGTGCCGGCGCATCCGGCGCACCGACCAGCTGCCGATCATCCTGCTGACCGCGCGCAGCGACGACATCGACGTGGTCGTCGGACTCGAGTCCGGCGCCGACGACTATGTGGTCAAGCCGGTCCAGGGGCGGGTGCTGGACGCCCGGATCCGGGCCGTGCTGCGGCGCGGGGAGCGGGAGTCCAGCGACTCGGCGACCTTCGGCAACCTGGTCATCGACCGCTCGGCGATGACGGTGACGAAGAACGGCGAGGACCTCCAGCTCACCCCGACCGAGCTGCGGTTGCTGCTGGAGCTGAGCCGGCGGCCCGGACAGGCGCTGTCGCGGCAGCAGTTGCTGCGGCTGGTGTGGGAGCACGACTACCTGGGCGACTCCCGCCTGGTGGACGCGTGTGTGCAGCGGCTGCGCGCCAAGGTGGAGGACGTGCCCTCGTCCCCCACCCTGATCCGTACCGTCCGTGGTGTCGGCTACCGCCTGGACGCTCCTCAGTGACCGATACGCAAGGGGGGCTGCGCGGCTGGGCCGCGGGCCGTAGGGGAAGTCTGACGCGGCTCAGGTTCACGAGTCTCAGGCTGCGACTGGTCGTCGTCTTCGGGCTCGTCGCCCTCACCGCCGCGGTGTCCGCGTCGGGCATCGCCTACTGGCTGAACCGCGAGGCCGTGCTGACCCGCGCCCAGGACGCGGTGCTGCGCGACTTCCGGCAGGAGATGCAGAACCGCGCGGGCGCCCTGCCGGCCCACCCGACCCAGGACGAACTCCAGCGCACCGCGGGCCAGATGGCCTCCAGCAGCCAGAGCTTCAGCGTGCTCCTGGTCGGCCAGGACCCGCACGGCAAGACGGTGTACGGCAACTCGGGCGGCATCAACGGCTTCTCGCTGGAGGACGTGCCCAAGTCGCTGCGTACCGCGGTGAACCGGCAGCAGAAGGTCTCCGACGTCAACAAGCAGCCGTACCACCTGTACTGGCAGCGGGTCGTGGACCACGGCACGCCCTACCTGGTCGCCGGCACGCGGGTGATCGGCGGCGGCCCGACCGGCTACATGGCGAAGACCCTGGAGCCGGAGGCGAAGGACCTCGACTCGCTGGCCTGGTCGCTGGGCATCGCCACCGGGCTCGCGCTGATCGGCGCCGCGCTGCTCGCGCAGGCCGCCGCCACCACCGTGCTCAAGCCGGTGCACCGCCTTGGCGTCGCCGCGCGGCGGCTCGGCGAGGGCAAGCTGGACACCCGGCTGCGGGTCTCCGGGACGGACGAACTCGCCGATCTCTCCCGGACGTTCAACAACGCGGCGGCGGCCCTGGAGAAGCGGGTCGCGGACATGGCCGCGCGGGACGAGGCGTCCCGGCGCTTCGTCGCCGACATGAGCCATGAACTGCGTACGCCGCTCACCGCCATCACCGCCGTCACCGAGGTGCTGGAGGAGGAGCTGGACTCGGAGGCGGGCGGCATCGACCCGATGATCGAGCCCGCGGTCCGGCTGGTGGTCAGCGAGACCCGGCGCCTGAACAACCTGGTCGAGAACCTGATGGAGGTCACCCGCTTCGACGCGGGCACCGCCCGGCTGGTCCTGGACGACGTCGACGTCGCCGACCAGATCACCGCCTGCATCGACGCCCGCGCCTGGCTGGACGCGGTGGAACTGGACGCCGATCGCGGCATCCACGCCCGCCTCGACCCGCGCCGCCTGGACGTGATCCTCGCCAACCTGATCGGCAACGCGCTCAAGCACGGCGGCTCGCCGGTACGGGTCTCGGTGCGCGAGGCCTCCGACTCGGTGGTCATCCAGGTCCGCGACCACGGCCCCGGCATCCCCGAAGAGGTGCTCCCCCACGTCTTCGACCGCTTCTACAAGGCCAGCGCCTCCCGCCCCCGCTCCGAGGGCAGCGGTCTCGGCCTGTCCATCGCGATGGAGAACGCGCACATCCACGGCGGCCAGATCACGGCGGCCAACTCGCCCGAGGGCGGCGCGGTGTTCACCCTCCGCCTGCCCCGGGACGCCTCGCTGCTGACGGAGGAACCGGCGCGGAACGACGGCGGGAACGGTGACGACGCCCCGGGGAAGGAGGGATCATGACGCCGGTACGACGCCGGGGCCTGCTGGCCCTTCCCCTCCTGGCCGTCCTGCTCACCGGCTGCGGCATCCGGGCCACCCAGGTGCCGACCGACTTCGGCCCGGCGCCGTCGCGCGTCCCGTGCTCGCTGGCGGGCCCCGACCTGGCGACCCAGACGTCACACGGCGTCCCGGTGCAGGTCTTCCTCCTGTGCCGGGAGTCCCTGGTCACGGTGGACCGCACGGTACGGGTCCCCGAGGGCACCCCGGACGCCCGCCGCCGGGTGATGGTGGCCCAGGGCCTGCTGGACCAGCTGGCGGCGGCCCCCTCACCGGCGGAGCGGTCGGCGGGCTACACCACCCGCGTCCCCGGCGGCCTCACGGTCTCCGGCCCCGCCCCGCACGACCCCGAGGACACCCTCCGCCTCGGCACGCCCCCGTCCCGCCTCCCCGCCACCGCCCTCGCCCAACTGGTCTGCACCCTGTCCGACTCGGCCGCCACGGAAGCCGACGGCTCGGTCGTCCTCGGCGGTCCCGCGCCCTCCCCCCTGCGCCGCTACGCGTGCACGGAGGAGGTCCGCAACAGGCCGGACGGTACGCCGCCGCCGCAGAGCGAGGTGACGGAGGGCGCCGGGTAGCGACCGGCAAGGGGCACGTCCAGCGCGGGCGGAGGTCGAGCGCGCCGGTGCCCCGAATCCCTCCCACACCGGCCCGAAGCGCCTATGCGGAACCGATCGTGCGGACCCGCGCGTCTACGGGGGCGTGCAGCGTCAAGGGGACTTCGGCGGCAGCGCCGCCATCCGCATCCGTGCGGCAGGCGGCATCCTCCTCCTCGCCCACCTCGCCTACGTCGCCTGGCTGATGCTGCGGCCTCTGGACGTGCCGTGGGTGACGCCGCCCAATCTGCACCCGCTCGCCGGCATCAGGGCCGACCTGGCCCTCGGGTGGCCTGCCGCGGTGAAGCCGCTGGGTGAGGGGGTCGCCCTGCTCGCGCCGCTCGGCGTGCTGCTGCCGATGGCCAACGGCCGGCTCACCGTCTCGCCGCTCGCCTCCCTGCTCCGCACCGCCGCCGCGGCCGCCCTCGTCTCCCTCGGGATAGCCCTGTTGCAGACCGGGGTCCCCGGCCGGGTCGTGGACGTGGACTCCCTGCTGCTGAACACGACCGGCGTGATCCTGGCCCATCTGCTCGTCGTACCCGCGGCGCGGGCGCGTCTGCGCAGGTGGGAGCGGATGCGCGAGCAGTCGGACAGCGAGCCGGCCGTCGTCCCGGAGGAGCTTTCTCAGGGGCGGACCCCGAGGATTCCCAGGGTCGGAATAGCTCCTTAGAGTGACGCTTCGTCCGCTTCGCACCCGTATCGTCGAAGGCAGTTGGAACGAGCGATCGACGACTACGGAGGACAGCGACATGACCGCCCTTGCCCGCCCCACCCACGGCCGCATGATCGGCGGAGTGTGCGCGGCCCTCGCCCGCCGCTTCGGCACCTCCGCCACCACGATGCGGGTGATCTTCCTGCTGTCCTGCCTGCTGCCGGGCCCGCAGTTCCTGCTCTACATAGCCCTGTGGATCCTGCTGCCGTCCGAGGACAAGGTCCACGCCGCCGGTTGGTGACACACGCGCGGCTGGGGCGCCCCGGTCGGTCCCGGGGCGCCCCAGCGCCGTTGTACGGGCTGCGCCGTGCGGCGGTGTCAGCCGAGCGGAAGACCGTTCAGGCCCATGCCGTGCGTGGGCAGGCCGGTCTTGCCCACCGGCAGACCGCCGAGCAGCCCCGCCACGGGCGCGGTCGGCCCCTGTGCGAGCACCTTCCGCACGGCGGGCTGCGCGGCGGCCACTCCGGTACCCAGGGCGTTCTGCCCCTGGGCGACCGCCTCGACGGTTCCCGGCAGCGCCTTGGCGACGTTCTCGGCCGGCAGCGACGTGGCCACGCTGTCCAGGGCCTGCGAGGTGGCGGGGGCCGCCTGGGCGGCGCCCGCGCCGACGGCGGCGATGGCGGCACCGAGGGCGGCGACACCGAGGGTCTTGGCGGCAGACTGCTTCATGGTAAATGCGTCCTTGAATGCGGAGACGGGAGAGGGCGGATCGCAAACGATCCGAGCGGTCCACGACCGTAAACACGGTATGCCGCACCCCGCAAACACCGAAATGCGGACACGCTGTGAAAACGTGTCCGCATGCCGAATCCAAAAAGACGGTGCGCTACCCCTCGAACCCGGCAGAACCGCTGGTCGGAGCGGCCTGCTGAAACAGCCATTCGGATTTCAGCTCCGCGTATCCGGGCTTGATGACGTCATTGATCATCGCAAGTCGTTCATCGAAAGGAATGAACGCTGATTTCATCGCATTGACGGAGAACCACTGGATGTCGTCGAGCGTGTAACCGAACGCGTCGACAAGGTGCTCGAACTCCTGGCTCATGGTGGTGTGCGACATCAGACGGTTGTCGGTGTTCACCGTGGCCCGGAAGAACAGCCGGCGCAGCAGCCCGATCGGATGCTCGGCGTACGACGGCGCGGCCCCCGTCTGGAGGTTGGAGCTGGGGCACAGTTCCAGCGGGATCCGCTTGTCCCGGACGTACGACGCGAGCCGGCCGAGCCGCACCGACCCGTCCGGGCGGACCTCGATGTCGTCGATGATCCGCACCCCGTGCCCGAGCCGGTCGGCGCCGCACCACTGGAGCGCCTGCCAGATGGACGGCAGCCCGAACGCCTCGCCGGCGTGGATGGTGAAGTGGTTGTTCTCGCGCTTGAGGTACTCGAAGGCGTCCAGGTGCCGGGTGGGCGGGTGACCGGCCTCGGCACCGGCGATGTCGAAGCCGACGACGCCGGAGTCCCGGTAGCGGTTGGCGAGTTCGGCGATCTCCAGCGAGCGGGCCGCGTGCCGCATGGCGGTCAGCAGGGCGCCGACCCGGATCCGGTGCCCGTTCTCGCGGGCCAGCCGCTCCCCCTCTCGGAAGCCCTCGTTGACGGCCTCCACGACCTCTTCGAGGGTCAGCCCCCGCTCCAGGTGCTGCTCGGGTGCGTACCGCACCTCGGCGTAGACGACACCGTCCTCGGCGAGGTCCTCGGCGCACTCCCGGGCGACCCGGACCAGGGCGTCCCGGGTCTGCATCACGCCGACGGTGTGCCGGAAGGTCTCCAGGTACCGCTCCAGCGAGCCGGAGTCGGCCGCCTCGCGGAACCAGATGCCCAGCTTGTCGGGGTCGGTCTCGGGCAGCTCCGCGTACCCGGACTCGTGGGCGAGTGCGACGACGGTGCCCGGCCTGAGCCCGCCGTCGAGATGATCGTGCAGCAGAACCTTGGGCGCCCGGCGGATCTGGTCCGGCGTCGGAACCGGCGCCGGGAGGTTCGCCGGGACGGTCCCCTTCGGTGCAGTCTGGCTCGTCATTTCCGCACTGTAACGCCTACGCGCGTAGAAATCGCCGGGTCCACACCCGGACGAGGCCGGACGTTTTCCGTCTCCTTTACGCCGATACGCAAAGGTGACCGCACGTACGGGTTTTGTACACCGCGCCTTCTGACACTGTTCTGTCATGGGACAGCAAGCGACTCGGGTCCGAACGGCCGGGCTGGGCAGGGTGGTCGGGGCGGAGCCGGCCTCGGTGTGCGGGGCGGTGCTGCTGCTGCCCGGTGGGGAGGAGGTCTCCACGCGCAGGCGGTCCCCGGTGTGGTCGGCGGCGTTCGTCCGGTCGTTGGGGCGCCGGTTCGCCCGGGAGGGGCGCGCGGAGGGGGTGGCCGTGCACGCCGTCCGCTACCGCTGCCGGGGCTGGAACGGCAGCGAGGCCCGGCCGGCCGCCGACGCGGAGTGGGCGGCGGACGAGATCGTACGGCGGTACGGGGACGTTCCCGTGTGCCTGGTCGGCGTCGACATGGGCGGCCGGGCGGCGCTGCGGGCGGGGGGCCACGAGGCGGTCAACTCCGTGGTGGCGCTGGCCCCGTGGCTGCCCGAGGAGGACGTGGCCGCGCCCGCCGAGCCGGTGAAGCAGCTGGTGGGGCGGCGGGTGATGATCGTGCACGGCACCAACGACCGGCGTACCGACCCGGAGTTGTCGTTCCGGCTGGCGGCACGGGCGAAGAAGGTGAACCGGGAGGTGTGCCGGTTCGAGGTGCACTCCGACGGGCACCGGTTGCTCGGCCACCGCAACGAAGTCGTGGCGCTGGCGGCCGACTTCGTGCGCGGCGCGCTGTTCGGGCATCCGGTCTCCCGGCCGGTCGAGGACGCGCTGGCCGCGCCGCCGCCGATAGGGCTGCGGATGCCGCTGGCCGCCGGGTTCGGCAGGTCGCTCAGGCGCTGAGCCCCGGGGCCGGTTCAGGGCAGCAGGTTGCCCCGCCTCGACAGCAGGAACTTCTTGAAGGCGGCCACCGGCGGGGTGTCCGGGCGGCCGGCCGGCCAGGCGACGCCGATCTCGCGGACGGCCCGGGGCGCGGTGACCGTCAGTTCCACCACCCCCGGCCTCGGCACCGTGGGCGGCGGCAGCAGGGCGACCCCGAGGCCGGCCGCGACCAGCCCCCGCAGTGTCTCCGCCTCCTCCCCCTCGAAGGCGATCCGGGGCGCGAATCCGGCCTCGCGGCACAGGGCGTCGGTGATGCGGCGCAGGCCGTAACCGGGTTCCAGGGTGACGAAGTTCTCCTCGGCCGCCTCGGCCAGCCGGATCCGGCGGCGGGCCGCCAGCGGGTGGTCGGCGGGCACGACCAGGCGGAGCTTCTGCTCGTCCAGGCGGCGGGCGACCAGGTCGGGGGCGTCCGGGACGGGGGAGGTCAGGCACAGGTCGAGCCGGCCGGCGCGCAGTCCCTCCAGCATGGCCTCGCCGTAGTTCTGGACCAGGCTGAAACGGATGCGGGGGTGCTCGGCGCGGAAGGCGTGCAGCAGTCCGGGCACGGTCTCGGCGCCCATGGTGTGCAGGAAGCCGAAGGCGACCTTGCCGGTGGCCGGGTCGGCGTCCGCGCGGACCTCCTCGGCGGCGCGTTCCACCTCGGCGAGGGCGCGTTCGACGGAGGCGAGGAAGGCGCGGCCCGCGGTGGTGAGGACGAGGGTGCGGCCGCGACGGGCGAACAGGTCGACGCCCAGGTCCTCCTCCAACCGGGCGATGGCGCGCGAGAGGGTGGACTGGGGGACGTTCATCTCCTGGGCGGCGCGGGTGACGTGCTCGGTGCGGGCCACGCCGGCGAAGTAGGCGAGGCGGGGCGCGAGCAACAGCGCCATGTCTTCTGTGTCACCAGATGGTGACAGGCGGGGCTGTGACCTCTGCTGATGCTCCATGGGATCGATTATGGCGATTCCATGCATTGGACGGATGTAAGGAGTGTCCCTACGGTCGAGGCATGTCTCCCGCCAGTACCGGGGCGTCCACGACCGTGGACGCCGACGCGCCCGTCACCGCCACCGAGTCCCGCACCGCCGCCGAGACGCCCGACACCCGGATGACGCCGGGCGGCCCCGGCTACCGCCGGATGAGCCTCGCCCTCTTCCTCGCCGGGGTCGCCACCTTCGCCCTGCTGTACTCCACCCAGGCCCTGCTGCCGCTGATCTCCGACGACCTCGGGGTCGCGGCGAGCGAGGCGAGCTGGACCGTGGCGGCCGCGACCGGTGGTCTCGCGCTGTTCGTGCTGCCGATGAGCGCGCTGTCGGAACGTTTCGGCCGCCGTGCGGTGATGACGGCGTCGCTGTCGGTCGCGGTGGCCGTCGGCCTGCTGGTCCCCTTCGCGCCGTCGATCGGCGCGCTGGTGGCGCTGCGCGCGGTGCAGGGTGCGGCGCTGGCCGGGCTGCCCGCGTCGGCGCAGGCGTACCTGGCCGAGGAGGTGCGGCCGCGGGCGCTGGTCACGGCGATCGGTCTGTTCGTGGCCGGCAACAGCGTCGGTGGCATGAGCGGCCGGGTGATCACCGGCTGGGTGGCGCAGCTGTGGGGCTGGCGGGTCTCGGTCGGCGTGATCGGACTGGTCGCGGTCGGGTGCGCGGTGGCGTTCCGGCTGCTGCTGCCCGCGCCGCGGCACTTCACGGCGGGCTCGCTGCGCCCCCGCGTCCTGCTCGGCACGGTCCGCGACCACCTGTGCGACCCGCTGTTGCGCCGCCTGTACGCGATCGGCGCGCTGTTCATGACGGTGTTCGGCGGCGTGTACACGGTGATCGGCTACCGGCTGACGGGCGCGCCGTTCGGGCTGCCGCAGGGCATCATCGGTTCGATCTTCCTGGTCTATCTGGTGGGCACGGTCTCGGCGTCCACCGCGGGCCGGCTGGTGGGCCGGGTCGGCCGCCGGGGCGCGCTCTATCTGGCGGGCGGCACGACCGCGGCGGGGCTGCTCCTCTCCCTGGCCGGGTCGCTCCCCCTGGTGCTGCTCGGTCTGGTGCTGATCACGGCGGGGTTCTTCGCCGGGCACGCGGTCGCCTCCTCGGCGGTGAGCAAGACCGCCACCCACGGCCGTGCCCAGGCCTCCGCCCTCTACCAGTCGGCCTACTACATCGGTTCCAGCGTCGGCAGCACGGTCGGGGCCGTGGCCTTCCACTCCGACGGCTGGTCCGGCACGGTGGGCGTCGGCCTGCTCGCGATCTGCGGGGTCGTCGCCATCACGGTCCTCGGCTCGCGTGCGGCGCGGCGGGAGCCGGCTCCGGCGTAGCCCGCGAGGTCTCGCGTTCCCCCTGGTCGGGGCCGGTTGTCAGTGGGCGCGGATAGCGTCCGCGGGGCAACTGGCCATCGACGCAGGGGGTTTGCCGTATGGAGTTCCGGATCGCGCGCGGGGAGCTGGCGGAGGCGGTGGCCAGGGCGGCGCGGGCGCTGCCGGCGCGGACGCCGGTGCCCGTGCTGGGCGGACTGCTGCTGACCGCCGAGGCGGGACGGCTGACGGTGTCCGGGTCCGACTTCGAGACCTCGGCCCGGGTGGAGACCGGGGCGGAGGTGGGCGCGGCGGGCCGGGTGCTGGTGCTCGGGCGGCGGCTGCTGGACGTCTGCCGGGTGGTGCCGGAGGGGCCGGTGAGCTGCGCGCTGGAGGGGACGCGGTTCACCGTGGAGGCGGGCGGCACCCGGTTCGGGCTGTCGACGCTGCCGTACGAGGAGTATCCGGCGCTGCCCGCGGCGCCGGCGGAGTACGGGGCGGTGGACGCGGAGGCGTTCGCGACGGCCGTCGGTCAGGTGGCGGTGGCCGCGGGGCGGGACGACACGCTGCCGGTGCTCACCGGGGTCCAGCTCCGGCTGGAGGGCGCGGAACTGACGTTGTCGGCGTCCGACCGGTACCGCTATGCGGTACGGCGGCTCACGTGGCGGCCGGGGGCGGCGGCCGGGGAGCCGGTGGAGGTGCTGCTGCCCGCGCGGCGGCTGCTGGAGACGGCGCGGGGGCTGGCGCGGTGCGGGTCCGCGCGGGTGCTGCTGGCGCCGGGGGACGGGACGGGCGGGGTCGTGGGGTTCGAGGGCGGGGGCGCGCGGACGCTGCTGCGGCGTCTCGACGGCCGGCTGCCGGGGTACGGCACGCTGTTCGAGCTGACCGGTGCCTCGGTCGCCGAGGTGGACACCGAGGCGCTGGCGGAGGCGGTGCGGCGAGTGGCGGTGGTGGCCGAGGCGAACAGCCCGGTGCGGCTGGACTTCGCCGCGGACGGGGGCACGCTCCTGGTGCGGGCGGGTTACGGGGACGACGTGGCGGCACAGCGGCTGCCGGCCGTGCTGCGCGGCGCGGAGGAGGCGACGGTGGCGTTCAATCCGGCGTACCTGCTGGACGCGCTGAACTCCTTCGCGTGCCCGGGGCTGCGGATCGAGCTGCTCGGGGCGGGTCAGCGGGCGCTGCTCGGCGGCACCGGGGCGGCGGACGACCATCGACACCTGCTCATGTCCGTAAAGCAATTGGTCTGATTCGGTCGCTTTACGACTCCGGCGGTCATTGTCAGTGGGCTGCGGTAGCTTCGCGAGTGGTGGGACGCGAAGACGCGTACGAACGGTCAGGGGACGGGTGGGCGATGGGTGACGGTACGGCGACGGCGGGGATCGACGTCGTCCTGGAGAGGCACCGGACCGAGCTGACCGGTTACTGCTACCGGATGCTCGGGTCCTCCTTCGAGGCGGAGGACGCGGTGCAGGACACGCTGGTGCGCGCCTGGCGCAGCCACGACCGGTTCGAGGGCCGGTCGTCGCTGCGCTCGTGGCTGTACCGGATCGCGACGAACGTGTGCCTGGACATGCTGTCGGCGGGCAACAGACGGGCGCGGCCGATGGATCTGACCGACGCGACACCGCTGGCGCAGGCGGCGCTGTCCCCGCGCCCCGACCACACCTGGCTGGAGCCGGTGCCGGACGCACGGGTGCTGCCGGCGGTGGGCGATCCGGCGGAGGCCGCGGTGGCCAAGGAGTCGGTCCGGCTGGCGTTCATGGCGGCGTTGCAGCAGCTGCCGCCCAAGCAGCGGGCGGTGCTGATCCTGCGCGAGGTGCTGGCGTGGAAGGCGAGCGAGGTCGCCGAGCTGCTGGACACCTCGGTCGCCTCGGTCAACAGCGCGTTGCAGCGGGCGCGGGCCACGCTCGCCGAGCGGTCGCAGGCCGGTGCCGAGGGCGAGGTGTCCGACCCGCTGGACGAGGAGCAGCAGAAGCTGCTGGAGCGCTATGTGAAGGCGTTCGAGGGCTACGACATGGCGGCGCTGACGGCGCTGCTGCACGAGGACGCGGTCATGACGATGCCGCCGTTCGACCTGTGGCTGCGCGGGCCGGCGGACATCACCGGTTTCATGTCCACCATCGGCGCCTCCTGTGCCGGCTCGCGGCTGGTGCCGGTGCGGGCCAACGGGCTGCCGGGGTTCGCGCACTACAAGCCGGACCCGGACAACGGCGGCTTCAGCCCGTGGGCGGTGCAGGTGCTGGAGCTGTCAGGGGGCCGGATCACCGGTTTCCACTGCTTCCTCGACACCGGGCGCTGGTTCCCGCTCTTCGGTCTGCCCCTCCATCTGGAAGCTGAGGCCGGCGAGGGCGAGGAGGGCGCGTAGCGCGGGGGCGGGAGCACGCAGCCGGATCCGCCCGCCGGCCCGGCGCGCGGCCAGCTCCAGCCGGGCCAGCAGGTCCACCTCGGCCAGGCCCGGCGGCCCGAACGCGCCCACGTCGCACACGACGGTCCGGGCGCCGGTGCGCTCCAGCGCGGCCCGTACGGCGGCACAGAGCACCGGCACCTCGTCGCGCCCCGCGGTTCCGGGCAGCACGAGCACGGGGAGTTCCTCGGCGTCCACGGGAGGTAGACGACCGGGCGGGGCGAAACTCATCGCGGCGCCGGGGACGATCGGAATCACATTGACCAACCGCGCGTGCCCGCTGGAGGGTTGGGGCCGTGACGGGGGTACTCAGCGGTTTCGCGGTGATCGCGGTCGTGATCGGGGCGGGCTATGTGCTCGGGCGGCGCGGGACGCTCGGGGCGCAGGGCGTGGAGGTACTGACGCGGCTGGCGTTCACGGTGGCCGGTCCCGCGCTGCTGTTCACCACCCTGGCCAAGGCGGATCTGTCCGTGCTCTTCTCCGCCCGCCTGCTGGTGACGGCGCTGAGCACCGCGGCGGTCTGCGCGGTGTTCGTCGCGGTCGGGGCGGCGCGGCGGTGGGGGACGGGCCGTACGACGATCGGCGCGCTGTGCTCGGGATACGTCAACTCGGGCAACCTCGGCATCCCCATCGCCGCGTACGTCCTCGGCGACGCGTCACTGGTGGCGCCGGTGCTGCTCTTCCAGGTCGTCCTGGTCACGCCGGTCGCGCTCACCGTGCTGGACCTGTCGGGCACGGGCGACAAGGGCACGCTCGGGCAGCGCCTGCTGACGCCGCTGCGCAACCCGATCGCGGTGGGATCGCTGTCGGGGGTCGTGGTGTCGGCCGCGGGCTGGAGGCTCCCCGGCCCGGTGATGGAGCCGCTCACCCTGATCGGCGACATGTCCGTCCCCGCCGCCCTGCTGGCCTTCGGCATGTCCCTGCACGGCAGCGCGGCACCCTGGCGCGGCCCGGACCGCCGACTGGTCTTCCTCTCCGTGACGTTGAAGGCCCTGGGCCAGCCACTGGCCGCCTGGGCCCTGGCCACGTCCCTCTTCCACCTTCACGGCGCCCCCCTGCTCGACGTGGTCGTCACCTCCGCCCTCCCGGCGGCCCAGAACCTCTTCACCTACGCCACCCGCTACCACGTCGCCCAGTCCCTGGCCCGCGACTCGATCCTGCTGTCGACGGTGGTCTCGGTGCCGGTACTGGCGGGGGTGGCGACGGTCCTGGGGTGAGCGTCGGCCGACGGTGCGTGCGCCCATGGCGATCTCCTGTCGGGCGTCGCCGGTCCCGGCATGCCGAACGGGACCGGCGCAGGTCCACCGGTCCCGTTCATCCGCATGAGGAGGCAGCAGGTCAGCCGATACGTTCCAGCACCACCGGGGTGGGCGTGAAGTCCGTGCCCGGGGCGGCGATGTCGTAGGAGCCCCGCACCGCCTGGAGGGCGTAGTCGAAGCGGTCCGGGGTGTCGGTGTGCAGGGTCAGCAGGGGCTGGCCCTCGGTCACCGTGTCGCCGGGCTTGGCGTGCAGCTCGACGCCCGCGGCGGCCTGCACCGGGTCCTCCTTGCGGGCGCGGCCGGCGCCAAGGCGCCACGCGGCGATGCCGATGTCGTAGGCGTCGAGGCGGGTGAGGACACCGGAGGACGGGGCGGTCACCACGTGCTGCTCACGGGAGGTGGGCAGCGGGGCGTCCGGGTCGCCGCCCTGGGCCGCGATCATGCGGCGCCAGACGTCCATCGCCGAACCGTCGGCCAGCGCCTTGGCCGGGTCGGCGTCCTTCAGGCCGGCCGCGTCCAGCATCTCGCGGGCCAGGGCGAGGGTCAGCTCGACCACGTCCGCCGGGCCGCCGCCCGCCAGGACCTCCACCGACTCGCGGACCTCCAGCGCGTTGCCCGCCGTCAGGCCGAGCGGGGTGGACATGTCCGTCAGCAGCGCGACCGTGCGCACGCCGTGGTCCGTGCCCAGGCCCACCATGGTGGAGGCCAGCTCACGGGCGTCCGCCAGGGTCTTCATGAAGGCGCCGGAGCCGACCTTCACGTCCAGCACCAGGGAGCCCGTGCCCTCGGCGATCTTCTTGGACATGATGGAGGAGGCGATCAGCGGGATGGCCTCGACCGTGCCGGTGACGTCGCGCAGCGCGTACAGCTTCTTGTCGGCGGGGGCCAGACCGTCGCCCGCCGCGCAGATCACCGCGCCGACCGAGTCCAGCACGTCCAGCATCTCCTCGTTGGAGAGCAGGGCGCGCCAGCCGGGGATGGACTCCAGCTTGTCGAGGGTGCCGCCGGTGTGGCCGAGGCCCCGGCCGGACAGCTGCGGTACGGCCGCGCCGCAGGCCGCGACCAGCGGGGCCAGCGGCAGGGTGATCTTGTCGCCGACGCCTCCGGTGGAGTGCTTGTCGGCGGTCGGGCGGGACAGCGTGGAGAAGTCCATGCGCTCGCCGGAGGCGATCATGGCCGCCGTCCAGCGGGCGATCTCGCCCCGGTTCATGCCGTTGAGCAGGATCGCCATGGCGAGCGCGGACATCTGCTCGTCGGCGACCTCGCCGCGGGTGTACGCGTCGATGACCCAGTCGATCTGCTCGTCGGTCAGCTCGCCGCGGTCCCGCTTGGTGCGGATGACGGAGATGGCGTCCATGGCCATGGCTGGTGGCTTCCTTCCGGGAGGTGCGAAGGTGTACGGCCCCCCTGAGGTGGTCAGGGGGGCCGTACGGGAGTTACTTGGTGAGATGGTCCGGGCCGAAGGCCTGCGGGAGCATCCCGGACAGCGGCAGGACGCCCTCGGGGGTGTCCAGGAGCAGTTCCGGGCCGCCGAACTCGTACAGCAGCTGGCGGCAGCGGCCGCACGGGACGAGCAGCTCGCCCTCACCGTTCACGCAGGTGAAGTGGGTGAGGCGGCCGCCACCCGTGCGCTGCAGCTCGGAGACCAGGCCGCACTCGGCGCACAGGCCGAGGCCGTAGGAGGCGTTCTCGACGTTGCAGCCGGTGACGGTGCGGCCGTCGTCGACCAGGGCCGCCACCCCGACGGGGTAGCCCGAATAGGGGGCGTAGGCGTGCACCATCGCCTCCCGGGCCGCGGCGCGCAGCGCCTCCCAGTCGAACCCGTCGTCTTCCCGGCTCACTTGCCCTGACCCTTCCGGTACCGCATGCCGTCCGCCTTCGGCATCCGCAGACGCTGCGCGGACAGCGACAGCACCAGCAGCGTGACGACGTACGGCGTGGCACCCACGAAGTCGCTCGGCACCTCGTCGGTGAACAGGTACCAGACCAGCACGGCCGCGGCCACGACCAGGCTGATCACGCCCTGCCACGTCGCCTTGCGGTACAGCTTCCACCCGGCGAGGGCGACGAGCAGCACGACCAGCAGGAGCAGCAGCGCGTGCACGGTCGTGCCGCCGTTGCGCAGCTGGAGGGCGTCGGAGTAGCCGAACAGGCCCGCGCCCATGGCCAGGCCGCCCGGCCGCCAGTTGCCGAAGATCATCGCGGCGAGGCCGATGTAGCCGCGGCCGCCGGTCTGGCCCTCCAGGTAGGTGTGCGAGGTGACGAGCGCGAGGAAGGCGCCGCCGAGGCCGGCGAGGCCGCCGGAGACGGCGACGGCCGCGTACTTGTAGCTGTACACGTTGACGCCCAGGGACTCCGCGGCGACCGGGTTCTCGCCGCAGGAGCGCAGCCGCAACCCGAACGGGGTGCGCCACAGCAGCCACCAGCTGCCCACGAACAGCACCACGGCGAGGATCGTCACCACGGACAGGTGGGTGACCACGCCGCCGAGGATGCCGGCGAGGTCGGAGACCAGGAACCAGTGGTGGCCCTCGATCGACTGGAGGCCGTCGGACAGGCCGGGGACGGTGACGTCCGGCAGGGCGTCCACGGGCGGGGACTGCTTCGGGTTGCCGCCCGCGTTGGCCGCCGCGCCGTCGGTGAAGCAGAGCTTGGCGAGGTACTGGGTGGCGCCGAGCGCGAGCAGGTTGAGCGCCACACCGGAGACGATGTGGTCGACGCCGAAGGTGATGGTGGCGACCGCGTGCACCAGGCCGCCGAGGACGCCGAAACCGATGCCGCACAGCAGGCCGAGCCAGGGGCTGGACTGCCAGCCGGCCCAGCCGGCGCCGAACGTGCCGAGGATCATCATGCCTTCGAGGCCGATGTTGACCACGCCGGCCCGCTCCGACCACAGGCCGGCGAGACCGGCGAGGCCGATCGGCACGGCGAGCCCGAGGGCGGCGCCGACCTGGCCCGCGGAGTCGAGGTCCTGCGAACCGGTGATCACCCGGACCGCGGCCAGGAGCAGCAGCGCGCCCGCGACGAGCACCAGGATCTGGCCGAGCGAGCGGCCCGAGCTGCGCGGCGCGGCGTCCGCGGCCTTGGGCGCCGCGGGCGGCGGCGCGTCGGTCATCGTGGCAGTCATCACGCCACCTCCTGCTTCTTCATCGGGGCGGCGGCGACCTGGGCGGCGAGTTCCGCGCCGACCCGCTGCTGCTGGCGCTTGAGGCCGTACCGGCGTACGACCTCGTAGGCGATCACGACGCACAGGACGATGACGCCCTGGATCACGCCGAGGATCTCCTTGTCGTAGCCCTGGAACTCCAGGTGGTTGGTGGTGCGCTCCAGGAAGCCCCACAGCAGGGCGCCGAGCGCGATGCCGATCGGGTTGTTGCGGCCGAGCAGCGCGATGGCGATGCCGGTGAAGCCGATGCCGGTCGGGAAGTCGCTGCTGAACTGGTAGCTGTCGTTGAGCAGGGTCGGCATGCCGATCAGACCGGCCACCGCACCCGAGATGATCATGCTGGTGGCGACCATCTTCTTCACCGACACACCGCTCGCCGCGGCCGCGCTCTCGGACTGGCCGACGGTGCGCAGGTCGTAGCCGAACCGGGTGCGGCCGAGGACGAACCAGTACGCGATGCCGACGAGGGCGGCGATCACGATGAAGCCCCACAGCTCGCCGGCCGGGCCGGTGTCGATGTTGAAGAAGTGCGACGACGACGGCAGCGGCTTGGTGGCGACGACGGTGCCGCCCTGCTGGAGCTGGGCGAGCTTCCCGGGCTGGAGCAGGTAGGCGATGACCGCGGTGGCGATCGAGTTCAGCATGATGGTCGAGATGACCTCGCTGACGCCCCGGGTCACCTTGAGGACACCGGCGATGGCCGCCCACACCGCGCCGGTTCCCATGGCGCAGATCAGGATGAGCAGCACGGAGAGCCAGCCGGGCAGGGTCAGCGCTCCGCCGAGCACGGCGGCGAAGAACGCGGCGAGCCGGTACTGGCCGTCGACACCGATGTTGAACAGGTTCATCCGGAAGCCGATGGCCACCGAGACACCCGCGAGGTAGTAGGTGGTCGCCTTGTTGAGGATGTAGACCTGGCTGTCGCTGGCGAAGCCGTAGGTCAGCATGTCGCTGAAGGCGGGGCCGGGGTTCTTGCCGGTCGCGAGGATCACCAGGGCGGTGATCACGAGCGCGGCGACGATCGCGAGCAGCGGCGCCGCGATCCCGAGGAGCAGCCGCTCCTTGTCGATCCGTGAGGTCAGCTTGTTCATCGCGCGTCGTCCTCCGCGTGCTCCAGGTGGCCGGTGGCCGCACCCGTCATGGCGGAGCCCAGCTCCTCGGGCGTGATGGTGGCGGGGTCGGCGTCGGCGACCAGGCGGCCGCGGTACATCACCCGCAGGGTGTCGGACAGGCCGATCAGCTCGTCCAGGTCGGCGGAGATCAGCAGCACCGCGAGGCCCTCGCGGCGGGCCTCGCGGATGTGGTCCCAGATGGCCGCCTGCGCGCCGACGTCCACCCCGCGGGTGGGGTGGGCGGCGATGAGCAGCTTGGGGTCGTGGCTCATCTCGCGGCCGACGATCAGCTTCTGCTGGTTGCCGCCGGACAGCGAGGCGGCGGTGACGTCGATGCCGGGGGTGCGGACGTCGTACGACCGCACGATCCGCTCGGTGTCGGCGCGGGCGCCCTTGGTGTCGAGCAGCGCGCCGCGGGAGTTGGGCTTCTCGGTGACGTGGCCGAGGATGCGGTTCTCCCACAGCGGGGCTTCGAGGAGCAGGCCGTGGCGGTGGCGGTCCTCGGGGATGTAGCCGATGCCGGCCTCGCGGCGGTCGCGGGTGGCGCTCTGCGAGATGTCGGTGCCGTCGAGGGTGATGGTCCCGGCGTCCGGGTTGCGCATGCCCATGATCGCCTCGACCAGCTCGGACTGGCCGTTGCCCTCCACCCCGGCGATGCCGAGGACCTCGCCCTTGTGGATGGTGAAGGAGATCCGGTCGAGGACGACGCGCTCGATGCCGTCCAGGTCGGTCTGGCCGAGGTGCAGGCCGTCGACCGTGAGCATCGGGACGTCGGTGACCGTGGACTCCTCGGTCTCCGGGGTGGGCAGCTCGCTGCCGACCATCATCTCGGCGAGCTGCCGGGGGGTGGTGGAGGCCGGCTCGGCGGTGCCGACGGTCGTGCCGCGCCGGATGACGGTGATCTCGTCGGCGACGGAGAGCACCTCGCCCAGCTTGTGCGAGATGAAGATGACGGTGAGGCCCTCGGCCTTGAGTTCGCGCAGGTTGTCGAAGAGGGCGTCGACCTCCTGCGGCACGAGGACGGCGGTGGGCTCGTCCAGGATGAGCGTCCGGGCGCCGCGGTAGAGGACCTTGAGGATCTCCACGCGCTGGCGGTCGGCGACGCCCAGCTCCTCGACGAGGACGTCGGGGCGCACGTTCAGGCCGTACGCGTCCGAGATCTCCTTGATCTTCGCGCGGGCCTTGCCGCCGATGCCGTGCAGCTTCTCCGCGCCGAGGACGACGTTCTCCAGCACGGTGAGGTTGTCGGCGAGCATGAAGTGCTGGTGCACCATGCCGATGCCGCGGGCGATGGCGTCGGCGGGGTTGTGCAGGACGGCCTGTTCGCCGTCGATGGTGATGGTGCCCTCGTCCGGCTGCTGCATGCCGTAGAGGATCTTCATCAGGGTGGACTTGCCGGCGCCGTTCTCACCGCACAGGGCATGGACGGTGCCCTTGGACACGGTGATGTCGATGTCGCGGTTGGCGACGACGCCGGGGAAACGCTTGGTGATGCCGCGCAGTTCGACGGCAGCGGGAGGGCTGGACGCGTTGATGGCGCACTCTCCTCGGGGAAAGGGGCTGCGTAGGGGAGGGAGGGCAGGCGTCGGCGACGCTAGCGCGGCAACTCCTAGCTACACGCGTAGAGTTGACACATTGTTATGGCTCGGCGAAGGGGCCGCGAACGACTCACCCGCGCCGAGCCGGGGTCCGGTGGACGGACCGGACCCTTGGGGGCCGACGGGTCCGGTGTACGGCCGGACCCCTACAGGTCGGCCGGGTCAGCTCAAGGGGTGGTCTTGACCTTGATCTTGCCGTCGACGATCTGCTGCTTGGCGGCGTCCAGCTTGGGCTGGATGTCCTTCAGGTAGCCACCGCTGGTGGCCAGGGAGACACCGCCCTTGGCGAGGGAGTACACGTTGTTGCCGGCGAGCGGCTTGCCGTTCTTGACGGACTGGATGAAGTCGAAGACGCCGACGTCGACGTTCTTGACCGCGGAGGTCAGGATGGAGCTCTTGTACTTCTCCATGCCCGGGATGTTGTACTGGTCGGAGTCGACGCCGATCGCCCAGGCGCCCTTGACGCCGTTGACGGCCTCGATGGCGCCGGTGCCGGAGGAGCCGGCCGCCGTGTAGATGACGTCGGCGCCGTTGTCGAGCATGCCCTGCGCGGCCTGCTGGCCCTTGTCCGGGCTGGAGAAGCCGGAGGTGTCCTGGCCGTGGCTCAGGTACTGGACGTCCACCTTCACCTTGGGGTTGGTGTCGTGCACACCCTGCACGTAACCGGCCTCGAACTTCTTGATCAGCGGGTTGTCGACACCGCCGATGAAGCCGATGTGGTTCTTCTTGGTCTTCAGCGCGGCGGCGACACCGGCCAGGTAGGAGCTCTGCTCCTCGGTGAAGGTGATGCTGTCGACGTTCTTGCCGTCCACGACCGAGTCGACGATGCCGAAGCTGGTCTTGGGGTACTTCGCGGCGATCTTCTGCACCGACGGGGCGTAGGCGTAGCCCACGGCGACGATCGGGTTGTAGCCGGCGTCCGCCAGGTCCTGGAGGCGCTGCTCGCGGTCGGCCTCGGTGTCCGAGGTCTTGGCGGTCAGCTCCTTGATGGAACCGCCGAACTGCTTCTCGGCCTTGTCGGCACCGCGCGCGGCGGAGTCGTTGAAGGACCGGTCGCCACGGCCGCCGACGTCGTAGGCGAGACCGATCTTGACGCCGCCCTTGCCGCCGCCCGAAGGGGAGGAACTGGCGTCGTCGGAGGACGTCTTGCCACAGGCAGTGGCGGCAAGGGCGAGGGCCGCGGTGGTGAGACACGCAGCGGAAATCTTGGCTACCCGGCGCACGGGAAGGCTCCTTCACCTGACCTGAGCGCCATGTCGGCGCTTGAGCCGAACACCCCGGCGGCGACGGCTTCGCGGCATCGTAACGCGCGTAGATGTCGCAAAAAACCCTCTCTCGAAGCCGTTATCGATTCGAGGCAAACAGTGTCTGAACTCGACGTCCGAGCCGTCTCGCGGGGGTGTCGCGCACCACACAGGATTGGCTTGCGGATGTGTTGCGCCCAAGCGGCGGGCCCGCTCTGCGGACCCGGGCGCGGCCCCCGGAGGGGCCGCGCGGCTCAGGTCTGCCGGCCGTCGCTGTCGTCCAGGAACGCGGCCGCGGTGAACATCTCCACGCCGACCGTGATGGCGTGCTCGTCGGCGTCGAAGTCGCCCTGGTGCAGATCGCGCACGGTGCGCTCGCCGGGGCGGCGCACCCCGAGCCGGGCCATGGCGCCGGGCACGTGCTCCAGGTACCAGGAGAAGTCCTCGCCGCCCAGGCTCTGCTCGGTGCTCTCGATGGAGTCCCGGCCCCGGCGGGCGGCCATCGCCCGGCGCAGCAGATCGGCGGCGCCGCGGTCGTTGACGACGGGCGGCACCCCGCGCACGTAGTTGATCTCGGACTTGGCCCGGTGCAGGGTGGCGACCTCGTCGATGGCCGCGTGCACGATGTCGGGGGCCTGCCGCCACGCCTCCAGGTCCAGGCAGCGGACGGTGCCGGACAGCTCGGCGTGCTGCGGTACGACGTTCGGCGCGTGCCCCGACTCGATCCGGCCCCAGGTGAGGGCGAGCCCGACGCGGGTGTCCACGCGGCGGGCGATCAGCGCGGGCACGTCGACCGCGACCCGGGCGGCGGCGGTGACCAGGTCGGTGGTCAGGTGCGGGCGCGCGGTGTGTCCGCCGGGGCCGTCCAGGGCGATCTCCAGCCGGTCGCAGGCGCTGGTGATCGGACCGTGCCGCAGCCCGATCCGGCCGGCGTCGACGCGGGGGTCGCAGTGCACGGCGAGGATCCGTCCGACCCCGTCGAGCGCGCCGTCCGCGATGGCCGCGAGGGCGCCGCCGGGCAGCACCTCCTCGGCGGGCTGGAAGATCAGCCGTACGGGCCGGGTGAGCAGGCCCTTGGCGTGCAGGTCGGCGAGGACGAGGCCGGTGCCCAGCACCACGGTCGTGTGCATGTCGTGCCCGCACGCGTGCGCCCGGTCGGGGACGGTGGAGCGGTACGGACAGTCACTCTTCGTGTCCGGGATCGGCAGCGCGTCGATGTCGGCGCGCAGCGCGAGCAACGGTACGGCGGGGCGCTCGCCCTCCTTCAGCCCGATGTCGCACACGAGTCCGGTTCCGGTGGCGAGGACGCGGGGGCGCAGCCCGGCCTTCTCCAAGCGCTCTTTGATCGCGGCGGTGGTGCGGAACTCCTGGTTGCCGAGCTCCGGGTGCATGTGCAAGTCGCGGCGGAAGGCGACGAGTTCGGCGTGCAGGGACTCGCTCAGCACGCCGGGGAGCACATCCCCCGAAAGGCCGGCCTCGGACTCTAGGGACATCAATTGCTTCACCCTCTGAAGGGTAGGACGCCCCGCCGGTCAACTACCCCTCGATCAACAAAAGTTCAGCCCGATAGGGGAAGAAAATCTGACCGCCGGACGCATGGGTGCGGACTCTGATGGGTAAATCCCTCTGTTTTCCTCCTTCCACGGATACCACGCCTCACCGGTGTCACGCTCGCCATGTCCACGAACCGGACCTCCGGTCGGCCCGCGCCCGCTAGGGTCCCCAGCCGTGACCGAAGCGACCGAGGACTTCCTGCAGACGACCCGTACCTCCTACGACGCGATCGCCGGGGACTACGCGGCCCGCTACCCGTCCGGCCTGGTCCACCCCCTGGACCGGAGCGTCGTCATGGCGTTCGCCGAGCTGGCGCGGGGCACGGCCCCGGTGGCCGATCTGGGCAGCGGACCCGGCTACGTCACCGCGCTGCTCCACGAGCAGGGGGTCCCGGCGTTCGGCGTCGATCTCTCCCCCGCGATGGTGGCGCTGGCCCGCGAGGCCCATCCGGGGCTCCGCTTCCGCACCGGCTCGATGACGTCGCTGGACGTCCCGGACCGGTCCCTGGGCGGCCTCCTCGCGCTCTACTCCACGATCCACGTGCCGGACGCCCGCCTCCCGGGGGTCTTCGCCGGATTCCACCGTGCGCTCGCCCCGGGCGCCCCGGCGCTCCTCGCCTTCCAGACCCCGAAGCCCGGCGAACCGCTCCCCCGTCTCCACCTCTCGGAACGCTTCACCCACAGGATCGCCCTGGACTACTACTGGCGCTCCCCCGAACAGATCACGTCCCTGCTGGCCGAGGCGGGTCTCGCCCTGGTGGCGACGGTGCGCCGGGAGCCGTCCGGGGAGGAGACCCGCCCCCGGGCGTTCGTGCTGGCCAGGAAGGCGTAGGGGGCGGGGCCGCGCCCTCAGCCCGTGGGCACCCCCACCTGCCCCCGCTCCAGCGTGGCCCGCAGCTCCCCCATCGCCCGGGCCGCGACGGCCAGCCGCTCACCCTCGAACGTGCCGCCCATCAGCTCGGCCAGGCACTCGCCGAAGGTCCCGGCCGCCGCCTCGGCCAGCTCCGCCCCCGCCTCCGTCAGCTCCAGCAGCGACGACCGGCGGTCGGCGGGGTTGGGGCGCCGCACGACCCACCCGCGCCGCTCCAGCCGGTCGATGCCCTTGCTCGTCGCGCCGATGCCGATCGCGAAGTCGGTGGCGAGGTCGGCGACCCGGGCGCCGGGGCGGTCGCGGAGCCGGCGCAGGAACTCGTACTGGGACGTGACGATGCCGTGCCGCTCGCGGAGGCGGTCGTTGAGGGCGTTGTACAGGCGCGTCTCGCAGCGCACGAGGTCGTCGAAGAACGCCGCGAGGGCCGGGGCGCCGTCACCACTTGATTTATATGCCACGGCATATAGTGTAGCGGCAGTTATCGACGATCGGAGCTGCAGTCATGAGCAAGGAACAGCGAGCGGCGCTGCGCGCGCAACTGCGTCACGCACCCCAGCCCGAGGGCCCCTGGTCCATCGAGGAACGCCGGGCCGGGTTCCGGGCGCTGATGGCACAGATGCGCGTGCCGGACGGAATCCACACGACGACCACCGACCTGGGTCCCCGCCCGGCCCTCCTGGTCGAGCCCGCCGGCCCGGCCCCCGCGCCGCGTCCCGGGACGATCCTCTACTTCCACGGCGGTTCCTTCCTCCTCGGCTCGCCCGAGACCGCCCTCTGCCTGACCGCGAACCTCGTGGTCAGGACCGGGATCAGGGCGCTGTCCCTCGACTACCGCCTCGCCCCGGAGCACCCCTTCCCGGCCGCGACCGAGGACTGCCTGGCCGCCTACCGGGCGCTGCTGGACGGCGGCGAGGACCCGGAGCGGATCGTGTTCGCCGGGGACTCGGCCGGGGGCGGCCTGTCCGTGACCACGTGCCTCGCGGCGCGGGACGCGGGGCTGCCGCTGCCCGCGGCGATCGTGGCGTTCTCGGCGGGCCTCGACGCCACCCGGACCGGGGAGAGCCTCGACTCCAAGGCCGGGATCGACCCCTTCTTCACCCGCGAGGGCCTGGAGCACAGCGGGGCGCTCTACCGCGCGGGGCAGGACCCGCGCCACCCCCTGCTCAGCCCGGCCGTCCATGCCGATCCGACGGGCCTTCCGCCGATGCTGCTCCAGGTGGGCACGGACGAACTCCTGCTGGACGACTCCACCCGGATGGCCGAGCGCGCGCGGGCGGCCGGCGTGGACGTCGTACTCGACGTCACCGCGGACGTCCCGCACGTCTTCCAGGCCTACGCCGGCTCCCTGGACGAGGCCGACCAGGCCCTGGACCGCGCCGCGCTCTTCCTCACGCAGCACATCCGCTGACCCCTAGAAGTGCTCCACCTTCTGCCCCTCGGGAACCCGGTAGCAGCCGGAGACGACCATCAGGCTCAGCTTGGGCGGGTTCCTCTTCTTCATCTGGGTGATGTGGACGCCGGCCTTCTGCTCGTCGTTGTCCGCCACCAGGGTGAGGTTCTTGTTCTGGCTGGTGTCGGGGCCGTACTCGACGATCTTCCAGCCGTGCTCGGGCATCCCGTCCTTGAGGTGCTGCATCGCGGCGTCGAGATCGCCCGCCGACGCGGGATAGAAGCTCCACTTGTGGAAGATCCGGAAGTACGTGTCCCGGTCCTTGCCCGAGCACTCCTGGACGCCGGGGCCGCTGTCGGAGGCCTTTCCCTTGACGCCGATCAGGTCGTAGAGCCGGCTGGACACGCTCTCCGTCCTGTCGGCGGCGTCCCGTGACGTGCTGGTGCCGGCGGACGGAACGTCGTCGGCTTCCGTGCTTGAGGTCATGCTGCATCCAGTGAGGGTGATGAGGACGGTGGACGCGAGGAGCGCGGCGGCGCTCGTGCGGTTCTTCAAGATCGGCGGGCCTCGCTCTTCCTAACGGGTGTACTTCCAGGTCGGCGTGGGTTCCTTCAGCTGCACGTCCTCCCCGTGTCCGGCGACGACCAGGGCCTGATTGAGCAGACTGTCGGAGCCCTCGTCCCAGTAACCACTGTGGCCCTTCGTGTCGGTGGTCATCTGGTTGGCGCCGAAGCGTTCGTCGCTGGGCACCGTCCAGGGTCCGTCCCAGTCGGTACCGCCGTGACCGAAGCGGCCGATGTCCGGCACGATGTCGCCGTCCGCCTCCTCGTTCCAGACATGGCCCTTCGGGACGTCCAGCTGCTCCGCCTTCGGCACCGTCACACCGGGGCTGCCCGCGGTGATCACGTCGTCCGCGTTCAGCGTGCCGTGGTCGGCGGCCGAGCCGACGAGGGTGGTGCCGTACGAGTGCCCGATCACCGTGCGGTGCGGCGGGTCGTCGCCCGAGTGCGCGGCCTCCAGTCCGTCGAGGAACTGGTTGAAGGCCGGGGCGCCGTCGTCCGCGTAGTGCCGGAACGGCGAGTCCTTCACGATGTCCTGCGGGGCGTCGTAACCGAGCCAGGTGATGGTCGAGACGGGCTGCCCGTCGGCCTCGTCGGTGGCCACCCGCCAGGTGGCGGTCATCCGGTCGACGTTGCCGCCGATGTTGCTCAGATTGGAGGTCGTGCCCGGCACGTACACGGCCTGGTGCCGGGCCGTGTCCGGGTCGCCGTTGGCGATGATCGCCCGGCCGTTGCCGTCCGCGCTGAAGCCGAGGAGGAAGGCCGGGGGCAGGCCCGTGCGGTGGTCCTTGGTGCCCAGGCCGGTCGAGTCGAAGCGGCTCTGGATGGCCTCCATGCCGTTCAGCGATTTGGTGAGGTGGTCGTAGCGCTCGCCGTACTTGCGGTACCAGTCCATCCATTCGTCGGTGTGCACCTTGGACGGCATCGCCCCGAAGCCGCCGTAGGCGGTGATGTACGTCCACTCGTTGGCCGGTGGCTTCGGCATGCCGTCGAGTTCGATCCGGTAGCGCGCCTGCGTCTCGTCCAGCACCACGCGATTGGCCTCGTCGCGCACCGTCGAGGGCAGGCCGTCGAGCTTGCCCACGCTGTCCGGGCGCAGGGACAGCCATGCCGCACGCTGCTCGGGAGTGAGGCCCTTCCACCAGGCCGCGTTGTCCTTCGGGCTGCCCTTCTCGGGCGGCTGCGGCAGGGAGTCCAGGTACTTCTTGCCTGCGTCGCTCACCCCGTCCTGGTCCGACTTCACGTCCGACCAGTCCCGGTTCGACACCACCAGATCGTCGTCCGCCTTCAACGCCCGCAGTTTCGGGGCCCACTTGGCGTCCGCGTCCGTGGCTTCCTTCAGGGCGTCGCCGATGCGGTCGGCGAATTCCACGGCCTTGCCGAAGTTCGGGTTCGGGTGCATGTTCACGGCCTGGCGCTCCAGCGCGGACGCCGTCGGGTCCGTCGGACTGGTGCTCGCCCGCACGGTGCCGCCCTCCGGCACCTTGCCGTCGACCTCCTTGCCACCTGCGGGGAAGGTGACCGAGCCGTCCGCGCCGACCTTGCAGCCCGCCGCCTCGGCGTCCGCCAGGGCCGCCTCCAGCTTCCGCTTGGCCGCGGCCATGTCGAAGGCGAACGCGTTCAACGCGGTGCTGACCAGCGCGCACTCGGTCTGCACGTAGTGGAAGTTCTTGCCGAGTTCCTTCAGCTCGCGCAGGGCCGCCTCCGCCGCCTTGCCTTCGAGCTTGTTGCGTATCGCCGCGCTGATCCCGTTCTCGATGGTGTCCTTGGCCGCGCTCGCGGTGTCGCCTGCGGCCTGGTAGCCGTCCGCGGCCTCCTGGTACCGGGACGGTTCGAAGGCCTTCAGGGTCGCCAGGTCCACGCCCCCGTCACCGGCCCTTCGCCTGGCCGCCGACGGCCTCGGTGTCCTGGTACTTGGTCTTCAGCTTGTCCAGGGCGGCCTGCACATCGCCGTCGGTCATCGACAGGTCGTGCCCCGCGCGCTCCAGCAGCCCGCCGAGTTCGCCGCAGCGGCCGTTCACGTCCTCGACGTACTTCTTCCAGGAGTCGTGCAACTCCTTCTGCGCGGCGGCGGACTGGCAACCGGCCGTGTCCCCCAGTCCCGACTGGCCGTCCTCCAGCTTCCCCAGCGCCTTGCCGAGGCCGTCCTGGAGGCCCTTGGTGTCCTCGCCGGCCTTCGTCCAGACCTTCTTGTCCGACTTGAGACGGGCGGCGTCGGCGCCGCCGCCTCCGCCGGGATCAAGCTGGTTCAGTCGCATGCCGGTGCCGCCGCGGGTCGCGGCGTCCGCTTTCAGTTGCTCCCACTCGTCCCAGGACACGCCTGCAGCCTCCCCGTTGTCCCCGTCGCCGGCAGGCCGCGCCGGCGACGCCATGCTCCCCGTGAGGCAGGTAAGAAATCAAGTCAACCTCTTACCCGGGGTATGCGGGGGCGAGGGGGCTACGCGGGGCTCACTCTCGCCAGTCGGTGCACGTCGCGGGCCGTTCCCGTCACCCCCGACAGGAAGCCCTGGGCCCGGGGGGAGGCGTGGTCGGTGAGCCAGGCCGGGTCGATGTCGCAGACGGCGACGCGGACTCCGGTACCGGCGAGGGCCAGGGGGAGGGTGTGCACCACGGTGGAGGGGAAGCTGAGGATCGTACGGCCGATCGGGCCGCGGCGGGCGATGAGTTCGAGGGGCAGGTCGGGGCGGACGATCTCCAGTCCGGTCTCCGCGGCCAGCCGGTGCAGCTTCTCCGTGCTCTCCCGGCGGTGGGCGAAGTAGCGGGTGGCGCCGTGGGCCTTGGCCAGGGTGCGGACGGCGTCGAGGTAGCGCTCGCCGTCCACCACGCCCGTCTCCACCAGGGAGGTGCCCACCATGTCCGCGCCCTTGGTGATGCGCGGCGGGCCGAAGCGGGCGCGGGTCCAGGCGAAGTCGTTCGCGGTGACGGTCACGCCGTCCGGGACCTCGGTCACCGGCATCGAGGAGAAGACCTCGACCCGGCGGCGGCCGCCGGGGGCCAGCCTGCGGCGGGCCGAGGAGGAGACCGGGGCGAACAGCAGGTCGCGGGGGCCCGGACGGCCGCCCTTGCGGTGCCAGCGCACCAGGCGTTCGCCGCGGGCGAGCTGGGCGACGAACTCCATCGTCGCGGTGCCGTCGTCCACCACGACCAGGTCGCGCGCGCGGGTGATGGTCAGCAGCAGCTGGACGTAGCGGGAGAAGGGGTCGCCCATGACGACGCGGTCGGCCCGGCGGAGCAGCCCCGCGAGGCCCCCGATGGTGGCGAAGGGCGCGGTGGCTCCGCCGCGCGCCTCCTCCCAGCGCACCCGGTACCCCTCGTCGCGGGCCAGGTCCGCCATGCGGCGCAGCTGACCGCGGGTCATGGGGTCGGTCGGGGACAGCACGACGACCGTGAGGTCCGCCCCGGCCTGCGCCGGACCGCCGGCCACGGTCCGGCGCACCTGCGCGGGCACGGACGGCAGCGGTTCGGAGGCGGGCGGGCGGTCCGTGCCCGTCGGCCGGTCCGGGTCCGGCACCGGCGCGGCGCCCGTGACCGGACCCGCGTCAAACCCGGCACCGGTCCCCCGCACCACGTCCGGTTCCCTGCCCCGCAGGCCGTGCGGACGCGCCCACTCCAGCACGTTCAGCAGCTGGACCGGGCTCTCCACGAAGGCGAGCGTGCGGGAAGGGGGGCCGGGGTGGCCGGCGCGGGGGCTCATCGGGGGGTGACCGTCCCGTCGTAAGTGGGGATTCACACCGTGACCGGCTCGCCGGCGGCCGCCGCGATCTCGGCCTCGGCGACGACACCGGCGACGCGGCGCAGCTTCTTCATCGGGCCGAGCTCGGAGTCGTAGACCTTCTTGACGCCGTCGCCCAGGGAGGCCTCGATGGTGCGGATGTCGCGGACGAGCCGGGTCAGGCCCTGCGGCTCGACGGAGGCGGCCTGGTCGGAGCCCCACATGGCGCGGTCGAGGGTGATGTGGCGCTCGACGAAGGTGGCGCCCAGGGCGACGGCGGCCAGGGTGGTCTGCAGGCCGGTCTCGTGGCCGGAGTAGCCGATCGGGACGTTCGGGAACTCCTTCTCCAGCGTGTTGATCACGCGGAGGTTCAGCTCCTCGGCCTTCGCCGGGTAGGTCGAGGTGGCGTGGCACATCAGGATGTTGTCCGAGCCGAGGACCTCCACCGCGTGGCGGATCTGCTTCGGGGTGGACATGCCGGTCGAGAGGATGACCGTACGGCCCGTGGCGCGCAGGGCGCGCAGCAGCTCGTCGTCGGTGAGGGACGCGCTCGCCACCTTGTGGGCCGGCAGGTCGAACTTCTCCAGGAAGGCGACGGCCTCGGTGTCCCACGGGGAGGCGAACCAGTCGATGCCCTTCTCCTTGCAGTACGCGTCGATCCGGCGGTACTCGTCCTCGCCGAACTCCACGCGGTGGCGGTAGTCGATGTAGGTCATCCGGCCCCAGGGGGTGTCGCGCTCGATGTCCCACTGGTCGCGCGGGGTGCAGATCTCCGGGGTGCGCTTCTGGAACTTGACGGCGTCGCAGCCGGCCTCGGCGGCCACGTCGATCAGCTTGAACGCGTTCTCCAGCTCACCGTTGTGGTTGATGCCGATCTCGCCGCAGATGTAGACGGGACGGCCGGGGCCGACCTCGCGCGAACCGAACGAACGCAGACGGGAGTTGGTGCTCATCAGGGGATGTCCTTACTTGGGGAGGGAATCGAGAGAGGGGCCGAGGATCCAGCTGGCGATCTCTCGGATCGCGCCGTCACCGCCGGGGACGGTGGTGACCGCGCGTGCGGCGCCGCGTACGACGTCGTGAGCGCTCGCGACCGCCACGGGCCAGCCGACGAGGGCGAAGCACGGGAGGTCGTTGACGTCGTTGCCGACGTAGAGCACGCGCTCCGGCGCAATGCCCTGCTCCTCGCACCACTGCTTGAGCGCGAGGTCCTTGCGGTCGATGCCGTGCAGCACGGGAAGTCGCAGCTTCCGGGCGCGGGCGGCGACCACAGGGTTCTGTTCCGTGGACAGGATCAGCATCCGCAGCCCGCTCCTGCGCAGGGCCGCGATGCCGAGTCCGTCGCCGCGGTGCACGGAGACGAACTCCCGTCCTTCGGAGTCGATCAGCACCCGGTCGTCGGTCTGGGTGCCGTCGAAGTCCAGTACGACCGCGTCGATGTCGTCGGCGGTCGGCAGCGCACCGTCCGGGGTCCCGTTCGGGCGGTGCCGGGAGTGGGGGAGGTCCGCGTCGAAGAGGGGGGCCAGCGCGCGGGCCCGGGCCAGGTCGTGCGGGTCGTCGATCTCCAGCACCCGCGCCGGGTCGGTGCGCACGAGTTCGGTGCGGCCGAAGAAGCGGTGCAGGTGCTTGCGGAAACCGGCCGCGTCCATGGCGTAGGCGGCGCCGGTCTCCAGGAAGTCCTGGGGACGGTCCTGGCGGCGGGGGCGGTACGACTTGTCGTGGTTGACCCCGGCCCCGCCCCCGGTGCCGGTCTCGTCGTGCCGCCAGACGAAGCCGTGGAAGGGGGCCACGGTGACCGCGGTGTCCGCGCCGTCCTCGACCACCGCGCCGGCCACCCCGTCGATGTCCTCGCGGACGAGGAAGGGGCTGGTGCACTGCACGAGCAGGACCGTGTCGACGACCTCGCCGTGCAGGGCCTCGTGGGCGTCCATGGCGTGCAGGACGGCGGCCTCGGAGGTGGCGGTGTCCCCGGCGATGGCGGCCGGGCGGAGCACCACCTCGGCGCCGGCCGCGCGGGCGGCGGCGGCGATGGCCTGGTCGTCGGTGGAGACCACGACGTCCGTGACCAGCCGGGTGGCGCGGCACTCGCGCACCGCGCGGGCCACCAGCGGGACGCCGCCGACCGGGGCGAGGTTCTTCGCGGGCACGCCCTTGGAGCCGCCGCGGGCGGGGATCACCGCGAGCACCCGGCGCACCGAGGCGCCCTGGCCCGCTTGCGGGTCGGACATGGGTTCCACTCCTTGCGTAGAGGTCACAGCTCCCCCATCCGCCGGATCACCGGGGCGACGCGCTGGACGCCGTGCCGGTAGGCGCCGCGCGCGGCCCGGCGCACGATCTGGCGGACGGGGCCGGGCGCCTTGTCGGCGGTGGGGGCGCCGGGCAGCGGGGCGCCGTCGGGGCCGAGGTGGTGGCGGGCGAGGATGCCGGGCAGATAGCCGGGCGCGGTCTCGGAGGTGTAGTAGGGGGTGAGGGGCGGCAGTCCGCCGGGGCGGTCGAGCAGCCCGGCGATGCGCTCGCGGGCCGCGAAGAAGCAGGACTCGTACGAGCCTTCGCCGGCGGCGACGCCCTGCCGGGCCACCCACTCCTCGTCCGGGGCGGGGCGGTGCCCGGCGTCGAGCTGGTCCCAGGAGGCGAGGCAGCCGGAACCGGTGAAGTGGTGGTTGCCGAGCGCCTCGCGCACCCCGAGGTCGGTCAGGACGGCGGTGGGCACACGCCGGTGCAGGGCCTCCAGGGCGGCCGTGGAGCTGACCGTGACCAGCAGGTCGGTACGGTCCAGCACCTCGCCCATGTGTCCGTACACCAGCCGGAAGTTGGCGGGCACGTCCTTGCCCTGGACCAGCTTCTGGTAGGGCAGTTCCTCGATGTGGGTGGTGTGTTCGCCGGGCTTGGAGCGCAGCTTGAGCAGCACCTCCCGCTCGGGGTGTTTGCGGGCGTGTCCGATGAGCCGGTCCAGCAGGTAGGTGCGGTCGCGGCGGTTGTCCGGGACGGACGGCTGCGCCGCGAACACCACGGTGTAGGGGTCGTGTTCGCCGGTGTACGGTTCCCCGCCGAGGAAGGGCAGCGCGACCTCGGTGACCGAGGAGGCGTCCGCGCCCACCCCTTCGTACACGGCCCGGAAACGGTCCGCGTCGTGGCGGGAGTTGGCGAGGACCAGGTCCGCGCCGTGCCGCAGCAGCAGGCCGTCGGTGAGCTTCTCGTAGACGACGCCGACGTAGCCGGTGACGACGACGGGCCGCCGGCCGGTGCCCCAGACGTTGCGCAGGCCGTGCAGCATCGCCTGGACGCCGCCGCCGACCAGCGCCAGCACCAGCACGTCGTAGGGCTCCCGGCCCATCGCGTGCAGGAACTCGACGCCGGTGACCTCGCGGAGGGAGTCGGCGCGTACGCCCACCTCGCTGAGCTGACGGGCGGTCGGGGTGGCGCGGCCGCGCAGGAGGTAGCCGTCGAGCCGGACCTCGGCATCCGCCGGAGTGAGCCGCCGCGCGGTGAGCGCGCCCCACTTCCAGCGGGTGTCGGAGTCCGCGAGGACGGCGACCCGCAGGGACTTCGTTGCACTTGCTGGCACGCCGAAGACGCTAGGAAGGCATTCCGCCGTTCCGCCCAACCTGAAAGCAACAAACGGTTAACAGCACGTCGCCGGACGGCGAATCGGCCTGCGGGAGGGCCGTAATAAAGCCTGGTTCACGGCTTCGCCACATGCCATTCACCCAGTATCAAGCACGGCGTCAAGACGAATGACGGGCGTCCGCCTAACGTCCCTGACGTGGTCAAGCTCTCCGTCATCGTGCCGTTCTACAACGTGCAGCAATACGCGCCCGACACGCTCAGGAGCCTGAAGGCGAACGCGCGTGAGGACTTCGAATTCATTCTCGTCGACGACTGTTCCCGCGACGGGACACCCGCGATTCTCGCGCGCGCGGAGCGCGAGCTGCCCGGGGCGGTCCTCGTCCGGCACGAACAGAACGGGGGTCTGGCGACCGCGCGCAACACCGGCATCGACCGCGCGCGCGGCGAGTACCTGACGTTCCTGGACGGCGACGACTGGCTCGCCCCCGGCTACTTCGGCCAACTTGTCGGCGCCATAGAGGAGTTGGGCGTCGATTTCCTGCGCACCGACCATGTGCAGTGCACCGCGCGGGCCCGCCAGGTGCACCGGGTGCCGGTCGGCCGGCGGAACCAGGTGCTGAACCCGCGCGAGGCGATACTGCCCGCGGACCGCTCCACCTCGGTGGACTACGCGTTCGCCTGGGCGGGCGTCTACCACCGCCGGCTGGTCGACAAGGGGCTCCTGCACTTCACCGACGGGCTGCGCACGGCCGAGGACCGGCCGTGGATCTGGAAGCTGCACCGGGAGGCGGAATCCTTCGCCGCGGTGAGCCTGCTCGGCGTGTTCTACCGGCGCGGGGTCGCCTCCTCGCTCACCCAGATCGGCGATGTGCGCCAGCTCGATTTCATCCGGGCATTCGATCAGGTGATTGCGGAGACCGCCGCGGACCGCGATGCGGACGCACTGCTGCCGAAGGCGGTCCGTACGTATTGCGCCATCATTTCCCATCATCTGGGATCCATCGAAAGGTTCGAGCCCGCGGTGGCGAAGAAACTGAAATCCCTGAGTGCCGCCGCACTGCGCCGCATGCCGCAGGACGTGCTGGACGAGGCCCTGGACTCCATGGACGTGCAGCGCGCCACCAAGCTGCGCCGGCTGCGCCGCCGTCCCGCCGCCGCGGGGGCCGCCGCGTGACCACCCAGATCTTCCAGGCGTCCACGCTGTACGGCATCGCCACCCTCGCCGCCGCCCTGGACTCCGGCTGCTTCGACTCCGCCGACCGGCGGATCCTGCTGGTCTGCAACAACGCGGCGACGCCCGAGACGACGCCGGGCCCCGACGAGATGCCGGGGTTCGAGCGGCTGCGCGACCGGTTCGACGACGTGATCTCGTACAACGAGACGATCTTCCCGTTCCACCCGGGCGGCTGGGCCCCCCGGGTGGACGACATGCCGCTGTGGGAACGGTTCCTGCGGCACGAGTGGCGGCTGGGCGACGAGGACGTCGAGTTGGCCGTCGAGTCGATCCAGGTCAATCCGGCGCTCGCGCTCGCCCAGATCTTCAACGGCGCCCCGGTCACGGTCTACGCGGACGGCCTGATGTCCTACGGCCCGACCCGCAACAAGATCGACCCGCTGGTCGGCACGCGCGTCGACCGGGTGCTCCACCTGGACCTGGTGCCGGGGCTGGCGCCGCTGCTGCTGACCGAGTTCAAGGTGCCCGGCGAGCTGGTCCCCACCCAGGCCTTCACGAAGGTGCTCGCGGAACTCGCGCAGACCGCCGGCGAGTCGCCGGCCGCCGAGGAGCCCGCGCTGCTGCTCGGGCAGTACCTGTCGGCGCTGGACATCCTCACCGCGGAGCAGGAGGAGGACCTGCACGTGCGGATGCTGAGGGGCGCGGCGGCCCTGGGCCACACCGCGGTCGTGTTCAAACCGCACCCCACCGCCCCGGCACGCTACACCCGCTCGCTGGAGCAGGAGGCGGAGCGGCTCGGCGTCGAACTGACCGTCGTGGACACGCCGGTCCTCGCCGAGGTGCTGTACCAGCGGATGCGTCCCGCGCTGGTCGTCGGCTGCTTCTCCACGGCCCTGCTCACCGCCTCCGCGCTCTACGGACTGCCGGTCGCCCGGGTGGGCACCGAGCTGCTGCTGGAGCGGCTGACGCCGTACGAGAACAGCAACCGGATCCCGGTCACCATCGTGGACGCCCTGCTGCCGGACCTGTCCGACGCGGCCGCGGTCACCGAGCGGCGCCAGGGCATGGACGTGGACCGGCTGGGCGCGCTGGTGCGCGCGGTGGGCTTCGCGATGCAGTCGAAGATCCTGCCGGGGCTGCGCGCGGAGACGGAGACCTGGCTCGCGGCCAACTTCGGCCCCGAGAACTCCCGTTACTTCAAGCGCCGCAGGCTCACCTCGCTCGCCCTGCCCGGCGGGATCCCGTCCCAGCTGGCGTTCATCCCGCGCAACGTGACCGTGCGCCGGGTGGCGAAGAAGGCGCGCAGCCTGCGCAGGACGGTACGGCGCTGAGCCCGGGCGGACCCGTCCCGCACCCGGGTCCGCCGCCACCCATACCCCGTGTCGTTAACCCGGACGTAAGCCCAACTACCGCAATATTTCAGGTAGTTTCATGTGATCGTGAGACATGAATCCCGGTGTCCGGGTAGGTACCGGGCACCATGGCTGCTTCCTCCCCCGCCCTCGACGCCGTCCCCGCCCCGCCCGACCGGACGACGGCCGCCCCCGCCCCCACCGCCACCCCCACCGATCGCCGGAGCCGGCTGCTCGCACTGGACGGGCTGCGGCTCGTGGCCGCGCTGATGGTCTGCCTGTACCACTACACCGGCCGCGGCGGCACGGTCTCCGAGTCCTGGCACCAGAGCCCGGCCACGCTCTTCCCGGCCCTGTCCCGGCTGTCCGTCTACGGCTGCCTCGGCGTCCAGTTCTTCTTCGTCATCAGCGGCTTCGTGATCTGCATGAGCAGCTGGGGCCGCACCCTCGGCGACTTCTTCCGCTCCCGGGTCTCGCGCCTCTACCCCGCCTACTGGGTAGCGCTGGTGCTGGTCACCGCGGCGTCCCTGGTGCTGCCGGTCGTCATCGCGCCGGTCCGCCCGGACGAGTTCCTGGTCAACCTGACGATGCTGCAGCAGCCGATGGGCGCGACCCGCGTGCTCGGCGTGTGCTGGACGCTGTGGGCCGAGGTCCGCTTCTACGCGCTGTTCGCCCTGCTCGTCGTCCTGCGGGGCGTCACCTACCGCCGGGTGGTGCTGTTCTGCTCCGTGTGGACGCTGGCGGTGGTGGTCTGCCGTACCACCGGCAACGCGCTGACCGACCAGATCCTCATGCCCGAGTACGCGCCCTTCTTCATCGGCGGCCTCGCCCTCTACCTGGTGCACCGCTTCGGCGGGAACCTGCTGCTGTGGGGCATCGTCGCGGTGTCCCTGCTGCTCGGGCAGAGCGAGGCCACCCGCGGCCTGTGGCGCCCGGCCGGCCACTTCGGCTTCCACCGCGACCCCTATGTGGTCATCCTGATCGTCGCCCTCGCCTTCGCCACCGTCGCCGCCGTCGCCGTCGGCCGGACCCGCTGGGCGTCCTGGCCCTGGCTGACCACGGCCGGCGCGCTCACGTACCCCTTCTACCTGGTCCACGAACACCTGGGCTGGTTCGTCATCCGCGTCCTGCGCCGGACCCTCGGGCTGTCACCGGGGGTTGCCCTCGCCGCGACGGTCCTGGCCATGCTGCTCCTGGCCTGGCTCATCCACCGGTTCGTGGAGAAACCGTTCGGCCCACGGCTCAGGCGGGCGCTGAAGGCGCGGAGCCTTTCCGCCTAGGACGCCACCCCGTACCGCGCCCCGATCCCCGCGATCACGACCGCCAGTCCTTCTTCGAACTGGCGGTCGTAGTCGTCGAAGAGGAGTTCGCCGGCCGCCGCCGCGAGGGGGTGGTCGGCCAAGCGGCGGGCGCGGTCGGCGATGTCGGTGCGGACCTTCTCGTCGCCCGGCAGGGGGCGCATGCCCTGCTCCTCGGTGACGAAGCCGATGGTGTAGGCGTAGGCCGTGCGGCCCGCGTCGACGGCCTGGGCGAAGGTCAGCCCGGCGTCCGTCAGGAGCCGGAGGTTCGCCTCCAGGGCGGGGGCGTGGTCGACGCCGGTGAAGCGTGAGCCGCTGAAGACCTTGGCGCCGTCGCGGTAGCCGAGCAGCGCGGCGCGCAGACCGCGGTTGACCTTCAGCAGGCGTTCCCGCCAGGTGTCGGCGGGGTCGAGTTCGGCGCCGGCCGCCATCCGCCGGAACATCTGCGTCGCCATCTCGTCCAGCAGCGCCTGCTTGTCCTTGAAGTGCCAGTACAGGGCAGGCGCCTTGACGTCCAGCTCCTTCGCGATGGCGCGCAGGGTCAGCCCGTCGAGGCCGACCTCGTTCAGCAGCCGCAGCGCCGTGTCGGCGACCCGGGCACGGTCCAGGGGCGATCGTCGTTCCGCACTCACGCTTGACAGCTTAACAGCGTTAAGGCCACCCTCATGGCAAGGCACTTAACGGCGTTAAGGAGATGTGGTCGTGGATACGACGGACGTCCTGATCGTGGGCGCGGGCCCCACCGGACTCACCCTCGGCATCGACCTGGCCCGGCGCGGGGTCGCGGCCCGGCTCGTGGAGCGCGCGGACGCTCTGTTCCCGGGCTCGCGCGGCAAGGGGATCCAGCCCCGCACCCAGGAGGTCTTCGACGACCTGGGCGTCATCGACGCGGTCCGCGCGTCGGGCGGGCCCTACCCGGACCGGATGGTCTGGCGCGATGGCGAGCGGGTCGGCGAGGAGTCGATGTTCGAGCGGTTCGAGCCGGACGCGGGCACGCCGTACCCCGCGCCGCTGATGATCCCGCAGTGGCGCACCCAGGAGATCCTCCACGCCCGGCTCACGGAACTGGGCGGGAAGACCGCCTTCGGGCGCGAGGTCACGGGCCTGACGCAGGACGCGGACGGCGTGGACGTGGCGTTCGCCGACGGTACGACGGTCCGCGCGCGCCATGTGGTGGCCGCCGACGGCGGTCGCTCGCGGATCCGGCGGGCCCTCGGTGTCGGCATGACCGGCGAGACCGTCGACCCGGCACCGTTCGTGGTGGCGGACCTGCGGGTGCGGGGCCTGGACCGGTCGCACTGGCACGCCTTCCCGGCCGCGGACGACAGCGCCCTCGGGCTCTGCCCGCTGGCCGGCACCGAGGAGTTCCAGATGGCCGCGCGGCTGCCGGTGGGCTCGGAGCCCGATGTGACCGAGGACGGCGTGCGCGAGCTGGTCGCCCGGTACACCCACCTGGCCGCCTCGGATGTGACCGAGGTCCGCTGGGCCTCGGAGTTCCGGCCCCGGGCCGCGCTCGCGGACCGGTTCCGGGTGGGCCGGGTGTTCCTCGCGGGCGACGCCGCGCACGTGCACTCACCAGCCGGCGGACAGGGCCTGAACACCAGCGTCCAGGACGCCTACAACCTCGGCTGGAAACTGGACGCGGTCCTGCGGGGCGCCCCCGAGTCCCTGCTGGACACGTACGAGGAGGAGCGGCGGGCGAACGCCGCGGCCGTGCTGGAGCTGTCCACCGGCGTGCACCGCGGCGAGGTCCGGCGGGGCCGGGCCACCGTCCAACTCGGCGTCGGATACCGGGAGTCGTCGCTCAGCGCCGAGACCCGGGCCGACCCGGGACGGGTGCGCGCGGGCGACCGCGCGCCGGACGCCGACATTCCCGGCGGCCGCCTCTTCGACCTCTTCCGGGGCCCGCACTGGACCCTGCTGGGCGCGACCGCCGCCCCGCGAGCGGGCGTGCGGACCCTGCCGTCGGCCCCCCGGTCCTACGGCCCCGGCGTCTTCCTGGTCCGCCCGGACGGCTACGTCGGCTGGGCGGGCGAGACGGCGACGGATGACCTGGCGGCGTACCTCGACGCCGTCGTCGGCGGCTGAACTCCGGCGCCCCGGCCGCTCCTGCCGCCCCGCGCCGCTACGACGCCAGCGACAGCTTCACCGCGAAGCCGAGGAAGAGGACGCCGGCCGCGGATGTCGCCGTCGCCGACAGGCGCTTGCGGCGGCGGAAGGCGGCGGCGAGGCGCGTGCCGCCGAATATGAGGGCGCTGAGGTAGAGCACGCTGGCCACCTGGGCGAAGGCGCCCAGCACGACGAAGGAGAGGGCCGGGTAGGCATAACTGGTGTCCACAAACTGGACAAAGAAGGCCACGAAGAACAGGATCGCCTTCGGGTTGAAGAGGCTCACCACGAGGGCGCGGCGATAGGGGCGTTCCTCGGTGGTGACGGCCGCCTCCGCCGCCTCCTCCGGCTGCCGCTCCCGCCGGGTGCGCCACATCCGCCGGGCCGCCCGCATCATGCCGATCGCCAGCCAGGTCAGATATCCGGCGCCCGCGTACTTCACGATCCCGAACAGCACGGCGTTGGCCTGGAGCAGCGAGGCGACTCCGGCGGCGGACAGGGTCATGAGCACCGTGTCCCCGCAGAACACCCCGGCGGCCGCGGTGTACCCGGCGCGCACCCCGCGGCGGGCGGCCACGGACAGCACATAGAGGGAGTTGGGCCCGGGCAGCAGCACGATCAGGGCCACGCCCGCGAGGTACGTGGGGAGATGGACGACACCGAACATGGCAAGGAGTGTCGCACGGGGGTACGACAACGGGACCTGGCGGTGACCCCTCACCGGCCCCGGCTCAGAACGCGTCGCTCGGCACGTGACTCCCCCACACCTCGCGCAGGGCCCCGCACACCTCGCCCAGCGTGGCCCGCGCCCGCAGCGCCTCCCTCATCGGGTGGAGGACGTTGTCCGCGCCCTCGGCCGCCTTCGCCAGCGCGGTCAGGGCCGAGTCGACCGCGCCCCGGTCGCGTCCTGCGCGCAGCCGGGCGAGGCGCTCGCACTGGCGGGCCTCGATGGCGGGGTCCACGCGCAACGGCGCGTAGGGCTCCTCCTCGTCCAGCCGGAAGCGGTTGACGCCGACCACCACCCGCTCGCCGGAGTCGGTCTCCTGGGCGATGCGGTAGGCGTTGCGCTCGATCTCGGCCTTCTGGAAGCCCCGTTCGATCGCGGCCTGCGCGCCGCCCATCTCCTCGATCTCGCGCATCAGCTCGACGGCCGCCTCCTCCACGTCGTCGGTCATCCGCTCCATCGCGTAGGACCCGGCGAACGGGTCGACCGTCGCCGTCACGTCCGTCTCGTGGGCCAGCACCTGCTGCGTGCGCAGGGCGAGCCGCGCGGAGGTGGCGGTGGGCAGCGCGATCGCCTCGTCGAAGGAGTTGGTGTGCAGGGACTGGGTGCCGCCGAGGACCGCGCCGAGGGCCTGGACCGCGACCCGCACCAGGTTCACCTCCGGCTGCTGCGCGGTCAGTTGCACCCCGGCGGTCTGGGTGTGGAAGCGCAGCATCAGCGACTTGGGGTCGCGCGCCCCGAACTCCTCCCGCATCACCCGGGCCCAGATCCGGCGCGCGGCCCGGAACTTGGCCACCTCCTCCAGGAACGTCGTGCGGGCGACGAAGAAGAAGGACAGGCGCGGGGCGAAGTCGTCCACGTCCATCCCGGCCGCGACCGCGGTGCGCACGTACTCGATGCCGTCGGCCAGGGTGAAGGCGATCTCCTGCACGGGGGACGCGCCCGCCTCGGCCATGTGGTAGCCGGAGATGGAGATGGTGTTCCACCTCGGGATCTCGGCCGTGCAGTACCGGAAGATGTCCGCCGTCAGCCGCAGCGAGGGCCTGGGCGGGAAGATGTAGGTGCCGCGGGCGATGTACTCCTTGAGCACGTCGTTCTGGACCGTGCCGGTCAGCCGGTCAGCCGGCACCCCCTGCTCCTCCGCCACCAGTTGGTACAGCAGGAGCAGCGGCGCGGCCGGGGCGTTGATCGTCATCGACGTGGACACCCGGTCCAGCGGGATGCCGTCGAACAGCACCCGCATGTCCTCGATCGAGTCGATGGCCACGCCGACCTTGCCGACCTCGCCGTGCGCGAGGGGCGCGTCGGAGTCGTGGCCCATCTGGGTGGGCAGGTCGAAGGCGACGGACAGCCCGGTGGTGCCGTGGGCGATCAGCTCCCGATAGCGGGCGTTGGACTCGGCGGCCGTGCCGAAACCGGCGTACTGGCGCATCGTCCAGGGGCGGCCGGTGTACATGCTCGGGTAGACCCCGCGGGTGAAGGGGTACGCCCCCGGCTCCCCGAGCCTGTCCGCGGGGTCCCAGCCGGTCAGGGCGTCCGGCCCGTACACCGGCTCGATCGGCAGGCCCGACTCCGACTCACGCGCCATAACCGCCTCCGCAGGACGTTCCGTACCTCCCCACCATGCCCCGCGGTCCGACGGCGGTCACGCGGAGAGGCGCCCGGAGCGTGCGGCCCCCGGCGATCCCGCCGCGGGGACAAGGGCTGGGTGCGTCGGCGTCCGGGGGGAGGGGATCTCGCGCGGCCGTCCACCGGGGACGCGGGCGGGCGGCGAGGCCGGCGGGGGGGGCGACGAGTATGGGGCGCGGGCGGGACCGGGGGAACATGTCCCGCCCGCGCCGGGTGCACGAGCCGTGGGTACGGGGGGAACCCCGGCTCGGTGCAACAGCCGATGACCAGTCGGCTCACTTGGTACTGCGTCCGGGGGCCGAAAAGTGTCACACCCTGCGCGAGAAAATTTTCCCGGCCGGGCGAAACCGCAGGTCAGGAGGGTGATGGGGACGCGGATCCGCCGGGTTCGCCGGCGGTGGCGCGAGGGCGCCGGGGGCCGTGGGCGGAGGGTGCCGGGGCGGGAGTGGCGCCACCGCGCTGCCGGACGCGGACCTGGCCCGGGGCGGAACCCCGGCCGTCCTTGCCGAGTCCGTTCCCCTTGCCGTCGCCGGGGTGGCTGTCGTCGTCACCGCCCTGGCCGTTGCCGTTCCGGTCGCCGCCGCCCTGCCCGGAGCCCCGGCCCGCGCCGCGGCCTTCGCCCTGGCCGCGGCCGCCGTCGTCGCCGCCCTTGCCGGGGGTCGGGCTCACGGCGGTGTGCTCGCCGGCGGCCAGCAGCAGCTTGCAGTACTGGGCCACCCGGGCGGAGCCGCCCGCCAGGTTCTCGAGCGCGCGTCTGCGGTCCGCGCCGAGACCGGTGCCGGCGCGCAGGTCCCGGCAGGCCGTGGCGGCGCCGCTCCACCGGCCGCCGGGGGCGCTGGGCGCGCCGGAGCCGGGGTGCGTGCCCGTGCCGGTACGGCCGTCCTGGCCGGTGGCGCGGTCGGAGCCGCCGGATCGGGCGGTGCCCGGGGCGCCGCCCGGATCGGCGGTGCCGGTGGGTGCCTGCGGGGTGGCCGGGGCGAGCGGCCGGCCGGAGGGGGCGGCGCTGGCCGCGGGGGCCGGGCGCTCCTCGTCGAACGGCGTGGGCAGCACTCCGCTGCCGGCGGCCACGGCGACCCCGCCGAGGGTGCCCGCCGCCACCACCGCGGCCAGCGCGAGGCGCACCGGGCGGCGCCAGGCGGGGCGGCGGGCGGGGGCCCCGGCGCGGGCGCCGATGCGGATCAGGCCCGCGTCGTGTCCGCGGGTGCTCCCGCCGGGCGCGGCGGCGCGCTCCTCCGCGGCGGCGTCGCGGGCCTTGCGGAACGCGGCCAGTGCGGCCTGCTCGCCGGGGAGTTCGGAGGTGGCCGGGGCAGCCTCGGCGGACAGCGCGCCGAGCAGCTCGAAGAGGCGTTCCGCGCGGTCGGCGGCGGACGCGTCGACGGCCTCCGCCGCCTCCCCGGCGAGCAGGCGCTCCGCCGTCTCCCGGTTCAGCCACTTGTCCTGCTCGTCGGCCATCACATGTCCTTCTGCGTCCGCGCTCGCGTATGCGTCACAGTGCCGGACGTCACCGCTCGGCGGCGCGGTTCTCGCTGGACGGCCCGCTCGGCCGTCCGGGGAGGCGGCAGCGCGTCGAGCACGCCCGCGGCCTCCGGGTCGTCACCCAGCAGTTCCGCGAGCCGTTTGAGGCCGCGGTGCGCGGCGGTGCGGACGGCCCCGGCGCGTTTGCCGAGGGTCTCGGCCGCGGACTTGGCGTCCAGGCCGACCACCACGCGCAGGACGACCGCCTCGGCCTGGTCCTGAGGGAGCCGCGCGATGAGGGAGAGAGTGTTGCCCGTGGTGAGCGCCTCGATGGCCTCGCCCGCGGTGTCGCACTCGGCTGCCCGGCCGGTCAGTTCGGTCTCGTCGCCGCCGATCGCCGGGCGGCGGCCGCGCATCCGGATGTGGTCCAGGGCGCGGTTGCGGGCGATCCGGGCGGCCCAGCCGCGGAAGCGGTCGGCGTCGCCGCTGAACCGGCCGAGGTCCCGGGCGATCTGCAGCCAGGCTTCGGAGGCCACGTCCTCGGCGTCCGGATCGCCGACGAGCGTGCGCACGTATCCGAGCAGGCGCGGGTGTACCGCGCGGTAGACCGTGCGGAAGGCGCTCTCGTCACCGTCCTGTGCCGCACGCACCGCGGTGGTCAGCTCCGCGTCGTCCCCCAGCACCGCACTCCCTTTACGCCTGTCTCCGGTCGGCGCGAATGGCACGTTACGGCGTGAAACCTTTCTTCGTCCATGTCCGTAGAAGATGCAACTAACTCGTGACCGGGTGCGGGTGTGCGCAGGGTGAGCATCCGGTGCGGACCGGGAGCGGCCGGGGTGTGACAGAAAACGCACGCGCGACGCTGTAGGGAGTACGGGTCGCCGCGCGGCCCTCAGCGCGACGGCCGGGGCCTCTCCTGTGGGGGGTGGCGGCCCCGGCCGTCGCCCTGTCCGGCGCCCTGCCGCTCGCCTCTTGCCCTTCGGCGCTACTTCTTACCGTCACCCGCTTGCGAACCGCCGCCATCTTTGCCGGTTTTGCCCGCTTTCCGGGTCGCGCGGTACGCGGCGCCCCGCTCCGGGCCGCCCGCAGCCGCGACGAGCCGCCGCCAGGCCGTGGCATCCGTCGCCTGGCCCCGCCGCCCCGCTTTCCCGTGGGCCCGGCAGTGGACCGGGGTGTCGCGGGCGGTCGCCGGACGGGCCGGGCTCGGGGCGGTGGACCGCGGGGGGCCGCTCGGCCGGGTGGCCGTACCGGTCGAGGGGACCGGGACCGCGGGGCGCGGTGTGCCCGGGGCGGATGCCGCCGGGCGTACGACGGGGTGCGGGGCGGCGCGGGTGCCGGACCCGGCGGAGCCGATCGCCGCGGTGGCGGCCCCGCCCAGCGCGAGGGACGCCAGCGTCACCGACAGCACGGTCCGCAGCGCACGGCGCCGCGCCGTGGGCCGCCAGTCGTCGCGGGGCCGGGTCCGGGAGGGGCGCGTCCCGGCGGCGCGGGCACCGCGGAAGGCGGCGACGGCCCGGCGCTCGGCCTCGGGATCCGCGTCGTAGACCCGCAGCGCCGCGCCGAACCGCGCCTCGAACTCGCCGACGCCGAGGTCCGCGTCGCGGCGCCTCGGCAAGGGCACGCCCGTGCCCACGCGCCGCCGCCCGGACACCCGGCCGCCGCCCTTCCGCTCACCCATGCCCGTTCCCGTCCTCGTCCCCCGCACCTGCGCTCCGCCGGCACCGCCCCTGTCGCGCGCGCACGCCCGTGTCCGGCCCGCGCCCCTCACGCCGGCTCCCCCGGTGTTCCGGGGGCCTCGTCCGCCGTGCCCCGGCCGGGCATCCGACGGGCGAGGCGTTTGAGGCCGCGGTAGGTGGCGGTGCGCACGGCGCCGGGGCGCTTGCCGAGCACGCGGGCGGCGGCAGGGCCGTCGAGACCGACGACCACCCGGAGCAGCACGGCCTCGGCCTGGTCCCGGGGCAGGGAGCGCACCAGGTCCAGGGCCCGCGCGGTGGACAGGGACTCCAGCGCCTGGTCGTGGGTGCTGTGCGGTCCGGGCAGCTCCAGCACGTCCTGTTCGAGCGCGGTGGTCCGGGGCCGGGTGCGGCGGCGGCGCAGATGGTCCAGGGCGCGGTGGCGGGCTATGGTCGCGGTCCAGCCCCGGAAGCCGGCGCCGTCCCCGCTGAACCGGCCCAGGTCACGGGCGATCTCCAGCCAGGCGTCGGCGGCCACGTCCTCCGCGTCCTCGCCGACCAGGCCGCGCAGATAGCCGAGCAGGCCGGGCTGCACGATCCGGTAGGCCACCGCGAACGCCGTCTCGTCGCCGTCCTGGGCCCGTGCGACGGCCGCGCCCAGTTCCGCGTCCCGCGGCCACCGGCGGCGGGGGTCCCCTCCCTGGCCCAAGACCGTCCTCGTCGTGCCGAGTTCAGGCCACCGCGGGGCGTCCCGCACGGTGTGACACGCTCCGGCCGTGTCTGTCGCCCTCCATGGTCATCAGCGTCCGCCCGCACGGAAGTGTCACAGCGAGCCGATGGGCCGTCAGGCGCCGGCGGTCGCGTCCCGGCACAGCAGGCGCAGCGAGCCGTGGCCGGTGTAGCAGCGGCGGGCCTCCTCGATGGGGTCCCAGAGCCGGCCGTCGGGCGTGCGCACCCAGTGCTCGCCGCCGGTCGCCCACCACTCCGCGCCGGTGTGCCGGACGACCACCTCCCCGGCGTAGGCGCCGAAGCCGCGCAGCACGCTGTCCACGGCCTGCATCGGCGCCCCCTCGCGCCGTATCTCCTCGATCACCCGGTCCACCCGCCACAGGCTCTGCGCCGAGTAGTCGAGGCGCAGCCGGGCGCCCTCGCGCATGGCCGCGACCGCGTCCGCCGCCCAGCGCACGGGCTTCACGGCGGCCTGGGGCCTGGTCCGCTGCGGCGCGGTGCCGTCCGGGGCGGTCACACCGGCCGACGCGTCGGCCGGCGCACCGGCGGTCGGGCGGGCCGGCACACGGGCTGTCACAGGGGCTGTCACATGGGCGTTCACATAAGGAAGAGCGAGCGGGGCCCGGCTTCCGTCACGCCTGGCGGCCGCCTCCCGACAACCGGCGCAGGACCGCCCCACCTCCACCGCACGACCGGCACAGGACGCCCGCACCCGGGGAGCCGTCCCGCGCGGGTGTCAGCCGACGGTCCCGGCGGTGCCCCGGGCCCGCCGGGAGACCACCGCGCGCAGCACCCGCCGCCCCTCCCCCGACAGCTCCAGGGCATGGCGCAGGCCGTGCCCGCCGTGCCCGGCGAGGAGTTCGAGGACGGCGATCTGGCGGCGCAGCTCGGCGGCGACCAGCGGGGACGGCTCCTCGGCCCCGCCGGCACGCGCGGCCGTCGGGGCGGCATCGTCCGGGGCGGCATCGGCGGCCGGGTCGAGCAGGCGGTGGATGCGCAGGGAGGCGAGCGAGCAGGCGTCCGTCCAGGGGCGCAGGGCCTCGACGGTGCGCTCGGCGGGGGCCGCGTCCAGCATGTGCCGGGCCAGCCGGACGGCCTCGGCGCCGGACGCGCCGGACACCCCGGCCTCCCCGCCCGTTCCGCACACGTCCCGCGCCCGCTCCAGGTGGCCGCTCCAGTCGGAGCCGTCGGCGAGGCTCCCCCACAGCGGGCGCAGCGGTTCGTCGTCCTCGCCGAGCAGCGGCAGGCACCGATCCAAACAAGCCAGTCCGGCCGCGGCCAGTCCCCGTTCGTCGGCCCGCGCGATCAGTTCCACCAGGCTCATGAAGCCCCCCGTTCTGGGTTCCGACCGGTACGGGACCCGTGACTCCCCTTACTGCGTGCGCGGGGGCGGGAGTGTCACAGTCGTTCGGTTTCAGCCAAACACCGGAGCGGCGAGCAGCCGGTGCCGCTGCATCCGGGTCAGATGGAGGACGACCACGACGGCGAGGATCCCGGCCGCCGCGTCGAGCCCGTCGGAGACGAGCATCAGCCGGGCGGCGGAGGCCAGTCGCGCCGGGGTGTCGGCGTCGCGGAACTGCGAGGCCGCGGGCCGGCCGAGCAGGAGGCCGAGGATCCACAGCGTCCACCAGGCGTTGACCGGGGCGCGCCTGACCCGGGCGCCCGGCGGGGTACTGGCCGTCCAGCTGTCCAGCACGACCCGGCGCGGGAACCACAGGTTCACGATCGGGCAGAACCAGCCGCCGATCACCCAGCCCCGCTTCAGCTGGTGCCCGTCCGGCCGGAACGCCTCGGCGTTCACCCGCACCCGCCACAGCCAGCACAGGTAGACGACCATCGTCGCCACCAGGGTGACGCCCTGGGCGATGCCGGCGGAGCCGTAGAGGGTGTCGGCACGGTCGGCCCGGTGGACGACGTCCGCGCCGGTGGCGCCGCCCATCAGGTCCTGCGCGACGTTCATCTCGCCCAGGTCCGCGACGCAGGCGAACAGGTCGGCGGCGACGGCCACCCCCAGCAGCACCGCGGCGGCCAGGCCGAGCCCGGCGGGCGAGCGCAGCCGGGCCGGGGGCGGGGCGCCGAGGGGACCGGCGGGCATGGGTGGGACGGGCATGGGTGTGGCCATGGGCTGAGCTTCCCCCGAGGTGATGACGGTGACCGGCGGGCGGCGTGCGAGCGGCCGGCCGGAAAGGCGAACACCGGAAGATACGGCCGAAGATCATTCCGTGTCCACGGATTTCGCCGGTTCCGTCCGGTTCCCGGCCGGACCCGCGGGGAGCGGGCGGGGTCGCTCCACCCGCCCGCTCCCCGGCCGTTCCCCCGTCCTTCGCCCCGGCCGCTCGGCCACCCGTCCCTCAGGGCCCCGCCGGCCCGGCCCCGCCGGACCGTCGGCGCCTCAGCCCAGCCGGTTCGCCAGCGCCTTGAACTGCGTCCAGGACAGCGCGGGCGTGCGCGGGTCCCACAGTTTCTGCACGGTGGCCCGCAGCGGCATCCGGATCCCGGCCGCGACCTGCTCCGGCGTCTGCGCGTTGGGGAAGTCGCCCCAGACCGCGAAGGTGCCGCCGAGGATCTGACCGTCGTACCGCGCCGGGACGGCGGTGGTGCCGCGCACCACCCGCGGGGTCCACTGCTCGTAGATCCGCTGGCCCGTCGGGTACACGAAGGTCTGCGGCTGGCCGAGGACGTAGTAGAGGAACTCGTCGTTGTAGTTGATCAGCTTGCGGCCGGCGCTCAGGTACTCCTCCGGCTGCCGGGCGCCGATCTCCTTGCCGGTCCAGTAGGCGACCTGGAGATCGCCCGCGGGCCGTACGGCGGTGGCGCTGCGGTAGAAGCCGTCGTTCCAGGCGCGCAGCGTCTTGCCGTGGGCGCGGACGGTGGCGGCGCGGTCGTTGAGCCAGGCGGTGGCGAGGTCGGCGACGCTGCCGTTCGCGCCGAACTTCGCCCGCGCGGCCGCGGCCAGCTGCGGATAGGCGGTCTGGGGGTTGCTCGCCATGAGCGCGGTGTACTCGTCGCCGCCCATGTGCCACTGGTCGCCGGTGAACAGGCCCGCGTACTCGTTCAGCAGGTCGTCGATCAGCTTGGCCGAGCCGGGCTTGGAGATGTCGATCGCGCCCTTGGTGACCACTCCGTTGCGGTTGCGCAGCTGGAGGTCGGGGTGGGCGGCGAGGACGGCGCCGAGGTGCCCCGGCGAGTCGAGCTCGGGCACGACGGTGATGTGCCGGCTGTTCGCCAGGTCCACGATCCGCCTGACCTGCGCCTTGGTGAGGTGGTCCGCGGAGACGATCTCCGGGTGGCTGCTGGACTCGATCCGGAAGGCCTGGTCGTCGGAGAAGTGCAGCCCCAGTTCGTTGAACTTCAGGTCCCCCAGCTCCCGTATCCGGTCCTCTATCCAGGACTCGGAGTACGGTTTGCGCGCGATGTCCAGCATGAACCCGCGCACCGGCTTGGCCGGCTCGTCGCGCACGACGCCCTCCGGCGCCGTGCCACCGCCGTGGACCTCCTGCTTGAGGGTCCGGGTGCCGTAGAAGACGCCCGCCTGGCCGGGGCCGCTGATGTCGACCCGCCCGCCGTGGACGTTCATCGTGTACGACTCCTGGTTGCCGCCGCCGGCCAGGGCCAGGCGCACGTCCCCCGCCCTGGTGTCGTCCTTCCGGCCCGCGTAGGTCATGCCGAGCTCACCGGCTATCAGCCGGCCCTCGTCGGCCAGCGACGCGTCACCGACCACCACGCGGCCGCTCTTGCTCGGCTGCCACCCCGGCCCGCGGGCCGGGGTGTGGGAGCGCACCGCTGGAATGGTCTGCGGTGCCTTCGACATCGGGTACGAGCGGGTGGGCGAGGGACTCGCCGGGGAGCCGGTGTCCGCGACGGTCGCCCGCCCGGAGCCCTGTCCCGCGCCGCCACCGGACGAGGCCCACACCCCGACACCCGTGCCGAGCGCGACGGTCCCGACCACCGCGGCGGCCACCGCCATCCGCTTCCGCTTCACCTGTTGCGCCGTCGCCCGGCGCCTGTGCTGGGTCACTCAGCCAACGTACGGCCCTTCGCCACTCGAACGGTCACCTGAACGTTCGCAAACTCTCCCGTCCGGGTGAATTTCAGGCATCGCGAGGACACAGAGTGACCACTCTCGATAACCTGACGACACATCTTTCACAGCATTCCCCTGCCGCACCCCCTGTGACGCGAGGACTCACGCTGCCCGGACACCGCCCTCCGCATCTGCCCCGCCCCCTCGACGCGTTCAACGCGGCCCCCGCCGGCGAGGCCCGTGCCCTCCTGCTGCGCTGCCTGCACAGCCCTCGCTGGTCGCACCGCGTCGCGGCCCACCGCCCCTACCCCGATCTGGACGCCCTCCTGGCCGCGGCGGACGAGGCGGCGTACGACCTGTCCCCGGCGGACATCACACGGGCCCTGGCGCACGAGTCCTTGCCCACCCTCCCGGCGGACACCTATTCGGCCGCCCACATGGCACTGGACGCACAGCACGCCGCCTACGAGGCCAGATTCGGACATGTGTTCGTCATCTACCTCGGCGACACCCCTCCGGCCGAGACCGCCGACCGCATCCTGGAGGCCATCCGGTCACGATCGGCGAACGATCCGGACGAGGAGCGCGCGATAGCCGCGGACGAGCTCCGCCGCCTGGCAAGGGGCCGGCTGGGCACGTTCCTCAGGGGCCCGGGGCCGCACTCACCAGCGGCGCCGCCACTGGGCGCGACCAGCCCGAACGCGCCCGCGCCGGGCAGATGAGCGGCCCCCGGCTCCCCCATCCGGTGCCAGTTTGATCACACCGGTAGGCCCCCCGTAAGCGTCACCCCGCCGCATGGATACCATGTCGGGGGCCGGTGGACCGTACCCGGCCGGGCCCGACCGACAGTGAAGCCGGCGCGGCCCTAGTCCCCGCTCCCGGAGGGTTCTTCCGTGCCGGCTGGAACGCTGTACCGCGGCCGGGAAGGAATGTGGTCCTGGGTGGCTCACCGAGTCACCGGCGTCCTCATCTTCTTCTTCCTGTTCGTTCACGTGCTGGACACCGCTCTCGTGCGTGTCTCCCCCGAGGCCTACGACAAGGTCGTGGCCACGTACAAGACGCCGATCGTCGCGCTGCTGGAGTACGGCCTCGTCGCCGCCATCCTCTTCCACGCGCTCAACGGCCTGCGCGTCATCGCCGTCGACTTCTGGTCGAAGGGCCCGCGCTACCAGAAGCAGATGTTCTGGACCGTGATGGGTGTCTGGGTCGTCCTCATGCTCGGCGCGATCTACCCCGTGCTCGGCCACGCCGCTCGTGTTCTGTTCGGGAGCTGACGCCGATGTCTACCACTGAAACCACCGCCTCCGGGGTCGGCCCCGTCGAGGGTGCCGCCGTCTACAACGTGGACAACCCGGCCCCGCTGATCGAGGCCCCGCGCAAGCGGACCAAGAAGACCCCGAAGTCCACCCGCGGCAACTTCGAGCTGGCGGCGTGGCTGTTCATGCGCCTGTCCGGCATCGTGCTGGTCGTCCTCGTCATCGGCCACCTGGTCATCCAGCTGGTCCTGGACGGCGGCGTCTCCAAGGTCGGCTTCGCCTTCGTCGCCGGCCGCTGGGCGTCCCCGTGGTGGCAGGTCTGGGACCTGGCCATGCTGTGGCTCGCGATGCTGCACGGCGCCAACGGCCTGCGCACGGTCATCAACGACTACGCCGAGCGGCCTGCGTCCCGCATGTGGCTGAAGGCCCTGCTGTACACCGCCACGGTGTGGACCATCCTGCTGGGCACGCTGGTGATCTTCACCTTCGACCCGAACATCCGCTAGGCACGGGGCTGCGAGAATCATGAAGATCCACAAGTACGACACCGTCATCGTCGGCGCCGGCGGCGCGGGCATGCGTGCCGCCATCGAGGCGACGAAGCGCAGCCGCACCGCGGTGCTGACCAAGCTCTACCCCACCCGCTCCCACACGGGCGCCGCGCAGGGCGGCATGGCCGCCGCGCTGGCCAACGTGGAGGAGGACAACTGGGAGTGGCACACCTTCGACACGATCAAGGGCGGTGACTACCTGGTCGACCAGGACGCCGCCGAGATCCTGGCGAAGGAGGCCATCGACGCCGTCCTCGACCTGGAGAAGATGGGCCTGCCGTTCAACCGGACCCCGAACGGCACCATCGACCAGCGGCGCTTCGGCGGCCACTCCCGCAACCACGGCGAGGCCCCGGTCCGCCGTGCCTGCTACGCGGCCGACCGCACCGGCCACATGATCCTCCAGACGCTGTACCAGAACTGCGTCAAGGAGGGCGTGGAGTTCTTCAACGAGTTCTACGTCCTGGACCAGCTGATCAGCGAGGTCGACGGCGTCAAGAAGTCGGCCGGTGTCGTCGCCTACGAGCTGGCGACCGGCGAGATCCACATCTTCCAGGCGAAGTCGGTCATCTACGCCTCCGGCGGCACCGGCAAGTTCTTCAAGGTGACCTCCAACGCGCACACCCTGACCGGTGACGGCCAGGCCGCGTGCTACCGCCGGGGCCTGCCGCTGGAGGACATGGAGTTCTTCCAGTTCCACCCGACCGGCATCTGGCGCATGGGCATCCTGCTCACCGAGGGCGCCCGCGGTGAGGGCGGCATCCTGCGCAACAAGGACGGCGAGCGCTTCATGGAGAAGTACGCTCCCGTCATGAAGGACCTGGCGTCCCGTGACGTCGTGTCCCGCTCCATCTACACGGAGATCCGCGAGGGCCGCGGCTGCGGCCCCGAGGGCGACCACGTGTACCTGGACCTCACCCACCTGCCGCCGGAGCAGCTGGACGCGAAGCTCCCGGACATCACCGAGTTCGCGCGCACCTACCTCGGCATCGAGCCCTACACGGACCCGATCCCGATCCAGCCCACCGCGCACTACGCGATGGGCGGCATCCCGACCAACGTCGAGGGTGAGGTCCTGGCGGACAACACCACCGTCGTGCCGGGTCTGTACGCCGCCGGCGAGGTCGCCTGCGTGTCGGTGCACGGCGCCAACCGCCTGGGCACCAACTCGCTGCTGGACATCAACGTCTTCGGCCGCCGCGCGGGCATCGCCGCCGCGGAGTACGCCCACAAGGCGGACTTCGTCGAGCTGCCGGAGAACCCGGAGTCGTTCGTCGTCGAGACGATCGAGCGGCTGCGCAACTCCACCGGCAACGAGCGGGTGGCCACGCTGCGCCGCGAGCTGCAGGAGACCATGGACGCCAACGTCATGGTGTTCCGCACCGAGCAGACGATCAAGACGGCGGTCGAGAAGATCGCCGAGCTGCGCGAGCGCTACAAGAACGTGTCCATCCAGGACAAGGGCAAGCGGTTCAACACGGATCTGCTGGAGGCCATCGAGCTGGGCAACCTGCTCGACCTGGCCGAGGTCATGGCCACGTCGGCCCTGGCCCGCAAGGAGTCCCGCGGCGGTCACTACCGCGAGGACTACCCGAACCGCGACGACGTCAACTTCATGCGCCACACCATGGCGTACCGCGAGGTCGGCGACGACGGCACCGAGTCCATCCGTCTCGACTACAAGCCGGTCGTCCAGACCCGCTACCAGCCGATGGAGCGTAAGTACTGATGGCTACCCCTGTTCTGGACAAGGCGGACGCGGCCGGCCGGCCCGAGCCCGGATTCGCCGACTCCCCCTACATCACGGCCACCTTCCGGGTCCGCCGGTTCAACCCGGAGGTCTCGGCGGAGGCCACCTGGGAAGACTTCCAGCTGGAGATCGACCCCAAGGAGCGTGTCCTCGACGGTCTCCACAAGATCAAGTGGGACATCGACGGCACCCTCACCTTCCGCCGCTCGTGCGCCCACGGCATCTGCGGCTCGGACGCGATGCGGATCAACGGCAAGAACCGCCTTGCCTGCAAGACGCTGATCAAGGACATCAACCCCGAGAAGCCGATCACGATCGAGCCCATAAAGGGCCTGACGGTCCTCAAGGACCTGGTCGTGGACATGGAGCCGTTCTTCCAGGCGTACCGGGACGTGATGCCGTTCCTGATCACCAAGGAGACGAACGAGCCCACGCGTGAGCGCCTCCAGTCCCCGGAGGACCGGGCCCGCTTCGACGACACCACCAAGTGCATCCTGTGCGCCGCGTGCACGTCGTCCTGCCCGGTGTTCTGGAACGACGGCCAGTACTTCGGCCCGGCCGCGATCGTCAACGCCCACCGCTTCATCTTCGACTCGCGTGACGAGGCCGGGGAGCAGCGGCTGGAGGTGCTGAACGACCGCGACGGCGTGTGGCGCTGCCGTACGACCTTCAACTGCACGGACGCCTGCCCCCGTGGCATCGAGGTCACCAAGGCGATCCAGGAGGTCAAGCGTGCGCTGATCACGCGCCGCTACTGACCCGGCCGCCTGGCACAATGCGAGGGGCCGTTCACCGCGATGGCGGAGAACGGCCCCTCGCCGCAACCGAGTTCAGCCGCCCACCACACATCAAACGGGGGACCAGCGTGACCGAGCAGAATCCGTACCAGGGCGATTCCGGCCAGTGGGGCCCGGGGAAGCCGCCCACCCCGCCCGGCACCCCGGCGGCCGGTTACGGCTACCCGGCGGACACCCCGCCGCCCGGCTACGGCTACCCCGGCGGCGCGCCCGCGCAGGGGTACGGCTACCCCCAGCAGCCCGGCGCCCCGGCGCCCGGGGGCGGTGCGCCGCTGCTCGCCCTCGGCGACATCACGGTGGTCGGCGACCAGATCCTCACCCCCGCCGGTGCGATGCCGCTGCGCGGGGCGGTATGGAACGCGACGGACATGTCGCACACCGAGGAGAAGATACCGACGCACGCCATCGTGCTCGCGATCGTGTTCTTCGTCTTCTGCCTGCTCGGCCTGCTCTTCCTGCTGATGAAGGAGCGGAAGACCACCGGCTACATCCAGATCACCGTGACCAGCGCGGGCCGGCACCACCAGACGATGGTCCCGGCGCTCGGTCCGGAGACGTTCCCGGCGATCATGGGCCAGGTCAACTACGCCCGTTCGCTGAGCATGTGAGCCGCCGGCCCGGAAATCACGGAATCCGACCGGGCGGCGCTCTAATGTGACGACATGTCAGACGATGAGTCGTACGAGCTGCTCGGGTTCGACAACGTGCTGCTCCCCGTCGGCGACCTCGCGGAGGCCGTCGGGTTCTACGAGCGGGCCGGCTTCGGCGTGGGCTTCCGGTTCGACGAGGCCGGGATCGCGCTGCTGACCGCGGGCGCGGAGACGCCCGGGGTGCTGCTGCGGGTGGAGGAGGCGCTGGGCCACCGCAGCCCGCCCTGGCCCTCGCCGCGGCTGTGGCTGGAGGTGCCGGACGCGCGGGCGGCGGCGCGGCGGCTGTCCGACGCGGGCATCCGGCCGCTGGACGAGGTGTTCCAGACGGCCACCGGGTGGACGGTGGAGATCGCCGACCCGTGGGGCAACGTCCTCGGCCTCACGGATTACACCAAGCGCCCCGAGCTGGGCCGCAGAGGCTGAACCGGGGCGTGCTCGACCACTCGTTAGGCTCTGTGGCGTGCCCGTGAAGAACGACGGTCCCGAGGCGGCCGGTACCCCCAGCAAGTCCGAGCAGACCCGTGCGCTGATCCTGGAGACGGCCCTGCGGCTGTTCCGGGAGCGGGGGTACGACAAGACCACCATGCGGGCCATCGCCCAGGAGGCCGGGGTCTCCGTCGGGAACGCGTACTACTACTTCGAGGGCAAGGAACACCTGATCCAGGGGTTCTACGACCGGATCGCGGCGGAGCACCAGCAGGCGGTGCGGGGGATCCTGGCCCGGGAGACGGACCTGGAGGAGCGGCTCGCGGGCGTGCTCACCGCGTGGCTGGACATCGCGCGGCCGTACCACGAATTCGCCGTGCAGTTCTTCAAGAACGCCGCCGATCCGGACAGCCCGCTGAGCCCCTTCTCCCAGGAGAGCGAGCACGCCCGGGAGCAGGCGATCCGGGTGCACCGGGAGGTACTGGCCGGCTCCAAGGCCAAGGTGCCCGAGGAACTGCGGGACGTACTGCCCGAGTTGCTGTGGCTGTCCCAGATGGGCCTGGTCCTCTACTGGATCTTCGACCGCACCGAGGACCGCGAACGCAGCTACCGCCTGGCCCGGCGCGGCGCCCGCCTGACCGCCCGCGGCGTCACCCTGGCCCGCTTCCGCGTCCTGCGCCCCCTGGTCCTGGAGGTGCACGAACTGTTCACGGACTTCCTGCCGGGCATGACGAGGGCCCTGCCGGACCCGAGGCGCGAACGGGACGAGTGATCACTTCCGGGTGCAGGAGCGAGGAAGAGACGTCCGGCCCCCGAGCGGATCATCAGGGCCGGGCAGAAGCAGGACGGCTGATCAGATCCAGTCCAGCCGCCACAGGCGGTACACGCCCGTGCCGTCGGTGAGGTACTGGCCGCCGCCCACGTCCTCCGTGCTGACCGTGTACTCCTTGCGCTGCCACAGGGGGATCAGGGGGACGTCGGTGGCGATGTCCGACTGGATGCGCTGGAAGTCGGCGGCGGCGCGGCCGCGGTCGGCGAAGCGCTGGCTGTCGCGGATGTACTGGTCGACGTCCTTGTTGCTGTAGCCGGTGCTCATGGTGGAGCCGGTGCCCACGAGAGGCTGGCCGAAGGTGTCCGCGTCCGGGTAGTCGGCGACCCAGCCGACCGACCACGCGTCCAGCTTCCCGGCGGCCATCCGCTCCTGGAAGTCCGTCCACTCGTAGCCCTTGACGTCCACCTTGAACAGGCCGCCCGCCTCCAGCTGCTTCTTCAGCGCCGCGGCCTCCTCCGCGCCGGGCCCCTGCCCCTTGCCGTAGGCGAAGGTGAAGCGCAGCGGCAGGCTCACCCCGGCCTGGGTGAGCAGCGCCCGCGCCTTCGTGGTGCTCTGGGTCGGGTACGCGTCGAAGAAGGACGTGGTGTGGCCGGTGATACCGGTGGGGATCAGCGAGTACAGCGGGTCGACGGTGCCCTGGTAGACCGTGGCGGCCAGCTGCTCCCGATTGACCAGCCACGCGATCGCCTGCCGCACCCGTACGTCGTGCAGCGGGGAGGCCGCGCGGGTGTTGAGGTACAGGTTGCGGGTCTCGGAGGTGTCGGACTCGTTGACGCGCTCGTTCGGGTCGCTCGGCGTCATCCGGGAGAGCACTTCCGGCGGCAGCGTCCGGGACGCCACGTCGACCTTCTTGTCCTTCCAGGCCTGGTCCAGCTTGGCCGAGTCGCTGTAGTAGCGCAGGTCGATCGGCCGCCCGGTGCCGCTCAGGTACCCCTTGTAGTGCGGGTTCGGCGTGAGCTTGGCCAGCTTGCCCTTGGTGTAGGAGGCCAGCCGGTACGGACCGGTGCCGTCCACCGCGGCGTCCTTGCGCAGCGCGTCGGCGGGGTAGCGGTCCTTGTCCACGATCGCGCCGGCGCCGGTGGCGACCTTCAGCGGGAAGGTGGCGTCCGGGGCCTTCAGGTGGAAGGTGACCGTGCGCGCGTCGTCCGCGGTGACCGAGGCGAGCAGGTCGAACAGGGACGACGGGCCGACGTCGGAGTCGATCTTCTTGACCCGGTCGAAGGAGAACTTGACGTCCGCGGCGGTCATCGCGCGGCCGCTCGGGAAGGTGATCCCGTCGCGCAGGGTGCAGCGGTAGGTCTTCAGGTCGCCGGGCGCGAAGCCGCAGCTCTTGGCCGCGTCCGGAACCGGCTCCACACCGTCCGGCTCGAAGGTCAGCAGGCTCTGGAAGACATTGCTGAACAGGGCCCAGGATCCCGCGTCGTAGGCGCCGGCCGGGTCGAGCCCGGTGACCGCGTCCGTCGTGCCGACCGTGATGGTCCTGCCCTTGTTCTCCTGCGACGGCAGCAGCTGCCAGCCGCCGATTCCCACGACCGCCAGCACGAGCAATGTCACGAGAATCCGCATGCGAACCGATCGCACGGTGGTGCCCTCCCAGACCTGTGCGGCCCTACCCCTGGCTCAGCACAAAATGCGCCACTCCCCTAAAGTGACGCGGCTCACCTAATCACACGTGTTTCAGCGGGGGAAGAGCTTTCTGACCGGTTGTGGAAGAACTCACCAAAGCATTGTCTCCGCCATGCCTTCACAGGGTCTTCACAGGCGGGGGAGCGATTCCGGTCACATTCCGCTAGGACGTGCGGCGCAGGGCGCGCACACCGCGCAACCCGATGACCCCGATGACCGTCCCCAATACGAACGAGACGATCGCCAGCAGCAGGTGCACCCAGAAGTAGGCGGTCGGGTGGCCGTCGTCGAAGGCGAGCCCGCTGCCGTCCTTGACCAGGTTCTTTACGAAAGTGATCCAGATGAACCAGCTCCACACCCCGAAGGCGAGCAGGAACCAGGAGACCGGGCGGCTGAGTTTCATACCTCCAGTATCCGGGGTGCGGTTTCGTGACAGGGGCTGGGTCGGGAGTTCCCCGGCGGGTGCGAGTACGTTCTCGGTCGTGCCCGCACCCAAGAAGACCGTACGGCGATCACTGCTGGCCGGCGCCGCGACCCTGCTCGCCCTCGCCGCCACCGCGCCCGCCGCGCTCGCCGCCCCCGGCGCCCCGAAGAGCCCCGCGCCACCGGCCCACATGTCGACCCTGGGCGGTGCCCGGCTCGGTCTGCCGGGCACCCAGGTGAATCTGGCGCCCGGTGTCCCCGTGCTCCCCGAGGGGCTGACCGCCCGCTCCTGGATCGTCTCCGACGCCCAGTCCGGCGAGGTGCTGGCCGCGCACAACGCGCACTGGCCGCTGCCCCCGGCGTCCACCCTGAAGATGCTGTTCGCGGACACCCTGCTGCCCCGCTTCCCGAAGACGATGGAGCACCGGGTGGCGGCCCGGGACCTCGACGGCATGGGCGAGGGCTCCAGCGTGGTCGGGATAAAGGCGGGGCACACCTACAGCGTCCACGACCTGTGGCTCGGGGTGTTCCTGCGCTCGGGCAACGACGCCGTGCACGTGCTGTCCGCGATGAACGGGACCGTCGCCGACACGGTGCGGGACATGCAGCAGCACGCCGACGAGCTCCAGGCCCGGGACACCCGGGTGATCTCCCCCGACGGCTACGACGAGCCGGGCCAGGTCTCCTCCGCGTACGACCTGTCGCTGATCGCCCGCTCCGGGCTCCAGAAGAAGGACTTCCGGGACTACTGCTCCACCGTGAGCGCCGACTTCGGGGGCTCGGAGATCCGCAACACCAACCGGCTGCTGAGCGGCGACACCGACGTCCCGGTCTACCAGGGCATCGCGGGCGTCAAGAACGGCAACACCACCCACGCGGGCGCCACCTTCACCGGGGTAGCCGAGCGGGGCGGGCGGGTGCTGCTCGTCACCGTGATGAACCCGCAGAAGCCGGAGCACAACGAGGTCTACAAGGAGACGGCGAAGCTGTTCGACTGGGGCTTCCAGGCGGCCGGCAAGGTGACCCCGGTGGGTGAACTGGTGCCGCCGAGGACCGCCGCGCAGCCCTCCGGGGCGCCGAGCGGTTCCGCCACGGCACCGGCGCCGGCCGGCCGGGCGGGCTCCCGGCCGGTGGCGGCCGCCGCCACCGGCTCCCGGGGCATGGGCACCGCGCTCGGTGTCGCGGGCGGTCTGCTGGTGCTGCTGGCGGGCGGGGTCTACCTGGTCAACCGCCGGTGGCCGCTGCCGGATCTGATGCGCCGTCGGCCTCGCTCCTGACCTCGGCGGCCTCGCTCGGGGTGGCCGTCCAGGCGGCGCAGTACAGGACGAGTTTCGCGGTGAAGTTGATCCACAGCAGCAGCGCCACGGGGACGCCGAACGCGCCGTACATGCTCTTCGCAGCGACCCCCTGGATATAGCCGCTGAGCAGCAGCTTCAGCAGTTCGAAGCCGACCGCGCCGAGCAGCGCGGCGACCACCAGACGGCGGCGCGGCGGCTCCACCCCGGGCAGCAGGGTCAGGACGTAGAGCAGCACCAGGAGGTCGGCGAGCACGGCGACGGCGAAGGCGGCGACCTGGAGCAGCACGGTGCCCCAGCCGTGCCGGGCGAGGCCGAGCTGCTCGGAGACCTTGCCGACGGCGGCCGAGGCGAGGGTGGAGGCGGCGAGGGTGACCAGCAGGGCGCCGCCGAAGCCGACCAGGACGCCGGCGTCCTTGGCCTTGGCGACCAGCGGGTTCTGCTCCTGGTCGGGCAGCTCCCAGACGGCGCGCAGGCAGTCGCGCACCTGGCCGACCCAGCCGACGCCGGTGAACAGCAGCGCGGCACCGGCGATCACACCGACGGTGCCTGCGTTCTGGACCAGCGAGGTGATGTCCAGCTGGCTGGAGATGACGCCCGGGAACTGCTCGGCGATCTTGTGTTCGACGGTCTGCTGCTGGGCGGTGCTGAGGGTGGCGGCGGCGACGGCGGCGGCCACGGTGAGCAGCGGGAACAGGGCCACGAAGCTGACGAAGGTCATCGCCGCGGCCAACCGGGACCACTTCACCCGGTCCAGCCGCTCGAAGGCCCGCCACGCGTGGGTCGCCGTCAGCCAGGTCACCAGCGGCCCGATGACGGGCAGTCTCTTGAGCCAGTCCATGATCCTGTCCCTGCCCTCTGCGCGACGTCCCATGTGCGGGTACCCCGCGACCACGCGCCCGACGGAGCCCGGCGGTCACACCTTCGAGTGATCTCGGGCCCGGCAAGGTGACGACGGACGAACAACCCACTTATGGACGATACGGTCACGGACATGTCTGTGAAGGACGCCCTCGCCCTGCCCAAGTCCCTGCTGGTCCTCGGCGGCACCTCCGAGATCGGCCTCGCCGCCGCCCGCCGGCTGATCGCCCGCGGCGCCCGCACCGTGTGGCTGGCCGGCCGCCCCTCCCCCGCCCTGGACCGGGCCGCCGAGGACCTGCGCGCCCTCGGCACCGACGTCCGCACGATCGGCTTCGACGCCCTCGACCCCGCGGCCCACGAGGCCGCGCTCGGCAAGGTGTTCGCCGAGGGCCCCGTCGACCTGGTGCTGCTCGCCTTCGGCGTCCTCGGCGACCAGGCCCACGACGAGCGGGAACCGCTGCGCGCCGTGCGGGTCGCCCAGACCAACTACACCGGGGCCGTCTCCGCGGGCCTGATCGCCGCGAGCGCCCTCCAGTCCCAGGGCCACGGCACCCTCGTCGTCCTCTCCGCCACCGCCGGCGAGCGCGCCCGCCGCGCCGACTTCATCTACGGCTCCAGCAAGGCGGGCCTGGACACCTTCGCCCAGGGCCTCGGCGACGCCCTGTACGGCACGGGGGTGCGGGTGATGGTCGTACGCCCCGGGTTCGTGCGCACGCGGATGACGGCGGGCCGGCCGCGGGAGCCGTTCGCCACCACCCCGCAGGCGGTCGCCACCGCGATCGAGCTGGGGCTGCGCCGGGGCTCGGAGACGGTGTGGGTGCCGGGTGCGCTGCGGCTGGTGATGGCCGCGGTGCGGCACGCGCCGCGCGCGCTGCTGCGCAGGCTCCCGCTGTGAGGGGCGGTCAGCGGCTGGCGATGGTGCCGCGGCCGATGCCGGCCGGGCCGGCCTGGGGCGGCACCACACGGCCGCCGAAGGTGAACTCGCGCAGCTTGCGCCACACCCCGTCCGCGCCCTGCTCGTACAGCGCGAACCCGGTGCACGGCCACTCGGCCTCGAAATCGGCCAGCTCCGCGAAGGCGCGGTCCATCGCCGCCTCCTCGATGCCGTGCGCCACGGTCACATGGGGGTGGTAGGGGAACTGGAGTTCGCGGGCGCACGGCCCGGAGCCCTCGCGGACCCGCTGCTGGAGCAGGGCGCACTCCTCGGCGCCCTGGACCACCCGGACGTAGACCACCGGGGACAGCGGCCGGAAGGTGCCCGTACCGTGCAGCCGCATCGGGAACGGGCGGCCGCCCGCGGCGACCTGGAGCAGGTGCGCCTCGACGGCGGGCAGCGCGTCCTCGGGGACCTCGGTCGGCGGCAGCAGGGTGACGTGCGTGGGAATGCCGTAGGCCGCGGCGTCGCCGAAGCCCGCGCGCCGCTCCTGGAGCAGGCTGCCGTGAGGCTCCGGGACCGCGATCGACACGCCGATCGTTACGGTCCCCACGTCGTCTCCTGTCGTCGCGTCCGTCGTACCGTCCGGCCGGGTCGCCCGGGCCCTCGGCTTCGACTGTACGGCTATGGATGTCCTGTGGGCAGGCGCAGCGGAAGTGATGTGCAGCGCTCTGCCCCCACGGGCGTGCGAACGGCCGTGCTCCTCAGCGCCGGTCCGTGCCTCGCGGCGCGGTCCGTGCTCCCCGGCGCGGCCGTGCGCGCTCAGTGCTTGGCCGGCAGGAAGCCGACGCGGTCGTACGCCTGCGCCAGCGTCTCCGCGGCGACGGCGCGCGCCTTCTCCGCACCCTTGGCCAGGATCGAGTCCAGCGTCTCGGCGTCGTCCAGGTACTGCTGGGTGCGCTCCTTGAACGGAGTCACGAACTCCACCATCACCTCGGCGAGGTCGGTCTTGAGGGCGCCGTACATCTTGCCCTCGTACTCCCGCTCCAGCTCCGCGACGGACTTGCCGGTGAGCGTGGAGTAGATGGTGAGCAGGTTGGACACGCCCGGCTTCGCCTCCGCGTCGTAGCGGATCACCGTGTCGGTGTCGGTGACGGCGCTCTTGACCTTCTTGGCGGTGGTCTTCGGGTCGTCCAGCAGGTTGATGAGGCCCTTCGGCGTGGACGCCGACTTGCTCATCTTGATCGACGGGTCCTGGAGGTCGTAGATCTTCGCCGTCTCCTTGAGGATGTACGGCGACGGGATCGTGAACGTCTGCCCGAAGCGGCCGTTGAACCGCTCGGCCAGGTCCCGGGTCAGCTCGATGTGCTGGCGCTGGTCCTCGCCGACCGGCACCTCGTTGGCCTGGTACAGCAGGATGTCCGCGACCTGGAGGATCGGGTAGGTGAACAGGCCCACGGAGGCCCGCTCGGCGCCCTGCTTGGCGGACTTGTCCTTGAACTGGGTCATCCGGCTCGCCTCGCCGAAGCCGGTGAGGCAGTTCATCACCCAGGCCAGCTCGGCGTGCTCCGGGACGTGGCTCTGCACGAACAGGGTGCAGCGGTCCGGGTCCAGGCCGGCGGCGAGCAGCTGGGCGGCGGCCAGGCGGGTGTTGGCCCGCAGTTCCCTCGGGTCCTGCGGGACCGTGATCGCGTGCAGGTCGACGACCATGTAGAAGGCGTCGTGACTCTCCTGGAGCGACACCCACTGGCGGACGGCGCCGAGGTAGTTGCCGAGGTGGAACGAGCCGGCGGTGGGCTGGATACCGGAGAGCACGCGAGGCTTTTCAGCAGAGGCCATGTCCCCCATTCTCTCATCGGCCGGGGGTGGCACGGGCCCCTGAGGTGGGGCGCGGTCGCCCGCGCCCCACGGGAGCGGGTCAGCCCAGGTCGACTTCCGGGTAGAGCGGGAAGCCCGACACCAGGTCCGTCGCCCGCTGGGCGATCTCCTGCGCGACCTTCTCGTCCAGCACGTGGGCGGCCTTGCTGGGGGCGCCCGACTTGGTGGTGCCCGGTTCGGCGGTGGTGAGGACCCGGTCGATCAGGCCCGCCACCTCGTCCATCTCCGCCGTGCCGAGGCCGCGGGTGGTCAGGGCGGGGGTGCCGATGCGGATGCCGGAGGTGTACCAGGCGCCGTTGGGGTCGGCCGGGATGGCGTTGCGGTTGGTGACGATGCCGGACTCCAGGAGCGCCGCTTCGGCCTGACGGCCGGTGAGGCCGTAGGAGCCGGCGACGTCGATCAGGTTGAGGTGGTTGTCCGTGCCGCCGGTGACCAGGGTGGCGCCACGGCGCATCAGGCCCTCGGCCAGCGCGCGGGAGTTGTCCACGATCCGCCGGGCGTAGTCCTGGAAGGAGGGCTGCCGGGCCTCGGCCAGGGCGACCGCCTTCGCGGCCATGACGTGCGGCAGCGGGCCGCCGAGGACCATCGGGCAGCCGCGGTCGACCTGGTTTTTGAGGGAGTCGTCGCACAGCACCATGCCGCCGCGCGGGCCGCGCAGCGACTTGTGGGTGGTGGTGGTGACGATCTGGGCGTGCGGGACCGGGTCGAAGTCGCCGGTGAGCACCTTGCCGGCGACCAGGCCGGCGAAGTGGGCCATGTCGACCATGAGGGTCGCGCCGACCTCGTCGGCGATCTCGCGCATGATCCGGAAGTTCACCAGGCGGGGGTAGGCCGAGTAGCCCGCGACGATGATCAGCGGCTTGAACTCGCGGGCCTGGGCGCGCAGGGCCTCGTAGTCGATGAGGCCGGTGGCCGGGTCGGTGCCGTAGGAGCGCTGGTCGAACATCTTGCCGGAGATGTTGGGGCGGAAGCCGTGGGTGAGGTGGCCGCCGGCGTCCAGGGACATGCCGAGCATCCGCTGGTTGCCGAAGGCCTGGCGCAGCTCGGCCCAGTCGGCGTCGGTGAGGTCGTTGACCTGGCGGGCGCCGGTCTTCTCCAGGAAGGGGACCTCGACGCGGTCGGCGAGCACGGCCCAGAAGGCGACGAGGTTGGCGTCGATGCCGGAGTGCGGCTGGACGTAGGCGTGCCGGGCGCCGAAGAGTTCCCGGGCGTGCTCGGCGGCCAGGGACTCGACGGTGTCGACGTTGCGGCAGCCGGCGTAGAAGCGGCGGCCGACGGTGCCCTCGGCGTACTTGTCGCTGAACCAGTTGCCCATCGCGAGGAGGGTGGCCGGCGAGGCGTAGTTCTCCGAGGCGATCAGCTTGAGCATCGCGCGCTGGTCGGTGACCTCCTGGCCGATGGCGTCGGCGACCCGCGGCTCCACGGCGCGGACCACGTCGAGCGCGGCGCGGAAGGCGGTGGACTCGGTGGACAGGGGCTCTGGCATGGGGACCTCCGGACGGTGTGCGTTCAGCGTTCACGTTCGGCCCAGGCGCACGGCACTGATTTCCCGCGAGGCCGCTCCCCGATGGTCGGTCCCATCCCAGCGCGCCAGTCACGGCCCGTGCCTCAGCGTACCGGGCGGGCGCGGGGCGGAAGATCCGGCGTCCACCATGCGGGCGAGGGCGGCCGGAAACCCGCTTGCCGGTCCGGCGTTCCACCCTCAAGATCATCAGGTTCGGAAATCAAACGCACTTCTGAAGCTTGGATGAACATGCGAAGACTCTGTCTGCTGCTGGTGGCGGTCCTGGCCGCGGTCACCGGTGTGGTGGCCCTGCCCGCGTCGGCCGCGTTCGCGGCGTCGGCGCCGCCGTCCTCCACCGGCCAGCGCTGGGCCCTCAAGGTGAACGGGCTGTACGTCGCCGCCGAGGTGAACGACTCCGGCGACCAGAACGGCAAGCTGCGGGCCCGCTCGACCTCCGTCGGCAGCTGGGAGACCTTCAGCCTGCACACCGACAACGTCCCGGGCGTGGGCTACGGCACGACCATCACGCTGCGCAACGAGGAGAACGGCCTCTACGTCACCTCCGAGATCAGCACCACCGGCAGCCAGGCGGGCATGCTGCGCGCCCGGGGCACCAACACCGGCTCCTGGGAGCGCTTCTACGTCGTCCCCCAGAGCGACGGCACGTACGCGCTGAAGTCCGCCGCCAACGGCCTGTACGTCACGGCCGAGTTCAACTACACCGGCGGCGACCAGGGTCTGCTGCGCGCCCGTTCCAGCACGGTCGGCAGCTGGGAGCGGTTCACCTTCGAGAAGGTCGGCGGCACCGGCGACACGACGGCGCCGCCCGCATCGGCCGTGAAGGCCTCGGGACGGCACGACATCGCCTCGTGGAACCTGTGCGCGAACAACAACACGAGCGCGGCGTGCAAGCTCCAGTACGCCGACGCGGACACGGTCGCCTCCGGCGTCGCCGGTGACCTGGCCGGTTCGCTCGGGCACCGGCCGGAGGCGATCTTCTTCCAGGAGATCTGCGAGAAGGCGGTCAAGCCGCTGGAGCTCCAGCTGGAGAGCCGGCTCGGCGGCGGCTGGGACGTGCGGTTCGCGCCGACGTACTACAAGGTCGTCGACGCGGACGGGTCGACCGACCCGGCGCTCATGGCCCAGAAGTCCTGCATGGACAGCACCAGCGGCACCGACCGCGGCTCCTTCGGCATCGCCCTCGCGGTCAAGGACACCAACACCTGGTACCGCGGGTACACCCTGCCCTCCCCCGCCGGCAAGGAACAGCGGCCCGCGCTGTGCGCCACCGTCCCCGAGGACGGGACGGTCTACTGCGACGCGCACCTCAGCAGCGGCCACTACCTCGACGCCAACGGCAAGGAGGCCGGCGACGACCCCGACGGCACCAAGCGCAAGGAGCAGGCCGCCGCGCTGCGGTCCATCGTGGACGGCCTCCAGGGCGCCGGGTACACGGCCTTCTACGGCGGTGACCTGAACACGACCACGGCGGACGTGTCCTACCTCGACACCCTGTACTCTGGCCACCAGGAGTGCGGTCAGGCGACCCCGGACGCGGCGCACACCGGTGCGCCCACCGACGGCAACAACAAGATCGACTACATCTTCGGCCCGGTCGGTCCGTCGTACGGCTGCGAGGTCGTGGACCCGGGCCTCTCGGACCACCGGGTGATCCACGCGACCGTCACCTTCTGAGCCCGCTTTGCCCGCCGGCCCCTCCGTTCGCCGGAGGGGCCGGTTCCTCAGAGGATGACGTGCGGCAGGAAGCGGGCGTACTCGTCGGTGACGGGGCCCGCCGACTCGCGGATGCCGAGGCCCGCCGGTTCGCCGTCGACGACCCAGGCGCCGAGGACGACGTGGTTGCCGTCGAAGACGGGCAGCGGGGCGAGCTGCTGGTAGCAGCAGGAATCGGGGCGCGGCGCGGGCGCGCCGCCCGGCGGGTGCAGGGTGATGCCCTCGCCCTCGCGGCCCAGCAGGGGTTTGGCGACGTAGCCGGTGGCGGCGAGGTCGCGGGGGCCGTCGAGGTGTGCGGGGAGCAGGTTGGGGTGGCCGGGGTACAGCTCCCAGAGGACGGCCAGCAGGGCCTTGTTGCTCAGGAGCATCTTCCAGGCCGGCTCGATCCACAGGGTGCTGCCGCTGCCGCCGCCGTTGTCGAGGGTCTCCAGCACGTGCCCGCCGAAGGCGTCGGTGGTGAGCCACTCCCACGGGTAGAGCTTGAAGATGCTGCGGATGAACCGGAGCCGGTTGTCCACGAAGCGGCCGGAGAGGGTGTCCCAGCCGATCTCCTCCATGGCGAGCCAGTCGGTCTCCAGGCCCGCCTGCTGCGCGGTCTCCTTCAGATAGGCGACCGTCATCAGGTCCTCGCCCAGCTCGTCGGCCGCGGAGTGCGCGAAGTGCAGCGGGCTGCCGGGCGGCAGCAGCGCGGCCTGCCGGCGCCAGGACTCCACCAGGCGTTCGTGCAGGGAGTTCCACTGGTCGGCGCCGGGGAAGCGGTCCTCCATCCAGAACCACTGCGGGGAGGCCGCCTCCACCAGGGAGGTGGGGGTGTCGGCGTTGTACTCCAGCAGCTTGGCGGGGCCCGTGCCGTCGTAGCGCAGGTCGAAACGGCCGTAGAAGGAGGGGAGTTCGGCACGCCGGTGCCAGGACTCCGTGACCGCCGCGGCCACCCGCGGGTCGGTGATGCCGAGGTCGGCGAGGCGGCCGTGCGCCACCATGTGGCCGGCCGCGGCCAGGCACATGGCGTGCAGTTCGGCGACCGTCTCCTCCAGTGCCTCGATCTCGGCGAGGGAGAAGACGTAGTAGGCGCTCTCGTCCCAGTAGGGGCGCAGGCTCCCGTCCGGGTGGCGGGTGAGCGGGTAGATCAGCCCCTGTTCCTCGACGATCCGCTGCCAGCCGGGGCGCGGGGTGGTGGTACGGCGTTCCATCCGATGCCCCGGTCAGCCGCCGGAGCTGTGGGAACCGCCGCCGAAGCCGCCGCGGTGCACTCCGTGGCCGCTGCCGTAGTGGTCCGAGGAGCTTCCGTGCCCGCCGGACGAGCCGGACCCGCGGCTGGGCTTGGTGAAGGAACCGCCGTCCACCCAGGAGCCCTTCTTCTTGCCGCCGTAGTACCAGGCGCCGTCCACACCCGCCTTGACGGACTTGCAGTTCTTGTCCGAGACGACCTTGTAGCCCCTGGCGTAGTCGTAGCTGCCGCGGTCCACGCAGCGCTTGTCCGGCTCGGAGGAGCAGGCGGTGAGCGCTGCGGCCAGCAGCCCCACCCCGCCGAGAACCACCGCACCGGAACGCAACCGACGCGTCGTTTCCGCCATCTTCTCCACCCCCGTGTTCCGCGAACGCTCCGGGCCAGCCTAGAGACGGGTGTGAAGTCCGGCCAGGGCGGGGTGAGCATGCCAGGTCTCCCCTAGAGTCCCTTTGTGCTCTTTGGAATGGTGTGTGCCCTCGGGGCGGCGGTCTGCTTCGGTGCCGCGACGGTGTTGCAGGCGGTCGCGGCGCGGCAGGCGGGTCCCGGCGGGGGTGGTGAGGCGGCGCTGCTGCTGCGGGCGTTGCGGCAGTGGCGTTACCTCGCGGGGCTGGCGCTGGACGGGCTGGGCTTCCTGTTCCAGATCGCGGCGCTGCGTACGCTGCCGATCTACGCGGTCGGCGCCGCCCTGGCGGCCAGTCTCGCGGTGACGGCGGTGGTCGCGGCCCGGCTGCTGGCGGTGCGGCTCAGCGGCACGGAGTGGGGCGCGGTGGGCGTGGTGTGCGCCGGGCTCGCGATGCTGGGGCTGGCGGCCGGCCCGGAGGGCGGCGGGGGCGGCTCGGACACGCTGCGGTGGGTGATGCTCGCGGTGGCGGTGGGGCTGCTGGCGCTCGCGTTCGCGGGCGGCCGGCTGTCCGGTTCCGCGCGGGGTCCGGTGCTGGGGCTCGGGGCCGGTTTCGGGTTCGGGGTGGTGGAGGTGTCGGTCCGGCTGATCGACAGCCTCGCGCCGGGCGCCGTGCTGACCAATCCGGCGGCCTACGCGCTGCTGATCGGCGGGGGCGCCGCCTTCATGCTGCTGACCTCGGCCCTGCAGCGCGGTTCGGTGACCGCGGCGACCGCCGGGATGGTGATCGGCGAGACGATCGGCCCGGCGGCGATCGGTGTCGTCTGGCTCGGCGACCGCACCCGGGAGGGCCTGGCCTGGCTCGCGGTGCTGGGCTTCGCGGTCGCGGTGGCGGGCGCGCTGGCCCTGGCCCGGTTCGGCGAGGCGCCCGCGGCACCGGCCGAGCAGGAGTGAGGGATCGGCTGCGCCCCCCGCAGCGCAACCGGTCCGCGCACCATCCTGAGCCGTCCTCCCGCTCGTGACCAGGAGCTTCTTTTTCCGGAACCGGTTTTTCAGGAACGTAGACTTCCGGTATTTGCCGGGGCGGGGCGGCGAGTCGCGCGCTCACCGGGAGGGAACGAGGGATGGACAGGGAAGCCCTGCGGTCGCTGCTGCGGCACAAGCGCTCGCTGATCGACCCCACCGAGCTGGGCTGGCCCCGCCGCACCGGGCGCGGCAGGCGCTCCGCCGGGCTTTCGCAGGCCCAGGTGGCGCACGCGCTGTACGTGTCCGAGCGCACCTACGCCCAGCTGGAGCGGGGTGACATGCCCTCCCCCGCGCCGGAGTTCCTCGACGCCGTCGCCGGGGTGCTGCGCATGGCGGAGCCGGAACGGACCGCGCTGTACGTCTACGCGCTGGGCCACGAGCCGCCCGTCCCGATGAACCCGGAGGCCGGCACCCGGGTGGACCCGGCCTGGCCCATGGCGGTCCGGGGCGTGTCGGGCCTGCCCTGCTACGTCAACGACGTGGCCTGGAACATCCTCGGCTGGAACGACGACTTCCTGCGCATGTTCCCCCGGCGCCGGGGCGCGGAGCCCGAGCTGCCCGAGCGGAACCTGATGCGCTGGATGCTGCTGTGCGAGGAGGCGCGCGAGCACCATCTGGTGGACTGGGAGGAGCGGTGGGCGGCGCCCGTCGCGGCCCAGTTGCGGGCGGCGGTGGCGGCCCATCCGGACAACGCCGATCTGCGGCGGCTGGACGCGGAGGTGAACGACGACCCCGTGGTGGGGCCCGTCTACCGCCGGCACGACATCACCTATGTGCAGCAGGACGGGGACACCCGGCCGGTGCGCCACGCGGGACTCGACTCCCCGGAGGCCGACCGGTGTTGCGCCGAGCACGCCCCGTCGGTGCGGGGCTTGGTGACCCTGTGCGCGGCGCAGCCGCTGGGTTCGCCGGGCGCCCGGTTCTTCTTCCTGGTGTTCCGGCCGGCCGCCGGCTGAGCCCCCCCGCCCTACGGCAGCACCCGGCACAGCGCCTCCAGCGCCGCCGCGAAGGCGCTGTCGGAGGGTGTGCCGTACCCCACGACCAGCGCGTCCAGGTGTTCGGCCGTGCTCTCGGGGTGCCGGTAGTAGGACAGGCCGTGCAGCGCGAGGCCCTGCCAGGCGGCGGCCTGGATCACGGCGGGCTCGGTGCCGGGCGGCAGCCGCAGCACCGCGTGCAGCCCGGCGGCGATCCCGGTGACCCGCACGCCGGGCGCCCGGTCGGCGACGGCGGCGGCGAGCGCGTCGCGGCGGCGCCGGTAGCGCAGCCGGGCGGAGCGGACCTGCCGGTCGTAGGCGCCCGAGGTGAGGAACTCGGCGAGGGTGAGCTGTTCCAGCACGCCCACCGTGTCGGAGTGCCCCTTGGCCGCGGTGACCTCCTCCGCCAGGTCCGGCGGCAGCACCATCCAGCCCAGCCGGATGCCGGGTGCGAGCGACTTGCTGGCGGTGCCGAGGTAGGCGACGCGGTCGGGGTCGAGGCCCTGGAGCGCGCCGACGGGCTGCCGGTCGTAGCGGAACTCGCCGTCGTAGTCGTCCTCCAGGACCAGCGCGCCGGTGCGCCGGGCCCAGTCCACGACGGCCGCCCGCCGGTCCGGGTGCAGGGGAAGTCCCATGGGGAACTGGTGGGCGGGGGTGAGGAGTACGGCGCCTTCGGCGCTCAACGGGCCGGGATCGGTGCCGAGTTCGTCGTACGCCAGCGCGGTGGTCGCCAGGCCCGCGTTCTCCAGCAGCCCCCGGTACAGGTCGAGGCCGTACGGCTCGACGGCCACCGTGCGCACCCCTCGGGCGCGCAGCACCGGTCCGAGCAGGCGCAGGGCGCCCGAGAAGCCGGCGGTGATCACCGTGTTCTCCGGGTCGGCGCGCACGCCCCGGGCGCGGGCGAGGTAGCCGGCGAGGGCGGTGCGCAGTTCGGGGCGGCCGCGGGGATCGCCGTAGCCGAGCGCGTCGTTGGGGGCGGCGGCCAGGGCGCGGCGGGCGGCCCTGGTCCATTCGGCGCGCGGGAACGCGGCGAGGTCGGGGGTGCCGGGGACCAGGTTGTGCAGGGGGCGGGCGGGGGCTCGGTGGTGGCGGGCGGGTCCGCTGGGCGGCACGACGGCGCGCTCGGCGACCCGGGTGCCGGAGCCCTGCCGGGCGGTCAGCCAGCCCTCGGCCACCAGGTCGGCGTAGGCCTCGGCGACGGTGTTGCGGGCGATGCCGAGGTCGGTGGCGAGGGCCCGGGAGGACGGCAGCCGGGTGCCGGGGGCGAGCCGGCCGGTGCGCACCGCGTCGCGCAGCGCGTCGGTCAGGCCCCGGCGCAGCCCGCCCGAGCCGGCCGGTTCCAGATGGAGGTCGACGCCCAAAGTGGCCCAGGATTCCGCCATGGAAATGGACCATACCCCTGGGCTGCCCGGCTCCTACCGTGGAGGCATGAACACGGACGAGAACACCGAGTACGCGACAGAGCACGCGCCGCGGCTGAACTGGACCGAGCACGCCCCGGACGTGTACAAGGCGATGGTCCGGCTGGACACCGCCGCCCGGCAGGGGGTGGACCCGAAGCTGCTGGAGCTGGTCAAGATCCGCGCCTCCCAGCTCAACCACTGCGCCTTCTGCCTGGACATGCACACCAAGGACGCGCTGGCGGCCGGGGAGAGCGTGGAGCGGATCGTCCAGCTCAGCGCGTGGGAGGAGTCGCGGCACTTCTACACGGAGAAGGAGCTGGCCGCGATCGAGCTGACCGAGGCGATCACCGTGCTCACCGACGGCTTCGTGCCGGACGAGGTGTACGAGCGGGCCGCCAAGCAGTTCGAGGAGGCGGAGCTGACCCGGCTGATCGCCGCGATCACGGTGATCAACGCCTGGAACCGGTTCGGTGTCACCGCCCGGATGACCCCGGGCCACTACCAGCCGGGACAGCACCGGTGAGCACGTCCCCGGACAAGGCGCAGGCGTTCCGCGCGCTGCACCTGGGGCGCCCGCAGGACGATCCGCTCGTCCTGCCCGGCCCCTGGGACGCGGCCAGCGCGCGGGCGTTCGCGCAGGCCGGGTTCCCGGCGCTGGCCACGCCGAGCGCGGGGGTCGCCGCGGCGCTCGGGTACGAGGACGGGCACACCCCGGCGGACGAGATGTTCGCGGCCGTCGCCCGGATCGCGCGGGCGGTGGACGTGCCGGTCTCGGCGGACGTCGAGGGCGGCTACGGGATCGCGCCGAAAGAGCTGGTGGAGCGGCTGCTGGAGGCGGGGGTCGTGGGCTGCAACATCGAGGACTCCGCCGAGGGGGTGCTCAAGGACCCGCTGGAACACGCCGACTACCTCGCCGAGTTCTGCGCGGCGGCGGCCGGGCGGCTCTTCCTCAACGCCCGGGTCGACACCTTCGTGCACGGCGACGGCGATCCCGGACAGGCCGTGGAGCGGGCCGCCCGGTACATCGCGGCGGGCGCCGGGTGCGTGTACCCGATCATGGCGCCGGTGGAGGCCCTGCCCGTGCTGCGGGCGGGGATCGAGGGCCCGCTGAACGTGCTGGCCCGGCTGGACGGGGACGGCCCCGGGCCCGCCGCGCTCGGCGGACTCGGGGCCACCCGGATCACGTTCGGGCCGCAGCTCCAGCGCCGGGCCACGGCAGCGGCCCGGGACCTGGCCGCCGGTCTGCGCTAGTCAGCGCTCAGGGCAGCCACTTCTTCCACACGGAGGGGTGGCTGTCCACCCACTTCTTCGCCGCCTCCTCCGGGGACAGCTTGTCCTGGGCGATCATCAGCGAGACCTCGTTCTGGTCGTCCGTGGTCCACCGGAACCTCTTCAGGAACTCGGCCGCCTTGCCGCCCGACCGGGCGAAGTCGGCGTTGAGGTACTTCTGGAGCGGGGTGCGCGGATAGGCGCAGGCGATCTTCGCCGCGTCCGCGTCGCAGCCCTTCTTGTACGGCGGCAGCCTCACCTCCGTCATCGGGACCTTCTTGAACAGCCACTGCGGCGAGTACCAGTACGTCAGGAAGGGCTTCTTCTCCTTGGCGAACTGCTTCATCTGGGTGATCTGCGCCGCCTCGGAACCGGCGAAGACCACCTGGTAGTCCAGCTTCAGGTTCTTCACCAGCGCCTTGTCGTTGGTGACGTAGGACGGGGAGCCGTCCATCAGCTGGCCCTTGCCGCCGCTCTCCGCGGTGCGGAAGAGCGAGGCGTACTTGTTCAGGTTGTGCCAGTCGGTGATGTCGGGGTGCTGCTTGACCAGGTACGTCGGCACGAACCAGCCGATGTGGCCGGTCACCCCGAGATCGCCGGCGCGCGTGATGGTCTTCTTGTCGTCGACGTAACGCTTCTCCTGGTCCGGGTGGCCCCAGTCCTCCAGGAGGGCGTCGACCCGGCCCTGGCTCAGCGCGTCCCACGCGGGCACCTCGTCCACCTGCACGGTGTCGACGCGGTAGCCCAGCTCGTGCTCCAGCAGGTACTGGGCGACGGCCACGTTGGACTCGGCGCCCACCCAGGACTGCACGGACAGCGTGACGCTCTTGCCGCCGCCGGCGTGGGCGAACGGGCTGGCCTGCTTGGTCATGTCGGCCGCGCCGCAGCCGGTGGTCAGCCCGAGCACGGCGAGCCCGACCGGGATCGTGGTGAGCAGTCGGCGTCGCATCTCAGGCTCCCTTCCCCGCGCGGCGGTCGGTGGGCTGGGTCACCCGGTCCAGCATCAGCCCCAGGCAGACGATGGCGGCACCGGCCACCAGACCGGTCGCCAGGTCGCCCTGGGCGAGGCCGAAGGCGACGTTGTAGCCGAGGGCGCCGCCGCCGACCAGACCGCCGATGATGACGACGGCCAGGACCAGGACGACGCCCTGGTTGACGGCGAGCAGCAGCGCGCGGCGGGCGAGCGGCAACTGCACCTGCCACAGCTGCTGCCGCCCGGTCGCGCCGAGCGAGCGCGCCGACTCCAGCGCGGCCGGGTCGACCTGGCGCAGCCCCTGCGCGGTGATCCGCACGACGGCGGGCAGCGCGTAGACGACGGCCGCGGCGACGGCGGGGGCGCGGCCGACGCCGAACAGGGCGACGACCGGGATCAGGTACACGAACTGCGGCATCGTCTGGAAGACGTCGAGCACCGGGCGCAGCGCGCGTTCGACGCGGTCGCTGCGGGCCGCGGCGATGCCGGTGGCGATGCCGAGGACCAGGGTGACGGCGACGGCGGCCAGCACCTGGGAGAGGGTGTCGAGGGACGGCTCCCACACGCCGAGCACACCGATCGCGGCCATGGCGAGCACGGCGGTCAGCGCGGTGCGCCAGGTGCCGATCAGCCAGGCCAGCGCGGCGACGATCAGCAGCACCGACCACCAGGGCAGCCATTGCAGGCCGTCGCGGATCGGGTCGAGCACCCAGGTGGTGAAGTGGCCGGCCCAGTCCGCGGTGCCGCCGACGACCGGGACCCCGGAGTAGAGGTGGGAGGTCATCCAGTCGACGGCGTGGTTGACCGGCTGGGCGATGTCCAGGCTCCAGCCGTTCGGCCAGTCGAGGGCGCCGAGCAGCCGGGCGGCGAGTGCGGCGACCACGGTGACGGCGAGGGCGTACGCCCAGCCGATGGTCCGGGGACCCTTCCCGCCCGCGGCACCGGCCGCGCCGGTCACCCGGTCCAGGACAACCGCGAGCAGCACGATCGGGATGCCCGCGGCCAGGGCCTGGCCCACGTCGACCGTGGACAGCGCCTGGTAGACGCGGTCGCCGAGGCCGCCGGCGCCGATGACGGAGGCGATCACGGCCATGGACAGCGCCATCATGATCGTCTGGTTGAGGCCCAGCAGGAGTTCCTTGCGGGCCAGCGGGATACGGGCGGTCAGCAGCCGCTGGCGGCGGGTCGCGCCGAGCGACTCCACGGCCTCCAGGACTTCGGGGTCGGCGCCGCGCAGGCCCAGCGCGGTGAGGCGGGCCATGGGCGGGGCGGCGTAGACGACGGTGGCGAGGACGGCCGCGGGGACGCCGATGCCGAAGACCAGGACGACGGGGAGGAGGTAGGCGAAGGCCGGGAGGACCTGCATCGTGTCCAGGACCGGGCGCAGGGCGCGGTCGAGGCGCTCGGAGAGGCCGCCGGCCAGGCCGAGCACCACGCCCACGAGCACGGAGGCGAGGACCGCGACGACCATCAGCGCGAGGGTCTGCATGGTCGGCTCCCACATGCCGAGCACGCCGCAGGCCAGGAAGGCGACGGCGGTGCCGGTGGCGAGGCGCGGACCGGCGACCCGCCAGGCGACGAGGGCGCCGAGCACGGTGACGCCCGGCCAGCCGATGGCCAGCAGGGTGACGTAGACGGCGCGGACGGAGAGGACGACCGCCTCGCTGACGTAGCCGAAGAAGTAGAGGAAGAGGGGGTGGGTGTCGCGGTTGTCGATGATCCAGTTGCTGGCGTCGGTCAGCGGCTTGGTCAGGCTGACCGTGAGGTGGTGCGGCCAGGCGCGGCCGTGCAGCACCGGCAGGAGCACGGCCGTGACGAGGGCGAGCAGCAGGAGCTTGCCGACGGCTCTGTTGCGCAGCACCGCGGGGGCCTTGGTGCGCAGGGCTGGGACGGTGAGGACAGCCATCACACGGCCTCCGGGGTGGCCGGCTTCCTGGCGTGCCCGTGCGCGCGGGGTGTGCCCGCGCGCGGTCGCGCGGGAGCGGCGGGGGCGGCCAGGGTGGCGGCCACGCCGGCCACCACGTCCAGGAGCTGTTCGTGGTCGACCACGCCCAGGCAGCGGCCCTGGTCCATGACGCGGGCGGGGGTGCCGGTGCGCGCGACGGCCTCGATGGCCTCGGAGACGGTGGTCTCCGGGGCGAGCGCCGGGCCCTCGGTGGTCTCCTCGGAGGTCGCCGGGCGCATGGCCGTGCGGCAGGTCACGACCTGCTCGCGCGGCACGTCCCGGACGAACTCGCGGACGTAGTCGTCGGCCGGGGAGCCGACGATCTCCTCGGGGGTGCCGAGCTGGACGATCCGGCCGTCGCGCATCAGGGCGATGCGGTCGCCGAGCTTGAGGGCCTCGCTGAGGTCGTGGGTGATGAAGACCATGGTGCGGCCCTCCTCGCGGTGCAGGCGGGTCACCTCGTCCTGCATGTCGCGCCGGATGAGCGGGTCGAGGGCGCTGAACGGCTCGTCGAACAGGAGGACTTCGGGGTCCACGGCGAGGGCGCGGGCGAGGCCCACGCGCTGGCGCTGGCCGCCGGACAGCTGGCCGGGGCGGCGGTGTTCCATGCCCGCGAGGCCGACCTTGGCGACGATCTCGGTGGCGCGCTCGCGGCGCTCGGACTTGCCGACGCCCTGGATCTCCAGGCCGTAGGCCACGTTGTCGAGGACCGTGCGGTGCGGGAGCAGGCCGAAGTGCTGGAAGACCATCGCCGCGCGGTGGCGGCGCAGTTCGCGCAGCCGGGCCTTGTCCATGGCGGTCACGTCCTCGCCGTCGATGGCGATGGTGCCCGAGGTCGGCTCGATCAGCCGGGTCAGGCAGCGCACGAGGGTGGACTTGCCGGAGCCGGACAGGCCCATGACCACGAAGACCTCGCCCTTGCGGACGTCGAACGACACGTCGCGGACGGCCGCCGTGCAGCCGGTGCGGGCGCGCAGGTCGGCCGGTTCGAGGGCGGCGAGTTCGGGGTCGGCCGGGACGCGCTCGGGCTTGGCGCCGAAGACCTTCCACAGGTGGGAGACCGAAAAGACCGGCGCGTCGGTGGTGGGCGGCTTGCGGGTGGGGACGGTGGTGCTCATCGGCGATCGCCTCCGATCAGGTCGACGGCCTTCTCCCCGACCATCAACACCCCGATCATCGGGTTGACGGCGAACAGGGTCGGGAAGACGGACGCGTCGGCAATGCGGATGCCGTCGAGGCCGCGGATCTTCAACTCGGGGTCGACGACGGCGAGTTCGTCGTCGACGGCACCCATCCGGCAGGTGCCGGCCGGGTGGTAGACGGTGTGGTGCGCCTTGCGCAGCAGCTCGCTGAGCTGCTCGTCTTCGGTGACGTCGGGGCCGGGGAAGACCTCCCGCTTCAGCCAGCCGGCGAACGGCTCGGTCCTGGCTATCTCACGGGCGATCTTCACGCCGTCGACCAGGGTCTGGGCGTCGTACCCGTCCTCGTCGGTGAAGTAGCGGAAGTCGAGGGCGGGCTTCTCAGCCGGGTCCGCGCTCGTGAGGTAGAGGCGGCCGCGGGCGCGGGACTTGGGGATGTTCGGGGTCATCGACACGCCGTGCTCGGGGCGTTCGTAGCCGAGGCGCTCCGGGTTGTCGGTGAAGGGGATCTGGTAGAAGTGGAACATCAGGTCGGGGGCGTCCAGCGACTCGTCCCGGCGCACGAACAGCGCGGCGTCGGAGTCCATCGCGGAGTTCTCCGGCAGCGGCCGGTTCGTCTCCCACACGATCACCGACTCGGGGTGGTCCTGGAGGTTCTCGCCGACGCCCGGCAGGTCGTGCGCGACGGGGATGCCCAGCGCTTCGAGGTCCTGCTTCGGGCCGATGCCGGACAGCAGCAGCAGCCGGGGGGTGTCGACGGCGCCGGCGCAGACCACGACCTCCTGGCGGGCGCTGATCAGCCGCTCCTCGCCGTCCTTGGAGCGCACGTGGACGCCGGTGGCGCGCTTGCCGTCCAGCTCCAGCTTGTACGCCCAGGTCTCCAGCAGCAGCGTGAGGTTGGGGCGGTCGCCGGCCTCCATGTGCGGGTGCAGGTAGGCGACGGAGGCGGAGGAGCGCTTGTTGTTCTCCGGGTGGTAGGCGAGGTCGAGGAAGCCGACCCCCTCGTGGAACGGCTTGTCGTTGAAGCCGATCACCTCGGGGACGCCGATCGCGGTCTTCGTCGCGTCGATCCAGTCCTTGGCGATGGGGTTCTGGTCCTTCTCGGCGACGCGCACGATGTTGTTGCGCAGCCGGGCGAAGTACGCCTCCATCGGCACCGCGCCCCAGCCCTTGGCGCCGGCCTCCTCCCACTCGTCCCAGTCGGAGGGCAGCGGCTTGAAGGAGATCAGGGTGTTGTGCGAGGAGCAGCCGCCGAGCACCTTGGCGCGGCTGTGCAGGATGTGCGAATTGCCGTTTGGCTGCTCGACGGTGGTGTACTCGTAGTCCAGGTCGCCGCCGAGCAGGCCCAGCCAGCGGCGCAGGGTCAGGACGTCCTCGCGGTCGATGTCGCTGGGGCCGCCCTCGATGACGGCGACGGTGACGTCGGGGTCCTCGGTGAGGCGGGAGGCGATGACGGAGCCCGCCGTGCCGCCGCCGATGACGACGTAGTCGTAGACGTGGGGGGTTTCGGGCATGGGGGTGCTACTCCAGGGGGTGTGAGAGGAAGGTCGGGTCGGGCTCAGCCGGCGAACCAGCGCACCGGTGCGGGTGCGAGGTTCTGGTAGACGTGCTTGGTCTCCCGGTACTCGGCGAGTCCGGCGGGGCCCAGCTCGCGGCCGGTGCCGCTCTTGCCGAAGCCGCCCCACTCCGCCTGCGGCAGGTAGGGGTGGAAGTCGTTGATCCAGACGGTGCCGTGGCGCAGCCGGGCCGCGACGCGCCGGGCCTTGCCCGGGTCGGTGGTCCAGACGGCGCCGGCGAGGCCGTACTCGGTGTCGTTGGCGAGGCGGACGGCCTCGTCCTCGGTGGTGAAGGTCTCGACGGTGAGCACGGGTCCGAAGACCTCCTCCCGGACGACCTTCATCTCCCGGTGGCAGGCGTCCAGGACGGTCGGCTCGTAGAAGTAGCCCGACGCGGGCCGCTCGGGGGCGGGTTCGGGCCGCTTGCCGCCGCAGCGCAGTACCGCGCCCTCGGCGAGCGCGGAGGCGACGTACGCCTCGGTCTTGGCGCGCTGCTGCTCGGAGACGAGGGGGCCGACCTCGACACCGGCCTCGGTGCCGCGGCCGATCCTGATCCGCTGGGCGCGGCGGGCGAGTTCGGCGACGAAGCGCTCGCGCACCGACTCCTCGACGATGAGCCGGCCGCCGGCCGAGCAGACCTGGCCGCTGTGGATGAAGGCCGCGTTGAGGGCCTGGTCCACGGCGGTGTCGAAGCCCTCCTCGGTGGCGCAGGCGTCGGCGAAGACCACGTTGGGGTTCTTGCCGCCGAGTTCGAGGGCGACCTTCTTCACGGTGGGGGCGGCGGCCTGGGCGACCTTGGTGCCGCTGACCAGTCCGCCGGTGAAGGAGACCAGGTCGACGCCGGGGTGCTCGGCGAGCCGGGCGCCGACGGAGTGGCCGGGGCCGGTGACGATGTTGGCGACGCCCGCGGGGAGCCCGGCCTCGGCCAGCAGCTCGATCAGCGCCACGGTGGTCATCGGGGTGATCTCGCTGGGCTTGATCACGAAGGTGTTGCCGGCCGCGAGCGCCGGGGCGATCTTCCAACTGGCCTGCAGCAGCGGGTAGTTCCAGGGGGTGATCAGGGCGCAGACGCCGACCGGCTCGTGCACGACCACGCTGTGGACGTCGGGCGACCCCGCGTCCACGACCCGGCCGGGGGCCTCGGCGGCCACCAGGTCGGCGAAGTAGCGGAAGGCGTCGGCGACACAGTCGATGTCGACGCGGCCCTCCTCCACCGTCTTGCCCGCGTCCTGGGCCTCCAGCCGGCCGAGGGCTTCGCGGTCGCGTACGAGGAGGTCGGCGACGCGGCGCAGCAGGGCGGCGCGTTCACCGACGGGGGTGCGGGGCCAGGGCCCCTCGTCGAACGCCTGCCGGGCCGCGGCCACGGCGCGCTCGGCGTCCTTCTCGTCACCCTCCGCGACCACCGCGAACGGCCGGGCGTCCGCCGGGTCGAGGATCTCCCGGGTCGCGCCGGAGATCGCCGCCAGCCATTCGCCGCCCGCGTGGATGGTCTCGTGGGCCTGTCGTGCCGTTCTGTCCGCCATGATCGGTGTTGCCTTCCGTTACCGTTTCGCATCCCTGCGTCACCCGGTGACCGGGGTCAAAGACCGTGGCCGCCTGCCCATGGCTTTTGGTTTGCATGCGGAATCGGTGACCGAAAGTGCGCGGCGTCACTAAAAAGGCGGTGGAAAACAGACAGAAACGGGTATCGGGGGCGCTGCGTTCGGTCCATGGCCCCGGTACAGCCGGTGGCGACGGCGGCGGCCCCCGGAAGGCGTCCTCGCCGGAACGCGCGTGGGCCCCGCTCCGGAGGAACCGGAGCGGGGCCCACGGGGGAAGAACCCGGGACGGACTGCCGTCAGATGAGGCCGAGGGCGCGGACCGCCTCGCGCTCCTCCGACAGCTCCTTCACCGACGCGTCGATGCGCGCACGGGAGAACTCGTTGATGTCCAGGCCCTGGACGATCTCGTACTTGCCGTCCTTGGTGGTGACCGGGAAGGAGGAGATCAGGCCCTCCGGGACGCCGTAGGAGCCGTCCGACGGGATGCCCATGGAGGTCCAGTCGCCCTCCGCGGTGCCGTTGACCCAGGTGTACACGTGGTCGATCGCGGCGTTGGCGGCGGAGGCGGCCGACGACGCGCCACGGGCCTCGATGATCGCGGCGCCGCGCTTGGCGACGGTCGGGATGAAGTCCTCGGCCAGCCACTTCTCGTCGTTCACGACCTCGGCGGCGTTCTTGCCGGCGACCGTCGCGTGGAAGATGTCCGGGTACTGGGTGGCGGAGTGGTTGCCCCAGATGGTGAGCCGCTTGATGTCGGCGACCGAGGTGCCCGTCTTCTTCGCCAGCTGCGTCAGCGCCCGGTTGTGGTCCAGACGGGTCATCGCGGTGAACCGCTCGGCCGGTACGTCCGGCGCCGCCGCCTGCGCGATCAGCGCGTTGGTGTTGGCCGGGTTGCCGACGACCAGGACCTTGATGTCGTCCGCGGCGTGGTCGTTGATGGCCTTGCCCTGCGGCTTGAAGATGCCGCCGTTGGCCTCCAGCAGGTCACCGCGCTCCATGCCCTTGGTGCGCGGGCGGGCGCCGACCAGCAGGGCGACGTTGGCGCCGTCGAAGGCGACGTTCGGGTCGTCGGTGATGTCGATGCCCTGGAGCAGCGGGAAGGCGCAGTCGTCCAGCTCCATGGCCGTGCCCTCGGCGGCCTTGAGGGCCGGGGTGATCTCCAGGAGGCGCAGGCGGACCGGAACGTCCGCACCCAGCAGCTGGCCGGAGGCGATGCGGAAGAGCAGGGCGTAACCGATCTGGCCGGCCGCGCCGGTGACGGTGACGTTCACGGGAGTGCGGGTCATGGCGTTCTCCGTATGACAGCTGGCGGTGGGGCGTCCCTGCCCCGGGCGGATGATCGATCTCTTGGTATCAAGAGAGATCCACCGGTCAGGCTATCGCGCATCCGGCATGCGAGACGTGCCGGGCCCTGTGGCTCACCCCACAGAGGGAGGTACGAAAAGGCGGCCGCCCGTCCGGAGAGGGGGGACGGAGACGGCCGCCGGGGGGTACCGGCGCACCGGTCTCCCGTGGGGGGGTATCCGAGCGCGTGCCCAGGATCGGGCCGGGCATGCGCACCGGAGGGAAATTCATCCGTTCGGCTCCCGCGGATGTGCCGGGCCGTCACTTCGTGCAGGCCGTGCGGCCGGAGGCGAGGGCGGCGCACGCCTTCGCCTCGGCCGGGTCGCGTACGGCGATCATCGGGGTGTACGCGATGGTCTCGCCGACGGCGGTGATCTCCCCGGTCTGCCGGGCCGTGCCCTTGACCCCGGTGACCTCGACCTTGTCGCCGGGCACGGCGTTCGTGATGCGGCCCCACGCCGTGCCGCAGACCTTGCTGTAGCGGACCTCCAGGGTGGTGGCGCCGAGCGACACGGTCTGGGCGGTGGCCACCTGGTCGCCGCTGCACCCCATGGTCTCGGCGTCCTTGCCCACGCAGTCGGAACCGGCGCACCGGACCCCGGGCGGCAGGCTCTCCTTGGCGCTGATGGTCGGCGCCGGACGCGCGGCGGCCTTGGCGTGCCCGGCGCCGTGCTTCCCGGTGAAGTGGAAGACCCCGAGGATCACGAGCAGCACGGTGACGAACCCGGCGAGGAACATCAGCGCCGGCTGCCGGTACCCGGCGGCGCGCGACGTCCCGGAGGGCGATCCGGCGTCCGGGCCCTGGGGGTTCGGCCGGCCGGGCGGCGTGTGCGGGCCGTGGGCCCCGGGAGGGGGCGGAGGGCCGACGGGGTTCAGGGGAGCCGTCGTGCCGACAGGGCCGGCCGGACTCGTGGGGCTTGCGGTGATCGGGCCGCGCGGAGCCTGCGCGGGGATCTTCGGCCACCCGCCGCTCTGCGTTCCGGGCCCCTCCGCGCGTCCGCCGTCCCATGTTCCGGTCACCTGCGGCCATCCGCCGGACCGCGCCGCGGTTCGTGACGAACCCCGGCGCCCGGCCGAGGAGTCGCGGGCGTCGGCCTCCGCGGCCGTCGGCTGGGCCGGGATTCCCGGGGAGGTGCCCCGCGGGCCGTCGAGGGCGGCGACTCCCTTGGACGCGCGGGTGGACGGCGCGCCGGAGTCACCGGACGCCGCGAAGACGCGCAGCGCCTGTGCCGTGTGGTCGAGCCCGGCTTCCGTCCGCCGCCAGGCGCGTTCGGCCAGCTCCCACATGGTGACGATCGGGGCCGGACTGGCCCCGGCGGCCTCGGCGAGCGCGACGGCCGCCCCCTTGGGCGCGAGGAGTTCACCGGCGAGGTAACTCTCCCAGGACGACCGGCCGTAGCCGGTGCGGTCGGCGAGGTCCGCGACGTGCAGACCGCCGAGGTCCACCAGCCAGCGCAGCTGGTTGACGAACTCCTTGATCTCCGGGTCGAGTTCTTTCGGCAGGGTGTTCCAACGAGGCATCGACTTCCCCCCTCATCCCCACTTTGTCACGTATCCCGAACTGTCCACACATCGGCACCGCGAGGGCACGGAGAGGCAGCGCGCGGTCACCGTAGCGGAACGGTCACTTCCGTGCCACAGCGCGAAGACAGCCGTTGATCAGGCCGTTCGGCGCGGGCGAGGGTGTCTCGGGCGGCGGTTCGTCCCGGCTCGGGGGAGGGGGCGAACCGCCGTTGCGGTGGCCTTACCTGGTCACCGTGGAGTGCAGCGTGTCCTTCAGGAACGGGATCTCCAGCCAGGGTTGCGGCTGGGCCATCAGCGCCAGCAGGACGATCACCAGGCCGAGGACGCCGTAGGTGCTGATGTCGGTGAACCGGGAGCGGACGGCGAGCATGCCGACCCCGGGCAGCATCCAGCGCAGCACCGCGCCGGCCAGCAGCCCCACGCCGATCAGCAGGATGCCGACGCGGAACGCGTCGAGCGCGGTCACCAGCAGGCCGAGCGCCACCGTGCCCAGCACCACCAGCAGCGGCCACTGCCGCGCGGGCGCCGGGGCGGCACCGGACGCGGCCCGGCCACCGCCCTCGGGCCGTGCGGTGTCCCTGGTGAACAGCGGGAAGCGGCGGGTGACCCGGCGCGGGCGCCCCTGTGCGTCGGGGGCGCTGATCGCGTCGCGGACCGTCTCCTCCGGCAGGCCGTCGCCGTCCGCGCTCGCGCGCTCCACGCTGTCGTCGTTCACGGTCGCCTCGCTCGCGGTCGCGGTCGCGTCACCGCGGCGGGTGTCGTCAGCCGGCACTGCGCTCCGCCGCCTCGACCACGTTGACCAGCAGCTGGGCCCGGGTCATCGGACCGACACCACCGGGGTTCGGGGAGATCCAGCCCGCCACCTCGGCCACGTCCGGGTGGACGTCGCCGACGATCTTGCCCTCGGCGTTGCGGGAGACGCCGACGTCGAGGACGGCCGCGCCCGGCTTGACGTCCTCGGCGCGGATCAGGTGCGGGGAGCCGGCCGCCGCGATGACGATGTCGGCCCGCTTGAGGTGGGCGGACAGATCGCGGGTGCCGGTGTGGCACTGGGTCACGGTGGCGTTCTCGCTGCGGCGGGTGAGCAGCAGCGGCATCGGACGCCCGATGGTGACGCCCCGGCCGACGACCACGACCTCCGCGCCCTTGATCTCCACGCCGTGGCGGCGCAGCAGGGTGAGGATGCCGTTGGGGGTGCAGGGCAGCGGGGCGGGCTCGTTGAGCACCAGGCGGCCCAGGTTCATCGGGTGCAGGCCGTCCGCGTCCTTGGCCGGGTCCATCAGCTCCAGGATGCGGTTCTCGTCGATGCCCTTGGGCAGCGGCAGCTGGACGATGTAGCCGGTGCAGGACGGGTCCTCGTTCAGCTCGCGGACGACCGCCTCGATCTCCTCCTGGGTGGCCGTGGCCGGCAGCTCCCGCTGGATGGAGGCGATGCCCACCTGGGCGCAGTCGCGGTGCTTGCCCGCGACGTACTTGCGGCTGCCGGGGTCCTCCCCGACCAGGATGGTGCCGAGTCCGGGCGTGACTCCCTTCTCCCTCAGCGCCGCCACGCGGGCGGTCAGATCGGACTTGATCGCGGCTGCGGTGGCCTTGCCATCGAGAATCTGGGCGGTCATACCCCCATCCTCCCGGATGACCGCCCCGGGGTTCCAATCCGGGTCCGGGTCCACGCCGTTGTGATCACGGATGTTGCACTTGCACAACACCCGCAGATTACGGCTGGACAAGTCACTATCCGGTCAAGAACGATGAACACCACAGTGCAGCGGGCAGCTCATCGGGGGGACGGACCGCATCTGTAGAAACTCTCCTCCGTGCAGTGCCGCGCCTCGTCCCCGCACTCGGAAAAGCAACGGAGGAACACCGACCATGAGCTACGGCGACCCGAACAACCCCTACGGCGCTCCGCAGGGCCAGCCCCAGCAGCCCGGCTACGGCTACCCCGCCGCGCCGCCGGTCCAGCAGCCGTACGGCGCCGCCGCCCCGATGACCACCATGCCGGGCAAGGTCAACGCGGCCCGCGTGATGCTGTGGGTGATCGTCGCCCTCCAGGTCATCGGCGTGGCGCTGTTCGCCTTCTCCGCCGTGGCCATCAACAAGGCCAAGAGCGACAACTCCCTGCCGGGGCTGTCCGATTACCCGGTGGGCGTGATGTGGGCCTTCGTGGTGCTCGCGCTCGCCTGGCTGGTGTGGGCGGCCGTCCTGGCCGTGAAGTTCTCCACCGGCGGCAACGGTCTGCGGGTCACCACGCTGGTCTTCGGCATCGTGACCGCGGTCCTGGGCATCTACCCGTTCGTCGTGATCGTCGGCATCTTCCACATCGTGCTCGGCATCCTGATCGCCTGCTTCGTCGGCGGCGCCGACGGCAAGGCCTGGTTCAACCGCGCCCGCTACTGAGCCACCCCGGCGCGGCGGAACGCCTCGCGCCACTCGGCATTCCGGGGCCGTGTCCCATCCTTCCGGGGGGGGCACGGCCCCGGTGCGTCGCCCCCTTCGACCGCGAGCGGCACCGGGAACCGTGCCCGGACGCCTCGCTCGTTCACATGGGGGAACGGTGAACACGGCCGGCGCCGCGCTGTCCGTCGCGCCGCCGCCCTGATCCCCGGCTCCACGGACGGTCCCCGGCCCCCTCGCAGGAGGAGACCGGGGACCGTCGCGGCTCAGTGGAAGAAGTGGCGCGTGCCCGTGAAGTACATGGTCACGCCCGCCTTCTTGGCGGCCTCCACGACCTGCTCGTCGCGGATGGAACCGCCGGGCTGGACGATCGCGCGGACGCCGGCCTCGATCAGGATCTCCGGGCCGTCGGGGAAGGGGAAGAAGGCGTCGGAGGCGGCGAAGGAGCCGCGGGCGCGCTCCTCACCGGCCCGCTCGACCGCCAGCTTGCAGGAGTCGACGCGGTTGACCTGGCCCATGCCGACGCCGACCGAGGCGCCGTCCTTGGCGAGCAGGATCGCGTTGGACTTCACGGCGCGGCACGCCTTCCAGGCGAACGCCAGCTCCTTCAGCTCGTCGGCGGACAGCGCCTCGCCGCTGGCCAGCGTCCAGTTGGCGGGGTCGTCGCCGTCGGCCTGGAGCCGGTCGGTGACCTGGACCAGCAGGCCGCCGTCGATCTGCTTGGCCTCGACCTCGCCCGCGGGCGCGCCGGGGGCCTTCAGCACCCGGATGTTCTTCTTCTTGGTGAGGGCCTCCAGGGCCCCCTCCTCGTAGTCCGGCGCCACGATGACCTCGGTGAAGATGTCCGCGACCTGCTCGGCCATCTCCCGGCTCACCGGACGGTTGACCGCGATCACGCCGCCGTACGCGGAGACCGGGTCGCAGGCGTGCGCCTTGCGGTGCGCCTCGGCGACGTCCGCGCCGATCGCGATGCCGCAGGGGTTGGCGTGCTTGATGATCGCGACACAGGGCTCGGCGTGGTCGTACGCGGCACGGCGGGCGGCGTCCGTGTCCGTGTAGTTGTTGTACGACATCTCCTTGCCGTGCAGCTGCTCCGCCTCGGCCAGGCCACCCGTGCCGTCCACGTACAGCGCGGCGCCCTGGTGCGGGTTCTCGCCGTAGCGCAGGGTGTTCTTGCGCTCGTGGACGGCGCCGGTGAAGTCCGGGAAGCCCGAGTCGTCCGCGGGGGCGTAGTCGGCGGCGAACCAGGAGGCGACGGCCACGTCGTAGGCGGCGGTGTGGCGGAAGGCCTCGGCGGCCAGCCGCTTGCGGGCGGCCAGGTCGAAGCCGCCGTCCTTGGCGGCCTCCAGCACGTCGGCGTACCGCTCGGGGCTGGTGACCACGGCGACCGAGGGGTGGTTCTTGGCCGCGGCGCGGACCATCGAGGGGCCGCCGATGTCGATCTGCTCCACGCACTCGTCGGCCGAGGCCCCGGAGGCGACGGTCTCGCGGAACGGGTAGAGGTTCACGACGACCAGGTCGAACGGCGCCACGCCCAGCTCGTCGAGCTGCGCGCGGTGGCTGTCCAGCCGCAGGTCGGCGAGGATGCCCGCGTGCACCTTGGGGTGCAGGGTCTTCACCCGGCCGTCCAGGCACTCGGGGAAGCCGGTCAGCTCCTCGACCTTGGTGACGGGGACGCCGGCGGCGGCGATGCGGGAGGCGGTGGACCCGGTCGACACCAGCTCGACACCGGCCTCGTGCAGCCCGCGTGCCAGCTCTTCCAGGCCGGTCTTGTCGTAGACGCTGACGAGCGCCCGGCGAAGGGGCCGCTTGTTGCTCTCGGCGGTCACTGGATAACTACCTTTCGTCCCTCAATGCGATAGCCGTTGCGGGCGAGCCGCCCCACGACCTCGACGAGCAGCCTTCGCTCGACTTCCTTGATGCGCTCGTGCAGCGCGCTCTCGTCGTCCTCGTCCCGGATCTCCACCACGCCCTGCGCGATGATCGGCCCGGTGTCGACGCCGTCGTCGACGAAGTGGACGGTGCAGCCGGTGACCCTGGCGCCGTACGCGAGCGCGTCACGGACGCCGTGGGCGCCGGGAAAACTGGGCAGCAGGGCCGGGTGGGTGTTGACGAACCGCCCGCCGAAGCGCGCGAGGAACTCCTTGCCCACGATCTTCATGAACCCGGCCGAGATCACGAGGTCGGGCTCGTACGCCGCCACGGCCGCGGCCAGGGCGGCGTCCCACTCCTCGCGGCTCGCGTGGTCCTTGACCCGGCACACGAAGGTCGGCAGCCCGGCCCGCTCGGCGCGGGCGAGCCCCTCGATGCCGTCGCGGTCCGCCCCTACGGCGACGATCCGCGCGCCGTACGCCTGCGCGCCGGTGCGCTCGATCTCGTCCAGGAGCGCCTGCAGATTGGTGCCGGATCCGGAGACCAGCACGACGAGGCGCTTGGCCACGGGGTTGGCGGCCACGGTGGGGCCCTTTCTCAAGAAACGATCTGTGCCGTCGGCGGTTTGTGCAGTCGTACGAATGCTTCGCGCCCCGGGATACGGGGAAGTCTACGAACCGGCCGACCGCCAGCAACGATACCGGCACCGCGGACGGCCCCCACGGGACGGGTGCGTGGCCGGGAGGTAGCGTTCGCAGGGAATCGCGAGGGGCAGCCTCGGGAACGCGGTCGACATGCGGCGCGTTGACGAGGTGGAAGCTCACGACGACCAGCCGTGTTGATCTAGGGGAAGACGCTCTTTTGATGCCCGTCCGCAGCCTGCGACTCCTCACGTTCCCGCCAGACTCGGCCCCGGGGGGAGCGCGCGCCGGCGTGCTGCTGCGCGAGCGGCCGTCGACCCCGCCGGACGCCCCGCGGGGCGGGGCGGGGAACACCGGGGGCGACTCCGGCGAGGGCCGGGACCAGGGCCCGCGGGGTGGCGGCGGACGGCAGGACGACAACCCGTTCGCGCCGCCGCCGGAGGGTGCCCCGGACCGGCCGTGGCAGCCCCGGCATCCCGGCGGACAGGGCGGGCCCGGCGCGGGTCAGGGCGGGCCCGGCGGGCAGCGGGGCGGCTCCCCGTGGGGCAGCCAGTGGAGCGACCGCCAGCCGGGGCGTGCGCCCGGCGGCTTCGGCGAGCGTCCCGGCTCCGGCCCGCAGGGTCCCGGTGGACCGGGCGGGCAGGGCGGTCCGGGCGGCGGCCCCGGCGCGGGCATGCGCTGGGACCCCACGGACCCGGTCCAGCGCCGGGCGCGCTACGCGCTGCTGTCCGGCATGTGGGCCGTCTTCTTCGTGCTGTTCGGCTGGCCGTACGTGGCGCTGCTGCTGGGCGCGCTGGCCCTGTACTGGGGTGTCAGCTCGCTGCGCGCCAAGCCGCGCACCCCGGCCCCGGACCAGCCCAGGCCCGCGCCCGCGCCCGCGCCCGCAGGACGACCGCAGACGACGGCGGCCGTCGGCGGCCTGGTCACGGCGGCCCTCGCCCTGGTCCTGGTCGCCTCCACGTTCACGGTCCAGTTCGTCTACCGCGACTACTTCACCTGTGTCGACGACGCCCTCACCCACGAGGCCAAGCAGTCCTGCCAGACCCTGCTGCCGCAGCAGCTGCGCGGCATGCTGAGCGCGGGGAACGAGTAGCCCGAGCGCCCAGGGCCCGCCCCCGCCCCGCCGGGCGACCGTCCCGTCAAGGGGCCTTGTCCGGCCGGGGAGTTGCGGCGTCTTCGCCGGTTCCGGCCTCTCGGGGATTCCCGGTCTCTCGGAGCGTTGCGGCCCCTTCGGGGGTTCCGGCGGTTTCGCCGGTTCCGGCCTGGCGGTTCTCGTCCTTTCGGGGAGCCTCGTCCTTTCGGGAAGCGTCGTCCGCCGGGTTCTCGGCAGGATCGGGCGTGGCCGCCTGGCGCAGGGCGCGGTCCAGGTCGTCGCGCAGTCCCGGGACGAAGGGTTCGGCGGGCAGGATGTCGTACCCCTCCTCCGCGGCGAGGGTCGGGTCCCGGACCGGCTTCGGCGGGGTGACCGGGGTGTCCTCGCGCCGGGCCCTCGGGCCGGTTCCGGCCCCGGTCCGGCTCTTCGGCCTCGCCTCCGGGGCGCCGGCCGGGGGTCTCGGCGGCGTCGCCCCGGCCGGGGCGGTTCCCGCCCGCCCCCGCCACAGCCGCCACGCCCGGACGACCAGGGCCGTCGGCAGCCCGAACAGCGCGGTCCACGCGCCGGCCGCGGGTCCGGTCAGCCACCACGGCGGGCCGAACCGGGACAGCGCGGCGACGCCCATCGGGCCGCCCGCCAGCGCGGCGAGCAGGGTCAGCAGCAGGGCGCAGACCGCCGCCGTCAGCAGCGCCACCCCGGCGGTGCGTCCCGTCCGCCAGCGGCGCGGCCCGCGTACCGCCGCCCGGGCCACGAACCACCCCGCCACCATCGCGGCCACCGCCGGCAGCAGCCCGGCCGCCCAGTTCAGCCGCGTCCCGGGGCCGGCGTCCGGGACCGCCGCGAGCAGCGGGAACGGCGGCAGCAGCGGGGCCGGGTCGGAGGCCAGCGGGTGCACCGGGTGCCCGGCGCCGAGGACGAACCCGGGGCCGAGGGCGTAGGACGCGGCCCACACGGAGGCGTTGGGGACCAGCGCCATGCCGAGCAGCAGCACCGCGAACCGTCCCGTCCAACCGTCCGTCAGCTCCAGGAAGGAGGCCCGCGCCGCGGCTCCGTGCCACACCATCGAGGCGGCCACGAGCAGCGCCCCGCCCCCGGTCAGCACGGCCGTCGCCGCCGCGGCGGCCCGTGCGGCCGTGCCCAGCCGCGCCCGCGCGTCCGTGCCGGACACCGCGCGCCGCACGGGCCCCGGCAGCACCTTGCGGGCCCGCAGCAACGGCTGGGGCGGGTATCCGTGCGCCGACCAGACCCCGGCTCCGGCCCCGGCCACCGCGACCAGCGGCAACCACACCGTCACCCCGCCCCAGGAGGGGCGCAGTTCGCCGCCGGAGCAGTAGACGGTGGCGGCGGCGCCGACGCCGAGGTAGCCGATGACCACGCCCAGCCATGCCGTGCGCGCCGGCACGGGCGGTGGTCCGTCGGGGTCGGCGGAGGCGTCCGTGGCGTACCGCCCGGCCCGGTACAGCAGCCACACCGGCAGTGCGAGGAGGAGCAACGGGGTTACACCAACGGGAAGTTGGGCGCCCGAGACGGTGCCGGTGCGGACCAGTTCGACGCCGTGCGCGAGCAGCCAGAGCGCGGCGGCGATGTGCAGCGCGCCGCCCGGACCGCTGTCGGGGTAGGGCGAGCTGATCCACAGGCCCAGCACGAGCACGGTGAGCGCGCCGAGGCCGAGCCCGGCCGCGACCACGCCGTTCAGCAGGCTGGCGGACAGGCCGGGCGGACGGTCGCGCAGCCGGGTGGACAGCGGGGTGAGCGACGGTCGGCGATCGGTCATCTGGGTCACGTCGCCATGCTCCCAACGACACGCGCTTTCCCGGCGTAACAGGTGAACCACCGAAGTGTCGCTCAATATATGTTTATGTCACTTATCGTACGAAAGGGTGCACGGTGACCACGCAGATCTCCGCCAGCCCGCTGCCACCGCCCAAGGAACGCCGACGCCTGCGCCGGTCCCGCACCATGACGCACGCTCAGCTCGCCGCACGCCTCGGCGTGGGCCGTGCCACGGTGCGCGCGTGGGAGTCCGGCCGCCGGGACCCGACCGGCGCCGAGGGGCGGGCGTACACCGAACTCCTCGCCTCGTTCGCCCGGCCGACGGACCCCCGGGACGACCCCGGAAGGACGAGTCCCGGCGCACCGGACGGGGACCCGGATCCCGGCCCCGAACCGCTGACGCCCGCTCAGGCCTTCGACGCGCTCTACGCCTTCTGCGCCCCGGCCCTCGTACGCCAGACCTATCTGCTCTGCGGGCGCCGCGAGCTGGCCCGCGAGGCGGTGGAGCACGCCTTCCAGCAGGCGTGGCAGCGCTGGCCCGAGGTGGCGCGGGACCGGGATCCGGCCGGCTGGGTGCGGGCGGTGGCGTACGACTGCGCGCTCTCGCCCTGGCACCGGTTCCGGCCGCGCCACCGGCACCCCGAGCCGCCGCCCGCCGATCCGGCCGACCGGGAGCTGCTGCACGCGCTGCTGAGACTGCCGCCGTCCTACCGGCGCACACTGGTGCTGTACGACGGTGTGGGCCTCGACCTGCCGGAGACGGCGGCGGAGACGGAGGCCAGCACCCCGGCGGCGGCGAACCGGCTGACCCATGCGCGGGAGGCCGTGGCCGCGCACGTCCCCGAACTGGCCGACACCGCTCTGCTGCACCGCCGGCTCACCGAACTCGCCTCCCGGGAGCGGCTGCGCGCCTCCCGTCCCCCGACGGTGCGCACGGTCGGCGAACGCCGCAACGTCTTCTGGACCCGCGCCGCCATCGCCTTCACCGTGACGATCATCGGCGCGACGACGCTCACGCTGCGGACCGCCCCGACCCACTACGAGCCCCCCATCGCCCCCGCCCGGGCCGTCCAGGGCGTTCCCCGGCCGGCCCCGATGGGCCCGTTGTCCCGCGCCGAGCAGCTGCTGCGCGACAAGCTCCGCCAGGACTCGGCCGCGGGACCGGACCGGGTCGAGCCGACACCCCGGTGAGCCCCGCTCTGCGCGGCCCCGCCGAAAACGCCCGCAGGCCCGCCCCGGGGAACGGGGCGGGCCTGCGGATGTCGGTCGAGCCGCTCAGGCGGAGAGGATCTCCCGGGCCAGCTTGGCGGTCTCGGTCGGGGTCTTGCCGACCTTGACGCCCGCGGCCTCCAGGGCCTCCTTCTTGGCCTGTGCGGTGCCGGAGGAGCCGGAGACGATGGCGCCGGCGTGACCCATGGTCTTGCCTTCCGGCGCGGTGAAGCCCGCGACGTAGCCGACGACCGGCTTGGTCACGTTCTCCTTGATGAACGCGGCGGCACGCTCCTCGGCGTCACCACCGATCTCACCGATCATCACGATCAGCTCGGTCTCGGGGTCCTCCTGGAAGGCCGCGAGCGCGTCGATGTGGGTGGTGCCGATGATCGGGTCGCCACCGATGCCGACGGCGGTCGAGAAGCCGATGTCCCGCAGCTCGTACATCATCTGGTACGTCAGCGTGCCGGACTTCGACACCAGACCGATGCGGCCCGGCTTGGTGATGTCGCCCGGGATGATGCCGACGTTCGACTGACCCGGGGTGATGATGCCGGGGCAGTTCGGGCCGATGATCCGGGTCTTGTTGCCCTTCTTGCCGGCGTACGCCCAGAAGGACGCCGTGTCGTGCACGGCGATGCCCTCGGTGATCACGACGGCCAGCGGGATCTCGGCGTCGATGGCCTCGACGACCGCGTCCTTCGTGAACTTCTCCGGCACGAAGATGACGGAGACGTTGGCGCCGGTCTTCTCGATGGCCTCCTTGACGGTGCCGAAGACGGGTACCTCGGTGCCGTCGAAGTCCACGGTCTGACCCGCCTTGCGCGGGTTCACGCCGCCCACGACGTTCGTGCCGTCACCGAGCATGAGCTTGGTGTGCTTCATGCCGGTGGCGCCGGTCATGCCCTGGACGATGACCTTGCTGTCCTTGTTGAGCCAGATAGCCATGGTGTGTCGGTGTCCTCGTCCTCGTGCTTACTTGGCGGCGGCCAGCTCGGCGGCCTTCGCGGCCGCGCCGTCCATGGTGTCGACGCGCTGCACCAGCGGGTGGTTGGCGTCCGTGAGGATCTTCCGGCCCAGCTCGGCGTTGTTGCCGTCGAGGCGGACGACGAGCGGCTTCTCGACCTTCTCGCCGCGGTCCTCCAGGAGCTTCAGGGCCTGCACGATGCCGTTGGCGACCTCGTCGCAGGCGGTGATGCCACCGAAGACGTTCACGAAGACGGACTTGACGTCCGGGTCGCCCAGGATGATCTCCAGGCCGTTCGCCATCACCTGGGCGGAGGCGCCGCCGCCGATGTCCAGGAAGTTGGCGGGCTTGACGCCACCGTGGTTCTCACCGGCGTACGCGACGACGTCCAGGGTGCTCATGACGAGACCGGCGCCGTTGCCGATGATGCCGACCTCGCCGTCGAGCTTGACGTAGTTGAGGTTCTTCGCCTTGGCGGCGGCCTCCAGCGGGTTGGCCGCGGCCTTGTCGTGCAGCTCCTCGAACTCCGGGTGACGGAACTCGGCGTTGTCGTCCAGGGAGACCTTGCCGTCGAGGGCGATGACGTCGCCGGAGGCGACCTTGGCCAGCGGGTTGACCTCGACCAGGAGGGCGTCCTCCTTGATGAAGGTGTCCCACAGCTTCACCAGCACGTCGGCCACCTTGTCGGCGACCTCGGCCGGGAACTTGGCGGCCTCGACGATCTCGCGGGCCTTCTCCGGGGTCACACCGTCGATCGCGTCGATCGGCGTCTTGGCGACGGCCTCCGGACGGGTGGCCGCCACCTCCTCGATCTCCATGCCGCCCTCGACGGACGCGATGGAGAGGAAGGTGCGGTTGGCACGGTCGAGGAGGAAGGAGACGTAGTACTCCTCGACGATCTCCGGGGCGGTCTCGGCGATCATCACCTTGTGGACCGTGTGGCCCTTGATGTCCATGCCGAGGATGTCCGTCGCCCGGGCGACGGCCTCGTCCGCGGAGGCGGCCAGCTTGACGCCACCGGCCTTGCCGCGACCACCGACCTTCACCTGCGCCTTGACGACGGACTTGCCGCCCAGACGCTCGGTGATCTCGCGCGCCGCCTCAGGCGTGTCGATGACTTCACCGGCCAGCACCGGTACATCGTGCTTGGCGAAGAGGTCCCTCGCCTGGTACTCGAACAGGTCCACGCGCTTCCGTCCCTATCAGTGATCTCGCGGTTCGTTGGATGCGTGGGCGTGCCGCGAAGGGCAACGTGACGTCCGCTTGTCACTAGGGGGGCGCACACGGTGTCCGAGCGCGCGGCATGTCCGTCTCGCAGGTTATCGCCGCTTGCGGGGGCTCCCTAAATCGAGGGTCACACCTGAGCGGTGATACCTGTCACATGATGCCGGGTTCCCTGGCACGCCGTGCCGCGTCCCTCCGGCCCTACCGGCGGGTACGAGACCTCACCGGGCTGGGGTTGACCCGGTGAGGTCTCCGGACGGCTCCGGCAGGACCGGGGCCGGGACGGTTGATCCCCACCCCAATGGGGACCACCCGCCCCACCCGCGGGACTCCGCCCGGTCGGACCGACGGCATTCGGCCGACCGGGTGCGACCGCCCCGCGGAGCGAGGTGGCCGGGCGTGAGCGGATGCGCCTGCTACCCGATGCCCCCTCGGACGCCCCGCACGCCGTCCGGGTTCCCGGTCCTCCCCGGCTCCCTCAGGCGGTGTCCGGTATCGGCAGCGGGCGCTTCTCCAGCGCCGCCGCCATCACCTCCGGGAACAGGTCGGGTGTGCAGGCGAAGGCCGGCGCGCCGAGCGCGGCCAGCGCCGCCGCGTGGTCCCGGTCGTAGGCGGGCGCCCCCTCGTCGGACAGCGCCAGCAGCGTCACGAACTGCACCCCGGACGCCTTCATGGCCGCCACGCGCTTGAGCATCTCGTCGCGGATGCCGCCCTCGTAGAGGTCGCTGATCAGCACCACCACGGTCTCGGCGGGCCGGCTGATCCGCGACTGGCAGTAGGCGAGCGCCCGGTTGATGTCCGTGCCGCCGCCCAGCTGGGTGCCGAAGAGCACGTCCACCGGGTCGTCGAGCTGGTCGGTGAGGTCGGCCACCGCCGTGTCGAAGACGACCAGCCGGGTGCCGATCGACCGCATGGAGGCGAGGACCGCGCCGAAGACGGACGCGTAGACGACGGACGCCGCCATCGAGCCCGACTGGTCGATGCAGAGGATCACCTCCTTCTTCACCGAGCGCGCGGCGCGGCCGTAGCCGACCAGCCGTTCCGGCACGACGGTGCGGTACTCGGGCAGGTAGTGCTTGAGGTTGGCCGCGACGGTGCGGTTCCAGTCGATGTCGTGGTGGCGCGGCCGGCTGACGCGCGCGCTGCGGTCCAGGGCACCCGTCAGGGTCGCCCGGGTGCGGGTGGCGAGCCGCTTCTCCAGGTCGTCCACCACCTTGCGCACCACCGCCCGCGCCGTCTCCTTCGTCGTCTCCGGCATCGCCTTGTTGAGCGAGAGCAGCGTGCCGACCAGGTGCACGTCGGCCTCCACGGCCTCCAGCATCTCCGGCTCCAGCAACAGCGCGGCGAGCCCCAGCCGGTCGATGGCGTCGCGCTGCATGACCTGGACGACGGAGGAGGGGAAGTAGATGCGGATGTCCCCGAGCCAGCGCGCCACGGACGGCGCCGAGGCGCCGAGCCCCGCCGTGCGCTCCCGCCCCGACTGCGCCTTGTCGCCCTTGCCGTAGAGGGCGGCCAGGGTGGCGTCCATCGCCGCGTCCCGGCCGGACAGCGCGCATCCGGTGCCGGCGGCCTGCTCACCGCCGAGCACCAGCCGCCAGCGCCGCAGCCGCTCCCGCGCCGGGTCGTCCGGGTCCGTCGCCGCCGTCGCCGCCATCTCCGCCGTTGCGTTCGTCATCCGGCCACCCCCGCGAGTCCGTTGTCGTACGTGGTCGTCCCGGACCGGTCGTCCGGGCCCGGAGCCGATACCGCGGCCGGGTCCGGCGCCGGGTTCGCGGCCGGGTCCGGGTCGGGGCCGAGCAGCAGGCGCAGCACCGGCAGCACGGCGTCGGCGCGCCGGGTGTCCAACTCGGCGGCGAAGCCGGGTGCGGTGAGCCCCCGGACCGCCGCTCCCGCCCGCTCCCCCGGTCCGCGCCGCACCAGCTCGCCGAGGGTTCTGCGCACCCCCGGCTCGTACGCCGCGAAGGTGCGCCGCAGCAGTGGCAGCACGTCGGTGAAGGCCTCCGCCGACACCCCGGTCAGCCAGCCGTCGAGCAGGCCGAGCAATCGCTCGTCGTGCACCAGCAGCAGGCCGCCCCCGCCGCCCGCGAAGCCCTCGATCCAGGCGGCCGCGTCGGCGGGTGGCGTCCCCGGCGACAGCGCGAGCCCCATCAGCCGCGCCGCCTCACCGGCCGCCAGCACCCCCTCGTCCAGCAGCAGCCGCACGGCCCGCCCCCGGATGACCCCTGGCACGGTGTCCCGCAGCGCGAGGACGCGCAGCACGGCCCGCCAGCGCGTCCGCAGCCCGCCGAGGGCGCGGGGGTCCGCGGCGCGGCCGTCGGCGGAGGTCGCCGGCGTGCCGTCCTGCGCGGGGGTGGCCACGGTGTGCGCCGGCCCCGGTTGGGCCCCCTCGGCGCCGGGCGTGCCGGTCAGGCTCTCCCCGAGCAGCCCCACCGCCGTGTGCACCGCGTCCACGTGTCCGCGCATCCCCTCGGCCGCGTCGGCGTCCAGCGCGGCGCAGGCGGGAGGGAGGCCGACGAAGACCCGTTCGGCGAGGCCGGCCGCGACGCCGGCCAGCGCGCGGGTGTCGGTCCCGCGTACGTCGCCGTAGCGCAGGGAGCGGACCAGCGCGGGCAGGGCCTGGGCGAGGTGGCCGACGTCCGTGTCCAGGGCCGCCCGGTCGGCGAGCGCCCGCATGACCACCGGCAGGGCGTCCGACAGCCCGGCGAGCAGGCACCGCTCGGCGAGCGCGGTGATCTCGGCGAGGGTCCCCGCGGCGGCCGCGTCCGCCTCGGCCCGGGCCCGCGCCGCCCCGGCCACGGTGGTCCCCCACACCCCCGCCTCCGCGACCCGCACCGACAGCTCCGGCTCCCAGCGCAGCCGCCAGGTCTCCCGGAAGGTGCCCGTGCTCCCCCGCGCGGGGCCCGGTTCCCCCCAGCCGATGCCGAGCAGCCGCAGCCGGTGCAGCAGCCTGCTGCGCGCCGCGTCGGTGTCCTTGCGCAGGTCCAGCTCCAGATCGCGCTCCAGCGCCTCCGGCTTGAGCCGCAACGCGCGCTGCTGCCGGGCCAGGTCGCGTTGCAGCGGCACGGCGGGGGCGGTCTCCGGCACCTCGCCCAGGACGTCCCCGACCACCAGCCGGTCGTGCACCAGCGCCAGCGGCACGTCCGAGCCGTCGCACATCACCGCGCGCACCGCCTCGGTGGTCTCCCCCAGCCCCGGCAGCGGACGGCCGCGCAGCACCGCGAGGGTCTCCGCGAGCCGTACGGCCTCGATGACGTGCGCGGAGGACACGATCCGGTCCTCCGCGCGCAGCAGGCGCGCCACCCTGGTCAGCCACCGCTCCACCGGCCGGTCGGGGGCGTGGAAGAGATGGCCGTACCAGCCCGGCGATTCGATGCCCGCGCCGTAGCCGCTGGACCGGGCCAGTCTGCGGTGCGTCCAGGGCACCCAGGTCAGGTCGGCCTTGACCTTGGGCAGCCCCTTCAAGAGCGCCCGGTCGGCGGTGACGGTGGTCTTCGCGCCGAGCGCCGGCACGTGCCAGGCCCCGCACACCACGGCCACCGCGTCCCCGAACTCCCGGCGCGCCGCCCGTAGTTGCAGTCGCATCTGCGCCTCGCGCACCAGGTCCCGGGGGCGCCCGCCCGCGCCGTACCGCTCGCGCAGCGCGCCCATGGCCTCCGCGAGCACCGCGAACGGGGCGAACGGGTCCCGGCCGCCCGGCCCCCGGTGCTCCACGACGTCCTCCCACCAGCGCTCGGGATCGTCGTACCCGGCGGCCTCGGCGAGCACGGCGAGCGGGTCGACGCGCACCGGGTCGTCACCGCCGGTCCCGCCGCCGTCCTCGTCGCCACGGTCGGCCCCCTCCTCCTGGACGGCCCCCTCGTCCGGGTCGGTCTCCTCGCCCCACGCGAGGGTGTGGGCGGCCGGCAGGTCGATGAAGCGGGCCGGGACGCCGTGCTCCAGGGCCCAGCGGACGGCCACCCACTCCGGGCTGAACTCGGCGAACGGCCAGAACACCGAACGGCCGGGCTCGTCCACGGCATGGGCGAGCAGGGCGACCGGCGGGCGCAGTCCGGGGTCGGCGGCCAGCGGGATCAGCGCGTCGGCCTCGGGCGGCCCCTCGATCAGGACGGTCGCGGGCCGGGCGGCGTCCAGGGCGGCGCGCACCGCGCGGGCGGAGCCGGGCCCGTGGTGCCGCACCCCGAGCAGCAGCGGGCCGCCCCGGCCGGTCACGCGCTCACCTCCCGGCACGCCCGGTAGAAGTCCGTCCAGCCCTCGCGCTCGCGCACGACCGTCTCCAGGTACTCCTGCCAGACGACCCGGTCGGCCGCCGGATCGCGGACGACGGCGCCGAGGATGCCCGCCGCGACGTCGGCCGGGCGCAGCACGCCGTCGCCGAAGTGGGCGGCGAGCGCGAGGCCGTTGGTGACGACGGAGATCGCCTCGGCCGTGGACAGCGTGCCGCTGGGCGACTTCAGCTTCGTCCGGCCGTCGTCGGTCATGCCGTCGCGCAGTTCGCGGAAGACGGTGACGACGCGCCGGATCTCCGCCATCCCGTCGGGCGCGGCCGGCAGGTCGAGCGAGCGACCGAGCTGCTCGACGCGGCGCGTGACGATGTCGACCTCGGCCTCGGCGCTCTCCGGCAGCGGCAGCACCACGGTGTTGAAGCGGCGGCGCAGCGCGCTGGAGAGGTCGTTGACACCGCGGTCGCGGTCGTTGGCGGTGGCGATGAGGTTGAAGCCGCGGACCGCCTGGACCTCCTCGCCCAGCTCCGGTATCGGCAGGGTCTTCTCGGAGAGGATCGTGATCAGCGTGTCCTGCACGTCCGCCGGGATGCGGGTCAGCTCCTCGACCCGGGCGGTCATGCCCTCGGCCATGGCGCGCATGACGGGGCTCGGCACGAGGGCGTCGCGGCTCGGGCCGTGGGCGAGCAGCCGCGCGTAGTTCCAGCCGTAGCGGATCGCCTCCTCGGGGGTGCCCGCGGTGCCCTGGACCAGCAGCGTCGAGTCACCGCTGACGGCGGCGGCCAGATGCTCCGAGACCCAGGTCTTGGCGGTGCCGGGCACGCCGAGCAGGAGCAGGGCGCGGTCGGTGGCGAGGGTGGTGACGGCGACCTCGACGATCCGGCGCGGGCCCACGTACTTCGGCGTGATCACGGTGCCGTCCGGCAGCGTGCCGCCGAGCAGGTACGTGGCCACCGCCCACGGCGACAGTCTCCAGCGGGCCGGGCGCGGCCGGTCGTCCTGCGCGGCGAGCGCGGCGAGTTCACCGGCGAAGGCTTGCTCCGCGTGCGGTCGCAGGGCGGTCGCACCCTCGCTCGGCCGCGGTGCGGCGGTCTTCGGTTGCGCAGACGCAGGCATGGCTGACATGGCTGAGGCCCCCTCCAGCTCGGCCGGTTCGGATCTGCCACCAACCGTGCACCACACCACTGACAATCGCTCTGACCAGCATGAACGCGCTCGCCCGACCGATTGTCAGTGGCGGGTCCTACCGTCGTTCGCATGACTGAGCAGGGGGTGCGCTGGACCGCGGACCAGGTGCTGGCACTGGCGCCTGACGCCGCGTCACGCAAGGCGGGTGGCAAGCTCGGCACGGCGGGTCCGTGGTCCGGGGCGGGGAGCGGGACGGAGGCGGTGTGGGGGCTGTGCAAGGGCAGCGGCAGCAAGCCGTACCAGACGGTGGTCGACCTCACCGGACCGGCGTACCGGTGCAGTTGTCCGAGCCGTAAGTTCCCGTGCAAGCACGCGCTCGGGCTGCTCCTGCTGTGGGCGGGCGACGACAGCTCGGTGCCGGCCCGCGCCGCGCCGCCGGACTGGGCCGGGCAGTGGCTCGCGGACCGGCGCGGTCGTGCGGAGAAGAAGCGGACGGAGGCCGGCGAGGGCGCCCCGGCCGCCGATCCGGAGGCGGCGCGGCGCCGGGCCGAGCGCCGGGCCGAACGGGTCACGGCGGGCGCGACCGAACTGGAGCGCCGCCTGGCCGACCTGCTGCGCGGCGGCCTTGCCCCTGCCGAACAGGCCGGGTACGGAATGTGGGAGGAGACGGCGGCCCGCATGGTCGACGCCCAGGCGCCCGGACTGGCCGCCCGGGTGCGGGAGCTGGGTGCGATACCCGGCTCCGGCGCGGGCTGGCCGGCGCGGCTGCTCGAGGAGTGCGCGCTGCTGCACCTGCTCGACCAGGGCTGGCTGCGCCGGGACCGGCTGCCGGAGCCCCTGGCGGCCACCGTCCGTTCCCGGATCGGCCTGCCCGCCGCGGCGGACGGTCCGGCCGAGCGCGACCACTGGCTGGTCCTCGCCCAGTACGACTCGGCGGACGCGAAACTGACGACCCGCCGGATCTGGCTGTACGGCGCCGAGTCGGGCCGCACCCGCCTGGTGCTGTCCTACGGCGCGGGCGGACGGGCGCCGGAGCTGTCCCTGCCCGTCGGCCTCGTCCTGGACGCCGAGCTGTCCGGGTACCCCGGCGCCGGTCAGTCCCGGGCCGCGCTGGGCGAGCGGTTCGCCGCGCCCGCGCCGGCCGGGTTCCGTCCGCCGGGCGTGACCACCGCCGAGGCGGTGGCGCGGTACGGCACGGCCCTGCGCCAGGACCCCTGGCTGGAGTCGGTCCCGGTGACGCTGGAGCGGGTCGTCCCGGTTCCGGACGGCGACTGGTGGCAACTGGCCGACGCCGACCGGGACTCGGCCCTCCCGCTGACCCGGACCAGCCGCTCCCGACCCGGTCCGTGGCGGCTGCTCGCCCTGTCCGGCGGCGCCCCCGTCACGGTCTTCGGCGAATGCGGCCACCGCGGCTTCACCCCGCTCACGGCCTGGCCGGAGGGCGCACGGGAGGCGGTGGCCCTGTGCTGACCGCCCCGGCACATCCGCACGCACGCGAAGGGAAGGCACCCCGATGAACGGCACCACCACCGACGGCAGCGGCGCGTCCCCCGCCGGCGCCTGGGAGGACCTGGTCACCGCTGCCCTCCTCGGCACCGACCGGCGTCCTCCCGCGCGGCTCGCACCCGGCCGCCCGGCCCCCGTCGCACTGCTGGACGCAGCCGCCGAGATCACCGTGCGGCGCCGGGCCGGACTGCGTCCCGCGCGGGCGGGCCGGCGCCCGGAGCGGGCGCCCGGCGATCCCCGCCCCGCGCTGCCCGCGGCGGCGGCCCGCAGGCTGGCCATGCTGCTGGCCGACCGGGCCGGCGGCGCGTCCGGCGGCGGTCGCCGGGGCAGTTCCCCGGACCTGACGGAGCTGCTCCCGCAGTGGCTCGCGGCGGCCAACGCGCACGGGTACGCGGCCCCCGCGCAGGCGCTCCCCGCGCTGCTGGACGCGGCCCGGGGCCGTACCGACCTGCGCCCGGCCGCGCTGGCGTTCGCAGGGCCCCGGGCGCTGTGGCTGGCCCGGTTCAACCCCGACTGGCGGTTCGCCCTGCGCTCGGCCCCCGGCGGCACGGCACTGCCGGAGCCCGGGGACGAGGAGGCGATACACAAGCTGTGGCAGGAGGGGCTGTTCGCCGAACGGGTGGCTCTGCTGGGCGCGCTGCGCTCCCGCACCCCCGCGCTCGCCCGCGAACTGCTGGCCGGGACCTGGCCGACGGAGCGGGCCGAGGACCGCCTGATGTTCCTGGACTCGCTGCGCGCCGGCCTGTCCGCCGCGGACGAGCCCTTCCTGGAGAAGGCGCTGGGCGACCGCAGCCGCAACGTCCGGGCCACGGCGGCGGAACTGCTGTCGGCGCTGCCGGACTCGGCGCTGGCCGCGCGCATGGCCGTACGGGCCTCGGCGTGCGTGGCCCTGGACCGTACCGGCGGCGCGCCGGTGATCACGGTGGAGGCGCCGCACGAGTGCGACTCCGGCATGGAGCGCGACGGCGTGGTGGCCACCCCGCCCGCGGGCCGGGGAGAACGGTCCTGGTGGCTGGGGCAGTTGGTGGAGGCCGCGCCGCTGCGCACCTGGCCGGACCGGCTCGGCGGGCGGACGGCGTCGCAGATCGTGGCACTGCCCGTGGCGGACGACTGGCAGGGCGAGCTGCACGCGGCCTGGTGCCGGGCCGCGGTGCGGCAGCGGGACGCCGTGTGGGCGCGGGCGCTGCTCGGCTCGCCGTCGTCCCCGGAGGCGGGCGGTCCGGGCGCGGTGTCCCTGGCCGAGCGCGCCAAACTGCTGGCCACGCTGGATCCCGTCGAACGGGCCGAGTGGGTCGCCGGGTTCATCGCGACGCACGGACTGTCGGAGGCGTTCCAGCTGCTGGGCGTGTGCGGGGTGCCCTGGGCTGCACCGCTGGGCCGGGCCGTGGTGGACGCCCTCAACATCGCGCGTGACGCGGGGAGTTATCCGTGGAGCTTCAGCGGGGTGATGGGGCTCGCGGAGCGCTGTCTGGACCCGGCGGAGGCCGCCCGGCTGCAGGCGCTGCTCGCGGTGCCCGACGAGCGGGAGGACGCGGCGCCGGGCGCCGGGGGTTACTGGGCCGAGGCGTTCCAGCGGCTCGTCACCACGCTGCGGCTGCGGGCGGCGATGGCCGACGAGCTGGCACCGAAGGACACCGCCGGTGCGCCGGAGCACCGGCCGGTGCCGGCCGCCGTCTCCGACGCGGGGGAAGTCCCGTCACCGTCCGACGGCTCCGGGGCCGGGGAACACGACGTAACCGGCGGGGAGGACCGGTCCCCGCGCCCGGCGCCATGACGGCCGTGCCGCCGCGCGCCCCCGGTTCAGCCCCCCGAGGCCGCCGGCTGGGCGACGTGCTCCCGCACCCACTCCACGATCGAGGCGGTCGTCGCCCCCGGGGTGAAGATCTCCGCGACGCCCTTCTCCTTCAGCGGTGCGATGTCCTCCTCCGGGATGATGCCGCCGCCGAAGACGAGGATGTCCTCGGCGTCACGCTCCTTGAGCAGGTCGATGACCGCGGCGAACAGGGTGTTGTGCGCGCCGGACAAGATGGACAGTCCGATGGCGTCGGCGTCCTCCTGGAGGGCCGTGTCGACGATCTGCTCCGGCGTCTGGTGGAGGCCGGTGTAGATGACCTCCATCCCGGCGTCGCGCAGGGCCCGCGCGATGACCTTCGCCCCGCGGTCGTGGCCGTCGAGGCCCGGCTTGGCGACCACCACGCGGATCGGACCGGTTGCCACACCCATCACTGCCTCCATCACCCGAGCACGAAGGCGAGCGCCTCCGCCGTATCGACAAGTACCGCACCCCCGGTGCCGCCCGCCACCCGTCGTCGAAGTGAACGAGCGTTACCTCCAGCATCCCGCAACCGGCGGTTTTACGGCGCGCGGCGACGGGGAACTCACAGAGTGGGACATGTAGGCACACGGGGTACGGAGCCGTCTCCCGTGTGCCGACGGGAGGTCGACCATGAAGGTCACCGGAGTAGTGCCGCTCTTCTTCCCGTACTGCCGCAGGCTGTGGCCCGGCAGGCTGGCCGGGGTGTCCATGACGCTGCTGAAGGCGACCGCGCTGGACGCCGCCGTCCTCGCCGGACATCTGCTGCTCTACCCGACCGGTCTGCTGCAAGAGCGCCCCGCCCCCATACCGCCGGTGGACGGCAAAACCGCGCGGCTGCCCGTCCGGCCCGGCCCCCCGGTGGTGCTGCTGCACGGTTTCATCGACAACCGCTCGGTGTTCGTGCTGCTGCGCCGCAGCCTGGCCCAGCACGGCGGACAGCGGGTGGAGTCGCTCAACTACTCCCCGCTGACCTGCGACATCCGCGCCGCTGCCGAACTGCTCGGCCGGCATGTGGAGGAGATATGCGAACGCCTGGGCAGCGCCCGGGTGGACATCGTGGGGCACAGCCTCGGCGGCCTCATCGCGCGGTACTACGTGCAGTGTCTGGGCGGTGACCTGCGGGTGCGCACGCTGGTCACCCTCGGCACCCCGCACGCGGGCACCCGGGTGGCGCCCCTCCTGGCCGACGCCCACCCGATCGTGCGCCAGATGCGGCCGGGTTCGGCGGTCATCGAGGAACTGGGACGGCCCGCACCCGGCTGCCGCACCCGGTTCGTCAGCTTCTGGAGCGACCTGGACCCGCTGATGAACCCGCTGGAGACGGCCTGCCTGGAACACCCCGACCTCGACGCGCGGAACATACGGGTGACCGGCATCGGCCACCTCGCCCTGCCGGTGCACCCCACCGTGGCGGCCGGGATACGCGAGGCGCTGGACTCACCCCGCCCCGGGGGCCGGTTCACGAACGGCCTGACCGTGGCCTGAGGCCCGCGCGGCACCGCCACACAGCCCTCTGACATCGAACGTACATCGAACAGAAAGCCAACTTCAGGCCTGGCGTCCCCCGAAACGGCGCCGATTGCCCGTTTCCGGCCGCCGCGAAACCGGCGGAAGATTGTCGCGCCCACGGACCGCCGGGTACAGTCGCCGCACTGCTCTGGCAGCCCCTGTTGTCGAGGCGAAAGAGAAGTTGGTGAACGACCGTCACCCGTCGGGGACCATGCCTGCCCCGGCCCCGGCTTCCGACGCCTCCGCTGCACCCCCCGCGCCGTACGGCACCCCGGAAGCCACCTACGGCGACTTCACCACGTACGGCGGCTATGACGCCACCGGTTTCACCAGCGGTTCCGTACCCGCCCCCGATTTCCACGGCGATCCGCTCTTCGTCGGCCCGCCGGGCGGCCACCAGACCACGGGTGAATATGCCACTGGCCAATGGCAGTCCGGCATGGACACGGGCCAGAGCCACGCGTACGGCGCCTACCCGGCCCAGCACCAGAACGGCTACGACACCGGCGGTCACGACACCACCGCCTGGTCGTTCCCCGCGCAGGCCACCGGCCACGACACAAGCGGCCAGTGGGACGCGAACGCCTGGCTGCACCCCGGCCAGGGCGGTGCCGACGCCACGCAGCAGTGGGAGTGGGACGCCCAGTCCTTCGACACGGGCGCCTACGACGCCACGCAGTGGAACTGCGCCGACCCGGTCGCGCCGGTGTTCGCCGAACCGGACGCCGTCCCGTTCGACCAGCAGGAGACCGCGACCTTCGAGGGGCTCGGCGACCCGGCCGTCGACGGGGAATTCGCCACCGGACCGGACCCGTTGGAGCAGCGCGAGGAGACCGCCCCGGCTCCGGTGGGGCGCGCCGGCTCACGGGCCGGGGCGCGTTCCCGACGTCGTACGCCCGCCAAGCGCTCCGCGCTGCTGACCGTCGCCGTGCCCTCGGTCTGTGTGATGGGGGTCGCCGGGATCGCCGCGGCCTCCGTCAACGCCCTGCACGACGACGGCGGCACGGAGACCACCGCCAGCGCCTCGGACGCGCACGCGGTCCAGCCGTCGGTGGCCAACAGCAAGCTGGACAGCCAGCTCAGGACCCTGTCGGCCGGTGCCGACGACTTCGCCGACCGGGCGAGCCGCACCCAGGAGCGGATCGACCTCAAGGCGCAGCAGGACCTGGAGAAGAAGAAGGCCGCCGCGGAGGCCGCGCTGAAGGAGCGGCTGCGCCCCAAGTTCGCGCTGCCGGTCGCCCAGCGGGGGCTGAGCGCCTACTTCGGGCAGGCGGGCGTCAACTGGATGTCCGTGCACACCGGCATCGACTTCCCGGTCTCGTACGGCACCACGGTGATGGCGGCGACCGACGGCACCGTCTCCACCAAGTGGAACAGCGCCTACGGCAACATGATGATCCTGACCGCGAAGGACGGCACGGAGACCTGGTACTGCCACCTGTCCAGCTACCGCGTCTCCCCCGGTACCACCGTGAAGGCCGGCGAGCCGATCGCCTACTCCGGCAACTCCGGCAACTCCACCGGCCCGCACCTGCACTTCGAGGTGCGGCCCGCGGGCGGCGCGGCGATCGACCCGCTGCCCTGGCTGCGGAGCCACGGTCTCGATCCCACCTGAGCAGTGAGGCCCTCGCCGTCCGGCGAGGGCCTTCCCGGTGCTACAGCTTCTCCACCGGCGCGTACCGCAGCAGCAGCCGCTTCGGCTTGGTGTCGCCGAAGTCGATCGTGGCCTCCGCGTTGGCGCCCGTGCCCTTGACCCCGACGACGGTGCCGAGACCGAACTGGTCGTGCGTCACCCGGTCCCCGACGGACAGCGCGACCACCGGCTTCTCCGCGGTCCGCCGCGTGGCGAAACCGGAGGCGCCCGACGCCGAGGAGCGCGAACGCGACGACGACAGCGAGGCCGCGACCCCGGACACCGGCCCGGAGGACATCGGTGCCGTCGCGCCCGTGCGCTTCCAGTCCACGTGGGTCGCCGGGATCTCCTCCAGGAAGCGGGAGGGCGGGTTGTACGACGGCTGCCCCCAGGCACTGCGCATCGCGGACCGCGTCAGGTACAGCCGCTCCCGCGCCCGGGTGATGCCCACATAGGCCAGCCGCCGTTCCTCCTCCAGCTCCTTGACCTGTCCGAGGGCGCGCATGTGCGGGAAGACGCCGTCCTCCATGCCGGTCAGGAACACGACCGGGAACTCAAGGCCCTTGGCGGTGTGCAGGGTCATCAGGGTGATGACGCCGTCGCCGTCCTCCTCGTCGGGGATCTGGTCGGAGTCGGCGACCAGGGCGACCTGCTCCAGGAAGTCGGCGAGCGTGCCGCCCGACGCCGCTTCGCCCTCGCCGCGCTCCTGCTCGAACTCCAGGGCGACGGCGGCGAGTTCCTGGAGGTTCTCGATACGGGTCTCGTCCTGCGGGTCGGTCGAGTTCTGCAACTCGGCCAGATAACCGGTGCGTTCGAGTATGGCCTCCAGGACGGTGGCCGGTCCGGCGCCGGACTCCACGATGGTGCGCAGGTCCTCCATCAGCGTGTTGAAGCGCTTGACCGCGTTGGTGGAGCGGGCGGCCATGCCGTACGCCTCGTCCACCCGCTTGAGCGCCTGCGGGAAGCTGATCTTCTCGCGCTGGGCGAGGGCGTCGATCATCGCCTCCGCGCGTTCGCCGATGCCCCGCTTGGGCACGTTGAGGATGCGGCGCAGCGGCACCGAGTCCTCGGGGTTGGCGAGGACGCGCAGGTAGGCGAGGACGTCCCGGACCTCCTTGCGCTCGTAGAAGCGGACACCGCCGACGACCTTGTAGGGCAGGCCGACGCGGATGAAGACCTCTTCGAAGACACGGGACTGCGCGTTGGTGCGGTAGAAGACGGCCACGTCCCCGGCGCGCGCCTCGCCCGCGTCCGTGAGCCGGTCTATCTCGTCGGCGACGAACTGCGCCTCGTCGTGCTCGGTGTCGGCGACATAGCCGGTGATCCGCGCGCCCTGGCCCGCGTTGGTCCACAGGTTCTTCGGGCGGCGGGACTCGTTGCGCTCGATGACCGCGTTGGCGGCGGACAGGATGGTCTGGGTGGAGCGGTAGTTCTGCTCCAGCAGGATCGTCGTCGCGTCCGGGTAGTCCTCCTCGAACTGGAGGATGTTGCGGATCGTCGCGCCGCGGAAGGCGTAGATCGACTGGTCCGCGTCACCCACCACGCAGAGCTCGGCGGGCGGCGTCTCGTGCTCGCCGGGCGGTACGTCCTCGTCGTGGGCGCCGGTGCCGACCAGCTCGCGGACCAGGGCGTACTGGGCGTGGTTGGTGTCCTGGTACTCGTCCACCAGGACGTGCCGGAAGCGGCGGCGGTAGTGCTCGGCGACGTCCGGGAAGGCGCGCAGCAGGTTGACCGTCGTCATGATCAGGTCGTCGAAGTCGAGCGCGTTGGCCTCGCGCAGCCGCGACTGGTACAGCGCGTAGGCCTGCGCCAGGGTCTTCTCGAAGCCGTCGGCGGCCTGGGCGGCGAAGTCCTCCTCGTCGATCAGCTCGTTCTTCAGGTTGCTGATCTTGGCGCTGAAGGACTTGGGCGGGAAGCGCTTGGGGTCGAGGTCCAGGTCGCGGCAGACCAGGGCCATCAGGCGCTTGCTGTCGGCGGCGTCGTAGATCGAGAACGACGACGTGAAGCCGAGTTTCTTGCTCTCCCGGCGCAGGATGCGCACGCACGCGCTGTGGAAGGTCATCACCCACATGGCGTTCGCGCGCGGCCCGACGAGCTGCTCGACGCGCTCCTTCATCTCGCCCGCGGCCTTGTTGGTGAAGGTGATCGCGAGGATCTGGCCGGGGTGCACACCGCGCTCGGCGAGCAGGTGGGCGATGCGGTGGGTGAGCACGCGGGTCTTGCCGGAGCCGGCGCCGGCGACGATGAGCAGCGGGGAGCCGGCGTGCACGACCGCGGCGCGCTGGTTGTCGTTCAACCCCACCAGCAGGGCCGCCGGGTCGAGCGGGGGGCGCGGGGCGCCGTCGCGGTAATGGGTGTCCCGGTCCGGCGGCATGTCGAACTTCCCGCCGAACAGATCGTCCGGAAGGGGTTCCGGAGCGTGCTCGTCCTCGGGCGGCGGCGGGGGTTCCTCGTCGTGCCCGCGCGGGGGCTGGAGGTCCGCCAGGAAGCTGTCGTCAAAGAGGCTGCTCATCGCTCTCCGAGTCTAGGGCGCCCCACCGACAACCGGTCCCGGTCTCCGGAACCCGGGGGTGAAGCGGTCGATCGGGCGGACGGCCCGCGCTTCGCGGTGAGGCGTGGGTCACCGTCGGGACGGGAACGGATGGGCGTTCGCGCGTCCCGCGTCCCCGCGCGCGTGCTTCGCCCGGCCCGGGTCCCTGGCTAGCATCGTACGCATGCCCGGCATCCCAGGTCTGCGCGCGTGGTGGGCAGGCCGGTCGCCGGCCGCCGGAGCCGCCGTGATGGCGACCGGCATCCTGTCGACGGACCTGCGCCTGACCGGCGACGAGGCCCTCTCCCTGACAGCGCTGGCGCTGGCGGGCGTCATCTGGATCGCGCTGGCCGTCGGTTTCGTCCGGCGGCTGGTCCTGGACCCGCGCCGCTGGGCCGCCGAGGCGCGGAGCCCGGGCGCGCTCACCGCCGTGGCCGCGACCGCCGTTCTCGCCTCCCGGCTTTCCATGCTGGGCCGTCGGCTGCTGGCCGAGGCGCTGCTGGCCCTGGCGGCGGTGCTCTGGGCGGTGCTGCTCCCGGTCGTCGTACGGCACTGGAAGCCGCGCATGCCGGGCTCGGTGTTCCTGTGCTGTGTGGCCACCGAGGGACTGGCCGTGTCGGCGGCGGGTCTGGCGGCGTCCGGGCACACGGCGTGGCTCGCGCACACCGCCCTGGTGCTGTTCTGGCTGGGGCTGGCGCTCTACGTCCTCGCCCTGTTCCGGTTCGACCCGCGGCAGCTGCTGGAGGGGGCCGGGGACCACTGGGTCTCGGGCGGTGCGCTCGCCATCTCGGCACTGGCCGGGGCGGGCCTGCTCGCCGCCGGGGACACGGCGGGCCTGTACCTGTGGAACGACGACGACCGCGACGCCCTGCGTCTGACGACGGTCGTCCTGCTCGTGCTGTGCCTGGCGGTGTACGCGGTGCTGCTGGTCGCCGAGGCGGTCCGGCCCCGGCTCTCCTACGACGAGCGCCGCTGGGCGACGGTCTTCCCGCTGGGGATGACGGCGGCGGCGACCCTGTCCGTCGCGACCGCCGTGGGCGTCCCCTGGCTCAGGGGCCCGGGGCGCGTGCTGGAGTGGGTGGCGGTGGCGGTGTGGCTGCTGGTGGCCGCCGGTGCGGTCGCCGACGCGGTACGCACGGCCCGCGCCGAGGCGGCCGAGGGGCGCTGACCGTCAGGTCCAGAGCACGGCGATGAAGATGTTGGTCGCGGTCAGCGCGCCGACCAGCCCGAACTGCGCCTTGTCGACCCGCTCCTCGTCCCGCTTGACGTAGACCAGGCCGAGGATCACGATCAGCAGCGCCAGCTTCACACCGATCTTGACAGTGTTGATCTGTGCGCCCTGGGCCTGGTTGAGGCCGACCAGGGCCACGCCGGTGACCAGCATGGTCAGCGCGCCGTGCAGCATCCCGGGCACGAACCGGGCCGTGCCCTGGCCCATCGCCTTCATCTGGGTGAGGAAACCGCCGAGCAGCGCGGCGATGCCGATGATGTGCAGGCCGACGAAGAGATGGATGAGTACGTCCATGGGGCCGGAGCCTAACCAGCGCCTCGCGGCGTCCCGCCACCGCCCCCACCCGAAGGCTCGACCCGCACGAACAGGTGCCATAGCACCCTGCCGCCCATCCATCCCTCACTTTGCGCACTTCGATCAGCACGCTCCGTGAAGGACGCGCCCGAGGCGCTCCCGTGCGGTCACATGTGGTCATGAACCGCTTCCCGAAAGCCAGTTCCGCACAGTGTGTCACCACCTTGTCACCGTCCGCTCTAACGTCCTCCTCTCAGGCACCCCGGCCTCCACCGCCGGGGGCACGAGTCGCAGGGAAGGACGTGACGGCAGAGGTGGCAGCGCACCGCAGGCCACGGCAGCACCCGCTCGGCGGACACACGGCCCGGGCGGCCGCCGTCCTCGCGCTTGCGGGGGCGGCCACCACGACGGGCTTCGACGGCACCGGACAGGCCGCGCCCCGGCCGACCCCGGCCCAGGTGAAGGCCAGGGTGGACACGCTGTACCGGGAGGCCGAGACCGCCACGCAGAAGTACGACGGCGCGAAGGACGCGGTGGACGCGGGCGAGCGCCGGCTCGACTCGCTGCGGGACGAGGCCGCCCGCGAGGAGCAGCACCTGAACACCGCCCGGGACGCGCTCGGTTCGTTCGCCGCCGCGCAGTACCGCTCCGGTGACATCGCCCCCACCTGGCAGCTGGCCCTGTCCAGCGCCCCCGACCGGTATCTGGACGCCGCCGCGCTCGCCGAACGCGCCGGAGACCGGCAGGCCGCCACCGTGTCCCGGGTACGGCAACAGCTGCGGCAGATCGATCGGTTGCGCGGCGCCGCACGCGTGGAGCTGAAGTCACTGCGGTCGCACCAGGCCGAACTGCGACGGCAGAAGAAGACCGTCACCGGGAAACTGGCCGAGGCCCGGCGGCTGTTGGCCGAACTCACCCCGAGCGAACGCGGACGGATCACCGGCGACGGCACCGGCGCCCCGGACCGCGCGTCCCGGTCGGCCGACGACGCCCGGCAGGCGCTGGAGCGGGCCGGTTCCGTCGCCGCTCCCGACTCCCGCGCGGCGGCGGCCGTCGCCTACGCCTTCGCCAAGCTCGGCAGCCCCTATGTGTGGGGCGCGACCGGCCCGCACGCCTTCGACTGCTCGGGCCTGGTCCAGGCCGCCTACCGCTCCGCCGGGGTGTCGCTCCCCCGCACCACGTACGCCCAGATCGGCGCGGGCCGGCGCGTCTCCCGCTCCGAACTGCGCCCCGGCGACCTGGTGTTCTTCTACTCCGGTGTCAGCCATGTCGGGCTCTACATCGGCGACGGCCAAATGATCCACGCCCCGAACCCCTCGGCCCCGGTACGCGTGGCCCCGATCGACCAGATGCCGTTCGCGGGGGCGACCCGGGTGGTGTGAGCGCGGGCCGCCCCGCCGCGGAGGCCGGCCGTCCCGCGGTCAGACCAGACGGCGTGCGGTGGCCCAGCGGGTCAGCTCGTGACGGTTGGACAGCTGGAGCTTGCGCAGCACCGCCGAGACATGGGACTCGACCGTCTTCACCGAGATGAACAGCTGCTTGGCGATCTCCTTGTACGCGTACCCGCGGGCGATCAGGCGCAGCACCTCCCGCTCGCGCTGGGTGAGACGGTCCAGGTCCTCGTCCACGGGCGGGGCGTCGGTGGAGGCGAAGGCGTCCAGGACGAACCCGGCCAGCCGCGGCGAGAAGACCGCGTCCCCCTCCTGGACCCGGAAGATCGAGTCCACCAGGTCGGTGCCGGTGATGGTCTTGGTGACGTAGCCGCGGGCGCCGCCGCGGATCACCCCGATCACGTCCTCCGCCGCGTCCGACACGGACAGCGCCAGAAAGCGCACCGGTCGTTCGGCGTCCGCGGTCAGCGCGGCACACCGGCGCAGCACCTCGACACCACCACCGCCGGGCAGATGGACGTCGAGGAGGACCACCTCGGGCCGGGTCGCGGTGATGACCGTGACCGCCTGGTCGACGTCCGCGGCCTCGCCCACCACCTCGACGCCGGTCTCGGTGGTCCGGCCGATCTCCGCCTGGACGCCGGTGCGGAACATCCGGTGGTCGTCCACCAGCACCACCCGGACGTGCCGCCCGTCCGCACCGCCGTCGGCGAGCCCGCCGGCCCCGGCCGCCTCCGCCGCCCCCGCCGTGCCGTTCGCCTCGGTCGCGTCGCTCATGCCGTCTTCTCCGCCCTCTCCATCTCCAGCTCGACCTCCGTGCCGCCGCCGGGCACCGCCCGCAGCCGGGCCGTGCCGCCGTTGCGCTCCATGCGGCCGATGATCGATTCTCTGACGCCCATCCGGTCGGCGGGTATCGAGTCGAGGTCGAAGCCCGGACCGCGGTCGCGCACGGACACGAACACCGATCTGCTCTCGACCTCGGCGTAGACCTGCACGGCGCCGCCCTCGCCACCGTACTTGGCGGCGTTCACCATCGCTTCGCGCGCGGCCTGCATCTGTGCCCCGGTCCTTTCGTCCAGCGGGCAGTCGCCGACGACCACGACCTCGATCGGCACCCCGTGCTTGTCCTCGACCTCGGCGGCGCTGCGGCGCACCGCCTCGGCGACCGTGTCGGGCTCGTCCGCCTCGTCCTTGCCGGTGCCCTCCGGCTTGTACAGCCAGGTGCGCAGGTCCCGCTCCTGGGCGCGGGCGAGGCGGCGGACCTCGCCCGGGTTGTCGGCGTTGCGCTGGATCAGGGTCAGGGTGTGCAGCACGGAGTCGTGCACATGCGCGGCGACCTCGGCGCGCTCCTGGGCGCGGATGCGCATCAACCGCTCCTCGGACAGATCCTGCGTCACCCGGATCAGATAGGGACCGACGAGCAGGGTGATGCCGACGAGGACGGCGAGCGCGGCCTGGAGCACGGCGCCGAGGTGGGCGGCCGACCCCTGGAGGACGAAGATCGCCGAGACGCCGGCCGTGACGAGCAGGACACCGGCGGCCGCGCGCACCAGCGTCAGGGTGCGGCGGCGCCGGCCGACCTCCACCCAGCGGGCCCGGCGGGCGTTGTCCGCCTGGCGCCAGACGAGGGCGACACCGGCCGCGACGAGCACGGCGGGCACCAGATAGGCCTTGGCCGTACTGGTCAGGTCGACGCTGCTGACGAAGACCATGGACACGGTGACCATGAGGAGCAGCGCGACGATCTGACCGCGGTCCGGCTTGCGGGCGACGAGTCTGCGGCGACCGCCGGGCGTGGTCTCGGTGCCGACCGGGGCCGGCCGGTGCCCGCCGACGCCGCCGACACCGAGCGGCACGAAGAACCAGAACGCCGCGTACAGCAGCGCGCCCAGGCCGTTGGCCATGAACAGGCCGACGAACACGAGCCGGACCCAGACGACGGGCAGCCCGAGATGCCCGGCGAGGCCCCGCGCCACTCCGCCGAGCCAGCGTCCGTCGCCGCTGCGGTAGAGCTTGCGCGGCGGCCGCGGGTCGTCGAGGGGCGTGCTCGCGGCTTCCGGCATGGCATCGATGGTCACACGGGTGGCCGGGCCGGGGCATCAGGGTCGGCCCCCGAGACGCCCCTGATCTTCCCCGGTGCCGGGCCGGGGGCCTGGCACCGCGCCGTTTCCGGGCCGGTCCGCGCCGCTCGAACGCTTCCCCGGCCCGTCTCAGGGCCGATTTCAGGGTTCGCCCAGGGTCGACCCGGCTGCCGTGGCGACGGTGCGGCCGTCACCATGGACGCATGACGGATCACGAGCATGCCGCGACGGGTCCGGGACCCGGCCCCGGCCCGCGCCCGGTGCCGGGCACCGGGCCGACGGATGCCGCGCCCGCCGCGACGCAGAACACGGGCGTGGCCGGGAGCGGCACCGCCCCCCGCGTGGAAGACAAGGACAGCGAGGACGGCACGGGCGAACGGGGGAACCCGGAGAAAGGGAAGCACACGACGACCGCGGAGGACACGGAGAACGCGAACGACGCGGAGTCCGCGGAGTACCCCGGTGTCTCCGGGGTCTTCGAGGAGCCGGGGAGCGCAGGGGACGGGGGACGACACGAGCCGTCGGCTCCTCCGGCCGGCCCCGCCGGCGGCCCGGCACCCTTCCGGCGCGAGCGACGGCACAAGCTGATCGCGGGTGTGTGCGCGGGACTCGCCCGGCAGACCGACATGGACCCGGTGATATTCCGGATCACCCTCGCCGTCCTGTCCGCGACCGGTGGCTTCGGCCTCATCTTCTACGGCTTCGTCTGGCTGCTGGTGCCGTACGAGGACGAGGAGGAGAACGAGGTACGCAAGCTGCTGACCGGCCGGGTCGACGGCCAGGCACTGGCCGCCGTGCTGTTCGCCCTGGTCGGCTGCGGAGTCTTCCTGACCATGCTCGGAAACACCGGGACGCTGGCCTTCGCGGCGGTGCTCTCGCTGCTGCTCGCGGGCGCCGGGTACTGGTCGAGGCACCGCGGTGCTCCCGACCCCGACCCGCTGGCCGCGCAGGCCGCCGCCGACGCCCCGCCGGAGGCGCAGGCACCGCCGGTGGTCACCGCCTACCCCTCCTGGTGGCGGGACCCGATCGTCAAGGACGGCAGCCATGTCGGCGGCACCGGCTATCTGTGGGGCCCCGGCGACACCCGCGTGCGGGACGATGACCTCCTGTCCGCCGTCGATGTCGGCATCGCCACGCCCTGGACCCACCCCGGCGCCGTGCGGCCGCCGCGCCCCGCGCCCCCGAAGCCGCGCGGACCGCGCTGGATCGGCGGCCCGGTGTTCCTGCTGGCGCTGCTGGCGGGCGGCCTGGGCGCCGGGCTGACCTGGGACACCCACACACTGGGCGACAGCCTGCAGACCGGGCTCGCCTGTGCGCTGGCCGTCTTCGGCCTGGGTATCGCGGTCAGCGCCGTGCTGGGCCGCACGGGCGCCGGGACGGTGTTCCTGGCGGTCATCACGGCGGTGCTGCTCGCGGGGGCGGCGGCGATGCCCGGGGACATCACCACGCACTGGCGGGTGACCTCCTGGATACCCACCTCGGCGGCACGGGTCCGGCCGGGATACGAACTGGGCACCGGCCGGGGCACCTTGGACCTGACCCGGATACACCTGGCCAAGGGGCAGACCGTCGCCACGGACGTGCACATCGGCGCGGGCCGGCTGAAGGTGATCGTGCCGGCCGACGCGACGGTGCGGATGGACATCGAGGTGGGAGTGGGCGACATCAAGTTGCCCGGGGAGAGCGGAAGGGACGTGGACGTGCAGCCGGAGCGGCACAGGAAGGTGACCCTGTCACCCGTCAAGGGCGGCGCGGACGGCGGCACCCTGGACCTCTCGCTCCAGGTCGGGGCGGGAGAGGTGGAGGTGGACCGTGCTGCGTCATGAGTTCCGGCCCGGGAAACTGGTCGCCGGTCTGTTCCTCGTGGCCGCCGGTGTGGTGTTCGCCGGGGACGCGAACGGACTGTGGCGGGCACCCTGGTTCGCGATCGTCCCGCTGGTGGTGGGGGGTCTGTGCCTGGGCGGGGCCACGACCGTCGTCGTCCGGGCGATACGCGGACGCGGCGGGGCCGAGGCGGACTAGACGGCGGCGGGCGTCGGCTCCCGGGGCCCTGCGCGCCGGGCCGCGGGCGCACTTTGGAAGCGGCATCGGAAGGGGGGCGATCGCTGGGAGCGGCCGAAAGGGCGATCGCCGAGTGGTGGCGGCCACCGAGTGACAGGGCCAGGGGCCGGCCGGTGAACCGAGAAGGCCCCAAGGGGGTCGGCCTAGATGTAGCCGAGGGACCGCCGTCGGTGGCGGGCGCGCCAGGCGGCGTCCAGGGAGAGATAGGGGGCACCGGCAAGGACGAGCGGCAGCCAGGCCATCAGATAGGCGAGGTCGTTGCCGTAGTAGTAGGGGGTCGTCGCCCAGCTCATGGTCAGCCACAGGCTCAGCGAGATCAGTGCGCCGCCCAGCGCGGCCAACCGGCCGAACAGGCCGAGCAGGGTGGCGATGCCGATGGCCAGTTCGCCGAGGGCGATGGCGTAGCCGAAGCCGACCGGGCTCTTGAGGGCCAGGTCGATCAGAGCCGGGACGGCCGTGGTCTCGCGTGCCCCGCGCATGATGTCGCCGATCGAGCCGGCACCGGCGGCCTTCATGAAGGCGCTGTCGGTGATCTTGTCCAGACCGGCGTAGAGGAAGGTGACCCCGAGGAAGACGCGCAGGGGCAGCAGGGCGTAGTGAGCGGCGGTGTCCCGCCAGCCGTTCCGGCTGTTCAGCCGGGTGGTGCGCGTGTCCATCCGAATACCGGTCATGCTGCCGAGCCGCCTCTCGTCCGCCGTCCCTGCCTGTCTCCGCATGCTCTCCCGACCATACGTATGACTGAGAGGAGCGATTCAATCACCCCCTGGGTATTTTTCGGGATTTCAGGCTTTCGTATGAGAGGAGGATCGCGAGCGGAGGACGCTCACTCGGTGATCTGGACCGTGTAGCGGTTGGTCGGCACTCCGGCCGCGGTCACCACCTGGACCTCCAGCGAGCCGGGCTCGACGTCGGCCGGTACGGGGACGGTCAGAACGGTGTCCGTGGGGTTGCGGAAGCCTCCGGTTACCGGGACGAGCGGTACGTGGACGTCGACGGCGCCGATGCGGACGACCATGCGGGAGAGGCGTTCGGCGGTCTGCGCTCCGGGCGGGACGAAGCCGGTGCCGCGGATCTCGATGTCGTCGCCGGTGCGGATCGGACCGTCCAGGTCGCCGGGTTCACGGGCCCGGACCACGGAGAGGATGGCCGGCCGGCCGCCCTCCGCGTACTTGCCGGCGAGATAGGTGGCGGCCGAGATCAGTACGACGACCGCGAGGCCCCAGGGCAGGTCGGGCAGTTGGTCGGGGCGCCGGGCGAGGCGGACGGCGGCGAAGGCCAGGGCCACGGCGCTGATGGCGACGTACTGGATGTCGGTGAAGGCGCCCCGGCCGGAGTCGTCGGTGAGCAGATCGGCGGCGCGCGGGCGATGGGCGGGCACCTTCTGCAGCCGCTGGGCGAGGATGCGCAGGCTCACCACCCGGCGGACCAGGACGGCGATGCCGCAGACCACGGCGAGGACGGTCGCCACACCGGCGCCACGGGCGAGATCGAGGCCCGAGATCAGCGCGTCGCGCTCGGTGTGGTCGGAGGCGGCGGCCAGACGGGCCGCCAGCAGCAGGACGGCGTAGCCGAGGAACAGCACCCAGCAGGCGGCGACGGAACGGGAGGTGGACATGCGATGGTCCTCGCCGATCACCGGGGCGAGCGCGCCGCCGCGCGCCCGGTGGAACCAGCAGGCGGCACTCAGCGCCCCGGCCACCAGGAGGGCGGCGAGCAGGGCGGCGGTACGGGCGCTGGTCCAGCCGGCCCCGATCGCGGTCAGTGCCTCGCCGAGCAGCAGGGCGACGAACGCGCCCCACACCACGCACAGCGTCCGCAGCCACAGCCGGGCGAGCCACATCTCGCCCTCGGCGCGGCCGCGTTCGGCGACGGCCTCCGCCCGCTGGGTCAGCTCCTCGGAGACCCACTGCCGCGAGGCCGAGGCCGAGTGGGCGACGGCCGCGGGCAGGCCCTGCCCGGCCGCGAACTCGTCGCGCCGCCGCAGGAAAGCGGCGACGGCACGCCGGTGTCCTTCGCGGGCGCCGTGCGGACAGTCGCCGCAGCCGCAGCCGCCCTCGTGGACGCCCTCGGCATCCGCCCCTCTGGCCTCCTGCACCGCCACGTCCGACGCCCGCCTTCCCCACGACTTCGCGGCACGACCGCCGGCCCCTCGGTGAGCCGTCCCGCCGTCGTGCAACTCCCGTACGTCGACAGCGAATTGTGCCCTACCGGGACCGGCCGGGGGCCGCCGGGCGGTTCATACGGGTGAACCACGGTCCATGGTGTTGACACGACCGGTGCCGACGCGGCCGGGACCGCACGGGCGGCACCGACACGACCATTGCCACCGCGCCCGGCGGCCGGCCGCCACCCCATGGCCTCCTCGCCCCCTGGCCCCCCTGGCCCCGCGACCCCCTGGTTCAGCCGAGCAAGTCCGGTTCGGTGCGGGTGATCTGCTGCCAGAGGGGCTGGTAGTTGATCCAAGCGACCAGGTCGCCGCCGAGTTGTTCGCGGGTGGCGGCGGCGAGTTTGTGGTCGATGAGCACCGGCCGGCCTGCGGCCCGGGCCAGCAGCTGCACCTGGCAGCAGCGGTCCATGGACAGGAACCACCAGGCCGCCGCGTCCACCGAGCCGCCGACGGTGAGCAGCCCGTGGTTGCGCAGCACGAGCGCCTTGCGGGAGCCGAGCGCGGACGCGATCCGGCGGCCCTCCTCGGCGTCGACGGTGACCCCGGTGTAGGCGTCGTAGAGGGCGGCGTCCTCGTAGAAGGCGCAGCTCTCCTGGGTGATGGGATCGATGAGTTCGCCGAGCGCGGCGAGGGCGCGGCCGTGCACGGAGTGGCAGTGGGCGACGGCGACGACGTCCGGGCGGGCGGCGTGGACCTGGGCGTGCACGGTGAAGGCGGCCTGGTTGACGTGGTAGCGGCCCTCGACGACCTGCCCGTCCTGATTGGCGAGGACGAGGTCGCTGACGGTGACGTGCCCGAACGGCATCCCGAAGGGGTTGACCCAGAAGCAGTCGGTGAACTCGGGGTCGCGGGCGGTTATGTGGCCGGAGACGCCGTCCTCGAACCCCTGGCGCGCGAAGATCCGCAGGGCTCCGGCGAGCCGTTCCTTGCGGTACCGGCGCTCGTCCTCGACCGAGTCGTGCATCGGCGGCATGGCGAACTGCAGCTGGTCGGTGGGCAGCGGCAGCGGCGGGGTGGGCCCGGGCATAGGTCCTCCAGCGCTGGTAGTGCGGTACGGGCGGAAGCTACCGCCGGTGGACGCAAAAGGGCAGGGCTGTTCCGTAAAGATGACGCGCAGATGAGAAGGGCGACAGAAGATGTCGGGATTGGGCGGCACACTCGGCCGGTATGAACTGGGCAGACTTCACCGCGGCCGAACCGGCCCTCGCACGCACCGCGCAGGAGCGCTTCGGTGCCTTCCGGCACCACGTCCTCGCCACCGTCCGCCCCGACGGCTCCCCGCGCCTTTCCGGTCTGGAGGTGCGGTTCCACGACGGCGGGCTCTGGCTCGGCATGATGCCGGACTCGCGAAAGGCCCGCGACCTGCTGCGCGATCCGCGCTTCGCGCTGCACGCCAATCCGGGCGAGGGCACCGGGATGGCCGGCGGGGACGTGCGGATCAGCGGGCGGGCGTACGAGGTCGGGGCGGGGCCGGTCAAGGACGGATATGTGAAAGAGGTGGAACCGCCGGAGCCGTTCCACCTCTTCCGCACCGAGTTGACGGAGGTCGTGAGGACCTTCGTCGAGGACGACCGGTATCTGGTCGTCCAGGTCTGGAAGCCCGGAGAGCCGGTGCGGACTCTCCGGCGGACCTAGGAACTGCCGGGGATCACTCCCACTCGATGGTGCCCGGCGGCTTGGAGGTGACGTCGAGGACGACGCGGTTGACGTCCCGGACCTCGTTGGTGATGCGGGTCGAGATGCGGGAGAGGACGTCGTAGGGCAGCCGGGACCAGTCGGCTGTCATGGCGTCCTCGGAGGAGACCGGGCGCAGCACGATCGGGTGACCGTAGGTGCGGCCGTCGCCCTGGACGCCCACGCTGCGCACATCGGCGAGCAGGACCACCGGGCACTGCCAGATGTCGCGGTCGAGGCCGGCCGCGGTCAGCTCCTCGCGGGCGATGGCGTCGGCCTCGCGGAGCAGGTCCAGACGCTCCTTCGTCACCTCGCCGACGATGCGGATGCCGAGGCCCGGGCCCGGGAACGGCTGGCGCTGGACGATCTCCTCGGGCAGGCCGAGCTCCTGGCCGACCATCCGGACCTCGTCCTTGAACAGCTTGCGCAGCGGCTCGACCAGCTTGAACTCGAGGTCCTCGGGCAGGCCGCCGACGTTGTGGTGCGACTTGATGTTGGCGGTGCCGGTGCCGCCGCCGGACTCGACCACGTCCGGGTACAGGGTGCCCTGGACCAGGAACTCCACGGCCGGGCCCTCGTCGGCGATGATCTCGGCCTGCGCCTGCTCGAAGACGCGGATGAACTCGCGGCCGATGATCTTGCGCTTCTCCTCGGGGTCGCTGACCCCGGCGAGGGCGTTCAGGAAGCGCTCCTCGGCGTCGACGACCTTCAGCTGGACGCCGGTGGCCGCGACGAAGTCCTTCTCGACCTGCTCGGTCTCGCCCTTGCGCATCAGACCGTGGTCGACGTACACGCAGGTCAGCTGGGAGCCGATGGCCTTCTGCACCAGGGCGGCGGCCACCGCGGAGTCCACGCCGCCGGACAGGCCGCAGATCGCGCGCTTGTCGCCGACCAGCTCGCGGATCGCCTCGACCTGCTCCTCGATCACGTTGCCCGTGGTCCAGGTCGGCTTGAGGCCCGCGCCGCGGTACAGGAAGTGCTCGAGCACCTGCTGGCCGTGCGTGGAGTGCATCACCTCGGGGTGGTGCTGGACGCCGTAGAGCTTCTTCTCGTCGTTCTCGAACGCGGCGACCGGGACCAGGTCGGTGGACGCGGTGACCGTGAAGCCCTCGGGGGCGGCGGAGCAGGCGTCGCCGTGCGACATCCAGACCTGCTGCTCGGCCGGGGTGCCCTCGAAGAGGGTGGAGGACGTCTTGGAGACGTGCAGGTCGGTGCGGCCGTACTCACGGGCGCCGGTGTTGTCGACGGTGCCGCCGAGGGCGCGCGCCATCAGCTGGAAGCCGTAGCACATGCCGAAGACGGGGACGCCGGCCTCGAAGATCGCGCGGTCGAGGCTGGGCGCGCCCTCCTCGTAGACCGACGAGGGGCCGCCGGAGAGGATGATCGCCGCGGGCTTCTTGGCGAGCATCTCCTGGACCGGCATGGTGCTCGGCACGATCTCGCTGTAGACCCGCGCCTCGCGGACGCGACGGGCGATGAGCTGGGCGTACTGCGCACCGAAGTCGACGACCAGGACGGTGTCGGGGGCAGTGGGAGTCGCTGATGACACGGGGTGCCTTCTGGTGGTCCGGGCGGGGGTCTGTACTACGAGTCTAACGGTGTGGCCGGAAAGCCTTCCGCCGAGCGCCCGGCCGCGGCAGGAGCCATCGCACCGGCCGTGGCATACTGGCCGCATGCTTCAGCACGCGACCTTCGTCTTTACCTATGGCACCCGGCCCGCCGGTTGCCATGGTCGTGCTGCTTAGCGAAACGCGAGCGACTTCCCAGGCGCCCCGGGCCGACAAGGCCCGGGGCGCCTGTCGCTTTTCCGGGTCGTGTCGTTCCGGGGCTCCCCCTCACGATCAGGAGCCCCCGACATGAGCACCACCACACCGGAAGAGACGGCCGGGACCGAGACCCCCGAGGCGACCATCGCCGCCGCGCGGGAGCGCATCGACGCGTTGGACGACCGGATCATCGGTCTCGTCCAGGAGCGGATGGCGGTCTCCGACGTGGTCCAGCGGACCCGCATCGCCAGCGGCGGCCGGCGGGTCAGCCTCAACCGCGAGATGGAGATCCTCGCCCGCTACCGGGACGCGCTGGGCAGGCCCGGCACCGCGCTCGCCATGACCTTGCTGGAGCTGTGCCGGGGGCGCATCTGACCCATGCGCCAGCCGAGCCCGCCCCGCCGCCCCCGACCCGTACATCCGACACGTCCGACAATCGGATCCGAGTTCGACGGCCGTCTCACCCGTACGGCGCGTGACCGGTCGGTGTGCCGCTTCGTTAGCGGGGTGTCCGTGCCAGCCAGGGGCGGGCCCGACAGAACCACGCGTGGCTCGCTGGAGCGATGAGGCGTACGGGTCGTGCCGTGCGCCGTGGGACCTCGCTCCAGGGAAGTGACCGGACGGCAGGGGACAGCAGCCCGGTCACCAAGAGAGGTCGGCTCCGGGGACGCCCGGGGCCGGCCGGCGGTACGCACGTCCCGCGTGCCGCGCGGCACCACAGCACCCCTTCGCCGGACCCCGCCCCCGACGCACGGGACCTCACGGGACCCTCCGGACTCCACCGGACGCGAAGAGGGACCTGCATCCCCCTCCGAAGGCAGGTCCCTCATTACCGTCTTCTTGATCCGGCAGCTGGTTTGATCTGCGACGGCGCCGGAGGGTTGCGCCGCCACCACGGAAACCGCTGTGATCCGGGTCACATCTCCGCGGCTACTCCGGCTTCGGCGGCACCGTCGGCACCCCGAGGAACGCCAGCTTCAGCGCGCCGAAGGCCCCCGCCGGCACCGCCGGCGACCGCGGCTCCACCGGCGCCAGCCGCTCGTACGCCGCCCCCGGCGCCGGCCGCGGGTCCTCCTCGCCCTTGTTCGGCCAGAAGGACATGGCCCGCTCGGCCTGCGCGGTGATCGTCAGCGAGGGGTTGACGCCCAGGTTCGCCGAGACGGCGGCGCCGTCCACGACCGAGATGCCGGGATGCCCGTACAGCCGGTGGTAGGGGTCGATCACGCCGGTCTCGGCCGAGTCGCCGATGGGGCAGCCGCCCAGGAAGTGCGCGGTGAGCGGGGTCCCCATCAGCTCGCCCACGTTGCTGCCCGGGAAGCCGTTGATCTCGGCCGCGAGCGCGGTGGCGGCCTCGGTGGCCGCGCGGATCTGCTTGGGGTTGGGCGAGCCGTGCCCCTGCCGGGCGGTGAGCAGGCCCTTGCCGACACCGTCGGGCTTCAGGTACGTCGTCAGCGAGTTGTCCAGGGACTGCATCACCAGGCCGATGATGGTCCGCTCCGACCAGCGCCGGTTGGACAGGGAGCGCAGGACGAGCACCGGGTGCCGGGCCGCGTTCGCCAGCCAGCCCAGCGCCCGGGAGGAGCCCTCGGCGTACGGCACCTGGAGGATGGACAGACCGCCCATGGCGTTGGAGCCCTTGCCGTAGCGGACGGGCTCGATGTGGGTGTTCTCGTCCGGGTGGATCGACGAGGTGATCGCGACACCCCGGGTGAAGTCGGCCCGCGCCGCGCCGTGCACCTTGCGGTAACGGCGGTCGAGGGTCTGCGCGCCCACCAGCGCCTCGGAGTTGGTGCGGGTCAGATCGCCCAGCCGCTTGGACAGATACGGCAGTTGGCCGCCGGTCCGCATGCGGTGCAGCAGCGTCTGGGTGCCGTAGGTGCCGGCCGCGAGGACGACCCGGCGCGCCGTGAAGACCCGCCCCTCGCCCTTTTTCTTCCGGTCGGTCGGCAGGGTGGCCACCGCGTAGCCGCCGCGCGAGTCGTCGGTGACGGACACCACGGTGGTCATCGGGTGGACCACCGCGCCCGCCTTCTGGGCGAGGTGGAGGTAGTTCTCGTTCAGGGTGTTCTTGGCGCCGTGCCGGCAGCCGGTCATGCACTCGCCGCACTCGGTGCAGGCGTTGCGCTCCGGGCCCGCCCCGCCGAAGTACGGGTCGGGCACCCGCTGTCCGGGCGCGGCCTTCGCGGTGCCGTCCGCGTCCTTGCCGTCCCCGAAGAAGACGCCCACGGGCGCGAGGTGGAAGGTGTCGCCGACGCCCATCCGCTGGGCCGCCGCCTTCAGATGGACGTCGGAGGGGGTCATGGTGGGGTTGAGCCGCACCCCGAGCATGCGCCGGGCCTGGTCGTAGTACGGCCGCAGCTCGTCCTGCCAGTCGGTGATGTCCTTCCACTGGGGGTCGTCGAAGAACGCCTTCGGCGGCACGTAGAGGGTGTTGGCGTAGTTGAGCGAACCACCGCCGACACCCGCGCCGGCCAGCACCATCACATTGCCCAGCAGATGGATGCGCTGGATGCCGTACATGCCGAGTTTCGGGGCCCACAGGTAGTTCTTGAGGTCCCAGGAGTTCTTCGGCAGCGACTCCCGGGTGAAGCGGCGGCCGGCCTCCAGGACGCCCACCTTGTAGCCCTTCTCGGTCAGGCGCAGGGCCGACACGGACCCGCCGAACCCCGACCCGACCACGATGACGTCGTAGTCGTACCCGTCGTTCTTCTCCTGCGACTGCGCCACATGCACTCCTCGTCGGGAACGGATCTCAGCGGGGTCCGGGTCTTCTAGCGGAAACGGAACGCCTTGAGCAGCCGCAGGCTCGTGGTCATGAAGCGGGCGTACCCCTCGTCCGTCATGCCCAGCGAGGGCGCCATCGGCAGCAGCCGCTGCTGGGCGACCGTCTGGGCCTCGGTGTACTTGAGGATGCCCTCGGAGCCGTGGCGGCGGCCGAGCCCGGAGTCCTTCATGCCGCCCATCGGGGACTGGACGCTGCCGTAGGCGGGCGCGTAGCCCTCGTTGACGTTGACCGTGCCCGTGCGCAGGCGGGCCGCGATGTCCCGGCCGCGGCGGGCGTCGGTCGTCCAGACGGAGGAGTTGAGGCCGTAGGGCGTGGCGTTGGCGCGCTCGACGGCCTCGTCGTCGGACGAGAAGCGGTAGACGGAGACGACCGGGCCGAAGGTCTCCTCCTCGCAGACCGCCATGGAGCCCTCGACGCCGTCGAGGATGGTGGGCTCGAAGAAGAAGGGGCCGATGTCGGGCCGGGCGACACCGCCCGCGACCACCGTGGCGCCCTTCTCGACGGCCTCCCGCACGTGCCGTTCGACGTTCTTCAGCTGGCGCTCGCCGACCAGGGAGCCCATCTCGGCGCCGTAGGCGAGGGAGTTGCCGAGCCGCATGGCCTTGGTGCGGGCGGCGAAGCGCTCCAGGAAGGCGTCGGCGATCGATTCGTGGACGTACAACCGCTCGATGGAGATGCAGAGCTGGCCGGCCGAGGAGAAGCAGGCGCGGACGGCGCCGGCGGCGGCCTTCTCGATGTCGGCGTCGTCCAGCACCAGCATGGCGTTCTTGCCCCCGAGTTCGAGGGAGACGCCGACCAGCCGGGCGGCGGCACCCTGGGCGACCTCGCGGCCGGTGCGGGTGGAGCCGGTGAAGGAGACGTAGTCGGCGTGCTTGACCAACTCGGGCCCCACGACGGGGCCTTCGCCGATGACGACCTGGAAGACGCCCTCGGGCAGCCCGGCCTCGATCAGCAGGTCCCGGGCCCACAGGGCGGTCAGGCAGGTCTCCGTGTCCGGCTTCATCACCACGGCGTTGCCCGCGACGAAGGCGGGCAACGCGTCGCCGACGGACAGCTCCAGGGGGTAGTTCCAGGGGGCGATCTGGCCGACGACCCCGCGCGGGTGGCGCAGCTCGGTGACCTTCGTCAAGGCCGGCACGGCGCCCGTGTGCCGCTTGGCGCGCAGGTAGGAGGGGGCCTTGCGGCCGTAGTGGCGGGCCGCGACGGCGACGGCCAGCACCTCCTCGTGGGCGTGCAGCCGGGCCTTGCCCGTCTCCAGCTGGACCAGGTCGAGGACCTCGGCCTGGCGCTCCAGGAGCAGGTCGTGGAAGCGCAGCAGGACGGCGGCCCGCTGCCGTACCGGGGTCCGCTCCCAGACGGCCTGGGCGACCCGGGCCGCCTCGAAGGCCTCCAGCACGTCCTCGGGCGTGGACTCCGGCAGGTCGGCCAGCTTCTCACCGGTGAACGGCGTGTGGTTGGCGGTCCGGCCGGAACCGGTGACGCCCTTGGTCAGCCGGGCCACCAGCGCAGGGGTGACCACGTCGGCGGCGGTGCGGGCGCCCTCGGGGGCGGGGGCGAGAGGGTTGGTACCGGCGATGTCCGGGGCCTGCGTGTCCGTCATGAGGCGCAGGGTATGCCCCGGCACAGGCTTTGTGTACCCGTCGGTAACGGGGATTCACCGACCGCTCACACGTTGCCAGCGATCACTGGCAGCGATTGCCCTGATCAGGGCGTTGCCCGCTCGAACACCCGGCCGATCAGTCGTCGCCGGGTTTTTTCGCGAGGAAGAGACCGAGGGCGGCGAGGGGGGTGCGGCGGCGGGGTGCCGCGAGGTCGGGGACGAGACGGCGCAGGGGGCCGGGCCGGGGCTCGGCCGCGGGTTGTGTCCGCGCCTCGGCCCCGGGCGGCCCCTCCGGCGGCGCGCTCACGGCGTCCGGAGCGTCGCCGGCCTCCGGGGCGTCCGCGGCACCCGGTACGCCCGTGGCCTCCGGCCCGCCCGGGGCCTCCCGCCCGCCCGTGACGCGTATGACGCCCCGCCCGCCCGTGGCCTCCGCCGCGTCCGCGCCGTGTGCGTCCATGGCGTCCGGCTCGTCCCCCGTCCCCAGGTACTCCCGCAACGCCCACGCCACCTGTTCCGCGCCGGGCCGGGCTTCCGGCTGCTCGGCGAGCAGCCGGTCCAGGAGGGGGCCGAGCGGGCCGGGGTCCGCGTCGCCGACGGCGGTGCGCAGCAGGGCGCCCAGACTCCACAGGTCGGAGGCCGGTCCCGCACCCGGGCCCGCCGCGCGCTCGGGCGCGGTGAAACCGGCGGGCGCGTCCCCCGCGGGCCCGTCGCCTATGCCGAAGTCGGTGAGGACGACCCGGCCGGTGCCGGACTCCAGCAGCACGTTGGCCGGCTTGAGGTCGCGGTGCACGATGCCGACGGCGTGCGCGGCGCGCAGGGCGCCGAGGACGGCGAGCCCGATGCGGGCGGCCTCGGCGGGCGGCAGCGGTCCGCGGCGCAGGGCGGCGGCCAGGGACTCGCCCTCCACCAGCTCCATCACGATCCAGGGCACACCGGCCTCGGTGACGACGTCGTGGACGGTGACGGCGCAGGGATGCCGCACCCGGGTCGCGGCGCGGGCCTCCCGGTAGAGGCGGTGGGCGAGCCGGCCGCTCTCCTCGTCCCCGGCCGGGTCGCCGGGCAGCAGGGGTTCCTTGACGGCGACGCGGCCGTGCCCCTCCGCGTCCTCGTCCCAGGCCCGCCACACGGTCCCGGTGGGGCCGGTGCCGAGCCGGTCGGTCAGCCGGTAGCGCCCGCCGATCAGCCGTGCGCCGGGCGGGTGTGCGCCGTCTTCAGCCATGCCCCATCAGTACCCCGCGCGGCACGCCGTTGTCGAAGCGGAACGGTCAGGCCGCCCACCGCCGCAGCGCGAACCCGCCGTTCTCCGCCCGGACTTCGACGGCACCGGTGCCGGGGAAGTGCGCGGGGATCACCAACGCCCGTTCCTCGGCCGCCCTTTGCAGCACCCGCCGCCTGCTCGCGGCCGCCCGGACCGGGTCCAGGCAGAAGCAGCTGGCGCACTCGGGCCGCAGGATCTGCACCGGGCTGTGCAGCATGTCGCCCACGAACACGGCGTGTTCACCGCGGGAGGCGACCCGGAGCACGGACGAGCCCGGGGTGTGCCCGGGGGCGGCCTCCAGAGCGAGCTGCCCGTCGATGCGGTACTCGCCCTCCCACACGACGGCCTGTCCGGCCCGGTGCACGGGCGCGATGCTGTCCTCGTAGAGCAGCCGGTCGTCCACCCGGGCCCCGCCCGCGTAACCGCCCTCGGGGCCGAAGTGGCGGTCGTCGGCGGCCGGGATCAGATAGCGGGCGTTCGGGAAGGTGGGCACCCACGTGCCGGCCACGTCGTGGGTGTTCCAGCCGACGTGGTCGCCGTGGATGTGGGTGTTCACGACGAGGTCGACCTCGGCCGGGTCCACCCCGGCGCGCCGCAGCCGCCCGGGGAGGTCGCCCGGCTGCCGGTGGAAGAGCGGGTTGCCGGGCCGTTCCCGGTCGCGTCCCACCCCGGTGTCGACCAGCACCGTCCGGCCGCCGCTGCGCACCACCCAGGTCTGGATCGCCAGCACCGCCATGTCCGTGCCGGGCTCCCAGTACCGGGGCGCCAGCCCGGCCGCGTGCTCCCGCCACACCCGCGGTCCGCAGTCGGGCACCAGCCGCCGGGCGGGCAGGAGGGGCCCCTGCCGCTCGACGATCCGCACCACCTCGACCTCGCCGATCAGGTACTTCCGCGTCTCTTCCCGCACCTGGTGCGCCTCTGCCGCGTCCTGCGCGTCGTTGTTCGCCATGCCTCCGACGCTAGGAACCCGGGCTGAGCGTTCCAATGCGCTTCTTGCTCATCCGGATACGCGGACGTCTCATGGAGGACATGGACGTGGTGAGCGACGCGATCTCGGCGGTGCGGGTGGGCAGCCCCTCCTCGGACCGGCTCTCGGTGGACGGCGACTGGCACGTGCGGCTGCCGCCGTACGAGGGGGCCGGTTTCCATGTCGTCCTGCGCGGGACCTGCCGGCTGCTGCGGGACGGGGACGACGCTCCGGTGGTCCTGGGCCCGGGGGACGTGGTGCTGCTCCCGCACGGTTCGGGGCACGCCCTGACAAGCGCGGGGGACGGCCGCGAGGTCGAGCTGCTGTGCGGCAAGTACCGGCTCGACCGCAGCCGTACGCATCCCCTGATGGCGGAGCTGCCGCAGGTGGTGCACCTGCCGCACCGGGTCGGCGAGCATCCCGAACTGCGCGCCGCCATCGACCTGTTGGCGCGGGAACTGGACGAGCAGCGGCCGGGCGGCGGACTGGCCCTGCCGAGTCTGCTGGACCTGCTGCTGGTCTACCTGGTCCGCGCCTGGATGAGCCGGGCGCACACCGGCGCGTGGCCGGCGGTGCTGTCCGACCCGGTGACCACGGCCGCGCTGCGGGCGCTGCACGCCGATCCGGCGGCGCCCTGGACGGCCGAGGGGCTGGCCGCCGCGGCGGGTGTCTCCCGCGCCACCCTGGCCCGCCGCTTCACCGCCCTGGTCGGCCGCCCGCCGATGGCCTACCTCACCTGGTGGCGGCTGACGCTGGCGGCGGCCCGGCTGCGCGCGTCCGACGTGCCGCTCGCGACGGTGGCCCGCGAGACGGGTTACGGCAGCCCGTACGCCCTCTCGCACGCCTTCAGCCGGGAGTTCGGCGTCACCCCGGGCCGGTACCGGGCGCTCGCGGCTCCTCCGCTTCCGGACGCACGCTCGGGGCCCGCGCCGGACGCCCGGTTCCGCGACGCGCGCCCGGCGCCGGCGGTGACGCAGCCCTCGCCCGGGTGACCGACGGCCGGTTCACGAACTCCCCTGGTCCGGATGGCCGGGACGGGCGGGGGCCGCGTCACCGCCTCACGGCTCGTCCCCTCGACGGCGCCGGCGCGTTCCCGTTCGGGAAGGCGGCCGGGCGCCCCCTCGGCGCGGCCTCGTGCGCCGTGACGGGCGCCGGTTCAGGAACCGCCGGGCGTGAAGGTGTCCAGCGCGACGTCGAAGTACTCCCGTGCCTCGCGCACCTTCCCCACCGGTGCCGACACCCACACGTCGTACAGCCGGCCGGACTCCTCCCAGCACAGGTCGTAGGTGTGCCGCGGACCCTCCGCCGCGCTGTAGCCGTTCCAGGTGAACTCCCAGAGGGCGGCGGGGTGCCCGTCGTGCGTGGTGCGGGTGACCCGGCCGTCGTGGTACCCGGGGTTGGACACGGTCCCGTCGGCCGCCTGTGTCCTCATCACCGCCTGCGGGCCGCCGGGCCGGGCGGCGGAGACCTTGACGCCGAGGCGGTACGTCCCCTCCGGCGAGAGGTAGAACACCCGCTCGCCCTGCGGGCTGCGGGTGAAGTCCCGCGGCACGGCCAGCGAGAAGCCGGCCGGGTCCCGGGCCGTGCGGTAACCGGAGGGCGCGCCGCGCACCCCGGTGGAGGCGGTGCCGGTGGGGCCCGGGGCGGAGGGGGTCGCGCTCTGTCCGGCCGAGGGCGACGGGGCACGGCTCGTGCCGGTGCCGGTCGACGGGGTCGTCGCGGTACCGCCCGGGTTGCCGCCGCCCCCGCTCTCGTGCCGGTTGAGCAGCAGTGTCGCGGCCGAGACGCCCGCGCCCGCCAGTGCGGCGACGAGCAGCGCCACCACCAGCAGCCCGCGTGTCGACGACCGCGTGGGCGCCGGCTCGGTGGCGGGCCCGGGCGCGCCGGGCGGCGGGCCGGACACGCCGGGGCGGTCCGTGGGCTCCGGCGCGGGCACGGTCCTCGGTGTCCGGCCGATCCCGAGCCGGTGCCCGCGCGGCGCGCCCACCGCCTCCGGGGCCTGCGGGGTGCGCCCGGTCTCCAGATACACGCGCAGCATCCGCTCGGCCGCCTGCGCGCCGAGCCGGAGGTCCGGGTCGCGCTCCAACAGGCCCCGTACGACGGGCAGCAGCGGCTCGGCCTGGGCGGGCGGGCGGATCTCCGCGGTGACCACGGCGTGCAGGATGCCGCCGAGCGAGTCGCGCCGGAACGGCGACTCGCCGCTGAGCGCCGTGCACAGCAGCGCGCCCAGCGACCACAGGTCGGACTCCGGGCCGGTGCGCACCCCGGACATCCGCTCCGGGGCGGTGTACTCGGGCGAACCGACGAAGGAGCCGGTCTCGGTGAGCGTGGTGGCGCCCGAGACCTGGGCGATGCCGAAGTCGGTCAGGACGACCCGGTCGGTGGCGGTCTCGATCAGCACGTTCGCGGGCTTGATGTCCCGGTGCAGCACCCCGGCCTCGTGCGCGGTGTGCAGGGCGCCGAGCAGGGCGATCCCGATGCGGGCGGCCTCCACCGGGGTCACCGGGCCGTGCCGGGCGATCCGGTCGGCGAGCGAGCAGCCGTCGATCAACTCCATAACCAGGTAAGGGCGTTCGTCCTGCTCGACCACGTCGTGCACGACGATGATGTGCGGGTGCCGCAGCTGGGCGACCGCGCGGGCCTCCCGGAGGGTGCGGTCGCGGCGGCGCCGGACGTCGTCCTCGGGGAGCGAGTCGTCCGCGAGGAGTTCCTTGACCGCGACCAGCCGGCCCAGCAGCTGATCGCTCGCCCGCCACACGACGCCCATGCCACCGCGCCCGATACGCGCCTCCAGGCGGTAACGGCCGGCGATCACCCGGAAGTCGGCGCCCTCGGTCCCCATGGCGCCCATCATGCCGCACCGGACCCACCCGCTCCGTGGCCCCGATCGGCCAAGACCCCCCGCTCAGCGACTCGTTTTCAGCCGTTCCAGTCGCAAAGCGCACCCGTTCGGCCCAGGGTCTCCCGTCAGCTCGCCGGGTTCGGCTGCTGCCAGCTCTGGAGGACCCACTTGAACTGCTTGGCGGTCCTGGGCCAGTCGGCGGCGGGGCCGGACATGTAGATGGCGTACTCGGCGCCCTCCCGGCCGAAGTACGTCTCCTCGACGGCGTGCCGCGGACCCGGCACATAGGGCGGGTCCTTCTGCAACGCGGTCCAGGTGTACTCCCACAGCGAGGCCTTGCGGTCGCGGTAGACGTTCCGCTTCATGGTCACGCGCCGGTAGTCGACCAGCCGTTCCAGCTGCTGCTCCAGGTCCGCCTGGTGCTCGTAGGGGTCGGCGAAGTCCGGTGAGGAGTCGATGGATATGCGGACGAAGTGCCTGCCGCCGTCCGGGGTGTAGTCGATCTGCTTCAGCGGGCCGTTGATGCCGTAGACCTTCCGCTTCCACCCCTTGGGCAGGGAGATGCTGAAGCCCAGCGGGTCGTGGTGGGTCTCCCAGCTGTCCGGGACGGTGCCGCCCGGGCCCGGCCGGTCGCCGGGGCTCGCCGAGGACGTCGGCGCCGGGGCGGGATCGCCGGACGTCGCGCTGTCGTTCCGCGCGTCGTTCCACTGCTGGAAGCCCACCGCCGCACCGCCGCCGAGCACGGCCGCCACGGCGACGACGAGCGCCAGCGTCCGCAGCCGGCGCCGGGGACGCGCCGGCCGCCCGCCGCTGTGCGCCGGCACCGGGCCCACCGTCGTGGGGCCCACGGGCGTCACCCCGCCGGCCGCGTGACCGTGGCCGTGGCCATGGGGATTCGTGCCGGAGCCGTACACCGCGGTGCTCCCGGCCGGCGCCCCCGGCCCGGGCCCGTGCGGACCGGATTCCCGCGCACCACCGGTCCCGTGGGCACCCGTACCCGGCCCGTACGCGCCCGAGTCCGGCCCGTGCAGGCCCGAGCCCTGGGTCGGCACGAACGCCTGGGCGCTGTGCGGCCGCCGGCCCTCCGCGGCCTCGGCGAGCATCTGCTCGGCCTCCTCCGCGCCCGGCCGCTGGGCCGGATCCTTGTGCAGCAGCGCGGCGATGACCGGACCGAGCGCCCCGGCGTGCCGCGGTTCCTCGGCGTTCTCCTCGACGACCGCCTGCATGGTGCTCAGCGGGGAGGTGCGGCGGAACGGCGAGCGCCCCTCGACCGCCGTGTAGAGCGTGGCGCCGAGCGCCCACAGGTCGGAGGCGGGGCCGGGGTCGTGGCCGCGCACCCGCTCGGGCGCGAGGTAGTCGACCGAGCCGACGACCTCTCCGGTGCGGGTGATGGTGGAGTCGCCCTCGATCTGGGCGATGCCGAAGTCGGTGAGCAGCACCCGGCCGTCCCGGCCGAGGAGAACGTTGCCAGGCTTGACGTCCCGGTGCAGTACGCCGGCGGAGTGCGCCGCGCGCAGCGCCCGCAGCACCCACATCCCGATGCGGGCCGCCTCCCGGGGCTCCACCCGCCCCCGCTCCTTGACCTCGTCGGCCAGCGAGTTGCCCTCGACCAGCTCCATCACGATCCAGGGGCGGCCGTCGTGTTCGAGGACGTCGTGCACGGTGACGACGGCTGAGTGGTTGATGCGCGCGGCCGCCCGCGCCTCGGCCCGGGTGCGGGCCAGCAGCACGGCCTGCTCGCTGTCGGGGACGTAGAGCGCCGCGGTCAACTCCTTGACTGCGACCGTCCGGTGCAGCACCTCGTCGTGCGCGCGCCACACCCGGCCCATGCCGCCGCTGCCGATGGAGTCGACGAGCCGGTAGCGGCCCGCTACGAGCAGGCCCTGCATCTGATTCACGTTGCCCCGCAATGCTCTTGTCAGGGTCAGACTAAGGACCGGCCCGTTCGGGGGGAACAAGCGGGGTCCGTTGGAAACCGCACTGTGACGATGGTCATTTCCGCGCCAGAAGGGGAACCGGCGCGCCGGGACAGGGGAGTTGTGTACGCCTCGCTCAGCCGGTGTAGCGGTACGTCGCGGTAGCTTCCTCGTACAGCCGTGTCACCTCGTCCCGGTCGGCGTCCGGGCCGCGGACCTGGAGGACGTGGTAACGGCCGTTCAGGAGGATCGCCATGTTGCGCACGAACAGGTCCCGGCCCTGTCCGTCGGTCCAGGTGAACTGCCCCTCGGCCATGGTCCGTCCGCCCACCTCTATGGTGCGCAGCCCGGTGGCGGTGGCCCAGCTGGAGTCGCGGTACGGCTGGAGTTCGCGTTCCTTGTCCCGCTGATAGGCCATCGGATCGCTGCCGTACGACGCGGCGCCGTCCCGTCCGGGTACGACCATCAGCTCGAAGTCGCCCCGGCTGTAGACGACTTCGCCGCTGCCGTTCTTCGGCGCGCGGGTCCAGCCCTTGGCCACGGCGATCTCGAAGCCCTCGGGGTCCTTGCGCAGGGTGAAGCCGTCGGGGACGGAGGAGGCGCCGCCGTTCTGGGTCTCGGTGGCGGACGGGCTGCCCTGGGTGCGCGAGGGCGCGGGTGACGGCTGCCCGGTGGTGCGGTCCGCGCCGCCCGGTGCCCCGCTGTGCGCGTGCTGCTTCGGCATGAACAGCATCGCGTACGCGACCGCTCCGGCCAGCAGCAGGAGGATCAGCAGAAGCAGGACCCGGCCGAGCCGGCGCGGCGAACCCGCCTCCTCGCGGTCCCGCTTGTGCCGCCCGTGCGGATGGTTCTCGGGCAGCCGGGCGCGACGGCGGCGCACCAGCTCGCCGCGGCGCCGCACGATCGGCAGCCGGCGCGGGTCGGCGGGCGGGACCGGCACGACCCGGGTACCGGCCTCCGGCTCGGGCGCGGAGCGCACCAGCGAGCGCAGCCAGCCGTTCAGCTCCTCGAAGTCCGGCCGTTCGGTGGGGTCCTGACGCAGCAGCGACTCCACGACCGGCCGCAGCGGTCCGCACTCCTCGGCGTACGCGGGCGGCTCGGCGCACACCAGCTGCACCAGTTCGGCGGTGGACTCCTCGGGGTACGGCGCGTGTCCCTGCACCGCCCGGAAGAGCAGCGCGCCGAGCGCCCACAGATCGGTGGCGGGTCCGACCGGCGCCGCCAGCTGCCAGTTCTCGTGCACGGGCCCGGCCTGCTCCGGCGCCCACCGCTCGGTCACCGGTCCGACCACCGCCATCCGCGCCTGCCGCGCCCGCTCGGCGGCGAGCGCGCCGGCGGGCCGGCGACCGGCGGCGGGACCGGCGTGGTCCCAGCCGGCGCCGGTGTGCGGGGGGACGGCGGGCACGGGGGCGGGGGCCTGCCGGCGGGCGGGTTCCAGGTCGCGCCGGGTGACGTCCGGTGTGCCGCCGTGCACCCCGTAGGGGTCGGCGGTGAGGCCGGGCGGGGCGGCGGGGTACGAGGACTCCGCCGTGCCGTCGTCCCCGGCCGGGCCGGTGCCGTCCTCGGCGGGCCGCCGGGCACCCGGCAGCGCGGCGCGTCCGTCCTGCCGGGCCTCCTGCACCCGGGCCGCGGCGCGGGCGCCCGCCCGGTACGCGGCGATGGCGCCGGCCCGCGCGGCGCGGATGTCCGCGCCGCTCTCCAGGGCTTGCCGCCCCACCGGACCGGACATTCCCGGCCCGCCGGGTCCGGCGGGCGCGGTGCCGGGAACCCCGGTGCCGCCGGACGCCCGCGCCTGGATGGCGGCCCGGCGCGCGGCCTCGGCGTCCACGGCACCGGGCGCGGCCGCGCCGCCGCCGGGGAGTCCGCCGTCCCGAGCCGGGTTCCGGTCCCCGGGCCGCTCCGGGGAGACCTCCGTGCCGTCCTCGCGGCCCGGGACCGGGTCGTAGCCGCACAGCGCCTCCTCCGCCGCGCCGGAGGCGAGGCCGGTCAGCAGGACGCGGCCGTCGTCGCAGACGAGGACGGTGCGGGCGGTGACGTTGCGGTGCACCCAGCCGTGGGCGTGCAGCACCCGGAGCGCCATGAGCACGTCGGAGGCGACCTCGGCCGCCCGGTACGGCGTGAGCGGCCGCTCGGCGAGCAGCGCGGCCAGCGGGCGGGCGGCCACCCACTCGCTGACGATCCACAGCGAGCCGCCCTCGGCGAACACGTCGAACACCTGGTCGAGGCGCGGGTGGTCGGGGACGGCGGCCGCCGCCTGTGCGGCCTCGACGGCGCGCCGCACCGCGGGATCGGCGGGCTGCCGGGTCGCGGCGCCCGCGCCCGGTGCGGGACGCGCCTCGCGCCCGCGCGCCGTGAACCCCTCGGGCAGCCCCTCCGCGTCGAGTACCTCCGCCTCGACGACCTCGGGCAGCGGAACCTGACGGACCAGCACTTCCTGCCCGCTGTACGTGTCGAAGGCGCGGGTCTCGGTGAGTTCGTACGCGTCGGACGGCGGCAGCGGCAGGCGGTAGCGGTCGGCCAGCACCCGGCCCGCGTAGTCGTCCATTCCGCCTCCCCCTCCCCCGGCTTCGTACGGTCCGCAACCATTCACGATACGTGCCGGAGGCAACCCACACGGTGCGGATGACGGATTATCAGGCCTCGAACAAGCCTCGATGGGGCTTCGAACGGGCCACGATCCGCCGTGCCCGGCCTAGGACTTGGGGCGGAAGGACCCGGTCAGGGTCTTCCACGTGTCCTTGCGCAGGTCGCCGTCCCACTCGCCGGCCTTCGCCGTGTACATCAGCGCGTACCCGAGATGGCCGTTCACCACGAAGCCGCGGTCGATCGTGCGGTACTCGGTGCCGCCGTCGACGTAGGTGAACTCCCAGTCGGCCGTGTTCCAGCCGCGGTAATCCACCTTCTCTATCCGGACCTTGTGGTACTGCGAGCGCACCATGTAGCGCTCCTGGTTCTTCCAGTCCGCCACCGGGTCGTCCTTGGGCGTACCGGTCCAGGCGACGAGCAGCTTCTGCCCGTCCGGCCCGGTGTAGCGGTCGCCCGCGGCCCCGTGGGACTGGTACGACCAGCCCTTGGGCAGCCCGATCGCATACCCCTGGCCGCCCTTGCGGGTGGAGACCGCGGGCGCGCTCCCGCTCGCGTCGGCGGCCGTGCTCGCCGCGGTGCCGGGCGCGGCCGCGGTACCGGCGGGCGCGGAACTGCCACCGTCGGTACGGGTGCCGCCGTCCGGCTCCTTGCCCTGGCTGTGCCCGGCGGAGGCGCTCGCGCCGGCCGAAGTCCTGGCGGCGCCCTTGTCGTCCTTGTCGTCGCCGCTGAACGCGAGGGCCAGGACGGTGCCGAGCACCGCGAGGGCGACCACCACGGCGACGATCACCAGCGTGCGCCTGGGCACCACGTCGGTCAGCGGTGCCCTCGGCGCCTGCCGCGGCGGCAGGTCCAGGTCCGGGGGCGGCACCACGGGCCAGCCCGAACCTGCTTTCGCGGGCCCGGAGTCGGCCGAGCCGTGCGCTCCGGGGCCGGGCACGGCGGCACCCGGGCGGCTGCCGCCGGCGGCCGGGGCCGTGGGTGCGGTACGGCCGGCGGCCGCGCCCCCGGGAGCCGTACGGCCACCGGCCGCCGGTCCGCCCCCGGCCTTCGCCCCCGGCGCGTCGCCGCTCTTCGGCCGGGCCGTGGCCGCCGCGGCGCCGGCCGCGCCCGCCGCCTTGCGGACCGAGCGCAGCGCGCCGCGCAGCTTCTCCGCGGCCTCCTCGCCCCGCTTGCCCTCGCCGTCGGGCTGCACCGGCAGCGGCACCACGCGGGTGGCGTCCAGAGGCTCCGGTTCGGGCGCGTGGATCACCTTGTTCAGCAGCGCCCGGGCCCCGGCGTCGTCGAGCCGCTTGGCCGGGTCCTTGCTGAGCAGGCCGTAGATGACGTCCCGCAGCGGGCCCGCGTTCTTGGGCTCCTCCAGCGGCTCGGTCATCACCGCGGTGAGCGTGGCGATCGCCGAACCCTTGTCGTACGGCGGCACCCCTTCGACCGCCGCGTACAGCAGACCGCCGAGCGACCACAGGTCGGCGGCCGGTCCGGGCTTGTGGCCGCGGGCGCGCTCCGGGGAGATGTAGGAGGGGGCGCCGACGAGCATGCCGGTGGAGGTGATGGACGGGTCGCCCTCGACCTGCGCGATGCCGAAGTCGGTGAGGACGACCCGGCCGTCCTCGGCGATGAGCACGTTGGACGGCTTCACGTCCCGGTGCAGGATGCCCTCGCGGTGGGCGGAGCGCAGCACGTCCAGGACGGCGAGGCCCACCTCGGCGGCGCGCCGGGGCTTCAGCACGCCGTCCTCGCGGATGACCTCGGCGAGGGACTTGCCCTCCACCAGTTCCATGACGATCCAGGGCCGGTCGTCCTCGTCGACCACGTCGAAGACCGTCACCGCGCTGTTGTTGCGGATCCGGGCGATCGCCTTGGCCTCGCGCAGGGTGCGCGTGATCAGGCGCCGCTTCTCCTCCTCGTCGATGTTCGACGGGAACCGCAGTTCCTTGACGGCGACCGTCCGGCCCAGGGTCTCGTCCTCGGCGCGCCAGACCGTGCCCATGCCGCCGCGGCCCAGCACGTCTCCCAGCCGGTACCGCCCGGCGAGGAGACGCCGTCCGCTCTTGCCCTGACGAGTCTCCTGACGAGATGTCCCCGCCCGCTCCGCCTCCGACATGCGTCCCCTCATACAACCCGCCCTGACAGAGCCTCCATTGTCTCTCACCCGGCAAGTGGTCGATGCCCTGGGGCCCTCCCCGGCCCCGCTCCCCGGGCCCGCCGAAGCGCCCCTCGCGCCCGGCGGCATGACGGCCCGTGAGAAAGCGGCGACCCGGGGTGCCGACCCTTCGGGCACACCCGGCCAAACCGCTGCCCCGGCCCCCGCCGAGGGGCGGCCGGACCACCGCCCCGGGCCCGCTGCCAGGCGTCCGCGGTCAGGTGAGCGGCACGATGTCCGGCGCCCCGAGCCGCGCCGCGTCCGCCGTGAGGTCGTCGGGCTGCAGCTGGGACTCCCGCTCGGCCTCCACGCGCTTCTCGTAGTGCTCGACCTCGCGGGCGATCCGGTCCTCGTCCCACCCGAGGACCGGCGCCATCAGCTCGGCCGCCTCGCGGGCGCTGCGGGTGCCCCGGTCGAACGTCTCGATGGAGATGCGGGTACGCCGGGTGAGCACGTCGTCCAGGTGCCGGGCGCCCTCGTGCGAGGCGGCGTACACCACCTCGGCGCGCAGATAGTCGTCGGCGGCGCGCAGCGGCGCGCCGAGCGCGGGGTCCGCGGATATGAGGTCGAAGATCTCCTCGGCCATCGAGCCGTACCGGTTCAGCAGATGTTCCACCCGGACCACGTGCAGTCCGGTGCGGGCGGCGATGCGGGCCCGCGCGTTCCACAGCGCCTGGTAGCCCTCCGCGCCCAGCAGCGGGGTCTCCTCGGTCACGCAGTCGGCGACCCGCTGGTCCAGGCCGTGCACCGCCTCGTCGACGGCGTCCTTGGCCATCACCCGGTAGGTGGTGTACTTGCCGCCCGCCACGACCACCAGGCCCGGCGCCGGGTGGGCCACCGTGTGTTCGCGGGACAGCTTGCTGGTGGCGTCGGACTCGCCGGCCAGCAGCGGGCGCAGCCCCGCGTACACCCCTTGCACGTCGTCGCGGCCGAGCGGCACGGCCAGCACCGAGTTGACGTGTTCCAGCAGGTAGTCGATGTCGGCACTGGAGGCGGCCGGGTGGGCCTTGTCGAGGTCCCAGTCGGTGTCGGTGGTGCCGACGATCCAGTGCCGGCCCCAGGGGATGACGAAGAGCACGGACTTCTCGGTGCGCAGGATCAGGCCGGTGGTGGAGTGGATGCGGTCCTTGGGCACGACCAGGTGGATGCCCTTGGAGGCGCGCACGTGGAACTGGCCGCGCTCGCCCACCATGCCCTGGGTGTCGTCGGTCCACACACCGGTGGCGTTGACGATCTGCCGGGCGCGGACCTCGTACTCCCCGCCGCCCTCCACGTCCCGCACCCGGGCGCCGACGACCCGCTCGCCCTCGCGCAGGAAGCCGGTGACGCGCGCCTGGTTGGCCACCTGCGCGCCGTACGACGCCGCCGTGCGCACCAGGGTGGCCACGAAGCGGGCGTCGTCCACCTGGGCGTCGTAGTACTGGAGGGCGCCGACAAGGGCGTCCTTGCGCAGGCAGGGCGCCACCCGCAGGGCGTGACGGCGGCTCAGGTGGCGGTGCACGGGCAGTCCCCGGCCGTGCCCGCGGGCCATGGACATCGCGTCGTAGAGCGCGACGCCGGAGCCCGCGTACAGCCGCTCCCAGCCGCGGTGCTGCAACGGGTAGAGGAACGGCACCGGTTTGACCAGGTGCGGGGCGAGCCGCTCCAGGAGCAGGCCGCGCTCCTTCAGCGCCTCGCGGACCAGGGCGAAGTCGAGCATCTCCAGATAGCGCAAACCGCCGTGTATGAGCTTGCTGGACCGGCTGGAGGTGCCGGAGGCCCAGTCCCGCGCCTCGACCAGGCCGGTGGACAGGCCGCGGGTGACGGCGTCCAGCGCGGTGCCCGCACCGACCACGCCACCGCCGATCACCAGTACGTCCAGCTCGCGCTCGGCCATGGCCGCCAGTGCCTCGGCGCGCTGCGCCGGTCCCAGAGTCCCTGTCCTCACCGCTGCCTCCCGCTGTCGCTGCCTCGCTCGCGTCGGCCGCACCCGGTGGGCGAAGCCCGGATCACCCCCACCTCCTGCCCAAATTCTGACCGGCTTGCCCGACTTCAGCCACCACGCGCCCGCGACCTGTGGACAACTGGCGCGCAACCCCGGGAAGACACACGAACAGAATCCCACATAACGGTCATATTTACTCCTAGTGTGACAGTGCGCTCGCTCATCTCGTCCACAGCGGTTGCGCATCCGTTCCGCTTCGGTTAATGGGAAGGACGGCCCACGCCATGCCCGCAGACCTCGCCGTCATCGGACTCGGCCCCTACGGTTTGCCGCTGGCCCAGGCCGCGGTGGCCGCCGGCATCTCCACCCTCGGCTATGCCACCGGCCCCGAGGCGGGGCCGCTGAGCCCCGCCGAGCTGCGCCGGATGCACGCGTCCGGGTTCCGGCGCGCCACCGACCCGGCCCAGCTCGGCCGGGTGCGCACCGCGGTGATCTGCGCGCCGACCCCGCCCGGCGCCGACGGCGGCCCGGACCTCGGCCAGGTCGAGGCGGCCGCCCGCGCCCTGGCCGAACGGCTGCGCCCGCACACCACGGTCATCCTGGAGTCCCCCGTGCCCCCGGGCACCACCGAGGAGTTCCTGCGCCCGCTGCTCGAAGAGGGCTCCGGGCTGCGCGCGGGCCGCGACTTCCACCTCGCCTACTCCCCCAGCCGGGTCGACCCCGGCAACCGCGCGCACACCCCCGCCGGCACCCCCAAGGTCATCGGGGGCCTCACCCCGGCCTGCACCGAGTCGGCCGCCGCCTTCTACGGCCGGCTCACCGACAAGGTGGTCCGCGCGCGCGGGCTGCGCGAGGCGGAGGCGGTGCAGCTGCTGGAGACCAACTTCCGGCACGTCAACATCGCGCTGGTCAACGAGATGGCCGTGCTCTGCCACGAACTCGGCGTCGACCTGTGGGACGTCATCCGCTGCGCGGAGACCAAGCCGTTCGGCTTCCAGGCGTTCCGGCCGGGGCCCGGCGTCGGCGGACACGCCGTCCCGCAGGACCTGACCGGCCGGGCGAGCCGCGCCCTGCGCATGGTGGAACTGGCCCAGCAGGTCAACAACCGGATGCCCGGCTACGTCGTCCAGCGCGCCGCCACCCTGCTCAACGAGCACGGCAAGTCCGCCCGGGGCGCGCGGGTGCTGCTGCTCGGCGTGACCTACAAGGCGGACCTCGCCGACCAGCAGGGCGCGCCCGCGCGCGAGATCGCCGTGCGCCTGATGGAGCTGGGCGCGTCCGTGAGCTACCACGACCCCTACGTGCCCGCCTGGAGCGTCCTGGACCGCCCGGTCCCGCGCGTGGACTCGCTCTACGAGGCCGCCGCCGGCGCCGACCTGACGATCCTGCTCCAGCAGCACCGCACCTACGACCTCCAGGGCCTGTCCGTGAAGGCCCAGCTCCTGCTGGACACCAGGGGAGCCACCCCCACGGGAGCCGCGTACCGGCTCTGAGGCCGGGTCACGATAGGAAAACGACCTCGGCGTTGTCGGCCCCGCCTGTTAATCTCCCCCGGACTTGCCGCACCCGAGTGCGAGCCGGTCGACACCTCACTTCATCCAGTTGTGCCACAGCACGGGGGGATTCCTGTCATGAGCCAGTCAGCACCACCGCCGCAGCCGCAGCCCGGCCCGGTCGACGCCAACCCGTACGCGCAGCAGGCCCCGGCCGGCGCCCCGTACCCGCCGCAGCCGGGAGTCCCGGGCGCCGCGCCGATGGCGCCGCCCGCCGCGCCCGCGCCGGTCCGCGACAACCTGGTCGTCGGCCTGGTCGCCGCGGTCGTCGCCGCCGTGGTCGCCGCCGCGCTCTACGGCGCCGTCATCGGCGCCACCAAGCACGAGATCGGCTACGCGGCCGTGGGCGTCGGCTTCGTCATCGGCCTCGCGGCGGGCAAGGCGGGCGGCCGCAACCCCGTCCTGCCGGTCGCCTCCGTGGTGCTGGCGCTCGTCGCGGTCTACTTCGGCCAGCTGGTGGGCGAGGCCATGATCGGGGCCAAGGAGACCGGCCTCGGCTTCTCCCAGGTCTTCTTCGACCACTTCGACGTGGTCCAGAGGGCCTGGAAGGAGGACGCCGACCTGCTCACCTTCGTCTTCTTCGCCATCGCCGGCTTCGCCTCGTTCTCGGCCGCCAAGAAGTCCGCGCTGTAGGACGCACGGCAGGGGCCCGGCCACCGTGTCGGTGACCGGGCCCCTGCCGTCGTACGAAGCCGTCGCGGCGCCGGTTCAGCGCTTGTGCTGGCTGTCCGCGACCGTCACCTCGACCCGCTGGAACTCCTTCAGCTCGCTGTAGCCGGTGGTGGCCATCGCGCGGCGCAGGGCGCCGAAGAGGTTCATCGAGCCGTCCGGGGTGTGGGACGGGCCGGTGAGCACCTCCTCGATGGTGCCGACGGTGCCGAGGTCGACCTTCTTGCCGCGGGGCAGCTCCTCGTTGACCGCCTCCATGCCCCAGTGGTGGCCCTTGCCGGGCGCGTCCGTGGCGCGGGCCAGCGGGGAGCCCATCATCACCGCGTCGGCGCCGCAGGCGATCGCCTTGGGCAGGTCGCCGGACCAGCCGACACCGCCGTCCGCGATGACGTGCACGTACCGGCCGCCGGACTCGTCCATGTAGTCGCGGCGGGCCGCGGCCACGTCCGCGACGGCCGTGGCCATCGGGACCTGGATGCCCAGCACGTTGCGCGTGGTGTGCGCGGCGCCGCCGCCGAAGCCGACCAGCACACCGGCCGCGCCGGTGCGCATCAGGTGCAGCGCGGCGGTGTAGGTGGCGCAGCCGCCGACGATCACCGGGACGTCCAGCTCGTAGATGAACTGCTTCAGGTTCAGCGGCTCGTGCGAGGACGAGACGTGCTCCGCGGAGACCGTGGTGCCGCGGATGACGAAGATGTCCACGCCCGCGTCCACGACCGCCTTGGAGAACTGGGCGGTCCGCTGCGGGGAGAGCGCGGCCGCCGTGACCACGCCGGAGTCGCGCACCTCCTTGATGCGGGCGCCGATCAGCTCCTCCTTGATGGGCGCCGCGTAGATCTCCTGCAGGCGGCGGGTGGCGCGCTCGGCCGGCAGCTCGGCGATCTCGTCCAGCAGCGGCTGCGGGTCCTCGTACCGGGTCCACAGGCCCTCGAGGTTGAGGACGCCGAGGCCGCCCAGCTCGCCGATGCGGATCGCGGTGGCCGGGGAGACCACGGAGTCCATGGGGGCGGCCAGGAAGGGCAGCTCGAAGCGGTAGGCGTCGATCTGCCAGGCGATCGAGACCTCCTTCGGGTCCCGCGTACGGCGGCTGGGGACGACGGCGATGTCGTCGAAGGCGTACGCCCGGCGGCCGCGCTTGCCGCGCCCGATCTCGATCTCAGTCACGTCTGTGGCCTTTCCCTGATGCGTTTCAGCGCCTTCCAGTATCGCCGACGGGTACGACAAAGGCGGCCCCGGATGCCCCGGGGCCGCCTTCGGTACGGCCTGGTGGTTACTTGGCGCTGTAGTTCGGCGCCTCGACCGTCATCTGGATGTCGTGCGGGTGGCTCTCCTTGAGGCCCGCCGAGGTGATCCGCACGAAGCGGCCCTTGGACTCCATCTCGGCGATGGTGGCGGCGCCCACGTAGCCCATGGTCTGGCGCAGGCCGCCGACGAGCTGGTGGAGCACGTTGGAGAGCGGGCCGCGGTAGGGCACCTGGCCCTCGACGCCCTCGGGCACCAGCTTGTCGTCGGACGCCACCTCGGCCTGGAAGTAGCGGTCCTTCGAGTAGGACCTGCCCTGGCCGCGGGACTGCATGGCGCCCAGCGAGCCCATGCCGCGGTACGACTTGAACTGCTTGCCGTTGATGAACAGCAGCTCGCCCGGCGACTCCTCGCAGCCCGCGAGCAGGCTGCCCAGCATCACCGTGTCGGCACCGGCGGCGAGGGCCTTGCCGATGTCGCCCGAGTACTGCAGGCCGCCGTCGCCGATCAGCGGGATGCCCGCCGGACGCGCGGCGAGGGACGCCTCGTAGATGGCGGTGACCTGCGGGACGCCGATGCCGGCGACCACGCGCGTGGTGCAGATCGAACCCGGGCCGACACCCACCTTGATGCCGTCGACACCGGCGTCGATGAGCGCCTGGGCGCCGTCGCGGGTGGCGACGTTGCCGCCGATCACGTCCACGTTCACGCTGGACTTGATCTTCGACATCCAGCTGAGGGCGTTGCTGTTGTGGCCGTGCGAGGTGTCGACGACCAGGAAGTCCGCGCCGGCCTCGGCGAGCGCCTGGGCGCGCTCCAGCGCCTCGGGGCTGGCGCCCACGGCGGCGCCGACGAGCAGGCGGCCCTCGGCGTCCTTGGCGGCGTTCGGGTACTGCTCGGCCTTGACGAAGTCCTTGACGGTGATCAGGCCCTTGAGGACGCCCTCGTCGTCGACCAGCGGCAGCTTCTCGATCTTGTGCTTGCGCAGCAGCTGCATGGCCTCGGGGCCGGAGATACCGACCTTGCCCGTGACCAGCGGCATCGGGGTCATGACCTCGTGCACCTGGCGCGTGCGGTCGCTCTCGAAGGCCATGTCGCGGTTGGTGACGATGCCCAGCAGACGGCCGGCCGGGTCGGTGACCGGGACACCGCTGATGCGGAACTTGGCGCACAGGGCGTCGGCCTCGGCGAGCGTGGCCTCGGGGTGCACCGTGATCGGGTCGGTGACCATGCCGGACTCGGACCGCTTCACCAGGTCGACCTGGTTCACCTGGTCCTCGACGGACAGGTTGCGGTGCAGCACGCCGACGCCGCCGAGGCGGGCCATGGCGATCGCCATGCGCGACTCGGTCACCTTGTCCATCGCCGCCGACAGCAGCGGGATGTTGACGCGGACGTTGCGCGAGATGTGGGACGAGGTGTCGACCGCGTTGGGGAGCACCTCGGAGGCGCCCGGCAGCAGCAGCACGTCGTCGTAGGTCAGCCCGAGTGTCGCGAATTTACCGGGCACTCCGTCGACGTTGGCAGTCATGACACCTTCCCCAAATGGCCTTGATCGGTGCGGATGTCCATGCTAACGGGAAGCGCGGCCAGCAAATTCCACGGCGGAAGATCACCTTCGGCTTCGTATGTTCATACGGTGTTCCCGGGAAGTTCCCGCTACTGCTCGGCCAGCGCTCTCAGCCGGCTGAGGGCCCGGTGCTGGGCGACCCGGACCGCTCCGGGTGACATTCCCAACATCTGCCCCGTCTCCTCCGCCGTGAGGCCCACCGCGATGCGCAGCAGCAGCAGTTCGCGCTGGTTCTCGGGCAGGTTGGCGAGCAGTTTCTTGGCCCACTCGGCATCGCTGCTGAGCAGGGCGCGCTCCTCCGGGCCGAGCGAGTCGTCCGGCCGCTCCGGCATCTCGTCGGAGGGCACCGCCGTGGAACCCGGGTGCCGCATGGCGGCGCGCTGGAGGTCGGCGACCTTGTGGGAGGCGATGGCGAAGACGAACGCCTCGAAGGGGCGCCCGGTGTCGCGGTAGCGGGGCAGTGCGAGCAGCACCGCCACGCAGACCTCCTGGGCGAGGTCCTCCACGAAGTGGCGCGCGTCGCCGGGCAGCCGGGACAGCCGGGTGCGGCAGTAGCGCAGCGCCAGCGGGTGAACGTGCGCGAGCAGATCGTGGGTGGCCTGCTCGTCCCCGTCGACGGCACGAAGCACGAGCGCACCGATCGACCCCTGGGCCGTGCCCGCCTCGTCGTCGCGCATCGGTCCATGGTGCCTTGTGGCCGTCCGGTCCGTCGCATCGTGCTGATGGTTGTGCACCGAAGCGTTATGAGCAGGTGCGCCGGCACTCATTCCCTGCGCCCTCCCCTTCCGCTCGACCGACTCGTCCCCGAGAGACTCCACACCTCAAGGATGCGGCATCCGCGCCGAAACGAGCAGCGCCCGTCCGGTGGGCCGGCCCGCACACCGCCGCCCGGCACCTGTCGAACACCCCTTTGGACGGGAGCGTAGGCGGTGCCCGCCGGGCGGCTCCGGAGCGGTGACCTCGGCCGACGCCGAGGCCCGTCGGGGAGGCCGACGGGTGCGGGAAACCGGTACCGGCGCGGGCGGCCGAAAGGGTCGCGGCACCGGCACGACGCGGGACGGCCGCCAGAGTCCCGGCACCACCGCCGGCGCCGACGCGGGGCAGCCGGCAGGGCTCGCCGCCGCGCACGGGCGGCACGGAAGCCGACGGGCCCGGCACCGGCATCGCGGCACCGTCACCGGCTCCCGCGCGCGGGAAGCCTCCGGCCGGTACGTCACGACGCGGCCGGTTCCGCCATCGCGCGGTGTGTCCGCCGAACGCCCGGACGGCTCGGGCCACGGTTCCGCTCCCGGCCGGTCACCCGGGCACGGGAGAGCACGCGGGCGCGCCCCGGGAGAGCTGCCCGGCCCCGCGCGACCTGCCGCGCGGGGCTTGCCGGGTCGTCCTACCTGACCAGGCCCCAGCGGAAGCCGAGGGCCACCGCGTGGGCGCGGTCCGAGGCGCCGAGCTTCTTGAACAGGCGCCGGGCGTGGGTCTTCACGGTGTCCTCGGAGAGGAACAGCTCGCGGCCGATCTCGGCGTTGGAGCGTCCGTGGCTCATGCCTTCCAGGACCTGGATCTCCCGCGCGGTGAGCGTGGGCGCGGCGCCCATCTCGGCCGAGCGGAGCCGGCGCGGGGCCAGCCGCCAGGTGGGGTCGGCCAGGGCCTGCGTCACCGTGGCCCGCAGTTCGGCGCGCGAGGCGTCCTTGTGCAGGTAGCCCCGGGCGCCGGCGGCGACCGCGAGGGCCACACCGTCGAGGTCCTCGGCCACGGTGAGCATGATGATCCGGGCGCCCGGGTCGGCGGACAGCAGCCGGCGCACGGTCTCGACGCCGCCCAGGCCGGGCATGCGGACGTCCATGAGAATGAGGTCGGAGCGGTCGGCGCCCCAGCGGCGGAGGACTTCCTCGCCGTTGGCCGCCGTCGTCACACGCTCGACGCCGGGCACGGTCGCCACCGCGCGGCGGAGCGCTTCTCGGGCAAGCGGGGAGTCGTCGCAGACGAGGACGGATGTCATGACCGCCCTCCGCAGCTGATGCGCGTCACCTTGAGCCTCCAGGCTGGTACGGAATCGTCACCTGTGCGGTCGACCGTCTCGGACGCCTGCCCGAGCCCTTGTTTTTTCAACCGCCTCCGCACTCTCAACGACGGTCACTCGAAAGAGTTACGGGGCTGCATACCGTCATCGGCACTCTACGTGAGGGCACCGACACGGTGCAGACATGCCCAACGGACCCTCAACTTTTCATCACAACCTATGACCCATTCAGCTGCTTTTCTTCCCGTTTCGTAGTGTTCGGGGCTAGATTCGCAATGAGTCATATTTACATCTCCTTAGACCGGAGATGTACGGTCGTTGCCACCGTATCCGCCCAGAACGGCTACAAGGGGTCACGTAATGGCAGATTTCTCCCGCCTTCCCGGACCGAACGCGGACCTGTGGGACTGGCAGCTGCTGGCTGCTTGCCGCGGGGTGGACAGCTCGCTCTTCTTCCACCCGGAGGGCGAGCGCGGGGCGGCTCGGAGCGCTCGCGAGAACTCGGCCAAGGAGGTCTGCATGAGGTGCCCGGTCCGTGCGGAGTGCGCGGCGCACGCGCTTGCCGTGCGCGAGCCGTACGGCGTCTGGGGCGGCCTGACCGAGGATGAGCGCGAAGAGTTGATGGGACGGGCGCGCAACCGCCTGGTGGCTGCCTCGACCACCAGCGGCGACACCGCCCAGGATCAGTGAAGGAACGTTTCTGCATCGCACCCGCGGCCCGTCGGGTGCGCTGATGTCTCCACTCCACTCCGGGCACGCCGAACGCGTGCCCGCGACTCTGTGACCCCTCTTCCGCGCTACCCCGCGCGGCCGGCGGCGCGGCCCAGCTGTTCCAGCGTCGCCGCCACCGCCGGCACCTGCGCCAGGTCGGGCAGGGTGAGCGCGACGATCTCCCGGCGCACCGCCGGCTCCAGCCGTACCGTGCGCACCCCCCTCGGCCGTACCGACTCCACCGCCAGCTGCGGCAGTACGGCCACGCCCAGTCCCGCGCCCACCAGACCGGCCACCGCCGGGTAGTCGTCCGTGGCGAAGTCGATGCGCGGCGCGAACCCGGCTCCTTCGCAGACCTCCACCAGCTGGCCCCGGCAGCGCGGGCAGCCCGCGATCCAGGGCTCCTCGGCCAGCTCCCCGATGGCGACGCTCCGGGCGCCCGCGAGCCGGTGCCGCTCGGGCACCAGGGCCACCAGGCGGTCGGTCAGCAGGGGGCGCACGACCAGGTCGTCCCAGTCCTCGGTGACCGCCGCCCCCTCGTAGCGGAAGGCCAGTGCGAGGTCGCAGTCGCCCTCGCGCAGCAGTTCGACGGAGCGCGGGGGCTCGGCCTCCTCCAGGGAGACCCGGGTGCCGGGGTGGGCGGCGCGCAGGGCGGCCAGGGCGGTGGGGACGAGGGTGGAGCTGCCGCTCGGGAAGGAGACCAGGCGGACCCGGCCGGCCCGCAGGCCCGCGATGGCGGCGACCTCCTCCTCGGCGGCGGTGAGTCCCGCGAGGATGCCGGAGGCGTGCCGGACCAGTGCCTCGCCGGCCTGGGTCAGCCGCATCTCGCGGCCGGTGCGGACCAGCAACGGGGTGCCGACCGAGGCCTCCAGGGCCTTCATCTGCTGGCTGACGGCGGGCTGGGTGCAGCCCAGCTCGCGCCCGGCGGCGGAGAAGGAGCCGGTGGTGGCGACGGCGCGCAGGACGCGGAGATGACGGGCCTCGATCACCCCTCAAGCATAAGGCAGGCTTGGGGGAGTCGCCGGATAATCGCTCGACGCTTTGAGGAAGATCTCGTACGGTTCGGCCATGGAGCTTCTCTCGGTGAACGTCGGGCGGCCGCGCCCGGTGCCGTACACGGACCAGGCGGAGGGCGTCACCGGCATCGACAAGCGGCCGGTGACCGGGCCGGTGCGGGTGTCCGCGCCGGGCCCCAAGGGCACCGGCGGGAGCGGGCTGGCCGGGGACGCGGTGTGCGACCTGCGCCACCACGGCGGTGACGACCAGGCGGTGTACGCGTTCGCGCGCGAGGACCTGGACCACTGGGAGCGCGAGCTGGGCCGCCCGCTGGCCAACGGCTGCTTCGGGGAGAACATCACGACCGGCGGCCTGGAGGTCTCCGGGGCGCTGATCGGCGAGCGCTGGCGGATCGGTGCGACGGTGGTCCTGGAGGTCACCTCGGGCCGCATCCCGTGCCGCACCTTCCAGGGCCATCTGGGCGAACGCGGCTGGGTCAAGAGGTTCACCCGGAAGGGCGCGACCGGTGCCTACCTCCGGGTGATCGAGCCGGGCGAGATACGCGCGGGCGACCCGGTCGAGATCGTCCACCGGCCCGGGCACGGGGTGACCGCGGCGATGGAGTTCCGCGCCACCACCACGGAGCGGGAACTGCTGCCCCGGCTGCTCGCGGCGGCCGACGCCCTGCACCCGGAGGCGCTGGCCGCGGCCCGGAAGTACGTGGCGGCGCGGACCCCCTGAGCGCCCGTCACCGCATGGTGGACGCCGCTGCTCCGCAAGCCCGCAGTCACTACGCTTGGGTCATGACAACGGCTCTGATTACGGGATCGACCGCGGGGATCGGTGCCGCGTTCGCGCGGCGGCTGGCGGCTGACGGGCATGACCTCGTCCTGGTGGCGCGCGACACCAGGAGGCTGCGCGAACAGGCGACCGAGCTGCACGACCGGCACGGCATCGAGGCGGAGGTGCTGGCCGCCGACCTGTCCGAGGACAAGGGCATCGAGACGGTCGCCGACCGGCTCGGCGACCGCAGGAACCCGGTCGACCTGCTGATCAACAACGCCGGTTTCGGCAACAAGGGCCGCTATCTCGAGGTCTCCATGGCGGACGAGCTGACGATGCTCAAGGTGCACTGCGAGGCGGTGCTGCGGCTGACCTCGGCGGCGGCCGAGCCGATGCGCGAGCGGGGCCGGGGCGGCATCGTCAACGTCGCCTCGGTGGCCGCCTTCGTGCCCCGCGGCACCTACGGCGCCTCCAAGGCGTGGGTCGTGCAGTTCACCCAGGGCGCGGCGCGGGACCTGGCCGGCACCGGCGTACGGCTGATGGCCCTGTGCCCGGGTTTCGTGCGCACCGAGTTCCACCAGCGGGCCGGGATGGGCACGGACAACATCCCGGGCTGGATGTGGCTGGACGCCGACAAGCTGGTCGCCGCGGCCCTCACCGACCTGGCCCGGGGCAGGTCGCTGTCCATCCCGGACCCCCGCTACAAGGCGCTGATGGGCCTGGTGAAGGTCACCCCGCGCGGGCTGCTGGGCGGCGTCACCTCCCGCACCGGCCGCAAGTACGGGCCGCGGTAGGCGGCCCGCGCGCGAACGGGTGCCGTCGGCGGTCCGGTGGGAAAATGGAGGGACCAGCGAGGCCGGAGGCGGCGCCATGACGGACCTGGACGCGGTACGGCGGGACAGAGGGACGGCCGAGGACACCGTACGGCGGTTCTTCACCACGCTCACGGCCCCCGGTGAGCCACCCCCGCTCAACGACCTGCTGGACGAGGACGCGCACAGCCACGACCCGATGAACCCGCAGGACACCATCGGCCTGGACAACATCCGCGCCGAGCACCGCATGTGGCACGCCGCCTTCGACGCCGCGTTCACCGTCGAGGACCTCCTCGCCCAGGGCGACCGCGCCTGCGCCCGCTGGACCTGGCGCGCCACCCACACCGGCGAGTTCCTCGGCATCGCCCCCACCGGCCGCCGTGTCGCCATGACCGGGACGACCTTCTTCCGCCTCGGCGCCGACGGCAAGATCACCGAACTCTGGTGGCAGCACGACCAGCTGGGGCTGATGGAACAGCTGGGCGCGCTGGACGAGTTGGAGCAGTGACACCGCGGTCCGGCACCTCTTGCACCGGGGCCGCGATCATGGCATCTTGCGGACGACCACCGATCTCCCTGCGCGTCCGGTAAGGGGGTCTTCGTTCTTCAGGAGGCCCTTGTGCACGTCACCGGCGCGACCGTCCCGCCCCGGAACTGGGACCACTACCGGACCGCGGTCGTCGACATCCGCCTTCCCGGGCGAACGGTCCGTGTCGAGCCGCGCGCCTTCGGCACGGCCGAGGGGTGCTTCCCGGAAGCGGCAGGCGGCGCGGCCGTCCATGTGATCACCGCCTGGAACCCGGGGGCCCGTACCGTGTCCGCCGACGCCAACGCGCGCGCCCACCGCCTGCTGCTCGACGAGGTCCGTCGCCTCGGTCTCCTCCGGTGGCCCGCGGCGGGCGGCGACCCGGGCGGTACGCACCAAGAGGAGAGCGTCGCCGTCGTCGGGCTGGGCGACGCCGCGGCGCGCGCACTGGGCCGCCGCTTCGGGCAGGACGCGGTCTTCGCCTGGACCCCCGGCGCCTGGCGTGTCCTCGCGTGCGGCACCGGTGCCGTGTCGGTGAGCGGCTGGGCGGCCTCCGCACGGGGCCGCGCCCGCTCGCGGCCGGCCGGCCGAGGCCCGCTCCGACCGGCCCCCGGGCAGCACTTCGCCCCGCCGCAGGGCGACGGGGCGAAGTGACCTAACGACTACCGGAGTTCACCGGTCTCGTGTCAGTGGGCGTGGCCGTGGCTGTGACCCGCGGCGGCGGCCGGCTCTTCCTCTTCCTTCTTCTCGACGACCAGGGTCTCGGTCGTGAGCAGCAGGGAGGCGATGGAGGCGGCGTTCTCCAGGGCGGAGCGGGTGACCTTGACCGGGTCGATGACGCCGGCCTTGATCAGGTCGCCGTACTCGCCGGTGGCGGCGTTGTAGCCCTGGCCCTTGTCGAGGTCCTTGACCTTGGAGACGATGACGTAGCCCTCCTGGCCGGCGTTCTCGCCGATCCAGCGCAGCGGCTCGACGACCGCGTTGCGGACCACGGCGACACCGGTGGCCTCGTCGCCGGTCTTGTCGAGGTTGCCCTCCAGGACCTTGGACGCGTGGACGAGCGCGGAGCCACCACCGGAGACGATGCCCTCCTCGACCGCGGCGCGGGTCGCGGAGATGGCGTCCTCCAGACGGTGCTTCTTCTCCTTCAGCTCCACCTCGGTGGCGGCGCCGACCTTGATCACGCACACGCCGCCGGCCAGCTTCGCGAGGCGCTCCTGGAGCTTCTCGCGGTCCCAGTCGGAGTCGGTGTTCTCGATCTCGGCCTTGATCTGCGCGACGCGGCCGTTGAGGTCCTCGGCCTTGCCGGCACCCTCGACGATCGTGGTGTCGTCCTTGGTGACGGTGACGCGGCGGGCGGAGCCGAGCACGTCGATGCCGACCTGGTCGAGCTTGAGGCCGACCTCCTCGGAGATGACGGTGGCGCCGGTGAGGACGGCCATGTCCTGGAGCATCGCCTTGCGGCGGTCGCCGAAGCCGGGGGCCTTCACCGCGACGGCGTTGAAGGTGCCGCGGATCTTGTTGACGACCAGGGTCGACAGGGCCTCGCCCTCGATGTCCTCGGCGATGATCAGCAGCGGCTTGGAGGAGCCGGCCTGGATGACCTTCTCCAGCAGCGGCAGCAGGTCCGCGATGGCGGAGATCTTGCCCTGGTTGATCAGGATGTACGGGTCGTCGAGGACGGCCTCCATACGCTCCTGGTCGGTCACGAAGTACGGGGACAGGTAGCCCTTGTCGAAGGCCATGCCCTCGGTGAAGTCCAGCTCCAGACCGAAGGTGTTGGACTCCTCGACGGTGATGACACCGTCCTTGCCGACCTTGTCCATGGCCTCGGCGATCAGCTCGCCGACCTGCTGGTCCTGGGCGGACAGCGCGGCCACGGCGGCGATGTCGGACTTCTCGTCGATCGGACGGGCGGTGGCGAGCAGGTCGTCGGAGACGGCCTTCACCGCGGCGTCGATGCCCTTCTTCAGGGCGGCCGGGGAGGCACCGGCGGCGACGTTCTTCAGGCCCTCGCGCACCAGCGCCTGGGCGAGCACGGTGGCGGTGGTGGTGCCGTCACCCGCGATGTCGTTGGTCTTGGTCGCCACCTCCTTCACGAGCTGCGCGCCGAGGTTCTCGTACGGGTCCTCGATCTCCACCTCGCGGGCGATGGTGACGCCGTCGTTGGTGATGGTGGGGGCGCCGAACTTCTTGTCGATGACGACGTTGCGACCCTTGGGGCCGATCGTCACCTTCACCGTGTCGGCCAGCTTGTTGACGCCGCGCTCAAGGGCGCGACGGGCGTCCTCGTCGAACTTCAGGATCTTCGCCATGACAGCGGGAGCCCTCTCGGAAATCTGTGGGTTAAAAGACGAACTGCGCCCCGGGCGCCCGGCTTCGTTATCGGTCGCGGGGGGCCAGGGGCGCAGCTCAAAGCAAAGGTTTGCTCGGGGTGATTACTTCTCGATGATCGCGAGAACGTCGCGAGCCGAGAGGACGAGGTACTCCTCGCCGCTGTACTTCACCTCGGTGCCGCCGTACTTGCTGTAGAGGACGACGTCGCCGACCTTGACGTCGAGCGGAAGGCGCTCGCCGTTCTCGAACCGGCCCGGGCCCACGGCGAGGACGGCGCCCTCCTGGGGCTTCTCCTTCGCGGTGTCCGGGATGACCAGGCCAGAGGCCGTGGTCTGCTCGGCGTCCAGCGGCTGGACCACGATGCGGTCCTCGAGCGGCTTGATGGCAACCTTGGAGCTGGCGGTCGTCACGATCCGACCTCCCCCTTCGGAGATCTCACGGGGTTAACTGTCTGAGGTGGCGACCAGGTCGATCCGTCGTCGCGGGTGCCGGACCTGCCCGTCGCGTTGTTGGCACTCTCCAGGGGGGAGTGCCAGAGCCGAGACTATGACTGCGATTAGCACTCGGTCAAGCGGAGTGCCAATGACGTCGTGGCGCGTCGGCCGTTCCCGGTCCTCTACAGGTAGTCCTCCAGGCGGCCCACCGTCAGGTTCCGCCGCTGGAGGCCGCGCAGGAGAGGGGACGCGGGGGCCCCGGGGGTGACGCGGACGATGTCACCGGGGCGGAGGTGGTGGGGACCCCGGGGATAGGTCAGCCCGGCGGGGGTCAGGGCGGCGCGCCAGAGGGTGAGGGCGGTGATGCCGCAGCCGGCCGCCGCGCGCCGGGTGGTGCGGTCGTAGGCGCCGCCGGGCGGGCGGAAGAGGCGGGCGCGCAGCCGGTCCCGGCGGGCGCAGATCGCGGCGCGCTGGGCGGTGTACGGCCTGCCGGCCAGCGGTGGGCGGCCGGGGGCGCGGTTCTCCACGGCGGCGCCGGCGGCGCGGAGCCTGGCGAGGTCGTCCGGCCGGGTGCCGTCGGGGACGAAGAGGCTCACCGGCAGCCGGAGTTGGCGGACCATGGCGGTGAAGCCGGGGTCCTGCCCGGCGTCGTCGTAGGTGAGGAAGACGACCCGGTCGCGGGTGGGGACGTGGTCCACGACCGGGGGCAGCGGGGTGGGGCCCGTACGTGCCGCGAGGGGGCGGGCGGCGGGCACCGGGGGACGGGCGAGCGGAGCGGTCAGGCCCCAGCGGCGGTAGGGCTGGAGGGACGCGGGGGCGTGCGGGTGCACACCCTCGGCCGCCTTCCTGCCCAGCCGTTCGATGGGGTCGACGGACTGGGCGCAGCCCACGAGCAGGAGCAGCGAGCACAGCGCCACGGCACCGGCCGCGGCGCGGCCCGGGCCGCGCCGCTCGCGGACCGCCCGCCGGCCCTCCCCCGGTCGGCTCACCTGGGGTCCCCCGGCCGGCTCACAGGTAGTCCTCCAGGCGGGCCACGGCATAGCCCTCGCGGGTGACCTTGTTGAGGAAGCGGCGCATGTCGTCGACCATCGTGCCGTCCCAGTCGCCGCGGCCCCGGAAGTGGGTGAGCACGATGTCGCCGCGGCGCAGCTGCTGGTCGTCCTCGCGGAACTCCCAGTGGTCGACGTAGACCTCCTCGTTCCAGATCGGCGCATACTTGATGCCGCAGGACTTGGCGGCGACCAGGGTGTCCTGGTTGTAGTTGCCGTAGGGCGGGCGGAAGAGCGTGGGGCGCTTGCCGTACTGCTTCTGCATGATGTCCTGCATGTCGCAGATCTCGTGCCGCTGCTCGTCGTAGGACAGCCCCGGCAGGTAGGGGTGGTGCAGGGTGTGGTTGTTGACGGAGTTCCCGTAGGACTGGGCCTTGCGGAAGTAGCCGTAGTCGTCCTTGACCAGGTAGTCGCTGAGGAACGCGGTGTAGGGGATCTTCAGGTCCCGCATCATCTCCAGGAACCGGGGGTCCTTCTCCGAGCCGTCGTCGATGGTGAGGAAGACGACCTTGTCGGCGGTGGGGACGGTCGTGAAGACGGGGGGCAGGTCCCAGTCCTCCTGGTGGTCCACCTCGAAGCCCGCGCGCGCGGTGATGCGGGGCTTCTTCGCGGGTGGCGGCGGGGGCGAGAGCGGGACCTCGTCCAGGCCCCATCTCTTGGCCGCGGCGACCAGCCGGGCGTGTTCCGCGGCCCGCGCGGCACGGGCGTCCGGGGCGTGGGCGGCGGCACCGCCCTGGCCCGCGGCCGGGCGCGGGGCGGGGGAACCGGCGTCGGAGCAGCCGGTGACGAGGGCGGTGGAGGCGAGGACCGCGGCGCCGCAGCCGAGGGCGAGGCCCCGCCCGCGCGACCGGCTCCGAGCGTCCCGTACCCGATTTTTGTCATTTTGTACTACTAGTCGCATGGTGCTGGATCTTCGCAGGCCCCGCCCCCGCACCCCGGCCGACAACGCCGCCCGGAGGCGCACCATCCACCGACTGGCCCACAATGACCCGGTGAACGACCTCGCTCCCCTCCTCACCCCCGAAGGCCGGGCCCTCCTCGAAGAGGTCCGCGACACCGCCCCGGCCGACGAACTGGCCGTCGCCACCCGGTTGCGCCGCGACCACCCGGCCGCACTGGTGTCGGCCGCGCTCGGCCAGGCCCGGCTGCGGCAGCGGGCGGCGGCCAAGTTCGCGAAGGCGGACGCGGAGCGGATGTTCTTCACCCCGAACGGGGTCGAGCAGTCGACGCGGGCCGGTGTGGCGGCGTACCGGGCGCGGCGGCTGACCGATCTCGGGGTGACCTCGGTGGCGGACCTGTGCTGCGGGATCGGCGGGGACGCCATCGCGCTGGCGCGGGCCGGCATCCGGGTGCTCGCCGTGGACCGGGACCCGTTGACGGCGGCCGTGGCGCGGGCGAACGCCGAGGCCCTCGGGCTCGCCGACCTGATCGAGGTGCGCGAGGCCGACGTCACCGAGGTGGACACCGCCGGGTACGACGCCGTGTTCGTCGATCCCGCGCGACGGGGCACCTCGGCGCGGGGCGGCGGGAGGATCTTCGATCCCGAGGCGTACTCGCCGCCCCTGTCGTGGGCGGTGTCCGCCGCGCTCCGGGCACCGCACGCCGCGCTGAAGATCGCCCCGGGCGTGCCGCACGAGGCGGTGCCCCCGGAGGCCGAGGCCGAGTGGATCTCCGACGGCGGCGATGTGAAGGAGGCGGTGCTCTGGTTCGGCACCGGGTCGCCGGGCGCGGTGCGCGCCACCCTGCTGCCCGGCCCGCGCACACTGCTCGGACGGGGGCTGCCGGATCCCGGAGTCCGGCCGGTCGGACCGTACTTGTACGAGCCGGACGGCGCCGTGATCCGCGCGCACCTGGTCGCCGAGGTGGCCGAGGAGGTCGGCGGGGGGCTCCTGGACGAGACCATCGCCTACATCACCGCCGACGCGCTGCACCCCACTCCGTACGCCACCGCCTACGAGATCACCGACCGGCTCCCCTTCAACGTGAAGAAGCTGAAGGCGCTGCTGCGCGAGCGCGAGGTCGGCACGCTGACCGTGAAGAAGCGGGGGTCGGCGGTCGAGCCGGAAGAGCTGCGCCGCAAGGTCAAGCCGCAGGGGCCCAACGCGGCGACCGTGTTCCTGACCCGGGTGGCGGGCGCGCCCACGATGCTGATCGGCGGTCCCGCCCGGCCGCCGGCGGCCCCCTGACGGGCCGTTCGGCGGCCCGTGTCCCCGGCAGGCCCCCGGTCACGGGATCAGCGGCGCAGGGACTCCCACAGGTCCTGCGCGTCCGGCTCCTTCGCGATCACCCGGTTGGGGTCCGAGGGTGCCTGGACGACCGGCATCATCACCGTCTTCACGTGGTCGGCGCTCAGCCCCTTCAGGCTCTTGCCCAGGCTGGTCAGTTCGGCGAGCGAGTCCAGGCCGGTGTCGGTGGTGATGCTCGCGGTGACCGCGTCGGCGACCCGGTAGAGCCTGGCCGGGTCGGTGAGCAGGTCCGTGCCGGAGATCTGTTCCAACAGGGCCTTCACCAAAAGCTGTTGGAGACCTATGCGGCCCAGGTCGCTGCCGTCGCCGATGCCGTGCCGGGTGCGCGCGAGGGCCAGCGCCTGCTTGCCGTCGAGGTGGTGGGGGCCCGCCTTCAGATGGAGGTGGCTCTTGTCGTCGTCGATGTCCTGGCTCGTGGTGACGTCGACCCCGCCGAGCGCGTCCACCAGTCTCGCGAAACCGGCGAAGTCGATCTCGACGAAGTGGTCCATGCGCACACCGGTGACCGACTCGACCGTCTTCACCGCGCACACCGGACCGCCCACCGAGAAGGCGCTGTTGAACATGGAGCCGTACGCCACCGCCGTCGCGCCGCCGGAGGGCAGCGGGCAGGACGGGCGGGTGACGAGGGTGTCGCGCGGGATGCTGACCACGGTGGCGGCCGTGCGGCCCGCGTCGATGTGCACCACCATCGCGGTGTCCGAGCGGGCGCCCTCGCTGTCGCCGCCGCCCAGTTCCTTGTCGGCCTCGCCGCTGCGCGAGTCCGAGCCGAGGACCAGGATGTTCAGGGCGCCGGACGGGAGCGGCGCGGCGGCCGAGGACGCGCTCGCGGCCGGAGCGGGGGCCGGACGGTCGTCGCCGAGCGCGCTGTTGATGTCGACGCTTCTGATGTTGTGGTTGAGATGCCAGTACGCATAGCCCGCGGTGGCCGTGGCCAGCACCAGGGCGGTCGCCAGGGTCAGACCGGCGATCCGCAGCGTTCTCGATCGCCGGCGCACGCGTATGTCCGCGTCGCCGTGCTCCTCGTGTCGCGTCACGACAGGAACATAGGTCCGAATTATTAGCGGACCGTTAGCTGAAGCATCACGATTTGGTTTTCTTCCGGAATATTCATGGAGGCGCCCCGGTACCGGTGCCGAAAATTTCGGTCACTCCGTCGGCCGCACCGGTGCCGTGCTCGACCGCACCACCAGGCTCGTGGCCAACTCCAGCCGGGTGGCTGCCCGTTCCTCCTGCGCGCTGCCCAGTTCGAGCACCAGCCTGGCCGCCGCCTCGGCCATCTCGGTCAGCGGCTGCCGCACGGTCGTCAGCGGCGGACCCACCCAGCGGGCCACCGGCAGGTCGTCGAAGCCGACCACGCTGAGGTCCTCGGGGATGCGCAGCCCCAGCTCGCGGGCTGCCTCGTAGAGACCCAGCGCCTGGAGGTCGTTGCCGGCGAAGATCGCGGTGGGCCGGTCGGGGCGGCGCAGCAGCTCCAGGCCCAGGCGGTAGCCGGCCTCGTGGTGGAAGTCCCCGTCCAGGACGAGCGAGGGGTCGACGGGCAGCCCGGCCGTCTCCATGGCGGCGCGGTAGCCGTCGATCCGGGCGCGGCTGCACATCATCCGGGTGGGCCCGCTGATGGCGCCGATCCGGGTGTGGCCCAGCTCGACCAGATGGCGGGTGGCGGCCAGGCCGCCCTGCCAGTTGGTGGCGCCGATGGACGGCACGTCCGGACCCGGGTCGCCGGCCGGGTCCACCACCACGAACGGGATGGACCTGCTGGTCAGCAACGCCTGCTGGCCCGCGTCCAGTTCGGACAGGACCAGCACCACCCCGTGCGGGCGGCGGGCGGCGACCTGGTCGGCCCAGGAGCGGCCGGGGGTGAGCCGCCCCGCGGACTCGGACAGCACCACGCTGAGCCCGGCCGACTGCGCCACGTTCTCCACGCCCCGGATGACCTCCATCGCCCAGGCGCTCTCCAGCTCGTGGAAGACCAGGTCGATCAGCGGCGAACGGGAGGCCTCGGCGCGCCGGCGCCGGTAGCCGTGGGTGCGCAGCAGCTCCTCGACGCGGGTACGGGTCGAGGGTGCGACATCGGCTCGGCCGTTGAGGACCTTCGAAACAGTCGGAGCGGAGACACCGGCCTCTCGGGCGATCTCGGCGAGCGTCGCGGTCTGCGCTTCTGCGGGCTTCCCAGGCTTCATGTCCGCGATCGTATCCCTGCGCGACCCCTTGACGAACCCCCTGTTCCGCCATACGTTCCCGGAACATTCGGAACCTCACTCGAAATATTGCGAGAGGCCAGGGTCAATGGAGTCCACCACGTCCAACGGCGGGCACATGTTCAGCAGGCGCTGGGTGCTCGGCGCCGGCGCCACCACACTCGTCACCGCCGGAACTGCCGGACTCACGGCCTGCGGCTCCTCCGGGGGTTCCGGGGGCGGGGGCGCGCTCACCGCCTTCGTGTACGGCGACGGCGACGCCAAGGTCCAGGTCCAGGCGATCGACCGGTTCAACGCGTCGGCCGCCGCGAAGAAGGCCAAGGGCAAGATCAAGCTGGAGAAGGTGCCCGGCTCGGAGTACCCGACGAAGCTGCGCACCGCGATGGGCTCCCCCAACGCGCCGGACATCTTCTTCAACTGGGGCGGTGGCTCCATCAAGGCCTACCGGGACGCCAAGCAGCTGGTGGACCTCACCGACGTCATCGAGTCGGACCCGGTCCTGAAGAACGGCTTCCTGCCCTCGGTGCTCACGGCGGGCGGCCTGGGCGGACGCAAGTACGGCATACCGATGCGCGGCATGCAGCCCGTGATCCTCTTCTACAACAAGACCCTCTTCGCCGAGCAGAAGCTCCAGCCGCCCACCACCTGGGACCAGTTGCTCGACATCAACAAGAAGCTCAAGCGGGCCGGGATCACCCCCTTCGCGCTGGGCGGCGCGGACATCTGGCCCGAGCTGATGTGGCTGGAGTACCTGGTCGACCGGATCGGCGGCCCCCAGGTCTTCGACCGGATCAAGAACGGCGACGCCTCCGGCTGGGGCGACCCGGCCGTCCTCAAGGCCGCCCAGACGGTCAAGGAACTCGTCGACGACGGCGCCTTCGGCAAGGGCTTCAGCTCGGTCGCCTACACCAACGGCGGCGCCCCGGCCGTGTTCGCCAAGGGCAAGGCCGCGATGCACCTGATGGGCTCCTGGGAGTACAACACCCAGCTCGGCAAGTTCCCGGACTTCGCCCGCAAGGAGCTGGGCTGGACCGCGTTCCCGACGGTCGAGGGCGGCGCGGGCGACATCCGCAACGTCGTCGGCAACCCCACCAACTACTGGTCGGTCAACGCCCGTACGTCCAACAAGGACGCCGCGTTCGCCTTCCTGCGCGACTGCGCCTCGCAGACGTACGCCAAGGAGCTGGTCGCCATCGGCGCCATCCCGACCACGGCCAACGCCGAGAAGCTGCTCGACGCCTCGCCGAACCCCGTGTTCGCCAAGTTCCAGTACCAGATGGTGCAGCAGGCGCCGGCGTTCACGCTGAGCTGGGACCAGGCCGTCGACCCGAACGTGTCGACGCCGATGCTCACCGAGGTCAACAAGCTGTTCGTCGGCAAGTCCTCGCCGAGCCAGTTCGTGTCGGCGCTCCAGGGGCTGAAGTGAGCGACACCGTCACGAAGGGCGGCTCGCGCACCGGCGCGGGCCGCCCGCGGCGCGGGGCCGGGGCGAACGCGGGCCGCCCGCACGCCGCCCTGGCCCTGCCCGCCGTACTGTTCTTCGCCTTCTTCGCCGTCGTCCCCATGGTGCTGGCGTTCTGCCTCTCCTTCACCAAGTGGAACGGTCTGGGCAACCCCCAGCCGGTGGGCTTCGCCAACTGGCAGAAGCTGTTCGACGACGGCCGGCTCACCCAGTCCCTCACCGTCACCGTGCTGCTCACGGTGGTCAGCTGGGCCTTCCAGACGGTGATCTCGCTGCTGCTCGGCGTCTGGGCGGCGGGCAGGCAGCGCAACCGCGCGATCCTGTCGGCGGTCTTCTTCGTGCCGTTCCTGCTGTCCTCGACGGCGATCTCGCTGCTGTTCTACGCCCTGCTCGACCCCAACTTCGGCATCATGCCCGGCGACACCCTCGGCTCGACCAACGGCGCCTTCCTCGCCATCGTGTTCGTCGGCGGCTGGCAGTTCATCCCCTTCCACACCCTGATCTACCAGGGCGGGGCCCGGCAGATCCCCGAGGTCCTCTACCAGGCGGCGGCCATCGACGGCGCGGGCCGCTGGCGCCAGTTCTTCTCCATCACGCTCCCCCAGCTGCGCAACACCGCGACCACCTCCGGGGTGCTGATGGTGGTCGGCTCGCTGACCTACTTCGAGACCGTCCTGATCCTCACCCAGGGCGGCCCCGGCACCGACACGGCGATCGTGCCGTACCTGATGTACGAAGCCGGCTTCAAGAGCTACGACTTCGGCTACGCCAGCGCCATCGCCTCCTTCCTGGTGGTGGCCGCGACCGTGCTGTCGCTGCTGCTGGTCCGGCTGTCCGGCTTCGGCGCGATGCGCAGCACCCGGGAAGGAATGTGACGAGGTGTCTCACGACACACTGCCCCACCCCGTGAAGACCGGCGCCGCGCCCGCGGCCCGGCCGGACGGGCGCCGCCGCCGGCACTGGACCCAGCGGCCCAATCCGCTGGCCGGCCTCGGCTCCTTCGTCTGGCTGGTCGTCGTCATCGTCCCGATCTACGCGATGATCTCGGCCTCGCTCACCCCGCAGGACCAGGCGCTGGGCCACAACGCCCTGAAGCCGCCCGGCAGCCCGACCTGGTCCAACTACAACACGGTGCTGCACAACTCCTTCTTCCACCTGCTGTGGAACACCGTGCTGGCGGCCGCCGCCGTCGTGGTGATCGTGCTGGTGCTGTGCGTACCGCTCTCCTACGTCGCGGTGCGTACCCGCGGCTTCTGGTCGGGGGCCGCCTTCCGGCTGTTCCTGCTCGGCGTGGCCATCCCGGCGCAGGCGGTCGTCGTACCGCTGTACCTGATGATCACCAAGCTGAACCTCTACGACAGCCTGCTCGCGATCATCCTGCCGACGGCCGCGTTCGCGATGCCGGTGGCCATCCTGGTCCTCACCGGCACCATGCGGGACATCTCCGAGGAGGTGTACGAGGCGATGGCGTTGGACGGCGCCTCGCCCACCCGGATGCTGTTCCAGCTGGTCATCCCGATGTCCAAGGGCGGCATCAGCACCGTCGTGATCTACGCGGCGCTCCAGGCGTGGAACGGCTTCCTCTTCCCGCTGATCTTCACCCAGTCCGAGGGACCGCGCGTGCTGACCCTCGGCCTGTTCAACTACATGAGCCAGTTCGGCGTGAACATCCCCGCCCTGCTCGCCTCGGTCGTCCTCTCCGGCATCCCGATCTTCGCCGTCTACCTGGTGGCCCGCCGCGCGCTGGTGGGCGGCCTGATGGGCGTCGGCGGCAAGTGATCGCCGACCGGTCCCCCTTCCCCGACAGGAGTTCCATGAGCACCGCCCCCTGGCGCGACCCCGCGCTGCCCGCCGCCGCCCGTGTCGACGACCTGATCTCCCGGATGACCCTGGAGGAGAAGACCGCCCAGCTGTACGGCGTCTGGGTGGGCGCGGACACCGACGGCGACGGGGTCGCGCCGCTCCAGCGCGAGATGACCGCGGACTACGACTGGGACGAGCTGATCACCCTCGGCCTCGGCCAGCTGACCCGCTCCTTCGGCACGGCCCCGGTGGACCCGGAGCTCGGCGCCCAGGCACTGGCCCGCGCCCAGCGCCGGATCGCCGAGGCGAGCCGCTTCGGCATCCCGGCGGTGGCCCACGAGGAGTGTCTGGCGGGCTTCACCGCGTGGCGGGCGACGGCGTACCCCGTGCCGCTGGCCTGGGGCGCGACGTTCGACCCCGCCCTGGTGGCGGAGCTGGGCGGGCGCATCGGCCACGACCTGCGCTCGGTCGGCGTCCACCAGGGCCTGGCGCCCGTCCTGGACGTGGTCCGGGATCTGCGCTGGGGCCGGGTGGAGGAGACCATCGGCGAGGACCCGTACCTGGTCGGCACGATCGGCGCGGCGTACGTGCGGGGCCTGGAATCGGCCGGGATCGTGGCCACGCTCAAGCACTTCGCCGGGTACGCGGCCTCGGCGGGCGCCCGCAATCTGGCGCCGGTGCGGGCGGGCGCCCGGGAGCTGGCCGACGTGACACTGCCGCCGTTCGAGATGGCGCTGCGCGAAGGCGGGGCCCGCTCGGTGATGGCCGCGTACACCGAGACGGACGGCGTCCCGGCCTCGGCGGACCCCGCGCTGCTCACCCGGCTGCTGCGCGACGAGTGGGGGTTCACCGGCACCGTCGTCGCCGACTACTTCGGCATCGGCTTCCTCCAGTCGCTGCACCGGGTGGCCGGCAGCCCCGCCGAGGCCGCGCACGCGGCGCTGGAGGCGGGCATCGACGTCGAGCTGCCCACCCTGAACTGCTACGGCAAGCCGCTGGTGGCGGCCGTGCGGGAGGGGCGGGTGCCCGAGGCGCTGGTGGACCGGGCGCTGCGCCGGGTGCTGCTCCAGAAGTGCGAGCTGGGCCTGCTGGACCCCGACTGGTCGCCGGAGACCGGCGAGGACATCGACCTGGACTCGGCCGGCAACCGCGCGCTGGCGCGCCGGCTCGCCGAGGAGTCGGTGGTGCTGCTGGACAACCCGGACGAGGTGCTGCCGCTGGCGCCGCAGGCGCGGATCGCGGTGGTCGGGCCGCGCGCCGCCGACGCGCTGGCGATGCTGGGCTGCTACTCCTTCCCGTCCCATGTGCTCACCCACCACCCCGAGGTGGAGACGGGCGTCGACATCCCGACCGTGCTGGACGCCCTGCGGGCCGAACTGCCGGACGCCAAGGTGACGTTCGCGGAGGGCTGCGGGGTCTCCGAGCCGGACACCTCCGGGTTCGCGGAGGCGGTGGCGCGGGCCACGGAGGCGGAGGTGTGCGTGGCCGTCCTCGGCGACCGCGCGGGGCTGTTCGGACGCGGCACCTCGGGCGAGGGCTGTGACGCGGAGGACCTGGAACTCCCGGGCGTCCAGGCCGAGCTGCTGGACGCGCTGGTCGAGACGGGGGTGCCGGTCGTGCTGGTGCTGCTGACCGGCCGCCCGTACGCGCTGGGCCGCTGGCAGGGCCGCCTCGGCGCGGTCGTCCAGGCCTTCTTCCCCGGCGAGGAGGGCGGCCCGGCGCTGGCCGGGGTGCTGTCCGGCCGGGTGAATCCCTCGGGCCGGCTCCCGGTGAGCGTGCCGCGCGGGCCGGGCGGCCAGCCCTGGACCTACCTCCAGCCCCCGCTGGGCCTGGCCGGCGAGGTCAGCAACCTGGACCCGACCCCGCTGTACCCCTTCGGCCACGGCGGCTCGTACACCGCGTTCGCCTGGGAGGACGTCCACGGCCCCGAGGCGGAGCTGCCGACCGACGGTTCGTACGACCTCTCGCTCACCGTGCGCAACACGGGCGAGCGCGCCGGGGCCGAGGTGGTCCAGCTCTATCTGCACGACCCGGTGGCCTCGGTGACCCGGCCCGACGTCCGCCTGATCGGCTACCAGCGCGTGGAACTGGCCCCCGGCGAGTCCCGCCGGCTCACCTTCCACTTCCACCCCGACCTGTCGGCCTTCACCGACCGCACGGGCGAGCGGGTGGTGGAGCCGGGCGATCTGGAGCTGCGTCTGAGCGCGTCGAGCGCGGACGTCCGGCACCGGACGCGGCTGCGGCTGACCGGGCCGGTGCGCGCGGTGGGGACGGAGCGGCGGCTGCGCTGCGAGGTGACGGTGGCGGAGGGCTGAGCCGGGGGCGCGGGGCCATGGGGTGTACGCCGAGGGCGCGAACCTCGGCAAAGAACAAGCCCTGTGCGCCCCGCGTTCAGGACCCGTTCACAAAGCTCCTGCGAGGGTCGTCACTCATCTGACACACCCTCACAGGAGCACCACCCGTGACGACCCCGCACTCCGTGACGCGGAAACTGCCCGAGGTCACGCTCGCCTTCTGGATCATGAAGATCGCGGCGACGACCCTGGGCGAGACCGCGGGCGACCTGTTCTCCCAGACCCTCCGGCTGGGCTACTTCCTCACCACCGTCGCCCTGTTCCTGGTCTTCGCGGTGACGCTGGTGGTCCAGCTGCGCTCGGCGCGCTACCGGCCGTTCTGCTACTGGACGGTGATCCTTTCGACCTCCATGGCCGGCACCACCCTGTCCGACTTCATGAACCGCGCGGCCGACGCGCGCTACCTCCCGGCCGGGGACACGCGGCTCGGCCGGGGCCCGCAGGGCCTCGGCCTCGGCTATCCGGAGGGCGCCGCGATCCTGGTGTCGCTCCTGCTGCTGGTCTTCCTCGGCTGGAAGCTCAGCGGGACGACCTTCCGGATCACCGGGATCGTCACCTTCCGGGGCGAGGCGCTGTTCTGGACGGCGATCCTCGTCTCCAACACGCTCGGCACGTCGATGGGCGACTTCCTCTCCGACAGCTCCGGCCTCGGCTACCTGGGCGCCGCCGCCCTGGTGACCGGACTGCTGCTGGTGCTGGTCGCGCTGATCAGGGTGCCGGCGGTGCCGAACGTGCTGCTGTTCTGGATCGCCTTCGTACTGACCCGCCCGCTCGGCGCCACCGCCGGCGACCTGCTGACCAAGCCGGTGGCCAAGGGCGGCCTGGACCTGGGGACGACGGGGTCGTCGGCGGTGCTGCTCGCGGTGCTGGTCGGGCTGATGGTGCGGGCGACGAGAACACCCCGCCCCCGGGATTCCGGGAGCGGGGTGTGAGTGGAGCGCCGGGCAGGCCTTGCACCTGCATCTCCCCGCAGGAAGCGGGGCGTCTTTCCTTGGACCACCAACGCACTGCGTTCGTACCGGAGTTCCGGCCGTTCGCTGTGTGATGATCATAGACCGACGCGGGCGGGCGCCGCAAACTCAGTCGGCGGCCACCGGCTCGAAGCGCCAGCGGTGCACCGGCCGGGTCACCAACTCCGGTCCGGGATCCGGCAGTTCGGGCACCGCGGCGTCGTACGGCGCGTCCCACCACGTGATGACCAGCACCCGGTCCTGCGGGGCACGGAAGGTCTCGCGGCGCACCGGCCGCTCCGGGAGTACCTGTTCGCGCGCCCAGGCCAGCAGCTCGGCGCCCCGGCCCTCGGGGGCGCGCGCCTCCCACATCAGCGCGACCGTCATGAGTACAGGTTCTCCTTGCTGACCTCGTGCACATGGTCGTGGCCGTGGTGGTGGCCGGGCACGTGCGACTCGGTCACCGGCAGGGAGGAGTCCGCCGACAGGTCCCAGCCGGAGGCGGCCCGGTTGCGGGCGACCATCTCGGCGCCGAGCGCGGCCACCATCGCGCCGTTGTCCGTGCACAGCTTGGGGCGCGGCACCCGCAGCCGGATGCCGGCCGCCTCGCAGCGCTCCTGGGCGAGGGCGCGCAGCCGGGAGTTGGCCGCGACACCGCCGCCGATCATCAGGTGGTCGACGCCCTCGTCCTTGCAGGCCCGCACGGCCTTGCGGGTGAGCACGTCCACCACGGCCTCCTGGAAGGAGGCGGCCACGTCGCGCACCGGCACCTCCTCGCCGGCCGCCCGCCTGGCCTCGATCCAGCGGGCCACGGCCGTCTTGAGACCGGAGAAGGAGAAGTCGTACGCCGGGTCGCGCGGGCCGGTCAGACCGCGCGGGAAGGCGATGGCCGCGGGGTCGCCCTCGCGGGCGTACCGGTCGATGACCGGGCCGCCGGGGAAGCCCAGGTCGAGCACGCGGGCGATCTTGTCGAAGGCCTCGCCGGCGGCGTCGTCGATGGTGGCGCCCATCGGCCGTACGTCGGAGGTGATGTCCGAGGACAGCAGCAGCGAGGAGTGGCCGCCGGAGACCAGCAGCGCCATCGTCGGCTCCGGCAGCGGGCCGTGCTCCAGCTGGTCGACGCAGATGTGCGAGGCCAGGTGGTTGACGCCGTACAGGGGCTTGCCGAGGGCGTAGGCGTACGCCTTGGCGGCGGAGACGCCGACGAGGAGGGCGCCGGCGAGGCCCGGCCCCGCGGTCACGGCGATGCCGTCGAGGTCCTTGGCGGTGACCCCGGCCTCCTTGAGCGCGCGGTCGATGGTCGGGACCATCGCCTCCAGGTGGGCTCGGGAGGCCACCTCGGGGACGACGCCGCCGAAGCGGGCGTGCTCGTCCACGCTGGAGGCGACGGCGTCGGCCAGCAGGGTGGTGCCGCGCACGATGCCGACGCCGGTCTCGTCGCAGGAGGTCTCGATGCCGAGGACGAGGGGTTCGTCAGCCATTGATCTCGGTTCCTTGAACAGATGCGGAAGGGTCGGTCAGGCGCATCACCAGGGCGTCCACGTTCCCCGGCTGGTAGTAACCGCGCCTGAACCCGATGGGGGCGAAGCCGAAGCGCTCGTACAGCTTCTGCGCGCGGACGTTGTCGACCCGGCATTCGAGCATCACCTCGCGGCACTCGAACGCGGTCGCCGCCCGCAGCAGGTCGGTCAGCAGCCGCCCGCCCAGGCCGGAGCCCTGCTGGTCCCGGGCGACGGCGATGGTCTGGACGTCGGCCAGATCCCCGGAGGCGGCCAGGCCGGCGTAGCCGACGACGCGGCCCTCCGACTCGGCCACCACGTAGCGGCGGGTGGCCGCCGGGCCCCGGGAGTGGGCCAACTCGGACCAGAACATGCCCCGGGACCAGGCGTCCTCGGGGAACAGGTCCTTCTCCAGCTCCAGGACCGGGTCGATGTCCCACCAGCGCATCTCGCGCAGTTGTGCGGTCACTTGGGGGTGACCACCTTGTAGTTCTTGGGCACCTGGGCGTCCGGGCGGCGCAGGTACATCGGCCGCGGCGCCTCCAGCTCCTCGCCCGCGGCCAGCTTCCCGGCGGCGAGCGCGGCCAGCGCGGCGGCGGACACGTGCTCGGGCTCGTGGGCGCTCGGGAACGTGTCCGGGTAGAGCAGGGCGCCGGCGCCGACCGCCGGGAGCCCGGCGACCTTCTCGGCGATGTCGGCCGGGCGGTCCACGGCCGGGCCGGTCAGCCGGGTGCGGGAGTCGGCGTACGTCGCCCAGTAGACCTCCTTGCGCCGGGCGTCGGTCGCCACGACGAAGGGGCCCTTCTCGATGTCGGCGGCGTAGGCGAGGCCGTCCAGCGTGCACACGCCGTGCACGGGGACGCCGAGCGCCAGCCCGAAGGTGTCGGCGGTCATCAGGCCGACGCGCAGCCCGGTGTAGGGGCCGGGGCCGGTGCCGACGACGATCCCGGTGACCGCCTCCAGCCTGAGGCCGGCCTCGGCGAGGACCCGGTCGACGGCCGGCAGCAGCAGCTCCCCGTGCCGGCGCGCGTCCACCTGGCTCGACGAGGCGATGACGTCCGTTCCGTCGTGCAGGGCGACGGTGACGGCGGGCGTTGCGGTATCCAGAGCGAGCAAGAGCACGCGAACAGCCTACGGCGCCCGCGCCTCGTGCACGCCCGCCCGGGGCGGACGGTCACCGGCTGCTACGGTCTGTACGAAGTACGACATATGGCGCGAGGCGGAGGAGGCGCGGGTGACAGGGACCAGCTCGGGAATCGTGGCGGGCCTCACCGCGGCGGCCATCGGAACGGTCGGCTTCCTCGCCTACCAGGCGCAGGCGACCGTACCGGCGGGCCTGGGCGCGCGGCCGTCGGCGAACGGCTCGCCCGGTGTCCCGGCCGGCAAGGCACCCCGGGACCGGCGCCACCCGACCGCCCTGCCGGACGGTTCGGGCAAGGGTGAACGGGTCGTGTACTCGGTGGACGACGACCGGGTGTGGCTGGTCGGCGCGGGCGACCGGGTGCTGCGCACGTTCCGGGTACGGCCGGGCACCGTGGACCCGCCGGTCGGCACGTACTGGGTGACCTCGCGCTCGCACGCGGTCACCGGGACCGACGGCATCCCCATCGAACACGTGGTCCGCTTCACCACGGTCGACGGCGTCACCATCGGCTTCAGCGCTCCCGTGCGCAGCGACGCCGTCCCGGCCGCCGACGCGGGCACCAAGACGGGCGGCATCCGCGAGACGCGCCCGGACGGCGACGCCCTGTGGAAGTTCGCGACGATCGGCGAACGGATCGTGGTGATCCGCTGACGTCGCGCCGTACCGGTCCGGCGGCCGGACCGGTGCGGCGAGCGCGCCGACTCACCCCGTCCGGGCCGGGCTCACGCCGCGCGCCGGGTCTGGTCCGGCCGGCGAGGGGCGCGTGGTTCCGGCGTTCTCGGCGGGCGGGAGATCACCGCCGCTGCCGCGCATGCCGCCAGCAGGGTCTGCATGGGCACCGGGACGGGGCCGGGCTGCCGCGGGGGGCGGGAAGGGGGCATGAGGCGCCTCCTGAGGTGCGGTGCGGCGTAGTAAGGCATGCCTCACTACGAGCTGAACCCCATGTCATCACGCCATGGCAGCCCGCGCAACATCTTGCCGACGGCCTGTCGGAAAAAACCGGCGGCTCAGGCCGTGAGCGTCTCCAGGCCCGCGTCGGCCCACCGCTCCCCCAGCCCGGTCAGGGTCAGGTGCCGTACCTCGTCGGTGGTGTCGCCGACGGCGCGGTGGATGACGATCCGGAGCCGGTCCTCGGTCAGCTCCTCGACCTTGCCCTCGCCCCACTCCACGACGATCACGGAGTCCGGGAGGGAGACGTCGAGGTCCAGGTCCTCCATCTCGTCGAGGCCGCCGCCGAGCCGGTAGGCGTCCACGTGGACGAGGGGCGGGCCGTCGCCGAGGGAGGGGTGCACCCGGGCGATCACGAAGGTCGGCGAGGTGACCGCGCCCCGCACCCCGAGCCCCTCGCCGAGCCCGCGGGTCAGCGTGGTCTTGCCCGCGCCCAGTTCCCCGGAGAGCATCACCAGGTCACCGGCGCGCAACAGCTTGGCGAGGCGCCGCCCCAGCTCCCGCATCTGCTCCGGGGAGGTGATCGTCAGCCGGGTCTCGGCCCGGCCGGGCTCAGCGGGGTCGTACGGTGCTGCTGCTGGACGTTCCATAGGCACTTACGGTAGCCCCTGCCGGCACCGCGCCCGCGCGGGTGAGCAGGTCGGCGAGGCGGTCGGTGACCACCTCCGGGTGCTCCAGCATCACCAGGTGCCCGGCGTCCGGCACCAGCACCAGCTCCGCGTCGGGCAGCCGGTCGGCTATCGCCTCGCTGTGCGCGCTCGGCGTCACCAGGTCCTGCACGCCCGCCAGCACCAGCACCGGCATGTCCCGGAAGCAGGCCAGCGCCCCGGTCTTGTCGTGGTCGGTGAAGGCCGGGTAGAACTCGGCGACCACGTCGATCGGCGTGGACTCGATCATCCGCTCCGCGAACCGCTCCACGGCCGGGTCGACGTCCCGCCCGGCGAAGGAGTACCGCTTGATGATCCCGGCGAACAGGTCGGCGGTGGCCCGGCGCCCGCGCTCCACCAGCTCCGCCTGCTGCCCGAGCGCCTTGAGCACCCCGGGCAGCACCCGGCGTATCGCGTTGACGCCGGCCACCGGCAGCCCGAAGTTGACCTCGCCGAGCCGGCCCGGGGAGGTGCCCACGAACGCGGCGGCGACCACCCGGTCCCGGATCAGCTCCGGGTGCTCGGCGGCGAGCGCCATCATGGTCATCCCGCCCATCGAATGCCCCACCAGCACGATCGGCCCGTCCGGTGCGGCGGCGTCGATGACGGCCTTCAGATCGCGGCCGAGCTGGTCGATGGTGAGCGGCTCCCCGTCCCGGTTCTGCGCCACGCCCCGCCCGGAGCGGCCGTGGCTGCGCTGGTCCCAGTGCACGGTGCGCACGACCCCGCGCAGGGCAGCGCGCTGGAAGTGCCAGGAGTCCTGGTTGAGGCAGTAGCCGTGGCAGAAGACGACGGTGACCGGCGCGGGCGCCTTGCGGCCGAACAGCCGCAGCCGGCGCGGGGAGGGGTCCGCGCCCGTGTCCGGTTCGACCTCGTCGACCTCGTAGTACAGCTCGGTGCCGTCGTCGGCGTGCGCCTTGCCCGGGGTGCCGCGCAGGGTGCCGTAGGGGCCCGCGGCGTCCAGCGCGAGGCGGGCCTTGCGGCGCATCGAGCGCCCCACCGTCATCCGCTCGACGGCGACGCCGGCCGCCGCTCCCGCGGCGAGGACGCCTATCGCGGCGCCGACGACGCCGGTCGCCCTGCGCCAGCTCCCGGCCGCCCCCTCGGCGGAGGCGGCGGCCGCGGAGGCGACGACGTCCGCGACGGCGTCCGCCCTGCTCTCGTTCACGTACCGCTCCTCCTCGCCGTACAGGTGTTCGCTGAGACAGGCCCGCGGTGCGTGGGTGACCGCTGTGCCGGCCGGCAGTCCCGAACGGGTTATCCGCGCTCTTCCTCGTTGACGTAGACGCGGGGCACGCGGCTCCCGATGCGCGTGACGATCTCGTACCCGATCGTGCCGCAGGCCGCCGCCCAGTCCTCGGCGGTGGGCTCACCGCGGTCGCCGGGCCCGAACAGCACGGCCTGCGAGCCGACCGGCGGTTCGTCGCCGCCGAGGTCCACCACGAACTGGTCCATGGCGACCCGCCCGGCCGCGGTCCGCCACTTGCCGTCGACCAGCACCGGGCCCGCGCCGGAGGCGTGCCGCGGGACGCCGTCGCCGTAGCCGAGCGGGACGAGGCCGAGGGTGGTGGGGCCGGGGGTGACGTAGTGGTGGCCGTAGCTGACGCCGTGCTCGCCCGGCACGTGCTTGACCAGTGCCAGCGAGGCGCTGAGCGTCATCACCGGGCGCAGTCCGAAGTCCCCGGGGACGCCGATCTCGGGGCTGGGCGACAGGCCGTACATGGCGATGCCCGGACGGACCAGGTCGAAGTGGGTCTCGGGGAGGGTGAGCGTGGCGGGCGAGTTGGCGATGTGCCGCACCTCGGGGCGGACGCCCCGCTCCTCGGCGTAGGCCACCATCTCCCGGAAGCGGGTGAGCTGGGCGGCGATGGAGGGGTGGCCGAGCTCGTCGGCGCAGGCGAAGTGGGACCACAGGCCGGTGACCCGGACCAGGCCCTCGGTCTCGGCGCGCAGGGCGGCGGCGACCAGTTCCTCCCAGTCGGCGCCGGGCTGGCAGCCGTTGCGGCCGAGCCCGGTGTCCGCCTTCAGCTGGACCCGTGCGGTCCGCCCGGCCGCGCGGGCGGCCTCGGTGACCTCCCGCAGCGCCCACATCCCGCTGAGCGACACGTCGACGTCGGCCTCGATCGCCTGCCGCCAGGGCCCGCCGGGCACCCACAGCCAGCACAGCGTGCGCTGGGTGAGCCCGGCCGCGCGCAGCGCGAGGGCCTCCTCGGGCGTGGCGGTGCCGAGCCAGGTGGCCCCGGCCTCGACGGCCGCGCGGGCGCAGCGCACCGCGCCGTGTCCGTATCCGTCGGCCTTCACGACGGCCATCACGGCCACGTCCCCCACCCGGGCCCGCAGGGCCCGCACATTGGCGCGCAGGGCGCCCAGATCGATCTCGGCGCGGGCGCGCAGGGGGGCGGTCGGCACAGCTGCTGTCTCAGTCATGGCGCCCCCAGTCTCTCAGAGCGCGGTACCGGCCGGATCGTGGTGTCGGCCACGGGGCCGCCGGGATGCGCGGTACGACGGCGCGCGCGCCCCGGCCCGCACGTGTCTGACGGGGCGCCACGACCGCGTGCGGCACGGGGGCTCGGCGCCCGACCCCGCCCGGCGCGCCGCACCCGGCGCCGCCCCCGCTCAGCGCCGAACGTCCCGCCACGCCCGCGGAATGCGGTCCGCCACGTCATGGGCGCCCGCCGGGGCGCCCTCGGACGCGAACCGGCCCGCCAGGCCGTGCAGGTACGCGGCGGCACTCCCCGCGTCCCGCGCGGTCAGCCCCGAGGCCAGCAGGGAACCGCCGAGACCGGAGAGAACGTCACCGCTGCCGGCGGTGGCGAGCCAGCCGGTGCCGGTGGCGTTCACCCGTACCGCGCCGCCCGCCGCGTCGGCGACCAGCGTGGTCGAGCCCTTGAGCAGCACCGTCGCCCGGTAGACCGCCGCCAGTTCGCGCGCCGCGGCGAGGCGGGCGCCCTCGACCTCCTCGCGGGCCACCCCCAGCAGCGCGGCGACCTCCCCCGCGTGCGGTGTCATCAGGGTGGGCGCCGTGCGCGCCCGTACGGCGTCCCGTTCCGCGAGGCGCAGCCCGTCCGCGTCCAGCAGCACCGGCACCTCGGCGGCCAGCACCTCGGCGACGGTCGCCGCGTCGTCCCCGGCGCCCGGTCCGGTCACCCACGCCTGCACCCGGCCCGCCTTGGCCGGGCCCCGGTCGGAGACCAGGGTCTCCGGGAAGCGGGCGATGACCGCCTCCGCGGCCGGGCCGACGTAGCGCACGGCCCCGGCGCCGCCGCGCAGCGCCCCGGCGACGGCGAGCACCGCGGCGCCCGGATAGCGCGCGGACCCGGCCGCGATCCCGACCACGCCCCGCCGGTACTTGTCGCTCTCGGCCGCGGGCACCGGCAGCAGCCGCGCCACGTCCGCGTGCTGGAGCGCCTCCAGCTCGGCCTCGGCCGGCAGCTCCAGGCCGATGTCGACCAGCCGCACCACCCCCGCGTGCTCCCGCGCCGGATCCACCAGCAGTCCGGGCTTGTACGTGCCGAAGGTGACGGTGAGGTCCGCGCGCACGGCGGCCCCCCGCACCTCCCCGGTGTCCGCCTCGACCCCGCTCGGCAGGTCCACCGCCACCACGGCGGCCCGGGACCGCCGCACCGTCTCCACCAGCCGCGCGGCCTCGGGCCGCAGCCCGCCCCTGCCGCCGATCCCGACGATGCCGTCCACCACGAGATCGGCCCGCAGCAGCGCCTCCTCCGCGGAACCGGCCGCGCCGACGACGCCGCCGGCCCGCCGCAGCGCGGCCAGCCCCTCGGCGTGCGCCCGCTCGGGCGCGAGGAGCACGGCCGTCACCCCGGCCCCCCGGCGCGCCAGCCGGGCGCCCGCGTACAGCGCGTCGCCGCCGTTGTCGCCGCTGCCCACGAGCAGGACCACCCGGCTGCCGTACACCTTGCCCAGCAGTTCGGCGCAGGCGGCGGCGAGACCGGCGGCCGCCCGCTGCATCAGCGCCCCCTCCGGCAACCGCGCCATCAGGGCCCGCTCGGCCGCCCGTACCGTCTCCACGCCGTACGCACTCCGCATGGCACCGAGTGTGCCCCGTAACCCCCACCGGCCACACCCGGGCCCGCTCAGCCCTCGGCGATCACCACGGCCGAGGCGACGCCCGCGTCATGGCTGAGGGACACGTGCCAGGACCGCACTCCCAGCTCCGCGGCGCGCGCGGCCACGGTCCCGCGCACCCGCAGCCGGGGCCGCCCGTTGTCCTCGACGTACACCTCGGCGTCCGTCCACAGCAGTCCGGGCGGTGCGCCGAGCGCCTTGGCCAGCGCCTCCTTCGCGGCGAACCGGGCCGCCAGCGAGGCGATGCCGCGCCGCTCCCCGCTGGGCAGCAGCAACTCCTGTGTCACGAACAGCCGGTCGGCCAGCTGGGGGGTGCGCTCCAGGGACGCCCGGAAGCGGTCGATCTCCGCCACGTCGATCCCGACTCCGATGATGCTCATGGACAGCACCCTAGACAGACGGCGCCGGTACGCCCTCTACGCTTCGGCCATGACCAGCACCGCGTCCCAACAGTCCTATCTCGCCGACCTGTTCTCGCTCGACGGCCGCGTCGCCGTGGTGACCGGCGGCAGTTCCGGCATCGGCCGGGCCATCGCCGGGGCACTGGCCCGGGCCGGCGCGAGCGTGGTGGCCGTGGCCCGCGGCGAGGAGCAACTGGCCGCCACCGTCGGCGAGCTGACGGCCGACGGGTGCCAGGCCGCCTGGGTCGCGGGCGATCTCGGCAGCCGCGAAGGGGTGCGGGCGGTGGCCGAGGAGGCGGCGGCCGTGTACGGGGAGCCCGACATCCTCGTCAACTGCGCCGGGATCAATCTGCGGCCCCCGATGGACGAGCTGGACGAGGACGTCTGGGACGCCACCATGGCCGTGAACCTGGAGGCGCCCTTCCTGCTGGGCCGGCGGTTCGGGCCCGGCATGGCCGAGCGCGGCTTCGGCCGGATCATCCACATCAGCTCCCAGCAGGCGCACCGCGCGTTCGTGTCGAGCGGCGCGTACGGCGTCTCCAAGGGCGCCCTGGAGTCGCTGGCCCGTTCGCAGGCGGAGGCCTGGTCGCCGTACGGGGTCACCTGCAACACCCTGGTGCCGGGCTTCGTGATGACCCCGCTCAACGCCCGGCTGTCGGCCGACCCGGAGCGGGTGGCGGCGCTGGCCGCGCGCACCATGACCGGGCGCAACGGCCTCGCCGGGGACTTCGCCGGCGCGGCCGTCTTCCTAGCGAGCCGCGCCTCCTCCTACGTCACGGGCCAGTCGATCTGCGTGGACGGAGGCTTCTCCGTCCACTGAGCCCCGGCGGCGGCGCTACTCGACCGTCACCGACTTCGCCAGGTTCCGCGGCTGGTCCACCTCGTTACCCCGCGCGGCGGCCAGCTCGCAGGCGAAGACCTGGAGCGGCACGGTGGCCACCACCGGTTGCAGCAGGGTGGGCGTGGCCGGGATACGGATCAGGTGGTCGGCGTACGGGACGACCGCCTCGTCCCCCTCCTCGGCGATCACGATGGTGCGCGCCCCGCGCGCCCGGATCTCCTGGATGTTGGAGACGATCTTGTCGTGCAGGAGGGAGCGGCCGCGCGGCGACGGCACGACCACCACCACCGGCATGTCCTCCTCGATCAGCGCGATCGGGCCGTGCTTCAGCTCGCCCGCCGCGAAGCCCTCGGCGTGCATGTAGGCGAGTTCCTTGAGCTTGAGCGCGCCTTCGAGCGCGACCGGGTAGCCGACGTGCCGGCCCAGGAAGAGCACGGTGTCCTTGGCGGCCAGCGTGCGGGCCAGCGCCCGCACCGGCTCCATGGTCTCCAGGACGCGCTCGACCTCGACCGAGATCCGGGACAGGTCCTTGATCACGGCCTGGACCTCGTCGCCCCACTTGGTGCCGCGCACCTGGCCCAGGTAGAGGGCAACCAGGTAGCAGGCGATCAGCTGGGTGAGGAACGCCTTGGTGGAGGCGACGGCGACCTCGGGCCCGGCGTGCGTGTAGAGCACCGCGTCCGACTCGCGCGGGATGGTGGAGCCGTTGGTGTTGCAGATGGCCAGCACCTTGGAGCCCTGTTCGCGGGCGTGCCGCACGGCCATCAGGGTGTCCATGGTCTCGCCGGACTGGGAGATCGCGATCACCAGGGAGCGGCTGCCCAGGATCGGGTCCCGGTAGCGGAACTCGCTGGCCAGCTCCACCTCGCAGGGGATGCGCGTCCAGTGCTCGATGGCGTACTTGGCGATCAGCCCGGCGTGGAAGGCCGTACCGCACGCCACGATCACGACCTTGTCCGTCTCGCGCAGCTCGGACGGGGAGATCCGCAGCTCGTCCAGGGTGAGCGAGCCGGACGGGTCGATCCGGCCGAGGAGGGTGTCGGCGACCGCCTTGGGCTGCTCGGCGATCTCCTTGAGCATGAAGTAGTCGTAGCCGTCCTTCTCGGCGGCCGAGGCGTCCCAGTCCACGTGGTAGGAGTGCACCTCGGCCGGGCGGCCGTCGAAGCCGGTGACGGTCACGCCGTCCCGGCGCAGCTCCACCACCTGGTCCTGGCCCAGCTCGATCGCCGAGCGGGTGTGCGCGATGAACGCGGCGACGTCCGAGGCCAGGAACGCCTCGCCCTCGCCGACGCCGACCACCAGGGGGGAGTTGCGGCGCGCGCCGACCACCACGTCCGGGGCGTCGGCGTGCACCGCGACCAGCGTGAACGCGCCCTCCAGGCGCCGGCACACCAGCCGCATCGCCTCGGCGAGGTCGCCGGTCACCGAGTACTCCTCGGCCAGCAGATGGGCGACGACCTCGGTGTCGGTCTCGGAGTTCAGCACGTGGCCGCGCTCGGCCAGCTCGGCCCGGAGCACCGCGAAGTTCTCGATGATGCCGTTGTGGACGACGGCGACCCGGCCCGCGTTGTCGAGGTGCGGGTGCGCGTTGTCGTCCGTGGGGCCGCCATGGGTGGCCCAGCGGGTGTGCCCGATGCCCGTCGAACCGGCCGGCAGCGGCCGCTCGACCAGCTCCTTCTCCAGGTTGACCAGTTTCCCGGCCTTCTTCGCGGCGGCCAGACCGCCGTCCGCCGGCAGGGCGACGCCCGCCGAGTCGTAACCCCGGTACTCCAGCCGCTTCAGCCCGGCCATCACGACATCGAGCGCCGACTGCGACCCTACGTATCCCACGATTCCGCACATGGGCCGCAGCCTACGGTCCGCCCCGCTCCGGAAACCGTCACCCCCTGCCCGAATTCGGAAATTCCCACGGGCATACGAGGGCCCGCCCGGCCCGGTGCGGCGCGCGCGACGGGGCGCCCGAGCCGCGTGACGGACCCCACCTCCCGTGCCGTTCGAACTCCGTTAACAATGGAATGTGATCTCACCGGTCCCCTCGATGCCCCGGAGCGCCCACCGGCACAGGCCGGAGGCGACTCCCTACGTCGACCTCACCCGAGCCGAGTGGAGCGCGCTGCGCGACAAGACGCCGCTGCCGCTCACCGCCGAGGAGGTGGAGAAGCTGCGCGGCCTGGGCGATGTGATCGACCTGGACGAGGTGCGCGACATCTACCTCCCGCTGTCCCGGCTGCTGAACCTCTACGTCGGCGCCACCGACGGCCTCAGAGGCGCGCTGAACACCTTCCTCGGCGAGCAGGGCTCCCAGTCCGGCACCCCGTTCGTCATAGGCGTGGCCGGCTCCGTCGCCGTCGGCAAGTCCACCGTCGCCCGTCTCCTCCAGGCCCTGCTGTCCCGCTGGCCCGAGCACCCGCGCGTGGAACTGGTCACCACCGACGGCTTCCTGCTGCCCACCCGGGAACTGGAGGCCCGCGGCCTGATGTCCCGCAAGGGCTTCCCCGAGTCGTACGACCGCCGGGCGCTGACCCGCTTCGTCGCCGACATCAAGGCCGGCAAGGGCGAGGTGACCGCACCGGTCTACTCGCACCTGATCTACGACATCGTCCCCGACCAGAAGCTCACCGTCCGCCGCCCCGACATCCTGATCGTGGAGGGCCTCAACGTCCTCCAGCCCGCGCTGCCCGGCAAGGACGGCCGCACCAGGGTGGGCCTCGCCGACTACTTCGACTTCAGCGTGTACGTCGACGCGAGCGCCGAGGACATCGAGCGCTGGTACCTCAGCCGCTTCAAGAAGCTGCGGCACACGGCGTTCCAGGACCCCCACTCGTACTTCCGCAAGTACACCCAGGTCTCCGAGGAGGAGGCCCTCGACTACGCCCGCACCCTGTGGCGCACGATCAACAAACCCAACCTGGTCGAGAACATCGCCCCCACCCGCGGCCGCGCCACCCTGATCGTCCGCAAGGGAGCGGACCACAAGGTGCAGCGGCTGCGCCTGCGCAAGCTGTAGGGCGGGACGACGGAGGCGGCGGGGACGGCACGGCGCACCTGTTAGAAAAGGCGCCATGCTGCATCTGCGCCTGATCACCCCGGCCGAACGGACCGACGAGGTGGTGCGACTGATCGAGGACACGGTCGGCACCGCCCACCTCGCGGTGATACCGGGGGCCGCCCGCGACCCGGCCGGCGACCTCGTGCTGTGCGACGTCGCCCGGGAGGCGGGCGACGGGCTCATCGCCGGGCTGCGGCACCTGGGCCTGGACGGCACCGGCGCGATCACCGTCGAGGAGATCGGCCTGACCCTGTCCCGGCGGGCCGAGCAGGCCGAGCGGGACGCCCCGGGCGAGGGCGCGGACGCGGTGCTCTGGGAGGGTCTGACCGAGGCCACCCACGAGGAGTCCACCCTCTCGGTGACCTACCTGGCCTTCATCACGCTGGCCACGATGATCGCGGCCTGCGGTGTGGTGCTGGACAACGCGGTCCTGATCGTCGGCGCGATGGCCGTGGGCCCCGAGTTCGGTCCGCTGGCCGGCATCTCCACGGCCCTGGTCCGGCGCCGCCCGCGTCTCGCGCTGCGCTCGCTGACCGCCCTGCTGGTGGGCTTCGCGGCGGCGATGGCGGTGACGGTCGGCTTCGCCCTGTTCATGGACGCCGTCGGCCTGTTCCACCGCTCCGCCCTGGAGGGCAGCCGCCCCAACACCGCGTTCGTCTACGCCCCCGACGCCTTCTCGTTCATCGTGGCCCTGCTGGCGGGCGTGGCCGGCACCCTCTCCCTGACCTCCGCCAAGTCCGGCGCGCTGGTGGGCGTCGCCATCTCGGTCACCACGGTCCCGGCCGCCGCCAACGCGGCGGTGGCCCTGGCCTACGGCGACACCGGCCAGACCGCCGGCTCGGCCGAACAGCTCCTGCTGAACCTCGCGGGCATCGTGCTGGCGGGCACCCTCACCCTGCTGGCCCAGAAGTACTTCTGGGGGCGCCGGCGCCGGCACGGCTGAGGGGCGCGGGGCCGCGCAGCGGTACGGCCCCGCCGGGTGGGCGCGAGCGACCGCAACGGTTCCCCGCGCCCCGGACCGGCCCTATCCCAGGGCCGACTTCACCGCGTCGGCGAGCCGCCCGGCCACCGACCGCGCCTGCTCGATGTCCGCCGCCTCGACCATCACCCGGACCAGCGGCTCGGTGCCGGAGGGCCGCAGCAGCACCCGCCCGGTCTCCCCGAGTTCCCGCTCGGCCTCGACGACGGCCGCGGCCAGGTCCGCGGAGGTCCGCACCCGCGACTTGTCGACGTCGGGCACATTGATGAGCACCTGCGGCAGCCGTTCCATCACGGACGCCAGCTCCCGCAGGCTACGGCCGCTTTCGGCGACCCGCGCGGCCAGCAGCAGACCGGTCAGCGTGCCGTCGCCGGTCGTCGCGTGGTCGAGGATGATCACGTGCCCGGACTGCTCGCCGCCGAGGGCGAACCCGTGCCGCTTCATCTCCTCCAGCACGTAGCGGTCGCCCACGGCCGTCTGCACCAGCCTGATCCCGGCCTTCTCCATCGCCAGCTTGAAGCCGAGGTTGGACATCACGGTCGCCACCACGGTGTCGGCCCGCAGCGCGGAGTGCTCCCGCATCGCGAGGGCGAGCACGGAGAGGATCTGGTCGCCGTCGACCTCCTCGCCGGTGTGGTCCACCGCGAGGCACCGGTCGGCGTCACCGTCGTGCGCGATGCCGAAGTCCGCGCCGTGCTCGACCACGGCCGCCTTCAGCGGGCCGAGGTGCGTGGAGCCGCAGCCGTCGTTGATGTTGAGACCGTCCGGCGCGGCGCCGATGGTGACGACCTGCGCACCGGCCCGGGTGAACGCCTCCGGCGAGACCCCCGAGGCCGCGCCGTGCGCTTCGTCCAGGACGATCTTCAGCCCGTCCAGCCGGTTGGGCAGCACCGACAGCAGGTGCGTGACGTACTGCTCGAAGCCCTCGTCGTAGGAGCGCACCCGGCCGACGCCGGCACCGGTCGGCCGCTGCCACGGCTCGCCGTGCCGGTGCGACTCGTACACCGCCTCGATCCGGTCCTCCAGCTCGTCGGCGAGCTTGTGACCGCCGCGGGCGAAGAACTTGATGCCGTTGTCCGGCATGGCGTTGTGGCTGGCGGAGAGCATCACGCCGAGGTCGGCGCCGAGCGCGCCGGTGAGGTGGGCCACCGCGGGCGTCGGCAGCACCCCGACCCGCAGGACGTCCACGCCCGCGCTCGCCAGGCCCGCGACGACCGCCGCCTCCAGGAACTCCCCGGACGCCCGCGGGTCCCGACCGACCACGGCCTTCGGCCGGTGGCCCTCGAAGGTGCCCGCCTCGGCCAGCACATGCGCCGCGGCCACGGAGAGGCCGAGGGCCATCTCGGCCGTCAGATCCGCGTTGGCGACACCGCGCACGCCGTCCGTGCCGAAGAGTCGTCCCACTTGTCCTCCTGAGGAAGCATCGATGGCGTAAACGGACGGGCACCGGGTCGATGGGGGCGCCTCGCCATCCGATCACACAAGCCTTTGAGCGTCTTGTGTCGTTATACGCCCTTGGCTGAGATAAACGAACGCCCCGACGGCACAAGTGGCGTGCCGCCGGGGCGTTCGGAGTACGAGCAGGCAGCTCGGGCTTGCTTAGCGCTTGCTGTACTGCGGAGCCTTGCGGGCCTTCTTCAGACCGGCCTTCTTCCGCTCGACCGCACGGTCGTCGCGGCGCAGGAAGCCGGCCTTCTTCAGCGGGCCGCGGTTGTTGTCGACGTCCGCCTCGTTCAGCGCACGGGCGACACCGAGACGGAGCGCACCGGCCTGGCCGGAGACACCGCCACCGGCGATGCGGGCGATGACGTCGTAACGGCCCTCGAGCTCGAGCACCTTGAAGGGCTCGTTGACCTCCTGCTGGTGCACCTTGTTCGGGAAGTAGTCCTCGAGGGTGCGGCCGTTGATCTTCCACTTGCCGGTGCCCGGAACGATCCGGACGCGGGCGATGGCGTTCTTGCGGCGGCCCAGGCCGGCGGCCGGCTGGGGCTCGCCGAAGCGGGAGGCCAGGGACTCCGAGGTGTACTCGCCCTCGACGGGGACCTCGGACTCGGTGGTGTAGCTGTCGATGTCAAGCTCTTCGAGCGGCTGCTCGGCAGTGGTCTCGGCCACGATTCTCCTCAGATTCTCTTCAGTCTTAGGGGGTGGCCGGACTTACTGCGCGACCTGGGTGATCTCGAACGGCACCGGCTGCTGGGCAGCGTGCGGGTGCTGGTCACCCTTGTAGACCTTCAGCTTCGAGAGCATCTGACGGCCCAGGGAGTTCTTGGGGAGCATGCCCTTGACGGCCTTCTCGATGGCCTTCTCGGGGTTGTTGGCCAGCAGGTCGTCGTAGCGGACGGACCGCAGACCACCCGGGTAGCCGGAGTGGCGGTAGGCCATCTTCTGGGTCCGCTTGTTGCCGGACAGGTGCACCTTGTCGGCGTTGATGATGATGACGAAGTCACCAGCGTCTACGTGCGGCGCGTAGATCGGCTTGTGCTTGCCCCGGAGGAGGGTCGCAGCAGTGGTGGCGAGACGGCCCAGGACAACGTCCTGAGCGTCGATGACGTGCCACTGGCGCGTCACATCGCCGGGCTTGGGGCTGTACGTACGCACGGTTCGTAGCCTTCGCTTCGAGTGAATGGTCCTGAACAGGTCACCGAAACGATCACGACAGCCTTGACCGCACTGCGGTGACGCAAACCGCGCGCTGGTCGCTGGTCATCGGCCCGGTGGACCGGTGTAAGGGCCCGTCCCGTGAGAATGAGCAAGCCAATACACAACGAAGAAGCAGGTTACCCGGCGGCCCCCGGACGGGTCAAAACGAGGCAGGACACCCGGCGGGCCCTGCGCCGCCTCCCCCGCGTCTAAGATGCGCCCCATGAGTTACGGGCAGGGGGGACCCCAGTCTCAGTGGGATCCCTGGAAACCGCAATCCCAGCAGCCCCAGCAGCCTCAGCAGCCCTGGGGCAGCGGCGGCGACGACGGGACACCGGACTGGGCCGCCCTCGCGGAGGCCTCGGAGACCCGCAGCAAACGGCGCAGGCTGCTGTTCATCGGCGGCGGCGCGCTCGCCACGATCGCCATCGGTGCCGCGGTCGCCCTGGCCGTCGTCTCGGCGAACGGGCACAGCGGCCCCTCGGGCAGCGTCTCGCAGCTGCCCAGCGCCTCCCTGCCCGGCGGCACGGCCGGCACCGCGCCCTCCTTCGCGCCCACCAGCGCCCCGCCGCCGCTGGACCCGAAGGACTTCATATCCAGCGCCAAGAAGGACACCGCCCCGCTGAGCCCCGAGACCCTGTTCCCGGGCACCCGGCTGACCATGGGCGGCACGGTGTACAAGAAGGGCGCGACCAGTGACACCACCAGCTGCGCCGGCGCCGCGGGCGGCACCCTGCCCCAGATCCTCACCGCCAACGGCTGCACCCGGCTGATGCGCGCCACCTACACCCACGGGGACGTCGCGGTCACCGTCGGCGTCGCCCTGTTCGACACCGAGGCCCAGGCCACCAAGGCCCGCAAGCAGACCGACGACCACAGCATCGTGCGCTCGCTGTCCGGCTCGGGCGTCCCGGCCTTCTGCGACGGCGCCACCTGCCGCTCGACCCGCAACGCCTACGGCCGCTACGCCTACTTCACCCTCGCCGGCTTCACCACCGGCAAGAACGTCACCACCAAGGACACCCAGGTCTTCGGCGCGGGCGACAACCTGGCGGAGTTCACCTTCCAGCAGATCCGCCACCGCGGCCAGGCCCAGGCGTCCGCGGCGGCGAACCGGTAGCTCAGCAGCACCCCGCCGACGGCAGCGAGCGCTTGTTGCGGGCCTCCTTGTTACGGGCGGCCAGCAGCTCGTCGGCGGGGTAGCCGACCTCCTCCAGGGTCAGCCCGTGCGGCCGTACGACATGCACGGCCGAGTCCCGTACCCCCGCGGCCAGCACCTTCCCCGGCCACTCCGGGCCGCGGTGCCCGTCGCCGACGAACAGCAGCGCGCCGATCAGCGAACGCACCATGTTGTGGCAGAACGCGTCGGCCCGCACCGTCGCCGTGATGACGCCGTCCGCGCCCCGCACCAGGCTCAGCTCCTGCAGCGTCCGGATGGTGGTGGCACCCTCCCGGCGCTTGCAGTACGCGGCGAAGTCGTGCTCCCCGAGCAGCGCCCGCGCGGCCTCGTTCATGGCGTCCACGTCGAGCGGCCAGTCGTGCCAGAGCACATGGCCGCGCAGCAGCGGGTCCACTCCCCCGGGGTTGTCCGTCACCCGGTACGCGTAGCGCCGCCAGATCGCCGAGAACCGTGCGTTGAACCCCTCCGGGGCCTGCGCCACCCGCCAGATCCGCACGTCCTTCGGCAGCCGCCCGGCGAGCCGCTTGAGCAGCTTCTCGCGGTGCTCCGCCCACAGCTCCTCCGGCAGGTCGACGTGCGCCACCTGGCCGCGCGCGTGCACCCCGGCGTCGGTGCGCCCGGCCACGGTCAGCTCGTACGTCTCCTTCGACCGCGTCACCGTGCGCAGCGCGTCCTCGATCTCCCCCTGCACGGTCCGCTTGCCGCCGGCCTGCTTGGCCCAGCCGTGGAAATCGGCGCCGTCGTAGGACAGGTCGAGGCGGACGCGGACATGGCCCGGCTGTACTTCACTCACACACAGATCCTCTCAAGTACGCGAAAGCGGGCCCGCCCAAAGGGCGAACCCGCTTCCCGCGTCAGGCTGAGCCTCAGGCGTCCTTGGACTCCTCGGCAGCGGCCTCCTCGGCCGGCGCCTCGGTGGCCTCCGCGGCCTTGGCCTCGTCGGCCTCCTTGACCGCGCGCTTGGTGGCGGCCTCGGCCTCACCCACGGCGTTCTGCTGCACCGTCAGCGCCTCGACCAGCTCGATCACGGCCATGGGCGCGTTGTCGCCACGGCGGTTGCCGATCTTGGTGATGCGGGTGTAACCACCCGGACGGTTCTCGTACCGCGGGCCGATCTCGGTGAAGAGCGTGTGCACGATGCTCTTGTCCGTGATGACCTGGAGCACCTGACGGCGGTTGTGAAGGTCACCCTTCTTCGCCTTGGTGATCAGACGCTCGGCGTACGGGCGCAGGCGGCGGGCCTTCGCCTCGGTGGTGGTGATGCGGCCGTGCTCGAAGAGGCTCTTCGCCAGGTTCGCGAGGAGCAGCTTCTCGTGCGCGGCGCTGCCGCCCAGACGGGCACCCTTGGTGGGCTTCGGCATTGTTCTTCTCCTGTGTCTCTGCCCTGGCCGTATCAGGTACCGGGGTCAGTATCCGAGCAGACGGTTGTCTGTCGGAGATCCGGACGAGCCCCGAAGGGGTGCCCGCCCGGAGGGGGCGCGGGGAACTCGCGGCACGCCGCAGCGCACCCGCACCCGAAAACGGACCGTCCGGACCGAGCTGTCAGTACTGCTCGGTCTCGACGAACCCGGCGTCCGCGTCGTCGTCCGCGCCGAAGGCGTCGGCGGCGGCGGTCGGGTCGAATCCGGGCGGGCTGTCCTTGAGGGCCAGGCCCATGCCGGCCAGCTTCGCCTTGACCTCGTCGATCGACTTCGCACCGAAGTTGCGGATGTCGAGCAGGTCGGCCTCGGAGCGGGCGACGAGCTCACCCACGGAGTGGATGCCCTCGCGCTTGAGGCAGTTGTACGACCGAACGGTGAGCTCCAGCTCCTCGATCGGCAGCGCCAGGTCGGCGGCGAGCGCGGCGTCCGTCGGGGACGGACCCATGTCGATGCCCTCGGCGTCGATGTTCAGCTCGCGCGCGAGACCGAACAGCTCGACCAGGGTCTTGCCCGCGGAGGCCATGGCGTCACGCGGACGCATCGCCTGCTTGGTCTCGACGTCGACGATCAGCTTGTCGAAGTCGGTGCGCTGCTCGACACGCGTGGCCTCGACCTTGTAGGTGACCTTCAGAACCGGCGAGTAGATGGAGTCGACCGGGATACGGCCGATCTCCTGGCCCACCTGCTTGTTCTGCACGGCGGAGACGTAGCCGCGACCGCGCTCGACGGTCAGCTCCATCTCCAGCTTGCCCTTGCCGTTGAGCGTGGCGAGGACGAGGTCGGGGTTGTGCACCTCGACACCGGCCGGGGGCGCGATGTCGGCGGCGGTGACCAGACCCGGGCCCTGCTTGCGCAGGTACATCACGACCGGCTCGTCGTGCTCCGAGGAGACGACCAGCTGCTTGATGTTGAGGATCAGGTCGGTGACGTCCTCCTTGACGCCCGGCACGGTGGTGAACTCGTGCAGCACGCCGTCGATCCGGATGCTCGTGACGGCGGCACCGGGGATCGAGGACAGGAGGGTACGGCGCAGGGAGTTGCCGAGGGTGTAGCCGAAGCCCGGCTCCAGCGGCTCGATCACGAACCGGGAGCGGAACTCGTCGACGACCTCTTCGGTCAACGAGGGACGCTGAGCGATCAGCATGGAATGAATCCTTCAGTCAGGGGCGCCCGCTATTTGACGCCCGACTCTGTACTGCAAGGGTACGGGCGGCACGGCTTCTACAGAGGCCGTACCGCCCGGAACCGCAAATCCAGCGGAGCGCTGAGCGTCAGACGCGGCGGCGCTTCGGGGGACGGCAGCCGTTGTGCGGGGTCGGGGTGACGTCCTGGATGGAGCCGACCTCGAGGCCCGTGGCCTGCAGGGAGCGGATCGCGGTCTCACGGCCGGAACCCGGACCCTTGACGAACACGTCGACCTTGCGCATGCCGTGCTCCTGGGCGCGGCGGGCAGCCGACTCGGCGGCCATCTGCGCGGCGAACGGCGTGGACTTCCGGGAGCCCTTGAAGCCGACGTGGCCGGCGGAGGCCCAGGAGATCACGTTGCCCGAGGGGTCCGTGATCGAGACGATCGTGTTGTTGAACGTGCTCTTGATGTGCGCGTGGCCGTGAGCGACGTTCTTCTTTTCCTTGCGGCGCACCTTCTTGGCAGCGCCCTGACGACCCTTGGGGGGCATCTACAAACTCCTAGAGGGAGGTGGTCGGTCCTACAGCGAAGACCGTGGACAGAGGTCCGCTGCGGACTACTTCTTGCCCGGCTTCTTCTTGCCGGCGATGGCGCGACGCGGGCCCTTGCGGGTACGGGCGTTGGTGCTGGTGCGCTGACCGCGGACGGGCAGACCGCGACGGTGACGGAGACCCTGGTAGCAACCGATCTCGACCTTGCGGCGGATGTCGGCCTGGATCTCGCGACGGAGGTCACCCTCGGTCTTGATGTTGTTGTCGACGTACTCGCGGATCGCGACCAGCTGCTCTTCGCTCAGGTCACGAACGCGGGTGTTCGGGTCGACGCCGGTCGCAGCCAGCGTCTCCTTCGAGAGGGTCCGGCCGATGCCGAACACGTAGGTGAGGGCGACCTCCACGCGCTTTTCGCGCGGGATGTCAACACCGGAAACGCGTGCCATTCAATGGCTCCTGGTGAATCTTCGGAGGTCTTCCGCAGAACCGGCTCCCGGCCGCCGTATGAGGTACGGACCGGGTCCCCGGCCTCCGAACCGGGGGTGTCGAGCCGCTCGGCTCGGGTTCTGCGTATGAACAATTCAGCTCGCGTCGCGCGAAAACTCTGCGATAGAGGTGCAGAGAGGGGTGGTCGTGCGTCAGCCCTGGCGCTGCTTGTGGCGCGGGTTCTCGCAGATGACCATGACCCGGCCGTGACGGCGGATCACCCTGCACTTGTCGCAGATCTTCTTGACGCTCGGCTTGACCTTCATGGGGTGAGGTTCTCCGGGTCAGTGCCATCGCACCGGGCGAACCCGGGGCGCGGGCAAGATCTACTTGTACCGGTAGACGATCCGGCCACGCGTCAGGTCGTACGGAGACAGCTCCACCACGACCCGGTCGTCAGGGAGGATGCGGATGTAGTGCATACGCATCTTGCCGCTGATGTGTGCCAGGACCTGGTGGCCGTTCTGGAGCTCGACCTTGAACATGGCGTTCGGCAGAGACTCGACGACAGTGCCCTCGATCTCGATGGCACCTTGCTTCTTGGCCACGCTTCGCCCTTCGAATCGACTACCTTGATCGACTCTCCCGCGTCCCTTACGGGCGCATGCGGACATGCGGGTGCACGAGAGCCGACGAGTCAGTCTACGTCGGCGCACCCGGAAACGCGAATCGAGGAATTCTGCCCCACCAGGGCGTCGCCCATGCGAGCCGTTGTTCAGGCCAGCGGATCGGGAGCCACGGTGATGCCGTGCTCCGCCAGCTTCGCCTTGCCGCCGTCGACGGCCGTGAGGACCAGCGGGCCGTCCTCCGTCAGCGCCACGGAGTGCTCCCAGTGCGAGGACCAGGTGCCGTCGGTCGTGATGACCGTCCAGTCGTCCTCCAGGACCTCGGTCCTGGGCGTGCCGAGGGACACCATCGGCTCGATGGCCAGGCAGAAGCCCGGGACCAGTTTGGGGCCCTTGCCGCGCCGGCGGTCGACGTAGTTCAGCAGGTGCGGGTCCATGTGCATCTCGGTGCCGATGCCGTGGCCGCCGTAGTCCTCGATGATCCCGTACCGGCCGCCGCCCGGCTTGGGCTGGCGGCGGATGTACGTCTCGATGGCCCGGGAGACGTCGACCAGCCGGTTGCCCTGCTTCATCGCCGCGATGCCGGCCCACATCGACTCCTCGGTCACCCGGGACAGCTCGATCAGCTCCGGGGCGTGACCGGAGCCGACGAAGGCCGTGTAGGCCGCGTCGCCGTGCCAGCCGTCCACGATCGCGCCGCAGTCGATGGAGATGATGTCGCCGTCCTTGAGGACGACGTCGTCGGACGGGATGCCGTGCACCACCACGTCGTTCACGGAGGTGCAGATGGTCGCGGGGAAACCGCCGTACCCCAGGAAGTTCGACTTGGCGCCGTGCTCGGCGAGCACCTTGCGGGCGACCTCGTCCAGGTCCTTCGTGGAGGCGCCGGGCACCGCGGCCTCCCGGGTGGCCGCGTGGATCGCGGCGACGACCAGGCCCGCCGCACGCATCTTGGCGATCTGCTCGGGCGTCTTGATCTGCACCATGGGGGGCCTGCGCTCTCCGTCACTCACGTGGACTGGGTGTACCTGTACAACACTACGGCCGCGGCGCCCCGTCGAGGGCACCGCGGCCGGAAGGCGGCCGGGCTTACTTGTTCCCGGCCTGCTCGCTCTTCAGCGCCTCCAGCGCGCGCTGGGTGACCTCGTCCACCGAGGCCTGCGCGGAGATCGTCCGGACCAGGCCCTGCGACTTGTAGTAGTCGATGATGGGCTCGGTCTGCGTGTGGTAGACCTCCAGGCGCGTGCGGACGGTCTCCTCGGAGTCGTCCCCGCGCTGGTACAGCTCGCCGCCGCACACGTCGCAGACGCCCTCCTGCCGCGGCGCGTTGTACGCCACGTGGAAGACGTGCGAGGAGTCGTTGCGGCAGATCCGCCGGCCCGCGATGCGCTTGACGACCTCGTCCTCGGGGACCTCCAGGTCCAGCACCGCGTCCAGCGCCATGTTCTCCGTGCGCAGCAGCTCGTCCAGCGCCTCGGCCTGCGCCACGTTGCGGGGGAAGCCGTCCAGCAGGAACCCGCCCGCGGCGTCGGGCTGCTCCATGCGGTCCTTGGCCATCGCGATGGTCACCTCGTCGGGGACGAGGTTGCCGGCGTCCATGTAGGACTTGGCGAGCTTGCCCAGCTCGGTCTGCCGGCTGATGTTGGCCCGGAACAGGTCACCCGTGGAGATGTGCGGGATGGCCAGCTGCTCGGCGAGCCGGACGGCTTGCGTTCCCTTACCGGCACCGGGCGGCCCGACGAGGACGATACGCATCAGCGGAGGAACCCTTCGTAATTGCGCTGCTGGAGCTGGCTCTCGATCTGCTTCACCGTCTCGAGGCCGACACCCACGATGATGAGGATGCTGGTACCGCCGAAGGGGAAGTTCTGGCTTGCCCCGAAGCCGACCAACGCCATTGTCGGTACGAGAGCGATCAGACCCAGATACAGCGAACCCGGCCAGGTGATCCGGTTGAGCACGTACGACAGGTACTCAGCGGTCGGTCGGCCAGCCCGGATGCCCGGGATGAAGCCACCATACTTCTTCATGTTGTCGGCGACTTCTTCGGGGTTGAAGGAGATCGCCACGTAGAAGAACGCGAAGAAAACGATGAGCAAGAAGTACAGGGTGATGTAAATCGGGTGATCACCCTTGGTGAGGTTCTCCTGCACCCACTGCTTCCAGCCCGAGTTGCCGCCCGCGAACTGCGCCACGAGGGCCGGGATGTACAGCAGCGACGAGGCGAAGATGACCGGGATCACACCGGCCTGGTTCACCTTGAGCGGGATGTAGGTGGACGTACCGCCGTAGGAGCGACGGCCGATCATCCGCTTCGCGTACTGGACCGGGATGCGGCGCTGGGCCTGCTCGACGAAGACCACCAGCGCGACCATGACCAGGCCGACCAGGATCACGGTGCCGAACTCGATCCAGCCGCCGGCCAGGGTGCCCTGCTTCTTGATCGCCCACAGCGCGGACGGGAAGGTCGCGGCGATCGAGATGAACATCAGGATCGACATGCCGTTGCCGATGCCGCGGTCGGTGATCAGCTCACCGAGCCACATCACCACGGTGGTGCCGGCGGTCATGCAGATGACCATCGTGATCGTGGTGAAGATCGCCTGGTCCGGGACGATGCTCGTGGAGACCGAGCAGCCGCTGAACAGCGCGCCGCTGCGGGCGGTGGCGACCAGGCCGGTGCCCTGCAGGATCGCCAGGGCGAGGGTGAGGTAACGGGTGTACTGCGTGATCTTCGCCGTCCCGGCCTGGCCCTCCTTCTTCAGGGCCTCCAGGCGCGGGATCACCACGGTCAGCAGCTGAAGGATGATGCTGGCGGTGATGTACGGCATGATGCCGAGCGCGAAGACCGTGATCTGCAGCAGCGCGCCGCCGCTGAACATGTTCACGAGGCCGAACAGGCCCTGGTTGGCCCCCGCCTCGCTCACGCACTGCTGGACGGCCTTGTAGTTGACGCCGGGGATCGGGATGTGGGTACCGACCCGGTAGACCACGATGATGCCCAGCGTGAAGAGCAGCTTCTTGCGCAGGTCGGGCGTCTTGAACGCCCGGGCGAACGCGGTGAGCACGGTGCCTCCTGCGACCCCCGCGCAACTGCGTCAAGGGTGACGGTCTGAGGTTCGACGAATAAGTGAGAACAGTGCAGGCCACCTTACCGGCGACCAGGCCCCCCTTGGAACGACCAACCGGGGATACCTCATTGTGAGGTATCCCCGGTGGGATCGTTTACGTCATCGACGCGTCGTCCGAGGGGTTCAGACGAGCTCGGTGACCGTACCGCCGGCGGCGGTGATCTTCTCCTTGGCGGAACCGGAGACGGCGTCGACCGTCACCTGCAGCGCCACGGAGACCTCGCCCTGGCCCAGGACCTTGACGAGGCTGTTCTTGCGAACGGCACCCTTCTCGACCAGGTCCTGGACGGTGACCTCGCCACCCTGCGGGTAGAGCGCGGCCAGCTTGTCCAGGTTGACGACCTGGTACTCGGTCTTGAACGGGTTCTTGAAGCCCTTCAGCTTCGGGAGGCGCATGTGCAGCGGCATCTGGCCGCCCTCGAAGCGCTCCGGAACCTGGTAGCGGGCCTTGGTGCCCTTGGTACCACGACCGGCCGTCTTACCCTTCGACGCCTCACCACGACCCACACGGGTCTTGGCGGTCTTGGCGCCCGGGGCGGGACGGAGGTTGTGGATCTTGAGCGGGTTCTGCTCCGCCATGATCAGTCGACCTCCTCGACCGTCACGAGGTGGCGGACGGTGTGCACCATGCCGCGGAACTCGGGGCGGTCCTCCTTGACGACCTGCGTGTTGATGCCCTTGAGACCAAGGGAGCGCAGGGTGTCGCGGTGGTTCTGCTTGCTGCCGATGTAGGACTTGACCTGCGTGATCTTGAGCTGCGCCATGATTACGCACCCGCCCCGGCACGCGCACGCAGCAGAGCCGCGGGAGCGACGTCCTCGAGCGGCAGACCACGGCGGGCCGCGATCTCCTCGGGACGCTGCAGACCCTTCAGGGCCTCCACGGTCGCGTGCACGATGTTGATCGCGTTGTCGGAGCCGAGCGACTTCGACAGCACGTCGTGAATACCGGCGCACTCGAGCACGGCGCGCACCGGACCACCGGCGATAACACCGGTACCGGGGGACGCGGGCTTGAGCAGCACGACGCCGGCAGCCTTCTCACCCTGGATCGGGTGCGGGATGGTGCCCTGGATACGCGGGACCTTGAAGAAGTGCTTCTTGGCCTCCTCAACACCCTTGGCGATGGCGGCCGGCACCTCCTTGGCCTTGCCGTATCCGACACCCACGGTGCCGTCACCGTCGCCCACCACGACCAGCGCGGTGAAGCTGAAGCGACGACCACCCTTCACAACCTTGGCGACGCGGTTGATCGCGACGACGCGCTCGACGTACGCGGTCTTCTCGGCGGCAGCAGCGCCGCCGTCACGGCCCTTCCGGTCCCGCCGCTCGCCGCCACCGGCACCGCCACCGCGGCGCTGGGGTCCAGCCATTGGAATTACCTCTCTCTGTTTCCGCTAGCTACGGAACCGTGGCTCAGAACTTGAGCCCGGCCTCGCGGGCGGCGTCCGCCAGGGCCGCGATGCGGCCGGCGTACTGGTTACCACCACGGTCGAACACGACGGCCTCGACACCGGCGGCCTTGGCACGCTCGGCGACCAGGGCGCCGACCTGCTTGGCCTGCGCGGACTTGTCGCCCTCGCCACCGCGGATCGAAGCGTCCAGGGTGGACGCCGACGCCAGGGTGTGGCCCTTGAGGTCGTCGATCACCTGCGCCACGATGTGGCGGTTGGAGCGGGTTACGACCAGACGGGGGCGCTCCGCCGTACCGGAGATCCGCTTGCGGATCCGGATGTGACGGCGCTTGATCGCGGCGCGCTTGTAGGCGTCGCCCTTGAGGATCTTCTGCCCGTATGCCATGGCTTACTTACCCGCCTTTCCGACCTTGCGGCGGATGACTTCGCCCTCGTACTTGACGCCCTTGGCCTTGTACGGGTCGGGCTTGCGCAGCTTGCGGATGTTGGCCGCAACCTCGCCGACCTTCTGCTTGTCGATGCCCTCGACCGAGAAACGGGTCGGGGACTCCACCTTGAAGGAGATGCCTTCAGGGGCCTCGACCAGGATCGGGTGGCTGTAACCGAGAGCGAACTCCAGGTTGGAACCCTTGGCGGTCACTCGGTAACCGACACCGCTGATCTCGAGCTTCTTCACGTAACCCTGGGTCACGCCGGTGATCATGTTCGCCACCAGCGTGCGGGACAGGCCGTGCAGGGCCTTGCTCTGACGCTCGTCGTTGGGGCGGGTCACCTGCAGGGTGCCGTCCTCGCCCTTGGCGATGTCGATCGGTGCCACGACGGTGTGGGTCAGCTCGCCCTTGGGGCCCTTGACCTTGACCGTACGGCCGTCGATGGTGACGTCCACGCCGGCGGGAACCGCGATGGGGAGCTTGCCGATACGCGACATAGCTGTTTCCTCCGTTCCCTTCTGCTACCAGACGTAGGCGAGGACTTCCCCACCCACGCCCTTCTTGCCGGCCTGCTTGTCGGTGAGGAGCCCGTGCGACGTGGAGATGATCGCCACGCCGAGGCCACCCAGCACCTTGGGCAGGTTGGTGGACTTCGCGTACACCCGGAGACCGGGCTTGGAGATCCGCTTGATGCCCGCGATGGAGCGCTCACGGTTCGGACCGAACTTCAGCTCGAGAACGAGGTTCTTGCCGACCTCGGCGTCCTCGACCTTCCAGCCCGTGATGAAGCCCTCCTGCTGGAGGATCTCCGCGATGTGAGACTTGATCTTGGAGTGCGGCATCGACACCGAGTCGTGGTAAGCCGAGTTCGCGTTCCGCAGACGCGTAAGCATGTCTGCGATCGGATCAGTCATGGTCATGAATTGGCCTGTGGCCTTTCTCGCCGGGGTTTCCTATATGCGCCATCCCTCTCCCCGTACAGGGACGGGACGGGTGCGGCGCGGGGACCTACGGCGTAGTAAGTCGTTCAGGGCGGCAGAGGCCCAACCCTCCTAGCCTAAGCCATGAGAGTTGACACCTCTGCCTACCCCGGTTGCTTACCGAGAGGTCCAGGTATCCCTAAAAGCAGGGACTACCAGGAGCTCTTGGTCACGCCCGGCAGCTCGCCACGGTGAGCCATCTCACGAAGGCACACGCGGCACAGGCCGAACTTGCGGTACACGGAGTGCGGGCGGCCGCAGCGCTGGCAGCGGGTGTAGCCACGCACACCGAACTTGGGCTTGCGAGCAGCCTTCGCGATGAGAGCCTTCTTCGCCATCTCGCTCACGCCTCCTTGAACGGGAAGCCGAGGTGACGGAGAAGGGCACGGCCCTCTTCGTCGTTGGTCGCCGTGGTCACCACGGTGATGTCCATACCCCGGACGCGGTCGATCTTGTCCTGGTCGATCTCGTGGAACATGACCTGCTCCGTGAGACCGAAGGTGTAGTTGCCACGGCCGTCGAACTGCTTCGGGGACAGGCCGCGGAAGTCGCGGATGCGCGGGAGCGCGAGCGACAGGGTGCGGTCCAGGAACTCCCACATGCGGTCGCCACGGAGCGTGACGTGGGCACCGATCGGCTGGCCCTCACGCAGCTTGAACTGCGCGATGGACTTGCGGGCCTTGGTGACGGCCGGCTTCTGACCGGTGATGGTGGTCAGGTCGCGGATCGCGCCCTCGATCAGCTTCGAGTCACGGGCGGCGTCGCCGACACCCATGTTGACCACGATCTTGACGAGGCCGGGGATCTGCATGACGTTCTCGTACTTGAACTCGTCACGCAGCTTGCCCGCGATCTCGTCACGGTACTTCTGCTTCAGACGCGGAGTGGTGGTGGTAGCCATCAGATGTCCTCACCCGTCCGCTTGGCAACGCGGATCTTGTTGCCCTCTTCGTCGAAGCGGTAACCGACACGCGTGACGACCTTCTGACCGTCCTTCTCCACGACCAGCTGGACGTTGGAGACGTGGATCGGCGCCTCGGTGGTCACGATGCCGCCGGCCTGGGAGCCGCTGGCGGTCGGGCCGGCCTTGGTGTGCTTCTTGACCCGGTTGACACCCTCGACCAGGACACGCTCCTCGCGCGGGTAAGCGGCAATGACCTTGCCCTGCTTGCCCTTGTCCTTGCCGGTGATGACCTGGACCAGGTCGCCCTTCTTGATCTTCATGCTTACAGCACCTCCGGCGCGAGCGAGATGATCTTCATGAACTTCTTCTCGCGCAGCTCACGGCCGACCGGGCCGAAGATACGGGTGCCGCGAGGGTCGCCGTCGTTCTTCAGAATGACGGCGGCGTTCTCGTCGAAGCGGATGTACGAGCCGTCCGGACGGCGGCGCTCCTTGACGGTGCGAACGATGACCGCCTTGACGACGTCACCCTTCTTCACGTTGCCACCGGGGATCGCGTCCTTGACGGTGGCGACGATGACGTCACCGATGCCCGCGTAGCGGCGACCGGAGCCACCGAGCACACGGATGCAAAGGATCTCCTTCGCACCAGTGTTGTCGGCGACACGCAGTCGCGACTCCTGCTGGATCACGTCTATCTCCTGTTTGTCTGCCGGTTCCCGGCAGGGGTTCCGTTAGGAGACCCCTGCCGAGCCTGGCGGAACTGACCTGCGAGGCAACTGCCCCGCAGGAATTGCTACTTGGCCTTCTCGAGGATCTCGACGACGCGCCAGCGCTTCGTCGCGGACAGCGGCCGGGTCTCCATCAGGAGGACGCGGTCGCCGACGCCCGCGGCGTTCTGCTCGTCGTGCGCCTTGAGCTTGTTCGTACGACGGATGACCTTGCCGTACAGCGCGTGCTTGACACGGTCCTCGACGGCGACGACGACGGTCTTGTCCATCTTGTCGCTGACGACCAGACCCTCACGGGTCTTGCGGAAACCGCGAGCTTCCTTGTTCTCAGTCACGTTGCTCTCGCTCATCAGGCGTTCTCCACCGTCTCGATGCCGAGCTCACGCTCACGCATGAGGGTGTAGATCCGGGCGATGTCCTTGCGGACCGCCTTCAGACGGCCGTGGTTCTCGAGCTGACCCGTGGCCGCCTGGAAGCGGAGGTTGAACAGCTCTTCCTTGGCCTCGCGGAGCTTCGCCAGAAGCTCCTCGTTGCCCAGCTCGCGCAGCTCGGACGCCTTGGTACCGGCCGACATCACGCTTCACCTGCCTCGCGCTTGACGATCCGGCACTTCATCGGCAGCTTGTGGGCCGCACGGGTCAGCGCCTCACGGGCGATCTTCTCGTTGGGGTACGACAGCTCGAACATCACACGTCCGGGCTTGACGTTGGCGATCCACCACTCAGGAGAACCCTTACCGGAACCCATGCGGGTCTCGGCGGGCTTCTTGGTGAGCGGACGGTCCGGGTAGATGTTGATCCAGACCTTGCCGCCACGCTTGATGTGACGGGTCATCGCGATACGAGCCGCCTCGATCTGGCGGTTCGTGACGTAGGCCGGGGTCAGCGCCTGGATGCCGTACTCGCCGAACGCAACCTGCGTCCCACCCTTGGACATACCGTTGCGCTTCGGGTGGTGCTGCTTGCGGTGCTTGACCCTACGGGGGATCAGCATTTCGGTCAGGCCTCCGTTCCGGTGCTCTCAGCCGGAGCGGCGGCGGCGGGAGCCTCGGCCTTGGGGGCCTCGGCGCCGGCAGCCTGCTGCGGCTTGCGACCGCGCCGCTCGCCACCGCGGCCACCACGGGCCGGGCGGTCGGCACCACCACGGGCCGGGCGGTTACCCGCACGGGCCGCAGCGTTCTCGGCGCGGACCTCGGCGATGTTCTTGACGTCGCCCTTGTAGATCCAGACCTTCACGCCGATGCGGCCGAAGGTCGTCTTGGCCTCGAAGAAGCCGTAGTCCACGTTCGCGCGGAGCGTGTGCAGGGGCACACGGCCCTCGCGGTAGAACTCCGAGCGGGACATCTCGGCGCCGCCGAGACGGCCACCGCACTGGATCTTGATGCCCTTGGCGCCCGCCTTCATGGCCGACTGCATGCTCTTGCGCATGGCACGGCGGAAGGAGACGCGGGAGGACAGCTGCTCGGCGACGGCCTGGGCCACCAGCTGAGCGTCCGTCTCCGGGTTCTTGACCTCGAGGATGTTCAGCTGGACCTGCTTGCCGGTCAGCTTCTCCAGGTCACCGCGGATGCGGTCGGCCTCGGCGCCGCGGCGGCCGATGACGATGCCCGGGCGAGCGGTGTGGATGTCCACGCGGACGCGGTCACGGGTGCGCTCGATCTCGACCTTCGAGATGCCGGCGCGCTCCATGCCGGACGTCATCATCCGACGGATGGCGACGTCTTCCTTGACGTAGTCCTTGTACAGCTTGTCGGCGTACCAACGCGACTTGAAGTCGGTCGTGACACCGAGCCGGAACCCGTGCGGGTTTACCTTCTGGCCCATTACCGGGTTCCTTCCTTGCTGCTGACGACCACGGTGATGTGGCTGGTCCGCTTGCGGATCCGGTAGGCACGGCCCTGGGCACGCGGACGGAACCGCTTCAGGGTCGGGCCCTCGTCGACGTAGGCCTCGGAGATGAAGAGGCTGTCGACATCGGTGTGGTCGTAGTTGTGCGCGGCGTTGGCAATGGCGCTGTCGAGCACCTTGCCCACCGGAACCGAGGCTGCCTGCGGAGCGAATCGCAGAACAGCCTGGGCCTCCGTGGCGTCCATGCCACGGATGAGGTCCACCACACGGCGGGCCTTCATGGGCGTGACGCGGATGTACCGCGCCTGGGCCCTGGCTTCCATGGTTGTCCCTTCAGAGTTACTTACGTGTCTGAATGCGATCCGCTGTTAGCGGCGCTTCGACTTCCGGTCTTCCTTGACGTGGCCCCGGAAGGTGCGGGTCGGCGAGAACTCGCCGAGCTTGTGGCCGACCATCGACTCGGTGACGAACACCGGGATGTGGGTCTTGCCGTTGTGCACCGCGATCGTGTGGCCGAGCATGGCCGGGACGATCATCGAGCGACGGGACCAGGTCTTGATGACGTTCTTGGTGCCGGCTTCGTTCTGCGTGTCCACCTTCTTCATCAGGTGGTCGTCGACGAAGGGCCCCTTCTTCAAGCTACGAGGCATCTCAACCCGTCCTTAGCGCTTCTTGTTCGTCTTGCGGCGGCGGACGATGTACTTGTTCGACGCCTTCTTGGGCGAACGAGTACGGCCTTCCTTCTTGCCCCACGGGGACACAGGGTGACGACCACCTGAGGTCCGGCCCTCACCACCACCGTGCGGGTGGTCAACCGGGTTCATGACCACACCACGGACGGTCGGGCGAACGCCCAGCCACCGCTTACGGCCCGCCTTGCCCCAGTTGATGTTGCTCTGCTCGGCGTTGCCGACCTCGCCGACGGTGGCGCGGCAGCGGACGTCGACCAGGCGGATCTCACCGGACGGCATGCGCAGGTGGGCCATGGAGCCCTCCTTCGCGAGCAGCTGCACCGAGGCGCCGGCGGAGCGGGCGAACTTGGCGCCGCCGCCCGGCCGCAGCTCGATGGCGTGCAGCGTGGTACCGACCGGGATGTTGCGCAGGGCGAGGTTGTTGCCCGGCTTGATGTCGGCCCCGGGACCGTTCTCGACGCGGTCGCCCTGGCTCAGGCCACGCGGCGCGAGGATGTAGCGCTTCTCGCCGTCCGCGTAGTGCAGGAGCGCGATGCGCGCGGTGCGGTTGGGGTCGTACTCGATGTGCGCGACCTTCGCCGGCACGCCGTCCTTGTCGTGACGACGGAAGTCGATCACTCGGTAGGCGCGCTTGTGTCCGCCACCCTGGTGGCGAACGGTCACACGACCGGCGTTGTTACGGCCGCCCTTGCTGTGCAGGGGACGGACCAGCGACTTCTCCGGCGTGGACCGCGTGACCTCGACGAAGTCGGCGACGCTGGCGCCACGACGGCCCGGCGTAGTCGGCTTGTACTTGCGGATTCCCATTTCTCAGTCCTCGTCCGATATCGGACGATCCGGACCGCCCTCAGGCGGTCGGACCGCCGAAGATGTCGATACGGTCGCCCTCGGCGAGGGTCACGATCGCGCGCTTGGTCGCCGCGCGCTGGCCGAAGCCGGTGCGGGTGCGCTTGCGCTTGCCCTGGCGGTTGATCGTGTTGACCCCGGTGACCTTGACGTCGAAGACCGCCTGGACGGCCTGCTTGATCTGGGTCTTGTTGGCGTTCGGGTCGACGATGAACGTGTACTTGTTCTCGTCGAGAAGCGCGTAGCTCTTCTCGGAGACGACCGGCTTCAGCAGGACGTCACGGGGGTCCGTGTACGCCTTGCTCAGCGGGGTCTCGACGGTGTTCTTGCCCTCGGCGGCGTGGCGACGCGCCTTGGCGACGCGCGCGGCCTTGGCGGCCTTGGCGGCCTTCGAGGCGATAGCGGGGTGACGGATAGCCATCAGGCCTCGCTCCCTTCGGTGTCATTGGCCTTCGGGCCGGACACGAAGGACTCGAAAGCGGCCTGGGTGAAGACCACGTCGTCCGAGACGAGAACGTCGTACGTGTTCAGCTGGCCCGGCTCCAGGATGTGGACCTGGGGCAGGTTGCGGGCGGACAGCCACGCGGCCTCGTCGGCGCGGTCGACGACCAGGAGCAGGTTCTTGCGCTCCGAGATCTTGCCGAACAGCGACTTGGCGGCCTTGGTGCTGGGGGTCTCGCCCTCGACCACGCCGGCGACGACGTGGATGCGGTTGTGACGCGCCCGGTCGGTGAGGGCACCGCGCAGGGCGGCGGCCTTCATCTTCTTCGGGGTGCGCTGCGAGTAGTCACGCGGCACGGGACCGTGCACGACGCCACCACCGGCGAACTGCGGCGCGCGGGTCGAACCCTGACGGGCGCGACCGGTGCCCTTCTGGCGGTACGGCTTCTTGCCGCCACCGCGGACCTCGCCACGCGTCTTGGTCTTGTGCGTGCCCTGGCGGGCAGCGGCCAGCTGGGCGACGACGACCTGGTGGATCAGCGGAACGCTGACCTTGGCGTCGAAGATCTCCGCGGGGAGCTCGACGGAACCGGCCTTCTCGCCCGCCGGCGAAAGGATGTCAACAGTGCTCATCGGTTACCTCAGGCCCCCTTGGCCGCGGTGCGGACCAGGACGAGGCCGCCGTTCGGACCGGGAACCGCGCCCTTGATGAGCAGCAGACCCTTCTCCGCGTCAACGGCGTGGACGGTCAGGTTCTGGGTGGTGACCCGCTCGTTGCCCATGCGACCCGCCATGCGGAGGCCCTTGAACACACGACCCGGGGTGGCGCAGCCACCGATGGAACCGGGCGAGCGGTGCTTGCGCTGGGTGCCGTGCCCGGCGCCGAGGCCACGGAAGTTGTGGCGCTTCATGACGCCGGCGAAGCCCTTGCCCTTGCTCTTGCCGGTCACGTCGACCTTCACGCCGGCCTCGAACACCTCGGCGGTGATCTCCTGGCCCAGCGTGTACTCGGAGGCGTCCGCGGTGCGGATCTCGACGAGGTGGCGACGGGGGGTGACGTCGGCCTTGGCGAAGTGGCCCTTGAGGGGCTTGTTCACCTTGCGCGGGTCGATCTCGCCGAAGGCGATCTGGACCGACTCGTAGCCGTCGACGTCGTTCGTACGAACCTGGGTCACGACGTTGGGGCCGGCCTTGACGACGGTGACCGGGACGACACGGTTGTTCTCGTCCCAGACCTGCGTCATGCCGAGCTTCTCGCCCAGGATGCCCTTGATCTGCTTAGCCATTCTCAGCCCACCAGCCTCAGAGCTTGATCTCGATGTCGACACCGGCCGGGAGGTCGAGTCGCATCAGAGAGTCAACGGTCTTGGGGGTCGGGTCGAGGATGTCGATCAGGCGCTTGTGCGTGCGCATCTCGAAGTGCTCGCGCGAGTCCTTGTACTTGTGCGGCGACTTGATGACGCAGTACACGTTCTTCTCAGTGGGCAGCGGCACCGGGCCCGCGACCGACGCACCAGTGCGAGTCACCGTCTCGACGATCTTCTTCGCCGAAGAGTCGATGACCTCGTGGTCGTAGGCCTTGAGCCGGATGCGGATCTTCTGTCCCGCCATGGCTACTCAGTAGTCCTGTCTCTTCTCACGCTCTGGAACCCGGCGGATTCCTTCTGCTGCCTTCGTTTCTCCGACCCACGCGGTCGGGCGTGTCGCGCTCCCGCTGACATGAATGTCCCTTGTTCGAACATCCCTGCGGGGAATGCGCACGGCCCTTCCGGAAACCGCGGACCGGGGACCTTAGGCCCACCGGGCGCCTGGCCGGTGCCGCGCTCACACTTCCCGGAAGATTCCCGTACGTCCGCCCCAGTGCTGCCCGAGGGCAGTTAGGACGACGAGTACTGTGGGACTCGCTTCCGGTCCTCCCGGCGGGAGGCGCGCAGCATCAACACTCGACCGAGCAACTCGGACAGTCTGCCATACGGGGCAGGCAGACCGCCAATCGAGCCGAAGAGATTACCCCGGGGGTGACGTAGGTCAAACCGGGGACGGGGCGGCGCCGGGCCGGCTTCACGCCCGGGCCGCCATCCTTACGTCGGTGCAGCCGCGCTGCTTCGCCTCGTGCTCGGCGAAGAGCTGCAGGGCATCGTGGGCGAACGAGCCGGAGAAGTGCGGGACCGGGTAGGTGTCGGTGTCCCCGTCGTACAGGCGGTACAACACGAACACCGCCTGCTGGTCCGACTGCGGGCACGTCGCGGTGGCCCAGGCGTAGTCACGGTCGCCGTGCGTGGGCCCGTATCCCTCCCTGAGCTGGTTGCCCTCGCTTGTCAGGAAGTCCTTGGCAGCGGCGCCGTAATAGGCGTAGAGACCGTAGCCGGGCTTCTTCGCCTTCGTGGCCAGGAAGCAGTTCGTCTGCGGGGCGTCCGGGTCCGCCGGGTATTCCATGACCTCGGGCGTGCCGTTGCCCTCCGCGTCCGTCCCGCGCAGCGCGGCACATGACCCCTCGGCCTGCGGCAGCGGCTTCGCCGTCCCGGGTGCGCCAAGCCGGGCGGTGGACAGGTCGGTGAGCCGCCTTCCTGCCTTCACCTGGCAGCCGTGTTTCTCGGCTGCCTTTCGGGCGGTCTCGGTGGTCACCTGACCGAGTCCTGTCAGGGTCACGCCATTCGCCGGGCCGAGCAGGTCGCCGTAGGCGACCAAGGCCTTGTTCTTCTGGTTGACGCAGTCCAGCGCGGCCATGACCTGATAGGTGCCGCCCTCGTGCCTGACGACACCGGACCAGCCGTGGCCGAGGGGCGCCGCCTGTCCCCGCACTCCGTCGTAATCCGCGTTGTACCAGGTGAGCATGGCGGAAGGAGCCTTCGCCGTGCTCCAGCGCAGCTTCAGCTCCAGGGAACTGGCCTGCGGCCCGGACTCCGGGTTGCGGATACGGCAGGAGGCCAGATAATCACTGTCGCCCTCGCCCCCCTCGTCGGCGCTGAAGTGCGACGAGTGCAGTGCCGCGCTGAGCCCGCCCTGTGCCAGGGTGCCGTCACACGCCCGGTCCAGCGAGCCGGTGTCGCCCCTGTCGCCGAAGATCCCAGCGCTGTAGAGCACCGCTCCCACCAGCGCCAGAACAAGCAGGCCCGCCCCTGTGTACCACCCGACGTGTACACGTCGGGATCCGGATTTCGTCTGCATCGTGCTCATTCCGTCGAAGGCCGTCGTACGCCGCTCAGCGGTCGGCGCGGAGCGTGCTCAGGGTTCGGTCACGTCCGTGTGCGTAGTCGTCCTGACCCGCGTGGACGTAGTACTTCGTCCAGTCGCTGTCGACGGCGTGACCGCGGCTGTCCGCCCATGACCTGACCAGCTTCTCGACGTCGTGCTGACCGGCGTCGTAGGTCTTGGCGTTCTGCTCGGTCGCGGCGAGGTTCGCTTCTGCCACGTGTTCCTTGTTCGACTCGTACGCCCACACGTCGAGCGTTTTCTGACTGAGGTCTCCGATGGGGCTGAGGTCCGTCACAGGATTGAACATCAGCGCGGTGCTGAGGGACGTGCCGAGGCCGTGGTTGAAGTCGGCTGCCCACTGCGTCTTCTTGAACCGCTCGTCGTAGATGATGTCCGACCGGATGCCGTCATAGGCGCCCATGGCACGGGACGACTCCACGATGCGGTCCCGGATCGTCTTGTCGCCGGCGTCCAAGGGGATCGTGTCCAGGACATGGTGCGAGTACTGCTGCTCGGCCCCGTAGAGGTGCCCGAACGCCTCCGGGTCGTTGGCGATGCCGCGCATGACAGCGGCGAGCCGCTGGTGCCCGACGGCCATGTGCGCGCCGTCCTTGTCGCTCCAGACGGAACCCGAGCTGTCCCAGTCGATGTCGTACTTCGACGACGACTCCGCGTAGGTCTCATGGGTGTCGGCCGTGTACGACGTCATGATGTGAGCCAGCGGCCGGACGAGGTTCGTCGGCAGGTCCTGGGCGTGCTTGTCGGTGTACAGCGTATTGATCGTCTGCTGGAGGATGCGGGCCTGCGGCTCGCTGTGCTCGCCGATCGGGTGGTAGGCGCCGGGCGCCTGGCCGGTCGTCGCGGCCTCCAAAGCCGCGCCGAAGCCCTTGCGGACGTCGCCGTCTTCCGCCATGACGGGCATGCCGACCGTCGTGCCGCCGGGCGGAGTCGCGAAGTGGTCCACGACCGTGTTCCAGTCCCGGTTGTGAAGCAGGTACTGCAGGTTGTCGTTGTGAGCCGGGTCCAGGTAGCCGGTACTCGTCTTCGGGTCCTGGGACATGATGCCGAGCACGCCGTCGAGCGGGTCGTTGGCGAACCAGCCCCGATCCTTGCCGCTGAATTCGTCTCGCAGGGCCCAGATGGACTCGGTGTGGCCCTGAGCCGCGTAGGACTCCTCGGCGTGCCGGATGTCGTCGGCGGTGTCCTCCAGGAACTGCCCGCTGTAGCCGTGCCCCTGCTGCATCAGGGTGACCAGGCTCTGGTAACCGCGGACCTTCTCATCCGGGATGGGACTGAGGCCGTCCACCTTGAACTGCTCGGTTCCGGCCTTCTGCATGTCCGACCGGAACTTTGCGTAGAAGGACGAGTGCGGGTCCTGGGTGGCGGTCGCCAGCGTCGTGGCGAGCCCCTTCTGGATGTCCAGGTACTGCCCGCTGTGCTGCTTGTCGTCGTGGTAGGCGAGACCGTCGAGGCTGTTGGAAAGTTGCAGGGTGCCCTTGGCGCCCAGCTCGTCCAACAGGGTCTGGCTGAACGCCTTGTCATCGGAGTTGTCGTGGAAGAGGCGCTGCAGCTCCTTGTAGTCGGCCGCCGAGGCATTGCCGGAGTTGACGCGCTGAGCGATGTCCTTGGCCTCGTCGGCCTCGTACTTCTCGATGTCGCCCTGCGCCTTGCCGTTGAAGCCGAGGCCCGTGCCGTCGCCCATGTCGGGCCCCTTCACGACGGCGGCGAGGGCGACCTCGACCCCCTTGTCGGCATCGTCGACATCCTTCACGCACCGGTCTATGTGCGCCTGCCAGGCAGCGACGTCCTTGCGGATGCTCTCCTGGTAATCGGGGTCGTGCACGTAGGCCATCCGCTCGCCCTGGCTCAGCTTCTCCGTGTCGAACGAAACCACACCCTGGTCCGACACCTTCATGCCCTTGGCGATCGCGTCGTCCCGCGCCGCTTCCAGCTTCTTGCGCAGGTCCACGAACTGGGTGTGCGCGTCACGCAGGAGCGAGGCGATCGCCTTGGCCTCGATCTGGGCATTCTGGAATTCCGTGAGCCTGACGCCGAAGAGCGCGTTCGCGGCCTGCTGGCTCTCACCGGCGAACGTCGGGCGCATGGTGATGCCGTGCACGTCCCTCCGGTAGGCGGTCTCCTGCTTGCCGAACTCCGTCGCCATGCCGTCCCAGCGTTCGGCGGCCGTGGTGAGCGTGGACAGGTCCGTCGTCAGGATCTCGTGGTACGTCGGCATGGTTCCCCGTTGAATGCAGTGGCGTACGAGTGGGCCCGGTTGAGCGTCAGTGCGTCGGTGACGAGTACGTGTCGAAGACCGACACCCTGCGCACGTTCGTGTGCGTCTCGATGTCCGATCCGGTCATCACGGAGTCGTTCCTTCGAAGGGCCGCCTCGTCGTCCTTCAGTCGGCTCACGAGGCCCTGAACCTGTTCCCCCCAGGTCTTGTGCGCCTTGCGCACGGCACCGGACGTCAGCCAGCCGTGCCCGTCCTTCGCGTCGAACGCCTTGACCACGGCGCCCGTCTCGTCGTCCGCCCAGCGCCCCGCCTTCGCGGTGTCCGGCTCGATGTCCTTGTTGAGCGTGTTGGCGGCGCTCTGCTTGTCGGCGGAAGAGTGCGCGACGTCCGGCCCGCCACCCAGGTCACCCGGCAGCTGGTTGAGCCGTATTCCCACCGACTGTCCGCGGCCGCTTCCCGACATGTGTCAACCCCCGCTTGCGTACTGACGTGGCTGCGTCACGCTAACAAACGCCCCGATGACCATGGGTAGTTGGGCTCGCTCTTGGCGCATTCCTGACAGCGAGAGCGACGATCTCGACCCAGGCGCCGGCTCCCTTCAAAGACGGGCTCGTCGTCGTCAGAGCGCACGCACGAACTCCGACCACGCCTCAGGCGTGACGGCCAGCCGGGGGCCGTCGGGCTTCTTGGAGTCGCGGACGTGGACGGTGGCGGGGACGGTGGCGATCTCGACGCAGTCGTTGCCGTTGCTGCTGTCGCTGTGGCTGCTCTTGAACCAGTGGAGTTCCGGGGTGCTCATAGTTCTCCCAGCGCTTGCTCGATGAAGGCCAGAGACTCCTCTGGCGTGAGCGCCTGAGCCCGGATGATGCCATAGCGCAGGTCGAGGAAACGGAGTTGCCTGGGGTTCGAGACCGGGCGACCCGAGAAGTCACCGTCGGTACGGCCCATCCCCGTGCCGTCGGCGAACTTGAGTACCTGGATCCTGCCACCCGTCCCCGGATGATTCGCCCGCGCGGTCGGCATCACCTGAAGCTCCACGAACGGCAACTCGGCCACCTCCAGCATGTGTTGGAGCTGTCGGCGCAGCACCATTGTGTCCCCGATCGGGCGGCGCAGCGTCACCTCTTCCTGGACGAAGCTGAACTCCGGTGAGGGCGACCGCTCGAAGACGGACTTCCGGGCCATCCGGGCTCCCACCATGCGCTCCAGCTGGTCGGGCGAGTAGGCGGGACGCCAGGTGCGCAGGAGCGCTCGCGCGTACTCCTCCGTCTGCAGCAGACCGTGGATGTTGTGGTTGCTGTACAGCGACATCTCCACCGCCCGTCCCTCCAGTTCCGCCAGCTCCCGTACCTTCCTGGGGTACCGCGCCTTCCTCATGTCCTCCATGAAGGCGCGCAGGTGCCCCTGGGCCTTCAGGACGGTGTCCGCCTTGTCCAGGACCTCCGGCCGGGGGATGCGCACCCCGCGCTCGATCTTGCGGATCATGTCCTCGCCGTAGCCGAGCGCCTCGGCCAGCTCGGGTACGGTCAGCCCGGCCGCCTCCCGGCACACCTTGAGAAGGCGTCCCACCGCCTGCACGATCGACTCGATCTCGTCGCCCGGCTCGACGTCCCAGCCCGCTTCGTCCACGCTCTCGCTCACAGCGCCTCCCTCGACGTGCACTCCTGCTCGTACAACGCCTGAGACAGCCGAGACAGCCGAGACAAACCGGGGACAGTCACCGTACGCAAGGGCGTTGTCACCCCCCCACGGAAGCACGCTCGACCACGCTGAGTGACGTGAATCAGGAAACCGTCGAGCCGTCGGCCGAACTCGCCGACCCCGCCCGCACCTTCACCCAGCTGCTGTCCGCCACACCGCGCGGCGCCCGGCTCGCCCGGCTGCTCGCCGTGGAGCAGTTGCGCACCTGGGGGATCTCCTCGGAGGCGGCCGCACACGTGGTCGCCGAGCTGGCGGCCAATGCCGCGACCCACGGCCGGGTGCCCGGCAGGAGCTTCCGGCTCACCCTCTCCCTCGTCGCCGGCACGCTCCGCATCGAGCTGACCGACACCCGCCGCGAACGGTTGCCGCAGGTCCGGCTCCCCTGCGCCGAACGGGAGACGGGCAGGGGTCTGCTGCTGGTGGAGGCGCTGGCCGACCGCTGGGGTGTGTCCTGGGACAAGGTGCCGTGCAAGACGGTGTGGGCGGAGATCACCGTCCCGGGACAGCACATCTAGGCCACCGGCCCGGCCGGAGGCCACGGTGCGGCTCCGGAGGGGGGCGGGCCCCACATGGGGGGCGTCGCCGCGGCGAGGAGCCGGCGGCGGTGGCGGCCGCGGCGGACCGCGGTGACGATGCAGATGGCCGGTACCGCGACCGCCGCCGTCAGGAAGCAGCCGACCGCGGCCAGGATGCCGCCGACCATGCCGCCCACCTCGGGCTTGTCGCCCAGCGCGAACTCGGCCCCGGGGACCTCCGAGGCGCAGATGACCGGGTAGTCGCCGCTGGTCCGCGGGGTGAACTCGAGGACACGGTCCCAGGAGCGGGCTCCGTGGGTGACGCGGAAGGTGCCGGCCGGCTTGGTCAGCGAATCGGCCAGTTCACGCGGGATACGGCAGTCGACGTGCCCCCACCGGGACTGGGAGACGTAGATCGCCCGGGTCTTGCCCCGGGTGAAGCCGAACGTGCGCTGTTCCCCGCCGGCGAACGTGTGCGCCGTGTAAACCGAGTTCACCGTGTCCTTGATCGCGAGCACGACGAGGGTGACCCCGGTGCCGACCAGGACGGCACCGAGCAGTGCGGCCACCACGTACCACAGGCGCCTGGGCCGCAGATCCTTCGCCGGGATGACGGGCGGCGCGGGGGGCGGGCCGCCGTAACCGCCGTACGGTGCACCCCAGGTGTTCGGTATGGCCATGACGCCGCATCGTAGAACAGGTGTCGGGCGGCGGCCGGAGAAAAGGAGAGGGGACCGGGATGATGAGCCGGGAGGAGGCCGTGGCGGCGGCCGAGCGGTATCTGCGGACCTCGGCGTATCCGGAGCGCGCGCAGTCCGTCGTGATGCTCGCCGAGACGGCGCTCTGGTACCCGTACGGCTGGACGGTGCGCTTCGACTTCCGGGAGCACCTGGAGACGGGGGATCCGATGCAGGGCCCCTTCAGCTCGCTCCTCGTCGTCCCGCACGACGGGACGGAAGTGCACTTCCCGCCGACCCACATGCCGGCGGAGGTGTATCTGGCGCAGCGGGCCGCGGCGGCGGTGGTGAACGCCGACGGGCCGCGTGCGCGCGCCGAGGCGTGGTTGCGGCACACCTACGGCGGTCTGGTGGAACCGGCCGGGCCGGACCGTGAGCCGGTGTACGAGACGGCCACGGCCTGGCTGTTCGCGTGCCGGGCGGTCCCCCAGCCGGGCTTCGGCGACCCGGCGATGCTCGCCGCCTCGGTGGTGGTGCCGAAGGACGGTGGCGCCCCCTTCCACCCGTCCCCCAGCGATCCGCTGGCCGACATGGAGCCGGGTGCGGCGCAGAGGGCGGCTGGCCGGGGCCTGCACGCGCGCGGCTGCCTCGTCGCCGTGCACTGCGGGATCGACGGCATACCGGTCTCGCCCCTGCCCTGGAGCCCCTTCCACGAGGCCCCCGGCTGGTGGGACCGGCTCGCGCGCCGCTACTTCCCGGAGTTCGCGCCGGTGGCGGTGAGCGGCTGGGACGACGTGATCGGCGCGGTCGGGGAGCCGGGGCCCGGCACCCGGGGCGTCGTCCGGGTACGGCGGCAGATCGGCGGCCACGAGATCAGCGGGAATCTGGTCTACGTCCACAACAACCAGGGCCGGGTCGTCCTCCTCGACGGCCTGGCCGGGACCCTCGCCCGCCTCGATCCGCCGCCGCTGATACGGGAGTTGACGCTGCTGCGGGCTTTGCCGCAGGCCGCCTGGCGACCGGCCGCCGGGTGACTCGCCGTCCCGGCGGTGCCGAACAAACCGGTGGGGCGTTGTCAGTGGCCTGTGCCAGGATCCACATCGATCGCAGCCGGCAACGGATGCGGCGCGCATCCTGCCGCCCGCGTCGGCGACGCCCGCGTACACAGATATCCGGGGGGTATCCCATGTCACGATTGACGGCTCTTCCGCTCAGCGGCGCCCGGCCCGGTTCCGCCCTGGCCCGCCTCACCACCGTCTTCGCCCTCACGCTGGCCTGCGCCGGCGCCACCACCGGCCTGCTGAACGCCCCGGCGGCGCAGGCCCAGACCGTCTCCGACGGCTCGCTCGCGTTCAGCGGCGACTCGGGGGACTACATCAGCGGTGGCCAGTCGTACTCCTACGGCACCTCGTCCGGTGACGGCCTCGACGTCTACGCCTCCACCGACGACAGCCACATATCCGTCAGCGTCAACGGCGCGAACGGCGACTGGTGGTACCTGGACCTCGCGGCCCCCTCCGGTCAGGCGCTCGCGCCGGGCGACTACACCGGGGCCACCCGTTACCCGTTCAACTCGGCTGCCGAGCCAGGCCTTTCGGTGGACGGCAACGGCCGCGGCTGCAACACGCTCACCGGTTCGTTCCACATCGCCGACGTCGCCTTCGGGCCCAACGGGTACGTGCAGAAGCTGGACGCCACCTACGAGCAGCACTGCGAGGGAGGCTCCGCCGCGCTGCGCGGTGAGGTGCACATCGACAACCCGGCGCCGCCGGCCGCGCTCGACCTCGGTGTCTCCGTCGGTCTCACGGGCAAGGCGAGCACCCTCGACGGCAAGGCCACCATCGACGGCACGGTCAGCTGCAACGCGCCGGTCAAGGTGTCCGTCTCCGGGGACGTCACGCAGGTCGCCAAGAAGGTCCTGATCAAGGGGTCGTACGCGACGACGGTCGACTGCGAGCCGGGCACCCCGGCCGCCTGGACGGCCGTGGCCGACCCCACGGGCACGACCCCGTTCCAGAAGGGCGACGTGGCGGTCAACGCGCGCGCCTCCGCCGTCGACCCGAACTACGGGCAGCTCGTCACGGCGAACCAGACCGCCGTGGTGTCCCTGGACAGGAGCAAGACGGTGAGCTGACGCGGGAGCGGTAGGGGCGGCGGGTGGCACCGCCGGGGGGCAGCCGGTCCGGGCCGGTACGCCCGCCCGGGTGCCGCCCGCCGCCCCGCCGCGTTTCCGCCGTCCTCGCCGCGCACCCGGACCTGCGGAGGCCGCCCCGCCGTGTCCCGCCGCCCCGCCGGCCGGCCCTTTCGCCCCGCCGTACCCCGTCGCCCCACCCTTTCGCCCCGCCGTGCCCCGTCGCCCGCCAAGGCTCCGCCGCGACTACACGTTGCTCACTGCGGCCTTGCCGCCGGTCCAGTCCCCCTGTTCCGGCACCAGGTTGTTCGCGCTGAGCACGCCGTCCTCGGCCGGCAGGCCCAGCGAGGTGCGCAGGGTGCCGACGGCCGGGTCGCGCAGGGAGACGACCAGGCGGTAGGCCGGCTGGCCGGTGACGGTCCGGTGGGAGTCCGTGGGGGGCTGGAGCGCCTCCGCCACCGAGCGGGCGTCGTAGCCGGGGCACAGCGCCTGGGAGGGCAGGGTTATCTCGCCGCCGGTCCCGTCGCTCACGTCGACGGAGGCGCCCTTCTTCGAGGAGGACCAGGTGACGGGCAGCCCGTGGGCGCCGGCCACCAGCCCCTGCGGGCCCTCTATCTCCACCGCCACGCCCTGGCCCCCCAGGTTCCGCGACAGTTCCAGGGACTTCTTCGCGCCGGGGGCGAAGCCCAGGCCCACGGTGAGGTGGCCCGGCGAGCGGGACGACAGCTTCTCGTAGCCGTAGGAGGCGAGAACCAGGCGCGGACCGGAGCCGGTGTCGGAGGGCTCGGGCTTGTCGGCTTCGGGCGGCAGCGGGAAGTGGTGGTAGTCGCCGGTGCCGCACTGGTTGCCGTCCGAGGTGCCGCCGCCGGGCAGGGAGACCGCCTTGGCCGGGCCGGAGACGGGCCCGGAGGACTGCGGTATCAGGCCCATCTGGAAGGCGCCGAAGGCCACCACGGCCCCCGCGGCCAGCCAGGGCGCCGCGCTCGCCAGCCAGGCGGTGGCCGACCTGGTGCGCTTCGGGCGGCGCGGGCGGCGCAGTCGTACGGCCGCCATCCGGGCCCGGGCCGACGGCTCCTTGGGGGCGCGCCCGCCGCCGCCCGCCACCACCTCCCGCAGGAACGCGTCCCACTGCTCGTCGGACGGGGAGGAGGGGTCGTCGGGGCCTTGGGCGGGCGGGACGGTGCTCACGCGGGTCACTTTCCTCGGATGATCGGCCTGCGGTGGTCGGCCTGGGGGCAAGGTCATTCCTAAGCGGCCCGGCGCCGTCGCACAAGGGGTTCCGGAAAGTGGCGGACATGCGAAGAGGCCCGTACGACCGGAGTCGTACGGGCCTCTCCCGAGGTCAGTCAGTGACCTTCAAGCAAGCGGAACTTACTTGACGATCTTGGTGACCTGGCCGGCGCCCACGGTGCGGCCACCCTCACGGATGGCGAACTTCAGGCCCTCTTCCATGGCGACCGGCTGGATCAGCTGGACGGACATCTCGGTGTTGTCGCCCGGCATGACCATCTCGGTGCCCTCGGGGAGGGTCACAACGCCCGTCACGTCCGTCGTACGGAAGTAGAACTGCGGACGGTAGTTGTTGAAGAACGGCGTGTGGCGGCCACCCTCGTCCTTGGACAGGATGTAGGCCTGAGCCTCGAACTCGGTGTGCGGGGTGACCGAACCCGGCTTGATGATGACCTGGCCGCGCTCGACGTCCTCGCGCTTGATGCCGCGGAGCAGCAGACCGACGTTCTCACCGGCCTGGCCCTCGTCGAGCAGCTTGCGGAACATCTCGATGCCGGTGACCGTGGTGGAGGTCTTCTCCGGCTTGATGCCGATGATGTCGACGGTCTCGTTGACCTTGAGGACACCACGCTCGATACGGCCGGTGACGACCGTACCGCGGCCGGTGATGGTGAAGACGTCCTCGATCGGCATCAGGAACGGCTTGTCGACGTCGCGCTCCGGCTCCGGGATCGCGGTGTCGACGGCGTTCATGAGGTCCAGGACGGACTGGGTCCACTGCGCGTCGCCCTCGAGGGCCTTCAGCGCGGAGACCTTGACGACCGGAACGTCGTCGCCCGGGAACTCGTACTCGGAGAGGAGCTCACGCACCTCGAGCTCGACGAGCTCCAGGATCTCCTCGTCGTCCACCATGTCGGCCTTGTTCAGGGCGACGACGATGTACGGAACGCCGACCTGGCGGGCCAGGAGCACGTGCTCCTTGGTCTGCGGCATCGGGCCGTCGGTGGCGGCGACCACCAGGATCGCGCCGTCCATCTGCGCGGCACCGGTGATCATGTTCTTGATGTAGTCCGCGTGACCCGGGCAGTCGACGTGGGCGTAGTGACGCGCCTCGGTCTGGTACTCGACGTGCGCGATGGAGATGGTGATACCGCGCTGGCGCTCCTCGGGCGCCTTGTCGATGTTGTCGAACGGGGTGGCCTCGTTCAGCTCCGGGTACGCGTCGTGCAGCACCTTGGTAATGGCGGCCGTGAGGGTCGTCTTACCGTGGTCGATGTGACCGATGGTGCCGATGTTGACGTGCGGCTTAGTCCGCTCGAACTTCGCCTTCGCCACTGGGGTCCTCCTGTGGAGTGGTTCTGTACGCCTTACTTCATCGGCGCCAGGTGATCTTTGCTGTTAATGCCCGGGGCCCGGGGCAAACATCCGGGTTCACGGCTGTTTGCCCCTGGAGGCTCCGGAGTCAAGCCTAAAGCGTGGGAACGCGGTGCGTTACTCGCCCTTGGCCTTCGCGATGATCTCCTCGGCGACGTTCCGCGGAACCTCGGCGTAGGAGTCGAACTGCATCGAGTAGCTTGCGCGACCCGACGTCTTGCTGCGGAGGTCGCCGACGTAGCCGAACATCTCCGACAGGGGCACGAGGCCCTTCACGACGCGGGCACCAGCCCGCTCCTCCATGGCCTGGATCTGGCCACGGCGGGAGTTGATGTCGCCGATGACCTCACCCATGTAGTCCTCGGGCGTGGTGACCTCGACGGCCATCATCGGCTCAAGGAGCACGGGCGAAGCCTTGCGCGCGGCCTCCTTGAAGGCCTGCGAACCGGCGATCTTGAAGGCGAGCTCGGAGGAGTCGACCTCGTGGTAGGCACCGTCGTGGAGGATGACACGGACACCGGTCATCTCGTAGCCGGCCAGGATGCCGAACTGCATGGCCTCCTGCGCACCGGCGTCGACCGAAGGGATGTACTCCTTCGGGATGCGACCACCGGTCACCTTGTTCACGAACTCGTACGAGGTGTCGCCGCTCTCGATCGGCTCGATGCCGATCTGCACCTTCGCGAACTGACCGGTACCACCGGTCTGCTTCTTGTGCGTGTAGTCGACGCGCTCGACGGCCTTGCGGATCGTCTCGCGGTAGGCCACCTGCGGCTTGCCGACGTTGGCCTCGACCTTGAACTCGCGCTTCATCCGGTCGACCAGCACCTCGAGGTGAAGCTCGCCCATACCGCCGATGACGGTCTGGCCGGTCTCCTCGTTGGTGTGCACCTGGAAGGAGGGGTCCTCCTCCGCGAGACGCTGGATGGCGACACCCAGCTTCTCCTGGTCACCCTTGGACTTGGGCTCGATCGCGACCTCGATGACCGGCGCCGGGAAGTCCATGGACTCCAGGATCACCGGGTTCTTCTCGTCGCAGAGCGTCTCACCGGTGGTGGTCTGCTTCAGGCCCATGACGGCGACGATGTCGCCGGCGCCCACCGCGTCGATCTCCTCACGCTTGTTGGCGTGCATGCGGTAGATCTTGCCGATGCGCTCCTTCTTGCCCTTGACGGAGTTCAGCACCGAGGTGCCGGACTCCAGGCGGCCCGAGTAGACCCGGACGAAGGTGAGCTTGCCGAGGTGCGGGTCGCTCATGATCTTGAACGCCAGCGCGGACAGCGGCTCGTCGTCGGACGGCTTGCGGCGGACGACCTCCTCCGGGTCGTTGACGGCGTGGCCCTCGATGGCCTCGACGTCGAGCGGGGAGGGGAGGTAGCGCACGACCGCGTCGAGCAGGGGCTGGACACCCTTGTTCTTGAACGCGGTGCCGCAGAACACGGGAGTGACGGTGGTGCCGTCGCTCTTGCCGGACGCGATGGTGATGCGACGGATCGCGGCGTACAGCTGCTCCACGGAAGGCTCCTCGCCCTCCAGGTACAGCTCCATGATCTCTTCGTCGTTCTCGGCCACGGCCTCGAGCAGCTTGCCGCGGTACTCCTCGGCAGCCTCGGTGTGGGTGTCCGGGATGTCGACGATGTCGTACATCTCGCCCTTGGTGGCCTCGGCGGACCACACGAAGGCCTTCATCGTCACCAGGTCGACGACGCCCTTGAAGTCCGCCTCGGCGCCGATCGGCAGCTGCATGACCAGCGGCTGCGCGCCCAGACGGTCGACGATCATGTCGACACAGCGGTGGAACTCGGCACCGGTGCGGTCGAGCTTGTTGACGAAGCAGATGCGCGGAACGCCGTAGCGGTCCGCCTGACGCCACACGGTCTCGGACTGGGGCTCAACGCCGGCGACGCCGTCGAACACCGTCACCGCACCGTCGAGCACGCGCAGGGAGCGCTCCACCTCGACGGTGAAGTCGACGTGACCCGGGGTGTCGATGATGTTGATGGTGTGGTCGACGTCTTCCAGCGGCCAGTGGCAGGTGGTGGCAGCAGAGGTGATCGTGATGCCACGCTCCTGCTCCTGCTCCATCCAGTCCATGGTGGCAGCGCCGTCGTGGACCTCACCGATCTTGTAGGACACACCGGTGTAGAACAGGATCCGCTCGGTGGTGGTCGTCTTGCCCGCGTCGATGTGGGCCATGATGCCGATGTTGCGCACCTTGGCCAGGTCAAGCGAAGTGGTAGCCATAAGGCTTCAGTCTTCTCTCGGTCTCGATGTGGACTGCGACTACCAGCGGTAGTGCGCGAAGGCCTTGTTGGACTCGGCCATCTTGTGCGTGTCCTCGCGCTTCTTCACAGCGGCACCCAGGCCGTTGGAGGCGTCGAGGAGCTCGTTGAGCAGACGCTCGGTCATGGTCTTCTCGCGACGGGCGCGGGAGTAACCGACCAGCCAGCGCAGCGCCAGCGTGTTGGCACGGCCGGGCTTGACCTCGACCGGAACCTGGTAGGTGGCACCACCGACACGGCGGGACTTGACCTCGAGGGTCGGCTTGATGTTCTCAAGGGCGCGCTTGAGGGTGATGACCGGGTCGTTGCCGGTCTTCTCGCGCAGACCCTCCATGGCGCCGTAGACGATGCGCTCGGCGGTGGAGCGCTTGCCGTTCAGCAGCACCTTGTTGATCAGCGAGGTCACCAGAGGAGAGCCGTAAACCGGGTCGATGATGACCGGGCGCTTCGGGGCGGGGCCCTTACGAGGCATTCTTACTTCTCCTTCTTGGCGCCGTAGCGGCTGCGGGCCTGCTTGCGGTTCTTGACACCCTGGGTGTCGAGGGAGCCGCGGATGATCTTGTAGCGAACACCCGGCAGGTCCTTCACACGGCCGCCGCGCACGAGCACGATGGAGTGCTCCTGCAGGTTGTGTCCCTCACCCGGAATGTAAGCGGTGACCTCGATCCCGCTGGTCAGACGCACACGCGCGACCTTACGCAGGGCCGAGTTCGGCTTCTTCGGGGTGGTCGTGAACACACGCGTGCAGACGCCGCGACGCTGAGGGGAACCCTCAAGTGCGGGCGTCTTGTTCTTCTCGACCTTGTCCTGCCGGCCCTTACGGACCAGCTGCTGGATCGTAGGCACTACTTCTCCGGTTTCTGTGTGCCGATGGGTACAGCTAACCTGGAACGTCGCCGACCCACGCGGTCGGGTGTGTCGAATCCGCCAGACTCCCGCCGCAAGGCGAAAAGGGCGCGAATTACGGTGGCCGGTAGCGGCTCGCCATACGGTTTCAAGGCACGCACAGCAGCCAGGGCACACCCCAGGCACAAGGTCTGAGAGTACCTACCTCACGGACTTCGGTCAAAACAAATGGAGCAGCCCCCGACACGCTGGACTTTCCCACCTCGTCAGCATGGTTTTGTCCCCATCGTCCGCCACCCGGCGGCGGGGCGCCACAGCACGGCGTCGCGGCTGGTCGCACACCTTCGCTCGCTCCCGCTCCCCCGTCTCCGCCGCATGGCCGGATTCCGCTCTTGCCGGGCTGCCGCCGGATGCCCTTTCAGTACGTTGATCCGTCCACCGCGGTGAACGATTCGGGGGAACCGGCATGGCGAGCAAGTGGACCGCGTCCGCTCCGTACGACGGCGGTCTCGACGACCGGGTGCCGTTCCTGGCCCGGCTGGAGGCCGAGGACCGGGCGGCGCTGCTCGCGCTGGGCCGGGAGCTGACCTTCACCGCGCGGTCCGTGCTCATCCACCACCACGAGCCGTCCTCCCACGTACTGGTCCTCGTGCAGGGCTGGACCAAGGTGACCGCGGCCGCGGCCAACGGCTACGAGGCCCTGCTCGCACTGCGCGGGCCCGGCGACATCATCGGCGAGTCGGCCGCGCTGACCGGCCGTACCCGCTCGGCCACCGTGACCGCGCTGGAGCAGGTGCGGGCGGTGGCCGTGCAGCGCGAACGGTTCACGGAGTTCCTGGCGCTTTCCCCCGCCGTCTCCTTCGCCCTGCTCGGGCTCACCTCGGACCGCACCCGCGCCGCCGACCGGCGCCGGCTGGAGTTCGCCTCCATGACCGTCCGGGAGCGCTTCGCCACCCTGCTGCTCGACCTCGCCCGCACCCACGGCCGACGCACCGCCGAGGGCGTCGAACTCTCCGTGCCGCTGAGCAAGCAGGAGCTGGCCGGCTCGGTCGGCGCCTCGCGCGAGGCGGTGCAGCGCCTGCTGAAGGACCTGCGGGAGCGCGATGTGGTGCGCACCGGCCGCCGGGCGCTGGTGATCGTACGACCGGACGTGCTGCGACGGCTCGCGCGGGCCGACGCGCCGGAGTGAGCGCCCGCGCACACAGCGCACTTCCCGGCCGCCGCCCGCTCTGTGCACACGGTCACAGTCCCAGTGGGTCATCCGTCCTCACGCCCCCGCGGCGCCAGGCGCCACCCTGCTGACGGCGGCGCGGCCCCCACCACCACGGCACCGACCGAGAGGCAAGCATGAAAGATCCCGTGAGCCGGACGATCCTGCTGTTCGACATCGAGAAGTACAGCGACCGGGACGACGTCGAACAGGCCTATCTGCGGCGCGTGCTCTACGACATCGCCGACCGCGCGCTGGAACGCGCCGGCGTCGACGAGACGCTGCGGCAGCGGGCCGACCGCGGCGACTCCGTCATGGAGCTGATCGACGCGGGCGCGTCCGTCCCGGCGCTGCTGCGGGCCCTGCTCACCGAGGTGCCCGCCCGGCTGCACGGGTACAACCGGCTGGCATCGAGCTCCGCCCAGATCAGGCTGCGGGGCGTGGTCGCCACCGGGTACGTGGCCGTGGACGAGCACGGCGGCTGGGTCGGTTCCGACCTGAACCACGCCTGCCGGCTGCTGGACGCCCCGCTGCTGCGCGCCGCGCTGCGGGAGCGGGACAACGGCTTCGCGCTGTGCGTGTCGGAGGGCGTGCACACCGGCGTCGTGCGCCACGACCACCACGGCATCCGGGCCGCCGAGTTCCATCCGGTGACCCTGACCAGCAAGAACGGGCCGCTGCGCGCCTGGCTGCACGGGCCGGTGCCGAGCGGCGCCACGGACCACGGTGGAACGGGGGCGGGGGAAGCCCCGGTGCCGGGCACGTCGGGGGACGTCCCGGCACCGGGGTCGCCGGCCGCCGGGGCCCCGGCGGCACCCGCCCAGGCGCCGTCCACGCCCGCGTCGCCGGGCGCGGGTGGCGTGGTGTTCGACTTCGGCGGCGGGTCGCCCCGGTTCGGCGGCAGCCTGGTGGCCGGGGACCAGCACGGCGTCTCCGGCGGGCAGGTCACCGGGGACGTGCACCTCGGCGGCACGGCGGGTGAGGGCGCATGACGGCTACCGCCGCCGTCGGCGAGCCGGCCCCCGACGAGCAGGCCCCGCCGGTCCGGCCGGTCCCCGACGAGGACCCGTGGCCCGCCGCCGGCCCGGACCCGGAGGAGGAGAACAGCCACGAGGCACGGGCCGCCCAGCGTGAACTGGTGGCGCACACCCCGGGCTTCTTCCTCGGCGAGGACACCCGTTTCGGCGGCAGCCTGGTCGGCGGCTCCCAGCACGGTGTGTCGGGTGGCCGGGTGGACGGCGACGTGTACCTGGGCGGCCGTACCGAGATCCACCACCACGGGCCCGTGGGGACCACGCCCGACGCCTCCGGCGAGGTGCCCCGCGAGCGGATCGAGGAGCTGGCCGCCGTCTTCGCCGAGGGGCCCGCCTTCGCGGCCGCGCTGGAGCGGCTGCGCGAGGAGCGGGTGCTGGTCCTCTCCGGCGCCCACGCCACCGGCCGCAACGCCGCCGCGCTGATGCTGGTGCACCGCCTGGGCGTCCCCGCCGTGCACGCCCTGAGCCCCGAGACCGCGCCCGCCGCGCTGAGCGGCGCGCTCACCCAACCCGGCGGCTACGTCCTGCGGGACCTGCCGCTCAGCCGCAACCGCCCGCTGCGCGACACCCATCTGTTCGCGGCCCGGGACCAGCTGGCCAGGACCGGCGGCTGTCTCGTCGTGACCGTGGAGAACTCGCCGCATCTGCCCGGGGTCACGCCCTGCCCCTGGGCACCGCCGCCCGCCGAGGACGTCGTACGGGCGCTGCTGCGCCGGCACCGGCCCGAAGAGGCCGACGCCCTGCTCGCGCTGGCACCCGTGGCCCGCTTCCTCGCGGACACCGACCGCCGTCCGGCCGAGGCCGCCGCGTTCGCCGGGGCGCTCGCGGCGTACGACGGCAGTCCGCAGGCGCTGGCACGTCTCGCGGACTTCGGGCAGGCCGCCGTCGAGGAGCAGTGCCGCGCCTGGCTCGGCGATCCGGAGCTGGGGCTGCGCGACAAGGCCTTCATCATCGCGCTGGCCGTCTTCGACCAGGCGCCCTACGTGCTGGCCGCCGAACTCGCAGACAAGCTGTTCCTGCACTTCGAACGGTTGCAGCATCCCGAACGGCCGCCCACCGTCCCGGTGTTCGGACCGGCCGCCGAGGACCGCCTCGTCCTCGCGCGGGCCGCCGGCGAGGTACGGCAGGAGCAGACCGAGTGGGGGCCGGTCCCGCAGTTCATGGCCGCCTTCCACGACGAACGCACCCCGCACGTCCTGCTCACCGAGATGTGGACCGGGCACCCCTCGGCCCGCCCGGCCCTGGTGGAGTGGCTGCGGGAACTCGCCCGCGACGGCCGTCCCCTGGTCCGCACCCGCGCCGCCGCGGCCGCCGCGCTGCTCACCGCCGCCGACCTGCCCTCGGCGATCGCGCTGCTCGTCAACGGCTGGGCCACCGCGGAGGCCGTCGGCCCGCGCGTCACCGCCGCCAACACGCTCGCGCTGGCCCAGCTGCTCGACGTGCCGATCGTCCTGCGGCTGCTCAGCCAGTGGTGCACCGACGGCCACCGGGGACGGCGGTGGACCGCCATCCGCGCCCTCGGCCTGCTCGCCCCGCTCCGCCCCGACCTCGCCGGGCCGGTCCTGGAGGCGCTGGCCGCCCGCGCCCGGATCGACGCCAGCAGCCCGGCCGAGCAGGACCACCTCACCGAGTCCGCCGCCCTGCTGCTCTCCGCCGGTCAGCGCCGCGAGGAGGTGCTCGCCGAGTTCGTACGGCTGTCGCAGCGGGACACGCCGGCGGTCCGCGACCTCGCCCTGGCCGCCTTCGCGCGCGCGTGCGACAACGACGAGGAGGGCGCGCTCGTCGGCTGGTACGCCGAGACCGGCATGTACCAGCAGGACGCCGCCCGGGACCTGGCCACCCTGTGGCGCGCCGCGCTCAACGACCGCACCCACACCAGGGCGGCGCTGACCGCCCTGCGGACCTGGGTGCACGTCGCCACCCGCCGCGCGGACGCCGCCACCGCCCTGGAGCTGCTGCTGCCCGCCCTGGTGGTCAGCGCGGACGACCGCAAGCGCCTCGACCACGCACTGCGCACGATGCGCGCGCAGGACGGCGGCCCCCGCCCTCCGATGGCCGAGCACCTGCTCACGGTGCTGCACCCGGCGCCGACGAGCGCTGAACGACCCTGAGAAAACGAGGAGTTGAGTCATGGCGGACTTCCGCCGCCCACCGGAGTGGTCGCAGAACGCCGACCGGCACACCGCGCTGATCGACCCGGTCCTGACCGTGCGCCCGATCTCGCGGTTCGACTACACCGTGCGCCGGCAGGTCGGCGCGATCGACCACGCCCTGGTCTTCGTCACCGCGGGCGGCTCGTACGACGTCTACATGCCCCCGCACCGCCCGAGCCGCGCGGAGGCCACGGCCCGCCGCTACACCTCCGTGTACGAGGTGGACATGGGCAGCCACCCGGTCCGGCTCGAACTCGAACTGCCCAGCGACGACGACGCGTTCTCCTTCAGCGGCACCGCCGACCTCACCTGGCGGGTGGCGGACCCGAAGGCCCTCGTGGCGAGCGGCGAACGGGACGTGCCGACCCGGCTCGCCCGGGAACTGCACCAGGTGGCGCGCCCGGTCACCCGGGGCTTCTCCATCGAGGACAGCCCGGGCGCCGAACGGGCCGTGCAGCAGGCGGTCACGGCTGAGGGCGTCTTCGCCGCGGGCACCGGTCTGCACGTCACCTGCGCGGTGCGGCTGCGACTGGACGACGAGGCGATCGCCCACCGGCGGCGCCTGCGCACCCTGCGCTACGAGTCGGAGATGCTCGATCCCGAGCACGAGTTCCGGATGCGCCGGGCGCAGCTCGACCACCATCTGGAGGTGCTGCGCGAGCAGCAGGCCCAGGAACTGGCCGCCCAGAAGATCGCGTTCTACCGGTACTGGCTCCAGCACGGGGGCGTCGCGACGTGGGCCCTGCACCTCGCGGCCCACCCCGGGGACACCGGGATGGTCGTCGGCAACCTGCAGAAGGAGCAGCTGGGCGCCATCCGCCAGGAACTCGAACTGATCGCGGGCGACACCCTGGAGGACTACGAGAAGGCCGAGGCGGCCCGCTCCGTCCTGCGCTCCGTCGACGACCTCATGCGCGAGCAGTCGGCACCGCCCCAGGCGCTGCCCCCGGCCCCGCCGCAGCCGTACGTCCCCCCGCAGCCCACCATCCCTCCCCCGCCTCCCGGGGCCCCGGCCCCGTACGCCCCGGCCGCACAGGGGTCGGCCGGGGCGTACGGCTCCCCTCCGGGGCCCCCGCGGGACGGGGCGGCCCCCGCCGCCGCACCGCCCGTCCCGCCGCTGCCGCCCCCGCCGGCCGTGCCGCCGGCACCCGGTGCGGCCCCGTGGCGCACGGACACGGACCCGTCCGAGACGGGCGCGCCATGACCACCCCCGACACCACCGCACCGCCGAGCACGCCCGTACGGCACACCGCGGAACGGCTGCTCGGCGAGTTGCGCGACGAGATAGCGCGGGCCGACGCCAAGGCCTCCGTCCTGGTGGCGGCGCTGGGCCTGGCGGCCGGGCTGTTCACCGGGCTGGTCGCCGGGCGGAACTGGTCGCCGGGCCGGCTCTCCGGTCCCGCGGCCACGCTGTGGTGGGCGGGGGCGGCGGGGCTGGCCCTGTCGCTGCTCGCGCTGCTGCTCGCGGTACTGCCCCGCTACCGCGCCGGGTCCTGGGTGGCGGGGCGCCCCCTGTGCTACTTCGGCGACATCCACCAGGCGGTCCGGGAGGGCCGGCTGGCCGAGGCGCTCGCCGACACCGAACGGGACCCGGGCGCCGCCCTGCTCGCGGCGCTCGCCGAGAACAGCCGGATCGCGGCGTCCAAGCACCGGTGGATCCGTACCGGTCTGGTCGCCTTCTCCGCCGGTGTCCTGCTGTTGCCCACCGCCGCGCTCGTCGGCTGACGTCCCCGCACGCGAAGGAGCCCGCTCATGCCCCAGCCGCCGGACACACCACCGCAGTACCCCGAACCACCGGCCCCGCCCGCCTACCCGAACGCGACCGCTCCGGCGGCACCGCCCGCTCGTCCGGGCACGGCCACCCCGCCGACCGCCCCGCCCGCTCGTCCGGGCACGGCCACCCCGCCGACCGCCCCGCCGGCCTGTCCGCCCCAGGCGGCTCCGGCCGCCCCTGAACCGCGGGACGCGGCCACTCCGCTCGCCCCCGGGCCGTCGGCCCCGGCCACCCCGGACCCGCGGAACCCTGCCGCGCCGCCCGCCTACCCGGGCCCGGCCGCCTCCGCGACACCGCCCCCGTACCCCGGCACGGCCACCCCGGCAGCACCGCCGACCTACCCAGGCCCGGAAACCCCCGCGGCACCGCCTGCATACCCGGGCACGGTCACCCCGACAGCACCACCGGCCTACCCGGGCACCCCGACAGCCGCGCCCTTCACCTCCGGGACGACGGCCCCGACCACCCCACCCGCCTCCGCACCGCCCACGTACCCAGGCCCGACCACCCCCGCAGCACCGCCCGCCCACCCGGGCCCGGCACCGGCTTACCCCGGCCCGCCGGCCGCCCCCGTCGCACCGCCGTATCCGAGCGGATACGCGAACCCGCCGGCCCCGCCTCGGTACCCGGACACCACGCCCCCGCTCGCCCCGCCCGCAGGACCGCCCCACCCGGGGCGACCCCCGGCGTACCCGGGGCACCCCGCGGACACCTCGGTCCCCGCCCCGTCGCACCCGGCACGGCCCCCCGCCCACCCCGAGCAACACGCGCCCGCGCTCCCCGGTCGGCCTCCGGCGTATCCGGTCCCGGGAGCCCCGGCGTCGGTCACCGGTGGCGCCGTGCCGCCGATGCCCGCGCTGCCCCCGGGCGCCACCCCGCCCATGCCCACGTTCGCGCCGGACGACCTCGAATACCGTCACCGCGGTGCCCGGGTGCACGTCGCCGAGCACCAGCGGGGGGCCGACATCACGGCGATCGGGCGGCTGGCCGTGCAGGTGCCGGGGGCCCTGGTCAGCCTCGCCCTGGTCGCCACCGTCGCGGTTGGTCTGTTCGGGACGGGCGTGGGAACGGTGGTGGTCCTGGCCTGGGTCGCATCGGGTCTGCTCGTCTTCCACCGGCCGACCGAGCTGGCCTTCGCCCGCATCGTGCTCAAGCTGCGCCGGCCCTCCGAGGAGGAGCGGGCCCGGCTGGAGCCGGTCTGGCACGAGGTGACGGCGCGCGCGGGCATAGAACCGGGCACGTACCAGCTGATGGTGCAGAACAGCGACGACCTGAACGCGGCCGCGGTGGCCGGTCATGTCGTCGCCGTCACGACGTACTCGCTCAACCGGATCCCGAGCAGCAACCTGGCCGCCGTGCTCGCGCACGAGCTGGGCCACCACACCGGCGGCCACGCCTGGGCCGGTCTGCTCGGCTACTGGTACTCCCTGCCCGGCCGGATCGCCTGGGCGGTGACCCGGACGCTGGCGGCGTTCGCGCTCCTGATCACCGGGTACTTCTCCGTCGTCGCGACGCTGGCCCTGGGCCTGTTCATGGCGCTGGCGGTGTTCTGCGCGTTCGTCATCGCCTGGTACATCGTGATCCCGCTCGTGCTCGCCCCGTTCCTGCTGGCCTACGCCGGCCGGCGCGGGGAACTGCGCGCCGACCAGCAGGCGGCCGAGCTGGGCTTCGCCCGCGAGCTGGCCGAGGTCCTGTACCACCTGGAGACCGAGCAGGCCACGAAGAAGGCCGCCCTGGCCGCGCAGGGCCAGAAGCTCAAGGAGCCCGGTCCCCTGGGCCGGCTGCTGTCCTCCCACCCGAGCCACCAGACCCGGCTGACCGCCCTGGGGCACTACGCGGGTCTGCCCCGCTGACGTCCCCCGGACACGCCGAAGGGCGGCCACCCCCCGAGGGGAGTGGCCGCCCTTCAGACTGCCCGCTTACTGGTTGTACGGACCGTAGTCGTAGTCCTCCAGCGGAACGGCCTGGCCGGAGCCGGTGCCGAACGGCGAGTAGTCGATGTCGTCGTAGCCGACGGCCGAGTACATCGCGGCCTTGGCCTCCTCGGTCGGCTCGACCCGGATGTTGCGGTAGCGGGACAGACCCGTACCGGCCGGGATGAGCTTACCGATGATGACGTTCTCCTTGAGGCCGATGAGGCTGTCGGACTTGGCGTTGATCGCCGCGTCCGTCAGGACTCGGGTCGTCTCCTGGAAGGAGGCGGCCGACAGCCAGGACTCCGTCGCCAGCGAGGCCTTGGTGATACCCATCAGCTGCGGACGACCGGAGGCCGGGTGACCGCCCTCCTGGACCACACGACGGTTCTCGGTCTCGAACTTCGAGCGCTCGACCAGCTCGCCGGGCAGCAGCTCCGCGTCGCCCGACTCGATGATCGTCACACGGCGCAGCATCTGCCGGATGATGATCTCGATGTGCTTGTCGTGGATCGACACACCCTGCGAGTTGTAGACCTTCTGGACCTCGCCGACCAGGTGGACCTGGACGGCACGCTGACCCAGGATGCGCAGCACGTCGTGCGGGTTGGTGGCACCCACGGTGAGCTGCTGGCCCACCTCGACGTGCTCGCCCTCGCGGACCAGGACCTTGGCGCGCTTGGAGATCGGGTACGCCGTCTCGTCGCTGCCGTCGTCCGGGGTGACGATGATCTTCTTCGTCTTCTCGGTCTCCTCGATCCGCACGCGGCCGGAGGCCTCGGAGATCGGGGCGACACCCTTCGGGGTACGGGCCTCGAAGAGCTCGACGACACGCGGCAGACCCTGGGTGATGTCGTCACCGGCCACACCACCGGTGTGGAAGGTACGCATCGTCAGCTGGGTACCGGGCTCACCGATGGACTGGGCGGCGATGATGCCGACCGCCTCACCGATGTCGACCAGCTTGCCGGTGGCCAGCGAGCGGCCGTAGCACATCGCGCAGGTGCCGACGGCGGACTCGCAGGTCAGGACCGAGCGGGTCTTGACCGTCTCCACACCGTGCTTGACCAGTTCCTCGATGAGGACGTCGCCGAGGTCGGTGCCGGCCGGGGCCAGGACCTTGCCGTCGACCACGATGTCCTCGGCGAGGCAGCGCGCGTACACGGACGTCTCGACGTTGCCCGTCTTGCGCAGGACACCGTCCTCGCCGCGCTCGGCGATCGCCAGCTTGAGGCCGCGCTCGGTGCCGCAGTCCTCCTCGCGGATGATGACGTCCTGCGAGACGTCCACCAGACGACGGGTGAGGTAACCCGAGTCGGCGGTACGCAGAGCGGTGTCCGCCAGACCCTTACGGGCACCGTGGGTGGAGATGAAGTACTCCAGCACGGACAGGCCCTCACGGAACGAGGCCTTGATCGGACGCGGGATGGTCTCGTTCTTCGCGTTCGACACCAGACCACGCATACCGGCGATCTGCCGCATCTGCATCATGTTTCCTCGGGCACCCGAGTCAACCATCATGAAGATGGGGTTGGTCTTGGGGAAGTTCTCGTTCATCGCCTCGGCGACCTCGTTGGTCGCCTTGGTCCAGATCGCGATGAGCTCCTGAGTGCGCTCTTCCTTGGTGATCAGACCGCGCTCGTACTGCTTCTGGACCTTCTCGTCCTGCGCCTCGTAGCCCTTGACGATCTCCTTCTTCGCCTCGGGAACGACGACGTCGGAGATGGCCACGGTGACACCGGAACGGGTCGCCCAGTAGAAGCCGGCCGCCTTCAGGTTGTCGAGCGTCGCCGCCACGATGACCTTGGGGTAGCGCTCGGCCAGGTCGTTGACGATCTCGGAGAGCTGCTTCTTGCCCACCGAGTAGTCGACGAACGGGTAGTCCTCGGGCAGCAGCTCGTTGAAGAGCGCGCGGCCCAGGGTGGTGGTCAGCCGGAAGCTGTCACCCTGCTGCCACTCGGGCTCGCCCTCCTCACGGGCCGGCGGCGTCCAGCCACGCGGCGGGATGGTGCCCACCGGGAAGCGGATGTCGACCCGCGACTGGAGCGACAGCTCGCCCGCGTCGAACGCCATGGTCGCCTCGGCCGTGGAGCCGAACGCGCGGCCCTCGCCCTTGACGTCGCGCAGCTCGCCGTCCGTGGTGAGGAAGAACAGACCGAGGACCATGTCCTGGGTCGGCATCGTCACCGGGCGGCCGTCGGCCGGCTTGAGGATGTTGTTCGAGGACAGCATCAGGATGCGGGCCTCGGCCTGCGCCTCCGCGGACAGCGGCAGGTGCACGGCCATCTGGTCACCGTCGAAGTCCGCGTTGAACGCGGTGCAGACGAGCGGGTGGATCTGGATGGCCTTGCCCTCGACCAGCTGCGGCTCGAAGGCCTGGATGCCGAGGCGGTGCAGGGTGGGCGCACGGTTCAGCAGCACCGGGTGCTCGGCGATGACCTCTTCGAGGACGTCGTACACGACGGTGCGGCCGCGCTCGACCATGCGCTTGGCCGACTTGATGTTCTGCGCGTGGTTCAGGTCGACCAGGCGCTTCATCACGAACGGCTTGAACAGCTCCAGCGCCATCGCCTTGGGCAGACCGCACTGGTGCAGCTTGAGCTGCGGGCCGACGACGATGACGGAACGCGCCGAGTAGTCGACACGCTTGCCGAGCAGGTTCTGACGGAAACGGCCCTGCTTGCCCTTCAGCATGTCGCTGAGGGACTTCAGCGGACGGTTGCCGGGGCCCGTGACCGGGCGGCCGCGGCGGCCGTTGTCGAAGAGGGCGTCGACCGCCTCCTGGAGCATGCGCTTCTCGTTGTTCACGATGATCTCGGGCGCGCCGAGGTCGAGAAGCCGCTTCAGGCGGTTGTTGCGGTTGATGACACGTCGGTACAGGTCGTTCAGGTCGGAGGTCGCGAAGCGGCCACCGTCCAGCTGCACCATCGGACGCAGGTCCGGCGGGATGACCGGGACGCAGTCCAGGACCATGCCCTTGGGGCTGTTGGAGGTCTGCAGGAACGCGGAGACGACCTTGAGCCGCTTGAGGGCACGGGTCTTCTTCTGGCCCTTGCCGGTGCGGATGATCTCGCGGAGCTTCTCGGCCTCCTCCTCGAGGTCGAAGGACTCCAGGCGCTTCTGCAGCGCCGCGGCACCCATCGAGCCGTCGAAGTACGTGCCGAAGCGGTCACGCAGCTCGCGGTAGAGCAGCTCGTCGCCCTCCAGGTCCTGGACCTTGAGGTTCTTGAACCGGTTCCACACCTCGTCGAGGCGGTCGATCTCGCGCTGCGCGCGGTCGCGCAGCTGCTTCATCTCGCGCTCGGCGCCCTCGCGCACCTTGCGGCGCACGTCCGCCTTGGCGCCCTCGGCCTCCAGCTCGGCCAGGTCGGACTCGAGCTTCTTGGCGCGGGCCTCCAGGTCGGAGTCGCGGCGGTTCTCGATCTGCTGGCGCTCGACCGAGACGTGCGCCTCCAGGGAGGGCAGGTCGCGGGTGCGGCGCTCCTCGTCGACGTACGTGATCATGTACGCCGCGAAGTAGATGACCTTCTCCAGGTCCTTCGGGGCGAGGTCCAGCAGGTAGCCCAGTCGGGACGGGACGCCCTTGAAGTACCAGATGTGGGTGACGGGCGCGGCGAGCTCGATGTGGCCCATCCGCTCACGACGCACCTTGGCGCGCGTGACCTCGACGCCACAACGCTCGCAGATGATGCCCTTGAAGCGGACGCGCTTGTACTTGCCGCAGTAGCACTCCCAGTCCCGGGTGGGGCCGAAGATCTTCTCGCAGAAGAGTCCGTCCTTCTCGGGCTTGAGGGTGCGGTAGTTGATGGTCTCGGGCTTCTTGACCTCGCCGTGGCTCCACTGCCGAATGTCGTCAGCGGTGGCCAGGCCGATCCGGAGCTCGTCGAAGAAGTTGACGTCGAGCACTATGCGTCAATCCCTCTCAGGGTCGTAAGTCTGTGGTCTGAAACGGGGGCCTGGGGGTCGGCGGGGCCCTGTGGGTGAGGGCCCCGCCGGACTCCCGTCAGACCTCTTCGACGCTGCTCGGCTCGCGCCGGGACAGGTCGATGCCGAGCTCCTCCGCAGCGCGGAAGACGTCCTCGTCGGTGTCACGCATCTCGATGGACATACCGTCGCTGGACAGCACCTCCACGTTCAGGCAGAGCGACTGCATCTCCTTGATGAGCACCTTGAAGGACTCGGGGATGCCGGGCTCGGGGATGTTCTCGCCCTTGACGATGGCCTCGTAGACCTTCACGCGGCCGGTGACGTCGTCGGACTTGATGGTCAGCAGCTCCTGGAGGGCGTACGCGGCGCCGTAGGCCTCAAGGGCCCACACCTCCATCTCACCGAAGCGCTGGCCACCGAACTGCGCCTTACCACCCAGCGGCTGCTGGGTGATCATCGAGTACGGGCCGGTCGAACGGGCGTGCAGCTTGTCGTCGACCAGGTGGTGCAGCTTCAGGATGTACATGTAGCCGACCGAGATCGGGTCCGGGAACGGCTCACCGGAGCGGCCGTCGAACAGCCGCGCCTTGCCGGACGGGAGCACCATGCGCTCGCCGTCGCGGTTCGGGATGGTGTGCTGCAGCAGACCCGCCAGCTCGTCCTCACGGGCACCGTCGAAGACCGGGGTGGCGACGTTGGTGCGCGGGGCGACCTTGTCGGCACCGATGGCCTGGAGGCGCTTGGCCCACTCGTCGGCGAGGCCGGAGACGTCCCAGCCGCGGCTGGCGAGCCAGCCGAGGTGGATCTCCAGGACCTGTCCCGGGTTCATTCGGGACGGCACACCCAGCGGGTTGAGGATGATGTCGACCGGGGTGCCGTCCTCCAGGAACGGCATGTCCTCGATCGGCAGGATCTTGGAGATGACACCCTTGTTGCCGTGGCGGCCGGCGAGCTTGTCACCGTCGGTGATCTTGCGCTTCTGCGCGACGTAGACGCGGACCAGCTGGTTCACGCCCGGCGGCAGCTCGTCGCCCTCCTCGCGGTCGAAGACGCGCACGCCGATGACCTTGCCGGTCTCGCCGTGCGGCACCTTCAGCGAGGTGTCGCGGACCTCACGGGCCTTCTCACCGAAGATCGCGCGCAGCAGGCGCTCCTCGGGGGTCAGCTCGGTCTCGCCCTTCGGGGTGACCTTGCCGACGAGGATGTCGCCGGCGATGACCTCGGCACCGATGCGGATGATGCCGCGCTCGTCCAGGTCGGCGAGGACCTCCTCGGAGACGTTCGGGATGTCCCGGGTGATCTCCTCGGGGCCGAGCTTGGTGTCACGGGCGTCGACCTCGTGCTCCTCGATGTGGATCGAGGAGAGGACGTCGTCCTGCACGAGGCGCTGCGACAGGATGATCGCGTCCTCGTAGTTGTGACCCTCCCACGGCATGAACGCCACGAGCAGGTTCTTGCCGAGGGCCATCTCGCCGTTCTCGGTGGCCGGACCGTCGGCGAGGACCTGGCCCTCGACGACCCGGTCGCCCTCGTCGACGATGACCTTCTGGTTGACCGAGGTGCCCTGGTTGGAGCGGGAGAACTTGTGCAGGCGGTACGTGATGTACGTGCCGTCGTCGTTGGCCGTGGTGATGTAGTCCGCGGAGACCTCCTGGACCACACCCGCCTTCTCGGCCTTGACGACGTCGCCGGCGTCGACGGCGGAGCGGTACTCCATGCCGGTGCCGACGAGCGGGGCCTCCGACTTGATGAGCGGAACGGCCTGGCGCATCATGTTCGCGCCCATGAGGGCACGGTTGGCGTCGTCGTGCTCCAGGAAGGGGATCATGGCGGTCGCGACCGACACCATCTGGCGCGGCGAGACGTCCATGTAGTCCACGTCCTCGGGGCCGACGTAGTCGACCTCGCCGCCACGGCGGCGGACCAGCACGCGGGCCTCGGCGAAGCGAAGCTCGTCCGTCAGCGGGGCGTTGGCCTGCGCGATGACGAAGCGGTCCTCCTCGTCGGCGGTCAGGTAGTCGACGTCGTCGGTGACCTGGCCGTCGATGACCTTGCGGTACGGGGTCTCGACGAAACCGAACGCGTTGACCCGGCCGTAGGAGGCGAGCGAGCCGATCAGACCGATGTTCGGGCCTTCGGGCGTCTCGATCGGGCACATGCGGCCGTAGTGCGAGGGGTGCACGTCGCGGACCTCGAAGCCGGCCCGCTCACGGGACAGACCACCGGGGCCGAGCGCCGAGAGACGACGCTTGTGGGTCAGACCAGACAGGGGGTTGTTCTGGTCCATGAACTGCGACAGCTGGCTGGTGCCGAAGAACTCCTTGATGGAGGCGACGACCGGCCGGATGTTGATCAGGGTCTGCGGCGTGATCGCCTCGACGTCCTGGGTCGTCATGCGCTCGCGCACGACGCGCTCCATCCGGGCCAGACCCGTGCGGACCTGGTTCTGGATGAGCTCGCCGACGCTGCGCAGACGGCGGTTGCCGAAGTGGTCGATGTCGTCGGTCTCGACGACGATCGTCTCGCCGTTGTCACCCGTGGTCTCGGTCTCGCCGGCGTGCAGCTGCACCAGGTACTTGATCGTCGAGATGATGTCCTCGACGGTCAGGATGCCGGCGTCCAGCGGGGCGTCGGCGCCCAGCTTCTTGTTGACCTTGTAGCGGCCGACCTTGGCGAGGTCGTAGCGCTTCGGGTTGAAGTAGAGGTTCTCCAGGAGCGTCTGCGCGGCCTCGCGCGTGGGGGGCTCGCCCGGACGCAGCTTGCGGTAGATGTCCAGCAGCGCGTCGTCCTGGCCCTGGGTGTGGTCCTTCTCCAGGGTGGCGCGCATCGACTCGTAGTCGCCGAACTCCTCGAGGATCTGCTCGGTGGTCCAGCCGAGCGCCTTCAGCAGGACGGTGACCGACTGCTTGCGCTTGCGGTCGATGCGCACACCGACCATGTCGCGCTTGTCGATCTCCATCTCCAGCCAGGCACCCCGGGAGGGGATGATCTTGGCGGAGAAGATGTCCTTGTCGGACGTCTTGTCGATGGAGGAGTCGAAGTAGACACCGGGGGAACGGACCAGCTGAGACACCACGACACGCTCGGTGCCGTTGATGACGAAGGTGCCCTTGTTCGTCATGAGCGGGAAGTCGCCCATGAAGACCGTCTGGGACTTGATCTCACCGGTCTCGTTGTTGGTGAACTCGGCGGTGACGAAGAGCGGGGCGGCGTACGTGAAGTCGCGCTCCTTGCACTCGTCGATGGAGTTCTTCGGCGGCTCGAAGCGGTGGTCCCGGAACGTCAGGGACATCGACCCGGAGAAGTCCTCGATCGGGGAGATCTCCTCGAAGATCTCCTCCAGACCGGACTTGGTGGGGACGTCCTGACCGTTCTCCAGAGCCTCCTCGACCCGACTCTGCCAGGCGGTGTTGCCGAGCAGCCAGTCAAAGCTCTCGGTCTGCAGCGCGAGCAGGTTCGGAACCTCGAGAGGCTCCTTGATCTTTGCAAAGGAAATGCGCAGCGGGGCGGTGCTGGCGCCGTTGTTCGTATTCGCGGTCGAGGCGTTGCGCGAGGCGGCCAAGAGGGGGTCCTTCCGAGGGCTCGGACTCACTACGCGCGTACCGGCCCCTCCCTCAAACACAGAGGCGGAAACCCCAGCTCAAGGGGGTTCGGCCATCGGTGCTCGAGTGAGGGCAGACCCCTGGTGACGGGCAGGGGACAGCTAACAGGCAGCGCAAAGGGTCAGTGTAGCCACTTGGCACACTGATGTCCAGTGCGGGTTTGTCGAGACCCTCGCTGTGCTCACCACTCTTGTCGACGCCTTCGGCATGCTGCCCTCAACGCACGTTCATACTGCCCTCTTCGCCGCCGATCCATGCCTCGGATTCGGATCCTTGTGACGACGCGTCCTGAGAATTGCGCGCTGCGTGCGGTTCGTCAAGGGTCTCCCACCGGAACCGGGCCGTCCGGAGACACGACGAAGATCACCATACCTCTCGACACCGCGAGTGCAAGGCAACCGCGACCGGCCCTCCGGATACGCCGAAGAGCGACCACCCGGATGGATGATCGCTCTTCGGTGCGTTCGCGTTACAGCCCTGGAGGGCCGAAATCAGCGCGCGTTCGAGTCCTGCGGACCCGCGAGGTGTTACTTGACCTCGACGGAGGCGCCGGCGCCCTTGAGGGACTCGGCGGCCTTGTCGGCGGTCTCCTTGTTGACCTTCTCGAGGACCGGCTTCGGGGTGCCGTCGACGAGGTCCTTGGCCTCCTTCAGACCCAGCGAGGTCAGCTCACGCACGACCTTGATGACCTGGATCTTCTTGTCGCCGGCGCCGGTGAGGATGACGTCGAACTCGTCCTTCTCCTCGGCGGCCTCGGCGGCGGCGCCACCAGCGGCACCACCGGCGACGACGACCGGCGCGGCAGCGGCGGCGGTGACGTCGAACTTCTCCTCGAAGGCCTTCACGAACTCGGAGAGCTCGATGAGGGTCATCTCCTCGAACTGGGCAAGCAGCTCGTCCTGGGTGAGCTTCGCCATGATGGCGGTCCTTCCACTCAATCGGCAGGTGCCGGATGTACTGGGTAAGGCGGGCGTACGTCGGCCCGCTGCGACCCGCGCCGGACGGTGCGGGTCAGAAAGCGAGCCGAATTACTCGGCACCGCCCTGCTCGGCCTGCTTGGCGCGCAGCGCGTCCACGGTGCGGACGAGCTTCGACGGCAGCGCCTGGAAGAGGGAGGCAGCCTGCGACTGCTTGCCCTTCATGGCACCGGCCAGCTTGCTGAGCAGAACCTCGCGGGACTCGAGGTCCGCAAGCTTCTTGATCTCGTCGGCGGACATCGCCTTGCCGTCAAGGACACCGCCCTTGATGACGAGATTCGGGTTGTCCTTGGCGAAGTCACGGAGACCCTTCGCCGACTCCACCGGGTCACCGGTGACGAAGGCGACGGCCGTCGGACCAGCGAAGAGCTGGTCGTCCAGCGTGATCCCGGCCTCGTTGGCCGCAATCTTGGTCAGCGTGTTCTTCACCACGGCGTACTGGGCGTTCTCACCGAGCGACCGGCGCAGCGTCTTGAGCTGCGCCACGGTGAGACCGCGGTACTCGGTCAGCACGGCGGCGTTGGAGCTGCGGAACTTGTCCGTCAGCTCCGCAACCGCGGCAGCCTTGTCGGGCCTCGCCATAGAGCCTCGGCCTCCTTCCGGGTGATTCGGACCGCGCGGACCCGAAGGAGGACTGGGGAAAACGAAACGCCCCGGCGCAGGCGCACGGGGCGGACTCGACCGGTCGCACACGCGCTGGACGCGCACTCCGGGAGTACTTCCACAGTCACCTGCGCGGGTCGCCCACTTTTCAGCGGATCCTTCGGCCACCGCACCCTTAAAGCGCGCGGCAACGACCAGCGGTCTTTGGCTTCGGGAATGAGCGTACGGGACCGGGGCGCCGCGGAGCAAATCGGGCCCCGGCCGGGCGTCAGGAGAGCATGCCGGAGCCGCCGGACTTCATCAGGTCGGCGAAGTTCTCGGTGTCGGCGGCCGGCGGCGCCACGGGGCTGACCTTCACGCCGTAGTCGCTGTAGTACGTGGTGTTGGTCATGACGCCGTTGGCCGTGTCGGCCCGCTCGGACTTCTTGACCAGCAGGTTCTGGTCGCTGATCCAGACGTCGAGGGTCTCGGTGGTGACGCCGTTCGCCTGGAGCTGCTTCTTGAGGGCGGCCAGCCGGTCAGCGCTCAGGCCGCCGGTCCTGCGGGCGAGGTCGGCGATGTCCAGGGTGCCGGCGTAGTGCGTGGCCCGGACCCCGGAGACGGTCTCGGCGCCGACCTTGTGCACGTCGTGGGAGGCGAGCAGCGCCTGCACGGCCTGGTTCGGCGTGGTGGAGCGCGCCTGCTGCTGGAGGTTGGGCATGGTCCCACCGGTGATCTTGGTGAGGTCGTCGTAGCTGTAGCGGACCCAGTGCTTGCCGGTCGTCCGGGCGAACTTGTCGCTCATCTTCCCGTAAGCGGCGTCCGGCAGGTACCGGGCCTGCGAGGACGTGTTGCCCGCCTTGCGCAGCGCGTCGCCCAGCTTGCCGCCCGTGTAGGTCAGCGTGAGGTCGCCCTTGAGGCCGCCGGCCCAGGACACCTCGCCGTTCGCGGTGAGCGACATGAGGTCGCCCAGGGAGGTGCTGGAGCGCACCTTGGCCGACTCGGCCTTGTCGGTGTTCTGCTCGACGGTGCGCAGCACGGCGGCGACCGGACTGGCGTGGATCGCCGTGCCGCCCCCCGCGGCGCCCTTCCCGGAGCCCGAGGAGCCGCACGCGGCCACCCCGGTCAGCGCCGCCGCCACGGCCACGGAAAGGGTCACCCGGCGTACGGTCGTGCTCTTCATTCGCGTCCTCCCCCTGTGAATGGTCTGTCCGCAGCCTAGACCCGGCCCCCGACAGTCGTACGACGATCAGCTCGTACACGAAGAAGGACGGGCCCCGCACCTCGAAAGGTTGCGGGGCCCGCCCTTCAGTCACGCGTACCGGACGCGGCTACCGGGGTGAGCGGGAGGCTCAGACGGCGGCCGGGTCCTCCTCGACGAGGAGGTTGCGGGTGCGGTTCGGGTCGACCTGGATGCCGGGGCCCATCGTGGTGGTGATGGCGGCCTTCTTGATGTAGCGACCCTTGGCGGCGGACGGCTTCAGACGGAGGATCTCCTCCAGCGCGGCGCCGTAGTTCTCCACCAGCTTGGTGTCGTCGAAGGACACCTTGCCGATGATGAAGTGCAGGTTCGAGTGCTTGTCGACGCGGAACTCGATCTTGCCGCCCTTGATGTCGGTGACGGCCTTGGCGACGTCGGGGGTGACGGTGCCGGTCTTCGGGTTCGGCATCAGACCACGGGGGCCGAGGACGCGGCCGAGGCGGCCGACCTTGCCCATGAGGTCCGGGGTGGCGACGACGGCGTCGAAGTCCAGGCGGCCCTTCGAGACCTCGTCGATCAGCTCGTCGGCACCGACGATGTCGGCGCCCGCGGCACGTGCGGCCTCGGCACGGTCACCGGTCGCGAAGACCAGGACCCGGGCGGTCTTACCGGTGCCGTGCGGAAGGTTCACGGTGCCACGGACCATCTGGTCGGCCTTGCGCGGGTCGACACCCAGGCGGAAGGCGACCTCGACGGTGCCGTCGAACTTGGTCGTGGAGGTCTCCTTGGCGAGACGGACGGCCTCGAGCGGGGCGTACAGCTTCTCCCGGTCGATCTTGGCGTCCGCAGCGCGGAGAGCCTTGCTGCGCTTGCTCACAACTTGCTCCTGTGTGTTCTGAAAGGAGTCGTGGTCCCTGGGCCGAGCAGGCCCTGCCACGTGCGACCGGTCACGGCCGCATTACCTGCTGGTGGTGGGGTCAGCCCTCGACCGTGACGCCCATGGAGCGCGCGGTGCCGGCGATGATCTTCGCCGCGGCGTCCAGGTCGTTCGCGTTCAGGTCGGGCATCTTGGTCTGGGCGATCTCGCGGACCTGCGCCTCGGTGATCTTGGCGACCTTGGTCTTGTGCGGCTCGCCGGAGCCCTTCTCCACACCCGCGGCCTTGAGGATCATCTTGGCGGCCGGCGGCGTCTTGGTGACGAAGGTGAAGGAGCGGTCCTCGTAGACCGTGATCTCCACGGGGATGACCCAGCCACGCTGCGACTCGGTCGCGGCGTTGTAGGCCTTGCAGAACTCCATGATGTTGACGCCGTGCTGACCCAGCGCCGGGCCGACCGGCGGAGCCGGGTTGGCGGCACCGGCCTGGATCTGGAGCTTGATGAGCCCCGTGACCTTCTTCTTCTTGGGAGGCATAGCTCTCCGGGTCCTTTCGATTCGGGTCCTGCCCGCTCCCGGGGACCACCCGGATGCAGGCATACCGCACAACGATAACGGGTATAGATGCGCGGCCAAAAACCGAGCAGGTCAGACGGGCTGTGACAGCCCGTCTGACCTGGCCGGAAGCGATAGGTCCAGAAAGAACTAGTTCTTCTGGATCTGGTCGAAGGAAAGCTCGACCGGGGTCTCGCGGCCGAAGATCTCCACCAGGCCCTTGACCTTCTTGGAGTCGGCGTTGATCTCGTTGATGGTCGCCTGGAGGGTGGCGAACGGGCCGTCGGTGACGGTGACCGAGTCGCCGACCTCGAAGTCCAGCACCTGGACCTCGACCTTGCGCTGCGGGGCGGGCTTGCCCTCGGCCTCGGCGGCCTCGCGGGCGGCCTTCTCCTCGGCCTCCGGGGCGAGCATCTTGACGATCTCGTCCAGGGTCAGCGGGTACGGGTCGTAGGCGTTGCCGACGAAGCCGGTGACGCCCGGGGTGTTGCGGACGACGCCCCAGGACTCGTTCGTCAGGTCCATGCGGACCAGGACGTAACCGGGCAGCTTGTTCTGCTTGATCGTCTTGCGGTCGCCGTTCTTGATCTGGACGACCTCTTCCTGCGGCACCTCGGCCTGGAAGATGTAGTCCTCGACGTTCAGCGAGACGGCGCGCTGCTCCAGGTTGGTCTTCACGCGGTTCTCGTAGCCGGCGTAGGTGTGGATGACGTACCACTCGCCGGGCAGGGTGCGCAGTTCCTCACGCAGGGCCTGGACCGGGTCGACCGGAGCCGCGGGCTCCTCCTCGGCGGCCTCGGCGGCGGCGTCCTCGCCGTCCTCCTCGGCTTCCTCGTCCTCGTCCGCGTCGTCCGCGTCCTCGGTGTGCAGCGCGGCCTCCTCGGCCGGCTCGCCCGCCTCGGCCTCGGCAGCCTCGAACTCGTCCTGCTCGTCCGCGCCCTCGACGATGTCGAGCTCGTCGTCCACCATCTCGGCAGCGTTCCCGCGAGACTCGGTGGCGTCGTCGTTCAGGTTCGGGTCAGACACGATGGCTGCTTCTTCCTGGTTACATAGGGGTGGAACATGCGAAAAGGGGCGCCGGTGCCACGGCGCCCTTCGCTCTTGGCTCAGCCGAAGACGTACTTGGCGGCGTGGTTGAGCCCATAGTCAATCACGGTCACCAGCGCGATCATGATGGCGACGAAGAAGATCACCACGGTGGTGTACGACGTCAGCTGGTTCCGCGTCGGCCAGACGACCTTGCGGAGCTCCGCGACGATCTGGCGGTAGAAGGTGGCCAGGCGCTTCAGCGGGCCCTTCTTGGCGCGCTTGCCGCCCTTGCGGGCCTTCCTGGACTCGGGCACTTCGTCCCGGGCATCAGGCGTGTCGATGGAGCCCACGGCGTCCGTCATAGTCCTCACCTGATCCCGGGTCGTGGCCGTGCCGCGCCCGGTTTCTGAGCCGCACGGCGGTGCATTGCTGTACGTACATGCGCACACATCCTGGCGGTGTGTGTAGCAGGGCCGGAGGGACTTGAACCCCCAACCGCCGGTTTTGGAGACCGGTGCTCTACCAATTGAGCTACGACCCTTTGTGTGTCCCCAACGTACCGCATCCGGCCAGGTGCTCGGTGTGCACCGACCGTGGCGGTGGCCGCTGGAGGCCAACGAGGTGAGAGTGTACGTGGTCCGGCGCCCGGCGTCGAACAGAAAGTGGCCGTCCGGGGTCACCGGACCGAAGATCGTCCAGGCCGGGGGCCGGATTCGGATCCCTGTTCATGCCTCGACCCCTCGATGTTCAGTCTGTGAAACCCGTGTGCCCCGGACATTTCCGGTCTGGAACCATGGGCTCCATGAGCGCTGCAACCCCTCCCACCGAGCGCCGGGTCTCCGCCCGAGTCGGCGCGATCTCCGAGTCCGCCACCCTCGCCGTGGACGCCAAGGCCAAGGCCCTGAAGGCCGCCGGGCGACCGGTGATCGGCTTCGGCGCCGGTGAGCCCGACTTCCCCACCCCGGACTACATCGTCGAGGCCGCGATCGAGGCCTGCAAGAACCCGAAGTTCCACCGGTACACGCCGGCCGGCGGCCTGCCCGAGCTGAAGGCCGCGATCGCCGCGAAGACGCTGCGCGACTCCGGCTGGGAGCCCGACGTCTCCCAGATCCTGGTCACCAACGGCGGCAAGCAGGCCATCTACGAGGCGTTCGCCGCGATCCTCGACCCGGGCGACGAGGTCATCGTCCCGGCGCCGTACTGGACCACCTACCCGGAGTCGATCCGCCTCGCGGGCGGTGTCCCGGTGGAGGTCGTGGCCGACGAGACCACCGGCTACCGGGTCTCCGTCGAGCAGCTGGAGGCGGCGCGCACGGACAAGACGAAGGTCGTCCTGTTCGTCTCCCCGTCCAACCCGACCGGCGCGGTGTACTCCGAGGCCGAGACCGAGGCGATCGGCCGCTGGGCGCTGGAGCACGGCCTGTGGGTGCTGACCGACGAGATCTACGAGCACCTGGTCTACGGCGACGCGGTCTCCGTCTCGCTGCCGGCGCTGCTGCCCGAGCTGCGCGACAAGTGCGTCGTGGTCAACGGCGTGGCGAAGACGTACGCCATGACCGGCTGGCGCGTGGGCTGGGTGATCGGCCCCAAGGACGTCGTCAAGGCCGCGACCAACCTCCAGTCGCACGCCACCTCGAACGTCTCCAACGTGGCCCAGGCCGCCGCGCTGGCCGCCGTCTCCGGTGACCTGGAGGCCGTGGCGAAGATGCGGGAGGCCTTCGACCGGCGCCGCCGGACCATCGTGCGGATGCTCAACGAGATCGACGGCGTGTTCTGCCCGGAGCCCGAGGGCGCCTTCTACGCCTACCCGTCGGTCAAGGCGCTGATCGGCAAGGAGATCCGCGGCAAGCGCCCGCAGGACACGGTCGAGCTGGCCGCGCTGATCCTGGAGGAGGCCGAGGTCGCGGTCGTCCCGGGTGAGGCCTTCGGCACGCCGGGCTACCTGCGGCTTTCGTACGCGCTCGGTGACGAGGACCTGGTGGAGGGCGTGAGCCGGATCCAGAAGCTGCTGGCGGAGGCGCGGGACTGACGTCCGCCCCACGCGCATGGAGGGCCCACCTGCGGATATCCGTAGGTGGGCCCCGTTCGTCTGTGCGAGCAAGACCTCGACCGGGGAAACGGCTACCGGGACACCGGGTGAGTGAGGCAGCATCTGGGAATGGAGCGCGTACGTGATCTCTCTGAGCTGCCGAAGGCCCATCTGCACCTGCATTTCACCGGCTCGATGCGGCCGGGCACCGTACTGGAACTGGCCGACAAGCACGGCGTACGGCTGCCCGAGACGCTGACGGAGGCGTTGACCAGCGGGGAGCCGCCGAAACTCAGGGCGACGGACGAGCGGGGCTGGTTCCGCTTCCAGCGGCTGTACGACGCGGCGCGCTCCTGTCTGCGCGAGCCGGAGGACATCCGGCGCCTGGTGCGGGAGGCCGCCCAGGAGGATCTGCGGGACGGCTCGGGCTGGCTGGAGATCCAGGTGGACCCGACGTCGTACGCGCCCCGGCTCGGCGGGCTGATCCCGACGCTGGAGATCATCCTGGACGCGGTGGAGAGCACCTCGCGGGAGACCGGGCTCGGGATGCGGGTGCTGGTCGCCGCGAACCGGATGAAGCACCCGCTGGACGCCCGCACCCTGGCCCGGCTCGCGGTGCGGTACGCGGACCGGGGCGTGGTGGGCTTCGGGCTGTCCAACGACGAACGGCGGGGCATGGCGCGGGACTTCGACCGGGCCTTCCACATCGCGCGGGAGGGCGGCCTGCTGTCGGCCCCGCACGGCGGCGAGCTGACCGGCCCGGCGTCGGTGCGGGACTGCCTGGACGATCTGCACGCGGCGCGGATCGGGCACGGGGTGCGGGCGGCCGAGGACCCGAGGCTGCTGAAGCGGCTGGCCGACCGCCAGGTGACGTGCGAGGTGTGCCCGGCGTCCAATGTGGCGCTCGGGGTGTACGAGAAGCCCGAGGACGTGCCGCTGCGCACCTTCTTCGACGCCGGTGTCCCGATGGCGCTGGGCGCCGACGACCCGCTGCTGTTCGGCTCCCGGCTGGCCGCGCAGTACGAGATCGCCCGCCATGTGCACGGCTTCTCGGATCCCGAACTGGCGGAGCTGGCCCGCCAGTCGGTGCGCGGCTCGGCCGCCCCGGCGGACGTCAAGGCGCGGCTGCTGGCGGGCGTGGACGACTGGCTGACGCGCCCGCCGGCCTGATCACGGGGCCCTACAGGCCGACGCCCACCATCACCGGCTCGTTGACGAGGGTGATCCCGAACGCCTCGCGCACCCCGGCGACGACCTCGCGGGCGAGGGCGAGCAGGTCCTCGGTGGTGGCCTCGCCGCGGTTGGTGAGGGCGAGGGTGTGCTTGGTGGAGATGCGGGCGGGCCCGGTGCCGTACCCCTTGGTGTAGCCGGCCTTGTCGATCAGCCAGGCGGCGGAGGTCTTCGTACGGCCTTCGCCCGCCGGGTAGGCGGGCGGCTCGACGTCCGCGCCGAGCCGCTCGCGCACGCGTGCCCGGAACGCCGTGAACCGCTCCTCGGTGAGGATCGGGTTGGTGAAGAAGGAACCGGCCGACCAGGTGTCGTGGTCCTCGGGGTCGAGGACCATGCCCTTGCCCGCCCGCAGCTTCAGCACCGTCTCGCGGGCCCGGGCGAGCGGCACCCGGTCCCCGGGCTCCACGCCGAGGGTCCGGGCCGTCTCCGCGTACCTGACCGGCGCGGACAGCCCGCCCGCGTCCTCCAGCTCGAAGCGGACGCGCAGCACGACGTACCGCTCGGGGTCGGCCTTGAAGCGGCTGTGGCGGTACGAGAAGGCGCACTCCTCGTTGGTGAGGGCGACCGTTTCGCCGGCGCGGCGGTCGTAGGCGATCACCTCGGAGATGGTGGCGGAGACCTCCTGTCCGTACGCCCCCACGTTCTGGATCGGCGTGGCGCCCGCGGACCCGGGGATCCCGGCCAGGCACTCGATGCCGGCGAGCCCGGCCTCCACGCTGCGGGCGACGGCGTCGCTCCACACCTCGCCGGCCGCCAGCTCCAGGGTCGTGCCGCGCAGCTCCACCCCGCGGGTGGCGATCCGCAGCGCGGTGCCGTCGAATCCCTTGTCCCCGATGACCAGGTTCGACCCGCCGCCGATGATCAGCAGGGGCGTCCCGCTGTCGTCGGCCTCCCGTACGGCGTCGATCACCTCGGCATCGGTCCCGGCGGTCACCAACCGCGTGGCGGGCCCACCGAGCCGGAAGGTGGTGAGCGGGGCGAGGGGGGCGTCGTGGAGTACGTGCACGGCCCCAAGACTACGAGAACGGGCCGACGGGGCGGGACGAGCGGGGGGCTGGTGGGGTCTGGGACGCCGACCCGCCGGGCCGGCCGTCCCGCACCACACCATCCTGGTAACCGCCCTGAAAGGGCTCAGCCCGCCGAGGCGTACGACACGAAGCGCGCCCACGCACCGGGGGTCAGCGTCAGCCGGGGGCCCTCGGTGTTCTTGGAGTCGCGGACATGCACGGTACCGGGGGAAACGGCCAGCTCGACGCAGGAGTTGCCGTCGTTGCCGCTGCTGTAGCTGCTCTTGAACCACGCCAGCTCGGAGGCGTCCCCGGCCGTGGTCTTGCGGATCATGTTTCTCCCAGCAGTTGCTCGATGAAGGCCAGCGACTCCCGCGGCGAGAGCGCCTGAGCCCGGATGGTGCCATACCGCAGCTCGAGGATGCGCAGGTGTTTGGGGTCGGAGGTCGGACGGCCGTTGAACGCCCCGTCGGAACGGCCTACCGCCGAACCGTCTGCAAACTTCAGAAGTTCGATCTTGCCGTCCATGCCGGAGTGCATCTCGCAGTTCAACGGCATCACCTGAAGCACGACGTTGTGCAACCGCCCCACCTCCGACAGGCGTTCAAGCTGCCGACGCCGCACCATTGTGCCCCCGATAGGGCGCCGCAGAGCCGCCTCCTCCAAGACGAAGCTGAGGGCAGGTGCGGGGGAACGGTCGAAGACCGAAGCGCGAGCCACTCGTGCGGCCACCATCCGTTCCACCTCGTCCGGGGAGTACGGAGGCTGCATGGCCTCGAACAAGGCTTTCGCATGGTCAGCGACCTGCAGCAGCCCGTTGATGCCGTTGCTTTCGTAGATGCCGATCTCCACCGCTTGGGCCTCCAGCTTGGCCAGTTCCCGAACCTGCTTCGGATACCGGACCTTCTTCACGTCCTCCCACGTCGCCGCGATGACGCCGCCCGCCCCCAGCACCCGGTCGGACTCGGCCAGGTACTCGCGCCGGGGGATCCGTTTTCCGCCCTCGACCTTGTAGACCAGGTCCTCGCCGTAGCCGATGGCCGCCCCGAACTCGGCGGCGCGCATGCCCGACGCCTCGCGCAGCAGCTTCAGCTGCCGTCCCACCATGGTGATCACGGCCACGCCCCACTCGTCGTCCGGATCCACCTCCCACCCGGGTTCGTTCGTCTCCGTGCCGGGTCGTACCGCCTCGCCGTCCACCGACATTCCGCACCCCTCCGTAGTCCCGCGCCCTGTCGCGGCGCCCTACCCGTGACAACGGCGCCGACAGCCCGGACAGCACTGGACAACCCGCCGACAGTCACCGCACGCGACCACCCGTTCACTCCGCACGGTAGGTGTTTCCGGTCACGCTGAGCAGCGTGAACCAGAAGATCGCCGCCGGCACGGCCCAACCGCCCGCCCCCTCCCCCGTCTTCAGCCTGCTGCTGTCGTCCACCCGGCGCGGGGCCCGCCTCGCCCGGCTGCTCGCCGAGGCGCAGTTGCGGCAATGGGGGCTGCCCACGGACCCCGCGACGCACCTCGTGGCCGAGCTGGCGGCGAATGCCGTCACGCACGGCCGGGTGCCGGGCCGGGACTTCCGGCTGACGCTCCGCCGCGTCGGCGACCGGCTCCGGATCGAGGTCACCGACCCGCGCGGCGAGCGGCTGCCGGACGTCCGACGGCCCGCCGTGGACGCCGAGTCGGGGCGTGGGCTGCTCCTGGTGGACGCCCTGGCGGACCGTTGGGGGGTGATCGAGGGCCCGTTTCCGTGCAAGACCGTGTGGGCCGAGTGCGTCCCGGGGTGACGTGCCGGCGTCAGCCCGCCCTGGTCTCCAGGGCCGGTGCGGCCGGTTCCGCCGGTGCCGGCCGGGGGCCGCCGGCGCGTGCCGGGATCACCAGCGCGCACAGCGCGGCGAGGGCGACCACCGAGGCGCCGGTGATCAGGGCCGGGCGCAGACCGTCGACGAAGGACCGGGCGGAGGTGTAGCCGCCGTACGCCGAGAAGATCGAGGACATCACCGCGATGCCGAGCGCGCCGCCCACCTCGCGCAGGGCGTTGTTCGCGCCGGAGGCGATGCCCTGTTCCTGCGGGCGCACGCTGGACATCACCAGGGCGGCGGCCGGGGCGAAGTACAGGGCCATGCCGGCGCCGCTGAGGACGAGGGCGGGCAGCTGGTCGGCGTAGGAGGCGTGCGCGGTGACCACACAGGCCAGGTAGCCGAGGCCGGCGGCCTGGAGCAGCAGGCCGGCGGCGACGACCGGGCGGCCGCCCACGCGGTCGGACAGGAACCCGGCGATCGGCGCGACGAGCATCGGCATCCCGGTCCACGGCAGCATCCTGAGCCCGGCGTCCGTGGGCGAGTAGCCCAGCACGTTCTGCATGTACTGGCTGAGCAGGAAGATCGAGCCGAACATGCCGACGAACATCAGCAGGCTCGCCGCGTTGATGCCGGAGAAGGCCCGGGAGCGGAACAGGCGCATCGGCAGCATGGGGTTCGCGGCCCGTGAGCTCCAGCCCACGAAGGCGAGCAGGAGCACGCCGCCGGCCGACAGCGCGGTCAGCACGACCGGGTCCGTCCAGCCGTCGGAAGGGCCCCTGACCAGGCTGTACACGATCCCGAAGAGGCCGCCGCCGGCGAGCAGGGTGCCGGGGACGTCGAGGCGGGCGTCGGCGCCGTACGACTCGGCCAACCGCAGCCGCGCCAGCGGCAGGACGAGCAGGCCGAGCGGGACGTTCAGCCAGAAGATCCAGTGCCAGGACACGTGTTCGGTGAGGCTGCCGCCGATCAGCGGACCGGAGGCGACCGCGAGCCCGTTGACCGCGCCCCATATGCCGTACACCGTGCCGCGCCTGGCCGCCGGTACCGCCGCGGTCAGCAGGGTCAGCGTGAGCGGCATCATCACCGCGGCGCCCACGCCCTGCACCGCGCGCGCGGCGATCAGCGAGCCGATGCCGGGCGCCAGCGCCGCGGCGGCCGAGGCGCCGGTGAAGACGGTGAGTCCGGCGATGAACAGCCGCCTGCGCCCGAACCGGTCGCCGAGCGCGGCGCCGAACATCAGCAGGCAGGCGAAGGTGAGCGTGTACGCGCTCACCGTCCACTCCAGATCATCCAGCGCGCCGCCGAGATCCTGGCGGATCGAGGGCAGGGCGGTGGTGACGACGAGGTTGTCCAGGGCCGCCATGAAGCCGGCGACGCTGGTGACGAGAAGCGCCCAGGCGGCGCTCCTGCGGGTCTGTGACATCGTTCCCCCGGGGATGAGTCCCGTTCGACTGGTTAGTTATTACTGACTAACTTCTGCGGGCGCGGGTCCGCCCATGGGTGTCGCGCGCCTTGCCTACGCCTCGGGTCCGCCCGTTACGCGCCGGAACGGGTCCGCTTCCGCGTGCAGCCCCTCCCACACCCGGTGCTCGGCCGGGAAGCCGAGGGCCACCAGGCAGTTGATGAGCATTCCGCAGGCCATGAAGTGGGTCGTGCCGGTCACGTCGGCGCCGAGCGGCACATGGACGGCGTCCCACAGCCGCATCCACCCGGCCCGCACGGCCTCGCCGAACTCCCGGTCGCCCTCCTGTTCGGCGGCCGCGACGGCCAGGAACATCTGCATCTGCATCATCAGCCGCGAGGGCTGCTCGGCGATGGCCGCCTTGTAGGCCGTGGCCATGGCGTGCAGGGCCTCCTCGCCCTCCAGCCCCTCGGCCGCCTCCTCGAACATGCGGATGGTGTCCTGGATGCAGCGGTCCGCCGCGGCCAGGAAGATCGCCCGCTTCCCCGGGAAGAGCCGGAAGAGGTACGGCTGTGACACGCCGACCCGCTTGGCGATGGCCTCGGTGGAGGTGCCGTAGTAGCCCCCTCGGCCGAACTCCTCCATCGCCGCTCGAACGACGCTTTCGCGCCGCTCTTCCGCACTCATCCTGGGCATGGAAGTAAGTTAGTACTCAATTACTACTTCCACAACCCCGTGATCCCGCCTGGAGACGCGTAAGGGGCGCCCCCAGGGAGGACGCCCCTTACGTCTACCGCTCAGCCGCCGGACCGCGGGCCTGCCGTCAGGCCAGTCGTACGACCGCCCGCGACATGCCCAGCACCTTCTGGCCGCCGCTGGTCGCCGTGAGGTCGACGCGGACGGTGTTGTCGTCCAGCTTGGCCGCGACCTTGCCGCTGACCTCGATCAGGGCGCCCTGGTCGTCGTTGGGCACGACGACCGGCTTGGTGAAGCGGACGCCGTACTCGACCACGGCGCCCGGGTCGCCGAGCCAGTCGGTGACCACGCGGATCGCCTCGGCCATGGTGAACATGCCGTGCGCGATCACGTCCGGCAGGCCCACCTCCTTGGCGAACTTCTCGTTCCAGTGGATGGGGTTGAAGTCCCCGGAGGCGCCCGCGTAGCGCACCAGGGTGGCGCGGGTCACGGGGAAGGTCTGGGCCGGCAGCTCGGTGCCGACCTCGACGTCGTCGTAGCCGATCTTCGCGGTCATCAGCTGCTCACGCCTCCTCGGCCGCGCGGGCCACGAGCTTGGTCCAGGCGGTCACGACGTGCTCGCCCGCCTCGTCGTGCACCTCGCCGCGGATGTCCAGGATGTCGTTGCCCGCGAGGGACTTGATCGCCTCGATGGTCGAGGTGACCGTGAGCCGGTCGCCGGCGCGCACCGGGCGGCGGTAGGCGAACTTCTGGTCGCCGTGCACGACCCGGCTGTAGTCCAGGCCGAGCTGGGGGTCCTCGATGACCTGGCCGGCGGCGCGGAAGGTGATGGAGAACACGAAGGTCGGGGGGGCGATCACGTCGGAGTGCCCGTACGCCTTGGCGGCTTCCGGGTCCGTGAACACCGGGTTGGTCTCCCCCACGGCCTCGGCGAACTCGCGGATCTTCTCCCGGCCCACCTCGTAGGGGGCGGTGGGCGGGTAGGTCCGTCCCACGAAGGACTGGTCGAGCGCCATGGCCCGGCACCTCCTGATGTCTGGTGTGAGGGTCCCAAATTAGCCGGGCCCGACCGCGGGAACGCCGCGAGGCCGCCCCCTCGGAAGGGGACGGCCTCGCGAACGAGCCTATTTATCGCGTTTCGCGGTGCGCGGTGTGCGCGTTGCAACGCGGGCAGTGCTTCTTCATCTCAAGGCGATCCGGGTTGTTACGCCGGTTCTTCTTGGTGATGTAGTTCCGCTCCTTGCACTCCACGCAGGCCAGCGTGATCTTCGGGCGGACGTCGGTGGCAGCCACGTGAGTGCTCCTAGGACGAACGGATGGACTTATTCAACGCAAGAAAGAGTAGCCGATCGAAGGACCGACCCCACAATCGGCTACTGTCAGTAGCGGTGACCGGACTTGAACCGGTGACACAGCGATTATGAGCCGCTTGCTCTACCGACTGAGCTACACCGCTTTGATGAGATCGGAACCCGTCTTGCGACGGGAACCTCTCACACCAGAGCCCCAAAACGGAATCGAACCGTTGACCTTCTCCTTACCATGGAGACGCTCTGCCGACTGAGCTATTGGGGCGAGCGATGAAGACATTACACGGTCCGCCGCCGTTCGCCCAAATCCGTATCCCCCCGGGGGCGGGCGCGCCTCGTGGCGGGCGGCCGGGGTGCGGGTGCGCGGGTGGCGGGGGTGCGGCGAGGGGGCCGAGCGGGTGCGACGGCGCGGCTCGGGAGGGTGCCTGATGCGCCGGCGCGGGGAGCGGCGACGGGCCGCGTCGCTCCGGGGGCCACGCCGGTACGACTATTGCGCTCCTGCGCCGTCCGCGCGGCTCGCCACCCTAGGCTCGGTCCGCCTTGTGTGATCTTGGGACGCCTCCCGGTCACCGGCCCCCGCCCCCTCTGCCCTCCCTGGAGCGCGATGCCCGACAGCCAGCCGCAGCCGCACCCGCCGTCGAACTGGTCGGGGTCCTCGGGCCCGTCCGGGTCCCGGGGACCGGGCGACCCGGGCGGCCTGCTGCTGTGCGGGGCGCGGCTCACCGACGGACGGACCGTGGACGTACGGCTGGACGGCGGGCGGATCGAGGCCGTGGGCACCGCGGGCAGCCTGGCGTCGGGTCCGGCGCGCGCGGGCGTGCAGCGCGTCGACCTGACCGGCTATCTGCTGCTGCCCGCCCCGGCGGAGCCGCACGCCCACGGCGACACCGCCCTGTCCGCCGAGCGCCCGGGCCCGGCCTCGTACGCCCCCGACGACGTCCAGCGCCGGGCCACGGAGTCCGCGCTGCTCCAGCTGGCGCACGGGGCGACGGCCGTACGGGCGCACGTGCGCGTGGGCGACGTGCAGGGGCTGGGCGCGCTGGGTGCCGTTCTGCGGGCGCGGCGGGCGCTGCGCGGGCTCGCGGAGCTGACGACGGTGGCGATGCCGCGGCTGCTGACGGGGGTGGCCGGCGCGGACGGGCTGGCGGTGCTGCGGGACGCGGCGAAGATGGGCGCGGCGGTGGTGGGCGGCTGCCCGGACCTGGACCCGGACCCCACGGGGTACGTGGAGGCGGTGCTGGAGGTGGCCTCGGAGCACGGCTGCCCGGTGGACCTGCACACCGACGCGGCGGACCCGGCCCGGTTGTCCCGGCTCGCGGCGATGGCGGGTGGTCTGCGCCCCGGCGTGACGATCGGGCCGTGCGCCGGTCTCGCGCACCTGCCCGCGGACATCGCCTCCCGCGCCGCCGACCAGCTGGCGGCGGCCGGGGTGACGGTGGTGTGCCTGCCCCAGGGCGGCTGCGGGGGCGCCGACCGCCGGGGGACGGCGCCGGTACGGCTGCTGCGGGCGGCCGGGGTGCGGGTGGCGGCCGGCAGCGGCGCCCTGCGGGACGTGTCGAACCCCGTGGGCCGCGGCGACCCCCTGGAGGCGGCCTATCTCCTCGCCTCCGCCCACGGCCTCGGACCCGAGGACGCCTACGACGCGGTGAGCACCTCCGCCCGGGCCGCGCTCGGCCTGCCCCGGGTCAGCGTGGAGGCGGGCTTCCCGGCCGAACTCCTCGCCGTGCGCGGCGACCACCTCCCCGGCGCCCTCTCCCTCGCCTACAGCCGCATCGTGATCCACCACGGCCGGGTGGTGGCCCGTACCAGCGCGGTCCGCGAGTACCGCAACTCGGCGGTGCCCGCGGAACCCGGGCTGCCCCGGCAGGGGCGGGGAGAGGCACCGTAGGGCCGGCGGGCACGCGCCGCCGGCCGGCCGGAGCGGGGCCAACCCGTGCGGCGGGCGGGGGCCTTCGGGCGTACGGTCGGAAGCATGCGCATTGTCATCGCTGGAGGGCACGGTCAGATCGCGTTGCGGCTGGAGCGGCTGCTCGCCGCGCGTGGATACGAGGTCGCGGGGATCATCCGCGCGGCGGAACAGGCCGGCGACCTGCGCTCGGCCGGCGCCGAGCCGGTGGTGCTGGATCTGGAGTCGGCCTCGGTGGAGGAGGTCGCCGAGCGGCTGCGGGGCGCGGACGCGGCGGTCTTCGCGGCCGGCGCCGGTCCGGGCAGCGGCACGGCCCGCAAGGAGACGGTGGACAAGGGCGCGGCGGTGCTGTTCGCGGACGCGGCCGTGCGCGCGGGCGTACGCCGTTTCGTCGTGGTGTCGTCGATGGGCGCGGACCCGGCGCACCAGGGCGACGAGGTCTTCGACGCCTATCTGCGCGCCAAGGGCGAGGCCGACGCCCACGTGGCCCGCCAGAAGGACCTGGACTGGACGATCCTGCGGCCCGGTTCGCTGACCGACGACGCGGGCACCGGCCTGGTCCGGCTGGAGGCGCACACCGGGCGCGGCATGGTCCCGCGCGACGACGTGGCGGCCGTACTCGCGGAGTTGGTGGACACGTCGGCGACGGCCGGTCTGACACTGGAGCTGACGGGTGGTTCGACGCCGGTGTCGGTCGCGGTGAAGTCGGTGGCCGGCAACTGAGTCCCCGGCAAGGTTAGTTGACGGCGAGTCAGAACAGCGGCAGCTGGCCGGGGAACTCGGGCACGACATAGCCGTCCAACGTCGGCTGCGCCGCTCCGAGTCGGGCCTGCCGCCGGGAGCCCTCGCAGGAGACGAGCCGCGTGCCCTCGCGCGCCCCGGGCGGGTCGTGCCGGGCGAAACGGCCCGCCACGACGGCGATCTCGCGGTGGCACACAGGGCAGGTTCTGCGTCGGGAGGACATACCGCCAGTGTGCCCGGTTCAGGTGCGCGACTCCGCCTCCCAGCGCTCGGGGCCCACCCCGCGCCAGTCGATCAACGGGGAGTCCGCCACCTGCTCGGGCTCGATCTCCAGCCCCGCCCGGCGCAGGAATTCCACCAGGTCCCGCACGTTGTGCGCGAGCCCGAGGATCTCCCCGTCCACCCGGACCCGGCGGCCGCCGGTCGGGGAGGGCAGGTGCACCACGATGGGTCGCTTGCCGGTCATGGCTCCAGCATCGTCCGGACGCGGCACCGCCGCACCCGCACCCGGATCACGGTCCGGATCCGGCCTTCCATATTCGTTCACTCGTTCGATTCTAGTGAATCCTCCGGGCGGGCCCCGGGTGGGGTGGAGGTATCTGGGCACCCGGCGGCCATGGGCACTTCCGCGCCGCCCGGAGCGCCGTCGCGACGGCTGCCTCCGGAACCGAAAAGCGCCGCGATCGCCCGGCGGTTCGTGCGATCGGCGCTCGGGGACGTCGTGCCCGAGCTGCGGGACACCGCCGAACTGCTGGTCGACGAGCTGGTGACCAACGCGGTGATCCACGCGCGCGCCGAAGTGGAGGTGCAGGTCTGGGCCGCCGAGGACCGGGTGTGCGCGCGGATCGGCGATTCCCGGCCGGAGCGCGGTCTGGTGCCGCACGACCGCCACCCGTACGCCTGCACCGGGCGGGGCCTGGCGCTGGTGGAGGAGCTGGCGGCCAGCTACGGCGTCCACAGCGGGGAGGACCGCAAGACGGTCTGGTTCGAGCTGTGGCCCGAGCCCCCGGCGCCGCCGACGTCCGCGTGGGAGACCATGGGGCCCTGCGGCCGGACCGTGACCGTGGCGCTCGACGACGTGCCGTACGCCCTGTACTGGGCCGCGCAGCAGCAGTGGGAGGGGACGCTGCGCGAACTGGTCCTCGCCCCGTCCGCCGCCGACCGGGCCGGCATCCGGCCGAAGGAGCTGCTGGCCGCCCGGGAGATGAGCCAGGTGATCTCCGCCTGCATGACGGCCGCGGTGAAGCAGGAGACGCCCGACACCACGACCCTCTCGCTGGCGGTGGTCTTCCCCGCGGACGCCGCCGCGGACGCGGCGGCCCTGGGCCAGGTACTCGACAGGGCGGACATGGCCGCACGGCGCGGGGACCTGCTCACTCTTCCGGCCCTCCCGCAGATCCGGGCCTTCCGGCGCTGGCTGCTCTCGCAGATCGTCGGCCAGCTGTCCGGGCGGCACCCCACGGCATGGACGCTGGCCCGCGGCGCGCCGGGCGCGATCCCCGCGAAGCTGGCGCCCTGGGACGCGAGCGAGGTGGAGGCCGCCAACGTGCCGACCATCGCGGCCGACGACGGCAACCGGATCATCGCGGTGAACAACTCGGCGGCGAACCTGCTGGGCTGGTCCGCGCACGACCTCGTCGGGCGGCGGCTGACGGTGCTGATCCCCGAGCACCTGCGCGAGCGCCATGTGGCGGGCTTCAGCGCGCTGCTGCTGACCGGTGAGTCCCGCATCCTGGGCCGTTCGATACCGATGCCCGCGCTCCACCACGACGGGCACGCGGTCCCCGTCCGCCTGGCCATCCAGACGCAGGAGGCGATCGACGGGCGCAGCGTGTTCGTCGCCCAGCTCACCACCACGACGGCCGGGCCCGCTCCGCCGTACGCCCCGCCGGGCAGCCGGTTCGCGACCCGGCCCGCGCCGGGACCGGTGCACCTGCCGACCGCCACGAAGAGGGCGCGCAGGGTGACCGTCGACCGGGCGGTGTCCGAGTGGCTGCCTCTGTTCGCCGACACCAGCGCCGCCCTGAACAGCACCCCCGACCTGGGCGAACGGATGCGGCGGGTGTGCCATGTGCTGACCCAGTGGCTGGCCGACTGGTGCGCGGTGGACCTGCTCGACCACGGCGAGGTGGAACGCGTCTGCATCGTCCACCGCGATCCCCACCTCGTGATCCCCGGCGGTCACCTCGGCCGGCTCCCTCCGAGAACCGACACCACGAAGGCTCCGCTGCCCCGGGTGCTGCGCGGCGCGGGTCCGCTGCTGGTGACCGAGATCCCGGCGCCCGGCCGGACGGACAACCCCCTGGACGCCCGGCAGCTGGAGCTGGTGGGGGAGCTGGGCGGCAGCACCGCGGTCATCGCTCCGCTCCGTGGCGACCAGGAGGTCTTCGGCGCGCTGACCCTGGTCCGCACGGATGACGAAGCGCCCTTCACCAAGGACGACATCCCGCTCGTCGCGGAACTGGTCCGCGGCATCGCGGTGGGACTGGACAACGCCCGCCAGCACCAGAACACCCACGCCAACGCCGAACACCTCCAGCGCGCCCTGCTGCCGGAGCTGCCCCGTGCCCGCCATCTGGAACTGGTCGCCCGCTACGTCCCCTCCAGCACCACGGCCAAGATCGGCGGTGACTGGTACGACGCCTTCGCCCTGCCCGGCGGCGACACCGTGCTGGTCATCGGCGACGTGTCGGGCCACGACCTCCAGGCCGCCGTGGCCATGAGCACCCTGCGCAACATGCTCCGCGGCCTCGCCGTCGACCGCCCCGAGCCGCCCGGCGACGTCCTGCACCGCCTGGACCTCGCGAGCCACACCCTCTCCCCGCGCTCCACCGCCACCTGCGTCTACGCCCTGCTGAAGGACGCCGGCGGCACCGGGCACCCGGACCTGCACCACTCGTCAGCGGGTCACCTGCCGCCCCTGCTGGTCACCCCGGAGGGCGGCGCCCACTACCTGGAGTCCGGCCGGGGGCTGCTGATCGGCATGGACCCCGACATCCCCCGACCGTCCGCGTGCGACCCGCTGCCGCCCCACTCCACCCTGCTGCTCTTCACCGACGGTCTCATCGAGCGCCGCGGACAGTCCCTCGACGTCGGCCTGGAGCTCCTGCGCGAGTACGCCGCCACGCTGGCGCGGGACTCCCTCGACGTCTTCTGCGACGAACTGGTCATCAAGTTCGGCGGCGACGCCACGGACGACATCGCCCTGCTCGCACTGCGCCCGTCGGGGTGCCCGCGATGAAGGCCCTGCGGGGTGAGAGCGCGGGCTGCGCGGCCCACTCGCGGGGAACCGTGGACTCGCGGGCACCCCGGGCTGTCAGTCCCTGCGGGTAAGCTGCCCCGCCGCTTCTCGGCTCCGCGGCGATACTCCGCCCGCCCGCCCGCGCCGCAAACGACCAGTGGCGGCACCTCGGTGCCGCCACTCACTCGTTCAGCTTCTTCATCTTCTGATGTGTCCTCGCAGGTCGGAGGCGTCTCCTCGTGGTCGGGGCCCTCCGGGGCACCACCCCCAGAGGAAGCCCCGACAAGCTGCGCTGGACCGGCCAGGCACAACGTCAGCTCCGTTGAATGTAACGGCGGGACGGTCAGAACCATTCCCTAAAGATCGGGAATCCCGAGAGTTACCCGTTAGTAATCCCAGAATTTTACGGAAATGGTTCTTTGCTTCGACACCACAGAGGGAAGAGCTGCAAATCCCTGCCCCAAGGGTGACATTTCCGCGCCACACCGATCGTGCTATATCCTGCCCGATCAAGAGCGTTCCCTCTTATGCCGTACCTCACCAGTCCGGCTGGGGTTCCCTTATGTCCACGTCGCATCGCTGGACCGGCCAATACCTCTGTACAACTTCAGAAGGAACCGAAGGAATGGACTTCCTTACGGCCGCGGTCATGATCGTCGCGATCACGGCCGCCACTGCCGTCCTCACCGTCAAGCTCCTGTCGTCCGCGCCGGCGCGCATCGCGGCCGTCCTCACGGCGATCACCGCGTTGTTCGCCGTCATCCCGCACGTCATCCAGCCGCTCTCCCCCGCCGCGCCCGCGCCGACGCCGTCGACCACGGCGAACGCGACACCAGTCCAGTCGGGCGACGCCGCTTCGGTTCCGTTCTCCAGCCGCCCGACAGGGCCCTCGGGCATCAGCGGCGCCGGGGGTGCTTCCTGATGGACCGGGCAAGACGCGAGCGCGAAGCGGCAGCCGGCGGCGCCCGCACCAAGGGAACGCTGCAACGCATGGTCCTCGGCAACTCCGTGTACACCTTCGACATGGAGACCGGCCGGGTGGGCCATGGCCTGTCCGGCTCGCGCGCTCTGCGCGGGCTCATCGACCTCAACCCGTTCCTGTCCGAGCTGCCGAGGCCCACCCGCCAGGAGTTCGCCAGCACCTTCACGACTCGATCGAGCAGCCGCAACGACCAGTTGAGGGGTTCCGTGGGCTCGACGGTCCACGTGGTCCTCTCCGGCTGCGTGTACGAGGAGTCCTCCTACGGCGAGGACACGACGGTGCGGCTCCATGGCGCCGGCGCCGTGCTCGGTGCCGCCGAGATCTTCAATCCCGAACTCCACGCGCCCACGGCGCGCTGCCTCAACAGCACGCTCACCCTGGCCGTCCCGCTGTCCCGCATGCGCGGCATCGTCGAACACAGCTCGGTCATCGCGGCCTCGCTCGGCAAGGTGCTGGCGGATCAGCTCCTCGTCGCGGAGCGGGTCTACAACCGCCGGAGCCTGCTCCCGGAGCAGCGGCTCGCCGGCCTCTTCGTGCACCTCCTGGACCGGTGCGCCGTGCCGTGCACGACGTACGGCCGGATGATCGAAGGCCCTTCACAGGGAGACCTCGCCGACGCCTTGTCGGTCAGCCGAGCCACTGTCGAGAATGCCCTCAAGGTCCTACGGGACCGCAACCTCGTCACGACCGGATATCGCCGTTACCGATTCCCGAATGAGCGGGAACTCGCCTCCTTCGGCAGGGTCCGCACACTTTCCCAGACCGTCACCGGGGCGACCAAAGTTCAATAGTCAACATTCCCCCCTCTTCCACGCCTCTGGAAAGAACCTTCCAGGGGCGTTTTTACGACACCCTCTTCACTCGCGATCACGCATGATCGATAATTGCCTTGACGTCGAGATAAGCAGCGTCACGCCAGAGCCGCCCGAGGGTCGCCTTTATTTCGCTTTGGCCGCTTCAAATACATTTATCCTTTGCTCGCCGCGGCAAGTGACTTAGGCAGTTTCGTTTGGATCACCGGGCGGACCAGAGGAAGATGCCCGCGATGTGGAGTCCGGCCAGGTAGATGGTGGCGGTCTTCTCGTAGCGGGTGGCGATGCCTCGCCACTGCTTCAGGCGGTTGATGCACCGCTCGACGGTGTTGCGCTGCTTGTAGGTCTCGCGATCGAAGGCCGGTGGCCTGCCGCCCCGGCTGCCCCGACGTAGCCGGTGTCCGCGCTGGTCAGCGTGGACGGGGATCACTGCCCGGATGCCGCGCCTGCGCAGGTGCTCGCGGATCGCACGCGAGGAGTACGCCTTGTCTGCCAGGACCAGGTCCGGCCTGGTGCGCGGCCGTCCGCGCCGACGGGGAACGCGCAGCCGGGCCATGACCTCGGTGAAGGCAGGTGCGTCACCGGCCTGGCCCGCGGTGAGAACGAACGCGAGAGGCCGGCAGCGGGCATCGGCAGCGAGGTGGATCTTCGTGGTCAGCCCGCCCCGGGACCGGCCGATGGCGTGGTCGTCCGGTTCGCCGGCCGGGGCCCCTTTTTGCGGGTTCCAGCCGCGTGCTGGTGAGCCCGCACGATCGTCGAGTCCACCGAGACGGCCCAGTAGAGGTCCTCGTCCGCGTCGGCCCGGGCCACCAGGGCGGTGAAGACCCGCTCCCAGGTGCCGTCGACGGCCCACATCCGCAGCCGGTTGTAGACGCCTCGCCAGTTGCCGTACTTCTCCGGCAGGTGGACCCATTGCGTGCCGGTCTGGAACTCGTAGGCAATCGCGTCAATCACCTCACGATGGTCGCGCCAGCGGCCACCCCGCTTCGGTGTCCGGTCCGGGAGTAACGGCTCGATCCGCGCCCACTGCGCGTCAGTCAACGGCACACCCGGACCAACGACCGACTGATCCAAACGAAACTGCCTAGGTCACTGATGCGAGACCGGGGCATGACCGGGAGCCGTGCCGCGCCGCTGGCGAACGGCGACCGAGCCGGCCGCCCCGCCCGGTAGAGCCCGGGGAGCCCGGATCGGTGCCGGGAACGATCCCGAGATCGGCCTCTCCTCTCCGGGGGACGCCCGGGGGCACACGCGCCTGGCATCGGAAGCGAGCGACACGGGCGAGCCACGGCCGCGCCCGTCCGGACGACTCGCCCCCGACAACGAGAAACCCCCTCTGATCAGGTCGACCTGATCAGAGGGGGTTTCCCTCCGTGTGGCGGCGCCAGGATTCGAACCTGGGAAGGCTGAGCCGGCAGATTTACAGTCTGCGCGAGGTTCTCGCTCTGACGTGCAGGGTGGCTGCAGTTGCCGCCCCGTCGCCCCACAGCACTCAACGCCTCGTGAGCCATTGCATCAGGGGAGGCACCACCGACATGAAGGCGAGGGCGGTCCCCACCGGTACCGCAATGGAAGGGAAGACGTAGACCAGCACTGCTGCGAGAGCTGCTACACCGAGCACGCCCCCTAGAGCGATGGCCCGTCGCCGCCCGCTCCATCCGTGTGGCGTGCCATTAAGACGCTGATCGGCGTCCGCATCCTTCAGCGATGCTGAAATGGGTCGCTCAGTGGGTACAGTCATTACTGACCTTTCTCAGGCTATGGGTTGGGTCAGGGCGGCTCCCGTTCCAGCGGGGGCCGCCTTCACCACACCACCCTGTGCGATCTATTAAGATGACCCGCCCTAAGAACCCGTCATGCAGTATCACCGTCCTCGGCTATCTCACTCTCGACGGGTTCCGTTTCCGCTTGCGGAGCAATGTCAACTAGCACCTTCATTACTTCCTGAGCTATCCGGGACATCACCTCTTCATTGAGAGGGCGATCTCGTTCCTCTTTCAGGACGGACCGCAACGCCTCGTCTAAGCGTCGCGGGACCTTCGCGATAGATCCTTGCGTCGCACGCTTCCACGACTCAGGCGGATTCACCCAGTAGGAGCGAAAGGGCCAGCGCCGCTCACTCGCCGCCCGCTGACGGATATAGACTTCAATCTCCGCGTCCGGAATCCCGTGTTGGTCACCTAGGCGAAACATCTCCGCAACACCGAGTTCTATGAGCTCGCGGGCTTCTGAAGGCAACCTGCGCACCGCGCCCATGTGCCCCGTTCGACTCCGCCGCTCACGCTCGGCGCGCTGCCACGCCTCATCCCAGGCCGTGACAGCTTCTTCCGCTTCCCCGCAGGCACGGACAAGTTCGGCAACCATCCCCCGGCCGAACCTGAACCGACCCCGCAGCGCATCACTGAGGGTGCTTCTGCGTAGGCGTCCGCCCCGCGCCTGTGCTCGACTTACAAGCTGCCGCAGAGACTCACCTTTCTTCTCTAGCAGCTGCGCTAGGGCTTGCCGCAGTTCGCCATGGGATGTTACCGCTTCCGGACCCATCCTGAATGACGGGATCAAACCCATGGGCAAGTCTTGCAGCATTTTGGCCCACTGCCACTGCTCTTCCGCATCCCCAGGGTCCGACCCGCATCCCTTAATGAAGGCATCAAAAATCTCACGTCTAGGCAAACCGGAACCCTGGGTAGCACGGTGCAATGCCGACTTTGACACGAAAGTTCGAGCAGCAAGCTCACTGAAGCTGAGGCCACTTCGACGCTTCTCCCGTAACAGCCAATTCTGCAACGACTCAGGACTGAAATTGTGATTACGCCGACTGCCTTCTCGCATAACTCCCCCCGAGTCCTGCAACATGCCCACCGAATGACTTAAGGAGCTCTCGTAGGCGGGGCTCCGTGGATACAAGAAGCGTGACGCAAGGCGAATCACCGTGTCCACCGCGCAAGATCACCTGTCCGGGACGGGCGGATATTATCGGTAGTGAGAACCACGGCCAGTCCAACATCACTGCAGGTCACAGACCCGTGTGACGGCAAGTCGTCCCAGATGTGTCCGAGGTCAGCCACTACCAAGGGGGACTCTGGGCCATGACGAATAGTCGTTTTTGGCCCCCGCGGGGTCGTGCCGGACGCGCCGCCCGCGCGGCCCGTGCCGCTGTGACCGCCACGTGGTGGCTCTCTACAGCTGGGCGTTCAACGTGAGCCGTCGGGAGCAGGAACCGCCGGAGGAGGTGGCCGCCGTGCTGGCCTGGTTCGAGCGCAAGTCCCTGCCCACGTCCGCGCTGGCCGATCGCATGAAAGTGCGCCCGCTGCCCTGGACGCATTGACCAAAAAACTGGACGGCACCACGGCGTCCGCGTCGACCATCCGCCGGAAGCGAGTCATCTTCCACAACGCACTCGGCTATGCCGTCGACGCCGGCCGTCTGACGAGCACCCCTCTGCCACGGGTGCAGTGGAAGGCTCCGGAGCAAGTGGCGGAGGAGTTGGTCCCCGCATCGGTGCCGGATCCTCGGCAGGCTCTGGCGCTGCTCGATGCCGTGCGCACGCAGAGGCCCCGTGGGCGCCGCCTGGTCGCATTCTTCGGGTGCACGTACTACGCGGCGGCACGGCCAGCGGAAGTCATCGGTCTCCGCAGGACTGCGAACTCCCCCGCCGCGGCTGGGGGACCTTGCGGCTCCAGGAGACCCGCCCCCGCTCGGGGTCGGTCTGGACCGATAGCGGCGAAGCGCACGACCGGCGGGGACTCAAGCACCGGCCACGGAAGGCCGTGCGCCCCGTGCCGATTCCGCCCGATCTCGTGTCCTTGCTGCGGTGGCACGTCACTGCCTACGGCGTCGCTCCGGACGGACGGCTGTTCCGTACGCAGCGCGGCGGCCTCATCCAGGACACCGAATACGGCGCAGTGTGGGCGGAAGCCCGCGCACAGGCTCTCACCCCCTCTCAGTGGGCGTCGCAACTAGGTTCTGTCTCTTTGGTCAGCGTCGGGTCCAGATGAGGATGCCCGCGAGGTGGAGGGCTGCCTGGTAGGCGATCGCGAGCTTGTCGGTTCGTGTAGCCAGGCCACGCCACTGCTTGAGGCGGTTGATGCACCGCTCGACAGAGTTCCGCTGCTTGTACGCCTCGCTGTCGAAGCTGGGCGGGCGGCCGCCGAGCCGGCCTCGCCGCAGGCGGTGGCCGACTTGGTCGGACGGCTGCGGGATGACCGCGCGGATGCCCCGGCGCCGCAGGTGGCTGCGGATGGCACGTGAGGAGTACGCGCGGTCGGCCAGAACGGCCAGGGGCCGGGTCCGGGGCCTGCCCGGACCAGTGCGGGGCACGCGGATGCGGGACATCACCGTCTCGAATGCAGGTGCATCGCCTGCCTGGCCTGCGGTGACGGTGAAGGCGAGGGGTCGTGCGCGGCCGTCTGCCGGCCAGGTGGACCTTGGTGCTCAGTCCGCCGCGGGAGCGTCCGAGCGCGTGATGGGCGGGCTCGCCGGAGTGGGACGCCCCTTGTTGCGTGCTCCGGCAGCGTGTTGGTGGGCCCGGACGACCGTGGAGTCCACAGACACCGTCCAGTCGAGGTCGTCGTCGGCGTCCGCCGCCGCCAGGACCGCTGCGAGGATCCTCTCCCACGTGCCATCGACGGCCCACCTGATCAGCCGCTTGTGAGCGGTCTGGAACGAGCCGAGTTCGTCGGGCAGGTCTCGCCAGGGCGAGTTGGTGCGGTACTTCCACGCGATGGCCTCAAGAGTGCGGCGGTGGTCGGCCCATCGCCGCCCGCGGACCGGATCGGCAGGCATCAGCGGCTCGATCCGGTCCCACATCGCATCGGTGATCACTAATCAGACGGACATATCCGATCAACCGATCAACCCATCAAAGAGACACGCTCTAGCCAAGCGGCCGTATGATCTTCGTCATGCCGCCGTGTCCACGTGGCTCAGCTCGGGCGTGGAAGCGCAGGAAGTGGCCGCTCGCGCCGGCCACAGCGTGGCCGTGCTCTTCCGCGTCTACGCGAAGTGTCTCGATGGAGCGGCAGCCACGGCGAACGCCCGCATTGAAGCCGCCCTAAGTAGCCCCGGGATTTGCCTCAGGTAGATCCGAGAGAGCCGAAGGTCCCGTGATCGGCGTTTCCGCTGATCACGGGACCCTCGGGCTGATGACTAGCGCTTCTGCCAGAAAATCCAGCAGGTAGCGGCGATCACCCCCTGAACCGAAGCCACGACCGCCGAAGCAGTCGAGTCGATCGGGCTACCCGTGACGCCGAGTGCCGCCGCATAGCCGCTGGCGTAACCGGTAGCGAGAGCGACGAGCAGCGCCTTGGGACGCCGGGGCTCCTCACTCCTCGCGGGCAGCGGCTGCATACTGGTCATGACTGCCGTACACCTTTCTTGAGGTGGGTGGTTAGCCGTCGCCCCCGGATGCTGCTGTGAGAGGTGTGCTTTTGGGGGGCGACGGAGTCTTAGAAAGAACTAGCGAACCGTGGTCGACAGGTAGGGGACATGCCCTCTACGACACCACTGAGTCGGTAGGTGGGTCGACCTGCTGCGCCGGGCTCTGCTGGCCGCGGATGCGCGCGAAAGTGGGCGACTTAGCGTCCTCCAGCGCCGTAGCCGTCTTGGAGCCGTTGTCCTTCACACCCCCGGCCACCGAGAGGGCCCCAGATGCAGTGGTCTTACCCGCGATGCCGTTCCAGATCTCCGGGTCCCGCGTCCAGATGACGTCCGAGAGCAGAGCGCTCAACTCCTCCGTGGATCGGTGCGGGGCTTCACTCCAGGGCATGCACCTGTGTCCGACAGCCCCCAGTGCTGCTAGGACCGCCGGAGCAGCAATGACGGTTGATGTGCGGGACGCGAAGTGGTCGGCGAAGCCCCGGAAGAGGGTGCTGGCGACTTGGACAATCGCATCCTCGACGGCCTGCTTGTTGTAGCCCTCCGGCAGGTCCTGCTGCGTGACCGCCCCACTCGTCTTCTCGAACCCGGAGCGACCAAAGATCATCGTGACCGTGAAGGAGCGGAGCGTCGAAAGAGTCATCCACTCCGGATCTGCAATCTTGAGCTGTCTCTTGTTCGTGGCCACCAGCGACTTCAGGGACACCTCCTGTCCAGTCAGCGGGTGCGGCAGGAGCACGCGGTCCATCAACGCGAAGGTGATACTCGTGGCGGCATCGTTCGAGTCCGAATTGAGTGCAACGTTCTTGTTCGGGATCACCCCGAGCAGGTTGCGGTCGTGAAAAATCTGGCGGGCGGCGCTCAGAGGGATGCCATGGTAGATCTCCACGCACACCAGCCGACTCGTGACCTGCTCTCGTGTAATCCCGTAGAGAGCGGGGTTCTCGGACAAGAGGATGTGCGCCAGGTGTTGCGTCTCGGCGTCCATGAGGACGCCGCTCGCATCGAAGGGCAGGTAGGCGATGTGATCGACGCCGAACGGCCCCGCGGCCTCGACGTGCTCAAGCTCCTGAGGGATCCAGAGAGCGAAGGGTGGGGTCGCCCAGCTTTCACCACGGACGCCAGCGATGCCATTCGCGATGTACTGCGCGTAGTCCTTGGCGTTTTCCTTCTTCTTCGTCCCGTGGATCATGCGCTGGATCTCGTTGCGGATCTCCGCCTGCTCACGCTCGGCCGCGGACAGATACGGGAGTGCCTTCGGGTCCTCCGCCCGGCGAGGATCAGGCACGATCCGTGACAGGTGCCCCCAGGTCACCGTGGCCAACGAAAGATGCTCCCTGACCGGCATCACCCGGATGGGCTGCCCCTTTTCGACCTCGATGCGGGTGGCGTACTTGGCCGCGGGCGCCTCCGACATATCAAGCCTCCCAACTAACCTCAGGCATAACTGAACTGAGTGACCGACAGGAATGCCAAAGCTACAGCCGCGGACGATGAGTTCGCAAGCCGCGGCTAAGGTTTCGAGCAGATGGACTGCCCCGCGGCTAGCTCGCGGAGAGCCGCGGGGGGTCCACAGGCGCCACCTGCAACCGGAAGCGACACACCACGTCAGCCAGACTCGGCGCAGCCCGCCGATCTATGGGACTCGCCAGGAGGAAGGCGCGCGCGGAAGCTCATATGAGGCACGCGAAGCACCTCGATGGAGCTGCCGCCATCACGTACGCCCACACGAATGCAGCCCAAGGAACATCACTTGGACCCCTGACTCCTGCCCCACAGGCGCCCCACAGGTACCGGTCACCACGCGAGCCAGGGTGAGACATGCTGGGAAACGCACCCATAGCGGCAAAATCGACCCAATCAACGCCGAAAGGGCCTGCAATCAGCATTGCTGCTGGTCACAGACCCTTTCGGTCTTGTGGCGGCGCCAGGATTCGAACCTGGGAAGGCTGAGCCGGCAGATTTACAGTCTGCTCCCTTTGGCCGCTCGGGCACACCGCCGGGTTTGCTGCCATTCGAACCCCGCTTGCGGCGGTGTTCCCCGGCAACGACGTAAACAATACCCGATCCGCGGGGGTGCTTCGCCACCCGGTTGATCTCCGGCTCCCGGGTCCCGGGGTGGCTAGGCTGGTGCGGATGCGGCCCGGCAGGATGCCGGGCCCGGCGGCCGCCGCCGCACACGCCGGTACGCATGACACGCACCCCGATACAAGGAGCCACAGGACATGGCCGACTCCAGTTTCGACATCGTCTCGAAGGTCGAGCGGCAGGAGGTCGACAACGCCCTCAACCAGACCGCCAAGGAGATCTCCCAGCGTTACGACTTCAAGGGCGTCGGCGCCTCGATCTCGTGGTCCGGGGAGAAGATCCTCCTGGAGGCGAACTCCGAGGACAGGGTGAAGGCGGTCCTCGACGTCTTCGAGTCCAAGCTGATCAAGCGCGGCATCTCGCTGAAGGCGCTGGACGCGGGCGAGCCCCAGCTGTCCGGCAAGGAGTACAAGATCTTCGCCACGATCCAGGAGGGCATCTCCCAGGAGAACGCCAAGAAGGTGGCGAAGATCATCCGCGACGAGGGCCCCAAGGGCGTCAAGGCCCAGGTGCAGGGCGAGGAGCTGCGGGTCAGCTCCAAGAGCCGCGACGACCTCCAGACCGTGATCGCCCTCCTCAAGGGCAAGGACTTCGACTTCGCGCTGCAGTTCGTGAACTACCGCTAGAAAGAAGGAAGAAGGGTGGGCGTCCCGCACGGGAGCCCACCCTTCCATGCTGCCGGGGCTGGTCGTCGCGGAGTGTGCCGGTCAGTCGCGGGAGTTGCCGAAGACCAGGCGGTAGGCGATCAGCAGCACCAGGGAGCCGCCGATGGCCGCGGCCCAGGTGGGGCCGTCGAAGAAGTTCTTGCTGATCTCGTGGTGCAGCCAGCGGGACGAGATCCAGCCGCCGATGAACGCGCCGGCGATGCCGATGACCGTGGTGCCGAGCAGACCGCCGGGGTCGCGTCCCGGCAGCAGGAACTTGGCTATGGCGCCGGCCAGCAGCCCCAGAATGATCCAACCGATGATGCTCATGCCGCGATCCCTGCCCCTTCGTGCCCTGCGCGCACTGCGGCCGGCGTGAGATCTCCGTGAAGATCGGCGGCCCGCCGGCGCGCTTCCGTGCCGTCTCGGAAGGGAGGACGCCGGGGGGCCGGGACGCGGTTGCCCGCGGGTTCGTACCGGAATGTTCCCGATCCCGCTACAACGGCGTCGCCGTGCTCCCCCGTCCCCCGACCGGCTGATACTTGTGGCAGCAGGCAAGACCGGCGGAGCGACCTGGAGAGGTGCCGATCATGAAGGTGTTCCACCTGCTGCTCAACATCCTGTGGCTGGTGTGCTGCGGCCTCTGGATGGCGATCGGCTATCTGATCGCCGCGCTGATCTGCTTCGTGCTGATCGTCACCATCCCGTTCGGCATCGCCTCGCTGCGCATCGCCGGGTTCGTTCTCTGGCCGTTCGGCCGTACCACCGTGGAGCGGCGGGACGCCGGTGCCGGGTCGGTCATCGGCAATGTGATCTGGGTGATCTTCGCGGGCTGGTGGCTCGCGCTGGGGCACCTGATCACCAGCATCCCGCTGTTCCTGTCGGTCATCGGCATCCCCTTCGGCTGGGCCAACCTGAAGCTCGTCCCGATCTCCCTGATGCCGCTGGGGCGTGAGGTCGTCCCCTCGGACCAGGCCTTCGGCGCCCGCTGACCGGGGTGCGGGGCGCCGGCCGCTGATCCAAGTGCGCCGGCGCCGCACCTCCGGAATCATCGGTGGGGAGGAAGCGGGGGAACGGAAGCCTGCCCAGGCTTGGGGGAAGTGCACATCCGGCATCCGTACGGAGTCCTCAGATGCCCAGGCACCACACCGAGGCAGCGGCCACCGCCGGGCCCGCTGCCAGAGAACACGCCCGCCACGGGGGCGTCACCGCCGCCGACGGGGGGCTGCTGCTCCTTCGGCTGGCCTTCGGTCTGCCGCTCGCCGGGCACGGCGCCCAGAAGCTCTTCGGTCTGTTCGGCGGGCGGGGGCTGACGGCGACCGGCAAGTGGTTCGAATCCCTGGGCTACCGCCCGGGCAGGCTCTTCGCCGTCATCGGCGGCCTCTCCGAACTTCTGGGTGGCCTCGGGCTCGCGCTGGGGCTGTTCACACCGCTCGCGGCCGCGGCGATCGTGGGCGTGATGATCAATGCCATGGTGAGCGTGGCCGCCGCCCACGGGCTGTGGATCGACCAGGGCGGGATCGAGTACAACATCGGCATCGCCGTCGCCGCCCTCGCCGTCGCCGCCATCGGCCCCGGTCGGCTGGCCCTCGACCACTATCTGCCCTGGGGCAGGGGCGGCTGGCCGCACGCGGCGCTCGCCCTGGGCCTCGGGGGCCTGGGAGCGGCACTCGCGCTGGCCCTGTGAGCCCGCGCGGGAGCCTACGGCCGGCGCCCCGCCATGTTCTCCAGGCGGGCGATCCGCTCCGCCATCGGCGGGTGCGTGGAGAACATCTTGGACACGCCCTGCCCGGGGCGGAACGGGTTGGCGATCATCATGTGGCTCGCGGTCTCGATCCGGGGCTCGGGCGGCAGCGGCAGCTGCTGGGTGCCGATCTCCAGCTTGCGCAGGGCGCTCGCGAGGGCCAGCGGGTCCCCGGTGAGCTGGGCGCCGGACGCGTCCGCCTCGTACTCCCGGGAGCGGCTGATGGCCAGCTGGATCAGCGAGGCGGCGAGCGGGCCCAGGATCATGATCAGCAGCATGCCGACGAGGCCGGGGCCCTCGTCGTCGTCCGAGCGTCCGACCGGGATCAGCCAGGCGAAGTTCACCAGGAACATGATCACCGAGGCGAGCGCGCCGGCCACCGAGGAGATGAGGATGTCCCGGTTGTAGACGTGGCTCAGTTCGTGCCCGATGACGCCGCGCAGCTCGCGTTCGTCCAGCAGGCGAAGGATGCCCTCGGTGCAGCACACCGCCGCGTTGCGCGGGTTGCGGCCCGTGGCGAAGGCGTTGGGGGCCTCGGTCGGGGAGATGTACAGCCGGGGCATGGGCTGGCGGGCCTGCGTGGACAGCTCGCGCACCATCCGGTACAGCCCCGGCGCCTCGAACTCGCTCACCGGGCGGGCCCGCATCGCCCGCAGGGCCAGCTTGTCGCTGTTCCAGTACGCGTACGCGTTCGTCCCGAGGGCGACCAGGAGCGCCACGATCAGACCGGTGCGCCCGAAGAAACTGCCGATGACGATGATGAGCGCCGACAGCCCCCCGAGGAGTACTGCGGTCCTGAGCCCGTTGTGCCGGCGGTGCACGGTACGCCCTCCAAGTGGTACAGCAGGGAACCCTTCGGTCCAGTGGACCCTCCCGCTCTGGTCAACGCCAGGCGGTGGTGACAAGTTCCCAGGTGGGCAGGGTCACGCGCGGGGGCCGGACGGGTGAAGGGGTTCCCGTGCCTCCTCAGAACAGTCCGGTGGCCGCGAACCGCAGCACCAGCTGGGGCGCCCCCGACAGGGCCACGCCCGCCATCCCGGTGAGGGCGATCGCGGCGGTGAGCGGGGCCGGGACCCGGTGCCGTACCGCCTCGCCCTCCGGGGCGCGGAAGAGCACGGCCGTCCACTGGAGGTAGTAGAAGAGCGCGATCACCACGTTGACGGCCATGACGACCGCGAGCCAGCCCAGGCCCGCGTCGACGGCCGCCGAGAACACGGTGACCTTGGCGAACAGTCCGATGACGCCGGGCGGCAGGCCGGCCAGACAGAGCAGGAAGAAGGCCAGCAGAAGGGCGGTCAGCGGGTTGGTGGCGTACAGGCCCCGGTAGTCGGAGATCCGGTTCGCGGCGCGGCCGCGGCCCACCACGGCGGCCACCGCGAACGCGCCGAGGTTCACGGCGGCGTACATCAGGGCGTACGCGACCGTCGAACCGATCGCCTTCTGCGCGTCCCGGGCGTACCCGGCGGCCGCGATCGGCACGAGGAGGTAGCCGGCCTGGCCGACGGAGGACCAGGCGAGCAGTCGTACGGCGCTGTGGGCGCGGCCGGCCCGCTGGCGCAGCGCGCCGAGGTTGCCGGCGGTCATGGTGAGCGCGGCCAGGACGGCGAGCGCGGGCCCCCACACATCGGCGTACGAGGGGAACGCGACGACGGTGACGAGGATCAGGCCGGAGAAGCCGACCGCCTTGCCGACGACCGACAGGTAGGCGGCGACCGGCAGCGGCGCGCCCACGTAGGTGTCGGGCACCCAGAAGTGGAAGGGCACCGCGGCGGTCTTGAAGGCGAAGCCGATCAGGGTGAGGACGACGCCGGTCTGGGCCAGGGTGTGCAGCTGGCCGCCGGTGTGCGGCAGGCGCTGGGCGACCTGGGTGAGGTAGAGGGAGCCGGTGGCGGCGTAGACGAAGCTGACGCCCATCAGGCTGACCGCGGTCGCGGTGACCGAGGACAGGAAGAACTTCAGGGCGGCCTCGGAGGACCGCTTGTCGCCGTGCCGGATGCCGACCAGGGCGAAGGCGGGCAGCGAGGCGACCTCCAGGGCCACGATCAGGGTGGCCAGGTCGCGGGCGGCGGGCAGCAGGGCGGCGCCGGCCGCGGAGGACAGCAGCAGGAACCAGAACTCCCCGGCGGGCACGCGCCGCCGGTCGTCGTCGACGTTCGTGATCGACAGCAGGGCCGCGAGCAGGGCGCCGCCGAGGACCAGGAGCTGGATGACGAGGGTGAAGCGGTCGGCGGTGTAGCTGCACGCGCGCGGGGTGCCGGTCAGGCAGAAGGTGGCGCGGTCGCCGCCCAGGAGCGGCAGCAGCGTCAGCGCGGCGGAGGCGAGCCCGGCGACCGAGATCCAGCCGAGGACGGCCTTGCGGGCCTCGGGCAGGAACAGGTCGGCGACGAGCACGGCGAGCGCCACCACGGCGGCGATCAACGGCGGCGCGACGGCGAGCCAGTCGACGGACTGGACCAGTGAACCGGCGGACTCGGCAAGGGGCTGGGGGCTCATCGGGTGCCTCCTGCGAGGAGCTGGTGCACGGCCGGGTCGGTCAGGCCGAGCAGGGCGCGCGGCCAGAGTCCGGCGACGACGGTGAGGGCGACGAGCGGGGTCCAGGCGGCGAACTCGTAGCCGTGCACGTCGGCGAGCCGGTGGCCCGTGCCGTCGGCGGTGGGCCCGGCGGTCTCCTCGGCGGCGCCCATGCAGACCCGGCGGACCACGATCAGCATGTACGCGGCGGTCAGCAGGGTGCCGAACGCGCCGATCGCCATGAAGGTGAGGAAGGCGGGGCGGCCGAGGCCGGCGGCGGGCTCGAACGCGCCGAACAGGGACAGCATCTCGCCCCAGAAGCCGGCGAGTCCGGGCAGTCCGAGGGAGGCGACGGCGCCGAAGGCGAGCAGTCCGCCGAGGCGCGGCGCCCTGCCGTACAGGGCGAGTCCCGTCTCCTTGGCCAGCGTGTCGAGGTCGGTGGTGCCGGTGCGGTCCTTCAGGGCGCCGACCAGGAAGAAGAGCAGGCCGGTGATCAGACCGTGGGCGATGTTGGCGAACAGGGCGCCGTTGACGCCGGTCGGGGTCATGGTGGCGATGCCGAGGAGGACGAAGCCCATGTGGCCGACGGAGGAGTAGGCGATCAGCCGCTTGAGGTCGCCCTTCGCGCCCCGCCTGGCCAGGGCCAGACAGGCCAGGGAGCCGTAGACGATCCCGACGACGGCGAGGGCGGCGAGGTAGGGCGCGAAGGTGCGGAAGCCGTGCGGCGCCACCGGCAGCAGGATCCGTACGAACCCGTACGTGCCCATCTTCAGCAGCACCCCGGCCAGCAGCACCGAGCCGGTGGTCGGGGCGGCGGTGTGGGCGTCTGGCAGCCAGCTGTGCAGCGGCCACATCGGGGTCTTGACCGCCAGGCCGAGCCCGATCGCCAGTACGGCGACGACCTGCACGGACGCGGTCAGGGACCGGCCGTTGTCAGTGGCGAGTGCCACCATGTCGAAGGTGCCGGCCTTGATTCCGATCAGGAGCAGGCCGAGCAGCATGACGACGGAGCCGAGCAGCGTGAACAGGATGAACTTCCACGCGGCCCGGGTCCGCCCCTCGCCGCCCCAGCGGGCGATGAGGAAGTACATCGGGATCAGCACGGTCTCGAACGCGAGGAAGAACAGCAGCAGGTCGAGCACGGAGAAGGTCGCGAGGGTGCCGGTCTCCAGCAGGAGCAGCAGCGCGACGAACGCCTTCGGGGACGGGCCCGCGGGCGGCTTGAAGTAGGAGTACAGCGCGCACAGGAAGGTCAGCAGCGCGGTCAGCACGACGAGGGGGAGGGAGATGCCGTCGATGCCGAGGTGGATCCGCACGTCGAGCGCGGGGATCCAGCTGATGTCGGTCGTGGCCTGCATCCTCGACGGATGGTGGTGGTCGAAGCCGAGCGCGAGGACGACCGCGGCGGCGAGGACCGCTCCGGTCACGGTGACACCGTGGCGCAGCACGGCCTGCTCGGGTGACTTCCCCTTCAGCCCGGGCGGGGCCGGCAGGAGAGCGGCGGCGGCGCCGAGGAGCGGGCCGACGACGACGAATGCCAGAAGGAACTGCATCACGGACTCGTTGATATCGATCACGCCTGCTCACGCTCCCGTGGCGACGAGGACGACGGCGACCGCGAGGACGACGGTGCCGGCGAGCAGCGCGCTCACATAGGTCTGCACATTGCCGGTCTGGGCGCGGCGTACGGCGGCCCCGAGCAGCCGGGGCAGCGCGCCGGCGGCGCCGACGTAGGTGTCCACGACCTCGCGGTCGAGGAACCGGACGAGGCTCGCCCCGGCCCGTACCGGGCGGACGAACAGCGCGTCGTAGACCGCGTCCAGGTGGAAGCCGACGGCCGCGTGCCGGTGCAGCGGGCCGAGCAGCACCCGTCCGGGGTCCGCCGGGTCGGGGGCGTAGGCGATGTCGCCGTAGGCCGGGGTGTGGGTGGCGATGGCCTCGGCCTCGACCCGTCCGGCGTCGGCCCCGGGGTGGGCGGCGACCGCGCCGAGCGGGGGGCTGACCAGGTTCCGGGTGGTGCGCTGCCACACGCCGTAGGTGAGCAGCCCGCCGGCCACGGCGAGGCCGGTGCCGAGGACGGAGGTGAGCGCGGTCGGGGCCAGGGACCGGCCGTCGAACCAGCCGGGCAGCGCCCGGTAGGCGAACCCGCCGAAGGCCAGCGAGGGGATCGCGAGGACCCACAGCACCACGGTCATGCTCAGCGGCCGGCGGCCGTGGTCGGGGACCTCGGCGCCCCGGCCGTGGAAGGCCAGCAGCCACAGCCGGGTGGCGTAGGCGGCGGTCAGTACGGCGGTGACCAGTCCGGCCACGAGGACCAGCCACCCGGCCGCGCCGGGCACGTGCGCGGTGTGGCCGCCGGCCGCGTGCTCGGCGGCGCCGAGGACGGACTCCTTGGAGAAGAAGCCGCTGAACGGCGGGATCGCGGCGAGCGCGAGCAGTGCCACGGTCATCGTCCAGTAGGCGTCCGGGACGCGGTCGCGCAGTCCGCGCATGCGGGACATGGCGGCCAGCGAGTTGGTGCCGGTGGCGTGGATGACCACACCGGCGGCGAGGAACAGCAGCGCCTTGAAGGCGCCGTGGGACAGGAGGTGGAAGACGGCGGCACCGCGGTCGCCGACGGCGAGGGCGCCGGTCATGTAGCCGAGCTGGCCGATGGTCGAGTAGGCGAGGACGCGCTTGATGTCGTCCTGGGCGAGGGCGGCCAGTGCGGAGCCGGTCATGGTGACGGCGGCCATCACGGCCAGCACCAGCATCGCGGCCCCGGAGGCCTCGAACACCAGGAGGAGACGGGCGACGAAGTAGACGCCGGCGGCGACCATCGTGGCGGCGTGGATCAGCGCGGAGACGGGTGTCGGGCCCGCCATGGCGTCCGGCAGCCAGGTGTGCAGCGGGAACTGCGCCGACTTGCCCGCCACGCCGGCGAGCAGCAGCAGGGCGACGACGGTCGGGTGGTGCAGGCCGCCGCTCGCGACGGTGCCGAGGACGCTGGTGACGCGGAACGAGCCGGCGTCGGTGGCGAGCGCGAACAGGCCGATCAGGAACGGCACGTCGCCGAGCTTGGTGACCAGGAACGCCTTGAGGGAGGCGGCGCGGGCCTCGGGGGTCTCCCAGTAGTGCCCGACCAGGAAGTAGGAGCAGATGCCCATGACCTCCCAGCCGACCAGCAGCACGATCAGGTCGCCGGAGTAGACGACGAGCAGCATCGCGGAGGTGAACAGGGAGACGAGGGCGGCGTACGAGGGGTAGCGCGGGTCGTGGCGGAGGTAGCCCGTGGAGTAGATCTGCACGCAGGACGCGACGAAGGCGACCAGGATCGCGACGAGCGCGGCGAAGCCGTCGATGTGCAGGGCCAGCTCGACGGGGACCGAGCCGGTGGGGGTCAGCTCCGTGTGGGCGTCCAGGGCCGGTCCGCCGCCCTGGCGCACGGCGACCAGCGCGGCCGACGCCAGCGAGGCCAGCGGGGGCAGCACGGCGAGCGGGCGGACGAAGCCGGGCGCGGTGCGGCCGAGGAGCAGTCCGGCCGCGGCACCGAGGAAGGGCAGCAGGGGGACGAGTACGGCGAGGGTGGTCGTGGTCACGCGGTGGCCTCGGTCTTCTCCGCCGCGGCGGCACTCGGCTCCGCGCCGTCGGGGCGCTCGGCGGTGTCGCGGAGCTTGTCGATGTCGGAGGTGCCGCGGTTGCGGTACACGGCGAGCACGATCGCCAGGCCGATGCCGATCTCGGCGGCGGCGATGGCGATGGTGAACAGGGTCAGCGCCTGACCGGAGTGCAGGGTGTCGCGGGCGGCGCGGCTGAGCCAGACGTCGAAGGCGACCAGGTTGAGGTTGACGGCGTTGAGCATCAGCTCGACCGACATCAGCACCAGGATGGCGTTGCGCCGGGCGAGGACGCCGTACAGGCCGGTGCAGAACAGGAGGGCGGAGAGTACGGCGGGGTAGACGAGGTGCATCAGCGGGCGCCGTCCTTCCCGGCGGGGACGGGTGCCGGCGTGCCGTCGGCCGCCGCGGTGCCGCCGGCGTCCGCCCCGGCCCTGGCCTTGCGGGACAGGACGATGGCGCCGACCAGGGCGGCGAGGAGCAGCACGGACAGCGCCTCGAAGGGCAGCACCCAGTACCGGAACAGGCTCGCGCCGGTGACGTGGGTGGCGCCGGCGGCCGGTCCGCTCAGGTCCATCCAGGTCGCGCGGAAGGCGTCGACGACCACCCACACCAGGGCGACCGCGGCGGCGACGGCGACGCCGAGGGCGGCCCAGCGGTTGCCTGAGTCGGCGTCCGGGGAGCGGCCGATGGGCGCCCTGGTGAGCATCAGCCCGAACAGCAGGAGGACGACGACGGAACCGACGTAGATCAGGACCTGCACCCAGGCGATGAACTCGGCGGTGAGCAGCAGGTACTCCACGGCGAGTCCGCCGAGCGCGACCACCAGCCACAGGGCGGCGTGCACCAGTTGCCGGGTGGTGACGGTGATCAGCGCGGCGCCGAAGGTGACCAGGCCGACCAGGAGGAAGGCGATCTCGACACCGGTCGGCGAGAGGAAGCCGTGCGGGGCCGCGGCGAGGGCGGGGCTCATGCGTCGCCCTCCTCGGCCTCGGTCTTCCGCGCGGCGGCGAGCTTGTCGGCGGTCTTGCGGGCGGCGGCGATCTCCTTCGGCTCCTCCGCGCCCGGGTCGAGGGCGGGCGGCGCCGGGACGGTCCACATCCACTCACGGAGCTTGTCGCGCTCATGGGTGAGGTCGCGGATGTCGGTCTCGGCGTACTCGAACTCCGGGGACCAGAACAGCGCGTCGAAGGGGCAGACCTCGATGCAGATGCCGCAGTACATGCACAGCGCGAAGTCGATGGCGAACCGGTCGAGGACGTTGCGGCTGCGCTCACGGCCGCCGGGGGCGGCGGGCGGGACGGTCTCCTTGTGGGAGTCGATGTAGATGCACCAGTCGGGGCACTCGCGGGCGCACAGCATGCAGACCGTGCAGTTCTCCTCGAACAGCCCGATCACGCCCCGGGTGCGGGGCGGGAGTTCGGGCAGGACGTCCGGGTACTGCTCGGTGCCGTGCTTCCGTGTCATCGTGCGCAGGGTGACGGCCAGGCCCTTGGCGAGTCCGGAACCGGGAATCGGAGCCATGGTTAGCTGATCACCACCTTGACGATGCCGGTGAGGGCGATCTGGACGAGGGAGAGGGGCACGAGGAGGGTCCAGGACAGCTTCTGGAGCTGGTCCTCGCGCAGCCGCGGGTAGGTGACGCGCAGCCAGATGACGACGAAGGCGAGGACCGCGGTCTTCAGCAGGGTCCACACCCAGCCGAGCCCGCCGTCGCCCCAGGGGCCGTGCCAGCCGCCCAGGAAGAGAACGGTGGTCAGGCCGCACAGCACCACGATGCCGGCGTACTCGGCGAGCAGGAACAGGGCGAAGCGCAGGCCGGTGTACTCGGTGTACGCGCCGAAGATGATCTCCGAGTCGGCGACGGGCATGTCGAACGGCGGGCGTTGCAGCTCGGCGAGTCCGGCGACGAAGAAGACGACCGCGCCGATGATCTGCCAGGGCAGCCACCACCAGTGGAAGGCGTGCAGGATGCCTTGCAGGGAGACCGTGCCGGCCGCCATCGCGACGGAGGCCGCGGCGAGCAGCATCGGCAGTTCGTAGGCGAGCAGCTGGGCGGCGGTGCGCAGGCCGCCGAGCAGCGAGAACTTGTTGGCGCTGGCCCAGCCCGCCATGAGCGAGCCGAGCACGCCGACGCCCATCACCGCCAGCGCGAAGAACACACCGGCGTCCAGGGCCTGGCCGACGGCGCCCTCGCCCGGGCCGACGGGGATGACGAGCAGCACGAGCAGGTAGGGCAGCAGGGCCACGGCGGGCGCGAGCTGGAAGACGCGGCGGTCGGCGTCCGCCGGCACCACGTCCTCCTTCTGCGCGAACTTCACGCCGTCCGCGATCAGCTGGGCCCACCCGTGGAACCCGCCCGCGTACATCGGTCCGAGCCGCCCCTGCATATGGGCCATCACCTTGTGCTCGGTCTGCCCCACCACCAGCGGGAAGACCAGGAACACCAGGAACACCGCGACGACCCGCAGCACGACGTCCAGCACACCGCTCACTGCGGGCCTCCTGTCGGGTCGGTCGGCGGGTCGTCGGGGGTGTCGGGGTCGTCCGGGGTGCCGGGGGTGCCGGGAGCGGGTTCGCGCCCGTCCCGGCCGGGGTCGGGCCGGGGCTCGGGCGAGGGTGAGGTCTGCGACTCGGCCGCCTCCGGAGCCGGACTCGACTCGGACGAGCGCGGCTCGGCTGAGGCCGACTCGGGCGAGCCCGGTTCGGTGGAGGCCGGCGTGGGCTGTGGTGCCGCCGGGGCGTCGGGGGCCGGGCGGGCGTGGTGCCACGGGGCGTCGGAGCTGCGCGGGGCCGGGCGGCGGGCCGTGCCGGCCTGGCCGGGCACCGGTTCCGTCGGTTCCGTGGCGCGCTGGGAGGCCGAGCCCTGGGAGGCGCTGCGGTTGCGACGGGGGCGGGCCGGTGCCGGACCGGGCTCGTGCGCCACCGACGCCTCCGCCGCGGGACCCTCGGTCCGCGCGGTCCGCGCGCCGTCCCCCTCGGCCGCGGCCTGCTTCCGCTCCGCCGCGTCCTCGCCCCGCGCCGCCGTCGACGCCTGGCTCACCGAGCCCTCGTTCGCGCTGCGCGTCCTGCGGGGACGCGCCGGGGCGCCCTCCCCCGCCGGTGCCTGACTCGCCGAGCCCTCGCTCGCACTGCGCATCCGGCGCGGGCGGGCGGAAGCGGCGCCCTCGGGCGCCGTCGTCTGGCTCGCCGAGCCCTCGCTCGCGCTCCGCGTCCGGCGCGGGCCCGCCGGAGCGGCGCCCTCGGTGGCGCCGGGCTGCTGCGCCGAGCCCTCCGCCGCCGTGCGGGTGCGGCGGACCGGGCGGTCCCCGGCGGCGCGGGCGGGGCGGGCCGGGGCCGGGGGCAGCTGGCCCTTGAGGGGGCCCCACTCGTTGGGGTCGGGGACGCCCGGCGGCAGCATCTGGCGGCGCTTGGGTCCGCCGTGCTCGGACTCGCCGGGCTCTTTGGCGCCGGGCCACGCCTTGGCGACCCGGGCGGCGAGGACGAAGTCCTTGCGCAGGGGGTGGCCCTCGAAGTTCTCGGGGAGGAGCAGGTGTTCGAGCGAGGGATGGCCCTCGAAGGTCACCCCGAACATTTCGTGGGTCTCCCGCTCGTGCCACGCCGCGCCCGCGTACACGCCCACGGCGGACGGCAGCACCGGCGCCTCGTGCGGAACCGTCGTGCGCAGCAGAAGGCGCCGCACCGGGTGCAGGGCGACCACGTGGGCCGCGACGCGGAAGCCGACGCCGGGTTCGTCCACCGCGCTGAGCCAGTCGAAATAGGTGCAGGTCAGCGTCGTACGGGCCGTCTCCAGGGCGTCCAGCCAGCTGGACGGCGGGACGTCCACGGTCAGGACCTCGTACGACTCCTCGGCCACCGCCTCGGGCCCGAAGAGTTCCCCGGCGGGGGCGGGCAGCCAGCCGGCCGTGCTCATCGCGCGTCCCCCTCGGAGCCGTCTCCCGCCGGGGCCGGCGGCCGCACCAGACCGCTCTGCAGCGCGGCCGCCGACGGACGCCCGGCGCCGGTGCCGTACCGCTCCCCCAGCGACTCGGCCGCGATCTTCTCCTGGAGCTTGAGGATGCCCTGGAGCAGCGCCTCGGGGCGCGGCGGGCAGCCGGGGACGTACACGTCCACCGGGATGATCTGGTCGACGCCCTTGGTGACGGAGTACGAGTCCCAGTACGGCCCGCCGCAGTTGGAGCACGCGCCGAACGAGATGACGTACTTCGGCTCGGGCATCTGTTCGTACAGTCGCTTGACGGCCGGGGCCATCTTGTCCGTGACCGTGCCGGAGACCACCATCAGGTCGGCCTGGCGGGGCCCCGGCGCGAAGGGGATGACGCCGAGCCGGATGAAGTCGTGACGGGCCATCGACGCGGCGATGAACTCGATCGCGCAGCAGGCGAGGCCGAAGTTGAAGACCCAGAGCGAGTAGCGGCGGCCCCAGTTGAGGACCACCTTCATGGGCTCGGGGGCCAGACGGGCCAGCGCGCCGAGCCGCTTGGGCTCCGGGAGGTACACGGGGTCCGGGGTCACGTCCATGTCAGGACGCCCTTCTTGTATGCGTACAGCAGGCCCACGGCGAGGAAGCCGAGGAAGATGAACATCTCCACGAGGGTCGTCGCGCCGTAGCCGGGGGCGGCGAAGACCGTCGCCCAGGGGAACAGGAAGACCGAGTCGACCGCGAAGATCACGTACAGGAAGGCGTAGACGTAGTAGCGGACCTGGGTGTGGGCCCAGCCCTCGCCGACGGGGTCGACGCCGCACTCGTAGGTCAGGAGTTTCTCCGGGGTGGGCACCACGGGGCGCAGCAGCCGGCCGGCGCCGAAGGCGACCGCGACGAACAGCACGCCGACGACGGCGAGCAGTCCCACGGCCGAGTACGACCGGAAGTAGCCGGCCGCGATGACGTGCGCCGTGGCGGCCGTCGAGTCCCCCAGCGTCTCCCGCACGGTCCCGTCCCTCGCTCCCTGACCTCGTGACCTGTACGCACGGGAGTCTAGGCCCTGATAAAGAGGCGGTAAGCAGGCAGTCACGCCGGGAGAGGTCCGCGGCGGGCGGGCGGCGGCGCCCCGGGGCCCCTGGGTGGTGGGGTTTTCCCCCGTCGGCGCAGGGCGGCGCACCGCATGGCGCGAGGGGTGTCCCACACGGCAGGCTGGCCGTTATGACCGCACCCAGCTCCGCCGGCCACCGGCACGGCACCGGCCCCGTCCGGACCGACGGTGCCGACGGCCCCGACGGCTCCGACCGCCTGCCGCCGATCAGGCCGGCCTACGACGCGCACACCTGGAAGGAGATCGCGCACCTCCTGCTGAACCTGCCGGTGACGGTGTTCGGCTTCTGCTACGCGATCACCGTGCTGGCCGTCGGCGGCACCCTCACCCTCACCGTGGTCGGTCTGCCGCTGCTGGCGCTGTCCCTGCTGGGCTCCCGGCAGCTGGGCAAGCTGGAGCGGGCGCGGGCCCGGGCGCTCCTCGGGGTCCGGGTGGAGGAGCCGTCGCCGCTGCCGTTCGCCCGCGCCGAAGGCGTGTTCCAGCGGCTGTGGATGGCCGTCAAGGACCCGGTGGGCTGGCGGACGCTGCTGTACGACGCGATACGGCTGCCCTGGGGCATCTTCACCTTCTGCACCGTGCTGGCCTCGCTGTTCGTGCTGTGGCCGCTGCTGCCGTACCTCGCCAGGGGCCTGGCGAACGCGGACCGGGCGATGGTGCGCGGGCTGCTGTCCCCCTCCGACGAGCTGGAGCGCCGAATAGCGGAGCTGGAGTCGGACCGGGGCGTGGTGGTGGACACCGCCGCCGCCGACCTGCGCCGCATCGAGCGCGATCTGCACGACGGGGCCCAGGCCCGGCTGGTCAACCTGGCCATGGGGCTGGGCCTGGCCAAGGAGAAGCTGCTGGAGGACCCGGACTCCGCGGCGGCGATGGTGGAGGAGGCGCACGGCGAGGTGAAGCTGGCCCTCCAGGAGCTGCGCGACCTGGCCCGGGGCATCCACCCGGCCGTGCTCACGGACCGGGGTCTGGACGCGGCTCTTTCGTCGGTCGCCTCGCGCTGCACCGTGCCGGTGAAGGTGACCGTGGACCTCGCGGACCGCCCCGCCGCGGCCATCGAGGGCATCGCCTACTTCACGGTCTCCGAGCTGCTGCAGAACGTCAGCAAGCACAGCGCGGCCCGGTCCGCCTCGGTCGAGGTGTGGCGTGCGAAGGACCGGCTGCTGATCCAGGTCCAGGACGACGGCCGGGGCGGTGCCCGGCTGGACGGCGGCAGCGGGATGCGCGGCCTCGCGGACCGGCTGGGCGCGGTGGACGGCCTGTTCGCCGTGGCGTCGCCGGCCGGCGGCCCGACGGTGGTCACGGCCGAACTGCCCTGGCGCGACCGCGAGGAGTAGCCGCGCGGGAAGCCGCACGTGCCGCCGCGCGGCGGCGGGCGTGCCGCGCGGTGCGGTGCCGCGCCGGGCGGCGGCCGGGAGGCCGCGGGACCGGGTGGGGTGGGGAAAACCCCCGCTCGAAGAGGCCGATGGTCTCCATGGTCCGCGGGGGTGCGGCGCACGAGTCTTGAGTCAGGGGCGAAAGCGCCGCTCGACGAGGAGAACGGGACGGATTCGATGGCCACGGAGTACGGACACGGCGGGTACGGGCCCGGGCGGGGGTACGACGACTGGGATTCCGGTTGGTCCACCGGCTCCCCCGGGAGCGGTCGCCGCCACCGGCTGCCCGCCGCGCTGCGGGCGCCGGTGGAGGCCCGCACCTGGCGCGAGCTGGGGTACGTCCTGCTGAGCCTGCCGGTCTCGGTGGTGCTGTTCACCTGGACGGTGACGATGGTGTCGCTGGGCGCGGGCCTGCTGGTGACCTTCCTCGGCGTCCCGGTGCTGGCGGCGGCCCTGGCCGGCTGCCGGGGCTTCGGCGCGCTGGAACGGGCCCGGGCGCGGGCGCTGCTGGGTGTGGACGTGCGGGGCCCGGAGCCGCTGCGGGTGCGCAAGCCGGGCGCGCTGGCCTGGATGGGCGCGGTCCTCAAGAGCGGCGCCTCCTGGCGGAACCTGCTGTACACGCTGGTGCAGTTCCCCTGGGCGCTGTTCTCCTTCGTCGTGGCGGCGGCCCTCTACCCGCTCGGCTGGAGCCTGCTGACCTACCCGCTGTGGTTCTGGGTCTTCCCGACGTACGCGGGGCAGGCCGGGCTCCAGCTCTACGGCGACGAGCACCACCGGATCTACCTGGACAACCCGTTCGAGATCACCGTGACCACGCTGGTCGGACTCGGCTTCACGCTGGCCACGCCGTGGCTGGTGCGCGCCCTGACGACGGTGGACGGGTTGCTGGTGCGGGGGCTGCTCGGCCCGTCGCTGCTGTCGGAGCGGGTGGTGGAACTGGAGTCGGACCGGGGTGTCGTGGTGGACACGGCCGCCGCCGACCTGCGCCGCATCGAGCGCGATCTGCACGACGGGGCCCAGGCCCGGCTGGTCGGTCTGGCCATGGACCTGGGGCTGGCGAAGGAGAAGCTGCGGGAGGACCCGCAGGCGGCGGCCCGCATGGTGGAGGAGGCCCACGGCGAGGTGAAGACGGCCCTGCAGGAGCTGCGCGACCTGGCCCGGGGCATCCACCCGGCCGTGCTGACCGACCGGGGCCTGGACGCGGCCCTGTCCTCGGTCGCCTCCCGCTGCACCGTGCCGGTCCGGGTCGAGGTGGACCTGCCGTCCCGCCCGGCGCCGGCCATCGAGGGCATCGCCTACTTCACCGTGTGCGAGCTGCTGCAGAACGTCTCCAAGCACAGCCGGGCACGGTCCGCCTCGGTCGACGTGTGGCGTTCGGAGAACCGGCTGATGCTCCAGGTGAGTGACGACGGCGTGGGCGGCGCGGACGCCGCGGCCGGCTCGGGCCTCGCGGGTCTGCGGGGCCGGCTGGACGCGGTGGACGGCGTGCTGCTGGTCGACTCCCCGGTGGGCGGTCCCACCCGTGTGATCGCGGAGCTGCCCTGGCGTGGCTGACCTGCGGATACAGCCGCCGTCGACAAGTTATCCACAGGGCACGGCACGCTCCCGGCCGTTTCCTGGAATGCTTGGGTCCCGTAAAGGCGCGTCCCCACGAGGGCGTCGTCACGGGACCGGGTGTACGGGGGCATGAGGCGTGGAGAACAGGGTGCGGGTGGTCATCGCCGAGGACTCGGTGCTGCTGCGGGAGGGTCTGACCCGGCTGCTCACCGACCGGGGGCATGACGTGGTGGCCGGCGTGGGGGACGCCGAGGCGCTGGTGAAGACCATCGCCGATCTGGCCGGCGAGGGCGCGCTGCCGGACGTGGTGGTGGCGGACGTGCGGATGCCGCCGACGCACACCGACGAGGGGGTGCGGGCGGCCGTGGCCCTGCGCCGGCGGCATCCCGGCCTCGGGGTGCTGGTGCTGTCGCAGTACGTGGAGGAGCGGTACGCCACCGAGCTGCTGGCCGGTTCCTCCCGGGGCGTGGGCTATCTGCTCAAGGACCGGGTCGCGGAGGTCCGCGAGTTCGTGGACGCGGTGGTGCGGGTCGCCGAGGGCGGTACGGCGCTGGACCCGGAGGTGGTCGCGCAGCTGCTGGGCCGCAGCCGCAAGCAGGACGTGCTGGCCAAGCTCACCCCGCGCGAGCGCGAGGTGCTGGGACTGATGGCGGAGGGGCGTACGAACTCGGCGATCGCCCGGCAGCTCGTGGTCAGCGACGGCGCGGTGGAGAAGCACGTCAGCAACATCTTCCTCAAGCTCGGCCTGGCGCAGAGCGACGGCGACCACCGGCGCGTGCTCGCCGTGCTCACCTATCTGAACTCCTGATCGGCCCCGTCCCGGCGCCGGCCGGGGGCCACGGCGTCAGGGGCGCGTCAGAGCCTCCGGCTTCCGTGGGAAAGACGGGTACCCGGCAGGGGAGCGGAGGAGGGAAGCGGGGAAGGAAGCCCTGACATGTCAGCGCGACACGCCGTCTCGAAACGTCGTCCCAATCTGCGGATGACCGCGGGAAGGCGACCCTAACCGACGTAGGGTTGATCCTGGGATGGTCCGTGGTGCGACCACGCCCCGGACAGCCGCCTCGAAGGAGGTCCAGTTCAGTGACCAGCCAGGTCAGTAGCCAGGCGGAGCAGGCCGACGGATCAGTAGTCGGGGAGCAGCGCAAACCGGGCGGCACGAAGGACGTGCGCCGCCTGGACCGGGTGATCATCCGGTTCGCGGGGGACTCGGGTGACGGCATGCAGCTCACCGGGGACCGATTCACCTCGGAGACCGCTTCCTTCGGCAACGACCTCTCCACCCTCCCGAACTTCCCCGCCGAGATCCGTGCCCCCGCAGGCACCCTCCCCGGCGTCTCCTCGTTCCAGCTCCATTTCGCCGACCACGACATCCTCACCCCGGGTGACGCGCCGAACGTCCTCGTCGCGATGAACCCGGCGGCCCTGAAGGCCAACATCGGGGATCTGCCGCGCGGCGCCGAGATCATCGTGAACACGGACGAGTTCACCAAGCGGGCCCTGCAGAAGGTGGGCTACGACACCTCGCCGCTGGAGGACGGGTCGCTCGACGGCTACGGCCTCCACCCGGTGCCGCTGACCACCCTGACGGTGGAGGCCCTCAAGGAGTTCGACCTGTCCCGCAAGGAGGCCGAGCGAAGCAAGAACATGTTCGCCCTCGGCCTGCTGAGCTGGATGTACCACCGGCCCACCGAGGGCACCGAGAAGTTCCTGAAGTCGAAGTTCGCGAAGAAGCCGGAGATCATGGCGGCGAACATCGCCGCGTTCCGCGCGGGCTGGAACTTCGGCGAGACCACGGAGGACTTCGCGGTCTCCTACGAGGTCGCCCCGGCCGCCAAGGCCTTCCCGGTGGGCACCTACCGGAACATCTCCGGCAACCTGGCCCTGGCCTACGGCCTGATCAGCGCGTCCCACCAGGCGGAACTCCCGCTGTTCCTGGGCTCGTACCCGATCACCCCGGCCTCCGACATCCTGCACGAGCTGAGCAAGCACAAGAACTTCGGCGTGCGGACCTTCCAGGCGGAGGACGAGATCGCGGGCATCGGCGCGGCGCTGGGCGCGGCGTTCGGCGGTTCGCTCGCGGTCACCACGACGTCCGGCCCCGGTATCGCGCTGAAGAGCGAGACGATCGGCCTGGCGGTCTCCCTGGAGCTGCCGCTGCTGGTGGTGGACATCCAGCGCGGCGGTCCGTCCACGGGTCTGCCGACCAAGACCGAGCAGGCGGACCTGCTCCAGGCGATGTACGGCCGCAACGGCGAGGCGCCGGTCCCGGTGATCGCGCCCAGAACCCCGGCCGACTGCTTCGACGCGGCCCTGGAGGCGGCCCGGATCGCACTGACGTACCGCACCCCGGTGATGCTGCTCTCCGACGGCTACCTGGCCAACGGCTCCGAGCCGTGGCGCATCCCCGAGGTGGACGAACTGCCGGACCTGCGCGTCCGGTTCGCCTCCGGCCCGAACCACACGCTGGCCGACGGCACCGAGGTCTTCTGGCCGTACAAGCGGGACCCCCGGACCCTCGCCCGCCCCTGGGCGGTGCCGGGCACCCCGGGCCTGGAGCACCGCATCGGCGGCATCGAGAAGCAGGACGGCACGGGCAACATCTCCTACGACCCGGCCAACCACGACTTCATGGTCCGCACCCGCCAGGCCAAGATCGACGGCATCGAGGTCCCGGACATCGAGGTGGACGACCCGCACGGCGCGAGGACCCTGGTCCTCGGCTGGGGCTCGACGTACGGCCCGATCACGGCGGCGGTACGGCGGCTGCGTACGGCCGGCGACGCGATCGCGCAGGCGCATCTGCGCCACCTCAACCCCTTCCCGCGCAATCTCGGCGCGGTGCTCGCGCGCTACGACAAGGTCGTGGTCCCGGAGATGAACCTGGGGCAGCTCGCGACGCTGATCCGGGCGAAATACCTGGTCGACGCCCATTCGTACAACCAGGTCAACGGTATGCCGTTCAAGGCGGAGCAGCTCGCCACGGCGCTGAAGGAGGCCATCGATGACTGACACCGCGGGCGGACTGCTGCAACTGGTCCCCAAGGCCGAGGCCAAGCAGTCGATGAAGGACTTCAAGTCGGACCAGGAGGTGCGCTGGTGCCCGGGCTGCGGTGACTACGCGATCCTCGCCGCCGTACAGGGCTTCATGCCCGAACTCGGCCTGGCCCGGGAGAACATCGTCTTCGTCTCCGGCATCGGCTGCTCCTCCCGCTTCCCGTACTACATGAACACCTACGGGATGCACTCCATCCACGGCCGCGCCCCCGCCATCGCCACCGGCCTCGCCAGTTCCCGCCGCGACCTCAGCGTGTGGGTGGTCACCGGCGACGGCGACGCGCTGTCCATCGGCGGCAACCACCTGATCCACGCCCTGCGCCGCAACGTCAACCTCAAGATCCTGCTCTTCAACAACCGGATCTACGGCCTCACCAAGGGCCAGTACTCGCCCACCTCCGAGGTCGGCAAGATCACCAAGTCCACGCCGATGGGCTCGCTGGACGCGCCCTTCAACCCGGTGTCCCTGGCCCTCGGCGCGGAGGCGTCCTTCGTGGCCCGGACCATCGACTCCGACCGCAAGCACCTCACCGAGGTGCTGCGCGCCGCCGCCGAGCACCCGGGCACCGCGCTGATCGAGATTTACCAGAACTGCAACATCTTCAACGACGGCGCGTTCGACGCCCTCAAGGACCGCGAGCGGGCCGAGGAGGCACTGATCCGGCTGGAACACGGCCGGCCCATCCGCTTCGGCCCCGACGGCACGCGCGGCGTCGTCCGCGACCCGCGGACCGGGGACCTGGAAGTGATCACCGTGACCGCGGAGAACGAGGCGGACCTCCTGGTCCACGACGCCCACGCCGCGTCCCCGACCACCGCCTTCGCCCTCTCCCGGCTGGCCGACCCGGACACCCTGCACCACACCCCGATCGGCGTCTTCCGCTCCATCGAGCGGCCGGTCTACGACGTCCAGATGAGCGACCAGCTGGATGCCGCGATCGAGCAGAAGGGCAAGGGCGACCTGGCCGCGCTGCTCGCGGGCGGCGACACCTGGACGGTCGTCGGCTGACGGTCCACAGCCCCACCGCACCACCGGCTGCGCCGCTCGGCGCCTCGCGAGGCCCGGGACCCCCGTCCCGGGCCTCGACGCGTGTCCGGCGGCTCCCCGGGGGTGCCGCTTCTCTCCCGCCCCGCCTGTCATGACCGTATTCCGAAACGGACATGACAGGCGGGGGCGCCCGGCGCTACCTTCGTCCCCGCGCGTACGCCGACGCGTGGAGGAGTCAGAGGGAGGGTCCGTGGCCGGGGCATCCAAGGGTGAGCACCGCATAGGTCTGCTGAACGGTTTCGCCGCCTATGGCGCGTGGGGCCTGGTCCCCCTCTACTGGCCGCTGCTGAAGCCGGCCGGGGCGGTGGAGGTCCTGGCCCACCGCATGGCGTGGTCCCTGCTCTTCGTCGTCGCGGCCCTGCTGTTCGTACGGCGCTGGGCCTGGGTCGGCGAACTGCTGCGCCAGCCGAGGCGGTTGGCGCTCATCGCGGTGGCGGCGGCGGTGATCACCGTCAACTGGGGTGTCTACATCTGGGCGGTGAACTCCGGCCATGTGGTCGAGGCGTCCCTCGGCTACTTCATCAATCCGCTGGTCACCATCGGCATGGGTGTGCTGCTCCTGAAGGAGCGGCTGCGGCCCGTGCAGTGGGCGGCGGTCGCGACCGGCTTCGCCGCCGTCGTCATCCTGACCATCGGCTACGGCCGCCCGCCGTGGATCTCGCTCTGCCTCGCCTTCAGCTTCGCCACCTACGGGCTGGTGAAGAAGAAGGTCGCGCTCGGGGGCATCGAGTCACTGGCCGCGGAGACCGCGATCCTGTTCCTGCCCGCGCTCGGCTACCTGCTGTGGCTCACGGCGCAGGGCCGTTCCACCTTCACGACGGAGGGCGTGGGCCACGGGGCCCTGCTCGCCTCCACCGGCGTCGTCACCGCCCTCCCCCTGGTCTGCTTCGGCGCGGCGGCGATCCGCGTCCCGCTGTCCACCCTGGGCCTGCTCCAGTACCTGACCCCGGTCTTCCAGTTCCTCCTGGGCATCCTCTACTTCCACGAGTCCATGCCCCCCGAGCGCTGGGCCGGTTTCGCCCTGGTGTGGGTGGCCCTGCTGCTGCTGACGGGCAGCGCGCTGCACACGGCGCGCGGGCAGCGGAAGGCGGCGGTCGTGCCGGCCGCCGCGGTGGAGACGTCCGGGGCGAAGTCCCCGGACCAGGCGTCGCTGGAAGCCTGACGGCCCCGGCCGGTCACCCGGCCGCGCGGGCGGCCCGGTCGGTGAGGCGGAGCATGCGGGCGCGGGCGGACTCCAGGGGGCGGGGGTCGTCGGCCGCGGGGCCCGGCTCGGCGGCCAGGTCCGTCCAGAGGCCGATCAGGTCACGCCCCAGCCGCAGGCCCTCCTCCGGGTCGCGCACGGCACGCCAGGCGGTCGACGCGCTCTGCACGTTGCCGTACGCCGCCTCGGCGTCCCCGGCGGTCCGGCGCAGCCGGGCCAGGTCGAGGGAGAGCCGGCAGGCGCGCACCGGCTCGCCCGCCAAGTAGGCGATGTAGGCGGCCAGTTCGCGCAGGTGCAGCACCTCGGCGTGCCGGGGGCCCAGCACGGTGGCGGCCTCCTCGACCGTGCGCTCGACGAGTTCGGCCGCGGCGTCGATCCGGCCCGCCCGCACGGCCTCGTTGATCCGCGTCATCGGCTCGGTGAGCAGTTCCGCGCCCTCCCGCGTCTCCGTGACCGGGCCGTCGCCCAGCACCTCCTCGGCCACGGCGTCGAACCCGCGGGGCGGGGTGGGGGTGGCGGTGGTGGGCGCGGAGGACTCGGTGGGCCAGTCGGTGGTGGTGGGGGACTCGGAGGCCGGGGGTCCGGCGGTGACGACGGCGTCCGTGAGCGGTTCCGGCCCTTCCACGACCGGCACCGGCACGGCGGGCACGGACACGGGCACGGCGGGCACGGCGGGCGGTGGCACGACGGTCACGGCGGGCGGTGGCACGACGGTCACGGGCGCCGGAGAGGCGGGTGCCGGGGCCGAAGAGGCGGGTGCCGGGGCCGGAGAGGCGGGTGCCGGGGCCGCCATGACGGGGGCCGGGCCGAACGCGCCCCTGGGCGTGCGCGGCCTCCCCGAGGGCGCGAACTCCGGGGACTCCGCCGGGGCCACCCGTACGGCCTTCCCCGTGACCCGGCTGGAGCCGTCCGCCGAGACCTCCAGCGGGACGACACAGCCGGCGCGGTCGTCCTGGATGGTGGCGCGTATGGGGGCGCCGAGGCTGATGGCCAGGCGCTGGAGGTGGTTCAGCACGGCCTGCTGGATCTCCTCGCCCGGCTCCGCCACGACGGCCGTACCGCCCACGGAGGCGCCGCCCGCGCCGTACACCCGCACGGGCACCGCCGCCGGGTGGGCCACGGGCCCCGGCGCCCGCTTCTTCTCGAAGCTCAGTCGAGCCATCGGTCCTTCCCTCACTCCCCCGTGCCGCGATCCGGCCGTACGCATCCTGCCGACCAGTGTGCTGGTTCCACCCCGGCCCCCGCGTCACCACGACGTCACAGCCTCGTCCCAACGGACCGGCGCCGCAGGTCCGCGGCTCGCCGGGGGCCGCGCGGGGTACTGCTCAACGACGCGGCGGCGGACCCGGTGCGCCGCCGGGAGGGGCACATGCGAAAGGGAGCCGACGGCGCTGCCTCGGCTCCCTCGCGGACCGCTGCGGGCTACTTGCCCGCGTCCGCCGCCTTCACCAGCGCGTCCTTGGTGACCGCGCCGGCGTAGACCTTGCCGTCGTCGGTGATCAGGGCGTTGACCAGGCGGGTGGAGAAGACGGTGCCCTTGCCGAACGAGCCGGAGACCTTCTCGCCCAGGGATCCGAGGAAGCCGGCCGCGTCGCCGCCCTTGGCCCCGGTGGGCAGACCGCCCTTGGCGCCGGTGTCGAAGGTGGCGATGGAGGTCCAGCCCTTGCCGAGGACGGTCGGTCCCGCGGCGCCTTCCAGACCCTTGCCCCGGATACCCTCCAGCCCCTTGCCGGGCCGCTGCGCGCCCTTGCCCGGCGCGTCCTCGCGCTCGGTGACCTTCGCGCCCTTCGGCGGGGTGAAGGCGAAGGCCGAGGCGGCCGGGCGGGCGAAGGAGACCTCGGTGAAGCCCGCGTCGAGCACCGCGGCGCCGCCGCTCTTCGGGGTCAGCGTGAACTTCAGCGGCATGCCCGTCCTGGCGTCCACCGCGATGCTGATCGCGCCGACCGTGGTGCCGGACTGCCGGGGCTTGATCAGCAGCTTGTAGGCGTCGCGCCCGGCTACGTGGGCGGTGCCGTCGACGGTCACGGACGTGGTGTCGTCCACCGACTTCAGGGCCTCGTCGGCGAAGTCCTTGGGCGTGGCCGGGGGCTCGGCCCGCCGGTCCTGGCCGGCCGGCGCGGTGCCGTGGGAGACCTGGTTGCTCTTGCTGTCGTAACCCCAGACGTCCTTGCCGTTGTGGATGACGCTGTACTCGGCGCCCTGCTCGACGAGCGTCAGCTTCTGCCGGTCGGGGCCGTCGGCGGCGACGCGCAGGGTGTGCGTGCCGGTGACCAGCTCGGTGAGGCGGGACTGCGGGTCGGCGGGACCGGACCCCGCGCCGCGGGTCATGCCGGAGGTGAGGCCGCTCTCCAGGCCTCCGAGGTCGGGCAGGCCCAGGTCGGTGCCGACCTTCACGGTGCCGGACAGCCGCTGCACGTCGGACGCGGCGATCTTCTGGATGAGCTGCTGGGCGGTGATCCGGGGCAGGTCGGGGTCGCCGGAGTCGGCGAGGGCCGGGACCAGCCCGATCGTGGCCGCCGCCACCCCCACCACCGCGACCGGGACGGCGTACCGGGCGGCCCTGCGGCGGCCCGAGCGCGCTTCCTCGGCCCGGTCGGCGCCCTGTGCGTCGTCGGATTCGTACGGTGCCATGTGTGCCTTACCTCCGTCGTCGGCGGCGGCTGCTCTCACGCTGGTCCACCCGAGCCGCCGGTCTCACCCGAATCGGTGAGGAGTGGTGATGTCCGTGGTGTCCATACGACCAAATCCGCGCTGAGGAATCGTCAGACCACGGAGGCAACTCGGCGTACGACTGCGGTATGACACGCAAGGGACACCCCTAGGGGCTCGAACGGATCCCTATGGGCAGGATGGAGCACCCGGGCGGGCACGGCCACCCGGTGGGCGCCGGACGGGTCGGTCCCCGGCGTCCACCGGACCGGCCGGTCACCCGGTGCGGTGCACCACCGCGTCGCACAGCTCGATCAGCGCGACCTTGGCGTCGCACTCGCGCAGCGGCGCCAGCGCGGCGCGTGCCTCCTCGGCGTAGCGCACGGTGTCCCGGCGGGCCTGCTCCAGTGCCGGGTGGGCGCGCAGCGCGGTCAGCGCCTCGGCGTGCCGGGCGTCGTCGCTGAGGTCGGAGTCCAGCAGCTCGCACAGGGCGATGTCCTCCGGCAGGCCGAGCCGGGCGGCGCGCTCGCGCAGCCGGAGCACGGGGAGGGTCGCGATGCCCTCGCGCAGGTCGGTGCCGGGGGTCTTGCCGGACTCGTGGGAGTCGGAGGCGATGTCCAGGTAGTCGTCGGCGAGCTGGAAGGCCACGCCGAGCCGCTCGCCGTACTGGGTGAGCACGTCCACGACCGTCTCGTCGGCGCCGGACATCATCGCGCCGAACCGGCAGGAGACCGCCACCAGGGAGCCCGTCTTGCCGGCGAGCACGTCCAGGTAGTGCTCCACCGGGTCACGGCCGTCGGTGGGGCCCGCGGTCTCCAGGATCTGGCCGGTGACCAGCCGTTCGAACGCGAGGGCCTGCACCCGGACCGCCTCGGGGCCGAGGTCGGCGAGGATCTGGGAGGCGCGGGCGAAGAGGAAGTCGCCGGTGAGGACCGCGACGGAGTTGCCCCAGCGGGTGTTGGCGCTGTCCACGCCCCGGCGTACGGCGGCCTCGTCCATGACGTCGTCGTGGTACAGCGTGGCGAGGTGGGTCAGCTCCACCACCACGGCCGACGGCACCACTCCGGGCGCGTAGGGGTCGCCGAACTGCGCCGCGAGCATCACGAGCAGCGGCCTGAACCGCTTCCCGCCGGCCCGTACGAGGTGCTGCGCGGCCCCGGTGATGAACGGGACCTCGCTCTTGGTGGCCTCTAGCAGGCCTTCCTCGACAGCCGCCAATCCGGCCTGGACATCGGCTTCGAGAGCCTGGTCCCGCACGCTCAGCCCGAACGGCCCGACGACGGTCACGAGGGGTCTCCTGTCTGCTGGTGTCTGCTGGCGATTACACGGTTTGTCGATAGGTCGCTGCCATCACTCAAGTCAGCGTATCCGGTCCGGTTTCGATCACCGATAGCGCCCACCCGTCCAGCCCGGGCGGTATCGGAGCACATCCGGCACCCCTTCGATCGGATGAGAAGAACAGACATTTCTCGACTTAACAGGAAAATCCGAGCTTCGTCGCGAGCCCCGAGGTGAGCGGAGCATCCGCGCCACCCCACCGGGGGACGAATGCCGGGAATCCCCCATGCCCGATTTAACACAGTTTGCCATTTGGTGAATTGGGCCACACCCGCCCCCTGCCGCCGGCCGGCCACCCGGGACCCCCTATCGCCTTGCCCGGCAAGCGAGTTGAACGTTGGCAATCGCAAAGGATCAAGTACCCCATAGGCTAATGATCAAGGTCAAATGCCTCATCGGATGAATCCGGCACTTGTTCCCGACATGTGCTCTCGCATACGTTCCCGACCCATCGGGCGGACGCCGAATCCTGCCGCCGCCCGTACACCCATCAACGAACTCATTCGTACGGCAGGAGCGGGGGACCCAGGTAAGTCGCCGGACCGGACGACACACGTGACGCAGCGCATGCCGCGACACGCGGTCGCACCGGGTCGGCTTGGGGTTAAGCCGTGCCTCTCGCGGGGCACGGCCGGGCACCTCCCCGCCCGAACCCGACAGCTCACCTCGCAGGCGTAGGAGAGGAACGTCCCCATGCCTGCTGCCGTTCAGTCGCGCCGCACCCGCACCAACCGCGTCGTCCGTATGCTCGCCGTCGCCGGCACCGGCGCCGCCGTGATCGCCATGCCGCTCGTGGGGGCCGCCAGCGCCTCCGCGGCCACCGCCACCACCTCGGCCTCCGTCACCACCGCCGGGTACCCGAACAACCTCGACGGCTGGATCCGCGAGTCCCTGGCGATCATGAGCCAGAAGGGCATCCCGGGCTCCTACAACGGCATCTACCGCAACATCATGCGCGAGTCCTCGGGCAACCCGAACGCCATCAACCTGTGGGACTCCAACGCCGCCAAGGGCATCCCGTCCAAGGGCCTGCTCCAGGTGATCGACCCGACCTTCAACGCGTACCACGTGGCCGGAACCTCCTGGAACATCTACGACCCGGTCGCCAACATCACCGCCGCCTGCAACTACGCGGCCCACCGCTACGGCTCCATGGACAACGTCAACAGCGCCTACTGACCGGCGCCCGCCCGGGTCGACGGCACCCCGTCAACCCGCCGGGAACAGTCTTTCGAGGACGACGGCGATGCCGTCGTCCTCGTTCGACGTGGTGACCTCGTCGGCCACCGCCTTCAGCTCCGGATGGGCGTCGGCCATGGCGACCCCGTGCGCCGCCCACCGGAACATCGGGACGTCGTTGGGCATGTCGCCGAAGGCCAGCGAGCGTTCCGCGGCGACACCGAGCCGCTCGGCGGCCAGCGCCAGACCGGTCGCCTTGGTCACCCCGCACGGCTGGAGCTCCACCGTCCCCGGACCCGACATGGTGACCGTGGCCAGCGGCCCCACCACCGAGCGCGCCACCGCCGCCAACTCGTCGTCGGACAGGGTGGCGTGGCGCAGCAGCACCTTGCTGATCGGCGCCCCCCACAGATCGTCGCGCCGGCCCACCCGCACCGCGGGCAGCGTCGGATGGGGCATCCGGTAGCCCGGCTCGATCAGCGTGAGCCCCTCCACCCCGTCCTGGTCGACGGCCGCGTACACCTGCCCCACCTCGGCCTCGATCTTGCCGAGCGCGGCCTCGGCCTGCTCCCGGTCGAGCCGCACCGACCACAGCAGGCGGTCGGCCCCGGCGTCGTAGACCTGCGCCCCCTGCCCGCACACCGCGAGCCCCGTGCAGCCGAGGGCCGCCAGCAGCGGCCGCACTCTGGGGGCCGGACGGCCGGTCACCACCAGGTGCCGGGCGCCGGTCCGGGCCGCCCGCGCGAGCGCCGAGAGCGTGCGCTCGGAGACGGTGTCGTCGCCGCGCAGCAGCGTCCCGTCCAGGTCGGTGGCGATCAGTGCGTACGCGGGGGAGGGTGCCATGAGCAGAGAATACGGATCCCGCGACTCCGCCGACTCATCCGTCGTCGCGCGTACTTGCGTGCCGACCGCCCCCAAGTGCGCGCCGTGGCGCCCCTGATGGGGACCTGCCGCGGGCCGCGGCCGGATGTGCCGCCGGGCGCGCGGCACGGTCCGGGGGCCCGGCCCGGCCGGCCGGGGCGCGGCCGGGGCGCCCCCGGCGGGCACTGCCCAAGAGGCGCGTCGCGGCCGTAACGTGTGGCCGACCACATGGAACAGCGCCATGCATGGCCCGGATGAGAGCGAGGCAGTACCCCATGCCCCCCTTCGACGTCCCCGAGGGCGACCCCTTCGGTCCGCACAACCTTCCCTATGGCGTGTTCTCGCCCTCCGGCAGCCGGGAGCGCCGGGTCGGCGTCCGGCTCGGGGACCAGGTCCTCGACGCGGGCGCCGCGGCCGCCGCCCTGGGCTCGCCGCACCACGCGCTGCTCGCCCGCCCCACCCTCAACCCACTGCTCGCGGCGGGCCGCGCCGCCTGGTCCGAGGTGCGCGCCGCGATCACCTCCTGGGTCACCGACCCCGCGCACCGCGAGACCCTGGAGCCGCTCTTCCACCCGCTGTCCGAGGTGGACCTGCACCTGCCCTTCGAGGTCGCGGACTACGTCGACTTCTACGCCTCGGAGAACCACGCCCGCAACGTCGGCAAGATCTTCCGCCCGGACGCCCCGGACTCCCTCACCCCGAACTGGAAGCACCTGCCGATCGGCTACCACGGCCGCGCCGGCACCGTGGTGGTCTCCGGCACGGACGTCGTACGGCCCTCCGGGCAGCGCAAGGGCCCCGCCGACCCGGCGCCCGTGTTCGGGCCGTCGATCCGGCTGGACATCGAGGCCGAGGTCGGCTTCGTCGTGGGCGTGCCGACCGAGCTGGGGTCCCCGGTCGCGCTCGGCGACTTCCGGGAGCACGTCTTCGGGCTGTGCCTGCTCAACGACTGGTCGGCGCGGGACATCCAGGCCTGGGAGTACGTGCCCCTCGGCCCGTTCCTCGGCAAGTCGTTCTCGACCTCGGTGTCGGCGTGGATCACCCCGCTGGAGGCCTTGGAGCACGCCAAGACGGCCCCGCCCGAGCGCACCCACCCGCTGCTCCCCTACCTGGACGACGCCGCCCCCGGCATCGAGCCCGGCGGCTACGACCTGCGGATCTCGGTCGCCGTCAACGGCCACGTGGTGTCCGAGCCGCCGTTCTCCACCATGTACTGGACCGCCGCGCAGCAGCTCGCCCAGATGACGGTCAACGGCGCCTCGCTGCGCACCGGCGACCTGTACGGCTCCGGCACCGTCAGCGGGCCCGACGAGCGGCAGCGCGGCTCGCTGCTGGAGCTGACCTGGAACGGCCGTGACCCCCTCGACCTCCCCGACGGCAAGCGCGCCTTCCTGGAGGACGGCGACGTGGTGACGCTGTCGGCGTGGGCCCCGGGCCCGAACGGGACCAGCGTCGGACTCGGCGAGGTCACCGGGCGGATCGTGCCGTCGGTCTGATCCGGCACCGGGCGCCGCGCGCGGATGCCGGAGCGGACGGTCTGTGTTCCGGTACCTGACTCGCGGCGCCCCTCTTCGTCATACTGGCGAGGACAGGCACCACACCCCGGCGGGCGCCCGCGCGCACCGCCCCACGCCGCACCACCCGTACCCGCACCGCCCCTTTCCTTCCCGCCCCTCTCGGACCAGGAACCGGAGCCCCGGCATGACCGTCTGCCTGCTCCTGCTGAGCGTCGTCGCACTGACGGCGGCCGTACCGGCACCGCGCGCGCTGACCCGGGCCGACTGGCCCGAACGGGAACCCGTGGTCGCGCTGTGGGTGTGGCAGTGCCTGGTCGCCACCGTCCTGCTGTGCTGTCTGGCCGGGCTGACCCTCGGCGCCGCGGCCGTCTTCCGCACCGTGCGCGACCATGTGTTCGCCCCCGCGCCGCCCGCCGTCACGGCCGCCTACGACCTCTCCGCGGCCCCGGTGTGGGCCGCCCTGCTCACCGTGGGGCTGGCCTGCGGGGCCGCCTGGACGACCGCGATGCTCGGCCGGGAACTGGTGGAGGTCCGCCGCAGCCGGGGCCAGGCCCGCGCCCAACTGCGGGAGCGGGCGCCGGATCTGCCGGCCGGGCTGCCGGCCGCGCGCGGCCCGATGCTGGTCCTGGAGGACGAGTATCCGGACGCCTGGTGGCTGCCGGGCCACCCCCCGCAGCTGGTGGTGACCACCGGGGCGCTGCACCGGCTCACCGGCCATCAGCTGGACGCCGTCCTCACCCATGAACGCGGCCACGCGCGCGCCCACCACGACTGGCTGCTGCACCTGTCCGCCGCGCTCGCCGCGGGCTTCCCCCGGGTGCCGCTCTTCGCCCACTTCCGCGACCAGACCCACCGTCTGGTGGAACTGGCCGCCGACGACGCCGCCTCCCGGCGCTGCGGCCATCTGACCACCGCCCTCGCGCTGATCGAGCTCAACCAGCACCGGGGCGTCCTGTCCTGCGCCTCCAGCCGCCGGCTGCTGGGCGAGCGGGTGGACCGCCTGCTGGAGCCGCCCCCTCGGCTGCTGCGCCGCCACCGGGCCCTGACCACGACGGTGGCCGCGCTGGTGCCGCTCCTGCCGCTGCTGATCACCTTCGCGCCGGGGCTGACGGCGCTGTCCTGAACCGGTCGTGACGAGGGCCCGGCGACTCTTGCCGCCGGGCCCTGACGAAGCGTCACATGCGTGGGGGAAAGCCCTCGGACTACACCGCGGCGTGCATCGTCCGGGCCGCGGAGAGCGCCCCCACGATGTCGTCGACCCGTGCCTTGGCGTCGCCGAAGAGCATCTGGGAGTTCTCCCGGAAGAACAGCGGGTTCTGCACACCCGCGTAACCGGTGGCCATGGAGCGCTTGAAGACGACGACGTTCCGCGCCTCCCAGACCCGCAGCACCGGCATGCCCGCGATCGGGCTGGCGGGGTCCTCGGCCGCGGCCGGGTTGACGGTGTCGTTGGCGCCGATGACCAGGACGACGTCGGTCTCGGCCAGGTCGTCGTTGATCTCGTCCATCTCCAGCACGATGTCGTAGGGCACCTTCGCCTCCGCCAGCAGCACGTTCATGTGCCCGGGGAGCCGCCCGGCGACGGGGTGGACGCCGAAGCGGACGTCGACACCGCGCTCGCGCAGCAGGCGGGTCAGCTCGGCCACCGGGTACTGCGCCTGGGCGACGGCCATGCCGTAACCCGGCGTGATGACCACGCTCGACGCGGCGGCCAGCAGTTCGGCGGTCTCCTCGGCCGAGATCTCGCGGTGCTCACCGTGCGCGCCGCCGTCGGAGGCCGTGGCCTCGATGCCGAAGCCGCCGGCGATGACCGAGATGAACGACCGGTTCATCGCCTTGCACATGATGTAGGAGAGGTAGGCACCGGAGGAGCCGACCAGGGCGCCGGTGACGATCAGCAGGTCGTTGTCGAGCAGGAAGCCCGAGGCCGCCGCGGCCCAGCCGGAGTAGCTGTTGAGCATCGAGACCACGACCGGCATGTCACCGCCGCCGATGGAGGCGACCAGGTGCCAGCCCAGGGCCAGGGCGACCAGGGTGATCAGCCCGAGCACGAGCGTGCCCGTGCCGTCGGTCCGGTCGTGGGAGACGACGACGTAGGCCGCGGTGAGCCCTGCGAAGACGACGAGCGCGCCCACGTTGATGAGGTTCTTGCCCGGCAGCATCAGCGGGGCGCCCTTGATCCGCGCCGACAGCTTGAGGTTGGCCACGATCGAGCCGGTGAAGGTGACCGCACCGATGAAGATGCCGATGGCGATCTCGGCGTTGTGGATGTGCCACAGCGAGATCGGCGACTCGGACGGTGCGCGGGCCAGCAGGCCCTCGCGGTGGCCGACCCAGCCGATCAGCACGGCGGCCAGGCCGACGAAGGAGTGCAGCAGCGCGATCAGCTCGGGCATGCCGGTCATCCGGACGATCCGGGCACGCCACAGGCCGATCACCGCGCCGACCAGGACGGCGACGAACATCAGGACGATGCCGAGCGTGCTGTTGTCGCCGGCCTGGTCGTGGCCGTCCTCGATGACGTGGACGATGGTGGCGACCAGGGCGACGCCCATGCCGGTGACGCCGTAGACCCAGCCCTGCCGGGCGCTTTCGTGTCTGGACAGTCCGGCGAGGCTGAGGATGAAGAGCAGCGCGGCGATGATGTACGCCGCGGTGGCCATGGCGGAGACGGTCATGTCGTCAGTTCCCCCTGCTGAACATGGCGAGCATGCGGCGGGTCACCGCGAAGCCACCGAAGATGTTGATGGAGGCGAGCAGGACGGCGAGGACGCCGAGCGCCTGCATGAGGTGGTCGGGGAACCACACCTTCAGCAGCGCGCCCACGACGACGACGCCGGAGATGGCGTTGGTGACGCTCATCAGCGGGGTGTGCAGGGCGTGGTGGACCTTGCCGATCACGTAGTAGCCGATGACGATCGCGAGCATCAGCACGGTGAAGTGCTGCGGCAGCGGCGCCGGGGCGAAGGCGACCACCAGCCCGAAGACGAGGATGCCGGCCAGGGTCAGGGCGACCCTGGTGCCGGCGCCCATCGGCGCCTTCTCCTCCCTGGCGGGTGCCTCGGGGGCCGGCCGCGGCTCGGCGGCGGGCGCCGCCGAGACCTGCACGGGCGGCGGCGGCCACAGCTTCTCGCCGTCCTTGACCACGGTGATGCCGCGCTGCACGACGTCGTCGAGGTCGAGCACGGTCCTGCCGTCCTTGCCCGGGGTGAGCAGCTTCATCAGATTGACCAGGTTGGTCCCGTACAACTGCGAGGCCTGGGTGGGCAGACGGCCGGCGAGGTCGGTGTAGCCGAGGATGATCACGCCGTTGCCGGTGACGATCCGCCGCCCGGGTTCGCTGCCCTCGACATTGCCGCCCATGCCGGCGGCCATGTCGACGATCACCGAGCCCGGCTTCATGCTCGCCACGTCGGCGGCCGTGATCAGCCGCGGTGCCGGGCGCCCCGGGATCAGCGCGGTGGTGATGATGATGTCGACGTCCGCGGCCTGCTCGGAGTAGAGCTTCGCCGCGGCCTCGTTGTAGCGGTCCGAGGTGGCCTTCGCATAGCCGTCGGACGACCGCTGCGCCTCCTCCTCGACCACCACCGGGAGGTACTCGCCGCCCAGCGACTTCACCTGATCGGCCACCTCCGGGCGGGGGTCGGTCGCGCGCACCACCGCGCCCAGCGAGGAGGCCGCGCCGATCGCGGCCAGACCGGCCACACCCGCGCCCGCGACGAGCACCTTCGCCGGTGGCACCTTGCCTGCGGCGGTCACCTGGCCGGTGAAGAAGCGGCCGAACTCGTGGGCCGCCTCGACCACCGCCCGGTAGCCGGCGATGTTGGCCATGGACGAGAGCACGTCCAGTGACTGGGCGCGGCTGATGCGCGGCACCGCGTCCATCGCCAGCACGGTGATCGGTCTCGCCGCGAGCGCGTCGACCAGTTCGGGGTTGAGGGCCGGCGCGAGTGTGGCGATCAGGGTGGCGCCGTCCTTCGGCTTGTCCACCTCGTCCATCGACGGGCCGTTGACCCGGAAGACGATGTCGGCGCCCCACGCCTCCTCGCCCGTGCCGATCCGCGCCCCTGCCTCCGCGTACGCCGCGTCGGCGAAGGCGGAGAGTGCCCCGGCTCCCGACTCGACGAGCACGTCGTACCCGAGTGCCGTCAGTTGTCCGACCGTCGCCGGTGTCGCGGCGACGCGTGTCTCCCCTGCTGGTTCGCGAGGGACTCCAATGCGCATGGGAGTACTCCAATTCAGCTCGGTTGCGCCTCCGAGCGGAGTGGTGCGCGGTCGGCTCGGAGGCGCCGGCGGGGTCCCGCACAGGATGCAGGTCGGCGGACCCGCGTGTCACTAAGCAGTCACCGTTGCCGGTGACTTCGTGAGGTGCCGCGGGAGGCGGCCGTTGCAGGTGTGGTGGAAGCCCGTGGCCCGCCGGTGGGGCGGGGGCACAGGTCGACGGCGTGGCGGGCGCCGGGGTGCGGGTGTGGCCCGGCGGTGACGTGGTGGGCACGCGGGCGCGCGGCATGCCGGATCTCGTGGGCTGTGCCTGGGCTGTTCGGGGTGGTCGCCCGCTATGGCGCGGGTGGGGCGCGGGCGCCGCGAGGCCGTGCGGACCGCCGAGTCGTCTCGCTGCGCCTCGGCACGGGCGGCCGGGGCCGGCGGCCGGGAGGCGGGCGTGTCGGAGCGGGCCGGGCCGGTGGACCGGCCCGCTCCGTCGCGCGGCGGAGGTGGGAGGGGAGGCGGTTACTCCCAGAAGTCCGGCTCGTCCTCCGGGGCCGGCCAGTCGTCGTCCGCCGGTGCCTCCTCGGGGACGGGCGCGGCGGCGGGCGCGGCGGGGCCGTCCAGGGAGGCCAGCACGGCGAGGACCTCGTCGCCGTACGTCACCAGCTTCTTCTCGCCGACCCCGCTGACCGTGGCCAGTTCCGCGATGGAACGCGGCATCAGGGAGACGATCGCGCGCAGGGTGGCGTCGTTGAAGATGATGTACGGCGGAACGCCCTGCTCCCGGGCCTGCCCGGTGCGCCAGGCCCGCAGGGCCTCGAAGGCGGGGAGCAGTTCCTCGGGCAGCTCGGCCGCGACGGCCTTGGCCTTGCCCCCGCCCGACCCGCCGGCCGGCCTGGACCGGGAGGCGGCCGGCCGCTTCGGCTCCTTGCGCAGCGGCACCTCCCGCTCGCCGCGCAGCACCGAGCCGCTCGCCTCGGTGAGCACCAGCGTGCCGTACTCCCCCTCGACCGCGAGCAGGCCCTGGGCCAGCAGCTGCCGGATGGTGCCGCGCCACTCGCCCTCTTCGAGATCCTTGCCGATGCCGAAGACGGACAGCTGGTCGTGGTCGAACTGGATCACCTTGGCGGTGCGCTTGCCGAGCAGGATGTCCACGATCTGGAGGGCGCCGAACTTCTGTCCGCGCTCGCGCTGCAACCGCACCACCGTCGACAGCACCTTCTGCGCGGCGACGGTGCCGTCCCAGGTCTCCGGCGGGGTCAGGCAGGTGTCGCAGTTGCCGCAGCCCGTCGCGTCCGGCTCCTGGCCGAAGTAGGCGAGCAGCTGGCCGCGCCGGCACCGGGCGGTCTCGCACAGGGCGAGCATCGCGTCGAGGTGGGCGGCCGCACGGCGCCGGAACGCCTCGTCGCCGTCGCCGGACTGGATCAGCTTGCGCTGCTGCACCACGTCGTTGAGGCCGTACGCCATCCAGGCCGTGGACGGCAGCCCGTCGCGGCCCGCGCGGCCGGTCTCCTGGTAGTAGCCCTCGATGGACTTGGGCAGGTCCAGGTGGGCCACGAAGCGGACGTCGGGCTTGTCGATGCCCATGCCGAAGGCGATCGTCGCCACCACGACCAGGCCGTCCTCGCGCAGGAACCGGGACTGGTGGGCGGCGCGGGTGCCCGCGTCCAGGCCCGCGTGGTACGGCACCGCCTCGATGCCGTTGGCGGTCAGGAACTCCGCGGTGCGCTCCACCGAGTTGCGCGAGAGGCAGTAGACGATGCCCGCGTCGCCCTGGTGCTCCTCGCGCAGGAAGGTGAGCAGCTGCTTCCTCGGGTCGGCCTTGGGGACGATCCGGTACTGGATGTTGGGCCGGTCGAAACTGGCCACGAAGTGGCGGGCCGCGGGCAGGTTCAGCCGCTGGGTGATCTCCTCGTGGGTGGCCCGGGTCGCGGTGGCCGTCAGGGCGATCCGCGGGACGTCCGGCCAGCGCTCGCCGAGCAGGCTCAGACCGAGGTAGTCGGGGCGGAAGTCGTGGCCCCACTGGGAGACGCAGTGCGCCTCGTCGATCGCGAAGACGGAGATCTTGCCGCGTGAGAGCAGGTCCAGGGTGCTGTCCAGGCGCAGCCGCTCCGGCGCCAGGTACAGCAGGTCCAGCTCGCCGGCCAGGAACTCGGCCTCGACCGTCCGCCGCTCGTCGAAGTCCTGGGTGGAGTTGACGAAGCCGGCCCGCACCCCGAGGGCGCGCAGGGCGTCCACCTGGTCCTGCATCAATGCGATCAGCGGCGAGACGACCACGCCGGTACCCGGTCTGACCAGGGCCGGGATCTGGTAGCACAGCGACTTGCCGCCGCCGGTCGGCATGAGCACCAGGGCGTCACCGCCCGCCACCACATGCTCGATGATCGCTTCCTGCTGGCCCCGGAAGGCCTCGTACCCGAAGACCCGGTTCAGGGTGGCCAGCACCTCGCTGCCGGCCGCGCCCAGCTCTTCGGTCACCGTTGGCATCTCGCTGATCCCGCCCGTCGCATCCATCGTCCTGTCCCCCGCCGGTCCCCCGCGCGCCGCCCTTCGACCACTGCCTCAACGATAGGGGGCCGCACCGACAGTCCCGCAGTTGTCCACAGCGCGCGAACACCAGTGCGATTCGAGGCGGCGGAAAGGGGCCCGGCGATGGCCACCGCCGGGCCCCGCCCGGCTAGTGCCCGGCCGCCGCGATCTCCCGTACCAGCCTCGTCGTCACCGGCACCGGTACGCCGTGGCGGTCGGCGGCCCGCAGCAGTGCGCCGCCGATGGCGTCCAGCTCCAGGGGCCGGCCCGCCTCCGCGTCGCGCTGCATGGAGGACCTGGTCTCGGGCGGGAAGGCGTCGTAGCGGGCCAGGGCGCCGGCGGGGTCGACGGGGCAACCGCAGGCGCGGCTCACCGCGGCGGTCTCCGCGACCAGCCCTTCCAGCTCCTCCCGGTGGCGGGTGCGGGCCTCGCCGAGCGGGAGGCCGTACCGGGTGGTGAGCAGGGCGAAGGGGGCGAGGAAGGACATCTTCTCCCACAGTGTCCTAGTCTCGTCCGCCACCACCCGGGCCGTCGTCCCCGCCTCCGACAGCGCCTTCGCGAGGGCTTCGAGGCGGGCGCGGTCGGCCGGGCCGGCGGCCAGGTCGATCTCGGCGAACGGGCTGCCGTGTTCGATCACGACGGGGCCGGTGCCGTCGGACGGCAGACGGGTGGACTCCACCCGGATCGCCGCGGGGGCCACCCGGTCGGCACCGTAGCGGGCGCGCAGGGCGGCGGGGTGCTCGACGCCGTTCAGGAACGGCACGACCAGGGCGTCGCCGAGCGCGGCGGGCGTCACCCGGGTGAGCGCGTCGTCCAGCGTGGTGTGCTTCACGGTGACCAGGCAGGCGTCCACCGGCTCGCGCAGTTCGGTGTCCGCCTCCACCGCGGCCCGGAAGTCGCCGAACCGCCGGCTGCGGACCTCGATCCCGCCGTCGCGCAGGGCGTCGGCCGTGGCCTCGCGGGCCAGGCAGACGACCCGGTGGCCGGAGCGGGACAGCAGGGCGGCCAGCAGACCGCCGACGCCCCCCGCGCCCAGGATGGCCACGGTGGGCTTGCTCGTCGTGAGCGTCATGACATCGTCCTCTCGTCGGTCGGCCCCGATGACCGGTGGCCGCCTTCACGGCGATCTTGCCAAAGCCGTGCGCCGTTCGGGTGAGAAGCGGGAGAAACGATCCGGGCCCCGCGTCACCCGAACGGCCGCCCCGGATGGCCCGGTGACCTGCCCCGGCACAAGCTGCTCGGTGCGACCCCGTCTCCTCCCCAAGGAGCCCCGCACGATGCCCGCTCACCTCGTCAAGGCCGCCCTCGCCCTCGTGTCCACCGCAGGCCTCACCCTCGTGACGACCCCCGTCCACGCCGACCAGGGCCCCGTCGACGCCTCCGTCTGGAAGCAGCTGGCGCCCACCGTGTCGGCCACCGCGAAGTACCGGTACATCCCCCTCGCGCTGGCCGCCGGGTACAAGCCCAACCCCTGCACCATGGACATGAACGACGGCAAGGGCGCCATGGGTTACCACTACATCGACCCCAAGCTCTACGGCTCCCTCGACCCGGTGAAGCCCGCCGCCCTGCTCTACGAGGACGACGGCAGGGGCGGGCGCCGGCTCACCGGGGTGGAGTGGATCGTGAAGGCCGACAAGAACACCGCGCGGCCCACGATGTTCGGGCGGAAGTTCGAGGGCCCGGTCACCGCGCACCACAACTCGACCATTCCGACCCACTACTCGCTGCACGCCTGGCTCTACAAGAAGAACCCCAGCGGGCTGTTCTACGAGTGGAACCCCGACGTGAAGTGCCCCTACCCGGGCGCGCCGGGCTGACCGTACGACGGCCGGCCGTACGGCCGCGCGAAGGCCCGTTGCCCCAGGCGTGGTTCCGTAGCGCGCCGCACAGGCCCCCACGGCACGCGAGGGCCCCGGCTCCGCGGGGAACCGGGGCCTTCGCGCCGTGCGGCGGCGGCTCAGCGCACGAACACGCCCGCCTGGCTCGCCAGATCGAGGAAGTACTGCGGCGCCACGCCCAGCACCAGCGTCACCGCCACCCCGATGCCGATCGCCAGCGTGGTCAGCGGTGACGGCACGGCCACGGTCGGGCCCTCGGCCTTGGGCTCGCTGAAGAACATCAGCACGATCACGCGGATGTAGAAGAAGGCCGCGATCGCCGAGGAGATCACACCGATGACCACCAGCGGGACCGCGCCACCGGCCGCCGCCGCCTTGAACACGGCGAACTTCCCCGCGAAGCCGGACGTCAGCGGGATGCCCGCGAAGGCCAGCAGGAACACCGCGAAGACCGCCGCGACCAGCGGGGAACGCCGGCCGAGCCCCGCCCACTTGGACAGGTGGGTCGCCTCGCCGCCCGCGTCCCGCACCAGGGTGACCACCGCGAACGCGCCGATGGTCACGAACGAGTAGCCGGCCAGGTAGAAGAGGACCGACGACACACCGTTCTTCGAGGTGGCGATGACACCCGCGAGGATGAATCCGGCGTGCGCGATGGACGAGTACGCCAGCAGCCGCTTGATGTCGGTCTGGGTGATCGCGACGATCGCGCCGCCCAGCATGGTGACGATCGCCACCGCCCACATCACCGGCCGCCAGTCCCAGCGCAGCCCCGGCAGCACGACGTAGAGCAGCCGCAGCAGCGCGCCGAACGCGGCCACCTTGGTCGCCGCCGCCATGAAGCCGGTCACCGGGGTGGGCGCGCCCTGGTACACGTCGGGCGTCCACATGTGGAACGGCACCGCGCCGACCTTGAACAGCAGGCCCATCACGAGCAGGGCGCCGCCGATGAGCAGCAGCGCGTCATTGCCCATGGTGCCGGCCAGCGCCGGGCTCACATCGGTGACCGAGCCGTCCACGACCCGGGCGATGCGCCCGTACGACACCGAGCCCGCGTAGCCGTACAGCAGCGCGATGCCGAACAGGGTGAACGCGGAGGCGAAGGCGCCGAGCAGGAAGTACTTGACCGCGGCCTCCTGCGACATCAGCCGCTTGCGGCGGGCCAGCGCGCACAGCAGGTACAGCGGCAGGGAGAAGACCTCCAGCGCGACGAACAGCGTCAGCAGGTCGTTCGCCGAGGTGAACACCAGCATGCCGGCGACGGCGAAGAGCAGCAGCGGGAAGACCTCGGTGGTGGTGAACCCGGCCTTGACCGCGGCCTGTTCGCCCTCGCCGCCCGGCACCGCGGCGGCCTGCGCGGCGAAGGAGTCGACCCGGTTGCCGTGGGCCGCCGGGTCCAGGCGCCGTTCGGCGAAGGTGAACAGCCCCACCAGTCCGGCCAGCAGGATGATGCCCTGGAGGAACAGCGAGGGGCCGTCGACCGCGATGGCGCCCATGGCGGCGATGTGCGCCTTGGTGGTGCCGTACCCGTCGGCGGCGAGCCCGACGACCGCCGCGAACGCGGCGCACAGGGCGACGACCGACACGAACACCTGGGCGTAGTAACGGGATCTGCGCGGGATGAACGCCTCGACCAGCACCCCGACCAGCGCGGCGCCGATGATGATCAGCGTCGGCGACAATTGTCCGTACTCGATCTTCGGCGCGCCGATCTGGGGGATGCGGTCCGCCGCGGTTGTCCACAGGCTGTGGACGGCTGGGGTGCTCACTTGGCCGCCTCCACCTCGGGCTTGGGGTCCTTCTTCTGGACGTCGGACATGGTGTGCCGCACCGCCGGGTTGACGATGTTCGTCACGGGCTTCGGATAGACACCCAGGAAGATCAGCAGCACGATCAGCGGCCCGACGACCAGCAGTTCGCGCACCTTCAGGTCGGGCATCGCCGACACCTCGGGCTTCACCGGGCCCGTCATGGTCCGCTGGTAGAGCACCAGGGTGTAGAGCGCGGCGAGGACGATGCCGAAGGTGGCGATGATGCCGATCACCGGGTAGCGCGTGAACGTGCCGACCAGGACCAGGAATTCACTCACGAACGGCGCCAGGCCGGGCAGTGACAGGGTGGCCAGGCCGCCGATCAGGAACGTGCCGGCGAGCACCGGGGCGACCTTCTGCACCCCGCCGTAGTCGGCGATGAGCCGCGAGCCGCGCCGGGAGATCAGGAAACCGGCGACCAGCATCAACGCGGCCGTGGAGATACCGTGGTTGACCATGTAGAGGGTGGCGCCGGACTGGCCCTGGCTGGTCATCGCGAAGATGCCCATGATGATGAAGCCGAAGTGGGAGATCGACGCGTACGCCACCAGGCGCTTGATGTCCCGCTGGCCGACGGCGAGCAGCGCGCCGTAGACGATGCTGATCAGGGCCAGGACGAGGATCACGGGCGTCGCCCACCGGCTGGCCCCGGGGAACAGCCCGAGGCAGAAGCGGAGCATCGCGAAGGTGCCCACCTTGTCGACCACCGCCGTGATGAGGACGGCGACCGGGGCGGTGGACTCCTGCATGGCGTTGGGCAGCCAGGTGTGCAGCGGCCACAGCGGCGCCTTCACCGCGAAGGCGAAGAAGAAGCCGAGGAACAGCCAGCGTTCGGTGCTCGTCGCCATGTGCAGCGAGCCGTTCGCGCGGGCCTCGGCGATCTGCTGGAGGGAGAAGTTCCCGGCGACCACGTAGAGGCCGATCACCGCGGCCAGCATGATCAGACCGCCGACCAGGTTGTAGAGGAGGAACTTCACGGCCGCGTACGACCGCTGGGTGGACGCCGCCTGCTCGCCCTGGGCGTGGGCCCGGTCCCCGAAGCCGCCGATGAGGAAGTACATCGGGATCAGCATGGCTTCGAAGAAGATGTAGAACAGGAAGACGTCGGTGGCCTCGAAGGAGATGAGGACCATCGCCTCGACCGCCAGGATCAGCGCGAAGAAGCCCTGGGTGGGGCGCCAGCGGCGGCTGCCGGTCTCCAGCGGGTCGGCGTCGTGCCAGCCCGCCAGGATGATGAACGGCATCAGCACGGCGGTCAGCGCGATCAGCGCGACCCCGATGCCGTCCACCCCCAGTTCGTAGCGCACCCCGAAGTCGCTGATCCAGGAGTGGGACTCGGTGAGCTGGTAGCGGGCGCCGCCCGGGTCGAAGCGGACCAGGACGGTGATCGCGAGCGCGAGCGTGCCGAGCGAGACGAGCAGGGCCAGCCACTTGGCGGCGGTGCGCCTCGCGGCCGGTACGGCGGCCGTGGCGACGGCTCCCACGGCCGGGAGCGCCGCCGTCGCTGTCAGCAGGGGAAAGGACATCGGTATCAGACCGCCCTCATCAGCAGGGTCGCGGCGACCAGGAGGGCCGCACCGCCGAACATCGAGACCGCGTAGGAGCGGGCGAAGCCGTTCTGGAGCCGGCGCAGCCGCCCGGACAGACCGCCGAAGCCGGCCGCCGTGCCGTTGACGACGCCGTCGACCAGCGAGTGGTCGAGATAGACCAGGGAGCGCGTCAGGTGCTCGCCGCCGCGCACCAGGACCACGTGGTTGAAGTCGTCCTGGAGCAGATCGCGGCGGGCGGCGCGGGTGAGCAGGGAGCCGCGCGGGGCGACGGCCGGGACCGGTTTGCGGCCGTACTGCGCCCAGGCGATGGCCACGCCGATCACCAGGCAGACCATGGTGGCCGCGGTGACCTCGCCCGCGCTGACCGGGGAGTGGCCCTCGCTGTGTCCGGTGACCGGCTCCAGCCAGTGCAGGAAGCGGTCGCCGATGCTGAAGAAGCCACCGCCGAGGACCGAGCCGACGGCCAGCACGATCATCGGGATCGTCATGACCTTCGGGGACTCGTGCGGGTGCGGTTCGGTGTGCTCGCCGCGGTGCTCGGCGGCGGGCTCGGCGCTGGGCGCCTCGGGCGAGCGGGTGGGCCGGTTCTTCCAGCGCTCCTCGCCGAAGAAGGTCATGAGCATCACGCGCGTCATGTAGAACGCGGTGATGGCCGCGCCCAGCAGGGCGGCGCCGCCGAGGATCCAGCCCTCGGTGCCGCCCTTGGCGAAGGCCGCCTCGATGATCTTGTCCTTGGAGAAGAAGCCGGACAGACCCGGGAAGCCGATGATGGCGAGGTAGCCGAGGCCGAAGGTGACGAAGGTGACCGGCATGTACTTCCTGAGGCCGCCGTACTTGCGCATGTCGACCTCGTCGTTCATGCCGTGCATCACGGAGCCCGCGCCGAGGAACAGCCCGGCCTTGAAGAAGCCGTGCGTCACCAGGTGCATGATCGCGAAGACGTAGCCGATGGGGCCGAGCCCCGCGGCCAGCACCATGTAGCCGATCTGCGACATGGTCGAGCCGGCCAGCGCCTTCTTGATGTCGTCCTTGGCGCAACCGACGATCGCACCGAAGAGCAGCGTGACCGCGCCGACCACGGTGACGGCGAGCTGCGCGTCCGGCGCCGCGTTGAAGACGGCCGCCGAACGGACGATCAGGTAGACGCCCGCGGTCACCATGGTCGCCGCGTGGATCAGGGCCGAGACCGGGGTCGGGCCCTCCATCGCGTCGCCCAGCCAGGACTGGAGCGGCACCTGGGCGGACTTGCCGCACGCGGCGAGCAGCAGCATCAGGCCGATCGCGGTGAGCTTGCCCTGGGAGGCGTCACCCACGTGGCCGAAGACCGGGCCGAAGGCGAAGCTGCCGAAGGTGGTGAACATCAGCATGATCGCGATCGACAGGCCCATGTCGCCGACGCGGTTGACCAGGAACGCCTTCTTGGCGGCCGTGGCGGCGCTGGGCTTGTGCTGCCAGAAGCCGATCAGCAGGTAGGAGGCGAGGCCGACGCCCTCCCAGCCGACGTACAGCAGCAGGTAGTTGTCGGCGAGGACCAGCAGCAGCATCGCCGCGAGGAACAGGTTCAGATAGCCGAAGAAGCGGCGGCGGCGCGCGTCGTGCTCCATGTACCCGACCGAGTACAGGTGGATCAGCGAGCCGACGCCGGTGATCAGCAGCACGAAGGTCATCGACAGCTGGTCGAGGCGGAGGGTGACGTCCGCCTGGAAGCCCTCGACCGGGATCCAGCTCCACAGGTGCTGGATCAGGGTGCGGTGTTCGGCGTTCTTGCCGAGCAGGTCGGCGAAGAGGAGCAGGCCGAACACGAAGGACGCGGTGGACAGCAGGGTGCCGATCCAGTGGCCGACGCGGTCCAGGCGCCGGCCGCCGACCAGGAGGACGGCCGCTCCGAGCAGGGGCGCCGCGACGAGCAGCGCGATCAGTTTCTCCACGATTCTCCCGACCCCTTACAGCTTCATCAGGCTGGCGTCGTCGACCGAGGCCGAGTGGCGGGTACGGAACAGCGACACGATGATCGCGAGGCCCACCACGACCTCCGCGGCGGCCACGACCATCGTGAAGAAGGCGAAGACCTGGCCGTCGAGGTTGCCGTGCAGCCGGGAGAAGGTGACGAACGCGAGATTGCACGCGTTCAGCATCAGCTCGACGCACATGAAGACCACGATCGCGTTGCGCCGGATCAGTACGCCGGTCGCGCCGATGGTGAACAGCAGACCGGCGAGGTACAGGTAGTTGACCGGGTTCACTTCGACGCCTCCTCGGGCCGCTTGAACGTCTCCGGTTCGATCGGCGTCCGCTCCAGGCGTTCCTCGGAGCGCTGTTCCAGCGCCCGCAGGTCGTTGAGGGCGTCGGCGGACACGTCCCGGATCTGGCCGCGTTCGCGCAGCGTCTTGCTGACGGTCAGCTCGGAGGGGGTGCCGTCGGGCAGCAGACCCGCGACGTCCACGGCGTTGTGCCGGGCGTAGACGCCGGGGGCGGGCAGCGGCGGCACGTACTTCCCCTCGCGCACGCGCTGTTCGGACAGCTCGCGCTGGGTCTTGGCGCGCTCGGTGCGCTCGCGGTGGGTGAGCACCATCGCGCCGACGGCCGCCGTGATCAGCAGGGCGCCGGTGATCTCGAAGGCGAAGACGTACTTGGTGAAGATGAGGGCGGCGAGTCCCTCCACATTGCCGTTGGCGTTGGCCTGGCCGGTGCCGGCGAAGTCCTTCAGGGAGGCGTTGGCGATCCCGGCGAGCAGCAGCACGCCGAAGCCGACGCCGCACAGCAGGGCCAGCCAGCGCTGGCCCCTGATGGTCTCCTTCAGCGAGTCCGCGGCCGTGACGCCGACGAGCATCACCACGAACAGGAACAGCATCATGATCGCGCCCGTGTAGACGACGATCTGCACGATGCCCAGGAAGTAGGCGCCGTTGGCGAGGTAGAACACCGCCAGCACGATCATGGTGCCGGCGAGGCTGAGCGCGCTGTGCACGGCCTTCTTCATGAAGACGGTGCACAGGGCGCCGATCACCGCGACGGTGCCGAGGACCCAGAACTGGAAGGCCTCGCCGGTGGAGGTCGTGTAGGCGGCGAGCTGCGCGCTCATGCGTCCACCCCCTGGTCCTCTTCCTTCTCCCCCTTGGAGACGGCGACCTGGCGGACCGTGCCGGGCGCGGCCTGGGTGACCAGGCCCCGGTAGTAGTCCTCCTCGGTGGTGCCGGGGAAGATCGAGTGCGGCGTGTCGACCATGCCCTCTTCGAGGCCGGCCAGCAGCTGCTCCTTGGTGTAGATGAGGTTGGCGCGGCTGGAGTCGGCCAGCTCGAACTCGTTGGTCATGGTCAGCGCGCGGGTGGGGCACGCCTCGATGCACAGCCCGCACAGGATGCAGCGGGCGTAGTTGATCTGGTAGACGCGGCCGTAGCGCTCACCGGGCGAGTAGCGCTCCTCGTCGGTGTTGTCGGCGCCCTCCACGTAGATGGCGTCGGCGGGGCAGGCCCAGGCGCACAGCTCGCAGCCGACGCACTTCTCCAGGCCGTCCGGATGGCGGTTGAGCTGGTGCCGTCCGTGGAAACGCGGAGCGGTGGTCTTCTTCTGCTCCGGGTACTGCTCGGTCAGCCGCTTCTTGAACATGGCCTTGAAGGTCACGCCGAAGCCGGCCACCGGGTTCTGGAAACCGGGCTTGATCTCCTTGGGCTCCTCAGCCATCGGACGCCTCCTTTCCATCCGTGGTTCCGTCCGAAGTTCCGTCACCGACAGTGTCGGGCCCGCCACTGACAATCAGCTCCCGCTCCCGGCGCGGGCGGCGCCTGGGCACCGGCGGCAGCTCCTGTCCGGGCATCGGCGGCACCGGGAAGCCGCCCGCCATCGGGTCGAAGCCGCCCGGTGCGGGGGCGGTCCGCCCCTCGGCCTGCCCCCGCTCGCGGAACATGTCGACGACGAAGGAGATCAGCAGCAGGGCGAGCACTCCGCCGCCCACGTAGAGGGCGATGTCGGCGAAGTCGTAGTGCTGGTTGCGCAGCGCCCGCACCGAGGCGACCAGCATCAGCCAGGTCACCGAGACCGGGATCAGCACCTTCCAGCCGAGCTTCATCAGCTGGTCGTAACGGACCCGCGGCAGGGTGCCGCGCAGCCAGATGAAGAAGAACAGCAGCAGCTGCACCTTGACGACGAACCAGAGCAGCGGCCACCAGCCGTGGTTGGCACCCTCCCAGAAGGTGCTGATCGGCCAGGGGGCGCGCCAGCCGCCGAGGAAGAGGGTGGTGGAGACGGCGGAGACCGTCACCATGTTCACGTACTCGGCGAGCATGAACATCGCGAACTTGATGGACGAGTACTCGGTGTTGAAGCCGCCCACCAGGTCGCCCTCGGACTCCGGCATGTCGAAGGGGGCCCGGTTGGTCTCGCCGACCATGGTGACGATGTAGAGCAGGAAGGAGACCGGCAGCAGCAGGATGTACCAGCGGTCGTGCTGCTGGGCCACGATGGTCGACGTCGACATGGAGCCCGAGTAGAGGAACACCGAGGCGAACGCGGCGCCCATGGCGATCTCGTACGAGATCATCTGCGCGCAGGACCGCAGGCCGCCCAGGAGCGGGTACGTCGAGCCGGAACTCCAGCCCGCCAGCACGATCCCGTAGATGCCGACCGAGGCGACCGCGAGGATGTAGAGCAGGGCGATCGGCAGGTCGGTCAGCTGCATCGTCGTACGGGTGCCGAAGACGGAGATCTCGTGGTCGGCGGGGCCGAACGGGATCACCGCGATCGCCATGAAGGCCGGGATGGCCGCGACGATCGGCGCGAGGACGTAGACCACCTTGTCCGCGCGGCGGACGATCAGGTCCTCCTTGAGCATCAGCTTCACGCCGTCGGCGAGCGACTGGAGCATGCCCCAGGGGCCGTGCCGGTTGGGTCCGATGCGCAGCTGCATCCAGGCGACGACCTTGCGCTCCCAGACGATGGAGAACAGCACGGTCACCATCAGGAAGGCGAAGCAGAAGACGGCCTTGACGACGACCAGCCACCAGGGGTCGCGGCCGAACATCGAGAGGTCTTCAGCGGCGAGGTACGGGCTCATGCCTCCACCTCCTGGGGGGCGGTGTCGGCGGGGGCCGCCGGGCCGATGCGGACGAGGTTGCCGGGCTGTGCCCCGGTGTCGGAGGCGACACCGCCGCCGACGGAGTTCAGCGGGAGCCAGACCACCCGGTCGGGCATCTCGGTGATCAGGAGCGGGAGTTCGACGGTTCCGGCGGGGCCGGTGACGGCGAGCACGGCGCCGTCCGCGACGCCGGCCTCGGCTGCCGTGGCGGCCGACAGGCGCGCGCGTGCGGCGTGCCGGGTGCCGGCCAGCGCCTCGTCGCCCTCCTGGAGGACGCCCTGGTCGAGCAGCAGCCGGTGCCCGGCGAGCACGGCCTCGCCCGCGGCCGCGCGGGGCGGCGCGCCCGCGGACTCGCGGGGCTCCGCGGCGCGCGGGCCGTTCCAGGGGCCGAGCCGGTCGATCTCCGAGCGGACGGTGCGCAGGTCCGGCAGCCCCAGGTGGACGTCCATGGCGTCGGCCAGCATGTGCAGGACGCGCGCGTCGGCCGGGGGCAGGCGGCGGGTCATCTGGTCGGGCTTGAGTGCGGCCTCGAAGGAGCGCACCCGGCCCTCCCAGTCGAGGAAGCTGCCGGGCTTCTCGGCGACCGCGGCGACCGGCAGGACGACGTCGGCGCGTTCGGTGACCTCGCTGGGCCGCAGCTCCAGCGAGACCAGGAAGCCGACGTTGTCCAGCGCCTCGCGCGCGCGGGCCGGGTCGGGCAGGTCGGCGACCTCCACCCCGGCGACCACCAGGGCCGACAGCAGGCCGTCGGCGGCGGCCTCGACGATCCGGCCGGTGTCGCGGCCGTAGCCGAGCGGCAGGTCGGCGAGGCCCCAGGCGGCGGCGACCTCCTCGCGGGCGCGCGGGTCGGTCGCGGGGCGGCCGCCCGGCAGCAGCGCGGGCAGCGCGCCGGCCTCCAGGGCGCCGCGCTCACCGGCCCGGCGCGGAATCCACACCAGGCGGGCGCCGGTCGCGGTGGCGGCCCGTACCGCGGCGGTGAACCCGCCGGCGACCGAGGCCAGCCGCTCCCCCACGACGATGACGGCGCCCTCGCCGCGCAGCGCCTCGGCGGCCCGGGTGCCGGGCGCCTCCAGGCCGACGCCGCTCGCGAGCGCGTCCAGCCACTCGGTCTCGGTGCCGGGCGCGGCCGGCAGCAGCGTGCCGCCCGCCTTCTCCAGGCCCCGGGTCGCGTGTGTGGCCAGCGAGAACACCTGCTGCTTGTGCTTGCGCCAGGCCTTGCGCAGCCGCAGGAAGACGCCGGGCGCCTCCTCCTCCGACTCGAAGCCGACGAGCAGGACGGCGGGCGCCTTCTCCAGGGCGGTGTACGTGACGCCCGTGCCGTCGAGGTCGACGCCCCGGCCCGCCACCCGGGAGGCGAGGAAGTCGGCCTCCTCGGCGCTGTGCGCGCGGGCGCGGAAATCGATGTCGTTGGTGTCGAGGGCGACGCGCGCGAACTTGCTGTACGCGTAGGCGTCCTCGACGGTCAGCCGGCCGCCGATCAGCACGCCGGCCCGGGAGCGGGCGGCGGCCAGACCGCGCGCGGCGGTCTCCAGCGCCTCCGGCCAGGACGCGGGCTCCAGGTCCCCGTCGGCGTTGCGCACCAGCGGGGTGTCGAGGCGGTCTCCCAGCTGCGCGTAGCGGAACGCGAAGCGTCCCTTGTCGCAGATCCACTCCTCGTTGACCTCGGGGTCGTTGGCAGCCAGCCGCCGCATGACCTTGCCGCGCCGGTGGTCGGTGCGGGTGGCGCAGCCGCCCGCGCAGTGCTCGCACACCGACGGCGAGGAGACCAGGTCGAACGGGCGGGAGCGGAAGCGGTACGCCGCCGAGGTGAGCGCCCCGACCGGGCAGATCTGGATGGTGTTGCCGGAGAAGTACGACTCGAAGGGGTCGCCCTCGCCGGTGCCGACCTGCTGGAGGGCGCCGCGCTCGATCAGCTCGATCATCGGGTCGCCGGCGATCTGGTTGGAGAAGCGGGTGCAGCGGGCGCACAGCACGCAGCGCTCGCGGTCCAGCAGCACCTGGCTGGAGATCGGCACCGGCTTCTCGTAGGTCCGCTTGCGGCCGTCGAAGCGGGACTCGGCGTTGCCGTGCGACATGGCCTGGTTCTGCAGCGGGCACTCGCCGCCCTTGTCGCAGACCGGGCAGTCCAGCGGGTGGTTGATGAGCAGCAGCTCCATCACCCCGTGCTGGGCCTTCTCGGCGACCGGCGAGGTCAGCTGGGTGCGCACCACCATGCCGTCGGTGCAGGTGATGGTGCAGGACGCCATGGGCTTGCGCTGGCCCTCGACCTCCACGATGCACTGCCGGCAGGCACCCGCCGGGTCGAGCAGGGGGTGGTCGCAGAAGCGGGGGATCTCGATGCCGAGCTGTTCGGCGGCCCGGATGACCAGGGTGCCCTTGGGCACGCTGATCTCGATGCCGTCGATCGTCAGCGTGACGAGGTCGTCCGGCGGGAGGGCCGCCTCTCCGCCACCCGCGGGAGCGTTGGTGGTCACGGTCATGCGTTCACCTCCGGGCGGTCCGCCCAGGCCGTCGACTTGGCCGGGTCGAAGGGGCAGCCCCGGCCCGTGATGTGTTCCTCGTACTCCTCGCGGAAGTACTTCAGCGAGGAGAAGATCGGCGAGGCCGCGCCGTCGCCGAGGGCGCAGAAGGACTTGCCGTTGATGTTGTCGGCGATGTCCGCGAGCTTGTCGAGGTCGGTCTTCGCGCCCTTGCCCGCCTCGATGTCCCGCAGCAGCTGCACCAGCCAGTACGTCCCTTCACGGCAGGGGGTGCACTTGCCGCAGGACTCGTGGGCGTAGAACTCGGTCCAGCGGGTGACCGCCCGCACCACGCAGGTCGTCTCGTCGAAGCACTGGAGCGCCTTGGTGCCGAGCATGGAGCCGGCGGCGCCGACGCCCTCGTAGTCGAGGGGGACGTCGAGGTGTTCGGCGGTGAACATGGGGGTGGAGGAGCCGCCCGGCGTCCAGAACTTCAGCCGGTGGCCGGGGCGCATCCCGCCGCTCATCTCCAGGAGCTGGCGCAGGGTGATGCCGAGCGGGGCCTCGTACTGGCCGGGGCTGGCGACGTGGCCGCTGAGCGAGTAGAGCGTGAAGCCCGGGGACTTCTCGCTGCCCATCGACCTGAACCATTCTTTCCCGTTTTTCAGGATGGCGGGAACCGACGCGATCGACTCGACGTTGTTCACCACAGTGGGGCAGGCGTAGAGGCCCTCCACCGCGGGGAAGGGGGGACGCAGTCGCGGTTGTCCACGGCGGCCTTCGAGCGAGTCCAGCAGCGCGGTCTCCTCGCCGCAGATGTACGCGCCGGCGCCGGCGTGCACGGTGAGGTCGAGGTTCAGTCCGCTGCCGAGGATGTTCTCGCCGAGGTAGCCCGCCGCGTAGGCCTCGCGTACGGCCTCGTGCAACCGCCGCAGTACGGGGACCACTTCGCCCCGGAGGTAGATGAAGGCGTGCGACGACCTGATGGCGTAGCACGCGATCACGATGCCCTCGATGAGGCTGTGCGGGTTCGCGAAGAGGAGCGGGATGTCCTTGCAGGTCCCCGGCTCCGACTCGTCGGCGTTGACCACCAGGTAGTGCGGCTTTCCGTCCCCCTGGGGGATGAACTGCCACTTCATCCCGGTGGGGAAGCCCGCGCCGCCGCGGCCGCGCAGACCGGATTCCTTGACGTAGGCGATCAGGTCGTCCGGCGACATGGCGAGCGCCTTGCGCAGGCCCTCGTACCCCTCGTGCGCCCGGTAGACGTCCAGGGTCCAGGAGCGGTCCTCGTCCCAGAAGGCCGACAGCACCGGTGCCAGCAGCTTCTCGGGGCTGGAGTCCTTGAGTTCGGTGGCCACGGTCATCACTCCCCCTCCTCGGCGGTAGGCCCTGCCGGGTGCGCGGGATCGGAGGCCGAGGTCTGCTGCGGCGCGTCATGGGAGCTGAGGTGCTCGGCCGGGGACGGCTCGTGCACCGCGTCCCGCCGGTCCGCCGGGCCGCCGCGCGGATGGACCACGCGCGCGGACTCGGTCTCCCCCTTGGCCAGGCGGAGGCCCACCAGCGAGGCGGGTCCGGCGCTGCCGCCCTCCTCGACGGCCCCGGGCCGTTCGTCGGGGAAGCCGGCCAGGATGCGCGCGGTCTCCTTGAAGGTGCACATCCGCGCTCCGCGCGTGGGCTGTACGGGCCGTCCCGCGCGCAGGTCGTCCACCAGCCGCTTGGCGCCGGCGGGCGTCTGGTTGTCGAAGAACTCCCAGTTGACCATCACGACCGGCGCGAAGTCGCAGGCCGCGTTGCACTCGATGTGCTCCAGGGTGATCTTGCCGTCGTCGGTGGTCTCGCCGTTGCCGACGCCCAGGTGCTCCTGGAGGGCCTCGAAGATGGCGTCGCCGCCCATCACCGCGCACAGGGTGTTGGTGCACACCCCGACCTGGTAGTCGCCGGAGGGCCGGCGCCGGTACATGGTGTAGAAGGTGGCCACCGCGGTGACCTCGGCGGTGGTCAGGCCGAGCATCTCGGCGCAGAACCGCATTCCGGTGCGCGTGACGTGGCCCTCCTCCGACTGCACGAGGTGGAGCAGCGGCAGCAGGGCGGAGCGGGAGTCCGGGTAGCGCGCGATCACCTCGCGCGCGTCCGCCTCCAGACGGGCCCGTACGTCGTCCGGGTAGGCGGGCGCGGGCAGTTCGGGCATGCCCAGGCTGACGCCGTGCTCCGAAGAAGAGGTGGTCACCGGTCGACGCCTCCCATCACGGGGTCGATGGACGCGACGGCGACGATCACGTCGGCGACCTGGCCGCCCTCGCACATCGCCGCCATGGCCTGAAGATTGGTGAAGGACGGGTCGCGGAAGTGGACCCGGTAGGGGCGGGTGCCGCCGTCGGAGACGGCGTGCACGCCGAGTTCGCCCTTGGGGGACTCCACGGCCGCGTAGGCCTGGCCCGGCGGGACCCGGAAACCCTCGGTGACCAGCTTGAAGTGGTGGATCAGGGCCTCCATGGAGGTGCCCATGATCTTCTTGATGTGGTCGAGGGAGTTGCCGAGTCCGTCCGGTCCCAGGGCGAGCTGGGCGGGCCAGGCGATCTTCTTGTCGGCGACCATGACCGGTCCGGGCTGGAGCCGGTCCAGGCACTGCTCGACGATCCTGAGCGACTGGCGCATCTCCTCGATGCGGATCAGGAAGCGGCCGTAGGCGTCGCAGCTGTCGGCGGTCGGGACCTCGAAGTCGTAGGTCTCGTAGCCGCAGTACGGCTGGGTCTTGCGCAGGTCGTGCGGCAGGCCGGTGGCGCGCAGGATCGGCCCGGTGGCGCCGAGGGCCATGCAGCCGGCCAGGTCGAGGTAGCCGATGTCCTGCATGCGGGCCTTGAAGATGGGGTTCCCGGTGGCGAGCTTGTCGTACTCCGGGAGGTTCCTGCGCATCTTCTTGACGAACTCGCGGATCTGGTCGACCGCGCCGGGCGGCAGGTCCTGGGCGAGTCCGCCGGGGCGGATGAAGGCGTGGTTCATCCGCAGGCCGGTGATCAGCTCGTAGAGGTCGAGAATCATTTCACGATCACGGAAGCCGTAGATCATGATCGTGGTGGCGCCGAGTTCCATGCCGCCGGTGGCGATGGCCACCAGGTGGGAGGACATCCGGTTCAGCTCCATCAGGAGCACTCGGATGATCTTGGCGCGCTCGGTGACGTCGTCCTCGATGCCGAGGAGTTTCTCGACGGCGAGGCAGTAGCCGGTCTCGTTGAAGAAGGACGTCAGGTAGTCCATGCGCGTGACGAAGGTGGTGCCCTGCGTCCACGTGCGGAACTCGAGGTTCTTCTCGATGCCGGTGTGCAGGTAGCCGATGCCGCAGCGGGCCTCGGTGACCGTCTCGCCCTCGATCTCCAGGATCAGCCGGAGCACCCCGTGGGTGGAGGGGTGCTGGGGACCCATGTTGACGACGATGCGCTCGTCGTCGGCGCGGGCCGCGGACTGGACGACCTCGTCCCAGTCGCCACCGGTGACCGTGTAGACGGTGCCCTCGGTGGTTTCCCGGGAGGCTGCTGACTGGGTGCTGCTCACGAGTACGACCTCCGCTGGTCCGGAGCCGGGATCTGGGCGCCCTTGTACTCGACGGGGATGCCGCCGAGCGGGTAGTCCTTGCGCTGCGGGTGGCCCTGCCAGTCGTCCGGCATCATGATCCGGGTGAGGGCCGGGTGGCCGTCGAAGACGATCCCGAAGAAGTCGTAGGTCTCGCGTTCGTGCCAGTCGTTGGTGGGATACACGGAGACCAGGGACGGGATGCGCGGGTCGGCGTCGGGGGCGCTGACCTCCAGGCGGATCAGCCGGTTGTGGGTGATGGAGCGCAGGTGGTAGACGGCGTGCAGCTCGCGGCCCTTGTCGTGCGGGTAGTGGACGCCGCTGACGCCGGTGCACAGCTCGAAGCGCAGGGCGGGGTCGTCGCGCAGGGTGCGGGCGACGCGGACCAGGTGCTCGCGTTCGATGTGGAAGGTGAGTTCGCCGCGGTCGACGACCGTCTTCTCGATGGCGTTGTCCGGGAGCAGGCCCTGTTCCTCCAGGGCGCCCTCCAGCTCGTCGGCGACCTCGTCGAACCAGCCGCCGTAGGGCCGGCTCGCCGGTCCCGGGAGGCGGACCGAGCGGACCAGTCCGCCGTAGCCGGAGGTGTCGCCGCCGTTGTTGGCGCCGAACATGCCGCGCTGGACGCGGATCTCCTCGCCGCCCTGGCCGCGCTGACCGGGGAGGTTGGAGGCGGACAGGTCCTTCTCCGGGTTCACCCCGTTCGCCCCGCCGTGGGTGCCGTTCGCGTCGCTCACCGCAGCAGCCCCTTCATCTCGATGGTGGGCAGGGCCTTGAGCGCCGCCTCCTCCGCCTCGCGGGCCGCTTCCTCCGCGTTGACGCCGAGCTTGGTGGACTGGATCTTCTGGTGGAGCTTGAGGATCGCGTCCATCAGCATCTCGGGGCGCGGCGGGCAGCCGGGGAGGTAGATGTCGACCGGGACGATGTGGTCGACGCCCTGGACGATCGCGTAGTTGTTGAACATGCCGCCCGAGGACGCGCAGACGCCCATGGAGATGACCCACTTGGGGTTCGGCATCTGGTCGTAGACCTGCCGCAGGACCGGCGCCATCTTCTGGCTGACCCGGCCGGCCACGATCATCAGGTCCGCCTGGCGCGGCGAACCCCGGAACACCTCCATGCCGAAGCGCGCCAGGTCGTAACGGCCGGCGCCGGTGGTCATCATCTCGATGGCACAGCAGGCCAGGCCGAAGGTGGCCGGGAAGACGGACGCCTTGCGCACCCAGCCCGCGGCCTGTTCGACGGTGGTCAGCAGGAAGCCGCTCGGCAGCTTTTCTTCGAGTCCCATGTCTTATATGGCCCCTCAGTCCCATTCCAGGCCGCCGCGCCGCCATACGTACGCGTACGCGACGAAGACGGTGAGCACGAAGAGCAGCATCTCCACGAGCCCGAAAAGCCCCAGGGCGTCGAAGGTGACGGCCCAGGGGTAGAGGAAGACGATCTCGATGTCGAAGACGATGAAGAGCATCGCCGTCAGGTAGTACTTGATGGGGAAGCGCCCGCCGCCGGCCGGCGTGGGGGTCGGCTCGATACCGCACTCGTAGGCTTCGAGCTTGGCGCGGTTGTACCGCTTCGGACCGATCAGCGTGGCCATGACCACGGAGAAGATCGCAAAGCCTGCCCCGAGGGCTCCCAGTACGAGGATGGGCGCATACGCGTTCACCGCTCCTCGCTCCTCTCAGTCGGCACTGACTGCTGGCGGTTCACTGGGCTCACGTCCGCCTCACCGGCCCCACGAACCACGCTCGTCCCGGCGAAGATCGAGAACATGTGAAGCAGGTCACAAGCCCAACTGCCTCGCATCTTATGCCCGCCGCTCTGTGATCTGCGACACGGGGTATTCCACAAGCTTTGTGATCTCCACCACCTGACGAAGGATCATGAAGTCGGATGATGGGTGATCTTCATACGCGAAGCGTTCAGTTGATCACCAGAAGTGACAATCCGGCTCGTCGTCGCAGGCTGGAAGGGGCGTCTCAATATCAAGAGAGTTCGCCTGCATGCAAATTCGCCTTGGACGCCCACTCTTGATAGTGGACCGCGTTCACACGTCAGGGGGAGCTGGAGGGGGTGATGTGGACGGAGTGAAACCACGTGCGCGCGTTCACGAGCTCCGCACGCGCGGGACGCCGGCTCCCGGGTGACCGTTCCGTGACCTCCGCCACACCGGTAACAAGCCGTCAACCGCCGGGCTTGGCCAACGACCCCAACCAGTGGTAGGCAGGGGGCAATTCGGGCGTAATGATCAAAGACCGTGATCAAGGGCTTGATCACGGGCGTCCGCAATGTCCGTTACGGCGTCAATAAAGAGCGACACGCCCGGGGTTCAAGGTCTCGATTGGGCAACTGTGGCGCAGGACACGTTTCTTGAAGATACGGAGGAGCCCCTGATACCGGTTGTTCCCATGTCCCACACCGCTCACATACGCAGCCACCGGAAGCCCCGCCGCAGCGCGTCGTCCCTCGCGATGCGGGCCGGAGTTGCCGGTGGCGTCCTCAGCACCCTGGCAGTCGCCGGGGCCGCCGGTTCGGCCAGCGCCGCCGAGCCGGTGACGCAGACCCTCGAACTGCCCACCCTGACGGCCGACCTGGCCGCCCAGGCGGCCCAGTCCGCGGACGCCACGCAGCAGGCCGCCGCGAACTACCAGCTCCAGGCCGAGCGCGACGCGGCCGCCGCGAACGCCGCGAAGCAGGCCAAGGCGGACCTCGCGGACGCCAAGCAGAAGGCGGCCGAGGCCAAGAAGAAGGCCGAGGAGGCCGCCCGCAAGGCCGCCGCCGAGCGCGCCTCGCGCAGCGAGGCCCGTACGACGCTCGCCGCCTCCACGGGCGGCTCCGGCTCCGTCTCCACCGGCGTCGACACCGGCTCCTCCACGGCCACCGGCTCCGCCGCGGCCGTCGTCAGCTTCGTCAAGTCGCAGCTGGGCAAGGCGTATGTCTCCGGCGCCACCGGCCCGTCCGCGTACGACTGCTCGGGCCTCGTGCAGACGGCCTTCAAGCAGGTCGGCGTGAGCCTGCCGCGCGTCTCCCAGGACCAGTCGACCGCCGGCACCCAGGTCTCGCTGAGCAACCTCCAGCCGGGCGACATCCTGTACTGGGGCAGCGCGGGCAGCGCGTACCACGTCGCGGTGTACGTGGGCGGCGGTATGTTCGTCGGCGCGCAGAACCCGTCGGACGGCGTCGCGGAGCACCCGCTCTCGTACGACCAGCCGACCGGCGCCGTGCGGGTGCTCTGAACCGACCCGCACCTCTCACGACGCTTCAGGCGTTCTTTCGCAGGGCCGCAGCCGCTCGGGGGCAGCGGCCCTGCGGCGTTCCCTGGCATGCTCGGGGCCCGGGCCGCCGTCCGGCGGTCCGTCCACGAGCGAAGGAGAAGCCGCGATGCCACGCGTCTTCGTGCAGGGCGGCCCCGTGGCCGCGTTCCCCCGTTACGCCCCCGAGTCCGGGCGCGGCAGGGTCCGCCGGATCACCGAGGTCGGCGAGGAGGTGCTGCACAAGCCGTGCCGGGACGTCACGGAGTTCGGTCCCGACCTCGCCGCGCTCGTCGACGACATGTTCCGCACCATGTACGTCGCCGAGGGAGCGGGTCTCGCCGCGAACCAGGTCGGGGTCGATCTGCGTCTTTTCGTGTACGACTGCCCCGACGACGACGGTAACCGGCATGTCGGACACATCGTCAATCCCGTGCTGGACACGCCCCTGGCCGGGCGGCGGCTGCTGGACGAGGGCGAGGGCTGCCTGTCGGTGCCGGGCGCGGTGATGGCGCTGCCCAGGCCGGCCCGCGCCGTCGTGCGCGGCCAGGACCGGGACGGCAACCCGCTGGAGATCGAGGGCACGGGCTACTTCGCGCGCTGCCTCGCCCACGAGACGGATCACACCAACGGGTACATCTACCTGGACCGGTTGACGAAACGGGAGAAGAAGGACGCGCTGCGGCAGATGGCCGACCGGCGGGCGGAGGTCCATGCCCGCCGGTCGGCCAGGGAAGCCGAGCTGAACGCCTAGGGTCTTTCGTTTGGATCAGGCCGGATCAGGGAGCGGGGTCTGGTGCGTGCAGATGCAAGGCGGAGGAGGGAGTCAACGCGATGGGGGTGCCCCCGCGCGAGCGAAGCCGAGCGTGGGGGAGTTGGCGACCGACGACAACGCCGCAGATGTGCGTGCCAGACCCCGCGAGCCCGGCATGATCCAGACGAGAGGCCCTGGTCAGGCCTTCGGGGTCACCTTCGTCAGGCCGTTGATGATGCGGTCCATCGCGTCGCCGCCCGTGGGATCGGTCAGGTTCGCCAGCAGCTTCAGGGTGAACTTCATCAGGATCGGGTGGGTCAGACCGCGCTGGGTGGCGATCTGCATGACCTTCGGGTTGCCGATGAGCTTCACGAAGGCGCGGCCGAGGTTGTAGTAGCCGCCGTAGGTGTCCTTGAGGACCTGCGGGTAGCGCTGGAGGGCGATCTCGCGCTGGGCGGGCGTGGCCCTGGCGTGGGCCTGGACGATGACGTCGGCGGCGATCTGGCCGGACTCCATGGCGTAGGCGATGCCCTCGCCGTTGAAGGGGTTCACCAGGCCGCCGGCGTCGCCGACGAGCAGCAGGCCGCGGGTGTAGTGCGGCTTGCGGTTGAAGGCCATGGGCAGGGCGGCGCCGCGGATCGGGCCGGTCATGTTCTCCGGGGTGTAGCCCCAGTCCTCGGGCATGGAGGCGCACCAGGCCTTGAGGACCTCGCGCCAGTCCAGCTCCTTGAACGCGGCGGAGGTGTTGAGCACGCCGAGGCCGACGTTGGAGGTGCCGTCGCCCATGCCGAAGATCCAGCCGTAGCCGGGCAGCAGCCGGTCCTGGGGGCCGCGCCGGTCCCACAGCTCCAGCCAGGACTCAAGGTAGTCGTCGTCGTGGCGGGGCGAGGTGAAGTACGTGCGCACCGCGACGCCCATCGGACGGTCCTCGCGCCGGTGCAGGCCCATCGCGAGGGACAGCCGGGTGGAGTTGCCGTCGGCGGCGACGACGAGCGGCGCGTGGAAGGCGGCCTCGCGCTTCTCCTCGCCGACCTTGGCGGTGACACCGGTGATCCGGCCGGTGCGCTCGTCCACGATCGGGCCGGTGACGTTGCAGCGCTCGTACAGGCGCGCGCCCGCCTTCTGGGCGTTGCGGGCCAGGATCTCGTCGAAGTCGTCGCGCTTGCGGACGAGTCCGTAGTTCGGGTAGGCGGCGAGATCCGGCCAGTCGAGCTGGAGGCGGGAGCCGCCGCCGATGATGCGCAGGCCCTTGTTGCGCAGCCAGCCCGCCTCCTCGGAGATGTCGATGCCCATGGCGACGAGCTGCTTGACGGCGCGGGGGGTGAGGCCGTCACCGCAGACCTTCTCGCGGGGGAACTCGGTCTTCTCCAGGAGCAGTACGTCGAGACCGGCCTTCGCGAGGTGGTACGCGGTCGCGGAGCCGGCTGGCCCCGCGCCCACGACGATCACATCGGCGGTGTGGTCGGAGAGGGGCTCGGTCACGGCGGGATCTCCCCAAGTTCGAAATCTGCGTGCCGACGGGCACTGGACATGGGCAGTCTATTCAGCGGACTTGATCACCCGGCTGAAGGGCTGCCCTGTGAACCGATCTCTCCCCGCTGTGCGGCTGCGCGTTCCCACCCACGAGGACGCCCTCGCCTGGCACCGCCTCTTCGCCGACCCCGAGGTGATGGAGTTCCACGGCGGCAAGCCCGCGGCGCTGTCGGTGTACGAGGAACTCACCGCGCGCCAGCGGCGGCACGACGCCGAACTCGGCTTCTGCCTGTGGACGATCCTGGACGAGTCCGGCGAGGCCCTCGGCTTCACCGGCGCCCAGCCCTGGCAGCCGGCCTGGGGACCGGTGGGTGCCACGGAGATCGGCTGGCGGCTCGGCCGGGAGCACTGGGGCAAGGGGTACGTCACCGCCGCCGCGCGCGAGACCCTTCAGCGGGTACGGGCGGCGGGGGTGCCGGAGGTGGTGGCGATGGTGCGGCCGGGCAACGCGCGCTCCATCGCGGTGACCCGGCGTCTGGGCATGCGCCCCGCCGAGACCTACCCGCACCCCACCCTGGACGAGGACGCGCTCTGCTTCCGGCTGAACCTCGACTCGACTGACGCACTGTAGTCGTCTGTCACAGAATGCCACCGGCTCCTTCCGGCCGGTGGGCGCCGGGGCTACCCTGCCAGTACCGCTGGGGGTGACATCTGTGCGCACAACACCCGAAGTGCGTGTGCCGCGGCTGGTCGGGCTGATGGCCGTGGACGCGCGCGAGACCGCCCGGGCGAGGGGCCTGTCATTGGCCGCGCCGGACCGCCCGGACTTCCACCGCACGGTGGTCGACTACGTCGTGCGCCAGTACCCGCGGCCCGGCGCGGAGGTGCCGGCGGAGTCGATGGTGTACGTGTGGTTCGACTTCGCGGAGGGCGAGGGCGGCGGGGGCGTCCGCGAACCACGCGTGCCCGGTCCGCCGACGGGCGGACTCCAGCGGGAACTGGGGGAGCCGGGGGACGCGTTCGAGATGATCGGCCGGTGAGCGGCCCGGGGCTCAGTCCTTGAAGCCCCGGTGCAGCGCGACCACACCGCCCGTCAGGTTGCGCCAGGCGACCCTGGACCAGCCGGCCCCGCGCAGCCGTGCGGCGAGGCCGGGCTGGTCGGGCCAGGCGCGGATGGACTCGGCCAGATAGACGTACGCGTCCGGGTTCGAGGACACCGCGCGGGCCACCGGGGGCAGGGCGCGCATCAGGTACTCGGTGTAGACGGTCCGGAAGGGCGTCCAGGTCGGGTGCGAGAACTCGCAGATCACCACGCGTCCACCGGGCCGGGTCACCCGGTACATCTCCCGCAGGGCCGCGTCCGTGTCCTGCACGTTGCGCAGGCCGAAGGAGATGGTGACGGCGTCGAAGGTGTCGTCCTTGAACGGCAGCCTGGTCGCGTCGCCGGCCGTGAACGGCATCCAGGTGTGGCGCTTCTTGCCGACCTGGAGCATGCCGAGGGAGAAGTCGCAGGGCACGACGTAGGCGCCCGTGCGGGCGAAGGGGAGGGACGAGGTGGCGGTGCCGGCGGCGAGGTCCAGGACCTTCTGCGCGGGGCGCGCGTCGACGGCGGCGGCGACCTCCTTGCGCCAGCGGCGGTCCTGTCCCAGGGACAGCACGTCGTTGGTCAGGTCGTACCGTTCCGCCACGTTGTCGAACATCGAGGCGACTTCGTGCGGCTGCTTGTCCAGGGATGCGCGGGTCACCCGGCCATTGTCGCAGCAGGGTCCGGCCGGAGTCCTCCGGGTCGGGGAGTCGGTGTGCCGGGCACCGCGCGGCTCACCGGCGGCGGTACAGCAGCCGGCCGCCGATGACCGTCGCCACGCACGTCGACGCGCCGCGCTCGGCCAGTTCCGCCTCGTCGGCGACGTCGAAGACGGCGAAGCACGCGGCGCTGCCGGTCTTCCGGGCCGGAGGCGTCCGGGTCGGCAGCCCGGAGGCGAACGGGTCCAGCGAGGGCACCCCGCCGGGGCGTCCCCGCCGTTCCACCACGTCCAGCCCGGTGCGCCGTACCGCGTCCCGGACCGCCCGGTTGCGCAGCGGGTCGCACGCCGCCGCCACCGTGCCGTGCGCCAGCATCCGCTGGACGCCGCGCCGCGCGCTTCCGCCCCAGCGCACGTCGTCCGGCGCCAGCGCGGCGAGCGCGGCGCCCGTCAGCGGCTCGGTGCCGAGGGCGTCGGCCTCCCTGGGATCGGGGTGGTACGCCTCCTCCAGCAGCTCGGTGCCGTGGAGGTTGACGAAGCCGGGCGTGAGGATGCCGGCCCAGCGGCGCACCCGCGCCCGCGGATACCCGACGGTCAGTTCCGCCAGGTCCCCCGCGCCCACGACGACCTCGCCCTCGACGGCGAGCGCGGACCCCCTGGAGTCGGCGTGGATCGTCAGCACGGCGGGCTCAGTTGGCGGGGAGCAGCTTCAGCTCGGGGTGGGCGGTGCCGCCCTCGATGGCGGTGGAGGAGATGTGGGAGACGACGCGGTCGTCCACCGGGTCGTTCGCCGGGTCGTCGTGCACGACGAGGTGCTCGTACGTCGTGGCCCGCTGTGCCGGCACCCGGCCCGCCTTGCGGATGAGGTCGATGATCTCCAGCCGGTTGGAGCGGTGCTTCGCGCCGGCCGAGGACACCACGTTCTCCTCCAGCATGATCGAGCCGAGGTCGTCCGCGCCGTAGTGCAGGGACAGCTGGCCGACCTCCTTGCCCGTGGTGAGCCAGGAGCCCTGGATGTGCTGCACGTTGTCGAGGAACAGCCGGGCGATGGCGATCATCCGCAGGTACTCGAAGATCGTCGCCTGGGTGCGGCCCTTGAGGTGGTTGTTCTCCGGCTGGTACGTGTACGGGATGAACGCGCGGAAGCCGCCCGTGCGGTCCTGGACGTCGCGGATCATCCGCAGGTGCTCGATGCGCTCGGCGTTGGTCTCGCCGGTGCCCATCAGCATGGTGGAGGTGGACTCGACACCCAGGTTGTGCGCGGTCTCCATGATCTCCAGCCAGCGCTCGCCGCTCTCCTTCAGCGGGGCGATGGCCTTGCGGGGCCGCTCGGGCAGCAGTTCGGCGCCGGCGCCGGCGAAGGAGTCGAGGCCGGCCTCGTGGATCCGGGTGATGGCCTCCTCGACCGACACGCCGCTGATCCGGGCCATGTGCTCGACCTCGGACGCGCCCAGCGAGTGGATCACCAGCTGGGGGAAGGCGTCCTTGATGGCCTTGAAGTGCTTCTCGTAGTACTCGACGCCGTAGTCCGGGTGGTGGCCGCCCTGGAACATGATCTGGGTGCCGCCCAGCTCGACGGTCTCCGCGCAGCGGCGCAGGATGTCGTCGAGGTCGCGGGTCCAGCCCTTCTCCTTGTCCTTGGGGGCCGCGTAGAAGGCGCAGAACTTGCACGCCGTGACACACACGTTCGTGTAGTTGATGTTGCGCTCGATGATGTACGTCGCGATGTGCTCGATACCGGCGTACTTGCGGCGGCGCACGGCGTCGGCGGCGGCGCCCAGCGCGTGCAGGGGGGCGTCGCGGTAGAGGGCGACGGCCTCTTCCGGGGTGATCCGCCCACCGGCGGCGGCACGGTCGAGGACGGACTGGAGGTCGGCCTTCTCGGTCACCGGGGGCTTCCCTTTCTGAAGGGGCGAGGACGGACCGGACCAGCCTACGCCAGCGCCCCATACCCGCCGATCAGCACCCCGACCAGCGCTCCGCCCAGCAGGAACGGCCCGAACGGGATCACCGACCCCCGCCCGGCCCGCCGCACCACGACGAGCGCGCCGCCGTACAGGGCTCCGAGCAGGAACCCGGCGAACGTGCCGAGCAGCACCACGGGCCAGCCGTACCACCCGAGGACGGCACCCGCCGCGAGGGCCAGTTTCACGTCGCCGAAGCCCATGCCGGCCGGGTTCACCAGGTGCAGCACGGCGTAACCGGCCGCGAGCACGAGGGACGCGCACAGCGCGGTGGGCCAGTGGCCGCGGTGGCCGGGCAGCAGCGAGGCGAGCCCCAGCAGGGCGAGCGCGGCGGCGGCCAGGGGCAGCGTGAGCACGTCGGGCAGCCGCCGCACCCGGGCGTCGACCACCCCGAGCAGCACCCCCGCCGGGGCGAGCGCCAGCCAGGCCCCCGCCTCGGGCCGGGGGCCGGTCGCGGCGGCGAGGGCGGCGCAGACCAGGGCGGTGACGGCGGGCAGGAGGGGGCCGGTGGCGGACGCGCACCGCCGGCACACCCTGCGGCCCAGCCAGCCCCGGAGCGGGTGGCCCTCTGCGCAGTGCGCGCGCCGGGGTTCTCCCGCCGGTACGGCGAGCCGGTGCGCCGCGCGGGGCAGCAGGGCGCCCGCGAGCGCGCCCCACAGCAGGGCGCCGAGCACGAAGGCCCCGGTCACCCGCCGACCTTGGACATACGGGAGGTGGGGTGGCCCTCGGCCGCGCTGTCGGAGGTGTAGGTGAGGTCGTCGCCGGTCGGGGTCAGTTCGATCTGGTGGGGTGCGGGGTCGCAGCCGGGGTGGTTGTCCTTCGCGCCCACCGAGGTGACGAGGAGCCGGGTGCCGGTGACCTTCTTCAGGGTGAGGAGGTCGGTGCAGACGGCGCCGACGGTGTCGGTCTGGCGCAGCTTCCCCAACGGCCGTCCCGGCGCGGCCTGGTGGACGGTGAGCCGGAAGGTGCCCATGGGCAGGGTGCCGCCGAGGCCGCTGGCCGGGCCCTCCCAGGTGCCGATGTACCGCGCCGGGACGGCGCCGGACGCCGGGGTTCCGGCGGAGGGGTCGGACGCGCCGGGCGGGGGTTCGCCGACGGCGCCGTCGCTGGGGGCCGTGCTCGGGGCCGGGGTGTGGGCGCCGCCCGCCTCGTCGTGTCCGCCGCCGTCGGAGCCGTACCACGGGCGCAGCAGCGTGCCGAGGCCCACCGCCGCCAGGGCGAGGGCGCCCGCGACCGCCAGGGCGACGGTGCAACTCAGCCTGCGGCCGCGGCCGTTCTCCGTGGGGGCCGCGTTCGCCGCGACGCTCACCGAGAGCTTGCCGGGGCGGGGGCCGGGGACGGCGGCCGGGGGGACGGGGGCGTAGGCCGGCCGGGGCGGCGGGGTCTGCGGCGCGGGCGGGGTCATGACCGGGGCCGGGCCGAACCGCCCTGCCGGGGACGGAGGGTGCGTTCCGCTCACCGACGGCCCGTCGAACGCCACCGGTCCCGAGTGGACCGTCTCCCCCGTGTCCAGGTTGAGCAGGTGGACCGCGCTCCTGCTGACCTGCTCCACCAGCGGCCCCGGCAGCCAGCCGCCGGCGACGAGGCGGGCGGCGCCGCCGGGGGCGAGGCGCCGGGCGACATCGGCCGGGGAGGGACGGGCCGCCGGGGACTTGGCCAGGCAGGCGGCGGCGACCTCCCGCAGTTCCCCGCTCAGCGCGCCCAGTTCGGGGTCCTCGTGGACGACCTTGTAGAGGAGCGCGGCGGAGGAGTCGCCCGGGAACGGGGACCACCCCGTCGCCGCGTACGTGAGGACCGCGCCCAGGGAGAAGACGTCCGCCGCGCCGGTGACGGTCCCCCCGAGGATCTGCTCCGGGGACATGTAGCCCGGTGAGCCGACCGACGCGCCGGTGGCGGTGAGGGAGGCGGTGCCGTCCGTGGCGCGGGCGATGCCGAAGTCGATCAGCAGGGGGCCGTCCAGGGTGAGCAGCACGTTGGACGGCTTGACGTCCCGGTGGACCAGGCCCAGGGCGTGGACGGCGGTCAGCGCCTCGGCGAGGCCCGCGGCCAGCGCCCGTACCGTGTGCTCGGGCAGCGGCCCGTTCTCGGTGACGGCCGTGGCGAGGGAGGGGCCGGCCGCGTAGGCGGTGGCGACCCAGGGCACCGGGGCGTCCGGGTCCGCGTCCAGCACCGGCGCGGTCCAGGCGCCGCCGACCCGGCGGGCGGCCTCGACCTCGCGCCGGAAGCGGGCCCGGAACTCCTCGTCCAGCGCGAAGTGCGGATGCACGATCTTGACCGCGACGGTGCGGCCCCCGGCGCTGCGCCCGAGGTAGACCCGCCCCATGCCCCCGGCTCCGAGCCGCCCGAGCAGCCGGTACGGTCCCACGGCCGCCGGCTCGTCCCCGGCGAGCGCCCGCACGACCGGGCCGTCACCGCGGGAACGGTCCACCGGCCCGCCGGCACCGGAGCGGCCCACCGGGCCGTCGGAGGCGGAACCGCTCGCACCGGCACCCGGACCGCTGAACTCACCCTCCCCCGGGCCGAAGGCGCCGGCCCCGGCCCGGTCGGCCGGCCCACCGGCCGCAGCGCCGCCGACCGGGCCACCGACCGCGAAGCCATCCGCGGGACCACCGGCCCCGAAGCAGCCGCCCGGGCCGTCGGAAGCGGAACGAGCCGCACCGGCGCCCGCCCCGGAAAGCGCACCGGGGACACCGGCCCCCGGGCGGCCCACCGGGCCGTCGGAGGCGGAACCGCTCGCACCGGCACCCGGCCCGGTGAACTCGCCCTCCCCCGGGCCGAAGGCACCGGTCCCGGGCCGGTCACCCGGTTCTTCCCGGCCGGCCGGGCCGCCGGGCCTGTCCTGGTCGTTCCCGCCCGTGTGCTCCGGCCGCATGGCGGTCCCCCTCCCCGTTCACCACCCGCAGCGTAGTGACTACGGCTGGAGCAGATCCACCTTCACATCGGCGGGGAAGCCGGTCGTCGGGCCCACCCGGCGGGCGAACTCGGAGACGGCCGCCAACTGGGGGGCGCCGAAGCTGAAGTCGAGGGTGGTGAAGTACTGGGCGAGGGTCGCCGCGTCGAAGGCCTCCCAGTGGGCCGCCTGCTCCGCGACCTTGTCGACCTCCTCCAGGGACAGCGCCTTGGACTCCAGGAAGGCCTGGTGGACCTGGCGGGTGATGTCCGGCTCCCGCTCCAGGTAGTCGCGCCGGGCCGCCCACACCGCGAAGACGAACGGCAGGCCGGTCCACTCCTTCCACAGCGCGCCGAGGTCGTGCACGTCGAGGCCGTAGCGCGGGCCGTCGTGCAGGTTGGCGCGCAGGGCCGCGTCCCCGATGAGGACGGCGGCGTCCGCCTCCCGCATCATCAGGCCGAGGTCGGGCGGGCACGTGTAGTACTCGGGCTGGACGCCGTAGCGCTCGGCGAGGAGGAGCTGCGCGAGCCGGACCGACGTGCGGGAGGTCGAGCCGAGGGCCACCTTCGCGCCGTCCAGCCGGTCCAGCGGGACCTGCGAGACGATCACGCAGGACATCACCGGGCCGTCGCAGCCTACGGCGATGTCCGGGAAGGCGACCAGGTCGTCCGCGTTCTTCAGGAACTCGACCAGGGTCACCGGTCCGATGTCGAGATCACCCTGCACCAGTTGCTCGCTGAGCTTCTCCGGGGTGTCCTTGGTCAGCTCGAAGTCGAGGAGGGTGCCGGTTCTCGCGAGCCCCCAGTAGAGGGGCAGGCAGTTCAGGAACTGGATGTGGCCGACGCGCGGCCGGGTGCGAGAATTGTCCACATCGCGGGACTCTAGACCCCGCCTGGTACGGTGCAGAGACCGGCCCCACCGTCAAACGGGTTACCGCGTTCAAACATCCGGGTGAAGTGATCTTGCCCTCTATTGCTTTCGGCTGCCCGCGTGCTAGGCTCGCCGCAAGTTGCAGTTTGGTTTCCCTTGCAGTACAGAGCCTGCGGAGCATGTGACCGCGGGCTCTCGTCGTTTTCAGACGTATGCAGTGGTGCAGCACGTTTTCGCACTTGCAGGTTCTGGAGCAGGGCAACCCTTTTGAGCCCAAGGAGGGCTTATGGCTACCGGAACCGTTAAGTGGTTCAACGCCGAAAAGGGCTTTGGCTTCATCGCCCAGGAGGGCGGCGGCCCCGACGTCTTCGTTCACTACTCCGCGATCAACGCCACCGGCTTCCGCTCCCTTGAGGAGAACCAGCAGGTGACCTTCGACGTGACGCAGGGTCCGAAGGGCCCGCAGGCGGAGAACGTCACCCCCGCCTGATCACTGCCTGATCGCAGAACCTGAGAGCAGTACCCAAGGAGCCCCACGCCGCTCGCGGCGACGGGGCTCCTGCCTTTGCCCGGATACTGCCGGTGGCCAATTCCGGATGAACTCCGGACGAATTCCACGGGTCCGGGCCCGCTATTCGTTCATGGCGCCCCGGCGAGGATCGCGCGCCGCGCGGGAATCCGTTTGCCCCGCCGCGGCCTGCGGCCGCTACCTTCCATGCGCATGACCGAGACCCGGGACTTCCTGACCGACACCCGCACCTTCTACGACACCGTCGCGGAGGACTACGCCGAGCACTTCCGCGACCCGCTCGCCGGCATGCCGCTGGAGCGGGCCCTGCTCGCCGCGTTCGCGGAGGAGGTGGGGCCGGGCGGCCGGGTGGCCGACCTCGGCTGCGGGCCCGGCGAGGTCACCGCGCACCTCGCCGCCCTGGGCCTGGACGCCTTGGGCCTCGACCTCTCCGCGTCCATGCTCGCCGTGGCCCGCCGCGACCACCCCGGCCTGCGCTTCGAGCAGGGCTCCATGCTGGACCTCCCGTTCCCCGACGGTTCCCTCGCCGGGGCGCTCTCCTGGTACTCCTCCATCCACACCCCGGACGAGCGGCTCCCGGACCTGTTCGCCGAGCTGTACCGCGTCCTCGCGCCCGGCGGGCAGCTGCTGGTGGCGTTCCAGGTCGGCCGGGACTCCCTGCGCCTGGAGAGGCCCTGGGACCACGCCGTCACGCTGGACTTCCGGCGGCGGCTCCCGGAGGACGTGGCGCGGCTGCTGGCGGACGCCGGGTTCCGGTTCGCCTCCCGTACCGTGCGCGAGCCCGACGGCCGGCTCGGCAAGGGCGTCGCCCAGGTCCCGCAGGCCTTCCTGTGGGTCGTGAAACCCAGCTGACACCCATTCCCACCTGCGGGATCGACCAGGAGTACCGACGTCCTACCCGGACCCGGTACCCAGCGGGGAAGGCTTGGGGACCGGGGGCCCGGAACATCGGTCGTGGCGTCGGGGAGGGCCCGGCGACCGGAACACGATCCGTCTCTCTCTGGGGGTCATCATGCGTGCCATCACTCTGCGTACGAAGACTGTTCTGGCCGCTCTCGCCGGCGCCGGCGTCCTCGCCCTGGGCGCCGCCGCCACCGTCCCCGCCACCGGCCTGCACCAGGCCCTGGTGCACGGCAACAGCAGCCACTCCCGCTCCGTTCTGGCCGACGACCGTGGCCCGGGCCTCGTCCACTCCTGACCGCCCGTCCGCCGCGGCGGACGCACACGGCACCCGTCGAACACCCCGTACGCAGCACGCACGAGCACGCCGACGGCACCGGCCGGGTCACACCCACCGGTGCCGTCGCCTTGTCCGGGGCACCGGCGGAACGCCGGGTACGGCGACCGGCACGGAGGGAACCTCCCGCGCAGGTTCTACAGCCGCCGTCCCGCTTCCGTGACCCCCATCGCGTCGTACAGCGCCTTCGCCTGCGCGTGATGCCGCTCCGCCGTCTTCTCGTCGTCGAGCGCCTGCGCGGCCTCCGCCATCCCGTGCAGGGCGTGCGCGATCTCGATCCGGTACCCGTGCCGGGAGGCCAGCTCGTGGGCCTGGCCGTGCAGTTCCATCGCGCGGTCGGGAGCGCCGCTGCGCAGATGCACGAGCCCGACCACGTTGGAGACGGTCGCCTGGCGCAGCGCCGTGCCTTCCGCGGAGACCAGGTCGAGGGCGCGCTCGGCGTGCTCGGCGGCGGAGCGGACGTCGCCGAGGCGCTGGCAGACCCGGGCCCAGTGGGCGAGGACGACGGCGACGTTGGCTGGCTTGCGGGACTCGTCGCACAGTTCCAGGGCCTGGGCGAGACAGGCGCGGGCGCGCTCGTCCTCGCCGGTGCCGAGGTGGGCGAGGGCGAGGAAGGTCAGGGAGTGGATCTCGTTGCTGCGCTCGCCCAGGCGCCGGTTCAGTTCGGTGGCGCGGGCCGCGTTGCGGGCGCCCTCGGCGTAGTGACCGGTCCAGATCTGCACGGTGGACAGGTTGACCAGCGCCTGCGCCTCCATCCGGGACAGTCCCAGCTCCCGGTGCAGGGCGATGCCCTGGTCCAGGTAGGCGCGGGCCTGTTCGAAGTTGCCGAGGGAGCCGTGCAGCAGGCCGAGCACGTCCAGGCACATCGCCTCGGAGCGCCCGTCGCTGCCCCTGGAGTGCTCCAGGCCCTCCTGGGCGGTGGTGATGCCGTCCTGGAAGTCGCCGAGCCACCAGTGGGCGACGGCCAGGTTGCACAGGCTGATGCCGAGCAGCGCGGGGTCGTCCAGCTGGCGGCAGGCGGCGACCCCGATCCGGCCGACCACCCGGAACTCCTCGTAGCGTCCGCGCAGGTCCAGGTAGAAGAGCAGGTTGCGGGCGAGCAGCGCGGCCGGGCGGTGCAGTCCCTGGGTGCCGGCCTGGGCGACCACCGCGAGCAGCGCCTCGTACTCCCGGTCGAACCAGCGCAGCGCCTGCTCGCCGTCGTCCAGCCGGGGCAGGTCGGGCTCCGCGGCGGGGGCGTCGCCGTAGCGGCTGCGGCCGGGGAAGAGGGTGTCGCAGGCCAGGTCCGTGGCCTGGATGTAGTAGGCGACCAGCCGCTCGACGGCGGCCTCCTCGTCGTCCTCCACCTCGCGCACGCTCAGCGCGTACGTGCGCACCAGGTCGTGGAAGCCGTACAGGCCCGCCTCGTGCTGCTCCAGCAGGTGGGCGTCGAGCAGGCCCTCCAGGATGTCCTCGGCGTCGCGGCCGTCGGTGCCGAGCAGGGCGGCGGCGGAGTGCACGTCGATGGCGCTGCCGGGGTGCAGCCCGAGCAGCCGGAACGCGCCGCGCTGGTCCTCGTCCATGGCCTGGTACGACAGTCTCAGCGTGGCCTCGACGCTCCGCTCCCCCGCGCTCAGCTCGCGCAGCCGCCGGGTCTCGTCGGCGAGCCGGTCGACCAGGTACTGCACGGTCCAGCGCGGCCGGTTGCGCAGCCGTGCGGTGGTGATGCGCAGGGCGAGCGGCAGGCCGCCGCACAGCCGGGCGAGCTGGTCCACGGCCCGGGGTTCGGCGGCGGTGCGGCCGGCGCCGAGCATCCGGGTGAGCAGGGTGGTGCTGTCGCCCGCGGAGAGCAGCCCGAGGGACAGCCATTCGGAGCCGTCGAGGTCGAGCATGCGGACCCGGCTGGTGAGGATGGCGAGGCAGTTCTCGGAGGCGGGCAGCAGGGGTCGTACCTGGGCGGCGTCGGCGGCGTTGTCGAGCAGCAGGAGCAGTTTCCGCTGGGCGGAGACGGTGCGCCAGAAGGTGGTACGGCGCTCCAGGTCGTCCGGTATTCGGTCGTCCGGTATGCCGAGCGTGTGGAGTAAGGAGTGCAGCACGGCGCCCGGTTCCTGGGCCTTCTCGCCGGGGCTGAAGCCGCGCAGGTCCACGAAGAGCTGCCCGTCGGGGTAGTCGGGGGCGAGCAGGTGGGCGGCGTGCACGGCGAGCGCGGTCTTGCCGCTGCCGCCCATGCCGTCGACGCCGACGATCCGGGCTCCGCCCCCGGCCGGGGCGCGGCCCACGGTGACCAGCCGGGCCAGCTCGTCGTCGCGGCCGGTGAAGTCGGGCAGGTCGTAGGGCAGGGTGCAGGGCGCGGGCTCGGTGCCGGAGGACTGGGTGGTGTACGGCGCGGGGACCAGCAGCGCGGCCCGGTCGGCCACCGACTGCGGTACCCGGGGCGCCACTTCGGGGCTGTCGCGCAGGATCGCCTCGTACAGTCTGGTGAGTTCGGCGCCGGGGTCGATGCCCAGCTCCTCCACCAGCAGGTCGCGCACCCGGCCGAACTCCTCCAGCGCCTCGGCCTGCCGGCCGGCCCGGTACAGCGCCAGCATCAGCCGGCCGCGCAGGGTTTCCCGCAGCGGGTGCGCCGTGACCAGTTCGCGCAGCGGGCCGACCAGTTCGCCGGACTGGCCCAGTTCAAGCTGGAGTTCGAAGTACTGCTCGGCGACCGCCATGTGGCGCTCCTCCAGCGCCGCCGAGGCCGCGCTGATCACCGAGCCGCCCGCGCCCGCCATGACCGGGCCGCGCCACAGGTCGAGACAGGCCCGCAGATGCCCGACGGCGTCCTCGGGCCGCCCGGCCGCCACCGCCTGCCGGGCCTGTCTGGACCATTCGGTGAACTCGTGCAGGTCCAGCTGGTGTTCGCCGAGCATGGCCCGGTACCCGGCCCCGTCGGTGACGATCAGCGCCGCGCCGTCCGGGATGCGGGTGCGCAGCGCGGCGACGCACTTGCGGATCTGGTGGCTTGCCGTCTGCGGTGGCTCGTCGTCCCAGGCCGCTGCGATCAGCCGGGACATCGGCACCATGCGGCCGGGTTCGAGGAGCAGGGTGACCAGAACACGTTCCTGGGTCGGACTGCCCAGCCGCAACCGGCGGTCGCCGCAGAAGCCTTCCAGCGAGCCGAGGATGTTGAAGCGCACGACAGGACGACCGGATGCCGCCGATTCCACGAACCCGTCCCCTCCGCCCCCGCCGCACCGCTCGGCCCGAGTTGTTCGGGACCACCCTAGGTTGTACCCGAACGAACAGCACGGAGGAGGCGTTTCCGGCTACCTGGGGTTTCCCCCGGTCCTGGCGAACAGGCTAACCACCTCAGGCGATCTGGAGGAGGGTGGAACGCGCATCACCGACGAGCGCGGGATCATGACGGAGTATCGCGCTCTCCACGCGGCGCAGCGCGGGCGAGGGCTGGATGCCGAGTTCCTCGTCGAGCTGGCGGCGCATCCGGCGGTACACGTCGAGGGCGTCGGCCTGCCGTCCTGAGCAGTACAGGGCGACCATCAACTGCTCGCAGAAACGCTCGCGCAGCGGGTGGTTGGAGTGGGCCTCGGCCAGTTCGGCGAGGACGGACGCATGCCGTCCCAGCCGCAGTTCCGCGTCGAAGCGCAGCTCCATGGCCCGCATCCGGTACTCCTCGTACCGCGCCCCGGCCAGCTGGCAGAGGGTGCCTCCGGGGAACCCTCCGAAGACCGGTCCGCGCCACAGCGACAGGGCCTGCCCGAGCATCCGGGCGGTGCCTTCCGCGTCGTACGCCGAGCACGATTCCGCTTCGCGCACGGTCCGTACGAACTCGGCCGCGTCCAGTTCTCCCTCCTCCACGGTGAGCCGGTATCCGGAGGGATGAATCGTCACCCGAGATACCGGACGCCCCGGTTCCAGGGCTTTCAGCTTCCTTCGCAGTCGGCTCACGTGCGCCTGGAGGGCGTTGGCCTGGTTGTCGGGTACGGCCTCACCCCACATCTCCTCGACCAGCCCCTCACCGGACACCGGCTGTCCCTCGCTGACCAGCAGCGTCTGCACGAGGGTTCGTTGCAGGTCGCCGGAGATCTCCGCAGGGCCGGACACGGTGCGGACCTGCAGTGCCCCGAGAATCGAGAACTTCAGCATCCTGACTCCGCCTCCTGTTGACGTCGCGGGCGTCGTCGTCCTTCTTCCGGCGACGTATCAACGATGGGACGGGCCTCTACCGTTTCGTTACCGATCCGTTCCCGGTTCTCCGGATCAGCTCGCCTCCCCCGCGACCAGCGCGCTCAGCGAGGTCACCCGCTGTGCCGCGCCTTCCGGGGAGTCGGCGTGCACCACGAAGTGCCCGGGGCCGCGGGACCCGGACGTCGACACGACCCGCACATCCGGAACCGTTCCCACCTCCCCGGCGCCCAGCCGCCAGGGCCGGCTCAGTTCGGCCGCGGCGGCGAACCGGCACGGGCGTGCGGCCTCCACGAGCTTTCCGGCCAGCACCCGTACGGCTCCGGCGGCCAGGTCGAAGCCCCCGGCCACCTTGAGCAGTTCGGGCACCGGGTCGTCCGCGAGGCCCGCCCGGCACCCGGTGATCACCGGGCCCTGCCGGGTCAGCGTGACCCCGGTGTGCGCGGGACCGTACTGGTATCCGGTCAGGTCCAGCAGCGCGGTCACCACGGCCCGTACCTCCGCCGCGGTGTCCTCCGTCAGGGGGGCCGGGTGGAGCAGGCCGTACGGCATGCGGGCGGTGATCCCCACGGTCTGGTGCATCCCGTGCACGCTGAGGGTCTCCACGGTCAGCCGGGGCGCGCCGGACACCGCTCCGGCGTCCGGCGACAGCCGGTTGTCCCGTACCAGCCGCTGTACGGCCTCGGGGTCGGCCAGCAGTCGCAGGGCGCGCGCGGGGTTGACGAAGAGTCCGGCCGCCGCGGCCTCCTTCAGGAGGGGCCGCAGCGCGGACTCGTCGTGCGCCTCGGTCCGGGCCGAGCGCACTTGTACGCCGGCCCGGTGCGCCTCGCTCAGGAGGCGCGGATCCGGGTTCAGCAGGAAGATCCGGCTGACGTCGTTGTCTTCTTTCATACCTCTGCTCGGATGACGAAGTCGGCGAGGGTGGAAAGGCAGGCTACGAGCGGGCGTTACCGATCCGGTCCCGGACGGTTCCCCGGCATTTGGTTGCGAACGGAACGTCCCGTACGGTACCGGTCCGCTGCCGCGGGGGCCCGCCAATCGCTCACCTTGCCGTGACTCGGGCAACCGAGAGGAAGGCGGCCCAGGTGGCGGGGGTGACGGTGAGGTGGGGGGCGGGGCGTTTCGAGTCGCGGATGTGGACGGCGGCGGGGTGTTGAGCGAGTTCGAGGCACTGGCCGCCCTCGCCGTCGCTGTGGCTGGACTTGCGCCAGCTGCAGGCGACCTCGACGCAATCACCGCCCTCGCCGCTGCTGTAGCTGGACTTGAACCAGGCCAGGTCCTCGGTACTCATAGCTCCTCCAGCTTCTGTGCGATCAGAGCGCGGGACTCCATGGGGCTCAGCGCCATCGCGCGCATGATCCCATAGCGGTCTGCGATCTTCCGGACCTCTTCGCGGTCGGTGATCAGCTGCGGGTGGCCCTGCGCTTCCAGGTACGCCACCTGCGCGTGGCCTTTCGGCACCAGGAGGTTGAACGCGCTGTCCAGGTTGGGGTGTTCCTCGACCTTGGTCGGCATCACCTGGATCTCGACGTTCTGCCTTTCCCCGAGCGTCAGCAGGCGTCGCAGTTGGTCCCCATGAACCCTCGGCCCTCCGATCGGCCGGTCGAGTACCACCTCTTCGAGGATGTAACTCACGACGGGCGCGGGCCAGCGTTCGAAGACTTGTTGACGCGAAAGCCGATCAGCCACCCGCTTCTCGATGGTCTCGTCGCTGAGGAACGGCCGTCGCTTGGCGAACAGGACCCGCGCGTGGGCCTCGGTCTGGAGCAGGCCGTGCATGACGTGGTTGCAGTAATGGTGCAGTTCCTCCGCCTCCGCCTCCGTCGCGGCATGATCCCGGTACCACTCGGGATGACGTGTCCGTGCGCGGCTCATCGCCTCCTCCACGTCGGGGGTGACTGCGACCAGCATCCCGCTGGCGTTCAAGATTTCGTCCGCCTTGATCAGGAACTCCGGCCTTGGTGTGCGCACCCCCCTCTCCATGGCGGAGATCTGGTCGGGGCCGTAGCCCACCAACACTCCGAACTCCCGTTGACTGAGTCCTGCCCGCTCCCGCAGCAGCTTCAACTGCTTGCCCAGCAGTACGAAGACCGCCACCGCCCCGTTCGCCTCCGCCGGTGTGTCCGGCCTCCGCTCCCGTTCCTCCGCCACATCACCCTCCGACGCTCGTACGGCAACCCGACCGCACCCGTACGACTACGCACAGTCGCCGGGTTACTCCTGGTCAGCGTAGGGAGAACCGGCCACGCTCAGTGATGTGAATCCGCAAATCTCCACCCCCCTGCAAGAGTTGGTCCAGCGGCTCAGCGCCACCCCCCGCGGCGCCCGGCTGGCCCGGCGGCTCACCGCCGCCTCGCTCGCGAGTTGGGGATACCCCTATGAGAGCGGTCCGAACGAGACCGCCCAGCTCCTCGTCTCGGAGCTGGCCACCAACGCCGTCGCCCACGGCCGGGTACCGGGCCGGGACTTCGAGCTGAGGCTGACGCTGCTGCCCGGGGCGGACGCCCTGCGCATCGAGGTGAGCGACGCGCGAGGGGAACGCCGTCTCCAGATGCTGCGCGGGGCACCGCAGGACGAACACGGCCGGGGACTGATCCTCGTGGAGGCGCTGTCGCGCGAGTGGGGCGTCACGGAGCGGGTCGTCGGCAAGACGGTGTGGGCCGAGATCCCGCTGTGGCCCGGCGACGGAAAACGGGGCGGCCCCGGAACGCCGTAGCGCCCGGGACCGCCCCGCCGGATCGGCCGGTGGCCGGTTCAGCTGTGGTTGTAGGTGACCGAGAAGTTCTCCCCGCCGCTCAGCGAGGAGGTGGTCGCCTTGGTGGTGCTGCCCGACGCCATGTTGATCTTGTCGGGCGAGAAGTTGCCTATCGCCTGGCCGTTGGCGGTGGCGCTGGTGAAGTTCGCGGTACCGAAGTTCGACAGCGGCAGCACACCGGTGGAGCTGGACGGCGCCTCGGCGATCACCTCGGCCGAGGCGTTGGACAGACCGCTCTGCGTCTTGGTGGTGGTCTTCGTCCACCCCTTGGTGGTGTCCGACAGGGAGAGCGTGTACGTGCTGCCGCTTCTGCTGACCGTGGCCGTGAAGTGGTCGCCGGCGCTCACCGTGTTGCTGTAGTTGACGGGGTACGCCGGGTACATCTCGTACCAGGACGAGTAGACCGCCCGGCCGCTGGAGCAGTCCGCCTCGGTACCCGTCTGCTCCACGGAGTTGCTGCCGTCACCGTCGATGCCGACCCAGAACGAGGAGTACGTGGTCGCGCTCGTGCAACTGACCGCCGGCTGCACCCAGCTCGCGGAGACGCTGGTGAACGTCGTGCCGGTCGCGGCGTAACCGGCCCAGTTGGAGCTGGTGCTGTTCCTGATGCCACCGACCAGGTGGTGGCTGGTGAGGTGACCGCTGACCGGGGTCATGCGCAGGGCCGGGGCGGCGGCGGCCGCGGGGGAGGTCGCCAGCGCGGACAGAACGGCTGCGGCTACGGCTGTGGCGGCGGTGAGGCGGATCGTTGCAGACATGCTGCTCCTTCTCGCGGAACTCGCGGTGCAGACGTAGCTGGTGGCCACCAGTGGGGGTGAACGTGCGCCCGTTGTTGTCAGTGTGCAGTCAACGGACTGGCCCCCGGCAACCGGCTGCCGGCAATACACAGCAAAGGTCCTGCCAAGTACGCGCGATAAAAGGAGCGTTGGCGGAGATTCCGGTTCAGGCCCCGTCGTACAGGCCCGCCACCTCGCGCCCGAAGTCCCGCAGGATCTGCTCGCGCCGGAGCTTCATGGACGGGGTCAGATGACCGGCCTCCTCCGTGAAGTCGACCGGGAGGACGGTGAAGCGGCGGATGGACTCGGGGCGGGAGACGAGCCGGTTGGCATCGTCCACGGCCCGTTGCAGGACCGCCAGCAACTCCGGGTCGTCGGCGATGAGTTCCGGCGGTACGGGGTGTTTGCCGTTCATCCGGCGCCAGTGGGTGATGCCCTCGGCGTCGAGGGTGAGCAGCGCGGCGACGTACGGACGGCCGTCGCCGACCAGCATCGCCTGGGAGATCAGCGGGTGCTGGCGCAGCCAGTTCTCCAGCGGCGCGGGCGCCACCGACTTGCCGCCCGACGTGATGAGGAGTTCCTTCTTGCGGCCGGTGATGGTCAGATAGCCCTCGTCGTCCAGCCGGCCGAGGTCCCCGGTGTGCAGCCAGCCGTCGCGGGTCGCGGGGACGACCCCGCCGGCCTGCGGGTCCCAGTAACCGCGCAGCACGTGGTCGCCGGAGACGAGGATCTCCCCGTCGGCAGCGATCCGCACGCGGGTGCCGGGCAGCGGCCAGCCCACCGTGCCGAGGCGGGGCTTGAGCGGCGGGGTGACGGTGGTGGCGCCGGTGGTCTCGGTGAGGCCGTACCCCTCGTAGATCTCGATGCCGGCGCCCGCGTAGAACGCGGCGAGGGGGCGGGCGAGCGGGGAGCCGCCGCAGATGACGTGCCGGACCCGGCCGCCCATGGCGCCCCGGATGCGGCGGTAGACGAGCGGGTCGTAGAAACCGCGCTGGGTTCTCAGCGCGCGGCCGGGCCCCTCGCCGCTGCCGCTCTGCCGGGCCTGGAGCGCCTCGCCGTAGCGGCGGGCGACGGCGGCGGCCCGGTCGAAGACGGCGGCGCGGCCACCGGACTCGGCCTTGGCGCGGGCCGAGTTGAAGATCTTCTCCAGCATGTAGGGGATGGCCAGCAGGCAGGTGGGCCGGAAGGCGGCGAGGTCGGGCAGCAGGTCGTCCGCCTTGAGGCTGGGCGCGTGCCCGAGGCGGACGCGGGCGCGGAGGCAGGCGATGGCCACCATGCGCCCGAAGACGTGCGACAGGGGCAGGAAGAGCAGGACGGAGGGGTCGTCGTCCTTCTGCTTGAAGACGGGGTAGAGCAGTTCGATGGCGTTGTCGACCTCGGCGAGGAAGTTGCCGTGGGTGAGCGCGCAGCCCTTGGGACGGCCGGTGGTGCCGGAGGTGTAGACGAGGGTGGCGAGGGTGTCCGGCCCGAGCATGCCCCGCCGTACGCCGGTCTCCGCCTCCGGGACCCGGGCCCCGGCGTCGGAGAGCCGGTCCACGTGCCCCTTCTCCATGACCCACAGGTGCTTGAGGTCGGGCAGGTGCTGGAGTTCGGGGCCGAGGGCGGAGGCCTGCCGGGCGGTCTCGGTGACGAGGGCGACGGCGCCGGAGTCGTGCAGGATCCAGCGGGTCTGGAAGACGGAGGAGGTGGGATAGACGGGGACGGTGACGAGCCCGGCGGCCCAGGCGGCGAAGTCGAGGAGCGTCCACTCGTACGTCGTGCGGGCCATGATGGCGATGCGGTCGCCGGGCGCGAGCCCCTCGGCGATCAGCCCCTTGGCGGTCGCGAGCACCTGGGCGGCGAAGCGGGCGGCGGTGAGGTCGGTCCAGCGGCCCTCGGGGAGCCTGCGGCTGAGCACGACGGCGTCCGGGTCGGCGGCCGCGTTGTCGAACGGCAGGTCGGCGAGCGAGCCGCGCTGCACCGGCGGGGCGAAGGGCGGCACGACCGCTTCCCGCACGGCCCCGTCGAGCCGCCGCGTCTCGGGCGCGACGAGCACCGGCCGCCCGTCGTAGTCGACGGCGGAGACGGGGGAGTTGGCGGTGGACGGCGTGGACACGGGCGGCTCCTCGGACGGGCTGCGAGGCGTTCACCGGCGGCGGAGCGCGCGGCGAACGAGCTGAGGGTGGTTACCGCCGGTCAGGCGAGTGATCGTACGGGCCCTTTGTGAGGGCTTCGTGCGGCTTCGGGAATGGTCCGGGGACGGGGCTGTGCAACCTCCGCTCACTGGCCCACCACAACTTACCTACGGTAACCTTACTGTCCGGTAAGGAATTCGTTCCCGTCCCCGGGGGGTTTGATGACGACGGCCGTCGTCCTCGGCAAGGCACCGTCCCTGGCACGGTCGCTGACGCGGGGCGCGCTGCGGTCCCCGGCGAAGCGCCCGTCCCCGCAGGCGTCGTACCCGCGCACCCGCCTGATTCTGCGGGACGTCCGCGCCGACGCGTCCCGGCTGTCGTCCTACCACCGCCTCTGCGGCTTCCCGCCACCGGCCGGACACCTCCCCCTCCCCTATCCCCACCTCCTGGCCTTCCCCCTGACCATGCGCCTGCTGAGCGCGCGGGACTTCCCGCTGCCGCTGCTGGGCCTGGTCCACACCTCGATCACTCTGACCCGCCACACCGCGCTGCCTGCCGGCGCCGCGTACGAACTCGGCGTCCAGGTCGACGACTTGTCCCCGCACCACCGGGGCACGCAGGCCACGGTGCTGACGGAGGCCCGGCTGGACGGGAACCTGGTCTGGGAGTCCCGCAGCACCTACCTGGCCCGCCACCGCACCGCCCACGGTCCCGCGCCCGCCGGACCCCCGGGCCCCGTCCCCCTGCCGGTCCTGGCCGAATGGCCGCTCCCGGCCGGCCTGGGCCGCGCCTACGCCGCCCTGTCCGGCGACCGCAACCCCATCCACCTGCACCCGCTCACCGCCCGCCTGTTCGGCTTCCCGCGCGCGATCGCCCACGGCATGTGGACCGCGGCGCGGTGCCTCGCCGCGTACGGCGACGTGAGCACGGCCGACGTGCGCTTCCGCTCCCCGGTGCTGCTGCCGGGGACGGTGCGCTACGGCGCGGAGGGCGACCGGTTCGAACTGCGCGGCGAGCGGGGGCGGTTGCACCTGTCGGGGAGGGCGGGCGGGGCGGTGTAGGCCGGCGCCGACGGTTCAGGCGGGGTCCGGCGCGGTCCAGCGGTTGCCGGTCATGAGGTCGCCCAGGCCCGACCAGGCGAAATTCATCAGCGTGCCGGCGGCCTGGGCGGCGGTGACGCCATCGGTGGTGTTGGCCCAGTCGGCCAGGGATTCCGCCGAGCCGATCAGGGCCATGGCGAGGCCGGCGACCTCGTGCTCCGGCAGGTCGCGGGCGAGGTGGGACTCGCGGGCGGCGGACGCTATCAGCCGGGTGACGAAGGTGACCATCTCCGCGCGCATCGCATCGGCCTCGGCGGCGAACTTCGGGCCGTGGGTGCGGGCTTGGAGGTGGAGGACGGTCCAGCCGTCGGGGTGCTCGGCGGTGTAGGTGAAGAACGCCCGCAGGCCGTCCCAGAGTTGGCGTTCCGCCGGCAGGTCCGGACGCACCGCCGCGCGCACCGCCCGGGTGAGGGCGGCGGCCTCACGGCGGATGCACGCGGTGAAGAGGTCGTCCTTGGAGTTGAGGTACAGGTAGACCAACGGCTTGGAGACGCCCGCCAGTTCGGCGATGTCGTCCATCGACGCGGCCGTGTAGCCGTGCCGGCCGATGATCTGGACGGCGGCGTCGAGCATCTGCCGCTCGCGCTCCGCCCTCGGCATCCGTTTGGTCTTGACGGCACCCATGAGGGCAAGCGTAAGGCGCCCGTGACGGGCTCAGGTGATCTTCGGCGATCCCGGTACGGGGCGGACCGGGATCCGCGACCGGCCGGGACCGGCGCTACGACACCTGGCTCTGGGCGCGCGCGGCGTCGTCGGCGATGTCCTCCTGGGTGCGGTTCGCCTCCAGGTTCGCCTTCATCCGGTCGACCCGGCCCACGATGTGCATCGAGGCCCGGTCCCGCTCCCTCCGCAGCGCCACCCAGCTGATCGGCGCCGAGACGACCAGGGCGAGCAGCAGGATCCACAGCCCGTTGGAGCTGCCCAGACCGCGCGGGAAGATGCCGGCGTAGACGGCTCCCCAGACGACCAGGAGGCAGCCCACGAAGATACCGAGGCGCATCAGCGTGTAGCGGAGCATCTCAATCCACTCGTCCGAATCCAAAAGGGGTCATCGTCCAGTGAAGCACGTCTCGCGGGCGATCATGCAGCGGGGTCAGGCGAGCGGCAGCACCATGATGATCTCGTCGCGGTCGTCGCCCGGCGCGACCCGTACGGCGCCGGGGACGCGGCCGACCTCCCGGTAGCCGAGGGAGGAGTAGAACCGCTCCAGTCCGTGGCCGCCGCGGCAGGACAGCCGGATGACCTCGATGCCGTCGGTGGCGCGGGCCGCCCTCTCGGCCGCGGTCATCAGGGCGCGGCCGTAGCCCCTGCCCTGGTGCTTGGGGTGCACCATCACCGAGTACAGCCCCAGCGTGTGGGCCGACAGGGGGTCGGCGGAGCGGGCGAGGAAGGCGGCGGCGGCCAGGTCGCCGTGCTCGTCGTGGCCCACGAGGAGGCGGGTGCGGCCCTCGGCCATCTGTACGAAGTGGCGCACCAGCTCCGGACGGACGCGCTCACGGGTGACCGGCGGCACGAAGCCGACGGCGCCGCCCGCGTTGGAGACGTCCGTCCACAGGTCGAGGATGCGGTCGCGGAGGGCGGGGGTGACGGGGGGTTCCAGTGTGCAGGTAAGGACCACAAGGGGATCTTATCCATTACCCGAGGGCGCGCGCAGCCACTTTCAGGTCGGCGACGAAGCCCCGGTAGGCCGTGTCACGGTCCTCGGCGCGCAGCACGGAGGAGGGGTGGACGGTGGGGACCAGCCGCTCGTGGTGGCCGTGGATGTCTTCCTCCAGGACGGTCCCGCGCACCCGGCCGACCCGGAAGGAGGAGCCGAGGAGGGCCTTGCCGGCGGTGGCGCCCAGGACGACGATCAGCTCGGGCTCGACCAGCGCCAGCTCCCTTTCCAGCCAAGGGGCGCAGGCCGTCATCTCCCTGAGCGTGGGAGCGCGGTGGATCCTGCGCTTGCGCGGTTCGGTCTGCGTGAACTTGAAGTGCTTGACCGCGTTGGTGACGTACGCGTCCGCGGGGTCCAGGCCCGCTTCCTCCAGCGCCCTGTCCAGGAGGTGGCCCGCGGGGCCGACGAAGGGCTTCCCCTTCCGGTCCTCCTGATCGCCGGGCTGCTCCCCCACGAACATCAGCCGGGCGTCCGCGCTCCCCTCGCCGAAGACCGTCCGGCTCGCGTGCAGGTGCAGCGGACACCCCCGGCACCCGGCCGCCGCCTCCCGCAACGCCTCCAGCCCCCCGCGCTCGGGCAGGAACGGCTCGGCGGTGTAGGCGTCCTCGGGCGCGTCGGTGGTGGCCATGCGCGCCGAGTACCCGGGGGGAGGGGAGGGTGAACGGGGGGCGTCACCGGGCGGGCGCGAGGCCGGGCGGGCGCCGCCGGAGCCGCGCGAACGGTCGGCGGTCACCGCCGCCGGAGCCGCGCGAGGGTGGCCGGGCCATGCGCCGCCGGGGGCGGACGTGGGCCGGCCGGCCGCCGGACCGGGCGCGGGGTGGCTGGCCCGCCGCGGGCATGGCCGAGTTGGGTGGCCGCGCGCCACCGGGACCGAGCACGGCGGAGGCGGCCGACCGCCGGACCAGACACGGGCCGACTGGCCATCCGCCGCCCGGCGCGGGCGAGGTGAAGCCGGTCATCCGTCGCCCGGCGCGGGCATGGCCGAGTTGGGTGGTCGCGCGCCATCGGGACCGAGCAGGGCGGAGGCGGCTGGCCGCCGGACCAGGCACGGAGCGGCCGATCATCCGTCGCCCGGCGCGGGCATGGCCAAGCCGGGTGGTCACGCGCCACCGGGACCGAGCACAGCGGAGGCAGCCGACCGCCAGACCAGACACGAGGCGGCCGGTCATCCGCCGCCCGGCGCGGGCGAAGTGGAGCCGGTCACCCATTCCCCCGGCACGACCATGGCCAAGCCGGGTGATCGCGCGCCACCGGGACCGAGCACAGCGGAGGCAGCCGGCCCCCAGAGCCAGGCACGGGCCGGCTGGTCATCCGCCGCCCGGCGCGGGCGAAGTGGAGCCGGTCACCCATTCCCCCGGCACGGGCACGGTCAAGCCGGGTGATCGCGCGCCCCCGGGACCGAGCACAGCGGAGGCAGCCGACCGCCGGACCAGACACAGGGCGGCTGGCCGGCCGCCGGACCAGGCACGGGGTGGCTGGTCGTGCGTCGTCGGTTGCGGGGCGCGCGGTCGTGGAGTGAGTCGCCCGGGTGCGGGTCCGGTCCCGGGCCGCTCGCGCGGTTCTCCGCGCCCCGGGACCGCTCCGCCGGGTGGACGGGCCAAGCCGTCTCCCCGCGCGCACACCCACCCGCCGAGCAGGCGGGTGGGGTCGGTCGGGAGGTCAGACGCGCATCGGCTGCGGGGCGTCCCGGCGGGCCGGGTCCGCGGGGTCGTACTCGCGGATGATCTCGTAGCGCGTGTTGCGCTCCACCGGGCGGAAGCCGGCGTCGCGGATGAGGTCCAGCAGGTCCTCGCGGGTCAGCTTGTTCGGGGTGCCGTAGTTGTCCGCGTCGTGCGTGATCTTGTACTCGACGACCGAGCCGTCCATGTCGTCCGCGCCGTGCTGGAGGGCCAGCTGCGCGGTCTGGACGCCGTGCATGACCCAGAAGACCTTGACGTGCGGGACGTTGTCGAACAGCAGCCGGGAGACCGCGAAGGTCTTCAGCGCCTCCGCACCCGTCGCCATCGTCGTCCGCGCCTGGAGGCGGTTGCGGATCTTGCCGTCCTTCATGTCCACGAAGTCGTGCTGGTAGCGCAGCGGGATGAAGACCTGGAAGCCGCCCGTCTCGTCCTGCAGCTCACGCAGCCGCAGCACGTGGTCGACGCGGTGGCGCGGCTCCTCGATGTGGCCGTAGAGCATGGTGGCCGGGGTCTTCAGACCCTTCTCGTGCGCCAGCCGGTGAATGCGGGACCAGTCCTCCCAGTGGGTCTTGTGGTCCACGATGTGCTGACGGACCTCCCAGTCGAAGATCTCCGCACCACCACCGGTGAGGGACTCCAGACCCGCGTCGATCAGCTCGTCCAGGATCTCCGACGCGGACAGCCCGGAGATCGTCTCGAAGTGGTGGATCTCCGTCGCCGTGAACGCCTTCAGCGAGACGTTCGGCAGGGCCGCCTTCAGCTCGCGCAGGGACCGCGGGTAGTACCGCCACGGCAGGTTCGGGTGCAGCCCGTTGACGATGTGCAGCTCGGTGAGGTTCTCCGTCTCCATCGCCTTCGCGAGCCTGACGGCCTCCTCGATGCGCATCGTGTACGCGTCCTTCTCCCCCGGCTTGCGCTGGAAGGAGCAGTACGCGCAGGAGGCCGTGCACACGTTCGTCATGTTCAGGTGGCGGTTGACGTTGAAGTGCACGACGTCGCCGTTCTTGCGCGTGCGCACCTCGTGCGCCAGGCCGCCGAGCCAGGCCAGATCGTCCGACTCGTACAGCGCGATGCCGTCCTCGCGGGTCAGCCGCTCACCGGAACGGACCTTCTCCTCCAGCTCGCGCTTGAGCCCGACGTCCATGCCAACACCTTTCTACGACAGTCCGGCCTACGGTATCCCTAGACCTCTTCCGGCAGCTCCCCGACCCGGTTCTCCCACTTGGTGGAGAGCACGATCGTCGTACGGGTGCGGGACACGCCCTTGGTGCCGCTGAGCCGGCGGATGATCCGCTCCAGGCCGTCCACGTCGGTCGCCCGCGCCTTGAGCATGAAGGAGTCGTCGCCGGCGATGAACCAGCAGTCCTCGATCTCCTTGAGGTCCCGCAGCCGCTGCGCGACGTCCTCGTGATCGGCGGCGTCGGACAGCGAGATGCCGATCAGGGCGGTGACGCCGAGGCCGAGGGAGGCCGAGTCGACCGTGGCGCGGTAGCCGGTGATGACCCCGGCCGCCTCCAGCCGGTTGATGCGGTCGGTGACGCTGGGGCCCGACAGCCCGACGAGGCGTCCCAGCTCCGCGTATGAGGCCCGGCCGTTCTCCCTCAGGGCCTGGATGAGCTGCCTGTCCACCGCGTCCATGCGATCGAAGCCTTCCGCTGAAGAGTTCTCGAGTGATGAGGGGTAGAGCGCTACTGCTGGGCCGTACCGCCGCCCAGCTCGCCGCGCCAGCGCCGGTACAGGCCGTGTTCGACACCCGCCGCGTCCAGCACCCGCCCGGCGACGAAGTCCACCAAGTCCTGGATGTGGGTGGCGCCCGCGTAGAAGGCGGGCGAGGCGGGGACGACCGAGGCGCCGGCGTCGTCCAGGGCGACGAGGTGCCGCAGGGTCTGGCCGTTCAGGGGGGTCTCCCGCACGGCGACGACGAGGGTCCGGCGTTCCTTCAACGTGACGCTCGCGGTGCGCTGGAGCAGGTCCTTGGACAGCCCGAGCGCGACGCCGGCCACGCACGCCGTGGAGGCGGGCACGATCAGCATGCCCTTCGCCGGGTACGAGCCGGAGGACGGCCCCGCCGCGAGGTCGCCCGCGTTCCAGTACCGCACCCCGGAGAGGTCCACATCGAAGGTCCCGGGCTTGCCGTCGGCGCCCCGGGCCAGCCATTCCCGCAGGTCGTCCTGCCAGTGGGCGTCCCGGAACGAGATCCCCGTCTCGTCCAGCAGCGTCAGCCGGGAGGCCCGGCTGACCACCAGGTCCACCGCCTCCCCCGCCCCCAGCAGCCCCCGCAGCACGGCAGCCGCATAGGGAGTCCCGGAAGCTCCGGACACCCCCACGATCCAAGGCACGCGCCGCGTTTCTCCTGCGTTCACACCTTGAGCGTACCGGCGCGCCCACCCGGGCTCAGGCCGGGTGGGGGCAAGAGCCGGGCCCGGGGCCCGGGTTCAGACGGTCAGCCCCCGGACCAGCAGGTCCAGCAGGGCGCACACGAAAAGGGCGATGCCGATGAAACCGTTGACGCTGAAGAACGCCCGGTTGAGGCGGGAGAGGTCGTTCGGGCGGACGATGGAGTGCTCGTAGAGGAACGCACCGGCGACGATCACCAGGCCGAGCCAGAAGAACGGGCCGGCGTGGGTGGCCAGGGCGTACCAGACGAAGAGCGCGGTGGTGATCGTGTGGCAGACGCGGGCGCCCCGGATCGCGGCCGGGATGCCGAAGCGGGCCGGGACCGACTTCACCCCGATGGCGCGGTCCGTCTCCACGTCCTGGCAGGCGTAGATCAGGTCGAAGCCGCCGATCCAGATGCCGACCGCGAGACCGAGGACCACCGCGTCCCAGGACCAGGTGCCGGAGATGGCGAGCCAGCCGCCGATCGGGCCCATGGCCTGCGCCAGCCCCAGGATGGCCTGCGGGAAGTTGGTGAAGCGCTTCCCGTAGGGGTAGACCACCATCGGGATCACCGCGACCGGGGCCAGCGCCAGGCACAGCGGGTTCAGCAGCGCCGCCGCGCCCAGGAAGACCACCAGGGCGATCAGCGCGCCCGTCCAGGCGTGCCGCACCGACATCGCGCCCGTCACCAGCTCGCGGTGGGCGGTGCGCGGGTTACGGGCGTCGATCTCGCGGTCGATGATCCGGTTGACGGCCATCGCGAACGTGCGCAGACCGACCATGCACACCGTGACCAGCAGCAGCCGGCCCCAGTGGATGTTCTCGTCCCACTCGTACATCGCCGTCAGCGAGGCGATGTACGCGAAGGGCAGCGCGAAGACCGAGTGCTCGATCATCACCAGGCGCAGGAACGCCTTGGTGCGCCCCGGCCGGGGCATGGCGGCGGCCGTGCTCACAGGCCGTACTCCTTCCAGCGGCGGTCCACCAGGGCCGCCGTATCCGGGTCCGACAGGACCATGTCCGGCCACCCGCCGTCGCGCGTGTAGCCCTCCTCCGGCCACTTCCGCGTGGCGTCGATCCCGGCCTTGCCGCCCCAGAACTGCTGGTAGGAGGCGTGGTCGAGATGGTCGACGGGGCCTTCCACGACTGTGAGGTCACGGGCGTAGTCGGTGTTGCCGAGGGCGCGCCAGGCGACCTCGTGCAGATCGTGGACGTCGCAGTCGGCGTCCACGACCACGATCAGCTTGGTGAGGGACATCATGTGCGCCCCCCAGATCGCGTGCATCACCTTCTGCGCGTGCTTCGGGTACTTCTTGTCGATCGAGACGATCGCGCAGTTGTGGAAGCCGCCGGCCTCGGGCAGGTGGTAGTCCACAATGTCGGGGACGATGATCTTCAGCAGCGGCAGGAAGAAGCGTTCCGTGGCGCGGCCGAGGGGGCCGTCCTCGGTCGGCGGCCGGCCCACCACGATCGACTGGAGCAGCGGGCGCCTGCGCATCGTCACGCAGTCGATCTTCAGCGCGGGGAAGGGTTCCTGCGGGGTGTAGAAGCCGGTGTGGTCGCCGAAGGGGCCCTCGGGCAGCATCTCGCCGGGCTCCAGCCAGCCCTCCAGGACGACCTCGGCCTGCGCCGGGACCTGGAGCGGCACGGTCTCGCAGTCGACCATCTCGATCCGCTTGCCCGCGAGGAACCCGGCGAACAGGTACTCGTCGATGTCGCCGGGGAGCGGAGCGGTGGAGGCGTACGTGACGGCCGGCGGGCAGCCGAAGGCGATGGCGACCGGCAGGCGCTCGCCCCGGCGCGCGGCCACCTGGTAGTGGTTGCGGCTGTCCTTGTGGATCTGCCAGTGCATGCCGATGGTGCGCCGGTCGTGGCGCTGGAGCCGGTACAGGCCCAGGTTGCGGACGCCGGTCTCGGGGTCCTTGGTGTGGGTCAGGCCCAGGTTGAAGAAGGAGCCGCCGTCCTTGGGCCAGGTGAACAGGGCGGGGAGGCGGTCGAGGTCGACGTCGTCGCCCCGCAGCACGACCTCCCGCACCGGGGCTTCCTTGACCTTGCGGGGCGGCACGTGCGCCATCGCGCCGAGCTTGCCGAACGCCTCGCGGACGCCGATGAAGCCGTGCGGCAGCTCGGGCCGCAGCAGCCCGCCGATCTTCTCGGAGATCTCGCCGTACGACTTCAGGCCCAGCGCCTTCAGCAGCCGGCGGTCGGTGCCGAAGACGTTCATGGCCAGCGGCATCGCCGAGCCCTTGACGTTCTCGAAGAGCAGCGCCGGGCCGCCGGCCTTCTGCACCCGGTCGACGATCTCCCCGATTTCCAGGTAGGGGTCGACCTCGGCCTTGATGCGCTTGAGGTCTCCCTCGCGCTCCAGGGACCGGAGCAGGGAGCGAAGATCGTCGTAAGCCATGCGTCCCAGTATCGGCCACCCGCCCCCCGGGCCCGGCAACCGGGCCCGGCAACCGGGCCAGGGCGCTCGGCGGCGGCCTTCGGCCGGTGCCCGGCGGGCCCTGTCAGGTCCGGGCCCAGTTCTGCGCGGCCGTGCCCGCCTGGCAGGTCTGGGTGGAGACGTTGCCGCCGAAGGAGAGGGCGAGGCAGCCGCCGTCGAAGGCCGTGCTCAGGGTGTTGCCGGAGCCGGTGTGCCACAGGATGGCGGAGCTGGTGCTGCCGCAGTCGGCGACGACGGCGTTCTGGCCCTTCATGTTGGAGCTGAGACAGGCGCCCGTGGCGACGTTGACGATCTTGACCGTGCCGCCGGACGCGCTGCGGAAGGTCCAGCGGCCGGCGGAGTCGGAGCAGCCGCCGAAGCCGACGGCGCCGTAGACCTGGGTGAGGCACTTGCCGTTCTCGGCGTTGCGGAGGTGGACGGTTCCGGTGCCGCCGCCACCGGAACCGCCGCCGGAGCCGCCGCCGGCGGTCGACCCGCCCGTGGAGCCGCCGCCCGAACCGGAACCCGACCCGGACCCGGACCCCGACCCGGAGCCCGAACCGGACCCCGACCCGGACCCGGAGTGCGATCCCCCGGTGGAGCCGCCACCGCCCGAGCCGCCGGAACCGCTCCCCCCGCTCCCGCCCGAGGCACCGGAGCCGCCGCCGGACCCGGAGCCCGACCCGCCGCCCGGGCCCGGGTCGCCCGACGCCTTGCCGTCCGTCCCGTTCCCCTTGCCGGGTTTCCTGGCGTCCGCCGGGGACGCCGAGCCCTTCCCGCCGGGCTTCGGGCTCCCGGAGGGGCTGCCGGAAGGGCTGCCCGACGCGGGGCCGGACGTCACGGAGAGGGACGGGACCGGGGTGCCCGCGGCGCCGTCGTGGCGGGGGCCGTTCCCGGTGACGTACGGCGCCAGCTGGACGACCAGCGTGGCCGCGCCGACGACGACCACGACCGGGACGAGGGTCAGCAGCACCTTTGTGCGGCGGCGCCGTTCGGGCTTCTCCCCCCGGTCCCCGCCGCCGCGCGCCGGCGGGCGCGCGGGCTCCTCCCCCGCGCCCGGCCCCTCCCCGGCGCCCGGCCCGCCCTGCGTGGTCCGCTGCCCGCCCTCCGTGGCCCGCGCCTCCTCCGGTTCCGGCACCACCTCCGGAACCCGTCCCGCGAACTCCGCCCGCGCCGCGAGGATTCCGGCGATCGGGGCGGGCCACGGCGGCTCCGCGGGCGGACCGGCCGGGGCCCGGCCCGCCGCCAGTTCCACCAGCTCCGCCGCCGTGGGCCGGTTCGCCGGGTCCTTGTCCAGGCAGGAGGCGACCACCTCGGCCAACTCCGCGTCGCCCGACCGCAGTTCCGTCAGGTCCGGCTGCTCGTGCACGATCCGGTACAGCACCGCGGGCCCGGACTCGTCCCCGAACGGCGGGCGCCCGCTGCCCGCGTACGCCACCACCGAGCCCAGCGCGAACACGTCCACCGCACTGGTCAACGGCCGCACGCCCGAGGCTTGTTCGGGCGACATGTAGGCCGGGGTGCCGACCACCACGCCGGTGCGGGTCAGCTGGCTCTGGTCGGCCGCGCGGGCGACGCCGAAGTCGATCAGTGTGACGCCGTCGACGGTCAGCATCACATTGGACGGCTTGACGTCCCGGTGCACCATCTCCAGGTCGTGCACCGCCGCCAGGTCCGCCGCCGCCTGCCCGAGCAGCAGCCACAGCGAGGGGGCGGGCAGCGCTCCGCCGTGCGCCTCGACGGCCTCGCGGAGGGTCAGTCCGGGGACGTACGCGGTGGCGAACCACGGCGGCCGGGCGTCCCGGTCGCCGACCAGCAGGCGGGCCGTGGCATCGGCGGGCAGCCGGGCGAGGTTGTCCAGCTCGTGCCCGAAGCGGCGGACGAAGTCCTTGTCCTCGCCGACCACGGAGGGCAGCACCTGCTTGACCGCGGCATACCGGCCCTCGTACACGCCGAGGTAGACCCGTCCCATGCCGCCCGAACCGAGCCGTCCGACCAGCGGGACGGGTCCGATGCGCCGGGGGTCGCCGGCTTCGAGCGGCTCGACCCCGTTGTGTTCCCCGTTCAACCGTCTCCCCCTGCGGGATGTGAGGATGGGACACCCATGCGAGACACCAGTGTGAGCGTCCCCACCCGGCAAACCAAAATATCCTTCTAGAAAAGCATTTCAATGAGCCCCAAGCAGCAGCGTGGCGAGACCACCGTCGAACAGCTCCTGGACGCCGCTCTGCGCGTGTACGCGGAGACGGGCGAACAGGGGCTGACGGTTGCCGCGGTCACCCGGGCGAGCGGCGTCAGCCTCGGCAGCCTCTACCACCACTTCGGCAGCATCGACGGCCTGGTGAACGCGCTGGTGGACCGGTGGCTCGGGCGGCTGCTGGGGGAACTGGCCGCGGCGGTGGCGCACACCCGCACGGCGCGTACCGGCATCCGGGCCCTGGTCAGGGCCTATATGAACTTCGTACAGGAGCAGCGGGCGGCGGCACTGCTGCTGCACTCCGCGTCCGCGGACCGGCGGGGCATGGCCGACGGGCGGCGGCTGCGCGACGCCCAGGAGGCGCGGATCTCGCCGCTCGGGCAGTGGATCGAGGGGTATGCCGAGCGGGGCGAACTCGCGCCACTGCCCGCGCCGTTGATCGAGTCCCTGATCCTCGGGCCGGTGGTCGCGGTGGCCCGCCGGTGGCTGTCGGGGGTCGGCGACGTCGATCTGGACCGGGCCGCGGTGCTGCTGCCCGAGCGGATCTGGCGGGCGGTCGCGGCGGACACCGCCGAGGACTGAGCAGCGGCACCACCACCGTCACCGTCGGTTAATCAATTCCCCGTTCGCCCTGCCACCCGTTCCGCTGAAATGACACCGCCGGGCATGTCCCGGGCGCGTCCCCCGTCATTGCCTTGACGGGGGCCCCACATCCAGCAGGGGCCCCCTTCTGCGATGGGAGACGCGTGCGAATCACTGACATCCAGCGCTGCGGAGTACGGCCGGGACGGCTCGTCGAGTGGACGCTGAGCCCGGCCACCGTCGCGGCGGCGACGCGGCTGCCGGAGGACTCCCGGCCGCCGGCCTACATCCAGGAGTCGCACATCCGGACCGCCAAGTGCGTACGGGAGGACGGCCTGTTCGTGCCGACCTGGCTGGGCACCGGGTTCGACCTGCCCGGCCCGGTCGACCTGGACGCCCTGCAAGCGGCGCTGCGCTCCTGGACACTGCGGCACGAGACGCTGCGCAGCGGTTTCCGCTGGGCGGGCGAGGAACTGCGCCGGTTCACCCTCGATCCCGCCGACGTGTCCCTGAGCAGGACGGACGTCGGCGAGTTCACCGACGCCGACCGGCTCGTGCGCCATCTCCAGGACCGCTTCGACGCCGTGGCGGACGCCCTGCGCTGGCCGAACCTCATCTACACGGCCGTCGTGCGCGAGGACTCCACCAGCGTGTACATGGCCTTCGACCACAGCAACGTGGACGCCTACTCGCTGACCCGGATCGCCGCCGAGGTGAGCGAGCTGTACGCGGGCATCCGCGGCGGCCGCGCCGAGGAGCCCCGCACCCCCGCCGCCAGTTACGTGGACTTCTGCGAGATCGAGCGGGCGGACGCGGACCGGCTCGACGGCGGGCACGACATCGTGGCGCGCTGGCGGGAGTTCATCCGGCGCGGCGGCGGCACCCTGCCCGGCTTCCCGGTGGACCTCGGCCTGACGCCCGGCGGGCCGCTGCCCCGGCAGGCGATGCTGTGCGAGCCGCTCGCGGACGCGGACGCGGCGGCCGCGTTCGAGGCGTACTGCCGGCCGTACGGCGGGGCCCTGGTCGGGCTGCTGGCGGCGACCGCGCTGATCGTGCAGGAACTGGGCGGGCAGTCGGTGTACCGGACGGTGGTGCCCTTCCACACCCGGGTGCGCTCGCGCTGGACCGACTCGGTGGGCTGGTACGTGGGCGGGGCCCCGATCGAGGTGCCGGTCGCCCGCACCCGGGGCCTGCCGGACGCGCTGCGGGCCGTACGGGCGGAGCTGGGCGCCAACCGGGCGCTGGCCCGGATGCCGCTGGCCCGGGTGCTGGCGCTGCTCGGCGCGGACTTCCGGCCCACCTCGCCGGACCTGTACTCGATCGTGTCCTACGTGGACACCCGGTCGGTGCCGGGCGCCGACCGGTGGCGGGAGATGCGGGCGCACGCCCTGCTGCGGGTGTCGTACGGCGACCAGGTGTGCGTCTGGGTGAACCGGCAGCACGAGGGGCTCTGGGTGGCCAGCCGGTACCCGGACACCGACGCGGCGGCGAAGAACATGCGGCTCTACGTCGAGCGGCTGCGGGACCACATCGCCTCGGCGGGCCACGGGCGCCTGTCGGCGGTGTCGTGAGCGCACATCGTTACCCAAACGGGCAACTCTGGCCCTGGCGTCGACCAACTGCCCCTTTTTACACTGTTGTTGAAGGGGGAGATGCGGTGCACACACGGTTGCACGGGCGGGGGGCCCTGTTCGACGCGGATCCGGCCGGCCTCGCGCCTCGTCTGGTGGGCCTGGCCCCCGGTCACCATCGCGCCCACCCTCTGGAGCACCCGGAAGAGCCGCCCTTCGTGGTGCTCACCGGGGCCCGGGGGCTGGGCAAGAGCGCGGTGCTGGGCGAGCTGCGGGACAGCTACCAGGGGCACACGCCGGTGGCGTTGATCGACTGCTCGGCCCGCCAGTTCGCGGAGCCGCCCGCGGGCCGGTCCCCCGAGTCCTGGTCGGCCTCGGCCATGGCACTGCTGGTGATCGCCGAGCAGCTGGCCGAGCCGGTGACCGGCGCCGGGCGGATCGCCTTCCCGCGGCTGATGTCGGGCCTGGTCGCGGTGGCCGCCGGCGGCTGGGGCGACGCCGACTCGGAACGCATCCGCCGGGAGGTCGAGCGCATCCTGCTGCTGAACGAGCGGGGCGGACGGTTCGGTTCGCTCGCCGGACGCTGGGCGGCCAAGGTCGCGGCGAAGGTGGTCGCGGCCGCCACCGGCGGGAACGCGTTCGTCACGGGCGCCGTCGAGGCCACCCTGGAATCGGTCGCCGAGGGGTTCACCGGCCACCGGCAGCAGAAGGCGTCCCAGTGGTACCGGTCCTACCCGAACGCGGGCGGCAGCTCCCAGCGCGGGCTGATCCTGCTGTCCCAGCACTTCCGGGACGGCGGCGGCTCCCGCGAGCACGCGGAGCGGTATCTGGTGCGGGCCCTGCTCGCCGACCTCACCGAGGCGTACACCGGGTTCATGGCGAAGATGCAGCGCCTCGGCCGGCCCCTGGTGCTGCTCGACAACGCCCAGTCGTCACCGGGCCCCGAGCTGACCGCGGCCGTGCTGCGCGACCGCGCCGACGGCATCGGCGACCGCGTCGTCTTCGTGACCGCCCGGCGCGGCGAGGGGCGCGAGGAACTGCCCAACGCGACGCGGCGGAAACTGGCCGAGGTCGCCCGGCGCACCGAGTGGGCGCCGGACTCGGCACCCTCCTCGCGCGCCCTGCTGGTCGCGCTGTCCCCGCTGAGCGCCGACGACACGCTGCACATCGTCGGCGCGCTGTGCTCGGACACCGCCGTACCGTCCCACCTCCCGGCCGCCGCGCACCGGCTGACCGGCGGGAACCCGCTGGGCGTGGTGCTGCTCGCCGAGTCGGCCGCGCAGCATCTGCCGGGGGTGACCTCGGTGGGCGAGCTGCTCACCGCGGAGTTCCGGCCGGCCGAGGACCGGCGGGGACTGCCCGCCCACCAGGCGCTGCTGGACCGGCTGGTGCCGGCCGAGTACCTGGAGGAGCTGACCGTGCTGGCCGCCGCCCACGACCACGACTCGGCGTGCGCCCTGGCCGCGGCGCTGCTGCCGGACACCTTCGGGCCCGCGGACGTACGGGCGCTGCAGACGCTGCTCGCCGAGGAGGGACTGCCCGTCGTACCGGGCCAGTTCGTCGGCGATCCGTTCGTGCGGGCGCTGCTGCTGCTCCGGCTGCACCTGTGCGACGCGGACCACGCGTCCTGGCGGCGCGCGCACGAGACGCTGATCGACCACTACACCGAGCCGGAGGGGGCGCCGTACCGGCTGCACCACGAACTCGCCCTCGGCAACACCGAGTCGGCGATCGCCCGGCTGCGGGACGACTTCACCACCGCCGACCCCCGGGAATGGCTGCGCACGCTGCGTTTCATCGCGTCCGCGCCCTACTTCCACGCGCACGACGCCGAGGGCCGTGACTTCAGCGGACGCGGCAACCGGCGGGCCGCGGTCGCGCTCGGCACCACGGACGCCGCGTACGCGGTGCCGGGGGACGTGGACGCCGTACTGCACCTGCGGGTACGGCGGCTGCTGCACGCGGTGTGGGAGCTGACCGACCCGCTCGTGCTGCCCGATCCGAAGGTGTGCGACCGGCTCCGCTTCGAGCTGGAACAACTGTCCAATCTGCGCCCCGCGGCGGGTGCGCTGCTGTGGCGGGCCTCCCGGGACTGGCCGGCCGCCGCACTGGCCGGGCACCCGCTGGAGGGCCCGGACGAACACGAGGACGACGGGCGTGGGGAGGCCTGATGGCGGTCGGGGGCATGGGGAGCTGGGTCCGTGAACACGTGTGGGAGATCCCGCTGCGCCGGTATCTGTCGCTGGGGCTCGCGGTGGTGCTGGTGGCCGGCGGGGTCTTCGGGGCGCGCACCGTGATGCGGGAGGTCCGGCAGTGCGCGCCGGGGGTGTCGCGCCCGGCGGGCGGCAAGGAGTGCCTGGGCGTGGCGACCGGGCCGTACGACTTCAAGCAGGACCGGTTCAGCAAGGTGGTCGGGTCGATCCGCGGGGAGAACAAATCGCTGTACAAGCCGGAGTCGGGCCCCTATGTGACGGTGGCGCTGATGCTGCCGTTCACCTCGACCGAGACGACCGATCTGAACGACGTCGAACACCAGCTCCAGGGCGCCTATCTCGCGCAGTACCGGGCCAACCACAACTCCGAGGGCCAGACCCCGAAGATCCGGCTGGTGCTGGCGAACTCGGGCACCGGCAAGGACACCTGGAAGACGGCGGTCCACCAGCTGGAAGGCATGACCGGGGGCAAGGACCGGCTGCGGGCCGTGGTCGGCATAGGGCAGAGCACCGATGCCAACGAGGCCGCCGTCAGGGAGCTGACCGAGCACGACATCGCCGTGGTCGGCTCCTCCATCACCGCCGATACCCTCGCCAACGGGCAGCCGGGCAAGCAGGACCCCTTCCCCGGTCTGGCCCGGGTGGCGCCGACCAACGCCGACGAGGCCCGCGCGCTCGCCTTCTACGCCAAGGCCAACCCGAACGGGAACAAGGCCATCCTGGTGTACGCCGACCCCGGCGACCCGTACACGAACTCGCTCAAGCAGTCCTTCGGCTCGCTGCTGAAGGGCTCGCCGTACAAACCGGTCCTGGAGCAGCCCTTCACCCCGTCCGAGTCCTCGCACGACTTCCAGGACATCAAGCACACCGTGTGCGACACGCCCCCGGACACCCACACGATCCTGTTCGCGGGCCGGCATGCCGATCTCCAGCAGTTCGTCAACGTGCTGGGCGCCCGCGGCTGCAAGGAACACTCCTTCCAGATCCTCACCGGCGACGAGGCCTCCTACCTCACCTACGACAAGGACCTGGACCAGGAGGCCCTGCAGCAGAACCTGACCGTGCTCTACACCTCCCTCGCCCACCCCGACGCCTGGGTGGACAACCCGCCGAAGACCGGCGGGTCCACGGACGACTACGGCACCCTCAGGGAGGTGCTGAACAACCGCGATCGGGGGCCGATCGGCCCGGTCGCGCTCGACGACGGCCAGCTGATCATCGGCTACGACGCGGTGCAGCTCGCCGTGGAGGGCATCCGGCGGGCGGACACCCCCCAGGGCGAGGACATCCCCACCCTGAGGAGCGTCGGAGACGTCTGGCCGCGTGTCGTCGGCTCGCTGAAGTTGCCCGGCGCGAGCGGCTGGATCTGCCTGAACAAGCACGGCAACCCTTATGACAAGGCCGTACCGATCGTGAGGCTGACCAAGGGCGGGGCCCAGTTCGTCCAGCTGGCCTGGCCGAAGGGGAAGGCCCTGGACATGAGCGGCTGTCTGAAGCCCGAGTGAGTCAGGACGCCTTGCCGGGCGAGGCGGGCCGCACCTTCTCCGCGTCCACCACCGCCCGGCTCAGGATCGCCGTGCGCTCGGTGACCGTGCCCGGCTTGGCGTCGCCGGCCGCGGTGATCTGCACGCCGCGGCTGCCGAGGTAGGCGTAGGTGTTCCGGTCGAAGATCCACTCGATGCGCTCGCCGGTCTGCGGGTCCAGGCGGGCCAGCGCGATCCCGTCGCGTCCGGCGGCGTCCTGGGAGTGCGGGACCACCACGACGCCGGGGATCCGGGCCGCGGCGCGGTAGAGGGCCGCGGCGATCCGGGCCGGCACCACCTGCTCGCCGACGATGTCGCCGATGGTGGTGAACGCCTGCTGGTTCCGGTCGCTCTCGCCGTTCGCGCGGGCGTAGATCTTCTTCAGCAGCGCGTCGGGGTCGGTGGGCAGCGCCTTGGTCTCGTCGTAGGAGTTGCGGGTGATGTCGCTGTCCAGGGTGATGCCCCCCTTGGGCTGGTAGCCGGGCTCGTCCAGCCAGCCCTTGTGCCCGTCGGGCGAGAGCCAGACCTCGCGGGTGTGCAGGGGCTGCACCCAGGTGCGGGAGGTGTTGGTGTCCGCGTTGACGTAGGTGGTCGTGTACGACACCTCGCTCTTGACGTAGATGAACTGGTCCGGGCGGGGCGTCGGCAGGGCGCCGCGGTCGGCCGCGTCGGCGATGTGCTCGACCGTGGAGGCCAGCGCGACGTTGGAGCCCGGCTGGATCGCCACGACGGGGGCCGCGACCGGGGTGGGCTCCGTCGTGCCCGCACCGCCGGTGGCGTTCAGGGCGACGACGACCACCCCGGTCAGGGCCAGTGCGGCCGGGATGCCGATCAGTATCGGCCGGCGCAGGCGCCCGCGGGCCGGGCGGGGCGCGGCGGCCGGGCGGGTGGCGGGGGCGGGGCGCTGGATCTGGGCCATGAAGGCGTCCTCGAGTTGGCGTTGGCGGTCGCGCGGCAGCTCCGGGTCGCCGGGCGCCGGCAGCAGGCGGGCCAGTTCCGCGGGGTCCGGTTCCCCGAACCTCGGTGTCCGCTTCATCGGTCCGTCTCCTCTCCCGACCGGGCCGCGGTGGTGCGGCCGCCCTGTTGTTGTCCGCTGCCGCCGACGGGTTCCATCCGCTCGTACGATCCGCTGCGGCCGGTGGCCAGTTCCTCGGCGGCGAGCTTGCGCAGCCGGGTGCGGGTACGCGACAGCCGCGAGCGCACCGTGCCCACGGGCACCCCCAGGGCCTGCGCCGCCTCGGCGTAGCTCAGCCCGGACCACACGCACAGCGTGAACACCTCGCGCTCGCCCCGGCGCAGCCGGGCCAGCGCCCGGCCGGCCGCGGCCAGTTCCTCGGCGTCCGCCATGCGGCCCACCAGTTCCTCGACGAAGTCCGGCACGGTGTCCTTGGCCGGCAGCCGGGTCAGCGCGGCCGAGTGCCGCCGGGCGGCCCGCGCGGTGTTGCGCAGCACGTTGACGGCGATCCCCATCACCCAGGGCCGGGGTGTCTCGCCCTCGTCCCGCAGCTTGGCCCGCAGCCGCCAGGCCTCCAGGAACGTCAGCGACACGACGTCCTCGGCCGTCGCCCAGTCCCCGGACACCCGCACCGCGTGCCGGAAGACGAGCTGCGCATGGGCGCGGAACAGCTCCCGGAACGCCTCTGGGTCGCCCGCTCGGATGCGGGCGTGCAGTGAATAGTCCACGCCGCCAGTTGTCCGCGGCAGGCACCGCGTTCCGGTGTCCTGCGTCACATTCGTCAGACCGGGGAGTCCGCCCCCAGCATGGCGATCAGTTGTTCGAATTTACGGCGCCAGTCCATGTCCGTCGGGCCCTCGCCCTGGAACTCGTGCGTGAAGCGCAGCACGCTCTCCGCCGTTCCGTCCCGCTCCAGGTGGAAGCGGAGCCGGCCGCCCTCGACCGTGTACTCCGCCATCCGGTCCACGTCCCAGGCGGTGATCCGGCCGGCGCCCAGGCGGCGCAGCGAGACCGCGCCGTCCAGACGGGGTTCGAGAACGTCGACGGCGGTGCACCACGCCCCGATCCCCTCGGGGGTGGCCACCGCCGTCCAGACGTCTTCCATGGGCCTCGGGAGCCGCACCAGGAAGTGGAGTATGTGCGTGTTCCCGTGGGTCTGACTGGTGCCCTGTGCGATGGAACCGCTCATGACTCCAGTGTGGGCGACCCCTGGCTCACACGCCCGCGTAGGAGTGCTTGCCGGTGACGAAGATGTTCACGCCGTAGAAGTTGAACAGCCAGCAGGCGAAGGCGATCATCGCCAGGTAGGCGGCCTTGCGGCCCTTCCAGCCGGCCGTGGCCCGCGCGTGCAGGTAGCAGGCGTAGGCGACCCAGGTGATGAACGACCAGGTCTCCTTGGGGTCCCAGTTCCAGTAGCGGCCCCAGGCGTCGCCGGCCCAGATCGCGCCCGCGATGATCGTGAACGTCCACAGCGGGAAGACGGCCGCGTTCACCCGGTAGGCGAACTTGTCCAGGGTGGCGGAGGCGGGCAGCCGCTCCAGGACCGAGGTGGCGAAGGAGCCGGGCTTCAGGCCGGCCTCCAGCTTGCTCTCGTACGAGTCCTTGAACAGGTAGAGGATCGTGGCCACCGCGCCGACGTAGAACACGGCACCGCAGAAGATCGCGGTGGAGACGTGGATGTACAGCCAGTACGAGTGCAGGGCCGGGACCAGCTGGTCGCTGGCCGTGTAGAGCACGGTGACGGCGAGGCCGAGGAGCAGCAGGACCGTGGTGGTCAGGAACAGGCCCAGCCAGCGCACGTTCTTCCGCAGCGCCAGCAGCACCAGGTACACGCCGACGGCGACCGCGGTGAAGGTGATGCTGAACTCGTACATGTTGCCCCACGGCGCCCGCCGCACCGAGGCGGCGCGGGCCACCACGCCCGCGAGGTGCACCACGAAGGCCAGCACGGTCAGCGAGACGGCGATCCGGCCGTACAGGTCGCCCTGGACGGTTCCGCCGTGCGCACCGGGGCCGTCCGGCACGTCCCGGGAGCCGGCCGCGGCACGGACGACGACCTGGGGGCGCTCCAGCACGGCGGTGCCGCCGGCCTTCTTCACGGTGACCGCGGGACGGCTCGTCTGCCGGGCGGTGTCCGCGGTGAGCGCGTTGGCCGTGCGGCCCACCTTGCTGCGGCTGCCGAAGATCCATTCGGCGATGTAGGCGAGGAAGGCCAGGGTGTACACGGTCATCGCGGAGTAGACGAGCGTGTTGCTCATGCTCGCGAGATGCTCGTTGGTCCCGGCGGCCAGCTCGGTTACGGCGGCGAGAGTCACTTCTCAGCCCCTTCGGCAGGTACGACGTGAGGGTCGGGGATGGGGGAAGGGTCGTCGTCGGGGTCGGGTGCCCCCGGCGCCTGGTCGTAGAGGGTTCCGGCGAGGTCGGCCAGCTCCTCCGGGAGCTTCGCGGACTCGCTGCGGCCGAGCCCGGCCATCTCGACGACCGTCATGCCGTCGGCCCCGCGCACCGCGCGCACCCAGACCCGGCGGCGCTGGATGAACAGGGACCCGGCCAGACCGAAGATCGCGGCGATCGCGCCGCCCAGCGCCCAGCCGCTGCCCGGCTCCTGGACGATCTCGAAGCCGGCCCACTGCTTGATCTCCTTGTCGAAGGTGATCGAGCCGGCGCCGTTCGGCAGCTGCATGCTGTCGCCGGGCTGGAGCAGCTTCTTCAGCAGCTGGCCCTTGTCGTCCTTGAACGCCTTCATGTGCGAGGTGTCCAGCTGGTACACGCTCTGCGGGATGCCCGCGTCCACCCCGAGGTCGCCGTGGTAGGCGTTCACCGCGAGCAGCGGGTTCAGCAGCGCCGGGAACCGGGACATCATCGTGCCGGCCTTCGGGTCGAAGGTCGGCACGAAGAACGCCTGGAAGCCGAGCTGCTCCTTGAGGCCCTTCGGGTTCCGGTAGCCGTCCATCACCTTCACCACGCCGTTGGAGGTGACGTTGCCGTCGAGCGGCAGCAGCGGCACGGCGTCGTGGTAGACGACCTTGCCCTTGCCGTCGCGGACGGTGATCACGGGGGCGTAGCCGTGGCTGACGAGGTAGACCTTGGACTCGCCGATGTGCAGCGGCTGGTTGACCTTGATGGTCTTGGCCCTGCGCTTGCCGTCCGCGCCCTCGCTGTACTCGATCTTCGCCTGGTAGGTGCGCGGCGTGCCCTTGTTGGGCCCGCTGGTCTCGTAGGTCCCGGTGAACTTCTTCAGGTCGAAGCTGAACGGCACCAGCTCGTCCGGCTGGAACATGCTGCCCGACTTGAAGTCGTCGTACATCGGCAGCGCGTTGGAGAAGCCGTCGCCCTCCACCATCAGCTTGGTGCCGTCCGACTTGTACATCTGGCCCCAGGCGAAGGCGACCAGCAGCACGATGAGCGCGATGTGGAAGATGAGGTTGCCGACTTCGCGCAGGTAGCCCTTCTCGGCGGCGACCGCGTCGCCCTCGGTGTGGGCACGGAAGCGGCGCCGCTTGAGCAGCTTCAGCGCGGCCTCGCGCACCTCCTCGGGCTCGGCCGTCGTGCGCCAGGTGGTGTACGCGGGCAGGCGGGACAGCCGCTTGGGGGCGCCCGGCGGCCGGCCGCGCAGCTGGCCGGTGAACTGCCAGGCGCGCGGCACGATGCAGCCGATGAGGGAGATGAACAGCAGGATGTAGATCGCCGAGAACCACACCGAGCTGTAGACGTGGAACAGCCCGAGCTTGTCGTAGACCGGCGCGAGCGTCTTGTGCGCCTCGCGGAAGGCGTCGACCTTGTTGAGGTCGGCACCGGTCTGCGGGATCAGCGAGCCGGGGATCGCGCCGAGCGAGAGCAGCAGGAGCAGCAGCAGCGCGACCCGCATGGAGGTCAGCTGCCGCCAGAACCAGCGGATCCAGCCGATCACGCCCATGGCGGGCACGACGGAGAGCTGCTCCTCGCGCGGGGCGGTGGACAGCTGGGACCCGGCGGCGCCGAGATCCTCCTGGCCCTGGCCCGTGTCGGTTTCGGTCTTGCTCATCGATCAGATCCCCACAGTGAAGCCGTTGGACCAGGTCTGCATCTGCTGCACCAGGCTGTCCCACGCACCGGTCAGCAGCAGCACACCGGTCACGATCATCATCGTGCCGCCGATGCGCATCACCCACACATAGTGGCGTTTGACCCAGCCGAAGGCGCCGAGGGCCTTGCGGAAGGCCACGGCCGCCAGCACGAAGGGCACGCCGAGGCCCAGGCAGTAGGCGACCATCAGGGTCGCTCCGCGCCCGGCGCTCGACTCCTGCATCGCGAGGATGTTCACCGAGGCGAGGGTCGGGCCGATGCAGGGCGTCCAGCCGATCCCGAACAGGGCACCGACTATCGGCGCGCCCACCAGCCCGGCCGTGGGCCGCTTGTGGAGGCGGAACTCGCGCTGGGTGAACCAGGGCATCAGCCCCATGAAGAACGCGCCCATGAGGATCATGACCACGCCGAGCACCTTCGACAGCGTCTCCTTGTGCTCCTGGAGGGTCCAGCCGAAGGAGCCGAACAGCGCGCCGCCGGAGACGAACACGGCACTGAACCCGAGCACGAACAGGGCGGCGCCGGTCACCATGCGCCCGCGCCGGGCCTCGGCCAGGTCGGTGCCGGCCACGCCGGTGACATAGGAGAGGTATCCGGGCACCAGCGGCAGGACGCAGGGCGAGAAGAAGGAGACGAGGCCGCCGAGCAGGGCGAGCGGCAGCGCGACCAGCAGTGCCCCGTGGAGCACCGTCTGGTTCTGCGCGGCCAGCGTCACCGGGCCGGCCAGCGTCACAGTCGCGCTCACGTCACTTCTCCGCGACGACCGGCTTGAGCATCTTCAGCAGCGTGGTGTCGTCCAGCGCCTCCAGCGCCCGGGCGGCGACCTTGCCGTGCCGGTCGATGACGAGCGTGGAGGGGATCAGCTGGGGGTTGAGGGTGCCCTTCTTGAAGCGCAGCATGAGCTTGCCCGTGGGGTCGTACAGGCTCGGGTAGCCGATACCGTGCGCCTGCTCGAAGGCGACCGCGGGGGTGGTGCTGGTGTCGCGGGTGTTGATCCCGACGAACTGCACGCCCTTGCCCTCGTACTGCTTCGACACCTTGGCGAAGTACTGGGCCTCCTCGCGGCACGGACTGCACCACGAACCCCAGACGTTGACGACGACGACCTGACCCTTGTAGTCGGCGACGTTCAGGGTCTTGCCGTCGATGGTCTTGCCGGACAGGTCCGGGGCCGCGGCGCGCTTGCTCACCGGCACCGTGTCGATGCCGTTGTTGCCGGTCACGAAGTTGGTGTTGCCACCGCCGCCCGAGGTGCCGCCCTTACCGCACGCGGACAGGGACAGGGCCGCGGTGACGGCCACGGCGCTGAGCAGGACGGCGCGGCTACGGGTACTCATGTGAAAAGTTTCGCATGTCGTTCCCGGGGTTCTCGCGCACCCCCCTGCGGGGCGGAAAACCGCATTTCAGAGCTATTTACACGGGACATTTCAGACAAGGGAGCCGACCCGGCCGGTCAGGCGAGGAACGTCTTCCAGCCGCCGGCGGGCTGCTGGCCGACCCCGAGCGTGCGCAGCTTGTCCAGCACCTCGGGCTTCTGCACGTCGATCCAGTCCACGAACTGCTTGAAGGAGACCAGCCGTACGTCGGCGCCCTTGTCCCGCTCGGCCGCGATGTGCTTGAACGCCTCCTCGACGGAGTCCATGTAGATGCCGCCGTTCCACTGCTCGAAGTGGTTGCCGATGAAGAACGGCGCCCGGTTCGTCTCGTACGCCCGCTGGAAGCCGGCGATGTACGCCTGCGCGGACTGCTTGCGCCAGCCCGGGTAGTTGTAGGCGGGCGCCTTGGTGGAGTTCACGGACTGGTTGGCGAGCATGTTGTAGTCCATGGAGAGCACCTCGAAGGAGTGCCCCGGGAACGGCACCTGCTGCAGCGGCAGGTCCCAGATCCCCGACCGCTTCACCGGCCACACCTGACGGCCGCCCGGGGAGGAGGCGTCGTAGCGCCAGCCCAGCTCGCGCGCGGTGGGCAGCAGGTTGTCCTGGCCCAGCAGACAAGGGGTGCGGCCGCCGGCCAGCTCCTTGTCGTAGTCGAAGGGGAGCGCGGGCAGGTCGTGCCAGCCGGTGTTGGTCCGCCACTCCTTGACGAAGGACTTGGCCTGGTCGATCTCGCTCTTCCACTGCTGTGGCGTCCACCACTTCACCGAGCCGTGCGTCTCGCCGCAGAAGTGCCCGTTGAAGTGGGTGCCTATCTCGTGGCCCTCCAGCCAGGCCCGGCGGACGTTGGTGAGCGTGGCCTTGATGTGCTCGTCGGTGAGGTAGCCGATGTCGGAGGCGCCGCGCGGGTTGTTCGGGGGCAGGTACAGCCGCTTCTTCGACTCGGGCAGCAGGTACAGGCCCGAGAGGAAGAAGGTCATGTGCGCGCCGTGCTCCTTGGCGAGGTCCAGGAAGCGCGGGAAGAGGCCGTTGCCGACCTCGCCCGCGCCGTCCCAGGAGAAGACGACGAACTGGGGCGGGGTCTGGCCCGGCTCCAGCGGCTCGGGCCTCGCGGGCTGCCCCGGCTGCTTGCCGGTGAACGCGGTGGAGCCGTCGCCGATCGGCTTGGCCGGCCGCTCCCCGCTGCCCTGCACCTGACGGGAACCGGCCGCGTGGTCGCCGCCGTCCGAGGACTTGAGGCTTCCGCAGCCGGTGAGCGTGGCGGCGGCGGCCGCACCCGCGCCGAGGCCGAGCATTCCCCTGCGGGTGAGTGTCCGGGAGACGGTACGCATGAAAGATCCCCGATTCGTCGCGCGTGATGGTGGTCACCCAGACAGAGGGCGCGACGATCGGGGAGGTTCCGTGAACTTGTATGTTTTTCGCAATACTCCCGGCAAAAGCGTCCTAAGTGTCCCTTAACGGATCGTCAGGTGACGGGACGCGGAACCGCGGTTGGCCGTTCGTACCGTGGTCAGGCGCCGAACGCCTTTCCCTGCCCGGCGCCCTTGCCCTGCTGCGGCTTGGCGCCGGCGCGCAGATGGGCCGGGACGAGATCGATCGCGGGCTCGCTGTAGCCGACGGACACGATCTTGTCGCCGAGGTAGGTGAACGTCGTCAGGGAGGCGAGGGTGCACTGCCGCTTGCGCGGGTCGTGCCACAGCCGCCGCCGCTCGACGTACGACCGCACGATCCACACCGGCAGCTGATGGCTGACCAGCACCGCCTCGTGCCCGCGCGCCTTGTCCTTGGCCGCGTTCAGCGCGCCCATCATCCGCACGACCTGGTCCACGTACGGCTCGCCCCAGGACGGCCGGAACGGGTTGACCAGGTGCTTCCAGTTGCCGGGCCGCTGGAGGGCGCCGTCGCCGACGCCGAAGGTCTTGCCCTGGAACACGTTCTCGGCCTCGATGAGCCGCTCGTCGGTGTCCAGGTCGAGGCCGTGCGCCTTGGCGATCGGGGTGGCCGTCTCCTGCGCCCGCTCCAGCGGGGAGGCGCAGACGTACGTGATGTCGCGCGGCGCCAGGTGCTCGGCGACCCGGTCGGCCATCCGCCGCCCCAGCTCGGACAGGTGGTAGCCGGGCAGCCGCCCGTACAGCACCCCGGTCGGGTTCTCCACCTCGCCGTGCCGCATGAGGTGGACGACGGTGACGTCCTTCTCGCTGTTGCCGACGCTGTCTCCGATGGTCACGCGGTGGCCTCCGCAGCCGCCCGGGCCGCCGCCGGAAGGGCGTCGGCGATCTTCTGCACGGCCCGCTCGTCGTGGGCCGTGGACACGAACCAGGACTCGAAGGCCGACGGCGGCAGGTAGACGCCGTTCGACAGCATCGAGTGGAAGAACGCGGTGAAGCGGTGCGTCTCCTGACGCTTGGCGTCCTCGTAGTCGCGCACCTGACGGTCGGTGAAGAACACCGTGAACATGTTGGACGCGTTCTGCACCCGGTGCGCCACGCCCTCCTTGCTCAGCGCCTCGGTGACCAGGGACCGGATCTGCGCGGAGGTCGCGTTGACGGTGTCGTACGCCGCCTCGTCGAGCAGCCGGAGCTGGGCGAGCCCGGCGGCGGTGGCGACGGGGTTCCCGGACAGCGTGCCGGCCTGGTAGACGGGCCCGGCGGGCGCGAGGTAGGCCATGACGTCGGCCCGCCCGCCGAACGCGGCGGCGGGGAACCCGCCGCCCATCACCTTCCCGAAGGTCATCAGGTCGGGCCTGACCCCGTCGACGCCGTACCAGCCGGCGCGGCTGGTACGGAAGCCGGTCATGACCTCGTCGGAGATGTAGAGGGCGCCGTTCTTGTGGCAGGCGTCCTTGAGGCCCTGGTTGAAGCCGGGGTCCGGCGGCACGACGCCCATGTTGCCGGGCGAGGCCTCGGTGATCACGCAGGCGATCTCGCCGGGGTACCGGTGGAAGGCCTCCTGCACGGCTTCCAGGTCGTTGTACGGCAGCACGATGGTGTCGCCGGCCTGGGCGCCGGTCACACCCGGCGTGTCGGGCAGCGCGAAGGTGGCGACACCGGAGCCCGCGGCGGCGAGCAGCGCGTCGACGTGCCCGTGGTAGCAGCCGGCGAACTTGATCACTTTGGACCGCCCGGTGAAGCCGCGGGCGAGCCGGATGGCGGACATGGTCGCCTCGGTACCGCTGCTCACCAGCCGGACCTGCTCCACCGGCTCGATCCGGGCGACGATCTCCTCGGCGAGCGCGACCTCGCCCTCGCCGGGCGTGCCGAAGGACGTACCGCGGGCCACGGCCTCCTGGACGGCGGCGATGACCTCGGGGTGCGCGTGCCCGAGGATCATCGGGCCCCAGGAGCACACCAGGTCGACGTACTCCCGTCCGTCGGCGTCGGTGAGGTAGGGACCGTTGCCGGACACCATGAAGCGGGGCGTGCCGCCGACGGCGCCGAAGGCGCGCACCGGGGAGTTCACGCCGCCCGGCGTGACCACCGAGGCGCGGTCGAAGAGCGCCTGGGAGGCGGGCGCTTCGTAGGGATAGGGCGTTTCGCTCAGGGCACTCATGTGTGCGGCTTCTCCGACCTCTCGGACTCCGGTTGCGGGGTGACCTCCTCAGGGTAGGCCGCCGGACCGGTGCGGTGGCGGCCCGCCCGCCGTTCCGCGCCGCTCCGGTCCGCCATCTGCGAGACTGAGACCTGACACACACAGCTCCTGCGGGCACGTAAGGATCAGGGACCGGGCAGATCCCCGTGGACTGTTGTTCCACCGCACGTTTCGGCGGGCGGCCGTGGGGGAGGTCACTGACACGATGATCGGGTTGCGCGGCGGGGGCCACGCGTCCTAGAAAAGCAGTCGGGTGGAGATATGCATCGCGGTGGCGGACTGGGCGAGGGGACCGATGACCTGGGTCCTCGACGTGCCCGGCGGGGAAGGCACCGGCGCGAAGCGGAGGACACGACCGAGGCACGTCGCACCCCGGCCGCACCGGCCGAACCGGAGCGGTACGACCGGGGGACCGACCGGTACGACCGACAGCCCGAGCGCACGTATGAACAGCAGCCGGAGCGACCGCTGGACCGGACCCGGGAGACTCCCCCGGACCGGCCGCGGGACTTCCCGCGTGACCTTCCGCACGACCGGGCGGCACGGGACCTCCCCCTGGGGCGGGCGCAGGACGCTCCCCTCGGGCGGGCGCAGGACCTTCCGCTGGAGCGGCCGAGGGACCTGCCTCTCGACCGGGCCCGGGACCTTCCGCTCGGCCGGCCGCAGGACCTTCCGCTGGAGCGGCCGTCGGACCCGGCACGGGACCGGTCCTTGGACCCGGCGCTGGAGCGACCGCTGGACCCGGCGCGGGACCGGTCGTTCGACCTTCCGCGGGACCGGACCCTGGACCTTGACCGGACCTTCGGCGCGGACCGCGCGGGGGGCCCGGACCGCCCCTCGGACCCGGCTCCGGGGCGCGCGGGCGGGCGCCGCAGGGACCGCCGGGCCAACCGCGCCGACAGGGCCGAGCGGGCTGATCGTACGGACCAGGCCGACCGCCTCCGGGCGGGGAGCGGGAATGGTGGTCGAGTGGGGGTGACCTACAAGTACTTCGGCGCGCCGGACGGCGCGACAGCGGCCCGCGTCCCCATCTCGATGCGCCCCGAGGAACTCGGCGGCGACGAGCTGGGCATGAACGGCATGTTCACCAAGATCAAGCCGGAGACCATGGCGGCCATGGTCCTGACCGGCATCGAGGGCGTCCCCCTGCACAAGGTCCCGCCCCTCGAACTGGTCGTCCTGCACCCCGACTACGCGGTCGTCAAACTCCCCATGACCGTGGTCGACCCCCTGCGCGGCATCGGCGAGGAGGCCGTCGGCGCCGCGGCCTTCATCTGGTCCACGGTCCCGGACCGGGGCGGACCGCGGGACGCGTTCAACGTGTACCAACTGCTGCACGAATGGCAGGACTTCAGCCACCGGCTGCATGAGGCGGGGCATCAGGCGTATTGCCTGGTGTGGCCCTGAGACCGGGTCCGGCGGGTCCGGCGGAGCGTCGGGGCCCCGTCCTGGCCGGTGCCGGGAAGGGCCGTCCGGTGGACGCCTTCCGACGCGGCCGGCCGGACGCCAAGCGCCCCTCCGGGACGGACCCGTGATCGACCCGGAGGACCGCCTGGACGTCCGCCTCGACAACACCGGCCCGGCGGTGCCGGGCTCGGTGATGTCGCTGCTGGAGGAACGGCGGTACCGGCGTCCGGCCGGTGACGACCCGCACTGCGCGTCCCCCCTCGACCTGACCGCCTGGGGCGGGGCCGGCGGTTCGTAGCCGGGTCGGGCGGGGGCGCAGGCCGGTACGCGCGCGCCCGGAACGGTCAGGCGTCCCCGGTCGGTGTCGCCTCGCCCAGCTCGGCCAGCGTCAGGACGTCGCCCCCGATGCCCCAGCCGCCGTCGGTGACCTCTTCGACCAGGACCATGGTGTTGGCGCGGGCGCGCTCGCCGTAGAGCTCGACGTACAGCTCGGTGGTGCGGGTGACGATCAGTTCCTTCTGCTTCGGGGTGAGGGTCTTCTCGGGGACCTTGAAGTTCGCGAAGGGCATGGCTCGTTGCTCTTTCTCTCGGTGGGTGACGACGGGCGTGGGTCAGATGATTCCGCCGTTGGCCCGGACGACCTGTCCGTTGACCCAGTGGCCGGCCGGGGACGCCAGGAAGGCGACGACCTCGGCGATGTCGGCCGTGGTGCCGAGCCGTTCCAGCGGGGCCCGGGCGGCCAGGCGGGCGATGGTCTCCTCGTCCTTGCCGTCCAGGAAGCCGTCCGTGGCCGTGGGCCCGGGGGCGACGGCGTTGGCGGTGACGTCCCGGCCCCGCAGTTCCCGGGCCAGGACCGGGGTCAGCGCCTCGACCGCGCCCTTGCTCGCGGAGTACGCGCCGTAGGTCGGGAAGGCCAGCCCCACCACGGACGTGGAGAACGTCACGATCGCCCCGCCGGGGCGCACCCGGCGGGCGGCCTGCCGGACGACGACGAAAGTGCCGCGGATGTTGGTGCGGTGCAGGTCGTCCAGGTCCGCGAGGTCCAGCTCGGCGATCGGCGCCATGCGCACCCGTCCGGCCGCGTGCACGACGACGTCGACGCCGCCGAACTCCGCCTCGGCCGCGTCGAACAGGGCCTCGACCGCGTGTTCGTCGGCGACGTCGGCGCGCACCGCGATCGCCCGGCCGCCGCCGGCCTCGGCCTCCCGCACGGCGGCCTCGGCCTCGGCCCGGTTCCCGGCGTAGCCGACCACGAGCCCGTAGCCGTCGGCGGCCAGCCGGCCGACGGTCCCGCGGCCGATGCCGCGCGAGCCGCCGGTGACGATCGCGACCCGGGGCTCGCCGGAGGGCCGGGCCGGGCCGCCGGTCGCGTCGGGGGAGGTGGGAATGGGCATGGCCGGCTCCTGTGGTGGATGGTGGTCGGGCGACCGCGGCCTCGCCGTCGCCCTGCTGCTCTCCACGATCGGCCGGTTCCGCGCGCCCAGCCAGGGCTGCGTCTACCCGGGGGACGCCATCCCCTGGTTACGCTCCGGCCCGCGAGTGACCATGGAGGGGTGAACCTTCCAGAGCTCGGCGCCTTCCTCAGGTCCCGCCGCGACCGCATCCGCCCCGCCGACGTCGGTCTTCCGCAGGGCCCGCGCCGTCGCGTCCCCGGGCTGCGCCGCGAGGAGGTCGCCCAGCTGGCAGGGCTGTCGGCCGACTACTACACCGAGCTGGAACGCGGCAGCGCGAAGCACGGCGCGCAGCCCTCGGCGCAGACCCTGGCCGCCCTCGCCCGAGCCCTGCGCCTGAACGCAGACGAGCGCGACCACCTCTTCCACCTGGCCGAACGGCCGGTCCCCCGATCGGCCCACGGACCGTCGGCGCATGTGCAGCCCGCGCTCCTCGGGCTGCTGGACCGGCTGTCCAACACCCCCGCGCGCGTCATCACCGACCTGCACGAGACCCTGGTGGAGAACGAGCCGGCCCGGGCCCTGCTCGGCGCGTCCCCGGCACAGCGCGGCCCGGCGGCGAGTTACGTGTACCGCTGGTTCACCGATCCGCGGGCGCGCGAGATCCACCCGCCCGAGGACCACCCCCGCCACTCCCGGGTGTTCGTGGCCGATCTCCGGGCGGCGGCCGCCCGGCGCGGCCGGGACGCGGAGGTCGCGAGGATGGTCGCCGCGCTGCGCCGGCGCAGCCCGGAGTTCGCGGCTCTCTGGGACACCCATGACGTCGCGGTGCGCCGCATGGACCACAAGCGGATCGTCCACCCCCTGCTCGGCGTCATCGAACTCGACTGCCACAACCTGCTCAGCGAGGACGGACGCCAACGGCTGCTGTGGTTCACCGCGCCGCCCGGCACCCGGGGAGCCGAGCAGCTGGAGCTGCTGTCCGTCATAGGGACCCAGGACCTGGGGCCCGGCGAGAACACGGCAGCCCAGGGGCTTGCCGCCCGGGAATCCGGAACGCAGCGCTGACCCGCGCCGCCGGGCGCACCTGACACCGATCCGCCGCACTGGCCCGCGCCGCCGCACACTCCCGGGACCGGTCACAGCCGACCCGCGCCGCCAGGCACACACGAAGCACCGGTCGCATGAGCCGGGGCTCCCCGCCGCGCCCTCCCGGGGAACGACACCGGCCCGCCGTTCGTCTACAGTGCCGTAGACGGTCTACGGAGCTGTAGACGCTCGCGGTCGGCCGTCCCCACGTCCACGCGGTCCGCGGCGGCAGGCACCCGAGCCCGAGCGACGGTGCCGGCGGCCGCCGCCCGGATCGTCCGTCCCCGCACCCCTCGCCGGCAGGCGGCTGGAGAATCATGCGCCCCAGGATCCTCGTCGTCGAAGACGATCACGCCCAGCGGGACGTGCTGCGCCGAGGACTGTACGACGAGGACTTCGAGCCGGTCCCGGCCGCCGACGGCGCCACCGCCCTGCGCCTGGCCACGTCCGGCATCGCGGCGGCCGTCCTGGACGTCGGCCTGCCCGACGCGGACGGCCGGGACGTGTGCCAGGCGATGCGCGCCAACGGCTTCCCCGGCCCCGTGATCTTCCTGACCGCCCGGCACCACCTCACCGACCGCCTCTCCGGCTTCTCCGCGGGCGGCGACGACTACCTGCCCAAGCCCTTCCACCTCGCGGAACTGGCCGCGAGGCTGCGCGCGCTCCTCAGACGGACCGCCCCGGCGGCGGTGGCCACGGCCGGGGACCTGGTCCTGGACGCGGTGGACCACAGCATGAGCGTGCACGGTGTCCGTACCGCGCTGTCCCCGACCGAGTTCCGGCTGCTCGCCACCCTCGCCGCCGCCGACGGATCGCTCGTGCGCCGCCGCGACCTGGTGCGGGCCGGCTGGCCCGAGGGTGCCCAGGTCAGCGACAACACCCTGGACCAGTACCTGAGCCGGCTGCGCCGCAAGCTGCGGGAGACCGGCAGCCGCCTGTCGATCGGCACCGCGCGAGGGATCGGACACCGCCTGTCCCCGACCGGTGGCGGACCCGTCCCCGCCCGGATGCCGGGACCCGCGCCACGCAGGAAGTGATCTCCGGGTCAGCACGGCCCGCACAACCGTCCTAACGGCCGTACAGCCGCCTAACGGCGGTGCACCGTCTAGCAGTACGGCGCCTGGTTGGTCAGGGACGACGCCACGCGCATCCACACGCCGAACTGGCGGTAGAGGGAGACGAGGGGGCCGCTCGCCCGGACGGTGCGGTCGTCCTCGGCGGTGACGCCGGGGAGGCCGAGCAGGGTCGCGGGGACGGCGGCGGACTGCCAGCGGACGGTGAGGACGGACTCGCCGGCGGCCGGCGCCGGGCGGGCCGGAAGCGCGGCGAGGGCGCCCGCCACCGCCTCCTCGATCGCCTTGCGGGCCTCCGCCTCCGGCCGCAGCTCGGCCGCGAACCGGCCGTGCGCGTACTTCACCGGGACCGTGACCACCGAGGCGTCCCACTCCGCCATCTCGGCGCACGCCGCGTCGTCACCGGTGAGGGCCACCACCGGCACGCCCAGCGCCGCCGCCGTGGCATGGGCGAGGCCGATCTCGCCGACCGGGCGGCCGTCCAGCCAGATGTCCTCGATCTCGTGGCCCATGAAGCTGTGGCTGAGCACGCCCGGGGCGCCGGCCCTGGAGTGGTAGCCGACGCAGACCATCGCGTCGTACTCCCCGGTCAGCCCCTCCAGCATGCCCATCTGCTTGGGCTTGCCGCGCACCAGCCGGACGGCCGGGAGCAGGGCTTCGGGGAGGAGGTTGCGCATCGGACCGTGGGCGTCGTTGACGAGGACGTCGCTCGCGCCGGCCGCCAGCGCGCCGCGCACCGCCGCGTTCACGTCCTCCGCCATCATGGAGCGGCCGCGCTCGTAATCCCGGCCGCCCGGCTGGACGTCGTCGGCGTCGACGAGGCCGGTGACGCCCTCCATGTCCGCACTCATGTACACACGCATGGCGTCGACCCTAACGGACCCTACGTATTGTAGGTTCCCAACCGGCCGCGGCCACAAGGTCGTTCGCCCATCCCTTCCACCACGCCCAACGGGGGAGCCATGCAGGACACGGAGACGGCGCCCGGCGCGGAGATCTGCGCCCGCAGTCTCGCGCCGACCCTGACCGTGCTCGTCGTCAGCCTCGTCGTCGCGGCCGTCGGGGTGTACCAGCTGTGCGGCTTCGGTCTGCACAGCCTCGACCGGCGTCCGCACCTGTTCAGCGACGGCCTCGCCACCGGCGGTGTGATCGTCGCCGTGGTGGCGGCCGGGGCCGCGGCGGGCAACCTGGCCTGGACCCTGACGTCCGCCCGGCGCGGCATGGAACGGGCGGGCTGACGAGATGTGCGAAAGGCCGGAAAGGACCGGGTAAGAACCTCGCCCGGTACGCTCCTGTCCCACACGCCGACCGGCGACGCCCCGCCCTACGAGCTGTAGGGTCCGCGTAGAACCGTCCCCCTCCCCAAGGTGACAAGTCACCATGCCCGCTCCGCAGTCGACCCTGCCCTCGCCCCACGCCCCCGCCCAGGCCGGCCCGCGCCGGACGCTCCCGTCGCTCACCCCCGGCCCGCGGCTGCGCGCCGCGGCGGCCTCGGCGACGGTCTGGTACCTACGGCTGATCGCCGTACTCAACGTCCTCGCGGTGCTGTCCCTGCCGTTCCGCGAGGAGGTGCACGAGCACAACACCAGCAAGCTCTTCAACCAGCAGCACCCGCACCAGCACGTCGGCGCCTTCTTCACGCCGTACCTGGCCACCGCCGGCCTGGTCTCCGCCGCGCTCGCGATCTTCCTGACGCTGGTGATGCGGCGGCGCAAGCGGGCCGCGTGGCTCACCAACCTGCTGCTCGCCGGCCCGCTCTTCCTGGTCTACGCCCTCGGCCTCACCCAGGACCGGTACGCCGACCACGTCTTCAACTGGGTCTCCGCCGCCCTGACCGGCCTGTTCGTGGCGGCCCTGCTGATCGGCCGGCGCGAGTTCAACGCCGTCGGCGACCCCTCCAACCCCAAGCTGGCGCTCGCCGTCGGCGCGGGCGGCCTGCTGGTCACGGGCGGCCTCGGCACCCTGCTGGTGCACGCCACCAACAAGCTGCCCGGCGCCGGTCTCACCGACGAGATCGCCTACACCTACCTGCGGGGCATCAGCGTCGGCGTCTTCGCCGACCGCATCGAGCACGTACACGCCCCCCGCTGGACCGACATCACGGTCAACGCCCTGCTCGCCGCGGCCTTCTGCCTCGTCCTGTACGCCTGCTTCCGCTCCCCGCGCGGCAAGCAGCTGCTCACCGCCGCCGACGAGGAGAGACTGCGCGCGCTGCTCGACAAGCACGGCGCCCGCGACTCCCTCGGCTACTTCGCGCTGCGCCGCGACAAGGCGGCCGTCTTCTCCCCCAGCGGCAAGGCGGCGATCACCTACCGCGTCGTCGGCGCAGTCTCCCTCGCCTCCGGCGACCCGATCGGCGACCCGGAGGCGTGGCCCGGCGCCATCGACGCCTGGCTCGCCGAGGCCCGCCGGCACGCGTGGATCCCGGCGGTCATGGGCGCGAGCGAGGAGGCCGGCACCGTCTACGCCCGGCACGGACTCGACGCCCTCGAACTCGGTGACGAGGCCATCGTGGACATCGCCGACTTCACCCTGGAGGGCCGCGCGATGCGCGTGGTCCGCCAGGCCCACAACCGGGTCAAGCGGGCCGGCTACACCGTGCGCGTCCGCCGCCACGAGGACATCCCGGCCGAGGAGATGGCCGTCCTCGTCGATCGCGCCGACCGGTGGCGCGACGGCGCGACCGAGCGCGGCTTCTCCATGGCCCTGGGCCGCCTCGGCGACCCGGCGGACGGCCGCTGCGTGATGCTGGAGTGCCGGGACGCCGACGGCGAGCCCCGCGCCCTGCTCAGCTTCGTGCCCTGGGGCGAGCGCGGCCTCTCCCTGGACCTGATGCGCCGCGACCGCGACTGCGAGAACGGCCTGATGGAGTACATGGTCGTCGAGCTGCTGCTGGGCGCGAAGGAGCTGGGGGTGGAACGGGTGTCGCTGAACTTCGCGATGTTCCGCTCGGTCTTCGAGCGCGGCGCCCGCCTCGGCGCGGGCCCGGTGCTGCGGCTGTGGCGCTCGATCCTCACCTTCTTCTCACGCTGGTGGCAGATCGAGTCCCTGTACCGGGCCAACGCGAAGTACCGGCCGGTGTGGGAACCCCGCTTCCTGCTCTTCGCCAAGTCCAGCGACATCCCCCGGATCGGCCTGGCCAGCGCCCGGGCGGAGGGTTTCCTCACCCTGCCGGTGATCGGCGAGCGGTCCTCGTAGCCTCCCGGCGCGGGGGCCGGACGGCCGCCTTCCCCGTGCGGGGGCCGGACGGCCACCTTCCCCGTGCGGGGGCGGCCGTCCGCCTTCCCGGTGGAGCCGGTCAGCCCCCGCCCACCGTGAAGCCGATCACCGCGCCGCCGCCCTCCCGCCGGTAGGCGAACGGCGCGCCCCCGTGCGCCATCGCGACCTCCCGGACGATGGACAGACCGAGTCCGGAGCCCGGCAGGGAGCGCGCGTCGGCGGCCCGGTAGAAGCGGTCGAAGATCCGGATCAGGTCGCCCTCCGCGATCCCGGGACCCCGGTCCAGCACCTCCACCCGTACCGTCCCCGGCCGCGCCGGGCCCGTCACCTGGACCTCGATCGGCGCCTTGCCCGCACGGTCGAACTTGGCCGCGTTCTCGACCAGGTTGGAGATGGCCCGTTGCAGCATCCCGGGCCGGCCGTCGGTCGTGGTGTCCCCGGCGGCCCGCAGCACGATCTCCCGCCCGGTGCGCCGTGACGCCAGCCCCACCACGTCCTCCGCGATGTCGGCGAGGTCGACCCGCTGGGGCGGCTCGGTGTCGGACTGCCCGGCGGCGAGGTCGACCAACTCGTTGACCAGGTCGGTGAGTTCGCGCGCCTCCTGAGTGAGGTCGGCGACCAGGTCGTCCCGGGTGTCCGGCGGCAGCTCGTCGATGCGCCGCAGCAGCGAGATGTTGGTGCGCAGCGAGGTGAGCGGCGTGCGCAGCTCGTGGCCCGCGTCCTGGACCAGCCGCCGCTGGTCCTCCTCCGACTGCGCGAGCCGTCCCAGCATCCGGTCGAAGGCGCGGCCGAGCCGCCCCACCTCGTCCAGCCCCGCCACCGGCACCTCGATGCCCAGGCGCCGGGTGCGGGCGACGTCCTCGGCGGCGGAGGTGAGCACCACCAGGCGCCGGGTGATCCGGCGGGCCAGCCACCAGCCGAACAGACCGGCCGCCACCACCACGGCCGCCGTCAGGATCAGCGTCCGCTGCTGGAGGGTGCGCAGCAGGTCCTCGGTGTCGCTGAACTCCTGCGCGACCTGTACCGCGCCCCGGCCGTGGCCGAGCGAGACGGTGGCGATGCGGAAGAGGTCGTCGCCGACCCGTACGTCCTTGTGCTCGGCGACCCTCCCGGCCGTGCGCGCGGTCGCCATCGCCCGGTCGCGGGAGGTGACGGGCAGCACCGGGCTGCCGTGGTCCGTGATCTGGCCCTGCGCGCCGAGCACCTGGACGTCGGTGCGGGCGGGGCGGACCAGGTCGTGTCCGGGCCGGGAGGAGGAGAAGTCCTCGGGGACCATCGTGTGCTGGCGCACCTCGTCCCGTACGTCCTGGACGACCTGGCTGAACACCGACTGCTGGTCGACGCGGACCAGCCGGGCCGCGGAGCCGTACGACACGATGCCGACGAGGATGGTGACGGCGGCGGTGACGGCGGCGAAGGAGACGGCGAAGGTGGTGCGCAGGGAGACCAGCTTGGGCCGACGCCTGGCCGGCGTCCGGCGCAGGCGGTCCACTCAGTCCTCCCGCAGCACGTAACCCACGCCCCGCACCGTGTGGATCAGCTGAGGGGCGCCCGGCTCGTCCAGCTTGCGGCGCAGATAGCCGACGTAGACGGCGAGGTTCTTGGAGCCGGGGCCGAAGTCGTAGCCCCAGATGCGGTCGTAGATGGTGGAGTGGTCGAGCACGATGCCCGCGTTGCGGACCAGCAGTTCCAGCAGCTCGAACTCGGTACGGGTCAGCTCCAGCTCCCGCTTGCCGCGCCAGACGCGGCGGGCCTGGAGGTCCATGCGCAGGCCCGCGGCCTCGATCTGCCGGTCGGACAGCTGGGGCTCGCCCCGGCCGGCGCCGTCGCCGCCGCTCGCCGCGGCGGGGACCGGGCTGGTGCGGCGCAGCAGGGCGCGCAGCCGGGCGAAGACCTCCTCGACGTCGAAGGGCTTGACCACGTAGTCGTCGGCGCCGGCGTCCAGGCCGGCGATGCGGTCGGCGGTCTCGACGAGGGCGGTGAGCATGAGGATGGGGGTGCGGTCGCCCTCGGCGCGCAGCACGCGGCAGACCTGGAGGCCGTCGATGCCGGGCATCATCACGTCGAGCACGAGGACGTCCGGCGGGGTCTTGTGGGCCTGCGCGAGCGCCTCGACGCCGTCCGCCACCGCCGTCACCTCGTACCCTTCCAGGGTCAGGGCCCGCTCCAGGGCATGGCGAATGGCACGGTCGTCTTCGGCGAGCAGCACAGTCTGGGGCACGTACCCAGTTTGCCAAGGTCCCGATCGGTTCGGCCGGGGCGGATGGGCCCGCGATCACCCTTTTTACCGCCCTCTAACCGTCAAACGCGCAACCACCTCGGGTCCCCTACCGTCTTCTCACCCACCCGTGGACACGCCCGCGCGCGGCGGGGCGGCGGCGCGGCCGGGAACCCCTGTCACGCACGGCGCCCACCCGTCCGACCGGGTCGGACGGGTGGGCGGCAGGGCGGTGGGCCTACGGCTCCAGCGCCGCGAGCTGTTCGGCGAAGGGCACCACGCGGGGCTCCGTGCGGTGTTCGGCCTTCGGCATCAGGGAGGCCAGTTCCTGGCCCGCCCGCTCGATCCGTTCCGCGAGGCCCTCGGCTCCCCAGTCCTCGGAGGCGGCGTAGATCCCGGTGGGGACGGCCACGGCCCGCAGGTAGGAGAAGAGCGGGCGCAGCGCGTGGTCCAGGACCAGGGAGTGCCGCGCGGTGCCGCCGGTCGCGGCGAGCAGCACCGGCTTGCCCGTCAGCGCGTCCTTGTCCAGCACGTCGAAGAAGGACTTGAACAGCCCGCTGTACGACGCGGAGAACACGGGCGTGACGACGATCAGCCCGTCCGCGCCGGTCACCGCGTCCTGCGCCGCGGCCAGCGCCCGTCCCGGGAACCCGTTGGTGAGGTTGTGCGCGATCTCCACGGCGAGGTCGCGCACCTCGATCACCTGCACGTCCACCTCCGCGTCGGCCCGCCGGACGACGGCGGCGGCCAGCCGGTCGGCGAGCAGCCGGGTGGAGGACGGGACGCTCAGTCCCGCCGACACGACGACGAGCTTCATACGGTGCTCTCCTCCTTCGCGTCCCCGGCCGCCGTCTGCGCGGCGAGCAGCGACTGGTGGGTGGGGGCGTCCGGCACGTTCGCCGGGCGGTTCTTCGCGAACTCCGCGCGCAGCACCGGCACGACCTCCTCGCCGAGCATGTCCAGCTGCTCCAGGACGGTCTTCAGCGGCAGTCCCGCGTGGTCCATCAGGAACAGCTGGCGCTGGTAGTCGCCGGCGTACTCCCGGAAGGACAGGGTCCGCTCGATCACCTGCTGCGGGGAACCCACCGTCAGCGGGGTCTGCTCGGTGAACTCCTCCAGCGACGGACCGTGCCCGTACACCGGGGCGTTGTCGAAGTACGGCCGGAACTCGCGCACCGCGTCCTGCGAGTTCTTCCGCATGAACACCTGACCGCCCAGCCCGACGATCGCCTGCTCCGGCGTGCCGTGCCCGTAGTGCGCGTACCGGTTGCGGTACAGCTCGATCATCCGCCGGGTGTGACCGGCGGGCCAGAAGATGTTGTTGTGGAAGAAACCGTCGCCGTAATAGGCGGCCTGCTCGGCGATCTCCGGCGAGCGGATCGAGCCGTGCCACACGAACGGCGCGACACCGTCCAGCGGCCTGGGGGTCGAGGTGAAGCCCTGCAACGGCGTGCGGAACCTGCCCTCCCAGTCCACGACGTCCTCACGCCACAGCCGGCGCAGCAGCGCGTAGTTCTCCACCGCCAGGTTGATGCCCTCACGGATGTCCTTGCCGAACCACGGATACACCGGACCCGTGTTGCCGCGGCCCATCATCAGGTCCACCCGCCCGTCCGCCAGGTGCTGGAGCATCGCGAAGTCCTCCGCGATCTTCACCGGGTCGTTCGTCGTGATCAGCGTGGTCGAGGTGGACAGGATCAGCTTCTCCGTGCGCGCGGCTATGTACCCGAGCATCGTGGTCGGCGACGACGGCACGAACGGCGGGTTGTGGTGCTCACCCGTCGCGAACACGTCCAGGCCGACCTCCTCCGCCTTCAGCGCGATCGCGACCATCGCCTTGATCCGCTCACGCTCGGACGGCGTACGCCCCGTGGTCGGGTCCGGCGTGACGTCACCGACCGTGAAGATCCCGAACTGCATGGCCGCTCACCTTCCCAAGTTGTTTACCGTTCAACTATACCCCGCCAACAGAGCCGCACCGCCGGATATTCCGGAGCACCCGCCGTGCGAAGCTGCCCCCATGCCGATCCTCCGTTCCGCCGCCCTCTTCGTCGTCGCCGCGCTGTTCGAGATCGGCGGCGCCTGGCTGGTCTGGCAGGGCGTGCGGGAACACCGGGGCTGGCTCTGGGCGGCCGGCGGGGTGCTCGCGCTCGGCGCCTACGGCTTCGTCGCCACCTTCCAGCCGGACGCCCACTTCGGCCGCATCCTGGCCGCGTACGGCGGCATCTTCGTGGCGGGCTCGCTGCTGTGGGGCGCGGTCGCCGACGGCTACCGCCCCGACCGCTGGGACGTCACCGGCGCGCTGGTCTGCCTCGCCGGCATGGCCCTGATCATGTGGGCGCCGAGGAACGGCGGCTGACCCTCGCCTACATTGGACGCACGTCCGCCGACCCACCCGAGGAGCAGCCCATGGCCACGTCCGCCCCGTCCGCCGCCTCCCGCATCGCCGTCGTCACCGGTGCGAGCAGCGGCATCGGCGCCGCGACGGCCCGGCAGCTCGCCGCGGCCGGCTACCGCGTGGTGCTCACCGCCCGCCGCAAGGACCGCATCGAGGCGCTGGCCGAGGAGATCAACGCGGCCGGTCACTCGGCGACGGCGTACCCGCTGGACGTGACGGACCGCGCGGCCGTGGACGAGTTCGCCACGGCCTTCAAGACCATCGGCGTCCTGGTGAACAACGCGGGCGGCGCGCTCGGCGCCGACCCGGTGGCCACCGGCGACCCGGCCGACTGGCGCACGATGTACGAGACGAACGTCATCGGCACCCTGAACCTCACCCAGGCCCTGCTGCCCAAGCTGGAGGCGAGCGGCGACGGGGTCGTGGTGGTCGTCTCCTCCACCGCCGGCCACGCCACCTACGAGGGCGGCGCCGGCTACGTCGCCGCCAAGCACGGCGCCCACGTCCTCGCCGAGACCCTCCGCCTGGAGATCGTCGGCAGCCCGGTGCGCGTCGTGGAGATCGCGCCCGGCATGGTGCGGACCGAGGAGTTCGCCCTCACCCGCTTCGGCGGCGACGCGGAGAAGGCGGCGAAGGTGTACGCGGGCGTGGCCGAGCCGCTGACCGCCGAGGACGTGGCCGAGACCATCACCTGGGCGGTGACCCGGCCCAGCCACGTCAACATCGACCTCCTGGTCGTACGCCCGCGCGCCCAGGCCTCCAACACCAAGGTCCACCGGGAGCGGTGATGGCCGACGAACCCGCCGGCGCCGGGGACGCGCCCGCGCCTCTCTCCCCCTCCGAGGCATACGACAAGCGCCGCCTCGCCCAGGAGAAGAGGGACGAGCGCAAGGTCTGGTACTTCCTGGCCTACTTCCTCTTCGGCATCCACCTGGTGGCGTTCGTCATGATCTACGCCGTGCGCCACGCCAAGTGATCACCGGCCGGGGGCCCGGCAGGACGGGTCGTCCACGATGACCGCGTGCGCGGGCAGGATCTTGACCTCGTCCTTGTTCTCGACCTTGACGAACTTGGTGGTGGCGTAGCCCCGCTTGCCCTCGCCGACGCACTTGGTGGCCAGGTTCCCGAACCCGTCGGGGAAGTTGTAGACCTCGGCGGGCGAGTCCTCCCCGGCCCGGCCCGCCACCGGCGCGTCCGCCTTACCCCGCTCCTCGTAGTGCTGCCGGGAGCAGCCGCCGAGCAGCAGCACCGCGCCGAGCACGGTCACGGCGAGGCCCGCGCTCAGCCGGCGCACGCCTTGTCCTCCACGATCTGCACGTTCGACGGCGCGTTGGCGTTGGTGGTCACATACGCCCGGTACCCGTGCCCGACACACTTGGTGGCGAGGTTCCCGAACCCGTCGGGGAAGTTGTAGACCTCGGCGGGCGTGTTGTCCCCGGCCCTGCCCTGCACGGGCGCGTCGCCCTTGCCCCGCTGGTCCTCGTAGTGCTGCGAGCAGCCCGCCAGCAGAGCCACCACGGCCACCGCCAGGCCCGCGGCCCGGACCGCCCCTCTCGTGCGCACTCGGTTCATCGGCCTTCCCTCTCCGGAGAGTTGACGCGTGCACCATGAGGACAGCGGGGCGGGCCGCCGCGGTTCCGCCCCGCCCGTACCGAGGGCTCCTCAGCCCTTCACGCAGACGACCTGCTTCAGCTTGGCCACGACCTCCACCAGGTCGCGCTGCTGCTCGATGACCTGGTCGATGGACTTGTAGGCGCCCGGGATCTCGTCCACGACGCCGGAGTCCTTGCGGCACTCCACGCCCCGCGTCTGCTCCTCCAGGTCCCTGGCGGTGTACCGCCGCTTGGCCGCGTTGCGGCTCATACGCCGGCCCGCGCCGTGCGAGGCCGAGTTGAAGGAGTCGTCGTTGCCCAGGCCCCGCACGATGTACGACCCCGTGCCCATGGAGCCCGGGATGATCCCGAACTCCCCGGACCCGGCCCGGATCGCGCCCTTGCGGGTCACCAGCAGGTCCACGCCCTCGTACCGCTCCTGCGCCACGTAGTTGTGGTGGCAGGAGATCTCCGGCTCGAAGAGGGGCTTGGCCTTCTTGAACTCCTTGCGGATCACGTCCTTCAGGAGCGCCATCATCAGGGTGCGGTTGTACTTGGCGTACTCCTGCGCCCAGAACAGGTCGTTGCGGTACGCCGCCATCTGCGGGGTGTCCGCGACGAAGACGGCGAGGTCGCGGTCGACCAGGCCCTGGTTGTGCGGGAGCTTCTGGGCCACGCCGATGTGGTGCTCGGCCAGTTCCTTGCCGATGTTGCGGGAACCGGAGTGCAGCATCAGCCAGACCGCGCCCGCGGTGTCCGTGCAGACCTCGATGAAGTGGTTGCCGCCGCCGAGCGTGCCCATCTGCTTGACGGCGCGCTCCTGCCGGAACCGGACCGCGTCGGCCACACCGTCGAACCGACCCCAGAACTCGTCCCACCCGCTGGTGGCGAGGCCGTGGAAGCCGCCGGGATCGACCGGGTCGTCATGCATCCCGCGCCCGACCGGAATGGCCTGTTCGATCTTGGTCCGCAGCCGGGACAGGTCGCCCGGCAGGTCGTTCGCGGTCAGCGACGTCCGCACCGCCGACATCCCGCAGCCGATGTCCACCCCGACGGCGGCCGGGCAGACGGCGTCCCGCATCGCGATCACCGAACCGACCGTCGCGCCCTTGCCGTAGTGCACGTCCGGCATGACCGCGAGGCCCTTGATCCACGGCAGGGTGGCGACGTTCTGCAACTGGCGCAGGGCGACGTCCTCGACCGTCGCCGGGTCCGTCCACATCCGGATCGGCACCCGCGCGCCCGGTATCTCCACGTACGGCATGACTTCCTCGTTCCCCCGGAAAAGACAACAAAAGGCTTGAGAGCGACAAAAAGGAAAAGCAACGCCAGAAGCGCTGACAGCGGACTTCGAACCGGCGTTCACGGCGGCGCGTGCGATACACATTGTCTCCAGGCCGGACCCCGCCGCGGCAAGCGAATAACCAGCGGGGACACTGGTGCGACCATCGAGCGCATCCGTCGGAGCGCAGCCGTCGAGAGGAGCCCGCCCGTGCAGCGGAAGGCGTACGTAACCGGCACCGCCGCCCTCCTCGCGGCGCTGCTGACCGGCTGCACGGGCGGCTCCGGCGGCTCCGGCGCGGCGGACGACGCCAACCCCGGCGACGCGGGCACCGCCACTGCCGTCGCCCAGCCCGGCAGGTACCGCACCCTGCCCGAGCCCTGCGGCACGGTCGGCCACGACACCCTCGACTCCCTGCTGCCCGGCATCAAGCAGATCACCGACCCCAGCCAGCGGGACAAGGCCTACCAGGGCGAGGCCGAGCTGACCTACGACACCGACCGCAAGGTCGGCTGCCGCTGGAAGGTCGCCTCCGCCGACGCCACCGACCGGCTCTCCGTCGACCTCGAACGCGTGGTGTCGTACGACAACACGGTCAGCGACGACGACCAGGCCGGCCAGCTCTTCCGGCAGAAGGAGACGGCCGCCCACCTCCCCGAGCCGAGCGGCACCCCCTCGGCGCCCGCCACGCACGGCGACGAGCCGAGCGGCACCCCCTCCGGCTCCCCCTCCCCCGCGGACGCCACCACCGGCGACTCCTCCTCCGCGTCGGCGTCCACCTCGCCCGACCTCCAGCCGCGCGCCCTCTCCGACCTCGGTGACGAGGCGTACCTCGACGACCAGCTCGCCGGGTCCGGATCGACGGCCGCACAGCGGACGGTGACTGTGGTCTTCCGCACGTCCAACGTCGTCGTCACCATCCAGTACGAGGAGCAGCCGATGGCCGCCGGAACGACCCCCGACAGCAAGGAAATGCAGGACAGGGCCCGGAAACTGGCCTCCCGGCTGGACGGCGCGCTCGGCGGCTGATCCACTTCCCGGCCCCGGCGGCCCCCGTCCGCGAAGCACCCGAACGGAAACCGCACAGCTCCTTCACCGCGTACGGTGGGGCCCCGCAGGAACCCGCACGAACACCGAGCGTCATGAGTGAAGGAACCATGCAGCGAGACGACGTAGCCCACCTGAGCCAGCGAACCAGGAACCTCCGCCGTGTTCTTGTCTGCGCGGCAGCCGTTCCCGCCTTGCTGATCACCGCGGCCTGCTCCTCCGACTCCGGCGACTCCAAGCCCAAGAGCGGCGACAGCGCGAGCGCCGGGCAGCCGGCGAGCGGCAGCGCGACGCCCTCCGCCAGCGCCACCCCGACCGTCGAGCCGGCCACGTACAAGACGCTCCCGAACCCCTGCAAGGTGCTGTCGGACAAGACCCTGGGCGACCTGGTCCCCAAGGCCGACACCGCGGGCAAGAAGGGCAGTTCGGACGAACCGTCGTCCCGTTCCTCCTGCTCCTGGAGCAGCCTGGCCAACAACGGCGTCAAGGGCTCCCAGTTCCGCTGGCTGAACGTCTCCCTGCTGCGCTTCGACTCCGACACCACGCGCGGCTCCGCCAACACCCAGGCGCACGCGTACTTCGGCAACCAGGTCAAGGACTCCCAGTCGGTGGACGGCGGCACGAACGCCAAGGTCCAGCCGGTCTCCGGCGCGGGCGACGAGGCGACCTCGGTCCGCTACGACCTGAAGAAGAAGGAAGGCCTCTTCAAGCAGGAGACGATCGTCGCCCGGGTGCAGAACATCGTCGTCACCCTCGACTACAACGGCGCGGGCCTCGCGGGCGACAAGACCCCCGACGCCGACGACATCGCCAAGTCCGCGGAGAAGGCCGTCAAGGAGGTCGTGGCCTCGATCTCCTCCGCCGGCGAGGACAACTCCCCGGGCGGTTCCTCGGCGAGCCCCTCCTCTTCCGCCAAGTCGCCCTCGGCCGACGCTTCTCCGTCCAAGTCGCCCGACAAGAAGGGCTGACCGAACGGGCTTACGGCCGACCGGCGCCGCGTGCCCCGCACACGTGTGCCACCCTGTTGCGTCGCAACAACAGGCAACGGGAGGGGAGTACGAGTGGCCGCGCCACCGCAGCTGACTCGGATGCACCGGATACTCATCGGCGTGGTCGTGGGCGGTGCCCTGATCATCGCGGGAATCGGCTTCGCCGGTTCCTACGCGGCCGTCCGTGAGCTGGCCTGGAAGAAGGGCTTCGGGAACTTCGCCTATGTCTTCCCGGTCGGCATCGACGCCGGCATCTGTGTCCTGCTCTCCCTGGACCTGCTGCTGACCTGGATCCGCATCCCCTTCCCGCTGCTGCGCCAGACGGCCTGGCTGCTGACGGCGGCGACGATCGCGTTCAACGGCGCCGCCGCCTGGCCGGACCCGCTGGGCGTCGGCATGCACGCGGTGATCCCGGTGCTCTTCGTCGTCTCCGTCGAGGCGGCCCGGCACGCCGTCGGCCGCATCGCCGACATCACGGCCGACAAGCACATGGAGGGCGTCCGGATCACCCGCTGGCTGCTCTCCCCGGTGCCGACGTTCCTGCTGTGGCGCCGTATGAAGCTCTGGGAGCTGCGCTCCTACGACCAGGTCATCAAGCTCGAACAGGAACGCCTCGTCTACCAGGCGCGGCTCCGTTCCCGCTTCGGCCGCGCCTGGCGCCGCAAGGCCCCGGTCGAGTCCCTGATGCCCCTGCGCCTGGCCCGCTACGGCGTCCCCCTGGCGGAGACGGCCCCCTCGGGCCTGCTGGCCGCGGGGATAGAACCGGTCCTGCTGCCCCCGGCGCCCGCGGCCGAGCTGACGGCGGGGGTTCCGGCGGCGGCCGGCATCGGTGAGGGTCCGTCGGCCGACGCCACCGCGCCCGCGCGGGCCGTACCCACGCAGCCGGCGCCCGCGCGGCCCGCCGCCGCGCCCGCGCCGCACGGCGAGCGGCACCCCCAGGCCCCCGAGAGCCCCCCGGGCCCCCTGCCGGACGACCAGAGCCCCTGGTTCCAGGCCCCCCGCGAGGTCGAGTACCACGGCGACTACGACCCCACCTACGAGCCGCCCCCGGAGCCCCAGTACGAGCCGGAGGAGCAGTACGAGGACTGGTACGAGGACCAGCCGCCGGAGCAGTTCCAGCAGCCCTCCCCGGAGGAGACCGGCAGCTTCCCGATCCCGGTGAGCCCCAACCGCACCCGGGAACTGGGCGAGGGCGGCGGCTACCCCGAGCCCGAGCCGACCGAGGAGGACTACTACCAGGTCTTCCGCAAGTCGATAGACGGCAGCTACCCGACCGGCGCCCAGTTCAAGGACAACGTCGAGGCGACCTTCGGCATCGCCCTCCCGCTGGACCGGGCCAACCGCATGGTCGAGCACTTCAGCGAGCACCACGACGCACAGCTGCGGGAATACCCCATCGCCTAGGGAACGCGCCCACGCACCGCCGAAGAACGAGCGGACATGACGAAGGGGCCCGCCCGAAAGAGGGCCCCTTGCGCGCGTCCGCGTCACATCGGCGTCACTCGCCGAGCAGGCTCCGCACCCGCTCCTGGCCCACCGCCAGCAGCAGCGTGGGCAGCCGCGGCCCGGTGTCCCGGCCCACGAGCAGCTGGTACAGCAGCGCGAAGAAGGACCGCTGGGCGGTCTTGATCTCCGGCGGCAGCTCCTTCGGCGTCGCGTCCGCCGAGAACCCGGCCTGCACCTTCGGCACGCCGTACACGAGGTGCGTCAGCCCGTCCAGCGACCAGTGCTCGGCCAGGCCGTCGAGCAGCAGCCGCACGGACCGCTGCGACGCCTCGTCCAGCGACTTCAGCAGCTCGGCGTCCGGCTCCTCGCGCACGATGGTCCGCTGGTCCGCCGGCACGTGCGTGTTGATCCACGCCTCGGCCTTGTCATACCGCGGGCGCGCCTCGTCCAGCGAGCCCAGCGGTCGCTCCGGGTCCAGCTCGGAGAGGATGCGCAGGGCCTGGTCCTCGTGGCCCGCCGTGATGTCGGCGACGGAGGCCAGCGTCCGGTACGGCAGCGGGCGCGCCGTCTTCGGCAGCTCACCGGCCGCCGTGCCCACCGCGCGGGTGTACGCGGCGACGTCACCCGGCAGCGCGGAGCCGTCGGCGACCTTCGCGGCGAGCTTGTCCCACTCGTCGTAGAGGCGCTGGATCTCCTGGTCGAAGGCGATCTTGAAGGACTGGTTGGGCCGGCGGCGGGCGTACAGCCAGCGCAGCAGCTGCGGCTCCATGATCTTCAGCGCGTCCGCCGGGGTCGGCACGCCACCGCGCGAGGACGACATCTTGGCCATGCCGGAGATGCCGACGAAGGCGTACATCGGGCCGATGGGCTGCTTGCCGTCGAAGATCCCCACGATCTGCCCGCCCACCTGGAAGGACGACCCCGGAGAGGAGTGGTCGACACCGCTGGGCTCGAAGACCACGCCCTCGTAGGCCCAGCGCATCGGCCAGTCGACCTTCCAGACCAGCTTGCCGCGGTTGAACTCGGCGAGCCGGACGGTCTCGGTGAAGCCGCACTCGTTGCAGGTGTACGACAGCTCGGTGGTGTCGTCGTCGTACGAGGTGACCGTGGTCAGGTCCTTCTCGCAGTTGCCGCAGTACGGCTTGTACGGGAAGTACCCGGCGGAGCCGGAGGAGCCGTCGTCCTCGGACGCGGCGCCGGAGCCCTCCTCGGCCTCCAGCTCGGCCTCGTCCACGGCCTTCTGTTGCTGCTTCTTGACCTTGGGCTTGGTGCGGTACTGGGCGAGGATCGCGTCGATGTCGCCCCGGTGCTTCATGGCGTGCAGGATCTGCTCGCGGTAGGCACCGGAGGTGTACTGCTCGGTCTGGCTGATCCCGTCGAACTCGACGCCCAGCTCGGCCAGCGACTCGACCATGGCGGCCTTGAAGTGCTCGGCCCAGTTCGGGTACGACGAGCCCTTCGGTGCCGGGACCGAGGTCAGCGGCTTGCCGATGTGCTCGGCCCAGGAGTCGTCGACGCCGGCGATGCCCGCCGGGACCTTGCGGTAGCGGTCGTAGTCGTCCCAGGAGATCAGGTGGCGGACCTGGTACCCGCGGCGGCGGATCTCGTCGGCGACCAGGTGCGGGGTCATGACCTCGCGCAGGTTGCCCAGGTGGATGGGGCCGGACGGGGAGAGGCCGGACGCGACCACGACCGGTTTGCCCGGGGCCCGGCGCTCCGACTCCTCGATGACCTCATCCGCGAAACGGGAGACCCAGTCGGTGGTCTCGGTGCTCTGAGCCACGATCGGCACGTCCTTCTTTCTCCATCGGGCAGCCGCAGCGGTCGCACGGCTGACCGCTCCATTGTCCCAGGCGGGACCACATCCACGAAAACGGCTTTTCAACGCGTTGGACGGCCCTCCCGCGGGCCGCGTTCACCGTCGGACCGGAAAATTCGCTACACCCCCCGTGGGATACTGGGCGTGACCATCCATCCCCACGAGGAGAACGGCACTCCACCTATGGCCTCGGTCACGTCCCTCAGCGACTCCGTCCAGCAGCACCTCGCGTCCGCCCTCTCGGCCACCCTGCCGGAGGCCGCCGACGCGGACCCGCTGCTGCGACGAAGCGACCGGGCCGACTTCCAGGCCAACGGCATCCTGGCCCTCGCCAAGAAGGCGAAGGCCAACCCGCGCGAGCTGGCCACCCAGGTCGTCGCCCAGGTGACCACCGGTTCGGTGATCAAGGACATCGAGGTCTCCGGTCCCGGCTTCCTCAACATCACCGTCTCCGACCGGGCGATCACCGAGAACCTTGCCGCGCGGTACGCGGACGAGGCCGGCCGCCTCGGCGTCCCGTTCAGCGCGGACCCGGGCACCACGGTGATCGACTACGCGCAGCCGAACGTGGCGAAGGAGATGCACGTCGGCCACCTGCGCTCCGCGGTGATCGGCGACTCGGTCGTCCAGCTCCTGGAGTTCACCGGCGAGACCGTGATCCGCCGCCACCACATCGGCGACTGGGGCACCCAGTTCGGCATGCTCATCCAGTACCTGGACGAGCACCCGCACGAGCTGGACCACAAGCGGTCCGCCAAGGACACCGCCGCCTCCGGCGAGGAGGCGATGTCCAACCTGGACCGCCTCTACAAGGCCGCCCGGGGGCTCTTCGACTCCGACGAGGAGTTCAAGACCCGCGCCCGCCGCCGGGTGGTCGACCTCCAGGCCGGCGACCCGCGCACGCTCGCGATCTGGCAGAAGTTCGTGGACGAGTCGAAGATCTACTTCTTCTCCGTCTTCGAGAAGCTGGACATGGAGATCCGGGACGCGGACATCGTCGGCGAGTCCGGGTACAACGACATGCTGGCCGAGACCTGCCGCCTGCTGGAGGAGTCCGGCGTCGCGGTCCGCTCCGAGGGCGCGCTCTGCGTCTTCTTCGACGACATCAAGGGCCCGGACGGCAACCCGGTGCCGCTGATCGTCCAGAAGTCCGACGGCGGCTACGGCTACGCGGCCACCGACCTCTCCGCGATCCGAGACCGCGTCTTCAACCTCAAGGCGAACACGCTCCTGTACGTGGTGGACGCGCGCCAGGCCCTGCACTTCCGGATGGTCTTCGAGACCGCCCGCCGGGCCGGCTGGCTGAACGACGACGTGACCGCCTACCAGCTGGCCTTCGGCACGGTCCTGGGCAAGGACGGCAAGCCGTTCAAGACGCGTGCGGGCGAGACGGTCCGTCTGGTCGATCTCCTCGACGAGGCCGTCGACCGCGCCTCGGCCGTGGTCCGCGAGAAGGCCCAGGACCTCTCGGAGGAGGAGATCGCCGAGCGGGGCGCCCAGGTGGGCATCGGCGCGGTGAAGTACGCGGACCTGTCGACGTCGGCGAACCGGGACTACAAGTTCGACCTGGACCAGATGGTCTCGCTCAACGGCGACACCTCCGTCTACCTCCAGTACGCCTACGCCCGCATCCAGTCCATCCTGCGCAAGGCCGGCGACACCCGTCCCGCCGCCCACCCCGAGCTGGACCTGGCGGACGCCGAACGCGCCCTCGGCCTGCACGCGGACGCCTTCGCGGAGACGGTCGCCGAGGCCGCCAAGGACTTCGCCCCCCACAAGCTGACGGCCTACCTCTACCAGCTGGCCTCCCTCTACACGACCTTCTACGACAAGTGCCCGGTCCTGAAGGCCGAGACGCCCGCCCAGGTCGAGAACCGCCTCTTCCTGTGCGACGTCACGGCCCGCACCCTGCACCAGGGCATGTCCCTGCTGGGCATCAGGACGCCCGAGAAGCTCTGACCCCGGGTCTCAGCGGCCGCGGAGACCGTCTCCGCGGCCATCCGGCCGCCGTTCCCCGTTGTCCTCCACCAGCTCCCGCGCCCGGCGGGCCACCGCCAGGCGCACCGAGTCCGGGGAGAGGACGCGCAGCGGGGTGCCCAGGGTGAGCAGGTAGCGGGCCAGGCCGTCCGGGTCGGGGCCGCCGATGTCGACGACGGTCGCGTCGGGGCCGTCGGGGCGGTGGGTGCCGATGGTCGGGGGGATCAGGCGGAGGGCCTCGGCGAGGGGCAGGCGGAGGCGGACGGTGGCCGAGAGGGGATAGGGGCCGTTCGCGATGTTGCGGGAGACCAGGTGCGCCGGGTCCGGGGGGTCGGTGAGGTCGGCCGGGTGACCGGTGGGCTGGAGGCGGTCGACGCGGTCCGCGCGGAAGGTGCGCCACGCGCCGCGCGCCACGTCCCGGGCGACCAGGTACCAGAGCCGTCCCGTGTGCACCAGCCGGTACGGGTCGATCTCCCGGACCGTGCAGCGGCCCTCGGCGTCCGTGTACGACAGTCTGGCCCGCTCACCCCGCCGGCAGGCGGCCGCCAGCTCCAGCAGCAGGCCGGGGCCGACCCCGGACCCGCCGGCGCCGGGCAGCCGTACGAACGCGTCGTCCAGTTCGCCCAGGCGGTCCGCGATGCGGCGGGGCAGCACCTGGCGGAGTTTCAGCAGTGCCGAGAGCGCGGCCTGGTCGCTGCCCAGCGCCCGGTTGAGGGCCGCCTCGCTCAGGCCCACCGCCACGGCCAGCGCCTCCTCGTCGTCCAGGATCAGCGGGGGCACGCGGGTGCCGGCGCGCAACCGGTAGCCGCCCCAGGGGCCCGCCTCGGAGTCGACCGAGTACCCGAGTTCACGCAGCCGCGCGACGTCCCGGCGGACCGTGCGGTCGGTGACCTTCAGGGACCGCGCCAGCTCGGCGCAGGTCCACGACGGCCGGGCGGACAACAGGGACAGCAGGGACAGCAGTCGGGCGGACGCGGCTATCACGAGGCCATCACGGGCGGAAGTCTCGCACAGCCGCCGCACGACCAGGACCGTGACTGTCCTGGTTCCGTCGTAGCGTGCCGTCCATGACCACGAACTCCACTCCCGCCTTCCGCTACGCCGCCGTCACCTTCGACTGCGCCGACCCCCGGCGACTCGCCGCGTTCTACGGCGAGTCGCTGGGCTACCCGGTGCTCTTCTCCACCGACGACTTCGTCCTGCTCGGCAAGGAGGGCGCCGCCGGCCTCGGCTTCACCCGGATCGCCGACTACCGCCCGCCCACCTGGCCGGACCCCGCCCGTGGGAAGCAGGCCCACATCGAGCTGGGGGTGGACGACCTGGCCGAGGCGGAGCGGCGGATGCTGGAACTCGGCGCCACGAAGCCGGAGTTCCAGCCGGGCGAGGGGCGGTGGACGGTGCTCCTCGACCCGGCCGGACACCCGTTCTGCATCACGACCCTGGCCTAGGGCCTCTCGTCTGGATCATGCCGGGCTCGCGGGGCCTGGCACGCACATCTGCGGCGTTGTCGTCGGTCGCCAATGCTCCGCGTTGACTCCCTCCTCCGCCTTGCATCTGCACGCACCAGACCCCGCTCCCTGATCCGGCCTGATCCAAACGAAAGACCCTAGGGATCAGCTCGCCGTGCAGCTGAACGTCGGCCAGGTGGTGGAGCCGTTCTTCTGGATGGTCAGGCCCCAGTTGTCGCCGTTGCCGTTGGGCTTGGCCACCAGCACCTGGGCGCTGGGATAGCTCGCGGTCACGTTCCAGGTGGCCATGACCTTCTCGGGCGCCGGTACGTTCGCGGTGACGGTCCAGTTGCCGGAACCGCTCACCGAGACGTTGAGGTTGTACCGGTCGTCCCACACCTGGCCCGCGGTGACGGTCGCCGTACAGCCGCCGGTACCGCCGCCACCACCGCCCCCGCCCCCGCTTCCGCCGCCGTCCGGTGCGACGGCGCGGCCGGTCTGCGGGGAGATCATCCCGGCGCACATCCCGCGGCTCGCGAGGTTCTGGGCGATCCGCGGGATGGCGGCCAGGGTGTTGGCCGGCCACTCGTGCATGAGGATGACCTGGCCGTTGCCGAGCCGGGAGACGGCCTGGACGATGGCGTCCGTGCTGGCGCCGTTCCAGTCCCCCGAGTCGACGTCCCAGATCACCTCGGTGAGGCCGTACTTGGCCTCGACGGCCTTCAGCGTCGCGTTGGTCTCCCCGTACGGCGGCCGGAACAGTTTCGGCGTTCCGCCGCCGGCACTCGCGATGGCCTGCTGGGTGCGGGAGATCTCCGAGTCGATCTGGTCCTGGCTCATCTGGACGAGGTGCGGGTGGGTGTAGCTGTGGTCGCCCACCCACATCCCGGCGTCGACCTCGGCCTTGACCTGTGCCGGGTACGAGACCGCGTACTGGCCCTCGTTGAACATGGTGGCCCGCAGCCCGTTCTGCTTGAGCGCGTTGAGGACGGCCGGTGTGTGGTCGTTGGACGGGCCGTCGTCGAAGGTGAGTCCGACGTATCCGGAGCAGGTGGCGGCCTGCGACGGCGCGGCTCCGACGGTCAGGGTGCCCGCGGTCGCGGCCGCGAGGGCGGCGGTGACGGCGAGGGCGAGTCTGGCGGTGCGCATGCGTGCTCCTCCTTGGGACCGGGGCGTCAGCTCGCCGAGCAGGACACCGTGGGCCATGTCGTACTGCCGTTCTTCTGGATGGTCACGCCCCAGTTGTTGCCGTTGCCGTTGGGTTTGGCGACGAGCACCTGGCTGCTGGGGTAACTGGCGCTGACGTTCCAGGTGGCCATGACCTTCTCCGGGGAGGGCACGTTCATCGTCACCGTCCAGTTGCTGGAGCCGCTGACCGAGACGTTGAGGTTGTACCGGTCGTCCCACGACTGTCCGGCCGTGATGGTCGCCGTGCAGCCCCCGGTGCCACCGCCGCCGCCACCGCCGCCCGAACCCGAGCTGTCCAGGGTGATGTTGGAGTTGCCGCTGCTCTGGTAACCCTCGGTCGCCATGATCATGTAGTAGTTGAAGCTGCCCAGGTTCATCCCGTGGGCGGCCCAGGCGTCGAAGTGGTTGCCGGTGGTGATGGTGCCGCCGGTCCGCTTGGTCTGCCGCACGCTCCAGTACTGGTTGAACGTCTTGGTGCCCTCCACGGACGGCGCGTTGGTGCGGGTCGTCTCGTAGATGTCGTACGTCCCGCCGTCACTGGTGACGGTGCCCTTGTAGGTGCCGGTGGGCCGGTAGGTGCCCCAGTTGTCGACGATGTAGTACTCGACCAGCGGGTTCGAGGTCCAGCCGTACAGCGAGAGGTACGCGTTGCCGGACGGGTTGAAGCTGCCGGAGTAGGTGACGGACCGGCGACCGCCGTTGCTCCAGCCCTTGCCCGCCACGAAGTTGCCGACGTTGCTCCAGTTGGTGCTGTAGTTGCCCGCGGAGCCCAGGTTCATGGAGACGGAGCCACCGCCGTCGGTCCAGAACGAGTAGTAGTAGCCGTTGTTGGTGCCGGTCTGGTTCGTGGTGATGACCGTGTCGGCACGGGCGATCCCGGTGCCGGGCAGGGTCAGCGCCCCCACGGCGAGCAGGACGACGGCGCAGGCACCTCTGAAGAGCGAGGTGAGGCGGCCCAGCGGACCGCGTTCTCTTCGGCTGCGGATCTTCATGGACGTGCTTCCTCCTCATGGAACGGGGTGGGGCCGGATGAGGGTGGAGCGACGCGCTGCGCGATGGGGCATCAGTGTTGGGTCGCCGGTAAGGACAGTCAATGGTTTCGGTAGAAATTTCGAAACATTCGCTTCATCAAGTCGTAATAGGAATAGGCGTATTGGCAGGTGAAACCGCGATTCAGAGGGGTGTCACAGGTTCCGCAGAACCTCGGGAGACGACACGACAGGAATGGGCTGAGCGGGTGTCGAAAGTTTCGAGACCGCGGGGCGGTGCGTTGTCAGACCCCGCCCCTACAGTCACCGGCATGGCGACTCTTCCCAACCCGCTGCCCCGGCTGGCCACCGAGCCCAGCGGGCGTTCCCTGGGGCTCCAACTGCCGCCGGGCAGGCTGATCGAGACCGGCGCCGGCCCGCACCACGAACCCCTGTGCTGGCTCGCGGACAAGCCGGCCGCCCCCGGCACCTGGACCGCGCTCGGCGCACCGGCCGCCCGGGCCGGCCTGCTGCCGGTGCTCGTGGAGACCGCGGGCACCCAAGGCGGCCCGGAGAACTGGACGTTCCTGCCCCGGCACACGTCCTATCCCGGCGATCACGACCCGGAGGACGTCCTCGCCGGGCACTGGGAGACGGACTGGGAGGACGAGGAACTCGGGGACGTGCGCGCCCCGTTCGCGGCCGACTGGCCCGGGACCGCCCCCGCCGGGAAGCTCACCGTCGACCCGGGCACCTGCGCCGCGCGCGCCGCCGACGAACTCACCGCGGACGAGCACCAGTCCGTGTTCCCCGCGCCCCGCCTCGCCCTCGTCCCCGCCCGGCGCTCCGCCGACATCCCGGCCGCGCTCGGCTGGAGCGGCCCGGTGAACCACGACGGTGACGTGGCCCGGCTCTGCGCGGTCCTGCGCTCCTGGGAGGACCGGTTCGGCATACGGGTCGTCGCCCTCGGCTTCGACGCGCTGCTGCTGTCCGTGGCCGCCCCGCCGGCCGACCTGGCCGAGGCCGAGGCCGTCGCGGCGGAGCACTTCGCGTTCTGCCCGGACAACGTCATGCAGGGCACCGGCACCCTGCTCGCCTACGCCAAGGAGCTGGTCGGCGAGACCACCTGGTTCTTCTGGTGGGACTGACCCGGGACGGCACGGAACGGAAGCGGGCGGCGCGGGGGCCGGGTCACTGCTGCGCGGGCGCCCACTTCTCCCCGCCCAGCGGAAACGCGTACGCGGGCCGCCCGTTGTTGCCGCTGGTGCGGAAGGGCCGGCCCTTGTCGCCGATCTCCAGGGTGCCGTGCCGCCCGCCGCTGGACCAGGACAGTTCCAGGTACCAGCTGACGTCGTACGCCGACGCGTCCGCCGTGATGTAGAAGACCTCCGGGTCCGACTCGCTCACGCTGAACGGGAAGCCGCGCTGCCCGGCCACCGGCTGGACGGCCGGGCGTACGGCGTCCAGGGCGACGGTGAAGGAGTTGGTGGGCACCCCGGCGCCGCAGCCGACGCCGGGGTAGCCCATGGCGTAGTCGTTCCAGGCGAGCGGCGCCCGCTTGCCCGCCATCCGTACCGACAGCCCCTCCAGTACCACGGTGTCCCGCCCGCTGCCCTGCACGGTGAGCGTGACGAACTGCTCCCCGGCCGACACCGCCTGGTGCACGGCGACCCACGCGGGCGCGCCGTTCTCGCTGGGCGGCGGGTTCACGTCCTCGGGCGGCCGGTTGATCAGGTAGTGCTGGGAGCAGGGGCTTTCCCAGGAGTACGGGTGCGTGGTCACCGTGAGGGGGGCCGCCGAGGCGGGCGCCTGGCCGCTCGTGTCCGGGGGCGCGCTGGTGGCGGCGTCCGGTCCGTCGGCGTTGCCCGGGGTTGCGGAGGCGGAGGGGTGCCGGGCGGACGCCGAGGCGGAGGGCGAGCGGCTGCCCCGGGGACGGCTCGGGCCCGCACCGGTGGCCGGCGCCCGGTCCGACGCGGCGACCGCCGCTGGATCGGCGCCCTTGCCATCGTTGTCCTGGTCCCCGCCGGGCACGACCAGCGCGACCGCCACGGCACCGAGTACGGCGGCACCGGCCACGGCCGCCAGCAGGGCGGGACGACGGCGGCGGGCACGGGGAGCGGGCGGGACGGGCTCCGGCTCCGGGCCCCCCGCCGGTTCCGCCACCGACCCCGGCGCCTGTTCCGGGGCGGGGCCGGCGGCGGGCGCCGATCGCGGACCGGCCCCCTCCGCCGACGCCCCGGCACCCTCTTCCGTCCCGGCCTCTCCTATCCCGGAAACCTCTTCCGTCACCTCGGCCTTGGCAACCTCGGCGGTCACACCGTCACCGGCAGCCGACTTCTGTCCCCGCCGCGCGTCCGCCAGCACCCAGCTGCGGTGCAGTGCGACCAGCTCCGCGGGCGTCGCCCCGCACAGCCGGGCCATGCGTTCGACGGGCGCGTAGTCCGTCGGTACCGCGTCCCCGTTGCAGTAGCGGTGCAGCGTGGACGTACTCATGTGGAGCCGTTTGGCGAGCATGCCGTAGCTGTGTCCTGAGCGGTTCTTCAACTCCCGCAACAGCTCGGCGAATCCGGTCCCCCCGGCGCTTTCCGACACGGTCCTTCCCCTCCCCTGTCCCGTTCCCCCGTTCCAGGGAAGGGACGTTCTTGCAGGTCACAGCCCATTTGACCGTTCCAGCGTCCCGGATGCTCCGCCGGGGCTGGCGGGCGGGACGAACGGCCCCGCAGGCTGTGGACATCCAAGCACTCCACCACCAGGAATCGAGAAGCGCCATGCTCAACTCCCGTATGCGCCGCACCCGTACGCCGCTGCTCGCCGTCGCCGGCGCCGCCCTCGCCGCCCTCGCCCTCACGGCGTGCGACAGCGGTACGGGTACCCAGGACGAGGGTGCGGCCAAGCACTCCCCGTCGGCGACCACGAGCGAGGGAACGCCGAACGCCAACCAGCCGTCCGCCGACGCGAAGGGCGGGCAGGACGGAACGGGGGCGAAGGACGGGACCGGCTCCGGCACCTCCTCGACCGGCCACGCGAACGCCAAGCAGTCCTCCGCCGGCACCCGCCGCGGCTCCTCCGGCTCCGGCTCGGGTTCCGGCGGCGCCTCCGAGCCGTGGGACCCCGCCAACCGGGTGCTGTGCAACGGCTCCAACACCCGCGTCACCGCGCAGCTCCAGTCCCGTCCGCTCAACCACATGCTGCTCACGGTCACGAACACCGGCTCGAAGTACTGCGACCTGACGTACTACCCGGTGCTGCGCTTCGACGGGATGCAGTGGGCGCCGCAGGCGGACGAGTCGACCCACCCGCAGGCGGTGACCACTCTCGCGCCGGGCAAGTCGGGTTACGCGGAGGTCCGGCTGTCCGCAGCCGACGGCAGCGGCGACGGCGGCACGACGGGCCGCCGGCTGACCGTGTACTTCCAGGGCAAGACGCCGAAGAGCGACGGCGGCGCGACGGCCAACCCGACGCTGCCCGCGAAGGGCGTGTACTACGACAGCTCGCTGGAGGTCACCTACTGGCAGAGCGACCTGTCCAGCATCTCCAGCTGGTGACCCGGCCCCTTTGGACCCCGTCGGGAGCCGCTCTAGTAGGCGATGGAGATGTGCGCGCGGGGATGTGCGTCGCGCTCGATCTCGTCCACGACGGCGAGCGCGAAGTCGGCGCCGGAGATCTCCGACCCGCCCTGGTCGTCGTAGAACGCGACGTCCCCGCCGACGCGGTAGGTCCCGGTCCGCTCCCCGGCGGCCCAGGAGCCGTAGCCGGCCGCCGGGGAGACCAGGGTCCAGTCGAGCGAGGCGGGCGCGGAGCCGGAGAGCCATTCCCGTACCGCGTCCATCTCTCGCGCCTCGGAGCGGAACTGCTCGGGCACGTCCCCCTCGGCGAACCGGGGCTCGCCCGGCGCGCGGCGCAGCGAGGAGAACCCGCCGATGACGATCAGCCGGGCGCCGTCGGCGGCCGCCGCGGCGGCGACCTCCTGGTAGAGGCCGAGCAGCCGGCCGACCAGGTCACCGCGCGGCGACAGGGCCGCGACCACCGCGTCGTGGCCGGGGACCAGCCGTACGGCGTCCTCGGCCGGGCCGTGGGTGTACGTCACCCCGTCGACCGGGGCCTTGGGCGCCGACCGTGAGTACGACGCCACCTGGTGGCCCCGGGACACGGCCTCGGCGGCGATGTTCGCGCCCGTGTAGCCGGTCCCGCCGATGATCAGGATCTTGCTCATGGGCCGCTCCCGCCGGTCGGGGTCAGCGCCAGCCGAGGGCGGGCGCGACATGGGTGAGGATGTTCTCCAGGACATGACTGTTGTAGTCCACGCCGAGTTGGTTCGGCACGGTCAGCAGCAGCGTGTCGGCCTCGGCGATCGCCTCGTCCCCGGCCAGCTGCTCGATCAGGGCGTCCGGCTCGGCGGCGTAGGTGCGGCCGAAGATCGCCCGGGTGTCGGCGTCGAGGTAGCCGATGCTGTCGCTGCTGTCGCCGTCACGGCCGAAGTAGGCGCGGTCACGGTCGTCGGTGAGGGCGAAGATGCTGCGCGAGACGGACACGCGCGGCTCGCGCTGCCAGCCGGCCTCGGCCCAGGCCTTGCGGAAGGCCCGGATCTGCGCCGCCTGCTGCACATGGAAGGGCGCGCCGCCCTCGTCGTCCTTGACGGTCGAGCTCATCAGGTTCATGCCGAGCCCGGCGGCCCAGGCGGCGGTGGCGTTGGAGCCCGCACCCCACCAGATGCGGTCGCGCAGCCCCTCGGAGTGCGGCTCGATGCGCAGCAGCCCCGGCGGGTTGGCGAACATCGGGCGCGGGTTCGGCTCGGCGAAGCCCTTGCCCTGGAGCACCATCAGCAGCACCTCGGTGTGCTTGCGGGCCATGTCGGCGTCGGTCTCGCCCTCGCCGGGCGCGTACCCGAAGTACCGCCACCCGTCGACGACCTGTTCCGGTGAGCCGCGGCTGACGCCGAGCTGGAGCCGGCCGCCGGAGATGAGGTCGGCGGCGCCGGCGTCCTCGGCCATGTACATGGGGTTCTCGTACCGCATGTCGATCACGCCGGTGCCGATCTCGATGCGCGAGGTCTTCGCGCCGATCGCGGAGAGCAGCGGGAACGGCGAGCCCAGCTGCCGGGCGAAGTGGTGCACACGGAAGTACGCCCCGTCGGCCCCGAGCTCCTCGGCGGCCACGGCGAGGTCGATGGACTGCAACAGCGTGTCCTTGGCGCTGCGGGTCCGCGAGTGCGGGCTGTCGGCCCAGTGGCCGAAGGAGAGGAATCCGATGCGTTTCATGCCGGGTGAACAGCACCCAAAACTAATTGATTCCTCAACCATCGAGGTCATGATGTCCACGGAGTCCCCGGGGACCATGGAACCCATGGAGCGACGACGGCCGGGCCCGTCCGGGACGCTCCCCGGCCGGACCCGGCCACCGGTCGCCGGGTCTAGCGCAGCTGCCGGGCCGCCTCGGTCGCCCAGTACGTGAGGATGTTGCGCGCGCCGGCCCGCTTGATGCCGGTCAGCGTCTCCAGGATGGCGCGGTCCCGGTCCACCCAGCCCTTCTCGGCGGCGGCCTCGATCATCGCGTACTCGCCGGAGATCTGGTACGCGGCGACGGGGACGTCCACGGCGTCCGCGACCCGGGCGAGGATGTCGAGGTAGGGTCCGGCCGGCTTGACCATCACCATGTCCGCGCCCTCGGCGAGGTCCAGCTCCAGCTCCCGCAGGGACTCGCGCCAGTTGGCGGGGTCCTGCTGGTACGTCTTGCGGTCACCGCGGAGCGAGGAGGCGACGGCCTCGCGGAAGGGGCCGTAGAAGGCGGAGGAGTACTTGGCGGTGTAGGCGAGGATCGCCACGTCCTCGCGGCCGATCTGGTCGAGCGCGTCGCGGATGACGCCGATCTGGCCGTCCATCATCCCGCTGGGGCCGACGATGTGGGCGCCGGCGTCGGCCTGGACCTGGGCCATCTCGGCGTACCGCTCCAGGGTGGCGTCGTTGTCGACGCGGCCCTCGGCGTCCAGCACCCCGCAGTGCCCGTGGTCGGTGAACTCGTCCAGGCACAGGTCGGACATGACGAGGAGGTCGTCGCCGACCTCGGCGCGCACGTCGCGCAGGGCGACCTGGAGGATGCCGTCGGGGTCGGTCCCGGCCGTGCCCTGGCCGTCCTTCTTGCCCTCCTCCGGCACGCCGAAGAGCATGATCCCGGAGACACCGGCCGCCACCGCGTCCAGCGCCGCCTTCTTCAGGCTGTCGCGGGTGTGCTGCACGACACCGGGCATGGTCGCGATCGGAACCGGCTCGCTGACGCCCTCGCGGATGAACGCGGGCAGGATCAGGTCGGCGGGGTGCAGGCGCGTCTCGGCGACCATCCGCCGCATGACGGGCGTCGTCCGCAGCCGCCGGGGACGCGTACCGGGGAAGGATCCGTACTTCGTCATGCCTTCTACGCTACGCCCGCGCACCCCCCGCCTTTACCGACGCACTGTCGGCCCCGCGGCGCCCCATTGAGGGGCAAACCGGAACGCCGATACCGAGTTTTTGCGCCCCCCTGGCCATCTCTGGATCCGCACGCCTCCTCAGCGTTCTACGCGCGTGGTGTCATGCACCCGACACCCACCCTCTGCCTCCCAAAAGGAGCCGCGCAATGCTGCGGAAGGCCCTCACCCGCGCCGCCGTCGCTCTCGCCGCCGGTACCGCCGTCGCCGTCGCCGCCGTACCCGCGAACGCGGCGAGCTACTCGGCGTTCGCCTTCTCCCAGGCCGGCACCGGCCAGCCCACGATCTACGACTTCATCAACTCGGCCACCACCAAGCTCGACATGACGATGTACGAGCTGGAGGACACGACGGCCGTCAACGACCTCGTCGCGCTGGAGAAGAAGGGGGTCGCCGTCCGGGTCGTCCTGGACCAGGCGCACAAGACCGCCAACAACTCGGCGTACACGACGCTGACGAACGCGGGCGTGGGCGTGGTGTGGTCCTCCACCGCGTACGTCTACACCCACCAGAAGACGATCACGGTGGACGGCACCAAGTCCCTCGTGCTGACGGGCAATCTGACCTCGCAGTACTACTCGACCAGCCGGGACTACGGGGTGTTCACCGACGACACCCGCGACGTCGCCGCGATCGAGAAGGTCTTCGACGCCGACTACGCCGGCACCTCGGTCACCCCCACCGACGGCGACCACCTGCTGTGGTCCCCCACCGACTCGCGCAGCCGGCTGGTGTCCTTCATCAACGCGGCGACCAAGACGCTCGACGTGCAGGAGCTGGAGTTCAGCGACAGCACCGTCGTCAACGCGATCGTGGCCCGCGCCAAGGCGGGCGTGAAGGTCCGCGTCGTGCTCGAAGACCCGTCCAGCTACGCCAGCGAGGTCTCGGCGATCAAGGCGGCGGGCGGCACGGTCGTCGGCTACTCCGACCCCAACGGCTTCTACATCCACGCCAAGGCGATGGTCGCCGACTACGGGCTCGCGACCCAGGAGGTCGAGGCGGGCTCCATGAACATCAGCAGCAACTCCCTCGCCAACAACCGGGAGCTGGGCATCATCCTGACCGGCACGGGCGTGGCCCAGCCGGTCGCGCAGACCATCGAGACGACGTTCGACGGCGACTACGCGGGCGGTACGGCGGCGTAACCGCACGACGGCACACCAACGGCCCGGGTGGGGCGGCGACTTGGCCGCCCCACCCGGGCCGGTCGTTTTCCGCCCCGCCCAAGACCACTTTGTCCAGACGGTTTACATATCGTTTATGCGTCCCTACCCTCCGAAGGTGGGAGCGCTCCCATCGGTCTGTATGTCATGACCATGATCACGACATCCACCCAACCCGATCTGCGAAAGGTCACTCCTCCCCCATGATCAGACGCAGCAGAACGTCGGCGCTGCTGGCAGCAGTCGCCACCATGCTCTCCGCGTTAGGGCTGGTCTTCCTCGGTACGGGATCCGCGTCGGCCCACGGCGTCGCCATGTTCCCCGGCTCGCGCACCTACCTCTGCTACAAGGACGCCATCACCAGCACCGGCGCGGTCGACCCGACCAACCCGGCCTGTGCGGCGGCCATCGCGCAGAGCGGTGCCACCTCGCTCTACAACTGGTTCGCGGTGCTGGACTCCAACGCCGCCGGCCGGGGCCAGGGTTACGTGCCGGACGGCACCATCTGCAGCGCCGGGAACAAGTCGCCGTACGACTTCAGCGGCTACAACCTGGCCCGCAACGACTGGCCGAAGACGCATCTGACCTCGGGCTCCACCATCCAGCTCCAGTACAGCAACTGGGCCGCGCACCCGGGTGACTTCCGGGTCTACATCACCAAGCAGGGCTGGTCGCCGACGACTCCGCTCGCCTGGTCGGACCTCCAGCTCGTCTCGACCACCACCAACCCGCCGGCGTCCGGCTCCCCGGGCACGGACGGCGGCCACTACTACTGGAACCAGACACTGCCCTCCGGCCGGTCGGGCGACGCGCTGATGTTCATCCAGTGGGTGCGGTCGGACAGCAACGAGAACTTCTTCTCCTGCTCCGACATCGTCTTCGACGGCGGCCACGGCGAGGTGACGGGCATCCGTGGCAGCGGCACGACGACCCCGCCCCCGGACGGCGGCGGCGGTACGACCCCGCCGCCCACCGGCGGAACCGGCTCCTGCATGGCCACGTACAACGTGGACAGCTCCTGGAGCGGCGGCTTCCAGGCCACCGTCACGGTCATGAACCACGGCGACTCGGCCATCAACGGCTGGCACGTCGGCTGGACACCCGGCAGCGGCACGACGATCGGCAGCGTGTGGAGCGGCGTCCTGTCCTCCGGCTCGGGCGGCGCGGTGACGGTCGGCAACGCCGCGTACAACGGCACGATCCCGGCGGGCGGCACGACGACGTTCGGCTTCACGGCGACGTCATCGGGCAACAACCTCCCCGCGGGCAGCATGAGCTGCACGACACCGTAGTACGGCTCGGCCTGCGGGTGCCGGCATGACGGCGTCCGCAGGCCGTTTCCTCTCGCCGAGGTCCGGGCGGGTGTTGAATGTGGCCCCATGGGCGACAGCGGGCGTGCGGCGAGTGGGACGGCGGTGCTGGTCTGTCAGGGGCGGGCGGTGGCGGACGGGCGGGCCGGGACGGAGCGGTTCTCGGATCCGGTGGCGGTCCGGCTGCTGCGCGACGCGGAGCGCGCTTCCGTGGACGAGGTGCGCGCGGGCACCCCGCCGAAGGGATGGCGGGAGCGCACGGCGTACGAGAAGGTGCGGGCCTGCGGCGAGTTGCTCGTGCCGCGTACGGTCGCCATCGACGAGGCACTGCGCGCCCGCCCGACCGGCCAGCTGGTGATCCTCGGCGCCGGCCTGGACACCCGCGCCTGGCGGCTCGCCGCACTCGCGCAGACGGATGTGTGGGAGGTCGACCACCCCGCCTCCCAGCAGGACAAACGCGCCCGTCTCGCCGAGGCCGCACCCGAACCGCGGGCCGTCGCCCGGTCGGTGCGCTTCACCCCGGTCGACTTCGCCGTCGACGACCTCGGCGCGGCCCTGGACGCCGCCGGGCACGACCCCTCGGCACCGACGAACTGGCTGTGGGAGGGCGTCGTCCCCTACCTCACCCGCGACGAGGTGCGCGCCACCGTGGCCGCCCTCGCCGCCCGTACGGCCCCGGGCAGCGCGCTCGTCGTGAACTACCAGTCACCTTCGGCAAGGGTGGCCGCCGGGCAGCTGCTGTCCCGGGCACTCGGTGATTCCATCACCTCGGGCGAGCCGTGGCGCTCGCTGTGGAAGCCGCCGCAGCTGGCCGCGCTGCTCGCGGAGCACGGCCTGCGGGTGGTGTCCGACGACGATCTCCTCACCGTCGCCCGGGACGTCGGCAGCCCGACCCGCGTGCGGACCTCACTCCGGTCGAGCCGCGTGGCCATCGCGGAGCGTCCCTAACCCGACAGCCGCGGAACCCAGTGGTCCACGACCCGGCGCAGCCGCCGGCGGTGGTCGGCGATCCAGTCGTCCGGCGGCACGACGGGCACCCGCACGGTGACCATGGACCCGGACTCGTCCTCCACCACCACCTCCGGGCACCCCCGTTCCCCGTCGAGCAGCACGAAGAGGGACGGCCCCCTCTCCATCTCCATCCACGCCACGTCGGTGCCCGCGTCGAGGCGGCCCAGCGCATCGGCCCAGTCGGCCAGCCGGGAAGCCGACAGCGCGAGGTCGATCCGGCCGGACACGAAGGGCGTCCGGACGACGATCTCGGCGCGCAGTCCCGCACCCCACCGGGGGTTGAGCCCCAGCACGTCGACCGTGACGCTGTTGCCCTCGTCGTCGGCGAGGAAGATGAGCCGCGTCGGGGAACTGTCGTCCATACCTGCCCTTTCGTCGGCGAGTCCTGAGCGATCCTCACCCGAGGAGAGGACGACCCGCATCCGCTTTAACCGGCGCCTGGCGAGGGAGGCGGCCTCATCGGCGGAGTCGTCGTCACTGTGCTCGGTCCGCGGCGCCACCGAGCGGAGCGAACCCGCACTCCGCCCACACCGTCTTGCACGGCACCGGGCCGAGGCGCACGCCCCAGCGGTCGGCCAGGGTCCCGACCAGGAGGAGACCGTACCCGGACTCGGCCGGGGCGGCGGTGGCCGTACGCACCGGAAGCGCCTCCGCGCGCGTGTCCGTGACCTCGATGCGCAGGACGCCCGGCTCGGGCACCGCGAGGGTCAGGCGGAAGCTGCGGCCCACCACCCGGCCGTGCAGCACCGCGTTCGTGGCCAGTTCGGCCACCAGCAGGCGCGCCGGGTCCAACGGCACGCCCCACGAGTCCAGTTGCTCGGCCGCGAGGAGCCGCGCCAGGCGGGCGCCCCGGCGCGTGGCCGACAGCGGTACGGAGAACTGGTGCAGCGGCGCCTGCGCCCGCACGGTCTGCTGAGTCTGCTCGTTCACATCACGCAGAGTGTCGAGCCGTGCGTAGCCTGTGAATACCAGGGGCCCGTGCGGCCCCTGCCTGTCCGCGCGTCGGCCGGATCCGTCCGGGCTGTACGGCGTGACCGGGCACGGGCGCCCGTGGTTGGGCCATAGAGGGAGCGGCGGGAGGGCAGCAGACGTGAGCGACTGGGACGCCGAGCTGGAGGACGAGGAGGCCGGGGCGGTGATCCGCACGGTCGCCCGGCAGTTGAAGCTGTGGCGCGAGGCGGCGGGCCTCACCCAGCCCGAGTTCGGAGCACTGATCGGGTACGGGGAGGAACTGGTCTCCTCCGTGGAGCGCAGACGGCGCATCCCCCGCCCCGAGTACCTGGACGCGGCGGACGAGGCGCTGGGCGCCAACGGCAGGATCTCGGCGATGAAGACGGACCTGGAGGAGGTCCGCTACCCGAAGAAGGTACGGGACGTGAAGCGCCTTGAGGCCGAGGCGGTGGTGATCGGCTCCTACAACAACTCCGTCGTGGACGGACTTCTCCAGACCCGCGAGTACGCGCGGGCCGTCATCGGATCACGAAGGCCGCCGTTCACGGTGGAGGAGCTGGAACGGCGGGTGGCCGCGCGGCTGGCTCGTCAGGAGATCATCAACGCCGCAACGGCCGAGCCGCTCTTCAGTTTTGTGCTGTGCGAGTCGACGCTCCGTCGGCCACTCGGGGGCAAGATGGTCATGCGCGGGCAGCTCGAACGGTTGTTGGAGGTGGCCCAGTTGCCCAACGTCGATCTGCAAGTCCTTCCCCTTGGCAGCGAGGAGAACTCCGGCCTCGATGGCCTTTTCCGGCTGCTCAAACTCAAGGACGGGACCAACGTGGGGCTCAGCGAAGCACCGCTCGTCAGCCGGGTCTTCTGCACCCCAAAGGAGACCACTGCCCTCGACATGCGCTATGGGATTATCCGAGCGCAGGCTCTCACGCCACGGGAGTCACTGGCCCTGATCGACAAAGCACTTGGAGAGACATGAGCCTCAAGACCGGTCCCCAGCTGGAGTGGGTCAAGAGCAGCTACAGCACGTCCGACGGCCCGTCCTGCGTCGAGGTGGCCACCCCCGACGACGACCGCATCCTCGTCCGCGACTCCAAGAACCCCACCGGCCCCCGCCTCACCCTCGCCCCCACCACGTGGGCGCGCTTCCTGCCGTACGCGTCGAAGCACTGACGGGCGGAAAGCCACCCGCCCACCCTTCGGCCGACAGCTTCGGGGTGGGCGGGTGGGCGAGGACCGCGAAGAACCTCACGTCGTCGAACGACGCCTCCGCGCCCCCGGGCGCCGCTCGCTCGGGCGCGTCACCGGGTCGCCCGACTCCAGCGCCGCGTCGCGTCGCTTGGCGCCGAAGTCGGCCAGGGCCTCCGCCAGCTTGTGGACGGACGGTTCCGGGGCCATGACGTCGACTCGGAGGCCGTGCTCCTCCGCCGTCTTCGCCGTGGCCGGGCCGATGCAGGCGATCACCGTCACGTTGTGCGGCTTGCCCGCGATGCCGACCAGGTTGCGGACCGTGGAGGACGAGGTGAAGAGCACCGCGTCGAAGCCGCCGCCCTTGATCGCCTCGCGGGTCTCGGCCGGCGGGGGCGAGGCGCGCACGGTGCGGTAGGCCGTGACGTCGTCGACCTCCCAGCCCAGCTCGATCAGACCGGCGACCAGGGTCTCCGTGGCGATGTCGGCCCGCGGCAGGAAGACACGGTCGATCGGGTCGAAGACCGGGTCGTAGGGCGGCCAGTCCTCCAGGAGACCCGCCGCCGACTGCTCACCGCTCGGCACCAGGTCCGGCTTCACGCCGAAGGCGATCAGCGCGCGAGCCGTCTGCTCGCCCACCGCAGCCACCTTGATACCCGCAAAAGCCCGAGCGTCAAGGCCGTACTCCTCGAACTTCTCCCGGACGGCCTTCACCGCGTTGACCGACGTGAAGGCGATCCACTCGTAGCGGCCGGTGACCAGGCCCTTGACCGCGCGCTCCATCTGCTGGGGCGTGCGCGGCGGCTCCACGGCGATGGTGGGCACCTCGTGCGGCACCGCGCCGTAGGAACGCAGCTGGTCGGAGAGCGAGGCCGCCTGCTCCTTCGTGCGCGGCACGAGCACCTTCCAGCCGAACAGCGGCTTGGACTCGAACCACGACAGCTGGTCGCGCCGGGCGGCGGCGGAGCGCTCGCCGACCACGGCTATCACCGGCCGGCCGCCCTCCGGCGAGGGCAGCACCTTGGCCTGCTTCAACGTCTGCGCGATGGTGCCGAGGGTGGCGGTCCAGGTGCGCTGGCGGGTCGTCGTACCGGCGACGGTGACGGTCAGCGGGGTGTCCGGCTTGCGGCCGGCCGAGACCAGCTCGCCCGCCGCGGCGGCCACCGCGTCCAGGGTCGTGGAGACGACCACCGTGCCGTCGGAGGCGCCGACCTCGGTCCAGCAGCGGTCGGAGGCGTTGCGGGCGTCCACGAAGCGCACGTCCGCGCCGTCGGCGTCCCGCAGCGGCACACCGGCGTACGCCGGCACACCCACCGCGGCCGCCACGCCCGGGACCACCTCGAAGGGCACCCCGGCGGCGGCGCAGGCGAGCATCTCCTCGGCCGCGTCCGTGTCGAGTCCGGGGTCCCCGGACACCGCACGGACGACCCGCCTGCCGCCCCGTACGGCCTCCATGACAAGATGAGCGGCATCCCGGGCAGGAGACGGGGCAGCGGCGGTGGCTGACGTGCCGTCAACGACCGTGAGCTGCGGCGTGCCCGTGCCCGGTGGCGACGTGGAGAGGTTCCCGTCGGTGTGCACGACGGAGACGCCCTGCCGCGCGTGCGTCCGGATCACGTCGAGCACCTCGGGCTCGGCGATCAGGACGTCCGCGTTCGACAGTGCCTCCACGGCGCGCAGAGTCAGCAGTCCCGGATCCCCGGGTCCGGCACCGAGGAAGGTGACGTGCCCGTGTTCCGGACCGGCGGCAGGAAGGGCGGTGGGGCTCAATGTGCTCGCTCCCCCATCAGACCGGCCGCGCCCTGGGCGAGCATCTCGGTGGCGAGGTCGCTACCGAGTGCCAGCGCACCCTCGTGCGTCTGGGGCACGGGACCGGTGGTGGACAGCTGCACCATGCGGGTGCCGTCGGTGGTGCCGACGACGCCGCGCAGGCGCATTTCCTTGACAACCTGCCCGTCGCCCAACAGGTCGGCCAGCGCACCCACGGGTGCGCTGCAGCCGGCCTCCAGGGCGGCGAGCAGTGATCGTTCGGCGGTCACGGCGGCCCGCGTGAACGGGTCGTCGAGCTCGCCGAGCGCCGCGATCAGGTCCGCGTTCTCCGCGGCGCACTCGATCGCCAGGGCCCCCTGGCCGGGGGCGGGCAGAACCGTGTCGACCGACAGGAAGTCGGTCACCTCTTCGATGCGGCCGAGCCGGTTGAGCCCGGCGGCGGCCAGTACGACCGCGTCCAGCTCGCCGTCGCGGACGTACCGGATGCGGGTGTCCACGTTGCCGCGGATCGGGACCGTCTCTATGTCCAGGCCGTGGGCGCGGGCGTACGCGTTCAGCTGCGCCATGCGGCGCGGGGAGCCGGTGCCTATGCGGGCGCCGCGCGGCAGGTCGGTGAACTTCAGGTCGTCGCGGGCGACGATCACGTCGCGCGGGTCCTCGCGCACCGGCAGGGCCGCCAGGACCAGCTCCGCGGGCTGCTCGGTGGGAAGGTCCTTGAGCGAGTGAACGGCGAAGTCGACCTCGCCGCGCGCCAGCGCCTCGCGCAGCGCCGCGACGAACACGCCGGTGCCGCCGATCTGCGCGAGGTGTTCGCGGGAGGTGTCGCCGTACGTGGTGATCTCGACCAGCTCGACGGGCCGCCCGGTCACCTTCCGGACGGCGTCCGCCACCTGCCCGGACTGGGCCATGGCGAGCTTGCTGCGCCGCGTCCCCAGTCGAAGTGCCTTGTCACTCATGCCGGTCGGTCCTTCGTTTCTGTGCTGTCCCCGGCCCGGGAGACGGAGGCGACCGTCTCGGGGTCGAGGTCGAACAGGGTGCGCAGCGCGTCCGCGTACCCGGCGCCGCCGGGCTCGGCCGCGAGCTGCTTGACCCTCACGGTCGGCGCGTGCAGCAGCTTGTCCACGACGCGGTGCACGGCCTGGCGGATCTCGCCGCGCTGGCGTTCGTCCAGGTCGGGCAGGCGGCCGTGCAGCCGTGCGATCTCGGAGGCGACGACGTCGGCGGCCATGGTGCGCAGCGCGACCACGGTCGGGGTGATGTGCGCCGCCCGCATGGCCGCCCCGAAGGCCGCGACCTCGTCGGAGACGATACGCCGTACCTGGTCCACGTCGGCCGCCATCGGCGCGTCCGCGGAGGCCTCCGCGAGCGACTCGATGTCCACCAGGCGCACCCCGGCCAGCCGGTGCACGGCCGCGTCGATGTCGCGGGGCATGGCCAGGTCGAGGAGGAAGAAGAAGGGCGCCGGACGCTCGGCGACCGGCTCGGGACGGCGCCGCTCGGGGATCCGGCCCGCGGTCGCGGCGGTCGCGGCGAGCGCGGTGATCAGCTCGGCGTCCGCCTCGGGCGCACGACCGCCCGCCGGGCGCGTGTTGCCCCCGGCGGCCCAGGCCGCGTGCTGCTCCAGGGTGGCCGCGTCCATGCCGGCCACCGCGGCCTCGCCCAGCACGGAGAAGCCGGGCTGGGCGGCGGCCAGGTCCAGGGGGCAGTTCTCGTCGGCGCCCGGCTGCGGGGCTCCGGTCGGTACGGCCGCCGGGGCGGCGTCGGCGACGGCCGGCTGCCCGGTGCGGCCCTCGACCGCCTGCGCGACCGTCTCCGCCGTGAGCACCAGACCCGTCGCCCCGGTGCAGGAGACGACGACGTCGGCACGTGTCAGCTCGTCGCCCACGGCGTCCATCCGGACCGCGCGGGCGGTCACCGCGTTGTCGTCGGCCTCGTGCAGGATCTGCACGAGCCGCTCGGCGCGCTCGAAGGTCCGGTTGGCCACGGTGATCTCGGCGACCCCGGCCCGCGCGAGCGTGGCGGCGGCCAGCGAGGACATCGAACCGGCGCCGATCACCAGCGCCTTGCGGCCGGTCGCCCAGCGCCGGACGTCGCCGCCCGCGGCCAGCTGCTCCAGGCCGAAGGTGACCAGGGACTGGCCGGCGCGGTCGATGCCGGTCTCGGAGTGGGCGCGCTTGCCGACCCGCAGGGCCTGCTGGAACAGGTCGTTCAGCAGCTTGCCCGCGGTGTGCAGCTCCTGGGCGCGGGCCAGGGAGTCCTTGATCTGGCCGAGGATCTGTCCCTCGCCGACGACCATCGAGTCCAGACCGCAGGCCACCGAGAACATGTGGTGGACGGCCCGGTCCTCGTAGTGGACGTACAGGTAGGGGGTCAGTTCCTCCAGGCCGACGCCGCTGTGCTGGGCGAGCAGCGTGGACAGCTCGGCGACACCGGCGTGGAACTTGTCCACGTCGGCGTACAGCTCGATGCGGTTGCAGGTGGCGAGCACCGCGGCCTCGGTGGCGGGCTCGGCGGCGACCGTGTCGTGCAGCAGCTTGGTCTGCGCGTCCGCGTTCAGCGCCGCCCGCTCCAGCACGCTGACCGGGGCGCTGCGGTGGCTCAGTCCGACGACGAGGAGGCTCATGCCGGCATCACCGCGGGTACGTCCCCGTCGGGCCCCTGGTCGGCGGAGTCGTCGCGGGGGGTGACGGCGGCGGGCAGGGCGCCGTCGCCGGCGGCGGTCTCCTCGCCGGACTTGCGCTGCTCGTGGAAGGCGAGGATCTGGAGTTCGATCGACAGGTCTACCTTGCGCACGTCGACGCCGTCCGGCACGGACAGCACGGTCGGCGCGAAGTTCAGGATGGAGGTGACACCGGCGGCCACGAGCCGGTCGCAGACCTGCTGGGCGGCGCCGGCCGGGGTGGCGATCACGCCGATGGAGACCCCGTTGTCCTTGATGATCTTCTCGAGCTCGTCGGTGTGCTGCACGGGGATGCCGGCGACCGGCTTCCCGGTGAGCGCCGGGTCGGCGTCTATCAGCGCGGCGACCCGGAAACCGCGGGAGGCGAACCCGCCGTAGTTGGCGAGGGCGGCGCCGAGGTTGCCGATACCGACGATGACAACCGGCCAGTCCTGGGTGAGGCCGAGTTCGCGGGAGATCTGGTAGACGAGATACTCCACGTCGTAGCCGACACCGCGCGTTCCGTAGGAGCCCAGGTAAGAGAAGTCCTTGCGCAGCTTCGCGGAGTTGACCCCCGCCGCCGCGGCCAGCTCCTCGGAGGAGACCGTGGGTACCGAGCGCTCGGACAGCGCGGTGAGGGCTCGGAGGTACAGCGGAAGCCTGGCGACGGTGGCCTCGGGAATCCCTCGGCTGCGGGTCGCCGGTCGGTGTGTTCGGCCAGTTGCCACGGTGCTCCTGCGGGTAGAGCGGGGCTGCGGGCGGTCATACGTCCCCAGACCGCCCCGTCGAAAGCAGGCTATGTCTTTGTGAACGCGTGCACAAAGATGGTGTCCGATTTGCCCGGCAGAAGTGACCGGGGTCACGCATCTTTCACGCCGTTGGCGGGAACCAGCGGCCACCCACCGGCGTGCCTTCATTACTGGGGGCAAAACCGCCCACGCTCCTCACGAATCCCGCCCCCGAGACCAACCCGCCCATCGATCCTAAGCGAATTTCGGACCAGTTGGACTACTCGGTCAGTTCCCGGCGCAGCCGGTCCGCGTTCACGCGCCAGAAGGTGTGCTGTTCGCCGTCGATCAGTACGACGGGGATCTGTTCCCAGTACCGGTCGTACAGCGCCCGGTCCTCGGTGATGTCCTTCGGTTCCCAGGGCACCCCGAGTTCCCCGCAGACCTTCTCGATCACGGCCTGCGCGTCGTCGCACAGATGGCAGCCCGGCTTGCGGACGAGAGTGACCAGCCGCTCACCGGGATCGGGCTTCTCGGTCTTGCGTCGGAAGAGTGGACTCATACCGGCCATTCTCGCGCGCCGCCCGCCACACGCCGGTTTAACCCTCGCCTCACCCAGAGTTCACGGCCTTCGAACCTCTCGGCTCCGGAAGCACCGGGCGGACTGGCTATGCTCACGACATGGCCGCTCTCGGATGGCTCACTCCCCGTAGGCGCTCCGCCACGGCGCGGAGCGTGTTGGCAGGCGAGGCCTCGGCGGAGGCCGCCCGCAAGTCCTCCCAGGAGGCGGAGGAGGCCCGGCCGCAAGCGCCCCTGACCCCGGAGGAACCGCAGTTCCCGGTGGTGGGCGACGACAAGGCCGCCGCGTTCTTCGACCTCGACAACACCGTGATGCAGGGTGCCGCGATCTTCCACTTCGGGCGTGGCCTGTACAAGCGGAAGTTCTTCGAGACCCGCGACCTGGCCCGGTTCGCCTGGCAGCAGGCCTGGTTCCGGCTGGCCGGCGTCGAGGACCCCGAGCACATGCAGGACGCCCGCGACTCGGCGCTCTCCATCGTCAAGGGCCATCGCGTCGCCGAGCTCCAGACCATCGGCGAGGAGATCTACGACGAGTACATGGCCGACCGCATCTGGCCGGGCACCCGCGCCCTCGCCCAGGCCCACCTGGACGCGGGCCAGAAGGTGTGGCTCGTCACGGCGGCACCGGTGGAGATCGCCACGGTGATCGCCCGCCGCCTCGGCCTCACCGGCGCGCTCGGCACGGTCGCGGAGTCGGTCGACGGCGTCTACACCGGCCGGCTGGTCGGCGAGCCGCTGCACGGCCCGGCGAAGGCGGAGGCGGTGCGCGCGCTGGCCATGGCGGAGGGGCTGGACCTCTCCCGCTGCGCCGCGTACAGCGACAGCCACAACGACATCCCGATGCTCTCCCTCGTCGGCCACCCCTACGCCATCAACCCGGACGCCAAGCTGCGCAAGCACGCCCGGGAGAAGGACTGGCGGCTGCGGGACTACCGCACCGGCCGCAAGGCGGCGAAGGTGGGCATCCCGGCCGCGGCGGGCGTCGGCGCGGTGGCCGGCGGCACGGCCGCGGCGATCGCCCTCAGCCGACGGCGTCGATAAATCCGCACCTCTCCGCGAGCGACGCCGTCCTCCCAGGCCAGACCGGCCCCGGCGGCCGGAATTATGCCGCGGTCACTTCAACACGCACTCGACTTTGCCGAAAAACGTCGCCCTTCGGTCACCAAGTGATCAGATTACGGAACTTGACAGGGCGCCAATCGGTAACAGATGCGACGCAATCGATGATTTGAGCAACTCGGTGTAGCAGGCCCTGCACGAAGCGTTATTCTCCTCAGACGCAAACCGGTACCCCTCCGTCGCTACGACGGGTGAACGGTTCCGCACTGCACGTGATGAAAGCTCTGCCTCTGGGAGTCCCGTGTACCCACACGTCGGGGTTGACGCCTCGGGCCTGGCTACGCTGCGCGCAACTGTCGCAACGGTCAAAGAGACGCTGCGCGGCCTCGTCCCCACCGCGCACGCCGTCCCCGCCTTCGCCACCGCCGCGCCCACGGGCCCGTGCTACGCACTGGCCGACGGCGGCGCCGCCGTCGGCAGACGAGGGCGGTCCGCCGGTGCCGGTTCCGCCGCCACCGCCCGCCGTCCGGCCGCCGACAGCGACAGCGCCCGGATGATGGACCTGGTCGAGCGCGCCCAGGCAGGGGAGGCCGAGGCCTTCGGCCGGCTGTACGACCAGTACAGCGACACGGTCTACCGGTACATCTACTACCGCGTCGGCGGCCGGGCGACCGCCGAGGACCTGACGAGCGAGACCTTTCTGCGCGCCCTGCGCAGGATCGGCACCTTCACCTGGCAGGGCCGTGACTTCGGCGCCTGGCTGGTGACGATCGCCCGCAACCTCGTCGCCGACCACTTCAAGTCCAGCCGCTTCCGGCTGGAGGTCACCACCGGCGAGATGCTCGACGCCAACGAGGTCGAGCGCTCCCCGGAGGACTCCGTCCTGGAGTCCCTGTCGAACGCCGCGCTCCTGGACGCCGTGCGGCGGCTCAACCCTCAGCAGCAGGAGTGCGTGACGCTCCGCTTCCTCCAGGGGCTGTCGGTCGCCGAGACCGCCCGGGTCATGGGCAAGAACGAGGGCGCCATCAAGACCCTCCAGTACCGCGCCGTCCGCACCCTCGCCCGGCTTCTGCCGGACGACGTCCGCTGACCGCGGGCGACCGTCAACTCACCTGCTGTGAACGCGGGTTGCGTTTCCGGACCGATCATCCGGGGTCCGTAACCCAAGTGCCGCGCCAGTCGTTGTGCGGGATACAGGCTCCCTGTGGTCGCTTCCCGGCCACCCCATCGCTCGATCGGGTGGAGAAGGCCGGGGTGTGCAACCCTCAGGACCCCCTGGGGAGTCGACCGTCATGACGAGAGGAGGTGCCGCCAGTGATCGCGAACGTATCGGCGCACCGGCGGGCGAACGCCTTCGCCCAGGCCCTGGAGGAGCAGTCCGACCGGGACACGGCGGCCGAGCAGTCCGCAACACCGGCGGGTCCCCCGCCGGCCCCCGAGGATCCGACCGAGCAGGGCCGGCTGCTGGCCCTCGCGGACGGCCTCGGCGCGCTGCCCAAGCCGCAGCTCGACCCCGAGGTCAAGGTCGTCCAACGCGCCCAGCTGGTGGCCGCGATGGAGGCCATGTTCCAGGAGGGGGCCGGGGCGGCGGACGTGTCCGTGCCGGGCCAGCGCCGGGCAAAGGGCGCGCATCGGGCGAGCCCGCTGGGCAAACTCCGGCCGCGGTCCAGGCTGACCAAGGGCCTCGCGGCCGGCGGGCTCAGCGTGGGCGTGGCCGCCGGGGCCTTCGGCGGGGTCGCCGCCGCGAGCTCCGACGCGCTGCCCGGCGACTCGCTGTACGGACTGAAACGCGGCATCGAGGACTTCAAGCTCAACTACCTGAGCGACGGCCAGGACCAGCGCGGCCAGACCTACCTCGACCAGGCCTCCACCCGGCTCGGCGAGGCCCGCCGGCTGATGGAGCGCGGCCGCGGCGGGCACCTCGACCACGAGTCCATCGGCGAGATCCGCCGCACCCTGTCCGGGATGCAGCGCGACGTCACCGAGGGCCACCGGCTGCTGCACGCGGCCTATGAGGCCGACCCGGACTCGCTGGGCCCGATCCAGGCGCTGTCCGCGTTCTCCCGGTCCCACCGCGAGGCATGGAGCGCGCTCAGCGACAAGCTGCCGGTGCAGCTCGGGGACGTCAAAGAACAGGTGTCGTCGGTCTTCGACGCCATAGACCAGGAGGTCGCCCCGCTCCAGTCCCTGCTGCCGCAGCAGCCCACCCAGGGCGGCGACGGCAAGCACCGGGGCTCGGGCTCGGCATCCACCGGCGCCACCGGCCGCCACCGTTCGGCGTCGCCCAGCGGCACCCCCTCCGCCGGCCACTCCACCCCCGGCGGCCCCAGCGGCACGGCCACCGACGGCACCGGCGACGGCCTGCTGGGCGGCAACACGGGCGGCCTGCTCGACCCGCCCAGGTTGGGCGGCGACAGCAGCACCCCGTCCACCACCAAGCCCCCGGCCACCGCCCCCGACGTCACCCTGCCCCCGCTCCTCCCGGGCCTGCTCCCGGGACTGGGGATCGACAACGACGAGGCGAAGTAGGGCAGTACGGCGGTGGGGGCGCCCCGAGCACCGGGTGCCCTCACCGCCGTACGCCCCCGGCGGAAGAAGACCGTCAGAAGAAGACCGACCTGCGCTGCACCAGCAGCTTGTACAGCGTGTGCTGGATCTGCTCCCGGACCTGGTCCGTGAGGTTGAACATCAGCATCGGGTCCTCGGCGGCCTCCGGCGGATAGCCGTCCGTCGGGATCGGCTCGCCGAACTGGATCGTCCACTTCGTCGGCAGCGGCACCGCGCCCAGCGGTCCGAGCCAGGGAAACGTCGGCGTCAGCGGGAAGTACGGGAAACCCAGCAGCCGCGCCAGCGTCTTCGCGTTGCCGATCATCGGATAGATCTCCTCCGCACCGACGATCGAGCACGGGACGATCGGCACCCCCTGCCGCAGCGCCGTCGACACGAACCCGCCCCGCCCGAACCGCTGGAGCTTGTACCGCTCGCCGAAGGGCTTCCCGATGCCCTTGAACCCCTCCGGCATCACCCCCACCAGCTCGCCCTGCTCCAGCAGCCGTTCCGCGTCCTCCGCGCACGCCAGGGTGTGCCCGAGCTTGCGGGCCAGCTCGTTGACCACCGGCAGCACGAACACCAGGTCCGCCGCGAGCAGCCGCAGATGCCGGCCGGCCGGATGCCGGTCGTGCACCGCGACCTGCATCATCAGCCCGTCCAGCGGCAGCGTCCCGGAGTGGTTGGCGACGATCAGCGCCCCGCCCTTGTCGGGGATGTTCTCGATGCCCTTCACGTCGACCCGGAAGTATTTCTCGTACACCGGCCGCAGCAGCGACATCAGGACCTGGTCGGTCAGCTCCGCGTCGTACCCGAAGTCGTCGACCTCGTACTCCCCGGTCAGCCGGCGCCGCAGGAACGCCAGCCCGGCCGCCACCCGCTGCTCCAGCCCGCCGGACGCACCGGACCCGGGCCGCTGCACCGGCTCCTCCGCCCGCTCCGGCCCCCGCCCCGGCAGCCGCTGCACCTCACCCAGCTCCCCGCCGCCGCTGCCGGACCCGCGCCCGCTCGCGCCCCGCCGCCGTCCCGGCCGCTGGGCACCACCGGTCCCGGAGCCCCGGGACCGGTCGTCGTCGAAGGGAATGACCTTGGCGTCCGCCATCGTTACCGCGCTCCTCGGTTGGCGCTAGTCGCCGCTATGGGCCGTGGGCCGGCCGCCGCCCGGCAGGGCCGCGGCGATCCGGTCGACCGCTCCCGCGACGGTCTCCGGCGGCAGCAGCCCGGCGCCCTGGCCCCGGGCGAAGTCCGCGAACGCCTCCGCCGTCGTGTACCGGGGCGTGAAGCCCAGGGTCTCGCGCATCTGCACGGTGTCCACGACCCGCCCGTGGGTCAGCAGCCGGAACTGCTCCGGTGAGAAGTCCGTCATACCCAGCGTACGGACCAGGGAGCCGGCCCAGGTCACCGCGGGCAGCAGCAGCGGCACGGTGGGCCGCCCGAGCCTGCGCGAGCACTGGGACAGCAGCAGCACCCCGTCCCCGGCGATGTTGAAGGTGCCGCTGTTGAGGGTGCCCCGGCGCGGCTCGTGCGCGGCGAGCCGCAGCACCTCCACCACGTCGTCCTCGTGCACGAACTGGAGCCGTGGGTCGTAACCGAACACGGTCGGCAGCACCGGCAGCGCGAAGTACGAGGCGAGCGGGGTGTCGGCGGCCGGCCCGAGGATGTTGGCGAACCGCAGCACGCACACGGCCACGTCGGGCCGGCGCCGGGCGAACCCCCGCACGTACCCCTCGACCTCGACGGTGTCCTTCGCGAAGCCGCCGCTGGGCAGCGACTTGGCCGGGGTGGTCTCGGTGAACACGGCGGGATCGCGCGGCGCGGAGCCGTACACATTGGTGCTGGACTTGACCACCAGCCGCTGGACGGCCGGGGACTTCTGGCAGGCACCGAGCAGCTGCATGGTGCCGATGACGTTGGTCTCCTTGACCGTGGCCCGGTTGCCGCCGCCGAGCGCGGTGCCCGTCACATCGAGGTGGACGACGGTGTCGGCGGCCGTCTCGGCCAGCACCCTGGCTATGGCCGGCTTTCGGATGTCGGTCTGGATGAAGTCGGCCCCGCCCAGCTGATGCGCGGGCGGCACCGCGTCCACCGCGATGACACGCTCGACCTCCGGGTCCCGCTGGATCCGCCGCACGAACCGGCCGCCCAGCTGCCGGGCCGCTCCGGTGACGAGCACGACCTTGCCCAAGATCAGCGCCTTCCTTCCCGCGTACCGAAGTTCCGCGTTCCCCGTGAAGGCCAACTTAGCGGGTCGGTGTTGCGCCGTGATGACGCCCGGGGCGGGAGAGGCGGAATTTCCCCGGCCGGGACGAACCGGACGAGCCGGACATGGCTGTGGCCCTCCGCCGTCGCCGGCGGAAGGCCACAGAACACGCTCTCGCGGAGCGCCGCAATCGGTTCCCGCGTGCGCGGGACCGGATTACTTCTTGTTGCGACGCTGAACGCGCGTGCGCTTGAGCAGCTTGCGGTGCTTCTTCTTGGCCATCCGCTTGCGCCGCTTCTTGATAACAGAGCCCACGACTACCCTCGCTCACTTCTCATCACTCGGTTGTTTGGGCGCCATGGGCCCACACGACCTACGAGGGGCTAGCCTACCCAACCGAGCGCCGAGGTCGTAATCGAGGGTCTCCGGGATCCCCCGGAGGGGGTCGTCAGCCCGTCTCCACCCCCACATAGCTGTCGCGGAGGTACTCGTGGACCGCTTGTTCGGGGACGCGGAAGGACCGCCCCACCCGGATCGCGGGCAGATGACCGCTGTGCACCAGGCGGTACACGGTCATCTTCGACACTCGCATCACCGTGGCGACCTCCGCCACGGTAAGGAACTGAACCTCGTTCAGAGGCCTCTCGCCAGCTGCAGCCATGACACACCTGCACCTTCCGCACTCGACGGCCACCGGCTTCCCCTTCCGGTGACTCTTCGTCGCTGCGTGCTCACTCCCCAGACTAGGGGCGGGTGATACGAGTGGGGAAGAGGTGCACCCATCGGCGGCCTACTGTGACAGACACGCGCGTTTGAGTACGTAGCGGGTGAGCGGCCGGTAGTGACTAGACCGCGCTCCGTCGTCCAGGGGTACGACGACGGAGACGGCGCCCTCCGCCTGTCCGACGAACGGCGCGGGGTCGTCGGTGTCGGCCAGACCGATCGCCTCGAACCCCAGCTGACCTGCGCCGCAGACCCAGCCGTGGTCGCCGATGACCAGCTCGGGCAGGGGGCCGGGGCCGGCCGCTGCGGCCTCCAGGGCGACCCGGACGGGCAGGGGTGAATGGCAGTGCGCGCCAGGCTCACAACCGGGGCGCCCGACCTCGGTTTCCCGCACCAACGCGACGCGTCGTACGTAGTCGATGCGGTGCGTGCGTAGGCCGAACCGGGTCAATATGTCGACACAGCGACCCTGCGCGGGGGTGAGGACCTCACATCCCGCCGCCGAGAGGGCGTCCGCGAGCGCGGCGTAGAAACCCAGCAGCGGGCGGGGGTGGCCGGTGCCGAGGAGCACGGGCGCGCCACGCTGTGCCACCGCGGCCAGCCGACCCGCGAAGGCGTCCAGCGCGGCGAGGGTCCGCCGGGGGTCGATCACATCCGGTCCTGAAGTATGCCGGGGATCGGCCGAAACCCCACACCTCTCGGCCATCAGCGCCAGCAGTTCCGGCTCTCCCCAACTCCCTTGCGGATCGATCCCGATCAGCACGCGGGGGTCCCGGGCCGCGAACAACCGGTAGCTCCTGAGGCTGCGCTCCCGCGAGGTGCCCACGACCCCGGCCAGCCCGGCGGCCGGCAGATACCTCAACACGGGTGCGATGGTGGCCCATTGACCGGCCCGGCAAGGCAAACACCGGCCCGAAACGGCACGTTCGGCCTAACGGGCTCCCGTCTCCCGGCCGTGCCGGGCGGCCGGGCGGGGCCGTTACGGCAGCAGGCCGCGCAGGGGGAACGCCGACCGGCGGGTCGCCAGGATCGCCTGGTCCAGCCGGTCCGCGGGATCGTAGCCGTCCTCCCAGGACGACCAGGACACCGGCCAGCGGCCGTCCGTCATGCGCATCGGGGCCAGCTCGCGCGTCCGGGCGTACACCTCCTGGCGCCAGCCCTCGGGGATCACCGTCTCCGGCGCCACCGGCCTCCCCGCGGCGATGCCCACGAGGTGCGTCCAGGACCGGGGCACGACGTCCACCACGGCGTACCCGCCGCCCCCGAGCGCGATCCACTTCCCGTCGGCGTACTCATGCGCCAGCTCGTGGCAGGCCGTCTGCACGGCCCGCTGCGCGTCCAGGGAGACGGCGAGGTGCGCCAGCGGGTCCTCGAAGTGCGTGTCGGCACCGTGCTGCGAGACCAGCACCTGCGGCCGGAACTCCGCGAGCAGCTCCGGCACCACCGCGTGGAACGCCCGAACCCACCCCGCGTCGCCCGTGCCGGCCGGCAGCGGCAGGTTCACCGCCGCCCCCTCCCCGGCGCCCGCGCCCGTCTCCTGCGGCCATCCGGACTGCGGGAACAGTGTCCGGGGGTGTTCGTGCAGCGAGATCGTCAGCACCCGGGGGTCCTCCCAGAACGCGGCCTGCACCCCGTCCCCGTGGTGCACGTCCACGTCCACGTAGGCGACTCGTTCGACCCCCAGTTCCAGCAGCCGCGCGATCGCGAGGGCCGCGTCGTTGTACACGCAGAACCCGGACGCGCCGCCCGGCATCGCGTGGTGCAGCCCGCCCGTGAAGTTCACCGCGTGCGGCGCGTCCCCCCGCCACACCGCCTCGGCCGCCGCCACCGACTGCCCGGCGATCAGCGCGGACACCTCGTGCATCCCGGCGAACGCGGGATCGTCCAGCGTCCCGAGCCCGTACGAACCGTCCGCCCCGGCCGGGTCGGCCGACGCGGCCTTCACCGCGTCGATGTAGTCCTCCCGGTGGACCAGCCGCAGCGTCGACTCCCCGGCCGGCCTGGCCGCGACGATCTCCAGCTCCCGGTCGAGACCCAGGGCACCGACCAGTTTCCGGGTCAGTGCCAGCCGGACCGGGTCCATCGGATGACCCGGGCCGAAGTCATAGCCCGTTACTGCCTCGTCCCACATCAGCTGTGCGCGGCCGCTCATGTCCGCCACCGTATCGGTCCTGTTGAGTCGCGAACGACCTGGCGTACACGAGCGTCACCAGCACCAACACCATCGGCAGCAGCATCGCCCCCCGATAGCTCCAGGCGTCGCCCACCGCCCCCACCAACGGTGAACCGATGAGGAAACCCACGTAATTGAAGACGTTCAGCCGCGCCACGGCCGCGTCCGACGCCCCGGGGAACAGCCGTCCAGCCGCCGCGAAGGTCTGCGGCACCAGCACGCACAGCCCCAGGCCCAGCAGCGTGAACCCGAGCATCCCCAGCCACGCCCCGGGCGCCGACGCCACCACCGCGAACCCGCCGGCCGCCACCAGTGCCCCGAGCCGTACGACGGCCACGGCCCCGAACCGCCGCACCCCGAAGTCCCCCAGCGTCCGCCCGGCCAGCGTCGTCACCATGTACACGTTGTACGGCACGGTCGCCAGCTGCTCCGAGCTGCCCAGTACGTCCTTCAGGTACTTCGCGCTCCAGTTGGAGACCGTCGAGTCCCCGATGTAGGCGAAGGTCATCACCAGGCACAACGGCAGCAGCAGCCGGAAGACCACTCCCCCGCCGCCGCTCCCCTCCGCCACCGGAGCCGGGTCCCCGTCGATGTAACCCCGGCTGCCCACCAGCGTCGCGGGCAGCAGCACCGCGACCACCGGCAAATACGACACCCACAGCGCCAGCTGCCAGTGCGCCCCGGCCCAGGCCAGCGACGCCCCGACGATTCCGCCCAGGCTGTAGGCCGCGTGGAAGCCGAGCATGATGCTGCGCCCGTAGGCCCGTTGCAGACTGACCCCGAGCATGTTCATGGTGGCGTCCAGCACGCCCACGGCCAGCCCGAACACCCCCAGCGCCACCGCCACCGCGGCCAGCTGTCCCCGGCCGCCCGCCCCGGTGCCCAGCAGGGCCAGCAGCACCACCGGCTGGGACCAGCGCAGCAGCCGGCTGGGCCGGATCCGCTTCACCAGCTGCTCGGTGGCGACGCTGCCGGCCCCGGCCAGGATCGGCACCGCGGCCAGGAAGACCGGCAGCAGCGCGTCGGAGATGCCGTACCGGTCCTGGATGGCGGGAATCCGCGTCACCAGCAGGGCGAACGCGACGCCCTGGGCGAAGAAGCCGAACGCCAGCGAGGCCCTGCCGCGCCGCAGCACATCAGTCATGGCGGCGAGCGTAGGGCCCCGGACTACCTGTGGGTAGATATCGCCAAAGATGAAATTCCTTCAGCTTCAGGGGTGTTCAGGGACTCGGCCGTCTCGGCGGCCAGCAGCCTCTCCATCGGCTCGGCGGCCCGCGCCCCGCTGACCAGGAAGGCGATCACCATCGCGGCGACCAGGAAGACGGTGCCGAGCCAGACCATCGTGTCCACGGGCACGGTGTACGCGCCCACGACCCGCGCCACGCACTCCGCGAGCAGCGCCAGGCCCCAGACGGCGGAGAAGGTCCTCTCGTGCTTCCGGAAGGCCGCCGAGCGGGCCGAGGCCCCGGTGACGAGCCGCTGCCAGGCGGCCTCCTTCGCCGGGTCCCCCTTCACCAGGAAGGGCCGCATGGCGGTGCTCATCATCGGCCGCCCGAGCCGGACGGAGATCAGGATCCCGATGCCGATGGTGCTGCTGACCGCGCCGTCCTTGGCGAGCATCAGCCGTGGGTCGCCGGAGAGGTAACCGGCCAGCAGGGAGACGACGTTGACGGCCAGGATGAGCCCGGCCAGCGCGTTGGTGCGGCGCTCGCGCACCAGGCTCCACAGGGTCCGCGCCGCCGGCACCACGCTGCTCCAGGCGAGCGCCGCGAAGGTGCTCGCGCCGAAGGCGTCCTTGAGGAGGTAATACGCCCCGAGGGGCACCGCCACGTCCACGATCAGCGGCCGGAAGTTGTCCAGCACGCTCGGGTTCCGCTTCTGCTGCTCGCCTCGGCCCTTGGCCCCCGTGTCCTTCGTCATGCCCCAAGCTTCGCCGCGGGCGGGGGTGGGCCGGTAGAAACGATCGTCCGGACGTCGGCATGACAGATGTCAGGCGCCGGCCGATGGCGCGGGTCATATCAGCAGGTCGGTCAACTCGCTCATGCGGGCGAACAGTCGGGTCGCGCCGGTGAGCCGCTCGGCGGGCGTCATCGCGGTGAATCCGTACACGTCCATCCCGGCCGCCACGGCCGCCTGGACGCCCAGCGGGGAGTCCTCCACGACGGCGCAGCGCTCCGGGGCGACGCCCATCCGCTCGGCCGTGTACAGGAAGAGGTCGGGCGCGGGCTTGCCGCGGCCGACGTCCTGCGAGCTGAAGACGCGGTCCTCCTGGAACCAGCGGTCGAGCCCGGCGGTGCGGTGCCCCACCCTGATCTTCTGGTGGCTGCCGGAGGAGGCCACGCAGTACGGCACCCCGTCCGCGGCCAGCTTCTCCAGTACGTCCACCGCGCCGGGCACGGGCCGCAGCTCGCGTTCGAAGGAGGCGAAGATGCGGGCGTGCAGGACGTCGTCGAAGTCGTCGGGGAGCCGGCGCCCGGTGCGTTCCAGGACCAGGTCGTGGACGCGGTGCATGGCCGACCCCATGTAGTCCCGCAGGGAGTCCTCGTACGACGTCGGGACGCCCAGCTCGGTCAGATAGGCGGCCAGATGGCGATTGGAGATCGGCTCACTGTCGACCAGGACGCCGTCGTTGTCGAAGATGATGAGGTCGTAGCGCATACGCCAACCCTAATTGCCCTGAAACGCGGAAAACCCCCGCACCAACGGTGCGGGGGTTCCCCTCAAAAATTGTTCGGCGGCGTCCTACTCTCCCACAGGGTCCCCCCTGCAGTACCATCGGCGCTGTGAGGCTTAGCTTCCGGGTTCGGAATGTAACCGGGCGTTTCCCTCACGCTATAACCACCGAAACACTATGAAACTGACAACCAGCACAATGGTTGTTCGTGGTTTCAGAACCAACACAGTGGACGCGAGCAACTGAGGACAAGCCCTCGGCCTATTAGTACCGGTCACCTCCACCAGTTACCTGGCTTCCAGATCCGGCCTATCAACCCAGTCGTCTACTGGGAGCCTTACCCCATCAAGTGGGTGGGAGTCCTCATCTCGAAGCAGGCTTCCCGCTTAGATGCTTTCAGCGGTTATCCCTCCCGAACGTAGCCAACCAGCCATGCCCTTGGCAGAACAACTGGCACACCAGAGGTTCGTCCGTCCCGGTCCTCTCGTACTAGGGACAGCCCTTCTCAAGACTCCTACGCGCACAGCGGATAGGGACCGAACTGTCTCACGACGTTCTAAACCCAGCTCGCGTACCGCTTTAATGGGCGAACAGCCCAACCCTTGGGACCGACTCCAGCCCCAGGATGCGACGAGCCGACATCGAGGTGCCAAACCATCCCGTCGATATGGACTCTTGGGGAAGATCAGCCTGTTATCCCCGGGGTACCTTTTATCCGTTGAGCGACGGCGCTTCCACAAGCCACCGCCGGATCACTAGTCCCGACTTTCGTCCCTGCTCGACCCGTCGGTCTCACAGTCAAGCTCCCTTGTGCACTTACACTCAACACCTGATTGCCAACCAGGCTGAGGGAACCTTTGGGCGCCTCCGTTACCCTTTAGGAGGCAACCGCCCCAGTTAAACTACCCATCAGACACTGTCCCTGATCCGGATCACGGACCCAGGTTAGACATCCAGCACGACCAGACTGGTATTTCAACGACGACTCCACAACCACTGGCGTGGCCGCTTCAAAGTCTCCCAGCTATCCTACACAAGCCGAACCGAACACCAATATCAAACTGTAGTAAAGGTCCCGGGGTCTTTCCGTCCTGCTGCGCGAAACGAGCATCTTTACTCGTAGTGCAATTTCACCGGGCCTATGGTTGAGACAGTCGAGAAGTCGTTACGCCATTCGTGCAGGTCGGAACTTACCCGACAAGGAATTTCGCTACCTTAGGATGGTTATAGTTACCACCGCCGTTTACTGGCGCTTAAGTTCTCAGCTTCGCCCCACCGAAGTGAAGCTAACCGGTCCCCTTAACGTTCCAGCACCGGGCAGGCGTCAGTCCGTATACATCGCCTTACGGCTTCGCACGGACCTGTGTTTTTAGTAAACAGTCGCTTCTCGCTGGTCTCTGCGGCCACCCCCAGCTCGAACAGCAAGTGCTCTCACCAGGTGTGGCCCCCCTTCTCCCGAAGTTACGGGGGCATTTTGCCGAGTTCCTTAACCATAGTTCACCCGAACGCCTCGGTATTCTCTACCTGACCACCTGAGTCGGTTTAGGGTACGGGCCGCCATGAAACTCGCTAGAGGCTTTTCTCGACAGCATAGGATCATCCACTTCACCACAATCGGCTCGGCATCAGGTCTCAGCCGTATGCAAGGCGGATTTGCCTACCTTGCGGCCTACACCCTTACCCCGGGACAACCACCGCCCGGGATGGACTACCTTCCTGCGTCACCCCATCACTCACCTACTAACCGCTTGGTTCAGCGGCTCCACCACTCCCCTTCACCCGAAGGATCCAGGGCGGCTTCACGGCCTTAGCATCACGATGCTCGATGTTTGACGCTTCACAGCGGGTACCGGAATATCAACCGGTTATCCATCGACTACGCCTGTCGGCCTCGCCTTAGGTCCCGACTTACCCTGGGCAGATCAGCTTGACCCAGGAACCCTTAGTCAATCGGCGCACACGTTTCTCACGTGTGAATCGCTACTCATGCCTGCATTCTCACTCGTCAACCGTCCACAACTACCTTCCGGTGCTGCTTCACCCGGCAGACGACGCTCCCCTACCCATCACAACACCCGTTAGGGCTATATGCTGCAATGACACGACTTCGGCGGTACGCTTGAGCCCCGCTACATTGTCGGCGCGGAATCACTAGACCAGTGAGCTATTACGCACTCTTTCAAGGGTGGCTGCTTCTAAGCCAACCTCCTGGTTGTCTGTGCGACTCCACATCCTTTCCCACTTAGCGTACGCTTAGGGGCCTTAGTCGATGCTCTGGGCTGTTTCCCTCTCGACCATGGAGCTTATCCCCCACAGTCTCACTGCCGCGCTCTCACTTACCGGCATTCGGAGTTTGGCTAAGGTCAGTAACCCGGTAGGGCCCATCGCCTATCCAGTGCTCTACCTCCGGCAAGAAACACACGACGCTGCACCTAAATGCATTTCGGGGAGAACCAGCTATCACGGAGTTTGATTGGCCTTTCACCCCTAACCACAGGTCATCCCCCAGGTTTTCAACCCTGGTGGGTTCGGTCCTCCACGAAGTCTTACCTCCGCTTCAACCTGCCCATGGCTAGATCACTCCGCTTCGGGTCTTGAGCGTGCTACTAAATCGCCCTATTCGGACTCGCTTTCGCTACGGCTTCCCCACCCGGGTTAACCTCGCAACACACCGCAAACTCGCAGGCTCATTCTTCAAAAGGCACGCAGTCACGAGAATGTGCAAGCACATTCCGACGCTCCCACGGCTTGTAGGCACACGGTTTCAGGTACTATTTCACTCCCCTCCCGGGGTACTTTTCACCATTCCCTCACGGTACTATCCGCTATCGGTCACCAGGGAATATTTAGGCTTAGCGGGTGGTCCCGCCAGATTCACACGGGATTTCTCGGGCCCCGTGCTACTTGGGTGTCTCTCAAGCAAGCCGCTGACATTTCGACTACGGGGGTCTTACCCTCTACGCCGGACCTTTCGCATGTCCTTCGCCTACATCAACGGTTTCTAACTCGCCCTACGGCCGGCAGACCGCAGAAGAGAGATCCCACAACCCCGCACACGCAACCCCTGCCGGGTCTCACACGCATACGGTTTGGCCTCATCCGGTTTCGCTCGCCACTACTCCCGGAATCACGGTTGTTTTCTCTTCCTGAGGGTACTGAGATGTTTCACTTCCCCTCGTTCCCTCCACACTGCCTATGTGTTCAGCAGCGGGTGACAGCCCATGACGACTGCCGGGTTTCCCCATTCGGAAACCCCCGGATCAAAGCCTGGTTGACGACTCCCCGGGGACTATCGCGGCCTCCCACGTCCTTCATCGGTTCCTGGTGCCAAGGCATCCACCGTGCGCCCTTAAAAACTTGGCCACAGATGCTCGCGTCCACTGTGCAGTTCTCAAACAACGACCAGCCACCCGTCACAACCCGCCGAAGCGGACCTTTACCGGGGCCGGCGACTGAGGAGAAGTTCATTCCCTCAGACACCCAACAGCGTGCCCGACACCCCCGCCGCCCTCTCATCCGTTCCACGCCGAAGCAGTACTAGGAAGAAGAGCCATCCGAAGAGTGCCGAGTAGTCAACGTTCCACCCATGAGCAACCAGCATCAGACATTCGCTGATGTACTGGCCTCTGACCAGGCAAGCCCGGTAAGAAGTGCTCCTTAGAAAGGAGGTGATCCAGCCGCACCTTCCGGTACGGCTACCTTGTTACGACTTCGTCCCAATCGCCAGTCCCACCTTCGACAGCTCCCTCCCACAAGGGGTTGGGCCACCGGCTTCGGGTGTTACCGACTTTCGTGACGTGACGGGCGGTGTGTACAAGGCCCGGGAACGTATTCACCGCAGCAATGCTGATCTGCGATTACTAGCGACTCCGACTTCATGGGGTCGAGTTGCAGACCCCAATCCGAACTGAGACCGGCTTTTTGAGATTCGCTCCACCTCACGGTATCGCAGCTCATTGTACCGGCCATTGTAGCACGTGTGCAGCCCAAGACATAAGGGGCATGATGACTTGACGTCGTCCCCACCTTCCTCCGAGTTGACCCCGGCGGTCTCCCGTGAGTCCCCAGCACCACAAGGGCCTGCTGGCAACACGGGACAAGGGTTGCGCTCGTTGCGGGACTTAACCCAACATCTCACGACACGAGCTGACGACAGCCATGCACCACCTGTACACCGACCACAAGGGGGGCACTATCTCTAATGCTTTCCGGTGTATGTCAAGCCTTGGTAAGGTTCTTCGCGTTGCGTCGAATTAAGCCACATGCTCCGCCGCTTGTGCGGGCCCCCGTCAATTCCTTTGAGTTTTAGCCTTGCGGCCGTACTCCCCAGGCGGGGCACTTAATGCGTTAGCTGCGGCACGGACAACGTGGAATGTTGCCCACACCTAGTGCCCACCGTTTACGGCGTGGACTACCAGGGTATCTAATCCTGTTCGCTCCCCACGCTTTCGCTCCTCAGCGTCAGTATCGGCCCAGAGATCCGCCTTCGCCACCGGTGTTCCTCCTGATATCTGCGCATTTCACCGCTACACCAGGAATTCCGATCTCCCCTACCGAACTCTAGCCTGCCCGTATCGACTGCAGACCCGGGGTTAAGCCCCGGGCTTTCACAACCGACGTGACAAGCCGCCTACGAGCTCTTTACGCCCAATAATTCCGGACAACGCTTGCGCCCTACGTATTACCGCGGCTGCTGGCACGTAGTTAGCCGGCGCTTCTTCTGCAGGTACCGTCACTTTCGCTTCTTCCCTGCTGAAAGAGGTTTACAACCCGAAGGCCGTCATCCCTCACGCGGCGTCGCTGCATCAGGCTTTCGCCCATTGTGCAATATTCCCCACTGCTGCCTCCCGTAGGAGTCTGGGCCGTGTCTCAGTCCCAGTGTGGCCGGTCGCCCTCTCAGGCCGGCTACCCGTCGTCGCCTTGGTGAGCCATTACCTCACCAACAAGCTGATAGGCCGCGGGCTCATCCTGCACCGCCGGAGCTTTACACCATCAAGGATGCCCAAGATGGTCATATCCGGTATTAGACCCCGTTTCCAGGGCTTGTCCCAGAGTGCAGGGCAGATTGCCCACGTGTTACTCACCCGTTCGCCACTAATCCACCCCGAAGGGCTTCATCGTTCGACTTGCATGTGTTAAGCACGCCGCCAGCGTTCGTCCTGAGCCAGGATCAAACTCTCCGTGAATGTTTACCGGTGATCCGGTGACACACACGGGAGCGGAACCAAGAGGAGGAATAGTCCCCTCGGTCCTCAGCGTCCTCGCTGTGTTTTTTCAAAGGAACCTCGACCATCGGTGATCCGATGGACGGGGTATCAACATATCTGGCGTTGACTTTTGGCACGCTGTTGAGTTCTCAAGGAACGGTCGCTTCCTTTGTACTCACCCTCTCGGGCTTTCCTCCGGGCGCTTCCCTTCGTTGTTTCCGACTCTATCAGATCTTTTCTCGATCCGATTTCCTCGGTGCTTTCCAGGTTCCCGCTTCCGCGTTTCCCTTTCCGGCGGTTCCGACTCTATCAGATCCTTTCGGCGTCTGACTCCCAGTCAGGGGGGTTTGTCTTCCCGGCCGCTGGGCCGTTTCGACGAGTGAGACTTTAGCGGATTCCCGGCTCCCGAGCTAATCGGGGCCTGCGCCCTTTCGAACGCGGATTCCTCATTTCGCAAATACGCACGCCAAAGCATTCGACACCGAGGTGTCGAGAGTGGGTGGTGCTCACGGAATGGCTGTCCGGGGACCGACCGGAGTCGGCGCTCACGTCGGACAACTCGGAGTACCTTACGGACCGCTCCGAGGTGTGTCAACTCCGGGCCGGCCCCCGTTTCCGGGTCAGTCCTTCTTGCCGGTGGCCAGCTCGCGGCTGCGGTCGCGGGCGGCCTCCAGGGCGGCGATGAGGGCCGCGCGGACGCCGTGGTTCTCCAGCTCGCGGATGGCGTTGATCGTCGTACCGGCCGGGGAGGTGACGTTCTCGCGGAGCTTGACCGGGTGCTCGCCGCTGTCGCGGAGCATCACGGCGGCGCCGATCGCGGACTGGACGATGAGTTCGTGGGCCTTGTCGCGGGGCAGGCCGAGCAGGATGCCGGCGTCGGTCATGGCCTCGACCAGATAGAAGAAGTACGCCGGTCCCGAGCCGGACAGGGCGGTGCAGGCGTCCTGCTGGCTCTCCGGGACGCGCAGCGTCTTTCCGACGGCGCCGAAGATGTTCTCCGCGGTGGCCAGGTGGTCCGGGGTGGCGTGGGTGCCGGCGGAGATGACGGACATGGCCTCGTCGACGAGGGCGGGGGTGTTGGTCATGACGCGGACGACCGGGGTGCCGCCGGCGAGGCGCTCCTCGAAGAACGCGGTCGGGATGCCGGCGGCGCCGCTGATGACCAGGCGGTCGGCGGGGATGTGCGGGGCCAGCTCGTCCAGGAGGGTGCCCATGTCCTGCGGCTTGACCGTGAGGATCAGGGTGTCGGCGGTCTTGGCGGCCTCGGTGTTGCCGACCGGGGTGACGCCGTATCGGGCGCGGAGTTCTTCGGCGCGTTCCGGGCGGCGGGCGGTGACCAGGAGGTCGGCGGGGGCCCAGCCGGCCCGGATCATCCCGCTGAGCAGGGCTTCGCCGATCTTCCCGGTGCCGAGTACTGCGACTTTCTGGCTCATGCGGTTCAGTCTGGCACCGGTGCTCCGGGCGGCGGGGCGGTTGTCCGGTGGGCGGAACGGCGCGCCCGGAGGCGTCAGCGCTTCCTGGCCACCAGCAGCAGCACGTCGTACGTCTCCTCCACGACGCCGTCCGGGAAGACCTCCAGGAGGTGGCCGCGCTCCTCGTCGAGGAAGGCGGTGCGCCGGGGCTCGTCCAGGACCAGGAAGAGCGAGTGGCTGCCGATGTTGGCCAGGTGGGTGTCGAGGGTGACCCGGCGGCTCCAGCGGATCTTGTGGCGGGTGAAGTCGAGGCGGCCGCTCGGGTCGGCGAGGTCCAGCCGCTCGTCGGCCTTCGCGTACCGCTCGGCCGGGTCGAAGCCGAAGAAGCTGCCCTCGCGCTCCGCCGCCCGCGCGATCCACTCGATGTCGAAGGCGTCCGTGTTCCACCACAGCGCCAGCGCGCCGCCCGGTCGCAGCACCCGCAGCGCCTCCGGCACCGAGCGGGCCGTGTCGGTCCAGTGCCAGGCCTGGGCGTAGGTGAGGAAGTCCGTCGTGGCGTCGGCGAGGGGAAGGGCGTTGCCGTTGGCCCGCAGCAGCGGGATGTCCGGGTTGCCCCGGCGGAACTCCGCGGCCATGCCCTCGCCGGGCTCGATCGCGAGGACGTCCGCGCCGCGCGCGTGCAGCAGGGCGGTGGCGATGCCGGTGCCCGCGCCGACGTCCGCCACCCGCGCCCCGGACAGGGACCGGCCGGCCGTCTCCTCGATGGCGTCGAAGAGGGCGGGCGGGTAGGAGGGACGGTTGGCCGCGTACTGGGCGGCGGCCGCGTTGAAGGAGTGGGCGCGGGCGGAGCGCTCGGCGGCGGGCGGCTGCGTGGTCGTCATCCCCCCATGGTGCTCGGTGGCCGGTGCCGGCGACAGCGGCTTTCGGCTCGCCGGGTCAGCGGCGGCGCTTCTTCTTCGCCGGGTTGCCCGAGCGGCGGGTGGTGCGTGCGGCGTGCTCCGCGCGGGCCGTCTCGTACTCCTCGCGGTGCAGTCGCTCGCCCGGGGCCTCGGTGAGGGAGCGCAGGAAGTAGGCGAGCAGGATGCCGACGAAGCCGATGGCGAGCAGGCCGCGCAGGGAGGTCTGGCGCTGGGGGTCGGGGCGCTTGCCGAAACCGCCCCAGGTGTTGCCGAAGGCGAGCGCGGTGCAGATCGTGAACATGGCGACGACCAGCACGGTCACGAAGGTGCCGGTGCCGGCGATCTCGATGCCCTGGAAGGCGAAGCGCAGCACCAGGCAGGAGACGACCGCCGCGGCGAGGGAGCCGACGGCGACACCGGCGCGGCGCAGCGCGTAGCCGTCGTCGTGGTGCACCCAGGAGGTGCCGAAGAAGCGCAGGGGTTCGGGGCGAGGGCCGCCCGCGGGGCCCTCCGGGGTGCCCGGGGTGCCGGTTTCGTCGCTCACGCAACGATTATGGCGCCGGGCGGCGGAGGGGTCGCGGGCGGGGCGACGCCCGGCGGGGGTCAGCCGCAGCGGTCGGCCACGTAGCCGTCGCTGCCGGTGTGGACGTAGGCGTCGGAGACGAACTCGCCGTCGCTGATGTTGTCCCAGATGTTCGTGGTGCCGTACGTGCCGGTGACCGTGGTCCCCGGGGTCTGGCAGTAGATCGGCACCTTGGCGCCCTCGGGCAGGACCCGGGTGACGCCGTAGCTGGTGCCGGGGCCGCTGCGGACGTTCACGCGGACGCCCGGGGCGACCGGGTAATAACGGACGGACATGCGGTTTCCTCCCCCGTGAGTCCCATGGCTGCATGGGACTGCTGATTGGCGAACGGAGGTTAGCAAGCCGCCTCGGTCTCGTACGAGCCATCGACTAGGCTCCGTGCGTCGCGCGGACGAGGAGCACGGGGGGCGGTCCAGTCGATGACGCCACAGCGCAGCACCGGAGCGGGCACGGAGGCCGATATGCCCGAGTATGCCGGTCATTACCGCCTGGAGTCACGGCTGGGGTCCGGTGGCATGGGGGTGGTCCACCTCGCCCGCAGTACGTCCGGGCTGCGGCTCGCGGTGAAGGTCGTGCACGCCGAGTTCGCGCGGGACCGGGAGTTCCGGGGGCGGTTCCGGCAGGAGGTGGCCGCGGCGCGCCGGGTCAGCGGTGCCTTCACCGCGCCGGTGGTGGACGCGGACCCGGAGGCCGAACGGCCGTGGATGGCCACGCTGTTCATTCCCGGCCCGACCCTCTCCGAGCAGGTGAAGCAGCACGGGCCGCTGGACGCCGGGCAGTTGCGGCGGCTGATGGCCGGGCTCGCGGAGGCGTTGCGCGACATCCACCGGGTGGGCGTGGTGCACCGGGATCTCAAGCCGGGCAACGTACTGCTCGCGGAGGACGGTCCGAAGGTCATCGACTTCGGCATCTCCCGGCCCAAGGACAGCGAACTGCGCACGGAGACCGGGAAGTTGATCGGGACGCCGCCGTTCATGGCGCCCGAGCAGTTCCGGCGGCCGCGGGAGGTGGGGCCGGCCGCGGACATCTTCGCGCTGGGTTCGGTGCTGGTGCACGCGGCGACCGGGCGGGGGCCGTTCGACTCCGACAGTCCGTATGTCGTCGCCTATCAGGTGGTGCACGACGAGCCCGATCTGTCGGGGGTGCCGCGAGGTCTGGCGCCGCTCGTCGAACGCTGTCTGGCCAAGGACCCGGAGGACCGGCCCACGCCGGACGAGCTGATGCGGCAGCTGCGGTCGGTGGCGGCGGCGTACGACACGCAGGCGTTCATACCGGCGCAGCGGACCTCGGACGCCGTGGGTCCGGTGGACTCCGCCGTGGAGGTGCCGCGGTCCGCGGAGGAGGAGCAGGAGAAGGACGAGGGGGAGAAGAGGAAGTCGCGGGGCCGGGGCCTGCGGCCGGGGCGGCTCGCGGCCGTGGTGGCGGGGACGCTCGGGCTCGTGGCGGGCGGGGTGCTGGCCTCCGTGCACTGGCTGGGCGACGACGCGGGGCCGGGGAGCCCGCGGACGGCGGCGGTGGGGTTCGCCGGGTGGCGGACGACGCCGGTCGCCGGGCAGACGGCCGCGCCCCGGTGCGCCTTCGGCGCGGGGAAGCTGCTGTGCGCCGGCGCCGGGCAGGCGTACGCGCTCGACGCGCGCGGTGGCCGGGTGCTGTGGCGGCATCCCTTCGCGGGGGCGCGCTGGAGCGGGGCCCCGGTGGTGTCGGGCGGGCTGGTGCAGGTGCGCGACCAGGCCGGGGACGCGGTGGCGCTGGACCCGGGCACGGGCCGGACCCGCTGGCGGCGCGCCCTGCCCACGGGTGCCGGCACCCGGTACACGGCCACGACGCTGCTGATCACGGGCGCGGACGGCACGGTCACGGGGGTCGACGGCCGCTCGGGGCGGACGAGCTGGAGCCATCGGCTGCCGGGTGACGGCCGGCCGCGCGTCGACACCTTCCCGGGCGACGGGTCGGCCGGTGCGCCCGCCTATGCGACGACCACCAGCGCCGACGGCGGGAGCACCCGGGTCGTCGCCTTCGACGCGGCCACGGGTGCGGTGCGCTGGGAAGCCCGGCTGACCGGGCTGCTCCGGCCGGCCGGGGCCGAGGGCGGCACCGTGTACTTCACGGCGGCCGATCCGGTGTACGGCGACACCGATGCCGTGGTGCGGTACGACGCCGCGTCCCGGACCGCGCGCCGGGTGCCGCTGCCGGCGCCCCGGCCGGACGTGCACGCCGCCGTGCGCCGCGGTGTGGTGTACCTGCTGGACGTGAACGGCGGTCTGGACGCCGTGGACACCGGGGCCGGCGAGCGGCTGTGGCACCTGGAGACGTCGGTGAGCCGCGGCTCGGCGCCGGTCGCCGGGGACCGGTACCTGTACTTCTCGGCGGGGGACGGCCGGCTGCTGGCCGTGGATGTGCGCGGCGGGCGGCTCGCGGGGCAGACGCCGGCCCGGCCGGGGGCCGGTTCGGAGGGGGTCGCCGCGCTGCGGGCCGCGCCCGTCCTCGCCGCCCCGCAGGTGTACGGCACCGCTCCGGACGGCTCGGTGTTCGCGCTCGACGGGCGGGACCCGTCGGCCTGGTGAGACGGGAAGGGGCCGCTCCCCCGGGGGAGGCGGCCCCTTCCGGCTGTCGCGGGGATCAGCCGAGCTTGCTCACGTCGCGCACGGCGCCCTTGTCGGCGCTGGTCGCCATCGCGGCGTAGGCGCGCAGGGCGGCGGAGACCTTGCGCTCGCGGTTCTTCGGGGCGTAGGTGCCGTTCAGCTCCTCGGTGCGGCGGGCCAGTTCGGCGTCGTCCACCAGCAGTTCGATCGACCGGTTCGGGATGTCGATGCGGATGCGGTCGCCGTCCCGGACGAGGGCGATGGTGCCGCCGGAGGCCGCCTCCGGGGAGGCGTGGCCGATGGAGAGGCCGGAAGTGCCGCCCGAGAAGCGGCCGTCGGTGATCAGCGCGCAGCTCTTGCCGAGGCCGCGGCCCTTCAGGTACGACGTCGGGTACAGCATCTCCTGCATGCCGGGGCCGCCCTTGGGGCCCTCGTAGCGGATGACGACGACGTCGCCCTCCTTGACCTCCTGGGTGAGGATGCGCTGGACGGCCTCCTCCTGGGACTCGCAGACCACGGCCGGGCCCTCGAAGGTCCAGATCGACTCGTCGACGCCGGCCGTCTTGACCACGCAGCCGTCGACGGCCAGGTTGCCCCGCAGGACCGCGAGGCCGCCGTCCTTGGAGTAGGCGTGCTCGACGGAGCGGATGCAGCCGCCCTCGGCGTCGTCGTCCAGGGTCTCCCAGCGCTCGGACTGGGAGAAGGCCTCGGCGGAGCGGACGCAGCCGGGGGCCGCGTGCCACAGCTCGACGGCCTCGGGGGACGGGGAGCCGCCGCGCACGTCCCAGGTCTTGAGCCAGTCGGCGAGGGACGGGCTGTGCACGGCGTGCACGTCCTCGTTGAGCAGGCCGGCCCGGTGCAGCTCGCCGAGCAGGGCGGGGATGCCGCCGGCGCGGTGCACGTCCTCCATGTAGTACGTGCGGTTCTTGGCGACGTTGGGGGCGACCTTGGCGAGGCAGGGGACGCGGCGGGAGACGGCGTCGATCTGCTCCAGGCCGAAGGGGACGCCCGCCTCCTGGGCGGCGGCCAGCAGGTGCAGGATCGTGTTGGTGGAGCCGCCCATCGCGATGTCCAGGGCCATGGCGTTCTCGAAGGCCTGGAAGGTGGCGATGTTGCGCGGCAGGACGGTGGCGTCGTCCTGCTCGTAGTAGCGGCGGGTGAGGTCCATGACCGTGCGGGCCGCGTCGACGTAGAGCCGCTTGCGCGCGGTGTGGGTGGCGAGGACCGAGCCGTTGCCCGGCAGGGAGAGGCCGATGGCCTCGGTGAGGCAGTTCATCGAGTTGGCGGTGAACATGCCGGAACAGCTGCCGCAGGTCGGGCAGGCGTTCTCCTCGATGCGCAGGATGTCGGCGTCGGAGACCTTGTCGTTGGCGGCCTCGGAGATGGCGTCGATCAGGTCGAGGGAGCGGACGGTGCCGTCGACCAGGGTGGCGCGGCCGGCCTCCATGGGTCCGCCGGAGACGAAGACCGTCGGGATGTTCAGGCGCAGGGCGGCCATCAGCATGCCCGGGGTGATCTTGTCGCAGTTGGAGATGCAGACCAGGGCGTCGGCGCAGTGGGCCTCCACCATGTACTCCACCGAGTCCGCGATCAGGTCGCGGGAGGGCAGCGAGTAGAGCATGCCGCCGTGGCCCATGGCGATGCCGTCGTCCACGGCGATGGTGTTGAACTCGCGCGGGATGCCGCCCGCCTCGGTGATCGCCTCGCTGACGATGCGGCCGACCGGCTGGAGGTGGGTGTGGCCGGGCACGAACTCGGTGAAGGAGTTCGCGACCGCGATGATCGGCTTACGGCCGATGTCCGCGCCGGGTACACCGGAGGCGCGCATAAGGGCGCGGGCGCCCGCCATGTTGCGGCCGTGGGTGACTGTGCGGGACCTCAGCTCGGGCATCGTCGCTCGCTCCTCGATGGACAGTTCTGGCTTTCTCCGAGACTACGCCGCCGCTCCAAGGGATGGACACGGTTGTCCGCGATACGGGACGAGCGTTTCACCCCGGGTGGTGTCAGGGGTGCGTGAGGTGCCGCTGCACGACGGGTGCCACCTGTGCGACGAGCTGCTCCGGGTCGGCCGAGGCCAGCGGTTCCAGCCTGATCACGTACCGCAGCACGATCGCGCCCACCAGCTGGGCGGCGGCCAGCTGGGCGCGCAGTTCGGCGTCCGGCAGCCGCAGGCGGGCGGCGACGCGGTGGGTCAGCTGCTCGGCGACCAGGCGGCGGAAGACGGCGGCGGCGGTGTCGTCGGTGAGGGCGGAGCGGAGGATCGCCAGCAGCGGTGCCCGGGTCGCCGGGTTCTCCCAGACGCCGAACATGAAGCGGGCCAGCCGCTCCCCCACCGCCTCCGGCGGGCCCTCGGCCAGGGTGTCCGGGGCGCCCAGGGCGGGGGCGAAGGCGACCTCCACGGCCGCCGCGAAGACCTGTTCCTTGGTGCCGAAGTAGTGGTGGACCAGCGCGGGGTCCACGCCGGCCGCGCGGGCGATCCGGCGCACGGACGTCCGGTCGTAGCCGTGCGCGGAGAACTCCTCGCGGGCCGCCGCGAGGATGCGGTCGCGGGTGCCCGCGGAGTCGGTGCGCGGGGGCCGGCCGCGGCGGCGGGCGGCGGGGCCGGGCGCGTCGGCGGGGCCGGTCATCGCCGGGGGAGGCGGACGGCGGCGGCCAGGTGCTTGCGGGTGAAGGCCAGGGCCTCGGCGAGGTCGGCCTCGCGCTCGGCGCTCGACATCGCCCGCCGGGTGTTGACCTCGATGACGATGTGGCCGTCGAACCCGGAGACGGTCAGGTGTTCCAGCAGTTCGGCGCAGGGCTGGGTGCCGCGGCCCGGCACCAGGTGCTCGTCCTTGGCCGAGCCACGCCCGTCGGCGAGGTGCACGTGTCCGAGCCGGTCGCCCATGCGGTCGACCATCGCCAGGGCGTCGGTGCGGGCCGTCGCCGTGTGGCTGAGGTCGATCGTGAAGTGCCGGTAGTCGTCGCCGGTGACGTCCCAGGCGGGGGCGTAGGCGAGCATCTCGCGGTCGCGGTAGCGCCAGGGGTACATGTTCTCGACGGCGAACCGCACGTCGGTCTCGTCCGCCATCCGCCAGATCCCGGCGACGAAGTCGCGGGCGTACTGCCGCTGCCAGCGGAACGGGGGGTGTACGACGACGGTGGAGGCGCCCAGTTTCTCGGCGGCGGCCCGCGCCCGGCGCAGCTTGGTCCAGGGGTCCGTGGACCACACCCGCTGGGTGATCAGCAGACAGGGCGCGTGGACGGCCAGGACCGGGATGCCGTGGTAGTCCGACAGCCGGCGCAGCGCCTCGATGTCCTGGCTGACCGGGTCGGTCCACACCATGACCTCGACGCCGTCGTATCCCAGCCGCGCGGCGATCTCGAAGGCCGTCGCCGTGGACTCCGGATACACGGAGGCTGTCGACAGCGCGACGGGCACGTCCCTTGGTTCAGCCACGTCCGTCACCTTAAAGGGTCCGGTGGGGCGGGTGCCGGGTGCCGGTTCGCCGTTGTGAGGTTTGCCATGGGGCGCGTTTTCAGGCCGTGCCCATGTGGTCGAGGCGCCGCAGGATGACGCCCTCGCGCAGCGCCCACGGGCATATCTCCAGGCTCTCCACGCCGAAGAGGTCCATCGCGCCCTCGGCCACCAGGGCGCCGGCGAGGAGCTGGGCCGCCCTGCCGGCGGAGACGCCGGGCAGTTCGGCGCGCTGGTCGATGGTCATGGCCGACAGGCGCGGGACCCATGCCTCCAGGGACTCGCGCTTGAGTTCGCGCTGCACGTAGAGGCCCTCGGCGCTGCGGGCGGCGCCGGCGATGCGGGCCAGCTGTTTGAAGGTCTTGGAGGTGGCGACGACGTGGTCGGGGGCGCCGAAGCGGGCGAACTCGCCGACCGTGCGGGCGATCTCCGCGCGGACGTGGCGGCGCAGGGCGCGCACGTCGTCCGGGGCGGGCGGGTCGCCGGGCAGCCAGCCGGCGGTGAGCCGGCCGGCGCCGAGCGGGAGGGAGGCGGCGGCGTCCGGCTCCTCGTCGATGCCGAAGGCGATCTCCAGGGAGCCGCCGCCGATGTCCAGGACCAGCAGCTTCCCGGCGGACCAGCCGAACCAGCGGCGCACCGCGAGGAAGGTGAGGCGGGCCTCCTCGGCACCGGAGAGGACCTGGAGTCGTACGCCGGTCTCGTCGGCGACCCGGGCGAGGACCTCGTCGGCGTTGCTCGCCTCGCGGACGGCGGAGGTCGCGAACGGCAGCAGGTCCTCGACGCCCTTGTCCTCGGCGGCCTGGAGGGCGTCGCGTACGACGTCGACGAGCTTCTCGATGCCGGCGTCCCCGATGGCGCCGCCGTCGTCGAGGAGCTGGGCGAGCCGAAGGTCGGCCTTGTGCGAATGGGCGGGCAGCGGGCGCGCGCCGGGGTGGGCGTCCACCACCAGCAGATGCACCGTGTTCGAACCCACGTCCAGGACACCGAGTCTCATGTACGGAACGCTACTGCCAGAACGCGGCTCCTCGGTCCCCGGTCCGGGGGCGGGGCACTTACCCTGGACGGGTGCCAAAGACGAAAAAGGCGAAGTCGGCAAAAGCCGAAAAGGCGGACAAGGTACGCAAGGCTGCCAAAGCTTCCAAGGGGTCGAAGGTGAGCGACGAGAAGGGGCTCGACTTCGCGCGCGCGTGGGTGGAGTTTCCCGATCCGGCGGACGACGAGCAGGTCTTCCGCTGCGATCTGACCTGGCTGACCTCGCGCTGGAACTGCATCTTCGGCAGCGGCTGCCAGGGCATCCAGGCGGGCCGCGCGGACGACGGCTGCTGCTCGCTGGGCGCGCACTTCTCCGACGAGGACGACGAGAAGCGGGTCGCCGAGCACGTGGCCCGGCTCACGCCGGACATCTGGCAGCACCACGACGAGGGCGTGCGCGGCGGCTGGGTGTCGGAGGACGAGGAGGGGTCCCGGCAGACGCGGCCCTTCCAGGGGTCCTGCATCTTCCAGAACCGGCCGGGGTTCGCGGGCGGCGCGGGCTGCTCGCTGCACATCCTGGCGCTGAAGGAGGGACGGGAACCGCTGGAGACCAAGCCGGACGTGTGCTGGCAGCTGCCGATCCGGCGGACCTACGAGTGGATCGACCGGCCGGACGACACGCGGGTGCTCCAGGTGTCCATCGGGGAGTACGACCGCAGGGGCTGGGGTCCCGGCGGCCACGACCTGCACTGGTGGTGCACGTCGGCGACCTCGGCGCACGGGGCGGGCGAGCCGGTGTACGTCTCCTACCGCGCCGAACTCACGGAGCTGATGGGCAAGGCGGGGTACGACCGCCTGGTCGAACTGTGCGAGCAGCGCCTGGCGTCGGCGCTCCCGGTCGTGGCCCCGCACCCGGCGGACCCGGCACCGTAGCCGCTCGCCGCCGCCTGCGCCCGGGCTTCGCGCCGGGGCTTCCCGCCGCGGCCCGGAGAACCCCTCGGCGCCCGCCCGACCACGCACGGTCCGGGCGGGCGCCGAGGGGTTTTCGACATGGCTCGGCGTGTGGCCGGCCGGTGCCCGCGGGCACGCGGCCGCCGTTCCGGCAGGCCCCGAGCCGTTGACCGCCCGCTGACCCCGCACCTGCGACGCGCCGGCGTGGCTTCCTACGTCTCCGACGGGCTAGGCGTCTCGGTGGGGGTCGGCGGCGGAGGTGTGGGGGTGGGGGTGTCGGAGGGCGGTGGGGGCGTGGGTTCCGTGGGCGGGGAGGCCGGGGTGGTGGGCGGGGGTGCGGTGGGGATGCTCGGGGCCGGGGTGGGCGAGGGCGGTACGGGGTGGCGGCTCGGGGCCGTGCCGTAGCCGGTGATGGTGACCACCGCGCCGGCCGGGGAGACGGCCACCTGGGCGCGCCAGGGGCCCGAGGGCTCGCGGAGGTGGTCGACGTAGGCCTTCACCGTCACGGAGGTGCCGGGGTCGAGGGTGCCCGAGGACCGGCTCAGATAGAGCCAGGACGCTCCCGTGGTCGCCGACCAGCGCAGGGCGGACGAGCCGGTGGCCGTCAGGGTGATCAGGGTGGTGTCGCCGTCGTTCGCCGCGGTCACCGTCAGACCGCCGGCGGCGTCCGCGCCGGTTCCGGAGACGCCGCGCACCTCCACCGAGACGTCCGGCTTGCCGTCCTCGCCCGGACGCTTCACGCGCGCGCTGCCCGCGTTCTCGTAGCCGCCCGTGCCGCCGCCCCCGAACGTGTCGGGCCCCTGGGCCTCGCGGGTGGTGCCGTGGTGGCCGTCGCCCTCTCCGGCCGGCGCGCCCCGGTAGGCGGCCCACAGGGCGAGCACGGGTGCCGCCACCACCGTGGCGACCACCGTCGTCGTCACCGCGCGGGCGCGCAACCGGTCGCGGCGGGCCGCGCGGTCCTTCGGGTCCATCGGGAAGCCGCGGCGGTCGAAGCGGGGGGCGGCCGCGACCCGCGACCGGGAGAGCGCGGCGAGGGCCGCGCGGGGCGCCTCCAGGACCGGCAGCTCGGCGGGGGTGACCGTGGTGCCGGGCCAGCGGCCGGGGGCCGCGTGCTCGGCGGTGCGGCGGCAGCGCGGGCAGTCGTCGACGTGCCGGACCAGTTCGCGGCGCAGCGCCGTGGAGAGGATCAGCCGGTTGTCCCCGGTGAGGTGCGCGACGCTCGGGCAGCCTCCGGTCTCCACCACGGCGAGTGCGGTGCGGGTGCGCTCGACCTCGCAGGCGGCCGCGGCCAGCAGATCGCGGGCGGCGGCCGGTGCCATGCCGAGGACGGCGGCGACCTCGCCGGCGGTGAGGTGGTGGCGGACGGCGAGTTCCAGGGCCTCGCGCTGCTCGGGGGTGGTGCCGGCCGCCTCCGGCCAGGCGAGCAGGGCCAGTTCCCGGCGCCGCTGTTCCTGGAGCGGCGCGGGGAGGGCGGGCCCGGTCGGCTCCTGTCCGGCCGGCCTGCCGGTGCGGCCCGCCGCGTGCGCGGCCTGCCGCCTCTGTTTGGCCTCGGCCAGCTTGCGCAGGCACGACCAGCGGGCCAGCGCGTACAGCCAGGCCCTGCGCTCGCCGTCGGCGGCGGGGACGCGGTGCGCGCGCCGCTCGGCCAGCGCGAGGGCGTCGCCCAGGGCGGCGGTGGCCGCGTCGTGGTCGCACAGGATGGACAGGCAGTAGGTGAACAGGCCGTCCAGGTACGGCTCGTGGCACGCCGACGCGCGGCGGGCGATGGAGCGCGCGGCGGCCCGGTCGCGCGCCTCACGGGCCCTGCGGACATCGGGCGCCCCATGAGCGTCACGAGCGTCGTCCGCCTCGTGCGTCTCGCGCGGCTCGGGCGCCTGCGCACGGTCGCCGGGTTCACGCGTCTCGCGCGCCTTTCGCGCCCGGCCGTGCGCCCGGTACGCGCCGGTGGTGCGGGTGGTGGTCTCCGGGCTGCTGCTCATCACCCGTGCGACCGTAGGCCGCGGCGGAGCGTCCCTTCCGGAGCCTTGAGCTGTTTTAATCCGTACGGGTGAAACGATCCCTCATAAGGGGACAGGAACCCTTTGTCACACGGCTGAATAGGGACGGCCGGTGACCGGTACGGGTCCACCCACATGGCGGTCACCCGTCCCACTGTCAGTGCCGCGGGCTACGGTTTCCGCATGGCTGCCCGTACCAAGACCACCAAGGACCGCCCGTCCTACCGCTGCACCGAGTGCGGCTGGCAGACGGCCAAGTGGCTCGGCCGCTGCCCCGAGTGCCAGGCGTGGGGCACGGTCGAGGAGTACGGCGCGCCCGCCGTGCGCACCACGGCGCCCGGCCGGGTCGTGAACTCCGCGCTGCCCATCGGCCAGGTCGACGGCAGGCAGGCCACCGCCCGCCCCACCGGCGTGCCCGAGCTGGACCGGGTGCTCGGCGGCGGGCTGGTGCCGGGCGCGGTGGTGCTGCTCGCGGGCGAGCCGGGCGTCGGCAAGTCCACCCTGCTGCTGGACGTCGCGGCCAAGGCGGCGAGCGAGGAGCACCGCACCCTCTATGTCACGGGCGAGGAGTCGGCGAGCCAGGTGCGGCTGCGCGCCGACCGCATCGGCGCCCTGCACGACCATCTGTATCTGGCCGCGGAGACCGACCTGTCCGCGGTCCTCGGTCACTTGGACGAGGTCAAGCCGTCCCTGCTGATCCTCGACTCGGTGCAGACCGTCGCCTCCCCGGAGATCGAGGGGGCGCCCGGCGGCATGGCCCAGGTGCGCGAGGTGGCCGGGGCGCTGATCCGCGCGTCCAAGGAGCGCGGCATGTCCACGCTGCTGGTGGGCCACGTCACCAAGGACGGCGCCATCGCGGGCCCCCGCCTCCTGGAGCACCTGGTGGACGTCGTGCTGCACTTCGAGGGCGACCGGCACGCCCGGCTGCGCCTGGTGCGCGGTGTGAAGAACCGGTACGGCGCCACCGACGAGGTCGGCTGCTTCGAGCTGCACGACGAGGGCATCACCGGCCTCGCCGACCCCAGCGGCCTCTTCCTCACCCGGCGCGACGAACCGGTGCCGGGCACCTGTCTGACCGTGACCCTGGAGGGCCGCCGCCCGCTGGTCGCGGAGGTGCAGGCGCTGACCGTCGACTCCCAGATCCCCTCCCCCAGGCGCACGACGTCCGGCCTGGAGACCTCCCGGGTGTCGATGATGCTGGCCGTGCTCGAACAGCGCGGCCGGATCAGCGCGCTCGGCAAGCGGGACATCTACTCGGCGACGGTCGGCGGGGTGAAGCTGTCCGAGCCGGCCGCCGACCTGGCGATCGCCCTCGCGCTGGCCTCCGCGGCGAGCGACACCCCGCTGCCGAAGAACCTGGTCGCCATCGGCGAGGTGGGCCTGGCGGGCGAGGTGAGGCGGGTCACGGGCGTGCAGCGCAGACTCGCCGAGGCGCACCGGCTGGGCTTCACGCATGCCCTGGTGCCGGGCGATCCGGGGAAGATCCCGCCGGGGATGAAGGTGCTGGAAGTCGCCGACATGGGAGATGCGCTGCGGGTCCTGCCCCGCTCCCGTCGCCGAGAGGCCCCACGGGAGGCGGAGGACCGCCGGTAGACTTTGCCCAGGTCTCGCCCGTCCGTACGAACCGCGTGCGGGTACGGGAGCGCGTCAGAACCTGCGACCGGAGGAGTGCAGTGGCAGCCAACGACCGGGCAGCAGCTCCCGGAAAGTCCGGTGGGAGTGCCGGTTCCGATCGCCTGATGCGCGCCTCGCTGAGCGCCGTGGCACCCGGTACGGCCATGCGGGACGGCCTGGAGCGCGTGCTGCGCGGCAACACCGGCGGACTGATCGTGCTCGGCTCCGACAAGACCGTAGAGGCGATGTGCACGGGCGGGTTCGTGCTGGACGTGGAGTTCACCGCGACCCGGCTGCGGGAGCTGTGCAAGCTGGACGGCGGCATCGTGCTGTCGTCGGACCTGTCGAAGATCCTGCGCGCGGGCGTCCAGCTGGTCCCGGACCCGACGATCCCCACGGAGGAGACGGGCACCCGGCACCGCACGGCGGACCGGGTGAGCAAGCAGGTCGGCTTCCCGGTGGTCTCGGTCTCCCAGTCGATGCGGCTGATCGCGCTCTACGTCGACGGTCAGCGCCGCGTCCTGGAGGACTCCGCGGCGATCCTCTCCCGCGCGAACCAGGCGCTGGCCACGCTGGAGCGGTACAAGCTGCGCCTGGACGAGGTGGCGGGCACGCTGTCGGCGCTGGAGATCGAGGACCTGGTGACGGTGCGGGACGTGTCCGCCGTCGCGCAGCGCCTGGAGATGGTCCGGCGGATCGCCACCGAGATCGCCGAGTACGTGGTGGAGCTGGGCACCGACGGCCGCCTCCTCGCCCTCCAGCTGGAGGAGTTGATCGCGGGGGTCGAGCCGGACCGGGAGCTGGTGGTGCGGGACTACGTGCCCGAGCCGACGGCGAAGCGTTCCCGCACGGTGGAGCAGGCCCTGGCCGAGCTGGACGCGCTCACCCAGGCGGAGCTGATCGAAGTCGGCACGGTGGCGCGGGCGCTGGGCTACACCGGTTCGCCCGAGACGCTCGACTCCGCGGTGTCCCCGCGGGGCTTCCGGCTGCTGGCCAAGGTGCCGCGGCTGCCCGGCGCGATCATCGACCGGCTGGTCGAACACTTCGGCGGGCTCCAGAAGTTGCTGGCCGCGAGCGTGGACGACCTCCAGACGGTGGACGGCGTGGGCGAGGCGCGAGCGAGGAGCGTCCGCGAGGGCCTGTCCCGCCTGGCCGAGTCCTCGATCCTGGAGCGGTACGTCTAGGGCCTCTCGTCTGGATCGCGCCGGGCTCGCGGGGCCTGGTCCGAACGGAAGACCCTAGTCCGCCGACAGCACGAACGACGCCGTCAGCTTTCCGTAGCCCGGGGTCTTGGCCTCCAGCAGATACGTGCCCGCCTTCGCCGGACCGCCGGACGGCGTCGCGCAGTGGGCGGCGCTCGGGCGGCGGTCCCACTGCACGGTGTACGTGATGCTCTTGCCGGCCGGCACCCGGAACGGCAGGTTGCCCGCGCCCTTGGGGCAGTCGGCGGAGGACCAGAACGCGTCGTCGGTGTCCGCGGGCGTGATCGTCAGCACCGCGTTCTTCGGCCCGAGGTCGACCTTGCAGTCGGCGGACGAGCCGTTCTTCGCGGTGAGTTCGAAGGTCGGCGTCTGGTCGGGCGAGTAGGAGTTGTGCAGGCTCCGCAGGCTCAGCGACACCGCCCCGGCCGCGCAGTCGGGCAGCGGGGAGGAGCCGGGGAGGGCGTCGCCCGCGACGACCCCGCCGCCGGCGGCGGAGCCGGCACCCGAACCGCCGGTGCCCGAACCGCCGTTGCCGGAACCGGAATCGGAACCTGAGCCCCCGCCGTCACCCGGAGCGGAACCGGAACCCGACCCCGACCCCGAGTCCGCGCCCCCCGACTCGTCGCGCCCGCCCGGGTGTTGGCTGTAGGCGGGGCCCGACCCGGACGGGCCGGGCGTGATGGTGTTCGCGGGATTCTTGCCGCCGGACGCGCTGGTGCCCTTCTTTCCGCCCCCGCCCCCGGCGGTGACGAACCAGGCGATCAGCAGCGCCACCACGGCGACCACCGACAGCAGGATGGCCCTCCGACGCCAGTAGATGGAGGAGGGAAGCGGCCCGACCGGATTGCGCAGAGATCCCACGCCCAAACTCTACGAGAGATCGGCGCGCGGCCTTGCGCCACCCGCCGTACGCGCGGCAACTTTTCCGGATCATCATTCCGGCAACTGGCCCGGCAGGCACGGTTCTTCACTTCCCGGCACGCTCGGTGACCGCGCGGTCACCCGCGCCACCCGGCGCGGCGTGGCAGGATCGGAAGGCCATGACTGAGAAGCTCCACGCCCCCGTGATCGCCTGGTTCGACACCCACGCCCGCGACCTCCCCTGGCGCCGCCCGGAGGCGGGCGCCTGGGGGGTGATGGTCAGCGAGTTCATGCTCCAGCAGACCCCGGTGAACCGGGTGCTGCCCGTCTACGAACAGTGGCTCGCCCGCTGGCCGCGCCCCGCCGACCTGGCGAAGGAGGCTCCCGGCGAGGCGGTGCGCGCCTGGGGCCGGCTCGGCTATCCGCGCCGTGCGCTGCGGTTGCACGGCGCCGCGGTCGCCATAACGGAACGGCACGGCGGGGACGTACCGACGGAGCACGCGCAGCTGCTCGCGCTGCCCGGCATCGGCGAGTACACGGCCGCCGCGGTGGCCTCGTTCGCGTACGGGCAGCGGCATCCGGTGCTGGACACGAATGTGCGACGGGTGCTGGCGCGGGCGGTGACGGGGGTGCAGTACCCGCCGAACGCGACCACGGCGGCCGAGCGGCGCCTCGCCCGCGAACTGCTGCCCGAGGAGGAGTCGACGGCCGCGCGCTGGGCCGCCGCCTCCATGGAGCTGGGCGCTCTGGTGTGCACGGCGAAGAACGAGGGCTGCGGGCGCTGTCCGATCGCCGCGCAGTGCGCCTGGCGGCTGGCCGGCAAGCCGGAGCACCAGGGGCCGCCGCGCCGGGGGCAGACGTACGCCGGCACCGACCGGCAGGTGCGCGGCAAGCTGCTGGCCGTGCTGCGGGAGGCGCACGCGCCGGTGCCGCAGGCGGTGCTGGACCGGGTGTGGCACGAGCCGGTGCAGCGGGCCCGCGCGCTCGACGGTCTCGTCACCGACGGTCTGGTGGAGCCACTGCCGGGCGGCCTGTACCGGCTGCCGCTGACCTGACGCCCAGACAGATCACAGCGGGCGCGCCTCTGTTACGGAGGCTCGTGACCAAGTAGCCCCCAATAAAAGCCCCATACCCGGACATAGCAGCCTGCCCCTTTACCCGCTTCCTACGTCCGTTACACAACCGACGGATAGCCGATTGCTAGCCGCAGGCTGGTGCGCACAGCCTCGTGACAACGACTGCCTACCTTCTTGTTCGTGCCCGGCGGACCACCGGGACGGACAGCAGGACGGCGGGACTTCGGCGGGGAGCCGGAGCACACGGGGAACGGAGGCGGTTGAACATGGCCCAGGGCGAGGTGCTCGAATTCGAGGAGTACGTCCGCACCCGGCAGGACGCGCTGCTGCGCAGTGCGCGTCGACTGGTGCCGGACCCCGTCGACGCCCAGGACCTGCTGCAGACCGCGCTGGTACGGACGTACGGCCGCTGGGACGGCATCGCCGACAAGCGGCTCGCCGACGCCTATCTGCGCCGGGTCATGATCAACACGCGGACCGAGTGGTGGCGGGCGCGCAAGCTGGAGGAGGTCCCCACCGAGCAGCTGCCGGACGCCTGCGTGGACGACTCCACCGAGCAGCACGCCGACCGCGCCCTGCTGATGGACGTCCTGAAAGTCCTCGCACCCAAGCAGCGCAGCGTCGTGGTGCTGCGACACTGGGAGCAGATGTCCACGGAGGAGACGGCCGCGGCCCTCGGCATGTCGGCCGGTACGGTCAAGAGCACACTGCACCGGGCGCTCGCCCGGCTCCGTGAGGAGCTGGAGGCCCGCGACCTGGACGCACGGGCGCTGGAGCGTGAGGAGCGGGAGCGTTGCGCGGCCTGACCGGGCCCGGGCCGGAACCGGCCCGCGGGAGTTTGCTGGCGGTGATCGCGGCGGTGGCCTCGGTCACCGCCCTCGCCCTTTTCGCCGCGGCGTGCGGCACGGGCGGGATGGGGGCGCGGGACGAGGGCCCGGCACACGCCTCGGCGGTGGGCGGGGCCGTCGCCTCCCCCTCACCGTCGCCGTCCGATCCGGACAAGTACCGGAAGGTGGACGCCGTACGGCTGCTCAAGCAGGACCCGGCCGTCTCGGCCGCGGTCAAGCGGGAGCTGAAGCCGTGCAGCGGCGACGAGTACCCGGTGGACGTCTCGTACGGCGATCTGACCGGGAACTCGGTGGACGACGTGGTGGTCAACGTGCTGACCTGCGCCGACGCGGTCGGGATCGGCTCGTACGTGTACCGGGAGGAGTCCGGCGTCTTCAAGAACGTCTTCCGGACCGAGGAGTCCCCGGTCTACGCGGAGATCGACCAGGGGCGGCTCTCGGTGACGAGGCAGTATTACGAGAAGGGCGATCCCATCTCCAGCCCGTCCGGTGAGATCGTGACGCCGTACACCTGGAAGACGGGACGGTTCGCGCCCGGCAAGAGCGTGCGCAACGAGTACAGCAAGTCGGCCGGCGAGGTTCCGTCGCCCGTGCCGGACAACTGACCTGGCGCGCCCCACATCACGACCAGCACCGTTACGAGGACAGAGAGCACCCGGGATGGCAGACCAGACCCACGTTCTGTTCGTCGAGGACGACGACGTCATCCGCGAGGCCACCCAGCTCGCGCTGGAGCGGGACGGCTTCGCGGTCACGGCCATGCCCGACGGCCTGTCGGGCCTGGCGGCGTTCCGGGCGAACCGCCCCGACATCGCCCTGCTCGACGTCATGGTCCCGGGCCTGGACGGCGTCAGTCTGTGCCGGCGGATCCGGGACGAGTCGACCGTGCCGGTGATCATGCTGTCGGCGCGCGCCGACTCCATCGACGTCGTCCTCGGCCTGGAGGCGGGCGCGGACGACTACGTGACCAAGCCCTTCGACGGTGCCGTGCTGGTCGCCCGGATCCGGGCGGTGCTGCGCCGCTTCGGGCACGCGGGCGGCTCCCACCACCCGGAGGAGACCGGGTCCGCGGTGCAGGGCGGCTCCACCCTGACCTTCGGCGACCTGCGGATCGACACCGACGGCATGGAGGTGCGCCGGGCCGGGGAGCCGGTGGCGCTCACCCCCACCGAGATGCGGCTGCTGCTGGAGTTCTCCTCCGCGCCGGGCTCGGTCCTCTCCCGCGACAAGCTCCTGGAGCGGGTGTGGGACTACGGCTGGGGCGGCGACACCCGGGTGGTCGACGTGCACGTGCAGCGGCTGCGCCAGAAGATCGGCCAGGACCGCATCGAGACCGTCCGTGGCTTCGGCTACAAACTGAAGGCCTGAACGGAGCGGCGGCATGCGGGGGTTTCTTCGCCACCCGGTCCGGCGCATGGAGCGCGTGGGCCTGCACACCGGGATCAGATGGAAGCTGAGCGCGGCGATCGCGCTGGTGGCCGGGCTGGTGGCGGTCGCGCTGAGCCTGGTCGTGCACAACGCGGCCCGGGTCTCCATGCTGGACAACGCGCGCGACCTGGCCAACGACCGGGTCCTGCTGGCCCAGCGCAACTACGAGCTGTACGGGCGGACCAACTTCCCCGACATCAAGATCGACGACCCGGCGCTGCCGCGCGCGCTGCGGCAGAAGGTGGCGGCCGGGCGGCGGGCCAGCGACGTCTCCGACCACGGCTCGAAGCCCCCGGACATCTGGGCCGCCGTACCCGCCAAGGACGGGCATGTGCTCTCCTGGCACAGCCACTTCCCCGACCGGTCCCTGGGCGTGATGAACGACCTGGACCAGGCCCTGGTCATCGGCTCCATCGCGGTCGTCCTCGGCGGCAGCGCGCTCGGCGTGCTGATCGGCGGGCAACTGTCCGGGCGGCTGCGCAAGGCGGCGGCCGCGGCGAACGAGGTCGCCCGTGGCGAGACCGACGTACGGGTGCGGGAGGCGATCGGCGGCGTCGTACGGGACGAGACCGACGATCTCGCGCGGGCCGTGGACGCCATGGCGGACGCGCTGCGGCAGCGGCTGGAGGCCGAGCGGCGGGTCACCGCGGACATCGCGCACGAACTGCGCACCCCGGTGACGGGACTGCTGACGGCCGCCGAGCTGCTGCCGCCGGGCCGGCCCACCGAGCTGGTGCTGGACCGGGCCAAGGCGATGCGCACGCTGGTCGAGGACGTGCTGGAGGTGGCCCGCCTGGACAGCGCCTCGGAGCGGGCCGAGCTCCAGGACATCCTGCTCGGCGAGTTCGTGGCCCGGCGGGTGGCCGCCAAGGACCCGGAGATCGTCGTGCGCGTCGTCCACGAGTCCATGGTGACGACCGATCCGCGGCGCCTGGAGCGGGTGCTGTTCAACCTGCTCGCCAACGCCGCGCGGCACGGCCGGCCGCCGATCGAGGTGAGCGTCGAGGGCCGGGTGATCCGGGTCCGCGACCACGGCCCCGGCTTCCCCGAGGAGCTGCTGGCCGAGGGTCCGAGCCGGTTCCGCACCGGCAGCAAGGACCGCGCGGGCAAGGGGCACGGCCTGGGCCTGACCATCGCGGCCGGCCAGGCGCGGGTCCTCGGCGCCCGCCTCACCTTCCGCAACATCCGCCCGATCGGCACCCCCGCCCATCTGCCCGCCGAGGGCGCGGTGGCGGTCCTCTGGCTCCCCGAGCACGCGCCCACCAACACGGGCAGCTATCCGATGCTGCCGCTGTCGGGGAGCACCGGCTGAATCTCAGGCCCTCTCGACAAGGGCCTGGCCGAGCAGCGCGTCGGTGAGCCGCAGTGCGGTGGGCCGGTCCAGGGGGGCGTGGCCGAGCAGGAAGCGGTACCAGAACAGGCCGTAGAACTGGTCGACCAGCAGATCGACGTCCTGGCCCGCCGGGAGTTCGCCGCGTTCGCGGCCCCGCTCCAGGACCGCGCGCACCGCGGCCCGGCGGGACTCGGTGAACGTCCGCAGCAGTTCGGCCAGCCGCGGGTCCCCGGCCGCCTCGCGGACCAGCGTGCGCAGGGCCGGGCCGGAGGGCGGCCGCTGCGCCGCATCGAAGGTGGCGGTCACCAGGGCCCGCAGGTCGTCCCGGAGGCTGCCGGTGTCCGGCGCGGGTACGTCCTGGGCGGCCCGGTCCAGCAGCGCGTCCAGCAGGACGGCGCCCTTGGACGGCCACCAGCGGTACAGGGTCTGTCTGCCGACGCCCGCGGCGCGCGCGATGGTCTCCACGGTGACGGGGGCGCCGTCCGCGTCGGCGAGCAGGCCGAGGGCGGCGTCGAGGATCGCCCGGCGGGCGGCTTCGTTGCGGCGCCGCCCGGTGTGCGGGCGCGGTTCCCTGGTGTCGTGCACGTGCCACTTCCTCTCGAAACCCCCTTGACGAGACTAACGGTCTCGGCAACGCTTGGCGAGACCGACGTTCTCGGCAACAGGCCGGAACCCGGTGACGCCTCGGGAGAGAAGCCACTCATGAGCACTCCGCACACCCCTGCGCACCCCCTCGCCGGACAGCGTGTCGTCGTCATGGGCGGCAGCTCGGGCATCGGCGAGGCGACCGCCGCGTTCTGCGCGGCGGACGGCGCGGAGGTGATCATCACCGGTCGCGGCCAGGACCGGCTCGACGCCGCGGTGGCGCGGCTCGCCGACCGGGGCGGGAAGGTCTCGGGCCACCGGCTGGACGCCTCGGACCGGGCCGCGCTGGACGCCTTCTTCGCCGGGTCCGGCACCGTCGACCACCTGATCGTCGCCCTCAGCGGCGGCAAGGGTGCCGGCCCCTTCGCCGAGCTGGACCTGGCGGACCTGGCGGCCGGTTTCGACGGCAAGTTCTGGCCGCAGGTCCAGGTGCTCCAGGCCGCGCTGCCCGCGCTGCGGCGGGACGGCTCGGTCACCCTGGTGACCGCCGCGTCCGCCCGCGCCGCCATCCCGGGCACCGCCGGTCTCGCCGCGATCAACGGCGCCCTGGAGGCGATGATCCCGCCGCTCGCCGTCGAACTGGCCCCGCTGCGGATCAACGCGGTCGCCCCGGGCATCGTCGACACCCCCTGGTGGGACGACAAGCCGGCCGAGCAGCGCCAGGCCATCTTCGAGGACATCGCCGCCGCCACCCCGGTGGGCCGGGTCGGCCGTCCCGAAGACATCGCCCGCGCCCTGCACATGCTCGCCGCGAACGGCTTCGTGACCGGCGTCGTCCTGGAGGCGTCCGGCGGCGCGGGCCTGTCGACGAAGCGCTGACGAGGGGGCGCCGCCGGGTCCGGCTCGTTCCCTCAGCCCTGTCCGACAGGGCCCTCGACCAGTTTCACGAGCGGGGCGAGGACACGGGCCAGGTCACTGCCCGTGGTGATCACCTGCCGGTCCTGCCAGGTGCGCTCGGTGCGGGAATCGACGAAGAGCAGTGAGGTGCCTCCCGATTCCCACACGTACAGCTTGCCCAGGCGCTCGTCCGACTCCAGCGTGAGGATCACTGCCGTCGCCTTCGGGCGACGCCCGGCCGCGGTCCCAGGGGCCGGCCCGTGCACCGTGACGCCGATGCCACGGGTGCGGAGGCCGGGTTCGCTCGCGGCGAGCCACTGCGCGAGCCATCGGTGGATCTCGTCCATCACACCCCTCACGACATGGGCAAAGGCCCCCGGGGCGGACACGCGCCGGGGGCCTTCGGTGCGGAGGACGAGGTCAGATCGCCTCGGCCAGCGGGGGCACCGCCGCTTCCGGTTCGTCGCCCTTCGGGGCCTGGGGGCCGCCCCGCAGGGGGACCTCCTTGACGAAGAAGGCCGCCAGCAGGACCAGGACGGCGATCACGGCGCCCAGCAGGAACGCGGAGTGGGTGCCCGCGGAGACCGCGTGCTGGTACGCCTCGCGGGCCAGCGGCGGCAGCTTCTTCAGGCTCTTCGCGTCGAGCTGGGCGGACTGCTCGGTGATGTTCTTGCCCAGCGCACCGGCCCGCTCGGCCATGACGTCCTTGACCCGGTTGTTGAACAGCGCGCCCATCACGGCGACACCGAACGAGGAACCGAGCGTCCGGAAGAGCGTCGTGGACGACGAGGCCACGCCCATGTCCTTCATCTCGACGCTGTTCTGCGCCACCAGCATGGTGATCTGCATCAGGCAGCCCATGCCGAGGCCGAGCACGGCCATGTAGATGCCGGAGGTGAGGCGGGTCGTGCCCGTGTCCATCAGCGACATCAGATACAGACCGGCGATCATCAGCACACCGCCGGCGATCGGGAAGATCTTGTAGCGGCCGCTGTTGGTGGTGACACGTCCGGCGACCATCGACGTCACCATCATCGCGCCGAGCATCGGCAGCAACAGCAGACCGGAGTTGGTCGCGGAGGCACCCTGCACCGCCTGCTGGTACAGCGGCAGGAACAGCGTGGCGCCGAACATCACGAAGCCGGTGATGAAGCCGATGACGGACATCAGGGTGAAGTTGCGGCTGCGGAAGATGTGCAGCGGCAGCACCGGCTCGGCGGCCTTCGTCTGCCAGAACACGAAGCCGACCAGCGCGACCACGCCGAGCGCGATCAGCTCCATGATCCGCGCGGAGGTCCAGGCGTACTCGCTGCCGCCCCAGGTGGTGACCAGCACGATCGAGGTGATGCCGACGGTCAGCAGGACGACGCCGAGGTAGTCGATGCCCGCCTGGGACCGCTTCTTCGGCAGGTGCAGCACGGCGGTGACCAGCACGAGCGCGACCGCGCCGAGCGGCAGGTTGATGTAGAAGGACCAGCGCCAGCCCCAGTTGTCGGTGATGGTGCCGCCGACCAGCGGACCGCCGATCATCGCCAGCGCCATGACGCCGGCCATCATGCCCTGGTACTTGCCCCGCTCCCGCGGCGGCACCAGGTCGCCGATGATCGCCATGACGCCGACCATCAGACCGCCGGCGCCGAGACCCTGCACGGCACGGAAACCGATCAGCTCGCCCATGTTCTGGGCCATGCCGCTGAGCGCCGAGCCGATCAGGAAGATCACGATCGAGCTGAGGAAGGCGCCCTTGCGCCCGTACATGTCACCGAGCTTGCCCCAGATCGGGGTAGAGGCCGCGGTGGCCAGGGTGTAGCCGGTCACCACCCACGAGAGGTGTTCCAGGCCGCCGAGTTCACCGACGATCGTGGGCATCGCCGTACCCACGATCATGTTGTCGAGCATCGCGAGCATCATCGCGATCATGAGCGCGAGCAGTACGACGCGCACGCTCCGCTGTTTCCGCCCCCCTGGGGCGCTCTCCACCGTGTCCGCCATCTTTCTTCTTCCCACTCCCCCCGGCGGCCACTTACTTGCCGCCCGGCTAGTCACTACACTGGCAAGGTAGACGGCAACTAGCCGGGCGTCAAGTAAGTTTCGCGGGAGCGCAAGGAGTACCAGGATGGGCGGCACCATGGACGGCACCAAGCAGCAGCGCCGCGGCAACACACGCCAGCGCATCCAGGACGTCGCGCTCGAACTCTTCGCGGAGCAGGGCTACGAGAAGACCTCCCTGCGCGAGATCGCGGAGCGCCTCGACGTCACCAAGGCGGCCCTGTACTACCACTTCAAGACCAAGGAAGAGATCATCGTCAGCCTCTTCGAGGACCTGACGCAGCCGATCCAGGACCTGATCGAGTGGGGACGCGACCAGCCGCACACCCTGGAGACGAAGCGGGAGATAGTACGGCGCTACAGCCAGGCCCTCTCGCACGCGGAGCCGCTGTTCCGCTTCATGCAGGAGAACCAGGCGACGGTGCGGGAGCTGCGCATCGGCGACTCCTTCAAGGACCGGATGCGCTGCCTGCGGGACATCCTGCTGGACCCGGACGCCGAGCTGGTCGACCAGGTGCGCTCGGTCAGCGCCCTGTTCACCCTGCACGCGGGCATGTTCCTGCTCCAGGACCTGGAGGGCGACGTCGAGAAGAAGCGCGCGGCCGTTCTCGAGGTCGCCCTGGACCAGGTCACCCAGGCGCACGAGCACGCGCGCCGGTAGCGTCCGCTCAGACCTTGAGGCCCTTGCCGCGCAGGTAGGACAGCGGGTTGAGGGCGGAACCGTAGTTCGGGGTCGTACGGATCTCGAAGTGCAGGTGCGGACCGGTGGAGTTGCCGGTGGAGCCGGACAGGGCGATGTGCTGGCCGGCCTTCACGGTCTGGCCGATGCGCACGTCCACCCGGGACAGGTGCGCGTACTGGGAGTAGACGCCGTTCTCGTGCTTGATCACGACGGCGTTGCCGTACGCGGGGCCGTCGCCGGCGCCGTTGGGACCGGCCTTGACCACGGTGCCGCCGTGCACGGCGACGACCTCGGTGCCGGTCGGCACGGCGAAGTCCTGACCGCTGTGCTTGGCGACCCAGCGGGCGCCGGACTGGTTGAAGCCCGCGGACAGCGAGTACTTCTTCACCGGGTCGACCCAGGAGGCGGCCGACGGAGCGGCGCTCGCGGCTCCGGCGCCCAGCACGACCGGGACAGCGACACCGGCGGCCAGAACGGCGGCACGGGTACGGAGCGAGGACGTACGGAGAGCACGGGACGTGAAGCGCTTGATCATCGGGACCTCGTGAAATCGGGGACAGACAGGCCACCCGGCGCACAGACGTCCACCACGGCGGCCATCCCTTGGTAACCGATCGCCCCGCCGGGTAAAAGTGACGCTTCTACGGCGCGCGGTAGTAGAGGCCCACCGACCCGCCATCACCTTGACAGGCCCGGTGGCCACCGGGCACCTAGGCCCCCGACGTGCTCCTTTGACCCCCGGGTTCCGGAATCGGCACGCCTTTTGCCCGCCCTTTACCCGGTCGACCCATCCCACTATCAGGGGTAGTAAGGGACATTTCACCTGTGCGCCTTATCACCGGGCCGGCGTATGCGCGCGGCCGCGAATGTGACGCAGACCCCTATCCACCTACCGTCCGGTAACCCTACGGTTCCCCTCGCGCCACCCGCCCCACAGATCATGCACCTGCCATCTCCTGACGGATGCGAGAGGAACCCCCACCGATGACCACACGCCCCCTGGCGCGCCGCATCACCGTGACCGCCGTCTCCGTGGCCGCCCTGGCCGCCGTGGCCGCCCCGGCCCGGGCGGCGGACGCCGGCCCGGCCCCGGCCGCCACCGCGGCGGCGACGGCGAGCGCCACCACTGGCAAGGTCGACTACGCCACCTGGCAGCAGGACTGCCGGACCGTGATGGACCAGGCACTGCCCTACATCAAGGAGCGCATCGCCGAGGCCGGGCCGGGCGAGAAGCAGGCCATCGTCCTCGACATCGACAACACCGCGCTGGCGACCGACCTCGGCTTCCAGGTTCCGCAGGCGGCCAACAAGCCGGTCCTGGACGTCGCCGAGTACGCCCAGGAACACGGCGTCTCCCTCTTCTTCGTCACCGCCCGCCCGGGCATCATCGAGGCACCCACCAAGTGGAACCTGGAGTACGACGGGTACCAGGTCTCCGGCCTCTACGTGCGCGGCCTCGTCGACCTCTTCAAGAACGTCGCCGACTACAAGACGGCCCAGCGCGCCGGCATCGAGAGCAAGGGCTACGACATCATCGCCAACATCGGCAACAGCGCCACCGACCTCTCCGGCGGCCACGCCGACCGCACCTTCAAACTGCCCGACTACGACGGCCAGTTGTCGTAACCCCGTTAGGCTCCGTCCGTAGTCTTCGGGACGTCGTACGACCACGGGGGTGGCGGATGGAGCCGACGGTACTGGGCGGCAAGCTGGCGTCCGCGGCGATCGGCCCGCTGGTGCGGAAGCTGATCGTGCGGGACGGCCCCGGGGCGGGCCTGGTGGACAGGCCGGTGCGGCTGTCCGCGCTGGTGACCTTCCGGGGCGAGAAACGGACGCTCGGCGACAAGGACGTCCACAGGCTCGCCGAGCGGATCGTGGACCGGGCGGTGGAGTCCCCGGGTGAGGCGCCGTTCCCGGCGGACGAGCGGAGCGCGGTGGCCGATGCGCTGGCCGGACGCCTGCTGACGCTCGGCGAGCTGGACATGGACGACGTACAGGCGGTGCGCCTCGGGTACCGCGACCTGGCGAGGCGGCTGAGCGACGGCTCGACCGCCTTCGACGGCCTCTCCGCGGACGCCCGCCACTTCCTCGACTCGGCGACCGAATGGGCCTGCCTGCAGATCCTGGAGTTCTTCACCCGGCGGTCGTCCTTCGTGGCCCGCACCCTCGTGGAACAGAGCCGCGCCCAGGCCGAACTCATCGCCAAGGTGGACGAGCTGATCGTCCGCACCCCGCGCCCCGACGGGCGCGACACCGCCTTCGAGCGTCGCTACCTGCCGTACGTGGCCGACCGCCACAACCACATCACCATCTACGGCGTCGACCTGCGCGACTCCCCGGACCGCTGGCCCCTGGAAGTCGCCTACCTGAGCCTGGAGGCGACCGCGGCCGGGGACGCCCCGCCCGACCGGGCGACCGGCGAGCACCCGCCGGCCGTCACCGGCCGGCTGCGGGCCGAGGAGGCGCTGCTCGCCGACGACCGGGTGCTGCTGCGCGGCGACGCCGGTTCCGGCAAGACCACCCTGGTGCAGTGGCTCGCGGTCACCGCGGCCCGCGACGGCGGCCGCGTCCCCTACGTCCTCCCCCTGCGCACTCTGATCCGCACCGGCGCCCTGCCCGCCCCGGACGGGTTCCTGAAGGCCGTGAGCTGCCCGCTGACCCCGCCGGAGGGCTGGGCCGAACGCGTGCTCACGGCGGGCCGGGGCCTGGTCCTGGTGGACGGCCTGGACGAGATACCGGCCGCCGACCGCCACCGCACCCGCGACTGGCTGCGCTCCCTCCTTTCGGCCTACCCCGGCAACCGCTGGCTGCTGACCTCCCGCCCGACCGCCGTCCGCGCCGACTGGCTGGCCCAGGAGGGCTTCCGGGAGCTGACCCTGGCCCCGATGCGCCGCTCGGAGGTCGCCACCTTCGTCCGCCGCTGGCACGAGGCGGCGCGGGCCCCGGAGTTCGAGGCGCCGCTGCTGGACTCCCTGCGCACCAAGCGCGATCTGGCCCGGCTGACCACCAACCCCCTGATGTGCGGCCTGATCTGCGCCCTGCACCGCGAACGCCGGGGCTATCTCCCCACCGGCCGCAAGGAGTTGTACGACGCCGCCCTCACGATGCTGCTCGCGCGCCGGGACCGGGAGCGGGGCATGGCCGTCGAACTGGGCGAGGAGGCCCAGCTGGAGCTGCTGCAACGGCTCGCGTACGCGCTGGTGCTCAGCGGCCGCACGGAGATGGACGCCGGCACGGCGGAGGGCATCGTGGAGCGGTGCCTGCCGGCGGTGGCCTCGGCGGGCGGTGACGCGCCGGCGGTCCTGCGGGAGCTGCTGCTGCGCAGCGGCCTGCTCCGGCAGCCGGCACAGGGCGTCGTGGACTTCGTCCACCGCACCTTCCAGGACTACCTGGGGGCGCGGTACGCGGTCGAGGAGGGGCATCTGGAGGTGCTGCTCGGCCACGCCGACGACACCCAGTGGGAGGACGTCATCCGCATGGCCGTCGCCCACGCCCGCCCCCGGGAACGGGCCTGGCTGCTCCGGCAGCTGCTCGCCCGGGACACCCCCCGGCTGACCCTGCTCGCCCTCGCCTGCCTGGAACACGCGGTGGCCCTGGACGCGGGGGTGCGGGCGGAGGTGGAGGCACGGGCGGCGGCGCTGATCCCGCCGCGGACGAAGGAGGACGCGCGGTCCCTGGCCGGCGCGGGCCCGCTGGTGCTGGAGCTGCTGCCGGGCCCGGACGGGCTGACGGCCGCGGAGTCACTGGGCGTGGTGATCACCGCGTCCCTCCTCGGGGAGGCGGAGCCGGAGGGGGCGCTGGGGGTGCTGCGGCGGTTCCGGGGGCATCCGGACCTGGATGTGCGGCGGCAGTTGGTGGGGACGTGGGGGCGGTTCGACGCCAGGGAGTACGCGGCGGAGGTGCTGGACCATCTGGGCCGGGCAGGTCTCCGCCTGAACTGCGACTCGGCCGACCAGCGCGCGACACTGGGCTTGATGCGTCCCTGGCACCAGCTGTCTTTCGTCGGCCCGCACAGCGCCGAGGACATCCTGGCCGCTGTGCCGACTCCCGAGGCCGTGACAACGCTTTTCATATTGGAGAACCCTGACCTCACCGATCTGGGCGCTCTTGTTCCGTTCAGTGGTTTGCGTCGGCTTGGGGTGCTCGGCTGTCCGGCCGCCGGCGTGGACCGGCTTTCCGTTCTCCCGCTCACCACGCTCGCCTGCGGCATCGCCGACATGACCGGACTGGGGTCCCTCCGGTCCCTCACCGACCTTTCCGTACACCAGGAACTGCCGGGCGCCGACCTCACCGATGCCCTGCCGGTGGACGCCCCGCTGGAATCCCTTTTCCTCGGCGTACACAGCATCAAAAGCACGGGGTTGCGCGGGCTGAGCCGGTGGGCGTCTCTGCGCACCCTGAGTTTCGGATCACTGGCCACGGAGCTGTCGGAGGACGACTGGCGTGAAGTCGCGGAACTGCCCCGGCTGACCCGCATCGACCTGACCGGCAGGGTGCTGACGCACTCCCTCGGCCCGATGCCGGTCCTTCCCGGCGTCGAGGTTCTTCAGGTCGGCATGATGTCCGGCACCGAAGACCTCTCGCTCCTGGCGCACCGGCTACCGGGCCTGCGCTCGGTGGTCCTGGTGAATCAGCCCGGCCATTCCGTCACCGCGTCCCGATACCGGGAACTCTTCCCGAACGCCGAACTCACCGTGGAAGAACGCTGAAAGGGGCCGGTGCCCGAAGGCACCGGCCCCTTTTTTCAGCTGAACCGCCGGAGGCTCACGCGTCCTTGCTCAGGTTCGGGCCGCCGCCCGCCGCCTGCTCGATCGGCGGGGCGTCCGGCAGGGCCGACTTCTCCTCGCCGCGGAAGGTGAAGGTCGCGGTGTCGCCCTCGCCCTCCGTGTCCACGACCACGATGTGACCGGGGCGCAGCTCGCCGAAGAGGATCTTCTCGGAGAGGCTGTCCTCGATCTCGCGCTGGATGGTGCGGCGCAGCGGCCGGGCGCCCAGCACGGGGTCGTAGCCCTTCTTGGACAGCAGCTCCTTGGCGGACTGGGACAGCTCGATGCCCATGTCCCGGTCCTTCAGGCGCTCGTCCACCTTGCTGATCATCAGGTCGACGATCCGCAGGATGTCCTCCTGCGTGAGCTGCGGGAAGACGACGACGTCGTCCACACGGTTGAGGAACTCGGGCCGGAAGTGCTGCTTCAGCTCGTCCTGGACCTTGTTCTTCATGCGCTCGTAGTTGGTCTTCGTGTCACCCGAGGCCGCGAAGCCCAGGTTGAAGCCCTTGGAGATGTCCCGGGTGCCGAGGTTGGTCGTCATGATGATGACCGTGTTCTTGAAGTCCACGACCCGGCCCTGGGAGTCGGTCAGGCGACCGTCCTCCAGGATCTGCAGCAGCGAGTTGAAGATGTCCGGGTGGGCCTTCTCGACCTCGTCGAACAGGACGACGGAGAACGGCTTGCGGCGCACCTTCTCGGTCAGCTGGCCGCCCTCCTCGTAGCCCACGTAGCCGGGGGGCGAACCGAAGAGACGGGAGACCGTGTGCTTCTCGCTGAACTCCGACATGTCGAGGGAGATCAGCGCGTCCTCGTCGCCGAAGAGGAACTCGGCGAGCGCCTTGGACAGCTCGGTCTTACCGACACCGGACGGGCCGGCGAAGATGAACGAGCCACCGGGGCGCTTCGGGTCCTTCAGACCGGCACGCGTACGGCGGATCGCCTTCGACAGCGCCTTGACGGCGTCGTTCTGGCCGATGACCCGCTTGTGGAGCTCCTCCTCCATGCGCAGCAGGCGGGAGGACTCCTCCTCGGTCAGCTTGAAGACCGGGATGCCGGTGGCCGTGGCGAGGACCTCGGCGATCAGCTCGCCGTCGACCTCCGCGACGACGTCCATGTCGCCGGCCTTCCACTCCTTCTCCCGCTTGGCCTTGGCGGCGAGGAGCTGCTTCTCCTTGTCGCGCAGGGAGGCGGCCTTCTCGAAGTCCTGCGAGTCGATCGCGGACTCCTTGTCCCGTCGGACACCGGCGATCTTCTCGTCGAACTCGCGCAGGTCCGGCGGCGCGGTCATCCGGCGGATGCGCATCCTGGAGCCGGCCTCGTCGATCAGGTCGATGGCCTTGTCCGGCAGGAAGCGGTCCGAGATGTAGCGGTCGGCCAGAGTGGCGGCCTGGACCAGCGCCTCGTCGGTGATGGAGACGCGGTGGTGCGCCTCGTACCGGTCGCGCAGGCCCTTGAGGATCTCGATGGTGTGCGGCAGGGACGGCTCGGCGACCTGGATGGGCTGGAAGCGGCGCTCCAGGGCCGCGTCCTTCTCCAGGTGCTTGCGGTACTCGTCCAGCGTGGTGGCACCGATGGTCTGCAGCTCACCGCGGGCCAGCATCGGCTTCAGGATGGAAGCCGCGTCGATGGCGCCCTCGGCGGCACCCGCACCGACCAGCGTGTGCAGCTCGTCGATGAACAGGATGATGTCGCCGCGGGTGCGGATCTCCTTGAGCACCTTCTTCAGGCGCTCCTCGAAGTCACCGCGGTAGCGGGAGCCGGCGACCAGGGCGCCGAGGTCCAGGGTGTAGAGGTGCTTGTCCTTCAGCGTCTCGGGCACCTCGCCCTTGACGATGGCCTGGGCGAGGCCCTCGACGACGGCGGTCTTGCCGACGCCGGGCTCACCGATCAGCACCGGGTTGTTCTTGGTACGGCGGGACAGCACCTGCATGACCCGCTCGATCTCCTTCTCGCGCCCGATGACCGGGTCGAGCTTGGACTCACGCGCGGCCTGGGTGAGGTTCCGGCCGAACTGGTCCAGGACGAGGGACGTCGAGGGGGTGCCCTCGGCGGGGCCGCCGGCGGTGGCGGTCTCCTTGCCCTGGTAACCGGAGAGCAGCTGGATGACCTGCTGCCGCACCCGGTTGAGGTCGGCGCCCAGCTTGACCAGGACCTGGGCGGCGACGCCCTCGCCCTCGCGGATCAGGCCGAGCAGGATGTGCTCCGTGCCGATGTAGTTGTGGCCCAGCTGAAGGGCCTCGCGGAGCGACAGCTCCAGGACCTTCTTGGCACGGGGGGTGAAGGGGATGTGACCGGACGGGGCCTGCTGGCCCTGGCCGATGATCTCCTCCACCTGCTGGCGGACCGCCTCGAGCGAAATGCCGAGGCTCTCCAGGGCCTTAGCGGCGACACCTTCGCCCTCGTGGATGAGACCCAGGAGGATGTGCTCGGTGCCGATGTAGTTGTGGTTGAGCATCCGGGCTTCTTCCTGAGCCAGGACGACAACCCGCCGCGCGCGGTCGGTGAACCTCTCGAACATCGTTAATCGCTCCTCAGAGCGGTCAGGCAGTGGGGGGAACTTCCCCTCCCTGTCCTTCCGCAGCTTAGTCCCGCAAGCGGGGACCGCTCATTCCAACTGCCGACACCGTCCTTGGCCTCCTGACCCCGAACGCCGACATCTGCTCCAACCCGATGGTGCGAGACGATGTTCCCGCAGGCCAGGCAGTTACCCCACTCGCCACTACGCCGATGGCGAACGGGAGGCCGCCTCGCCCGCACGTCGCCCCCTCCCACTAGGCATGTCTTACCCGCTGGGACTGACACTCCATGCGGCGCGCACCCGTTCCCTCCGCTATGGGCGAACAACCTTGCGGCTTCCCCCGCCCCCGTACGCCCCTATTTCGAGCACAGTGCGCAATCGATGGGGCACCCAGCGTAACTTCCGGTCCGTTCCGCCGGTTGCACCGGCATGGCTGGCTCGGTCTCCACGCCCTCCACGGTCCCCCTTCCGCGCCGTCCCGTCGAACCGGGAGCGCCCGCCGCGCGGTGGCCCGGGGCACGGGGGTGGCGGGAGGTCCGGCGCTGGTACGAGCGCGAGCTGGGCTGGGCCGCCGTTCCCGGGCGTCCGCCGCGGCTGCCCACCGGGGTGCGGTTCGACGTCCTGGACATGCCGGCCGAGGCGGGCGCCGGAGCGCTCCGGCATCTCGCGCCGGGCTCGCCGGTGGCCCTGCGGGGCGACCGGATGGAGCTGCTGGTGGCCGCGGGCAGTGCGGAAGAGCTGCCGGGGCTGCTGGAGTGGCTGGAGTGGGGCGCCGTCACGCTCGATCTGCGGGCCCTGGGAGCGGGGGACGCCCTTGAGGCCCCGTTGCCGCCCGGTTGGCCGCCGTCGTCCGCCGAGGGGCCTTCCCGGGGTCTTCCGGGGGCTCGCTCGCGGGGTCTCTCCGAGTGCCTTGAGGGGGCCGCCGTGTGGCTGCGGCCCCCCGAGCCGGGGCGCGGGGCCGGGGCCTCGCTGCCCGCGATGCCGGCCATGGGGCGCGCTGGGCACGCCCCCGATCTCGTACGACTGGTGGACACGGTGGCGGCATACTGTCACCGCGTCCGGCTACGGGGGGCCGCCGGCCCCGCCGGAAGGGTCGTACGGTCGGACCGGTGATCGGTCGTGGTACCGGTAATCGGCCGACGGATCAGCCGTTGGCCTTCTCGTACGCCTCGCGGATGGACGCGGGAACACGGCCGCGGTCGTTGACCTCCAGGCCGTTCTCCTTGGCCCAGGCGCGGATCGCCGCGGTGTCCTGGTTGCCGCCGCCGGTGGCGGCACGGGCCTTTCCGCGGCCGCCGGAGGCACGGCCCCCGGTACGCCGACCGCCCTTCACATAAGGGTCGAGAAGGCCGCGCAGCTTGTCCGCATTGGCGGTCGTGAGATCGATCTCGTACGTCTTGCCGTCCAGCGCGAACGTCACCGTCTCGTCCGCCTCGCCGCCGTCGAGGTCGTCGACAAGAAGGACCTGAACCTTCTGTGCCACCGGATTTCCTTTCATCGATAACGTTGAGGGTCAGGGTGCGCGCGTCCGCCCGTTTCGCCGCCCCTGTTATATGCAGTACTGCAGTACGTCGGAAAGCAAACCGCTTTTGCCGGAAAAACACAAACCCCTGGGAGAGGATCGCTCGGGACTCCGGGCGCGGAAAGCTGCGCGTTTCGGACATAGGGCACCGCGCATAGTCACGGCGGCAATGACGATCACAGATGCAGAAGCATCCGGCTGTTGCCCAAGGTGTTCGGTTTCACTCGTTCGAGACCGAGGAACTCCGCGACGCCCTCGTCATAGGAACGCAGCAGCTCCGCGTAGACATCGGTGTCGACCGGCGTCTCGCCGATCTCGACGAAGCCGTGCTTCCCGAAGAAGTCCACTTCGAAGGTCAGGCAGAAAACGCGGCGAACGCCGAGCCAGCGCGCGGTGTGCAGCAACTTCTCCAGCAACTGATGGCCGACGCCCGCGCCCTTGAGACCGGGCTTCACCGCCAGAGTGCGCACTTCCGCCAGGTCCTCCCACATGACGTGCAGTGCGCCGCAGCCGACCACCTCGGCGTTGTCGTCCCGTTCGGCGACCCAGAACTCCTGGATGTCCTCGTAAAGCGTGACCGTGGCTTTGTCGAGCAGGATGCGGTCGCGGACGTAGGCGTCGAGGAGGTGGCGCACGGCCGGGACATCGCTGGTGCGGGCACGACGGACCGTGATGGCTTTTGCGGGGACTTCGGGACGCGCTGCTGACATGAGCGGACGTTATCGCTCGTCGGCGCCCTCTGCCGAGCCGGGGTTCTCCTCTTGCCGCGCTCGCGCGGCTTCCGGTTCTCCGCCTTCGGGGGGCCGCGCCCGGCGCGCTTCGGGTGCTTCCGCGGATTGCGGCCCCTGGACGATGCGCACGGCGTCCGCGAGGGCCTGGCGCTGTTCCTGGCTCATCATCCCGAAGAAGGCGACGAGCGCGGCGGCCGGGTTGTCGCTCTGCGACCAGGCGTCGTTCATGAGTGCGGCGGCGTAGGCGGCACGGGTGGAGACGGCCTCATATCGATAGGCACGGCCTTCCGCCTCGCGGCGCACCCAGCCCTTCTGATGGAGATTGTCCAAAACCGTCATCACGGTGGTGTACGCGATGGAGCGTTCCTGCTGGAGGTCTTCCAGGACTTCCCGAACGGTCACCGGGCGGTTCCACTTCCACACCCGCGTCATGACCGCGTCTTCGAGTTCTCCCAAGGGGCGAGGCACAACTCAGACAATAGTGGGAGATCCGGACAATGGCGTGCCGGACGTGCGCGAAGTCCACGAATGCGGGCAAAAAGGGCGCGAGCCGGGACGCGTACCGCTTTCCCGGCTCGCGGTGATCTCCGGGGAGCGTCAGGCGTCGCCGGCGGCGGGCGCGTTGCGCGCCCCCTCCGCGCGGGCGAGGGCGGCGTCCACGGCCGCGTCTTCCTTGGCCTTGGCGGCCCCGCCCTGGGTCTTCACGATCACCCGGACCAAACCGATGAAGAACGCGGCCATCACGACCGGCGGAACAAGCGCGGAGACGTAGTCCATGGCACCAGGGTAGCCACGGCGGAACGGGCGAATGGTGCGGGGGGCGCGAACGCCGACAGGTCCTCCGGGGCGGGCGGGGCCGTTCGGGGGCACCGCGCGGAACGCGGGTCCGGGCGGGCGCGGTGCCCGTCCGGACAAGGAACCGCCCGCGCCCCGGAGAGGTGGGCGCGGGCGGTTCGGCGCGGGCCGGTCAGCCGACCAGCCGGCGGGGCGGGGCGGCGGGCTTGCGAGGGGGGAAGACCTCGCCGGGAGTGGGGATGGGGCGCTTGGGGGCCGCCGGGTCGGGGGCGGGGCGCTCGGCCGGCGCCGGCTTCGGGGCGGGCTCGGACGGCCGCTTGCCGTCGTCCTCGGCCTGCCGCGCCGCGCCGCCGGAGAGGGCCAGCAGCCGCGCCCGCGCGGGCGGCGCCGCCGGGGCCGGGATCCTGACCGCGCCCTGCGCGAAGCGGGCCCGTACGTCCTGCTCGGCCAGCAGCCGGCAGCGCTCCAGCAGGTCGGCCGCCCTCGGGTTGCCCCGCAGTGCCCGCAGCGCCGCGAGGTCGTCCGGCACCGGCAGGTACCCGATGCCCAGCGTCTCCTCCAGGAGGGCGAGATAGCCGGCCGCGGTGCCCGGAAGCGCGGCCCGGTAGCGGCCGAGGTCGGCCACCAGGAAGGCGCGCAGTCTGGCCCCCTCGCGGATCGCCTCGTCGAGCGACTCGGCGAGCCGGAGGCAGTCCTGGGCGTCCTGGGCGGACGCGTGGCCGGGGTGAAGGGCGAGGGCGAGGGCGCGGCGGAGCACACGCAGCTCCTCCGCGCCGAACGCCATGCCGCCGCGGGATCCGTATGGCGTGGGCATGCGGCGACGCTACCGCTAATCGGACAAAAGTGACACAACGGGATGAGGTGTCGGCGTGGTTTCCCTCGACCGGCGCCGCTTTCCCACCCGATCGCCGCAAAACCACCCGCAAGGGGGGTGACGCCGGCCGGCCGCGCCGCGGGCGGGCCGACCGGTCGCAGGCCGCCGCCCGCTCCTAGGGCCTCTCGTTTGGATCACGCCGGGCTCGCGGGGTCTGGCACGCACATCTGCGGCGTTGTCGTCGGTCGCCAACTCCCCCACGCTCGGCTTCGCTCGCGCGGGGGCACCCCCATCGCGTTGACTCCCTCCTCCGCCTTGCATCTGCACGCACCAGACCCCGCTCCCTGATCCGGCCTGATCCAAACGAAAGACCCTAGAGACGTGCCACGTTCCGCTCGTACACCAGGCGCAGGCCGATCAGGGTCAGCCACGGCTGGTGTTCGTCGATGACCGAGGACTCGCCGAGGACCATCGGCGCGAGGCCGCCCGTGGCGATCACCGTGACGTCGTCGGGGTCGTCGGCCAGCTCGCGGGCCATGCGGCCGACGACGCCGTCGACCTGGCCGGCGAAGCCGTAGACGATGCCCGCCTGCATGGCCTCGACCGTGTTCTTGCCGATCACGCTGCGCGGCCGGGCCACCTCGATCTTGCGGAGCTGGGCGCCCTTGACGCCCAGGGCCTCCACGGAGATCTCGATGCCGGGCGCGATCACCCCGCCGACGTACTCCCCGCGCGCGGAGACCGCGTCGAACGTGGTCGCCGTGCCGAAGTCGACGACGATCGCCGGACCGCCGTACAGCTCGACCGCCGCGACCGAGTTGATGATGCGGTCGGCGCCGACCTCCTTGGGGTTGTCAGTGAGGATCGGCACGCCCGTCTTGACGCCCGGTTCGACCAGGACGGCCGGGACGTCGCCGTAGTAGCGCCGGGTGACCTCGCGCAGCTCGTGCAGGACCGACGGGACGGTGGCGCAGATCGCGATGCCGTCGATGCCGTCGCCCAGCTCCTCGCCGAGCAGCGGGTGCATGCCCATCAGGCCCTGGAGCAGCACCGCCAGCTCGTCGGCGGTGCGGCGGGCGTCGGTGGAGATGCGCCAGTGCTCCACGATGTCCTCGCCGTCGAACAGGCCGAGGACGGTGTGCGTGTTGCCGACGTCGATCGTGAGCAGCATGGCCGTTACTCCGCCTCGCGCAGGTCCAGGCCGATGTCCAGGATCGGCGAGGAGTGGGTCAGGGCGCCGACCGCCAGGAAGTCCACACCGGTTTCGGCGTACGCCCGCGCGTTGGCGAGCGTCAGCCGGCCGGAGGCCTCCAGCTGGGCCCGGCCGGCGACGATGCCGACGGCCTCCGCGCACTCGCCGGGCGTGAAGTTGTCCAGCAGGATCAGGTCGGCGCCCGCGTCCACCACCTCGCGCAGCTGGTGCAGGGTGTCGACCTCGACCTCGATCGGCACGTCCGGGAAGGACTCCCGTACGGCCTTGAAGGCCTGGGCGACGCCGCCGGCCGCGACCACGTGGTTGTCCTTCACCAGGGCCGCGTCCGAGAGGGACATGCGGTGGTTGACGCCGCCGCCCGCGCGCACCGCGAACTTCTCCAGGGCGCGCAGCCCGGGGGTGGTCTTGCGGGTGTCGCGGACCTTGGTGCCGGTGCCCTCCAGGGCGTCCGCCCACGCGCGCGTCGCGGTCGCGATGCCGGACAGCCGGCACAGCAGGTTCAGCGCGCTGCGCTCGGCGGTCAGCAGGTCGCGGGTGCGGGTGGTGACCGACAGCAGCTTCTGCCCGGCCTCGACCCGGTCGCCGTCCTCGACGTGCCGCTCGACCTCGAACTCGTCCGTGCAGACCACGGAGAGCACGGCCTCGGCGACCCGCAGACCGGCCACGACGCCCGCCTCGCGCGCGGTGAAGTCGCCCGTGGCCACGGCCTCCTCGGGGATGGTGGCGACCGTGGTCACGTCCACGCCGCCGGCCAGGTCCTCCTGGATGGCCACGTTGGCGACGTCCTCGACCTCGATCGGGTCGAGCCCGGCGGCCGCCAGCAGTTCGGCGAGCGCGGGGTCGAGCCCGCACTCCAGGTACTCCTCGTGGTCCTCCGCGCCGCAGGCACAGCCGTCGCCGCAGCCGCCGGTCGTCACGAGGGGAAGGTCGTCGGTGCTCACGTCTGTCACTGCTCCTGAGGCGCTGGTGTTACCGGGTAGGGGGGAAGTCTGCGGTGTCGGTGGGGCGCACCGCCAGCGAACGGTCCGGATCGAGCCGTACGACGATGTGGCGCCGCCAGTTCGCGTCGTCGCGCTCGGCGTGGTCCTCGCGCCAGTGGCAGCCGCGGGTCTCCTCGCGCAGCCGGGCGGCGGCGACCAGCACACGGGCCACGCACAGGAGGTTGGTGGCCTCCCACGTGTCCACGCCCGGCTCGGCGGTCTTGCCCTGCTCGGTGAGCGCCTCGCGGGCCTCGGTGTCCAGCCGCTGGAGCTGGTCCGCGGCCCGGGCCAGGGACTCGGCCGAGCGCAGCACGCCCGCGCCCTCGGTCATGATCCGCTGGACGGCGAACCGGGTCTCGGGGGCGAGCAGCGGGTGCGCCGGCTGCTCGGGGTGCGGGACGGGCGCGGGGACGCGGGTGCGCGGGCCGTGCGCGGCGCGCTCGGCGGCGATGTCCGCGGCGATCCGCTCGGCGTAGACCAGGCCCTCCAGCAGGGAGTTGGAGGCGAGCCGGTTGGCGCCGTGCACGCCGGTGCAGGCGCACTCGCCGCACGCGTACAGGCCGGGCACGGTGGTGCGGCCGTGGGCGTCGGTGCGCACGCCGCCGGAGGCGTAGTGGGCGGCCGGGGCGATCGGGATGGGCTCGGTGACCGGGTCGATGCCGTTGGCGCGGCAGGCGGCCAGGATGGTCGGGAAGCGGTGCTCCCACATCTCGGCGCCGAAGTGCCGGGCGTCCAGGAACATGTGCTCGGCGTCCTGCTCCTGCATCCGCCGGGTGATGGCCTTGGCGACGATGTCCCGCGGCGCCAGTTCGGCCAGCTCGTGCGTGCCCGTCATGAAGCGCACGCCGTCGCCGTCGACCAGGTGGGCGCCCTCGCCGCGCACCGCCTCGGAGACCAGGGGCTGCTGGCCCTCCGCGTCCGGGCCGAGGAAGAGCACGGTCGGGTGGAACTGGACGAACTCCAGGTCGCTGACCTCGGCGCCCGCGCGCAGTGCCAGGGCCACGCCGTCGCCGGTGGACACGGACGGGTTGGTGGTGGCGGAGAACACCTGGCCCATGCCGCCGGTGGCGAGCACCACCGCGGGGGCGTGCACCGCGCCCACACCGTCGTGCTGGCCCTCGCCCATCACATGCAGGGTGACCCCGGCGGTGCGGCCCTCGGCGTCCGTGAGCAGGTCCAGGACCAGGGCGTTCTCGATGGTGCGCAGGCCGCGCGCGCGGACCGCCTCGACCAGCGCGCGGGAGATCTCCGCGCCGGTCGCGTCACCGCCCGCGTGGGCGATCCGGCGGCGGTGGTGGCCGCCCTCGCGGGTGAGTTCGAGGGCGCCCTCGGCGGACTCGTCGAAGTGCGCGCCGGTGGCGATGAGCCGCCGTACCGCGTCCGGGCCCTCGGTGACCAGGAGCCGTACCGCCTCCTCGTCGCACAGGCCCGCGCCCGCCACCAGGGTGTCGTCCAGGTGCTGCTCGGGGGTGTCGCCCTCGCCGAGGGCGGCCGCGATGCCGCCCTGCGCCCAGCGGGTGGAGCCGTCGTCCAGGCGGGCCTTGGTGACGACCACCGTGGTCAGCCCGGCGGCCTCGCAGCGCAGGGCCGCGGTCAGACCGGCCACGCCGGAGCCGACGACGACCACGTCCGCCTCGATGGCCCAGCCGGGGGCGGGCGCGTGCAGTCGTATGCCTGTGCTGGTCACGAGGCGGCTCCGAGGGGTCCGAAGGTGAGCGGGATGTTGTCGATCAGCCGGGTGGCGCCGACCCGGGCCGCCACCGCGAGCACCGCCTCGCCGGTGTGGTCGTCGCCGATCTCGGTGAAGTCGGACGGGTCGACCAGGGCGAGGTAGTCCAGTTCCAGCGGCGGGTCGTAGTGGGCGGCGTCGTCCAGCACCTGGCGGGCGGCGGCGCGGACGGCCGCCGGGCCGCCGGGGGATGCCGTGGCCACCGCGTGCGCGTCGGCCGCCGCGCGGGACTCCCCTATCGCGCTCAGCGCCTCGGCCCGTGCCTGGGTGGCGGGCACCTCGCGGGCGCGGGCGCGCAGCGCCTCCTGCGCGGCGTGCCGGTCACGGCCCGCGAACAGGGCGCGGGACAGCGCGAGCGCGGTGCGGCGCTCGTCGGTCGACAGGAAGCGGTTGCGGCTGGACAGGGCGAGCCCGTCCTCCTCGCGCGCGGTCGGCACGGCGACGATCTCGATGCCGAAGTTCAGGTCCCGCACCATGCGCCGGATCAGGGCCAGCTGCTGGGCGTCCTTCTGGCCGTACAGGGCGACGTCGGGGCGGGTCAGGTGGAGCAGCTTGGCGACGACGGTGAGCATGCCGTCGAAGTGGCCGGGGCGGGAAGCGCCCTCCAGGCGTTCGCCCATGGGGCCCGCGGTGACGCGGACCTGGGGGTCACCGCCGGGGTAGACCTCCTCCACGGAGGGGGCGAACACGGCGTCGGCGCCGGCCTGTGCGGCGACCTTCAGGTCGGCTTCCAGGGTGCGCGGGTAGCGGTCCAGGTCCTCGTCGGCGCCGAACTGGAGCGGGTTGACGAAGACGGTGACGACGACCTCGCCGTCCGGGCCCGCGATCCGGCGCGCGGCGCGGATGAGGCTCGCGTGGCCCTCGTGCAGGGCGCCCATGGTCATCACGACGGCACGGCGGCCCTCGCGGGCGCGGGCGTGCAGCTCCTGGGCGGTGCTGAGCAGGGCGGTGGTCATCGGTCGTTCCCCTCGGTGCCGTTCGTGCCGTCGGTGCCGTCGCCGTCCGCGCGGCCGCTGCCGGTGCTGTCGCCGCCGGCGCCGTCGGCCAGCACGCCGAGCAGGTTCTCGGCGAGTTCCGGCTTGAGCAGCCCGGACGCGAGGGCGCGGTCGGCGGTGGCGCGGGCCATCGCCAGATAGCCGGCGACGGTGCCCGGGGCGTGCCTGCCCAGCTCGGTGATGTGCGCCGCGACGGTGCCCGCGTCGCCGCGCGCGACCGGTCCGGTCAGGGCCGCGTCCCCGGAGCGCAGGGCGTTGTCCAGGGCGGCGCCGAGCAGCGGTCCGAGCATCCGGTCGGGGGCCTCGACGCCGGCCGTGCGCAGCAGCTCCATGGACTGGGCGACCAGGGTCACCAGGTGGTTGGCGCCGAGCGCGAGGGCCGCGTGGTAGAGCGGGCGGTTCTCCTCGCTGATCCACTCCGGTTCGCCGCCCATCTCGATGACCAGGGCCTGGGCGGCCAGCCGCAGCTCCTCGGGCGCGGTGACGCCGAACGAGCAGCCCGCGAGGCGCTGTACGTCCACCGGGGTGCCGGTGAAGGTCATCGCCGGGTGCAGGGCGAGCGGGAGCGCGCCGGCGCGCAGCGCGGGGTCGAGGACCTTGGCGCCGTACCGGCCGGAGGTGTGCACCAGCAGCTGGCCGGGGCGCACCGCGCCGGTCTCCGCGAGGCCGGCGACCAGTGCGGGCAGCACGTCGTCGGGGACGGTGAGCAGCACCAGGTCGGCGCGCTCCAGGACCTCGGCGGGCGGCACCAGCGGCACGCCTGGGAGGAGGGTCTCGGCACGCCTGCGGGAGGCGTCGGAGACACCCGAGACGGCGACCGGGCGGTGCCCGGCGAGCTGGAGGGACGCGGCCAGCGCGGGGCCCACGCGGCCGGCGCCCACGACGCCGACGGTGAGCCGCGCGGGGCGGTCCTTGAGGTCTTGCTGGTGGACTGTACTCACGCGACGGCGGCCTTCCCGTTCCAGTCCGCTTCGGGTACCGGACGATGTACCGGACGATTTCTCGTCATGTTAACGCTATCTCGGTCCGCCGCCGACCGGTTGTCCACAGGCTGTGGGTTTCCCCACGCGGTCCCGCCCGGCCCCGGCCCCGGATATCCGGCTGCCCCGAGGGCGCCCGGCGCGGCATGATCCCCGCATGACTGACACCGACGCGACCGGCGCGCACCCGGCACAAGAGCCGACGGGACAATCGGAGACTTCGGAGCCTTCGGACCAGGACCGCAGGCGGGAGCGGTGGGCGGCCGTACGGCGGCGGGGCGCGCGCAGGCTGGGCGGCGCCCGCTGGGGCGGCACGATCCGCGAGCGCCTGGCGGACCTGGCCGGGGCGGGCGCCGAGGTGTACGACCTCGACGAACCGGCCGACGTGTACGGCAACCGGATCGTGGCCGCCCTGGAGGAGCGCACCGCCGCCCTGCTCGGCATGGAGGCCGCCGTCTTCTTCCCCACCGGCACCATGGCCCAGCAGGTGGCGCTGCGCTGCTGGGCGGGCCGCACCGGTGACACCGCCGTGGCCCTGCACCCGCTGGCCCATCCGGAGGTGCACGAACGGCAGGCCCTCAGCCAGGTCAGCGGGTTGCGTCCGGTCCGGGTGGGCGGCGGGCGGCGGCAGCCGACGGCGGCGGAGATACGCGACGTCGCGGAGCCCTTCGGCGCGCTGATGCTCGAACTGCCGCTCAGGGACGCCGGTTTCGTGCTGCCCACCTGGGAGGAGCTGACCGAGGCGGTGGCGGTGGCCCGGGAGCGCGAGGCGGTGGTGCACTTCGACGGCGCGCGCCTGTGGGAGTGCACCGAGCACTTCGGGCGCCCCCTGACGGAGATCGCGGGGCTGGCCGACAGCGTCTACGTGTCGTTCTACAAGTCCCTCGACGGCCTCGGCGGCGCCGCGCTCGCCGGCCCGGCCACGCTGGTCGAGGAGGCGCGGACCTGGCGGCACCGGTACGGCGGCATGATCTTCCAGCAGTTCCCGACCGCGCTGTCCGCCCTCATCGGCCTGGAGCGGGAACTGCCGAGGCTGCCCGCGTACGTGCGCCAGGCGCGCGTGGTCGCCGCCGCGCTGCGCGAGGGTTTCGCCGAGGCCGGCCTGCCGTGGACGCGGGTGCACCCCGAGGTGCCGCACACCCATGAGTTCCAGGTGTGGCTGCCGTACGAACCCGAGGTGGTCGCCGAGGCCGCGCTGCGCCAGGCGGAGGAGACCTCGGTGGCCCTCTTCGCGGGCGGCTGGTCCGGCGACGCCGCTCCCGGGCTGGCCCGCACGGAGGTGAGCGTCCGCGCCGCGGGCCTGGAGTGGACGGCCGACGACGTTCGGGCGGCGGCAAGGGACTTCGTGCTACGGCTGCCGTCGCCCGGAGGCACCCGCTAGGAGCCGGCGGTGGTGAGCCCCCGGCATACGCGGGCTCGCTACGACACCCGGCGGCGCAGCCTGCGCACGAGGGCGCGCAGCACGGCGAGGTCGTGCCGGCCGGGCGCGGGCGGGTGGGGCGTGCCGTGGGCCCGGGTGCGGTGCAGGTCGAGGAGGTACTGCTGGGTGATGCTCATGGCGGTCGCCTTCCGGGAACGTGGATGCCCTCAGGCTGCGCCCGCCCCTTGCCGATGTCCCGTGGATTGACCGCTGCCGTCAATCCACGAGGCGTTGTCGGTGGTCCGGTGCACGATGGGGGCATGAGCGTGACCATCGACATCACCGGCCTGGCCGCCGACGGGAGTGCCCCCGAGGCCGACAGGTGGGCGAGGATCTCCGTCGTCCCCTCGCCGCTGGCCGAGCTCGGGATGGCGCTGCACGTGCTCAGCGAACCGGGCCACCACCCGGAGCTGGGGGGCTGGACCGCCGCCGTCTCCTCCCGGCTGAGCCCCCATCTCGCCGACCGGCTGTGCGAGGCGGACTTCCTGTGGCGTACGACGTTCTCGGACGTCTTCTGGGCCTTCGCCGGCGTCCCCGGCGGCCGGGTGCTCCCCGGGGCCACGCTGGCCGAGGACCTGGAGCTGCTGGACAAACTGACGGACGACCAGTTCGTGCAAGCGGCCCTGGAGTTCACCTGCGGGACGCAACGACCCGGCACGCTGGACGACCCGGAGCTGCGCCGGCGCGCCCTGGACATGGCCGCCGCGCGCGGCCCGATGCAGGAGCGGTTCACCCGCCGGCTGCTGGAGGACCCGCCGGCCATCCGGGCCTGGCTGCGGCACCTGCTGCTCGACTGCGAGGAGGCCTTCTTCGCGGACACCTGGGCCCGGGTGCGGCCCCAGCTCGCCGCCGAGGCCCGGCACCGCACCGAACTGCTGCGCCGCAGGGGCCTGACCGAGGCCCTCTGCTCGCTGTCCGGGGCGTTCTCGGTGGACGAGGAGGCCGCGCTGATCACCGTCGACAAGCTGCCGGTGGTGCGCACCGCCACCGGGGACGGCGGCCTGGTGCTGGTGCCGACCAGCCTCGGCCGCCCCCACGTCCTGGTCCTGCACCGGTACGGCTGGCAGCCCGTGATCAGCTACCCGCTCAGCGGACCGCGCCCGCAGGCCCCGTCCGTCGCCGAACTCACCCGGCGCCTGGAGGCGCTGGCCCACCCGGTGCGGATGCGGCTGTGCCGCCATCTGGCGCGCGCCCCGCACACCACGGGCGAACTGGCCGACGCGTACGGCATGTCGGCGCCCGAGATATCCCGGCACCTGGCGGTGCTGAAGAAGGCGGGCCTGATCACCCAGTGCCGCCGCGGCCGGTACGTGCAGCACCAGCTGGACCTCTCGGCGGTGGCCCGGCTGGGCAGCGACTTCATCGAGGGCCTGCTGCGCTGAACCGCCCGGCCGGGGCGCGGCTCGGGCGAGACCGTCCAGGCGAGGCACGGATCAGCCGAGGCCGCCCGGCCGCGGTCTGCGGCTCAGCCGAAGCCGCCCGGCCGCGGTGTCTGCGGCTCAGCCGAGGCCGCCCGCGCGCACCAGGCCGGTCTCGTACGCCAGCACCACCACCTGCACCCGGTCGCGCAGCCCCAGCTTGGTCAGGATGCGTCCGACATGGGTCTTCACGGTCGCCTCGGACAGCACCAGGCGCGCCGCGATCTCCCCGTTGGACAGGCCCTGCGCGACCAGCACCATCACCTCGCGCTCCCGCTCGGTGAGCCGCTCCAGCTCCTTCTGCCGGGGGTCCCCGCCGCCGGAGGGCAGCATCGGCGCGAAGCGGTCCAGCAGCCGCCGGGTGGTGGAGGGCGCGACCACGGCGTCACCGCTGTGCACGGACCGGATGGCGGCCAGCAGCTCGCCGGGCGGCACGTCCTTGAGCATGAACCCGGAGGCGCCCGCCTTCAGCCCGGAGAAGGCGTACTCGTCCAGGTCGAAGGTGGTCAGGATCAGCACCTTGGGCGGGTCCGGCTGCGCGCAGATCCGCCGGGTGGTCTCCACCCCGTCGAGCTTCGGCATGCGGACGTCCATCAGCACCACGTCCACCGCGGTGGCGCGCAGCTTCTCCAGGGCCTCGACACCGTCGCCCGCCTCGGCGACGACCTCCATGTCCGGCTGGGCGGCGAGCACCATCCCGAACCCGGTGCGCAGCAGCACCTGGTCGTCGACGAGCATCACGCGGATCGTCATCCGGTCCCTCTTCCCTGTCCTTGTTCGTCAGTGCGCCGGCTTGAGCGGCAGCAGGGCGCTGATCCGGAATCCTCCGCCCGGCCGCGGCCCGGCGTCCAGGGTGCCGCCGACCATGCCGACGCGCTCGCGCATGCCGATCAGGCCGTGTCCGCGGCCGTCGGCGCCGCCCTCCTCGTACAGCTCCTGGGGGGCGCCCTTGCCGTCGTCCTCCACGAGCAGGCCGAGGCCGTCGTCGAAGTAGACCAGCCGGACGCTGGCGCCCGCGTTGGGCCCGCCGTGCTTGCGGGTGTTGGTGAGCGCCTCCTGCACGATCCGGTACGCGGTCAGCTCCACCCCGCTGGGCAGCGGGCGCGGGGTGCCCTCCACCTTGAAGTCGACGGGCAGCCCGGAGCCGCGGCACTGCTCGATCAGCTCGTCGATCTGCTCGACGTCGGGCTGCGGGACGTACTCGCCGCCCTCCTGGTGCTCCCCGGTGCGCAGCACGCCCAGCAGGCGGCGCATCTCGGCGAGGGCCTGCCGGCCGGTCGAGGAGATCGTCTCCAGGGCCGTCCTGGCCTGGTCGGGGGCGGTGTCCATGACGTAGGCGGCGCCGTCGGCCTGCACCACCATCACGGACACGTTGTGCGCGACCACGTCGTGCAGCTCGCGGGCGATCCGGGCGCGCTCGGCGGCGACGGCGACCTTGGACTGCGCCTCGCGCTCCTGCTCCAGCCGGGCCGCGCGCTCCTCCAGCTGGGCGAAGTACGCGCGCCGGGTGCGCATGGAGTCGCCGAGCACCCAGGCGAGCGCGAAGGGCACGATCTGGAAGACCACGATGGCCAGGCGGCCGAGGAGGCTGGAATGCTCCGCCGGCCAGCGCAGCTGCGCCATGGGCGCGGCGCAGAAGCTGGCGACCAGGGCGAGCCGGGACGCCCAGCGCGCGCCCATGGTGGCGACCGTGTAGGCGATCACCAGCATGGCGAAGTCGGCGACGGACGTCTCCACGTCCAGCACCAGCTGGGCGAGGCCGGTGGCGAGCGCGACCAGGAGCATCGGCTCCGGGAAGCGGCGGCGCAGCGCGACGACGAGACACAGGACGGCGGAGACGGCGACCGCCGCGGCCAGCGGTGCCCGGTGCGCCGGCGACCCCTGGAGATTGGCCTCGCTCAGCACCGACAGCCCGAACAGGACGACGGCCCAGAAGGAGTCGACCCCGGTCGGGTGACGGCGGAGGAAGTCGTAGAGGCGCTGCACGTAACCCAGAGTAGGGAAACGGAATGCCCGACCGGGTCAACCGGAGGGCCGATCCGGGCCCCGCGCACGTACTCCCCAAGGTGGAGGAGATGATCATCTGTGCGCCTACCCTGGTCCGGTGACGGACGGCAGGACGGGTGAGCAGCGGCGCGCGCCGGGCGCGGGCCCGCGCGGCTGGCGGGCCTTGACCGAGGCCGCCCTGTACGGCCCGGACGGCTTCTTCCGGCGGCCGGAGGGACCCGCCGGGCACTTCCGCACGTCGGTGCACGCGTCGGCCCTGTTCGCGGCGGCCGTGGCGGAGCTGTTGTGCCGGGTCGACGCGGCACTGGGGCGGCCTGCGGCGCTGGACTTCGTGGACATGGGGGCCGGGCGCGGCGAACTGGTGACGGGGGTGCTCCGCGCGCTGCCGGAGGAGGTGGCCGCGCGGGTGCGGCCGTACGCCGTCGAGATCGCCGGCCGCCCCGCCGGCCTGGACGGCCGCGTCACCTGGTGCGACGAGCCGCCCGCGTCGGTCACCGGGCTGCTGTTCGCCAACGAGTGGCTGGACAACGTGCCCGTGGACGTGGCCGAGACGGATGCCGCGGGCGTGCCCCGGTACGTGCTGGTCGGCGACGACGGCGCCGAGCGGCCGGGCGAGCCGGTGACCGGCGCGGACGCGGACTGGCTGGCGCGCTGGTGGCCGCTGCCGGCCGAGGCGGGGAAGCGCGCGGAGCTGGGGCGGCCCCGCGACGAGGCGTGGGCGGCGGTCGCCGGACGGGTGGTACGGGGGCTCGCGGTGGCCGTCGACTATGCGCACACCGCCGGCGCACGCCCTCCGTTCGGCACCCTCACCGGCTTCCGCGAGGGCCGCGAGACGACGCCGGTGCCGGACGGCAGCTGTGACATCACCGCCCATGTCGCCCTGGACGCCTGCGCGGCCGCGCTCCCGGCCCCCGCGCGGCTGCTCACCCAGCGCGACGCCCTGCACGCCCTCGGCATCACCGGCGCACGCCCCCCGCTCACGCTGGCCGCCACGGACCCCGCCGGCTATGTGCGGGCCCTCGCGGGCGCCGGCGAGGCCGCGGAGCTGACCGCGCGCGGCGGCCTCGGCGACTTCGGCTGGCTGCTGCGGCCGGCCGGCATCCCGGACCCGCTCGGCTGACCCGCGCCGGGCGCGCGGACTACTTGTCGATGTCGCCGACCACGAAGAACATCGAGCCGAGGATCGCCACCATGTCCGCCACCAGCGTCCCGGGCAGCAGCTCGGTCAGCGCCTGGATGTTGTTGTACGACGCCGAGCGCAGCTTGAGCCGGTACGGCGTCTTCTCGCCCTTGCTGACCAGGTAGTACCCATTGATCCCGAGCGGGTTCTCGGTCCACGCGTAGGTGTGTCCCTCGGGCGCCTTCAGGACCTTCGGCAGGCGCTGGTTGACGGGCCCGGGCGGCAGCTCGGCGAGCCGGTCCAGGCAGGCGTCCGCGAGGTCCAGCGCATTGTGCGTCTGTTCGAGCAGCACCTCGAAACGGGCCAGGCAGTCGCCCTCGCTCCGGGTGACGACCTTCAGCGTGTCCCGCAGTTCGCCGTACGCCAGGTAGGGCTCGTCGCGGCGCAGGTCGAAGTCGACGCCCGAGCCGCGCGCGATGGGCCCGCTCACGCCGTAGGCGTGCACCGCCTCGGGGGCGAGCGCCCCCACCCCGCGCGTGCGCCCCCGGAAGATCTCGTTGCCGAGCACCAGGTCGTCGAAGACGTCCATCCGCGAGCGCACGGCGGCGACGGCGGCCCGCGCGCGGCCCGCCCAGCCGGCCGGCAGGTCCTCCTTGAGGCCGCCGACCCGGTTGAACATGTAGTGCATGCGCCCGCCGGAGACCTCCTCCATGACGTTCTGGAGCACCTCGCGCTCGCGGAACGCGTAGAACACGGGGGTGATCCCGCCCAGTTCCAGGGGATAGGAGCCGAGGAACATCAGATGGTTGAGCACACGGTTCAGCTCGGCGAGCAGCGTGCGCGTCCACACCGCGCGCTCGGGCACCTCCATGCCGAGCATCCGCTCCACGGCGAGGACCACGCCCAGTTCGTTGGAGAACGCCGACAGCCAGTCGTGACGGTTGGCGAGCATGATGATCTGCCGGTAGTCGCGGGCCTCGAAGAGCTTCTCCGCGCCCCGGTGCATATAGCCGATCACCGGCTCGGCGTGCACGATGCGCTCGCCGTCCAGCACCAGCCTCAGCCGCAGCACGCCGTGCGTGGAGGGGTGCTGGGGGCCGATGTTGAGCACCATGTCGGTGCTTTCCGCGGCACCGCCGATCCCGACCGTGGTCTCCGTCGTAGGAGTCATGGCTCCAGTTTCCCCCATGCCCGGACGCGCGAGGGCCCGGCTTCCGCGTGGGGAGGCCGGGCCCGGCGTGCGGCGTGCCGTCGTCAGGAGGCCGCGCTGCGCAGCCCCTGGACGTCGATCTGCTCGGTCTCGTCGTGCGCGGTCAGGTCGATGACCTGTCCCACGCCGTGCGCATCGTCGCCGGCGGGCTTGAACCCCGCCTCCTCCTCGGCCTTGTGCACGGCCAGCGCCTCCTGGCCGACGACATCGGCCAGGTCCTCGTTCTGCACGGCGTCCAGCGCGGGCTTCGGCGCGGCCTTCTGCGGGCCCGCGCCCTTCTGGGTGCCGAAGAAGTCGAATCCGCCCGAGGTCGTCGGGCGCCGCACGGGCGGTGCCGGTACGACGGCCACGGCGGTCGGCACCGTGAAGTGCCCGTCGGCGGGCGTCCCGGCCGCGTCGACCGGCTCGGGGGTCCCGGCGGGCTCGGACGTCTCGTCCTGGGCCCCGGTGGCCGCGGGGGCCTGCGGAGCGGTGGCCGCGGGCCGTGCCTCGGCGGGTCCGGCGTCCTCGGACGGCGCGGGCGCACCGTCCGGCGCGGCTATGTCCCCGGCGGCGTCGTCCCCTTTGGCGGCGGCCGGGCCCTCACCCCGCGTCCCGGACCCGCTGCCGCGCTCCCGGTCGAACGCGGCCAGCGCCCGCAGCGCCTGCCCGTACAGCTTCGCGCCCTCGGCCGAGAACACGTCGTACGTCTTCTCCGGCACCCCGGCGGCGGACGGCTCCGCGCTCCGGGCCGGCGGCAGGGCCGGCGAGGCCGACGGCAGCGAGGCGGCCGGGCGCGCGGCGGACGGCAGCGCGGGCGTCCCGGACTCGATCTCCAGCAGGCGGCGGCCCTCCAGGGCGCTCGCGCGCTCGGTCTCCGCGGTGGCGTAGCGGCGCAGCAGGGCCGCGTGCTCGTTGCGCAGCCCGGCCAGCTCGGCGCGCTTGGCGCGCAGCCGCTGCTCCAGCTTGGTGCGCAGTTCGCGGGATTCCTCCAGGTCGGCCTCCAGCTCGGCGACCCGTTCCTCGAACCGCCACTCGTCACCGGCCCGGGCGCGGGCGAGGTCGGCGACCTGCTTGCCCGCGTGGATGTCCCAGCGGCGCATCACGAACGCGCCGGCGAGCGCGGTCACCGCGGCGGCTCCGGCCAGCACGCGCAGCACCGCGGCCTCGGAGAACACCCAGGGACCCAGCGCGCAGGCGACGGAGACGCCGGCGATGGCGGAGGGGGGCAACAGCCGGTGCAGAGGCGGGGAATGGCGGTGGCGTCCACGTGGCATGGCCAGAAACTTACCGCGCGTAGGCGATTCATGGGTCCCCGCCCCGCAAAAACACGGCCATACCGTGTCCCTCACGGGGCGTCAGGATCCGGGGGTTCAGTGCGAGACCAGCCGGGTGCCGAGCCACTGCAACGCCTCGGGGATCTCCCGCCGCCAGGTGTTGAAGTTGTGCCCTCCGCTCGGAAGGATGATCGAGGAAATCCTGGTCACGTTCGTGTTCTGCACGCTCTTGATGAATTTGAGCGTGTCCTTGTAGTTGTGCTCACCGATTTTGCTGCTGGTGACGAGCAGTGAGGTTTCGGGGGCCGCCTGGTGCCTGAGCACCCAGAAGAGGTTGGCACGATTGCGCAGGTTCGCGTCACCGTGGAAGAGGTCGCCGGTGGTGGGGTCGATCGGCGCGTTGTAGTACGGCGACAGGCCGACGGCGGCGGCGTACGACTTCGGGTGGTGCATGGCGATCTTCAGCGCGCAGTAGCCGCCGGTCGAGTCGCCGATGATGCCCCAGCTCGCGGGCGTCTTGTCCACCCGGTATCGAGCCATCACCGAGTCGCGCAGGTCCTTGGCGAAGAACGTCTCCGTCTTCGGGCCCCCGGGCACGTCCACGCACTCGGTGTCCCGCGGCGGGGCCACCGCCGGGCGCATCATCACCAGGATCATCGGCTGCATCCGGCCGCTCTTGGCGAGCTGTTGCGCCGTGCTCGGGTAGCGCAGCTTGTCCACCAGCGCCTGCGCGGTGCCCGGGTAACCCGTCAGGACGACGGAGACCGGGAACTTGCGGTCGCGGTTGCGCGGCTGGAAGTACTCCGGCGGCAGGTACACGAACGCCGGCGCCCCGATGCGGGTCGTACGGCCGAGGATGTCGACCTTCTGGATCTGCCCGGCCACCTGCGGCGCCCCGCTGCTCACCCCGGCCACCCGGGAGGTGGCGACCACCTGGATCGGGCTGCGGGCACCGTCCGCTATGTGGTCGACGACCACGCCCTGGCCGTTCTCCTGGCCGAACAGGTCCGCCCAGCTGGCGTAGAAGCCGAACGCCTGGTTGGCGGCGAGCCCCACCGAGGCGAACAGCGCGAGCTGGGTGACGAGCAGCAGGCCGATCCGTCCGCCGACGGCCCGCCAGCTGTGCCGGGCGAGCCGCGGCCACAGCCACACCGTGCCCGCGAACAGCACCACGGCGAACACGATCGCCAGCACCAGCACCTTGTTGCTCGTCAGACCCATGGCTCTTTCCCTGCCTGCGCTCTCGGCCCGTGCCGCGCCCACGCGCCGTCGCGTGGGTTTGCCCGGGGCTTTCCTCGGCCTTTGACCCGACTTTCCGGAGGGGAGTGAACCTCTCTCCCCGAGACACCGTCCTAGAGGGCGCAATGTCACCGGATGCCCGATCGGGCCCGGGTCCAAGGTCTCTCGCAGAACTACGGGATGCGATGTCTGTCAGGATAGATGGGGAAATGTCGGGCGGGGTTCCGGGCCGATCGAGCCGGGCGCTGCGCATACCGCGCGGCCCGCGCCCCGAGGCCGTCCCCGGCCTGGTCGGCAGGGCGGTCGCGCTCGTCGGCCTCCTGGACATCGCCGCAGGAGTCTTCCCGCGCTTCCGTCACAGCCGTATGCACGCCCTGGCCGAGGTGCTCCCCGGTTCCTTCGGACCGTTCGCCGCGGCCCTCTCGCTCAGCGTCGGCGTGCTGTTGCTGCTGCTCGCGCACGGACTCAGGCGGCGCAAGCGTCGTGCGTGGCGTGCCGCGGTCGCGCTGCTGCCGGCCGGCGCGGTGAGCCAGTTCGCCTACCGCCACTCGCTGGCCGGCGTGCTGTTCGCGGTCGTCCTGCTGGTGCCGCTGATCTGGCACCGCCGGGAGTTCGCGGCCCTGCCGGACCCGCGCAGCCGCTGGCGCGCACTCGCCAACTTCGTGCTGATGAGCGCCGGTTCACTCGTGCTCGGGCTGGTCATCGTCAGCGTCCACCCGCACCGCACGATCGGCGATCCGAGCCTGGCCGACCGGCTCACCCACGTCGTCTACGGCCTGTTCGGCTTCGAGGGCCCGGTCGACTACCAGGGCAACACCTCCTGGACCGTCGCCTTCTCCCTCGGGGCGCTCGGCTGGCTCACCGCCGTCACCACCATCTACCTGGCCTTCCGCCCCGAGCACCCGGCCGCCCACCTCACCGAGGACGACGAGACGAAACTGCGGGCGCTGCTGGCCAAGCACGGCCGCCGCGACTCCCTCGGCCACTTCGCGCTGCGCCGCGACAAGGCGGTCGTCTTCTCGCCCAGCGGCAAGGCCGCCGTCACCTACCGCGTCATCTCCGGCGTGATGCTCGCCAGCGGCGACCCCATCGGGGACGTCGAGGCCTGGCCGGGCGCCATCGAACGCTTCATGGACGAGGCCAGGGCGCACTCCTGGACGCCCGCGGTCGTGGGCTGCTCGGAGACCGGCGGCGAGGTGTGGACCCGCGAAACCGGGCTGGACGCCCTGGAACTCGGCGACGAGGCGGTGGTGGACGTCGCGGATTTCTCGCTCGCCGGGCGCGCCATGCGCAACGTCCGGCAGATGGTCAAGCGCATCGAACGGGCCGGTTACGAAACCCGGGTACGGCGCATCCATGACCTCGGCGAGGCCGAGCTGGACCGCATCCGGCGGGCCGCGGAGGACTGGCGCGGCACCGACACCGAGCGCGGCTTCTCCATGGCCCTCGGCCGGATCGGCGACCCGGCCGACGGCGACTGCCTCATAGCCACCGCCCACAAGGCCGACGACGCACCGGGCGAGTACGGCGACCTGAAGGCGATCCTGCACTTCGTGCCCTGGGGCGAGGACGGCGCCTCGCTCGACCTGATGCGGCGCGACCGCAGCGCCGACCCGGGCATGAACGAGCTGCTGATCGTCGCCGCCCTCCAGGCCGCGCCCAGGTTCGGCATCACCCGCGTCTCGCTGAACTTCGCCATGTTCCGCTCCGCCCTCGCCCGCGGCGAGAAGATCGGCGCCGGTCCCGTGCTGCGCGCCTGGCGCGGGCTGCTGGTCTTCCTCTCGCGCTGGTTCCAGATCGAGTCGCTGTACAAGTTCAACGCCAAGTTCCAGCCGCGCTGGGAGCCGCGCTTCATCGTCTACCGCGCGACCACCGACCTGCCCCGCATCGGCTTCGCCACCATGCAGGCCGAGGGCTTCGTCAACCTGGCCCTGCCCATGCCCCGCTTCCTGCGGCGCCGCCGCCCGGCCGTCGAACGCAGGTGCGCGCACACCGTGAGCGAACGCGACGCCCGCGCGGCATGAACCGACCGTCCGGCGCCGCCCCGGCCCTACGGGCCGTCGCGGTGCCGCCCGGGGCCTACGCTGAACGTATGAACAAGCTCAGCGGGCGCGGCCGAGTGGCGGGCCTTCCGGCATGGGACCGGTGCGCGGTCATGGGGGTCGTGAACGTCACCCCCGATTCCTTCTCCGACGGCGGCCGCTGGTTCGACACGACGGCCGCCGTCAAGCACGGCCTCGACCTCGTCGCCGCGGGCGCCGACCTGATCGACGTCGGCGGCGAGTCCACCCGCCCGGGCGCCACCCGGGTGGACGAGGACGAGGAGCTGCGGCGGGTCATCCCGGTCGTGCGGGGCCTCGCCGCCGAGGGCGTCGTCGTCTCCGTCGACACCATGCGCGCCTCCGTCGCGGCCCGGTCCCTGGAGGCCGGCGCCGCCCTCGTCAACGACGTCAGCGGCGGCCTCGCCGACCCCGAGATGGTCCCGGTCGTCGCCGCCGCCGGTGCCCCCTTCGTCGTCATGCACTGGCGCGGCTTCCTGGCGGGCGGCGGCGTCCACGGCGTGTACGAGGACGTCGTCGGCGAGGTCGTGGACGAACTGCGCGCCCGGATCGACGCCGTCCTGGCCGGCGGCATCGCCCCCGACCGGATCGTCGTCGACCCCGGTCTCGGCTTCTCCAAGGAGGCCGAGCACGACCTCGCCCTCCTGGCCCACCTCGACCGGCTGCGCGCCCTCGGCCACCCGCTGCTGGTGGCCGCCTCCCGCAAGCGGTTCCTCGGCCGGGTGCTCGCCGGACCCGAGGGCGCTCCCCCGCCCGCGCGGGAACGCGACGCCGCCACCGCCGCCGTCTCCGCACTCGCGGCGCACGCCGGCGCCTGGGCCGTACGCGTCCACGAGGTGCGCGCCACGGCGGACGCCGTACGGGTCGCGCGCGCGGTCGAAGGAGCACGCGCCACCGCGGGTACGGCGCCCGTCCCGGCGGACCCGGCGGCCGACGAGGCGCACGGAACCGGCCACGCCCCCGGCGCCGCCGGCGGACACATCGCGGACGGAGCCCGGTGAGCGCCCCCCACACCGACGTCGAACAGGTCGAGGCCGCCAACACCGCCTTCTACGAGGCCCTCGAACGCGGTGACTTCGAGGAGGTCTCCGACCTCTGGCTCACCCCCGCCGACCTGGGCGTGGACGAGGAGTACCACGACCCCGCCGACAGCGGCGTGATCTCCTGCGTGCACCCCGGCTGGCCGGTGCTCACCGGCCGCGGCGAGGTCCTCAGGTCGTACGCCCTGATCATGGCCAACACCGACTACATCCAGTTCTTCCTGACCGATGTGCACGTCTCCGTCACCGGTGACACCGCGCTCGTGACCTGCACCGAGAACATCCTCAGCGGCGGCCCCGCCCCAGCGGAGGGCGACGAACTCGGACCCCTGGTCGGCCAGCTCGTCGTCGCCACCAATGTGTTCCGGCGCACCCCGCTCGGCTGGAAGCTCTGGTCCCACCACGCCTCACCCGTCCTCGCCGACGGCGACGACCCCGAGGACGGCGAGGGCGGCGCGAATGGCGTGAATCCGGACGACGACCCCCTCGCCTGAGCGGGTAGGGAACCGACGACGGCGCACCGGGACCGAGAAGTGGTTGGAATCACCTACCCCGGGGTATGACGGGCTACCAGCCCATGACGCGGCGGGGTTCCCCGGGGGGAACGAGCGGTGGGACCCTCCCTGTCCCGGCCGGGCCCGGGCCCCTGGGACCCGGGCCTGTCGGCGCCCGCAGGTAGATTCGTCTGTGACCGGTGTGTCGCCCGCACGCGGTACGGGCCGGTCGTTCCCGACGATTGCAGGAGTGATTCGCGTGGATCGTGTCGCGCTGCGCGGCCTGAAGGCCCGCGGGCACCACGGTGTGTTCCCCAAGGAGCGCGAGGAGGGCCAGACCTTCCTCGTGGACATCGTCCTGGGCCTGGACATCCGGCCGGCCGCGGCCGACGACGACCTGACGAAGACCGTGCACTACGGCATCGTGGCCGAGGAGGTCGTGGCCGTGGTCGAGGGCGAGCCGGTGAACCTCATCGAGACGCTGGCCGAGCGGATCGCCCAGACCTGCCTGAAACACGAGGGGGTCCAGGAGGTCGAGGTGTGCGTGCACAAGCCCGACGCCCCGATCACCGTCCCCTTCGACGACGTGACCGTCACCATCACCCGGAGCCGAGTATGACCCGACCTTTCGTCCAGGGTCACAGTGACCCGACCGTCCAGCCGGTGCCCGCCTCGGTCGTCGAGAAGGTGGACGCGGCCGACACCACCCTGCAGAACCCCAAGTGGGCCGTGATCTCCATCGGGTCCAACCTCGGCAACCGCCTGGAGACCCTCCAGGGCGCCGTGGACGCGCTGGAGGACACCCCCGGCGTGCGCGTCAAGGCCGTCTCGCCCGTCTACGAGACCGAGCCCTGGGGCGTCGAACCCGGCAGCCAGCCGTCGTACTTCAACGCGGTGGTGGCCCTGAAGACCACCCTGCCGCCCTCCTCCCTGCTGGAGCGCGCGCACGCCGTCGAGGAGGCCTTCCACCGCGTCCGCGACGAGCGCTGGGGCGCGCGCACCCTGGACGTGGACATCGTCGCCTACGCCGACGTCACCTCCGACGACCCGCAGCTGACCCTGCCCCACCCGCGCGCCCACGAACGCGCGTTCGTCCTCGCGCCCTGGCACGACGTGGACCCGGCGGCCCAGCTGCCCGGCCGCGGCACCGTGGCCGAACTGCTCGCGGCCGTCACCCGGGAAGGCGTCGAGCCACGCACGGACCTGGAACTCCGACTGCCCGAGTAGTCGTTAAGGTCAAGACGACCACCACCGGGACCCGGTCCGGGGGAACTGAAGGGACACCGTGAGAGAGCTGCGCATCAGGGTGCTGATCGGCGTGTTCGTCGTGGCGGGCATCCTGTCCTGGGCGGGCGCCCGCCTCTGGAACTCGATCGGGACCCTGCCCGGCGTCCCCCTGGCCGCCCCCATCGTCCTCGCCCTGATCGCAGTGGTCCTGCTGTCCACGGCGCTCTCGATCCGCTCGCGCCTCAAGGCCCAGCGCGAGCGCCGCCCCGGCGCGAAGGGCGTCGACCCGCTGATGGCCGCCCGCGCGGTCGTCTTCGGCCAGGCCAGCGCCCTGGTCGCCGCCCTCGTCGCCGGCATGTACGGCGGCACGGGCGTCTTCCTGCTGGAGCTCCTGGACATCCCCACCCGCCGCGACCAGGCCTTCTACGCGGGCTTCTCGGTCCTCGCGGGCCTCGCCGTGATAGCGGCCGCCCTCTTCCTCGAACGGGTCTGCAAGCTCCCCGAGGACGACGACCAGGACCACCCGGGCGCGGAACCGGCGGCGTGACCGCCGGCTCCCCCGGGCTCCGGCTCAGCGCGCCATGATCAGGCTCATGGCCTCGTTGCGGGTCGCCGCGTCGCGCAGCTGACCGCGCACCGCCGACGTTATGGTCTTGGCGCCCGGCTTGCGGATACCGCGCATCGACATGCACATGTGCTCGCACTCGACGACCACGATGACGCCCCGCGGCTCCAGGATCTCCATCAGGGAGTCCGCGATCTGCGTGGTGAGTCGTTCCTGCACCTGCGGCCGGCGGGCATAGACGTCCACCAGACGCGCCAGCTTCGACAGACCGGTGATCTTCCCGGAGACCGACGGGATGTAGCCCACGTGCGCCACGCCCCGGAACGGCACCAGGTGGTGCTCACAGGTCGAGTACACCTCGATGTCCTTCACCAGGACCATCTCGTCGTGCCCCAGGTCGAACGTGGTGGTGAGCACGTCCTCGGGCTGCTGCCACAGCCCGGCGAAGATCTCCTTGTACGCCCGCGCCACCCGAGCCGGCGTCTCGCGCAGCCCCTCGCGGTCGGGGTCCTCGCCGACCGCGATCAGCAGCTCGCGTACGGCATTCTCGGCGCGCTTCTCGTCGAACTCGCCGACGGGGCGCTCGCTGTCCAGCGTCACCGGGTCGGTCATCTGGTGCCTCGTTCCTGTCGTCCCACGTGCGTGCATACGAAAAATGCCGCGCCCCCCAGGCTAGAACCTGGGGGGCGCGGCATTTCATTCCGGGCCGCCTCGGCCGGAAAACGGCCGGTGGGTCAGCTTTCCGGACGGTCCTCCGGGGCCTGGTCCGTCACCGGGGCGGACTCGCCCGCGGTGGACTTGGCCGTGCTGATCGCGGCCGTCGAACCGTTCGCACCGTTGGTCAGCGCCAGCTCCTTCGGGGAGAGCACCGGCGGGCGGGTGGACGGGGTGCGGCGCGAGGAGCCGGTCCAGGCGGGCCGCGGCGGGCGCTTGACGATGGGGGCGAAGATCTCGGCGATCTCCTCCTTGCCCAGCGTCTCCTTCTCCAGCAGCTGGAGAACGAGGTTGTCGAGCACGTCGCGGTTCTCGACCAGGATCTCCCAGGCCTCGTTGTGCGCGGTCTCGATGAGCTTCTTGACCTCTTCGTCCACCAGCGCCGCGACCTCTTCCGAGTAGTCGCGCTGGTGCGCCATCTCACGGCCGAGGAAGGGCTCGCTGTTGTCGCCGCCGAACTTGATGGCGCCGAGCCGCTCGGTCATGCCGTACTGCGTGACCATCGCGCGGGCCAGGTTGGTGGCCTTCTCGATGTCGTTGGCGGCACCGGTGGTCGGGTCGTGGAAGACCAGTTCCTCGGCCGCCCGGCCGCCCAGCATGTAGGCGAGCTGGTCGAGCATCTCGTTGCGCGTGGTCGAGTACTTGTCCTCGTCTGGCAGGACCATCGTGTAACCGAGGGCACGGCCGCGGGACAGGATCGTGATCTTGTGGACCGGGTCGGAGTTCGGCGAGGCCGCCGCGACCAGGGCGTGACCGCCCTCGTGGTACGCGGTGATCTTCTTCTCCTTGTCCGACATGATCCGGGTCCGCTTCTGCGGGCCCGCGACCACACGGTCGATCGCCTCGTCCAGCGCCTTGTTGTCGATCAGCTTCTGGTCGCTGCGCGCGGTGAGCAGCGCGGCCTCGTTGAGCACGTTGGCCAGGTCGGCGCCGGTCATGCCGGGGGTGCGGCGGGCGACGGCGGCCAGGTCGACGTCGGTCGCGACCGGCTTGCCCTTCTGGTGGACCTTGAGGATCTCCAGACGGCCCTGGAGGTCCGGCGGGTCGACCGCGATCTGGCGGTCGAAGCGGCCGGGCCGCAGCAGCGCCGGGTCGAGGATGTCGGGCCGGTTGGTGGCGGCGATCAGGATGACGCCGCCCTTCACGTCGAAGCCGTCCATCTCGACCAGCAGCTGGTTGAGGGTCTGCTCGCGCTCGTCGTGCCCACCGCCGAGGCCGGCGCCGCGGTGGCGGCCGACCGCGTCGATCTCGTCCACGAAGACGATCGCCGGGGCGTTCGCCTTGGCCTGCTCGAACAGGTCGCGGACGCGGGAGGCGCCGACACCGACGAACATCTCCACGAAGTCGGAACCGGAGATCGAGTAGAAGGGGACCCCGGCCTCACCCGCGACGGCACGCGCCAGCAGGGTCTTGCCGGTACCCGGGCGGCCGTAGAGCAGCACACCCTTGGGGATCTTGGCGCCGACGGCCTGGAACTTGGCCGGCTCCTGGAGGAACTCCTTGATCTCGTGGAGTTCCTCGACGGCCTCGTCGCAGCCGGCGACGTCCGAGAACGTCGTCTTCGGGGTGTCCTTGGTGATCAGCTTGGCCTTGGACTTCCCGAAGTTCATCACCCGGGAGCCGCCGCCCTGCATCTGGTTCATCAGGAACAGGAAGACGACGACGATGAGGACGAAGGGCAGCAGGGAGAGCAGGACGCCGACGAACGGGTTCTGCTTGGACGGCGAGACCGTGTAGCCGTCCGGGATCTGCTTGTTCTGGTACTTGGTCTGCAGCGTGCCGGCGATGGTCACACCCTGGTCGCCGATGTAGCTCGCCTGGATCTTGGAGCTGCCGGAGACCTTCTGGCCGTCCTTGAGGGTGACCTTGATGGTCTGCTCGTCGCCCGTGGTCAGTTTGGCCGACTGGACCCTGTTGTCATTGATCGCCGCGACGACCTGGCCGGTGTCCACCGTCTTGTAGCCGCCGGACGAGCCGACGACCTGCATCAACACGACCACGGCAAGGACGGCCAGCACGATCCACATGACCGGCCCACGGAAGTATCGCTTCACGTCCATCCATACGGAGCGGTGCCGCCCCGTCCCTCCTGCCATAGTGAGTTTGATAAGACAGTTCTTCTGACGGTACCCCAGCAATGGTGCCCGAAGCCGCGCGGAGCCGTTTCGACGGCTGGGAAACCCGTCTCTGCAAGCTTCAACGGCACGGGACCCGCCGGGGTTCCCGATCACCTCGCCGGGCTTGGGCCGACTGGCTCAGCCCGGCCCGGTTCCGGTTCAGCCGCCGTAGACGTGCGGCGCGAGCGTACCGACGAACGGGAGGTTGCGGTACTTCTCGGCGTAATCGAGGCCGTAGCCGACGACGAACTCGTTCGGAATGTCGAAGCCGACCCACTCCACGTCGATGGCGACCTTGGCGGCGTCCGGCTTGCGCAGCAGCGTGCACACCTTGAGGGAGGCCGGCTCGCGCGAGCCGAGGTTGTTGATCAGCCAGGACAGGGTCAGGCCGGAGTCGATGATGTCCTCGACGATCAGGACGTCGCGGCCCTTGATGTCGGTGTCGAGGTCCTTGAGGATCCGCACGACGCCGGAGGACTGGGTGCCCGCGCCGTAGGAGGACACGGCCATCCAGTCCATGGTGACCGGGGTGGACAGCGCCCGGGCGAGGTCGGCCATGACCATCACCGCGCCCTTGAGGACGCCGACGATCAGCAGGTCCTTGCCCTCGTACTCCGCGTCGATCTTCGCGGCCAGCTCGGCCAGCTTGGCGTCGATCTCTTCCTTGGTGATGAGCACCTTCTCGAGGTCGGCACCCATGTCTTTCGCGTCCACCCGCATCACTTTCGGTCGTCCCGCACTTACGGCCGTGAAAACGGCCTCCGGCCGGCCCGGTCGGCCGCCGGAGGGTCGCTCCGGGCCGTCGGGACTCAGCCTTGCCGAATCACCAGTCTGCCACCCTGGCGCTGGGCGACGACCCGGCCCGGGAGATTGATGGCTCCCTGGCCCCGCCAGCCGGTGATCAGCCGGTCGACTTCCTCGATGTGGCGGGCGAACAGGGAGCCGGCCGGGGCGCCCGCCTCGATGGCGGCGCGGCGCAGGATCCGGCGGCGCACGGCGGGCGGCAGCGCGTAGAGCTTGGCGCACTCCAGCCGGCCCGCGGCGTCGCGCACCGAGGCCTCGGCCTGGCTGGCCCAGGCGTCGAGGGCGTCGGCGTCGTCGCGGGACAGCTGGGCGGTACGGGCGAGCGCTTCCACGACGCCCTTGCCGAGGGCCTTCTCCAGGGCGGGCAGGCCCTCGTGCCGCAGCCGGGAGCGGGTGTAGGCGGGGTCGGTGTTGTGGGGGTCGTCCCAGACGGGCAGGGACTGGACCATGCAGGCCTTGCGGGCGGTCTGCCGGTCGAGGTGGAGGAAGGGGCGCCGGTAACGGCCGCCGGCCCCCGAGACCGCGGCCATTCCGGACAGGGAGCGGATGCCGGAGCCCCGGGCGAGGCCCAGCAGGACGGTTTCGGCTTGGTCGTCGCGGGTGTGGCCGAGCAGCATCGCGGCGGCGCCGTGCCGTTCGAGCGCGGCGTCCAGGGCGGCGTAGCGGGCGTCGCGGGCGGCGGCCTCGGGGCCGCCGTCGCGGCCGACGTCGACGGCGACGGCTTCGACGGGGTCGAGGCCGAGACCGCGCATCCGCAGGGCGACCTCGTCGGCGCGGAGATCGGAGCCGGGCTGGAGACCGTGGTCGACGGTGATGCCGCCGGCGCGCAGGCCGAGCTTCGGCGCCTCGAAGGCGAGCGCGGAGGCGAGGGCCATGGAGTCGGCGCCGCCGGAACACGCGACGAGCACGAGCGGCGGCGCGGGCGGGGCGCTGGCGGCCGCGGGCGAGGGGACGAGCGGGGAGGGGGGCCGCTCGGCCGTCCGGCCCGGGTGACCCACGGTGGCCGGGTGGCCGTCGCCGGGTGCCGGGAGGTCGTTCAGGATGTCGTGGAGGACGCGGCGGACCGCCAGGCGTATCGCCGCGACCGCAGGATGGGGACCCATGTCCGGTTCCCTTCATGAAGTATCCGGGGGGTGAGCCCGATTCGGTCACTCAGAGTGTGTAGATGGTGACAGAAGCGGGCCGTTCCCCGAGCATTGCACGCCTACGCATGGCTCACGGTCCCTCGGACGGGTGATTGGAGGGGCGTTCGTCTGCCGTCGGCCGGATTCGGTTCACGACCCAGGCGTGTGTTTCACGACTCCGCCGTACGGTGCACCCGCGCGACCCAGTCCGCCGGTTTGGCGATCTCCGCCTTGGTGGGCAGGGTGTTGGGCGAGGTCCACACGCGGTTGAAGCCGTCGACGCCGACCTGGTCGACGACGGCCCGGACAAAGCGCTCGCCGTCCCGGTACTGCTTGAGCTTGGCGTCCAGGCCCAGCAGCTTGCGCAGGGCCTGGTCGAGCCGGGAGGCGCCCTTGGCGCGGCGCTGCTGGAACTTCTCGCGGATCTCGGCGACGGTCGGCACGACGCTGGGGCCGACCCCGTCCATCACGTAGTCGGCGTGGCCCTCCAGCAGGGACATCACGGCGGTGAGCCGGCCGAGGATCTCGCGCTGCGCGGGCGTCTGCACCAGTTCCACGAAGGAGCGGCCGCCGTCGTCCTGCTCGCCCTCGGGCCGGCCGCCGGCCAGCGACTGGGCGGCCTCGCGGATGCGCTCCAGGAAGGTCATGGGGTCGACGTCCGTCTCCGCCAGGAACGACTGGATCTCGCCCTCCAGGTGGTCGCGCAGCCAGGGCACGGCCGTGAACTGGGTGCGGTGGGTCTCCTCGTGCAGGCACACCCACAGGCGGAAGTCGTGCGGCTGCACGTCGAGTTCGCGCTCGACGTGGACGATGTTGGGGGCGACGAGGAGGAGGCGTCCGCCGCCGTTCCCGCCGGCCGGCAGGTCGCGGGTGGCGGGGGCGAAGGTCTCGTACTGGCCGAGGACGCGGGAGGAGAGGAACGACAGCAGCATGCCGAGTTCCACGCCGGTGACCTTGCCGCCGACGGCGCCGAGAACGGCGCTGCCGGGGTGGGCGCCGCGCCGTTCCTGCATCTTGTCCAGGAGCGGTTTGAGGATCTCGCGGAAACCGGCGACGTTGGCCCGGACCCAGCCGGGCCGGTCCACCACGAGGACGGGTGTGTCGTGGCTCTGCTCGGTCTCCAGACGAGTGAAGCCCCGGACGTGTTCCTCCGAGGCCTTCGCGTGCCGGCGCAGCTCCGCGACGACGGCACGGGCCTCGTCGCGGGTGACGTCGGGGCCGGGGCGTGCGAGCCGTGTCGCGGTCGCCACCGCGAGGTTCCAGTCGACCATCCCGGGGGATGCGGTGCCTCCGAAGCCAGTCATGCGTCAACGGTACGTGAGCGCCACCGCTTGGGGCAGGCCGTGGGGGTCGGCCGGGGGCCGTACGGACAAGGTTTTGCGTCGGCGGGGGCGTGAGCCGGCCGGACGGCGCGCCGCGCGGCCCGGTGCCGCTCAGCCGCAGGCGCAGGTGGCCAGCGCGGTGGCGGTCTTGTCCAGGGCGGACTGGGCCGCCATCGGGTCCTTGGTGCCGGAGGCCAGGAAGGCGAAGGTCAGGAGCCGGCCGGAGCGGTCGACGACCGTGCCGGCCAGGGTGTTGACGCCGGTCAGGGTGCCGGTCTTGGCGTGCACGAGGCCGGCGGCGCCGTCGGCGTAGCGGGCGCTGAGGGTGCCGGTGAAGTGGGCGATGGGCAGGCCGGTGAGCAGGGGCCGCAGGCCCGGGTGGTCCGGGGCGCCGGCCTCGACCAGGATCGCGGTGAGGAGGTCGGCCGTGAGCCGGTCGGTGCGGTCGAGGCCGCTGCCGTCGTGGAAGGAGGTCCCGGCCAGCGGCAGGCCCAGCCGCTTCAGCTGCGCGGCGATCGCCTTCGCGCCGCCGCCGAAGCTCGCGGGCTGACCGCTCGCCAGCGCGGTCTGGCGGGCGAGGGCCTCGGCGATGTCGTTGTCGCTGTTGGTCAGCATGCGCTCGACGAGGGCGGACAGCGGCGGCGAGGCGACGGTGGCGAGCGTCTCGGGGTGGCCGGGGGCCTTGGCCGGGGCGGGCGCGGTCGTGGTGATCCCGGCGGCCTTGAGGAAGCCGGCGAACTTCTGCGCCGCGTCCTTCGCCGGGTCGGCGACCCGGGCCACGGGCCCGCTGGCGGAGTCGTCGGTACGGCCCTCGTCGGCGGTGAGGGCGACGACCTGGGCGAGGTTGTCGTTGACGCCGATGGGGTGCTGCGCGGGACCGGTGTAGAGCGAGGTGTCGTAGGCCAGCGTGACCTTGTGGACGCCGCGCTGCCGCAGGGCGACGGCGGTCTTCGTCGCCAGGGTGCGCAGGCTCGCCCAGCCGCCGGCGTCGGCGCGCGCGGTGAGCGTGGGGTCGCCGCCGCCGACGAGCACGAGTTCGCCGCCGGCCGCCGTGAAGGCGGTGCGGGTGGTGAAGCGGTGGTCGGGCCCGAGCGCGTTCAGCGCGGCGACGGCGGTGGCGAGCTTGGTGGTGGAGGCGGGCGTGAGCCCCTTGTCGGCGCCGGTGCCGTACAGCCGTCTGCCGGTGGCCGCGTCCACGACCACCGCCGTGTGGGTGTCGCCGAGCGCGGTGGAGGCCAACAGGGGGTCCAGGACGTCCGCGAGGGGGGTCGCGCCCTTCGCCGGGGCCTGCCTGTCGTCCGCGGGGCCGGTGGCGGGACCCAGGCCCGTCAGGACGGGCGGCGCGCTCGGTGCCGGGCGGGGCTCGCCCGCCGCACCGGCGGCACCGTGATCTGCGCCACCCGCGTGCTCCAGGGCGACCGCCCGGTCCCGCTCGGCCGTACGCTGACCGGTGGCGTCCCACGGCCCCGCCAGGGTCACCACGCCGGCGGCGAGCACCAGGCCGGCGGTGGCGGCGCCCGCGGTGTACTGCAAGGTGCTGGGGGTACGCGGACGGGGGAGGTCGGCGAGCAGCGGTCGTACCGTGGACACAAGCCGCGCGACCTGCGGTTTCGCCGTCCCGAGGGCAAGCGTGAGGCGCGGTCGTACGGCGTTCGCGAACCGCTTCACCCGCGGTCCCGCGGCCCGCCAAGGCCTGAGCTCCGGCACGACCACCAGCCCCTTTCGCGATCACACACCTGCGTGAGGGACACTTAACCACCAGAACTATGTGCTGATCATGGAGGAGCCACCGGTGGAGTTCGACGTCACGATCGAGATCCCGAAGGGTTCGCGCAACAAGTACGAGGTGGACCACGAGACCGGTCGGATCCGCCTGGACCGTCGCCTCTTCACCTCGACCGCCTACCCGACCGACTACGGCTTCGTCGAGAACACCCTCGGCGAGGACGGCGACCCGCTGGACGCGCTGGTCATCCTGGACGAGCCGACCTTCCCGGGCTGCCTGATCAAGTGCCGTGCCATCGGCATGTTCCGGATGACGGACGAGGCGGGCGGCGACGACAAGCTGCTGTGCGTGCCGGCCACCGATCCGCGCGTCGAGCACCTGCGCGACATCCACCACGTGTCGGAGTTCGACCGCCTGGAGATCCAGCACTTCTTCGAGGTGTACAAGGACCTGGAGCCCGGCAAGTCGGTCGAGGGCGCCAACTGGGTGGGCCGCGCGGACGCCGAGCAGGAGATCGAGCGGTCCTACAAGCGCTTCAAGGAGCAGGGCGGTCACTGACCCCCGCTCGTGAGACGGGCCGCACACACCCGTGTGCGGCCCGTTTGCATGTCCGCTGAGCGCGCATGCGCATACTGAGGCCAGCGGAAGGTGTCGTTCAGGGACGGTGCGAGGTGACGGAGGCGGAGGACCGCAAGCCCCGGTCTGACGAGGCGCGGTACGACCCGGAGATCACTTCGGAGTTCGCCATCCCCAAGGGGCTCGACGTCCCGAAGACGGTGGCCGAACCGGAGACGACCTCCGAGTTCGCGGTGCCCGAAGGGCTCCTCGCGCCGCAGCCCCCGGGCGCGGAACCGGAGGGATCGGCGTTCAGCACGCCGAGCACGTACAGCACGCAGGGCGGGCCGGCCGCGTTCACGCCGGCCACCGGGGTGCCGCTGGTCAGCCTGATCAAGGACGCCCCGTGGCAGGACCGGATGCGCACGATGCTGCGCATGCCGGTGACGGAGCGGCCCGCGCCGGAGCCGGTGCAGCACGAGGAGGAGAGCGGCCCGGCGGTCCCGCGTGTGCTGGACCTGACCCTGCGTATCGGGGAGCTGCTGCTGGCGGGCGGCGAGGGCGCGGAGGACGTGGAGGCCGCGATGTTCGCGGTGTGCCGGTCCTACGGCCTGGACCGCTGCGAGCCCAACGTCACGTTCACCCTGCTGTCAATCTCGCACCAGCCGTCGCTGGTGGAGGACCCGGTGACGGCGTCCCGGACGGTACGGCGGCGCGGCACCGACTACACCCGGCTCGCGGCCGTCTTCCGGCTGGTGGACGACCTGACCGACCCCGAGACCCATGTGTCCCTGGAGGAGGCCTACCGGCGCCTGGCCGAGATACGGCGCAACCGGCACCCCTACCCCGGCTGGGCGCTGAGCCTGGCCAGCGGGCTGCTGGCGGGCGCGGCCTCGATGCTGGTCGGCGGTGATCTGATCGTCTTCTTCGCGGCGGCGGTCGGCGCGATGCTCGGCGACCGGCTGGCGTGGCTGTGCGCGGGCCGCGGACTGCCGGAGTTCTACCAGTTCACGGTGGCCGCGATGCCGCCCGCGGCGATCGGGGTGGCGTTCGCACTGGCCCACGTGGACGTGAAGGCGTCCGCGGTGATCACCGGTGGGCTGTTCGCGCTGCTGCCCGGACGGGCGCTGGTGGCCGGCGTCCAGGACGGCCTGACGGGCTTCTACATCACCGCCTCGGCCCGCCTCCTGGAGGTCCTGTACTTCTTCGTGGGCATCGTCACCGGTGTGCTGGTCGTCCTGTACTTCGGCGTGAAGGTGGGCGGCAAGCTCAACCCGGACGTGGCGCTGCACACCTCCCAGCGGCCGCTGATCCAGATCGCGGCCTCCATGCTGCTGTCGCTGACCTTCGCGGTGCTGCTCCAGCAGGAACGGTCCACCGTGCTCTGGGTGACCCTCAACGGCGGGGTCGCCTGGAGCGTGTACGGCGCGATGCACTACGTCGCCGACATCTCGCCGGTGGCGTCCACGGCGGTGGCCGCGGGCCTGGTCGGGCTGTTCGGGCAGCTGCTGTCCCGCTACCGGTTCGCCTCCGCGCTGCCGTACACGACGGCGGCGATCGGGCCGCTGCTACCCGGTTCCGCGACCTACTTCGGGCTGTTGAACATGGCCCAGAACCAGGTGGACAAGGGGCTGGTGTCGCTGGCCAACGCGGCGTCGCTGGCCATGGCGATCGCGATCGGGGTCAATCTCGGGTCCGAGGTCTTCCGGCTGTTCCTGCGCGTGGGCTCCCCCGGCAAGCGCAGGGCGGCCAAGCGGACCAGGGGGTTCTGAGCGGCCTACCGGTCGCGCTGGTCGTACGGGTACCCGCCCTGGTCCTGGTGGGGCGGGTACTGGCCCTGGGGCGCCTGGCCCTGCTGCGGATACTGGCGCGGGTCGTAATAGGGCTGCTGCCGCTGGTTCCAGTCCTGCTGCTCGGGCTGCTGGTACTGCGGCTGCTGGGGCTGCTGGTACTGCGGCTGCTGGTACTGGGGCCGAGGCTGCTGGTGGCCGTACTGCCGGCCGTCGTGGCCCTGGTCGCCGTACGCCCCGGTGCCCTGGTCGCCGTATGTCTGGTCGGGGCCCTGGTCGCCGTACCGCCCGCCGCCGTACTGCTGCTGCCCGTACGGCCGCGGCTCGTCCGGCTCGATGCGGCGCAGCCGGGTCGTGGCGTCGTCCATCACCGGGGGCTGCTGCCGGTACTGCGGGCGGGGGGCCTCGGCCCGGGCCGGCTGCGGCCGCTCCTGCGCCCGGTCCTGGGCGCCCTTCTTCTCCTTGCCGCGGGCCCGCAGGTACTCGATGCCGATCGGGACCACCGAGACGAGGACGATCAGGATGAGGATCGCCTCGATGTTGTTCTTGACGAAGCCGATGTTGCCGAGCCAGGAACCGAGCAGGGTGACGCCCGCGCCCCACAGGGTGCCGCCGATGACGTTGAAGGTCAGGAAGGACCGGTACCGCATGCCGCTCACGCCCGCGATGATCGGCGTGAAGGTGCGCACCACCGGCACGAAGCGGGCCAGGATCAGCGACTTGGGGCCGTACTTCTCGAAGAACTCGTGCGCCTTGGTGACGTTCTCCTGCTTGAACAGGCGGGAGTCGGGCCGGTTGAACAGGGACGGGCCGACCTTCTTGCCGAACATGTAGCCCGCCTGGTCACCGAGGATCGCGGCCACGCAGATCAGCGCGATCGCGCCCCACAGCGGGAAGTCCAGCTGGTGCGAGGTGATCAGCAGACCGCAGGTGAACAGCAGCGAGTCGCCGGGCAGGAAGAAGCCGATGAGCAGGCCGGACTCGGCGAAGACTATGAGCAGCAGACCCCAGATGCTGTAGGTGTCGAGCAGGTAGTTGGGGTCCAGCCAGCTCGGGCCGAGGGCGAGTGTCATCACGGGTCCGGGCTCCTGATGGGGGGAAGGGTGGCGGCTACGGTGTCTCGGTACGGCCGCACAAAGCTATCAACGTGATGTGACCGCCCCGGGTTCCCCCAGGTGGCCGCGGGACGACGGGCAGAAAGCGGTGTTCCATGGGACTCGAGGACTTCGGCGGCGGGCAGGGGCCCCAGTCGGACGTACTGGTCGTGACGACGAACGACGTGCCGGGCTACCGGGTGGAGCAGGTGATCGGTGAGGTCTTCGGGCTCACCGTACGCTCGCGGCACCTGGGCAGCCAGATCGGCGCCGGGCTGAAGTCGATGATCGGCGGCGAGCTGAAGGGGCTGACCAAGACCCTGGTGCAGACCCGCAACCAGGCCATGGAGCGCCTGGTGGAGCAGGCCCGCGCGCGGGGCGCCAACGGGGTGCTCGCCTTCCGCTTCGACGTGACGGAGGCCGCGGACGTCGGCACCGAGGTGTGCGCCTACGGCACGGCGGTGGTCCTGACCCGGGAGTGACCCCGGGCCGGGACCGGTCACCGCGCCCGGCCGCCCTCAGGAGGCGTGGCGGTCGGCGTTGGCCAGGATCGCGTCGCGCAGGTGTTCGGCGAGTCCCGGGTGCACCGCGTCGTAGTACGCCTTGAAGCGCTCGTCGGAGACGTACATCTGCGCGAAGCACCGGTGCATCTCGTACGGGACGTCGAAGTAGTACGTGCCGACGTGCCGGCGGTGTTCCTCGGCGAGGTCCATGGCCGCCTCGTCGGCGGGCCGCACGCCGGCGGCCACCAGGGCGGCGTACCGCTCCTGCCAGTCGTCGACCTCGGCCTTGATCCGCTTCCAGTCCTCCTTGGTGTAGGTGGCGGCGCGGCGCTGCGACTCGGCGTACACCTCCGTGTCGCCCCAGCGCGCCCGCGCCTCCTCGCGGTACTGCTCGGGGTCCTTGTCCCCGAACACCTCGAACCGCTCTTCGGGGGTGAGGTCGATGCCCATCGTGCGTGCCTCCATGGCGTGCTCCACGGCCGCGGCCATCCTCTGGAGCCGTTCGATCCGGGCGGTCAGCAGCGCGTGCTGCCGGCGCAGGTGCGCGCCAGGGTCCGCGTCCGGGTCGTCCAGCAGGACCGCGACCTCGTCGAGCGGGAAGCCGAGCTCCCGGTAGAACAGGATCTGCTGGAGCCGGTCGAGATCGGCGTCGGTGTAGCGCCGGTGGCCCGCGTGCGTGCGCTCGCCGGGCACCAGCAGGCCGATCTCGTCGTAGTGGTGCAGGGTGCGCACCGTGACGCCGGCGAATCCCGCGACCTGTCCCACGGAGTAGCCCAACTCTCCGCTCTCCTTCGCTCTTTCGTCGGTACGCGGTCCACCCTGCGGCCTCACGTCACGTGAGGTGCAAGTCCACCCCCGTCCCCGGGGCCGGTGCGGGCGGCTCAGGGTAGGCGTCGGGGTCGTCCCGGATGTCGGGAGGTGCGGTCTTGCGTAGGGTGATCGCGAGGAGGCTGCCCATGGCCCTGCACAAAGGTCCGCAGAAGCACCAGGAACAGGTGATGTCCGTCAACCCGTTCTTCGGGGAGGCGAACCCGGTCGGCGGCATGACCGAGGCCCCGCCCACCCACCGGCTTCCGGACGCCCCGATCCCCCCGGCCACCGCCTACCAGCTGGTCCACGACGAGCTGATGCTGGACGGCAACTCCCGGCTCAACCTGGCCACCTTCGTGAGCACCTGGATGGAGCCGCAGGCCGGGGTGCTGATGGCGGAGTGCCGGGACAAGAACATGATCGACAAGGACGAGTACCCGCGCACCGCCGAGCTGGAGCGGCGCTGCGTGGCGATGCTCGCCGATCTGTGGAACGCACCTGATCCCTCGGCGGCCGTGGGCTGTTCGACCACCGGGTCCAGCGAGGCGTGCATGCTCGCCGGGATGGCGCTCAAGCGGCGCTGGGCGCACCGCAACGCCGACCGGTACCCGGGCGCCCGCCCCAATCTCGTCATGGGCGTCAACGTCCAGGTGTGCTGGGAGAAGTTCTGCAACTTCTGGGAGGTGGAGGCCCGGCTGGTGCCCATGGAGGGCGAGCGCTTCCACCTGGACCCGCAGGCGGCGGCCGAGTTGTGCGACGAGAACACCATCGGGGTCGTCGGCATCCTCGGCTCGACCTTCGACGGCTCCTACGAGCCCATCCAGGACCTGTGCGCGGCCCTGGACGCGCTCCAGGAGCGCACCGGCCTGGACATCCCGGTGCACGTCGACGGAGCCTCCGGCGCGATGGTGGCGCCGTTCCTGGACGAGGACCTGGTCTGGGACTTCCGGCTGCCGCGCGTGGCCTCCATCAACACCTCGGGACACAAGTACGGGCTGGTGTACCCGGGCGTCGGCTGGGCGCTGTGGCGGGACACCGAGGCGCTGCCCGAGGACCTGGTCTTCCGGGTCAACTACCTGGGCGGCGACATGCCGACCTTCGCGCTCAACTTCTCCCGCCCCGGCGCCCAGGTCGTGGCGCAGTACTACAACTTTCTGCGGCTGGGCCGCGAGGGCTACCGGGCGGTCCAGCAGTCGACGCGGGACGTGGCCCGCTCACTGGCCGACCGGATCGAGGGCCTCGGCGACTTCCGGCTGCTCACCCGCGGCGACCAGCTCCCCGTGTTCGCCTTCACCACGGCCGAGCACGTCACGGCGTACGACGTCTTCGACGTCTCCCGCCGGATCCGGGAGAGCGGCTGGCTGGTCCCGGCGTACACCTTCCCGGCCAACCGCGAGGACCTGTCGGTCCTGCGCATCGTCTGCCGCAACGGCTTCTCCCACGACCTGGCCGACCTCTTCCTGGCCGACCTCACCCGGCTCCTGCCCGAGCTGCGCCGCCAGCCCCACCCGCTGACCCGGGACAAGGAGGCGGCGACGAGCTTCCACCATTAGGGCCTCTCCCCCCGGCCGCGGCAGGTGCCCGGCCGGGGCCCTGCCGGGGCCGTCCGGTCACGGCTCCTGCCGCTCCAGGGCGACCAGTTCGAAGGCGGTCTTCCCGTCGAGGGACTCGCGCAGGATGTCGGCGTGACCGGCGTGCCGGGCGGTCTCGCGGATGAGGTGGAGGCACAGCCAGCGCAGCGAGACGCGGCCCTCCGGCGGGAACCAGGGGTCGGGCGGCAGCGGGAAGGTGTCGTCCAGGCTGGGCACGGAGCGGATGTACTTCTCCGTCTCGGCCGCGACCTGCTCCCAGTACGCCAGCTGGGAGGCCACCGTCTCCTCGCCGACCAGCCGGAAGCTCTCGTCCCAGTTCGACTGGTCCCGCCGCACCGCCGGCGGCTCCTGCTTCGCGCGGGCGAGCCACATCTGCTCGACCTCGGCGACGTGCTTGAGCAACCCGCCCAGGGACAGTTCGCTCGCGCTCGGGCGGGTGCGGGCCTGCTCCTCGCTCAGCCCGAGCACGGCCCGGCGGATGCCGCCGCGCTGCTCCTCCAGGAACGCCAGCAGCGCTCCCCGCTCGTCGCCCTGTGCCTCCGCAGCCACGTGCGTGACCATGACCGGCCGCCTCTCCTCGGTTCACCGGGGCGGTCGCCCCGACACCGGAAAAGCTACGGGCCCTTTAGGCCGGATCCTGACCTAAAGGGCCCGTGGGAGCCGGAGCGGTTCAGAACGGGAAGCGGCTGCGGCCGTGCTGGACCGAGATCCACTTGACCGAGGTGAAGGCCTCCAGGGTCGTCTCGCCGTTGAGGCGGCCGACACCGGAGTTCTTCTCACCGCCGAAGGGCACGATCGGCTCGTCGTGCACGGTGCCGTCGTTCACGTGGAACATGCCGCTGTCGATGCGCTTGGCGAAGGCGACGCCCCGCTCGACGTTCCCGGTGTGGACGGCGCCGCTGAGGCCGTACGGGGTGTCGTTGACGATCCTGACCGCCTCCTCCTCGCCGTCGAACGGGACGAGGAAGACGACCGGACCGAACACCTCCTGCTGGAGCAGCGACGAGTCGGCGGGCACATCGGTGAGCACCGAGGGCTCGACCAGGTTGTTGGTGGTGGTGCCGTGCACCAGGGCGGTGGCGCCCTCGGCCAGCGCCTGCTCGACCACACCGGACAGGGCGTTCGCCTGGGCGGAGTTGATCACCGGGCCGATGACGGTCTCCGGGTCGCGCGGGTCGCCGACCTTGAGGGTGCGGACCTTGGCGACGAACTTCTCGGTGAACTCGTCCGCGATCGACCGGTCCACGAGGACCCGGTTGGCGGCCATGCAGACCTGGCCCTGGTGGACGAACCGGCTGAAGACCGCCGCGTCCACCGCGTAGTCGAGGTCCGCGTCGTCCAGCACCACCAGGGCGCTGTTGCCGCCCAGTTCGAGCACCGAGCGCTTGAAGTTGGCGGCGCAGACGGTGGCGACGTGCCGGCCCACCTGGTCGGAGCCGGTGAAGGAGATGACCTTCGGGATCGGGTGCTCGATGAACGCGTCGCCGATCTCGGCGATGTCGGTGACGACCACGTTCAGCAGGCCGCCGGGCAGCCCGGCCTCCTCGAACAGCTTGGCGATCAGGGTGCCGCCGGCGATCGGGGTGTTCTGGTGCGGCTTGAGGACCACGCCGTTGCCGAGCGCGAGGGCCGGGGCGACGGACTTCAGCGACAGCAGGAAGGGGAAGTTGAAGGGGCTGATCACGCCCACGACGCCCACCGGCACCCGGTAGACGCGGTTCTCCTTGCCCTCGCCCGGGGACGGCAGGATCCGGCCCTCGGGGGCCAGCGCCAGGTGGACGGCCTCGCGCAGGAACTCCTTGGCGAGGTGCAGCTCGAAGCCGGCCTTCACCCGGGTGCCGCCGAGCTCCGCGATGATCAGGTCGGATATCTCCTGCTCGCGGTCCTCCAGCAGCCGCAGCACCCGCTCGAACACGGCGCGCCGGACGTACGGGCTGGTCTCGCCCCAGGACTTCTGGGCGCGCGCGGCGGCCTGGTATGCCTGGTCGACCTCGTCGACGGTGGCCACGGTGATGGAGGCCAGCTTCTCGTCGTCGTACGGATTGAAGTCGATGACGTCCCAGGAGCCACTGCCCGGTCGCCATTCACCGTCGATGTACTGCTGGGCCAGGTCGCTGAAGTAGGACGACATGTGATCCCTCAATCACTAGCGGAGCCGGGTCCCGGCCACGGTCTGAGTCTGATCGGGCGTCATCCTACTTGCGGGTCAGGAGAGTTGGAGCAGCCCTCGCAGAAGATCACGGCTCTCGTCCGGGCCCGGGCTGTCCTGCTGCAACTCCTTGAGCGCCTGCTCGTACTGGGCCACGTCCTCGCGCTTGTCCAGGTACAGGGCGCTGGTGAGCTGCTCCAGGTAGACGACGTCGGACAGATCGGACTCGGGGAAGCTGAGGATCGTGAACGCGCCGCTCTCGCCGGAGTGCCCGCCGAAGCTGAACGGCATGACCTGGAGCCGTACGTTGGGCCGCTCCGAGATGTCGATCAGGTGCTGGAGCTGGCCGCGCATCACCTCGCGGTCGCCGTAGGGGCGGCGCAGCGCGGCCTCGTCCAGGACGATGTGGAACTCGGGGCCGCTGTCGGTCAGCAGGTACTTCTGGCGCTCCAGGCGCAGCGCGACCCGCCGTTCGACGTCGTCCGCGCTCGCGCCCTTCATGCCGCGCCGGACCACCGCGCGGGCGTACTCCTCGGTCTGCAGCAGGCCGTGCACGAACTGCACCTCGTAGGCGCGGATCAGGGCGGCGGCGCCCTCCAGGCCCACGTAGGTGGGGAACCAGTTGGGCAGGACGTCGCTGTAACTGTGCCACCAGCCCGCGACGTTGGCCTCGCGGGCGAGGGACAGCAGCGACTGCCGCTCCGCCTCGTCCGTGATGCCGTACAGCGTCAGCAGGTCTTCCACGTCCCGCGTCTTGAAGCTCACCCGGCCCAGCTCCATCCGGCTGATCTTCGACTCGGAGGCGCGGATGGAGTACCCCGCCGCCTCGCGCGTGATCCCCCGCGCCTCCCGCAGTCGCCTGAGTTGCGAGCCGAGCAGCATCCGCCGCACCACCGATCCGGGCTCTCCCGCGCTCACGTTCGCCAGCCTCCCCAACCGTCTTGAGGGCCCGAAGTCTGCCACTAAAACGCTCCGGGCAGTACTCGTACGGTTACGCAAACGGAGAGTACGGGCCCGCTTCGGGCAGGCGGAATACGGGCGGACGGCAGGGTCGGGAGCCGTGACGACCCTCTGGCCGACAGAAAAAATGGCCAAGAAGCGGTACGGGCTTGTCCATTTCGGTCGCGTGCACGTGCATCTGCCCTTGCATCTGCTCTTCCCATCCGAAACCATGGTGCCGCGCCACCGCTGCATCGCTACGACCGCGAATTCCCGGGAGTGCCTCGCATGGGGACGAATGGATCGACCATGCTCAAGCCGTTACGGCAGGGCCTTCCGCCGCTGGATCCCGCGGCCGTGTCCAGTGCCGCGTCCTGTGCTCTGCCGGCCCGGTACGAAGCGGTGCGCGAAGCCCGGCGGTTCACCCGGGACACCCTGGTCCAGTGGGACGTCGGCGAGCGCTTCGACGACATCTGCCTGGTCGTCTCCGAACTCGTCACCAACGCGCTGCGGCACGCGCTGCCCGCGGAGTTCGGGTGCGCGAGCGAGCACACCGCGTCGGTACGGCTGTATCTAATGCGCTGGGCCGAGCGGTTGGTGTGCGCGGTGCGCGACCCGAGCCACGAGTCGCCGGCGCCACAGGACTCGGACGACTTCTCCGCGGAATCGGGTCGCGGCCTCTTCCTCGTCGACTCGTTCGCCGACAGCTGGGGCTGGCACCCGCTCGCGGGCCCGCTGGAGGGCAAAGTGGTGTGGGCGATGTTCCGCCTGGACACCGCGGCCTGACGCAGGCCCTCGCTCTACGCGCGTCACGGCCTCTTTCGGTCCCCGCTCGTCCACCGGGCGGCCCCGCCGGGCCTGACGCGCGGGCGGGCGGGGCCGACCGCGTAGGCTCGGTTCCGTCAGCTCGCTATCAGGTGGTCGAACTCGCCGTCCTTGACGCCGAGCAGCATCGCCTCGATCTCCGCCCGCGTGTAGACGAGCGCCGGGCCGTCCGGGAAGCGCGAGTTGCGGACGGCGACCTCACCGCCGGGCAGCCGCGCGAACTCCACGCAGGAACCCTGTGAGTTGCTGTGCCTGCTCTTCTGCCAGGCCACTCCGTCCAGCTGCGTGGCAGCCATGCCGTTGTACACGTCGTACCCCCCGAACACGCCGTCAACGTCGCGGTCCACAGGTCGCTCCCCGGTGGTGCACTGGCTGGTGTGGCCATAGATGCGGTGGTCAACTGACCTGGATCATAACTCCCGTTCACGTGCACCTGCATGCGCAGATGCACGTGCACGGGGGGTGTTCCCACGGTTACAGCCTTGACGCGCGCTTTACCTGACGATGTGCGGCCCTATGCCGCCGTTCCACCGAAGCTGTCCGAGCGTCTGCCCCGGAGCGGGTATTGCATGCCCCCTCCGCCTTCCGTCCGTGCGCGTCCGCCTCGCCGGCCGAGCCGGCTCGCGGACCGAATTCCTCGTGCACTGGAAGGAGACGCGTTCCGCGCCCTTCCTGTTCCACGCCGGGGCGACCGTCCGCCGCGCGGGACCGGGCGGACCGGCATCCGCACACCGGAAGGACGGCGTCCGCTCGTCGTACAGCGTAAGGGCTCCCCCGCCCCCGGCATCCCGGGTAATTCCCGGCCTGCGACCGAAGTCCGGCGCGCCGACTGCTGGTAGCTTGCTGCGGGCCGTCCGGCCGAGGACGGCGCGGACGCTACTGCTGGGAGAGCCTGACGTGACTTCGGGGACTGCTTCGACCGGTGCACCGGCCGGTACTCGGGTGCGGATCGCGGCCCTGGCCGCCGCGGGCCTGGTGGGCGCGCTGACGCTGACGGCGTGCGGCAGCGGCGGCGACGGCGGCCACACCGCCACGGCGACGCCCTCCGGCACGGCGGGCGCAGGCGCCACGCCGTCCTCCAGCGCGGACGGCTCCGGGGTGACCGGCGCCTCGGACAAGCTCCAGGGCAGCTGGCTGACCACCAACGGCGGCACGATCGTGGCCCTGGTGATCAACGGGAAGCAGGCCGGGATCTTCGCGACCGGCGGGACCGTGTGCAGCGGCACCGCGGGCGCCGAGTCCGGCATGCAGATGATCCATCTCACCTGTTCCAAGGGCAGCAAGGACCGGTCCACCGGCATGGTGGACTCGGTCGACGGCAAGTCCATGAAGGTGACGTGGTCGGGCAAGGTCGGGCAGGAGACGTACACCAAGACGGAGGGCGGCAAGCTGCCGTCCGGGCTGCCGAGTCCCGCACAGCGGTGAAGACGGGTGCGGCCCGGGTGGGCGGTTTCGCCGGGAAGCACCTGAAGCGGTGATTCGGGAGGGGCACGTGAACACGCTCGCCGTCCAGGCGGGATGATGCTGGGGCACCGTCACGACCTCGATGGGACTGTTCATGCGCGCCATTCCGCTCACCGTCACCGCCGTTGCCGCCGCCCTGCTGCTGACCGCCTGCAACGGGGGCGGGAACAACGGCAGCGGCGGCAAGAACAGCTCGGCCTGCCAGATCGGCGGGGTCTCCCTGCAGATCGGGGCGGCGAGCGTGGCGCCGGCGGCGGGTGACACCGGCGAGGTGCCGGTCAGCATCACCAACCAGAGCAAGACGTGCACGCTGGAGAACTTCCCCGCCGTCACCCTGAGCCAGAAGGGCGTGAGCGGGAAACTGCCCGCGCAGAAGGGCGCCACCGCGCAGACGCTGAAGCTCGCCAAGGGTGACGCGGCGACCTTCACGATCAGCTACGTGCGGGGCAAGGACGGGGACGCCACCAGCCTCGCGGCCACCGAAATGAAGATCACCCTGCCCGGCGGCGACTCCGCGCAGACCTTCGCCTGGAAGTACGGCCCGATCGCCGGCCAGGGCGCCCGGAACAAGCCGAACGCCTCCGTCAGCGCCTTCCAGCAGGCCGGCGACTGAGCCCCCTCCGCCCGGAAGCCTCACTCCAGCCGTGGCCGCGCCCTGACCTGGGCGCGGTCGGCGGCCGCCGTGCCCTCCGTCCACCCGGCCGCGTCGCTCACTCCGCGCAGCCGGGTGGTCGTGGTCTGCGGGAACATGTGCTCAAGGCGACCGGTGACGGCCGCCTCACGGGTGGCCAGCACCGGCAGCAGGTCCCGGGTGACCTGGCTCTCCGCGGCGGCCGTGAGCCGGTCGCCGACCCGGTGTGCGTAGGCGGCGAGGAACGACTGCCGGAAGGTCTTGGTGCGCTTGCGTCCGGCGGCGCGCTGACCGGCCTCGGCCTTGGCCATCGCGTGCGTGGCCTGCACCAGCAGCGAGGTGTAGAGCAGCTCGACGGCCTCCAGGTCGGCCTCGAAACCGACGACGGTGGAGAAGCAGAGCGGTTCGTTCCACACCGCACGGCAGTGGTTGGCGGTGGCCACGGCGTCCAGCAGGACGGCCTTGGCCTGCTCGTACGGCGGCTCGACGCCGATCCGGCAGGCTCCGGGCGCGTCCGGCGTGGGCGCCGCGGCGGCGAGCAGCGCCTCGTCGACGCTGTGCCGGGCCATCAGTTCCTGCGCCTTGGCGGTCAGCGCCTCCGCCTCCTCCGGGTAGCCGGTCGCCTCGGCCTTGGCGAGCAGCGCGCGGATGCGGCCGAGGTGCCGGGATGCGGCCGGATCGCGGGGTCGTCGGGTCTCCTCCTCCAGGGGCTCCAGGGCGGGCAGGCGCAGCAGCAGGCGGTACAGCTCCAGGACGGCGGTGGCGTGGGAGAAGCGGTCGGCTCCGCGCGCGGGGCCGTCGGGAAGCTCTTCGAGCTGGGCGGCCCAGCGGCGCCCGCGCGGCCGGTCCCGGCCGGACTGGGCCCGGATCAGGGCGGCGGCCAGGTGGACGTGCGGCTGCTCCAGTTCGCGCCGCACCAGGCGTATGACATCGGCGGGCGCCCAGCCGCGGCGCCACGCGGACGCCACGAACTCCTCGCCGCGCCGGGCGAGTTCGGTGTCCGCGGCGGGGTCCGCGGCGAGCAGGGAGGCGCCCGTGTCGAGGCCGGTGTCGGTGTCGTCGTAGAGCGCGGCCGCGAAGGCCCGCTCGACGGTGCTGGCGGTACTGGTCACATCGCCGATCGTGCCACGCCCCGCCGACAGCGCGGCGAGCGCGATCCACAGCCTGTGGACAACTCTTCCGGCCATCCGCCCGGTGACTGTCAACCATCGGTTGACACACCTGGGGGTGCAACCTACGGTTGACACATGGCGACCAACCCGAACATCACGGCTTCCGTACGCCTCGACGACCTCATCGAGGCCATCAAGAAGGTCCATCCCGAACCCCTCGACCAGTTGCAGGACGCGGTGATCGCGGCCGATCACCTCGGTGACGTGGCCGACCACCTGATCGGGCACTTCGTGGACCAGGCCCGCCGCTCGGGCGCGTCCTGGACGGAGATCGGCAAGAGCATGGGCGTGACCCGGCAGGCGGCGCAGAAGCGGTTCGTGCCGAAGGAGTCCGCCGACCTCGACCCGAGCCAGGGCTTCAACCGCTACACCCCGCGCGCCCGCAACGTGGTCATGGCCGCGCACAACGAGGCGCTGGCCGCCCGCAACCCGGAGGGCCGCCCCGAGCACCTGCTCCTCGGGCTGCTGGCCGAGCCGGAGGGCCTGGCGGCGAAGGCGATCACCGCGCAGGACGTCCCGCTGGACGCCGTACGGCAGGCCGCGGCCGCCGCGCTGCCGCCCGCCGCCGAGAACGTCCCCGACCTGGTCCCCTACGGCCCCGAGGCCAAGAAGGTCCTGGAGCTGACCTTCCGCGAGGCCCTCAGGCTCGGGCACAACTACATCGGCACCGAGCACCTGCTGCTGGCCCTGCTGGAGCACGAGAACGGCGAGGGCGTCCTCAGCGGGCTCGGTGTCACCAAGCCCGCGACGGAGGCGTACGTGGCGAAGGTGCTGGCACTGCTGCTCGAACAGCGCCCCGAAACCCCTGCCGAGGACTGAAACCGCAGGTCACGGCGATTGTCAGTGGTGCCTGCCACACTCGCGGACATGACCGACCGGTGGGCGCTCGCACCGGCCGAGGACGGTGGCGTGGACGTCGCCCCCCTCGGCCCGGACGGGCTGCCCGCCGGCCCGGTGCGGCGGGAGAGCGATCTCGCCGGGGCGGTGCGGAGCCGCCCGGAGGTGACGCGCTGGGTGTGGCGGTCGACCGCCGACGTCTATCCGCGTCTGCTCGCCACGGGGGTGCGAGTGGACCGGTGCTACGACATCGAGGTCGCCGAGACGCTCCTGCTGGGCCACGCGGGGCGGTACGGCGAGCCGCGCTCGGCCGCCGCGGCCCTGGCCCGCCTCCGGGGCGGCCCCGTACCGCCCGATCCGCCGCAGCGGGCGGCCGCACCGGGCGCGCAGTCCCCGCTGTTCGAACCCACCGGCACCCAGCTGCCCCTGCCCCTTCTCCTCGCCGTCTACGCCGACCAGCAGCGACGGCACGAGATGGCGGCACACCCCGGCAGGATGCGGCTGCTGACCGCCGCCGAATCGGCCGGCACGCTGGTGGCCGCCGAGATGAACCACGCCGGGCTGCCCTGGAGCGCCGAGGTCCACCGCCGGCTGCTGCGCGACCTGCTCGGCGAGCGGTACGCGGGCGGGGGCGAGCCGCGCCGCCTCGCCGAGCTGGCGGACGAGGTCTCGGCCGCGTTCGGCCGCCGGGTCCGTCCCGATCTGCCGGCCGATGTGATCAAGGCGTTCGCGCAGGCCGGGATCAAGGTGAAGTCCACCCGCCGCTGGGAGATCCAGTCCGTCGACCACCCGGCCGTCGCCCCGCTGCTGGAGTACAAGAAGCTGTACCGCATCTGGGTGGCCCACGGCTGGTCCTGGCTCCAGGACTGGGTGCGCGAGGGCCGCTTCCGCCCGGAGTTCCAGGCCGGGGGCACGGTGACCGGGCGCTGGGTGACCCATGGCGGCGGCGCCCTGCAGATCCCCAAGGTGATCCGGCGGGCGGTGGTCGCCGACCCCGGCTGGCGCCTGGTGGTGGCCGACGCCGACCAGATGGAGCCACGGGTGCTGGCCGCGATCTCCCGCGACCCGGGCCTGATGGAGGTCGCGGGCCGCGAGAGCGACCTCTACCAGGCCGTCTCCGACCGGGCCTTCTCCGGCGACCGCGACCAGGCCAAGCTGGCCGTGCTCGGCGCGGTCTACGGCCAGACGTCCGGTGACGGTCTGAAGAACCTCGCGGCGCTGCGCCGCCGCTTCCCGAAGGCCGTCGCCTATGTGGACGAGGCGGCGCGGGCGGGCGAGGAGGGCCGGCTGGTGCGCACCTGGCTGGGCCGCACCTGCCCGCCGGCCGTGGGCACGGGCGAGGACGCGGCGGAGGAGGCGGGCATCCCCATCGAGGCCGCGGAGGACGAAGGGGAGGCGCAGACCGACGGCCAGTCCGCCTGGGCTCCGGGGTACGCCTCGGCCAACTCCCGCGCGCGGGGCCGGTTCGCGCGCAACTTCGTGGTGCAGGGCAGCGCCGCCGACTGGGCCCTGCTGCTGCTCGCCGCGCTGCGTCAGGCCTGCGCGGGCCTCCGGGCCGAGCTGGTCTTCTTCCAGCACGACGAGGTGATCGTGCACTGCCCCGCGGAGGAGGCCGACACCGTCGTGGCCGCCATCCGCGACGCGGCCGCCCTCGCCGGCCGGCTGACGTTCGGCGAGACACCGGTGCGGTTCCCGTTCACGACGGCGGTGGTGGAGTGCTATGCGGACGCCAAGTAACCGTGTCCCCCGCCCTGTTCACCCGTCCAGCAGCTCGCGCAGTTCGGCCACCACCGCCTGTTCGTCGGTACCGGTCAGCGCGGCGAGGGCGGCGCGCCAGGCCTCCCGGGCCCCCGCCCGCCGGCCCTGTGCGCTCAGCAGCAGACCCTGCTGGTGGCGGGCCAGACCGCCCATGTAGCGGTCGGCGCGGGCGTCGGCGCGGCGCAGCAGCTCTCCGCACTCCCGGTACGCCCGCTCGTCCTCCCCCAGCTGTCGCAGCGCCCGGACCAGGCCGAGCCGCGTCTGGGACTCGCCGTGCCAGTCGCCGTGGCCGCCGAGGATGCGCAGGCTTTCCTCGAAGTGCCGGGCGGCGGCGGCCGGTTCACCGAGGGTGAGATGGGCGTAACCGATGTTGCAGTGCGCCGAGTGCCGCACGATGACGGAGCCGATCCGGTCCCCGATCGCCAGCGAGCGCCGGTGCTGCTTCATGGCGGCGCGCGGATCGGTGTGTTCGTAGAGGTTGCCGAGATGGCTGTGGGTGACGGCCTCGCCGACGGGGTCGTTCAGCAGCCGCGAACAGGCGAGGCTCTGCCGCAGCGCCTCCTCCGACTCCGCGTACCGGCCGAGCCCCTCCAGCAGCAGCCCCCGGTTGTTCAGACAGCGGCGAATGCGGCTGGGCACGCCGAGTCGCCGCCAGATCTCCAGGCAGCGGTCGTTCAGGTCGAGGGCGTCGTTGTGCCGGCCGGTCAGGAAGTGCAGGCCCGCGAGGTCGCCGAGCGCGTACGCCTCGGCCGCCGCGTCCCCGAGCCGCCGCGCCGTGGTGAGCGCGGCCCGCCCGAGCACCTCCATCTCGGTGACCCGCCCGCTGCGCTGCACATACGGGAACAGCAGCCGGGCCAGCACCGAGAGGTGGGCCGACGTGCGCGGATCGGCCGAGTCGGCGTTGCGCGCCACCAGCGCGACGACGTTCTCCAGCTCGGTCTCGCCCCAGGCGAAGGCCTGCTCGGCCGACTCGAACGACGGCAGCGCGGCCACGTCCAGGGCGTGCTCCGCGGGCTGCACCGCGGTCGGCCGCCGCCGGTCGTCCAGGTCCGGCCCGGGCTCCACGATGGCGGTGAGCACCAGCTCGGCAACGGCGGCGTACCAGCGGAGGGCGACGAGGTCGGGGGGTGGGGGGTCGGAGGGGGTGGGGGGTGCGGGGGGCGGAGGGGCGGCCCGGTGAGGGTTCGCCGCCGGTGCGGGATCGGCCGGGTGAGAGGTCGCCGGGAGCGGGAGGCCGGTTGGGTGGGCGGGTGCCGCGGCACTGCCTTCGGCCGGACCGGTGGGTGTCGTCCGCGGGTCCTCGCCGGGGTGGGTGGGCGCCGGGGCCGGGGGTGGGAGGGTCCGCGGGGTGTCGTCGCCGGGGGTGGTGGGTGACGCGGGCCGGGTGGTGGTCGTGGCGGACTCCCCGGCACGTTCGGCCAGTTCGCGGGCGAACTCGCGGACCAGGTCGTGGGGGGTGTAGCGGCCGTACGCCGTCTCCTCCAGGAGGGCGACGTCGACCAGGCGGTCCAGCGCGGCCTCCGCGCGGCGCTCGTCGGTGCCGGTGAGGCGGGCGACGAGCGCCGCGCCGTAGGTGGGCAGGTCGAGCGCGCCGATGCCGCGCAGCACGAGGGCCGCGTCCCGGTCGGCCTCCCGCTCGGCGGCGGCGAGGGCGTCGAGCGCGACGGCCAGCGAGCGCCGGACGCTGAGATCGTCGTACTCCAGATGCCTCAACCTGCCACCGCGCGCCGCCAGTTGACCGGCGAGCGCCTCCGGGGTGAGCGCCCGCCGGGCGGCGAGCCGGGCCGCGACCACGCGCAGGGCCAGCGGCAGCCCGCCGGTCAACGCGACCAGGGCATGACCGGCGTCCAGGCCCGCGCGACCGCTCACCGCGCGCAGCAGGGCCGCGCTGTCCTCGCCGGTCAGCGGGGTGAGGGGGAAGCGCCGGGCGCCGTCGAGGGCGGCCAGCGGCGAGCGGCTGGTGACGATCACCGCGCAGCCGGGGCCGGCCGGGAGCAGCGGCCGCACCTGGGCGGCGTTCGCCGCGTCGTCCAGCACCAGCAGGACCCGGGACGGGGCGAGCAGGGAGCGCAGCAACGCGGCGGCGGCATCCTGGTGTTCGGGCACGTTGCGGGGCTCCACGCCCAGGTCCCGCAGGAGTGCGGCGAGCGCCTGCGCCGAGCCGAGCGGGGGCATGCCAGGGGTGGCGCCGTGCAGGTTGACGTAGAGCTGACCGTCGACGAAACGTTCCCTCAGCTCATGTGCGACGCACAAAGCGAGCGCGCTCTTGCCGATGCCCGCCATGCCCGAGACGACGGCGACGGCGGGCCCCGGCGCGGCCGGTTCGGACGGCTCGGTCAGCGCGCGCCGCAGCGCACGGCGTACGATGGCCCGGCCGGTGAAGTGGGCCGGGGGCGGCGGCAGCTGCGCCGGAGGCGGCGGAAGCCGGGTGCTGCACGAGGGCGACGGCGCGCTCGGGTCGTCCTCGGCGCCTTCGGCGGGCCCGCCTCCGCGGCCGCCCTCACGGGGGCCCGCGAAAGCCGTGCGGTCCGACGCCCGCTCCTCCGCCGGCCCGGCTCCCTCCGCCGGACGCCGGGGCTGCGTCCCCGTCCCGGGCCACGCCCCCTCCTCGACCGGCTCCCCGCTCCCCCGCAGCACCTCGACGTGGACCTCGCGGACCGCCGGGCCGGGTTCGACGCCGAGTTCCTCGATCAGGCGGGCGCGCAGATCGCGGTGGACGGCGAGGGCCTCGGCCTGACGGCCGGTGCGGTGCAGGGCCAGCATCAGCTGGCGGTGGAACGCCTCGCGCAGCGGATACTCGGCGACGAGCGCCGCCAGCTCGGGCACGAGTGCGGCGGACCGTCCCGCGCCGGCGGCGAGTTGGGCGTCGTACCGCCACTCCAGGAGAAGCAGCCGCGCCTCCTCCAGGCGCGGCACGAGGGCGTGGCCGCCGAGGTCGGCGGGCAGCCCGCCGAGCGGGGTCCCGCGCCACAGCACGAGCGCGGTCGCGCAGGCGCGGGCGGCCTCCGGCCAGTCGCGCCGGGCGTGCGCGGCGCGTGCCTCGGCGACCAGCGCGTCGAACACGTGCACGTCCAGTTCGCCCTGCTCGACGCGGAGCAGGTAGCCCGGCGGTACGGACCGGAGCCGATCGGCGTCGTCCAGGAGCCGGCGCAGCCGGGTGACATGGTTGTGCAGCGAGGCCCGCGCGGAGGCGGGCGGCGCCCCGCCCCACAGGGCCTCCGTCAGCGACTCGACCGACACGACCCGGCCGGGCTCCAGCAGCAGCGCCGCGAGCAGCGCGCGCATCTTGGGGCTGCCGATGGGCCGGACGGCGCCCTCGGTGACCTCGTACGACCCCGGATCGCCGGGGGTGTCGTACGGCGGGCGGTCGTAGAGGACCGGCGGACCCAGCAGTCCGAACCGCAGCTCGCGCAGCCGCTTCACGCCGCTCCACTGCCTTCCCGCGCGGTCCGGGCCGACCATGCTCCACGGCGGACGCGCGCCCGCCGCACCCTGGCGGCATTCCGCCCCGTACGCAACGACTTCACGCCACCTTCCGCGGACGGCCGCACGGCGCCGCCCCTTCACACGTGGCCTGGTCAACGGCCACCGTGCGGCTCGCCGACGCCCTGCTCACTCCTCTGTCGCCGGTCCCGCCCGACGACTTCCGGCCAACCGGTACGCACGCTTCCGGCGAACCGTTGGCCACATGTTAGCGATCTGTTGGCGAAGCTTGATGTGATCATTCCATCGGAACCGGCCCTACGGCGCGCGCGTCAGTCGCGTAACTCGGGGGAGTGTCGCCGCAGGCCGGATCCGGGGACGAGCATGGCCCCGGTCGGCGGAGGTGAACGACCGGGGTCCGTCCCGTTTTTCCAGCTCGGTGGGCCATTCGTGGTCCGGGCGCGTCCCGGCGGGCCCGGGCGTCGGCGGGCATCGGCCGACCGGTCACCATCCGCACCGGGTCCACGGCCCCCGCTCCGGCCACCGGCGACCACTGACCACTCCGGTCCGCGGCCGCTGCCACCGCTCCCCTCAGATCACCGGCGGACGCCCCAGCCGCGTCAGCCGCCACACCGTCCGCCAGCGCATCGGGCGGCGCTCGCCCGCCGGCCTGCGCAGACCCTCCACGAAGCCGCCGAGCCAGGCCTTGAGCCCGGCCGCGGAGCGGGTGCGGGCGAGGGTGAGCAGGGTCCAGACCGCCAGGTGCACCGGGATCAGCGGCAGCGGCAGCCTGCGCCGCACGAGCCAGACGCGGTTGCGGGCGTTGACCCGGTAGTAGATGGCGTGCCGGGCCGGGGAGGTCTTGGGGTGCTGGAGCAGCAGTTCGGGCGAGTACCGGATCTTCCAGCCGGCGTCGACGGCCCGCCAGGCGAGATCGGTCTCCTCGTGCGCGAAGAAGAACTCGGCCGGCCAGTCCCCGGTCTCCGCCAGCATCGCCATGCTCAGCGCGTGGCCGCCGCCCAGGAACCCGGTGACGTAACCGCCGCGCATCGGATCGGAGTTGCCGACCCTCGGCACGTGCCGCTGCTGCGTCTCGCCGTGCTCGTCGGCGATGCGGAAGCCGACGATGCCGAGCCGCGGATCGGCGGCGTACAGGTCGCGCACCCGCCGCAGTACGTCGGCGTCGACGAGCAGGCCGTCGTCGTCCAGTTCCACGACGACGTCGACGTCACCGAACTCCCGCAGCCGGGCGAGGGCCACGTTGCGGCCGCCCGGGCAGCCCAGGTTCTCGTCCACGTCGATGGCGGTGACCTCGCCGGGCAGCGACAGCCGCCGGGCGAACTCGGGCAGCCGGCAGCCGTTGCCCACGATCACGATCCGGGCGGGCGCGAGATCCTGCTTGGCCACGGACTCCAGCAGGGCGTCGACCTCGGCGGGCCGGTTGCCCATGGTCACCACGGCGACGGCGATCCTCGGCTCCGCCACTTTCCTCACTCCATCCGGCCGGTGGCGGCGCGCTCCGGCCGCGCGCCGCTCCTCGTTCACCAAGATGTTGCCTGAGGTCCGCGGGTTCGCCCACCACCGCCTGGTCCGCACCGCGTCGCCTTCACCCACCGGCCCACGCGCCCCAAGTCGCCTTCGACCGGCGGCCGGTGCGCACCGCCCCCCTCAGGCCACCGACCGCTGCGCACCGGATCGTGTCCTCGCAACCGGGGCGCGCCGCCCTCCGGGCTCCGCGCCCCGCCCCGCCGCCCGTCTCACACGGGCGTGCGGCTCGGCAGCGCCGCCTGCCGCTCGATGCGGGCGAGGATCGTGTCGAGGTTGCCGTGGATGGCGAGCGTCTCGTCGAGCGGCATCACCGGCGACTCCGTCTCGCCCGCCCGCAGGCGGCGGGCGACCTCCTGCGCCTGGTAGCCGTAGCCGTTGCCGAGCACGTCGAGGTGGAAGGTCTCCGGCTCGGCGCCCTCGCGCCGCAGCACCAGGGTGTGCGGCGAGTAGAACGGCGAGGGCACCTCGATGCGGCCCTTGGTCCCGTTCACCACCGCGGTGCACGGCGAGTCGGACGTCAGGGAGCAGTGCAGCACCGCGACGGCTCCGGAGGCGTACCCCAGCACGATTCCGGTGTTGGCGTCGACACCGGTCGGGGCGGTGGCGGCGGTCGCCTGGACCGTCTCCGGCGCGCCGAGCAGCATCCAGGCGAAGTACAGCGGATAGACGCCGAGGTCGAGCAGGGCGCCGCCACCGAGTTCGGGAGACCACAGGCGGTGCGCCGGGTCGTACGGCGCGTTGGTCCCGAAGTCGGCGTAGACGGAGGTGACGTCACCGATCGCCCCGTCCGCCACCAGCTCCCGCAGCCTGACGATCAGCGGATTGAACCGGGTCCACATCGCCTCCATGGCGAACAGACCTCGGTCCCGGGCGAGTTCGATCAGGCTCCGGGCGTCGGTGGCGTTCGCGGTGAAGGGTTTCTCCACCAGGACCGGCCGGCCCGCTTCGAGGGCGAGGCCGGCGTGGGCGAAGTGGAAGGTGTGGGGCGTCGCCACATAGACCACGTCGACCTCGTCGTCGGCGACGAGTTGCTCGTACGAGCCCCATGCCCGCTCGACGCCGTACTGCCGAGCGAACGTTTCCGCGGTCTCCGGGACACGGGAGCCGACGGCGGAAACGGTGTGGCCGGGGAGAAGGAGGAGATCCTCGGTGAACCGCTGAGCGATCCACCCTGTGCCGAGGATGCCCCACTTGAGAGGGGGTTCCGTCATGGCCGCATTCTACGAACGGAACGCTCCCGTCCAAGGGGCGGAAGGAGATCGCCCCGGCGCGGACGGACGACCTCGCGGCCGCCGTGCGGGGGCACCGTGCCGCCCGCCGGGTCCCGGCGGGGACGCTGCGGACGGCACGGGTGCCGGTGCCCGCCGGTTGTCAGCAGGCGATCGGCGAGGAGCCCACGGCCACGTCGTCGAACCAGAGGGTGTCGTCACCGCCGCCGTAACTCTCCCAGCCGAGACGCAGACTGGTGGGGCGCGGTGCGGTGGTGCGGGACAGCCACTGCTGGTCGATGTCCGCGGTGGGGACACCGTCCTGGTGCAGGCCGGGCACCTGCTGGTCGCCCAGCCAGGTGTCGAGGTTGCCGTTCGACGTGTTGATCATGAAGCGCAGGCACTGCCAGCTGCCGGTCGGCAGCGGCCTGCTCTGCGCCACACCGGCCGGGCTCTGCGCGGGCAGGGTGGCGTCGTCGATCTCCCGGTTCCACTGGAGGGCCCCGTTCTGGCCGCCGATGCGCAGCGCTTTGCCGCCCTGGGAACTGTCGGGCATGGACACGAAGGCGACATGCCCGGCGGGGAGCGCGGTGGTGTGCCGTACCCACATGCGGAGGTACATGGGGCCCACCGACGACAGGTCGGCCGTCGTGGCGACGAAGGCGTGGTTGCAGTAACCGGCCTTGCCGTCCACCCGTATCGACTTGCCGCCGCTGTGCGCGACCGAGGTGTCGACGGTGACCGTGCCGCTGCCCTGGCAGTCGGGCGCGGCGAACTGCCAGGCGCCGGAGGGCGTGGCACCGCTCTGGTCCTCGAACCCGGTGCAGAGCACGGCAGTGCCGCAGTCACCGCCGGTCGGCGGGTCCGTCGGGGGCGGGGTGGTCGGAGGCGTCGTGGGCGGGGTGCCGGGGTCGGTCGGCGTCGTGGTGCCGCCGCAGGCCACCCCGTTGACCGCGAAGTCGGTCGGCGTGGGGTCGGCGGACTGGTAGGTCCCCTGGACACCGAAGTCGGCGGAACCGCCCGTCGCCAGGCTGCCGTTCCACCCGGCGTCCGTGGCGGTGACGGCCTTGCCGCTCTGGGAGACGGTGGCGTTCCAGGCCGAGGTCACCTTCTGGTCGCCGCCGTACGTCCAGGTCAGACGCCAACCGGTGATCGCCGGGCCGAGGTTGGTGACCTTGATCGCGGCGGTGTAGCCGCCGGACCACTGGTTGACGGTGTAGTCGACCCGGCAGCCGGAGTCCGCGGCGCTGCTGGGCGGCGCAGCGACGAAGGCGGACAGCAGCAGCCCGACGGCCGAGAAGGCCGCCAGTGCGGCCAAGGCCCAGGGTCGGTGCCGTAATCGCGTGACGAGAGTGCGCATGGTTGCCTCCGAGACGGAGTGGGAGGTGCCGACGGAAACGTGGGAGCGCTCCCACAATGAACCTACTTTGATCGCACACTGTCAATGCATCGGACAGCTTCCGTGCGGGCGACGCGGGTGCGATCACGATGCCGTCGGCGCCGAACCGCCGGGCCGGTGACGGCCTTTCGTCCGGATCCCACGGGTCAGTCGGTGGAGCCGGTCCCGGCCACCGCGGGGCCCGCGGATGCCAGTCGGGCCGCCGGCGGAAGTGGCGCGTGTCGGGGGCAGGCTTCGAACGCCTGGATCACCAGCCCCGCGAAGCGCCGGGAGGCCGCGACCTGGACGGCGGGCGACGCGGCGTGGATCCCCTTGTTGGCCATGAGGACGAGGATCAGGTCGTCCAGGACGAAGTCGGACCGCAGGCGCCCGGCCTCCTTGGCCCGCCGAGCCAGTTTGGTGACTGCTTTCACCGTGTACTCGCGGCCCTCGGCGAGTTCCTCGACCCCCGGGTGGGCCGACAGGAAGGCTTCGGTGAAGCCCCGGTCGCGTGCGTGCAGCTCACAGATCCTCTCGATCACCAGGCACAGGCCACGCCATGGATCGGGATCGGCGCACCCCTCGTCGACGATGGCGCGGCAAGCGTGCAGTTGGTCCGCGAAGGCCTCGGCGACCAGTGTCCGCTTGGTCGGGAAGTGCCGGTACAAGGTGGCGGGGCCCACCCCGGCACGCCGTGCGACCTCCCTCATCGGCACGTCCAGGCCGTCGGCGGAGAACAGCGCTCGGGCCGCGCCGAGGATGCGCTCGCGGTTGTCCCGCGCGTCGGAGCGCGGCATCCGAGGCAAAGGGGCGGTCACCACTCTCACTTTAGCCAAACGGACGGGGGCGTCCGGTTACGTTCCGGGACGCGGAAGCGCTCGCGCTCAGGCGGGCCGAGAACGTGGAGACCACAGTGAAGGCAATCTCGATCCGGACGTTCGGAAGCCCCGACGGCCTGGCCGTCGTCGACCTGCCCGTACCGGTGCCGGCCGCCGGGGAGGTACTGATAACCACCGAGGCGGTGGGCGTCGGCGGTGTCGACACCGTGATCCGAAGCGGGGCCCTGGCCGCCCACGGCTTCAAGGCGGGCCACATCCCGGGTGGCGAGGTCGCGGGCACGGTGACCGCGGTCGGCGACGGCGTCGACGCGTCGTGGCTCGGCCTGCGGGTCTGGGGCTTCACCGGCACCGGCGGAGGCTACGTCGAACAGGCCGTCGCACCGGTCGAACAGGTTCTTCCCCTGCCCGAGGGCCTGTCCGCCACTGCCGCGGTGACGCTCGGCAGTTCCGGCGCGGTGGCGCACTTCGGGCTGCGCCACGCCCGTTTCACTCCCGGGGAGACCGTCCTGGTGCGTGGCGCGGCGGGCAGCATCGGGATCATGGCGGTGCAGCTCGCGGCTCGCGGCGGTGCCGCCGCGGTGGCGGTCACGACGTCGGCGGCCGAGCGTGGCGAGCGGCTGCGCCGCTTCGGTGCGACCCATGTGCTGGACCGCTCCGGCGACGGTGAGGACGGGGCTCCCGCGGGCTACGACGTGGTCATCGATGCCGTGGCCGGCGCGGACATGCCGTCCTTCTTCGACAGGCTCAACGCGAACGGCCGCATGGTGGCCGTGGGCGCCGTCGCGGGCCAGCCACCAGCGGACTTCGGCACGAAGATCATGGCGGCATTCCGGAAGTCGCTGTCCTTCGCCGCTTTCAGCGCGGCCACCGTCCCCCCGGCCGACCTGAGCGCCGTACGCGCCGAGCTGTTCGCCGCGGCCGCTCGTGGCGAGATCGAAGCGGTGGTGCACGAGGTGCTGCCGCTGGACGAAGCCGCACTGGCCCACCGGAGGATGGACGCGGGCGAGGTCTTCGGCAGGATCGTGCTGACACCGCGCGGCACGTAACGCATGGTGATGTTGCCGCATTCTGCTGCCCGAGCATCTTCGCGACCGAACGGGCCAGCCCTGCTCCCCGCGCGCGACCATGTTGCAGGGGGCGTGCCCCGTGGCTCCCGGGTCAGCTCAGTCGGCAGAGCACATCGAAGTGCGCCGAGAAGCTCGATCGCAGGCTTTCCAGGACGGCCTTCCCCTTCTCTGCGGTGGCGAGCGAGGGGAAGCCGATCACTCCTGACCGTGTGTACTCGGTCATTCCCTGGACCAGGAGGAAGGGCCGCTGCCAGCTGTCGTGGTCCGCGTCGTCGTAGCCCTCGCGGACGAGCTCGGGAGCGGCGTGGAGCAGGATCGACGTCTCGATCTCGCCGGCGTGCATGTCCGCGTGCCTGTCCGACTCCAGGCCGCCGTACTCGCGGGCACGGTCCCAGTCGAGGCCGAGGGGGAAGAGGGAGACCACCGGGCCGTCGACGTTGGCTTCCTGGACCACGTTCGACAGGACGTAGTTCCCGCCATGGCCGTTGACGATCACCAGCTTGTGGATGCCCGAGCGGGCGAGCGAGGTGCGGATGTCGTCGATCACGGCGTACAAGGTTCTGGCGCTGATGCTGACGGTGCCGGGGAAGGCCGCGTGTTCGTGGCTGCACGAGGCGGTGATGGGCGGGAGGAGGTGGACGGGGTAGGCGGCGGCGATCTCGTGGGCGATGACGCATGCGATCGCCGTGTCGGTGACCAATGGAAGGTACTTGCCGTGCTGCTCGAAGGAGCCAACTGGGAGCACGGCGACGCGGGGCTGCAGCTCCTGGACATCGGTGCTCGTGGCAGTCGGCAGCAAGTTCACGGCTCTCCCTGGGTCGACTAGGGGGCGACCTGCTTCGTCAGGTCCAACTCCCTGTTGAGCTCCGACACTTCCACCAGTTTGCGCCAGCGCGCAAGACGCGGCTGAAGCCGGTACAACTCGCCGAGGATCCGTGCGGAGCCCGTCCGGTGGGCGATGCCAAGGGCCTGTTCTGCGGCCCGATGGGCGCCTTCGACGTCTTCCAGGATCGCGTGGGCCGTGGCGAGCCGGGCGAGACAGAGCCCTCGGTCCCGCTCCTGCACGGCAGGCCAGTGCCGCAGGCTCTTCTCGTACGTCACGACGGCTTGCTCGGGATGCTCCAGGCGTACCTGGCAGTTGGCCGCCTCCATCTCGATGTACGAGACCGTGCAGTAGAAGGCCAGGTCGTCATCGTCGCCTCTGTCTGCCGCGGCGAGTGCCTGCTCGATGGCCCGCTCGGACTCGACCGCCTCTCCGAGGCTCGCCTTGCTGTTCGCGAGCTGGCGGAGAACGACGGCGTGGACGCGAGGCGAGAGCTCGGAGGCGTACCGGCGGGCAGCGAGAGCGAGGCCGGCGCCGTGGCCGGCGTGGCCCGCTTCCGTGGCGATGTTGCTGCGGCGCTGGAGCATGTACGCGATCACCATCGGATCGCCCAGCTCTTGGGCGTACTCCATCGCCAGCCTGGTCCAGCGCATGGCGTCGTCGATGCGGCCGGTGTCCTGGTGAAGCCAGCCGAGGAACTCCGCGTACCGGGCTCCCACGCGCAGGACCTCCTGTCGCAGCGGACCGTAAGCCTCGCGGCACATCTGCTCGATGAGGGGCATCTGGCTGCCCGCCGGGGCCAGGAGGAACTGCGGGCCGACGAAGGGTTCGGCCTGTGTGTGCTGCTGGAGCACGGAAGTGAGATAGCCCAGCATCTCCGGGTTCACCGGCATTGGCGTGCGGCTCACCGCGGCCGTCGGTGTTGGCAGCAGCACGCTCTGTGTGGTGGCGGTGCTCGTGGTGGTGGACGCGAAGCCGAGCTCCTCGTCCGTCGCCTCGTACACCTCACGGAAGAGGGGTCGGTGGTCCGGACTCACGGGGCGCCGGCCGTTCTCGTACATCGAGATAAGCGTCTTCCAGCTCGTCGATGTCGGTGACTGCGCTCCTAGGCGCCGGGCCGCCGCCATCAACGCGTCGATCAGCTCGCCCTGCGTCCAGCCCCTGTCCAGCCTGGCCTGCTGGAGTCTGCTGTTCGCCCCCATCGTTCCCCCGATGTCCGTCGCAGTGCCCCGCTTAATGATGAGCCAAGGCCCTTTCTCACGTGGGGAGTTAACAGTTAACGGCGCAATCCGTTAACCCTGTCCACTGACCGTTGGCCGTGTCTCCGGCTTACTTGCCTCAGCGCCGCGGTGGTGGGCCACCTCCTCCGACAGCGCTTCCCATGCGGAATCGACGGCTGGAGGTGACCAGGTGCTGAGCCCCCCGGTGGTGCTGCGAGCAATCGAGTCCCGGCACGGTCCCTTCCGCCGGAAGTCGGTCAAGCCGTACTCCCGGGTCTTCCAGGCAGTGGACGGCCGGTCATTGCTCAAGGTCTACGTCGGTATCGATCCGGCGGGGCGGCGCCGTCGCGAGGTGGAAGCGATCCGGGGCGGCGGTCGCCAGGGGCTGTTAGTGCCGACGGTCCTGCGCACCGGCACCGAGAGCGACTCTGCCTGGACCGTGTTCCAGATGCTGCCCGGACGCCCATGCACGATTGAGACCCTCCCCGCGGTCCGGGAGTATCTCGACCGGATCCTGGCCCTGTCCGAACAACTGCACCTGTCGGCTCCTGGTCTCGCTCCCGGTTCGGGTTGGGTGCCCCACCACAGGGATGCGTTCACGCACCGAGGGTTCCTGCTCCGGCAGATGTCTCCACGGTGCCGTCTGCTGCCGTGGTGGGCGGATCTGGCGGAGCTCCTCGCGCCGATCGACTCCCATCCTGTCGTCCGTCTGCACGGGGACCTCAAGCCCGAGCACCTCCTGATCGACGGAGACCGGCTGCACGTCGTCGACTGGGAGGCGAGCGGGCGCGGCCCTGCTGTCGCCGATCACGCCGATGTCGCGTTCCACCTGGCCCGCGACCTGATCTACGGGGAGCTGCCTTACCGGCGGCTGCCAGAGGACGTCGTTCGCCGACTCGTTCTGAGCGGTTCGGTACTGGCCTGGCGCCTGCTCCTCTGGCTCGACCGGCGCCGTCCGGAGGACATCACGCTGGTCCCACCTGGCCTCATCCGTCAGCTCGCGGCACCGAACCGTCCCACCGCCACTTGGGCGCTTCTCGCCCAGACCATCTCGTCTCTCCGCGCCCGAGGCGTTCCTCGGTGACACGCCTCGCAGTGCTCCGTCATCTTCCGACCCGAAACGAGGGATCCTGATGTCCCGAACGAGCACGATCCTCGGCAACACCCATCTCGTGATCGACACCGGAGTGGCCCATCCTCCGGCCACGACCATCGTCGAGCGCAAGGGCCTCGGCCACCCCGACACCCTCGCCGACCACCTCGCCGAGCGGCTCTCCCGCGCGTACAGCCGCTACACCGTCGAACGCTTCGGCGCCGTGCTGCACCACAACTTCGACAAGCTCGCCCTCCTCGGCGGCGCGAGCGAGGTCCGCTACGGAGCCGGCCGGATGACCGCCCCGGTCCGCGTGCTGGTCAATGGCCGTGCCGCGCCCATGTGCGGCGGCGAGCGGATCCCCGTGGAGGAGATTGTGGAGGCTGAGGTGAGGGCGTTCTTCGCCCGCCGGCTTCCCGAGGTCTCGCACCACCTGGACATCACCTTCAACATCACCAGCAACTCCAGCCCCGGCGCCGTCCTCACGGGAGACGAGGCCCCCGACCGGACGCGGTGGTTCAACCCGCGGTCGATCGAGGACCTGCGGGAGCGGCGGGTGCGGCTGTCCAACGACACGTCCCTGGGAACGGGCTGGGCGCCGGAGAACGTCTTCGAGTCCTTCGTGCGCGAGTTGGTCGACCACTTCTCCGGGGAGAGCGCCTTCACCCTCTCCCAAGCGTGGTGCGGTTCAGACGTGAAGCTCATGGGCTACTGGGACGGCGAGCAGGCGGACGTCGTCCTCTGCGTCCCCCAGAAGTCGCGGCTCGTCGCCAGCCGCGCGGAGTACACGCGGAACAACGAGAGCGTCCTCGCCGAGTGCCACCGGCTGGCCGGCCTCCGGCTGCCCGGTGCCCAGGCACGCTTCCGGCTCAACGCGCGCGACGTGCCGGAGAAGGACGAGCTGTACCTCACGTACACCGGCAGCTCGATCGAGTCCGGCGATGAGGGCGTCGTCGGCCGCGGCAACCGCGTCAACGGCCTCATCACGCCCCTGCGGCCGATGAACCTGGAGGGCGCCAACGGCAAGAACCCCGTCTACCACGTGGGCAAGCTCTACAACATCGCCGCCCGTCGCCTCGCCGAGCGACTCCACGAGGCGACGGACTGCCACGCCGAGGTCCATCTGGTGAGCACGACCGGGCAGCGCCTCGACCAGCCATGGCGCGTCCTCGTCCGCCTGTCGTCTCCGGACGCCGAGGTGGACAAGGTGCAGGCGTTGGTGGCGGAAGCCATGGACGAGTTCCCGGCGCTGACCGACGAACTGGTCTCCGACGGGATCGTGCTGAGCTGATGGAGAAACGGACGCTCGGCAAGGTCTCCGAGGAGTGCCGGCGGCGGCTGGTCACGCACTATGGCCCGGGCGTCTCCGACTGGCTCGACGCCGTGCCCACCCTGATGGAGCGCGCGGCGGAGCGCTGGAAGCTCACGCTAGGGGCTTACCACGACGCCGGACACGCCTCGGTGGTCGTCAGGGCTGGAGCTCTCGACGGACGTCCGTTGCTTCTCAAGGCGTGGGCCGATCCCACCCGGTTCCGCAACGAAATCACCGCCTTACGCCTGTGGGCGGGTGGGCCGACAGTGGGTGTTGTCGAGGCGGCGGACGATCTGGCCGTGGCGGGCCTGGAAATGATCGGAGGGATCCCTGGTGGCGGTGAGCGACCCCCTCGCGAGCTTCCGGCCGTGGCCGCCGCTCTCCAGGGCCTCCACACTTTCGGCCGCCGTCGTCGGCGGCCGCGGGGCCTGCCTTCCTTGACCACGTACCTCCACCAGGAGGTACGTGCCCGGGTGCGGCGCCGGCTGGAATCGGTCGGCGTCGGCCCGTGGCAGGAGCACGTCGACGCGGCCCTCCCGGCCCTCGTGACTCTGGAAGAGGACTCCGCTCGGTCCACCGTCCTGCACGCGGATCTCTACCGAGAGAACGTCCTCTTCGACTGGCTGGGCCACCCCCGCCTGATCGACCCCCTCCCGATGGTGGGCGACGCGGCCTTCGACTGGGCCTTCTGGACCGTGTACTACGACCTCGGGCACGGCACGGGCGCCCGCCTGGCCGCCGCCGCCCGGATCTCCCGCATTCCCGTGCCCGTCCTGGCGCCGTGGTGCAGGGCCCTGGCCCTGGACGGCCTGCTCTTCTACCTCGACACCGGTGATCCGCGCGTGCCGAGGATGGCCGACGTCCTCGCGTGGCTGTCGGCGCCGACCCCAAGGAACCGATCATGACGACGTACGTCCTCCGCCACGGACAGACGAACTACAGCCGGCGTCATCTCGTCAACGGCGACCCGACCAAGCCCATCCGCCTGAGCGAGGAAGGCCGCCGGTCGCTGAACAGGGGATCGAGCAGCATGCCCCTCCACAGCATGAAGACGTGGCTGGCCAGCGAATTCCCCCGCGCGCAGCAGACCGCCGACCTCCTGATGGGAGTCCCTCGGCCGAAACTGATCACCGATCCTCGGTTGAACGAGCTCGACTACGGAGAATACGAGGGAAATTCGTTCCTGAAATATGCCGTCTGGCTCGACGGGCACGGCGCCGGCGAGCGCCCGCCGGGCGGTAGTGAGTCGCAGCACGAGGGCATCCACAGGATGCTCACCGGGGTGCTCGCCGCCCTGGAGCATCCCGGTCCTCGCGTCCTGGTGGCCCACGGGCTGGTGGTCTCCGTGCTCCGTTGGCACCGCGACCAAGCTCCCGGCGAGGCCATGCCCCTGTTTTTTCCGGAAGCGCCGTACGTCGAACCCTTCGCCATCGCCGACGTGGAGCTACCCGAATTCATCACAACACTGATGAACGATCTTGAAACTGGCGTTCAGGACCACACCAGCTGCATCGGTGGCCGGAGGAAATTCCGGAACGGGGACGGCTCGGCGGTTGCTACCGTCGATTCCGTATCCCCGTCCCACTCGCAGGATCAGAAGGATCTTCCTCATGCATGATGCCCGCGCCCTGATCGACATGGGTGCCGAAGCGGTTCGTCGGCTCGCTCGTCGCGGTTACACCCTGGACCTGTCCGAGCTGGAGTCCCTCCACTCTCGGCGCAACCAGAACATCCGCTCGGCCGACGAACTGCGGGCAGAGTCCAAGCGGGTAGCGAGCGAGGTCCAGCAGACGGCCAAGCAGGGCGGCGACATCAGCAAGCTCAAGGAGCGCGCCCGCGAGTTGAAGGACCAGATCCGCGAGATCGAGGCCGGCCAGGACGAGATCGAGGCTCAGCTGCGCGACCTGCTCCTGAGCATCCCGAACCTGCCGGACGACTCGGCCCCCGACGGCGACTCCGAGGAGTTCGCGATTGAGATCCGGCGCGTCGGCACTCCTCCCGCCTTCGCGTTCGAGCCGAAGGACCACGTCGATCTCGGCGAGGCCACCGGCATCCTCGACTTCGGCAGGGCGACGAAGCTGTCGGGGCCGCGCTTCGCGGTCTCGCGTGGCGCTGGCGCCGCCCTGGAGCGGGCGCTGGCCACGCTCTTCCTCGACCTCCACACCCGCCGCCACGGGTACACCGAGTACGCGGTCCCCTACCTGGTCAGCCGCAAGACCATGACCGGTACCGGCCAGCTCCCGAAGTTCGAGGAGGATCTGTTCAAGACCGGCGTCGCCGACCGCGAGCTCTTCCTCATCCCGACGGCTGAGGTTCCGCTGACCAACCTCTACGCCGACGAGATCATCCCGCCCGCCGAGCTGCCGGTGGCCATGACCGCCCACACCCCGTGCTTCCGCTCGGAGGCCGGCTCGTACGGCCGGGACACCCGCGGTCTGATCCGCCAGCACCAGTTCGCCAAGGTCGAGATGGTCAAGATCGTCGACCCGGAGACAGCGGACGCCGAGCTGGAGGAGATGGTCGGCCACGCCGAGGCGTGCCTCAAGGAGCTCGGCCTCGCCTACCGGGTCATCAAGCTGCCCGCCGGAGACACGGGCTTCTCCGCCCAGCTCACGTACGACATCGAGGTCTGGATCCCCAGCCAGAACACGTACCGCGAGATCTCCTCGGTCTCCAACTTCGGTACCTTCCAGGCCCGCCGGGCGAACATCCGGACCCGAGGTGTGGACGGCAAGCCAAAGCTCGTCGCCACCCTCAACGGCTCCGGCCTGCCCGTCGGCCGCACCCTGGCCGCGCTCCTCGAGCAGTGCCAGCAGCAGGACGGCTCGATCGTCCTGCCCGAATCACTCTTCCCGTATCTCGGCTTCCGCCGTATCTCGGCGGACGGAACACCGGAGGCATAACGTGCTCGTCGGCGTCTGCGACTTCCCAGGTAGCTACGCCTTTCCACCCGCCGGGTACGGCGGAATCGAACGATGGCTGTGGGCGGTCGCCGTTGGCGCCCGGGCCGCAGGCGCCGACGTGCACCTCCTCGGGCCGGGCTGGCTCACGGACCTGGAACACGACTGGGCCCGCAAGCCGGTTCGCCTGGAAGACCTCACCCCCGGAACGCTCGCCGAGCGAGAGCTGCGCGATAGCCGGTACGACCTCCTGGTCGTCGGCCACGAGTACCCGTCGCTTCCCGCCTGGACTCGTGCCTGGGGCGAGCTGGACTGCGACGTGGCCACCTTCCAGCACTCGCCGGTCTTCCAGCACAGCTCCACCGCCTTCGACGGCCGGCGGTCGCGGCTCTACTGCTACTCGCCCGAGATGACGGAGCGGTACGCAGAGCACCAGCCGATCCCCGAACTCGCGGTCCACCTCGGCCTCAACGAGGAGGAGCCGTCGGCCGTCGCCGGCACCGATCTCGTCTGGCTCGGCCGGATTGACGAGGACAAGGCGCCCCACATCGCCGCCCGCGCCGCGCAGATCCTCGGCCGGAGCATCCGGATCGTCGGCCCCGTCTTCGACGAGACGTACGTCCGTCGCCACGAGCGCCTCCTCACCACCGACCACGTGGAGTGGGTCGGTGAACTCGGCGGCCCCGCCAAGACCGCCGCCCTCGCCGAGGCATCCGTCTTCGTCTACACGCACGCCCGGCCATACGTGGAAGCCGGCGCCGCCGTCTTCGGAGAGTCCCTTCGCGCCGGCACTCCCATGGCCGCCCTGACCTGGCGGGAAGGGACGTGTGCTCACGCCGCCCTGTGCGACGAGACGGGCGCGGTCGCCGTCGTCGACCCGGAGGAGGACGACGAGACCGCGGCGCACAGGCTCGCCGACGCCATCGAGCAGGCGGAAAGCCTCGACCATCGCCGTGTCCAGGCCGTAGGAATGCAGCGCTTCGACCCGGCGCGCCACTTCCAAGCTATGGCGACCCGGCCGTGCTGACCCGCGTGACCGGCTCCGTCGGAGTCGAGCTGGCCCATCGGATACCTGACGTACTGCGCGCCGCGTTAGGCCGTCGCTGGGAGTTCACCGTCGATGGCCCGCGCATTGAGATCCTTCACCCGCATCGCGGAACTCCCTACCGACCGCCGCGCAGACCGCCCACGTGGCGAGAACTACTCGATTCCCTGGAGCTCGGCTTTGCGCGGGACGGCGCCCCTCGTGACGCCTGCCTCCCCTTGCGCTGGGGGCGCGAGACCGAGCTGACCATCTCTGCCGTCCAGGCGCTCGACCCACTCCTCAAAGACGGCCAACCCCGCACCCATCGAAGTGGATTCATTCCTCAGCCGGTCGTCCGCTTCACAGGTCACCGGGACGCCGCAGGTGAGCTGAGGGACGGCTTTCTGACCTCCTTCGTCAACATCTCCCGAGTCCAGCCCATACAGAGCATGGACGAATACGGCGCCATCTTCGATGGCTGGCTCAACATCCTTTCTCAACTCGGTTTCCACGCCCGCCACCTGAGCATCTACGGCGCGCTCGCCCCATGGCGTCGGCGGCAGGTCGAAGGCATCACACTGCGATTCAGACACCTCGACCTCACGCTGGGTGACATAGTCCTGCTGTGGAACACCGCCCACCCACACCGTCTGGCCGTTGACCTCGGCACCGGGCTGGAGCGTCTTGCTTGGGCTCGTACCCGGGAGGGCTGGCCTTCCCTGATTTACGGTCACTTCGCTCGTGTTGCGCCGCCACTGACGCTGGACGCCATCCGTACCGCCACGCTCCTCCTCGGCTCGGGGATCGCACCGGCGGCTCGGGGTGCCGGTGGAATCACGAGACGCGTCATCAGCGCCATCGATCCGGACGTTGCCCGTCTGGGCGTCAGCGCCATGGTCCGCGCCGTCTATGACTACTGGTCTCTCTTCGGCACGTTGCTCGCTCCGTGGCCGGAGATCGCTCGCGTCGTTGAGGAGGAGGCGATGCCGGGTCCGGTCCTGGCGGCATCGCGGATTGAATGACGGGACCGCTTCACGCCGGTCCGCGGATCGGCGGAAGCCCGGGCCGCGAATCGCGCAGGTCGCCGGAGGGTGGCCGGTGGCGGGGAGCACTCCCGATCACCGGCCGCCGGTGCTTGTAGCGGGGCAGCATGGGTACTGCTGCCTTGCTGACCCTGGCCGTTCAGCGCTGGCGGTGGCGTCGATCGGCGGTCGTCCTGGGCGCCATGGGGGCTGAGAGTTTCGGGCCTGGTGCCCGCTGGGCGCGAGCGCCATGGTCGAGCGGCGGCAGGCGGCTGCGGCGCGGGGTGGGGTGGGGGCGGGGTTGCGGCTGGTGTGCTGGATGCGGGTGATCAGGACGCGGGCGGGCTAGGAGTTGTCGTCGAATGTCACGCTCACATCAGCAGCGATGCGAGGGTGACCGTGGTCGGAGACGAACCTCGACACCCACTCCCTCACCGTCTCCTCACAGCTCGTGCAGGACGGCTGGGAGGTCGAGGCATCCGATCCCAAGGACAGTGGCTACCGGGCCGTCGCCCTCGACGGCGGCACCGTCGACGTACTCAAGCGGCACCGCGAACGGCAGGACGCGGACCGCGAGGAGTGGGCTCGGTCTGGGTCGAGACCGGCCACGTCTTCACCCAGGAAGACGGCTCCTGGCTCCGCTCCGGCAAGGTGACCGACCTAACGGCTCGTCGTGGCCTCCGCCTCCCGCCGATCCGGCTCCACGATCTGCGCCACGGCGCAGCCACCCTCATGCTGGCCGTCGACGTCGAAATCTAGGTCGTGTCGACACCCTCGGGCACGGCGACACCCGCATCACGCGGAACATTTACCAGAGCGTCCTGCCCCAGGTCGGCAAGAACGCTGCCACCGCCAAACTGGCCCCGCTCCAGCGGAAGACCGAGACCGAAGAGGCCGCCAAGAAGGCCAAGACGAAGGCAAAATCCCGGGCCAAGGCCAAGAAGAAAGCCGAGCAGAAGAAGCCCGCCGAGTAAGGGCCGGAGCCCCTCCGCTCACGCATCGCTCACGCAAGCCACCGCGCGCCATCCCGGCCGCGTAACGCGCCATGCCCCGAACAGCACAAAAGGCCAGGTCACGGGCTACGTGACCTGGCCTTCCTCTGAGCCGCTTTCGGGATTCGAACCCGAGACCTACGCATTACGAGGTCTCTCAAGGCGCCTCCGCCACCAGGGAGTTGATGCCGAAGCGGCGATGACCTGCTGTTTTGTCTTCACTGGCGATCACGTGCCTTCACGAACGTTCCCGGAGCAACGTGTACGGGATGTGTACGGCTACGCGGGCGGCCGGTTGTACTTCGCGATGGTCGCCTGCGCGGTCGAGGCGTCCTGGAGCCGGAGTTCCCACGGTCCGGTGTTGGTGTCCATGTCCTTGCCGAACCCGACCCACTTGCCGACCATGCGCGTCCCGGTCGGCTCCACGAGCATCTGGATGGCGCCGTGGTAGCGGGCGCCGCGGTAGTAGCCGTCGGTGGCCGTCTGCTCGACCCAGGTGCCGGTGACGACGCTGCCGTCGATGGTGAGGTCCATCGTCAGCGGTGAGTCAGGGTTGGTGGAGCCGTTGGGCAGGGATCGCGCGGTGAGCCGGTTGCCGTGCTGGAGCAGCACCACGTAGTGCATGGCGTCGAGGTTCTGGCCTCGGCCGCTGGAGTAGTACTCGTAGCGCGACAGCCAGACGCCGGAGTAGTTGGCGCGAGGCGAGGTCTCTGGGGTGGGGCCGGCCGCGGGCGGGGCGACGCCTTCGGGGGACGGCTGGACGTCGTGGCCGCCGCGTCCGTCTCCTGCGACGCGAGCGAGGGGAACGGCACCGGAGAACCCAAGGGATTCGATGGGGAGCCCCGTGACGGCTTCCAGGGCCCGCGCGTACACCGGCTGGGGTGTGCCGGTGGTCCCGGCTTCCCAGCGTTGTACGAGCCGCTTGTTGGCGTTGTTGGGCCGGTTGGCCTTCTCACCTGCCTGCTTGATGGCGCGAGCGAAGTCGTCCTGGCTCATGAGCAGGCCGAGGCGGACTGCCCGGAGTGTGGCGTTTGGCGTGGTCATGAGACTCAGGCTAGTGCCGATGCCTCCGGAATGTCGCCCCGTTTGCCATCGGTTTGACGCCTCTCTTGCCGCCGCGCAATGCGACATCTCGGCGTCACCGTAGGGATCGACCAACGGCCCTACCTGGGAGAACCCCCATGTGCTTATGGAATCTGGCGCGTGAGTTGCTTTTCGACTCAACACAGCCTAGAGTCAACTCATCGGCTCCCGAAAAGGGGGCGGCCCCTCCCCGGTGCTACTTGGCGGTGTCACCGGTTTGGGGCCTGACGGATCACCTGCCACACAGGAGAACCGCTATGGCTCAGTCTGCCATGCACAAGACGCAACTCCCCGCGATCCCCGCGCAGCCCACGGCCGCGGACCAGTCGCTGCCCGCCATCCCGGCCGGCTTCCGCCTGGTGCCGGTGAGGGTGAAGAACGGCAACGTCTCGACCATCGCCTACCTCCCCTGCCCCACGTGGTGCGACGAGGACCATGTCGCCGAGCCGGTTGGGGCCATCGAGGACGTCATGCACCGCAGCGACGTCGCGAGCGTCTACGTCCCGACGTTCGGGTACGGCGCCTACCCGGTCCAGATGCACGCCTGGATCGAGGGCGACCCGGTCGCCACGGACCCCGCCTTCCGGGCCCCGCACATCGCGGTCGGGGACGCCAGCGGCGACGAGGGCGCGCACGTCACGCCGGAGATGGCGGAGAAGCTGGCCGATGACCTGATCGGCTTCGCCTCCGAGCTGCGGCACCTGGCCCGCATCGCGCGCCAGGCGAACGTCTCCGAGCGCTCGGCCAGGGGCGCCGCGTGACCGCCGCGCCGCGCAAGTGGGTGCTGTCGACCATCGACCACGGCTTCATCGAGGTCGTCTGCCCGCCGTGGTGCATCGGCCACGGCTGGCAGGTGGGCGGTGGGATCGGCCGGAACGACATCACGCACCGCTCGGTGCGGGTGAAGGCCGCCACGTTCACGGACGCCGACCGCTGGGTGCCGGTGCTGGCCGCCTACATCTCGTGGGCGCCGTACCGGGAGCTGGTGCCGGTCATCTCCCTGGAGCTGGACACCGAGGGCGACTTCGCGGCCGAGGACGGTCTGCGGCTCGCCGAGTGCCTGCGGGTGGCCGCGTCCCGGATCGAGGCCCTGGCCACGGAGGCGATGCGGCTGCGGGGTGAGCTGTCGTGAGCACGAAGCGCGAGGAGCTGACCCTGGAGCAGCGCGGGTTCGTGCACTGCACGCTGGCGAGCCGGGACGGCCGCCGCTGCTTCTACTGCCGCCGCAACTTCAAGAGCGGCCGGCCGATGCGGCGCAAGACCATCGACCACTACATCCCGCACCGCATCTGGCCCGGCTACGAGCTGGACAACCTGGTGCTCGCCTGCGAGCGCTGCAACCTTGCCAAGGGTGACCTGCTGCCGTGGCCGCTGGTCTGGCTGCTGCTGAACACCTTCTTCGCCCGCGACGCCTGGGAGTTGGCCGCATGAGCGCGAACCGTGTCCGCCGGCCCACCGAGGCCGCCGCCGTCGCCCGTGTCCGACAGCCCAAGTACAGCCTGCCGGCCGTGCTGGCCGACATGACGACCGCGAACCGTCTGGACGACCGCGAGGGCCTGCGCCTGCTCGCCTGCCGGGCCGTCCGCGCCACCACCCCGGAGGTAGGGGAATGAGCACCAGCATCGTGACGGGGCTCCAGGCGCCCGTGCTGGTCCGCACCGACGTGCCGGGCCGCCCGTTCGCCTGGATCGACCCGACGCCGTACCGGGCCGACGAGAACGGCCACGTCTGGACGTTCAACGAGTCCGAGCCGTGCACCGGGGCGCACTGCCTTCTGTGCTGCGACGACCACAGCCCCGAGGCCGCGGCCCGCCGCTGCGGCGAGGCCGAACTCATCATCGTCATCAACGAGTGCCGGGCCGCGTGGATCGCGGAGCACCGGGTCGAGGGAGTGACCGCGGAATGAGCGTCATCATCACCGAGCACGCGACCGACGTCGGCCGCGTGGCGTCCTGCCCGCCGTGGTGCATCGGCGGCCACGACTCCGACAACCCGGACGACGTCTTCCACCGCGGGCCGTTCCTGAAGCTGAAGGCGCCGGACGGGACCGGGCCGACGAAGATGCCCGCGCTGCCCGCCCTGTGCGCGCAGCTGGTCATGCCGGAGGTCGCCGAGGACGACGACCCGGCGTGCATCATCATCGACCACAACGACGTGTACGGGCCCTACGCCCAGCTCGACGTCGAGGCGGCCGACCAGATGATCCGGGACCTGAAGACCTACACGGCCTGCCTGCAGCAGCTGCGGGACCAGCTGGCCGCCACGAAGGAGCAGCGGTCATGACGATCTCTCTGGAGCGGCCGGCCGTGCCCGCGGACGACGTGCAGGACTTGGTCGAGCCCTACGACGAGCGGCACACGGTCGTGACGGTCCGCATGGGGGTGTCCCGGGACCAGTTGGCTGCGGCCGTCGAGGACGCGGCGACGAAGACCTACGGCATCAAGAACCCCGACGAGCTGTCGGTCGAGGAGGTCCGTTCCCTGGCCGCCTTCAGCCTGGCGTGGATGGGCGCGCTGGAGCTGGAGCAGGCAGCGCGGTCGATGGCTCAGATGGCGGGCCCGGACGCCGACGACGTGTCGACGCGGCCGTACCTCCTCGCCGTCTACCGCGCGGTCGACCGGGCCTTCCCGAAGGCCGCGTAGGCGCCCGCAAACGCCCAGCGTGTTCCGCAAGTCCCCCCCTCTCCGGAGGGGGGTTCGGCGGGGCCTCGATGGCTGGTCAAATCCCAAAAGGGTCCGCGCTGAGCGCACCCCCTTCGAGGCCCCTGCCGCGCAGGACGAAACCCCTCGGCCCCCGTCGCCGCGGGCCCGCGTTTCCCCAGCGTGTTACCGATCTCCCCCCCCCTCGCATCTGCGTTGCCCGGACGGCTGCACAGACCGCCCTCGGGAGCGCTGCGCCGCAGCGTCCCCGACCCTCTACCGCCCTTTACCCACAAGGCCTCAGAGCCCTTTCCCCCCAAGGGGTGCGGCCGTCTGCCGCACCCCAAGAGAGGACCCCCATGAACGCCCGTACCGCCGTCGCCCGTGACCGCCGCAAGGCCATCGTCCGGATCGCCCGGAGCATGCACCGGGAGCACGGCCAGGTGTGGCCCAACGAGGTCGCTGCCGCCGCCGCGGCGGCCGGCCTCAAGCCGACCCGGCAGGACGTCGCCGCGGCCCTCGGGCGGCTCGGCCTGTACCGCCGCTGAACCCCACCGTGGGGAGGCCCCATCCTCCCCACCGACCATCCGGAAGGAACCCATGCCCCTGTTCAAGCGCGACTGGTCGCGTACCCCGCTCGGCCCGATGAGCGGCAGCCCCGACTGTGACGACTGCGGCGGCGACTACGAGAACTACGCGGCCAAGGACGAAGTCTGGTACGGGCTCGCCCGCGCCCGCTCCAACACGGTGCTGTGCATCCCGTGCCTGGAGAAGCGGATCGGCCGGCGTCTGACCGCCGCCGACCTGAAGCCCGAGGCGACCGCCAACGACCCGCACTCGACCCAGTTCCGGCACACCGACGTCTTCCGGGACCGCGCGCGCGGCTGGCAGTACAAGCCGTACTAGGCGGCCGGTGAAACGAAATACGCAACGAAATACGCGACAGGCCCTCGGCCCGCCCCGCCTTCCACACGGGACGGTACGAGGGCCTTCGCCATGCCCGGGTGAACGGTGGCGAGGGCCCTGGACACCGCCTGGACAGCCTCGCGTTTGCGCAGGTGGGAGGTGGTCAGGGTGGGCGGGCCACCCTGGACAGCACCTGCCGTTCGGGGCGGTGGCTGTCCAGGGCTGTCCGGGGTCGGGCCGGTGCGGGCAACGCTCTGACCTGCGGTTGTCCGGGGGCGTCCGGGGTCTGTCAGGGGGTCAATTCCGGGCGTTCCGGGCGGGGCAGGATCGACGCTCCGCGGGCAGGTCGCGCCCCGCGACGCCGTCCGTGACCACCGTGACCATGCTGGTCAGGCCCGTGATGGTGCCCGTGATGGGCCGTGATTTCGCGGCTGGTACCCGTGACGCCATCACGGGCTCGGCCCGCAGCGTCACGGGGTGCATCACGGGGCTGACCTGGGGCATCACGGGTGCGTCACGGGTGGTCGACGCCGGGTATGCCCCGGTCTGTCGGGTGGTCGCAGGGCGGTCGAGGCGCCAGCCAGGGTGGTCGGCCGACCGGGTCGACGCCTGCACCGACCGGGCGCCGACCGGGGTACAGACCGCCCAAAGCATCTGGTATCGCCGCCGATACCGCCCTGGTCGCGCTGCTAGACCGCAGGTCAGGGACCTGGGCGTGATCGCTACCCTGCCGGTCGAGATCAGCCGCATAGCAGCGGCAGACCGGGGGGACAGCACCTTCTGACCTGCGGTCTAGCAGCGCGACCAGCAGGCGACCAGCAGGCGACCAGCGACTCTAGCACCCGGTATGACCCGGTATGCCGCCGCTGATCAGGGCCTGATCAGGGGTGCTCAGGGTCGCGTTTCCGCAGGTCGGCGCCTGCTCAGGCATCTGATCAGGGGGTGCTCAGCCGCTGCTCTGATCAGGGGTGAGCAGAAGAACCCCAACGCTCTGACCTGCGACAGAGCAGCGTGAGCAGTAGCCGCCCATCGCCCTGATCAGGCGGGTATGGGATGGTTCGTCCACCCCACACCCGCCGCGCCGTCAGTAGATCCTCGGACGGGCCTTCAGCACCCTCCTGAGCTGATTAAATCCCGCGTCGACACGGTGGTCGGCCCGGCCGTCGACGTAGGCGGCGAATCGCTGGCCGTCGACAACCAGCTGCATCTGGTCGCCGGGCTGGAGGCCCACGTAGGTGGGACCGTCATCGCCTCGGACGGCGGCGCCCTGGATCGCCCGCCACTGGGTGGGCGTCAGCACGGCCTCGGGCTGGCCGAGGCCGTTGTACATCAGGTTCATTCCGGGGGGCATCCAGCCGCCGGAGTCGTAGCCGCCGGCCCGGTTGTATGCCGCGGGCAAGCTGCCGTAGGCCTTGAGCGCGTACTTCATCGAGGAGTAGACGTTCGCGAGCGGGTTGACCGATACCCCGTACAGGAACGGGCCGGTGTTCCGGTACTTGCCCGCGAAGGACTGGAAGGTGCCGCGGATGACCTGCATAAGGCCGACCGACGGATGGCCGGCCTTCCAGTTGGAGTCCCACTTGTTGACGATCGTCGGGTTGCCGCCCGACTCCTGCTGCATGCGGCGCAGCGTGATGTCCGCGTAGGAGAGTGGCTGGCCGACCTGGCTGAGCGCCTGCTTGACCACGCCGCGCCACTGCTCCACGCCCTTGGTCGGGCTGTACTTCACGTTCGGCGCGGCAGCGGCGTCTCCCTTCTTGCCGGCGCCCACTAGCTTGGCGACTGCGCCCTTCATCAGGCTCTTCAGCAGGCCGACGAAGCCGATGCTTCCGCCGGGGATCTTGGTGATGAGCGGGTTGACGACGTGCGTGACACCGGCCTGAATGGCGCTGCTGAACGTGTCCTTCAGCCAGCTGGCGCCCTTCTTCACCTTGTCCCAGCCGCTGCTCAGGACGTTGCCGATACCCTCGAAGATGCCGCCTCCCGCGTAGCCGAGCAGGCCCCGCACTCCGGAGACGCCGCCGGCGCGGGCCGCGGCGTTCATGGCGTGCACGTAGCCGGGGCCGACCGCGCGGGTCCACTCGGGGCGCATGATGGCCTCGCCGCCGCTGAGAGCGACCGGGCCGGCCACGGAGGGCACCAGATGGACGTCGCGGCCCGGGGTGTAGCCGGGCATGATGCCGCCGGTGGCGAACTTGAGCGGGTCAAGGTGCTTGCCGCCGAATACGTCGGTGACCAGGTTCCAGACCTTGCGCAGGCCGTTGTTGTAGACGACGTCGACGACGTACTGGACGGGCGTCTTGGCGATCCCCTTGACCTTGTCCCAGGCCAGCTTGATACCGGCTCGCGCTGCGTCGAATGCGCCGACCAGCTTGTCCTTCAGGGTGCTGCCCCAGCCGGGGATCGTCTGCGTGAAGAAGTCCCGGATCGGATAGACGACCCACTTCTTGATCCAGGTCCAGGCGGCGTTCATGCCGGCCTTGATGTCGCCCCAGTACTTGATGATGGCGACGACGGCGAGCCCGATCGGCCCCGTCAGGGCGCCCAAGATCCAGGGCCAGTTTTTCTTGACCCAGTCGATCACCGTGTGGAAGACGCTCGGGATGGTCTTCGTGAAGAAGTTGGTGAAGGGCCCCTTGAACCAGTCCACGACAGCGCTGGCGCCGAGCTGGATGGCCGCCCAGGCGCCCTTGATGGCGTCCCGGAACCACGCGCAGTGCTTCCACAGGGTGGCGATGGCCAGCCCCACACCGACGATCGCGAGCGCGATCCATCCCCACGGCCCCGCGGCCATCAGCAGGTCGAAAGCGGCCGTTGCGGCGTTCAAGAGCAGCTGCCCGACCGCCCACAGCTTCGTTGCCACGTACATGCCGTAGATGACCGGGACCAGGCCCGGGATGTTCGTGACGAGCCAGCCCACAGACGAGGCAAGCGCGCCGATCACCTGCAGCAGCGGTCCCGATACCGGCGCCGTCGCCTTGCCGATAGCCAGAATCGCGCCGGCGATCTGCCCGAAGGTGCTCGCCAGCAGCGGGCCCTTGTCGGCCGCGTAGCTGAGGAAGGCTTCGAAGGCGGGCGATCCCTTCAGTCCCGCACCCCAGGCGGCGAACCGCTTCGTGATCCCCTGCAGCCGGTTGGAAATGCCCTGCATGTGCGGAAGGAAGGCATCGACAATGCCCGCCATGCCCTTGAGCACGTTGCCGAACGCGACGCCGAAGCCGATGATCGCAGGCTTGACCGAGCCCTGCAGATCCTTCTTGAAGCCCTGCCAGAACGGCGTCTTCAGCTGCGCCGATGCCCGGTCCTGCAGCTGCTTGATGGCGCTCGCCGCGGCGAGGACGAACGGCGTCAGCGTCGGCAGAGCGTTCTTCATCCCGGTCAGCGCCCGGGTGAAGATCGGCAGAACGGCCGGCTGAAGGGACTTCGACCAGTTCGAAAACGCGGTCCGGAGGCTGACGAACGCGTTGAACGTCGCGCGGGCCGCAGGCGACAGAGCGGCCAGCTGCTGCCGGTACTTCGCCTGAGCCGTGGCCGCCGCGTCCGCGCCGCCGGCCGCCGACAACTGCGCCTCCTGCAGCTGCCGCTGAGCCGAGGCCGCCGAATCCGCGGCCTGCTGCTGGGCGTTCGCCACATTCGCCTGGGCGTCGGCGATCCGCTGCTGTGCCTGCGCGATCTGCTGCGCGTTCTGCTGCGCGGTGCGGGCCTGCGCGTCCTGGGCGTCCTTCAGGGCCTGCGTCTTGTCCGCCACATCCTTCTGCGCCTGCGCCAGCTGGTCCTGAGCGGACTTGTACGTCTTGCTGCCCTCGACGCCGGCCTTGTTCGCGGCGTCCGCCTGCGTCTTCAGCCGCTGCGTCTGGAGCTGCTGCTCCTTGAGGTTCTGCATCGACTGCTCGTACTGGAGCTGAGCGCGCGCCCTGTCCTCGTCGGTGGAGGACTTGTTCGCGAACACCGCGTCCCGCTGCTTCTTGGCATCCGCGAGGTCCAGCTCGGCCTGCCGCTGCGACAACACCGAGTCGGTCAGCTGGTTGTTCAGGTCCTGCAGTTCCTGCGCCGCCTGCTGGCGTGCCGCCGTCAGATCCTTCTGCGCCTGCAGCGCCGACTTCTGGGCGTCCGCGAGGGCGGTCTCGGCCTGCGCGACCGCACGGGCAGCCTGCTGGCTCTGCAGGGCCGCCTGCTGCGCCACCTGGGCCGCGTTCTGGCGCGCCTGGGACACCTGCTGCTCGGCCAGCTGGATCTGCCGGGCGCCGTTGCGCTCCGCGGTCGCCACGGCCTGCTGGGCGGATGCCAGCTGAAGGGCCCGGGAAGACGCCTGTGCCGCCGCCTGCCCGCCGTTCGCGGTCGCCGTGGCCGCCGCGGCCTGCGCCGCCTTCTGCGCCTGCAGAACGCCCGTGATCTGTTTGACGGCCGGGGCCGCCACAAGGGCGATACCGCCGATGCCGGCGCCCGCGGCGGCAGCAGCGGCGGCGATCGCGCCGAGACCTGCCGCAACGACCGGAATCACCGGCAGAAGAGCCGGTCCGAACGTAGTGGCCGCGGCCGTCATCGCATTCAGACCGGACACTGCCGCCGCCGTGTCCACGTTGGTGTTCACGTCGACGTTCTGGCCGTCCATGCGGTTGATGTCCGCCTGGAGGGCCGCCAGCTCGGCCAGCGCGCGGCCCGTGTCCACGCGCACGTTCACGTTCGGATGCTCGGCACCCAGCCGGGTCAGATCCGCCTTGAGGCGGTCGATCTCCGCCAGGGCGACGCCGGCATCGACGTCGACACCCACCCGCTTGTTCGCCAGCGTCTCCAGGCGGGCCCGCAGGCGGGCCAAGTCCGCGTCCAGCCCCGTGTCCGAGAGGCGCACATCTGCCTTGGGGAGGTTGCGCATAGCGGCCTGCAGCCGGGAGCGGAACGTCCGGGCGAACGCGCCCGCCGTCTCGTCGCCCGCCCGCGCGGCCGGAGCCTGCGCCTGCCTGGCACCCGACGTGATGCCTTCCCGGACCGACGCCGCGATCCCCGCAGCGATATAGCGCCCCATGACGCGGCCCACCTCGTCGCCCACCCGGGACGCGGGAGGCTCCAAGCCCTGACGCAGACGGCTGTAGATGCCCTGCATGTTCGGTACGACGTCGACTTCAACAGAGCCGACGCTGATGGCTCCAGCCATGGCTGCCCCTTTCTGGCAGTCCGTGGCGCGGGCCTCGAAAGGGTCTAGATGGAGATCGTTAATGCAGTTTGATCGGGCGGGCGCGGTGCTCGACCGCCGCCCGGTTCAGGTGGGGGGTTGCACCCTGCCTGGGTTCCTCGCCGACCGGGGACGTGTACACGCTGCCCCCGGCTACGGGTCTGGGAGATTCGAGCGCGGGCGGCCATTCCTCGCCGTTCACCCAGCGACGGCGGGCCTCCTGCCACTCGGTGCGGGCCAGGTAGTGCTGGAAGTGACCGCCCGGCTCGTAGTCGACATCCCACACGGGGTCGTGCCAGTCCTCGAAGTGGAACGCCACCAGCTGCGGCGGCATCCCGGCCGGCGGACGCTTCCGCCGCGGGCGCGGGCGGCTCACGCCGAACCGTGCCAGCGATGCAGAGCAGCCCTGCGGCCCTGATCCTGCCGGGCCTGCGCGTCCCGCTCCTCCGTCTCCTCGTCGCGCAGCTTCAACGAGCCGAGCAGCCGGGCCAGCAGCCCGCGGTGCTGGCGCAGCTCCTGCACGAGAGGGCTGGCAACGTCCTGGCCCATGGAGCCCTTCACCACCAGCGGAGCCGTCTGTAGCTCGATGTGCATGCGCTCGATGAGGTCCGCCTCGTGGCAGGCGTCCTCAAGGACGCGCAGCTCGTCGACCCGCAGGCCGTGAGCGTCCGCGATCTCCTCCCACAGCTGCCGGCCGCGCTCACCAAGCCCGGCCGGGGCCGGAGGTGGGGGCGGATCGAACTCCTCAGCCCCCTCCGGGACCAGTCTCATGATCGATTCCTCTCGGTCGAAAAACACAGCGCGACGAGCACGCAGACGGTCGGGTGCTACACGTCCCGATCCCCGGAGAACGGGGGGGGACCCCCAACCCCCCCAGGGGGTCCCGGACGGGCGCGGTCGCCCGGGACCCGCTTCGGCGCTGGCGCGCCCGGCGAGGTAGCCGGCCGGACGCACCATCGGTTCGACGCTCGTCATGCCCATCGAGGCCGATGCCGTTGACGCCGAGTTCACGGATGGCCGTTCAGGCTGCGCTGCTCGGCTCGTTGCCGTGCACTTCCAGGTCGGTCTGGGCGAGCACCTGCACCTGGGTGGACGTGTACCTGCCCAGCTCGGGGGGCGAAGGGACGATGTACGTCCAGTCGACCCCGGTGCCCGGCTGCCGCATGCCGGCGAGCTGCTGGTACGCCTCGGCCCGTGCGGGCGAGTCCTGCGTGTACTGCTGGACGACCTGCTGCCACTCCTTCCCGATGAGTGGCAGGTTGGCGTGGTCGGCGGCGTGCGAGGCGATGGCCCGCGCATACGCCTTGTCGCCGTCCCTGACGGCCCGCTGGTAGGCGTTGGCGGCCTGCTTGGGGTCGGTGAGCTGTGCGGCCATCTCGCGGGCCTGACGCTGGTTGACGGCGTCGGCGCCGAAGCTGTCGGGGGCGCCGAACAGCTGCCGCTCCAGCTTGGCCCGGTCGCGCTGGTAGCGCTCGGTGGCGTCCTGCTGGAGCCGGCCCATCTTGTCCTGGGCGGCCTGGTAGGCGCGGGCGAGGGCTACCTGCTTGGCCTGAGGGGTGAGGTCGCGGCGGGAGCGAATCCGCTCGGCGGTGCGGTCGAGTTCGGCGCGGATGTCGTCGGGGCTGGCAATGGTCATCGGGTGGTTCCTTCCTGGTAGATGTGCGCTTGGATGCCGAGGGCGATTTCCTCGGCGAGCTGGACGGCGCCGGCCTCGTGCACGGCCTGGGCGAGGCCGCTCATGCCGTGCACGGCGGCGACGAGGAGTTCGTCGCGGGTGAGGGTGTCGAGGGCGAGGCGCAGCGCGTCCTGGTTGCCGCGCAGGGCGTGGACCATGGCGCCGCACGTCATGAGGTCGACATCGCTCACGGCGCCTCCACGGTGGGCCGGTTGGGGCACTGCCCGCCGTGGACGTCGTTGCACGGGGGTCGGTGCGGCGCCCGGCAGAGCCACGTGCCGCAGTTGCGGACGCAGGCCCGGCCGCGGCCTTTCCCGAGGGGCCGGTCGCAGACGGCGCAGCGGCGGCGGAGCTTCGCGGCCTTGCGGGCTTCGAGGCCGGCGGCGCGCCGCTCGGCGAACTGCCCGCGGGCCTCTCGCTGCTGCTGCGTCTTTGTGCGGACCGCCGCTATGCGTGCGGCTATCTGCTGGTCGACGTGGGATGTCACTGGGCCTCCTAGAACGGCTCGTCGTAGCTGGTGGGTGCGACAGCCGGGCCGGGGCCGAAGTCCTCGCCATAGACGCTCTGGTCGGTCGGATTGCGGTACGGCTGGTGGCCGTCGGTCTTCCGCCGTTCCTCGGCCTTCAGGTCCGCGGCGATAGCCGCCCAGCCAGCGACACGCTCGTCAGTTCCGGCCCCCTTCCAGTTGCCGTTGGCCATGCGCTGCTGTGCGCGGGCCATCGCGCGGTCCGCCCAGGCGTCCGTCTCCTGCTGCTGCCGGGGCTTGACGACGGCTGCGACGCTGCCCCACACGGCCGGCTGCTGCCTGGCCAGGAAGGCGATCCGCCCCGGATTGCAGTCGTCGCAGGGCTGCATGTTGCCGTCGGCGTCCGGCCGGTGCCGCAGGCTCGGGTTGGTCGCGGCCCCCGAGTTCCATTCCAGGCAGGCCGCACAGGCGGGCAGGTTCTCCAGGTTCGGACCCACGATGGCCGGGTGGCAGCGCGGGCACAGGCCGCCACTGAAGCTCGTGTGGTCGACTCGCAGACTGACGTCCGTTGCTGCCTCGGCGGAGAAGCTGAGGCAGGTCGAGCAGGCGGGCGGGAGTGCCTTGGCGGCCGGATGGCAGTCGGGGCACGGGGCGCCGGTGATGGGGTCGACTCGTTTGGTCAGGTCCCAGGCTGCTGCCGGGTCGTGGTAGCAGTTCGGGCCCACGGGCGGCAGGCCCTCGGCGACGGCTGCGGAGGGCCCGGCGTCGGGCAGCCGGTCCTTGTGCAGCCTGTACAGGTAGACCTTGGCCGGGTTGTGGACCTTGGGGTCGTCGCTGATGTCGAGGTAACGCCTCAGCCCGTTCTCGGACCAGCCAGCAGCGAGGGCACCAGCGACCAGCGCCCGTAGCTTCTGCTGCTGCTCCTTGTCGGGGGCCGTTCCCCGGTAGTCGAGTCCGTTGACGAACGCCTCAGCCCGGCTCTGGGTCTGGTCTTGATCTTCTGAAGAAGAACTCTCCCCGCCGCCGCCTCCGGGGGAGGAGGGAGATTCTTTTGGAGATGAAGAAGAGATAGGAGATGGGGGCCCAACGGTGGTTGGCCCTGCACCAACCGTGGTTGGGCCTACCCCCAACGGTGGTTGGCCCATGCCCCAACCGTGGTTGGGGGTAGGCCCAACGGTGGTTGGTCCTTCGGTCTCTGTCTCCACGCAAGGCCCAACGGTGGTTGGCCCTTCGAAGTCGGGTACGCGGAACGTCATGGCCTTGCCGGGCACGGCGTACATGAGGTTGCCGTTCTTGTCCTTGCCGATCGGCAGACGGAACTCCCAGCCGGCCAGGGACAGGCGCCGCAGCATCTCGCGCACGCTCAGTTCGTCCTTGGCGGCCGTCCAGCGGACGAGGTCGGCCAAGCGCACCTTGCTACGCCGCCCATGTTCGGGGCTGTAGTTCCAGTCGTCGTCGTAGCGCGCGTCGTCGGCGATCTCCAGGGCAACCGCGCGCTGAAGGCCCTTGATGCTCGGCGGCAGGGCCTCCCGCAGCTGGCGGCGGAGGTTACTTCCCATGGCGCTCCCCGTGCTGCGGTGAATCGCGGTGCGGTAGGTCGATCTGCTGGCCGTTGACGTAGTGGCGCCACCAGCCGGGCCGCCCAGGGATGCGGACAGGCGGCCAGTCGGGGGTGGCACGTACCGCGTTCTGCGGTACCGTGACAGCGGACTTACCGCCCGCCGCGGAGTCTTCGTGAAACGCCCCGGCTACCCTCCGGGGCGTTTCTTCGTTTCGGATCATGCTGCGGCGCCCCCGGTTTGTACGGTCTGCGCTCGCAGCCACGCCTCGATCGTGCTGCGCCGGTACTTGATGCGCCCGCTGCGTCCCGGCGTCTTAATGAAGGCGGGCCCGATGCCAGCCCAGCGCCAGTTTGCGAGCGTTCCGGCGCTGAAGCCGTACTCCGCCTGCACCTGCTTCGGGGTGAGTAGTTCGTCAGACACCTTCACTCCAGATGAGTTGCACTTCGACTCATTTGGGACCACAATCGTCCCATGACAGTGACAGTAGCAGACGAAACGAGGAGCTTGAAGATTCCTCTGGGTCGTAAACTGCCGACCATGACAGCCGCCCCCCGCCCCCGCACCCAAGTCACCGACGCCACTGGCCGCCAGGTCGCCGCGAACGTCCGCCGCGTCCGGGAGGCCCGCGGATGGTCTACCTATGACCTCTCGCGGCTCCTCGATGAGGTCGGCCGCCCGATCGCTCCCTCGGCGATCGCAAAGGTGGAGCGCGCCGAGCGGCGCGTCGACGTCGGCGATCTCACTGCGCTGGCCGCTGCTCTGCGAGTGAACCCCTCCGCCCTGCTGCTGCCTCTGACCGACGACCCGGCCAAGACGGTGGAGATCACGGGGGTCGGAGAGGTCGACGCAGAGCGAGCGTGGGACTGGCTGGATGGAGAGATGCCGATCGAGCGCATTGAGCCCGGTGACCCGTCGGGTGTGCTGCTCCAGTTCCTCGTCTACGCCAGGCCGGCGGGGCGTCGGATGCAGATCTTCCCGAACCCCGACGAAAGCGCGGACTGATGGCCCGGGTGTGGATTGAGGACCGCGCGAACCACGCGGACTACCAGGAAGCCATGGAGAAGTGGCAGGCCGCGAAACGCGAGGGCAGTAAGCGGCAGCCTCCGGGCCGGTGGCGGGTGCGGTGGTACGGCCCCGACGGTCTCCCGAAGGCCAAGACGTTCGGCAAGCTGCCGCAGGCCGAAGCGGAAAAGGACACCATCACGGCCCGGCTCGACAAGGGCTCTTACCGGGACCCGAAGTCGGCCAAAGCGCCAGTGAAGGTCGTTGCGGAGGAGTGGTTCGCGTCGAAGCGGAAGATCGGGCGAACGACGAAGCGCGACTACCGCGACCTGCTCGACAACTACGTCATCCCCAAGTGGGGTGACTGGCAGGTCGGCGCGCTCCAGTGGGAGGACGTCAACGCGTGGCTGACCGAGCTGGAAACGAAGCCTGGCAAGGGCGGCCGGCTGCTCGGTGCCGCGCGGATCATCAAGGCGTACCGGGTGCTGTCCATGGTGATGAAGCACGCCGTGTTCTCGAAGCGGATTGCCGTGAGCCCCTGCCACGATCATGAGCTGCCTCGCCCGGACGATGAGGACGAGCACGTCTACCTGACCTACGAGCAGCTGGAGCGCCTGGCGCTGGCTGCGGGCGAGTACCGGCTGCTGATTCTCACGCTCGGGTACTGCGGGATTCGGTGGGCGGAGGCATCAGCGGTGAAGGTGGGCCGGCTGCAGGTGCCGCAGCGGCGCATGCGGATCGTGCAGAACTACACCGACGTGTCCGGCGTGCTCGCGTTGGGGCCGGTGAAGAACCATGAGAAGCGGTCGGTGCCGCTCCCCCGGTCGTTCGCGAACGAGCTTGGAGACCTGGCCAGGGGCCGGAAGGCTGACGATCTGCTCTTCACGGCGCCGGAGGGCGGCCCCCTGCGGTACGCGAACTTCCGGTCGCGAGTGTTCGACCCCGCGGTCAAGGAGGCGGGCTTGGAGGGGCTGGGTATCACGCCGCACAAGCTGCGCCACACGGCTGCTTCGCTCGCCATCGCGGCCGGCGCCGATGTGAAGGTCGTGCAGCTGATGCTCGGCCACAAGGACGCGTCGATGACGCTGAACATCTACGGCCATCTGTTCCCTGACCGCCTGGACGAGGTTGCCGACGCGCTGGACGCGGGGCGGGCGGTCGCATTGGCGATGGCCGATGCGCCGCTCACGTAGATCACCCGCCTGAAACAGGGTGTACGAAATACGTATGAGGCCCGGTCAGTGATCTTGACCGGGCCTCATCGTCTACCGCCGTTGACCAGCGGGTTTATCTCTGAGCCGCTTTCGGGATTCGAACCCGAGACCTACGCATTACGAGTGCGTTGCTCTGGCCATCTGAGCTAAAGCGGCGTGCTGCGTGCACCTAGGGTGCCGTCGCAACGTCGGTAAGTCTACACAGTTTCCGGGAGTGCTTCGTACCGGCCCCGGGCCGCGGGGCCCGGGGCCGGGGCGGGGGTCATGAGCAGCGCTTGCCGTGGGCCGGCGGGGTGCCGTGCAGCAGGTAGGCGTCGATCGCGGAGTCGATGCAGCTGCTGCCCCGGCCGAAGGCGGTGTGGCCGTCGCCGGCGTAGGTGAGGAGGCGGCCCGACGACAGCTGGCGGGACAGGGACTGGGCCCAGCGGTAGGGGGTCGCCGGGTCCCGGGTGGTGCCGACCACGACGATCGGTGCCGCGCCCCGCGCCGGGATGCGGCGCGGCTCGCCCGTGGCCCGGACCGGCCAGTAGGTGCAGTTCAGCGAGGCCCAGGCGAGGCCCTCGCCGAAGACCGGGGACGCCTTCTCGAAGGCCGGCACGTCCTTGGCGAGCTGCTCGGGGCCGGTGAAGGCGGGCGGCAGGTCCAGGCAGTTCACGGCGGCGTTGGCCATCATCAGGTTCGTGTAGTGGCCCGAGGCGTCGCGCTCGTAGTAGCTGTCCGAGAGGGCGAGCAGGCCCTCGCCGTCGTGGTCCTTCATCGCCGAGGTCAGCGCCGCGCGCAGCCGCCCCCAGGCGCCCTGGTCGTACATCGCCGCGATCACACCGGTGGTGGCCAGGGCCTCGCCCAGCTTGCGGTGCGGGTCGCCGGCGGGGACGGGTCGCGCGTCCAGCTCACGGAAGAACGCCTTGAGACGGTCGCCGGCCTGGGCGGGCGTCGTACCGCGGCCGCCGAGCGGGCAGTCCGTCTGCCGTGCGCAGTCCTCGGCGAAGGCCTGGAATGCGGTCTCGAAGCCCGCGGTCTGCTCCAGGTTCACCGTGCGGGAGTCCAGGGCGGGGTCCAGCGCACCGTCCAGGACCACGCGGCCCACCCGGCCCGGGAAGAGGCCGGCGTAGGTCGCCCCGAGGAGGGTGCCGTAGGACGCCCCGACGTAGTTCAGCCTCGGGTCGCCCAGCACCGCGCGCAGGACGTCCATGTCCCGGGCCGCCTCCACGGTGGAGACATGCCGCAGCAGCCGCGCGGAGCGCGCCCCGCAGGCCTGTGCGAACTTCTTGTCCGACGCCACCACCGCGTCGCGTTCCGCCTGGTCGTCGGGGGTCAGGTCGGTCTGCGTGAACGTGTCCATCTGGCGGTCGTCCAGGCATCCGACGGGCTCGCTGCGGGCGACGCCGCGCGGGTCCATGGCGACCATGTCGTAGCGGGCGCGGACCTCGGCGGGGTAGCCGAGACCGGCGTACTGCTGGAGGTAGTCGATCGCCGAACCCCCCGGGCCGCCCGGGTTGACCAGCAGCGAGCCGAGCGGCTTGGCGCCGCCGGTGGCGGTCTTGCGGGCCACCGCGAGCCGTACGTCGCCGGCGGCCGGCCTGTCGTAGTCCAGCGGGGCCTTCATCGTGGCGCACTGGAAGCCGGGGGCGCCGCAGTCACGCCACTTCAGCCGCTGCGTGTAGTACGGCTTCAGCGCCGCGGGTGTCGTGCGCGGCAGCGGGGCCAGGGCGGGCACGTCCGCCGCACCGGTCCGGGGGACCGCCGCCGAGGACGACGCGACCGAGCTGCCGCCGGGTGAGCACGCGGACACCAGGAGGGCCGCGGTCGCGAGGGCGGCGGCCGTGAGGCGGGCCCGGGTGCGGGACGCCGCGCGCCGGCGACGGGAGGGGGAGGACCAGGTGTGCATCTGGCGAGATTAACGCTGTGCGATACAGCGAGTGCGGTGCGTGCGGATTGTCGCCCCGTACGAGGGACGGGCGGCGTCGCCGGCCCACCCCTCGGATGACAGGCGGGCAACCTCGGATGACAGGCGGGCAACTGCGTGGATGAAGGCGGGCGTCGTCGGCCCCGCCCCGTGGACGGCCGCGGCCACCGCCGACACGCCCGCGGGCGGCGCCAAGCGTCTCGGCCGCGGACAGCGCCGGGTGCCGCCGACCCGCCCGCGGACGAGGACGGACGTCGTCAGCCCGCCCGCAGGGCCATCGTCATCGCCTCCACCGCCAGCAGCGGCGGCACATTGCGGTCCAGGGCCTCGCCGCACGCGGCGATCGCCTCGATACGGCGCAGGGTGGACTCCGGCGAGCTGTTCCGGGCCAGCCGCTGCAGCGCGTCCTCGGCGTCCGTGTTGGCGATGGCCACGCGGGAGCCGAGCTGGAGGGCGAGGACGTCGCGGTAGAAGGCGGTGAGGTCGCCGAGGGCCACGTCCAGGCTGTCGCGCTGCGTGCGGGTCCGGCGGCGCTTCTGCATGTCCTCCAGGTCCTTCATCACGCCCGCCGTGCCGCGCGGCAGCCGGCCACCCGGGGCCGCGCCGAGCGCCGACTTCAGCTCCTCGGCCTCCCTGCCGTCCATCTCCTCGGCGAGTTCCTTGGCGTCCTCGGCGGCCGCGTCGACCAGTTCCTGGGCTGCTTTGAGGCAGGCGCCGACCTCGTCCAGCCGCAGCGGGAGCCGCAGGACGGCGGCGCGGCGCTCGCGGGCCGCCGGGTCGGTGGCCAGGCGCCGGGCCCGGTCCACGTGCCCCTGGGTGGCGCGGGCGGCGGCGGCCGCGGCCTCCGGTTCGACGCCGTCACGGCGTACGAGCATGTCGGCGATCGCGTCCACGGACGGGGTGCGCAGGTTCAGGTGGCGGCAGCGGGAGCGGATGGTCGGCAGGACGTCCTCGATGGAGGGGGCGCACAGCAGCCAGACCGTGCGGGGGGCGGGCTCCTCGACGGCCTTGAGGACGGCGTTGGCCGACTTCTCGTTCAGCCGCTCGGCGTCCTCGACCAGGATGATCTGCCAGCGGCCGTTCGCCGGCGCGGTGAAGGACTTGCGGACCGTGTCCCGCATGTCCCTGACCAGGATCTCGGCGCCGACCGCGGCGACGGTGGTGACGTCCGCGTGGGTGCCGAGCAGGGCGGTGTGGCAGCCGTCGCAGAAGCCGCAGCCGGGGGCCCCGCCGAGGGCGCGGTCCGGGCTCACGCACTGGAGGGCCGCGGCGAAGGCCCGCGCGGCCTGGTTGCGGCCCGCGCCGGGCGGGCCGGTGAACAGCCAGGCGTGGGTCATCCTGGACGCCTCGGGCAGCGGCGCGTCGGTCGCCGCGGCGGTGACCTGGGCGTCGGCGTCCCGCGCGGCGGCGTCCAGCACCGCGCACACCTTTTCCTGCCCGACGAGGTCGTCCCACACGCTCACGGGTCACGCCGCCCTTCCGTCACGCTCCACGTTCCGACCTCCATTGTGCGGGTGGGGTCCGACAACGGTGGCGCCCGCCGATGCGGAGCGGCGCCCGTTCCCTGCCGGGCAGGGGACGGGCGCCGCTTCCGGAAGGCGCGTGGGGCTCAGCCCCGGCGGCCCCGGCGGGACCGGTCGTCGTCGTGGTCGTCGTACGAACCCAGCAGTTCGTCGGCCAGGGACGGCAGGTCGTCCAGCGGGGTCTCCTCGGCCCAGTCGGGGCGGGGGCGGCGGCGCGCGGCGCCCTCGGCGCCCGGCTGGGGCATCTCGCGGGTGCGGTCCTCGGAGCCGTCGGGGCCCGCCGCCGGGCGCTCGTCGCGGAAGAAGCCGCGCGGCACCCGGTCCGCCGGGGCGTCATCGCGCACCGGCGGCAGTACGGCGGTCTCCTCCGCGTCCACCCGGGGCAGTACCGCGGTCTCGTCGGCGGCGCCCACCTGGGGCAGCACCGCCGTCTCGTCCGCCGCGCCGGGAACGGCCGCGCCGGGTCCGGCGGCCGGCGGCTGGGGCAGCTCGGCGGTCACCTCGGCGTCGGAGCCGTAGTCCCGGTGGCCGCCCGTGGCCCCGCGGCCGACGGGCCCGTCCTGGTCGGGCGAGACGACCGGCGTGGGCACCGTCTCCTCCGTGCCCGGGCCGGGCGACACCACCGGGGTGGCGACCGTCGACGCGTCCGGGGTCACACCGGGGGCCTTCGGGAGGGGGCTGCCGGGCCTGCGGGCCGCGGCGTCGGCGGCGGCGGCCGCCTCGGCCGCCTGGCGGCGGGCCTGCTCGGCGCGGAGCAGTGCCGCCTCCGCCTTGCGCTGGGCCTCCAGGCGCCGCGCCTCCTCCTCGGCACGTTCCTTGGCCAGCCGGGCCTCCTCCTCGGCACGCAGGCGGGCCTGCCGGGCCTCTTCCTCCGCGCGGACCCGGGCCTCTTCCTCGGCCTGCTTGCGGCGGCGCTCCTCCTCCGCCTTGCGGCGGGCCTCCTCCTCGGCGCGGGCCTTCTCCTCGGCGAGCAGGCGCTGCCGCTCCTCCTCCGCGCGCCGGGCCGCCTCGGCCGCCCGCTGCCGGGCCTCCTCAGCCTGCCGCTCGGCCTCGCGGCGCTGCGCCTCCTCCAGCTCGCGGCGCTTGCGCTCCTCCTCCTCGGCACGCAGCCGGGCCAGCTCCTCCTGGCGCTCGCGCTCCAGGCGCTCCTCCTCGGCCTTGCGGGCGGCTTCCTCCTCGGCCTTGCGGCGCGCCTCCTCCTCGGCCTTGCGGCGCGCCTCCTCGCGGGCCTCGATCTCGGCCTGGGACAGCGGCAGCACGGTGTCGAGCCGGTGCCGGATCACGGTGGTGACGGCCTCGGGCTCCTGGGCGGCGTCGACCACCAGGTAGCGGCCGGGGTCGGAGGCGGCCAGGGTGAGGAAGCCGGCCCGCACGCGCGCGTGGAACTCCGCGGGCTCCGACTCCAGCCGGTCCGGCGCCTCGGTGAACCGCTCGCGGGCGGCCTCCGGGGAGACGTCGAGGAGCACGGTGAGGTGCGGGACGAGCCCGTCGGTCGCCCAGCGGTTGATGCGGGCGATCTCGGTCGGGGACAGATCGCGGCCGGCGCCCTGGTAGGCGACGGACGAGTCGATGTAGCGGTCCGAGATGACGACCGCGCCGCGCTCCAGGGCGGGGCGTACGACGGTGTCGACGTGCTCGGCGCGGTCGGCGGCGTACAGCAGCGCCTCCGCGCGGTGGGACAGGCCCGCCGAGGACACGTCCAGCAGGATCGAGCGCAGCCGCTTGCCGACCGGCGTGGCGCCCGGTTCGCGGGTGAGCACGACCTCGTGCCCCTTGCCGCGGATCCACTCGGCGAGCGCTTCGGCCTGGGTGGACTTGCCCGCGCCGTCGCCGCCTTCGAGGGCGATGAAGAAGCCGTTGGCCGCCGGGGTCTCCACCGGGTCGTCGCCGCCGAGCAGCGCGTCCTTGAGGTCCTGGCGCAGCGGGATGCCGGAACGGTCGTCGACCTTGGCGAGCACCAGCGCGGCCACCGGCAGCAGCAGCGCGCCGACCAGCATCAGCGTGAACGAGGCGCCGCCGTGGGCGAAGACGAAGCGGCCGTTCTCCAGCCGGTGCCGGCCGATCAGCCCGGCGATCACCGGGGCGATCAGCGCGCCGAGCGCTATGCAGACGCGGACCACGGCCTGGAGGTGCTCGGTGACGCGCGCCCGGCGGTAGTCCTCGGTCTCCTGGTCGAGCAGCGCGTGCCCGGTGTTGGCGGCGACGCCCGCGGTGAAGCCGGCGAGGGTGGCGATCAGCAGCACGGTGGTGACGTCCGGGACCAGCCCGGCGGCCAGCAGCGCGATGCCGGTGAAGGCGATGGCCAGGGACAGCAGCCGGCGGCGGGACAGCGAGGGCAGCAGCGCGGGGGCCGTGCGGATGCCGACGGCGACACCGCCGGTCAGGCCCAGCACCAGCAGGCCGAACAGGACCGGGCCGCCGCCCAGGTCGGTGGCGTGCAGCACGCAGACGGAGACGGCCGCGGCGATGGCGCCGGCCACGGCGGCGCAGGCCGGGACGAGCAGCGGGATGGCGCCCGTGCGCCCCTTGTCGACACCGGTGCCGGTGCGCGGGCGGCGCAGGCCCTCCAGCGGGGACCGGGCGCGCGGGGTGCGCGTGTCGGGCAGTTCGAGGAAGGTCAGCAGGGACAGCGAGGCGGCGAACAGACCGGCCGCGACGTACGACGCGAGGGCGGCGTGGTGCTGGTCGAACCAGGGCACGCCGGTGCCCAGCAGGTTGTTCAGCAGGGCGGCCACGACGAGGGCGGCGGCGGCCAGCGGGACGGCGAGGAAGCCGGTGCGCAGCGCGAGGCGGCGCAGCGCGTCCATGTGGTCCGGCAGCGGCCGTACCGTCGCGCCCTCCGGGGGCGGGGCGGGCAGCAGGGCGGGGGCGGCGCTCTCGCGGCACACCGTCCACAGCCGCTCGGCGACGCCGGTGACGAAGGCGGTGACCAGCAGCACGGCCGGCGCGTTCGCCGGGGCCCAGTCGATCCACAGCGGGGCGATGATCAGCAGCACGGCCCGCAGTCCGTCGGCGCCGACCATGGTCCAGCGGCGGTCGAGCGGGCCATCCTGCGCGGTGAGCGTGGTCAGCGGGCCCAGCAGGACCGCGCCGAACAGCAGCGCGGCGAGGCCGCGCGCCGCGAAGACGGTCGCCACTGCGAACGCCACGCCCCGGTAGCCACCGCCGAACGTCCCCTGGTCGATCGCCGCCTGGAGGACGAGGAGGACCAGAACCAGGAGGGCGAGGATGTCGCCGGCGCCGCTCACCAGCTGCGCGCTCCACAGGCGCCGCAACTGCGGTCGGCGCAACAGGGAACGCACGGCGCGCTCGCGGGAGTCCGCGACCAGGGCGTCGTCCGGTTCTGGGGTGTGGGCCGTTGGCTGCTCGGCTCGCGTCATGCGTTCAGCCTATCCGTAGCCGACGACACCACACCTCGCTCTCCTGGCATGCGCACGCCCCGACACCAAAGTGATGCCGGGGCGTGTGCGAGGCGAAACGAGGAAAGCGTCGGCCGTCCGTACCAGGGACCGGTTCCCGGGTGCCAAGGCCACCGGTCCGCCGGTACCGGCGGACCGGCTCCGGGGCTCAGTCCTCCGTGCCGGAAGGCGTCGACTTGGCGGCCGTCGCCTTCTTGGCGGTCGTCTTCTTCGCCGTCGTCTTCTTCGCGGCGCTCGCCGTCTTCTTGGCCGCCGTCTTCTTGGCGGCGGTTTTCTTCGCCGGGGCGGTCTTCTTCGCCGCCGCCTTCTTCGCGGTCTTCTTGGCCGGGGCCTTCGCGCGCTTCTCGGCGAGCAGTTCGAAGCCGCGCTCGGGGGTGATCGTCTCGACGCTGTCGCCGGAGCGCAGGGTCGCGTTGGTCTCCCCGTCGGTGACGTACGGGCCGAAGCGGCCGTCCTTGACCACGACCGGCTTGTTGGAGACCGGGTCCTCGCCCAGCTCCTTCAGCGGCGGCTTGGCGGCGGCGCGCCCACGCTGCTTGGGCTGGGCGTAGATCGCCTGCGCCTCCTCCAGCGTGATCGTGAAGAGCTGGTCCTCGGTCTGGAGCGAGCGCGAGTCCGTGCCCTTCTTCAGGTACGGGCCGTAGCGGCCGTTCTGCGCGGTGATCTCCACGCCGTCGGCGTCGGTGCCGACGACCCGCGGCAGGGACATCAGCTTCAGCGCGTCGTCGAGGGTCACCGTGTCCAGCGACATGGACTTGAAGAGGGAGGCCGTGCGCGGCTTGACCGCGTTCTTGCCGGTCTTCGGGGTGCCCTCGGGGAGCACCTCGGTGACGTACGGGCCGTAGCGGCCGTCCTTGGCCACGATGGTGTGGCCGGACTGCGGGTCGGTGCCCAGCTCGAAGTCCCCGCTCGGCTTGGCCAGCAGTTCCTCGGCCAGCTCGACGGTCAGCTCGTCCGGCGCCAGGTCGGCCGGGATGTCGGCACGCTGGTGCTGCTCGGTGTCCTTCTCGCCGCGCTCGATGTACGGCCCGTAGCGGCCGACGCGCAGCACGATGTCGTTGCCCACCGGGAACGAGGAGACCTCGCGGGCGTCGATCGCGCCCAGGTCGGTCACCAGCTCCTTCAGGCCGCCGAGGTGGTCGCCGTCGCCGTTGCCCGCGTCGGCCGCGGCGCCGGTGACATTGCCCTCGCCGAAGTAGAAGCGCCGCAGCCACGGCACCGCCTTGGCCTCGCCGCGGGCGATGCGGTCGAGGTCGTCCTCCATCTTGGCGGTGAAGTCGTAGTCGACCAGCCGGCCGAAGTGCTTCTCCAGGAGGTTCACGACGGCGAAGGACAGGAAGGACGGCACGAGCGCCGTGCCCTTCTTGAACACGTAGCCGCGGTCCAGGATGGTGCCGATGATCGACGCATAGGTCGACGGGCGGCCGATCTCGCGTTCTTCCAGCTCCTTGACCAGGGAGGCCTCGGTGTAGCGGGCCGGGGGCTTGGTGGCGTGGCCGTCGACCGTGATCTCGTCGGCGGACAGCGCGTCGCCCTCGGCGACCTGCGGCAGCCGGCGCTCGCGGTCGTCCAGCTCGGCGTTGGGGTCGTCGGCGCCCTCGACGTAGGCCTTGAGGAAGCCGTGGAAGGTGATCGTCTTGCCGGAGGCGCTGAACTCCGCGTCCCGGCCGTCGGCGGCGGTGCCGCCGATCTTCACGGTCACGCTGTTGCCGGTCGCGTCCTTCATCTGGGAGGCGACGGTCCGCTTCCAGATCAGCTCGTACAGCTTGAACTGGTCACCGGTGAGGCCGGTCTCCGCGGGCGTGCGGAAACGATCACCCGAGGGGCGGATCGCCTCGTGCGCCTCCTGCGCGTTCTTCACCTTGGCGGCGTAGGTACGCGGCTGCGGGGGCAGGTAGTCGGCGCCGTACAGCTGCGTGACCTGGGCGCGGGCGGCCGCGACGGCGGTCTCGCTCAGCGTCGTGGAGTCCGTACGCATGTACGTGATGTAGCCGTTCTCGTACAGCTTCTGCGCGATCTGCATCGTCGCCTTGGCGCCGAAGCCGAGCTTGCGGCTGGCCTCCTGCTGGAGCGTCGTCGTACGGAACGGCGCGTAGGGCGAGCGGCGGTACGGCTTGGACTCGACGGAGCGCACGGAGAAGCGGGTGTTCTCCAGGGCGGCGGCCAGCCCGCGGGCGGTCGCCTCGTCCAGGTGGAGCGTGTTCGCGCTCTTGAGCTGCCCGAGGGAGTCGAAGTCACGGCCCTGTGCGACACGCCGGCCGTCCACCGTCTGGAGACGGGCGACCAGCGAGGACGGGTCCGAGGGGTCGCCGGCCCGGCCGGTGCCGAAGGTGCCGGTCAGGTCCCAGTACTCGGCGGAGCGGAAGGCGATGCGCTCGCGTTCCCGCTCGACGACGAGCCGGGTCGCGACGGACTGGACACGGCCGGCCGACAGCCGGGGCATGACCTTCTTCCACAGCACCGGGGAGACCTCGTAGCCGTAGAGGCGGTCGAGGATGCGGCGGGTCTCCTGGGCGTCGACCAGCTTCTGGTTGAGCTGGCGCGGGTTGGCGACGGCCGCCCGGATGGCGTCCTTGGTGATCTCGTGGAAGACCATCCGCTTGACCGGGATCTTCGGCTTCAGGACTTCCTGGAGGTGCCAGGCGATGGCCTCGCCCTCGCGGTCCTCATCGGTGGCGAGGAAGAGCTCGTCGGAGTCCTTCAGCAGGTCCTTGAGCTTCTTGACCTGCGCCTTCTTGTCCGCGTTGACGACGTAGACCGGCTGGAAGTCGTGCTCCACGTCCACGCCGAGGCGGCGGACCTCGCCGGTGTACTTCTCGGGCACCTCCGCGGCGCCGTTGGGGAGGTCACGGATGTGCCCGACGCTCGCCTCGACGGTGTAGCCGGGGCCGAGGTAGCCCTTGATCGTCTTCGCCTTGGCAGGCGACTCGACGATGACGAGTCGGCGGCCGCCCTGTGCGGTCTCGCTGGTCGGGGACAACTTCGCTCTTCTCTCCGGTCGACGCTTTGGCCTCCCCAGGCCTTCGTCCCGGGGTCGCGGCGTACTGCTGGCACGTGTGACGCTGCGGAGTGTGACGGTACATCCCGCCCCCGTGTCAAACGGGAAAAGCCCACAACGGCCACTCGAACGGTAACCCGACTACCGGCATTCCTGCCGCCCGGAGTACCGGGTACCCCGCTGCGGCCTGTCCGGAGCGTATTGCTCCTCTTACTCTCGCGGCACGCTCCCGGGAGGACGCACGCCGACGTCAGAGGCGGGTGAGGCAGTAGCCGCCGAGGACCAGCGCGAGGGTTCCGGCGAGGCCCGCGACGGTGGCCGATGCGACCCGGTTCACACCGTCCGCCACCGGCTCCCGGTGCCTGAGCCGTACGCCGGTCCACCCCAGGAGGGCGGCCCCGAACAGGGCGAACACCGCCCCGGCGAAGACCGCAGGTCCGCTTTCCATCCCCGCCCGCCCCCTCTTCCTCCGCCCGGCGCGAGGAGCGTGACACGCCGCGGGGACGCGGGGGAGACCGGCGGGCGACATCGGGGTGAACGACCCCCGGCCACCCCCGGCGCCCCCGAGCGAGGACCGGCCGCCCGGGCCCTCCGCCCCGGAAGACCCGTACTGTTCCGGCCGTTTTGCCGCCGGGTGTGCCGGAGGCATACGACGGGCGCGCGGCGGGAGCGGCGCGCGGGGGCGCCGGGGGTGACCCGCGGGGGCCGGGGCGCCGCGGGCGCGCGCACGGCGGTCCCCCGGCGACGACCGCTCGGCAACGCGCGGGCGTCGCGGCCCGCGGGCCCGGCCCGTCGGCGGGGCGGCCCGCGGGCCCGGCCCGTCGGCGGGGCGGCCCGCGGGCCCGGCCCGTCGGCGGGGCGGGACGAAGCCCCCGCCCCCGTCACCTCACCGCGCCGGCTCCAGGAAGCCCTGCTCGACGAGGAGCCTGATCTGGGCCGGGGTCTGGTCGCGCAGGCGGACGGAGTCCTCGCCCATCAGCTGGGCGATGGCGTCCAGGATGCGGCCGGCGCTCAGGCTGCCGTCGCACACGCCCGCGAAACCGGCGCCGACCGTGTCCACCTTGGTGGCGCGGCGCATGCCGCGGTGCTGGCGCAGGACGACGTGCTCGGGATCCTCCGCGCCGGGCAGCCCGACCTGCTCCTGCACCACCTCGCCGACCAGCCGGAAGTGACTGGCGAGCAGGGCCGCGTCGTCGTGCTCCCGGAGGTAGTCGAGGCGGTCGAAGTGCGCCCGGATGGTGTCCCCGAGGGGCTGCTCGACCGGATGCGGCCACTCCTCCACCGTGATGGAGGGCTCGGCCGCGCCCGTCCTGCGCAGGGTGATCCAGCCGAAGCCGACCGCCCTGACCTTGCGCGCCTCGAACTCGTCGAGCCAGGCGTCGTACCGCGCCTGGTACTCCGCCGGGTCCCCGCGGTGGTCCCCGGCGTCCCTCAGCCACAGCTCGGCGTACTGCGTGACGTCCTGCACCTCGCGCTGCACGATCCAGGCATCGCACCCGCGCGGCACCCATGACCTGAGCCTGTCCTGCCAGTCCTCCCCCGCCACGTGCTGCCAGTTCGCGAGGAACTGCGCGAACCCGCCCTCGTTCAGCCGTTCCCCAGCCTGCTGGACGAGCGAGCGGCACAGGTCGTCCCCGCCCATCCCGCCGTCGCGGTAGGTGAGCCGCGCGCCGGGGGAGATGACGAAGGGCGGGTTGGAGACGATCAGGTCGAACTTCTCGTCGTCCCGGACCGGTTCGAACAGCGAGCCCTCGCGCAGTTCGGCGGCGGGTGCGCCGGAGAGGGCCAGCGTGAGCGCGGTGATGTGCAGCGCGCGCGGATTGAGGTCGGTGGCCGTCACGCGCGTGGCGTGCCGCGAGGCGTGCAGCGCCTGGATGCCGGAGCCGGTGCCGAGGTCCAGCGCGGCGGCGACGGGCGTGCGCACGGTGATGCCGGCCAGCGTGGTGGACGCGCCGCCGACGCCGAGCACGACACCCTCGGCGCGCTGTCCGATGCCGCCCGCGCCACCGACCGCGCACCCGAGGTCGGACACGATGAACCAGTCCTCGCCACCGGGACCGCCGTAGGGCCGCACGTCCACGGTGGCGGCCACCTCGTCGCCGCCCACCCGTGTGAGCCACCCGGCCTCGACGGCCTCCTCGACGGGGAGCACGGCGGCCACCCGCGCCCGCGCCACGGGCTGCTGGAGCAGGAAGAGCCGTACGAGGGTCTCCAGCGGCGTGTCGCCGCGGGTCGCCCTGAGGGCGGGCACGGTCTCGCTGCGGGCCAGCGCCGCGTACGCGGGGGCGCCGAGCAGGTCGAGCAGACCGTCGGCGGTGAAGGAGGCGGCCAGCAGCGCGTCCCGCAGGCGCGCGGTGGTCTCGGGCCGGTCGGCGGCGGGCAGGGAGGCGGGTCCGGAGTCAGTCACGCCCCCATTGTGTCCCGCGCGCCCCGTCGGGGACGGCCTGAGCGCGCCCGGCGGGGGACGGCGCCGGCAGCGGCCGCGCGCCCCGGCCCGCCCACCGCCGACGCCGACACCGGCCCGCAACGGCTTTCGTCACGGCGTCGGCCCGGCCCCGGGCCTGCGTCAGCCCGCCGCGGCGCCCGTGGACGGCGACGCGGACGCCGCGTCGGCGACCTTCTTGCAGCTGGCCTGCTGCGCGATGGCGTCCTGGACCTCGCCCTGCTGAAGCTTCTTCAGCGACTCGGTGCCGCTCTGGTGCTTCTTCTCCAGCTCCGTCATCTGCTGGGCGACGTCGTGCAGCCCGGAGGCGAACTTCGCCTGGTCCTTGGTGTTCAGCCCGTCGACCTGCTTCTTCAGGTCGGCGTAGGAGGCCGCGAGGCTGTTGAAGCTCTTGACGACGCCGTTCAGCCGCTTGGCGCCGTCCTCGACCCCGGGAGGCGCGCCGGCCTCGTTGACGGCGGTGGCGATCGCCTTGTAGCCGTCGGCCATGTCCTGGAAGGCCTGGGAGTCGGTCTTCTGGAGCGTCTCGGGCTTGGCAGTGTCGGCGGCGGTCGTGGAGATCGCGTCGTTCGCCGCCTTGATCTTCGCGTCCTGCGCGGGCACGGCGTCGCACACCGACTTGGCCCAGGCGACCAGCTTGGGGTCGGGGCCCTTGGGCGCGCTGTTGCTGCTGCAGCCCGACAGCGCCACCACCAGTACCGCACCGCCGGACAGTGCGGCCGCGAGCTTCTTGTTCACCGGATTGGTCCCTTCCATGGCTCTCGGGCCCCGGACCCTACACGGCGGACGCACACCCTCCGCACACCGATCGCCCCCTAGATACCTTTTATTGCTTTTTGCGCGAGAGAAGGCTCACGGCGGCGCCACGCCCGCACACACGGACGGGCGGGCGGCACGCCGTCAGCACGCGCCGTCCGCCCGCCCAGTGCGGGGGCTCCGTCCGGAAACCTACGAAACCACCGCGGCGTCCGGCGAGTTGGCGACCCGCTCGGCACTCTCGTCGTCGCCGACGGCGATACCGCGCCGCTTGGAGACGTACACGGACACGATGATCACCAGCAGCGCGAGGATCGCGATCCCGATCCGCACGCCGAGGCTCTTGTCACTTCCGTAGGAGAACTTGATCACCGCGGGCGCGATGAGCAGCGAGACCAGGTTCATGACCTTCAGCAGCGGGTTGATGGCCGGGCCCGCGGTGTCCTTGAAGGGGTCGCCGACCGTGTCGCCGATCACCGTGGCCGCGTGGGCCTCGCTGCCCTTGCCGCCGTGGTGGCCGTCCTCCACCAGCTTCTTGGCGTTGTCCCAGGCACCGCCGGAGTTGGCGAGGAACACCGCCATCAGCGTGCCCGCGCCGATCGCGCCGGCCAGATAGGAGCCGAGCGAGCCGACGCCGAGCGTGAACCCGACGAAGATCGGCGCCATCACCGCGAGCAGACCGGGCGTGGCCAGCTCCCGCAGGGCGTCCTTGGTGCAGATGTCGACGACCTTGCCGTACTCGGGCTTCTCCGTGAAGTCCATGATCCCGGGCTTCTCACGGAACTGCCGCCGCACCTCGAACACCACCGAGCCGGCCGAACGCGACACGGCGTTGATGGCCAGTCCGGAGAAGAGGAAGACGACCGCGGCGCCGGCGATCAGACCGACCAGGTTGTTGGGCTGCGAGATGTCCAGGGACAGGCTCAGCGGCGCACCCGGCCCGGTGAGCTTGGCCCCGACGTCCTGCACATTGGTGGTGATCGCGTCGCGGTACGACCCGAACAGCGCCGACGCGGCGAGCACGGCGGTGGCGATGGCGATGCCCTTGGTGATGGCCTTGGTGGTGTTGCCGACCGCGTCCAGGTTGGTGAGCACCTGCGCGCCCGCGCCCTCGACGTCGCCGGACATCTCGGCGATGCCCTGCGCGTTGTCGGAGACCGGCCCGAAGGTGTCCATGGCGACGATCACGCCGACCGTGGTGAGCAGGCCGGTGCCGGCCAGCGCGACCGCGAACAGCGCGAGCATGATCGAGGTGCCGCCGAGCAGGAACGCGCCGTACACGCCGAGCCCGATGAGCAGCGCGGTGTAGACGGCGGACTCCAGGCCGACCGAGATGCCGGACAGGACGACGGTGGCGGGACCGGTGAGGGAGGTCTTGCCGATGTCGCGGACCGGGCGCCGGGTGGTCTCGGTGAAGTAGCCGGTGAGCTGCTGGATGACGGCGGCGAGCAGGATGCCGATGGCCACCGCGACCAGGGCGAGGATCCGCGGGTCGCCGTCCTTGCCCCTGATCGCCGCGTCCGTCACTCCGTTGAGTCCGGAGTACGTCGACGGCAGATAGACGAAGACCGCGACGGCGACCAGCACGAGGGAGATCACCGCGGAGATGAAGAAACCGCGGTTGATCGCGGACATGCCGCTGCGGTCGGCGCGTCGCGGGGCCACCGCGAAGATGCCGATCATCGCGGTGATCACCCCGATGGCGGGCACCAGCAGCGGGAAGGCGAGCCCGGAGTCGCCGAACGCGGCCTTGCCGAGGATCAGCGCGGCCACCAGGGTGACGGCGTAGGACTCGAACAGGTCGGCCGCCATGCCGGCGCAGTCGCCGACGTTGTCGCCCACGTTGTCGGCGATGGTCGCGGCATTGCGCGGGTCGTCCTCCGGAATGCCCTGCTCGACCTTGCCGACCAGGTCGGCGCCGACGTCGGCGGCCTTGGTGAAGATGCCGCCGCCCACACGCATGAACATGGCGATCAGAGCGGCGCCGAGACCGAAGCCCTCCAGCACCTTCGGCGCGTCGGCGGCATAGACCAGCACTACACAAGAGGCACCCAGCAGGCCGAGGCCCACGGTGAACATGCCGACGACACCGCCCGTGCGAAATGCGATCTTCATCGCGGTGTGCGAGACGGTCGTGAGATCTTTTTCGGGTTCGCCTTCGGCCGGTGTGGCTTCCCGGGCCGCCGCGGCGACCCGCACATTGCTGCGTACGGCGAGCCACATGCCGATATAACCGGTGGCCGCCGAGAACGCGGCTCCGATCAGGAAGAACACCGAACGCCCGGCACGCTGATTCCAGTCGTCCGCGGGCAGCAGCAGGAGCAGGAAGAAGACGACCACGGCGAATACGCCGAGTGTCCGCAGCTGCCGGGCGAGATACGCCTTGGCGCCTTCCTGCACCGCTTCGGCGATCTTCTTCATGCTGTCGGTGCCCTCGCCCGCCGCAAGCACCTGGCGCACCAGGATCCCCGCGACCACCAGCGCGGCGAGGGCGACCGCCGCGATGACGGCCACGATGACCCTGTTGCCGTCGGTGAGTACCGCGGCCGCGAGGGATGTGGGGTGGTCCAACTGAGAGGGGGTAGAAAGCCCCGCCATTCGTCCTCCTTGACGCTTGGGCTGAGCTCAAGATGTGGACGGATTGTAGGTACCAGTGAGTGATGCCAAAAGAGCACGGTAAACGGAATTGGCTTGCCCGCCCAGGTGAGCGAACCCGAAAGAAGTAATGCCTCAAAAGCATTGACGGACGCCGTCGGTCCCATTGAACCTTGATCGAATGATACGGCTATTGATCGTGAATTCCTTCACGAATTCCCGGGCCCGTCTTCCGGCCCGCCACAGAACCCGTCTTCCGGCCCCTCCGGGCCCGTCTTTCGGACGTTCTTCCGCCGGCGGGAAATGATCTGCCCACAACACGAGCAGGGCCCTGCGCTCGGCAGGGCCCTGAGGTGGATCGGAGTCTTGGGTAGGTGACGTCAGGCGGCGGTGACCGCCGGCGGAGCGGCCGGCCAGGTCATCCGGATCCGCCCGCCGTTCTCGCCGGTGGTGACCTCGACGTCGTCCACGAGACCGCTGATGACCGCGAGGCCCATCTCGTCCTCCTCGGCCTCCACGTCCGCGTCGGCGGCGGCGCCCCGGGAGGTCCGCTCGGCGGGGACCGCGTGCGGGGCCTCGTCGCCGACCTCGATGGAGAACTGTTTCTCCTCCTCGATCAGCGCCACCTTCACGGGCGCCGTGATGCCACCGCTCTGATGCAGTCCCACGGCACGGGAGCATGCCTCGCCCACGGCGAGCCGGACCTCGTCCAGGACGGCCTCGTCCACTCCGGCCCTGCGTGCCACCGCTGCCGCCACCAACCGGGCGGTCCGGACGTGCTCGGGCAGCGCGCTGAAGCGGAGTTCGACGGTGGCCATGCATCCCCCTCGCGACTACGGGACTGCGGACGGGCCGGCCCGCGGACCGGCCCTCATGAACTTCGTTACCCGGATACACCCGGGCACACCCGGCACGGGCCCCTACCGAAGTACGAGCCCGGCCGGACCGGACCAGGACGGGACACACCGGAGTCCGCACCGGCCACCGGCCGTCGCTCAGGACGGTCGGCGACCGGAGACGGCCGGTGGCCCGCCAGGGGCCGGCAACAGGGTCAGTCGGTGGCCGCCACCGCTTCCTCGACCGAGGTGTGAATCGGGAACACCTTGGTGAGGCCGGTGATGCGGAAGATCTTGAGAATGCGCTCCTGGTTGCAGACCAGGCGCAGCGAGCCCTCATGGGCACGCACTCGCTTCAGGCCGCCGACCAGCACGCCGAGACCGGTGGAGTCGAGGAAGTCCACGCCCTCCATGTCGACGACAAGGTGGAAATTGCCGTCGTTCACCAGCTCGACCAGCTGCTCGCGCAGCTTGGGCGCGGTGTAAACATCGATTTCGCCACCGACCTCGACGACCGTACGATCGCCGACGGTACGGGTCGACAGGGACAGGTCCACGGATCCTCCAGCACCTTGCTATCGAGCGGTCGCCCCTCGGGCACCTCGCCTTGCGGCCCCCGGGACGCAACGCCAGCCGCGATGGCATTCAATCACTTACCGGCAGGCGTGCACGACGCCTTGACTCCATTGTCCGTCACGCCAGTGACACACTCGGTGCCGATGGCCAAGAATCACCGATCCGATCGACCCGTGCGGGACCCGGCGTCCCGCCCGTCGCCGGGCACGGTCCTGGACCGGCTCGCCTCCGGTCCGAGCCGGGCTGCGCGCATCACTCATACGGAGCACTTGCCCCCGCGTACGGGGCGGCATGCCGTCTGGCCTGACCGGATTCGGCCGGAGGTGATCGCGGCCGTGCGGGAGTGCGGCATCGAGCATCCCTGGGCGCACCAGGCGCTGGCCGCCGAGCACGCCCTGGACGGCGATTCGGTGATCGTCGCCACCGGTACCGCCTCCGGCAAGTCGCTCGCTTATCTCGTCCCCGTGCTGTCCACTCTTCTGGAGGGTTCCCAGGCGCCGAACGGCCGAGGGGCCACCGCGCTGTACCTCTCCCCCACCAAGGCGCTCGCGGCGGATCAGTGCCGGTCGGTGAAGGAACTTTCACAACCTCTCGGCACCGCGGTACGCCCGGCCGTGTACGACGGCGACACTCCGTTCGAAGAACGCGAGTGGATCCGGCAGTACGCCAACTACGTCCTCACCAACCCCGACATGCTGCACCGCGGGATCCTGCCCTCCCACCCGCGCTGGTCCTCCTTCCTGAAGTCGCTCAAGTACGTCGTGATCGACGAGTGCCACACCTACCGGGGCGTCTTCGGCTCGCACGTCGCCCAGGTGCTGCGCCGGCTGCGGCGCGTCTGCGCCCGCTACGGCTCCTCCCCGGTCTTCCTGCTGGCCTCCGCGACCGCCGCCGAGCCCGCCGTCGCCGCCCGCCGGCTGACCGGCCTGCCGGTGGTCGAGGTCGCCGACGACGCCTCCCCGCGCGGCGAGCTGGTCTTCGCCCTCTGGGAGCCCCCGCTCACCGAGCTGCACGGCGAGAGGGGCGCACCCGTACGGCGTACCGCCACCGCCGAGACCGCCGATCTGCTGACCGACCTGACCGTGCAGGGCGTGCGCTCGGTCGCCTTCGTACGGTCCCGGCGCGGCGCCGAGCTGATCTCGGTGATCGCCCAGGAGAAACTGGCCGAGGTCGACCGCTCCCTGGTCCGGCGGGTCGCGGCCTACCGCGGCGGCTACCTCCCCGAGGAACGCCGCGCCCTGGAGCGCGCCCTGCACTCCGGGGAACTCCTCGGGCTCGCCGCCACCACGGCCCTGGAGCTGGGCGTGGACGTCTCCGGACTGGACGCGGTGGTGATCGCCGGCTACCCGGGCACCCGCGCCTCCCTGTGGCAGCAGGCGGGCCGCGCGGGACGCTCCGGCGAGGGCGCCCTCGCGGTCCTGGTCGCCCGTGACGATCCGCTGGACACCTTCCTCGTCCACCATCCGGAGGCGCTGTTCGACCAGCCGGTGGAGTCGACCGTCCTCGATCCCGACAACCCCTACGTCCTCGCCCCGCACCTGTGCGCCGCCGCCGCGGAGCTCCCGCTGACCGAGGAGGACCTGGAGCTGTTCGGGCCCGCCTGCGCCGACGTGCTGCCGCAACTGGAGGCCGCGAAGCTGCTGCGCCGGCGGACCCGGGCCTGGCACTGGACCCGCCGGGAGCGCGCCGCCGACCTCACCGACATCCGCGGCACGGGCGGCCGGCCGGTCCAGATCGTGGAGGGCGGCACCGGGCGGCTGCTCGGCACGGTGGACGCCGCCGCCGCGCACTCCACGGTCCACGAGGGCGCGGTCCACCTCCACCAGGGCCGCACCTATCTGGTGCGCTCCCTCGACCTGGAGGACTCGGTCGCCCTGGTGGAGCAGGCCGACCCGCCGTACTCGACGGTCGCCCGGGACACCACCGCCATCTCCATCCTGGAGACCGACACCGAGATCCCTTGGGGCGACGGGCGCCTGTGCTACGGCTCCGTCGAGGTCACCAACCAGGTGGTCTCCTTCCTGCGCAGACGCCTGATCACCGGTGAGGTGCTGGGCGAGACCAAGCTCGACCTGCCGCCCCGCACGCTGCGCACCCGCGCGGTGTGGTGGACGGTCACCGAGGACCAGCTGGACGAGGCCCGGATCACCCCGGAGATCCTCGGCGGCTCCCTGCACGCCGCCGAGCACGCCTCCATCGGCATGCTGCCGCTCTTCGCGACCTGCGACCGCTGGGACATCGGCGGCGTGTCCGTGCCGCTGCATCCCGACACCCTCCTTCCCACGGTCTTCGTGTACGACGGCCATCCCGGCGGCGCGGGCTTCGCCGAGCGCGCCTTCCACACCGCCCGCGCCTGGCTGGCAGCCACCCGCGAGGCCATCGCCTCCTGCGAGTGCGAGGCCGGCTGCCCGTCCTGCATCCAGTCCCCCAAGTGCGGCAACGGCAACGACCCCCTGCACAAGAGAGGCGCGGTCCGCCTCCTCACGGCCCTGCTGCGCGGCGCGCCGGAGGAAGGACCGGAGGATGGCCGGGGAGACGTGCCGGGGGAAGGGCCAGGGGGTGAGCCGAAGCCACGGCTGGAAGGGCTGGGGGAAGGGACGGAAGGGCCGGGGGAACGCCCGGGCGAAGGGGCGGCTCCGGCCTCGGCTCCCGATCCCGCTCCGGCTCCGGCTCCGGCTCCGGCTCCGGGACAGTCACCCCAGGTCTGAGCGCCAACGGCGGCGGCCCTGGCGGAGACGGGCCATGTGGGGCCGGCCGGCTGTGGAGCCAGGCGCAGGCCGACCGGATGCGGAGTCGGTCGGAGGCCGGCCGGATCACGGCAAGTCACGTGGAGAACGGTCGGCCGGAGAAAGGTCAGGCGGAGGCAGGCCAGGTGGTGGCGGGCCGGTCGCGGACAGGCCCGGTCGCCGCAGGCCTGGCGGCAGCGGACCCGCCGGGCCCGCCCTCGCCCTGACCCGCGCCGTGAACGGCCCCCCTCCCGAGGCCGCGGTCACGTCCGAGATCTCGCCCTGGACCGCGCACCGCACCAGCCGGGCGCCCTGGGCCGCCGCCAGCCGCCCGGCCCGGGCGCAGGCCGCCGGGCCGCCCTCGGCCCAGTGGTCCGCCGCCGCGAGCGCCGCGAGATCGGCACCGCCGGCCGCCCGGTGCCGGACGACCACGGCCTGTCCCAGCGCGAGGACGGCGCCGAACACCACACAGAGCACCGCGATCACCCCGAGGCTCCAGACGGAGGCGGACCCCCGGTCGGAACCGGGGCCGTCCCGCCCGCCAGTGCCGTGACCGGGCACGCCCCGGCCGACCATCGCTCCCCGCCGAATCCGGGCAGACACCCGAGCCTCCATCCGGCCTCTTCCCGGCGTCCTCGGACCCCGTCCCGGCGTCATCGTCCCGTCCCCGGTGTCCCGACCGTCTCCTCCGCCAGCGCGACGGCGTCCTCGCGGAGTTCGAACGGCAGTCCGCTGAGCACCGGCGGCCGGGCCACCACCGTCACCCGGACCTGATCGCCTTCGCGCCCCACCGTCACCCGCGCCCCGCGCGGCGCCGCGTCGCGCGTCACCGACAGCACCGCGCCGGGCGGGTCCTGGCGGGCGGCGGACCGGGCGCCCGCGCGGGCCGCGTCCACGCACCGGATCTGCGCGGCCACCACGAGCAGCCCCCAGACCAGCGCCATCGTGAACGCCACCAGCACGCACAGCACCACGGCCGCCTCCACGGTCACGAACCCGCGGTCCGACCCCCGTTCACATCCGCGCACTGAGGGCCTTCTTCACGATGGACTGCAACTCCGCGCGGACCTGGCCGCTGGTGACGACCTCGTACAGCAGCACGGCGAATCCGACGGCCGCGATGATGCCCATCGCGTATTCGGAGGTCACCATCCCCGCGTCCGCGCGGCACGCCCGCCGCAGCCCGGCCAGTCCGGCCATCACTTTCCTGATCTTCCTGTTCATCTCAACCCCCGTGAGGTCTCGGTCTGTTCTCGTGTTCCTCGGTCGACGGCCGCGCTCGGCCGTCACGGCGTCCTGCGCCTCTTCGTGGGCGTCACCTCCCTGCCATCGCCCCGCCCGCGAGCCCGATCACCACGGGCAGCACGCCGATGGCGATGAAGGCGGGCAGGAAGCACAGGCCGACCGGCGCGGAGATCAGCACGGCCGCCCGGCGGGCCCGGGCCGTCGCGGCCCGCCCCCACTGCGCGCGGGTGTCCGAGGCGATGCGGGCCACCGGGCCGGCCGCGGGCAGGCCCGATTCGTCGGCCCGCTCCAGCAGCCGGGCCAGGGGCGCGGCGCCGGGCAGCGCGGCCAGCCACCGCCAGGCGTCCGCCGGTGCGCCGCCGAGCCGGGTCTCCGCCGCGCCCCGCGCCAGCGCCTGCCCGACGGGGCCGCCCAGGGCCTCCCCCACCGCCTGCGCGGCCACCACCGGTCCGGCGCCGGCCGCAATGCACGCCGCGAGCAGATCGGCGGCGAGCGGCAGTTGGCGCGCCGCGCGGGCACTGTCCACGGTCTCCGGTCCGGCCGTCGCCTGACGGCGCCACCACCGCCAGAGCACGACGCCGACGCCCAGCCCGAGCAGGGCCCCGGTGACCCCGCCGACCAGCACCCACACCCCGCCCGCCGCACCCACCGGTGGCAGCCATCGCCGCGCCGTGTCCGTGACCGGCAACCGCCGTCCGGACGCCACCCTTTCGGGCGCCACCGTTTCGGGCGCCAGCAGCTCCACCGCCCGGTGTCTCGCCCGGCGCGCGCGGCGGGCCGCCGGCACCAGCCGCGCACCCCAGCCGAGCGCCGCCGCCGCGGCCATGACCGTCCCCAGCCTGTGCACAACATCCCCGTTCACGTCCTCACTCCTCGCCTCGCGTCCACAGCCGCCCGGCCCGGGCGGACATCCGCTCCCTCATGCCGCCCCCGCTGCCCGCACGATCCGCGCCGCCCACCACAGCCCGGCCGCCTCGAACGCCGCGCCGATCAGCAGGCAGCCCAGGCCCGGGCCGGTGTGCAGGAGGACCCGCAACGGGGCGGCGCCCAGGGCCGCACCGAGGAGCAGGCCGAGGGCGGGCAGGGCCGCGAGCAGTACCGCGGTGGCTCTGGCGCCCGCCAGCTGGGCACGGAGATCGGCGCGTTGATCCCGTTCCGCGCGCAGCGCTGCGTCCAGCCGGTCCAGGCCGGCCGCGAGTCCCGCGCCCTGGTCGACGGCCACCCGCCAGCAGGCGGCCAGCCCGAGCAGTCCCTCAGCGCCCGCCCGGCGGGCCGCCACCGCGAGGGCACCGGGTACGTCCCCGCCGAAGCGGGCCGCCGCCACCACGGCCGCCTGCGCCCCGCCGAGCCCGCCCGAGTCCCGCGCCGCCCGCAGCAGCGCCTCCCCGGGCTGCCGTCCGGCGCGCACCTCGCCCGCGAGTGCCCCGCACAGGGCGATCACCCGGTCGGCCCGCCGTTCCCGGGCGGTTCTCGCCCGCCGGGCCAGCCGTACCCGGCGCAACACCGGCACCCCGGCCGCCCCCGCGACGGCCGGAAGCACCGAGGTGCCCAGCACCGCGAGCAGCAGCCCGGCGGCGAGGGCCCACCACTCGGCTCCCCAGCGGTCGCGCAACCGCCTTACCTGCGCCGCGAGTTGTGCCCGTCCCGCCGGACCGGTCGCCGCTCCTCCGCCACGGGCCAGCAGCAGCCTGGCCCGACGCAACCCGTGCTGCCGCTCGGCCAGCAGCCAGGCCGGCACGCCGAGACAGATCAGCACGGCACCCATCGACAGCTCAGTGCGCACACCCGTCACCTCCGTCCTCGCCCAGCAGGGGCGCGAGCCGCCCCCATCCCCGCTCCCGCACGAACGCCCGCTCGCCCCACCGCAGCGCGGGCACCGTCCGCACCAGCCCCGTGGCGTCCCGTTCCAGTACGTGCACCTCCGCGATCCGGCGCCGTCCGGCGCGGTCCCGTACCAGATGGAGCACCACGGAGAGGGCGGCTGCCAGTTGGCTGTGCAGGGCGGCCCGGTCGAGGCCGGCGGCCGTGGCCAGCGCCTCCAGACGGGCCGGCACATCGCCCGCGGTGTTGGCGTGGATCGTGCAACTGCCGCCGTCGTGACCCGTGTTGAGCGCGGCGAGCAGATGCACGACCTCGGGCCCGCGCACCTCTCCGACCACCAGCCGGTCCGGCCGCATCCGCAGGGCCTGGCGCACCAGGTCCTCCAGGGTGACCAATCCCGCGCCCTCCTGGTTGGCGGGCCGGGTCTCCAGCCGGACGACATGCGGGTGGTCGGGTCTCAGCTCGGCGGAGTCCTCGGCGAGCACGATCCGCTCATCGGGTCCGACCAACCCCAGAAGGGCGCTGAGCAGGGTCGTCTTGCCGCTGCCGGTGCCACCGCTGACCAGGAAGGACAGCCGGGCGGCGAGCAGGGCCCGCAGAATCCGGTCCCCGCCGGGTGGCACGGTGCCCGCCGCGACGAGTTCCGCGAGGGTGAAGGCCCGGGGACGGGCCACGCGCAGGGCCAGGCAGGTGCAGCCGACGGCGACCGGGGGCAGCACGGCGTGCAGCCGGGTGCCGTCGGGCAGCCGGGCGTCCACCCACGGCCGGGCATCGTCCAGCCGGCGTCCGGCCACCGCGGCCAGTCGCTGCGCGAGGCGTCGTACCGCCGCCGCGTCGGGGAAGGTCACCCGCGTCAGCTCCAGGCCGCCGCCGCGGTCCACCCACACCCGGTCCGGGGCGGACACCAGCACGTCGGTGACGTCCGGGTCCGCGAGCAGCGGCTCCAGGGGCCCGGTGCCGACGAGCTCGGACCTCAGCCGCTCGGCCGCGCCGAGGATCTCGGCGTCACCGAGCACCCGGCCCTGTTCCCGCAGCGCCTGGGCGACCCGCGCGGGCGTGGGCTCCGCGCCGCTCTCGGCGAGCCGCCGCCGGACCCCGTCGAGCAGGGCCGCGCCGTCGGCCGGGTCGAGTCCGGGAAGGTTCATCGCGAGCCTCCCGCCCCGGCCGGTCCGCACTCCCCGGAGCCCGGTCGCGAGCCGCTCCGGCCGTCCCCGGGACGGGTCACGCCGTCCACCCGCCCGCGTTCCGAGGGGGTCATCGCGTCCCTCCCGCCTCGGTCAGCGCCCGCTCCCAGAACTCGGTGCAGAAGCGGGCCAGCGGGCCGCGGGCGCTCGCGCCGGGCGGTTTCCCGGCGCCGCGCGGGCGCAGGAGGGCGGGTTCGGCCGGCACCTCACCGGCCAGTGGCAGGCCGAGCAGGCGGGCCACCTCGTGGTCGTCCAGGCCGGGCGCGTAGGGGCCGCGGACCGCGACCCGCAGATCGCGGACGACCATGCCGACGGCGGCGGCGACCCGGCCGGCCGCCGCGACCGCCCGCAGTTCGGCCGGGACGACGAGCAGGGCCAGGTCGAGCTGGGCGAGGACCTCGCCGACCCCGTCGTCCAGGCGGCGGGGCAGGTCGACCACGACGGTGCCGCCGCGTCGCCGGGCGGCGGCCAGGACCGCGCGCACGGCCTGGGGCGGCACGGCGACGCAGTCGCCGCGGTCCCAGCTGAGCACCCGGAGGGAGTGCAGCGCGGGCAGCGACTCCTCCAGCGCGCCGCCGCCGACCCGGCCGCGGGAGGCGGCGAAGGCGGGCCAGCGCAGGCCCTCGGCGCCCTCGCCACCGAGCAGTACGTCGAGTCCGCCACCGAGCGGGTCGGCGTCCACGAGAAGTGTGCGCAGCCCCTCCCGGGCGGAGGTGACGGCGAGCGCGCACGCGAGGGTGGACGCGCCGGCCCCGCCCCGGCCGCCGATCACGCCGACGGTGAGGGCCGGGCGGCCGACACCCTCGGCGACGTCCGCGATCCGGTCGACCAGCCACTGTTCGCCGTCGGGGAGGATCAGGACGTGGTCGGCGCCGATCTCCACGGCGCGTCTCCACACCCCGGGGTCGTCCTGGTCCCGGCCGATCAGCACCACCTGGCGCCGGCGGGTGGAGCCGCGCAGCCGGTGGGCGGCGTCGTCGCCGACCAGGACGAGCGGGGCGGCGTCCCAGCTGCCGCCCTGGTCCGGTACGCCGTGGTGCACCTCGGGCGTGGCGCCGGCGGCCGCGCACAGGCGCAGCAGGTCGTCCAGCAGCACGGCGTCCTCGGTGACGATGAGCGGACTGCCGCCGGTGGCGGGCCGTGGGTCGTGGGTGATGGTCGCGGTCATGGGTGTTCCCCCTTCGCCGCGTGGTCCGCGTACCGCCGCGACCACGCGATTTCCCGGCTTCCGGAGAAGCGGCGAGCGGCTTCCCCGTGAAGGGCCGACAGGAATCGGCCATACGCGCCCGCCACAAACGGAACCGGCCGTGAACTCGCCGTGCGCAGCGCGTCGGAAACACGATGCGGCGATCCGGGAAATCGTGTGGATCTTGGTGGAAAACAGTGGACAACTCAGGCCCTGTGAATAACTCGCTCACCCAAACCGGTGACCGCGCGCTGAACCGTGTACGACATCCACAGCGCAGCCCTACGATTACCGCGAGTAACGAATCATGGACGCGCGGAAGCGGCGGCCTCGACGCGCAGGCGTCGGCCGCTGGGCCGTACGAGGGAGGGAAAGGGACGGAAAAACCCGTCCGGACATGCGACGACCCCCGCCGGGGGGGAGAGCGGGGGTCGTCCCCACGGCCGACTCGGGGGGGGAGGAGCCGGACCGGGTTAGCACGGTCGCGAACGATCCGTGACTTCCATGGTGTACCCGAGAGCCTTCTCAGGCAAACCCACGCGCCACACCTTACGCCGAATGGTGGGCGCCTATGCTCAGGGGCGTGGAAAACCACTCCTTGCCCCGCGCCGCGGCCTTCTTCGACCTGGACAAGACGGTCATTGCGAAGTCCAGCACACTCACCTTCAGCAAGTCCTTCTACCAAGGGGGGCTGATCAACCGCAGGGTCGCCTTGCGCACCGCCTATGCGCAGTTCGTGTTCCTGGTGGGCGGTCTGGACCACGACCAGATGGAACGCATGCGCGCCTATCTGTCGGACATGGTGCGCGGCTGGAACGTCCAGCAGGTGCGGGAGATCGTCGCGGAGACCCTGCACGACCTGATCGACCCGATCATCTACGACGAGGCCGCCTCGCTCATCGAGGAGCACCACACGGCCGGCCGGGACGTGGTGATCGTGTCCACCTCGGGCGCCGAGGTGGTCGAGCCGGTCGGGGAACTCCTGGGCGCGGACCGGGTGGTGGCCACCCGCATGGTCGTCGGCGAGGACGGCTGCTTCACCGGCGAGGTGGAGTACTACGCCTACGGTCCGACCAAGGCGGAGGCGATCCGCGAGCTGGCCGCCTCCGAGGGCTACGACCTCGACCGCTGCTACGCCTACAGCGACTCGGCGACCGATCTGCCGATGCTCCAGACGGTCGGCCACCCGCACGCCGTCAACCCGGACCGCGCACTGCGCCGCGAGGCGATCGCGCGGGGCTGGCCGGTGCTGGAGTTCCGCCGTCCGGTCCCGCTCAAGAAGCGGCTGCCCACCCTCTCCGTGCCGCCGCGCCCGGCGCTGGTCGCGGCGGCGGCCGTGGGAGCGGCGGCCGCGACCGCCGGGCTCGTCTGGTACGCCAGCCGGCGCCGCGGCACCGCCTGACCGCGCCCGCTTCGCCCCTTTTCGCGCCCGGAGGCAAAGAAACGGGGGCAGGGCTTCCGCTCGCTTCCGGGGCGCGGTACAAAGAGAACAGAGGCCCGCGAGACCAAGGACATCCGAGAGGATTCCCAACCACTGCGCAATTGGCCCACGGACCACGCACGGAACACCGGGCACCCACGCGACGTCGACCCGTCGATTACGGGCCAGCCGCACCAGGTGACGGGCAAAGCACCCCGACCTGATGGGCGAGTTATCGAGGACGCTTGGTAACCCGGTGTTCGTGCCAGCGGCGGTACGAGAACTCGTACCGCCGCAACCCTGTCCGGCCCCCGCGCTCAGGCCGCGCCGCGCTGCAGCGCCTCGCACACCGCCGTCGACTCGCGGACCCCGAGCTCGACCGCCCGCCCGCAGTGCGCGATCCAGGCCGCCATGCCCTCGGGGGTGCCGGAGACGTATCCCTCCAGGGCCGCCAGGTACCCGGCGCGCCCCAGTTCGGCGTGGCCGACCTCGGCCGGGCAGATCGCCTTGGGGTCGAGGCCGCTGCCGATCAGCACGATCCGCTCGGCGGCGCGCGCGACCAGCCCGTTGTGCGAGGCGAAGGGGCGCAGCGCGAGCAGTTCGCCGTGCACCACGGCCGCCGTCACCAGGGCCGGGGCGGAGGTGCCCGCGATGATCAGGTCCGCCAGGCCCTCCAGCCGACCGGAGACCTCCCGGGCATCCGGCAGCGGCAGCTCGACCAGCGGCTCGTCCACCGGCTCGCCGTCCTGGCGCGGCCTGCCGACCCGCGCCTCGCCGCTCGCCGCGGCCACCAGGTGCAGCCGGGCCAGTACCCGCAGCGGCGACTGCCGCCAGATGGAGAGCAGCTGTCCGGCCTCGGCCGTCAGCCGCAGGGCCGCTCCCATGACCCGCGCCTCGTCGTCGGTGCCGAAGTCGGTGCGCCGGCGCACCTCCTCCAGCGCCCAGTCGGCGCCGGAGAGCGCCGCCGAGCCCCGGGCGGCACGCAGGGCCGCCTCGGAGGTGATCTCGTTGCTGCGGCGCCGCATGATCCGGTGTCCGTAGACCCGGTCCACGGCCTTGCGCACGGATTCGACGGACTCGGCCACGCCGGGCAGCGAGCCCAGGGCCGCGAGCGGATCGGCGGTCGCGCCTGTCGTACTCATGAGTACGACACTACGCACCCCACCGGCGGACCCCACGAAGGAGTGGTCTTCTTCACTCAACCATGCCACCTACAGCAATCACGCAACTACGCTTCGTGAACATGAAAATTGCTTTCGTCGGGAAGGGCGGGAGCGGCAAGACCACGCTCTCCTCCCTTTTCATCCGCCACCTCGCCGCGGCCGGGGCCGCCGTCGTCGCGATCGACGCCGACATCAACCAGCACCTGGGTCCGGCCCTGGGCCTGGACGAGGCCGAGGCCGCCGCGCTGCCCGCGATGGGCGAGCGGCTGCCGCTGATCAAGGACTACCTGCGCGGCACCAACCCGCGCATCGCGTCCGCCGCCACCATGATCAAGACGACCCCGCCGGGCCGGGGCTCGCGGCTGGTCCGGGTGCGCGAGCCCAACCCGGTCTACGACGCCTGCGCACGCCCGGTGGAACTCGACGGCGGCGCCGTCCGTTTGATGGTCACCGGCCCCTTCACCGACGCCGACCTGGGGGTGGCCTGCTACCACTCCAAGACCGGGGCGGTGGAGCTGTATCTGAACCACCTCGTCGACGGCCCCGACGAGTACGTGGTGGTGGACATGACCGCCGGTTCGGACTCCTTCGCCTCCGGCATGTTCACCCGCTTCGACATGACGTTCCTCGTCGCCGAGCCGACCCGCAAGGGGGTCTCCGTCTACCGCCAGTACAAGGAGTACGCCCGCGACTTCGGCGTCGCCCTGAAGGTCGTCGGCAACAAGATCCAGGAGCAGGACGACATCGACTTCCTGCGCGCGGAGGTCGGGGACGACCTGCTGGTCACCGTCGGGCGCTCGGACTGGGTGCGGGCCATGGAGAAGGGCCGCCCGCCCCGGTTCGATCTCCTGGAGGAGGCCAACGCCCGTGCCCTGAAGACCCTTCGGGCCACCGCGGACGCCACCTACGAGCAGCGGGACTGGGAGCGCTACACCCGGCAGATGGTCCACTTCCATCTGAAGAACGCCGAGTCGTGGGGCAACGAGCGCACCGGGGCCGACCTGGCGGCGCAGGTCGACCCCGGCTTCGTGCTCGGCGAGGGCATCGGCGACGACACCGGCATCGGCGAAGCGCCCGGCGAAACCATCAGCGCCGAAGCCGGTGCCGGCGCGAGCGTGTCGACTCCGGCCTGACGCCTACCCCTTGACGGCCGGCGCCCCGGGAACCCCCTTGGGCGCCGGAGCCGGGCGGCCGGAGAGGAAGGACGCCCAGCCCTGCTTGGGCGCCTCGCCCACCTTCAGGCCGCGCAGCTTGTCGAGGGTCTTGGGGTCCTGGGCGTCCAGCCAGTCGGCCAGCTGGCGGAAGGAGACGCAGCGGACCTCGGGCTTGTTGCAGACCTCCTTCACCGTGTCCTCGACGGCGCGCATGTAGGTGCCGCCGTTCCAGGACTCGAAGTGGTTGCCGATGATCAGGGGCGCGCGGTTGCCGTCGTAGGCCCGGTAGAAGCCCTGGACGAGGCCGTCGCGCACCTGGTCGCCCCAGTAGTCGAACTTGTCCGGGTCGCCCTGGGTCTGGGTGCCGGACTGGTTGATCATGAAGTTGTAGTCCATGGTCAACTGCTCGTAGTCGTGCCCGGGGAAGGGGACCAGCTGCATCGACAGGTCCCACAGGCCGTCCTTCTTCTTCGGCCAGAGCTGGTTGTCGACCCCGCTGGAGTCATAACGGAAGCCCAGCTGGCGGGCCGCCTTCACGAAGTTCTTCTGTCCCTCCAGGCAAGGGGTTCGGCCGCCGATCAGCTCCTTTTCGTAGTCGAAGGGCAGCGGGGCGGCGTTCTTCATGCCCGAGTTGGTCTTCCAGTTCTCCACGAACTGCTTGGCCTGGGAGATCTCGCTCTTCCACTCGTCCACCGACCAGGTGCCGACCCCGCCGTCGGGCCCGCAGAAGTGACCGTTGAAGTGGGTGCCGATCTCATTGCCGTCCAGCCAGGCCAGCCGCGCCTGCTTGACGGTATCGGCGATGCCCTGCTGGTCGTTGAAGCCGATGTCGGAGCTGCCCGGCGAGTGCTGCGGCGGCTTGTACAGGTCCCGCTTGTCCTTCGGCAGCAGGTACACCCCGCTGAGGAAGAACGTCATGTTGGCGTTGTTCTCCTTGGCGACCTTGCGGAAGTGCGAGAACAGCTTCTGGCTGTCCTCGCCCGCGCCGTCCCAGGAGAAGACGACGAACTGCGGGGGTCTCTGACCGGGCTTCAGCCGCTCGGGCCGGGGCAGATGGGGCTGGGCGCCGGTGTACGCGGTCGATCCGTCGCCGATCAGCCGGAGCGCGCTCTTCGGCGCGGGCGCCGCCGGCACTCCCTTCTGCGGGCCGGACGCCCCTTGCCCGGAACCGTGGGAGTCGGCCCCGCAGCCTGTCAGCGAGGCGGCACAGGCCGCGGCGACCACGGCGCCGACGGCGATCCTCTGGGTGGCGGCCATGTTCCGCCCACCTTCTTCCTTCTCTCAGACGACCTCTCAGGCGAAAGCCGGTGAGGGCTCTTTGTGGCGATCCGCCGGAATTGCACCGACGGTTCCGCCAAGATCGCACGGAGCCGGGAAGAAATAAGGACGACAAGCTGATCAAATGATTTATTCACCGCAGAGAGGGATCGACTAGTCCATTCACCGCGAAAAGCCATACGCGATCTTTACGTGGCATTGCCTACTCTTTACACAACGTCACTCCTCGCTCCGGACGGCGACCATCTCGCCCAGCACAGGTCTAAACCAATTTTCCCGACGACCCTTGTCATCGCCCCCTCGCGTCTGATGAGCTGTGGCTTGGGACACATCGGACACCCTCGAAAGGCGGATGTCGTGAGCAATGAGAGCCTGGCCAACCTGCTGAAGGAGGAGCGCAGGTTCGCGCCTCCCGCCGACCTGGCAGCCCATGCCAATGTCACGGCGGAGGCGTATGAGCAGGCCAGGGCTGACAGGCTCGGGTTCTGGGCCGCGCAGGCCGGCCGGCTGACCTGGGCCAAGGAGCCGACCGAGACGCTGGACTGGTCGAACCCCCCGTTCGCGAAGTGGTTCAAGGACGGCGCGCTGAACGTCGCCTACAACTGTGTGGACCGGCATGTGGAGGCCGGGCACGGTGACCGTGTCGCCATCCACTTCGAGGGCGAGCCCGGTGACAGCCGCGCCATCACCTATGCCGAGCTGAAGGACGAGGTGTCCCGCGCGGCCAACGCCCTGCTCGAACTCGGTGTCCGCGAGGGCGACCGGGTCGCCATCTACATGCCGATGATCCCCGAGACCGCGATCGCGATGCTGGCCTCGGCGCGTATCGGCGCCGCCCACTCGGTCGTCTTCGGCGGCTTCTCCGCCGACGCGCTCGCCACCCGCATCCAGGACGCGGACGCCAAGGTCGTCATCACCGCCGACGGCGGCTACCGGCGCGGCAAGCCCTCCGCGCTCAAGCCCGCGGTGGACGAGGCGGTCGCGAAGGCCGGCAACGTCGAGCACGTCCTGGTGGTGCGCCGTACCGGTCAGGACGTCGCCTGGGACGAGGCTCGGGACGTGTGGTGGCACGACCTGGTTGGCCGCCAGTCCGCGCAGCACACGCCGCAGGCGTTCGAGGCCGAGCATCCGCTGTTCATCCTGTACACCTCGGGTACGACGGGCAGGCCCAAGGGCATCCTGCACACCTCCGGTGGCTATCTCACCCAGGTCGCCTACACCCACTGGGCGGTGTTCGACCTCAAGGCGGAGACGGACGTCTACTGGTGCACCGCCGACGTCGGCTGGGTCACCGGCCACTCCTACATCGTCTACGGGCCCCTCGCCAACGGCGCCACCCAGGTCATGTACGAGGGCACCCCGGACACCCCGCACCAGGGCCGCTTCTGGGAGATCGTCCAGAAGTACAAGGTGTCCATCCTCTACACCGCGCCCACCGCGATCCGCACGTTCATGAAGTGGGGCGACGACATCCCCGCCCGGTTCGACCTCAGCAGCCTGCGCGTCCTGGGCTCGGTCGGCGAGCCGATCAACCCCGAGGCCTGGGTCTGGTACCGCAAGCACATCGGCCACGACCGCACCCCCGTCGTGGACACCTGGTGGCAGACCGAGACCGGCGCCATGATGATCTCCCCCCTGCCCGGAGTCACCGAGGCCAAGCCCGGCTCCGCCCAGCGCCCGCTGCCCGGCATCAGCGCCACCGTCGTCGACGACGAAGCCAACGAAGTGGCCAACGGCGGCGGCGGCTACCTCGTCCTCACCGAACCCTGGCCCTCCATGCTCCGCACCATCTGGGGCGACGACCAGCGGTTCAAGGACACCTACTGGTCCCGCTTCGAAGGCAAGTACTTCGCCGGCGACGGCGCGAAGAAGGACGAGGACGGCGACATCTGGCTCCTCGGCCGCGTCGACGACGTGATGCTCGTCTCCGGACACAACATCTCCACCACCGAAGTCGAATCCGCGCTGGTCTCCCACCCCGCCGTCGCCGAAGCCGCCGTCGTCGGCGCCGCCGACGAAACCACCGGCCAGGCCATCGTCGCCTTCGTCATCCTGCGCGGCACCGCCTCCGAGACCACCGAACTGACCGGCACCCTCCGCGACCACGTCGGCGCCACCCTCGGCCCCATCGCCAAACCCAAGCGCATCCTGCCCGTCGCCGAACTCCCCAAGACCCGCTCCGGCAAGATCATGCGCCGCCTCCTGCGCGACGTCGCCGAAAACCGCCAGCTCGGCGACGTCACCACCCTCACCGACTCCAGCGTCATGGACCTCATCCAGTCCAAGCTCCCGGCCTCGTCCAGCGAGGACTGAGCGGCCCAGAGGGGGTACCCGGCAGACGGACCGGGTGCCCCTTCCCCTCCGCGGTTCGGCCCGGCAGGCGCCCCGGTACCGATCTTCAGACCATTTAGGTAAAGTAATAAAAGCGCCAAGAGCGCGACAAGATCCACATGGGGTGCGCCGGGAAGTCTGGTCGGCATGAAAGCCGTCCTGCCCACTTCCCGGAGGTCTCCACCGTGTCCGCCCCCCGCGCCCCTCACACCACCCGCAAGGCCCTGGGACGACTGTCCCTGCCCGAGCGGACCTTCATCGCGGACGCGCTGCGCACCGAGACCGTAGGCGGCGTCCTCCTGCTGCTCGCCGCCGTGGCCGCGCTGGTCTGGGCGAACATCCCCGCCCTGCGCCACAGCTACGAGGCGGTCAGCCACTTCAGCTTCGGCCCCGCCTCGCTCGGTCTGGACCTCTCCGTCGCCCACTGGGCGGCCGACGGCGTCCTCGCGATCTTCTTCTTCGTCGCCGGCATCGAGCTCAAACGCGAGCTGGTCGCCGGGGAGCTGCGCGACCCGAAGGCGGCCGTGCTGCCCGTGGTGGCCGCGCTGTGCGGCATGGCCGTACCGGCCCTCGTCTACACCGCCACCGCCCTCGCCGGGCACGGCTCCACCCAGGGCTGGGCGGTGCCCACCGCCACCGACATCGCCTTCGCCCTCGCCGTGCTCGCGGTGATCGGCACCTCGCTGCCCAGCGCCCTGCGCGCCTTCCTGCTCACCCTCGCCGTCGTCGACGACCTCTTCGCCATCCTGATCATCGCCATCTTCTTCACCGACCGGCTGAACTTCGCCGCGCTCGGCGGCGCGTTCGTGGGGCTGGTCGTCTTCTGGCTGCTCCTGCGCAAGGGGGTGCGCGGGTGGTACGTGTACCTGCCGCTCGCGGTGGTGAACTGGGCGCTGATGTACAACAGCGGCGTGCACGCCACCATCGCCGGCGTGGCGATGGGCCTGATGCTGCGCTGCACCGCCCGCGAGGGCGAGGAGCACTCGCCGGGCGAGCGCGTCGAGCACCTGGTGCGCCCCCTGTCGGCCGGACTCGCCGTTCCGCTGTTCGCGCTGTTCAGCGCGGGTGTGACGGTGTCCGGGCGGGCCCTCGGGGACCTGTTCACCCGGCCCGAGACGCTGGGCGTGGTCCTCGGCCTGGTCCTCGGCAAGGCGCTCGGCATATTCGGCGGCACCTGGCTGACCGTCCGCTTCACCCGCGCCTCCCTCAGCGAGGAACTCGCCTGGGCGGACGTCTTCGCGGTGGCCTCGCTCGCCGGCATCGGCTTCACGGTCTCCCTGCTGATCGGCGAACTGGCCTACGACGGGAACGTGCTGCTGACCGACGAGACCAAGGCGGCCGTCCTCACCGGATCGCTGATCGCCGCGGCCTGTGCCACGGTGCTGCTGAAGATACGCAACGCCAAGTACCGCCGACTGTGCGAGGACGAGGACCGCGACGAGGACCTGGACGGCGTGCCGGACGTCTACGAGCAGGACGACCCCGCGTACCACCTGCGCATGGCCGACATCCTGGAGCGCAGGGCCGCCGAACACCGGCGGATCGCCGCCGAGCGCGGGGCCGCGGCGGGCGACGGGCGTGCGGAAGTGGCGGGCGGGGCAGGCGAGGAGGGCGGCCGTCCGGCATGATCTGACGAGACGGTACAAATCAAGACGGTCACCATGAGCGGGGCGGCGGCGCCATGACGGCTCGCCCCCGCGGCTCAGGGAGACGAGAAGACTCGTAAGGGAGAACGCGATGAGCGCACCCGACGGCAGCCCGGTCGGCGCCGAACGCAGCATCGGCCAGCTGTTCGCCTCCGCGACGACCGAATTGTCGGCGCTGGTGCACGACGAGATCGCGCTGGCCAAGGCGCAGCTCAAGCAGGACGTGAAGCGCGGCGCGACCAGCGGTGGCGCGTTCTCGCTGGCGGGCGCGGTCCTGGTGTTCTCCCTGCCGATGCTCAACTTCGCGCTGGCCTACGGCATCCGCACCTGGACCCACTGGAACCTGGCGATCTGCTTCGTGCTGTCCTTCGCGGCCAATGTGCTGGTCGCCGGCCTCCTCGCGCTGATCGGCGTGGTCTTCGCGAAGAAGGCCAAGAAGGGCCGGGGTCCGCAGAAGGTCGCCGCGTCGATGAAGGAGTCGGCGAACGTCCTGGGGAAGGCCAAGCCGCACCCGCGTCCGGAGCTTCCCGAGGATCGCACCCCCGCGGCCATCGAGGCTGTGGCACGCTCGTCCTCATGACGGACCCCGCGAATCCCTCGGTCGTACGGATCGACCTGCCGCACGGACGCAAGGTGATCCACCGGGACGTCGCCGCGAACGGCGCCCGCTTCCACATCGCGGAGCTCGGCGACGGCCCCCTGGTGCTGCTGCTCCACGGCTTCCCGCAGTTCTGGTGGGCTTGGCGGCACCAGCTGGCCGCCCTGGCGGACGCCGGCTACCGGGCGGTGGCCATGGACCTGCGGGGCGTCGGCGGCAGCGACCGCACACCGCGCGGGTACGACCCGGCCAACCTCGCCCTGGACGTCACCGGCGTCATCCGCTCGCTCGGCGAGCCGGACGCCGCGCTGGTCGGTCATGACCTCGGCGGCTATCTGGCGTGGACGGCGGCGGCCATGCGGCCCAAGCTGGTCCGGCGGCTCGCGGTGGTGTCGATGCCGCACCCGAGGCGCTGGCGCGCGGCGATGCTGCGGGACGCCCGGCAGACGGCCGCCAACTCCTACATCTGGGGCTTCCAGCGGCCCTGGATCCCCGAGCGCCAACTCACCGCGGACGACGGGGAGCTGGTGGGCCGTCTGATCCGCGACTGGTCCGGCCCCCGGGCACCGGAGGACGACACGGTGCTCGCGTACCGGCGGGCCATGTGCATCCCGTCCACCGCGCACTGCTCGGTCGAGCCGTACCGCTGGCTGGTGCGCTCCCTGGCCCGGCCGGACGGCGTGCAGTTCTACCGCAGGATGAAGCGACCGGTGCGGGTGCCCACGCTGCATCTGCACGGTTCACTCGATCCGGTGACCCGCACGCGCAGCGCGGCCGGTTCCGGGGAGTACGTCGAAGCGCCGTACCGCTGGCGGCTGTTCGACGGCCTCGGGCATTTCCCGCACGAGGAGGACCCGGTGGCGTTCTCCACCGAGCTGATCAACTGGCTGAAGGATCCCGAGCCCGACCGGTGACGACGAGGTGACGGGACCGATGCGAGGAGTATCCGCTTGCGCGCCGGTTGTCCCCCGTACGGCCACATGCCTGCCGCATAGGCCAATTGGCCGTCGTCCAAGCGGTTATGGACCATGGGTCGGGGGCACACGCAGGGGTATGGGCTGGACGCACGACTACAGTGACGCACCCCGCAACCGCCGCTCGGCCGCGGGTCTGAGCACGCCTCAGCGAGGCACCCCCCAACTGGCGGAGGCGGACCTCCGCGTGGGGATCCCGCACATCCTGCGCCGCCGGGCCCGCTGGGTCTCGGTGCGGCTGCGCCACCCGCGCGGCTGAGCCACCCGCTCACAGCGCGCAGCGGTCCGTACCCACCTGTTCGTTCGCCGTACGGCCGAGGGTGATGTCCGGCCGGATCTCGTCCGTCGTCAGGGCGTACCCGGTGTCGGTGTCGTCCAGCGACTTGGCGAACACCACCCCGTACACCTTGCCGTCGGGGGTGAGCAGCGGGCCGCCGGAGTTGCCCTGGCGCACGGTCGTGTACAGGGAGTAGACGTCACGACGGACGGTGCCGCGGTGGTAGATGTCCGGGCCGTTGGCCGAGATCCGCCCGCGCACGCGCGCCGCACGCACGTCGTACGCGCCGTTCTCCGGGAATCCGGCCACGATCGCGCCGTCGCCACCGGTCGCCTCGTCGCCGGTGAACTTCAGCGCGTTCGCCTTGAGGTCCGGTACGTCGAGCACGGCGATGTCGCGCTTCCAGTCGTACAGGACGACCTTCGCCTCGTAGCGCCGGCCCACGCCGCCGATCTGCACGGTCGGCTCGTCGACGCCGCCGACGACGTGCGCGTTGGTCATCACGCGGCGGTCGGCGAAGACGAAGCCGGAGCCCTCCAGGACCTTGCCGCAGCTCTGGGCGGTGCCGGTGACCTTGACGATGGAGCGCTGGGCGCGGGTGGCGACCGGGCTGCCGGCGAGGGCCGGGTCGGGCGGCTGGACGTCCTTGATCGGCTCGTCGGAGAACGGGCTGAAGACCTGCGGGAAGCCGTTCTGGGCGAGGACCGAGGAGAAGTCCGCGAACCAGGTGTCGGCCTGCGCGGGCAGCGCCCGGGAGACCCCGAGCAGCACCCTGGAGCCGCGCACCTGCTTGCCGAGGGTCGGCAGGGTGGTGCCGGCCAGCGCGGAGCCGATCAGCCAGGCCACCAGCAGCATCGCCGCCACGTTGACCAGCGCGCCGCCGGTGGCGTCCAGGGCGCGGGCGGGGGACCAGGTGATGTGCCGTCGCAGTTTGTTGCCGAGGTGGGTGGTCAGGGCCTGGCCGACGGAGGCGCAGACGATGACGACGACCACGGCGACGACGGCCGCGGTGGTGCTCACGTCGGCGTTGCCGGTCGCCGCGTCCCAGACGACGGGCAGCGCGTACACCGCGGCGAGGCCGCCGCCCAGGAAGCCGATGACCGACAGGATGCCCACGACGAAGCCCTGGCGGTAGCCGACGACCGCGAACCACACGGCCGCGACCAGCAACAGGATGTCCAGCACGTTCACCGCTTCAGGCCTCGCCTACTCCGTTCCGCTTCCCGCGGCTCGGACGAGGCGTCCGGCCCGCCCCCGCGGGGGCAGAGGGACCCAGCGTCCCCGGGAAAGAGACAGCACGGGGATCACCCTGTCATGCGCGCCAGTCGAGCGGGACCCGCTTCTCCCGGTCCCAGGGGCGCTCCCAGCCCGCGTAGTGCAGCAGGCGGTCGATCACCCCGGCCGTGAAACCCCACACCAGGGCCGATTCGACCAGGAATGCCGGGCCCTGGTGGCCCCTGGGGTGGACGGCGGTGGCGCGGTTGGCGGGGTCCGTGAGATCCGCCACGGGAACGGTGAAGACCCGTGCCGTCTCGTTGGGGTCGACGACCCCGACCGGGCTGGGCTCACGCCACCAGCCGAGCACCGGGGTGACGACGAAGCCGCTGACCGGGATGTACAGCCGGGGCAGCACACCGAAGAGCTGCACCCCGGCCGGGTCGAGCCCGGTCTCCTCCTCGGCCTCGCGCAGCGCGGCCCGCAGCGGGCCCTCGCCGCGCGGGTCGCCGTCCTCCGGGTCGAGGGCACCGCCCGGGAAGGAGGGCTGGCCCGCGTGCGAGCGCAGGGAGCCGGCGCGCTCCATGAGCAGCAGCTCGGGGCCGCGCTCGCCGTCCCCGAACAGGATCAGCACGGCCGACTGCCGGCCGGAGCCGTTCTCCGGCGGCAGGAAGCGGCTGAGCTGGCGCGGCTGGATGGTCCCGGCCGCGCGCACCACCGGGTCCAGCCAGGCGGGCAGCCCCCGGCTGTCGAGCGTCACCGCACCGTCCCGCGCCTCACTGGCCCGCGTCATCGCCCACCCCCTCGCTCTGCCTTCTTCCAACGCCGAGGGCGCCGCGATCGTTCCGTCACGCGGCCCCCAGCGGCGGCGCCGGCCTGCCACCCGCGTCGAGGTAGGCCTGCGGGGGCTTGAGCCGCTGGCCGGGCAGGCCGCCCTTCTCGTACTTCAGCAGCTTCTTCGCCTTCTCCGGGTCGGTCTCGCCCTCGCCGTAGGCCGGGCAGAGCGGGGCGATCGGGCAGGCGCCGCAGGCGGGCTTGCGGGCGTGGCAGATGCGGCGGCCGTGCCAGATGACGTGGTGGGACAGATCGGTCCAGTCGCTCTTGGGGAACAGCGCGCCGACGGCGGCCTCGATCTTGTCCGGGTCGGTCTCCTCGGTCCACTTCCAGCGCCGCACCAGCCGCTGGAAGTGGGTGTCCACGGTGATCCCCGGCCGCCCGAAGGCGTTGCCGAGCACGACGAACGCGGTCTTGCGGCCGACGCCGGGCAGCTTGACCAGGTCCTCCAGCCGTCCCGGCACCTCGCCGCCGAAGTCCTCCACCAGCGCCTTGGACAGCCCTATGACCGACCTGGTCTTGGCCCGGAAGAACCCGCAGGGGCGCAGGATCTCCTCGACCTGCTCCGGGTCGGCGGCGGCCAGGTCCTCGGGCGCGGGGTAGCGGGCGAAGAGCGCGGGGGTCGTCTGGTTGACGCGCAGGTCGGTGGTCTGGGCCGACAGCACGGTGGCGACCAGCAGCTGGAAGGGGTTCTCGAAGTCCAGCTCGGGGTGGGCGTAGGGGTACACCTCGGCCAGCTCGCGGTTGATCCGGCGGGCCCGGCGGACCAGGGCGGTGCGGGACTCCCCGGCGGGCGGTTCGACGGCGACCTTCTTGGCGGGCGCGGCCTTCTTCACGGCCACCGGCGCGCCGGTGGCGACGCCCTTCCCGGCCGCGGTGATCTTCCTGGCGGAGGCGGCTTTTCCGGCAGACCCCGCCTTCCCGGCGGATCCTGCCTTCCTGGCCGAAGCCGACTTTTCTGTCACCTCAGCCTTTTTTCTACTTTTCTTACTGCCTTCGGGACCCTGTTCGCCCACAGCGGAATCGCGACGTACAACCACCCGCTAAGCCCCCTTGGCCTGTGCTCTCACCGGCGTTTTGGACACCCGGCCAGCCTAGAGCCCGTCACCGGCATCCGCCCCGGACCCCGGAGATCGGCCCCCGATTGGACCCCTGACGCTTACCCCGGCACACCGGTGCGGCATCCTTGTGACAGATCACACTGTTTGGACCGTCCGGCAAAATGAGAACACGGTCCCCTGGCACACAGGGGATGCAAGATCCCCTGAGCAGGTCGAATAGGAGAGAACTCGTGGACGACGTTCTGCGGCGCAACCCGCTCTTCGCGGCGCTCGACGACGAGCAGGCCGCGGAGCTTCGCGCCTCCATGAGCGAGGTGACCCTCGCTCGCGGCGACTCCCTGTTCCACGAGGGCGACCCGGGCGACCGCCTGTACGTCGTCACCGAGGGCAAGGTGAAACTGCACCGCACCTCCCCCGACGGCCGCGAGAACATGCTCGCCGTCGTCGGCCCCGGCGAGCTGATCGGCGAACTGTCGCTGTTCGACCCGGGCCCGCGCACGGCGACCGCCACCGCGCTGACCGAGGTCAAGCTCCTCGGTCTCGGCCACGGTGACCTCCAGCCCTGGCTGAACGCCCGTCCCGAGGTGGCCGGCGCCCTGCTGCGCGCCGTCGCCCGCCGGCTGCGCAAGACCAACGACGCCATGTCCGACCTGGTCTTCTCCGACGTCCCCGGCCGCGTCGCGCGCGCCCTGCTGGACCTGTCGCGCCGCTTCGGCGTGCAGTCCGAGGAGGGCATCCACGTCGTCCACGACCTCACCCAGGAGGAGCTGGCCCAGCTGGTCGGCGCGTCCCGCGAGACCGTGAACAAGGCCCTGGCCGACTTCGCCCAGCGCGGGTGGCTGCGCCTGGAGGCCCGCGCGGTCATCCTGCTGGACGTGGAGCGGCTGGCGAAGCGCTCGCGCTGACGCCGGACCGCGGCCGGCACGACGCGCAGGGCGGGCCCTCCCCGGCCCGTGCCCCGCGTCGCGCCGAACGCCCGGAAGGGCCCGCGCCGGGCCCCGGACGCGGGACGGCCGTGGCACCGTCGGCCCGCGCTCTCGCAAACCGGCTGCCCGCGCCACGGGGCGTACGGCACAGTGACCCCATGCCCCAGCCACCCCGCCCGCACGGCCTGGACGCCCACGGCTTCATCGCCCGGGAAGGCTCCCTGGCCCGCGTACCCGTCGCCTTCCGTCCCGTCCTGGCCGCCGTCCGGGAGCGGCTGCCGGAGGTCTTCGGGGCGCGGCTGGACGGCGCGTACCTCTACGGCTCGATCCCCCGCGGCACCGCCCGCACCGGCCGCAGCGACCTGGACCTGTTCGTCGTCCTGCGCGAGGAACCGGCGGACGCCGACCACGCGGCCGCCCGCGCCCTGGGCGCGGCACTGGACCGGGAGTTCCCGCAGATCGACGGGGTCGGCACCCTGCTGTACGGCCGGCCGCGGCTGCTGAGCGAGCAGGAGCGGTACGACCTGGGCTGGTTCGTGGCCTGCCTGTGCACCCCGCTGCTCGGCGCCGACCTGGCCGGGCACCTGCCCCGCTACCGTCCCGACTCGCTGCTCGCCCGCGAGACCAACGGCGACCTCGGGCGCCTGCTGCCCCGCTGGCGGCGGCGGATCGCGGACGCCGGGGACGGGGAGGCAGCCCTGCGCCCCCTGGTGCGCTTCATGTCCCGGCATCTCGTGCGGACCGGCTTCACCCTCGTCATGCCCCGCTGGAACGGCTGGACGAGCGATCTGGACGAGATGGCCGAGGTCTGCGGTGCGTACCACCCGCAGCGCGCCGCGCAACTGCGCACGGCGGCCCGGTACGGCCACGAGCCCGTCGGCGACCCGGGGGTGCTGCGGACCTACGTGGACGACCTGGGCCCCTGGCTCGCCGCCGAGTACGCGCGCGTGCACGGCGTGAAGGCCCCGCGACCGGAGGACGAACCCGCCGGCTAGACCGGGCCGCGGCAACCGGTCAGATCAGCCCGTGCTCGCTCAGGTACTCCAGCTGGGCCCGCACCGACAGCTCCGCCGCGGGCCACAGGGAGCGGTCCACGTCGGCGTAGACGTGGGCGACGACCTCGGCCGCGGTGCGGTGGCCGTTCTCGACCGCCGTCTCCACCTGGGCGAGCCGGTGGGCGCGGTGGGCCAGGTAGAACTCCACGGCGCCCTGTGCGTCCTCCAGGACCGGCCCGTGGCCCGGCAGCACGGTGTGCACGCCGTCGTCCACCGTGAGCGAGCGCAGACGGCGCAGGGAGTCCAGGTAGTCGCCCAGCCGCCCGTCGGGGTGGGCGACCATCGTGGTCCCCCGCCCGAGGATGGTGTCGCCGGTCAGCACCGCGCGGTCGGCCGGGAGGTGGAAGGACAGCGAGTCGGAGGTGTGCCCGGGGGTCGGCACGACCCTCAGCTCCAGGCCACCGGTCGTGATCACGTCGCCCGCCGCCAGGCCCTCGTCACCGAGGCGGAGCGCCGGGTCGAGGGCCCGCACCCGGGACCGGGTCAGCTCCGCGAAGCGGGCCGCGCCCTCGGCGTGGTCCTCGTGCCCGTGGGTGAGCAGGGTCAGGGCTATGCGCCTGCCCGCCTTCTCCGCCGTGTCCACGACCGCCCTCAGGTGCCCCTCGTCCAGCGGGCCGGGGTCGATCACCACGGCCAGGTCGGAGCCGGGCTCGGCGACGATCCAGGTGTTGGTGCCGTCCAGGGTCATCGCGGAGGCGTTGGGCGCGAGGACGTTGACGGCCCGCTCGGTCGCGGGGCCCGAGCTGACCGTTCCCCTGGGCTGGCCCGGCAGCGCGCCGGCGTGGGTCATGCGCGGCCTCCACCGGTCGCGTCGGCGGCCTTCGCCGCGGTCGGAACGTGCTTGGTGAACTCCTCGTGCCCCGGCCAGGACAGCACGATCTCGCCGTCCACCAGCCGGGCGGTCGCCTGGACCGGTGTCAGATCGCGCGCGCCGGCGGCCGCGAGGGCCTCGGCCGCGGTGCCGTACGGCAGCAGCTCGCGCAAGGCGGCGATGGTGGGCGGCATCATCAGCAGCTCGCCCCGGTCGTACCCGGCGGCGGCCTCGGCCGGGCGGGTCCACACCGTGCGGTCGGCCTCCGTGGAGGCGTTGCGGGTGCGCTGCCCCTTCGGCAGGGCGGCCACGAAGAACCAGGTGTCGTAGCGGCGCGCCTCGAACTCCGGGGTGATCCAGCGGGCCCAGGCGCCCAGCAGGTCCGAGCGCAGCACCAGGCCGCGCCGGCGCAGGAACTCGGCGAAGGACAGCTCGCGCGCGACCAGGGCGGCGCGGTCGGCCTCCCAGTCGGCGCCGGTGGTGTCACCGACGACCGTGTCCGGGCCGGGCCCGGCGAGCAGCACGCCCGCCTCCTCGTACGTCTCCCGCACGGCCGCGCAGACGACGGCCTGGGCGCCCGCCTCGTCCACCCCGAGCCGCTCGGCCCACCACGCGCGCGTGGGGCCCGCCCAGCGGATCCGGGTGTCGTCGTCGCGCGGGTCGACGCCGCCTCCGGGGTACGCGTACGCGCCTCCGGCGAAGGCCATGGAGGCGCGTCTGCGCAGCATGTGGACGACCGGTCCGGCCTCGGTGTCCTTGAGCAGGAGCACCGTCGCCGCGCGCTTGGGGGACACCGGGGTGAGGGCACCGTCCGCGAGCGCGCGGATGCGGTCCGGCCACTCCGGGGGGTACCACTGACCGTTCGCCATGGCCGGAGGCTATCCCGTGTAGGGCGAATGTTCGAGAGGTACCCGGGGCCGGAGCGCCACCGGTGGGACTACTGGGCCAGCTCCACCTGGATCTCGACCTCGACCGGCGCGTCCAGCGGCAGCACCGCGACGCCGACCGCGCTGCGGGCGTGCACGCCCTTGTCGCCGAGCACCTCGGCGAGCAGCTCGCTGGCGCCGTTGACGACACCCGGCTGGCCGGTGAAGTCGGCCTGGGAGGCGACGAAGCCGACGACCTTCACCACGCGCGCGATCCGGTCCAGGTCACCGGCCACGGACTTCACGGCGGCCAGCGCGTTCAGCGCGCAGATGCGGGCCAGGTCCTTGGCCTCCTCCGCCGTGACCTCGGCGCCCACCTTGCCGGTGACGGGCAGCTTGCCGTCGACCATCGGCAGCTGGCCGGCGGTGTAGACGTACGCGCCGGACTGCACGGCCGGCTGGTACGCGGCCAGCGGCGGTACGACCTCCGGCAGGTTCAGGCCCAGTGCGGCCAGCTTCTCCTCGACCGCGCTCATGCCTGCTTCTCCCGCTTCAGGTAGGCGACGAGCTGCTCGGCGTTCGGCCCGGGCACGACCTGGACGAGCTCCCAGCCGTCCTCGCCCCAGGTGTCAAGAATCTGCTTCGTGGCATGGACGAGCAGCGGCACGGTTGCGTATTCCCACTTGGTCATGGGGCCGACTGTAGCCGCTGTGACCGATCACTCCCCCGCCGTCTCCCCCGTTATCCACAGCCTCCCGCGTGACTGTCGGCCGGACTGGTTAGTCTCGAAGACGTGAGCAGGCTCCAGGTCGTCAGCGGCAAGGGCGGGACCGGAAAGACGACGGTCGCCGCCGCACTCGCGCTGGCCCTCGCGACCGAGGGGAAGCGGACGCTTCTCGTGGAGGTCGAGGGCCGGCAGGGCATCGCCCAGCTCTTCGAAACGGAGGCGTTGCCGTACGAGGAGCGCAAGATCGCGGTCGCGCCCGGGGGCGGGGAGGTGTTCGCCCTGGCCATAGACGCCGAACTGGCCCTCCTGGACTACCTCCAGATGTTCTACAAACTGGGCGGTGCCGGCCGGGCCCTGAAGAAGCTCGGCGCCATCGACTTCGCCACCACCATCGCGCCGGGCATCCGGGACGTCCTGCTCACCGGCAAGGCGTGCGAGGCGGTGCGGCGCAAGGACCGCGCCGGCCGGTTCGTCTACGACTACGTGGTCATGGACGCCCCGCCGACCGGCCGCGTCACCCGCTTCCTCAACGTCAACGACGAGGTGGCGGGCCTGGCGAAGATCGGCCCGATACACAATCAGGCGCAGGCCGTGATGCGCGTCCTGAAGTCGCCCGAGACCGCGGTCCACCTGGTGACGCTGCTGGAGGAGATGCCCGTCCAGGAGACCGCCGACGGCATCGCGGAACTGCGCGCGGCGCGGCTGCCGGTGGGCCGGGTCATCGTGAACATGGTGCGCCCCGAGGTGTTGGACGCCGCGGACCTGGAACTCGTACGGACGGTGGAGCGCTCCTCCGTCGCCCGTTCCCTGTCGGCCGCGGGACTCGGCGGCGCCCGGCGCGGCGGGAACGCGGAGAAACTGGTGGACCCGCTGCTGGACCAGGCCGCGGAGTACGCCGAGCGGTACGCGCTGGAGCAGGAGCAGCGCGCCGTCCTCGGCGAGCTGGGCCTGCCGCTGCACGAACTGCCGCTGCTCGCCGAGGGAATGGACCTGGCGGGCCTGTACGAACTCGCCGCCGACTTGCGGAAGCAGGGGGTGTCATGACGGCCGAGGAACACGACGAGGCCGAGGACCGGGAGGTGGCGGGCCGCAGGCTCGCCTCCTCCCGGGTGCTCGACGTCGACTCGTTGCTGGACGACCCCAAGACCCGCATCGTGGTGTGCTGCGGCTCCGGCGGGGTCGGCAAGACCACGACCGCGGCCGCCCTCGGCCTGCGCGCGGCCGAGCGGGGCCGCAAGGTGGTGGTGCTCACCATCGACCCGGCACGGAGACTGGCCCAGTCGATGGGCATCGACTCCCTCGACAACGTGCCGCGCCGGGTGAAGGGCACCGACGGCGCGGGCGAGCTGCACGCCATGATGCTCGACATGAAGCGCACCTTCGACGAGGTCGTCGAGGCGCACGCGGACCCGGAGCGGGCGGCCGCGATCCTGGCGAACCCCTTCTACCAGTCGCTCTCGGCGGGCTTCGCGGGCACGCAGGAGTACATGGCGATGGAGAAGCTGGGCCAGCTGCGCGCGAGGGACGAGTGGGACCTGATCGTGGTCGACACCCCGCCGTCCCGCTCGGCCCTGGACTTCCTGGACGCCCCCAAGCGGCTGGGTTCCTTCCTGGACGGCCGGCTGATCCGCCTGCTCACCGCGCCCGCCAAGCTGGGCGGCCGCGCGGGCATGGCCTTCCTGAACGTCGGCATGTCGATGATGACCGGCACCCTGGGCAAGCTGCTGGGCGGTCAGCTCCTCAAGGACGTCCAGACGTTCGTGTCCGCGATGGACACCACCTTCGGCGGCTTCCGCACCCGCGCGGACGCCACGTACAAGCTGCTCCAGGCGCCCGGTACGGCCTTCCTGGTGGTGGCGGCGCCGGAGCGGGACGCGCTGCGCGAGGCCGCGTACTTCGTGGAGCGGCTGGCCGCGGAGAGCATGCCGCTGGTGGGGCTGGTGCTCAACCGGGTGCACGGCACCGGAGCCGGCGGGCTGTCCGCCGAGCGGGCGCTGGACGCCGCGGAAAATCTTGCGGACCCCGGCATTGTGGATCAGGGGGACGGGAAAGCTGGACTTCGTAACTCCCCCGAAACGTACGGCAGTTCACGATCTCCCGCACCCCAGGACGCAGCCGGTGCCGACGCTTCCGACGAAGGCTCCCCCGCCGACCAGGAACGTTCCGTCGACCGGCTCGCCGCGGGCCTGTTGAGACTGCACGCCGAACGCATGCATCTGCTGGCGCGCGAGCAGCGCACACGCGACCGCTTCACCGCGCGCCACCCCGAGGTGGCCGTGGTCGACGTGCCCGCGCTCCCCGGTGACGTCCACGACCTCACGGGCCTGCGCGACATCGGCGACCGGCTCGCGGCGGGCGCGGCCATGGGGCGAACGGAGCCGTCGTAGCACCGCCGGACCGGCGAAACCGTCGGCACGCCGCGGAACCGGCGCGGCCGTCGTCACACCGCCGGACCAACCGGGCGTCGCGGGACCACGCGGCCGCCCGGGGCTCCTCGCGGAACCCGGGCGCGCTGGACCTGTGCCCTCAGCCGAGCACGACCTCGGCCGGGCGTGCCCTCAGCTGACCGCCGCGTACTCGTCGTACACCTCGTCGCTGTCGAGGCGCATGATCCCGGTGCCCCGCTCGTACTCCGAGCGGGCGGTCTCCAGCAGCCTGCGCCACGAGGTCACGGTGGGCCGCCGGCGCAGCAGTGCGCGGCGCTCCCGCTCCGTCATGCCTCCCCACACGCCGAACTCGACGCGATTGTCCAGCGCATCGGCCAGGCATTCGGTGCGTACCGGGCATCCGGTGCACACCGCCTTGGCTCTGTTCTGCGCTGCTCCCTGAACGAACAGTTCATCCGGATCGGTAGTGCGGCAGGCAGCCTGCGCACTCCAGTCGGTAACCCAGCCCATACCGGCGCCGTCCTCTCCCGAATCGAGGCTCCCCCACGGCGGCAGCGGCATATTCACCGCCGCCAGTTGAGGACGTTACGGAAGGTGGGCACAGCGCAACACCCCCTTCGGGCCCAATCTTGAATGGCCCGAACGGACTATGGGTAAGCGGCAGATCACCCGCGGGAGTGAGCTGACGACATGCGCGACCATCCCGGCGAACCAGGACAGCTCTGGCGTGCCACAGCGGACACCGGGTGACACACGAGGCGCATTCGGACACACCTCGGCACACGACAGAGATGGTGCGGAGCGATTCGGGGACGCCGGACGCGGGGGTACGGGGCCGTACTGCCGTGACAGTTGGGAGCAGCTTAGGCCAAGGGCTGCGCGCCTGTCCGGGAAATGGAAACGTAGGCAGGTCAGGCGGCCCGGCCGAGCCGGGACGGCACCGGAACATCCCGAAGGCAAGCCGCTCCCTCAAAACGTTCAGGAGTACGGATTAGGCTGCCCCCATGCCAAAGAAGCGCTCGGGCGGTGGTCTGTCGCCGATGCAGCAGGCCGCGAAGTTCCTCGGTGTCAGTGTCCTCGCGGGAGCCGTGATGGCGGGCATCGCGCTGCCCGGGGCCGGCGCACTGGGCCTCGCGGCCAAGGGCTCGGTGCAGAGCTTCGACGAGATCCCGGACAACCTGAAGAGCCCCCAGCTGAGCCAGCGCACCACCATCCTGGACAGCCGGGGCCAGCAGATCGCGAGCGTCTACTCGCGCGACCGCACGGTGGTCGACCTCAAGGACATCTCGCCCTACATGCAGAAGGCGATCGTCGCGATCGAGGACTCGCGCTTCTACCAGCACGGCGCGATCGACCTCAAGGGCGTGCTGCGCGCCCTGAACAAGAACGCGCAGGAGGGCGGGGTCGCCCAGGGCGCCTCCACCCTCACCCAGCAGCTGGTGAAGAACTACTTCATCGAGGAGGCCGGCGACGACCCGACGAAGGTCGCCGAGGCCACCCAGCAGACCATGGGCCGCAAGGTCCGTGAACTGAAGTACGCGATCCAGATCGAGGAGAAGCTCGGCAAGAAGAAGATCCTGGAGAACTACCTGAACATCACCTTCTTCGGTGAGCAGGCCTACGGCGTGGAGGCCGCCTCCGAGCGGTACTTCTCCAAGCACGCCAAGGACCTGAACCTCCAGGAGTCCGCCCTGCTGGCCGGCATCGTGCAGTCGCCGAGCCGCTACGACCCGGTCAACGACGAGGCGGAGGCCACCAAGCGGCGCAACATCGTCCTCCAGCGCATGGCCGAGCTGGGCGACATCTCCCCCAAGGAGGCCGACCGGGCCAAACAACAGCCGCTCGGGCTACACACCAGCCGGCCCAAGAACGGCTGCATCACCGCGGTGCAGGGTGCCGGCTTCTTCTGCGACTACGTGCGCGAGGTCTTCCTGACCGACCCGGTCTTCGGCAAGACCAAGGAGGCCCGCGCCAAGCTGTGGAACCAGGGCGGTCTGACGATCCGTACGACGCTCGACCCGCAGGCCCAGCAGTCCGTGCAGAACTCCATCAAGGACCACGTCTACAAGTCCGACCAGGTGGCGACGGCCGCGACCATCGTCGAGCCCGGCACCGGCAAGATCCTCGCCATGGGCCAGTCCCGGCCGTACGGCTTCGGCACCGACGAGACCCAGATCAACCTGTCGGTGAACCAGGACATGGGCGGCGGCGCGGGCTACCAGCCCGGTTCGACGTTCAAGCCGATCGTCGCGGCGGCCGCGCTGGAGGGCGGCAAGCCGCCGACGCAGGAGTACTCGTCGCCGTACGAGATGCCGTACCCGAGCCCGGTGGCCGCCTGCAACGGCAGGACGTGGAAGAACGATCCGCGCAAGCCGGCCAAGCTGACCAACGAGAACGAGACGGAGCACGGCCCGTACAGCATGAAGGAGGCGACCGCGAAGTCGGTCAACACCTACTACGTGCAGCTGATCAGCGACATCGGCATCTGCCCGGTGATCGACATGGCGAAGAAGATGGGCGTGGCCCGCTCCGACGGCCGCAAGATCGACCAGGCCCCCTCGATCGCGCTCGGCACCCAGGAGATGTCCCCGCTGACGATGGCGAGCGCGTACGCCACCTTCGCCTCGCGCGGCATGTACTGCACCCCGGTCGCCATCGAGTCGATCACCCAGACGACCGGCAGCCGGGTGAAGTCCCTGCCGGTGCCGAAGTCGACGTGCTCGCGCGCGATGTCCGAGAAGACCGCGGACACCGTCAGCACGCTGCTCAAGGGCGTGGTCGAGGACGGCACCGGCCAGCAGGCCGGTCTCGGTGACCGCCCGAGCGCGGGCAAGACCGGTACGACGGACGAGCGCTTCGCCGCCTGGTTCGTCGGCTACACCCCGAACATGGCGGGCGCGGTCTGGGTCGGCGACCCGCAGCACCGGCGCCGCATGATCAACATCACCATCGGCGGCGTCCCGCACGACAAGGTGTTCGGCGGTGAGGTCCCCGGTCCGATCTGGCGCGACATGATGAACGGCGCCCTGGAGGGCAAGCCCGTCCAGGACTTCAACCTGGTCGACATCCCGGACGACAACAACCCGGGCAACGGCCAGGACCGGGGCAACGGCGGGCAGCACGGCGGCACCACCGGCAACCCGGGACAGGTGATCGGCGGACTGCTCGGCGGGCTGCCGGGCGGCGGCACCGGCGGCCCCAACCCGAACCCGACCTTCACCCTCCCCGGCACCCTCATCCAGGGCCAGACGAACGGGGGCCGCAACGGGCACGGGAACGGGGGCCGGCGGTAGGCACCCGGCGGACTCCGGTCCACCGACACGACGGCGGGGCCGCTCCCTCTTCCCGAGGGGGCGGCCCCGCCGTCGTACGCGCCCAAGGCACCGGCGCCTTCGGGACTCAGCCCAGGAGGAGCTTCTTCACCGCGGCGGCGACGCGGCCGCCCTCGGCCTGACCGGCCACCTTCGGGTTCACGATCTTCATGACGGCGCCCATGGCCTTCGGCCCCTCGGCACCCGCCGCCTTCGCCTCCTGGACGGCCTCGGCGACGATCGCGTTCAGCTCCTCGTCGGACAGCTGCTTGGGCAGGTACTCGGCGAGCACCTCGCCCTCCGCCTTCTCCCGCTCGGCCGACTCGGCGCGACCGCCCTGCGCGAAGGCCTCGGCCGCCTCGCGGCGCTTCTTCGCCTCCCGGGTGATCACCTTGAGGACCTCGTCGTCGGACAGCTCCCGCTTCTCCTTGCCCGCGACCTCCTCCTTGGTGATGGCGGCGAGCGTCAGCCGGAGCGTCGAGGAGCGGAGCTCGTTGCGCTCCTTGATCGCGGCGTTGAGGTCGTCCTGCAGCTTCGACTTGAGCATGGTGGTCATGTGGTCGATTGTCTCAGGTACGGCGGGCCGGACGCCCGCCGATTTAAGGGGGCCGGGCGGTCTCACCACCCCCCTGCGGTCTGACACGATGGTCATATGCGCGCGCGATACGGAGTCCCCCTGGGAATCATGGCGGCAGGCGCCGCCGGTCTGGTGTACGCGGCGGGCTTCGAGGCCCGCTCCTTCCGCCTCCGACGGGTGACCGTCCCCGTCCTCCCGCCGGGCATGCACCCGCTGCGCGTGCTCCAGGTGTCCGACATCCACATGGTGAGCGGACAGCGCAAGAAACAGCGCTGGCTGCGTTCGCTGGCGGGCCTGCGCCCGGACTTCGTGATCAACACCGGTGACAACCTGTCGGACCCCGAGGGCGTCCCGGAGGTGCTGGACGCGCTGGGCCCGCTGATGGAGTTCCCGGGGGCGTACGTCTTCGGCTCCAACGACTACTACGGCCCCAAGCTCCGCAACCCCGCCCGCTATCTGCTGGAGAAGGCGAACGGCCGCCACGGCCTGAACGGCAACAAGCCGGCCGTGGGTGCCATCCACAACCCGTGGGAGGACCTGCGGGACGGCTTCGACGAGGCGGGCTGGGTGAACCTGACCAACACCCGGGGCTCCCTGAAGGTCGAGGGCGTCTCGATCGAGCTGACCGGCCTGGACGACCCCCACATCAAGCGCGACCGCTACGCACGGGTGGCCGGCGGCCCTTCGGACTCGTACGACTTCTCCCTCGGCGTGGTCCACGCCCCCTACCTGCGCGTCCTCGACGCCTTCACGGCGGACGACTATCCGCTGATCCTGGCCGGCCACACCCACGGCGGCCAGCTGTGCATCCCCTTCTACGGCGCCCTGGTCACCAACTGCGACCTGGACACGGACCGCGTGAAGGGCCTCTCCACCCACACCGCGGAGGGCCGTACCTCCTACCTCCACGTCTCCGCGGGCTGCGGCACCAACCGCTACACCCCGGTCCGCTTCGCGTGCCCGCCGGAGGCGACGCTGCTGACGCTGGTGGCGAAGGAGTAGGGCGAACCGCGAGGAGGCCGGCGGCCGCGGACCGCGCGACCCTCGGCGATTCACGTGGCCCGGGCAAGCGGCGGTGACCGATGCGGCTGCCGCCCCCGCCGACGGCCCCTCGGCGACGTTCCCTCGGGCTACCGCAGCTCGGGTATGGCCCCCTCGGCTACCGCAACTCGGCTACGTCCCCCTCGGTTACCGCAGCCCGGGTACGGCCCCTCGGCTACCGCCGCCCGGCTGCCGCCCTCACCCACTCGGCCCAGGCCGCGTGGCCCCTCCCCGCCCCCGCTCCTAGCGTGAGGGCATGACCGCCCCGATACCCAGGGAGATCCCGGACCTGCCCGCGGTCCGGGCCACCACACCCCCGCTGCTGCGCCCCCCGGTGCCGGCCACGGCGGTACTGGCCCCGTCCCACCGCCCGAGGGTTGCGGTGTTCCGGCTGCTGACCGCGCTGACCGCGGCGGCCGGCGTCACCCTGGCGACCCTCCGGAGCACTCCGCTCCATGCCCTGAGCCACTTCGCCGTACAGGCGAACGTCCTGCTGGCCGTGACGATGTTCGTCTCGGCCTCACGGGCATGGCACGCCCGCCGCCCCCTCTCCCCCTGGCTGTCCGGCGCGGCCCTTCTCTACACGCTGGTCTCGGCCCTGGCCTACCACCTGCTCCTGGCCCACACCACGCCCCCGTTCTCCATGACCGGTACGCCGACGCCCCCGGAACGCTGGCACCTCCAGTGGGCCGCCCTCCAGCTCCTGCACACGGTGGCCCCGGCGGCCGCGCTGCTGGACTGGCTGTGCCTGACCCCGGCGGACCGCCTGCACCTGCGCCAGGCCACGAGCTGGCTCCTCTACCCCCTGGCCTACCTGGCCTTCTACCTGGCCCGCCCGCTGGTCCACCCCTCGGCCTACCTCTACCCCTTCCTGGACCCGCCCGCCCACGGCTACCGCGCCACCCTGGCCAACGCCCTCCTCTTGGGCCTGGCGATCTACGCCCTGGCGGTCCTCCTCATCGCCCTGGACCACACCCGCCCGACCCCGGTCCGACGCCGCATCTGAATCGGATTTCGTCTCCGGGCCCCCTGTGGGCTAAAGTAAACGACGTCGCCGCGACAAGCAGCGACACCGGGGTGTAGCGCAGCTTGGCAGCGCGCTTCGTTCGGGACGAAGAGGTCGTGGGTTCAAATCCCGCCACCCCGACGCCGTAGTACCAGGTCAGGGGCCTGATCCGCATCGCGGGTCGGGCCCCTGAGTGGTTCCGGGGGCCGTTTGGGAGCCGACTTCGGAAATCCGGCTCCCGGGCGGCTCCCATTCCTCTTCCGCGGAGGCGGCACGACACAGCTCAGGTGGCTGCTGGCAGGGGCGACGGCTGCGTGCGCCTCTCCTCTCCCCATCTGCCGCCTCTCCGGGCCTGGGGGATCAGGCCCGCGGCCGATGAAGCTGAGCACGAGGGCGTCACCCAGCGAAAGCCAAGCAGACTGCCCAGCGGCTGAATGACGGAAAGGTAGATCATCATCCCCTGGTCGGTGGCATGGCCAGCCCAGTCGACTTGCCGCAGTCCCCGACAACGACCATGTTGCCCAGATTGAATCCGCCGGGGTCGCCCTGGACGCCGATGCAGCTCGGGTCCCAGTCAGCCGTGCAGAACTTCATGGCCGCCACCGGATCAGGGCAGGCATGGCAGCGTGATCGGTGCCTTCCATCGTCACGATGACTTCCCGGCCCGTCGCCGTCCCCAGCCAGGTCACGAAGGCGCGAACGGGCGCGAAGGTCGCCTCGTCGACCACATCGGAAGGATCGAAGGTGAACTCGATCTCGTCGAGGTCGAAGAAGTAGCAGGTGAACCACACACCATCAACATCGATGCCCAGGCTCGCCGATTCCTCCGGATCCTTCTTCAGCCGGGACCATACGGCAGCGGCATCCAAGGAGCCGCTCTCCGTCGTACCGGAGAGCGTCCAGGTAAGGACATGGCGCCCCGGGACTGCGGGCAGTCCGTCGAACATGCGCCGCCAGTCGTCGATCGTGGCGTCGAGGACGCAGACATCCCGCAGCGCTCCGTCTGCAACGAAGTCCTCGTGCCGGTACACCGGTTCGGTGTCGTACTGCCTCGCCATCACAGGAATCCTTCGAAAGTGAGCTGGCCCCCACGCCAACTCCATCGGGCGCCCCAGCTACCGGAAACCTTGAAGTCCCGAGTGATACCGCCGTATTGAGCCGACGCCGATGTGTTGACCTTCTCGACCACATTCGGGTCGGTGAGTATGTCCTGGATCATCTCATTGGCGATCTCGGTCCGCTCACTATTGGTGAGCTTGCCGAAATTGTACAGATCAACATGAGCTTGCCCACGTTTGGCGAGATTTCCCGGACTCGGATCACCGTGTTTCTGCAGTGCCCTGCCGGCTGGCGACAGCTGACCCTTCTTGATGGTGGTGGCCGCCTGGGACAAGTCGTCGAGGCCGTAGTTGCAGGGGGAGAGGCCGAGGGGGTCGATCCAGGTGAGCGGAGTGCGCACATAGCCGTGGTGATTGTCCGCCGGCACCAGCCCCAACGGGTCCGCGCTGATATAGCGAGCTGTCCCGGGGTCGTAGTAGCGGTGCAGGTTGTAGTGCAGTCCTGTCTCGCTGTCGGCGTACTGCCCCGGGAAGCGCAACGGGCAGTCGACGGGCCCGGCACCGTCGTCCGGTACAGGGAAGCACGTGCCCCACAGAGTGGTGCGGCGCTGCCAGAGCAAGTCTCCAGATCCGGACACCAGTTCCATGGGGGTGCCCACGGGGTCTGTGACCACAGCGTGGAAGCGAGCGGTGTGCTCGGGGTTCGTCTCCTCGGCCAGCCGCGCCAGGAACGACGCGTTCGCACGCGTGGCCGTCGGCTCGTGTTCTGTCTGGACCACCGGGCGAGGGGTACCCGGCTTGTAGTCCCAGGTCAGCACTCGGCCGTCCGCCGTGGTCTGCTCAGCCAGAAGGGCGTCGTCCCAGCTGAACTCCGTGCGGTCGTACTCCGAGCCGTCCTCGGCCACCCTGTGCTTGGAGACGCGCCGACCCAACGGGTCGTAGGCATAGCACCACCGGTCACCGTCCGGTGTGACCACCCCCGTCAGACGGTCCTCGGCATTCCAGACGTAGGTCCACGTACGCCTCTGGCCGTTCAGCAGCCTGCGGGTTCTGCGGACCAGGCGACCCTGTGTGTCGTGCTCGTACGCGGTTCCGCTCGCCGAGCGGACGAGGGTGCCGTCGAACTCACGCTCGCCGGGCGCGTCATAAGCGGGCGCAGTGGCGGCCACCAGGTTACCCGCAGTGTCGTAAGCGTAATTCTCGCTCCAGCCGTGGGCACGCACTCCCGTGACGCGCCCCATGCCGTCGAGGTCGAAGCGGCGGGTGCCCGAGGTCAGCTCGCGGATCTCGGTGAGGTAGCCGTCGGCGCGGTGTGTGTAGGTTCGGTGCTGGAGGAGGGAGTCCAGGCCGTCCGCCGCCGGGCCGAAGGTCAGGCTCTGTCCGGTCAGGAGGTTCCGCGGGCTCCAACTCTGGGTCAGCCTCACCTTCGCTCCGAGGCGGCGCTCCGTCTCGCGGCCTGCGGGGTCGTGATCGAAGTGCAGCTCGCCCACGGGCGAGCGGAGGGTGAGTGGGCGGCCGACTGGGTCGTACGTCCATTCCGAGACCAGTCCAGACGGCGTTACCCGGCGGACACGGCGGCCGAGAGCGTCGTAGGCGTGGGTGGTCCGGCGGCCGTTCACCGTCTCCGACAGCACACGGCCCAGGCTGTCCCGCTCCAATACGACCTCGGCGTCGGCGTTGGTCGCGTGCGCGAGACCACCGTCGGGACCGTAGGCGAACGTCGTGACGGCGCCCGACTCGGACCGCTGCTCAATCACCCTCCCCACCGTGTCCCGCGTGAGGTGCAGGGTCTCCCCCGCGCCATTGGTCCGGGAGGCCAACTGTCCTGTGGCGTCATGGACGTATGCCAACGTGCGGCCGTTGAAGTCCGTCTCAGCGGTCAGCCGGCCCGCCTCGTCGTAGGTGTACGACCAGGTGCGCCCCTGCGGGTTGGTGACATCGGTCAGGCGGAGTTCGGTGTCGTAGGCAAACTCGTAACGGGCGCCGTCCGGGTCCGTCCGCGTGGTGGGGACATCGAAGGGGCCCGGAGTGTGCCGGGTCGTGTTACCCGCGGCGTCGGTGTGGCTGAGGAGGTTGCCTTCCGCGTCCCAGACCCATGACTCGCGCGTACCGTCCGGGTATTGGCGCCACGCCTGCTTACCCTCGATGGTCCAGCCCAAGCGGGTGGTGTGGCCCAGCGGGTCGGTCACCTCGACGATCCGGCCGAAGGAATCCCGGCGGATCGTAGTGGTGTGGCCCAGTTCATCGGTCGTCGCGACGGGCAGGCCAGCCGAGTCGTACGCGATGGTGCGGGTGTAGCCGAGGGCGTCGGTGATCGTGATCGGGCGGCCCGCCTCGTCGTGCGTGTACCCGGTCTCGGCTCCCGTGGGGTCGACGGTGGTGAGGAGATTTCCCCGCTCGTCATAGGTGTGTCGCCAGACTGCCCCGCCTGGCTCGACGACCTCGGTGGGCTGCCCGAACGCGTTACACGCAGCCCGCGCGACCGATCCATCCGGCAGGGTGAGTTCGGTCAGGTTGCCTGAGGCGTCGTAGGCGTACTTGGTGGTGTGGCCCAAGGCGTCGGTGACGGCGACGGGCCGGGCACCGTACTTGTCCCAGCGGGTGCGGGTGACGTGCCCCAGCGGATCCGTTTCCTCCTCGACCTGGCCTTCGGTGTTGTAGCGGTGCACCGAGACACGGCCTTGCGAGTCCGTGTACGTCGTCGTACGGGCCGTGTCGTCGTAGGTGAGGGTGCCGGAGAGGATGCCGTCGACGCCCTCGGTGCGGATCACCCGGCCGCGGTCGTCGTAGATGTACGAGAACCAGGTGCCGTTGCGGTCGGTCCAGCGGGTGACGCGGCCTTCGGTGTCGTAGGTGAAGCGCAGGGGTTCGCCGCTGGAGTTGATTACTTCGGTGAGGTTGCCGGTGGTGTCGTAGCCGTAGCGCATCACCACCGTGCCCTCGTCGGGCGCGGTGCCCGGGCGGTAGCGGGAGGGAGGGTCGTCCAGTAGGCGCAGGGCGGTGATGCGGGGGCCCTGGGTGTCGACGGCGACGTAGTAGCCGCCGGAGTGGCGGATGCCGAACGGGATGCCCTCGTCGTCGCGTTCGATGTCGACGCGGTTGCCGTTGCGGTCGGACCAGGAGTCCAGGGCCAGGTGGAAGACGCCGAAGGAGGGTGAGGGCACGGGGGCGGCGAAGGTGCGGGTCACACCCGTCGCCGGGTCGGTGACCGTCATCGCGCCGTCCGGTTTGCCGTCCCACTCCAGCGGCCAGCGCGGGCCCTTCACCGGCATGGTCGGCACGCCCGGTTCCGGTACCGGGTAGACCAGGCGCATGCCGTCGGCCGCGGCGAAGACCACTCCCTCGCCGTCGATCTGGAGGCACTCGTCCAGGGTGGAGGCCCAGGTCGGGCCGAAGCAGACACCGCCTCGGTAGGAAGACAGGTGGGTGCGGGTGAACTCCAGCGGCAGGGTGCCCGGCAGGGCAAGGTCCGTCTGGGTCATCAGCATGGCGCCGGTCGCCACGTCGATCGGCTCGCCCACACACGGTGTGCGTTCGGCGTTGCGGGCCGCCGGGCCCAGGTCGACCAGGTCCGGGCGGAGCGACGGCGGACGCAGCAGCAGCGGGGTGGTGTCGGTGAGGCCGCCTTCCATGCTCGCCTTCAGCACGCCGCCGCCCGCCCCGAGCGCGCCGCCGAAGATCATGCCGTCCTTGGCGGCCTGGTTCACCTCGTCCAGGCTGAAGCCGTGCTGCAACCCCGTCGCCATCTGCAACGGCTGGGCCACGGCGAGGTCCACGGTCACCGATTCGACCCCGCCGAACGCGACGCCGACGAAGGCACCTCCGATGATGTCGGCCACCACGGCGGAGACCCCGACACCTACCGTGGCGCCGAACTCGATGACCGCGTCCGCCGCCGCTGCCGCCGCGCCCGAGGCGATGCCCGCGGTCATGATGGCCAACGCCACACCACCAGCGATCACGGCCGCGTCGATGGCGATCCGCGTCCAGAGCTTGTTGATCGCGTCGTCGATGGCGTCGGCGAACTTGTCCAGCGCGCCCGCCATGTCCCGCGAGGACTTGGCGAGATCACTCAGCCAGCCCCCGTCCTCACCCGTGGCGTAGCGGCCCCAGAACTTGCGGAACGCCTCGATCGACTCACCCGTGTTGTTGTGGATGATCCCGGACGCGCTGCGGTGCACCGGGGAACGGACGTCGTCCACGGAGTCGGCGAACGCACGCCAGGCTTTCGCGGCGTCCCGCAGCTTGCCCGAGTCGGCCTCCGGCCACCACAAGCCCAGGTCGAGAAGGATGTGGCGGGCCTTGTCCTCAATGCTCACCGGTACCGTCGCTCTGCTTGCCGGTTTTCACTTCCGTGAACATGCCGGCGATGAGTTCGTCGTTGTCCACGTGTCCGTCCGCCATGTCGGCCATGGCTTCGTGAATGCTCGTCAGGCCGAGTACCAGGATGCCCGCCGCACTCTCGATCTTCTTCTGGTGCGGCTTGTAGACGCCACCGAACTTGTCACCTTGTTCGTCGTGGCCCCAGGGCTCACCCAAGCCGTCCAAAGTCTGGATGAGCGTGGTCAGCGCCTTGCTCAGATCGATGGCGCCCTGCTGGAAGGCCGGCGCCGCCGCCTTGATGTCGGCGGTCTTGATGTCCAGGACCTTGCCGGGAATCTTGCCGTCGCCCATCGCTGTCGCCTTCCCCAGTCAGCAGCTGCGGATCCGACCATAGGGTAGGCGGGTAAAGGAAGCGCCATGTCGATCTTGCGTGCGTCATGGTGCCCGTCGAGTGTTCGTCTCAAAGCGCTTGCTGGTTGGCCGTGATGCGTTCCCGGGAGCGGTTGGGTGATCACCGCTCCCCTGTGGCCACTCTTCGAGAGCAGGTGTTGGCCGGCACACGCCGCCCGACGGGCGATTACGCCCCGGCGTCGGGCTAACGGGGCGGCGGCACGGCTGCCCCCAGCCAGCAGGCCCTCCGGATCATCAGCCGCGCAGTGTTCCTCCGGCCCGTGCTGCTTCGAGGATCGAGTAACGCCCTAGGATCATCCGGTGCCCGTGAAGTTGTCCCCCGCCGAGCGACTCGCTTTGTTCACCCACTGGGGTGAGCGGTGCGCCTGGTGTGGAAGGCCCCTGTTCTACAACGAGTACGAAGTTGAGCACGTTCTCCCTAAGCGTCTACTCAGCGACACGGCTGAACGGACTCGTGTACTCGCTCACCATGGGCTTCCGGCGGACTTCGACCTCCTGGGCATCGCCAATCTCGTGCCGAGCTGTGGTCCCTGCAACCGAACCAAGGGCACCCGACCACCCCTCCACGCCCCCAGCATCACACTGCTCCTCGACACGGCACGACAACGGGCCTCTCTCATCGAGGAGTCGGCTGCCCGGTTCCTCAGCCGTAACCGACTCGACAAAGCGCTCGCCGTGGTCGAGGCCGTCGTGGGCGCAGGCGACCTGGACGCCGCAGTACGGGAGCGGCTGGAATCAGCAGCCGAAATGATCAGTACGGCGGTGCGCGAGACGACGGGCCGGACCCTCAACAACATTCACCCCGCACTCGCCTCTTTGCACGACCGGGGCCGCTGGAAAGAGGTCCGACCGCTGTCCGATCAAGTTGCCTTCGTCGCCGATGGGCGGACCGGAGGCGCGATCGGAACCCACTGGAGCTGGTTCTGCGACCGTTGCGGATCCAATGGTCCCTGGAACGGTGACGTCTGCCAGACATGTGGGCACAGGAGCGTTCCCGACTGGTAGTCACGACCGACTTCCATGCAAGAGGAACCGGACGAGGCGGGTCACCACTCCTGACATCGAGACCAACACCCAGACGTCGGTCACCGGGTCCGTCCGAGCCGTCTTCTCCGGCGACTTCGATGTGCCCGTCCGGCATTGGGTACCGGCCCGCGCCGGTCTGAACCGGGCTGTGCGGCAGGAGCGCGGGCGGGACTTCGAGAATCGGGACGGCAGGCTGATGACGCCCGCATGGCCGCTGCGAGTGCTACCGCCATTGCGGACTCGTCGCGATGGCGCGTAGTCGGGTCGTCGTCAGGATCGGGGTGGTGCGGGTCGAGAGGGCGTTCTGGCTCGGGGCCTGCCACTCCGTGATCGTGACGTAGAGGCCGTCGGGGTGCAGGACGTTCACCGTCTGGTGGCCGGGGCCCGGGCCGGGTGGGGACTGGGTGGTCTTGATCAGGGTGCCGTCGGCCGAGGGGGTCGTGCCGGCGAAGACGTGGCCGCGGACGGCGGCGGTGGAGGTCTGCCGGGAGACGTGGACTTCGAGCAGCGACTTGCCGTGTCCGTCGTCCACCCACAGTTGCCCGGAGCGCTCGCCGCCGGGCGGACCAGAGTGGGAGAGACCGGTCGGCAGCAATGCGGTCAGGGTGGCGAGGGCGCGGGCAGGGGGCAGCGTGCCGGTGAAGGTCGGTTCCGGGGTGGCGGAGGCCGTGGCCGAGCCGGTGGTGGACGAGGCCGCGGGGCCGGTGAGCGTCTGGTCGGCCGTTCGCCCGCCGGACAGTTGCCCGGAAGCGATCGTCGCGCCGAGGCCGACGAGCGCGAGTACGGCTGCTCCGCTCACGCCGATGGCCAGGGCGCGGCGGCGGCGCCTGCGTCGGCCGCTGTGGACACCGCCCTGCAGCAGTGCGTGGGTGTTGGGCGGTTCGAAAGCCTGGAGGGTGATGCGGAGGGCTTCGGTGAAGTCTTCTTCGATGGGCATGCGATCGCCGTGTTTCCGGAGTCGGTGATGAGGGCGGGTAGGTGCCACGGCACCGGGATCAGGGACTGACGAGTTCGGACAGGTCGTGGCCCAGGAGGTCCCGGATACGGGCGAGCGCGCGCATGCTCTGGTTGCGTACCGCGCCCGGTCGGACGTGCAGGATCTCGGCGGTCTGCTCGACGCTGCGGTCCTCCCAGTAGCGCAGGAGCAGCACGGCCCGGTCCCGGGCGGAGAGCCGGCCGAGGGCGTCGAGCAACGTGATCCGCAGTGTGGCGTCGTACTCGGTGACGGCACCGGGGTCCGGCAGGGTGTCGGTGGGCCGCTCGGAACTGCTGCGCCGGCGGCGGTGGGACAGGTACGTCCGCACAAGGACGGTGTGGGTGTAGGCCGCTGGGTCGTCTATCTCCGCGATCCTGCGCCAGTTGGCGTACATCCGGCCCAGCGTGTCCTGCACCAGGTCCTCCGCGAGGTGCACATCACCGCTGGTGAGCACGCAAGCGGAGCGGAACAGAGGTGCGGACCGCGCGGCGGCGAACACCCTGAATTCCTCTTCGTACCGGCGCTTCATCCGAGATCCTGTTCGTCGTCCACACTCTGTAGACGCCGCGGCCGCGGGGTTGCGTCCCACCCGGAGAAGGAGAACCTCGGCCGGCGCAGGCGGAACCTTCGGCGCCACTGGGGCGGGGACTCGTCCCTGCGCTCCGTACGTCCGGTGACCGCCCTCAGTAGTAGTCCTCCCGACGTCGCATGCGCCCCGTGGGCTCGATCTCGTCGTGGCGGAAGGTGTGGACCTCTTCGTCGCCGTCGAGCAGCACGGCGTAGGCAGGCGGAGTCGCCTCGTCGCCTGGCTCGGTGATGCCGAGGATGCCTCCGAGCCTGCCCTTGAGTCCGGGCAGGCCGGCGGCCTGGCGCACGCGTACCTCTCCGTAGAAGGGGAGGGCGGTGGCCGTCCGGGTTCCGTTCCCTCCCCGACGCCCCAGGTCGTGCCACTCGTGTGTGCAGCCCGCCGCGCAGTACAACGCTCGTCTGCGTGTGTCCGCGATGGTGAGGAGGGCGACGAGGAGGCGGAAGGACCCGGTGAGTTCGTGGGCCGGGAGGGAATCCATGCCGAAGCGCCACTTCGTGAGCATGACCGCCGGGGTGTGCGTGGGGCGGATGCCGGAGCGCGTGATGCTCTCCGGTACGTCGTCCTGGCGGGCGCGGGCCTGGGCGCAGAAGAGGGCCAGGGAGCGCAGGACTCGGCGCCGGTCGTCCTCCGGGAGGCTCTCGAACCACTCGATGCCCTCGGCCGTCGGTCTGAGGCCCTGGGCGAGTTCGTTGACGATCACTTCGTGTGCGTACAACACCGCGGCCCCCTTGGTCCGGGCCGAGTGTACGCAGCGTGGGGAACGGGCGGGGCGCACGGTGGAGGCCGAGGGAGTGCGCCCCGCCCGGGTCGGGGACGGGGGTGGTCAGCGTGTCGGGCGGCGGTGGTGGGCGGCGCGGGTGTGGGCCGCGGCCAGGGCGACGAAGAGGGCCAGGATCGCCGCGGGGGTGGTGATCGTGGTGAACCAGGCCGTCGGGGTGTCGGGGCCCTCGGCCAGTCCGAGGGCTCCGGTGATCGCGGCCGTGGTCAGGCCGGTGGTGATGAGGACGGCCACGACGTGGCGGGTGCGGTCGGGGGCCGGCGGGGGCTGGGAGGGGGACAGCTCCGTCCAGTGGCGGGCGGCTTCGACGGTCTCCCGGTGGTGGCGCAGGGCCGCGCACACGCGCAGGGCCGTGGCCGCCAGGGTGCCCGTCGCGGCCGCCGTCAGCGGGGGGCGCCAGCCGTCGGCCGCGAGGAGGAGACCGGCGACGGTGGCGGCCGTCGCCCAGGCCGCCACGCAGGACGCGGCCCTGACGCGGCGGGACAGGGGGCGGTCCGCGCCGGCCCGGAGGTCGGCGAGGGCCGGGAGGTACCAGACGCAGCCGGAGGCGGTCACCGCCGCGGTCGCAAGGGCCAGTACGGGGTGCGGCATCACCGGCTCGCCGCCTCTGCGTCGAGGGCCACGATGTCCGGGTGGTGCAGGTCGAACGCCGGGGATTCGCTGCGGATGCGGGGCAGGGTGGTGAAGTTGTGCCGCGGGGGCGGGCAGGAGGTCGCCCACTCCAGCGAACGGCCATAGCCCCACGGGTCGTCCACGCCCACCGGCTCGCCGTACTTCGCGGTCTTCCAGACGTTGTAGAAGAACGGGAGCAGGGAGAGGCCGAGGAGGAACGAGCCGATCGTGGACACGGTGTTGAGGGCGGTGAAGCCGTCGGTGGCCAGGTAGTCGGCGTACCGGCGCGGCATGCCCTCGGCGCCCAGCCAGTGCTGCACCAGGAAGGTGAGGTGGAAGCCGACCGTCAGCGTCCAGAAGGTGATCTTGCCGAGGCGTTCGTCCAGCATCTTGCCGGTGAACTTGGGCCACCAGAAGTGGAATCCGGCGAACATCGCGTACACGACCGTACCGAAGATCGTGTAGTGGAAGTGGGCGACCACGAAGTAGGAGTCGGACACGTGGAAGTCCATCGGCGGGGAGGCGAGGATCACTCCGGTCAGACCGCCGAAGACGAAGGTGATGAGGAAGCCGGTGGTCCAGAGCATCGGGGTCTCGAAGCTCAGGGAGCCCTTCCACATGGTGCCGATCCAGTTGAAGAACTTCACCCCGGTCGGTACCGCGATCAGGAAGGTCATGAAGGAGAAGAAGGGGAGCAGCACGCCGCCGGTGACGTACATGTGGTGCGCCCAGACGGTGACCGACAGGCCGGCGATGGCGATGGTCGCGCCGATCAGGCCCATGTAGCCGAACATCGGCTTGCGGGAGAAGACCGGGACGACCTCGGAGACGATGCCGAAGAACGGCAACGCCAGGATGTAGACCTCCGGATGGCCGAAGAACCAGAAGAGGTGCTGCCACAGCAGCGCGCCGCCGTTGGCCGCGTCGAAGATGTGGCTGCCGAACTTGCGGTCGCACTCCAGGGCGAACAGGGCCGCGGCCAGCACCGGGAAGACGATCAGGACCAGGACGGCGGTCAGCAGCACGTTCCAGGTGAAGATCGGCATGCGGAACATGGTCATGCCGGGGGCGCGCATGCAGATGATCGTGGTGATGAAGTTGACCGCGCCGGCGATCGAGCCGAAGCCGGACAGGGCCACGCCCATGATCCACAGGTCGGAGCCGAGTCCCGGCGAGTGCACGGCGTCGGACAGCGGGGCGTACAGGAACCATCCGAAGTCGGCGGCGCCGTCGGGCGTCAGGAAGCCGCCTGCCGCGATCAGCGAGCCGAACAGGAACAGCCAGAAGGCGAGCATGTTCAGCCGTGGGAACGCGACGTCCGGCGCGCCTATTTGAAGCGGCATGATCCAGTTCGCGAAGCCGGTGAACAGCGGCATCGCGAACAGCAGCAGCATGATCGAGCCGTGCATGGTGAAGGCCTGGTTGAACTGCTCGTTCGACATGATCTGCAGTCCGGGCCGGGCCAGCTCGGCGCGCATCAGCAGCGCCAGCACGCCTCCGATCAGGAAGAACGCGAACGACGAGACCAGGTACAGTGTCCCGATCTGCTTGTGGTCCGTGGTCGTCAGCCACTGCGTCCCCGCGGGCCGCGCGCGTCGTACGGCCGGCTGCCGCCCGGCCGTGATGACCCCGGCGTCCGGCCGTGCGGTCATCACCTTGTGTGTCTGTACCTCGTCCACCGGATGGCGTCCCTCCAGCTGTTCATGTCGTGAGGAGCCGGGAAGCGCCACGCGTGCGGGTCGTGGACCCGGCGCTTCCCGGCCCGCCACATGATCGGCCGGGGGACACCCCTCGCCGATAGGGCCCAACAGGCCCGCCTCCGGCCGCCGGTAGGGCCGGGCGGCCCTTCTTGCCGCGTTCCCCGGTCAGTGGCGCCGGTAGAGGGGCGGCGGCCCGGGGACCGCCCGGTGCTCGGGTACGACCGCGAGGTCCAGGCCGCGGTCCAGGCGGACGCGCAGCAGCGGGTCCGCGGCCAGGTCGGCGGCCAGGTCGCGCACGGCTTCGCGCAACTGGTGAGCGAGTGAGGGGAGTTGGTCGTCCGTGCCGGACGAGGCCGGTACGACGACGAGCCGGGCGTCGGTGTCGTCGCCCGCGGCGGGCAGCAGATGGGCGCGGCGCACGACCGGGTGGCGGGCCAGGACCGTCCGCAGGGCGTCGGCGATCTCGGGGTCGCGCGACGGGGGCAGATGGGGCCGGCGCTCGGCGACCGCGCGCAGGGCGGCGCCCGCCAGCTCGTAGCAGACCGGTCCGCCGACGTCGATCAGCAGGGTCTGCGCCCCGGAGTGCCACGCCGCCTCGACCGCCTTGCAGGCCGGGACCGGGGCGGGCCGCGCGTCGGGGCGCCAACGGCCCAGCGCCGCGAGGCTGGTGAAGGCGGGCAGGCCCCGGCGGCCGTCGGGCAGGCGCAGGGTGGCGACCGCCATGTCGCTCGTCTTCTCGCCCTTGCGGCCGTCCGGGCCGGTCTCCGTCTCGCCCAGCACGGCGATGACCGGCACCAGCAGGCGGGCGTCGGCCAGCAGCGCGAGCAGTTCGGTCTCCGTCGCCTCGCGGGGGTCCTCGGACCACGCGGCGAGCGCGGCGGCCAGTCGTGGCTCGGGTGAGCCGTCGTCGCCCGCGAAGCCCGGGTCGGGGATGTTCTTGAGCTCCATTGCGCGACGCTAACCGGGCGAACGCGGGGGCGGGCAGGGCCGGTCGGCGGGGCCGTTCAGCCCCGGCGGACGGCACCGCCGAACGCCGCCGCGCCCAGGCGCGCCCGGCGGCGGGACGGCCGGCGGCCGAGCAGCCGGTGGCGGGGCGACCGACGGCGGAGTAGCCGAACAGCCGACGGCAGGGCGCCCGGCAGCCGAGCAGCCGAGCAGCCGACGACAGAACGCCCGGCAGCCGAGCAGCCGGCAGCGGGCGGCCGACGGCGAACCGGCCGACAGCGGGGCTGGGCTCAGAGCAGCGACCGCCAGTAGTCCCACCAGCGGGTGGCGATCAGCATCACGATGGCCAGGTACCAGGTGAGCGGCACCGCCCAGTGGAACTCCAGGACGCCCGCCACCACGGCGCGCGGGGCGCGGATGACGCCGTGGGTCAGGTTGTGCGCGGTGGTGTACCAGAACATGGCGATGGTGGCGGCCCAGGCCAGGCAGCACCACAGGCACAGGGCGCCGATCTCGTAGAGCGCCTGGCTCATCAGCCACATGCAGAAGCCCGCGCCGAACAACGTGCCGGCGTTCAGGCCGAGCCAGAACCAGCGCCGGAAGCGGGCGCCGGCCAGCAGTGCGCAGCCGACGGCGACCACGACGGGGTAGGCGGCGAGGCCGAGGAGAGGGTTGGGGAAGCCGAACACGGACGCCTGGTCGCTGCGCATCACGTCGGCGCACGACAGCACGGGGCTGAGGTTGCAGGAGGGACTGAAGTCCGGGTCCTGGACCAGCTGGATCTTGTCGACCGTGATCACGTAGGAGGCGAGGACGCCCAGCGCTCCCGTGATGATCAGCAGCCAGGCGAAGGCACGGGAGGCGGTGGCCGCGGGGGCCGGGGCGTCCGGCGGGCTGCTCCGGCGGTCCCGCTGCCGGGGGGTGGCGCCGGTGGTCGGGTCACTGGTCATCGGGCTGTTCCGCCTTGCCGGTGGAGGTCAGGGGGCCGCCGGACCAGTGAAGTCAGGGCATGCGGGGCGGGCTAGGGCCGAACGGCCCGCGCGGGTGCGCGAAAGGCCCCCGGGCCGATGGCCGGGCAGGCACCCGGACGGGGTCCGCGGCGGCGACAGCGCCGACGACCGGACGGCGCCCGGCCGAGCGCACGAGGTGACCGGCCGCCGCCGACGCCCGGGCCGGCGGCGGAGTCGGCCCGGTGCGGCGGTCACGCCAGCGACAGGAACAACCGCTCCATCCGCGCCCGCATCGCCTCCGCGTCCTCGCCGTTCTTGCGGCCCGACTCGATGTCGGCCACGCACTGCTGGAGCCCGGTGGCGATGATCGCGAACCCGGCGCGGTCCAGCGCCCGCGAGGCGGCGGCGAGCTGGGTGACCACGTCCTCGCAGTCCCGCCCCTCCTCGATCATCCGGATCACGCCGGAGATCTGCCCCTGCGCCCGCCGCAGCCGGTTCAGCACGGCCTTCAGGGACGCGCCCTCGAGATCCAGTTCCACGCTCACTCCTCAAGAAATACCCCTAGGGGTAACTGTACGTCCCGGTTCGGGGCGAAGGCGAGCGCCGGTGACCGCCGTGAAGGAGAAGTTCTAGGCTTCCCTGTGTGAACTTCTGGTCGATCTATCAGCATGGCTTCGCGCGCGTCGCCGCGTGCACGGGCCACACCGTCATCGCCGACCCTGGCGCCAACGCCGAAGCGGTCCTGCGCCAGGCGCGCCGGTGCGCCGAGGAGGGCGTCGCCGTCGCCGTCTTCCCCGAGATGGTGCTGTGCGGCTACTCCATCGAGGACCTGCTGCTCCAGGACCCGCTCCTGGACGCGGTCGAGGCGGCCCTGCGGGAGGTGGTCGCCGGTTCCGCGGACCTGCTGCCGGTGCTGGTCGTCGGCGCCCCGCTGCGCCACCGCAACCGGGTCTACAACTGCGCGGTCGTGGTGCACCGCGGCCGGATCCTCGGCGTGGCCCCCAAGTCGTACCCGCCGAACTACCGGGAGTTCTACGAGCGCCGCCAGATCGCCGCGGGCGACGACGAGCGCGGCGGCACCATCCGGATCGACGGCGCGGACGTGCCGTTCGGCGTGGATCTGCTGTTCACCGCGGAGGACGTGCCCGGTCTGGTGCTGCACGCGGAGATCTGCGAGGACATGTGGGTGCCGGTGCCGCCGAGCGCGGAGGCGGCCCTGGCCGGGGCGACGGTGCTCGCCAACCTGTCCGGCAGCCCGATCACCGTCGGCCGCGCCGAGGACCGCAAGCTGCTGTGCCGCTCCGCGTCCTCCCGCTGCCTCGCCGCCTACGTCTACGCGGCGGCCGGTCTGGGCGAGTCGACCACGGACCTGTCCTGGGACGGGCAGACCATGATCTACGAGAACGGGGTGCTGCTGGCCGAGTCCGACCGCTTCCCGCTCGGCGACCAGTTCGCGACGGCCGACGTCGATCTGGACCTGTTGCAGCAGGAGCGCCGGCGCATGGGCAGCTTCGACGACAACCGCCGTACCCACGCGGCCCGCACCGCCGACTTCCGCACGGTCTCCTTCCGGCTGGACCCGCCGGTCGGCGCCGACCTGGGGCTGCGCCGCCGCGTCGAGCGGTTCCCGTTCGTGCCCGCCGACCCCGACCGGCTCGCCCTGGACTGCTACGAGGCCTACAACATCCAGGTCGAGGGCCTCCAGCAGCGGCTCGCGGCGATCGGCGGCCCCAAGGTGGTCATCGGCGTCTCGGGCGGCCTGGACTCCACCCACGCGCTGATCGTCGCCGCCCGCGCGATGGACCGGGCGGGCCGGCCGCGCAGCGACATCCTCGCCTTCACCCTGCCCGGCTTCGCCACCAGCGACCACACCAAGGACAACGCGCACCGGCTGATGCGGGCGCTCGGGGTCACCGCGGCGGAGCTGGACATCACGCCGACCGCGCGGCTGATGCTTCAGGAGATGGGCCACCCGTTCGCCGCCGGGGAGCCGGTGTACGACGTCACGTTCGAGAACGTCCAGGCGGGTCTGCGCACCGACTACCTGTTCCGGCTGGCCAACCAGCGCGGCGGCATCGTGCTGGGCACCGGCGACCTCTCCGAGCTGGCGCTGGGCTGGTCGACGTACGGCGTCGGCGACCAGATGAGCCACTACAACGTGAACTCCGGCGTGCCCAAGACGCTGATCCAGCACCTGATCCGCTGGGTGATCGGCAGCGGCCAGTTCGACGAGGAGACCGGCGCCATCCTGGCCGCGATCCTGGACACCGAGATCAGCCCGGAGCTGGTGCCGGGCGAGGAGATGCAGTCCACCGAGTCGAAGATCGGCCCGTACGCGCTGCACGACTTCACCCTCTTCCACGTGCTGCGCTACGGCTTCCGCCCCTCGAAGATCGCCTTCCTGGCCTGGCACGCCTGGCACGACACCGCGTCCGGCGCCTTCCCGCCGGGCTTCCCGGAGGCCAAGCGGGTGGCGTACGACCTCACGGAGATCGTGCGCTGGCTGGAGGTCTTCTGCCGCCGCTTCTTCGCGTTCGCCCAGTTCAAGCGCTCGGCCATGCCGAACGGGCCCAAGGTCTCGGCCGGCGGCTCGCTCTCCCCGCGCGGCGACTGGCGGGCCCCGTCGGACGGCAACGCGCGGGTGTGGCTCGCGGATCTGGCGCGGTTCGACTTCGAGAAGGCGGCCGCGGAAGGACACTGACCGTCGATCGGCGGCCGGGGCGGCGGTGGAACCAGGCTTCCCGCTGAGGCAGTCTTTCCCTCCGTGGCGAGTGTTCCGTTTCAAGGGGGACCCGGCGCACCCCACATGGTGGTGTGCGGGGACGACGGGCTGGCGCACCGGCTGGCCGCCGAGTTGCGCGGGGTGTACGGCGAGCAGGTCACCCTGGTGGTGCCGCCGAGCGAGCGCACGGCGAGACCGCCGGTGGTCGGCCGGGCCCGGGCGGCGTCGGCGGCGCTGCTGGACCGGGTGGTCAGCGCGGCCGTCGGCGCGCGGGGCGGGGCGCCCACCGCCCCCGCCCCATCGGCGGCGGCCGGTGCGACGGTCGGCGAACCGGTGCTGGAGGCCGGTGAGTTGACCGAGGCGGTGCTCGCGGAGGCCGGGGTGGAACGGGCCGCCGCGCTCGCCCTCGTGCACGACGACGACGAGACCAACATCCGCGCCGCGCTGACCGCCCGCCGGCTCAATCCGAGGCTGCGGCTCGTACTGCGGCTGTACAACCGGCGGTTGGGCCAGCACATCGAGGAACTCCTCGACCAGGCGGCCGCGTTGGCGAGCGGCGGTGGCGGCGACGCGCGCCGGGAGGCGTCGACCACGGTGCTGTCCGACGCGGACACCGCCGCGCCGGCCCTGGCCGCGACCGCGCTCGCCGGCACCAGCAAGGTCGTCCAGACCGAGGGGCTGCTGCTGCGCGCGGTGGAACGGCCGCTGCCCGCCGACTCCGGGCTGCACACCCTGGCCCTGCTGTCGGTCAACGACCCCGCGGGGGTGGCCGGCGGGGACCAGGAGCCGCGGCTGCTGCCGGACGACGAGGAGGTGCGGGGGGCCGCCGGGCGGACGGCGATCGTGCTGGAACAGGTGTCGTCGGCGGGTGACCCCCGGTCGGCGGCGCCGGGCCGGGGGGCGGGGGTCATGCCGTCGCTCGCGTTCCTGTTCTCGCGGCGGCTGCGGTGGTCGCTGGCCGGTCTGGTGGGCTGTGTGCTCGCGCTGGCGATCGCCCTGTGGGCGGTGACCCGGATCCATCCGCTGCGGGCCTTCTACCTCACCCTGCTCGACATGTTCGCCATCGACGACCCGGCGCTCGGCGCCCCGCTCGGCCGGCAGCTGCTCCAACTGCTGTCCGCGCTGGTGGGGTTGCTGCTGCTGCCGGTACTGCTGGCCGCGGTGCTGGAGGCGCTGGGTACGTTCCGCACCGCCACCTCGCTGCGCAAGCCGCCGCGCGGGCTCGGCGGGCACGTGGTGCTGCTGGGGCTCGGCAAGATCGGGACGCGGGTGCTGACGCGGCTGCGGGAGCTGAACGTGCCCGTGGTGTGCGTCGAGTCCGACCCCGAGGCGCGGGGGCTCGCGACGGCACGGCGGCTGCGGGTGCCGGTGGTGCTCGGGGACGTCACCCAGGAGGGCGTGCTGGAGTCGGCGAAGATCCACCGGGCGCAGGCGCTGCTCGCGGTGACCAGCGCGGACACCACGAACCTGGAGGCGGCGCTGTACGCGCGCACGGTACGGCCGGATCTGCGGGTGGTGCTGCGGCTGTACGACGACGACTTCGCGACGGCGGTGTACCGGACCCTGCGGGCCGCGTATCCGCACGCGCTGACCCGGAGCCGGAGCGTCACGCACCTGGCGGCGCCGGCGTTCGCGGGGGCGATGCTCGGGCGGCAGGTGCTCGGCGCGGTCTCGGTGGAGCGGCAGGTGCTGCTGTTCGCCGCGGTCGACGTGGACGGGCATCCGATGCTGGAGGGGCGGACGGTGCGCGAGGCGTTCCGCGCGGGTTCCTGGCGGGTGCTGGCGCTGGCGGGCCGCACGGACACGCCCGACGACCATGTGCTGGCGAAGGGCGACCGGGTGGTTCTGGCCACCACCCGGACCGGTCTGGCCGCCCTGCGCTGACCCCGCGGGGCCCGGGCGGGCGGGGCCGCCCCCGTGTGATCCAGGTCGCGTGAGCCGCGCCATATGTACGTGTTCGCCCCGTTGTGACCGGGGCCCCGCGCCGCGCCGTACGGCCCATGTGACCCACTCCACCGCCAACCCCCGTGCAAACCGGGGCAGGACGTGAGCTTCGTCATCCCGCCGGGCCCCGACGGCTGTCCAACTGCGGTAGAGATTGCGGCATATGACAGCGGCCGGAACCGGAGCGACGCGGCTCACACCATTCCGTCGGGGTGGCACCACCCGCTATGGTCACCCGTCGGTGGGTCGAGACCCCTCGACACCGCCGTGCCCTCGGGGGGAGGGAAGGAACCCAGGACGATGCCCGTACCCGTACCGCGGCAGAGAGCGATCCCGGCCGTGGAGAGTGGTCAGGCGCAGGCCGCCGGCGCCCTCGGCGCCCCCCTCAAGGAAGAGGCCCACCGCGACGCCGCGCCCGCCGGCGGCACCACTCTCACCCTGCTGCTGATCGAGGACGACCCGGTCGGCTCGCCGATCGTGCCCGAACTGCTGGACTCCTCCGGCAAGCCGATCCGCGTGCGCACCGCCCGCAACCTCACCGAGGCCGAGCGGCTGCTCACCGACGACGTCCACTGCATCCTGCTGGACCTGGCGCTGCCCGCGCCGGGCGGCAAGGAGACCGACGACGAGCTGGCCGTGCTCCGGCACGTCCTCCAGCTCGCGCCCCGGCACGCCGTGCTCGCCCTGACCGGCTCCGGCGACGCCGAGCGCGGCGCCGAGGCGGTACGCGTCGGCGCGCAGGACTACCTCTTCCGGGACGAGCTGGACGGCCGGCTGCTCAGCCGCGCCATCCGGTACGCGGTGGAGCGCAAGCGGTCCGACACCGCCGAGCGGCGGCTCACCGAGAGCAGGCTGCGGGCGCAGGAGAACCGGCGCCTGGAGCGCGGGCTGCTGCCCACGCCGCTCCTCGACGGCTCCGCGCTGCGGTTCGCGGCCCGCTACCGCCCCGGCCGCTCCCGGGCGCTGCTCGGCGGCGACTTCTACGACGCCGTCCGCACCCCCGACGGCACGGTGCACGCCATGATCGGCGACGTCTGCGGGCACGGCCCGGACGAGGCCGCGCTCGGCGTGGAGCTGCGCATCGCCTGGCGGGCGCTGACCCTGGCCGGGCTGTGCGGGGACGAGCTGCTGGGCACGCTGCAGGAGGTGCTGGAGCACGAGCGCGCGGACGAGGAGATCTTCGCGACGCTGTGCACGGTGGACATCGCGCCCGACGGCCGGCACGCGGGCCTGTGCCTGGCCGGCCACCCGGCGCCCCTGCTGGCCCGCCCGGGCCGCCCCGCGGAGCTGCTGCCCTACGACGACAACGGCCCCGCCCTCGGCCTGCTGCCCGGCGTCCACTGGTCACGCACGCAGGTGGAGCTGGGCACGCGGTGGAGCCTGATGCTGTACACCGACGGCCTGATCGAGGGCCGGATCGGGACCGGCGGGGAACGGCTCGGCCAGGACGGGATGGTGGAGATGATCCGCCGCCAGCTCTCCGAGGGGCTGAGCGGGGAGGAACTGCTGCGGGCCGCCGTACAGGAGGTGCGCCACCTCAACGGCGGTGAGCTGACGGACGACGTGGCCGTGGTGTTGCTGGACCGGACGGAGTAGACCGGCCGGGAGGGGTCAGCGGCCGCCGTTGTAGGGGCCGTACGGGCCGTCGCTGCTGCTGCCGCGGCGGCGGCCGAAGCCGTTGCCGCCGGTGACGTGCCGCAGGGCGGGGCGGACGTCCACGATGTACACGATGCTCGCCACCGCGCCGGCGATCGGCAGGATGGACAGGATCGAGAACAGGATGCTGACGACCAGGGCGATGCCCAGGATGATCAGCCAGAAGACCTTGTTCTGCTTGTCGGCCGCGCGGAAGGCGTCCTCGCGGCGCACGGCGGCGTCGACGAGCGCGAACGCGGCCAGGGCCATGAGGACGATCTTCAGGATTCCCATGAATCCGCTGAAGCCCAACATCAGCATGCTTCCCACCGCCCGTGATCTCCCTCTCGGTCCCTACGCCGCCACCGTACCCATAGAACGGGCCGGACACCCCAAAGGTGCCCGGCCCGTGTGCGTCCGACGCCCCGCGGTCACTTGGCCGGCGGGGTGGTCTTCTTCGCGGGGACGGTCTTGCGGGCGGCCTGGGCCTTCTTCGCGGCGGTCTTCTTCTCCGCGGCGGACTCCGGCGTGACGATCCTGGTCGGGGCGGGCTTGGCGGGCTCGTCCCCGACGTCGACCGGCTCGGGCTTGCCCTCGACCGCGATGGCCAGTTCCTCGATCTCCTCGGCGGCCTCGCCGCGCCAGCCCTTCACGGCCTGCTCGCCGTGCTCGGCGACCTTCTCGTAGGTCTCCCGGGCCTTGACGGCGTACTCGGCGGCGACGCCCACACCGCGCAGGGCGAGGTCCTGGGCCTGCTCGCCGAGCTTCTTCAGGTCGACGTCGAGGCCGCCGAACAGCTCGGTGACCTTGGTCTGGAGGGTCTCCTGCGCCTCCTTGGCCCGGGCGGCGGCCTTCTCCTGCACGGACTTGGGGTCGGTGTTGCGCACCTTGTCGATCCGGGCGGGGGCCTCGGCGCGCAGCTGCTCGACCAGGGCGGGCACCTTCTTGGCCTGCTGGAGGGCGAGGTCGGCGGTGCCGGCGGCGAAGTAGAGCGGGGTCGGGTCGCTGAGGGTCTTGCGCAGGTCGTCGGTGATGGCCATGGTGATGGTCCTCCCGGATTCGCGTTCGGCTGAGGTTGTCTGGTTCGTGGTGGACGCCCGGTGCCCTGGTCCGGCGTCAGCCGGCCGTCCGCCGCGAACCGGCATCGTCGTCGCCGGTCTCCTCCTCCGTACCGTCCGGCGCCCGCGCGGGTTCGCCGATCCCGAATCCGTTCTCTTTCCGGAAGGACTCGTAGATCTGGAGCAGCACCTGCTTCTGCCGCTCGTTGAGCGAGGGATCGGCGAGGATGACGGCACGCGTCTCCACTTCATCCCGGTCCCGCTCGGCGTCGAGGATGCCGGCGCGCACGTACAGCGTCTCGGCGGAGATCCGCAGCGCCTTGGCGACCTGCTGCAACACCTCCGCGCTCGGCTTGCGCAGCCCGCGCTCGATCTGGCTCAGGTACGGATTGGACACCCCGGCGGCATCGGCGAGCTGCCGCAACGACAGCTGCGCGTTTCGCCGCTGCTCGCGCAGGTACTCACCGAGATTGCCGACGTTCAGCGATGCCATGCCTCCACCATGCCCCGCCCCGCTAACAATTGCAAGCACCCGCTTGCAAAAGTGTGCCGGGGGCGGGGGGGGAGGCGGGGCAACACGGACGGAACCCGGCTGTCCGTTCCCGGTCTATGTGCGGTTTCCCGCCGGGTCTGCACTCTGAAGTGAAAGGGCCCCGGGCGACCTGCACAGCGAGCTGCCTACCGGCCCGCGAGGAGGATCGGACCGGATTTTCGCGGCAGAGGGCTGAGGGACGTGTTCGGTGCAGGCGTCCGTGCGTTCGCCTAACGGTGGTTTTCGGAAGGGACTGCGGCGGTGCCGTACTGTCCCGTGAGGCCGTGGCGAGCTGTTGGTGCTGGTGCTCTCGCGCTTGGCAGTCAGGATGGCTGGACTTGGTCGAAGAGGGCGAGGGCTTCGGCGGGGTCCGGGCTCACGAGGCGTTCCAGACCGGCCGTTGTGATCTTCGCCCACCTGGCGGCCCGCGCCCACATCCGTTCCTCGAAGGCGCGGACGGCATCGTCCAGACCTCCGGGGTCGGCGGTGGCGATGGACTCGGCGAGTTCGGCGCCTTCCAGCATCGCGAGGTTCGCGCCCGCCCCCAACGGGGGCATCAGGTGTGCGGCGTCGCCCAGTAGCGTCACCCCGGGGACGTGGGTCCAGGTGTGGGACACGGGCAGGACGTAGAGGGGTCGGTGGACGAAAGCGGTGCCGTGGCGGAGGAGGTCGATGACGGGAACGGCCCAGCCGTCGAACAGCGCCAGCAGGCTCGATCGCACGGCCTCGACGTCGGCCAGGTCCAGGTTCGTGTGCCAGTCCAGTGGCGCGCGGAACTGGGCGTGCACCTTGACGTGGCCGCCGCTGTTGCGCTGGGCGACGAGGCTTCGGTTCACGCCGTACACAGCGACGGAACCGTCGCCGATCAGCCGGGCGACGTCAGGGTGGCGGATGTCGACGTCGTCGAGGGAGGTCTCGATCGAGGTGACGCCGGTGTAGTGCGGCGTCACCGACGAGACTGCCGGACGGACCCGGGACCAGGCGCCGTCCGCGCCGACCACGAGGTCGAACGTCTCCTGTCGCCCGTCCGTGAAGTGGACCAGTACGCCGTCCCGGGTTCCCGGCACCACCTGCGTCACGCCCCGCCCCCACTGGACGTCGAGTGGGCCGAGCAGCAGGTCACGGAGTTGCCCACGGTCGATCTCGGGATTGGCCTGTTCATCCGGGCGGGGTCGCCAGTCGCGCAGGACGGTCCCGTCCGTGTCCAGGATGCGCATGGCCTGCCCCTCGGGACGGGACAGCGCCTGGAACTCCGTCAGCAGCCCCGCCTTGCCCAGCGCGAGCTGGCCCAGCCCTTCATGCAGGTCCAGCGTGCCGCCCGGGGGACGGGCGTCGGGGGCGGGATCGCGTTCGAGGACGGCGACCGGGTGATCGTAACGGTGCAGGACACGGGCGAAGGTAAGGCCGGCAGGACCGCTGCCGACCACTGCGATGCGGCGTCTCATATCGATACACTGTATTGATTCCTTACGATGCATCGCAACAGTACGATGCCTCCTATGACTGTGTGGGACCGGCCGGAGCCGCCGACTCAACCCGTGCCGCTCGACCGGGAGCGGATCGTCACCGCCGCCGTTGCACTGGCCGACGAGGGCGGGCTGGAGGCGGTGTCCTTGCGCAAGATCGCCGCCCGCCTGGACGCCGGTCCTATGCGGCTGTACCGATACATCTCCACCAAGGAGGAGTTGTTCGACCTCATGGTGGACGAGGTGTACGCCGAGATCCGCCCCACGGAGCAGCCCGGTGACTGGCGGGAGGCGTTGCGCATCCTCGCCCGGCGCACCAGGCAGGCCGCCCTCCGCCACGAATGGCTGGCCGACCTGCTCGGCGGTCGGCCGGCCCTGGGCCCGAACGGCCTCGCCATGACCGAGGCCACGCTGTCCGCCTTCGATGGCATCGCCGACATCGACACCGTCCTGCGCGCCGTGGAGACCGTCAGCGCTTACTTGATCGGCGCGATCAGACGCGAGATCGCGAACCTGCGGGCCGAACGCGCCACGGGCCTGTCCAAGCACGACTGGCAGCGGGCCTCCGGCCCGCATGTGACGAGGATGTTGGCCACGGGCCGCTTCCCGGCGCTGGCCAAGGCCGTGTACGACGGCACGGACGTGGACGCCGAGGCATCCTTCGCGACCGGCCTGGACTGGGTCCTCGACGCCGTAGCCGCCAAACTCGCCCGGCCGCCGGCGTGACACTCAGCTCCTGCCGAATGTGACGGGTCGTGCGGGCTTGCGCTGCCGCCACGAGCCTTACCAAAAGCCTCTCGCCTCGCCTCAGCGGTTAAGAGACACGGACAGCGACGAGAGATCGCGCCGGACTGTGTAATCACTCGGACGAGGGGTTTGCGCCGCAGGTGACGGGGCTGCTGTCGCAGCCGTTGTGGCTGTTCTGGGAGGACGAGCTGGGCAAGCGGGTCTCGCACGCTCCGGACTACTTCGCTCGGTTCGAAGGACGGGCGGGGGCTGGTGGTGGACTGCCGACCGCTGGACCGGATCGACGCACGGTCGGCGGCCAAGTGCGCAGCGGCGCGGGCGGCTTGTGAGGCCGTGGGGTGGGGATATCGCGTCGTCGGCGAGGTGGAACCGGTGCGGATGGTGAACGTCCGCTGGCTGGCGGGATACCGGAACGTCCCCACCCTCCGCGAAAAGCTCCGTTCCCACGCCTTCTCCAACGACGCACTCTTTCGCTGGACCGACTCCCTGGGACGATCACTGATGCTGGTGACGACGCCGGACGACTACGACGCCCTACAGGATGAGTCCCACTAAAACTGAAAGACTCCAGGTCACAGCCCCACCGTCCGACAGAACAAATGGGACCACCCCGGCTGTCCCCACGAGAGGCTCACCACCATTCAGATCCACTGGGCCGCCCGGCTTCGGAACCGTCCCAGCAGAACTGACAAGGCCCAGCTCGGAGACACCTCATCCATTCAGATCTTTTAGGAACGGACACCGGCCGTCAGCCTCGGCAGATGCAGAAGGGGTGGCCGGCCGGGTCCGTGAGGACGCGTGCCTTCCCGGCGTCGTGGGGCTGGTGTTCGGGCTTGCCCGCGCCCAGTTCCAGCAGCCGCGCCTCGGCCTCGTCCAGGTCCGGGACCTCGAAGCAGAGGTGCAGCTGCTGCGGAACCGTCTGCCCGGGCCAGCGCGGGGGCCGGTAGTCGTCGACCCGCTGGAATCCGATGAAGAGCCCGTCCTCGCGGTCCAGACCCGCGAAGTCCGCGTCCGACTTCGGATGCGGTGCGAAGCCGGTGGCCTGCTGGTAGAAGGCGGCCAGGGCCGGCGGATCGGGGCAGTCGAGCGTGATCGCGACCAGTCTCATCCGCGGGGACACGGCTCAGTCACCCCGCCCCTGGCCCCGCGGAGCGAGGACCTCCTGGCAGGTCGACCAGGCACGATCGGTCAGCAGGGGGCGCAGCCGGGTGAAGAGCGGGAGGAGTTCGGGGCCCTGGGCGTCGCGGAAGGCCGGGTCGACGCGGGTGATGTCGAGTTCGTTGGCGGCCGTCAACTCGGCGAAGTCACGGACCAGTTGCGGGTCGGGGACATGGGTGCGGCCGGTGAAGCGGTCGTGGAAGGGGGCATCGGGGGCCGGGAGGGCCGGGTAGGTGGCCGCGCGGTCGCAGGAGGCGTAGAGGCGGACGATCGCCTCGGCCTCCGCGCCGATCGCCTCGACGAGTTCGCCACGGCGGTCGGGGGACAGCAGCGCGGTCGGGAAGCCGTCCGTGCCGTAGCAGGCGTGGCACAGGCCCGCGAGCTGGAGGGCCGGGCGGGCGCCCCAGGTGGCGAGCAGTTCACGGACGCGCTGGAGGTGCACGAGGAGGGTGCCGCCCGGGTGGGCGACGCGGGTGGCGCCGAGCCGGCGCAGCAGCGCGGTGGCCTGCGCGGACGCGGCGAGGGAAGCGGACACGAGGCGGGTTCCTTCCGTCACTCGGGTCGGCACCCGTCCGTGCCTCCCGGGGTCCGGACCCCCGCGAAGGCGCCGGACGGGTTGCCGCCCTGGGCCCTGCGCTGATCATCCCGAGCCCGCCAATCCCAGTCAATCCTATGGATTTCTCCCTCCATCCAAGCTAAAGCTTGGGCATGACCTTGGACGATCTCCGTGTCTTCGTGGCGGTGTGCCGGGCGGGCAGCCTCAGTGCCGTCGCCCGGGAGCTGGACCGCACGCAGTCGGCCGTGAGCCAGCACGTGAAGCGGCTGGAACGGGAGACCGGGGTGAGCCTGCTGGAACGCCAGCCGCGCGGCGTCGTGCCGACCGAGGCGGGACGCGTGCTGCGGGACGCCGCGGCCGACGGCATCGCGGGGCTCGACCTGGCGCTGCGGCGCCTCGGGGACCTGGTCAGCGGCGACAGCGGCGCGGTGCGCGTCACCACGGGCGGGACGACGGTACGGCACTTCATGGCCGAGGCGATCGTCGCCTTCCGGCAGCGCCACCCGAGGGTGAGCCTGGAGTTCCAGACGGAGACCTCCAGCCGGAGCTGCTTCGACGCGCTCGTCGCCGACAAGCTGGACCTCGCCTGGGTCACCATCGGCGGGCCGGTGCGCGGCATCGAGCAGCGCACCGTCGTGGAACTCCCGTGGGTGCTCGCCGTCCGCGCGGACGACCCGCTGGCGGCCCGGTCCCGGATCGACGCCGCCGACCTCGCGGGGGTCAGCCTCATCCGGCTGCCGCAGAACTCCACCTCGGGCGTCCGCCTCGACGCCGCCCTCGCCGAACTGGGCATCCGCGGCAGCTCCGACACCAGCGTCGCCGACTGGGACACCGCCCTGCTGCTGGCCGAACTCGGCCTCGGCCACGCCGTGGTTCCGGCCCTGCCCGGCCGGCCCTCCCCCGGTGACGGCGACCGCCTGCGCCTCGTCCCCATCCCCGGCCTGCCCCCGCTCCCCGTCGGCTGGGCCGTCCGCCGCTGGGACGCCCTGACCCCGCTCGCCCGCGCCTTCGCCGACACCGTCGCCGCCTGCTGCACGGCCGGGGGCGAGAACGCGCCGGGCGCCGGGGCGCGGTGAGGAGCGGGCGCCGGCCGGCGGGGCGGTCGCCGGCTACGGCGTCGGCGCGCGCAGCCCTCTGACCCCGGGCGCGAGGAGTGCCGCCGCCGTGGCCGCCGTGATCAGCGCCGCGCAGGCAGCCAGCGCGTGGGCCGGGCCCACCGCCGTCGCCGCCGGGCCGGCCAGCAGGAGGCCGAGGGGGGCGAAGGAGAGGGAGCCGAACCAGTCGTAGGAGCTGACGCGGGAGAGGGCGTGCTCGGGGACCTCGCGGTGGATGGTCGTGGTCCACAGCACGCCGAAGACGTCGCTCGCGACGCCCGCGCCGAACATCGCGACGGCGATCAGCCAGACCGGGGCCGCGGCCGCGAGCAGGGCGATCGGGACGGCGGAGGGGAAGGTGCACAGGACCGCCACGAGGAGGGGGCGGGAGACCCGCACCCGGGCGGCCAGCCCGGCGCCCGCGATGGTGCCGACCGCCTGCGCCGCCACGACCACCGACCAGGCGCGCGCGCCGCCCAGCCGGCTTTCGGCCATCAGGGGGCCGAGGACGCCCGCGTTGGCGTTCAGCGCGGCAACGACGACGGCGTACTGGGCGACCACCACCCACAGCCACTGCCGGGACGAGAACTCCCGCCAGCCCTCCCGCAGTTCGGTCCAGCCGGAGGTGCCGCCCCGGGGCCGCACCGGCACCCGCAGCCGTGCCGTCAGCGCCGCGCTGATCCCGAAGGACGCGGCGTTCAGCGCCAGCGCCCAGCCCGCGCCCACCGCCGCCACGGTCACCCCGGACAGCGCGAGGCCCAGCAGCATGGAGCTGTTGGTGCCCACGCGGAGCAGGCCGTTGGCGCGTTGCAGACGGTCCGCGGGGACCAGCAGCGGAACCAGGCCCTCGGACGCGGGGGTGAACAGGGCCGTCGCCGTGCCGGCCAGGACGGCGAGGACGCACAGCCCCGGCAGCGGCGCCGCCTTGGTCAGCACCATGGCGGCCAGCACGCCGTACGCCCCCGCGCCGAGCACATCCGCCGCGGCCATCAGCGCCGAACGCGACATCCGGTCCGCGATCACTCCGCCCACCAGCACGAACAGCAGCTGCGGCAGCGCCTGGCAGGCCAGCACCAGGGACAGCCGGGCCGGGCCCGCGCCCGGCAGCGACAGCACCGCGAAGGCGAGGGCCACCCGCGCGAAGCCGTTGCCCAGCACGGAGACGACCCGCGCGGACAGCAGGAGGGTGAAGCGGGGGTAGCGCCACAGGGGCGGGACGGCCGCGGGGCCGCCCGGGATGGCCACGTCCTGGGGGGTCTCGCGCGAAGGCACCGTCACGGCCGGGCAGCCTAGGGGATCGGTCAGGAATGGAGAAGCACGCCCGCGCCGCCCCCGGTTACCGTGGCCCGCATGGACGAGGTCACCGCACAGCCCGCCGCCGACCGCCACGATCTGATCCGGGTGCACGGGGCACGCGAGAACAATCTGAAGGACGTCACCGTCGAGCTTCCCAAGCGCCGGCTGACGGTGTTCACGGGCGTGTCCGGCTCGGGCAAGAGCTCGCTGGTGTTCGACACGATCGCCGCCGAGTCGCAGCGGCTGATCAACGAGACGTACAGCGCGTTCCTGCAGGGCTTCATGCCGACTCTCGCCCGCCCCGACGTCGACGTGCTGGAGGGGCTGACCACCGCCATCATCGTGGACCAGCAGCGGATGGGCGCCGACCCGCGCTCCACCGTCGGCACCGTCACCGACGCGGGCGCCATGCTGCGCATCCTCTACAGCCGGCTCGGCACGCCGCACATCGGCTCGCCCAAGGCGTTCTCCTTCAACGTGGCCTCGATCAGCGGGGCCGGCGCGGTCACCGTGGAGCGCGGCGGCAAGCAGGTCAAGGAGCGGCGCAGCTTCAGCATCACCGGCGGCATGTGCCCGCGCTGCGAGGGCCGGGGCACCGTCACCGACCTCGACCTCACCCAGCTCTACGACGACTCGAAGTCGCTGCGCGAGGGCGCGCTGATGGTGCCCGGCTACAAGGCGGGCGGCTGGAACCACCGCCTGTACGCCGAGTCCGGTCTGGTCGACCCGGACAAGCCGATCCGCTCGTACACCAAGCGGGAACTGGCCGACTTCCTGCACCGCGAGCCGACCCGGATGAAGATCGCGGGCATCAACATGACGTACGAGGGGCTGATCCCGCGCATCCAGCGGTCGATGCTCGCCAAGGACCGGGAGGGGATGCAGCCGCACATCCGGGAGTTCGTGGACCGCGCGGTCACCTTCACCACCTGCCCCGACTGCGAGGGCACCCGGCTGACCGAGGCGGCCCGTTCCTCGAAGATCGACGGGATCGGGATCGCCGACGCGTGCGCGATGCAGATCAGCGATCTGGCGGACTGGGTGCGGAAGCTGACCGAGCCGTCGGTCGCACCGCTGCTGGAGTCGCTTCGGCAGACCCTCGACTCGTTCACGGAGATCGGCCTCGGCTACCTGTCGCTGGACCGGCCCGCGGGCACCCTGTCGGGCGGCGAGGCGCAGCGCGTGAAGATGATCCGGCACCTCGGGTCCTCGCTCACCGATGTGACGTACGTCTTCGACGAGCCCTCCATCGGCCTGCACCCGCACGACGTCCAGCGGATGAACGCGCTGCTGCTGCGGCTGCGCGACAAGGGCAACACGGTGCTCGTCGTGGAGCACAAGCCCGAGGTGATCGCGATCGCCGACCATGTGGTGGACCTCGGGCCGGGCGCGGGCACGGCGGGCGGCACGGTCTGCTACGAGGGGAGCCTCGCGGGGCTGCGGGCCGCGGGCACCCTCACCGGACGTCATCTGGACGACCGGGCGAGACTGAAGGAGACGGTGCGCGAGCCCACCGGCGCGCTGGAGATCCGGGGCGCCACCACGCACAACCTGCGCGGGGTCGACGTGGGCATCCCGCTCGGCGTGCTCACCGTGATCACCGGGGTCGCCGGGTCCGGCAAGAGTTCGCTGGTGCACGGGTCGATCCCGGCGGGCGCGGGTGTCGTAGCGGTCGACCAGACGCCGATCCGGGGTTCCCGGCGCAGCAACCCGGCGACGTACACCGGGCTCCTCGACCCGGTCCGCAAGGCCTTCGCCAAGGCCAACGGGGTCAAGCCCGCGCTGTTCAGCGCCAATTCGGAGGGCGCCTGCCCCAACTGCAACGGCGCGGGGGTCGTGTACACCGATCTCGCGATGATGGCCGGGGTCTCCACGACGTGCGAGGAGTGCGAGGGCAGGCGGTTCGAGGCGTCCGTGCTCCGGTACCGGCTCGGCGGGCGGGACATCAGCGAGGTGCTGGCGATGCCGGTGACCGAGGCGGCGGAGTTCTTCGGCGCGGGCGAGGCGCACACGCCCGCGGCGCACCGGATCCTCGGCCGGATGGCCGACGTGGGTCTCGGCTACCTCACCCTCGGCCAGCCGCTCACCACCCTGTCCGGCGGCGAGCGGCAGCGGCTGAAGCTGGCCACGCACATGGCCGACAAGGGCGGTGTCTACGTCCTGGACGAGCCGACCACCGGGCTCCACCTCGCCGACGTCGACCAACTCCTCGGCCTGCTCGACCGGTTGGTGGACTCCGGCAAGTCCGTGATCGTCGTGGAGCACCACCAGGCGGTCATGGCCCACGCCGACTGGATCATCGACCTCGGCCCGGGGGCCGGACACGACGGCGGTCGGATCGTCTTCGAGGGCACCCCGGCCGATCTGGTCGCGGCCCGCTCGACGGTCACCGGGGAGCACCTGGCGGCGTACGTGGGGGCGTGATCACACCCGCGCCACCCACTCCCCCACCAGCCGGAGATCGGCCTCCGTCAGGCCGTACCGGTGATCCACCCGGTGGAGGAGCGCCGGGCCCGGATGGTGCCCGGCGGTCCAGGCGCGGTCGGCCGCGCCGATCTCGTCGTCCACCCAGACGAAGGGCCGGCCCGCCGCCCAGGCGACCAGTGGCCGGGTCTTCCAGTGCAGCGGGCCGGGCGGGCCGTCCTCGTCCGGCCACCGCACGACCGGCAGCGCGGGCAGGCCGAGCCAGGGGGCGAGGACGGTGTTGGCCTCGTCCGCCCAGGTCGTCGCCCACACCAGCGCGCAGCCCAGCGCGGCGAGACGCGGGCCGAGGGCGGGATCGACGCGGGTCAGCAGGGGATGGCCGGGGCGGGAGGGGCCGGCGGCGGGCACCGGCGGGCCGTCGTGCACCGGGTATGCGTGGTCCGCCGCCCCGAACGGGATGAGCGGACCGTCGACGTCGAGGAAGAGCAGCATCACCGTCCAGGATCGCTCCCGGCACGGCCTGCGCGCAGCCCCTGCGGGCCGCGCGCCGCTCACTCCGTGAAGCCCTGCCGGGCCAGGATCTCGTCGATCCGGGCCCGGTGCGCGCGCTCCCAGTCGTCCAGCGTCTTCGCCGCCTCCTCGGCGAGCTTGGCCCGGGCGGCGTCGAGGACGCCGGCGCGGTCGGCGGCCGGGACGGCGACCACGCCCTCCTCGTCGGCCACGACCACGTCCCCCGCGCTGATCCGTACGCCCCCGCAGCGCACGGGTCTGCCCAGCGGGGTCGCCGCCTCCTTGGTGCCCGGGATCGGGACGATGCCCCGGGCGAAGACGGGGAATCCCATGTCACGGACTTCGGCGAGATCGCGGAGCAGTCCGTCGGCGACGAACGCCGCGACGCCGTTGCGCCGGGCCACGGCGCAGACGTTGCCACCGGCCAGGGCACGCGAGACGTCACCGGACTCGACCACGATCACCGAGCCGGGGGCGGCACGGTGGACGGCGGCGTGCAGCATGAGGTTGTCGCCGGGCGGGCAGTTCACGGTGAACGCCGGACCGGCCACCCGCGGCACCGGCCCCCACAGCGGCCGTATCCCGGCGTCCATGACCTGGGCGGGGCCGAGCAGGTCGGCGAGGGTGGTGGTCGGTACGTCCCGGAAGGCGGCGAAGTCGAAGTCGCCTGCCCCGTCGATGAGTTGACTCATGCCCGGCACGCTACCCGGCACCCCTCAGAACGGCAGCGGGCGACCGTGGACCACGTCCAGGCGGGACACCGCACGGGTCAGCAGCACGTAGAGCCGGTGGGCGCCGCGTTCCTCGGCTTCCATGACGGCGGCCGGTTCCACGGCGATGACATGGTCGTACTCCAGGCCCTTGACGAGGCTCGCGGGGACGAGGGTCAGGCGGGCGCCGAGGGCGTCGGGGGCCGCCGGGGCGAGGCCCGCCTCGGCGAGGGCGCGGGACAGGGCGGGCACGTCCGCGTCGGCCGCGAGCACGCCGACCGAACCCTCGCGGGCGAGGGCGCGGCGGGCGGCGGCCACCGTGGTGGCGAGGACGTCGTCGGTCGGGTGGAGGGCCAGTTCGCCGTCGGTGCGCAGCGACCGGGCGGGCGGGACCGGGACCGCCAGTCGGGCCAGCAGCCGGTTGGCGAGGGCCACGACGGCCGCCGGCACCCGGAACCCGGTGGTCAGGGACACCACCGCCGCGTCCGGCCGGCCGAGGTGGCGCAGTTGTGCGGACCAGTCGCGGGCGGCCCAGGGCGCGGTGCCCTGGGCGAGGTCGCCGAGGACGGTCAGCGAGCCGAAGGCGGCGCGGCGGGCGATGGCCCGGCACTCCATCGGCGAGAGGTCCTGTGCCTCGTCCACGACGACATGGCCGTACGCCTCGGGGTGTTCGATCAGCCCGGACAGCTCGTCCAGCAGCACCAGGTCGGCGGCCGACCAGCGGGCGGACTTGTACGAGCGCGGCGCCCGCGCCCAGCGCAGCGCCTGCTGCTCGCCGGGCTCCAGCACGCCCTCCGCGGCACGGGCCAGCGTTCCCGCGTCGGTGAGGAGCCGGAACAGCACCTCCTCCGGGCGGACCTTCGGCCACACCAGGTCGAGATGCGCGGTGAGCGGCCGGGCGTGCTCCATGCGCCGCGTCCAGGCGGCGGGCAGCACCCCGGAGCGCCGCTCGGCGCGCTCGCGCAGCCGCCGTACCGCCCGGGTGCGCACCCGCTCGCGGCCCACGGCGTACGGCGGTTCCTCCGCCCGCACCTCCCGGACCATGGCGGCGAGTTCGGCGGCGGGCACCCGCCACCGGTAGGAGCCGTCCGGTACGGCGAGGTCGGTCAAGCCGTCCGTGGTGACGTGCGCGTACAGCGCCCGGCGCAGCACCTCGGCCATGCGGGGGTCGTGCTTGACGGCGGCGGTGGGAGCCGGGTCGGTGCCGGTGACCGGGTGGCGGGCGATCTCGTCGAGGAGGGTGGACTGGCGCACCCCGGTCTCGCCGAGGGCGGGCAGTACCTCGGAGATGTACGCGAGGAAGGTGCGGTTGGGGCCGAGGATCAGCAGTCCGGAGCGCTGGAGGCGCCTCGGGTGGGTGTAGAGCAGGTACGCGGCGCGGTGCAGGCCGACCGCGGTCTTGCCGGTGCCGGGGGCGCCCTGCACGCACACCGAGTCGGCGAGGGCGGCGCGCACGAGGTCGTCCTGCTCGGGCTGGATGGTGGCGGCGATGTCCCGCATGGGGCCGACGCGGGGCCGTTCGATCTCGCGGGCGACGATGCCGCCGGGCCTGACCCCGCCCCCGGGACCGCCCTCGCGCAGGTGTTCGTCCTCCAGCGCCGTGAGGTCGGCGCTCTCCCCGGTGCTGCCCGGCGCCCAGCCGAACCGCCGCCGTACCGCGACGCCCTGCGGGTCGCGGGCGCTCGCCTGGTAGAAGGCGCGGGAGACGGGGGCCCGCCAGTCGACCACGAGGGGCGGGGCGGCGGGGCTCTCGGTGATGCGCAGCCGGCCGAGGTGGAAGCGGTGCCCGCCGTGCTCGGGGTGGTCGGCGGCGAAGTCGAGGCGGCCGAAGAACAGGGGGCCGGGCGGGAGTTCGCGCAGCGCCTTGGCCTGGCTGCGCAGCCGGCGGCCGAGCACCTCGGCGTCGGCACCGGAGGCGGAGACGTCCTCGCCGATGACGACCTGTTCGGCGGCGCCCTCGACCATCGCGGCGAGGACGGCCCGGCAGTCGTCGTGGTGGGCGCGCTCGGCCCGCAGGGCGTCGGTGAGGGCGGGGTCTGGCGTCATGGCGCCACCCTAACCCCAAAGCGTTACCGAGTTACATTTTTAACCGTGTCTCAATCGGTCTGGCGTTCCGGTGGGACCGGCACCGCCGCCGCCAGCCGCCCGAACGCCCGCTCCGCCGCCCGCATCGCGTCCGGCGCCACGTCCGCCACCCGCTCCCCCGCCGCGATCCGCCGCCAGTTGTCCAGGGCGAGGATCCGCTGGACGGCGATGATCTGCCCGGCCGCGAGCCGCGCGTCCAGGTCCCCGCCGAGCGCCTCGGCGAGCGCCGCCTCCGAGCGCTCCTGGTGCCGGTAGGCGCGCGCGACCAGGGCGGGGGTGCCGTAGAGCAGGGTGTGGAAGGCGAGCACCTGCGGGTGGTCGTTGAGCCCGGTGACCGGGTCGCGCCGCTCCAGGCCGGCGAGGAAGTGCCGGCGCAGCGCGTCCACCGGGTCCGGCTCCCCGGCGACCACCCGCGCGGCCTCCGTCTCGTGGTCCGCGATCCGGTGCAGGACCAGGTCCTCCTTGGCCGGGAAGTACCGGAAGAGGGTCGGCTTGGAGATCCCGGCGGCCGCGGCCACCTCCGCCACGGACACCGCGTCGAAGCCCCGTTCCAGGAACAGCCGTACGGCGGTGTCGGACACCTCCTGGTACGTGCGCTGCTTCTTGCGTTCGCGCAGACCCGTTTCACGCGGCTCGGTCTCACCCATGGGGCGAGCCTACGCACGTCTCAGGCGGGCCCCAGCCGCGGCAGCGCGTCCGGCCGCCCCGACAGCCCCAGCGAGGCCGTCGCCGCCGCCAGCGTCATGCCGTACGACGCCACCGCCCGCCGCACGTTCGGCGCGTCCAGGCTCGACCCGGTCACCAGCCGGTCGAGGTCGACGTAGGCCGAGCGGACCAGCTCGATCCAGCGGTAGACCGGCCAGTCCTCGCGCCAGTTGCGGGTGAACCGCTCCGGCAGCCGGGCCTCCCAGCGGCGGAACATCCGGTCCCGGATCTCCGGCCGGGTCGGGGTGAGGTGCATGTGCCGGACCAGCTCGTACAGCGGGTCCCCGACCAGGGCCATCTCCCAGTCGATGAGGGTCAGGGCGGGTCCGTCGTCGCGGCGCACCAGGTTCCACGGGTTCAGGTCGCCGTGCAGCAGGGCGGGGGCGCGGTCGGTGACGCGGTGGCGGGCGAGGATCTCGCGCAACCGGGGAGCGTCGGGCAGTCCGAGGAAGCGGGCGGTCTGCCGGGACTCGCGGGGCAGGCCCTCGACCAGCGAGACCAGTTGCTCGTTCAGCCAGCCGTGGAAGCCGGGCCGGCCGCCGAGCGGATCGAGTCCTGCGTGGTCGACCCCGGTCAGCGCGGCCAGCTGGTCGACCAGGCAGTCCGCCTCGTGCGGGCGCAGTCCGTGCACCGGGTGGTCGGGACGGCGGCCCAGGTCGCGGGCGCCCTCGTAGGTGTGGACGGCGAAGCGGTCGGCGTGGTGGCGGTGGGCCGGGTCGGTGGCGTGACTGGTGCCCAGGGCGAGGACCCGGGGCGCGGCGACCGCCACCCCGGAGCGTTCGATGGCGGCGAGGACGGCGTGCTCGCTGAGGAAGCTGCGTTCGCGGCGCGGCACGACGGTGACCTCGCGGCGCACGACCACGGGGAAGCCGGTGCCCGGCACCCGCAGCACGGTGGTCAGGTGGGTGGCGCCCTTGAACACCCGCTCGGCCGGGGCGGCGCCCTCCAGGAACAGGGCGTCGGCGACCGCCCGGTGCGGGAAGTCGGGGTGCTCGGGGACCCGCCGGTCGGGCACCCAGCCGATGCCGCGGGGGCGCCGGCCCGGCCGGGAGGCGCCGCGCCGGAAGAGGACGCGCTCGATCTCGCGCTCGCCCGGCACCCGGCCGAGGCACAGCGGTTCGGTGGCCGCGCGCAGCGCGTCGCCCACGGCGGCGGTGGCCCGGGCCAGGGCCGCCGGGCCGAAGGACCGCTCCAGGGCGCGAACGGCCCCGACGACATCGGCGTAGAGGGCCTGGGCGTGCACGAGCGCGAGGTGGTGGGGCAGGTCCTTGCCGAGTCCGGCGACGGCGGCGGGCCGCACCCGGTGCACCGCCTCGGCCCAGGCCCGCACGGTCGCCTCCCGCTCGGGGCCGCTGCGGCCCGTCCGCACCAGGTGGACGGCGAGGTCGTACAACGGGTCGCCGTAGCTCGCCAGTTCCCAGCCCGTGCAGTGCAGGCCGTCGGCCGTGCGGACGAGCCGGCCGGGGCCCAGGTCGCCGTGGAGGAGGCCGTAGGGCCGACGGGTCAGCGCGGGCACCCGGTCGGCGAACCGGACGAGCGCGTCCTCGGGGACGCCGAGGGCGGTGAACAGGCCGCCGTACGCGCGCCAGTCGGGGTGGCGGACCTGCCGGTCGGCGAGGCGGGCCAGGGTGCGCACGAACCCCTGGGAGTCGGTGTGGTTGCGCGGCCAGTGCGCGGGCAGCGGCGGCAGCGCGGGGCCGCGCACCTGGGTGACGGCCGCGAGCAGGGCGGCCGCGGCCTCCGGCGGCGGCCCGCCGCCGGTTTCCGGCACCCGGCCGTCCACATGGCTGTGGATGAGGTAACCGTCCCCGGCGGCCAGGCACTCGGGAACCTCCGGCAGCACCCGGTGGACCGCGCGCAGGATCTCCGCCTCGCCGCCCCAGGTGCGGACGGCCGGCGCGGCGTCCGGCCGGGGCAGCCGCACGGTCACGAGCGTGCCCGGGGCCCGGCCGAGCAGACCGGCGAGCGGTTCGGTCAGCGGCAGCACGTGGTCGCGGTGGCGCGGGCCCTCGCGCGTCACCCCCTCGGCCGCGGCACGGGCCGCGAACGCGCGGCAGGCGGCGTCCGTGCGCGTGCTCCCGGCACGCTCCGCCGCCGCGGTGGGGGGAACTGGGGGTGCGCCCACTGGCCGCTCCGAGGGTCGATCGCACAAGGGGGAGGACCTGTCGGACGACGGGTCCGGGGAAACGCTATTCCCCCGTGGTGGCCGGTGCGGCCTCCGGGCGCGGTGGAGTAGCCGAACGGGTGGTCCGCCGCCCGGCTGTGCCGGGGCGGGGGCCGGGAACCGGTTCGGCGCCGGCCCCCGTGCCCGGGTGCGCGCGGCGGGCGGTGACCGGCCGCGCCGACAGGTTAACCGGCCCGCCCACCGTTCCTGAGCAGGCGCAACAGCGGTTCCAGCGAGCGGACGACGTGGGTGGCCCCGGCCGCGCGCAGCGGCTTCTCCTTGTCCTCGTTGCGGGCGTAGCCCAGGAAGGGGACCCCGGCGTCGCGGGCCGCGGCGAAGTCCGAGGGGGCGTCGCCGATCATCAGGGCGTCGGCGGGTGCGGCACCGGTCGCGCTGAGGGCGCGCAGCAGGCAGTGCGGGTCCGGCTTGAGGTGGTGCAGCTGCCCGGTACGGCCGTACAGGTGCGGGGCGAAGCAGGCGGTCAGGCCCCGGGACTCCAGATAGGTGCGCACCACCCGGGGCGAGTTGTTGGTGGTGACGGCGAGCCGGGCGCCGACGGCGGTCCAGGTGCGGATCACGGGGTCGGCGTAGGCGGTGGGCAGGGCGGAGGAGGCGGCGCGCAGTTCCTCCTGGGTGAGGCGTTCCTCCAGGCCGGTGACGAGGTCGCTGCCGGGGCGGCTGCGGCCCACCGCGCGCAGCACCACCTGGGGGTCCGGCGTCGTCCGCTCGGACTCGGTGAGCAGGCCGTGCAGGCCCTGCCGCTCCAGCCAGCCGACCAGGTCGGCGGCGATCCGCTCGGCCTTGTGGCCGGCGAACAGCCGGCAGATGGGGCCGTCGAAGTCCCACAGCACGACCTGGGCAGAAGTGATCAGTACACGAAGCTTCTCGATCTCGTTCGCATCAGAAGTCGTATGAGAAGTCACTAGGAGAGTGTCAGGTCCGTGGAGATGGTTTCCCAGAGGGCGTCGAACCACTTCTGCGATTCCTCCACGAAAGCGGCGTCCCGCTGTCCGGCCCGCTGCTCGAAGGAGAAGAGCAGGGACTCGGAGCCGACCGCGTCGTACATCTCCAGCGTCCCCCGGTCGGTGGCCTCGGCGCGGCGCGTGATCATGTAGTGGGCGAACAGCGCCTCGTCCCCGTTGAGCAGGTAGAGCTTCACCGGAGGGGTGAACGGCAGCGCCCGGAAGGTGACGTCGACCTCGATGTCGTGGGTGCCGCGCAGGGCCTGGAGGTTGTACCGGAGCACCTGCCCCTGGGCGTTGCGCATCGCCAGCCAGCGCTGGTGCACCGCGTCGTCCTCCGCGCCGCCGGCCTCGACGGAGACCGGGAAGGCGAGGTTGATCTCCCTGGACGGCAGCAGGATCCGGGCGTCGATCCGCTCCGGGCGCAGCCTGCCCTCGTGGATCAGGCGCAGTGGCTCGCCGAGGGCGGGGATCAGGCTCTGCGCGGTCAGGCAGAGGGCGTCGATGCGCACGTGCGGCGCCGCGAACGCCTCGGTGAGCCGGGGCGCGAGGGCCACCATGGTCGGCTGCGGCTCGTCGGGCCCGGACTGCGGCTCGGCGACCCGCGGTGGACTGCCCTTGGTCACATCGCTGAGCAGACCGTCCTGTTGCAGCACCCGCAGCGCCTGCCGCACCGCACCGCGCTCCACGCCGAACTCCTCGGCCAGCTCCGCCTGGGTGGGCAGCCGTTCACCCGGCCGCAGGACTCCGGCACGAATGCGTTCGCGCAGGACACCGGCGATCTCCCGAGGGTTGTGCCTGCCGCTTCCGTTCACTGCCACCTGCTCCTGAGTCACAACCAAACGCTACAACTCACTTCCATCCAAGGGCAGTTGTCGCGCAGTTGTTTATCAAGTGGCACCAAGTGGGCGGTTGGCGGTAGTTGTTGGTCGCCAACTCCCCGAGTTGGCCGGGCGACACCGCCGACGGGGACGCGTGGTGCGGTACGCCGGCGGCCGCCGCGCGCCGGAATTGGCCGAATTGCGCTCGCTCCACGAACAAACCAGGCAACTTCCCGCCAACATCGGTCCGTTCCCCGACAGCCGGTTATAAGCCGCCCTCCAGCGGAGATAAGTGGAGTAAGTTGGCAGCCAACTCGGCTGACATGGTCAAGCTTTCCCGTGGTTGGCCGTACCGGGCCCCGAACCGGAGGGGAGCCGGGAGCCCGGACCGGGGACGGCCGGCGAAGCGCACAGCCACAACTGAAGACGCCGACAACTGAACACGACGCGCACAGCCACAACTGAACACCGCCAAGCACAGCCACAACTGAACAACCCGCTACGGATACTCGGTTCAGCGCCGCTGACGAGGGGAGCGGTCAGAACATGTCCGGGCACCACGGGAGCCCGGGCGAGCGGAACAGGGCGTCGGCCTGACGGGCGGCGCCCTCTCGCTCTTCACGCACCCGGCCCAGCGCGGCGAGCCGCAGCAGCGACTCCCCGCCCAGCCACACCGACGCCAGTTCCCGAACGTGCAGGGCGAGATCGGCGCTCGCGGTGGTCGGCGTACAGGACGCGCCGGAGGGCGAGGCGTCCAGCCGGTAGCGGCCGGCGGCGAACCCGGCCTCGTCCTCGATCTCCAGCACCAGTGCGCCCTCCCGGTCGTACGTGCGCGCCTCCAGGGCCCGTACGACGTCCAGGACGCGCACCCAGAGCCAGTCCCCGTGCTCGGTGATCCGGGCGGCGCGCGGGTCGGGCAGGCACAGCGGCAGCAGGTCGTCGGGGGCGCGGTAGCCGCTGTCGACCCTGGAGACCCAGTCGATGGAGCACAGGTAGTGCCACAGCCCGCGCTCGGCCGCCGGGGTGGTCCCGAACAGCTTGAAGACGTTCGCGGTCTGGTCGGGCTGCTTGCCCGACCAGGTCCGGTCACTGGCGTACGACACCAGGCCCTGGGCCTCGCCGTGGGCCGCGCGGTAGAGGGCGTACGTCGGCTCCTTGAACTCGGCGTGGGTGCGCAGCACCCCGGTGTGCTCCTGCCACCACAGCTCGCCGCGGCTGATCGCGCCGGGCCGGCCGAGGCGGAACCGGTCGTGCAGCTCCGGGCCCAGCTTGCGCACCTCCTCGGCGTCCAGCAGCTCGATCCGGCCGCCGTCGTCCGGACCCGACCAGCGCGGGTCGAGGCCGGACCGCCGGGTCTCGACGGTCCACCGGCTCGCCCAGGTGGCCGGGCCGAAGCCGAAGCGGCCGTAGATCGGGTACTCGGCGGCGATCAGCGTGGCGACCACGTCACCGCGCTCCCGCGCCGCAGCGAGGTCCTGGGCCATCATCCGGCTCAGCATGCCGCGGCGGCGGTGGGTGGGGCTGACGGTGACGCCGCTGATGGCGTCGGCGGGGACCACCCCGCCGCCCACCACGGTCAGTTCCTGCTCGAAGGAGCGCAGGGTGGCCACCCAGCGGCCGTCGTCGACGATCCCCAGGTACCGCCCCGGCACGAACTTCTTCCGGCGGGCGTCCAGTTGCTCGCGGGCGATGACCGGCGGATCGGTGAAGCCCACGGACAGGGCGCGCTGCCAGTCGTCGAAATCGGCCTCGGTGACGGTGCGGACGTCGTTCATGGGCCCACCGTAGGCAGCCGCCCCGCCGGGTGTCCCCTCGATTTCCGCCTCACACCAGAAGATCGTCGACCTGTGCCTCGCCCACCCGGTAGCGGCGGGCGATCTCCCCGCCGCAGCCGTCTGCGGTGTGCTGCAGGCGCTGGCGGCACCGCGAGACCTCCTGCTCGTTGCGCACCAACCGGCTCATGGCGACGGTCAGTTCGAGGTCGGTCCGCGCGGTGAGGTCGCTCAGCTCCACCTCGCCGAGCATCTCGGCGGCCAGTCGGCGCACCTCCTCGTTGTGCGGGGGGCCGACGGTCACATGGCGGGCCGAGGAACGGTGCCGGGCCGGGGCGTCCCGCAGGATCTCCGGGAGCAGCTCGACCACGGAGGTGTCCTCCGGCGTGGGCACCGCCGCCCGGCCGCGCCGCGCCAGCTCCGCGCGCAGGATGTCGATCCGGCCCTGCAGCAGCCGCCGCACATAACTGAGATCGGCCTCGTCGCGCTGGGCGTCGCGGCGCAGCGCGCGCAGTTCGGGCAGGCTCAGCCGGGACAGCTCGGACCCGGACGGCCGGGCGGGCGAGGCGGTGACGCCCCTGGGCTCGTCGGCCCGCTGCACGGGCGGCCGGAAGGTCCCCTGCGGGGCCGGCAGCTCGCTGGTGCTGGAAGTGCTCATGTGGTTCTGACCGTCCCCTCGACCGGCGTGTGACAGCATCGTGCCACCCCCGGCGCACAGTATGTGACCGAGTGCCCCCGAACAGCCCCGGATGGGCGGTAAGGGTTCCATAAGCATCCGCCTGTGACCGTCCCGCGCCGACCCGGCATCATGGTCCGCATGCGTGCGGTGGTGCAGAGAGTGGACGGCGCGAGCGTCGTCGTGAACGGCGAGACGGTGGGCGCGATCGAGGGCGAGGGCCTGTGCGTGCTCGTCGGCGTGACCCACGACGACACCAAGGAGAAGGCGGCGCAGCTGGCCCGCAAGCTCTGGTCGATCCGGATGCTGACCGGGGAGCGCTCGTGCAGCGATGCCGACGCCCCCCTGCTGGTCATCAGCCAGTTCACCCTGTACGGCGACGCCCGCAAGGGCCGCCGCCCCACGTGGAACGCCGCCGCGCCCGGCGATGTGGCGGAGCCGCTGGTGGAGGAAGTGGTGGCGCGGCTGCGGGCGCTCGGCGCGACGGTGGCGACCGGGCGGTTCGGGGCGCAGATGCGGGTCTCGCTCACGAACGACGGGCCGTTCACGGTGCTGCTGGAGATGTAGCGCGCCCGGCCGGGGCGGGCCGCGCGCCGGTCGCTCCCGGCGCCGCGGCCGGGCACCCGGCCCACGCCCCGCGGCGCTACGGCTCGACCACGGTCTCCTGCGCCGCCGCCGTCTCTCCGGCCAGGAGCCGCGCGTCCACCGGCACGTTCCGCTTCACCAGCGCGAGCGCCACCGGACCCAGCTCGTGGTGGCGCACCGACGTCGTCACGAAGCCGATCTTGCGGCCGTCGGGGCCCTCGTCCGCCAGACGGAGTTCGGTGCCCGGCGCCGGGAGGTGGACCTCGCTGCCGTCGAGGTGCAGGAAGACCAGGCGGCGCGGCGGCTTGCCCAGGTTCTGGACCCGGGCGACGGTCTCCTGCCCCCGGTAGCAGCCCTTCTGGAGGTGCACCGCCGTTCCTATCCAGCCCAGCTCGTGCGGGATCGTGCGGTGGTCGGTCTCGAAGCCGAGCCGGGGCCGGTGCTGCTCCACCCGCAGCGCCTCGTGCGCGAGCAGCCCCGCCGCGGGCCCGTGGGTGGCCGCGAAGGACTCCAGGTCCTCGCGCGGCAGGAAGAGGTCACGGCCGTACGCCGTCTCGCGTACGACGACGCCCTCGGGCACCTGCGCGATGGACCCGGCGGGCAGGTGGACCACCGCGAAGTCGGCGGTGCGGTCGGCGACGTCCACCCGGTAGAAGAACTTCATCGACTCCAGGTAGGCGACCAGCGCCTCGCGCGTGCCCGGCTCGACGTGCGCCCAGACCGTGGTGCCGTCGTCCACCAGGTAGAGCGCGTGCTCGATGTGTCCGTGCGCGGACAGGATCAGCGCCTCGGTGGCCTGGCCGGCGGGCAGTTCGCTGACGTGCTGGGTGAGCAGCAGGTGCAACCAGGACAGCCGGTCCTCGCCGGTGACGGTGATGACACCGCGGTGGGAGAGATCGACGAATCCGGTGCCGTCGGCGAGGGCACGCTGCTCGCGGAACAGGTCGCCGTAGTGGGCGGCGACACCTTCGTCCACGCCCTCGGCGGGGACGGCGCCGGGCAGGGACAGCAGGGGGCTCTTCATATGAGCAAGCCTACGACGTGGCGGACGGGCCCTTCGGCGAACAGTCCTTGCAGCGGCCGAAGATCGCGAAGTGCTTCATGTCGGTGTCGAACCCGAACTGCCGCCGCAGCTTGTCGGTGAACTCCGCGGCCACGCTCACATCGGCCTCGATGACGTTCTCGCAGTCCCGGCACACCAGGTGCAGATGGTGGTGCCGGTCGGCGAGATGGTACGTCGGCGCACCGTGCCCCAGATGGGCGTGGCTGACCAGGCCCAGCTCCTCCAGCAGCTCCAGCGTGCGGTACACGGTGGAAATGTTGACCCCCGACGCCGTCTTCCTCACTTCCACGAGGATGTCGTCGGGGGTCGCGTGCTCAAGGGTGTCCACGGCTTCGAGGACAAGCTGCCGTTGCGGCGTCAGCCGGTAACCGCGCTGCCTGAGGTCGCTCTTCCAGTCGGTGCTCACCACACCGACGAGTCTAGGGCCTCTCGTTCGGATCAGGCCGGGCTCGCGGAGCCGGCCGGTGCGCGGCCTACTTGAAGAAGGCGATGCCGTCGTCCGGCATGTCGTCCGGGAGGGCCTTGGCCCAGCGTTCGACCTCTTCGGGGGTGACGACCTTCTTCAGGTGGGCGGACATGTAGGGGCGCAGCTCGACCTCGGGGGTCTGCTTCTCGCCGACCCACATGAGGTCGCTCTTGACGTAGCCGTAGAGCCGCTTGCCGCCGGTGTACGGCCGGGCGGCGGCGGTCCGGGCGACGGCGTCCGTCACCAGGTCGATCTGGGGCTTCTTGTCGGCCATCTCGCCGTACCAGATCTCGATGGTGCCGTCGTCACGGGTCATCGTGACCTCGACCTTGCGGTCGGCGTCGATCCGCCAGAAGCCGGACTCGGACTCCAGCGGGCGGACCTTGTTGCCGTCGTTGTCCAGGACCCAGGTGTGGGAGTGGTACTCCAGGAAGTCCCGGCCGTCGTGGCTGAAGGTGACCTCCTGCCCGAAGTTGCACTTCTGCGAGCCGGGGAAGTCGTGCACGCCCGCGCCGGCCCAGTTGCCGAGGAGGAAGGCGAGCGGGACGAGGTCCTTGTGCAGGTCGGACGGGATCTCGATCATGAGCGGAGCTTTCCTGGTGGGAGGGTCAGCGCTGGCCCTGGTACAGCTTCTTCACGGTCAGGTAGGCGAAGGCGAGCACGCCGACGCAGACCAGGACCAGCAGGGTTTCGAAGAAGATCTCCACGGGTGCTCCTTGAGCGAGGGTGGGCATACGACAGAGCCGGAGCCCAGCTTACGCGGCCGGGCGCCGGCTCTCTTTCCGAGGTCGGCCTCAGCCGAGCAGCTGCTCCTGGAGCACGACGGTCTGCTGGAACGGCACGGCCTCGGCGCCGCCCTCGCGGGACTGCACCACGAGCCCGATCACGTCCCCCGCCAGGAGATACGCCTGCCGCACGTGCGCGGTGCCGTACGGCCGCGGTTCGTCGTACGCGTAGTGCGTCACGTCCGGCACCCGCGCCTGCTCCGGGAAGGTGTCGTCGAGCACGGAGCGGGGTGCCCCGCGCAGGGTGCGCGGAGCCTGGTCGTACCCGGCGAACTCCTCCTGCTGCACCTCCCCGGCGACCACCCCGGTGTCGAACTGGAGCAGGTAGATCCGGGTGCGGGTGCCGTCCGGCGTGGTCCAGCCGCGGGCGGCGATGTGCCGCAGGCCCCGGTCCCGGAACACCCCGGCGAGCAGGTCCCGGTCGTCCTGGAGGGCGTACTCGTCGAGGAAGGTCCCGGTCTTCACCCAGCCGTGCCTGACCGCGAGCGTCCTGTCCGCCGTGGCGCCCCGCGGCTCGGGCAGCAGCAGTGCGCGCAGGTCGGCGTAGTGGGCGACGGCCTTGTTCGAGGGGGCGAAGGGGGCCGGGCTGCCGGCCGGCAGTGGCGGGCGGACCAGCTCCGGGTAGTCCCAGCGGCCGTCCTGGGCGGTGGCGAGGCCGGGCACGTCGGTGCGTTCCAGCCGGGTGACGCCGTACGCGGTCGACGCCCCGAACACCGCGAAGACGGCGAGGGCGGCGGCCCAGCGGAGCGCACCGCGCAGCGGGCGGGGTCGCCGTCGGGCCGGGGGCTGCTCCCCGGGTATCCCCTCCGGGGAGGTCTCCGCGGTCCCCGCGGCCCCGGTGGCTGCGGCGGTCTCCACAGCCTCCCCCGGCCCCGCGGTCTCCGCGGTCTCCGCGGCCGCCATGGCATTCCGCTCGCTCATACGGCCTTCCCCGGTTCCTTGATGCGGTCGAGCTGGCGCCCGATGAACAGGGCGAGGGCGTTGGTCTGGGCGGGACGGGGTCCCGCGGCGTCGACGCTGACCAGGACGCCGCCCTGGTAGGCGGAGCAGAACATCTGGTCGAACTTCTCGCCGTCGTCCTTGGGCGTCAGGAAGCACGCGGCGTCCTTGTGGCCCTTGATCGCGGGTCCCTTGCGGAAGTGCAGGGCGGAGGCCAGCGCCCGGGCGAGGGCGACGTCGTGGTCGTGCACCGAGCCGCCGCCGTCCATCCGGACCAGCTGGATGTCGACGGTCAGGGCGTGCTCCCCGTCGTCGTCGCCGGAGTCGACGTTCGAGTAGCTGCGCATGGCCATGCCGCTGATGTGCTGCTTGTCGATCAGCTCGTCCATCCGCCGCCGGGTGTCCGGCGGCAGGCCCTGGATCGCCTGCTTGCGCAGGGCGGTGGCCTGGCGCCCGGTGAGCGAGACGTCGGAGCCGTACTGGCCGATGTCCGGCCCCCGCGTGTACCCGACCGGCCCCTCCTCGTACGGCAGCAGCAGGCCGGCGAGTCCGGTGGCCCCTCCCCCGCCGGTGTCCTTGGCGGCGGCCGCCGGGGGGAACTTCCAGACGGGTCTGCCGGGGTCCCGGTCGGCACCGGCGACGGTGACGGCGGTGAAGCCGGCCCCGGCGACGACCGCGGCGGCCAGCAGCCCGGCCCCGACGATCCTGCCCTTCGCTCTGCTCACAGCCGGCCCACCTGCCGCTTCGCCAGATCCATGATCTTCTCCTCGGGCACCGGCTTGGAGTCGGTGATCCACATCTCCATGACGATGTCGCCGCGCGAGGCGTAGGCCTCGGCCTGGTACATCGGCAGGTAGCCGGGCTTGGTCTGCGGCCGGTCGTGCACGTACACCATCCCGTCCCCCGTGCCGGGGACCGGCCGGCTGTCGGTGTCCTGCTTGGACCCGACCCATGCCTCCTGGTCCTTCACGTGCTCGCGCGCGCCCGCCTTCTGGTCCTGGTGGTACTGGACGAGCCGGATCTCGACGGCGTACGTGGCGCCGGTCTCCCAGCCGGTGACGGCCGCGCGCCGGAACTGGCTCTGGAGGCTGTAGCGGAAGGCGGCGCCGGGGTGCTCGCTGTAGGTGGCGTACTCGACCAGGTCCATCCAGCCGTCGTCGCCGGTGCCGTCGTCCCGGGCGCCGCGCGGCTTCGGCAGCAGCAGTTTGCGCAGGTCGCCGTCCGTCTTGACCTGCCGGTCCTCGGCGGCCGTGAGCAGCGGGACGTCACCCTTGCCCTGCCGCAGCACCGGCTGGGACAGCGACGGCAGCCGCGTGGGCGGCCGCCCGGCCTGTACGACGTACCCGGCACACGCCCCGGCGACGATCCCGAGCGCGGCGGCCCCGGCGATCAGCCCGGCGGTACGGCCACGCCGCCGTACCGGGGCCGCGGGTCTGTCCGCCTCCTCCGCCTCCGTCTCCGCCTCGGCCGCTCCGGCCCGCGGTGCCGGCGATTCCAGGTCTTCCAAGGCAACCCCCTCGTTGTACGGGGCACGGACTCGAAGATCCGCGCACGCACAGCAGACCCGTGACATGTGCATGTAGTTGTAGGGGGCGAGGTCACGATTCGGGGAAGCACGCGGCGCTCGGACATGCCGAAGGGCCGCACCCCACCTGGCGTCCAACCCAGGGGTACGGCCCTTCCGCGTGCTGCCGGTCAGACGGCGATGGCGACCTCCGCGAGCCCGCCCTGCTGCGCGACGACCGTGCGGTCGGCGGTGCCGCCGGGCACCAGCGCGCGGACGGTCCACGTGCCCTCGGCCGCGTAGAAGCGGAACTGACCGGTCGCCGAGGTCGGAACCTCCGCGGTGAACTCGCCGGTCGAGTCGAGCAGACGGACGTAGCCCGTCACCGGCTCGCCGTCACGGGTCACCTGGCCCTGGATGGTGGTCTCACCGGGCTTGATCGCCGAGGCGTCGGGGCCGCCGGCCTTCGCTCCGCACATGCTGTTTCTCCAGAGGTCGCTTGGGGTCGCTTACTTGTTGGCGCCGAGCTCGATCGGCACACCGACGAGGGAGCCGTACTCGGTCCAGGAGCCGTCGTAGTTCTTTACGTTCTCCACGCCGAGCAGCTCGTGCAGCACGAACCAGGTCAGGGCCGAGCGCTCACCGATGCGGCAGTAGGCGATCGTGTCCTTGGCGAGGTCGACGTTCTCGGCGGCGTAGAGCTCCTTCAGCTCCTCGTCCGACTTGAACGTGCCGTCGTCGTTGGCGTTCTTGGACCACGGGATGTTCCGGGCGGTCGGCACGTGGCCGGGGCGCTGGGACTGCTCCTGCGGCAGGTGGGCCGGGGCGAGCAGCTTGCCGGAGAACTCGTCGGGCGAGCGGACGTCGACCAGGTTCTGGGTGCCGATGGCCGCCACGACGTCGTCGCGGAAGGCGCGGATCGAGGCGTCCTGCGGCTTGGCCTTGTACTCGGTCCTGGCGCGCTCGGGCACCTCGTCGCCGGCGACCAGCTCGCGGGCGTCCAGCTCCCACTTCTTGCGGCCGCCGTCGAGGAGCTTGACGTTCTCGTGGCCGTACAGCTTGAAGTACCAGTAGGCGTACGAGGCGAACCAGTTGTTGTTGCCGCCGTAGAGGATGACCGTGTGGTCGTTGCCGATGCCCTTCTCCGACAGGAGCTTCTCGAAGCCCTCCTGGTCGATGAAGTCACGGCGCACCGGGTCCTGGAGGTCCTTGGTCCAGTCGATGCGGATCGCGTTCTTGATGTGGTTCTTCTCGTAGGCGGACGTGTCCTCGTCCACCTCGACGATCGCGATGGTCGGGTCGTCCAGGTGCTCCTGCAGCCAGTCGGCGTCGACCAGGACGTCGCTGCGACTCATGCTCTTTCTCCTCCGGGGCAGTTACGGCGGGGCGTGCGGGTACGAAGGGGCGCGCCCGGGGTGCGGGCGGCGCACGGGTGCCCAGCAGGGCGGGGTGAAGACGCGGAAGTCTCGGACGTTCCGCTCAGAAGGGGCGACAGAGCATGGCGGCAACGCGGCACAGGTCGACTGCCCGCCGCTTCGTGAGATCCGCCTGTCGCTTCATGGTGCCGATCGTAGGGACGTCGGGGCGCGCGTGTCACCGGCATGTCGTATGGCGAGACGCGATCGTCCGAATGACGGGACGAAAAAGCGCCCGGGTGGCCGGCCGACGGCCTCCGGGCGCTCGCGTCGCGTCCTCGCATCTACGGAACGGACATCACCGTCTCGCCCCTCGGACGGACGGCGTTCGGGCGGGGTGTCCGGGTCCCCGGGCTCCCTACCCCGCCAGCTTGACGTCCGAACCCCGCACGGTGATCCGCACGCCGTCCTGGGCGGCCTCCACCTTGTCCAGCTTGATGCCGCCGGGCAGCCGATCGATGGCCTGCTGGAAGTCGGTGATCGTGCGGACCCGGTCCTCGGCGACCGAGAGACCGGTGACGGCGGGCAGCGAGTCGGCGTGCACCTCGACCTTGTCGTGGACGACGCTGACGGTGCTGAGGACGGAGACGGTGCGGTTGACGGGGATGGCGCCCGCGACGGTGCCGCTCACCTTGGCCGTCACCTTGATCTTCCCGTTGCCTCCGTCGGCGAGGCTGACGACCTGGGCGTTGACCCCGGGCAGGATCTCGGTCGGCTCCGGCTTGGCCGTCTTCAGCAGCTCGTCGTAGGTGATGGTGGCGGTGCCGGTGGCGCTGGAGGCGGTCGCCGAGCTGTAGTCGCCGGAGAAGGAGACGCCCTTCATGTCGGCCTTCAGGTCGTCGATGCGGATCGTCTTGCCGGCGTCGCCGGTGGCCGCGTCGTAGCTCTTGATGCCGACCTCGACGTCGTCCAGGGAACCGCCGGCGACCTGGGTGAGGAACGGGAAGCCCTTGATGTGCACGTCCGGCGTCGACGCCAGGTTCTCGTTCTCCTTGAGCTTGTCCGCCGCCTGGCCCTGGGCGAAGTGCACCGCCACCCGGTCCACGATCACGAACAGCCCGCCCAGGACGACGACGAGGATCAGCAGTATTCGCAGGGCGCGCATGTGGTGGTTCCCCCGGGTCGGCGTGGCACGGCTACGCCACGGTAACGCCGCGCGGGCGGGGGCACGGACAATTGTCGATCAGTTGTGACAGGCGCCGCAGCGGCGACCGGAAACGAGGGCGCTGAACCCGCCGCTCGGTCCTGCCCTGGAGACATGTACGCACGGCGGCGTCACGTGACCGCTCCCTGACGCGTCCCTCGCACCGCTCCGCAGGCTTCGGGCCCGCTGCGCCGGACTCCGTCCGCCGTCCCACCACCGCCTGCCGCACACGGTCTTCGCGCCGCCCGTTCCCACCGGTCGGCGCCCTCCGCCATGGCGCTGAACCGGCCCCTCGGTCCTACCCTGGAGACATGTACGCACGGCGACGTCACGTGTACTTCGCCATGATGGGGATCTGCGTGGGCCTCTTCGTCCTGGCGTGGGGGGTCGTGCGGATCTGGTCCGTCCCGGCGGCGGTCGGCATGTGTGTCGTGGCCATGGTGATCCCGCCGGTCGCGGCGATGATCGCCAACCGCCGGGGGCCGGAGGACCGTTGGTGGGACGACCCCTCCGGCGACCCCGAGTCCGACGAGTGGTGGGACGAGCTGGACGGCAAAAAGCGCCCGCGCCGGTAACGGGCTCAGTAGACGAGCGCCTGGGTGTCGTCCGCCAGCGCCTCCTGGACGAAGACCTGCGCACCCGCGATGCGGACGCCCTCGATCACGTCCTTCTCGGTGATCTCCCGCCGGGCCGCGCACTGGGTGCACAGCGTGACGCGGCCGGCCGCGAGGAGGGAGTCGAGCAGGTCGGGCAGCGGGGCCGCGTGCGGCAGCTCGAACTCGGCGGCCCGGCCGGGCAGCGCGAACCACGACGACTCCCCGGTCAGCCACAGCGAGACGTCCACCCCACTGGCCACGGCCACCGCCGCCACCGTGAACGCCTGCGAGCAGCGCTCCGGGGCATCGGCCCCTGCCGTCACCTTGATCACGAGCTTCTTCGCCATGCGGGAAGCGTAGCCCGGCCCGCTCAGACCGCCACGACGGCGATCGCCACCAGCAGGCTCGCCAGGCTGAACAGCGTCAGCACGCCGCTCACGAAGGCGCCGTCGTACGTGCGGGACCTGCGGTGCCGTGGCGCGGCGACGGGGGCGGGCGCCTCCGGCAGGTGCGGCCAGGGCGCGGGCGGGAACAGCGGTGGCGGGATCGCGTATCCGGGGCTGAGCGGGACGCGGTCTCCCTGCGGGGGGCGCCGGGTCATCCGCGGTGCTCCTGCCGCTGGTGCCGGCGCAGCAGCACGTTCGCATCGGCCTCCCCGCTGCGGTCGCACTCGGTCCGCGCCACCGCGCGCCGCTCCCCGAGGGTGAGGCACACCGGGCAGCCGGGCACCGGCCGGGGCGGGCGGCTGAGGTCGTCCGGGTCCGGGGGCAGCACCTGGGCGCGCTCGTTGGCGATCCGCACCTCGGCGCTGAGGCGTGCGCGGTCGTAGAGGACGGCCTGGGTCTCCGGGGTGACCGGATCCGTGCTCATCTGGTTTGCTCCTTTGCTCCAGCTTCTATACCGAATGCGACAGTTGCACTACTCTGTGTGCTCCTGAGCTGATACGAGGATGACCCAACGCTGGGACGGAAAACGCGCGGAACGGCACCTCATGCAGGTTGGGGCGGGGCCAGTTACACAAATTCCACTAGGCGGGGAGGGCGCGGTGCCGCAGCGACAGGCCATCACGGGTCGCAGCCAGGAGCCGAGGGCTCGCTTCATCGAGGAACTGCGGTTACTCCGGGACGAACGCCAACTGACTTTCCGGGCGTTGGCCGCACAGGTGGGCTGGGACCCGACCCTCTTCAGCAAGATGGAGAAGGGCCAGTCTCTCGGAGGCCCCGAGACCGTGATGGCCCTGGACACGTTCTACGGCACGGGTGACAAGTTACTCACGCTGTGGGAGCTGGCGAAGGCTGACCCGAAGCAGTTCAAGGAGCGGTATTGGCAGTACATGTCGCTGGAGACCCGGGCGGTGAGCATGTGGCAGTTCGCGCCGTGCCTCATCCCTGGCCTGTTGCAGACTCCTGAGTACGCGACGGAACTGCTCAAGCAGGGCGGGCAGAGCGGAACGGACCTGGACGCGCAGGTGACGGCTCGCATGGGGCGCCGCGAACTACTACTCGCGGACGGTGGACCACAGTTCAGGGCAATCATCGCCGAGACGGTGCTGCACAGCCCGCTCCGTGATCCGGATGCGTGGCGCGCGCAATTGAGCCATCTTCTGACGATGGGAGAGCGCTCAAACGTCATCGTCCAAGTGCTGCCGCTGTCGGCCGGCCTGCACGCACTGACGAACACGGACGCCATGTTCCTACGAGACGCCGAGGGGCGGACCTTCGCCTGGGTCGAGACGGGTTACTCGGGCGAACTCGTCCAGGAACCAAGGGCTGTTGAGGTACTCCAGTTCCGATACGATCGAGTACGCGATTTGGCCCTATCTCCGGACGAATCGCGGGAGTTCATCAAGCGGATGCTGGAGGAAGCGCCATGCGAGCCATCGATCTGAGCACCGTCACGTGGCGCAAGAGCAGCTACAGCAACCAGGATGGCGGCAACTGCGTCGAGGTCTCCGACAACCTCCCCTCCCTCGTCCCCGTCCGTGACAGCAAGGACACCAGCCGCAGCCCCCTCCTCTTCACCGCTCCCGCCTGGGAGGCGTTCGTGGACGGGACCAAGGTCGGCTGACCATGCGGGAGGCGGATCCCGCCTCCGCGCCGAGTAGCCGGTTTCTTTGGGTTCCCTTGGTATGGACGCGCGTTCACACTGGATGGCCGGAGCGTTCCCAGGGGGACACATGAGCTTTCCGGACGACAGCGGCACGCCACCGCCGCCCGATTCACCGCCCGTACCGCCCTTACCGCCGGTACCGCCCGATCCTGCGGAGACGCCCGCCGAAGACGAGACCGTCGTCCTCGGCGTTCGCGGGCGCATGCTGTGGATCGGGGAGGCGGCCATTCCGTTGCGCAACATCACCCTGGTCAACCCCTACGTCGCCAAACCCGACCGGTGGTCGGCCGCCGGCCGCCTCCTGATGTGGTTGTTGGTCATCGTCGTGATCGCGGCCGCGGCCCAAGCCGGGAGCGGGGGCGACGCACGCCTCGGCGGTCCCCTGCTCGTCCTCCTGATCGCCCTCGTCTGCTTCTTCTGCCGGGACCTCTTCGCCCGGGGGAAGCCGGTCCTCGCCGTCGAGACGGCCGGCGGGGCCCAGCTGGTCGTCACCCTGCCGAGCTTGGAGGAGTTGCAGCGCATCGCCGGACAGATCGTGCACGCGATCAACCACCCGGAAGCCGAATTCACGGCGATCGTGCACCAGTACCACAGCAACAGCACCAACAACTACGGCCCTGTCGTCAACATGAGCGGCGGCCGGGGGAACACGGGGTTCAAGCTGTGAGCGACGGAACGACCAACAACTACGGGCCCGTGGCCAACATGCACGGCGGCCAGGGCAACATCGGCTTCAACTTCGGCACCGCCTACGGCGCCGCCCCCGACGCCGAACTCCGCGTCGCCGTCGAGGAACTCACCCGCCACCTGCGGGGCCTGCACGAGCACCTCACCGAGGACCAGGCGCGGACCGTCGAGGAGGCCCTGCCCGAGCTGGTCCCCGACCGCGGTGCGCTGCGCGAGCGCGGCCTCATGCTGGCCTCGCTCGCGCAGATCGCGGCCGCCGTCGGAACGGTGGGCCGGCCGCTCGCCGAAGCGGTCGGCCGGCTGATCGAGCTGGTGCGCTAGCGGACCGGCCGCCTTCCGGCTAGCCCAGCACCCTGCCCAGCGCCCACACCACCGGTGCCGCCGCCGACAGCGGCAGGGCGACACCCGCGGTGAAGTGGACGAAGCGGGAGGGGTAGTCGTAGCTCGCGACGCGGTGGCCGATCAGGGCGCAGGCGGCGGCCAGCGCGCCGAGCAGGGCGCCCTTGGTGCCGAAGCCCGTCATGCCGCCCACCGCGATGCCGGCGCCCGCCGCGGCGAGCAGGGAGACCACGATCGAGACGGGGGTCGGCAGCGGCAGCGCGCGGGCCAGCACGGCGACCGCCACGGCTGCCGCGCCCACGGAGGCCGCGTGCGGGTCGGCGCCCAGGTAGCCGGTGGCCGGGATCGCCAGCGCCGCCGAGGCGACCGTCGCCATCAGGCCGTACATCCGCTCGTCCGGCGAGGCGTGCGAGCGGAGCTGGAGGACCAGGGAGAGCAGGACCCAGACGCCGAGCGTGCCGAGGATCGCCGCCGGGGCGTCACCGCGGCCCGCGGCGAGCACCGCCGCGTCCGCGACCAGACCGCCCAGGAACGCCAGCGCGATGCCCTGCCGGGCCGGCCACATGCCGTTCAGCCGGAACCAGCCCGCCGCCGTCACCGCCTGGAGCACCACCAGCGGGACGACGAGCGCGAACGTACCGAGCCCGGCCGCACCCGCGAGCAGCAGTCCCAGCACAGCCGTGAGCAGCGCCGGCTGCATGCCGGGCTCGATGATCGGCGAGCGGCCCTCCAGCCGCGCCCGCTGCGCGTCGGTGATCCGGGCGTTGCCGGCGAGGGTGGCGGGACCGTAGGCGGGCTCCTCCTCGGGGGCACCGGCCGCGGGAGCGGGGGCGGGGGCGGCCTCCGCCACCGGCTGCGGCTGCGGCTGCGGCTGCGGCTGCGGCTGGGCCATCGGCTGCGCGCCCGAGTGCACCACCGGCTGCGGCTGGACCACCGGCTGCGGCTGCCCCTGCGGCACCCCGCCGCCGTACGAGTCCGCGAACCGGCCATGCCGCACGTCCTGCTGCTGGAAACCCTGCTGCGGGTACGGCTGCTGCTGGTACTGCGGCTGCGGATACTGCTGCTGGTACTGCGGCTGCTGGTACGGCTGCTGCGGGTACTGCCGGCCGCCCTGCGACTCCCCCACCGGCGGCAGGTACGCCGTCTCCTCCGCCGCCCGCACCGGCTGGACCGGCGCGTGCGTCTGGGTCTCCCAGGTCTGGCCCTGCCAGTGCTGGGTGTCGTCGGGGTCGTGACCGCCCTGGGCGGAGGGGTGCCCCGGCCACTGGGGGTGCTGCTGGTTCGGGTCGTAGCCCTGGTACGGGCCGCCTTGGTACGGCTGGTCGCTCATCGGCTCACCCTCCTGCGAACGGCGGGAGCACCTCGACCGTGCCGCCCTCGGCCAGCCGTACCGTCTCATGCGCGCGCGTGCCGACGGGGTCGCCGTCGATCAGGAAGGAGCAGCGCTGGAGCACGCGGGTGAGTTCACCGGGGTGCCGCTCGCGCACGGCGGTCAGCGCGTCGGCGAGCGTCGCCGCGTCGTACGGCTCCTCGGCGACTCCGGCCGCGGCCTTGGCGGCGGCCCAGTAGCGCACCGTGACCTTGGGCATCTGGTTCCTCAATCGACGGCGTTCGACGGGCCTTCACGGCCGTCGAACGGCTGGGGAATGTCAGTAAGTACAGGGTCAGGCTAGCCGGACCGGCGGACGGCCCAGTCCCCGATGCGGTCCACCAGGGCGTCGTCCGCCGCGTGCTCCGCGTGGCCCATGCCCGGCTCCAGCCAGAGTTCGGCGTGCCCGCCGGAGGCCTCGGCGAGCATGCGCGGGTGGTCGAGCGGGAAGTAGCCGTCGCGGTCGCCGTGGACGATGAGCAGGGGGACCGGGGCGATCCGGGGGACCGCCTCCACCGGGGAGAGCGGCACCGGGTCCCAGTCGCGGTGGTGGATGCGGGTGCGCAGGCCGTAGCGGCCGACCAGGCGGCCCGTCGGGCGGGTGACCAGCCAGTGCAGCCGGCGCATCGGGGCGGTGCCCCGGTAGTACCAGCGGGCGGGCGCGCTCACGGCGGCCACCGCGTCGACCGTGCCCGGGTACAGGGCCGCGTGCCGCAGCACCACCGAGCCGCCCATGGAGAAGCCGACGGTCGCCACCCGGTCGTGCCCGAAGCCGCGCGCCCACTCGACGGCCGCCGCGAGGTCCAGCACCTCCTTGTCGCCGACCGTGGAACGCCCGCCCGAGCGCCCGTGGCCCCGGAAGGAGAAGGTGACGACGGCGCCGTGCCGGGCGAGCCCGGCGGCCACCCGGCGCACGTGCGGCCGGTCGACGTCACCCGTGAAGCCGTGCGCGATCACCAGGACCGGGCCGGTGCCGGGCGCGGCCGGGCCCGGCTCGTACACGGCCTCCACCGGAGTTCCGTCGGCCGTACGCAGAAATGTCCGGACAGGACCCCGTCTGCCTGTCTCGTCATCCGGACGTACGGTGGAACGTGCCACATGAGCTGCCGGGCGGTTGTTCATGTGGGCTATTCTGCTGGGCAGAGGACTCGGGCAGCGTAGCCACCGGGTCCTTTTGTGCTTTCGGAAGCGTTGTATACGAAGCGGTGATCCTCGGGTGACCGCCGGTGTACGGGGCCTTCGGGAACGCAAGAGCAGTGCCCGTCCGCACAGTTCTCGCAGGGACCGAGGAGGAACCAGATATATGAGTTCTCTGCTGCTCCTGACCAACGCCCTCCAGCCGTCGGCAGAAGTCCTGCCCGCCCTCGGCCTGCTGCTGCACAACGTCCGGGTGGCCCCCGCCGAGGGGCCGGCCCTGGTCGACACCCCCGGCGCCGACGTCATCCTCATCGACGGCCGCCGCGACCTGCCGCAGGTGCGCAGCCTGTGCCAGCTGCTGCGTTCCACCGGCCCCGGCTGCCCCCTGGTCCTCGTGGTCACCGAGGGCGGGCTCGCCGCCGTCACCGCCGACTGGGGCATCGACGACGTGCTGCTCGACACCGCGGGACCGGCCGAGGTGGAGGCGCGGCTGCGGCTCGCGCTGGGACGCCAGCAGCTCACCCACGACGACTCCCCCATGGAGATCCGCAACGGCGACCTGTCCGTGGACGAGGCGACCTACTCCGCCAAGCTCAAGGGCCGTGTCCTCGATCTCACCTTCAAGGAGTTCGAGCTGCTGAAGTACCTCGCCCAGCACCCGGGCCGGGTCTTCACCCGGGCCCAGCTGCTCCAGGAGGTGTGGGGCTACGACTACTTCGGCGGCACCCGGACGGTCGACGTGCACGTACGGCGGCTGCGGGCCAAGCTCGGTCCGGAGCACGAGTCGCTGATCGGCACCGTACGGAACGTCGGTTACCGATTCGTTACCCCGGAGAAGGGGGAGCGGAGCGAGGAGAAGGGCAAGGCCGAGGCGAAGCGGGCGAAGGCGGACAACAGCGGTGCATCCACCGCGCCGGCGGACGCCCAGGTGCACGCGGACGCCTGATCCGTCACACCTTCCGGCGAATTCTCGCCAAGTCCGCGCACGAAAGCGTCGGCCGCGCACGGCCGACGTCCCGCGAGGGGACGGAACACCCTGCCCGAGCTGGGTCAATCCGCGTAGACTCCGCGCGTGGCCAAGGTGACTCGGGATGATGTGGCGCGGCTGGCGGGGACCTCCACCGCCGTCGTCAGCTATGTCATCAACAACGGACCCCGGCCGGTCGCCCCGGCAACGCGCGAGCGTGTCCTCGCCGCGATCAAGGAGCTGGGCTACCGCCCCGACCGGGTCGCCCAGGCGATGGCGTCGCGGCGCACCGACCTCATAGGGCTGATCATCCCGGACGCCCGCCAGCCCTTCTTCGGGGAGATGGCGCACGCCGTGGAACAGGCCGCCTCCGAGCGCGGCAAGATGGTCCTGGTCGGCAACACCGACTACGTCAGCGAGCGCGAGGTCCACTATCTGCGCGCCTTCCTCGGCATGCGGGTCTCCGGACTGATCCTGGTCAGCCACGCGCTGAACGACCTCGCCGCCGCCGAGATCGACGCCTGGGACGCCCGGGTGGTGCTGCTGCACGAACGCCCCGAGGCGATCGACGACGTGGCGGTGGTGACGGACGACCTCGGCGGCGCCCAGCTCGCCGTGCGCCACCTGCTGGAGCACGGCCACGCGTACGTCGCCTGCATGGGCGGCACCGCGGACACCCCGGCGGTCGGCGACCCGGTCTCCGACCACGTCGAGGGCTGGAAGCGGGCCATGGCGGAGGCGGGCCTGAGCACCGAGAACCGGCTGTTCGAGGCCCCGTACAACCGCTACGACGCCTACCGGGTGGCGCTGGACATCCTGTCCGGGCCCCGGCGGCCCCCGGCGATCTTCTGCTCCACCGACGACCAGGCGATCGGCGTGCTGCGGGCCGCGCGGGAGCTGCGCATCGACGTCCCCCGGGAGCTGGCGGTGGCCGGCTTCGACGACATCAAGGAGGCCGCGTTCGCGGACCCGCCGCTGACCACGGTCGCCTCGGACCGCTCGGCGATGGCCCGGGCGGCGGTCGATCTGGTGCTGGACGACGGGCTGCGGGTGGCCGGGTCCCGGCGCGAGCGGCTGAAGACGTTCCCCTCCCGCCTGGTGGTGCGCGCCTCCTGCGGCTGCGGGGCCTGACAGGCGCGTCTGAGAGGCCGGTGAGAGCCGGCTCCGAGCCCCGAGATGCTTCTTTATATCGGGCAAACGAGGTTCTGCCGGGCTTCTCAGCGAGCACTCAGGAAGCTCTCATGGTCGCCGGGGAGGCTTCTTGCATGACCGAGAGCCTCCGCCGCAGCGGCGAGTACGAGTACGACAGTCAGCAGTACGGCTACTCCGCTCCCGTGAACCCCGAGTGGCCGCCCCCGCCGCCGTACGAGCCGGCGGCGACGGCCCCCCTGCCGGCCCCCGAGCCGCCGGCGCGCAGGCGCACCCGTGGTCCGGTCGCCCTCCTCGCGGCGGTGGCCATCGTCGCGGCGGCGGTCGGCGGCGCCACCGCGTACGGCTTCCAGGAGCTGACCGGCAAGGACAGCGTGACCGCCACCGGGACCAGCACCAACGCGGTGCCGGCCGGCAAGCGGGGCGACGTCGCCGCCATCGCGGCCGCGGTCAGCCCGAGCGTGGTGGAGATCAACGCCACCCTCGCCGACGGCTCCTCCACCGGCTCCGGCGTGATCATCTCCGGCAACGGCGAGATCGTCACCAACAACCACGTGATCGCGGGCGCTCAGTCGGTCAAGGTCCGCACCAGCGACGGCCACTCCTACACCGCCGACGTCGTCGGCACCGACCGCTCCAAGGACCTCGCGCTGATCAAGCTGGAGGGTGCCTCCGGGCTGAAGGCGGCGAACCTCGGCAACTCCGCGGGCGTGCAGGTCGGCGACTCGGTCGTGGCGATCGGCTCCCCCGAGGGCCTGACCGGCACCGTCACCAGCGGCATCGTCTCCGCGCTCGACCGGGACGTCACCGTGCCCACCGACGAGAGCCAGGGGCAGGGCACGGGCGGCGACGGTCAGTGGCCGTTCCAGTTCGGCGGCCGCCAGTTCAACGGCGACACCGGCTCGTCCACCACCACCTACAAGGCGATCCAGACGGACGCCTCCCTCAACCCCGGCAACTCGGGCGGCGCGTTGATCGACGCGGCCGGGAACGTCATCGGCATCAACTCCGCTATGTACTCGTCGAGCCAGCAGCAGTCCTCGTCCTCGGACGCGGGCAGCATCGGCCTCGGCTTCGCGATCCCCGTCAACACGGTCAAGGCCGACCTGGCCAAGCTGCGGTCGGGCGGGCAGGACTAGCGTGTCTGGAGGAACATCATGACCACGCAGGTTTTCCACCAGGAAGCGGGCCGCGGCCCGGCCGACCTCTCCCTCGCCCTCGCGGTCGCGCGTCAACTGCACGCGCCGGCCGCCCCCGCCCCCCGCGCCCCGGAGATCATCCCGGCGCCGGTGCCCCAGCTGATGGGCCTGCGCCGCAGCTCCGCCGACCGCCCCCACCGCCGCAAGGTGCCGCTGCACCGGCTGACCGCGATGCGCAGCCTGGCGGTCCTCGGCACCTGACCCTTGGCGCCCGGGCCCCCGGGCCCGGCACCATGGGAGGCTGTAGACACCGAGCCAAAGCACCCGGACACGGACAACCCGAACCCAGCCCCCTCCCCTCCACCTCCACAAGGAATCGCGAGCATGAGCCCCGCCGAAGGCGACCGTGACACCCAGCGCATCCTGATCGTCGACGACGAGCCGGCCGTACGCGAGGCGCTCCAGCGCAGTCTCGCCTTCGAGGGGTACGACACCGAGGTCGCCGTCGACGGCGCGGACGCGCTGGAGAAGGCCGCGGCGTACAAGCCGGACCTGGTCGTCCTCGACATCCAGATGCCCCGGATGGACGGTCTGACGGCGGCCCGCCGCATCCGGGGCGGCGGGGACACCCTGCCGATCCTCATGCTCACCGCCCGCGACACGGTCGGCGACCGGGTGACCGGCCTGGACGCGGGCGCCGACGACTACCTCGTCAAGCCCTTCGAGCTGGACGAGCTGTTCGCCCGGATCCGCGCCCTGCTGCGGCGCAGCTCCTACGCGGCGGCCGTCTCGCCCCAGGCCCAGGCGGACGAGGCCCTCAGCTTCGGCGACCTGCGCATGAACCTGGCGACCCGCGAGGTGACCCGGGGCGGCCGGCAGGTCGAACTGACCCGCACCGAGTTCACGCTCCTGGAGATGTTCATGGCGCACCCGCGCCAGGTGCTCACCCGCGAGCAGATCCTCAAGGCGGTGTGGGGCTTCGACTTCGAGCCGTCCTCCAACTCGCTCGACGTCTACGTGATGTACCTGCGGCGCAAGACCGAGGCGGGCGGGGAGCCCCGGCTCGTGCACACCGTGCGGGGCGTCGGCTACGTCCTGCGGCAGGGCGGCGCCGAGTGAGCCGACTCGTGCGGCGCTACCGTTCGCTGCCGATCAGGGCCCGGCTGGCCGTGCTGGTCGCGGCGGCGGTGGCGTTCGCGGTGGCGGCGGTCTCCGTGACCTGCTGGTTCATCGTGCAGGGCAAGCTGTACGAGCAGGTCGACAACGATCTGCGCAGAACGGCGCCGCGTCCGGCCGCGGAGACGGTGTACAACCTGCTCTCCGCATGTCCGCAGAAGCCGGCCGACACCTCCCCCTACGGTGTCCTGCGGTCCCGCGAGACCGTCTACACCCAGCTGGTGAAGCCGGACGGCACGGCCTGCGTCCCCAGCGACTCCGCGGGCACCGTGAAGACCACCGAGGCCGACCGGGGGGTGGTGCGCGACGCCGTCACCCACGGCGACGGCATCCTGCGCAACGGCATCGACACGAACGGCAACGACGTCCGGGTGCTCACCATGCCGCTGGTGATCGACACCAACGTGGGCCCCCAGCTGTACCCCGGTGCGGCAATGATGATCGGCGTCCCGCTCAAGAACACCGAGAAGACCCTCAACGACCTGGCGCTCGTCCTGCTGCTGGTGTCCGGGGTGGGCGTGCTGGGCGCGGGGGCCGCTGGCCTCGCGGTGGCCCGCGCCGGACTGCGCCCGGTGGACAAGCTCACCGAGGCCGTGGAGCACATGGCCCGCACCGAGGACCTGACCATCCGCATCCCGGTGGAGGAGGAGGCCGAGGACGAGGTGGCCCGGCTGTCCCGGTCGTTCAACTCCATGACGGCCTCCCTGGCCGGCTCCCGGGAACTCCAGCAGCAGCTGATCGCGGACGCCGGGCACGAGCTGCGCACCCCGCTGACCTCGCTGCGCACCAACATCGAACTGCTCACCCGCAGCGAGGAGACGGGCCGTCCGCTGCCCCCCGAGGACCGCAAGGCGCTGCTGGCCTCGGTGAAGGCGCAGATGACCGAACTCGCCTCCCTGATCGGGGATTTGCAGGAGCTGTCCCGGTCGGAGGGCCAGCACGGCGAGCGGGTCCAGGTGGTCTCCTTCCAGGACACCGTGGAGGCGGCCCTGCGCCGGGCCCGGCTGCGCGGCCCCGAACTGACCATCACGGCGGACCTGGAGCCCTGGTTCGTGCGCGGGGAGCCGTCCGCGCTGGAGCGGGCCGTGGTGAACGTCCTCGACAACGCGGTGAAGTTCAGCCCCGAGGGGGGCACCGTCGAGGTCCGCCTCGCCGACGGCGTGCTCACCGTCCGCGACCACGGTCCCGGCGTCCCCGAGGACGAAATCCCGCACGTCTTCGACCGGTTCTGGCGCTCCCCTGGCGCCCGCTCGCTGCCCGGCTCCGGTCTCGGCCTGTCCATCGTCGCCCGTACGGTGCAACAGTCCGGCGGCGAGGTCGCCTTGGCCCGCGCGGCGGGCGGCGGCACGGTGGTGACGGTCCGGCTGCCGGGGGCGCCGGTGCCGCCGCCGGAGACGTCCGCGGCCGAGGTGGCCGGTTAGCCCGGAGCGGCCGCGGCAGCCGGGGCACCCGCGCCGGCGCCGTGTCCTTGCGTCCGCCGCCACTTCCGCCCGCCGTCCGGGCCCGCCCCGTACCCTCGTACACATGAGCAGCGACGACACCGTACGGGCCTTTTCCGCCCGCTCCATCGAGACCCTTTCCGCGCTCACCCCGGACCAGGCCGAGGCCGTGCTCACCCTGCTCGGCGAGGCCGCGCGGGTCGACGGGCAGCAGCCGGTGTCCGAGCAGGGCCGGCTGCAACTGCGCGGGGGTGCCCGCGAGGGCGTCACGCATCTGCTGCTGACCGCCGACGGCGAACTCGCCGGTTACGCCCAGCTGGAGGACACCGACCCGGTCGAGGCGCCGGCCGCCGAACTCGTCGTCCACCCCGCGCGCCGGGGGCACGGTCACGGCCGCGCGCTCGGCTCGGCCCTGCTCGCCGCGTCCGGCAAGCGCCTGCGGGTGTGGGCGCACGGCGGACATCCCGCCGCCCGTCATCTCGCCCAGGTCCTCGGCCTCACCCTGTTCCGCGAACTGCGCCAGATGCGCCGGTCGTTGACCGACCTCGAACTGTCCGAGCCGCGGCTGCCGGAGGGCGTGACCGTGCGCACCTTCGTGCCCGGCAAGGACGACAGCGCCTGGCTCGCGGTCAACGCGGGCGCGTTCGCCCACCACCCCGAGCAGGGCTCGCTGACCCAGCGGGACCTGGACGACCGCAAGGCCCAGCCGTGGTTCGACCCGGCCGGGTTCTTCCTCGCCGAGCGGCGCGGGGAGCTGATCGGCTTCCACTGGACCAAGGTGCACGCCGAGGAGGGCCTCGGCGAGGTCTACGTCCTCGGGGTCCGCCCCGGCGAGCAGGGCGGCGGCCTCGGCAAGGCGCTCACCGCCATCGGCCTGCGCCACCTCGCCGCGCAGGGCCTGCCGACCGCGATGCTCTACGTCGACGCGGACAACTCGGCCGCGGTGGCGGTGTACGAGCGGCTGGGCTTCGGCACCTACGAGACGGACCTGATGTACCGCACCGAAACGTGAGGTAAGGGGCACGAGGGGCGGCCGTGTTGACGGCCGCCCCTCTCTTGCACCACCCTTTCACTACTCAATTAGTGAAAGGGTGGTTCAACGCGTGGTCGAATACCGCATCGACCGGCACAGCGGTGTCGCCACCTACGTCCAGATCGTCCAGCAGACCAAACAGGCCCTGCGCCTCGGACTGCTGCGCCCCGGGGACAAGCTGCCGACGGCCCGGGAGGTCGTCGAGGCCACCGCCATCAACCCCAACACGGTCCTCAAGGCCTACCGCGAACTGGAGCGGGAGGGCCTGGTCGAGGCGCGGCGCGGGCTCGGCACCTTCGTCCGCCGGTCGCTGGGCGCCGCCCCGGCCGACTCCCCGCTGCGCGCGGAGCTGGAGGAGTGGGCCCGGCGCGCCCGCGCGGACGGCCTGGAGCGGGACGACGTGGCCGCGCTCTTCACCTCCGTACTCGACAAGCACTTCCAGGGAGAACCGTCATGAGCAGCGACACGGCCCTGCGGGCCGACGCTCTGGGGAAGAGGTTCGGCCGCCGCGCCGGCTGGGCCCTGCGGGACTGCGCGTTCCGGCTGCCCACCGGGCGCGTGTGCGCCGTCGTGGGGCCCAACGGAGCCGGCAAGTCCACCCTCCTGGCCCTCGCCGCCGGGCTGACGGCCCCCACCGAGGGCAGCCTCGCCGTCCTCGGCACCACCCCGGCCGAGGCCCGGCCCCGGGTCGGCTACGTCGCCCAGGACAAGCCCCTGTACCCCCAGCTCACCGTCGCCGAGACGCTGCGCATGGGCGCCGCGCTCAACCCCGAGCGCTGGGACCCGGCCGTCGCCGAGCACGTCGTCGCGGCCGGCGGCCTCGACCCCGCGGCCCGCGTCCGCACCCTCTCCGGCGGCCAGCGCACCCGGGTCGCGCTCGCCCTCGCCCTCGGCAAGCGGCCCGAACTGCTGCTCCTGGACGAGCCGATGGCCGACCTCGACCCGCTGGCCCGGCACGACCTGATGGGCACCCTGATGGGGCAGGCCGCCCGGTACGGCACCACGATCGTGCTGTCCTCGCACGTCATCGCGGAGCTGGAGGACTCCTGCGACCACCTGCTGCTGGTCGGCGGCGGCCGGATCCGGCTGGCCGGCGAGATCGACGAGCTGCTCGCCGCCCATCTGCGGATCAGCGGCGCCGCCGCGGACACCGACCTCGGCCCGCACACCGTGGTGGAGTCCCGGGTCACCGGCCGCCAGCTCAGCGCGCTGATCCGGCCGGCCGGACCGGTCGCCGACGGCTGGCGCACCACCGCGCCCTCCCTGGAGGAACTCGTCCTCGCCCATCTGCGCAGCCCCGGCGCACCGAGCCTGACCGAGGAGCGTGCCGCATGAGCGCCCTGACCCTGACCACGCCGTCCGCCGACCGGCCCCGGCAGACCCGCTGGCTGCTGCGGCTGCACCGGCCCGCGCTCTGCGCCTGGGCCGCCCTGGCGGTCGTCCTGGCCGCCCTGCTGCTCGCCCTCGCCGGCCCGCTGGTGAACGCGGCGGCCGAGGGCTGGCGGCAGTACCGGGCGTGCGGCATGAACCCGCGGTGCAGCTACGACCAGGCCGCGATCATGCGCTACAAGGACTACTACAACTACGCCACCATCGCGCTGAACCTGCTGCCCTTCGTGGTGGCCGCCTGGGCGGGCGCCGCGCTGACCGGCCGCGAGCTGGAGTCCGGCACCGCCCGGCTCGCCTGGACGCAGGCCACGTCCCCGGCCCGCTGGCTGACCGTGCGCCTCGCCGTCCCGGCGCTCGGCCTCACGGCCGCCACCGGCCTGCTGAGCGTGCTGCACCACCTCGCCTGGGCCGCGGGCGTGGACCGGGTCGACTCCGCCAAGGAGTGGTACGACCGCTACACCTTCCATGCGAACGGCCCCACCCTCGCGGCCCTCACCCTCGCCGGGCTCGCGACCGGCGCCCTGGCCGGCCTGCTGGTGCGCCGCGCGCTGCCCGCTCTGGTCGTCGGCGTCCTGGCGACCGGCGGGCTGCGGGCGCTGACCGAGCTGGCGCTGCCCCACCTGTGGCCTGCGGTCACCCGCACCGGCCCCGTGGACCGGTTCGTCGCCGCCGACGGACTCGACGTCGAGCAGGGCATGCTGACCCGCGACGGCGCCCATGTGCCGGTCCCGTCCTGCGGCAGCCCGGCCGGCTGCGACGCGGCGTACAAGGACTTCGCCGGGCGCTACGACGTCTTCCACCCGGCCTCCCACTTCTGGCCGCTCCAGCTGACCACCAGCGCGCTGCTCCTGGCCGTCACCGCGCTCCTGGTCACGGCCTGCTTCCTGACCCTGCGCCGCCAGACCGGCGAACTGCGCCCGCCGAAGACGACGAAGAGGGTCTGACCCGTTAGCGCGGCCACGGGTCCGTACGCCGCCCGACCGCGGCCGTACGGGCCCACCCGGCCGAGGTCGGTTCGGAAGACGCCCGCACGAGCGCGATCGGCCCGCGCGGGCCGCCCGGCCCTTCTCCGGCCGGGGCACCGGACCGTACGCCGCCCCGCACACCCCGTACGCGGTCGCGCCCGGCCGGGACCCCCGGGAGCCGCCCCCCGCTATCCCGCACGTCATGTCGCCGTAACCGTCGATTCAGACGGGCTTGCGACGCTCGGCCAATGAGACCCGACGTGCCAGAGCCTTCGCCGCCCCCCGAGGGGCCCGCGGGGAACGGGACCACGACGCTCCCGCCCGCACGTTCCGACGCGCCCGTGAGCCCGGTCGCGCGGAAGAATGGGTCCATGAGTCAGCAAGACACCCAGGCAGAGGCACAGGCACAGCACTCGCAGCCCCCCGTGGGCTCCATCGCCGCGCACCGCCCGCACACGGTGGCCGCCGCGGTCTCCGACCTGGCACCCGACATCGACGCGGATCTCGACGCGTACGAGGAGTCCGGGGCCGGTGGCGCCCCGCTGCCCCAGGGCCGGTTCCTCGACCGGGAACGCAGCTGGCTCGCCTTCAACGAACGCGTCCTGGAACTGGCCGAGGACCCGGACACGCCCCTGCTGGAGCGCGCCAACTTCCTCGCGATCTTCGCCAGCAACCTGGACGAGTTCTTCATGGTCCGGGTGGCCGGACTCAAGCGCCGCATCGCCACCGGCGTGGCCACCCGCTCCGCCTCCGGGCTCCAGCCGCGCGAGGTGCTGGAGATGATCTGGGCCCGCTCGCGCGAGCTGATGGCCCGGCACGCCGCCTGCTACCACGAGGACGTCGCCCCCGCGCTCGCCGAGGAGGGCATCCACCTGGTCCGCTGGAGCGAGCTGACCGACAAGGAACAGGCCCGCCTGTTCACGCTCTTCCGGCACCAGATCTTCCCCGTCCTCACCCCGCTGGCCGTCGACCCCGCGCACCCCTTCCCGTACATCTCCGGCCTGTCCCTGAACCTGGCCGTCGTCGTGCGCAACCCGGTCAGCGGCCACAAGCACTTCGCGCGCGTCAAGGTCCCGCCGCTGCTCTCCCGCTTCCTGGAGTCCAGCCCCGGCCGGTACGTCCCCGTCGAGGACGTCATCGCCGCGCACCTGGAAGAGCTGTTCCCGGGCATGGAGGTGCTGGAGAGCCACGCCTTCCGGCTCACCCGCAACGAGGACCTGGAGGTCGAGGAGGACGACGCCGAGAACCTCCTCCAGGCCCTGGAGAAGGAACTCATGCGGCGCCGCTTCGGCCCGCCGGTGCGCCTGGAGGTCGAGGAGTCCATCGACCGCGAGGTGCTCGACCTGCTGGTGCGCGAGCTGAAGATCTCCGAGGCCGAGGTCTACCCGCTGCCCGGCCCGCTCGACCTCACCGGCCTGTTCCGCATCCACGGCCTGGACCGGCCCGAGCTGAAGTACCCCAAGTTCGTCGCGGGCACCCACCGCGACCTCGCCGAGGTCGAGTCGGCCTCCGCGCCGGACATCTTCGCGGCGCTGCGCCAGCGGGACGTCCTGCTGCACCACCCCTACGACAGCTTCTCCACCTCCGTGCAGGCCTTCCTCCAGCAGGCCGCCGAGGACCCGGACGTCCTCGCGATCAAGCAGACCCTGTACCGCACCTCCGGCGACTCCCCGATCGTCGACGCGCTGATAGACGCGGCCGAGTCCGGCAAGCAGGTACTGGTCCTGGTCGAGATCAAGGCCCGCTTCGACGAGCACGCGAACATCAAGTGGGCGAAGAAGCTGGAGGAGGCCGGCTGCCACGTCGTCTACGGCCTGGTCGGCCTGAAGACGCACTGCAAGCTGTCGCTGGTGGTCCGCCAGGAGGGCGAGACCCTGCGCCGCTACAGCCACGTCGGCACCGGCAACTACCACCCCAAGACCGCCCGGCTGTACGAGGACCTCGGCCTGCTCACCGCGGACCCCCAGGTCGGCGCGGACCTCTCCGACCTGTTCAACCGGCTGTCCGGCTACTCCCGCCGGGAGACCTACCGCCGGCTCCTCGTCGCCCCCAAGTCCCTGCGCGACGGCCTGGTCTCGCGGATCGACAAGGAGGTCCAGCACCACCGTGCGGGCCGCCCCGCGTTCGTCCGCATCAAGGTCAACTCGATGGTGGACGAGGCGGTCGTCGACGCGCTCTACCGCGCCTCCCAGGCGGGCGTGCCGGTGGACGTCTGGGTCCGCGGCATCTGCGCGATCCGGCCCGGCGTGCCCGGCCTCTCGGAGAACATCCGGGTCCGCTCCGTGCTCGGCCGCTTCCTGGAGCACTCCCGGGTGTTCGCCTTCGGCAACGGCGGCGAGCCCGAGGTGTGGATCGGCAGCGCCGACATGATGCACCGCAACCTCGACCGGCGGATCGAGGCCCTGGTGCGGGTCGTGGACCCCGGCCACCGCGCGGCCCTCAACCGGCTGCTGGACACCGGCATGTCCGACAGCACCGCGTCCTGGCACCTCGGCCCGGACGGCGAGTGGACGCGGCACGCGACCGACGCGGACGGCCAGCCCCTGCGCAACATCCAGGAGATGCTCATAGACGCCCGGAGGCGCCGGCGTGGCACAGCAACACCTTGACCCGACGGACCCCACGGCCGGCGTGGCGACCGGGGACGCCCTCGCGGGCTATCTGCGCGCCCAGGCCACCCAGTTCCTGCGCGCCCTGCGGCTGCACCGGGAGACCGGCGGCGCCGCGGGCACCGGCGAGGAGTCCGCCGACGCGGCCGGCGCCCTGCGCCGCTCGGCCCGCCGCATCAGCGCAAGCCTGCACACCTACCGTCCGCTCCTCGACCCCGCCTGGACGGAGTCGCTGCGGCCCGAACTGGCCTGGGTGTCCGGCACCTTGGCCCTGGAGCACGCGTACGAGGCCCGTCTGGAGCGGCTGTTGCAGGCGCTGCACCGGCTGTCGGGGGCGACGGCGCTCCCGGGCCCGGCCGATGCGGTGCCGGCCGGTCCGGGCGGCGGGGCGCCGGCCGCGGCGGACCGCGCCAGCCTCACCGTCGGCGCCGCCAAGGCCGGTGCGCTGCTGGACCGGCAGCTCACCCTCGCCCGGACCAGGGCCCACTCCACCGCCCTCCAGGCGCTGGGCTCCAGCCGCTTCCACGCCGTCGCCGACAAGGTCGCCGTGCTCGCCAGCGAGGTCCCGCTCGCCCCGGCCGCCCCCGCCACCGAGCTGCACCCCCTCGCCGCCGCGGCGCAGGAGCGCCTGACGGACGCCGTCGCCGCCCTGCCCCTGCTCACCGCGGGCCACCCGTACAACGCGGAGGCCCTGATCCACGGCCTGTCCCCGGACCCGTCCCCGCACCCCCAGGACGGCCCCTGGCACCAGGTCCGCCTGCTGCTGCGCCTGCACCGGTACGCCCGGGAGGTGCTGCACGGCGACGCACCCGCCGACGTGCGGATCCTGGCGGCCGGCCAGGCGCTCGACCGGCACCGCGACGCCTCCGAGGCGGCCGCCGCGGCGGCCCAGGCGGCCCGCACCCCCCGGATCACCCCCGCGACCGCATACGCTCTCGGCGTGCTCCACGCCGACCAGCGGCACGAGGTGGAGGCGTCCAGGTTCGCGTTCCAGCGGGCCTGGCAGAAGGAGACCGTGGAGGCCGTGTGAGCGACACCCCGATCCTGGCGGCGGGCTGCGTCCTGTGGCGCCGCGCCCCGGCCGACGGCGCCCTGGAGCTGTGCCTGGTGCACCGGCCCAAGTACGACGACTGGTCGCACCCCAAGGGCAAGCTCGAACCCGGCGAGGACGCGCTCGCGGGCGCGCTGCGGGAGGTCGTGGAGGAGACCGGGTACACGGCCGAGCCGGGCGCGGAACTGCCCACGCTGCGCTACCTGGTGGACGCCCGCCCCAAGCAGGTGCGCTACTGGGCGGCCGAGGCCGCGGCGGGCGGCTTCGTGCCCAACCACGAGGTCGACCGCGTCCTGTGGCTGGCCCCCGCCGCCGCCCGCGCCCGCCTCACCCACGCCCACGACCGCGACCTGGTGGACGCGCTGCTCGGCGTGCTCGGGGAACGGTTCTAGACCGGCCCGTCCTCGTCGGCCGCGGCCGGGCCCGCGTGCGCCGCCGCGTCCGTACGGGCCTGGCTGCGGGCCCTGCGGGCCGGTCCGCGCCAGCCGCAGCTGCACCGGGCCACGCAGAAGCGGCCCTGCTCGGTCGTCGTCGTCAGATGGTCCTGCCCGTCCTCCTGCGCCACGACGTCCACGGTACCGAGGACCCCGGACGGGGGCGTGACGGCAGTCCCCTACCCGTCGTTAACCGGAACGACAGGGGCCCGTGACGGACGTACCGGCTGGGGGAAGGCAGACGATGGAACGGCGGCAGCACAGACTCACGGGCAGGACGGCCGTCGCACTGGGCGCCACCCTCGCCACCCTCGCCCTGGGAGCGGGCGCCACCGGCTGTTCCGGCCGCGGTGCCGCCGCGGAGGGCGTCCGCAGCGGCGGGGGCGATCCGGTCGCCCTGCTGACCGGCGCCGCCGACACCCTGCGCGCCGCGGGCACCTCCAAGGCCAGTACGGCCATGGAGATGGCCACCGGCGGCACCCGCGTCACCATCCGCGGCAAGGGCGTCTACGACTACGTCCACCGGCTCGGCCGGCTCACCGTCGTCCTCCCCGAGGACCCGACCGGCGCCGCCGAGCACCGGCCCATCACCGAACTCCTCGCACCCGGCGCCCTGTTCATGAAGAACCGCGGGGCCGGGGTGCCCGCCGACAAATGGGTACGGGTGGAGACGGCCACACTCTCCGACGGCAACCTCGTCACCGGCGGCGTCACCGACCCCTACGCGGCGGCCGAGGTGCTGCGCGGCACCCGGGAGGCGGCCTACGTCGGCCGCACCGAGGTCGGCGGCACCCCCGTGCGGCACTACCGGGGCACCGCCGACCTGGCCCGCGCGGCCCGGCACGCCCCGGCCGACGTACGGCGGTCGCTGACCGCGGCGGCGAAAGGGTTCGCCACGGCCGAGGTGCCCTTCGACGCCTATCTGGACGACCAGGGCCGGCTGCGCAAGCTGCGCCAGCGCTTCAGCTTCGTCAACGGCCGGCAGAAGACGCCGGTGGCGGTCGCCTCGACGACCCTGCTGTACGGCTTCGGCGCCCCCGCCGTGGTGGCCCTGCCGCGCGAGCGGGACATCTACGCGGGCCGGATCGCGGAGGACGGCGGATCCGACGGGGCCTGAATCCGGCCGACTTTCCGCCCCGTACTAGTCCCAGGCGCCACCCCGTAAGTAGCCCGTCCGTGCCATGCGCGGTAGGTAAGACGCTGCCTACCCTAGGAGTTCGGTGACGGCAGGGAAGAGGTGAGGCGGGTGGCGGCGGTCGGCGGTACGGCGGTTCAGGACCACGTGGCCCTCGCCGAGATCGAGCTGTGCGGCGAACTGATCATCGCGGCCTCGGCCGCCGAGGACCGGCTCAGCCTGGAGAGCATCGACGAGGTGCTCCGCGTCGAACGGCAGGAACGCGCGCGCCGCGCGGAGTGAGCACGCGGCGCGCGGCGGGGGCTCAGGTGCGCAGCAGCCGGCCGATCGCCTTCGTCGCCTCGTCCACCTTCTCGTCGATCTGGTTCCCGCCCGCGAGGGCCGCGTCCGCCACGCAGTGCCGCAGGTGCTCCTCCAGCAGCTGGAGCGCGAAGGACTGCAGCGCCTTGGTGGAGGCGGAGACCTGGGTGAGTATGTCGATGCAGTAGGTGTCCTCGTCGACCATCCGCTGAAGACCCCGGATCTGCCCCTCGATCCGGCGCAGCCGCTTGAGGTGCTCGTCCTTCTGCTTGTGGTAGCCGTGCGTGACGTGCTCGGCGCCGTCCGTGTGCTCGGAGGGTGCCGTGGCGCCGGCCTCGGTCGTCGTCATCGCGGGCCTCCATCTCGGGACGGGTGTTTTCGGTCACACACCGGGGGACATACCGCCCGGCATACCCCTACTGGGTATATGGTACCGAATTTTGCTGGGTATGGGGGCCTTGGTACGCCCCCGTGATGATCGCCGCGTTTCATGGGCGACACTGGAGGGCGGCCCGATAGCCGTGGCCGGATGATGCGCCTAGCATCAGCCTGACCGAAACCGAAGCACCCCGAGGACCCCACGTGCGCTTTCGTCTGACCCCCAGGGAGACGAGCTTCTACGACATGTTCGCCGCATCCGCGGACAACATCGTCACCGGCTCGAAACTCCTGATGGAACTGCTCGGGGCGGACTCCTCCGCCCGAGCCGAGATCGCGGAGCGCATGCGGGCAGCGGAACACGCAGGTGACGACGCCACGCACGCGATCTTCCACCAGCTCAACTCCTCGTTCATCACGCCGTTCGACCGCGAGGACATCTACGCCCTCGCCGGTTCCCTGGACGACATCATGGACTTCATGGAGGAGGCCGTCGACCTCGTCGTCCTCTACAACGTCGAGGAACTGCCCAAGGGCGTCGAGCAGCAGATCGAGGTGCTGGCCCGCGCGGCCGAGCTGACCGCGGAGGCGATGCCGAACCTGCGCACCATGGACAACCTCACCGAGTACTGGATCGAGGTCAACCGCCTGGAGAACCAGGCCGACCAGATCCACCGCAAGCTGCTGGCCCACCTCTTCAACGGCAAGTACGACGCCATCGAGGTGCTGAAGCTCAAGCAGATCGTGGATGTGCTGGAAGAGGCGGCGGACGCTTTCGAGCACGTGGCGAACACGGTGGAGACCATCGCCGTCAAGGAGTCCTGAGGCGTCGATGGACACCCTGGCTCTGATCGTGACCGTCGCGGTCGCGCTCCTCTTCACGTACACCAACGGCTTCCACGACTCGGCGAACGCGATCGCCACCTCGGTCTCCACGCGGGCCCTGACCCCGCGGGCGGCGCTGGCGATGGCCGCGGTGATGAACCTCGCCGGAGCGTTCCTCGGCTCCGGGGTCGCCAAGACGGTCAGCGAGGGCCTGATCGAGACGCCCTCGGGCGGGCTGGGGATGGGCATCCTCTTCGCCGCGCTCATCGGCGCGATCGTCTGGAACCTGACCACCTGGTACTTCGGCCTGCCCTCGTCCTCCTCGCACGCGCTGTTCGGCGGCCTGGTGGGCGCGGCGCTCGCGGGCGGTACGGCGGTCCACTGGGACGGCGTGGTCGACAAGGTCATCGTGCCGATGTTCCTGTCGCCGGTGGTCGGTCTGGTCGTCGGCTATCTGGTGATGCTGCTGATCATGTGGCTGTTCCGGCGCGCCAACCCGCACAAGGCCAAGCGGGGCTTCCGCATAGCCCAGACCGTCTCGGCGGCGGGCATGGCGCTCGGCCACGGTCTCCAGGACGCCCAGAAGACGATGGGTGTCGTGGTGATGGCACTGGTGATCGCCGGCAACGAGACGTTCGGCGACCCGATCCCGGTCTGGGTGAAGCTGGTCTCGGCCATCATGATGTCGCTCGGTACGTACGCCGGCGGCTGGCGGATCATGCGCACCATGGGCCGCAAGATCATCGAGCTGGATCCGCCGCAGGGGTTCGCGGCGGAGGCGACCGGCGCGTCGATCATGTTCGGCACGGCGTACCTCTTCAAGGCGCCGATCTCCACGACGCACGTCATCACCTCGGCGATCATGGGCGTCGGCGCGACGAAGCGCCTGAACGCGGTGCGCTGGGGCGTGGCCAAGAACATCGTCCTGGGCTGGTTCATCACCATGCCGGCCGCGGCCCTGGTCGCCGCCCTGGTCTTCGGCCTCGTGAAGCTGACGGTGCTCTAGCCCTTCCCGAGGCAGAACGCCCACCCGCCGGCCGGCGGGTGGGCGTTTCGCGTCCCGGAGGCGGCCGCGGGACCGAACGCGAAGGGGCCCGCCCCCGGGAGCCAGGGGCGGGCCCTTCGCGTCCTCGCGGTGGCACCGCCATGCAGCACCGCGAGGGGTTCGTGCCGGCTCAGCCGAAGCGGCCGGAGATGTAGTCCTCCGTCGCCTGGACCGACGGGTTGGAGAAGATCCGCTCCGTGTCGTCGATCTCGATCAGCCGGCCGGGCTGGCCGACCGCCGCGAGGTTGAAGAAGGCCGTGCGGTCGGAGACACGCGCCGCCTGCTGCATGTTGTGCGTCACGATGACGATCGTGAAGCGCTCCTTCAGCTCGCCGATCAGGTCCTCGATGGCGAGGGTGGAGATCGGGTCGAGCGCCGAGCACGGCTCGTCCATCAGCAGCACCTTGGGCTCGACGGCGATCGCCCGCGCGATGCACAGTCGCTGCTGCTGGCCGCCGGAGAGACCGGCACCCGGCTTGTTCAGGCGGTCCTTCACCTCGTTCCAGAGGTTCGCGCCCTTGAGCGACTTCTCGACGATGTCGTTCAGCTCGCTCTTCTTGTAGTTGCCGTTCAGGCGCAGTCCCGCCGCCACGTTGTCGAAGATCGACATCGTGGGGAAGGGGTTCGGGCGCTGGAAGACCATGCCCACCTCGCGCCGCACCGATACGGGATCGACCCCGGTGCCGTACAGGTCCTCGTCGTCGAGGAGCACCTTGCCCTCGACCCGGCCGCCCGGGGTGACCTCGTGCATGCGGTTGAGCGTGCGCAGGAACGTCGACTTCCCGCAGCCGGACGGCCCGATGAACGCCGTCACCGAGCGCGGCTCGACCGTCATCGAGATGTCCTCGATCGCCTTGTGGGTGCCGTAGTACGCGGTCAGTCCGCTTACGTCGATTCGCTTGGCCATTGCTTGCTTCACTTCCGTCAGTCGCTGAGGCCGCTTCAGCGACCGGTCTTCGGGGCCTTCCAGCGGGCGATGCCGCGGGCCGCCAGGTTGAGGATCATCACGAAGGCGATCAGCGTGAGCGAGGCCGCCCAGGCACGGTCGTACGCCGCCGTGGAACCGGAGCTCTGCGAGTACTGCTGGTAGATGTACAGCGGCAGCGCCTGCTGGGCGCCCGAGAACGGGTTGTTGTTGATGAAGGAGTTGCCCCACACCAGCAGCAGGACCGGCGCCGTCTCACCCGCGATACGGGCGATCGCCAGCATGATGCCCGTGGTGATGCCGCCGAGGGAGGTCGGCAGGACCACCTTGAGGATGGTGCGCCACTTGGGCACGCCGAGCGCCAGCGACGCCTCGCGCAGCTCGTTCGGCACGAGCTTGAGCATCTCCTCCGTGGAGCGGACCACGACCGGCATCATCAGGATGGCCAGCGCCAGCGAGCCGGCGAAGCCGAAGGGCTGCATGTCGGCCATCAGCATCAGGCTGAGGATGAACAGGCCCGCCACGATCGACGGGATGCCCGTCATCACGTCGACGAAGAAGGTGACCGCGCGGGCGAGGCCGCCGCGGCCGTACTCCACCAGGTAGATCGCGGTGAGCACGCCGACCGGGGCGCCGATCAGGGTGGCGAGGCCGACCTGCTCCAGGCTGCCGATGATCGCGTGGTAGATGCCGCCGCCCGGCTCGGAGTCGGCGACGACGCCCATGGAGTGCGTCAGGAAGTACGGGTCGAGGACCTTCACCCCGCGCTTGACGGTCGTCCAGACCAGGGAGACCAGCGGGACCACGGCGAGCAGGAAGGCGACCCACACCAGCGAGGTGGCGATGCGGTCCTTGGCCTGCCGCCGGCCCTCCACCGCGGAGGCGATGACGTAGGTGCCGAGGACGAACAGCAGCGCGGCGATCAGACCCCACTGGATGTGGCTGGTCAGCCCGGCGCCCGCGCCGATGCCGATCGCGACCACGATCGAACCGCCGGCGATCGCCCACGGCGACCACTTCGGCAGGCTGGCGCTGCGCAGCGAGCTGCCGCGCTTGTCGGTGACGGCTGCGGTGCTCATGCGTTGGCCCCCGAGTACTCCTTGCGGCGGGCGATGATCGCGCGGGCCGCGCCGTTGACCAGCAGGGTGATGACGAAGAGGACGAGACCGGAGGCGATCAGCGCGTCACGGCCGTCCTGCGTCGCCTCGCCGAACTTGCTGGCGATGTTCTGGGCGAAGGTGCCGCCGCCCGGGTCGAGCAGGCTGGTCTGGATGTCGAAGGTCGGCGACAGCACGGTGGCCACGGCCATCGTCTCGCCGAGGGCGCGGCCGAGGCCGAGCATCGAGGCGGAGATCACGCCGGAGCGGCCGAAGGGCAGTACCGACATGCGGATGACCTCCCAGCGCGTGGCGCCGAGGGCCAGGGCGGCCTCCTCGTGCATCTGCGGGACCTGCCGGAAGACCTCGCGGCTCACATTGGTGATGATCGGCAGGATCATGATCGCGAGCAGGATGCCCACGGTGAGCATCGAGCGGGGCGCGCCGCCCTGCCAGGAGAAGATGCCGGTCCAGCCGAGGTACTCGTCGAGCCAGCCGAACAGCCCGTTCAGGTGCGGTACGAGGATCAGGGCGCCCCACAGGCCGTAGACGATGGACGGCACGGCGGCGAGCAGGTCGATCACGTACGCGACGGGGCCGCTCATCCGGCGCGGGGCGTAGTGGGTGAGGAACAGCGCGATGGCGACCGCGACCGGCACGGCCAGGACCATGGCGATGACCGACGAGACCACCGTGCCGAAGGCCAGCACCGCGATACCGAAGGACGGGTCGGCCAGGTTGGTGTTCCACTCGAAGGTGGTCAGGAAGTTGCCGTGGTCCTTGCTGATCGCGAGGGACGCGCGGTAGGTGAGGAAGACCGCGATCGCGGCCATGATCACCAGCAGCAGAACGCCGGAGCCGCGGGACAGGCCGAGGAAGACGCGGTCGCCGGGGCGGGTGGCGCCGCGGTTCAGACGCTTCTGGGCGTTCGCGGACGGCTGGGACGTGGGGGGAGGGGCGTCGGTTGTCTTCGTTATGTCCATCGGGTTCTCCGGTCTGCGGAGCCGCCCGCCGAAGGGCGCGCGACTCGTGGCGGCGGTGCACCGGACGGTGCGGCCCGGCCCGCGGGGAGGCCGTGGGAACCGGGCCGCACTCTCGGATCAGGTCAGCTCAGGGTCGCGATGGTGCTGCGGACCTTGCTGATGATCGCGTCGGGCATCGGCGCGTAGTCGATGCCGCTGAGCAGCTTCTGGCCGTCCTCGGACGCCATGTAGTTGAGGAAGGACTTGACGGTGGGCAGCGTGTCGGCCTTGTTGCCCTTGTCGCAGGCGATCTCGTACGTCACCAGGGTGATCGGGTAGGCGCCGTCGGCCTTGGTGTTGTAGTTCAGCTTCAGCGAGAGGTCGCTGCCGGTGCCGACGACCTTGGCGTCGGCGATGGCCTTGGTGGCGCTCTCGGTGCTGGGGGCGACCGGCTGGGCGGCACCGGTGTTGATGCTGACCGCCTTGATGCCGTCGCCGACGTAGGACAGCTCGAAGTAGCCGATGGCACCGTTGGTCTGCTTGACCTGCTGGGCCACACCGGAGGACTGCGCGGCGGACTGGCCGCCCTTGGCCTGCCAGGTCTTGCCGCCGGAGTACTTCCAGTTGTCCGGGGTGGTGGCGATCAGGTACTTGGTGAAGTTGTCCGTGGTGCCGGAGTCGTCCGAGCGGTGGAAGGCCTGGATCTTCAGGTCGGGAAGCTTCGCCGAGGGGTTCAGCTTCTTGATCGCCTCGTCGTTCCAGTTGGTGATCTTGCCGTCGAAGATCTTGGCGAGCGTCGGGGCGTCCAGGACCAGGTTGTCCACGCCGTTCAGGTTGTAACCGATGGCGATCGGGCCGCCGACCATCGGCAGGTCGATGCCCTGGCCGCCGGAGCAGACCTTCTTGGACGCGGCGACCTCTTCGGGCTTGAGCGCCGAGTCGGAGCCCGCCCACGGGATCTGGCCCTGCGTGAAGGAGGTCACGCCCGCGCCGGAGCCGCCGGCCTTGTAGTTGATCTGCACGCCACAGGCCTGCGAGAAGTTCTTGACCCAGGCGTCGATCGCGTTCTTCTGCGCGGAAGAACCGTCGGAGAGCAGCTGCCCCTTGGCGCCGTCGCACTTGATCGAGGAAGCGTTGGTGGCCGAGGACGGGTTGCCCGAGGCCTTGGAACCGCCACCGTTGTCGTCGGAGCCGCACGCCGTCAGGGCCAGGGCGCCGGAGACGGCGACAGCACCGAGAGTCAGGGCGCGCAGCCGGTTCTTGCGCTGAAGCTTCACGTTCGGGAGTTCCTTCCAGGAGCCGCCGCTGTCGGCGGCGTGCGAAGTCGTGGGTGCGGGAGCGCATCCTTCACCGCACTCCGCACCGGGTACGGCCGAAATTAGGCAGATCAGGTGAAGCCGCCGAAGGCCATAAATGAACGACGGGTGAACCCCTGCCGTCGGCCCGGTGAGGTAACGGAATGCTCACGGGGAGGCCACGCCCAGATCCCGATGACCGGGCCGAACGGACACCCGTGCGATGTCCGGCACCCGTACGGGGGAACCCCGCGGCGCGCGCCGTCGTCTCGATTCGCGGGGGCCACGAGGGTCAGGGGGCCCGCGGAGGCCCGGAGGGCCGGGGAAAGGCGACGGACACATGGAACGGCGTACGTTCATCTCGGGCGGCGTGGCCGCGCTGGCGACGGCAGTGACCGCGTGCGGTGCGGGCGGGAGCCACCCCGCGGCGGCCTCGACGCACCCCTCGGGCACGTCCGGGGCCTCCGGTGCCTCCGCACCGTCGCTCACGGCCGCGAGGACCACCACCGCGAGCGCCGCCGCGGACTGGACCGCCCTCGCCCACGACCTCGACGGCACCCTGGTCCGCCCCGGCGACGCCCAGTGGAAGACGGCCCACCAGCTGTACAACACCCGCTTCGACGGCCTGAAGCCCGCCGCGGTCGCCTACGTCGCGCACGCCGCCGACATCCGTACGGTTCTGTCGTACGCGAAGGCCCGGCACATACCCGTGTCGATCCGCAACGGCGGCCACTCCTACGCCGGTTACTCCTCCGGCGACAACCGCCTCGTCGTGGACGTCTCCCGGCTGGGCGGAATCCGGGTGAGCGGCGGCCAGGCGGTGGTCGGCGCCGGCGCCAAGCTGATCGACGTCTACCGGGGGCTGGCCGCCAAGGGCGTGACCATACCCGCCGGCTCCTGCCCCACGGTCGGCGTCTCCGGCCTGGTGCTCGGCGGCGGCCACGGCGTCGTCTCCCGCGCCTATGGCCTGACCTGCGACAGCCTCACCCAGGCCACGCTGATCACGGCCGACGGCCAGCAGCTCACCGCCGACGCCAAGAACCACTCCGACCTCTTCTGGGCGCTGCGCGGCGCGGGCAACGGCAACTTCGGCGTCGTCACCGAGCTGCACTTCAGGACGCATCCGGCGCCGCAGGCGGTGACCGCGTACCTGTCCTGGCCCTGGTCGAAGGCGGCGGCGGTGCTCAAGGCGTGGCAGGAGTGGGGGCCGGGCCAGCCGGACGAGATCTGGTCCTCGCTGCACCTGTCCTGCTCCCCCGGCCGCACCCCGGCCGTCTCCGTCTCCTGCTTCTCCCTCGGCACGTACGGCGAGCTGCAGAACGCCGTGGACCGCCTGGCCCACCTGGCCGGCGCCGACGCCTCCGCCGTCTCCCTGCACCGCCGGGGCTACGAGCAGGCGATGGAGATCTACGCCGGCTGCTCCTCCTTCTCGGCGCAGGCCCAGTGCCACCTGCCCGGCCCGACACCCGGCCGTTCCCCGCGGGGCGCGCTCGGCCGCGAGACGTACGCGGCCCGCTCCGACTTCTTCGACCGTTCGCTGTCCGCGGCGGGCATCCAGACGGTGCTCCGCCAGATCGCCTCCGTGCGGGGCGGCGCGGGCAGCATCGCGTTCACCGCGCTGGGCGGCGCGGTCAACCGGGTCGCCCCCACGGCCACGGCGTTCGTCCACCGCCGCTCGCGCATGCTGGCCCAGTACATCGCGTCCTGGCCGGCGGGCGCCTCCGGCGCCACGGCCCAGTCCTGGCTGACGTCGGCCCACCGCGCCATGGCTCCCCACGCCTCCGGCGCGGCGTACCAGAACTACACGGACCCGACGCTGACGAACTGGCGCAAGGCGTACTACGGCGACGCGGCGGCCCGGCTGGCGCAGGTGAAGGCGCAGTACGACCCGCACCGGTTCTTCTCGTACGCGCAGGGGATCTGAAGGAGACGGTTCTTCTCGTACGCGCAGGGGATCTGAAGGAGACGGTTCTTCTCGTACGCGCAGGGGATCCGAAGGGGACGGGTCTCCTCCGTACGCGCGGGGATCCGAAGGGGTCGGGTCTTCTCCGTACGCGCGGGGATCCGAAGGCGGCGGGGACCGCTACGCGGCCAGATCCCGCTCCTCCGAGTCCACCGGCTCCACGGTCCTGCGCGCCCCCGGCACCACGGGCACCTCGGCCGCGGTCCGGCGCCGCACGAGCCGGCCCGCCCGGGGCGACCGTTCCACCGCCCGCATCAGCGGGGTGAGCAGGGCCGAGGCCAGGGGGGCGAGAAGCAGGGTCACCGCCGTCCCGAGGGCGAATCCGCCGATCACGTCCGTCGGGTAGTGGACGCCCATGAACACCCGGCAGAAACCCTCCAGCAGCGCCAGGCCGATCCCGACGATGCCGAATTTCCGGTTGGCGACGAACAGCCCCACACCGAGCGCCATCGTCAAGGTGGCGTGATCGCTGACGAAGGAGAAGTCCGTCTTGCCCGCGACGAGAACATCGAGCCCCTGGTGGTCCACAAAGGGACGCGGCCGTTCCACGAATCCCCGGATCGGGATGTTCACCAGCACCGCGATACCGGCCGCGAGCGGCGCCCACACCAGCGCGGCCACCGAGGACGCCGCGTCCTCACCGCCCCGCCGGCGCACGGACCACCAGCACCACACCACCAGCAGCACCATCGCGAGGAGCAGCCCGTACTCGCCCACGAACTCCATGATCCGGTCGAACCAGTGCGGGGCGTCCTTGGCCAGCCCGTTGATGTCATAGAGCAGTTCGACGTCGGGGTTCGATCCGGATTCGGCGAGTACAGCCATGGCGCTGCGGCCCCTTCGTCGTTTTCCCGGACGCACCTCGTGTGCGTCGCACCGACCCCCGTGGTTCGTAGTTCCGCTTCCGTTGCACTGCGCCGTACTGACGTCCGCCGGGCTACGTCAACAGGAACGCACGGTCACCATCAATACGTTCCACTCTCCACTGAAAGATCACGCAGACGTTACCGAAGAGAGACTCATCATCGCAGCTCAGGGCACAGGTTCACGCGCGGTTTAGACCGACGTGGGGAGCGCTTTTGCGCCATCTTCCGTTACCCGGGTGGCACCGAAATAATCCGCGCCGTCGATCGGGTCGAACCTGATCACGGCCCCCGTCCGCGGCGCGTCGATCATGTACCCGCCGCCGACGTAGATGCCCACGTGGTGGATGGCCCGGGAGTCGTTGGGGTCGTGCGAGAAGAAGACCAGGTCGCCCGGGAGAAGCTGGCTGCGCGAGGGGTGCGGGCCGGCGTTGTACTGGTCGTTGGCCACACGCGGCAGCGAGATCCCGACGCTCCGGTACGCGGCCTGGGTCAGCCCCGAGCAGTCGAACCGCCCGCCCTGCGCGGCGGTGCCCTCGCCGCCCCACAGGTACGGCGTACCGAGCTTCTTCTGCGCGAAGTCGATGGCGCCGGCGGCCTGCCGGGTGGGGTCGAGCCGGGTCGGCGGCGCGGCGAAGCTCTCCGCGAGGCTGCGGATGCGCCGCACGTAGTTCTGCGTCTCGCTGATGGCCGGAACCCCGCCCGCCTGGATGACGCGGTAGGCGCCCGCGTTGTAGGCGGCGAGCATGTTGTCGGAGACGTTGCCCGGAACGTCCTTGACGTATTTCGCCAGTTCGCAGTCGTACGACGCCGCCGATGGAATGGCGTCCTGCGGATCCCAGATGTCCCGCTTGCCGTCGCCGTTGCCGTCGATGCCGTGCGTCGCCCAGGTGCTCGGGATGAACTGCGCGATCCCCCGGGCGTCGGCGGGGCTGACCACGCGCGGGTTCCAGCCGCTCTCCTGGTACAGCTGCGCCGCGAGCAGCGCGGGGCTCAGCGCGGGGCACAGGTTGCCCCACTTCTGCACCAGCTGCTGGTACGCGGCGGGCACCGCCCCCTTGGCCAGCGCGCGCCCGCCGGCCACCATCCCGCCGACCAGGTTCCCCGCGACCAGGTACACCCCGACGACGAGCAGCATGACGAAGGCCAGCCCACCCCCGACGAGGGCGCCACCGACGATCCACCCCTTACGCACCGTCAACCGCCCCTCGCCGCCTGCCAGTCCGCCGCACAGCAGTGTAGAAGCCACGGCCCGCCGGCACGAGAACGTCCGTCCGAGCCACGACCGATTCGGCCTCCCCCTACGATGAGCCCCTCGGTGACGTCCCGGGCGCCCGGGCCCGGGACACGCAGGGGGAGGAGCACCGGAGATGGCGTGGGACGAGTGGGAACGGCTCAAGACCGACGCGGCGCGGCGCGGCGCGGATTCCCCGCGGATGCAGCTCAATCACGCGGCCCCCATCGAGGGGAGCACCACCTACGGCGACCTCAAGGTCACCAACGCCGATCTCGCCGCGATCGGCAAGAACGCGCACGACCTGTACAACCAGTTATGGAAGCGAGCCCGGGTGGCGCAGGCGACGAGCGAGTCGGCGGCCGGTGACCTGACCGAACAGGGGTTCGCCCTGGGCGCCGGCCTCAAGCACGTGCACCAGCGCTGGGAGGACCAGCTGAAGTCGCTGCTGGACGCCTGCGCGCAGATCGCCAACCACATGCACGTCACCCAGAAGATCCACTCCGGGGACGACGGCTACATCGCCCGCGACATGAGCAGCATCGACACCCTGGACGCCGGCTTCGACGAGCGTGTCGGCCCACCGGGCAGGAAGAACCCGGTCTACGAGACGCCCAAGCCGAAGAAGAAGCAGTGAGGGAGGACGCTCGGTGAAATTCGAAGACCTCTACCAAGCCGACTTCAAACTGCTCGACGACGCGGTGAGCGACTGGGGCCTGCTGGTAAGCAACCTCACCGACTTACAGAAACAGGCGCGGGACGGTCTGCACGACAAGGCCGTCAAGGCCGACTGGCACGGTGTGAACGCCGGTGTCTCCAAGGAATTCATCGGCAAGACCGCGGGCGAGTTCGACGACGCCGCCAAGGAGGCGACGTCGATCCACAACATCCTCCAGGACACCCGTGACGAGCTGAAGTCCTACAAACAGCAGTTGCACCAGGCGGTCGAGGACGGCCGCAAGAAGAACCTCACAGTGATCCCGTCGGCGGACGGCGGCTTCGTCGTCACCATGGTCGTACACCCCGACCGCGCGGCGCACGGCACCTCGGTGCCGGAGCACAGTGTCGCCGACGAAGACGGCCTGCGCGACCGTGTGCAGGGGATCCTGAACGCCGCGGCGCAGAGCGACAGCACCGCGTCCCAGGTGCTCACGGCGCTCGTGGACGAGAGCAAGTACGGATTCTCCGGCGTCGTCTACAAGAACCGTGACCAGGCGGAGAAGGCGGTCCAGGAGGCGGACGGGCTGGCGAGGCTCGCGAAGAAGGATCCGCGGCGGCTGACCGCGAAGGACTTCGACGCGATCAACAACGGCCTGAAGCAGTACCACGACGATCCGCTGTTCGCCGAGGAGTTCGCCGAGCGTCTCGGCGCCAAGGGCACGGAGGACTTCTGGCTCGGGCTCAACGATTCCCGTGAGGGCGGGCACCTCGGTTACGAGCGTGGATACAAGTTCGCCGAGTTGCAGAAGAACCTCAGTTTGACCCTGGCCACCGCGAGCCAGTCGGACAGCGCGGGTATGACGCAGTGGAAGCAGCAGGTCATCGACACCGGTGGCAGGGCCGTCGGCACCAACGGCAATGTCCTCGGCTTCCAGGTGATGAGCAACCTGATGCGCGACGGCGACTTCGACGACAAGTTCATGACGGACTACGGCCACGCGTTGATGAAGACCGAGCGCTTCTACACCGACGACGGCAAGAACGTGGCCTGGCAGGCAAGCATCTGCCCGCAGCTCAACTACGAGGGCAGCGACGGCGGCTGGGACCCGCTCAACGGCTATCTGAAGGGCCTGTCGAACAACCCGGCGGCCGCGACGGACTTCTTCAACGACGACTTCATCCCACAGGACTCCCACCACAAGTCCGCGGTGTCCAACTTCGACTACCTCTTCAAACAGCGCCACTGGCCGATGGACTCCATCGACCCCCACGGCGTCCACAGCACCGTCGGCCAGAACTTCCTGGCCCAGGCCCTGGAGGCAGCGACCACCGGGCACCCGGCGGGCGAGATGCCGACCATCGACACGCCGGCCCACACGCCCGCCCAGACCAGCCTGTTCGAGGACATCGTCTCCGCCACCGCCGACAAACCCGAACTCCTCACGAAGCGCGGCTACATGTCCGACAGCTTCGGGCAGATCGCGGCGGAGTATTTGCCGGACATCAACAGGGCGAACACCGACTTGCCGCACACGGACCTGCTGTACCCCGTCGACGGGTCCGCCGCCCACCTCGACGGCAGGGACGTCAACAAATTCCTCTTCGCCGTGGGACAGAATCCGGAGGGATACGCTGCGGTCGAAGTGGGCCAGAAGGCGTACATGTCCAATCTGCTGCAATACCACTTGGCCCCCGACCTGCCTGCCGATCAACGCTTCACCAGCGACCACAAACTTCTCGTGCAGACCGTCGCGGAGCATAGCGGCGAGGTTTCCGGGGTCCTCGGCCTGGGGCGCATGGAGGCCATCGGAAGTGCGGCGAAGGGCAAGGACGACGCCTTCAACCACGCCGTCGCCCAGTACCAGAACCTGATTTCCGGCGGCATCGGTACCGCCGTCGGCGTGGGCACGTCGTTCATCGGCTCACCTGTGGCCGGTGGGATCGTGGGCGGCGCCGCAGGCACTGCAACTGGCTCGGCACTACAGTGGCTTTTCCAAGACGTGCAGGGCAACGCGGCGGATGACGCTCATGACAACGAATCCCAGGTCTGGCAGACCGGCTTGGATCGCAACAGCAAATACACGCAAACTGCAACAGAGCTGGCAGTAAAGCGCTACCACCTGAGTCCAGACCTGGTGAATTATGCGTCGAATGCCAGCCACCAAGGCTATTACAACGCCCAGGCAATCCTGCATGGCCAGGACCCCGGCAATACAGCGGACATCGCGGGATGAAGGAGCGGAAGCCTGTGGACACCATCCGGGTTCGCGCCATACTGCGACCTGTGACCGCCGTCTCCGCCGCCGCTCTTCTGGTCGCGCTCGCCGGGTGCGGCGGCACGGAGGAGAAGCGCGAGTACGCGGTTCCGCGGACTCTGTGCGGGATTCCCGTCGACAGTAAGGCGCTGACGCCGTTCCTGCCGGGCGGGCGGAGATTGACGACGAAGCAGAAGCTATCCGACGGCTGGGGAGTCCGTTGCGAGGTCCGCGTCGATTCCCGCCTCGCAGCGCAGACCTCGCTGCAGTGGCTGGCAGACGCCCCCAATACGACCTATTACGTGGGCGGACAGGCCAGTTCCAAACTGGACCACCGCGCCGAGGGCGGCCGGTTCCTCTACTCCGGCTGGGAAGCGTTCGGCGAGACGCGGAACTGCACGAGCAAGAAGCTTCTGGGCGCTCGCCTCTTCACCGCGTTCCAGATGCACTCGGCGGACCACCAGGACGCCACCGCGATGAAACACCTCATCACCGAGTACACGAACGCCGCCGAGAAGACCGACACCTGCGCATCCGGCAAGCCGTTCCCCGAGTAGCGGCCGTCAGCTCGTCGCGTCCCGGTACAGCTCCCCCGCCCGCGCCCCCAGCACCACGCTGTAGGACACGTCGTCCGTCGAGCCGCCCTCCTCGTGGCCGCCGAGGACGCCGACGACCTGGTGGTCTCCGTTGATCCAGGGGCTGCCGCTGGTGCCGCCGGTGAAGGCGGGGCAGTAGATGCGCTGCTGGGTGGCGCTCTGGCGGCGCGGCTTGTTGGTGCAGCGGATGGGGACCTCGCGGGAGTCCGGGTAACCGGTGACCGTCACCGCCGTGGCCCCGGTGAAGGCACCGGTGACGAACCGGTTGCCGCCGACCACCTGTTCGATCCTCCGGCCGCCGAGATCGGCCACCGTGGCGAAGGCGAGGTCGCTGTCCTCGTCCTGGTCCGTGGCCCAGCTGTCCGGCAGGAAACGCCGGGTCACCTTCCACACCCCGTAGGGCGCCTGCCCGTCCCGGTAGCCCGGCACGAACACCAGGTCGTCGTCGGAGCCGCTCACACAGTGCGCGGCGGTGACGATGAGGTCACCCCGCGGGCTGTGCACCACCGACGCGGTGCAGAAGTGCCCGCCGGCCAGGCGGTTCGCGCGGTCCGCGCCGAACAGCGCGCCGACCCGCGCGGCACGCGCGGTCGCGACGGCGTCCGCGGTGACCCCGAGGGGTCCCGGCCCGTCATCCGCGGCGGCCACGGACGCCGACGTCAGGGCGAGCATCACCACAGCCCCGAGCAACGCGGGACGCGAGGTGACCGAGATGCGTGTGATGCGCTTCATCAGGCCTCACTCTGTCTCACGAAGGTGAGAAACCCGCTCCGACTTCGCTGAGATTTTCGGCAGAAACCTCCCGATGGCCGGTGCAGCCACCACGGTACTGGCGGTCCGCCCCGCCCGCCTCCCCACCGCTCACCCGGCGTCAGAACGTCGTCGTCATCCCACCGTCCACCGCGATGGTCTGCCCGGTGATGAAGGACGCCGCGTCGCTCGCCAGGAAGACGACGACACCGGCGATCTCCTCCGGCCGGCCCCAGCGGCCCAGCGCGGTACGGGTGCGCAGCCAGCGTTCCCAGCCGGGGTCGGCCGTCAGCTCGGCGTTGGCCGCGGTGGCGAAGGTGCCCGGCGCGACGGAGTTGACGGTCGTCCCGCTCGGGCCGAGGTCGGCCGCGAGTGCCCGGGTAAGACCGTCGAGGCCCGCCTTCGCGGTGGCATAGCCGACATCACCCGTACGGCCCAACTGCCCCACCACCGACGACACGTTGACGATGCGGCCCGGCACCCCGCGCGCGGCCAGGCCCCGGGCCACCGCCTGGCTCAGCGCGTAGGCCGACGTCAGATCGGTGTCGAGCAGCACGTTCAGTTCCTGCGGGCTCATCTCGGCCACGCCCCGCCGGTCACGGTGGCCGACGTTGTTGACCAGGATGTCGAGGTCGCCCAGCGCCTCGACCGCCTGCTCGGCCACCGCCCGGTCCGTGACGTCGAACGCGGCGGTCGTGACGTCGTACCCGCCGTCCGTCCGCAGCCGCTCGGCCGCCGCCGCGAGGGCCGCCGGGTCCCGGCCGTTGAGGACCACCCGCGCGCCCGCCCCCGCGAGGCCGCGCGCCATCTCCAGGCCGAGGCCGCGCGCCGACCCCGTCACCAGGGCCGTACGGCCGTCGAGCCGGAAGCTCACCGGGCCGGGACCGGCGCCCGCGCCGGCACCGGTGCCGCCCGTCTCTGCGGCGGTCATGGGTCTCAGTTCCGTAGTCGCGTCCCGGGGGTGTCCCTTTCCGTCACCGTATCCGGTATCCGGTCACCCGGGGCTTGCCCGCCGTGTTCAGCCGTGTCCGCCCGCCGCCTTCCACTCGACGCCCGTCAGCTCCTCGGACAGCGTCCACAGCCGCCGGGCCGCCTCCGGGTCGCTCGCCGCGGCGCTGCGGGCGACCAGGGCGGGGGCGCCGCGCCACTCGCCGAAGCCGTCGGGGCCGACGTAGGAGGCGCCGGGCAGGTCCTGGCTGGCCGCGTACAGGGTGGGCAGGGCCCCGGCCCGGTCGCTCTGCGCCACCAGCCGGTCGGCGACCGCCATACCCGCCCTGACCACCGGGTTCGCGTGGTGGCTCGAAAGGTTGGTGGCCGCGTAGCCCGGATGGGCGGCGAGCGCCCGCACCGGGGAGCCGGCCTCGGTCAGCCGGCGCTGGAGCTCCAGGGTGAACAGCAGGTTGGCCAGCTTCGACTGGGCGTAGGCACGGGCCGGGCGGTAGCGGCCGCGCAGGTTCACGTCCTCGAAGTGGATGCGCCGGCTGCCCCAGCGGTGGGCGGAGGAGGCCACGGTCACCACGCGGTCCGTGACGTACGGCAGGAGCAGGTTGGTCAGCGCGAAGTGCCCGAGGTGGTTGGTGCCGAACTGCCGCTCGAAACCCTGGGCGGTCCGCCCCTCCGGCAGCATCATCACGCCCGCGTTGTTCACGAGCAGGTCCAGCGGCCGGTCCCAGCCGGCGGCGAACGCGCGCACCGAGTCCAGGTCCGCCAGGTCGAGCCGGCGCACCTCGGTGCTGCCGCCGACCCGCGCCGCGGCGGCCTCGCCCCGCGCGACGTCCCGTACGGCGAACACCACGTGCGCCCCGGCCCGCGCCAGCGCCTCGGCCGTGATGAGCCCGAGGCCGCTGTTGGCGCCGGTGATCACGGCCGTACGGCCGCTCTGGTCGGGCAGGTGGGTCACGTTCCACTTGCGCGCACCGCGCGCGCCGGTCGTCTCAGCCATCCCCACAATGTAGGCAGCGGCAACAATGATGTCAACGACAACATCGGGATACGATGGGGCGCATGCCCGAAAGTCGCCCCTATCACCACGGAGACCTGCGCGCCGCGCTGCTCAGGAGCGCCGAGCGCACTCTGCGGGAGGAGGGGGCCGGCGCACTGTCACTGCGCGCGCTGGCCCGGGACGTCGGCGTCAGCCACGCGGCCCCGGGCCGCCACTTCAAGGACAAGCAGGCCCTGCTCGACGCCCTCGCGCTGGAGGGGTACGAGCGGTTGGAGCGCGCGCTGGCCGAAGCGGCCGACGCGGGGCCCGGCCTCGACGAGCGGATGACCGCGAGCGCACGCGCCTACCTCGGCTTCGCCGTCGCGCATCCCGCACTGCTGGAGCTGATGTTCGCGCGCAAGCACCACCCCGACGGCTCGGCGCCGCTCGCCGCGGCCGTCGACCGCACCTTCGGCTCCCTCACCCGGATGTTCGCGGACGCCCAGGAGCGGGGCGAGATCGTCGAGGGCGATCCCGAGCGCATCGCCCTGACCGCCGCCGCCGGACTGCACGGCCTGGCCGCCCTCATCGCCGGCTGCGCGCTGGACGCCGAGGAGGTCCTGGCCGGCCTGGACGACCACGTCCGGCTCGTGCTGCACGGCCTCAAGCCCCGCTGACGGCCGGTCAACACCCGAGCAGGCGGCGAGGAATCGGCGGCCGGGCGGGTCAACGCCCGGCCGCCGCAAGGGACGTCGGCTAAATGCCTGCTCAACCCCCTTTCGTGCAAGCCTGAACGGCAATGCGGACCAGCAACGCCCGTATGGGAGCGCCTTGTCGACGACACACGCGGCCAACACCCCTTGCGCAACCGGTCCGTCGACATCTCACGCACCGCCTCCGCAGGTCACCTCTCCGCCATCCGCCCGTCATTGATCAGTAAGCCGGGCACCCCGTTTCGGTAACGCGGAAGTCAGGATTCCGAAAACCCCTTGTTGTCGCGTACTCAACAAGCGATGGTCGTCGCGGGCCGCCGCCCCACCGGCACAACCCGCCGGTGGACCCCACCGCAGGCCTCTCCCCATCACTCCCAGGAGGCTGTACGTTGCGTACGACCACCCCGACCCACCCCCACATATCCGGCAGATGGCGCCGGATCGGCTCGGCCGCCGCCGCAGCCACCGCGCTCGCCCTCGCGGGTCTCGGCACCGCCGCCCACGCGGAGGCGGCCACCCCGCACAAGGTGAGCGCCAAGACCATCGCCGCCCAGGTCGCCAAGGCCCATGTGCAGTACACGAAGGCGTGCGCCGGCACCCCGAAGAAGGGCTACGCCGCCTGCAACGCGCTCCGCGTGACCGGCGGCACCACCGCCTTCATGGAGAAGCAGGCCGCCGTCAAGGGCGTCGCGCCCCGGACGATCAGCCCGAACGCCACCGCCTCCAGCCCCACCGGCTACGGCCCCTCGGACATCCAGTCCGCCTACGGCCTGGCCTCCGCCGCCTCCTCCAAGGGCTCGGGCGAGACCGTCGCCATCGTGGACGCCTACGACGACCCGAACGCGGCGGCCGACCTCAACACGTACCGCTCGTACTACGGCCTGCCGGCCTGCACGACCGCCAACGGCTGCTTCACCAAGGTCGGCCAGACGGGCTCCACCACCTCGCTGCCCACCGCCGACAGCGGCTGGGCCGGTGAGATCTCGCTCGACCTCGACATGGTCAGCGCGACCTGCCCGAACTGCAAGATCCTGCTGGTCGAGGCCAAGACGGCGTCGATGACCAACCTCGGCACCGCGGTCAACGAGGCCGTGAAGCTGGGCGCCAAGTACGTCTCCAACAGCTACGGCGGCTCGGAGTCCTCCTCCGACAGCAGCTACGACTCGTCGTACTACAACCACGCGGGCGTCGTCATCACCGCCAGCGCGGGCGACTCGGGCTACGGCGCCCAGTACCCGGCCGGCTCCCGGTACGTGACGGCCGTCGGCGGCACCGCCCTCAAGAAGGCGTCCACCACCCGCGGCTGGAGCGAGAGCGTCTGGAACACCTCCAGCACCGAGGGCACCGGCTCCGGCTGCTCCGCCTACGACGCCAAGCCCAGCTGGCAGACCGACACCGGCTGCGCCAAGCGCACCATCGCCGACGTCTCCGCTGTCGCCGACCCCGCCACCGGCGTCTCCGTCTACGACACCTACGGCGCCGACGGCACCGGCTGGAACACCTACGGCGGCACCAGCGCCAGCTCCCCGATCATCGCCTCGGTCTACGCCCTCGCCGGCACCCCGAGCAGCGGCAGCTACCCGGCGCAGTTCCCGTACGCCAAGGCCGGTACGTCCGCGCTGAACGACGTCACCAGCGGCAGCAACGGCTCGTGCTCCACCAGCTACCTGTGCACCGCCCGGTCCGGCTACGACGGCCCGACCGGTCTGGGCACCCCCGAGGGCACGGCCGCCTTCACGGGCTGAGCCGCCGACCCGCGAACGGGACACCCCGTCGGGTCACGGGGCGCCGCCGATGAGGGGGGCGTGGGGCCCCCTCGGCGGCACGGAAAGAAGGAGGGCGGACCACGGCAGCCGGCCGTGGTCCGCCCTCCGGCGTGCCCGCACCCGGCCCCGCCCGTTTCCCTTGCGCCACCTGTGAGTCTGGTCAAGAGAACGACAACATCGGGTAAGGCGGAAGCCAGGATTCCCGCGCGAACGCAACCTCCCTCTTGTTGTCGCGTACTCAACAAGTCATCGTCTTGGTCGTACCGCCGCACGCACAAGCAACGCCCCTGTTCCCACCCCTCGACCGGAACATCAGGAGGCTGCACATGCGTACGTCCCCCGCCGCCGGCACCACGGCCGCACCCGGCCGCCGGCGCCGCGTCGGCACCGTCTTCGCCGCCGCCGCCGTACTCGCGTTCGCCGGGTTCGGCACCGCCGTCCAGGCCGGCGCGGCCACCGCCGCCCCCGCCGGGGCGACCTGGGCCAAGACCCCCTGTGCCACCCCGAAGCACCAGGGTGAACTCGCCTGCGACTCACTGCGCGTGACCGGCGGACTCACCGCCTTCCAGCAGGAACAGGCCGCCCGCACCGGCATCACGCCCAAGGCCGCCAACGCCTCGACACCCTCCGGGTACGGCCCCTCCGACCTCCAGGCGGCCTACGGCCTCACCTCCGCAGCCTCCTCCAAGGGCTCGGGCGAGACCATCGCGATCGTCGACGCCTACAACGACCCGAACGCCGAAGCCGACCTCGCCAAGTACCGCTCGTACTACGGCCTGCCCGCCTGCACCAAGGCCAGCGGCTGCTTCAAGCAGGTCAGCCAGACCGGCTCCACCACCTCGCTGCCCACCAGCGACGCCGGCTGGTCCGAGGAGATCTCCCTCGACCTCGACATGGCCTCCGCGATCTGCCCCAACTGCAACATCCTGCTGGTCGAGGCCACCACCCCGACGATGACCAACCTCGGTACCGCGGTGAACGAAGCGGTCAAGCTGGGCGCCAAGTTCGTCTCCAACAGCTACGGCGGCTCGGAGTCCTCCTCCGACAGCAGCTACGACTCCTCCTACTTCAACCACCCGGGCGTCGCCATCACCGTCTCCGCCGGCGACTCCGGCTACGGCGCCGAGTACCCCGCCGCCTCCCAGTACGTGACCTCGGTCGGCGGCACCGCTCTCAACAAGGCGTCCACCACCCGCGGCTGGTCGGAGACCGTCTGGAACACCTCCAGCACCGAGGGCACCGGCTCCGGCTGCTCCGCCTACGACGCCAAGCCCAGCTGGCAGACCGACACCGGCTGCGCCAAGCGCACCATCGCCGACGTCTCCGCCGTCGCCGACCCCGCCACCGGCGTCTCCGTCTACGACTCCTACGGCGTCACCGCCGGCTGGTACACCTTCGGCGGCACCAGCGCCAGCTCCCCGATCATCGCCTCGGTCTACGCCCTCGCCGGCACCCCGAGCAGCGGCAGCTACCCGGCCAAGTTCCCCTACGCGAAGGCCGGCACCACCGCGCTGAACGACGTCACCAGCGGCAGCAACGGCTCCTGCTCCACCAGCTACCTGTGCACCGCCCGTTCGGGTTACGACGGCCCGACCGGCTGGGGCACCCCGGCAGGCGTCTCGGCCTTCACCGGCTGACCCTTCCCGACCACTCCCGACAGGCCCCGGCGGCACCCGCCGCCGGGGCCCTCGGCCGTTTCCGGGCGCCCACGCGTGAGACCATCGAAACGGCTTCTCACCCGACCGGCCGTCAAAAACCGCGCCAGGGCGTAAAGAAGGTCAACGACGGGACCACACGGCAGGTTCCGGTCAGACCTCGTTGCCCGGGGTGACCTGCCGTGATACACAGAGTGACGGTACGACGTATTCGTACGAAACCCGCCAGTCAATGACGTCAAGTCGACATACGACGGCGACGTTGTCGGCGACAATGAGGCCTGACCTCTGCACACCGCAGAGGACTCGCGGAACTACCCACCAGGGGCGGTGACTTACATGCTCTTTGCGGCCGACAAGGGAGACATCAACACCATCATCGGCGGGATCGCTCCGGACTGGGGGCCCTTCGGCAGCCTGGGCAACGAGGCCAAGGTGATGATCGAGGTGGTGATGGCCGTCGCCATCCTGCTCTGCCTCGGCATCGCGGTCTGGGGCGCGGCGAAGCAGCGCATCGGCGCGACGGCCCTGCGCGACACCTTCAGCGCCGAGCAGGGCAAGGGCCTCATCATCGCCGGGCTCACCGGAGTCTTCATCATCGGCTCCCTCGGCACGCTGTTCACCATCGTCTACGGCATGGCGGTCTAGCCTCCCTGTCCCCTCCCTGTCCGTCGTGCCCACCGGCTGAGGTTGCGTTTCCCTGATGTCGAGTCACCACACCGCGCCCGCGCGGGAACCAGCACGGCTACCGTCGTACGTCTACGAGGTGGAGGGGGCGTACCCGGTATGAGTCCCGCGGACGAGCAGGGCTACTCCGACTACGGCGACACGGGCCACACCCGTACCCGCCTCCCCGACAACGACCCCTACGGCGGCGCCCCCCGCCGCCCCACCCGCTCCCCCTCCCGGGGCCTGATCACGGTCGTCGGCGTCGTCGTCCTCCTGATCGCAGCGATCGCGTTCGCGAACAGGGGCGACCATTCGTCAGCCGACAGCTCGACGACCAAGGGAGCCCAGCCGAGCACTGCGCCCACCGACGCCACGGGCACGCGTCCGGTGGGGACGAAGACCCGCGGTATCCCCTCGGGCTTCGCACACACCGAGCAGGGGGCGCAGAGCGCGGCGGTGAACTACGCGGTGGCGCTCGGCTCGGCGGACATGTTCAACACCGCGAGACGGCACGAGATCGTGAACACCGTCTACGCCCCGGATGTCGCGGCCGCCCGGTTGTCGGCCACGGACAGCGCGTACTCGAGCCCGGAGTTCCTCGCCAACGTCGGCCTGGCCAAGGACGGCAGCGCACCGGCGGGACAGTTGTTCGTCTCACGGGTGATTCCCGCGGGCACCAAGGTGGTGGCGGCGGAACCGGACAAGACCACGGTCCAGGTCTGGTACACCACGCTTTTCGGACTTTCGGGCAATGCCTCCAAGAACCCGGTGACGGAGAGCTGGTACACGGCGACATACGTGCTGAAGTGGGTCGACAACGACTGGAAGATCTCGAGCGACCAGCAGAAGGACGGCCCCGTACCCGTGGGCCGTGACCAGAGGGCTTCCACCGCCGACGACATGACGAAGGCCGTCGAGGAGTACGGAGGGTTCACCTATGCCCGCTAACCACCGCGGCCTCAAGATCGCAGCGGTCTTCGGCACGGTGCAGACGGCCACACTGCTCCTCGCCGCGCGTGCCGTCGCCGCTCCTTCGCCGTCTCCGACTCCGTCCCCCACGTCGAGCAGCGACGCCTGTGCGCTGATCCATGACGCCGCCAAGGAGCTCTGCGAGAGGAACAACGGTTCCAAGGGTTCGTCCGGCTCCACCGACGCTCCGCTCGGTGACAGCCTCGACCCCTTGACCTCGCTGGCCAAGGGCTGCGCCGAAGCCGCCGCCTGGACCGTCAAGAAGCTCAGTTCCGCCGTCAAGGACACCGCCACCGTCGACTTCACCAACGAGAAGTTCCTCCAGCAGTACGCCATCGTCTTCGCCGCGTCCACGATCCTGACGCTGCTGCTGTGGCTGCTGGCCGTCGCCAAGCGCGCGGTGCGCGGTGTGCCGTTGACCACCGCCATCTCGGAGGCCGTCGGCTTCCTGTGGCTGACGGTGATGGCGTCGGCGTTCACGCCGCTGATCCTCTACACCGTCGTCTCCGCCACGGACAGCGTGACGGACGTCCTCGCGAAAGCCACCGGCGACCAGGCCGACACGTTCTTCGGCACCTTCTCCGGCGCCCTCAGCAAGGGCACCGACATCGGCGGCGGCCCCATCATGCTGATCGTCGTCTCCCTGGTCAGCATCCTCGCCGCCGGCGTCCTGTGGCTGGAGCTCGTCATCCGCGCCGCCCTCCTCTACGTCGGCGCCCTCCTCGGCACCGTCGTCTACGCGGGCCTCGTGGACAAGAACCTGTGGGGACACGTCCGCCGCTGGGCGGGGATCATGATCGCCGTGATCCTGGTCAAACCGGTGATCGTGATCGTGCTCGGCCTCGCCGGCGCCCTCTCCTCCGGCAACGGCCCCGACGCCTTCTCCGCCGTCGTCTCCGGCCTCGCCATCATCCTGCTGGCCATCTTCGCCAGCGCCGCGATCTACCGCTTCGTCCCCGGCTTCGGCGACGAGATCGCCAGCGGCCGCAACAACCGCATCATGCAGGGCGCCGAGGGCAAGGCCGCCGCCGTCATCAGCTCCCCCGCCACCCTCGTCGCGCAGGGCATCAAGACCCACAGCTCCCGCGCCGACAACAACGGCGGAGCCCAGAGCGGCGGCACCAGCACGCCCCGCCCGGCCAACCCCGTCTCCGGCGGCGTCGCGGCTCACAGCAGCCGTACCTCCGGCGGGGGCGGCCAAGCCGCCGCCCCCGCGCCCCGGGCCGCCAGCCCGGTCAACACCCCGCACGCCGGCAACACCCGCAACAACCGCACGGGAGGTGAAGGGCGTTGACGACCGAGTCCCACCTGTCCCATCCGATCACGCCCCGCCGTACGTATCTCATCGGCCGCGCCCGGCCGAACGCGATCATCGGCCGCAACCGCGAGTCCGGCGAGATCGCGCTGATCGTCGTGGGCGCGTTCCTCGGCATGATGTGCGGCCTCCTCGTACCGAACCTGCCCCTGCGGATCGTCCTGCTGACGGGCTTCCCGCTGCTCGCGCTCGCCGCGGTCTACGTGCCGTACAAGCGCCGCACCTTCTACAAGTGGTTCGAGATCAACCGCAGTTACAAGCGCACCCTCAAGCGCGGCGCCACCTACCGGTCGGGCGCCATGGAGGCCGGCACCCGCCTGGACGGCGCCGAGGTCGAGGTCGGCCCGCCCCCGGGCATCGGCCGCATCAGCTGGCTCGCCGCGCCCTTCGGGCCGGACGAGATCGCCGTACTGCTGCACGCCGACCGCAAGACCGTCACCGCCGCCATCGAGATCGAGGGCCCCGGCGTCGGCCTGCGCGACTCCGAGGACCAGGAGGCCCTGGTCGACCGGTTCGGCACCCTGCTCAAGCACGTCGCCAACGGCGACGGCTTCGTCACTCGGCTCCAGATGCTCGCCCGCACCCTGCCCGCGGACCCCGACGCCCACGCCAAGGACGTCGCCCAGCGCGGCGACGGACGCGCCCCCGAATGGCTTCAGCGGTCCTACGACCAGCTCCAGTCCATGGTGTCGACCAGCAGCGAGCAGCACCGCGCCTACCTCGTCGCCTGCATGCACTACAGCCGTGAACTCGCCGCCGAGGCCCAGGCGATGGCCCGCGCCGCCCGCCCCCAGTCCGGCCGCAAGCTGGACCGCGACGCCGGCCTCGCCGTCGTCATGGCCCGCGAGCTCACCGACATCTGCTCCCGCCTCCAGGAAGCCGACATCCGCGTCCGCCAGCCCCTCGGCCAGGGCCGGCTCGCCTCCCTGATCCACTCCATGTACGACCCGGACCACCCCATCGACCACATCCAGGCGATGACCCGGCGCAACGCCTGGCCGGCCGAACTGGACGCCACCGAACCCACGTTCCTCCAGGCCAAGACCCGCGAGTCCGCCACCCGCGCCCCCTGGTGCCACGCCACCGCCTGGGTCAAGGAGTGGCCCATGACCCCGGTCGGCGTGAACTTCCTGGCGCCCCTGCTCGTCCACACCCCGGACGTCATCCGCACCGTCGCGGTCACGATGGACCTCGAACCCACCGAGGTCGCCATCGAGCGCATGCTGACCGAGAAGACCAACGACGAGGCGGAGGCGTCCCGCGCCGCCAAGATGAACCGCACCGTCGACCCCCGCGACCTGGCCGCGCACAACCGGCTCGACCAGCGCGGCGAGGACCTCGCCAGCGGCGCCGCCGGCGTCAACCTCGTCGGCTACATCACCGTCTCCGCCCGTACTCCGGAATCCCTCGCCCGCGACAAGCGCACGATCAGGGCGTCCGCCGGAAAGTCGTACCTCAAGCTGGAGTGGTGCGACCGGGAGCACCACCGCGCCTTCGTGAACACACTTCCTTTCGCCACCGGCATCCGAAGGTAGGGGCTGATTCGCCGATGCGGGATCCGCTGTCCGTCCTCACCGAGGCCTTCACCTCCTTCCTCTTCGGAAAGGTGGAGACGACCCGGCTGCCGGTGCGCACCTCCACGGGCCAGGCCCAGGCGGTCTACCTGCCCACGGCCGCACCGGGCCTCGGCGACTCCGGCGTCATCATCGGCCGCGAGGTCTACTCCGGGAAGGGCTACATCTACGACCCCTTCCAGCTGTACGGCCAGCAGCTCCCGGCCCCGCACTGGCTGGTCCTCGGCGAGTCCGGCAACGGCAAGTCGGCGCTGGAGAAGACGTACGTCCTGCGCCAGCTGCGGTTCCGGGACCGTCAGGTCGTCGTCCTGGACGCCCAGGGCGAGGACGGGGTCGGCGAGTGGAACCTCATCGCCGAGGAGCTGGGCATAACGCCGATCCGGCTGGACCCCACGGCCGCCCTGAACCACGGCATCCGCCTCAACCCGCTGGACCCGGCGATCACCACCACCGGCCAGCTGGCGCTGCTGCGCACCATCATCGAGGTGGCGATGGGCCACGGCCTGGACGAGCGGTCCGGCTTCGCCCTCAAGGTCGCGCACTCCTTCGTCAACGAGACCATCGTGGACCGCCAGCCGGTCCTCACCGACATCGTGGAGCGGCTGCGGCACCCCGAGCCGGATTCGGCCGAGGCGATGAACGTCGCCCTGGACGACGTACGGGCCTGGGGCCTGGACGTCGCCCTGGTCCTCGACCGCCTCGTCGACGGTGACCTGCGCGGCATGTTCGACGGACCCACCACGGTCGGCATCGACCTGGACGCCCCGCTGATCGTCTTCGACCTCTCGCACATCGACCGCAACTCCATCGCCATGCCCATCCTCATGGCGATCGTCGGCGTGTGGCTGGAGCACACCTGGATCCGCCCCGACCGCAAGAAGCGGATCTTCCTGGTCGAAGAGGCCTGGCACATCATCAACAGCCCGTTCGTGGCCCAGCTGTTCCAGCGCCTGCTGAAGTTCGGCCGGCGCCTCGGCCTGTCCTTCGTGGCGGTCGTCCACCACCTCTCCGACGTGGTGGACGGCGCGGCCGCGAAGGAGGCGGCGGCGATCCTGAAGATGGCCTCGACCAGGACTATCTACGCCCAGAAGGCCGACGAGGCCCGGGCCACGGGCCGCGTCCTGGGCCTGCCCCGCTGGGCGGTGGAGATCATTCCGACGCTGACCCCGGGCATCGCGGTCTGGGACGTCAACGGCAATGTGCAGGTGGTCAAACACCTGATCACCGAGACCGAGCGGCCGCTGGTCTTCACCGACCGCGCGATGACCGAGTCCTCCAGCGACCTCGCGGCCGACGACGCCCTGCGCGCCGCCGAGCTGGAGGCCGAGCAGCGGGCGGCGGCCTTCGTGGAACAGCACCTGGGCGACTCCGAGTCCACGGTGGCGTAAGGAGGTACGGACGGGTGAGACCGGACGCTCGCGAACCCCGGGAGGACCGGCGGCAGGGCCAGGGCGGCATCCCGGACGGGCTGCTGCTCGGCATCCTCGCCTTCCTCCTCGGCATCACGGTGCTGGTGTGGACGGCCACCGGCCTGGCCGCGCTCTTCGCCAAGGGCGCCTGGCCCGCGGGCGTCGCCTTCGTCCGCACCCCCGTGGCCATGCGCCACCTCCTCGGCCGGCCGCACGACCTCGCCGGCGCCTGGCCCGACACCCCCGCGGCCCAGCTGCCCGGCTGGGGCCTGTTCTGGGGGCTGTTCATCGCCCAGCTGATGGTGCTGTTCGTCGTCACCGTGTTCGCGCTGGGGACGGTGGCGCGCTGGCGGGCGGCCAGGACCCGCGCCCGGGCGGTGAAGCGGGCACCGATGCCGGAGCCACCACCGCGTCCCGAGCCGGCCGCGGTGGCCCCGGTGCCGGTGGAGACCGACCAGCGGTACGAGATGCCGGCGGAGGCCGACCAGCGGTACGAGGTGCCGGTTCAGCGGCACGAGATGCCGGTACCGCAGCCCGCCACGCCGGAGCCGGAGCCGCCGGTCCGGCTCCCGGGCGGGAGCGAACGCGTGGGCGGCCGGGAGAAGATCCTCGTCGCGCCCGCCCAGACCCGCCGTACGGCCGCCGCGCAGGCCGTACGGGACGCGGACGGTCCCCTCCTCGTCGTCACCTCGGACCCCGGACTCTGGTCGGAGACCAAGGACGCCCGTGCCAAGCTGGGCCCCGCGCTGCTCTACGACCCCACCCATCGCTGCGACACCCCGGCCCGCCTCCACTGGTCCCCCACGGCCGGCTGCGAGGACAAGCAGACCGCCCTGCACCGCGCGACCGCGCTTCTCGCCCCGGTGCGGCCCACCGCCCGCATCGACCAGGCGGTCGCGGACACGGCGACCACCCTCCTGCGCAGCTGTCTGCACGCCGCCGCCCTGGAGAACCGCACCGTCCGCCATGTCCACCGCTGGGCCCAGGGCACCCAGGTGCAGGACGCCGTCCGCATCCTGCGCACGCACCCCAAGGCCGCCGCGGGCGCCGCGGGCGAGCTGGAGGCCGCGCTCACCGCGCACCCGGAACGCCGGGACATCGCCCAGGAGTTGACCGGCCGGGCGCTCGCCGCGCTGTCGACGGTGAACATCCGCGAGGCTTGCACCCCCAACCGAAGTGATGCCCTCGCCTTGGATTCCTTTGTCCATGAAGGGGGCACGCTTTACGTAGTCGGAGAATCCATCGAGGACCCCAGGAGCGCGCCGGGCGCGATGCCCCTGCTGACGGCCCTCGTCTCCAGCGTGGTCGAGCGCGGCCGGCGCATGGCCGAACGGTCATCCTCCGGTCGGCTCGACCCACCACTCACCCTGGTCCTGGACGACATCGCCGCGGTGGCCCCGCTGCCCGAGCTTCCGGACCTGCTGGCCTCCGGTGCGGAGCAGGGCCTTGCGACGCTCGCCCTGCTCCGCTCCCGCGAACAGGCCCGCGCCCGCTGGCCCCACCGGGAACTGCCCGGGCTGCCGGGGCTCCCCGTCTAGTCACCGTTGCAGGACGAACTCCAGCTCGTTCTGTGCCGCGTCCTTCACGAACGGCACCACCAGCCCGCTGGGTTCGAACCCGGCCTTGCGGTAGGCGCCCTGGGCCCGGGTGTTGTCCTCGTGCACCAGCAGCCGGACGCGCTCGGCGCCGCGCCGCCACGCCCAGTCCACGCCGGCGTCCAACAGGGACTTGATCAGCCCGTTGCCCCGGTGTCCGGGCCGCACGTACACCCCGACGACGTGCCCCTGCCGCCGTTCGATCGTGTATCCCGCCCAGTCCTCGGTGCCGGGCTCTTCCATCAGCACGGTCAGCGAGCCGGCCCATGATCCGTCGGGTACCTCGGCGATGAACTGCTGGGCGCTCAGCGAGCCCTCGCCGGACCCGGCCGCCCGGTCCTGCCAGAAGAGGTCGGCCTTCGCCGCGGCCTCCTCGTAGCTCTCCAGAAAGGCGAGCGGCGCGGCCGGATCCCGCAGGGCGTCGAGCCGCAGCTCCTTCACCTTCTCCCATTCCCCGGGCTGTATGGCGCGTACGACGTAATCACCGCTGGAAAGCCTGTTCATGACCGCCACCGTAGTGCTGCGGGCCGTCCTCGGCACCCCATAAAGTGGCCGCCCTGTCCGCCCGGGTGGGCCGGCGCCTGGTCACCGGAGCCCACACCGCGGAGGACCTCACGGTGTACGGCGCTCCTTTTCGACCCTGAAACGCGGAAAACCCCCGCACCAACGGTGCGGGGGTTCCCCTCAAAAATTGTTCGGCGGCGTCCTACTCTCCCACAGGGTCCCCCCTGCAGTACCATCGGCGCTGTGAGGCTTAGCTTCCGGGTTCGGAATGTAACCGGGCGTTTCCCTCACGCTATAACCACCGAAACACTATGAAACTGACAACCAGCACAATGGTTGTTCGTGGTTTCAGAACCAACACAGTGGACGCGAGCAACTGAGGACAAGCCCTCGGCCTATTAGTACCGGTCACCTCCACCAGTTACCTGGCTTCCAGATCCGGCCTATCAACCCAGTCGTCTACTGGGAGCCTTACCCCATCAAGTGGGTGGGAGTCCTCATCTCGAAGCAGGCTTCCCGCTTAGATGCTTTCAGCGGTTATCCCTCCCGAACGTAGCCAACCAGCCATGCCCTTGGCAGAACAACTGGCACACCAGAGGTTCGTCCGTCCCGGTCCTCTCGTACTAGGGACAGCCCTTCTCAAGACTCCTACGCGCACAGCGGATAGGGACCGAACTGTCTCACGACGTTCTAAACCCAGCTCGCGTACCGCTTTAATGGGCGAACAGCCCAACCCTTGGGACCGACTCCAGCCCCAGGATGCGACGAGCCGACATCGAGGTGCCAAACCATCCCGTCGATATGGACTCTTGGGGAAGATCAGCCTGTTATCCCCGGGGTACCTTTTATCCGTTGAGCGACGGCGCTTCCACAAGCCACCGCCGGATCACTAGTCCCGACTTTCGTCCCTGCTCGACCCGTCGGTCTCACAGTCAAGCTCCCTTGTGCACTTACACTCAACACCTGATTGCCAACCAGGCTGAGGGAACCTTTGGGCGCCTCCGTTACCCTTTAGGAGGCAACCGCCCCAGTTAAACTACCCATCAGACACTGTCCCTGATCCGGATCACGGACCCAGGTTAGACATCCAGCACGACCAGACTGGTATTTCAACGACGACTCCACAACCACTGGCGTGGCCGCTTCAAAGTCTCCCAGCTATCCTACACAAGCCGAACCGAACACCAATATCAAACTGTAGTAAAGGTCCCGGGGTCTTTCCGTCCTGCTGCGCGAAACGAGCATCTTTACTCGTAGTGCAATTTCACCGGGCCTATGGTTGAGACAGTCGAGAAGTCGTTACGCCATTCGTGCAGGTCGGAACTTACCCGACAAGGAATTTCGCTACCTTAGGATGGTTATAGTTACCACCGCCGTTTACTGGCGCTTAAGTTCTCAGCTTCGCCCCACCGAAGTGAAGCTAACCGGTCCCCTTAACGTTCCAGCACCGGGCAGGCGTCAGTCCGTATACATCGCCTTACGGCTTCGCACGGACCTGTGTTTTTAGTAAACAGTCGCTTCTCGCTGGTCTCTGCGGCCACCCCCAGCTCGAACAGCAAGTGCTCTCACCAGGTGTGGCCCCCCTTCTCCCGAAGTTACGGGGGCATTTTGCCGAGTTCCTTAACCATAGTTCACCCGAACGCCTCGGTATTCTCTACCTGACCACCTGAGTCGGTTTAGGGTACGGGCCGCCATGAAACTCGCTAGAGGCTTTTCTCGACAGCATAGGATCATCCACTTCACCACAATCGGCTCGGCATCAGGTCTCAGCCGTATGCAAGGCGGATTTGCCTACCTTGCGGCCTACACCCTTACCCCGGGACAACCACCGCCCGGGATGGACTACCTTCCTGCGTCACCCCATCACTCACCTACTAACCGCTTGGTTCAGCGGCTCCACCACTCCCCTTCACCCGAAGGATCCAGGACGGCTTCACGGCCTTAGCATCACGATGCTCGATGTTTGACGCTTCACAGCGGGTACCGGAATATCAACCGGTTATCCATCGACTACGCCTGTCGGCCTCGCCTTAGGTCCCGACTTACCCTGGGCAGATCAGCTTGACCCAGGAACCCTTAGTCAATCGGCGCACACGTTTCTCACGTGTGAATCGCTACTCATGCCTGCATTCTCACTCGTCAACCGTCCACAACTACCTTCCGGTGCTGCTTCACCCGGCAGACGACGCTCCCCTACCCATCACAGCAGGCGTTGGCCCTCATGCTGCAATGACACGACTTCGGCGGTACGCTTGAGCCCCGCTACATTGTCGGCGCGGAATCACTAGACCAGTGAGCTATTACGCACTCTTTCAAGGGTGGCTGCTTCTAAGCCAACCTCCTGGTTGTCTGTGCGACTCCACATCCTTTCCCACTTAGCGTACGCTTAGGGGCCTTAGTCGATGCTCTGGGCTGTTTCCCTCTCGACCATGGAGCTTATCCCCCACAGTCTCACTGCCGCGCTCTCACTTACCGGCATTCGGAGTTTGGCTAAGGTCAGTAACCCGGTAGGGCCCATCGCCTATCCAGTGCTCTACCTCCGGCAAGAAACACACGACGCTGCACCTAAATGCATTTCGGGGAGAACCAGCTATCACGGAGTTTGATTAGCCTTTCACCCCTAACCACAGGTCATCCCCCAGGTTTTCAACCCTGGTGGGTTCGGTCCTCCACGAAGTCTTACCTCCGCTTCAACCTGCCCATGGCTAGATCACTCCGCTTCGGGTCTTGAGCGTGCTACTAAAACGCCCTATTCGGACTCGCTTTCGCTACGGCTTCCCCACCCGGGTTAACCTCGCAACACACCGCAAACTCGCAGGCTCATTCTTCAAAAGGCACGCAGTCACGAGAAGCACCGAAGTGCTTCCGACGCTCCCACGGCTTGTAGGCACACGGTTTCAGGTACTATTTCACTCCCCTCCCGGGGTACTTTTCACCATTCCCTCACGGTACTATCCGCTATCGGTCACCAGGGAATATTTAGGCTTAGCGGGTGGTCCCGCCAGATTCACACGGGATTTCTCGGGCCCCGTGCTACTTGGGTGTCTCTCAAGCAAGCCGCTGACATTTCGACTACGGGGGTCTTACCCTCTACGCCGGACCTTTCGCATGTCCTTCGCCTACATCAACGGTTTCTAACTCGCCCTACGGCCGGCAGACCGTAGAAGAGAGATCCCACAACCCCGCACACGCAACCCCTGCCGGGTCTCACACGCATACGGTTTGGCCTCATCCGGTTTCGCTCGCCACTACTCCCGGAATCACGGTTGTTTTCTCTTCCTGAGGGTACTGAGATGTTTCACTTCCCCTCGTTCCCTCCACACTGCCTATGTGTTCAGCAGCGGGTGACAGCCCATGACGACTGCCGGGTTTCCCCATTCGGAAACCCCCGGATCAAAGCCTGGTTGACGACTCCCCGGGGACTATCGCGGCCTCCCACGTCCTTCATCGGTTCCTGGTGCCAAGGCATCCACCGTGCGCCCTTAAAAACTTGGCCACAGATGCTCGCGTCCACTGTGCAGTTCTCAAACAACGACCAGCCACCCATCACCCCGAACCCAAAGGATCCGAGTGCACTGGGGCCGGCGACTGAGGAGAAGTTCATTCCCTCAGACACCCAACAGCGTGCCCGACACCCCCGCCGCCCTCTCATCCGTTCCACGCCGAAGCAGTACTAGGAAGAAGAGCCATCCGAAGAGTGCCGAGTAGTCAACGTTCCACCCATGAGCAACCAGCATCAGACATTCGCTGATGTACTGGCCTCTGACCAGGCAAGCCCGGTAAGAAGTGCTCCTTAGAAAGGAGGTGATCCAGCCGCACCTTCCGGTACGGCTACCTTGTTACGACTTCGTCCCAATCGCCAGTCCCACCTTCGACAGCTCCCTCCCACAAGGGGTTGGGCCACCGGCTTCGGGTGTTACCGACTTTCGTGACGTGACGGGCGGTGTGTACAAGGCCCGGGAACGTATTCACCGCAGCAATGCTGATCTGCGATTACTAGCGACTCCGACTTCATGGGGTCGAGTTGCAGACCCCAATCCGAACTGAGACCGGCTTTTTGAGATTCGCTCCACCTCACGGTATCGCAGCTCATTGTACCGGCCATTGTAGCACGTGTGCAGCCCAAGACATAAGGGGCATGATGACTTGACGTCGTCCCCACCTTCCTCCGAGTTGACCCCGGCGGTCTCCCGTGAGTCCCCAGCACCACAAGGGCCTGCTGGCAACACGGGACAAGGGTTGCGCTCGTTGCGGGACTTAACCCAACATCTCACGACACGAGCTGACGACAGCCATGCACCACCTGTACACCGACCACAAGGGGGGCACTATCTCTAATGCTTTCCGGTGTATGTCAAGCCTTGGTAAGGTTCTTCGCGTTGCGTCGAATTAAGCCACATGCTCCGCCGCTTGTGCGGGCCCCCGTCAATTCCTTTGAGTTTTAGCCTTGCGGCCGTACTCCCCAGGCGGGGCACTTAATGCGTTAGCTGCGGCACGGACAACGTGGAATGTTGCCCACACCTAGTGCCCACCGTTTACGGCGTGGACTACCAGGGTATCTAATCCTGTTCGCTCCCCACGCTTTCGCTCCTCAGCGTCAGTATCGGCCCAGAGATCCGCCTTCGCCACCGGTGTTCCTCCTGATATCTGCGCATTTCACCGCTACACCAGGAATTCCGATCTCCCCTACCGAACTCTAGCCTGCCCGTATCGACTGCAGACCCGGGGTTAAGCCCCGGGCTTTCACAACCGACGTGACAAGCCGCCTACGAGCTCTTTACGCCCAATAATTCCGGACAACGCTTGCGCCCTACGTATTACCGCGGCTGCTGGCACGTAGTTAGCCGGCGCTTCTTCTGCAGGTACCGTCACTTTCGCTTCTTCCCTGCTGAAAGAGGTTTACAACCCGAAGGCCGTCATCCCTCACGCGGCGTCGCTGCATCAGGCTTTCGCCCATTGTGCAATATTCCCCACTGCTGCCTCCCGTAGGAGTCTGGGCCGTGTCTCAGTCCCAGTGTGGCCGGTCGCCCTCTCAGGCCGGCTACCCGTCGTCGCCTTGGTGAGCCATTACCTCACCAACAAGCTGATAGGCCGCGGGCTCATCCTGCACCGCCGGAGCTTTACACCATCAAGGATGCCCAAGATGGTCATATCCGGTATTAGACCCCGTTTCCAGGGCTTGTCCCAGAGTGCAGGGCAGATTGCCCACGTGTTACTCACCCGTTCGCCACTAATCCACCCCGAAGGGCTTCATCGTTCGACTTGCATGTGTTAAGCACGCCGCCAGCGTTCGTCCTGAGCCAGGATCAAACTCTCCGTGAATGTTTACCGGTAATCCGGTGACACACACGGGAGCGGAACCAAGAGGAGGAATAGTCCCCTCGGTCCTCAGCGTCCTCGCTGTGTTTTTTCAAAGGAACCTCGACCATCGGTGATCCGATGGACGGGGTATCAACATATCTGGCGTTGACTTTTGGCACGCTGTTGAGTTCTCAAGGAACGGTCGCTTCCTTTGTACTCACCCTCTCGGGCTTTCCTCCGGGCGCTTCCCTTCGGTGTTTCCGACTCTATCAGATCTTTTCTCGATCCGATTTCCTCGGTGCTTTCCAGGTTCCCGCTTCCGCGTTTCCCTTTCCGGCGGTTCCGACTCTATCAGATCCTTTCGGCGTCTGACTCCCAGTCAGGGGGGTTTGCCTTCCCGGCTGTTGGGCCGTTCCGACGTCTCAAACCTTAGCGGATCCTCCCGGCGATTCCCAATCGGGCCGCCGAGTCCCTATTCGAATTGAATTCGGGCGCGCCGAAATCAACCCGGGTGGGAGATCGTGCTGATGGTGTGAGGGGTGCCGCTCGAAGCGGCTGAGGTGCCACCGCTGAGACATGACGGCTCTGCGGCAACCCGAAGAACCTTACGGAACCGACAGGGGCGTGTCAACAACCCCTGTCAAGATCTTTTCGGTCCGCTCAGTCGAGGTCGCTGAGCCGGCCGCCGGCGTCCGGCTGGGCGTGCTCGACCCTGCGCAGCAACGTCGTGAGGACCTCGCCGAGGACCGAGCGCTCGGCCGGGGTGAGGTCCTGGAGGAGGTCCTCCTCGAAGACGGTGGCGAGGCGCATCGCCTCCAGCCACTTCTCCCGGCCCTCGGGGGTCAGCTCGATGATGACGCGGACCCGGTTGGACTCGTCCCGCTCCCGGGTGACCAGGCCCTCGGAGACCATCCGGTCGATCCGGTGGGTCATCGCGGCCGGAGTGAGACCGAGGCGCTTGGCGAGGTCGCTGGGGCCCATCCGGTAGGGGGCGCCGGAGAGGACCAGCGCCTTGAGCACCTCCCACTCGGCGTTGCTGATGCCGAGGGCGGCGGTCTGGCGGCCGTAGGCCACGTTCATCCGGCGGTTGAGCCGCGACAGGGCCGACACGATCTTCTCGACCTGGGGGTCGAGGTCCTGGAACTCGCGCTGGTAGGCGGCGATCTGTTCTTCGAGGGTCGGCTCAGTGACGCCGGCTGTGTCGGCCATGGCCCGAGTATGGCACGCGACCGCTTTGCGTTGAAGTCCTTCGCTGTGTACTCTTTAGCTTCGAACTTTAGCTTTGAAGTCTTCACTCCTAACTAGTGAGAGAGGTGAACGTGACCAGGGCGATGGGCGCAGCGATGCGCCGGATCCACGTGGGCAACGCACTCAGCGCATTCGGGCTCGGCTTCACGGTCCCCTACCTGTACGTCTATGTGGCGCAGGTGCGGGGCCTGGGGGCCATGACGGCGGGTCTCGTGCTCGCCGTCTTCGCCGTGGCCGCGCTGATCGTGCTGCCGTTCGCCGGCCGGGCGATCGTGCGGCGCGGCCCGCTGCCGGTCCTGCTCGCCGCCCTGGTCACCGCCGCGCTCGGCGCGCTCGGCCTGGGGCTGGCGGCCAGTGCCTGGTCGGTGCTGCCGGCGGCCGCGGTGCTCGGTGCCGGACAGGCCGTGATGCAGCCGGCGCTGGCCACGATGATCGTGGACTGCTCCAGCGCCGACACCCGCTCGCGGGCGTTCGCCATGCAGTTCTTCCTGCAGAACCTGGGCCTCGGCATCGGCGGCCTCATCGGCGGTCACCTGGTCGACACCACGCGCGTCTCGTCGTTCACCCTGCTGTTCGCGATCGAGGCGGCGATGTTCCTGCTGCTGGTCGCAGTGATGGCCACGGTGCGGATGCCGCGCTCGCCGCGTCTGGAGGACGCGCCCGCGACGTCGAAGGGCAGCTGGAAGCAGCTGCTCGGCAACCGGGCGATGGTGCAGCTGTGCGTCCTGGGCTTCGTGATCTTCTTCGCCTGCTACGGGCAGTTCGAGTCGGGTCTGAGCGCGTACGGCGTGGAGGCCGCCGGGATATCCACCTCCACGCTGGGCACGGCCCTGGCCGCGAACACCCTGATGATCGTGGTCGCCCAGTTCGCCGTGCTGCGGTTCGTGGAGCGCGCCCGGCGCACCCGGGTGATCGCCCTGGTGGGCCTGGTCTGGGTGGTGGCCTGGCTGGCCGCCGGGTACGCGGGGCTGGGACACGGCAGCCAGGAGATGGCCACGGCCGCCTTCGTGTCGACGTACGCGCTGTTCGGTCTGGGCGAGGCGATGCTGTCGCCGACGGTCGCCCCGCTGGTCGCGGATCTGGCGCCGGAGGGCATGGCCGGTCAGTACAACTCGGCGTTCGCCCTGGTGAAGCAGCTGGCGCTGGCCATCGGTCCGGCGGTGGGCGGTCCCCTCGCGGCATCGCTGCACGCGCCGTACATCGTGACCTTCGTGCTGTTCTCGCTGGGCATCACGTATCTGGCGCTGCGGCTCGGGCGGCGGCTCACCCCGGTGCAGGACCAGCCGTGGCAGGCGCGTGCCAGCCGGGTGGTCAGCCGGGGCGGGGCGCCCGCGGAGGCGGTCTCCGCGGAGGCGTGAGCCGGGCCGGCCCCGCGCCGCCGGGACATGACGGCCGTCGCCTTCGGGCGGCGGCCGTCTTCGCGTCTCAGCGCACTGCGGTGACCAGCAGCGAGGTGAAGGGGACGGTCACCGTGCCGTCGGGGGCGACGCGGTCGGCGAGTTGTTCGCGGACCAGTTCGCCGGCCCGGGTGACGGCCTCCTCGCCGCCGGCCTCCCTGAGCATGCCGCCCCAGAGGGTGTCCAGGTGCTCGCGGGCGTAGCGGTCCAGCGGGGGCAGGGTGATGTCGAAGGTGACCTCGCGGTGGGCGGTGTCGCGGTAGCCGGCCGTGTGCAGGGCGGTGGTGAGCTGGTCGGCGGTGCGGGCGTAGGCACGGGCGAGGTAGGGGAGCGCGTCGGGGGCGTACTTCTCCAGCGCGCGCTGCTCGGCGAGGAAGTAGGGCAGGCGGTCGACCGGGGCCCAGACGGTGGCGGCGAACCGGCCGCCGGGGCGGGTGACGCGGGCCGCTTCGACGAGGGCGGCGGTCAGGTCGGGGAAGAGCTGGGCGCCCTGCTGGCAGACGACCGCGTCGAAGGTGGCGGTGTCGTACGGGAGGCGGTCGGCGGGGGCCGCGGTGAAGTCGGTGTCCGGGCAGCCGGGCGACCGGTGCTCGCGGGCGACGCGGACCATGCCCTCGTCGATGTCGGCGCCGCGGACCCGGCCGGCGGGGCCGACCAGGGCGGCGGCCGCGCGGGCGGCGAAGCCGGTGCCGCACGCCAGGTCGAGCACGTGCTCACCGGGGCCGAGGCCCACGGCGGCCAGCAGCTCGGCCACGAACGGGCGCATGATCGGAGCGCTGTGGGTCTCGTACGCCTCGGGGCCTTCGGTGCTGCGATGTGTTTGTCCCATACATGCGCAGTCAACACCCCGGTTGGGCGCACGGGCCAACGACGAGCGTCGTTCAGGGGCGCGGTCTCGGCAGGACGAACTCGCACCACACCGCCTTGCCGCCGCCCGGGGTGCGGCGGCAGCCCCAGGAGGAGGCGATGGTGGCGACGATGGCGATGCCCCGGCCGGACTCGTCGGCGGGTTCGGCGCGGCGGCGCCGGGGCAGGTGGTCGTCGCCGTCGGTGACCTCCACGATCAGCCGGCGGTCGGTGCGGCGGAGTCTGAGGCGCATGGGCGGGGTGCCGTGCTGGAGGCTGTTGGCGACGAGTTCGCTGGTGGCGAGGACGCCGAGGTCGTGCAGTTCGGCGGGGAAGCGCCAGCTGGTCAGGACGCCGGAGGCGAAGGCGCGGGCGCGCGGGGCCGCCTCGACGCCGCCGAGGAGTTCGAGGGCCGCGTTGCGGAACAGCTCGCCGTCGGGTCCGGTGCGGGCGGGTTGCTGGAGGACCAGGACGGCCACGTCGTCGTCGTGGTCGGCGGTGACGCCGGCCGAGCGGACCAGGCGGTCGCAGACGACCTGGGGCGAGCCGGTGGCGCCGGCCAGGGCGCGTTCCAGGGCGGCGATGCCCTCGTCCAGGTCTTCGTCCCGGCGTTCGACCAGGCCGTCCGTGTAGAGGACGGCCGTGGAGCCGGGGCCCAGCGCGATGGAGCCGGAGGAGTGCATCCAGCCGCCCGTGCCGAGCGGCGGGCCGGTCGGTTCCTCGGTGCGGGAGACCGTGCCGTGCTCGTCGCGGACCAGGATCGGCAGGTGCCCCGCGGAGGCGTACACCAGACGGCCCTCGTTGGGGTCGTGGACGGCGTAGGCGCAGGTGGCGATCTGGTTGGGGTCGATCTCGGTGGCGAGGCCGTCGAGCAGCTGGAGCACCTCGTGCGGGGGCAGGTCGAGGCGGGCGTAGGCGCGCACGGCCGTGCGCAGCTGGCCCATGACCGCGGCCGCGCGCACGCCCCGGCCCATCACGTCGCCGATGACGAGGGCGGTGCGGCCGCCGCCGAGGGTGATCACGTCGTACCAGTCGCCGCCGACCGCGGCCTCGGTGCCACCGGGCTGGTAGGTGGCGGCGATGCGCAGGTCGTCGGGCTGTTCGAGGTCCTGGGGGAGCAGGGAGCGCTGAAGGGTGACCGCGGTCTCGCGCTGGCGGCGTTCGCTGGCGCGCAGCCGTTCGGCGGCCTCGGCGTGGTCGGTGACGTCCGTGGCGAAGACCAGCACGCCGCCGTCGCGGTCGCCGTCCTCGGCGACGGGGGTGCAGGTGAAGGTGTACGAGCGGCCGTCCACCGCCCGGCGGGACTTCAGGGTGCGGGACCGGCCGCTGCGCAGCACCTGGTCGAGCAGCGGGAGCAGGCCCAGCTCGGCGAGCTCGGGCAGGGCCTCGCGGGCGGGGGCGCCGGCGGGGCGGGGGCCGAAGGCCGTCGTGTAGGCGTCGTTGACGTACGCGAGGCGGTGGTCGGGGCCGTGCACGAGCGCGACGAGGGCCGGGACGCGGTCCAGGACGTCGCGGGCGGGCAGCTCGTCGACGGCGGGCACCGGTGCGGTGCCGTCGGCGGGCTGTCCGGCGCGGGCCGCGGGCACGGAGCCTTCCCCCCGCCGGTCCGGGGTCTCGGTCCGCGCGGCGGCGCGGCGCTGCGTTCCGGGGAGCCGGGCGCTCCAGCGCGTGAAGTTCACTGTGGGGAAGGCCTCGTGGGTGCTAGGCGGGCGGGTGCCCGGCCGTTGTCGTCGGGCAGTCTGGCAGGGAGCGGGCCGCGGCGGGCGACATCCGTCAGACGGTGGGGCGAATGGTGGAGTTCCTGGATGCGGTCAGGACGACCCCTTCGGGTCGTCCGAGGGGTCGTGAGGATGCATTCCCCCGGCCGCGAGTTCGAACTCCGCGCGCGGGTGTTCGAGTGAACCGAGCGAGACGATCTCCCGTTTGAACAGCCCGGAGAGGGTCCATTCGGCGAGCACACGGGCCTTGCGGTTGACGGTGGGCACCCTGCTCAGGTGGTAGACGCGGTGCATGAACCAGGCAGGGTAGCCCTTCAGCCGGCGCCCGTAGACCTGGGCGACGCCCTTGTGGAACCCGAGGGAGGCGACGGACCCCGCGTACGCGTGCGCGTAGGTCGCCAGGGGCTCGCCGCGCAGGGCGTGGACAAGGTTGTCGCCGAGCACCCGTGCCTGGCGCAGGGCGTGCTGGGCGTTGGGCGCGGTGAGGGCGCCGGGTTCGGCGGCGGTGACGTCGGGGACGGCGGCGGCGTCGCCCGCGCCCCAGGCGTGCTCGGTGCCCTCGACGGTCAGCCGGGCGGTGCAGCGCAGCCGGCCGCGGTCGGTGAGCGGCAGGTCGGTGGCGGCCAGCAGGGGGTGCGGTTTGACGCCCGCGGTCCAGACGACCGTACGGGTCGGGAAGCGGCGGCCGTCGCTGAGCACGGCGATCCGGTCCGCGCAGGATTCCAGGCGGGTGCCCAGCAGCACCTGGATGTTGCGGCGGCGCAGCTGGGTGACGGTGTAGCGGCCCAGCTCCGCGCCGACCTCGGGCAGGATGCGGTCGGTGGCCTCGACGAGGATCCACTTCATGTCCTCGGCGCGCACGTTGTGGTAGTAGCGGGCGGCGTACCGGGCCATGTCCTCCAGCTCGCCGAGGGCCTCCACGCCCGCGTAGCCGCCGCCGACGAAGACGAAGGTGAGGGCGGCGTCCCGGAGGGCCGGGTCGCGGGTGGAGGAGGCGATGTCCATCTGCTCGATGACGTGGTTGCGCAGCGCGATGGCCTCTTCGACGGTCTTGAAGCCGATGCCGTGCTCGGCGAGACCGGGGATGGGCAGGGTGCGGGAGACGGAGCCGGGGGCGAGCACCAGCTCGTCGTACCGGAGGAGTTCGGCGGCGCGGCCCTCGTCGGCGGTGGCGAGGGTGGTGACGGCGGCGGTGCGCACGGCGTGGTCGATGGAGACGGCCTCGCCGACGACGATGTGGCAGCGGTCCAGGACGCGGCGCAGCGGTACGACGACGTGGCGCGGGGAGATGGAGCCCGCGGCCGCCTCGGGCAGGAAGGGCTGGTACGTCATATAAGGGTCGGGAGTGACGACGGTGATCTCGACCTCACCGCGCCTGAGCTCGGCCTTCAGCTTCCGCTGGAGGCGCAGGGCCGTGTACATCCCGACGTAGCCGCCGCCGACAACCAGAATGCGCGCACGTTCCTTCACCATCCCATGACGCACCCGGCGCAGTGGTTTGTCCACAGCCCCGGCAATTTGTGTGACCGGCGGGCGGGTGTGCGGCGCGGCGGGCGCCGTGTCCGGGGCGCGGGAAACGGAGCAGGTCAGCGGGGGCGGGCGCGGGGACGGGAGCGGCGGGAACCGGGACGTATATGACTCGTACTCCGATCGGGGGGCGCAGTGTGCGGAACCTGCCCCTTCTGTATTGACTGCCTCTCAACTATGTTCGTGTCGACGGGGTGTGGGGGATGTGGTCGCACGGGCTCTGCGACGGGCGGGGCCGCGGCGACCGGTACCACCTTCGCGCACTCCGGCATCAGTGACGGGGAGTGTCTCCGGGGGGAGACGTCATGTACCGGGGGAAACACATGCATATTCAGGACACGTCTTGGCCGGCTGCCTCGGTGGCCGCCGGCGGCCCGGCCGTGCAGGTGCCGGCGGCACCGGCGGTCGCGACGGCGAACGGGCGCGCGGACGGGGCGCGCACGACGCCGCTGCGGGTGGACGCACAGCGCAATCTGGAGCACGTGCTGCGGGCGGCGCGTGAGGTGTTCGGCGAGCTGGGGTACGGCGCGCCGATGGAGGACGTGGCACGGCGGGCGCGGGTCGGGGTCGGCACGGTGTACCGGCGCTTTCCCAGCAAGGACGTGCTGGTCCGGCGGATAGCCGAGGAGGAGACGGCACGGCTGACCGAGCAGGCGCGAGCGGCGCTGGGTCAGGAGGACGAGCCGTGGTCGGCGCTGTCCCGGTTCCTGCGGACGTCGGTGGCGTCCGGGGCTGGGCGGCTGCTGCCGCCGCAGGTGCTGCGGGTCGGCTCCGCGCAGGACTCCGCCGGTCCGGTCGAGGGGGCCGGTCTGCTGGAGGAGGCCCGGGTGCCGCAGCAGCGGGTGCAGCCGGGCGGCGGTGAACTGCGCCTGGTGGCGCGGGACTCCGTGGACGCCTCGGACGACACCGGGGTCGGCGCGCTGCTGTCGGTCGTCGGTCAGCTGGTGGAGCGGGCGCGTGCGGCGGGCGAGCTGCGCACCGACGTGTCCGTGTCCGACGTGCTGCTGGTGATCGCGACGGCGGCCCCGTCCCTGCCGGACGCGGCCCAGCAGGCGGCGGCGTCCGCGCGGCTGCTGGACATCCTGCTGGAGGGACTGCGGTCACGTCCCACGGCGGGCTGAGAGGTTCTCGTTCCCTCCACCCGCATCACCCGTGCCGCTCGGCCGGGTGGTGCGGGTGGCCTCTTTCCGGGGCTGGTGCGGCAACCCCGTGGCTCCGCGTCCGTCCTCCACGACGCATGCCGCCCTGCCCGTCCACCCGCACGGAGGGGTTTGTTCCGGAGCGTCTGCCCGGACGGGTGACCGGGACCGCCGGACGTCGTTGAAGAAATGACGATGTGGCACGCTGTGGCCGTGATGGGTTGGGCCGGGCCGGGGGCGGGGGCGTTCCGCTATGAGCGTTGACGGGTGGGACGGACCACGCGGTGACGACGGTGACGTGGACGCGGTCGGACCCGACGCGCCGCAGGTGCCGAGCCAGGGACGTCGGACGGGGGGGCACGGGGTGCCGGCCCAGCGCGGCAAGGGCGTGCCACCCGGTGACGCCGAGCTGATCGAGCGGATGCGGGGCGGGGACGATTCCGCGTACGAGGAGCTGTACCGGCGGCATGCCGGCGCGGTGCGCCGGTACGCGCGGACCTGCTGCCGGGACGCGCACACCGCCGAGGACCTCACCGCCGAGGTCTTCGCCCGCATGTTGCAGGCGGTGCGCGGTGGTTCGGGCCCGGAGCACGCGGTACGCGCCTATCTGCTGACCTCGGTGCGGCGCGTCGCCGCGCACTGGATCAGGTCCGCCCGGCGCGAACAGCTCGTCGACGACTTCGCCGCCTTCGCCCAGCAGGCCGCCCGGTCCGCCGAGGTGTCCGACGACGACACCCTCGAACTCGGCGCCGACGTACGGGCGTTGCACGAGGCCGAGCAGTCCATGGCCATGCGGGCGTTCCGTTCGCTGCCCGAGCGCTGGCAGGCCGTGCTGTGGCACACCGAGGTGGAGGACGAGTCGCCGAGCGAGGTCGCCGTCCTGTTCGGTCTGGACGCCAACGGCACCCGGGTGCTCGCCAGCCGCGCCCGCGAGGGGTTGAAGCAGGCCTATCTCCAGGCGCATGTCAGCGCCACCCTCACCGCGGACGCGGAGTGCGCCCGCTACGCCGACCAGCTCGGCTCCTACGCCCGCCGCAAGCTGCGCGTCCGCGCCGAGCGGGGGCTGCGCAAGCACCTGGCGGAGTGCGCGAGGTGCCGGCTGGCGGCGGCGCAGATCGAAGAGGTCGCCGGCGGCATCCCCGCGGTGGTGCCGGTCGCGGTCATCGGGTGGTTCGGGGCCGCCGGGTACGCCAAGGCGCTCGGCCTCGTCGCCGGGGGCGCGGGGGCCGGTGCCGCGGGTGCCGCCGCCGCGAGCGGTTCCTCCGGGGGCGCCGGTTCCGCGGGCGGGGCCGCCGCGGAGGCGGTCGGGGCGCCGGTCAAAGCGGGCATCGCGGCCGGGGTCGTCGCCGTGGCCGCCGCCGCGGTGGCCTTCGGGCTGGTGAACGACGGCAGCCCGGCGAAGGAGACCGCGAAGCCCTCGGCGCCGTCCGCACCGGTCGTGGTGTCCCACGCGCCGACGCCCGCCCCGGCGAAGCCGAAGCCCGCGCCGTCGAAGGCCGCACCACCGCCGGTGGTGCCCGCCACTCCGGCCCCGGCGCCCACGCCCACGCCGATCCCCACGCCCACCCCCACCCCGACCCCCAGGCCGGCGCCTCCCAAGCCCGCCCCCAAACCCACGCCGACCCCGACGCCCACCCCGACACCGACCCCGGCCCCGCCGCCGGCCCCCGTCGTCTACCAGCTCGGCGAGCTGCGCTACGACGCGGACGGCGACGGGACCGGGCCCGAGATCGCACTCGGCGAGAGCAGTTGGGTGTGGCAGCGCCACGGCCTGTCGGTCGGCGGCAAGCTGTACGCGCAGGGGGCGACCGTCCGCGGCGACTCCTCGGTGACCGTCGTCCTCAACCGGCGGTGCACCGCCTTCGACGCGCTCGCCGGGGTGGACGACATGACGCTCGGCCTCGGCAAGGTCTCCTTCGCCGTCTACGCCGACGGGGTTCCGCTGTGGCAGTCCGGGATGGTCAAGGGCCGCGACCAGGCCGTGCCCGTCCATGTGGACCTCACCGGGCGGACGGCCGTACGGCTCGTCGTACGGGCGCACAGCAACGCCTTCGACCGGAACTCGCTCGCCGACTGGGCGGAATCCCGGTTCACCTGCGCGTAGCCGCCGTGTGCACCCGCCGGATGTCGGCCAGGACCTCCGCCACCCCGTAGCCGGCGCCCCGGGCCCGCTCGGCCGCGTATCGCTCGGCGGGCAGGGCGGCGCGGGCGCCGGACAGCACCCGGGCGGCCTCGGTGCGCTCGGGCTCGCTGCGCGGGCGGCCGTCGCGCCAGCGGTCCGCGGCCTCGTACAGCCGGACCGCGCCCGGCAGATCCCCGAGCCGGGCCAGCAGTCCGGCCGCGGTGTCCACCAGTCCCCCGGTGATCCACTCGGCGCACCGCATGGCCACGGCCGCCTCCAGCGCCTCGGCCACGATCGGCAGCCCGTGCTCCGGGCCCGACTCCGCGGCCGCGAGCAGCGCCTCCACGGTCCCCAGGGCGGCCGCGAACTGCGGGGGCGCGGCTTCGCCCCGGGTCGCCTCGAACGTCGCGTCGTACAGCTCGCGGGCCTCGGCGGTCCGCCCGTCGTACAGGGCGATGCAGGCGCGCATCATCAGGGCGAAGGCGCGGGCCTCCGTCACCGCGTAGCGGTCCGCGGCCGTGTCCGCCTCCGCGAGGGTGGCGAGCGCGCCGTCCCGGTCGCCGGCGCGGTAGGCGATCTCCCCGAGCCGCGCCAGCAGGAACGGCGACTCCGCGTAGGCGCCCACCTCGTAGGCGAGGCGCAGCGCCTCCGCGTACTCGTCGCGCGCCTCGGCGTAACGGCCGCGCGCCATGGCCGTCTCACCGGCCGCGCTGCACACCTGCGCCCGCATCCAGCGGTCCCCGACGCGGCGGCTGAGCGTGCGCAGCTCGGCCAGGTCCTCGTCCACGCCGTGCAGATTGCCCGGGGAGTCGACGAGCGCGTGCGTGCGGAACATCAGCGTGACGCCGGTCTCCCAGTCGCCCCCGTACTTCCGGCAGTTGGCGACCGCCGGGGTGAGGTCGCGGCCGGCGTCCCCCGGGCCGCCCAGGTAGTAGGCGGTCAGCGGCCAGGTGATGCCGGGGAGGCGGGCGGCGTGCGGGCCGCCGTGCGCGTAGGCCGCCCGGACCAGGGCGATGTAGCGCGGGCCCCGATCGTCGTCGGTCAGCCGCTCGATCCTGCCCTCCGTGGTCAGGAACAGGTCGGACATCCGCAGGTCCATGCGGAGTTGGCGCAGCGGGTGCCCCCGCTCGCCGTCGGGCGCGGCGAGCAGGGCGCCGACGATGTCGGCCGACTCCATCAGGGCCGGCAGGCCGCCCTCGGGGGCGGCTCCGCCGGCGAGGGCGTCGAGGGCGATGCCCAGGCGGAGCACCTGGCGCGTCCGGCCGACGGCCTCCCGGCGGTGGTTGCGCAGCCACCAGAACCAGCCCATGGCCAGCACGATGGCGCCCGCCTCGGCCTCCTCGCCGTCGCGCACCGCGCGGTCCAGGGCCGCCCGGATGTTGTCCAGGTCGGTCTCCAGGCGGGCGATCCACGGGAGTTGTTCCGCCGAGCGCAGCAGCGGCTCGGCCCGCTCCACCAGCGACCGCACCCAGGCGCGGTGGCGGCGCTCGGCGGCGGCGCGCAGTCCGGGGGTGTCGGCCGCGCGCTCGGTGGCGTACTCGTGGATGGTCTCCAGCATGCGGTAGCGCATGCCGCCGGGCGCGTCGGTGGCGTCCGGCGTGGCGACGACGAGGGACTTGTCGACCAGCGCCCCGATCAGATCGGCCACCGGGCCCGTGCACACGGCCTCGGCCGCCGCGAGGTCCCAGCCGCCGGCGAAGACCGACACCTCGCGCAGCACCGTGCGCTCGCGCTCGTCCAGCAGGTCCCAGGACCAGTCGACCACCGCGCGCAGGGTCTGCTGGCGGGGCAGCACGGTACGGCTGCCGGAGGTGAGCAGCCGGAACCGGTCGTCGAGCCGGTCGGCGATCTGGCGCGGGGTCAGCAGCCGCAGCCGGGCCGCGGCCAGTTCGATGGCGAGCGGCAGCCCGTCCAGACGGCGGCAGATCTCCGCGACGGCGGCGGTGTCGCCGAGCACGCCGTCGGGTCGGGCCGCCCTCGCGCGCTCGGCGAAGAGGCGGTGCGCCTGCTCGGGGGCCAGGGGCTCGACCGGGCGCACCGACTCGCCGGGCACGCCCAGGGGTTCGCGGCTGGTGGCGAGGATGGTCAGCCCCGGGCAGTGGGTGAGGAGGGTCTCGGCGAGGGCGGCGGCCGCGTCGATGACGTGCTCGCAGTTGTCGAGGACGAGGAGCTGGGTGCGCGGGGCGCAGTACTCGATCAGCAGGGCGGTCGGGTCGTCGTGCTGGGCGGTCAGCTCGGTGTTCAGCAGCACGGTCTCGCGCAGCCCCAGCGCGTTGACCACGGCTCCGGCCACCGCCTCGGGATGGTCCAGCGGGGCCAGTTCGACCAGCCAGGCGGGGGCGAACGCGGCGGCGGCCTCCTCGGCGAGCCGGGTCTTTCCCGAGCCGCCGGGTCCGGTGAGGGTGACCAGGCGGGACGCGCGCACATCGGCGCGGACCGCGGCGAGTTCCGGTTCCCGGCCGACGAAGGAGGTCAGCCGGGGGCGGAGGTTGCCGCGCCGGCCGGGGGGCGGGGCGGGCCGCTCCGGCGCGAGCAGCGAGGCGTGCAGGGCGCGCAGTTCCTCGCCCGGGTCGGTGCCGAGGGTGTCGGCGAGGGTGCGGCGCACCGACTCGTAGGCGGCGAGTGCGTCGGCGGGGCGGCCGCAGTCGCGCAGGGCGCGGATGAGGAGGGCGTGCAGCGGCTCGTCGTAGGGGTGGGCCGTGGTCAGCTCGCGCAGCTCCGGTACGACCTCCCGGGCGCGGCCCAGGTCGAGCGCGGCGGCGGCACGGGCGCGGGTGGCCTCCAGGCGCAGCGCCTCGGGGCGGGCGGCGGCGGTGCGGTCGGGGAGGTCGGCGAGGGCGGGGCCGTGCCAGAGGGCGAGCGCGGTGGTGAGGGCGCGGTGGGCGGTCTCCGGGTCGCCGTCGCCGAGGGCCCTGGTGCCGGTGCGAGTGAGACGTTCGAAGACGTGCAGGTCGACGTCGTCCTCGGTGGCTTCGAGGCGGTATCCGCCGGGGGTGGAGGCGACGGCGTCCTTGCCCAGGGTGCGGCGGAGCCGGCCGACGAGGGCCTGGAGGGCGGCGGGCGCGTCCTGCGGCGGGGCGTCGGCCCAGATCTCCTCGATGAGGGTGTGCGGGGTGGTGGTGCGGCCGGGGCGCAGGGCGAGGGCGGCGAGGAGGGTGCGGAGGCGGGGGGCGGTGAGCGGGAGGGGGTCGCCGTGACCGTCTGCCGCTTGGGTGATGCCGAGGATTCTGTACCGCACCTGGTCATTGTGGACGGGGAGCGGGCATGGGTTCGACGGGTTTGCGGGCGGGGGCGGGGACACGGCGGGCATGAGGGCGGAGCCGGGCGGGCGGGGGACGACGGGCGCGGGCCTGACGAACGCACCGGCGGGCCGGGCGGGCGCGGGCGCGCATGCCCGGGCTCACGCGCCGGACGCCAGCGCCCCCCGGCGCGGGGTGATCCCCGCCGGCACCGCCCGCGAGCGCGCGGGCGTTCCGGTCCAGCACGTCCCCCGGCGGGCCAGCAGGCGGTGCAGCCACAGTTCGAGGGAGACCAGGTCGGCGAGGCCGTCCAGCGGTACGGCGGAGCCGCCCGCCGCCGCGCGCAGCGCCTTGCGGATCACCCGGGCCTCCACCAGTCCGGCGTCCGCCAGCAGCGGGCGGGAGAAGAGGTCCTGCAACACGTCGGCGGACACCCGCAGGCCCGCTCGGGCCGCGGCCGCCGAGGAGGCGTGGGACGGTACGCCCCAGCCGGGCGGGAGGTCGGTGACACCGGCGCCGGACAGGACGGCGCGCAGGATCGCCGCCCGCGCCCCCGGCCGCACCCGCAGCGCCTCGGGCAGCGCGCGGCAGGCGCGGACGACCTGGTTGTCCAGGAAGGGCGCGTGCAGCCGCTGCGACCGGATCTCCGCCGCCTGTTCGAGGACGCGGAGGTCCGCGGCGTACCGGGCGAGCGCGGCTCGCGCCCGGTGGTCGCCGGGGCGCTGGACGCCCGTGCCGGTCCGGTCCGCCTCGACCCCCAGCAGAACCGATACTTCGGCCAGTGCCTCCCCCGTCAGCCACCGGGCGGCCGCCCCGGGCGGGGCCCAGGTCAGCGCCGCGAGGGACGCCCCGACCGCCCCCTTGGGCTCCTCGAACCGGCGCCGCATCAACCGCTCGGCCAGCGCCTCGACCCCGGCCCGGTACGGCGTGCGGGCGAGCCGCCGGGCCGCGCCGTACACCCGCGCGGGGACCAGGACCGAGCCGTCGGCCCGGGCGAGCGCGGCGACCGGCCGGACCAGATGACGGCGCCGGCGGTCCATCAGCAGGTCGGCGAGGCGGGCGGGGTGGGCATCGAGGACCTGGCGGGCACCGTGTCCGGTGAAGTGGTCGGCGCTGCCCGCGGCCAGCCGGGCCCGGTGCCGGGCGGCCGTGACCAGCGAGGGTCCCGGCTCGTCGGTGAGGGGGCCGTCGAGGTCGGCGTAGGGCAGGAGCTCCTCGCCGCCGGTCACCACGACGTGGTGCAGCCGGGGGTTCTCGGCGAGGGCGCCGGCCCGCTGGAGTTCGGCCTCCCGGCCGCCGACGGCGAGGTCGTTGAAGGTGACGGCGAGGAGGCGTTCGCCGGCGCCGTGGCCGAGCAGGGTGCCGGGCCGGCCGGGCAGCCCGGCGGCGAGCAGCGCGAGGGTGGCGGAGGCCGGCCCGCCGGAGAGGTCGGCGCCGATGCCGGGCACCGGCATGCCGCGCCGGGCGCGCCGTTCGGCGGGCCCCATCCCGGGCACCGGGCCGGGATCGAGGTCGGGCACGTGCCGGGGCGCGGACAGCCGAGTGCGCACCGCCTCCACGAGGGCGTCGCGCACGGCGTCCACGGCGTGGTCGGGGTCGGCCGGGGGCGCGGACACGGCGAGCGAGGAGACCGGGTCGTACCCGGCGATCTCCCGCGCCCCGGCGCGCAGGACCAGCGCGTGCCCCGGCGGAACGCGCCGCACCCCCTCGTACGGGGTGGTGTCGCGCAGCGCGGCCGGTACGTCCGGGGCGGCGAGCAGGGCGGCCAGATGACCGAAGTCGAGGTTGGCCTCGACGAGGTCGGCGAGCGGCAGCGCGGCGGTGGCGTACGCGGTGCCGCCCGCCCACGGGGTGTGGAAGACCGGGCGGGCGCCCGCGAGGTCGCCGCAGACGGTGACGCGGCGGCCGACCTGGACGACGGCCGTGTAGCTGCCGGGCCAGGCGGTCAGATGGCGCAGGGCGCCGCCGCGCGCGGTGAACAGGCCGCGCCGCAGCTCCTCGTCGGAGGCGCCGCAGATGCCGAGGACGGCGATCCGGTTCTGCTCGTCGGCCTTGACCACCCGCACCTCGTCCGGGCGCCAGTCGCCGACGGCCCACAGCGGGTCGGGGTCGCCCCACAGCAGCTGGGAGCCGACCGGGTGCAGGGTCTCGCCGTCGAGGTCGAGGGCGCCGGCCGAGCCGGGCGCGGCCGTGCCCGCGGCGGTGCTGCTCCACCCCACCAACCACCGCATCGACGCCTCCACAGGCTGTGGACAACCACTGCACCGGACGAACCGGCCCCCATGCTGCCACGAAGGACGCGTGGGAGAGGTGTGGTGACACCGCCCGGGACGGTGGAAGGGCAACCGGCGTTGACGCGGGGTCCGTTGACCCGGGGCCGGGGGTGCCGCCGGGCAGGGCGCGACGCGAATGCGCCCCATGTGCGCCCCCTAAACGCCTTTCACGCCCCGAAGTTCCATGGTCGCAGCCGTGTACACCCGGCGTTCTGCGGGACGATTTTCAGCCAAATACCGTGGGGCGCGCGGAAACCGAGCACGCTCCGTAGGGGGCCGCGGTGCGCGCGGCACCCTCCACGCACGCACGGTCCGGGAGGCGGTCGCCGCCTCCCGGACCGGTCCGCCACCCGCGGGGATGAAGGTGGCGGTGTCCCCCAGCCCACTGGATCCAGTACAGCGGGCCGACCCACGCAAGACCAGGAAACCGCCACGGAGTTGGCCGGAGAAGAGCGCACGGCCGGGCGCACGGCCACACGCGCGGGGGCACGCGACGACCGGCCGTGCACGGTGCGTACAGGACCGTACTTCCGTACGGACCACAATCCCGCCATCCGGAACAATGCCCCTTAACGCTTGGGATGCGGCGAACTACGCTGGGTTTACGAATGCCGCGCGGTTATGCCCGCACGGCGGCCGTCTGTGTCGAGGGGTGGCGCATGTCCAGGGAGCAACGCGGGCCGAACGAAAAACTCGGCGCCGTTCTCGCCCTCGCGGGAATCAGCAACGCAGGACTCGCGCGACGCGTCAACGATCTTGGCGCCCAACGCGGGTTGACTCTTCGCTACGACAAGACCTCCGTGGCGCGCTGGGTGTCGAAGGGCATGGTGCCGCAGGGCGCCGCGCCGCACCTCATCGCGGCCGCCATCGGACAGAAGCTCGGCCGCCCGGTGCCGCTGCACGAGATCGGCCTGGCGGACGCGGACCCCGCACCCGAAGTGGGTCTCGCCTTCCCCCGGGACGTGGCGCAGGCGGTGAAGTCGGCCACCGAGCTGTACCGGCTCGACCTCGCCGGGCGCCGGGCCGGCTCCGGCGGCATCTGGCAGTCCCTCGCCGGCTCCTTCGCGGTGAGCGCCTACGCGACGCCCGCCTCACGCTGGCTGATAACCCCCGCCGACAGCTCGGTCGCGCGGGAGGACGGCTCCGCCGAGGGCACCGGCGCGGCGGTCAGAGTCGGCCACAGCGATGTGCGCAAGCTGCGGGAGGCCGCCGAGGACGCCAGGCGCTGGGACTCCAAGTACGGAGGCGGCGACTGGCGTTCGTCGATGGTGCCGGAGTGCCTGCGCGTGGAGGCGGCGCCGCTGCTGCTCGGCGCCTACTCCGACGAGGTCGGCCGCGCCCTGTTCGGCGCCTCCGCCGAGCTGACCCGGCTGGCCGGGTGGATGGCCTTCGACACCGGGCAGCAGGAGGCCGCCCAGCGCTACTACATCCAGGCGCTGCGGCTCGCCCGCGCGGCGGCCGACGTCCCGCTCGGCGGGTACGTCCTCGCCTCCATGTCGCTCCAGGCCACCTACCGGGGCTTCGGCGACGAGGGGGTCGACCTGGCGCAGGCCGCGCTGGAGCGCAACCGGGGACTGGCCACGGCCCGCACCATGAGCTTCTTCCGGCTGGTCGAGGCGCGCGCCCACGCGCGCGCCGGGGACGCGCAGGCGGCGGGGGCGGCCCTGAAGGCGGCCGAGGGCTGGCTGGAGCGGGCCCGGGAGGGGGACAACGACCCCTCGTGGCTCGGCTTCTACGGATACGACCGGTTCGCCGCGGACGCCGCCGAGTGCTACCGGGACCTGAAGCTGCCCCGGCAGGTGCGGCGCTTCACCGAGCAGGCCCTGTCCAAGCCGACGGAGGAGTTCGTGCGCTCGCACGGGCTGCGGCTGGTCGTCTCCGCGGTCGCCGAGCTGGAGTCCGGGAACCTGGACGCGGCGTGCGAGCAGGGGGTGCGGGCGGTGGAGGTGGCCGGACGGATCTCGTCGGCCCGCACCACCGAGTACGTGAAGGACCTGCTGCACCGCCTGGAGCCGTACGGGGACGAACCGAGGGTGGTGGAACTGCGGGAGCGGGCCCGTCCCCTCCTGATGGCCCCGGCCTGACCCCGGACCCGCGCGCCCGTCCGGCACACCCGTCGGCGGGGTCGCCTCCGCGCACGTCCCGCGCCCCGAGCGGTACTGATCACTTCGGCGTTTGAAGGCGATGTCAGTGGCGCAGTGCACTATCGACGTGGGAGGTGGTGCAGGTGCCGGTCGGGGCGTACGACTGCGATGTGCTCGTGGTCGGAGGGGGGATCGTCGGGCTGTCGACGGCGTACGCGATCAGCCGGGCCGCGCCGGGCACCCGGGTGACCGTGCTGGAGAAGGAGCCGGGCCCGGCCCGCCACCAGACCGGGCGCAACAGCGGGGTCGTGCACAGCGGGATCTACTACCGGCCCGGCTCGCTCAAGGCGCGGTACGCGGTGCGGGGCGCCGCCGAGATGGTGAAGTTCTGCGCCGAGTACGGCATCGACCACGCCGTCACCGGCAAGCTGATCGTCGCCACCGACCGCGCGGAGCTGCCCCGGCTGCACGCCCTGGTGCAGCGCGGCCGGGAGAACGGCATACCCGTGCGGGAGCTGGGCCCCGCCCAGATCACCGAGTACGAGCCCGAGGTGCGCGGACTGGCTGCGATCCACGTGGGCACCACGGGCGTGTGCGACTTCGTGGGGGTCGCCCGGCGGCTCGCCGAGGCCTCGGGCGCCGAGATCCGCTACGGCGCCCGGGTGGTGCGGGTGGACCGGCGCCCGGAGCGGGGCGTGGCCGTGCGCACCGCGGGCGGGGACGTCGTGCGCGGCCGGGTGCTGGTGAACTGCGCCGGACTGCACTGCGACGAACTGGCCCGGCTGACCGGGGACGAACCGGGCGTGCGGATCGTGCCCTTCCGCGGGGAGTACTACGAGCTGGCGCGGCCCGAGCTGGTGCGGGGCCTGGTGTATCCGGTGCCGGACCCGGCGTTCCCGTTCCTCGGCGTCCATCTGACCCGGGGCGTCGACGGCGTGGTGCACATCGGCCCCAACGCGGTGCCCGCGCTGGCCCGTGAGGGGTACGGCTGGGGCGTCGTCCGCCCCCGCGAGCTGGCCGGGACCATGGCCTGGCCGGGCTCCTGGGCGATGGCGCGCCGGCACTGGCGGTACGGCGCGGGCGAGCTGCGCCGCTCGGTGTCCAAGGGAGCGTTCCTGGAGGCGGTGCGCAGACTGCTGCCCGCGGTGCGGGCCGAGGACCTGGTGCGGGCGCCGGCCGGGGTGCGGGCCCAGGCGGTGCTGCGCGACGGCGCGCTGGTGGACGACTTCCTGATCAAGGAGGGGGCCCGCGCGGTGCACGTGTTGAACGCGCCGTCCCCGGCGGCCACCGCGTCCCTGCCGATCGGCCGGGAGATCGCCCGCCGGGCGCTGGGGATGCTGGACGCCGTCGGCGGTTAGGGAGGTGACCGAGTACGCCTTGGGGCCGGGCCCGGTCGCGCCCGTAGACTCGGTCGTACTGTGTCTGATGCGATGAATGCCCCCGAAGCCCTGACCGAACCGGCCCCGCGGGACCCCGGTGCCGCCGTGCGGCGTGCCCGGGCCAAGGGCGAGCCGCGGTTCCCGGACGGCCCCCGGGCCGATCCCGCCGGGTCGCACTTCGAGCGGCGGATCCGCAGCTTCCAGCCGCGCCGCAGCCGGGTGACCGCCGGGCAGGCCGACGCCTTGCGGCGGCTGTGGCCCGCCTGGGGGCTGGACATCGACGGACAGCGGGTGATCGACCTCGCCGAGCTGTTCGGCAACGACCGTCCCGTGGTGCTGGAGATCGGGTTCGGGATGGGCGAGGCCACCGCGCGGATGGCCGCCGCCGACCCCGGCACCAATGTGCTCGCGGTGGATGTGCACACCCCCGGCCAGGGCAATCTGCTGAACCTCGCCGACCAGAACGGACTGGACAACGTCCGGGTGGGCAACGGCGACGCCATCATCCTGCTGCGCGAGATGCTCCGCCCCGACGCGCTCGACGGGCTGCGCGTCTACTTCCCCGACCCCTGGCCCAAGAAGCGCCACCACAAGCGGCGGCTGATCCAGCCGGAGTTCCTCGACCTCGTCGCCACCCGGCTGAAGTCCGGCGCGCTGGTGCACTGCGCCACCGACTGGGAGCCGTACGCCGAGCAGATGCTGGAGGTGCTCGGCGCCCACCCGGAGTTCGAGAACACGCAGGCCGACGGCGGTTTCGCGCCCCGGCCCGAGTTCCGGCCGCTGACCCGTTTCGAGGGACAGGGACTGGACAAGGGACATGTCGTGAACGATCTGCTCTTCCGCCGCCGGTAAACCGCTCCAGCCCCTCGCCCCGCCACCGTTAGGGTCGATGCCGTGGCCACCAGTCCTGCGTATCCGACGTACCCACCGATCCCCGGCGACGCGGTGCTGCGGCACCCGCACTGGTGGCAGCTGCGGTGGGTGCGCTACGGCGCGCTGATCACCCTGCTGGCCATGTCCGGCCTGGTCATCCTCGCGCTGGTGCGCAGGGAGACCGGGACCGAGGGGTTCCTGGTGGGCCTCGGGCTCGCGGTGCTGCCGGTGCCCTGGCTGGTCACCGCGTTCCGCTGGCTGGACCGGGTGGCCCCCTTCCCCTGGCGCAACCTGGTGTTCGCGTTCTGCTGGGGTGCCTTCGCGGCGGCGCTCATAGCCATCGTCGCCAACAGCTTCGCGACCAAGTGGATAGCCACCTCGACCGCCGACCCGGCGAGCGCCAACACCCTCGGCGCCACGGTGATAGCCCCGATCGTCGAGGAGTCCGCCAAGGCCGCGGCCGTGCTGCTGGTCTTCGTCTTCCGCAGGCGCGACTTCACCGGGATCGTGGACGGGATGGTGATAGCCGGGATCACCGCCACCGGCTTCGCGTTCACCGAGAACATCCTCTACCTGGGCACGGCCTTCGGGACCGACCGGCTCACCGGCGGCCACGGCATCGTCTCCGTCACCGCCGCCACCTTCTTCGTGCGCATCGTGATGTCCCCGTTCGCGCACCCCCTGTTCACCACCTGCACCGGCATCGGCTTCGGCGTCGCCGCGCTGAGCGGCCCGCACCAGCGTGCCCGGCGGCTGCTGGTGCCGCTCGGCGGGCTGCTGCTCGCGATGTGCATGCACGCCCTGTGGAACGGCTCCGCCACCTTCGGCCAGTTCGGCTTCCTCGCCGTCTACGGCCTTTTCATGCTGCCCGTGTTCGGGCTGCTGACCTGGCTCGGGATCTGGACCCGGCAGCGGGAGCTGCGCACCGTGCGCGAGGAGCTGCCCGTCTACGTCCTGGCCGGCTGGCTGGGGCCGGCCGAGCCGTTCGCCCTGGGCTCGATGCGGGCGCGGCGGATGGCCCGCGACTTCGCCCGCCACCACGGCGGCCGGGCCACGGCGCGCGCGGTGGCCCGGTACGAGACCCAGGCCACCGCGCTGGCGCTGCTGCGGCGGCGGGGGCGGCGCGGCCGGGCCGGCGCCGGCTTCGTCGCCCGCGAGCGGGAGCTGCTGGACGAGCTGTGGCAGCGCCGGGACGCGGCCCGGCCCGCGCTGGAGTACGCGGCCCGCACGGCGGCCCCGGCACCGACGGCCTGGGCCCCGGCGCCGTACGACCAGGGGTACGGACCGGGGTGGGGCGGACCCGGATACGGATACGGCGGCCCCGGACAGGGCGGTCCCGCGTACGGCGGGCCCGGGTACGGCTACCCGGCGGCACCGTACGCCACGTCGTACAACCCGTACCGGACCTGACGCCGCAGGGGAGCCCGCAGCGGCCGGTTACGCCGAGGCGTCCGTCAGCCTCCTCAGCTCGTCGTCCGTCAGCTTCAGCTCGCCGACGCCCAGCAGGGCCGGGAGCTGGTCCAGCGTGCGCGCCGAGGCGATCGGGGCGGTGATCGTCGGCTGGGCGGCCAGCCAGGCGAGGGCGACGGTGGCGTGCGGTGCCTCGTGGGCGGCGGCGATCTCGTCGAGGGCGGCGAGTACCTTCTGGCCGCGCTCGGTCTCCGCGTACTCCGCGGCCCGGTTGGCGCGGGCGCTGTCCACCTGCCGGCCGGGACGGTACTTGCCGGTCAGGAAGCCCGCGGCGAGGGCGAAGTACGGCACGGAGGACAGGCCCTCACGGGCGACGAGGTCCTGGAGCGGGCCCTCGTAGGTGTCGCGGGAGACCAGGTTGTAGTGGGGCTGGACCGCCACGTAGCGGGCCAGGCCCTCTCGGGCGGAGAAGTCCAGGGACTCCCGCAGCCGCTCGGCGCTGATGTTGGACGCGGCGATCTGCCGCACCTTGCCGGCCTTCACCAGCTCGTCCAGGGCGCCGATGATCTCCTCCACCGGCACGTCGGGCCGGTCGAAGTGGGTGTAGTAGAGGTCGATGTAGTCGGTGCCCAGGCGGGCGAGGGAGGCGTCGGCGGCGGCCTTGATGTTGGCCGCGGACAGGCCCTGGTACTGCGGGTGCTGGCTGACCTTGGTGGCGACGACGACGTCGGAGCGGTTGCCGCGGGCCTTGAGCCACTTGCCGATGACGGTCTCGGACTCGCCGCCCTGGTGGCCCTCCACCCAGGCGCTGTAGACGTCGGCCGTGTCGACGAAGTTGCCGCCCGCGGCCGTGTAGGCGTCCAGGACGGCGAAGGATGCCTGTTCGTCCGCGGTCCAGCCGAACACGTTGCCGCCCAGGCAGAGCGGGAAGACCTCAAGGTCGCTGGAGCCCAGTGTGCGCAGAGAAGTCATGCTCTACGACAACACCGGCGGCGGGTGATCGCATTCCACCGCCGGTCCGCGGTCCCCGCGGGGACCGGTGTGCTCAGGGGTTGAGGCCCTTGTCGCGCAGCCAGGGCGCCGGGTCGACGCCGGTGGCCTGCCCGCCCGGGTGGACCTCCAGGTGCAGGTGCGGTCCGGTGACGTTGCCGGTGGCGCCGACCCGGCCGATGACCTCGCCGGTGGTGACCTTCTGGCCGACCGAGACGTTGATCGAGGACTGGTGGCAGAACCACAGCTCGGTGCCGTCGTCCAGGGTGAGGACGGTGCGGTAGCCGTAGGCGCCGGCCCAGCCGGCCTGGGTGATGGTGCCGCCGTGGACGGCCTTGATCAGGGTGCCGGTGGGGGCGGCGAAGTCGAGGCCGGTGTGGTAGCCGGAGGACCACATGGCGCCGGGCTGCCCGAAGGTGCCGGTGATCGTGTACGAGACGACCGGCAGCGTGTACTGCTTGGCCAGTTCGGCCAGCCGCTTGGCCTCGGCGGCCTTCTTGGCGTCGGCCTCGGCCCGCTGCTTGGCGGCGGCGGCCTTGTCGGCGGCCTCCTTCTCCGCCTTGGCGGCCGCCGCGTCGCTCTGCTGCTGGGCGGCGGCGACCATGGCGGCGGTGGCCTTGCTGTCGGCCTGGCCCTGCTGCTGCTCGGCCTGGGCCATGATCCGGTTGCGCAGGGCCTCGCCGGCGCCCGTGTGCGTGCCGTCCTGGGTGCTCTGCCCGATGCCGGTGAGCGCGGTGTCGGTGACCTGGTGCTTCTCGGCGGAGTCGTCGCCGAGGAGGTGCTCCACGGAGGACAGGTGCGGCACCGAGACGGACGGCAGGTCCGGCATGGAGAGGGAGACCGGGGCCTTGCCGGGGTTGGCGCTGGCGATGCCGCCCGCGCCGACGGCGGCGATCACACCGACGCCGAGGACGGTGGAGCTGCGCGCGAAGCCGCCGCGCTGCTTGGCGACGCGGTGCCGGCCGCGGACCGGGGCGACGGACTCCTCGGTGGGGTTCCACTCCTCCCAGGAGCCCTCGCCCTCGGGTCCGGGGCCGAACGGCTCGGAATCGCGTTGAGCGGGCACGAAGGGGGCTTGTGGGGCAGGCCGGTTGGACGCCACGGGGGCGTGCTCCTTTCCTTCCTCCGCCTACCGGGTTAGCTGACGGGTTCGGAGCAGGAAGGTCTCCTACGCGCGTATACCGGCCGTGGACTCGCTGAGTTCACGACGGTGTCCGCGTGATTCACCCCAAGGTGGTGGTTCCCCGGTTCCCTTGCGGGATTCGGCGCGTGCGCACGGAGCCGTCTCGGGTGACGGCTGGGACGACCGCGCTGCGTTATCGAACGTTAATAGACCCGGCCGTCACTTTCCAAGCCGTTCGGCTTGATCATTACGCCTCCGGGGCGTGGACTTACCGCCCAAGGAGCTGTCAATCCGGGCGAGTTGGCCGGTGTTCAGGAGTCATCGGGTTTTTGATGGTGACTCAGTTGTTATGCGTACGGCGGTCGCACGGTCACCGTGGGTGACGCGCCGTACGGGGGCCGTGGACCCGTCGGAAAACACTCAGGGCCGGAATCCAGATCATGGATTCCGGCCCTGAGTCTTCAGTAGCGGGGACAGGATTTGAACCTGCGACCTCTGGGTTATGAGCCCAGCGAGCTACCGAGCTGCTCCACCCCGCGTCGGTGATTCCAGTGTACGCCATGTTCGGGGTGCCCAGCACACGGCTTTGCGGCGGGCCGTCCGGCTCAGCCGAGCAGATGCCGGTTCGGGGCCTTGGCGAGGGCCTCGTACGCGGGCAGGACGACGACCTCGGCGCCCCCGCGGACCAGCACACCGGTGCCGTCGGCGCCCGCGACGAAGGTGTCGGGCTCCCGCCAGGCGGTCACCACCCGGCGCACCCCGGACCGCAGGATCAGCTCGGAGCAGGGCGCGGGGCGGGAGGCGCGGCGGGCGCAGGGCTCCAGGCTGCTGTAGACGGTGGCGCCGGGCAGCCGCGGGTCGGCGGGGTCGATCTTGGCGAGCGCCGCCTCCTCGGCGTGCACCACGGGGTCGTCCCCTTCCCGGGAGTGGCCGCGGGCCAGCTCGGTGCCGTCGGCGGCGACCACGACCGCGCCGACGCTGAAGGCCGTCCCGGAGGGCGGGCACAGGGCGGCCAGCTCGCAGGCGGTGCGCAGCCAGTGCCGGTCGGCGGCGGCGGGCAGCGGGCCGGTGCCGGGCGCGGTGGGCTCGTAGCGCATCAGGACGACGTCCTCGATCCGCCGGGTCTCCACCAGGCGCAGCCGTCCCTCCTGGTAGCGGCCGGGCCCGAACAGCCGCGGGGCCCGTGGGTCGCCGACGATCAGCGGTGCGACCGCCAGCTGGAGCTCGTCGGCCAGCCCCTGCCGCAGGAGCTGGGTGTGCACGGTGCCCCCGCCCTCCACCATCAGCCGGCCGACCCCGCGCTCGGCGCGCAGATGGCCGAGCAGGGCCCGCCAGTCGAGGTCCGGGCCGAGCGGGACGACGTCGGCGGCACCGCCGAGCAGCCGGGCGGCCCGCGCGGCGCCGCGGTCGGTCGTGTAGACGAGCTTGTCGCCCCCGGTGTGCCAGAACCGGGCGGTGGGGTCGAGGTCGCCGGTGGCGGTGACGGTGACCTTCAGCGGGTGCTCCGGCCGCCCCTCGGCGAGCCGGGCGGCACGGCGCTCGGGCGAGCCGACCAGCAGCCGGGGGTTGTCGGCGCGGATCGTGCCGGCGCCGACCAGGAGGGCGTCGGCCGAGGCCCGTACCGCGTCGACCCGGTCGAAGTCGGCCGGCCCGGACAGCAGCAGCCGCTCGGGTCCGGTGTCGTCCAGGCAGCCGTCGAGGGAGACGGCGGCGGACAGCAGGACGTACGGGTACGGCATGGACTCGGTGAAGGCTCGCTCGGTGCTCATCGGCTCAAGTGTGCGGCCCGCCGTCGCCCGGCCCGCTCCCCGGGGGCGCGCGTCCCCGGTCGTGCCCGCCGAAGGACAGCGGGCTCCCGAAACGGCATTCGTATTTTCGCCAGTTGCTGTCATACGACCGCCGGACCCCGCTTTCGAGTTACAGAAGCACCCGAATGCCCCACACCCCCTCCTCCCGAGAGGCTCGTTAGCTGACCGTGGCACGCATTGAGAGACGCACCGCGTTGAATCTCCACTCGCCGGTCACGTTCCGGCTGGAAAGCAAGGAAGGCGAGGTGTTCACCGACGGCTGCTCCGATCTCCTCGACGATTTCCTGAAGAGAATCAGTCAGCTGGAGAGTGAGTACCTGCGGGCAATGGTGAGGCTCTAGGACCCGGCCCATGGACAGGATTCACGATGAAGACGTTTTGTGTGACTATGAGTTCAGCACGCTTGAGATGCAGTGGGACCCGGTCGAAGAGCTGGCCCAGATGCTGTCCGGCGCGTCCGCCGCGAATCCCGCCCCGGCTCCGCCGCACGGCAGGTCCAGCCACCGGAAGAACCGCCGGCGCATCCGCACGGAACCCGGATCACCGCGTGAGAACCAGCGCAGCGCACACGTCACACTGCTGATCGCGACGATCTCGGTGTGCGCGATCTGCATGCTGGGCTGGTCCTTTTCCTATTCCTACGCCCAACTCCGCGCCACCGCTTCCTCGGTGCTGCCGATGCGGCTGGCACGGTGGTGGCCCCTGACCGTGTACGGACCATGGCTCGTGGCGGCGTTGTCCATTCTCCGGGCGACCGTGCAGAGCCGAAGTGCCCGGCGTTCCTGGGGAGTTCTGCTGGGTGCCTCCGCGATGGCGGTCGGCCTGTGCGTCAGCCACGCGGCACATTCCCCGCTGGCGCTGATCATTTTCGGAATTCCGCCGATCACCGCGCTGGTGTGTTTCTGGGAGATCGTCGGCCAGGTCTCCTCCAAGGTGACCCGCCCCCGCCACGCCGCCCACGGCCGGCGCAACGACGTACTGCGCGGGTGAGGACGGGACGGTGACCGGGTGCCGCGACGACGACGGCACCCGCACAGCCCCCCGGCCCCGGTCCGGGAGAAGGGCCCTAACCGGCCGCCGCCAGCAGCGCGAGCACCTCGCCGAGCCGCTGCCGGGCCCGTGGGTCGGCGATGAGCCCGTCCTCCCCGACCATCCCCCGCTCCACCGGCACCCTCACACAGGCCGCGTCCAGGACACGGGCGCCGGTGTAGCCGAGCACGGACCGCAGCGTGGCCTCGGCACCCTCGCCCCGCCCCGGCGCCGCCGCGTTCACCCAGCCGACCGGCTTGTCACTGATCTCGACGCCGCCGACCGTCCAGTCCAGCAGGTTCTTGAACGACCCCGGCAGGGTGCCCGCGTACTCCGGCGTGCAGATCAGCATCCCGGCCGCCCGCCCGATCGCCTCCCGGAGCCCCGCCACCGGCGCCGGCAGCGGCTCGGTGTCGTCGTCCGGATTGAAGTGCGGAAGCCGCGCCAGCCCGTCGTACAGCTCGCCCCGCACCCCCGCCTCCGGCGCCACGGCCCGCGCGGTCCGCAACAACGCCTCGTTACTGGAACCGCCGCGCAGGCTCCCCGACAACAACAGGATCACCGGAAGTTCGGTCATCCGGCCAACGATACCGATCCGTACCGGAGTTGACGCGTCCGTACGTCCGGAGCCGTTCCCGGAAACGGGGCCTGCGTCTAGAAGAGGACGACACAGCCCCGCCGCTCCAGCTCGTCCAGCAGCCGGGCGGAGGGTTCGCACGGGTTCCAGCGCAGGTCCAGTTTCTCCAGGGCGGGCAGGGCGGGGAGCCAGTCCGGGAGCCGGGTGACACGGTTGCCGCGGACGTCGAGGTGGCGCAGCCGGGGCAGCGCGGCCAGGACCGCCGGGAGTTCGGGCAGGGCGTTCTCCCGCAGGTCCAGGTGGCGCAGTTCGCGCAGGCCGGCCGTGGACGGGGGCAGCGCCTCGATCGCGTTGCCCCGCAGCCACAGCTCACGCAGCCGCCGAAGGCCCCCGATGCCCTCGGGCAGCGCGGTCAGCCGGTTGTGCTGTGCCCGCAGCTCGACGAGCCCGGCCATCCGGCCGATCGCCTCGGGCAGGGCCGTGAGCGCGTTCTCGCCGACGTTGAGGTACCGCAGCCGCGTCAGGTTCCCCAGGGACTCCGGAAGCTCCGACAGCTCGTTGTCGTGCAGATAGAGGAAGTCCCCGAGCCCGACGAGGTCCCCCAGCTCGTCCGGTACCGAGGCGAGCCGGTTGTGGCCGAGGTCCAGCGTGCGCAGCCGGCTCAGCCGCCCGATACGGCGTGGCAGCTCGGTCAGGCCGTTGTCCGCGAGGATCAGTACCTCCAGCTCCCCGCGTCCCCACACGGACTCGGGTACCTCCCCCAGCCGGTGCCGCCAGAGGTTCAGCACGTCCCGCACGATCGGGGGACCCCCTTCTTCGGGCGAACGGCGCGGCGCCCGGGCCGGACCGTACCGACTCGGGCGCCGTGACACAGGCCAGGGGGCGCGAGGCCCGCCTGTGAGGGGTAGGCCCTGTGGGACTCGAACCCACAACCAATGGATTAAAAGTCCACTGCTCTGCCAATTGAGCTAAGGGCCCAGGCGATGTTGCCTGTCCGAGCATAGCCGCAGAGGGCCGGGTCTCCGATCGGGTATCGGCGACCCGGCCGCGTCGTGGCGGCTGATGGCTACTTTTCGACGGGGTCGGGCGCGGGGGCGCGGGTGGCGCCGAGGAACCAGTGGCGGGCCGAGGCGAGCCACCAGGTGGCGGCGAAGCCGAGGACGACGAGCACGGCGACGGGGGCGTAGTTGAAGGTCTTCCAGGTGACGGGGGAGACCTGCGGGAGCATGAAGAGGATCGTGATCGCCACGACCCACAGCACCGAGATCACCCCGATCGGCCCCGACCAGCGGCCCAGGTGCCACGGCCCCTGCTCGAACGCCGCGCCCTTGCGGACCCGCAGGAAGGTCGGCACGACGTACGCGATGTAGAGCCCGATCACCGCGATGGACGTCACCGCCGCGTACGCCGTCGAGTTGATCAGGTAGGGCAGGCCGAGGGCCAGGGCGGCCAGCGCGGCCAGCCAGACCGCCGCGACGGGGGTCCGGGTGCGCGGGCTGACCGTGTGCCAGACACGGGAGAACGGCAGCGCGCCGTCGCGCGAGAAGGCGTAGATCATCCGGCTGTTGGCGGTGACGGAGGCCATCCCGCAGAAGAGCTGGGCGCCGATCACCACCAGGAGCAGCAGCTTGCCGGAGGTGGCGCCGAGCGCGTCCAGGAGGATCTGGGCCGGCGGGGCGCCGGTGGGGGACGCCAGCTCCTTGTCGTACGACTGGATGGCGAAGGTGAAGCCGAGCAGCAGGACGAAGCCCGCGATCCAGGACGTCCAGATGGAGCGCACGATGCCCTTCGGGCCCGCCGTGGCCGCGTCGTGCGTCTCCTCGGTCATATGGGCGGAGGCGTCGTAGCCGGTGAAGGTGTACTGGGCCATCAGCAGGCCGAGGAGGACCACGTAGGCGCCGCTGCCCCAGCCGGTCTCGTTGACGAAGTGCGTGAAGACGAAGCCCGCCGATCGGTGGTGGTCGGGTACGGCGGCCAGCGCGCCCACGATGACCAGCACCCCGAGCACGTGCCACCACACGCTCACGCTGTTCAGGACGGCGACGATCCGCACGCCGAAGGTGTTCAGCAGGCCGTGCAGCAGCAGGATGGCGGCGAAGAGCAGGACGGTGCGGCCGCGGGTGACCTCGAAGCCGAACTGGAGGTTCAGATAGGCCCCGAGGAAGGAGGCCGCGCCGAAGTCGATGCCCGCGGTGACCGCGACCTGGCCCAGCACGTTGAACCAGCCCGTGAACCACGCCCAGGCCGCCGCCGAGCGGGGCGGCGCCAGCCGGTGGGCCCAGAAGTACAGGCCGGCCGAGGTCGGGTACGCCGAGCAGATCTCGGCCATCGACAGACCCACGAGCAGCGTCATCAGACCGACCGCGACCCAGCCCCAGGTGATCACGGCGGGGCCGCCCGTGGCCATGCCGAAGGAGTACAGGGTCAGGCAGCCCGACAGGACCGAGATGATCGTGAAGGACACCGCGTAGTTGGCGAACGCCGACATCCGGCGGGCGAGGACCTGCGTGTAACCGAGCTGGGCCAGCCGTTCCTCGTCCGACGGCACACCCGCTGTCGCGTCTTCATCTGTCATGCCCCCAGCAATTCCCCCGTCGCCCGCGTGACATGCGTCACTCGAAGGCGGCATGCGGAAGGGCCCGCACGACCATGTCGTGCGGGCCCTTCGGGCAGGGGCGGAGCCGGGGTCAGCCGTTGCGCTTCCAGCGCGGCTTGTCGTCACGGCGGCCGAAGGAGGAGCCGGTGCCGCGGTGGTCGTCACGACGGCCGTAGGGGCGGTCGTGACCACCGGAGCGGAAGCCCGGACGGTCGTCGCGGCGGTCGCGGTTGAAGGGACGGTCGCTGCCCCGGTGGCCGCCACGGTCGTCACGGCGGAAGCCGCCACGGTCGTCACGGCGCTCGAAGGAGCGGCCGCCGCGGTCGTCACGACGGTCACGGTCGCGGTCGCCGAACGGACGGCGGTCGTCACGACGCTCGAAGGAACGGCCACCACGGTCGTCACGGCGGTCGTCACGACGCTCGAAAGAGCGGCCGCCGCGGTCGTCACGACGGTCACGGTCGCGGTCGCCGAACGGACGGCGGTCGTCACGACGCTCGAAGGAACGGCCGCCACGGTCGTCACGACGGTCACGGTCACGGTCGCCGAACGGACGGCGGTCGTCACGACGCTCGAAGGAACGGCCACCACGGTCGTCACGACGGTCGTCACGGCGCTCGAAGCCCCGCTCGCCGCGGTCACGGTCGTAGCCGCGCCGCTCCCGGCGCTCGTACGGCGCCGAAGCCGCCGGACGCTCCTCGCGCTCGGCCTGCTGCGCCGCCGGCTCCTCGGCCACGGCCAGCTCCTCGGCCGCCGATGCCTGCGCCTCGGCCACCGCGGTCTCCGGGTCCTCGCCGCGCTCGCGGGCGACGCGGGCCACCAGGCGGTCGGCCTCCTCGCGCAGCTCGGTCGCGCGGCGCTGGGCGCGCTCCAGCTGCTTGGTCAGCTGGACGACCTCGCGCTCGGCCTGCTGCGCGGCGTTGCCGGCGGACTCGGCCTGGACCTCGGTCATGGAGCGGGCGCCGGTGATCTCGGCGACCTCCGGGTCGAAGGCGGCGCCGCCCTGGATGATGTGCCGGGCCGCGTCGACGCCCGCGTCCTCCATCAGGCGGAAGATCTGGCGCCGCTGGTGCGGCAGGGACAGCGAGACGACGGTGCCGGTGCGGCCCGCACGCGCGGTGCGGCCCGCGCGGTGCAGGTAGTCCTTGTGGTCGCCGGCCGGGTCGACGTTCAGCACCAGGTCGATGCCGTCGACGTGGATGCCGCGGGCGGCGACGTCGGTGGCGACCAGGACGTTGACGTACCCGTCCTTGAAGTCGGCCAGGGTCCGGGTGCGGGCGCCCTGGGTCATGCCGCCGTGCAGCGCGTCGGCCTTCACACCGGCGTCGCGCAGCTGCTCGGCGACGCGGTCGGCGCCCAGCTGGGTGCGGACGAAGATGATCGTGCGGCCCTTGCGGGAGGCGATCGCGGCGGTGACCGGCGCCTTGTCCTTGGGCTTCACGATGAGGATGTGGTGGGACATGGTCGTCACCGCGCCCTGGGCCGCGTCCACCTCGTGGGAGACGGGCTCGGTCAGGTAGCGGTCGACGAGGGTCTGGATCTCGTTCTCCATCGTGGCGGAGAAGAGCATGCGCTGGCCGCCCGCCGGGACCTGGTCGAGCAGCTCGGTGACCTCGGGCAGGAAGCCCAGGTCGGACATCTGGTCGGCCTCGTCCAGGACGGCGATCCGCACGTCCTCCAGGGAGCAGGCGCCGCGGTTGATGATGTCGCGCAGCCGGCCCGGGGTGGCGACGAGGACGTCGACGCCGCGCTCCAGGGCGTAGATCTGGTTGCCCATCGAGGTGCCGCCGCAGACGACCTTCATCTTCAGGCCGAGGACGTCGCCGTACGGCTGGAGCGCGTCGGCGACCTGCATGGCCAGCTCACGGGTCGGGGTGAGGATGACCGCGCGGGGGCGCTTCTTCTCGGTGCGCCCGCCGGCCAGCGTGGCCAGGGTGGGCAGACCGAAGGAGAGGGTCTTGCCGGAGCCGGTGCGGCCACGGCCGAGGATGTCCTTGCCGGCCAGGGCGTCCGGGATGGACGCGGCCTGGATCGGGAAGGGGGTCGTCACGCCGTTCTGCGCGAGCTTGCGCACGATGCCCTCGGGGAGGCCAAGGTCGGCGAAGGTGGTCTGGGGGGCCTCGGGGGCCTGGGTCTCAGTGGCCTCGGTCGTCTCGTCCACGAGTTCGTTTTCGTTCTCGGACACGACGATCTGGTCAAAACTGGACACGGACATGCGAATGCGAAACCTTCCGGAGTCTCGTCGGCACGCGCCCGTCAACTCCGTGATTCGCACACGACCGCCTCAATGCGGTCCGCCACGGCAAAGGAGAGTACGCGCCACACGGCGCGCTCTGTGGTGGCGCCGGGCAAATGGGATCAAACGATCTACCACCATACGCACCTACTCCCCCCGAAGGCAAACCGATCCCCGCTCCGGACGGCTCGCATCCATGTGCGTCGGGTCACACCCGCGCCCGCGCGGCGGGCCGGGGCGCGGGCTCGCGCTGCACGAGCTGCGGGCCCGGATCCTCGTGCGCCGACGAGGACGGCTCGGCCGAGGGCGGCTCCGTGTCGGGCGGGGGCGGGGTGGTGGCCGGCGGCTCGGGCGGGGCGGAGGTGGGCCCCGGGGTCGGCCGGCCCCCGGTCGGCGCCTGCGGGGTCCCGGGGCTCTTGCGGGGCTTCGCGGAAGGGGCGGGGGCGCTGTCGGCGCCGGAGGCGCCGGCCGACGCCGAGGCCGCCTCCCCCGGCTTGTGCCGGCCGCCGTGCCCCTGCCTGCCGTCGCCCTCCGTCTCGACGCGTCCGGGGCCGGCCAGGCCGTCCGCCGCCGGGCCGCCGACCGCCGCCGCGGCGGGACCGCCGGACCGTCCGGCCGGGCGCGAGGGGGTGGTCCGGCCGCCGGGGTCGGCCACGCTCACACACCCGGCGGCGAGCGAGACGGCCAGCGCCGTGACGACCAGTCGGGCAGGTACGTACAAGGGGCGCACGGCGGCCACCTCCGGGAAAGGAAAGGAGTCAACCTCCCCAACTCCCGCCACCCGCAGGAGGACACGCGCCGCGTACGCATCAACTCCGCGGCCGGTCGGTCGGGTCGGCCGCGGCCGGTCAGCCGTAGCCGAGCGCGTGCAGCCGGGCGTCGTCGATGCCGAAGTGGTGGGCGATCTCGTGCACCACGGTCACCTCGGTCTCCGCGACGACGTCCTCGCGCGTGTCGCACATCCGCAGCGTCGGCACCCGGTAGACCGTGATCCGGTCCGGCAGCACCCCGGCGTACCACTCGCCCCGTTCGGTCAGCGGGGTGCCCTCGTACAGGCCGAGCAGGTCGGGGTCGCCGGCGGGCGGTTCGTCCTCCACGAAGACCGCCACGTTGTCCATGAGCCGCGTCAGCTCCGGGGGGATCCGGTCGAGCGCCTCGGCGACCAGTTCCTCGAACTCCTCGCGCGTCATCTCCAGCACAGGGCCATTGTCCGGCACGGGAGGGCCCGAAGGGCCGTACGAGGGCGGCGGGCCCCCGGCATATCCGCCCCCGCACATGGGCATACGGGACCAATGGTCCGCGTCCCCTTCGCAGCCCGCTTCCGCCGCCGTCACCACCCGCTCCCCGATCTGGAACTCGCCGCCCGCCCCCGGCCGTGGCTCGGCGCCCTCGGCCTCACCGGAGTCGTGCTGGTCGGCGCCTGGCTGGGACTGCTGGTCGTCGGCAACGTACGGACCCCGGTCGGCCCGATGAACACCACGATGGCGCTGCGTCCGTCCCTGTCCGGCGGCACGAAGATCAACGTGTCCCCGCTGGGCGCGCTCACCCTGGACAGCCATGTGGCGCCGGTGCGCCTGGACGTGAACGTCGACCAGCTGGACCCGCTGCGCTCGCAGGAACTGGTCGACCATCCGGAGCGGTTCTCCGGGCTCCAGGGCGAGGTGGTGCACGACGTCGAGCACGGCACGCTCGACCTCGCCGTGCGCTCCGGTGTGGCGGTGGTCGCCGGTGCCGGGCTCCTCGGCCTCGCCGTCTACCGGCGTCCGCGGCGCGCGCTCGCGGCCGGCGGGCTGGCCCTGACGCTGCTGGCCGCCTCGGGCGTGTCGGCGTACGCCACCTGGAACCCGAAGTCGGTGATGGAGCCGAGGTTCTCCGGGCTGCTGTCCTCGGCGCCGTCGGTGATCGGCAACGCGCGCAGCATCGTCACGGGATTCGACGTCTACCAGAAGGAGTTGGCGCGCCTGGTGACGAACGTGACCAAGCTCTACGACGTCACCTCCACACTGCCCGCCTACCAGCCGGACCCCTCCACCATCCGGGTCCTGCACGTGTCGGACATCCACCTCAACCCGGCGAGCTGGAAGATCATCGCCTCGCTGGTGAAGCAGTACAAGGTGAACGTGATCGTGGACTCCGGCGACACGATGGACCACGGCACGGCGGCGGAGAACGGCTTCCTGGACCCGGTCGCGGACCTCGGCGTGCCGTACGTCTGGGTGCGGGGCAACCACGACTCCCGGACCACCCAGGGCTATCTGGAGCGCATGAGGAACGTGCGGGTGCTGGACGACGGGCACGCGGTGACCGCGGGCGGTCTGCGCTTCGCGGGGACGGGCGATCCGCAGTTCACCCCGGACCGCGCGGTGGTGCCGGGCGGGGACGCGGCCGAGCGGCTGGCGGGCGACCGGCTGGCCAGCGCGCTGCGCTCGCAGCGGGCGGCGGGCACGCCGGTGGACGTGGCGATCGCGCACGAGCCGGCGGCGGCGCGGGAGACGGACGGGGAGGTGCCGCTGGTGCTGTGCGGGCACCTGCACCACGAGGGCTACGAGAAGCTGCCGTACGGGACGCGGCTGCGGATGGAGGGCTCGACCGGGGGCAGCGGGCTGCGCGCGGTGGAGGGGAAGTACCCGGCGCCGATCGAGGCCTCGGTGCTCTACTTCGACCGCGACACCCACCGGCTCCAGGCGTGGGACGCGATCGAGCTGGGCGGACTGGGACTGACGACGGCCGAGGTCAGCCGCCATCTGGCCGATGACAACCATCCCGGCGCGAGCCCCGGTGCGAGCCCCGGAGCGAGGCCTTCGGGGACGACCGCGCCCGGTCGGCCGTAAACCGTTTTGGCGATCCCCCTCGCCATCCCATATGCTTCTCACGTCCCCGACGCGCTGCGAAGCGCCCAGGCGGGCCGATAGCCCTCATCGTCTAGCGGCCTAGGACGCCGCCCTTTCAAGGCGGTAGCACGGGTTCGAATCCCGTTGGGGGCACGCAGAACCGTGTGCGACACTGTTGCACACAAACAGCTTGGTCCTGTGGAGCAGTTTGGAGTGCTCGCCACCCTGTCAAGGTGGAGGCCGCGGGTTCAAATCCCGTCAGGACCGCTGAGGTTTCACGTGAAACCTCGTGGCTGGGTAGCTCAGTTGGTACGAGCGTCCGCCTGAAAAGCGGAAGGTCGCCGGTTCGACCCCGGCCCCAGCCACAGCCAGAAGGCCCCGTTCGACGAACGGGGCCTTCTTCGTATGGCGGCGTCGCACTACACGGTCGGGGGGACCATGAGCGGTACCGAGATCGAGCTGGAGCAGGACAAGGCGAAGTACGGGCTGCTGGCGGTGAGCGTCAGCAACGTCGCGATCGTCGTGGTGGCGGTCGTCGGGGTCTGGCGGTTGCACGGGGACACCTCGGTGATCGTCGGCATCCTCACCGCCGCGTTCACCGCGGTCAGCAGTATGACCACCGCCTATCTCGGGATCAAGGCCGTCTCCAACACCGCGCGGTCCATGACCCTGGGGAGCGCGCCGGTCCAGCAGGCCGCCCCCGCGCCCATGGCGCCCTCCCCCGCCCCCGCCCCCGCCGTACCCAGTCCTGCCGCGCCGGTCGAGCCCCTGTCCTAGGCCGGTTCCGCCGGGCGGCCGCCCGGGTGGCGGTGGCGCCAGATCAGGAAGACCGCGCAGCCGAGGACCGACCAGCCCGCCAGCACCAGGAACGGGAAGGCGTGCTGGTCGCCCCGGAAGTACACCGCGGTGTGCTGGGCGTTCACCGAGGCGCCGGGCGGCAGCCAGCGGCCGATCGTGCCCAGCGGCGACGGCAGCAGGGGCCAGGACACCGCACCGCCGGACGACGGATTGCCCAGCAGCACCATCAGGCCCCAGGTGGGCAGCATCGCCCACCGCCCGAACAGGGTGTTGAACATCGTGAAGACCATGCCGGACGTGAACATGGTCAGCGCGAGGATCAGCCACGACTCCAAGAACGGCAGCCGCAGCGCGTGCAGCCACCAGTCCACCACCGCCGCGATCGTGAACCCGCCGAGCAGGGCGTAGGCGACGGTGAACGCGATGCGCTCCATCGGGTTCAGCGCCTTCGCGTGCACGCTCAGCTGGATCGCCCCGATGAAGCCGATCACCACGGCCGCGAGCGAGATGTAGAAGATCGCCAGCCCGCGCGGGTCGCCCTGCTGAAGCGGCTTGAGATCGCGCAGCACCACCGGCGTGCCGGTCGCCCTGCTCACGCTCGCCGCCGCCTGACCGAGCACCTGCGCGACGGTCGCGCCGGACGCCGCCGACACGTTCAGCGTGATCGGCCCGCCGTGCGCGGGGGCGTCCACCACCGCGAAGACGCGCTGCTGCTCCACGGCCCGCACCGCCGCCGCCCGGCTGTCGTACGGGTGCATCTTCAGCGAGGCGGAGAGGGCCCGCTCCATGCCCGCGATGAAGCGGCGGGCCGGCGGCTGGTCGTAGGCGCCGGTCACCGCCGTGGGGATGCTGTGCGGGGTCGGGTTCGCCATCGCGTAGGTGTAGGAGCCGGCGAAGAGGCCGGCCGCGGCGGAGATGAGCAGGAGCAGGACCGTGGCGGGAAGGAACGGGGACCGTTTGAATGCCGTCCAGCGCGAATCGGACATAGGGGAACTTTGACATCTCGCCGTGAGGGTCGCCCGTTCATCGCGGAGCGCGGGTCGCGCGCGCCCCGGCCCGCCGTCCGGGGCCCCTCCGCTCCGCCCGGCGTCAATTCGGTCGCCTCTGTTTCGGCCGAGGTGAGATCCTGGATCGCGTATGTCTACGCATCCAGCCCCCGCCCTCGGCACCCTCGCCCCCCGCCTGACCGAGCTGTCGCTGCGCGACGCGCACCGGATCGGGCGGCGGCTCGAGGGCGCGCGCAAGATCCGTAAGCCGGAGGCCCGCGCCGCCGTCCTCGCCGAGATCGAGGGCGAGATCGACAAGGCAGCGGGCCGGATGGCCGAGCGGCGCGTGCGCGTGCCTGCCGTCAGCTATCCCGAGCAGCTGCCCGTCAGCCAGAAGAAGGACGAGATCGCGGCTGCCATCCGCGATCACCAGGTCGTCATCGTGGCCGGTGAGACCGGGTCCGGCAAGACGACCCAGATCCCCAAGATCTGTCTCGAACTCGGCCGTGGCGTGCGCGGCATGATCGGGCACACCCAGCCCCGCCGGATCGCCGCCCGCACCGTCGCCGAGCGGGTCGCGGAGGAGCTGCGGACGCCGCTCGGCGAGGCCGTCGGCTGGAAGGTGCGCTTCACCGACCAGGTGAACCCGGACGCCACCTTCATCAAGCTGATGACCGACGGCATCCTGCTCGCCGAGATCCAGACCGACCGCGAGCTGCGCGCCTACGACACGATCATCATCGACGAGGCCCACGAGCGGTCCCTCAACATCGACTTCCTGCTGGGCTACCTCGCCCAGCTGCTGCCCAAGCGGCCGGACCTCAAGGTCGTCATCACCTCGGCGACCATCGACCCCGAGCGCTTCTCCCGGCACTTCGGCGACGCCCCGATCATCGAGGTGAGCGGCCGGACCTACCCGGTCGAGGTGCGCTACCGCCCGCTGCTGGAGGCGGACTCCGAGGACGCCGACCGGGACCAGATCACCGCGATCTGCGACGCGGTCGAGGAGCTCCAGGCCGAGGGCAAGGGCGACATCCTCGTCTTCCTCTCCGGCGAGCGGGAGATCCGCGACACCGCGGACGCGCTGGAGAAGAAGAAGTACCGGTTCACCGAAGTGCTGCCGCTGTACGCCCGGCTGTCGCACGCCGAGCAGCACCGGGTCTTCCAGCCGCACACCGGGCGCCGGATCGTGCTGGCCACGAACGTCGCCGAGACCTCCCTGACCGTCCCGGGCATCAAGTACGTCATCGACCCCGGCTTCGCCCGGATCAGCCGCTACAGCCATCGCACCAAGGTGCAGCGGCTGCCCATCGAACCGGTCTCCCAGGCCAGCGCCAACCAGCGCAAGGGCCGCTGCGGCCGTACCTCCGACGGCATCTGCATCCGGCTGTACAGCGAGGACGACTTCCTCGCCCGGCCGGAGTTCACCGACGCGGAGATCCTGCGCACCAACCTGGCCTCCGTCATCCTCCAGATGACCGCGGCCGGGCTCGGCGACATCGAGAAGTTCCCCTTCATCGACCCGCCGGACCACCGCAACATCCGCGACGGCGTGCAGCTGCTCCAGGAACTCGGCGCGATCGACCCCGCCGAGAAGGACCCGCGCAAGCGGCTCACCGACACCGGCCGCAAGCTGGCCCAGCTGCCCGTGGACCCGCGGCTGGCCCGGATGGTGCTGGAGGCGGACAAGAACGGCTGTGTCCGCGAGGTCATGGTGATCGCGGCCGCGCTGTCCATCCAGGACCCGCGCGAGCGCCCGGCCGACAAGCAGGCCCAGGCCGACCAGCTGCACGCCCGCTTCAAGGACGAGACCAGCGATTTCCTCGCCTACCTGAACCTGTGGCGCTACATCCGCGAACAGCAGAAGGAGCGCGGCTCCAGCTCGTTCCGGCGGATGTGCAAGCAGGAGTACCTGAACTTCCTGCGCATCCGCGAGTGGCAGGACATCTACACCCAGCTGCGCACGGTCGCCAAGCAGATGGGAATCCACCTCGACGAGAAGGACGCCCCCGCCGACCGCGTGCACGTCTCCCTGCTCGCCGGCCTCCTCTCGCACGTCGGGATGAAGGACGTGCGCGAGGGCAACAAGAACGAGTACCTGGGCGCCCGCAACGCCAAGTTCGCGATCTTCCCGGGCTCGGCGCTGTTCCGGAAGCAGCCCAAGTTCGTGATGTCGGCCGAGCTGGTGGAGACCAGCCGGCTGTGGGCGCGGGTCAACGCGAAGATCGAACCCGAGTGGGTCGAACCGCTCGCCGGGCACCTGCTGAAGCGCACGTACAGCGAACCGCACTGGGAGAAGGACCAGGCGGCCGTGATGGCGTACGAGAAGGTCACGCTGTACGGCGTGCCCATCGTCGCCCAGCGCAAGGTGAACTACGGCCGCATCGACCCCGAGGTCTCCCGCGAGCTGTTCATCCGCAACGCGCTGGTGGAGGGCGACTGGCGCACCCACCACAAGTTCTTCGCCGACAACCGCAAGCTCCTCAGCGAGGTCGAGGAGCTGGAGCACCGGGCGCGGCGCCGCGACATCGTGGTGGACGACGAGACGCTGTACGACTTCTACGACCAGCGGGTGCCCGAACACGTCGTCTCCGGCGCCCACTTCGACTCCTGGTGGAAGCACAAGCGGCACGAGCAGCCCGACTACCTGGACTTCGAGCGGGAGATGCTGATCCGGGAGTCGGCGGAGGCGGTCACCAAGGCCGACTACCCGGACTCCTGGCGGCAGGGCGCGCTGAAGTTCCGGGTCACCTACCAGTTCGAGCCGGGCGCGGACGCCGACGGCGTGACCGTGCACATCCCGCTCCAGGTCCTCAACCAGGTCACCGACGAGGGCTTCGACTGGCAGATCCCGGGCCTGCGGGAAGAGGTCGTGACGGAGCTGATCCGCTCGCTGCCCAAGCCGGTCCGGCGCAACTACGTGCCCGCGCCGAACTACGCGAAGGCCTTCCTGGAGAAGGCGGTCCCGCTCCAGGAACCGCTGACCGTGACGATGGCCCGTGAGCTCAAGCGGATGGTCGGCGTGCCCTTCGAGGCGGAGGACTTCGACTGGTCCAAGGTCCCCGACCACCTGCGGATCACCTTCCGGATCGTCGACGAGCGGCGCCGCAAGCTGGCCGAGGACAAGGACCTGGAGGCGCTGAAGCTCCGGCTGAAGCCGAAGGCGCGCAAGGCCCTCTCCCAGGCCGCCGCCGCGACCGCGTCCCGTGAGGGCGGCCCCGCGCTGGAGCGCACGGGCCTGACCGACTGGACGATCGGCCGGCTGAGCCGGGTCTTCGAGACGCGGCGGGCCGGCCAGCCGGTCAAGGCGTACCCGGCGCTGGTGGACGACGGCGACACGGTCTCCGTGCGGCTCTTCGACACGGAGGCCGAGCAGGCGGAGGCCATGTGGAAGGGCACCCGGCGGCTGATCCTGCGCAACATCCCGGTGAACCCCGCCAAGTTCGCGTCCGAGAAGCTCAGCAACCAGCAGAAGCTGGGGCTGTCCGCGAACCCGCACGGCTCCGTCCAGGCCCTGTTCGACGACTGCGCGATGGCCGCGGCCGACAAGCTGATCGCGGACTTCGGGGGGCCGGCGTGGGACGAGGAGTCGTACCGGAAGCTGTACGACAGGGTGCGCGCGGAGATCGTGGACACCACGGTGCGCACGGTCGGCCAGGTCCAGCAGGTGCTGGCCGCCTGGGGGGCCTGTGAGCGGCGTCTGAAGGCCGTACGGAGCCCCGCGCTGCTCGCCAACCTCACGGACGTCCGCAAGCAGCTGGACGCCCTGGTGAAGCCGGGCTTCGTCACCTGGGCGGGGATACGGCGGCTGCCCGACCTGATGCGGTACCTGGTGGCCGTGGACCGGCGGCTCCAGCAGATGCCGACGAACGTCCAGCGGGACACCACCCGCATGGAGAAGGTCCACGAGATGCAGGACGAGTACGCCTGGCTGCTGGAGCAGCTCCCGCAGGGGCGGCCCGTGCCGCAGCAGGTCCTGGACATCCGCTGGATGCTGGAGGAACTGCGGGTCAGCTATTTCGCCCACGCGCTGGGCACGGCGTACCCGATCTCCGACAAGCGGATCGTGAAGGCGATCGACGCCGCCGCGCCGTGACCGGATGGTCACAGGAGGTGAGTTCGACCTGGCGGCCCCACCTCCTGTACAGTCCTTCTCGCAGCGCAACGCAGCAAGCGGAGCGCGGCGACATCTGGTCCTGTGGAGCAGTTTGGAGTGCTCGCCACCCTGTCAAGGTGGAGGCCGCGGGTTCAAATCCCGTCAGGACCGCATAGCGAAAGGGCCCCCTCGCGAGGGGGCCCTTTCGTCGTTCCCGAGGCGCGTCCGGCACCCTTGACGGCTGCGCCTTCCCTCGGTACCCAGATGACAGCACCCGGGTTCGGGAGGTGGGCGATGGGGGCATCGGTCAGGCATGAGACACGGGCACTGCTGAGGGCGCACCTCGCGGCCGCGTCGTCGTACCGCCACCTCACCCGTCACTGTCCCGTCTGCCACCATCTGCTGCGGCTGGCGATGGACTCGGGGCCCAGGCCCCGGGACAAGGACGAACGGCCCTCCGTGACATGACGCAGGACGGCCCCAACTCCCGTGCGCGCAGGGGAGACTGGAAGCGGCGCTTCCATTAGCGCACGGATGCCCGAGGCAACAAGTGGCCCGCGATGTGACGGGTGTCACCGCATGAGTTTTGGGATCGGCGGTACTTACACCCGCCCTACAACCGGTCAATTTAATATGTGCAATTGCACCGGCCCCCGGGGCGCCTCTCCGGCGCCCGCAGGGAGCCCCCGCCCCGCCCCCGACCAGCGCACAAAACAGATCGCGCTGGACTCGGCGGAGTCCAGCGCGATCGACGACGCACCCTGTGTCGCTTGCCTACAACGTGTTCTTCGGCCCGGGCGTGGGGCCTGTTGGGGCAGGTCCCGCGTCGCTTGGAGCTAGGGTTTCGGGCGGCTCGGCGGGTTGGGGGGCCTGCCGGTTCGCCCTGTTTTCAGTTGTTCCGCCTGCTCGGTCAGGCCTCGCTGCGCTGCTGCGGGATGCCCGCGAGCAGGGCGCGGACCTCGGCCTCGCGGTAACGGCGGTGCCCGCCGAGCGTGCGGATCGACGTGAGCTTGCCGGCCTTCGCCCACCGCGTGACCGTCTTGGGGTCGACGCGGAACATGGTGGCGACCTCAGCCGGGGTCAGCAGCGGCTCGGCATCAGGGGTGCGAGCGGTCATGAGCGGCCTCCTCGGGAGAACCGAACCTTCTCGGTTCTTTCCTCTAAATTCTGCACCTTGACCCGCGTTGCCCGAAATGGCGGACGCGAGTCGAGTCGGTTATAGGACGAACGGCTTGTCCTCGGCACTACAACTACACCATCTGTCCAGCCCGGTCGGCCAAACCGATGGAATTGCCCTCCCAGGTGTTCATCAGCGACGGAAGCCGATGGACCATGCCATAGCGGACAGTCACGCCACTGTGACGATCAGTCACAGGACGATCAGGAGGCATCAGACCCCCCAAAGCGTGCAATGCTGAGATTCCGCCCATAGTGCACCACAGCTGGACGGAAGGAACCCTCCCCGGACTCCTTGTCCTATTTTGGCACGAGGAGGGGCAAGAGGCGCAAGGGGCCCTGTACGTGCGGTCCATCACCCTTCGGCCATTCTGGACGCAAACGCCCGGATCGGGACCGACATCCCGTCAGCTGGGTGAAGTGCGCTTGACCGTACGCCGTCCAACGCCCTCTCAGCTGTGGCGCAGGTCACGTTCTGCGTGTTTCTGTTGAAACGTCAGTTCGCCGAACGCCGGTCCCGCACCGCACGCCACCGCTCCACGAGCCGCGCGTACGCCTCCCCGGCCGCTTCCCCGTCGCCCCGGCGCAGCGCGTCGATGCCCGCGGCCACGTCCGCCGCCGAGTGGTCGTCCTCCAGCTCGCCCGCCGGCAGGACGTGCACCAGACCGCCGTAGTCCAGCTCGACCAGGGAGCGCGGGTGGAACTCCTCCAGCCAGCGGCCGACGTCCACCAGTCCGTCGGTCAGCGGCCCCTCCGCCACGGTCTCCCGCAGCGTGCGCAGCGCCCGCGCCACCCGGCGCCGGGCCTGCACCATGGGGGTGCGGTAGCGCAGCGCCGGGGACACCTCGGCGGTCCCCTTGTCATACCGCCGTTCCTCGTCCGCGACCAGCACGAACCAGTTCAGCGGCACCTGCCAGGTCGCCGTGCGGATCCAGGGGCGCGCGTCGGGGTTGCGGGCGAGCCAGCGCTCGTAGTCCAGCGCCGCCTGCCGGCGCACCACCGGGGGCAGCACCGCGTCCAGCACCGGCGGGGGCAGCTCGTCGCCGAGGTCCTCCAGCGCCTGCCAGCCGCGCAGCCGGGTCCGCCAAGGGCACACGCACACGACCCCGTCGACCTCCAGGACGAAGGCGTCGCCGCTCTCCTGCACCGGCACCGCGACCGGCGGCGTGGGCACCAAGTCCGCCAGCGAGCGCCGCAGTTCGTCCTGGTAGGAGGGGCGCTCGGCGCGGCGGGCGTAACGCGCCCAGTGGTCGCGCTCCGGCTCCGGGAAGGCGCCCAGCGGCTCGTACACGCGCAGATAGGCGGCATAGGGGACGACCACGGAGGACACCTTCGGCACGCCTGCTCCCTCCCCATCGGACCCGGCTCGAAACACTGCAAATCGTGCCACGGTCAGGCGACCGCGGCGGGCCCGTGCGAGTGATCCTGAACACTGCGCGGACGGTGGTCGGGTCGAGGCTCTACGCTCATGCCACCAGCACCCGCCACCCATACGGGAGCTGCTCCCCACTCGCCGCTAGTACACAGGAGTCACCACAGTGACCGACGTAACCGGCGCGCCTGTCGATGTCCTGCACACCCTGTTCCAATCGGAGCAGGGGGGCCATGAACAGGTCGTGCTCTGCCAGGACCGCGCCACCGGCCTCAAGGCCGTGATCGCCCTCCACTCCACCGCCCTGGGCCCGGCCCTCGGCGGCACCCGCTTCTACCCGTACGCCACCGAGGCCGAGGCCGTCGCCGACGCCCTCAACCTCGCGCGCGGGATGTCGTACAAGAACGCCATGGCCGGCCTGGACCACGGCGGCGGCAAGGCCGTGATCATCGGCGACCCCGAGCGGGACAAGACCGAGGAGCTGCTGCTCGCCTACGGCCGGATGGTGGCTTCCCTCGGCGGGCGCTACGTCACCGCCTGCGACGTCGGCACCTACGTGGCCGACATGGACGTCATCGCCCGCGAGTGCCGCTGGACCACCGGCCGCTCGCCCGAGAACGGCGGCGCCGGCGACTCCTCGGTGCTCACCTCGTTCGGCGTCTACCAGAGCATGCGCGCCTGCGCCCAGCACCTGTGGGGCGACCCGGTGCTGCGCGGCCGCAAGGTCGGTGTCGCCGGTGTCGGCAAGGTCGGCCACCACCTGGTGCGCCACCTCCTCGACGAGGGCGCCGAGGTCGTGATCACCGACGTCCGCCCGGACGCCGTGCAGCGGATCCTCGACCAGTACGAGGGCGTGACCGCGGTCGCCGACACCGACGCGCTGATCCGCGTCGAGGGCCTGGACATCTACGCGCCGTGCGCGCTCGGTGGCGCCCTGAACGACGAGACCGTGCCGGTGCTCACCGCCAAGGTGGTGTGCGGTGCCGCCAACAACCAGCTCGCCCACCCGGGCGTGGAGAAGGACCTCGCCGACCGCGGGATCCTCTACGCGCCGGACTACGTGGTGAACGCGGGCGGGGTCATCCAGGTGGCCGACGAGCTGCACGGCTTCGACTTCCAGCGGTGCAAGGCGAAGGCGTCGAGAATCTTCGACACCACGCTGGCCATATTCGCACGTGCGAAGGAAGACGGGATTCCGCCGGCCGCGGCGGCCGACCGGATCGCCGAGCAGCGGATGGCCGAGGCACGCGCCGCGCACACCGGACACTGATTCGTTCGCACAAATGAGCGGTACCCGTCGGCGGCAACTTAGAGAGAACTCTCACTTCCACCGGCGGGTCGTTCCCCGATAAGTGGTTAAAATCGCCACTGACCAGCGAGGACGGGGCGCCTCGAAGGTCCTGTGCACACGCGCGTGCTGCGGGCGACGTACCGTATGGGCGCGGGCTCAGGTACCGTGGAAGCCCTACGGACCGGCCTCTCCGAGGAGAGTCCGTTCCAGATCATGAACGCGTGTCAGACTCTGGGGCCGTCGAGCCCCGTCACCGAGGGGGTCGAGCCATGGGGCGCGGCCGGGCCAAGGCCAAGCAGACAAAGGTCGCCCGCCAGCTGAAGTACAACAGCGGTGGGACTGACCTTTCACGTCTGGCCAGTGAACTGGGCGCATCAACTTCGAGCCAGCCGCCGAACGGCGAGCCGTTCGAGGACGATGACAATGACGAGGACGACCTCTACTCCCGTTACGCCGACCTCTACGAGGACGACGACGACGAGGACGACGGTCCCTCACAACACCGTCGCGGCGCTTGACCTTGCACTGAGCACCAGTCCGGTCGGTGGCACAGCCACCGACCGGCTTCTGTGCTATCCGCGCGGGGGTCCCGCGGGCGCCACCCCGTAGGGGTCAGCCCGCGTAGTCCCCCACCAGCTCGGCGCCACTGTCCTTGTCGCCGCGCTCGGTGATCTCGCCGGCCACCCAGGCGTCGACACCCCGGTCGGCCAGGGTCGCGAGGGCCACCTCGGTGGACTCCGCCGGGACGATCGCCATCATGCCGACGCCCATGTTGAGCGTCTTCTCCAGCTCCAGGCGGGCCACGTCCCCGGTCCGGCCGACCAGGTCGAAGATCGCACCGGGGGTCCAGGTGGCGCGGTCGACCACGGCGTGCAGCCCGTCCGGGATGACCCGGGCCAGGTTGGCCGCGAGCCCGCCGCCGGTGATGTGGCTGAAGGCGTGCACCTCGGCGGTGCGCGTCAGGGCCAGGCAGTCCAGCGAGTAGATCTTGGTGGGCTCCAGCAGCTCCTCGCCGAGGGTGCGGCCCAGCTCGGCCACCTCCGACTCCAGGGCCAGGCCCGCCGTGTTCAGCAGGACGTGGCGGACCAGGGAGTACCCGTTCGAGTGAAGACCGGAGGACGCCATCGCGATCACGGCGTCACCCTCGCGGATACGGTCCGCGCCGAGCAGCCGGTCGGCCTCCACGACGCCCGTACCGGCGCCCGCGACGTCGAAGTCGTCCTCGCCGAGCAGACCCGGGTGTTCGGCCGTCTCGCCGCCGACCAGGGCGCACCCGGCCAGCACACAGCCCTCCGCGATGCCCTTGACGATGGCGGCGACGCGCTCGGGGTGGACCTTGCCGACGCAGATGTAGTCGGTCATGAACAGCGGCTCGGCGCCGCACACCACGATGTCGTCCATCACCATGGCGACCAGGTCGTGGCCGATGGTGTCGTAGACGCCCATGCGGCGGGCGATGTCCACCTTGGTGCCCACGCCGTCCGTGGCAGAGGCCAGCAGGGGCCGCTCGTAGCGCTTGAGGGCGGAGGCGTCGAAGAGCCCGGCGAAGCCGCCGAGGCCGCCCAGCACCTCGGGGCGCCGGGTCTTCTTCACCCACTCCTTCATCAGCTCGACGGCGCGGTCGCCCGCCTCGATGTCGACGCCCGCCGCTGCGTAGCTGGCACCAGTTGTCTCAGACATGACTGTGAGAGCTTTCGTGTCGTACTGCGGGGGTGTTACGGGCGGCGGATCGCGTCGGCCGCGGCCGTTTCGGCCGGACCGGCCGCCAGCTCGGTCTCCAGCAGCTGCTTGCCGAGCAGCTCCGGGTCCGGCAGTTCCATCGGGTACTCGCCGTCGAAGCAGGCGCGGCACAGGTTCGGCTTCGCGATGGTGGTCGCGTCGATCATGCCGTCGATGGAGATGTAGGCGAGCGAGTCGGCGCCGAGGCTGGTGCCGATCTCGTCGATCGTCATGCCGTTGGCGATCAGCTCCGCGCGGGTCGCGAAGTCGATGCCGAAGAAGCAGGGCCACTTCACGGGCGGCGAGGAGATCCGGATGTGCACCTCGGCCGCGCCCGCCTCGCGGAGCATGCGGACCAGGGCGCGCTGGGTGTTGCCGCGCACGATCGAGTCGTCCACGACGACCAGGCGCTTGCCCTTGATGACTTCCTTGAGCGGGTTCAGCTTCAGCCGGATGCCCAGCTGGCGGATGGTCTGCGAGGGCTGGATGAAGGTGCGGCCCACGTAGGCGTTCTTCACCAGACCGGCGCCGAAGGGGATGCCGGAGGCCTCCGCGTAGCCGATGGCGGCCGGGGTGCCCGACTCCGGGGTCGCTATCACCAGATCGGCCTCGACCGGGGCCTCCTTGGCGAGCCGGCGGCCCATCTCCACGCGGGAGAGGTACACGTTCCGGCCGGCGATGTCGGTGTCCGGGCGGGCCAGGTACACGTACTCGAAGACACAGCCCTTGGGCTTTGCTTCCGCGAACCGAGAGCTGCGCAGACCGTTCTCGTCGATGGCGACGAACTCGCCCGGCTCGATCTCCCGGACGAAGCTGGCGCCCACGATGTCGAGGGCGGCGGTCTCGGAGGCGACCACCCAGCCGCGCTCCAGACGGCCGAGGACCAGCGGGCGGATGCCCTGGGGGTCACGGCCGGCGTAGAGGGTGTGCTCGTCCATGAAGACGAGCGAGAAGGCGCCCCGGATCTTCGGGAGGACCTGCTGGGCGGCCTCCTCGATGGTCAGCGGCTTGCCGTCCTCGTCGACCTGGGCGGCCAGCAGGGCCGTCAGCAGGTCGGTGTCGTTGGTGGCCGCGACCCGGGTGGAGCGGCTGTTGTTGTCGTTCGGCAGTTCGGCGACCATCTCGGCGAGCTGGGCCGTGTTGACCAGGTTGCCGTTGTGGCCGAGCGCGATCGAGCCGTGCGCGGTGGCGCGGAACGTCGGCTGGGCGTTCTCCCACACGGAGGCGCCGGTGGTCGAGTAGCGGGCGTGACCGACCGCGATATGACCCTGGAGCGAACCGAGAGAGGTCTCGTCGAAGACCTGGGAGACCAGGCCCATGTCCTTGAAGACGAGGATCTGGGAGCCATTGCTGACCGCGATTCCCGCGGATTCCTGACCCCGGTGCTGGAGGGCGTAGAGCCCGAAGTACGTGAGCTTTGCGACCTCTTCACCCGGAGCCCAGACACCGAAGACGCCACACGCGTCCTGGGGGCCTTTCTCACCGGGGAGCAGGTCGTGATTGAGTCGACCGTCACCACGTGGCACAGCACCGAGTGTAGGCGAGGTCGACCACTGGTCCGAATTGGGGATACGCGGTCGTAACGGGCGGGTGGTTTACCGATCAGGTTGTCGCTTTCCGCGTTTACGCAGGTCAGCGGGTTTTTACCGGCGAACGGCGGGGCGTCGGGCGGGCGGGCGCACCCGATGCCCGGGCGGTTTGGCCGTATGCGTGAGTGAGGTGTCGCACATCATTCGGGTGTGCTGCGGGTGAGGTTCACGCGGTCGCCGTGACTGGTGGTGAGCGTGAGCTTGCCGTCCTCGCTCGTCCCGGTGAGCGTCCGGCCGCCCAGCAGGCCGGCCAGCGTCCGTTCGAAGGCCATCCGGGCGCTGTCACAGGCCATTTTGGTGGTGCGCAGCGCCCCGAAGCCGATGCGGTCGTCGTGCAGGGTGACAGGGGCGCTGAAGGCGTTGCAGCCGAGGTTGCCGGCGGCCGTTCCGGCCGTCCCCGCGGCGGCGTCGATGCGCAGGCGGGCGGCGGCCGGGGCCGGGCGGGTCGTCCCGTCGCTGGTGACGCTCACGATCCGCCACTCGACGCCGGTCAGGGGTTCGTCGACACTCACGGACCCACTCTGCGCCGGGGTGGCCCCGCAGGCCACCAGCAGGGGGAAAAGTACGGAGACCGCAGCTGCTTTGTACCGTTTCATACCGCTTGGACGGCGGACCGTCCGGGGCGGTTCCCTCAGCTCATGACCGGCAGCAGCGCCCCGATGTCGGCACGCTCCCCGCCGGCGCTGACCTTGGCCTCGTCCAGCGCGTCCCGCCAGGCCAGACGGCCGGTGGCGAGCCGCACCCAGGTCAGCGGATCGGTCTCCACCACGTTGGGCGGGGTGCCCCGGGTGTGCCGGGGCCCCTCGACGCACTGCACCACGGCGTACGGCGGCACCCGCACCTCAGTGGAACCACCGGGCGCCTTCACCGCGAGGGCGTCCGCGAGCAGCCGGGTGGTGGCGGCCAGCGCCTGCCGGTCGAACGGCACGTCGAGGCCCGGTACGGCCGCGTTCAGGTCGTCGGTGTGGACGACGAGTTCCACGGCGCGGGTGACCAGGTAGTCGTCCAGCCGGAGGACGCCCGCGTTGGTCGGCAGCGGCCGGGTGCCGGGCTGCTCGGCGAGCAGGGCGCGCAGGGCGGCGTCGATGTCCGCGAGATAGGCGTCGAGGTCGGGGTGTTCGGCCGTGAGGTCCCGGGTGAAGGCGTCGATGGCCGCGGCGTCGGCGGCGGTGGCGAAGGGCCAGTCGAGCAGCACGGCGTCCGCCGTGGCCGGCTCGGGCAGCGCCACCGCGCGGTGCAGGGCGGTCACCGCCATCCCGATGTGCACCACCAACTCCCGCACCGTCCACCCGTCGAGCCGCGTGGGCAGCGCCAACTGCTCGTCGTCCAGCCGCCGTACGGCGTCCCGCACGGCCTCGAACTGACCGAGCACGGCGGCACGGGTGCGGGCGGGGTCGTAGGCGCGGGCACGTTTCCTGGCGGGAGGCATGGGGCGAGCCTATGCGCTCGGGGAGACGGCGCGAAGGCTCCCGCCGGCCCACCCGGGCGGGTGACGGGCAGCGGGACTCGGGACACCGGCCGGCGGGACCCGCATGAGAAGCCGGCCGTGTACGGCCGGCCGGGGATCCGGCCGTCTCGAGAACCGCGTCCGCCGAACCTCCGCCGCGTGCGAGAGACCCCCGCCCGGAACGAGTCGTCCGGGCGGGGGTCTCCGTCACGCCAGCAGGGACGGGATCGTGTTCTCGTGGGCCGCGCGCAGGTCGGCCAGGGGGAGGGTGAACTCGCCCTGCACCTCGACCGTGTCGCCGTCGACCACACCGATGCGGGTGACCGGGAGGCCCCGGGCCGCACACATGTCGTTGAAGCGGACCTCCTCCGAGCGCGGGACGGCCACGAGGGCGCGGCCCGCGGACTCGGAGAGGAGGAAGGTGAAGGCGTCCAGGCCGTCGGGGACGATCAGGCGGGCGCCCTTGTCACCGAGCAGCGCGGACTCCACGACCGCCTGGATCAGACCGCCGTCGGACAGGTCGTGCGCCGAGTCGATCATGCCGTCGCGGGAGGCGGAGATCAGGATCTCGGCCAGCAGCCGCTCGCGCTCCAGGTCCACCGCCGGGGGCATGCCGCCGAGGTGGTCGTGGATCACCTGGGACCAGGCCGAACCGCCGAACTCCTCGCGGGTCTCGCCGAGGAGGTAGAGCAGCTGGCCCTCCTCCTGGAAGGCGACCGGGGTGCGGCGGGCCACGTCGTCGATCACGCCGAGGACCGCGACGACCGGCGTCGGGTGGATCGCCGCCTCGCCCGTCTGGTTGTACAGGGAGACGTTGCCGCCCGTGACCGGCGTGCCCAGCTGCTTGCAGCCGTCCGCGAGGCCGCGCACCGCCTCCGCGAACTGCCACATCACCGCCGGGTCCTCCGGCGAGCCGAAGTTCAGGCAGTCCGAGACCGCGAGCGGCTTCGCGCCCGTCGTCGCCACGTTGCGGTACGCCTCCGCCAGCGCCAGCTGCGCACCCGTGTACGGGTCCAGCTTGGCGTACCGGCCGTTGCCGTCCGTGGCGATGGCGACGCCGAGGCCGGTCTCCTCGTCCACGCGGATCATGCCCGAGTCCTCGGGCTGGGCCAGCACCGTGTTGCCCTGCACGAAGTGGTCGTACTGCTGAGTGATCCACTTCTTGGAGGCCTGGTTCGGGGACGCGACCAGCTTCAGGACCTGGTCCTTCAGCTCCTGCGAGGTCGCCGGACGCGGCAACTTGTTCGCGTCGTCGGCCTGGAGGGCGTCCTGCCAGTCGGGGCGGGCGTACGGGCGCTCGTAGACCGGGCCGTCGTGCGCCACCGTGCGCGGGTCGACGTCCACGATCTTCTCGCCGTGCCAGAAGATCTCCAGCCGGTCGCCGTCGGTCACCTCGCCGATGACGGTGGCGATGACGTCCCACTTGGCGCAGATCTCCAGGAACCGCTCGACCTTGTCGGGCTCCACGACCGCGCACATGCGCTCCTGCGACTCGCTCATGAGGATCTCCTCAGGAGACAGGGTCGAGTCGCGCAGCGGGACGTCGTCCAGGGTCACGCGCATGCCGCCGGAGCCGTTGGACGCCAACTCGCTGGTGGCGCAGGACAGTCCGGCCGCGCCCAGGTCCTGGATGCCGACGACCAGCTTCTCCCGGAACGCCTCCAGGGTGCACTCGATGAGCAGCTTCTCCTGGAAGGGGTCGCCGACCTGGACCGCGGGGCGCTTCGACGGCTTGGCGTCGTCGAAGGTCTCGCTCGCCAGGATCGACGCGCCGCCGATGCCGTCGCCGCCGGTCCGGGCGCCGTACAGGATGACCTGGTTGCCGGCGCCGGAGGCCTTGGCGAGGTGGATGTCCTCGTGCCGCATCACGCCGATGGCACCGGCGTTGACCAGCGGGTTGCCCTGGTAGCAGGCGTCGAAGACGACCTCGCCGCCGATGTTGGGCAGGCCCAGGCAGTTGCCGTAGCCGCCGATGCCGGCGACCACGCCGGGCAGGACGCGCTTGGTGTCGGGGTGGTCGGCGGCGCCGAAGCGCAGCGGGTCGACCACTGCGACCGGGCGGGCGCCCATCGCGATGATGTCGCGGACGATGCCGCCCACGCCCGTGGCCGCGCCCTGGTAGGGCTCGACGTAGGAGGGGTGGTTGTGCGACTCCACCTTGAAGGTGACCGCGTAGCCTTGGCCGACGTCCACCACGCCGGCGTTCTCGCCGATGCCGACGAGCAGCGCGTCGGAATCGGGCGCCTTCTCGCCGAACTGGCGCAGGTGGACCTTGGAGGACTTGTACGAGCAGTGCTCGGACCACATGACCGAGTACATGGCGAGTTCCGCGCCGGTCGGGCGGCGGCCGAGGATCTCCACCACCCGCTCGTACTCGTCCTTCTTCAGGCCGAGTTCGGCCCAGGGCAGCTCGACGTCGGGGGTCGCGGCCGCGTGCTCGACCGTGTCCAGAGGCGTCCGGCTCATGCGTTGACCAGCTTCTTGAGGATCGAGGTGAAGAAGGGGAGGCCGTCGGTACGGCCCGTACCGATCAGCGGCTCGACGGCGTGCTCGGGGTGCGGCATCAGGCCGACGACGTTGCCGGCCTCGTTGGTGACGCCGGCGATGTCGCCCAGCGAGCCGTTGGGGTTGAAGTCGAGGTAGCGGAAGACGACGCGGCCCTCCGCCTCCAGCTTGTCGAGCGTGTACGAGTCGGCGACGTACCGGCCGTCCATGTTCTTCAGCGGGATGTGGATCTCCTGGCCCTGGCGGTAGTCGCCGGTCCAGGCCGTCTCCGCGTTCTCCACCCGCAGCTTCTGGTCGCGGCAGATGAAGTGGAGGTGGTCGTTGCCGAGCATCGCGCCCGGCAGGAGGTGGGCCTCGGTGAGGACCTGGAAACCGTTGCAGATGCCGAGGACCGGAAGACCGGCCTTCGCCTGCTCGATGACCGTGTCCATGACCGGCGAGAAACGGGAGATGGCGCCGGCGCGCAGATAGTCGCCGTAGGAGAAACCGCCGGGCAGCACCACGGCGTCGACCTGCTTGAGGTCCTTGTCCTTGTGCCACAGGGCGACCGGTTCGGCGCCCGCGAGACGGATCGCGCGCTGGGTGTCCCGGTCGTCCAGGCTCCCCGGGAAAGTGACGACGCCAATACGAGCGGTCACTTCGCCGCCTCCGCGACTTCCGCACCCTCTTCGACCTTGACGGTGAAGTCCTCGATCACGGTGTTGGCGAGGAAGGATTCCGCGAGATCGCGGATGCGGGCGAGCGCGGCCTCGTCGACCGGCCCGTCAACTTCCAGTTCGAATCGCTTTCCCTGACGTACGTCCGAGATCCCGTCGAAACCCAGGCGCGGCAGCGCACGCTGGACCGCCTGGCCCTGGGGGTCGAGGATCTCCGGCTTGAGCATGACGTCGACTACGACGCGTGCCACTGGCACTCCCGGTGTGTGGTGCTGAGCAGGTTCCTTCAGACTACCCGCACAAAATTTCTACGCGGGTAGAGTTGGAGGAAACTACGTGAGGCGCATCACGATCGGGTGTCGGAGCCCGACCGCCGTGAAAAGTTCTGGGAAAGTTCGACAGGCCGCCCGCAACCCCTATTGCACCCGGACACGCGGACGGTTTTAGTCGGGCTTCACATTGCATTGCCGGGCACTGTACAAATGAATTGGCAATAGCCGATACTCGGTACGTCGACGCCGCTTGAGCTGTATCGACGTGCCGCACGAAGGGACCGATATTCGTGGCGCAAAAGGTCGTGGTCACTCTCTTTGACGACATCGACGGCTCGGAAGCGGCGGAAACGATCGCCTTCGGACTCGACGGCAAGTCGTATGAGATCGACCTGAACGAAACCAACGCCAAGAAACTGCGCAAGGCGCTCGCGCCCTACGTCGAGGCCGGCCGCAAGAGGTCGCGCTCCGGCAAGGCGTACAAGCAGACCGAGGTGGCGCCCGATCCGGCGGCCGTCCGCGCCTGGGCCCAGGCCAACAAGATGGACGTCCCCGCGCGCGGGCGCATCCCCAAGAAGGTCTACGAGGCGTTCAGCGCCGCGCAGTGAGGCGGCGGCACAAGGCCCGCGAAGGGGCGGCTCCCAGGGTCCGTCAGCGGGCCCTGGGAGCCGTGCGGTTGGGCCGCCCGAGGCGCCGGCCGGGCCCGCCGGGGAGCCGGGAAGGGGCCCGCGGGGGAACCGACTTGCGCAACCCCCCTGTTGATCAGCTAATGTCTGAGTCACGCCGAGGGGCGAGGCCGAAAGGCCGAAACCCCGAGGATCGTGCGGGTGTAGTTCAGTAGTAGAACATCCCCCTTCCAGGGGGAAGGCGCAGTGTGCGATTCCTGTCACCCGCTCTGGCACCGGTCGTCACGACCACTCCTGTGGATCAGGTAGGCTGGTGCTCGCACCGATCGGTGGGAGCCGGTCGGGAGCAGTGCGGACGTAGCTCAGTTGGTAGAGCGCAACCTTGCCAAGGTTGAGGTCGCGAGTTCGAGCCTCGTCGTCCGCTCCAAGGGAAAACCCCGGTCTTCGCGACCGGGGTTTTTTCGTTTCCCGCCGTACGCGCAATCGGCTTCTCCATCGCGCGCGGGAGATCTCCCCGCCGCCGAGACCGGCGAATGCCGGCAGGATCTGCGACCACCCGGCGCGAGCGGCGTGACGGTCGCCACATATCCCGGCCGAGCCGCCGGGCCGTCGGACGTTGGTCGTCACCGGGCACGGGCGGTCCGGCATCCGAAGCGGGCGCTCGCGACGGGGTACGCCGGTTCACGCCGAAGAACCTCGGCGCACGGCGGCCTCCGGAGACCGTCGGTACCGTGCACACCGGAAACCGTTGCGCGGAAACCGAGTTGGCGGCCGGCGCGGTCTCCGCCGGGGTTCGCCGCCGACCGCGTGGGAGGCAGGGGCACGGGAGCCGGCCGCCGGCGGGGCGCCGGTCGCGGAGATCGCCGGGTGCGGTGCCGCACTCGCTCCCCCGACCGGCACCAAGATCGCTGCGGGTACGGCACACGACAGTGCGTCTCACACACGAGCGAGGTTGGGTATAGTAGCTGTCGCGCCACGGCGCAGTGCGGACGTAGCTCAGTTGGTAGAGCGCAACCTTGCCAAGGTTGAGGTCGCGAGTTCGAGCCTCGTCGTCCGCTCCACGGAAAAGACCCCGGTCCACTGGACCGGGGTCTTCTTCGTTCCCTAGGACCAGCGGATGCCGGTCAGGCGCTCGTAGGCCTCCACGTACTTGGCGCGCGTGGCGTCCACCACCTGCTGCGGCAGCGGCGGCGGGGGCTGCTCGCTCCTGCGGTCCCAGCCGGACTCGGCGGAGGTCAGCCAGTCGCGCACGAACTGCTTGTCATACGACGGCTGCGCCCGGCCCGGCTGCCATTCGTCGGCCGGCCAGAAGCGGGAGGAGTCCGGGGTGAGCACCTCGTCGGCGAGGACCAGCTCGTCGCCGTCGAAGCCGAACTCGAACTTGGTGTCGGCCAGGACGATCCCCCGGTCCCGGGCGATGTCCCTGGCCCGGGAGTACACGGCGAGGGTGGCCTGGCGCAGTTGGGCGGCGGTCTCGGCGCCGACCTGGCGGGCGACCTCCTCGTAGGAGACGTTCTCGTCGTGCTCGCCGACCTCGGCCTTGGTGGCCGGGGTGAAGATCGGGGCGGGCAGCTCGGAGCCGTCGACGAGACCTTCGGGGAGGGCGAGGCCGCAGACGGTCCGGGACTCGTTGTACTCGACCAGGCCCGAGCCGGTGAGGTAGCCGCGGGCCACGCACTCGACCGGGACCATCTTCAGCGACTTGCACACCAGGGTGCGGCCCGCCCAGTCGGCCGGGGCGCCCGCGGGCAGCTCGGTGGAGATCACATGGTTGGGGGCCAGGTCGCGCAGCTGGTCGAACCACCACAGGGAGAGCTGGGTGAGGACGCGGCCCTTGTCGGGGATCTCGGTGGGGAGCACCCAGTCGAAGGCGGAGATGCGGTCACTGGCGACCATCACGAGGTCGCCCGCCTCGTTCCGGTACAGGTCCCGCACCTTTCCGGTGTGCAGGTGCACCAGGCCCGGAACCTCTGTCGGCTCGGGCTTTTCTACGAATCCGGACACGGTTCCTCCCCGTGGTTCTGTCCAAGTGCCTCGATTCTCCCTTATGGGAGGTGAACCGCGGTCGGGGGGTCGGTCCGGGGGTACCCCGGGACGTGCGGGTCAGTCGCGTTTGCAGATGCGGTCCAGGAGATTGGCCGTGGCGCGCTGGATACGGGGGTCCACATGGCCGGGGCGGTCCAGGGCCGGGGACCAGGCGAAGGTGCCGGAGGCGAACACCCAGGCGCCCGAGGGGGCGCGGTACAGGGAGGTCTCCTGGTGGCGCAGCGTTCCTGCGGTGTCGGTGTACGGGGAGTGGGCGAGCAGGATGCGCTCGTCGTGCTCGGGCAGCGGGGTGCGCGGGAAGTACCGGTCGGCCTCGCCCGCGACCAGACCCGGGATCTCGTCGCCCTCGTGCGTGCCGGTCGCCTCCCACAGCCAGTGCCCGGCGTTGCGCACGATCAGCGGGCGGGGTTCGGGCACCCGGCCCGCGTACTGGATGCCGATCAGCTCCTGTTCCGGCCGGTCGACCTCCCGCCACAGCACCGGCCTGCCGGGGCCCTTGCGCTTGCGGCAGGTCAGCAGCCGGTCGGGCACCCCGGACGGCGACGGCCCCAACTCGACCTGCCAGTACATGGTGTTGGCGGAGAGGAAGACCAGTGAGGTGCCGTGGTCGCGGGCCCGCTCGGCCGCGCGGCGCATGGGGCCCGTCCAGTACTCGTCGTGGCCCGGGAAGATCAGGCCCCGGTAGCGGGTGGGGTCGACGCGGCCGGCGTGCAGATCGCGGGCGTCGGCGTAGGCGAGGTCGTAGCCGTAGCGCTCGGCCCAGCGGATGACGTCGTAGGCGTGCCCGACGTGCAGCGGCAGGCCCGCGCCCGCGTACGGCCGGTCGAAGGAGACCGTGGTCGCCGCGTCGGCCTCGCCGAGCAGCCGGCCCTGTTCGTCCCAGGCGTGGTAGAGGCTGGCGCCGGTGTGCCCGTCCTCCGGGTAGAGGTTGTACGCCTGCCAGGTGACGTCGGGCAGCAGCAGGAGCAGATCGGCCGGGCGGTCGTCGCGGACGGTGAACGGCACGTGGGAGCGGTAGCCGTCGGCGGTCGTCAGCACGGCCACATAGGCGCCCACGCTCCAGTGCGAGGGGACCTGGAGGCGCCAGGACAGCCACCAGTGGTGGCAGGAGACCGTGCGGTCGGCGGCCAGCGGCCGGGGCTGCACGATGCCGGACAGCCGGGGGCTGGTGGTGATCTTGGCCGCGCCGTCGCCCGCGTAGTGGCCGATCCGGTAGATGTCGACGGAGAACTCCTGGGGCGGGTCGACCGTGATGTGGAAGTCGATCGCCTCGCCGGGCGCGACCGCGCCGGTGGCGGTGAAGCCCTTGATCTGCCGGTGCACGTCGTCGGCCGAGCGGGGGCCGCCCGGGGAGGTGCGCGGCGCGGGGACGCGCCCGGCCGCCGTGGTGTGCTGCTGGGGGACGGCCTCGACGTACCAGGGCACCACATGACCGGTGTCGTCGAAGTACGTCTCGCTGCCGCGCAGCCAGGGCACCGGGCCCAGGCCGAAGGGATCCGTCACGGCGTGCGCGAGCGCTCCGGACTCCCAGCGGCGGATGTGGTCCGAGGCCATGGTCGCTCCCCTCCCCCGAGCCCACCGTGTCCTGTTCGGGCGGGGCTCGCGGTGCTCGGCCGTGCTGTCGTATGTCGCATGCCTTTGCCAGGTGCGTGATGGTCCCCAGCACATCACATAAAGCACGGGGACGGTCACCATTCGTTGCGAATTAACCTAAGTGGCAAACCAACCCAAGGGGCACATCAGCCCAAGGGGCAACCGGAATCGGTCAGACGAGGCGTATCGGCTTCTCGGGGCGTATGCCCGCGGCGGCCAGCCAGTCGCGCAGCGGACCCGGGTCGCCCCGCTCGATCAGGCTCAGCACCCGGGGGGTGAGATCGGCCGCCCGCTCGCCGTGCAGCAGCAGGGAGGGGCCGTCCAGCCAGTCCAGGGCCGGGACCGCGCCGGCGGTGTCCACGGCCGCGCAGCACACCATCGCCGTGACGTGGTCGGCGAGCAGTTCGCGGGCGGTGCGCGGAGGTTGCAGGGGGACCAGCGGCAGCGCGCCGCCGTCCCAGAGGGTGCTCGGCGGTCCCTGTCCCGCGGCGGTCGCGCCCCGCGGCACGGCCGTCTCCTCGCGGGCCACCGCGGCGCTCAGGCCGGCGGCGAGGACGGCGCTGCGTTCGGTGCCGGGGTCCTCGTCCGGGTCCTCGTCCGGGCCGTCGGGCGCGTGGTCGTACGGGACGAGCGCGGAGCCGGGGGCGGCCGGGGCCGGGGCGGCACCGGTGGACGCGGTGCCCGCGTCGTCGGCGTGGGCCGGAGAGGGGACGGCGGGGGGCTCGGTGAGGTGGTCCAGGACGCGGGAGAGGGTGGGGGCGGGCCGGGCGGGGCGGGCGCCGAGGGAGTCCAGGACGCGGTGCAGACGGGCCGCGTCGGTGCGCCAGGTCCGGTCCACGACCTCCTCCGGGTACGACTGCCAGTCCACCGGCGCCCAGTCGGGGCCGCACTCGGCGGGGCCGCCGTGGAAGAGGCGCGCGGCGAGCAGCGAGGCGGCCTCGTCCACCGTGCCGGGCTCCTCCAGGAGGTCGCAGGCGGGCCGCTCGCCGAGGCGGGAGGCGAAGCCCTCGGCGAGCCGGTCGCGCCGGGACAGCTCGGTGAGGGCGGCCACCACGCCCGCGTCCAGCCGGGAGGGCCAGCGCCCCATCCGCCAGGCGGGCAGCGCCACCCGGGTCAGCAGCCGGTCCCAGCCGGCGTAGGCGAGGCCGACCTGCTCCTGGGCGACGATCCGCGCGCCGTAGTCCACCGCCTGCGCCCGCTCGGCCGCCGCCGCGGCGACCCCGCGCTCCAGTTGCGCCGCGTGTTCCCGGCAGGCGCCCAGCAGCAGCCGGGCCACCCGGCCGAGGACCGCGCACGCCGCTCGGGCCAGCGGCCCCCGGCCGGGGGTGGCGGCTATGGCCGCCGTGGCGTCCAGACCGTGCACGAAACGGCGGGCGGCGGCTATGTCGGGGTGCGCCGAGGGGCCCGTACCGGCGACGACCGGGGCGAGGACCGCGCGCAGCTCGCCGACCCGCATCCACCACAGGAACGGGGAGCCGATGACGAGGACCGGGGCGACCGGCACCCGGCGCGGGGAACGGCGCCCACCGCCCGGTATGTCCGCCTCACCGGGCCCGGGGCGCGGCGGCGGGCCGTGGGCCGCGTGGGCCCGGTCCTCCAGCCAGCTGTCGCAGTCCGGGGTGAGGGCTATGGCGGAGGGCGCCGGCACCTCCAGCCGCTCGGCGAGGTCGCGCACCATCCGGTACAGGTCGGGGGCGGACTCCTCGGGGACCGGCACCGTGGGGCTCGTGGCGGGACGGGCCCGGGAGACGACCAGGGCGATCCCGGCGGTGGCCAGCAGGACGAGGACCGCGAGCACGCCCACGGCCCAGCGGGCGGCGTCCCACCCCGGGCCGACCAGGTGTCCGGTGACCGCACCGGCCAGCAGAATCACCTCGGCGCCCGCGGGCAGCACGGCCACGCCCAGGGCCCGGCCCCGGACCCGCAGCACCGCGAGGGCCCGGGAACGCGCGGCCTGCGCGCCCGCTTCCACACCGATTCCGCTCACGTGCCGACCTCACCCCCTCCCCTGCCGATGCCGTGCCGTCCTGGCGCTGTTCACTCCCCCACTGTGGCACTCGTCACTGACAACGCAATGCCGGTGGGCCAAGTGCCGGAACGCTTGCGCGGCACCCTAGTTGCGGCCCCGGCCCGCGTCAGCCGTATGGGCGATTGCTCACTCGATGGAATGGCTTTGGTCAGAGCTGGGTGACAGACAGCAAAGATCAGGCCCCGGATTTACTCCGGGGCCCGAGGGGTTCTTCCAGGGTTGCGCGGGGTTCGCCCGGCGGTACCGGACGGCCGGTCAGACCGCCTGGGACGCCGCCTTGGCCGCGATGTCCGTGCGGTGCTGCGAGCCGTCGAGCCCGATCCGGCCCACCGCCCGGTACGCCCGCTCGCGCGCCTCGGTCAGGTCCTTGCCGGTCGCGGTGACGGACAGCACGCGCCCGCCCGCGCTGACCACCGCGTCGCCGTCCCGCCGGGTGCCCGCGTGCAGCACGTAGGCGTGCGGGGCGTCCTCGGCGGCCACCTCGTCCAGACCGGTGATCGGGTCGCCGGTGCGCGGGGTGCCGGGGTAGTTGTGCGAGGCGACGACGACGGTGACGGCCGCGTCCTCGCTCCAGCGCAGCGGCGGCAGGTCGGCAAGGTTGCCGGTGGCGGCGGCCATCAGCAGCCCGGCCAGCGGGGTCTTCAGGCGGGCCAGCACGACCTGGGTCTCCGGGTCGCCGAAGCGGGCGTTGAACTCGATGACCCGCACTCCCCGCCCGGTGATCGCCAGACCGGCGTAGAGCAGGCCGGAGAACGGCGTGCCGCGCCGCCGCAGTTCGTCCACCGTCGGCTGGAGCACCGTGCGCTGCACCTCGTCGACCAGCTTCGGGTCGGCCCAGGGCAGCGGCGAATAGGCGCCCATGCCACCGGTGTTGGGGCCCTCGTCACCGTCGAGGGCGCGCTTGAAGTCCTGCGCGGGCTGGAGCGGTACGACGGTCTCGCCGTCGGTGACCGCGAACAGGGACACCTCGGGGCCGTCGAGGAACTCCTCGATCACCACGCGCTCGCAGGCGGCCGCGTGCGCCTTGGCGGTATCCGGGTCGTCGGTGACCACCACACCCTTGCCGGCCGCGAGCCCGTCGTCCTTGACGACATAGGGAGCGCCGAAGGCGTCGAGGGCCTCGGCGACCTCCTCCGCGGTGGTGCAGACGTACGACCGGGCGGTCGGCACCCCGGCCGAGGCCATGACGTCCTTGGCGAAGGCCTTGGAGCCCTCCAGCCGGGCGGCCTCGCCGGACGGGCCGAACACCGGGATGCCCGCCGCGCGCACCGCGTCGGCGACCCCGGCGACCAGCGGGGCCTCCGGGCCGACGACGACCAGCTCGGCGCCGAGCCGCTGCGCCAGCGCGGTCACCGCGGCACCGTCGAGCGCGTCGACCTGGTGCAGCTCGGCGACCTCGGCGATGCCGGCGTTGCCGGGGGCGCAGTGCAGCGCGGTGACGTCGGGATCGAGGGACAGGGAGCGGCACAGGGCGTGTTCGCGGGCGCCGCTGCCGATGACGAGGACGTTCACGGGGTCAGCCTAATGGCAAGGTTGCCGAAGGCCGGGGGCCGGGGAAGCCGTAGGTTCCTCCAAGGGACCGCCTCGCGGCCCGCCGCCCGTCACCGAGTGCCCGGCACCCGTCACTCGTTGGTGAACTCCTCCACCACCGTGGCCCCCAGCTCCCGCACGATCAGTTCGTGCCCGGAGAGGGCCGACTCGTCCAGGTCGGGGTCGTCGTCCTCCGGGATGTCGTCCTCGATGGAGACGGGCGGCGGCTCGGGGGCCGCGGCCGGCCGGGGCGCGGCCGGGCCGGACGCCGCGCGGGGAGCGGCGGGGGCCTGCGGTGCGGACGGGGTGGCCGGGGCGGGCCGGGCCGCGGCGGGTGCGCCGTATCCACCGCCGCCGGACGCGCCCGCGCCGGGGCCGCCGTAGCCACCGCCGCCGTGACCGCCGCCGCCGAAGCCGGAGCCGCCCGGGGCCGGGGGCGCGGAGCCGCCGCCGGACGGGTCGACGATCGCCTCGATCTTCCAGTGCACGTTGAACTGCTCGGCCAGCGCGGCCCGCAGCACGTCCTCGCTGCCGCTGCCGGCGAAGTTGTCCCGGGCGCCGGCGTTGACGAAGCCGAGCTGGAGGGTGGTGCCGTCGAAACCGGTCACCTGGGCGTTCTGGCTGAGCAGGATCCAGGTGAAGCGCCGGCGGTTCTTGACGGCCTCCAGGATGTTCGGCCAGAGCACGCCGGGGTCGAGACCGCCGGCCGGGGCTGGCGCGGGCGCCGCCTGGGCCGCCGGGGCGGGAGCCGGCCGCGCACCGGCCGGGGGCCCGCTCTGGGCCGGGGCCTGGCCCTGGGGTCCGCCCGGCGCGGCGGCCGTGGGCCAGCCGCCGGGGCGCCGCCCGCCACCGGCGGGAGCGGCGGTGGGCCAGGCGCCGGGAGCGGCGGCCGGGGCGGGGGCCGCTTGGCCGGCGGGGGCGGGCACGGCCTGGGCCGCGGGCGCGGGCTCGGGGGCTACGGGCGCGACGGCAGGCGCGGCGGGGGCAGGCGGTGCTGCGGATGCCGGAGCGGGCGCCGGTGCCGCGGATACCGGAGCGGGTGCCGGTGCCGCGGATGCCGGAGCGGGTGCCGGTGCCGCGGCGCCCGCACCGGGGCCGGCGCCCTGTGCCCGCACGGCCGCCCGCGCCGCCGCGGGTCCTCCGCCGGGCGGCACCGCCGCGGCCGGGGCGCCGCCGTGCGCCTCCGGCCCGGGGACGTACCCCATGGCCGGGGCACCGGCGCCGCCGGAGAAGTTGACGCCGCGCTCCAGGCGGTCGAGGCGGGCCATGACGGAGCGCTCGTCGCCATAGGCGGCGGGGAGCAGCACGCGGGCGCAGATGAGTTCGAGCTGGAGGCGGGGCGAGGTGGCGCCGCGCATCTCGGTCAGACCCTCGTTGACCAGGTCGGCGGCGCGGCTCAGCTCGGCGGCGCCGAAGGTCGATGCCTGGGCCTGCATGCGCTCCAGCACGTCGGCCGGGGCGTCGATGAGCCCCTTGTCGGCGGCGTCGGGAACGGCGGCGAGGATCACCAGGTCCCGGAGCCGTTCGAGCAGGTCGGCGACGAAGCGGCGCGGGTCGTTGCCGCCCTCGATGACGCGGTCCACGACCTCGAAGGCCGCCGCTCCGTCCCCGGTGGCGAAGGCCTCCACGACGGAGTCGAGGAGGGAGCCGTCGGTGTAGCCGAGGAGGGCGGTGGCCATGGCGTACGTCACACCGTCCGCGCCCGCGCCCGCGAGGAGCTGGTCCATGACGGACATGGAGTCACGGACGGATCCGGCGCCGGCGCGCACGACCAGGGGGAGCACGCCGTCCTCGACGGGGATGTCCTCCTTCTGGCACACCTCGCCGAGGTAGTCCCGCAGGGTGCCGGGCGGCACCAGCCGGAAGGGGTAGTGGTGGGTCCGGGACCGGATGGTGCCGATGACCTTCTCGGGCTCGGTGGTGGCGAAGATGAACTTGAGGTGCTCCGGCGGCTCCTCGACCACCTTCAGCAGCGCGTTGAAGCCGGCCGACGTGACCATGTGGGCCTCGTCGATGATGTAGATCTTGTACCGGCTGCCGGCCGGCCCGAAGAAGGCCTTCTCGCGCAGCTCACGGGCGTCGTCCACGCCACCGTGGGAGGCGGCGTCGATCTCGATGACGTCGATGGAGCCCGGGCCGTTGCGCGCCAGGTCCCGGCACGACTGGCACTCGCCGCACGGGGTCGGGGTGGGGCCCTGCTCACAGTTCAGGCAGCGGGCGAGGATGCGCGCGCTGGTGGTCTTCCCGCACCCACGCGGCCCGCTGAACAGGTACGCGTGATTGACCCGGTTGTTCCGCAGCGCCTGCTGCAGCGGGTCGGTGACATGCTCCTGCCCGATGACCTCGGCAAAGGTCTCCGGACGGTAGCGGCGGTACAGCGCGAGAGACGACACGCTTACGAGGTTATAGGCGCCCACCGACAACCGGCCCCGCCCGCCGACGCCGGGCGCCCGCCCGGGCCCGGGAACGCAGACGCCCCCCACGCACCCGCCAGAGCCGACCTACCCTTGCTGCCTTCCGGCCCTGGGGGAGTTCAGTCAGATAGCGCCGCGTGAGGGGCTACGCAGAGAGTACCCGATCCGAGCCTGCGGGAACGAGTTCGCGAGCACTCCCCTCGGTCATGTAATGTTTCCGGCGGAGGATTCGCCTAGAGGCCTAGGGCGCACGCTTGGAAAGCGTGTTGGGGGCAACCCCTCACGAGTTCGAATCTCGTATCCTCCGCCAGTGCCTCACCGGGCACGATGTCGAAGGGCCCCCTGGAAACAGGGGGCCCTTCGGCGTTGTCCTCAGACCTCGTTGTCCTGGTCTTTGTCCACAGCGGGGTTTTCCGGGGCTCCCCAGATGGCGCGCTCGATCTTCCGGGCCGCTTCCTTGAGCGTGGGATCGGTCACGTGCAGGTACCGCGCCCGCGCCCGGGCGGCGCCGCCCGGCTCCCCTCCCATGATCTGGTCGACGACCCGGTCCGGCATCCCGAGCAGCATGAGCACGGTGCCCGCGGTGTGCCGTGCGTCGTGCAGACGTCCGTCCCGGACGCCGGCGTCCTCCAGCAGCCGCTTCCAGTCGTGGCAGTCCGTGTTCGGGCTGAGCGGCCCGCCCCACGGCTTGGTGAACACGTACTCGGACTCGGTCCACAGGTTCCCGGCCGCCGCGCACTTCCAGCGAGCGCTGTTACCGCGCTTGTTGGCTCTGCACCTCATCGACCGAGTAGGGCTCTACCTCGGTTTCGTCCTCTTCCATCCTGGGAGGCTTCGCCAGCGCGGCGGCGTTCTTCGCTGCATGGCCGCGCCGCACCGCTTCCCCCAGAGCCGTGCGGGCCGTCCTGTGAGCCTGGTGGGCGGTACCCGGCTTGCTGCCGGCGCTCTGCATCCGGCGGTAAAGACTCATCCAGGTGTTCAGGTTCCAAGCGGTCGATGCGGTGCTTACCGATGCCGGCACTAGCACCGGCCGCTGCCACTGACTACGGTGTCCCGGACACTGGGGGGTGGGGTGCCAGGTTACGTCTGCAAGATGTGCGGTGACCCGGTGTGGGCTGAGCCCGGCCGCGAGGTACGAGCGGCGGCAGCGCACGCGCAGGAGGCGGAACACGTGAACGCCGGGCTCACGCACCCGGACAGCATCCATGCGCGGCAGACGCGATGGACAGGTCCCCGGGGTACGGGCACGCCGCGCGCCAGCCAGCCGCGGGGAGCCTTCCCCTCACAACGCCGCGTGTTCTTCGGGTTGGCGATGTTGGCCCTGGCGTTCATCGCTGCTGTCTCGATCGCCGAGGCGGTCGATGACGACCCGCCCGCGTTCACCAGCTGCCGTGAGCGCGTCGTTCGCTGCTGATGGGCCTTCGCTCACACGTTGTCCTGATCTTTGTCCAGTGCGCTGACAGCCGCCACCGTTTACCGCCGTGCGTGCACCCCGTCTGACCTGCCGCGTGAACCCTTACGGATGCCCCCGGACAGCCACGCGGACAGGCAGCGGTCCGGCCCCTTCGGCGTATGCCTGTCCTGTCCAAGCAGGCCCTTCCCGAAGCCGCGACTGGTGGGGAGGGGTCAGCGGGTCGGGGAGGACGTGGTTGGGGTCGTCGGGAGGGGGCTGATGCCCGGCTCGTAGTGGTCGCGGAGGTAGATGCGGGTGCGGTCCGGGGCGTAGTCGTGGGCGTAGAGGCTGACACAGCCGGTGTCCGACGTGCCGTACGGGTCGGCGAGCGGGTTCGGGCTCGCGGTGGTCCCGGGTTCGGCGCCGGGGCAGACGAAGCCGTAGCGCATGCCCTTCTCGAACGTCTCCGGTTCCGGCACGCCCAGGTGTCTGAAGTCGTGGGTCCGCACGTCGGTCACGGCGGCCGTGGGCTCCAGCAGTTCACCGGCCGGCGGATAGGCGGCCAGGAAGGCCCGTGCCTGGGACCTGGTCAGTGTGAAGGTGAGCACACCGGTGTCGAAGCGGGAGGTCACCTGATAACCAGCCCGCGCGTCCTGGGCCGCCGCCGGGATGTCGACGCCCATGTGCCCGCTCATCCACCCCGGCGTGACGCCCTCGACCCACCTGTCGTCCGCGGTCCGCCGCGGAACACGGTCACCGGCCGGGCCGGTACCGGAGTCGGGTACGGAGCAGCCTGTCGCCGTCAGGGCGCCCAGGAGGGCCAGCGTGCCGAGGGCCGTCGCTGCGGCGCGCGTCCGGCGGTGGCCGCCTGTGTCGTCGTGGGCGTCGCTCATCGGACGGCTGCCCTCCCGGGTGACCTGTGCGTCGTACGGCCCTGCTGTTGCTCCCGGCCCGGGTCCGTGCGTCCGTACCTGCTTTCACCGGGGCCCGGCAGCGGGGACTGGCCGGGCTGCGATGAGCCGAGATCGTAGTGGTGCGTGCTGCTGACGACGAGCCCGTCCCGGCCCCTCCTCCGGCACCGATTGCCCCGACGGCACGGCGCCGGCCGCCTCCCGATTGCCCCGAGGGACACGGAACGCGGCTCCGTGGGCGCATACTGAGTCATGACAAAGCCCGCTGCGCCCAAGCGTCATCTGCCCACCAGCCCCTTCAAGGCCCCGGTCGTCCCGGCTCCCAAGCACTTCGCCCTGGGGGACCAGGTCACGCACGACGTGTACGGCCTCGGCCGGGTGATCGGCATCGAGGACGGAGTCGCGGCGCTCGTGGACTTCGGCTCGGCGCAGAAGCGGATCTCCAGCCCCTACGCCAAGATGACCAAGCTGTAGGCCCCCGGGGCCCCGCTCGCCCGCCCGCTCACCACGTGGGCCGCGCCGACACCCCTCCGTCCACCACCAGGTCGTGCCCGGTGATCCAGGAGGCCAGGGGCGAGGCCAGGAAGACGCACGCGTCGGCCACGTCCTCGGGGCGGCCCAGGCGGGCCGCCGGGGCGGCGGCGAGCCAGCGGCGGACGCCGTCCGGCCAGTCCTCCGCCAGACCCGGACGGTCGATCAGCCCGGGCGAGACCGTGTTCACGCGGATGCCCTCGGAGCCGTACTCCAGGGCGGCCGCGCGGGCGTGCGTCACCACCGCCGCCTTGGCCGCGCCGTAGTGGGCGTGGCCGGGGGCCGGGCGGGCCGCCTCGACGGAGGCGATGTGGGTGATGGTGCCGCCGCCGTGCATCCGGGCGGCGGCGGCCTGGGTGCAGGCGAAGACGCTGGTGAGGTTGGTGTCGACCACCGTCCGCCACTCGGCCGCCGTCATTCCCGGCAGCGGCCGCACCGGCTGCACGGCCGCGTTGTTGACCAGCGCGGTGAGCCGGCCGCCGGACCATCGCGCGGCCTCGCCGACCAGCCGGTGGCAGGCGTCCTCGTCCGTCAGGTCCGCTTGGAGCACGACCGCCTCGCCGCCCAGGTCCCGGATCCGGGCGGCGACTTCGGCGGCCGGGCCCACTGCCGTACGGCAGTGCAGGGCGACCGCCGCGCCCTCCTCGGCGAAGCGCAGTGCGATGGCGCGGCCGATGCCGCCGCCCGCGCCGGTCACCAGGGCGGTCTGTCCGTCGAGCAGGCTCATGGGCGGCACAGTTCCCTGATCCGGGCGGCCTCGGACGGATAACGCGCCGTGAGGTCCGCCGCGTCGCCGTGTTCGTAGTCCGCGTAGGTGAAGCCGGGGGCCGTCGTACAGCCGAAGAACGTCCACGCGCCGCCCGCCGCCACCCGCGCGCCCATCCAGGTGCGGGCCGGCACGGTCAGCTGCAGCCGCTGGCCCGAGCCCAGGCCGGGGCCGAGGACGGCGGTGCCGCTGGTGCCGTCGGGGGCGAGGAGCAGCAGTTCGAGCGGGTCGCCGAGGTAGAAGTGCCAGATCTCGGCGTACGGCAGCCGGTGCAGGGCCGAGTGGTCGTCCGCCGTGAGCAGTGCCACGATGGCGGCCCCCTCCGGACGGCCGTCCGCCCGTGTCGGGCCCGCCCAGGTGCGGCGGAACAGCCCGCCCTCGCGGGGGATCGGTTCGAGTCCGTAGTGCGCGATCAGCTCGTCCGCGGTCGTCACCCGGGGAAGGCTACCGGCCGCTCCAGGAAGGCGAGTTGCGCGTGCTTCTCGGGGAGGTACACGTCCGGGACGTCCACCTCCGGCAGGACGACGGCCGGTCCGGGCACGAAGCCCTGGCGCAGGAAGCGGGCGATGGCCTTGGCGTTGCGCACGTCGGGGTCGATCACGAGCCTGCGCCGGCCGAGGGCGGTGAGCGCGTACGTCGTCAGCACGGTCAGCAGCGCGTGGCTCCAGCCGGGGCGCGGCCCGCCGGGGCCCGCGGGGGCGAGGAGGACGTGGACGCCGAGGTCGCCGGGGCGTACGTCGTAGCACTCGCCGACCCGGTCGGCGGCCGGTTCGTACGTCTGGAACAGGGCGGCCGGGGCTCCGTCCTTGGTGACCAGGTGGGCGTGGTGGGTGTCGAGGCCGGCCATGTGGGTGTAGATCCCGGCGACCTGGTCGCGGGTGAGGCCGTTCATGCCCCAGAAGGCGGCGCGTTCCTCGCTCACCCAGGCGTGGACCACGGCCGCGTCGGCGGCCGGGTCCAGGGGGCGGATGCGGACGGTGCCGAAACCGTCGACGTGCTGCTCGTACGGCTCGTGCGGGTCAGTGGTCACGGTGATGCTCCTCGGTGCGGTCGCGGGTGAGCAGGGGCCAGTCGGTGACGACCGGGGCCAGTTCTCCCCCGAGCCACAGGGGGAGCTGGTCGCGGTGGTGGGGGCTGCCGGCGACGCCGTCGGCGCCGAAGGGGACGATCCAGCGGCTGCGGTCCCGGTCGGCCAGGTCCCAGACGTAGCGGGCGGCCGGGCCCCGGGCGGCGCGGTCGGTGAGACCGGGGACGGCCGAGGTGCACAGCACGCAGTCGTGGTCGCCGGCCAGGCCGGGGGTGGCCGGGGTGTCCGGCAGCGCCTGCCAGGGGGCCAGGCGGTGGGTGTCGGACCAGTCTCCGGCGGGCGGCGCGGCGGCCGTCTCCTCCAGGGCCGCGCGCACCAGGGCCGGGCGGTCGACACCGTACGACTCCTCGGCGCGCAGCAGGTGTTCGAGGGCGTAGCCGACGCGCGGGACGAGCGCCAGCCACGGTCGCAGCACCTCGGGGCAGCGGGCCGGGGGCTCGGCGAGCGGGGCGAACGCCGGGTGCGCGGCGAGGCGGCGTACGACCGCGCCGCGCAGTGCCGCGTAGGCCGCCGCGTCGGTGCTGCCGGCGTCCATGTGGCGGTCCCAGGCGAGCAGGCGGTCGCGCAGCCGGGACGCGGCGGGGGTGAGGCCGTCGAGCGCGGCGAGGTGGTCGAGCAGGGGCGCGGCGGAGGCGAGGTGGGTGTCCATGTGGAGGGCGGCCATGTCCTCGGCGCTCCAGGCGGTGCGCGTGCCGAGGAGGGCGCGGATGCGGTCGGCGCGGTGCGGCGGGGCGAACTCGACGCCGAGGGGGGCGGCGGGGCCGCGCTGGTTGGCCATCACCGCGATGCCGTCCGGGACGGGGGCGTACGGCATCTCGTGCCAGCCCCGCCAGTCGTGGCCGGGGCGCCAGGCGGGGACCGGGTGGAGGCGGTTGGCCCGCGCGCGGAGCGGCACGCGCCCGGCGACGCGGTGCAGGGTGCCGCCCGCGGTGTCGGCGGCCTGTACGACGTTCACCGGCTCGACCCAGGCGTCCAGGGCGCGGTCGACGTCGGCGACGGTGGCGGAGCGCAGCAGCGGGAGGAGGGCGCCGAAGCCGAGGTCCTCGGTGACCCGGGGCGGGTGGCGGAGCGCGAGCGCCTCGCCCTCGCCGTCGGCGGTCCCTGACGCGCCGGCTCCCGTCCCGGTGGCTGCCGGCCCGTGCGGCGGCCCCGCCGGGCCGCCCGCGATCACCGGCCCCCGCGGCGTCTCGATCACCTCGATCGCGATCGGGGGCGCGCCCGCGACGTCGACCGTCTCCCGGTGGGAGTGCGCGGTGCGCCAGGTGCCGTCCGGGTCGAGGCACCGGACCTCCCGGCCGGTGCGGCGCAGCCGTTCGCGGTAGAGGTCCTGGTAGTCGGCCATGGCGTTGGTGATGCCCCAGGCGACCGTGCCGGCGTGGCCGAAGTGCGCGATGCCCGGGGTGCCGGGGACGGCGAGGCCGATGACGTCGAACTCGGGGCAGGCCAGCCGGATCTGCTGGTAGACGCCGGGGTCCTCGATGAACCGGTGGGGGTCGCCGGCGAGGAGCGCGTGCCCGGTGGTGGTGCGGGCGCCGCCGACCAGCCAGCCGTTGCTGCCGGCCGTGCCGGGACCGTCGGTGGCGAACAGGCCGACCGCATCCGGTCCCAGGTGCCGGATCGCCCGCTCGCGCCAGAGCTTGGCGGGGAAGCCCGCGAAGAGGAGGTGGGTGGCGAGCCAGACGGCGAGCGGGGTCCAGGGCTCCCAGCGGCCCGCGGCGAGACCGGCGCGGGCGAACTCGGGGGCGCGTCGGGCACCGGCCGGCAGGCCCTCGTTGACGCCGTCGGCGTACGCCCGGACCCACCGCGCCGTCTCCGCGTCCCGGCGTTCCAGCGCGGTGAAGCAGCGGCGGGCGGTGTCGGCGAGGCGGGCCCGGCGGGCGAGGACGTCCCAGGAGGCGGCCGGGGCGCCGAGGAAGGACGCCGAGGTGCCCTGGGCGCGGTGCCGCTCGACCTCCAGTTGCCAGGCCCGGTCGAGCGCGGTGACGCGGCCCTGCGCGCGGGCCAGTTCGTGGACGTCCGCCGCCCGCAGATGGGGGACGCCCCAGGCGTCGCGGTAGGTCTCGGCGGCCACCCGGCCCTCCATTTCTTAGGTAAGGCTACCCTAACTCTCGATTGATGGAGGAATCGTACGCGACGCGGGATCATCGACCCATGGACGTCACCCTGCACCTCGCCCAGGACCCGGAGGCCGACGCGCTGCTCGGACGCTCGCCGCTCGCCGCCCTCACCGGCATGCTGCTGGACCAGCAGATCCCGATGGAGTGGGCGTTCAAGGGGCCCCGCACCATCGCCGACCGGCTCGGCGCCGGGGACCTGGACGCGCACGAGATCGCCGCGATGGACCCGGAGGCCTTCGCCGCCCTGCTGTCCGAGAAGCCGGCCGTGCACCGCTACCCGGGCTCCATGGCCAAGCGCGTCCAGCAGCTGTGCCGCTACCTGGTCGAGCACTACGACGGGGACGCGGAGGCCGTCTGGAAGGACGCGGGCAGCGGGGCCGAGCTGCTCAAGCGGCTGGAGGACCTGCCCGGCTTCGGCCGGCAGAAGGCGCAGATCTTCCTCGCGCTGCTGGGCAAGCAGCTCGGGGTCACGCCGACCGGCTGGCGGGAGGCCGCCGGCGCCTACGGCGAGCCCGGGTCCCACCGGTCCGTCGCCGACATCACCGGACCGGACTCGCTGGCCAGGGTGCGGGCCCACAAGCAGGAGATGAAGGCCGCGGCCAAGGCGGCCAAGGCAGCCCGGAAGTAGCGGCGGAGTAAGCCTGGTGGCCCACCCGGGTGGCGGTGCGCGCCCCGCCGTTCCGAGCATGGAGCATGACCGAGGCATCGAGCCACGGCCCGGAGTGGGGCCGCGAGTACGACGACCAGCACGTCCACGGCGGACACCCGCCGGGCGCCGCGCGCGAGCCGCACGGGCACCGCGGGCGGCTCGAACCCGAGCCGCCCCTCGAAGGCCCGCTGCACGCCCTGTCCCGGGCCGCCTGGCAGGTGGTCCTGGTCACCGGGGTCGCCTCCTTGGTCCTGGGCATCCTGATCCTGGTCTGGCCCGGCCACTCACTGCTCGTGGCCGGCGTCCTGTTCGGGCTCTACCTGCTGGTCAGCGGCGTCTTCCAGCTGGTCGCCGCCTTCGGCACGCACCAGGCGACCTCGCTGCGGGTACTGGCGTTCATCAGCGGCGCGCTGTCGATCCTGCTCGGGCTGCTCTGCTTCCGCGGGCCCATGCAGTCGATCCTGCTGCTCGCGCTGTGGATCGGCATCGGCTGGCTGATCCGCGGCGTCACGCACACCATGGCCGCGGTCTCCGACCCCCGGATGCCCGCCCGCGGCTGGCAGGCCTTCCTGGGCGTCCTCACCTTCGTCGCCGGGATCGTGCTGATCGACTCGCCCTTCCGGTCGGTCGCGGTGCTGACCCTCGTCGGCGGCATCTGGCTGGTGGTGGTCGGCGTCACCGAGATCATCACCGCGTTCCGCATCCGCCACCGGGCGCGGCAGGTGCCGCAGACCGTGTGAAGGCCCGCCGCCGGCTCCCGGTCCACAGCCTGTGCACAACGAGCGCGCGGCGGACGGCGCGCCGGGGGCGCGGTTCCCGGCGGAGGCGGGAACCGACCCGAACCCGCGTCCCGAAAGGTACGAGTTCACCCGTTTTGTTCGACCTTTTCAAGGGCCGCACTCGGGCGCCATGGCTGCGCCCGGAACGTCTGGGCCGGTAGGCTTTCCGTGTGATCTTCAAGCGCATCGGAAACGGCCGGCCGTACCCCGATCACGGCCGGGAAAGCACCCGGCAGTGGGCGGACGTCGCACCGCGCCCGGTCCGCCTCGATCAGCTCGTGACCACCAAGCAGCAGCTGGACCTGGAGACCCTGCTGGCGGAGGACTCGACGTTCTACGGCGACCTCTTCGCGCATGTCGTGAAGTGGCAGGGCGACCTCTACCTGGAGGACGGTCTGCACCGCGCGGTGCGCGCCGCGCTCCAGCAGCGCCAGGTGCTGCACGCGCGCGTGCTCGAACTGGACTGACCCGGCGCCCGGTCCCGCGGCCGGCCGCTCATCGGCCGTGCGGCGCCCGCCGATTGACCCTTTCGGGTTCCACTGGCGACCTGGACTGATCATCTAATAGGCATCGCCGCTCGGGCACACTACGCTGCGTTCATGAGCATGCTGACTCCCCCCGGCATGGGCGGCAAGTACCGGATCACGGGGGCGAAATACCCCCGGATGCGCCCGCCTCGACGGCGGGGCAGGCTGGTCGTGGTCGTTCTCGCCTCCGTGTGCGCGCTCGGCCTGCTCGGCTGGGGCACGCTCCAGCTCATCGACGTTTTCACGGGCGGCAATCCGGCCGCCTCCCGCGCGAAGAAGGACTGCGGGCCGAAGGACGCGGCCGGCGGGACCAGGGCCGCGTCCGCGCGCCAGGCGAACCCCCTGCCCCAGCCCGGCCGGATCACGGTCAACGTCTACAACGCCACCACGCGCTCGGGGCTGGCCAAGGACACCGCGGACGAGCTGAAGAAGCGCGGCTTCAAGATCGGTGACGTGGGCAACGCGACCGCGGAGTACGACAAGAAGGTGAAGGGCACGGCGCTGGTCCTCGGACCGGCCGCCGCCCTGCACACCTCGCTGCCGGTGCTCGGCGCCCAGGTCGCGGGCGTCGAGCAGCGGGCCGACGGGCGCAAGAAGGCCGATCTGGACCTCGTCATCGGGGACGGCTTCAAGGGGCTGGCCAAGCCCGCGGACGCCGCGCGGGCCCTGACCGTCCTCACGGCACCCGCGCCCACGGCTTCGGCGGGCTCCGCGAAAAAGGGTTGCTGAAGCCTTTCTCCTCGGGCGGGCAACGGCCGCGCCCGATCAGGCCCCCGGCGGCCGGGCTGCCCCCTCACGGCGTCGTGGACGCCGGTTACTCGGCCGCGCCGTACAGCCGGTCGCCCGCGTCACCGAGACCCGGGACGATGTAGCCCTGCTCGTTGAGGTGGTCGTCGACCGCGGCGGTGACCACCGTGACCGGAGTGCCCGCCAGCTCGCGCTCCATCAGCTCGACGCCCTCGGGGGCGGCCAGCAGCACCACGGCGGTGACGTCGTCGGCGCCGCGCTTGATCAGCTCGCGGATGGAGGCGACCAGCGTGCCGCCCGTGGCCAGCATCGGGTCGAGGACGTAGACCTGGCGGCCCGAGAGGTCCTCCGGCATCCGCGTGGCGTACGCGGAGGGCTGGAGCGTCTCCTCGTTGCGGAGCATGCCCAGGAAGCCCACCTCGGCGGTCGGCAGCAGCCGGACCATGCCGTCCAGCATGCCGAGTCCGGCGCGCAGGATCGGGACGACCAGCGGGCGGGGGCGGGCGAGCTTGACACCAGTGGTGCGGGCGACCGGCGTGTCGATGTCGACGTTCTCGGTGCGCACGTCCCGCGTGGCCTCGTAGGCGAGCAGGGTGACCAGCTCGTCGGCGAGACGGCGGAAGGTGGCGGAGTCGGTGCGCTGGTCGCGCAGCGTGGTGAGCTTGTGAGCGACCAGGGGGTGGTCGACGACATGGAGACGCATGCCCATAACCGTACCTGCGCCCCGGACCGGTCGGCGCTGGCGTCAAACCGGCCGGCCGGGGGAAAACGGGGAAGGACGGACTGGGGTGGTGTGACGTGTCTGACCTGCCTGAGACGCCCGACGACGCGACCGGGAGCGGAACGAGGGGGCCGTACGGCCCCGACGACGTCATGCGGGCGGGGAAGCCCGGCCCCGCCGGGCGGGGGAAGGCCGGCCCCACCAAGCGGGGGACAAACGGCCCCGGTTTTCCTGGGGACACGACGGCCGGACCCGCCGCCGCGGACCGCGGGACGAGCGCGCCCGACGCCCCCGAGACCGACGCCGAGCGGCGCCGCCGCCGGGCCCGGTTCCTGCGCGAGCTGGCGGAGGCCCGGGCGCTGCGGGCCCGGGTGCAGCCGCGACGCGCCAAGGCGGCCCGGCTCCGCCACGCGCTGCGGATGCGGACGTTCCGCTGGTAGGGCGGGTGCCCTGAGCTGGGGACCGGTCGGCAAGAAGTGGGTGAGGAAGATCGTCGCCCGTGCCGGAGTTTCCGCGGCGGGCGTGCGTGAGCGCCTGGCAAAGCCGCGTACGATCCGCAGGTGGCCGCAACGAAGCCGCTGGCGACCCGATGGGGACGCACGCTCGAAACCGCCAGACACAGGGAGCCGAAGACGTCCCCTGAACGCCTAGTTTCTGCCACGATTCCGAGTGGGTGGGGCTCGGAGCCGCCCAAGAACCTCCGCCGGGGGGACCCCCAACCGGCACGCCTATGACCAGTGGGAGAGTCACGGTGTACTTCGCCGCACTGCTCGCGCGCACCGAAGACGGGTGGGAAGCGAGCGACACAGAGCTCGACGATGTGGAGACCCTGTCGGATCTGGCCGACCTGGCCCGTGAAGCCTCTCCCGAGGAGGACACGGTGCTCGTCCTGATCGAGCAGGAGGACGCCTGGTTCGGCGTCGTCCGGGTGGACGGGGAGGACGACCCTCGGATCTATGTCTCGGACGCGGCCGCCGCCGCCCGCAGCGCCTACGGTGAGCTGCTGCTCACCGACGAGCTGCTGGGCCGGGAACCCGGCGCCACCGACGGCCCCGACCTGGACTCCCTGGACCTCGACGGCACGGAGGACGGCGAGTCCGAGGCCGTCGAGGACGAGGAGGTGGCCACCGGGTCCGACGCGGTGCCGCACAGCCCGGTCGGCGACGGCGAGATCCTCGACGACCTGGGCATCAGCGAGAAGGAGCTGCGCACCCTGGACGCCGATGACGCGCTCGGTTCGATCGCCGAGGCCCTGGGCGCCTCGGAGGTGCTGGAGACCGTCCGCTGACCGCGGGCCACCCGGTGGGCACCCCGCGTCCGGCACCGGACCCGGTGCGCGACCGCTGGCGGGAGGCGATGCGACTCGCCCTGGACGAGGCCGTACTGGCCGTCCGGGGCGGGGACGTCCCCGTCGGGGCCGTCGTGCTGGCGCCGGACGGCACGGTGCTCGCGACCGGGCACAACGAGCGCGAGGCCACCGGCGACCCCACGGCCCACGCGGAGGTTCTCGCCGTCCGGCGGGCCGCCGAGCGGCTCGGGCAGTGGCGGCTGACCGGCTGCACCCTCGTGGTCACCCTGGAGCCGTGCACGATGTGCGCGGGCGCCCTGGTGCAGTCCCGGGTGGACCGGGTGGTCTACGGCGCCCGGGACGACAAGGCGGGCGCGGCCGGCTCGCTGTGGGACGTGCTGCGCGACCGGCGGCTCAACCACCGGCCCGAGGTGATCGAGGGCGTGCTCGCGGGGGAGTGCGCCACCGTTCTCACGGATTTCTTCCGGGATCGCTGAACACCGATTTCTGACCATGCCCCACCGTGCTGTAAGGTCTCCCTCGGTAGCGTGTCCGAGCGGCCGAAGGAGCTCGCCTCGAAAGCGAGTGTGGCGCAAGTCACCGAGGGTTCAAATCCCTCCGCTACCGCTTCCGAAAGGGCCCCGTCTCACGGCGGGGCCCTTTCCGCGTTCCCGCCCCCGCGGGCGCGGCGCCCAAAACCCCTTGCCCGGCGGGCCGTTGGTCCCCGATAAAGGCACGACCGTTACACTCGCCGCCGGCAACAGGGGCCTCACGGGCCATGGACACGGACACTAGGGAGGCCGCGGTGGCGATGAACGCCAAGAAGATTGTGGTGTACGCGCTCGTGGTCTTCGTGCTGTACGTGATCATCACGGACCCCGCCCGGGCGGCCGACTACGTCCAGATAGGCTTCGAGGGCATATCCAACGCGGCCAGGGCCATCGGTGACTTCATGACCTGGGCCGCCAACGGAGGAAAGAGCTGAGGTACTCCGCATGATCCGCCACCTGGTCCTGTTCAAGCTCGACGAGGGCGTGCAGCGCGACGATCCGCGGGTGGTGGCGGGCGAGGCGGCCTTCCGGGCGCTCCCCGAGCAGATCGAGGAGCTGCGGGCCTGGGAGTGCGCCTGGAACATCACCGACCGGCCGATCGCCTACGACTTCGCGATCAACTCGGCCGTCGAGGACACCGAGGCCCTCCAGCGCTATCTGGACCACCCCGCCCACCAGGCGGGTGTCGCCCTGTGGCGTGAGTTCGCCACGTGGGTGATCGCGGACTACGAGTTCTGACACCTCGCCCTTCCAGGGCGCCTTCCGCTCCGAAGCCCTCCGCCGCGCTGGCGGGGGGCTTTCACGCGTTTTCCGCCCCGGCTCCCCCATGTTTGAAACCAACACGGCGTTATCAGGTGCTTGCACACAGTGCACATGTCTTGTGATGCTATGACCGCTTTTGACGGATGATTGACCGAAGAGGTGGCGTTGACCGTGTCGGCCAGTACTGCGCCGCCCCAGGAGGAGGCCCCCGTCCCCGCCTCTGCGAACCCCGGGAAGCGCCGTGGCGCAGACACCCGCGCCCTGACCCAGGTGCTCTTCACCGAGCTGAAGCAGCTCGCCCCGGGCACGCCGGAGCACAACCGGGTACGGGGAGCGCTGATCGAGGCGAACCTCCCGCTCGTGCGCTACGCCGCCGCCCGCTTCCGCTCCCGCAACGAGCCCATGGAGGACGTGATCCAGGTCGGCACCATCGGCCTGATCAACGCCATCGACCGCTTCGACCCGGACCGGGGCGTGCAGTTCCCGACGTTCGCCATGCCGACCGTGGTCGGCGAGATCAAGCGGTACTTCCGGGACAACGTCCGCACCGTGCACGTACCGCGCCGGCTGCACGAGCTGTGGGTGCAGGTCAACAGTGCCACCGAGGACCTGACCACACTGCACGGCCGCTCCCCCACCACCGCCGAGATCGCCGAGCGCCTGCGGATCAGCGAGGAGGAGGTGCTCAGCTGCATCGAGGCGGGCCGCTCGTACCACGCGACGTCCCTGGAGGCCGCGCAGGAGGGCGACGGGCTGCCGGGGCTGCTGGACCGCATCGGCTACGAGGACCCGGCCCTGGACGGCGTGGAACACCGCGACCTGGTCCGCCACCTCCTCGTCCAGCTCCCCGAGCGCGAGCAGCGGATCCTGCTGCTGCGCTACTACAGCAATCTGACCCAGTCACAGATCAGCGCGGAACTCGGTGTCTCCCAGATGCACGTCTCGCGCCTGCTCGCCCGCAGCTTCCAGAGACTGCGCTCGGCGAACCGCATCGACGCATAACCGATAACCGCTCCGCCGTATAACAGAGTTCCGGGCGAATACCGGACGACATGGCGGGAGCATGGTGGGCGCACCGAAGCACACACCCGAACAGCCCTGCATCGCAAACCAGATCGAGCGCTCACCGCCGCGAGCGATTCGCTCACCAGGGCCGTTGCCGACACTTCCGGCCCGACTGCCCGTCAGACCCCATTTCTCCAGCGGTGATTCGCGTCTCTCATGTCGACATGTCACTACAGCGCGTTGCCGACATGTGACATTCTGCGGGAGACGCGTTTGCCGGAGCCCCGGCTCCGGTATTCAGGTGAAGGCTGCGTTCTCGACCGACGACGCGGCCGCGACCGTCCCGCGACCCAAAGGGGGTGGCATGTCCGCAGAACAGGGCAGCTCGAAGGTGCTGACGCCCGCGAAGAGCGAGGCGGCGCCCAAGGAGCTCGACGCACTCGACGTCCTCGACGGCATCGAGGGCGTCACGGCCCTCGATGCCGTGCCGGCCCCGGCCGCCCCCGCCATGGGCGAGGCCATCGACACCCGCACCCTGTCCCGCTCCCTGTTCCTGCGGCTCGCCGCGCTCGACGAGAACAGCCCCGAGCGCGCCTACGTCCGGGACACCCTGATCGAACTGAACCTGCCGCTGGTCCGCTACGCGGCCGCGCGGTTCCGCTCGCGCAACGAGCCGATGGAGGACATCGTCCAGGTCGGCACCATCGGCCTGATCAAGGCGATCGACCGCTTCGACTGCGAACGGGGCGTGGAGTTCCCGACGTTCGCGATGCCCACGGTGGTCGGCGAGATCAAGCGCTTCTTCCGGGACACCTCCTGGTCGGTGCGGGTCCCGCGCCGCCTCCAGGAGCTGCGCCTGGCCCTCACCAAGGCCAGCGACGAGCTGTCGCAGAAGCTGGACCGCTCCCCGACGGTCACCGAACTGGCCGCCGTGCTCGGCGTCTCCGAGGAGGACGTGGTCGACGGCCTCGCGGTCGGCAACGCGTACACCGCCTCCTCGCTGGACTCCCCGGCCCCGGAGGACGACGGCGGCGAGGGCTCCCTGGCCGACCGGCTCGGCTACGAGGACACCGCCCTGGAGGGCGTCGAGTACCGCGAGTCCCTCAAGCCGCTGCTGGCCAAACTCCCGCCCCGGGAGCGGCGGATCATCATGCTGCGCTTCTTCGCCAACATGACCCAGTCGCAGATCGGCGAGGAGGTCGGCATCTCCCAGATGCACGTCTCGCGCCTGCTCACCCGGACCCTGTCCCAGCTGCGCGAGGGTCTGATCTCGGACTGATCCCTTCCCTTCGACGAGGCGTCCGCCACCCTGGCCGGGCGCCTCGCCCACGGGATGCTCCGTACGACGCCCGGATCGCCGGCCGCCGACGCGCCCTCGCGGGAGCGTCGGCGGTCGTCGTCCGTCCGGGGACGGTGTTGAAGGCGTGCGCCGGTCCGGGCGCACGCCCGGACCACACCTGGACGGTCCGCGTCGACGCCTGGCGCGTGCCGCCGGGGCACGTACACCGAGACGCGCGACGCCTCCGTCCGGTGAAACCGATCACCGCGGGACCCGTGGGCCCTGCGGAAGGGGTGTCCTACTTCAGCGCCAGCCAGGCGACCCCGGCCACCACCACGAGCGCCACGACGACGCCGATGATCAGACCGATGCGCGGGCCGGAGGGGGCGGCCGCCTGCTGCTGGCGCCCCTGCGGAGCCTCGTCGACGAACGCGCGGAACATCTGAGTGCTGCCGGCAGGGTCGTAATTGCCCTGGGGGCCCTGGGTGTTAGCCATGGCCCGAGACCTTAGCGAAGACGGCCCCTGCCGCCCAAGTGGGGGGCCACCGGGACAGACGGGGACAGGCCCCCCGCACCGACCTGCATATTCACGACCGCAACGCTTGCCTTTGCCAAGGTTTTACACGGCAGACCCCCCAGTTATTTGCCTGTAGCAACCAATCCCATTTATGGTTGCCCCAAGCAACGAATACGGGAGGTGTGATGGCCGAGCAGGCGCAGTTTGAAGAGCTGGCGCGTCAGCTCAGCGCCGTCGGCGCCGTGAAACGGGACCTCGTGCGGGTGCTGCCGACGGACTGCCCGGGCGGCTCGGCGGCCGTGCTGACCTTGCTCGGCCGCCACGGAGACATGCGCATGAGCAAGCTGGCAGAGCTGCTCGCCGTGGATCTGTCGGTGACCAGCCGGCATGTCGCGCACGTCGCCGCGCGCGGCTGGATCGAACGGGACCCGGACCCGGCGGACAAGCGCTCGCGCATCCTGCGCCTGACGCCCGCGGGTCTGGAGCAGCTCGACGAGCTGTCCCGGCGCACCACGCAGGTGCTCGCCGAGCGGCTCAGCGACTGGACCGACGACGAGGTCGGCCAGCTGATCGGGTTGATGACCCGCCTGCGCTCGTCCTTCGGCGACTGCCGGCCGCCCTCGGCCCGGCCGCCCACCCCCGTAGTCGAAAAGACCACCCGTACACCCGCAAGCACGTAAGTAAAGGAAGCCCATGGCAACGACCACACCAGCCGGTGTGCGGGCTCACGCCAAGCACGGGGGAGGCTCCTCGGCGGGCGACGCCCCGATGTCCCACCGGCAGATCATGGAGGCCCTCTCCGGCCTTCTGATCGGCCTGTTCGCCGCCATCCTGTCCTCGACGATCGTCACCAACGCACTGCCGACGATCATCAAGGACCTCGGCGGCGGCCAGTCCGCCTACACCTGGGTCGTCACCGCGTCCCTGCTGACGATGACCGCCTCGGTGCCCCTGTGGGGCAAGCTGTCCGACCTGTTCAGCAAGAAGGCGCTCGTCCAGATAGCCCTGATCATCTACGTGGCCGGTTCGGTCATCGCCGGTCTCGCGCCGAACCCGGCGATGCTGATCACCGCCCGTGCGATCCAGGGCCTCGGCGCCGGCGGTCTGTCCGCCCTGGTGCAGGTCATCCTGGCCGCGATGATCTCCCCGCGCGAGCGCGGGCGCTACTCCGGCTACACCGGCGCCACCTTCGCCGTCGCCACCGTCGGCGGTCCGCTGCTCGGCGGTGTCATCACCGACACCAGCTGGCTCGGCTGGCGCTACTGCCTGTTCGTCGGCATCCCCTTCGCGCTGATCGCGCTGCTCGTCCTCCAGAAGACGCTGCACCTGCCGGTCGTCAAGCGCAAGGTCAAGGTCGACTGGCTCGGCGCCTTCTTCATCACCGCGGGCGCCTCGCTGCTGCTGCTCTGGGTGACCTTCGCCAACGACAAGTACGAGTGGCTGTCCTGGCAGACGTACGTGATGGTGGGCGGCACCATCGTGCTCGGCCTGCTGTTCGTCCTCACCGAGTCCAAGGCGTCCGAGCCGATCATTCCGCTGCGCCTGTTCCGCAACCCCACGATCTCGCTGGCCTCGGCGGCCTCGCTGTTCGTCGGTGTCGGCATGTACTCGGGCACCGTCTTCTTCTCGCAGTACTTCCAGCTGGCGCGGGACAAGTCCCCGACCATGTCCGGCGTGATGACCATCCCGATGATCGGTGGTCTGTTCATCTCCTCCATGGTCTCCGGGCGGATCATCTCCAACACCGGACGCTGGAAGAACTGGCTGGTCACCGGCGGTCTGCTGCTCACGGCCGGTCTGGCCCTGCTCGGCCTGATGCGCTACGACACCCCCTACTGGCAGCTGGCCATCTACATGGCGCTGCTGGGCATCGGCGTCGGCATGATGATGCAGAACCTGGTGCTGTCCACGCAGAACCAGGTCGCCCCGAAGGACCTCGGTTCCGCCTCCTCCACGGTGAGCTTCTTCCGCTCCCTCGGTGGCGCGGTCGGCGTCGGTGTGCTCGGCTCGGTCATGTCCGGCCGGATCACCCACTACGCCACCAGCACCATCGGCGAACTGAGCCCGAAGGCCCGGATGGCCGCGGCCAAGGCCATGGGCGGCAGCGACCTGCCCGACATGAACAGCCTGCCCCTGCCGATCCGGCATTGGCTGGAAGGCGCCTACGGTCACGGCATCGCCGACGTCTTCCTCTATGCGGCGCCCTGCGCCCTGGTCGCCTTCATCCTGGTGATCTTCATCAAGGAGGTCCCGCTGCGGACGACCGGCGCGCTGGCCCAGGCCGCGCAGGAGAAGACCGGGACGACGGCCGAGGCCGCCGCGCCCGTCGAGACCACGATGGAGAACGCCACCATGCAGAACGTGCCGGGTGAGCCCGCCGAGGAGAAGGTACCCAGCCTGACCGCAGCCGCTCCGGTGGTCGGCGCCGCCGAGGCGCTGGCGACCGCGACCGCCTCCGCGGCGCCGATGACCGCCGTGGCGACCGTCGCCGAGCCCGGCTCGGGCGGGGACGGCACCCCGGTGCACGGCTTCGTCCGCGGCGCCGAGAGCGCCCCGGTCCCGCAGGCCGCGGTCACCCTGATCTCGCTGGCCGGCCGTCAGCTCGGCCGCGCGGTCGCCCAGGGCGACGGCTCCTACGCGCTGGCCGCCCCCGGCACCGGCTCGTACGTCCTGATCGCCTCCGCCGACGGCTACCAGCCGCAGGCCTCCACCATCGTGGTGGGCGAGGAACCGCTGTCGTACGACATCCTGCTCAGCGGCACCAGCGGGCTGACCGGTGTGGTGCGGGCCGCCGGGAGCGCGCAGCCGGTCAAGGACGCCATGGTGATCGTCACCGATGTGCGCGGTGACCTGCTGGCCACCGCGGCCACCGGGGAGCAGGGCGACTTCGCCTTCACCGACCTGGTGCCCGGTCCGGTGACCGTGGCCGTCAACGCGGCCGGCTTCCGGCCGCGGGCGCTGCCGGTCGAGGTGGCCACCACCGGCATCACCCGGATCGACGTCGACCTCGACGCCGGCGCCCGGCTCCAGGGCGTGGTCCGGGCCCCGCACGGTCCGCTGGCCGACGCCCGGGTGACCCTGGTCGACCAGGCGGGCAACGTGGTCGGCACCGCCACCACCGGTGAGGACGGCGCGTACGCCTTCACCGACCTGGACAGCGGTGAGTACACCGTCATCGCGACCGGCTACCCGCCGGTGGCGACCGCGCTGACCGTCACCGGCACCGGGGCCGACGGTCACGACATCGAACTCGCCCACCCCGGCGAGTAGTTCCACCCGGCCCGTGGCGGGGCACGCTCCGACCGGAGGTGCCCGCCACGGGCCGGTTTCTCACGACCGATTTGTAAGGCTTTGCAGGGAGAAAACGGGATGGGACTGACCGCGAAGATCCGTACGCGGGACGGGTGGGCCGTGTCGCACGCGGTCGTCACGGTGACCGACATGACCGGTACGCAGGTGTTGCGGGCCGAGGCGGACGCCGAGGGGGCCGTAAGGGACACCACTGAACTGGCGCCGGGGGCGTACACCGTGATCGTGACGGCCGTCGGCTACGCGCCGGCCGCCTGCAGCGCGATCGTCACCGCGAGCGGACGGGCCGAGATCGGCGCCGTGACCCTGGCCCGGCAGGGCGGCACCGAGCTGCCGCCGCCCGGCCCCTGGACCATCGACCCGGCGCACTCCTCGGTCGCCGCGGTCGCCCAGCACCTGGGGATCTCCAGCGTGCACGGCCGGTTCACCGACTTCGGCGGCACCATCGAGATCGCGCCCGACGACGTCGCCAAGTCCCGGGTGGAAGCGGTGATCAAGGCCGGGTCCATCGACACCGGCAACGGCATGCGCGACACGCACCTGCGCTCCGGTGACTTCCTCGACGTCGAGACCCACCCGGAGATCACCTACCGGTCCACCGGGCTGACCCAGGTGGGCCCGGACCGCTGGACCGTGCACGGCGAGCTGTCGCTGCACGGCGTGGTCCGCGAGGTCGACCTGGACCTCGCCTACCTCGGCACCGGCGCCGACCCGTGGGGCGGCACCCGCGCGGCCTTCCGGGCCACGGCGGAGCTGCACCGCGAGGACTTCGCGATGAACTACAACCAGGTCCTCCAGGCGGGCATCGCCGCCATCGGCACCACGCTGAAGGTGCAGCTGGACATCCAGGCGGTGCAGGGGGACAGCCTGCCCGCGGCCTGACCCTTCCGCGCAGGGGCCCGCCGACCGTCGCACGGTCGGCGGGCCCCTGTCAGTTCTCCGTCGCGCCCACGATGCGCCGGGCCAGGTCGCGCAGTTTGACGTTCTCCCGCTGGGAGGCGCGTACCAGGCTGTCGAAGGCCGCCTGGGCGTCGATCTCCAGACGCTCCATCAGGATGCCGGTGGCCTGTCCGATCAGGTCGCGGGTGTGCATGGCCTCCGTCAACTGCTCGCGCACGGTGACCGAGTTGAGGGCGAGGCTCACATGCGCGGTGAACAGCCGGCCGAGCCGGGCGGCCGTCTCGTCGAAGGCACCCGGTTCCCGGGAGTAGGCCGTCAGCACGGTCAGCCGGCGCTTGTCGGCGCGCAGCCGCATGGAGAGCACCGAGCGCAGCTCCTGAGCCTCGCCGTCCGCGCCGCCGTTGTCCGTCACCCGCACCACGGGCGAGGTCCACAGCCGCTCCCAGTGCGGCAGTTCGGGGACCTCGGCGTCGCGCACGAGGTCGTCGGTCCAGGCGAGGGCGCGCCGCGCCTCCCCGTGCTCCAGCTCGCAGACCCCGGCGTGCTCGGCACCGGGCAGCAGGCGCACCGCGAGCCGTACGGCGGTGTCCAGCGTGGCACCGGGCGTGGGACTCTCGTGCAGCTCGCGGGCCGCCGCCGTCAGGGCCTCGGCCAGGTCGAGACCGCCCGGGGAACGGGTCGCTGCGGAGACGTCATACGCGGAAAAGTCGTACACGGGAAAGTCGGACGCGGCCACCACGAACCTCTCGGTTGACATGACCGTACGGCCATGCGCAGGAGAGCTCCGCAGCACATTCCCGACTGCGAGCACAGGACAGAAGAACTTTAGCTGCTCCATTGCGGTGAAGTGACCTTGCACCGGTGCCGCCCGCACCGGACGTCGGTCCGGCGCGCCGAGCCTGTGCCCAGCAGGGTCAGGCTCGCGCACCGCTCCGCGTTCTAGGCTGCGGCCATGGCACCGAACATCGCGACCAACACCCGCGTCTCCCTGGACGAACTGCTGGACTTCGTACGGCCCCGCCACCGCGCGCTGCTGATCACCCGCCGCGCCGACGGCGCCCCGCAGGCCTCCCCGCTGACCTGCGGGGTGGACGACTCCGGCCGGATCGTGGTCTCGACCTACCCGGAGCGGGCCAAGACCCGCAACGCCAAGCGGGACCCGCGGGTCGCCCTGGTCGTGCTCAGCGACGACTGGAACGGCCCCTGGGTGCAGATCGACGGCACCGCCGAGGTGATCGACTCCCCCGACTCGGTGGAACCGCTGGTCGAGTACTACCGCAACATCGCCGGTGAGCACCCCGACTGGGACGAGTACCGGGCGGCCATGCTCAAGCAGGGCAAGTCGATCATCCGGGTCACGCCCGAGCGCTGGGGGCCGGTGGCGACCGGCGGCTTCCCGGCGCGGCTGGTCAGCGGGGACTGAGGTCTGCCGGGGCTCCCCCGTCATCCCCGTTCGACCATCACCTCGATCCCGGCGATCAGCAGGTCCAGGGCGAAGGTGAAGTCACGGTCCATCAGCTCGGCGACCGTGCCAGCGCCACGGGCGTCCATGAGGGGCACGGAGTCCTTGAGGAACTGCGCGGTGCCGGGGTCCTGCCGCACCGAGTCCAGTGCCTGCTCGCGGTAGTCGTCCGGGGTCAGGCCGCTGTCGGCGATCCGGGACATGAACTGGGCCTCCGTCGTGCCGTAGCCGTAGACGAACTGGACGACGGCCGAGATCGCGCTCATCACCCGGTGCGCGGGCAGCCCGGAGCCGCCGAGGACGCGCTGCGCGCTGCGGGAGAAGTCCAGCGCGTGGGGCCCGATGTTCAGATACTGGCCGGCCAGCCGGGACAGCCAGGGGTGACGCACCAGCAGCCGCCGGTACTCGGCGGCCAGCGCCCGAAGTTGCTCCCGCCAGTCGGCCGGGTCGTCCTCGCCGGGCAGCCGCAGTTCGCCGAAGGCCGCGTCGAGGGCGAGTTCGAACAGGTCGTCCTTGGTGTCGACGTACCAGTACAGGGACATCGCGGTGACGTTCAGCTCGCCGGCCAGGCGCCGCATGGAGAACCTGGCCAGGCCCTCGGCGTCCAGGAGCCGTACGGACACCGCGGTGATCCGCTCCCGGTCCAGTCCGGAGGGCTGCCCGGCGCGCCCGCCGCGCCGCGGCTTCTCCCGCAGCCACACGCTGTCCCGCGCCGACCGCCCCGCCGACTTCGCCACCGGCACACCTTCCTCCGTCTCCGGCCGGTCGGGGCCCCGCACGGCCCCGCTGCCCGCGCTCCGGGGCCGGCCGGCGCGGAGGCGCGGGCCCGAGCGCCTGTGCCGTCACCATGTCCGCCGGCACCCGGACGCGGACCCGCTCCGCCGTTTCCGCTTCAGCCCTTCGCGCGCTGGGTGAGATCGTAGAAGGTGGCCGAGCCCACGGTCACCTCCTTGAAGGTGCTCCGGACCCAGGAGCTGATCTGCGAGCCGGTGCCGCTGCCGCCGCCCATGCCGCCGCCGGCGATGAAGTAGTGGATCCTGCCGTCGGCCACGTACTCCTCGAACCGGGCGAGCGTCGGCGACGGGTCGGTGCCGTTGAAGCCGCCGATCGCCATGACCGGGTCGCCGGTGGCGAGCTGGTAGCCGGCCGCGTTCTGCGAACCGATGGACGCGGCGACCCAGGTGTAGCGGGAGGCGTCCTTCTCCAGCAGCGCCTTGGCCGCCGAGCCGACGGCCGTGCCGTTCAGCAGGCCGCCGAAGCCGCCGGGGCCCCCGCCCTCGCCGGTGCGCGCGCCGCCCGGGAAACCGCCGGCGAGATCGCCGCCGGGACCGGGGAACCCGTTCCCGTTCCCTCCGCCCGGCATGCCCTGGCCACCGGGCATCCCCTGACCGCCGGGCATGCCCTGACCGCCGGGCTTTCCCCGACTCCCCGGCACGCCTTGTCCCCCCGGCATGCCCCCGCCGCCGAAGCCGCCCTTCCCGCCGCCGGGCCGGCCGCCGCCGAAGCCCATCGTGCTCGCGCCCGCCGGGCCCGCCGTGGGAATCGAGCCCTCGTGCCCGGAGGCCACCGTGCTCAGGGTGTAGGCGGTGGGGCCCGCCAGCGCGGCGACGACGGCCAGGGCCGCCGCGCCGAGGGCGGCCCGCCGCACGAGACGCCCGGCGAAGACCAGGCCGAGGGCAGCCAGCAGACCGCCCACCAGAACCGGCCACTTCAGCCAGGGCAGGTAGTCGGGCGTGCGGTCGAGCAGCACGTACCCCCAGGTCGCGGCCGCCACCGCGGACGCGGCGAGCGCGAGTGCCGCCCACGTCTCGCGGCGCCGCTCCCACAGCAGCCCGGCGCCCGTGCCGACGACGGCCGCCGCGTAGGGGGCGAGGGCCACGGTGTAGTACTGGTGGAAGATGCCCGCCATGTAGCTGAACACCGCCATGGTCGTCAGCAGGGACCCGCCCCAGACCAGGAGCGAGGAGCGGGCGACCGACGTACGCCCCCGCCCGCGGGTCGCCACCAGACCCGCGGCCAGCAGGATCAGCGCGGCGGGCAGCAGCCAGGAGACCTGGCCGCCGACCTCGGAGCCGAACATCCGGTCCCAGCCGGTCGACCCCCACATCCCGCCACCGCCGCCGGGAGCGCCACCACCGCCGACACTGCCGGTCTCCTCGCCGTTGAGCCGGCCGAACCCGTTGTAGCCGAAGGTCAGTTCCAGGAAGCTGTTGTGCTGCGAGCCGCCGATGTACGGGCGCGAGGAGGCGGGCCACAGCTCGACGACGGCGACCCACCAGCCCCCGGACACCACCAACGCGACGGCCGCGGCGGACAGTTGTCCGAGGCGCTTCTTCAGCGGCACCGGTGCGCACACCGCGTACACCAGCGCGAGCGCCGGCAGGATCAGGAACGCCTGGAGCGTCTTGGCGAGGAACGCGAGGCCGATCGCGGCCCCGGCCCACACCAGCCATCGGGTCCGGCCGTCCTCCAGCGCCCGTACGACGAGGTGGCAGGCCACCGACATCAGCAGGGCCAGCATGGCGTCCGGGTTGTCGAACCGGAACATCAGCGCCGCGACCGGGGTGAGCGCGAGCACGGCGCCTGCGAGCAGACCGGCCGCGGGGCCGGACCGGCGGCGCACCGCGGCGTACACGACGGCCACGGCCGCCACGCCCATCAGCACCTCGGGCGTGAGGATCGCCCAGGAGTTCAGGCCGAAGAGCCGCACCGACAGTTCCATCGGCCACAGCGAGGCCGGGGGCTTGTCGACGGTGATGGCGTTGCCCGCGTCCAGCGAGCCGAAGAACAGTGCCTTCCAGGACTTGCTGCCCGCCTGGACGGCCGCCGAGTAGAAGGAGTTGGCGTAGCCGGAGGCGCTCAGGTCGTACAGGTAGAGGAGGAGGGTGGCGGCGAGCAGCCCGAGGAGGGCGGGGCGTGCCCAGCGGGGGTCCTCCGGACGGCCGCGCCAGAGCCGGTGCGGCAGGGGCGGCCGGGGCGCGGCGGCCGGCGGCGGCCCCGGCAGGGCCGTGCCGGCCGGCCCCGCGGACGCGTCGAGCGGGCGGTCGTGGGAGGTGCTCATCGGGGCCCTTCGCAGGAGTGGGTGCCGGTGCCGGCGTCGTACGGCCGCCGCTGGTCGGGGAAGACCCAGGCGCGGAAGAGCAGGAACCGCAGGACGGTCGCGGCGAGGTTGGCGGTGACGAGGACCGCCAGTTCGGTGGAGTGCGCGGGGTGGCCGTCGGCCGCGTCGAGGGCGGCCAGGGAACCGCTGGTCAGGGCGAGTCCGATGGCGAAGACCACCAGGCCCTGGGCCTGGTGGCGGACCGCGCCGCCCCGGCCGCGCACCCCGAAGGTGAGCCGGCGGTTGGCGGCCGTGTTGCCGACGGCCGACACCAGCAGCGCGAGCGCGTTGGCGGCCTGCGGCCCGCAGATCTGCCGGAAACCGCTGTAGAGCAGCAGGTAGAAGAGGGTCGACAGGACGCCGACCACACAGAAGCCGACCAGTTGGCGGGCCAGCCCCCCGGGTACGCCGGTCAGCTCGCGGTCGCGCGGATCGTCGCCGAAGGGCCGGGCGAGCCGGTCCAGCGGCAGCGAACCGGTGGCGAGCGCCCGGCCGATCCGCCACACGCCCTTGAGGTCGTCGGTCGCGGTGCGCACGATGTGCACGGTGGAGTCCGGGTCGTCCACCCAGTCGACCGGCACCTCGTGGATCCTGAGCCCGGCCCGCTCGGCCAGGACCAGCATCTCGGTGTCGAAGAACCAGCCGCTGTCCTCCACCAGGGGCAGCAGCACCCGCGCGACGTCGCCCCTGATGGCCTTGAACCCGCACTGCGCGTCCGAGAAGCGGGCGTGGAGCGAGCCGCGCAGGATCAGGTTGTACGCCCGGCTGATCAGCTCGCGCTTGGGCCCGCGCACGACCCGGGAGGAACGGGCCAGCCGGGAGCCGATCGCGAGGTCGGAGTGGCCGGAGATCAGCGGCGCGACCAGCGGCAGCAGGGCGTTGAGGTCCGTGGACAGATCGACGTCCATGTAGGCGAGGACCGGCGCCTTCGACGCGGACCACACGGTGCGCAGCGCGCGGCCGCGGCCCTTCTGCTCCAGCCGTACGACGCCCACCCCGGGCAGCTCGGCCGCGAGCCGTGCCGCGACCAGCGGGGTGGTGTCCGTGGAGGCGTTGTCCGCGATGGTGATGCGAAAGGCGTAGGGAAAGGTGCGCGTCAGGTGCTCGTGCAGCCGGCGGACGCACGGCTTGAGGTCCTGCTCCTCGTTGTAGACGGGGATCACCACGTCCAGGACGGCCGGGCCGGCGGCCGAGGCCGGCAGGTGCTCCCGGGCCGGCAGGGCGCCGGGGGGCGCGTCGGGAGAAGAGTCGGTTCGCATGGAACCGACTCTCGTCAGGCGCCCTGTCGCACCGATGTGGCGGCGCTGTGGTCGGGCTGTGAGTGCGAACCGCCGTGACGCGGCGGGGTGTTGGAGTCGGCGGCGCCGGCCGGGCCGGGGACGGACGTGGTGCCGAGCGCGGGCAGGCGCACGGTGAACACGGTCCTGCCGGGCACGCTCTCGACGCTCACCGCGCCGTCGTGCGCCGCCGCGACGGCCTGGACGATGGCGAGTCCGAGCCCGGTCGAGCCGGTGGCCCGGGACCGCGCCGAGTCCCCGCGGGCGAACCGCTCGAAGACGTGCGGCAGCAGCGCGTCCGGGATGCCCGGCCCGTCGTCCTCGACGTCCACGCACACCCACGCCCCCTGCCGGCGCACCCGCGCGGTGACGGTCGTACCGGGCGGGGTGTGGCGCTGGGCGTTGGCCAGCAGGTTGACCAGGACCTGCTGGAGCCGGGCGGGGTCCGCGCGCACCGGTGTGGGTTCGTCGGGCAGGGCGAGCCGCCAGTCGTGGTCCCGGCCGGCCGCGCGGGCGTCGCTGACGGTGTCCACGACGAGCGGGACCAGATCGGTGCGCCCGAACTCCAACGGCCGGCCGGCGTCCAGGCGGGCGAGCAGCAGCAGGTCCTCCACCAGCAGGGTCATCCGCCCGGCCTCGGACTCGATCCGCCCGAGGGCGTGCCGGGTGTCGGGTCCGACCTGTTCGTGGCCGCGCCGGGTCAGTTCGGCGTAACCGCGGATGGAGGCGAGGGGGGTGCGCAGTTCATGGCTGGCGTCGGCGACGAACCGCCGTACCCGCGTCTCGCTCTGCTGGCGGGCCTGCAGGGCGCCGTGAACGTGGTCGAGCATCCGGTTCAGCGCGGCGCCGACCTGTCCGACCTCGGTGTGCGGATCGCACTCGGCGTCCGGGACGCGCTCGCTGAGGTTCACCTCGCCGGTGTGCAGCGTCAGTTCGGAGACCCGGGTGGCGGTGGCGGCGACCCTGCGCAGCGGGCGGGTGGCCACGCCGACGATGACGGTTCCGGCGAGGCAGGCGGCGAGCAGCCCGGCGGCGGTGACACAGACCTCGACGACGATCAGGGTGTTGACGATGCCGTCGGTGTCCTCGGTCGGGATGCCCACGTAGAAGGAGCCGTTGGGGCCGGTGACGTACTGGGCGCGGTAGCTGCCGAGGCCGGGCAGGCCGAGGGTGTGCGCGTGGTCGTCCGCGGGCACGGTACCGAGGGCGGCGAGCTGGTCCGCGTCGAGGTCCTGGGCGCTGGTGTACGGCGCCGACTTCGCCTTGCGGCCCACCTTGCCCTCGGTGGCGGTGCCGTCTTCCACCACGGCCACGACCGTGTACTGCGGCTGCGGGCCCAGGGCGACGAACTGGCCCAGCTCGATGCCCGGCGGTGGGTGGGCGCCGTCCGGCATGCCGGGCCCCTTGCCCTGCCCCGGCGGGGCGAAGGCGCCGGAGGCCCGCTTGCCGACCTCGTCCAGCCGGCCGTCGAGCTGGGCGTACAGGTGCGAGCGCAGGGCCAGGGTGGTCACGGTCCCGATCACCGCGCAGACCACGGCGATCAGCAGGACGGAGACGACGACGAGGCGGGTGCGCAGGGTGCGGGGCGCGCGGGGCGGCCGCGGGGTGGACCGTCGTACCCGGCTCGACCGCGGTTTCGGCCGGGGCCGGGGAGGCCCGCTCATCACACGGCGGGCTTGATCAGGTATCCGGCGCCGCGCCGGGTGTGGATCATGGGCTCGCGTCCGGCGTCGATCTTCCGGCGCAGGTACGAGATGTACAGCTCGACCACGTTGGCCTGGCCGCCGAAGTCGTACGACCAGACGCGGTCCAGGATCTGCGCCTTGCTGAGCACGCGGCGCGGGTTGCGCATCAGAAAGCGCAGCAGCTCGAACTCGGTGGCGGTCAGGTGGATGGAGGTGCCGCCCCGGGTCACCTCGTGGCTGTCCTCGTCCAGTGTGAGGTCGCCCACGACGAGCACGGACTCGGACCGCCGGTCGGCCGCCCCGGCCCTGCGGATCAGCCCGCGCAGCCGGGCGACGACCTCTTCCAGGCTGAACGGCTTGGTCACGTAGTCGTCACCGCCGGCGGTGAGCCCGGCGATCCGGTCCTCCACCGCGTCCTTGGCGGTCAGGAACAGCACCGGTACGTCCGGCAGTTCGCGGCGCAGCCGGCCGAGGACGGCCAGCCCGTCCATGTCCGGCAGCATCATGTCGAGGACGACGGCGTCGGGCCGGAACTCGCGGGCCGTCTGCAGGGCGCCCTGTCCGTCGCCCGCGCTTCTGATCTGCCATCCCTCGTAGCGCAGGGCCATGCTCAGCAGTTCGGTGATCGACGTCTCGTCGTCCACCACCAGCACGCGGACCGGGCTACCGTCCGGCCTCAGCAGTTCGGTGCGCCCCTGGGGCGAGGTCGTGGTCATGGCGGCCACCCTGTCGGGGCCCTCTGAGAAGAGCGTTTCACGAGTCTTGGTTTTTCCTGAGAAACGCACAGCCACCGCTCAGCCAACCCCTGGGAAGCCCCTCAGAAGAGCCCGTCCTGCTGCCGGACGAACTCCCGTACGGGAACGTCCCGTACGGCACCGCCGGGCGCGGCCGGCACGAGCCCCCACCCCCTGACCAGCCGGATGTCGAGCACGACGACCCGTCCCGGCCGGACCTCCAGATGGAGATCGGGCCCGGCGGCGGCGACCAGCTCGCCGCTGACGGTCGCGCCCGGCAGGAGCCGCTCCACCTCCCCGCGGGCGCCCGGCCCCCGGTCGAGCCCGAAGACCCGTACGTGGTCGACGACCGCGCAGGGCTCGGGCCGCAGCGACTGTGGCCACCGCGCCAGCGCGACGGCCCGCCCGTGCAGTTCCCGCACCTCGGCGGCCCGGTCTTCCGCCGCTCCCGGCAGCACCGCCCGCACCGCGCGCTTGTCGGCGTACGGGATCCGGTCCGGCACCCGCAGCGCGGCGCGCAGCAGTTCCTCGGTGCGCCGGGCGGCCATCAGCGGGCCGGTCCCGAGCCAGCTGAAACAGACGGCCCCCTGCTCCAGCAGCCGCGCCGGCCCCCGCTCCACGGCGGTGATCCCGACCTTGACCATGCCGGGCCCGAACCAGGCGAGGTAGACGCGGTACGGACGGGGGTCGTCGGCGATCGTGTCGGCGGCCACGGAGTGCGCCCGGTCCAGACGCGCGCACTCCTCACAGCGGGCGCCGGTGGCGCGCGGGGACACGGGTGCCCGCACCGGGCAGGCATGGCCCCGCGCCCCGACGCAGGTCCGCAAGCCCCCTTCCGGCACGCCGAAGGCGACGCGCTTCCCCCAGGTCAGGCGGCTGCTCCGCCCGCCTTCCCAGCCGAGCACGGGTCCCTCTTCGGACCAGCGGAGCCCGGAACACCGCCACATGTTCGCCATCACTCCTGAGGGTAGGGGGTGGGTCTGACAGCGCCCCCGGGAGACGGACCCCACGCACGGGAGTGCTGAACCGGGGCCGGAAATTCCGAGCGCCGCCGGCCGGGCGCGGGATAGCCTCCCCTGTCATTTCTCCGAGGGTGGGAGGCGGCAGCGTTGTCAGCCCGTTCCGGCGCCTGTCCAGCCGGGCTCGTCAGACTTCTTCTCGCCCTGTCCGCCTCGGAGTTCGGCGACAAGCTGGTCCAGGTGGCGTACGCGCTCATCGCGGTGCGGACGGGGTCGACGACGTTCCTCGCCGCCGTGCTGGCCGCCCAGACGGTTCCGGTCCTGGTGCTGACCCCGCTGGTCAGCTCCCGGGGCTGGCTCCGTTCCCGGACCGCGTGGCGGGCCGGGCTGATCGGGCAGGTGGCGGCGTTCGCCGTCGCGGCCGCGGCGGGCGGCGACCGGACGGTCGTCCTGGCAGGTGTCCTCGTCGCCGCGTCCTGCGAGGCCCTGACCATGCCGTTCTCGCGTTCGCTCCTGCATGCGCTGAGCGACGGGCGGCAGGCCGAACTGGCCAAGTGGTGGGCGGTGTCGAAGGCGGGCGCGGGCGCCCTGGGCATGGTTCTGGCCGGCGTCGTGGTGGGCTTCTCCGGGCCGGGCCCGGCCTTCGCGCTGGACGCCCTGACCTTCCTGCTCGTCCTGGCCGTGGCGTGGTCCCCGAGGATTCCGGAGGACGGCGCGCCGGCCCACCGCAGCGCCACCGCGGGCTTCCGCCGTCTGCTGTCCCCCGGCGCGTTCGGCGCCCTCGGCCTGGTCTGCGTGAGCGCCATGCTGCTCACCACCAGTCTGGAGGGCGTGTCGGGCCCCTTCATGCTGGCCCGGACGCCCGGGTACGACGCGAACGGGCTCGGCGTGGTGCTGGCCTGCTGGGCCGTGGCTTCCATGGTCACGGCGGCGGCGACGCCCAAGCGCCTCACGGGCGTCCGGCTCCTCCTCCCCCTCGCCAACGTCCTGGTGGCCCTGGCGCTCGGTCTCCCGAGCCTCGGCCTGCCCTTCTGGACCGCCGCCGTCACCTTCGCCCTGGGCGGCATCGGCAACGGCGTCTTCAACCTCCTCCTCACCCGCGTCATCTGGTCGGGCATACCCGCCGAGGCCCAGCCGCACGCCTGGGCCGCCTTCAACTGGATTCTGAACGCGTCCCTCTTCCTCAGCTTCACGACGGGCTTCTTCGTCCCCGCCCGCCACACCCCGGCACTGCTGGCGGGCGTCTCGGCCGTCTGCCTCCTCGCGGGATGCCTCCAGCTCTCGGTACTGGCACGCGCCCCCGGATCGGCACGGGTGATCGCCTGAGCACGCCCGGCGCTACCGCTTCCACCTCGGCACATGCCGTCCTGATCGGCTCGGATCTTTTGCGCGGCTCCGGTCGCGAAGAGAAAATGAATGGTGATGGACCTGCTGGAGCGAGGGGCCGCGCCCCAGGACCTCACCGGTCGCCTGCGGGCGGCCGCGGCCGGTCCTGGACGACCGGCACTCGCGCGCGAGGCCGTCGCCGGCCGCCCGGCCGGGCTGTCCGCCGCGGCGCGCGGAGTCGTCGACGTGCTGGCGCCGCTGCCGGCCTGCTGCCCGTTCGGAGGCGGCGCTCGATGGCGCCGTGGCCGGCGGGATCGTACGACCGACGGACAGGTGGCCCGGTTCCGTCATGAGCCGACCACCCGGCCGCGGAAAGGGTCGGACCAATGCGGAAAGCAGCCTTACTGAGCGTCAATCTCCTGACCGCCGCCCTCTGTTGCACGGCGTTCTCCCCGGCACAGGAGCCGCGGCCCGGACCCACGGAGTCGGCAGTCCGGTGTTACGCGACACACCGCAGTCCCGGCGCGACCGTGTGTTACCGGCAATCATGGAAGGCCGAGTACCGGCACGGCGACGTGGTCTACGTCCCGATCCTCATCCAGGTGCCCACCGCACGCGCGACCCCCGTGACGATCGTCGGCAGCCTGGACGACATCCACCCGTCGGAGGCCTGAGCGCGAAAGCGACCAACGCCAGAGGCCCCGGATCTCTCCGGGGCCTCTGTTCTGTGTGCACTCGGCAGGATTCGAACCTGCAACCTTCTGATCCGTAGTCAGATGCTCTATCCGTTAAGCTACGAGTGCTTGTTCTTTTGTTCTTGTCTCCGTTTCGGTTCCTTTCGGCCCGTCCCGGCGACAGGAAGAACATTACATGACTGCCGCCGTCATGTGAAATCCGATTGGCTCACCCCCTCTGACCTGCGGAAACGCCCAGGAGGGGGAGGTGGGGGGAGTGAACGGCGGGAACGACGAAGCCCCGGTCCACAGGGACCGGGGCTTCGGTTGGGGCGGAGGCGGAGGGATTTGAACCCTCGATGGGCTTTAAGGCCCAAACCGCATTAGCAGTGCGGCGCCATAGACCGGACTAGGCGACGCCTCCAGCACAACCGCTCACGCGAGCGCGCGAGTGGTGCGTGCAGATGATGACACAGCCGAGGGCCCCGTCACCAATCGACCCCCACGGTACTAGGCAGGCGGGCCGCAGGGCAAAGGGCTTCTTGTGCCGGGGTGGCGCGCAACGTCTGCGGCGGTCGGGCGTTGAGGAAGGCATGGGTTCTGTTTCCTCGGGAGTGCCGGGCGGGGGGTGGCGGAGGATCCGGGCGGGGCTCGCCGCCGCCGTCGCCGTCCCCTTCACCGCGTCCGTGTCCGTGGCCGCCTCCGTGGCCGTGTCCGTCTCCGCGTCCCTGTCCGCCGTGGCGCTGGCCGCCGTGCCCGTCGCGGCGGCCGGCACCGTGCCGGTCGGTGATCACCTCACCGTCGTCGTCCGGCACGCCGGGGCCGGGCGGGACGGGACGTACGAACTGTTCTGTCATCCCGGCGGCGGGCATCACCCGGACGTGGAGGGTGCCTGTCGGGGGCTTGACGCGCAGACCCAGTGGGGGCGGGACGTGTTCGCGCCGGTGCCCCCCGGGAGCGTGTGCAGCATGATCTCCGGCGGGCCCGCCACCGCGCGGGTCGTCGGGCGGTGGGCCGGGCGGCCCGTCGACGCCTCCTTCGGGCGCGGGAACGGGTGCGAGATCGCCCGCTGGGACCGGCTGGTGCCGCTGCTGCCGAAGATCACCTGAGCCTGGGCCAAAGGTCCGGTCGTCACCGCATCGGTGTCACTTCCCCGTGGGACCTCCCTCTCATCCGGCGCCCCCGGCACAACACGTGCGCATAGACTCCCTCGCGTGACACGCCGCGGGCCGGTTGGCAAGATGGCCCGAGCGGTCGGCAAGGTGCGGTAACAGGGAGGAAGCGTCTCGTGAGCAGCAGGCCATCCCGAGGCGCTGCTCGCCTCGCAGCCATACTCGACGCTCTGCCGGACGCGTTGGTCCTGGTCAACGCCAACGGAACCGTCGTCAACGCCAACACCATCGCGTTGGAGGCCTTCGAAACGCCGGGGACCGCGCTCGTGGGGCGCGGTCTGCTCGATCTGCTGCCCCAGTTCGACTCCCGGCTGATCCCCGGCTCCATGCGGCGACCCGGTCAGCGGGACCCGCGGGGCCGGACCAAGCCGGCCCGGATGGTCGCCCGGCGCACCGACGGGACCGAGTTCCCCGTCGAGGTCACCAGCGCGAACCTGGAGAACGGGCAGCAGGCGTACGACGGTTACGGCTACACGGGCGACGAGCTGCTGATGATCGTCGTCCGGGACCTGTCCGGGACCGTCGACACCGAGGCGGAGCTGGCCCGCTCGCAGCGGCAGACCGAGATGATCCTGCGCGCCGCCTCCGAGGGCGTCGTCGGCACGGACACCGACGGGCGGATCGTGCTCGTCAACCCGGCCGCCGCGCAGATCCTCGGCTACCGGGCGGGCGAGCTGGGCGGCAAGGAGCTGCACAACCTCGTCCTGCACTCGCGGGCCGACGGCTCCCCCTTCCCGTACGCCGAGTCGCCGCTCGCCGACACCCTGCGCTCCGGGCGCAAGCACCGGGTGCGCGGGCAGGTGCTGTGGTCCAAGGGCGACAAGAAGGTGCCGGTCGACCTGACCACCGCGCCGGTGCGCGACGGGGATCAGCTCGTCGGCGCCGTGATGACCTTCGCCGACCGGCGGCCCTTCGACGCCCTGGTGGAGGAGAAGGAGGCGCTGGAGCAGGCGCACGCCGAGGAGCTGGAGAAGCTCTCCGAGGAGCACGCCTCCGACCTCACCGCCCTGCGCCAGCAGCACGCCACCGAGGTGGAGGAGCTGCGCGAGAAGTACGAAGCCGAGCTGGCCGGGCTGCGCGAGAAGCACGCGGAGGAGCTGGCGGCGGGCGAGGAGCGCTACGCCGCGCTCGGCGAGCGGGAGAAGGACCGGTACGAGGCGCTGGCGGGCCGGCACGAGCAGCTGCTCACCCTGCTCGGGCGGTCGCTGCGCGGGCCCCTGGACGAGCTGCGGCGCGAACTGGCCGCCCTCGCCTCCGACGACGCCGGACAGCTGTGGCCCGAGGCCAACCAGGTGCTGCACCACCTGTCCGCCGGGTACTCGCGGATCACCACCCTCATCGACAACGTCCTCGGCTACCAGCGGATCGACGCGGGCAGCGAGGACATCACCCGTACGAAGGTGATGCTGGACGCCGTCGTCGCCGCCGGTGTCGACGGCGCGGTGGAACTGATCGGCCCCGGCCGGGTGCAGTTCGCCGTGCACGCCCCGCCCATCGAGGCCGAGGTCGACCCGCGGCGGCTCGCCACCGCGCTGGCGCACCTGGTCGCGGACGTCGCGGGCGTCGACGCGACCGGCAACGCGCCCGTCTCCACGGGCGGTTACCTGGACAACACCGTGGTCGTCGCCGCCGCCCAGCGCGGTGCGGTGGCCCGGATCGAGGTGCGCGGACCGTACGCGGGCGGCGACCCGGTGCACGAGCCGATCGTGCGCGGGATCGTGCGCGCCCACGGCGGTGTGCTCCAGACGCACGAGGTGCCGGGCATGAGCGGCAGCGCGTACGTCCTGGAGGTGCCGCTCGGGGCGGGCGCCGGGGCCGTCGCCGCACCGGCGCCCGAGCCCGCGCCCGCCGGGCCCGCGGAGGAGCACGAGGACGGTGCCGCCGGTGGCCGGCGCCGGGCCCGGCGCGGGTCCACCGACTCCTTCCTGGACGGCGGCGACCTGCCGGACGCGGGCGGTGACGGGACCGAGGCGCCCGTGCCGACCGGGCGGCGGCGCAGGCGTGCGGGCGCGCCCGCCGACGAGACCGGCCCGGTTCCGGTCGAGGACCCCCAGGCGACCTCCGGCGGGACCGGGCGGCGCCGTGGACGGCCCGCCGAACTGCCCGTCCGCGCCGGTGGCGACGGGGTGAGCGAGGGCGCCGTGGTGACCGCGGCCGAGCATGCCGCGGGGACCGCCGCCTCCGGCACCGGGCTCGGCGGCGCCGTACCGCCGCAGGGCGTGCCCGCGCCCGCCGGACGACGCGCCCGGCACGGCTCGGAGGCGGCCGCGCAGGCCGCCCTGCCCGCCGCGCTGCCGGCCGGGGACGGCGAGGACACCGACGAGGAGGGCCGGCCCACCGGACGGCGCCGGCGCGCCCTGGCCGCGGCGGCCGAGCGTGCCGCCGCGCAGGAGTCGGCCGCCCGTACCGTCTTCGCGCTGCCGCCCGCCACGGCCGACCGCGCCCCGGAGGCGGCGGTCCCGGCCGCACCGGCCCCGGGCCTGCCCGGCCAGGTGCGGGTGCCCGCGCAGCCGCCGCTGACCATGCCCGCCGAGGAGGGACGGCACGACGCCGTGCCGCTGAGCCAGGCCGCCGACCACACCCCGCCGCAGCCGCATCCCACCAGCGCCCCCACCGGGCGGCGCCGCCGGGCCGTCGCACCGCCCGCGCAGCCGCAGGCGCAGGACACCGAGGGGCGGGGCGTCCCGCTCCAGGCCGGACCCGCGGTCGCCGTGCCGGCCCCGGCGAAGGCGGTCGCGGCACAGCCCGGGACCGCGAGCGCCGCGCCGCTCACCCCGGCGGCCCCGGCGGCCCCGGCCGCCCCGGCCGCCCCGGCCGCCCCGGCCGCCCCGGCCGCCCCGGCCGCCCCGGGTACGGTCACCCCTCCCGCCGCTCCCGGTACGGTCGCCGCGCCCGGTGTTCCCGGGCCGCAGGCCGCGTCGGGCGCGCCCCACGCCGCCGTGCCGCCGGTCCCGGGTCAGCCGGGTGCCGCGCGGCCCGTGCCCCCCGGGCAGCCCGCCCCGGCCCAGCAGCCCCCGGCGGCCGCCACGCCGGCTCACGGCACTCCGGCCGCCCCCGGCGCCCAGCCGCTGCCCCTGCCCGCCGAGGCCGGCGCCCCCCAGGGGCCCGCCTCCGCCCAGGGCCCGGTGACCGCCGCCCCCGCACCGGCCGCCGCCCCGGGGTGGCCCGGTACCGACGACACCTCCGGCGCGGGCGTCGCCGTACCGCGGCCGGCGCCCACCGCCCCGCCCGCGCCCGGCGCCCCCGCACCGCGGTCCGGTCCCGCCGCGACCCCGGCGGCCGGTACTCCGGTGCCCCCGGCGGCGCCCGGCGCCCCCGCGCCGCAGCCGACCCCCGCGGCCGGCACGCCGCTGCCCGCGGAGCACCGTGCCGCGCAGCCGCTGCCCGCCGAGAACGCGGGTGCCACGGCGACCGGGAGCGTCCCGGCGTACGACCCCGACTCCACCCAGGGCCGCGCCTTCAGCGTGCGGACCCTCGGTCAGGGCGTGCCGTTCACCCGGCAGGGGACGCCGACGCCGCCCCCGCACACGCCGAACGGCTCCGGCCGCCGGCGCAAGCTGGGCACGCCCCCCGACCCGGCCGCCCGGCAGGAACAGGCGGCCGAGCCGGCGCCCGCGCAGCCGCCGGGCCTGCCCGGGCAGTCACGGCTCGCGCCGGGCACCGAGGGGGCCGGACGGTCGTACGCGATCGGCGCGCCGGACGCGAACGCGGCCGAGGGGCCCGAGCCGCTGGACGGTCCCGGCGGGGCCGTCGAGGTGGCGGACACCCCGCGCCCGCAGCCGATGGACGACGAGCTGCCGCCGGAGCCGCTGGACAACCCGCGCCGGCTGCTGGTGTGGCCCGCGCCGGACGTGACCACCCAGCAGGCGCTGAGCGACCGCGGCTACCGGCCAGTGATCGTGCACTCGCGCGAGGAGGTCGACGCGCAGATCGCGGCCTTCCCGGCGGCGCTGTTCGTGGACCCGCTGACCGGTCCGATCACCCGTACCGCCCTCCAGTCGCTGCGCCAGGCCGCCGTGGCCGCCGAGGTGCCGGTGCTGGTCACGGCCGGGCTCGGGCAGGCGACGCGGGAGGCGGCGTACGGCGCCGATCCCGCCGTGCTGCTGAAGGCGCTGGCGCCGCGGGACAGCGAGCAGCATCCGCCGCGGGTGCTGCTGATCGAGGAGCACGAGGAGATCGCGCTGGCGCTGACCGCGACGCTGGAGCGGCGCGGGATGCAGGTGGCGCGGGCCGCGAACGACACCGACGCGGTGGCGCTGGCGGGCCGGTTCCGGCCGAACCTCGTGGTGATGGACCTGATGCAGGTGCACCGGCGGCGGGCCGGGATCGTGGACTGGCTGCGCGCGAACGGGCAGCTCAACCGCACCCCGCTGGTCGTCTACACGGCCGCCGTCGACCAGGCCGAGCTGCCGCGGCTGACCTCGGGCGAGACGGTGCTGTTCCTCGCGGAGCGGTCCACCAGCACCGAGGTGCAGTCCCGGATCGTGGATCTGCTGTCCCGGATCGGCACGAACTAGCACTCCGACGGCGAAGGGGGCCGGGCCCGCCGCCCGGCCCCCTTCGTCTCACAGCCGGGTGACGTCCAGGTCCCCGTCCGCGTACCGCTTGCGCAGCGCCTTCTTGTCGAACTTCCCGACGCTCGTCTTCGGCACCGACTCCACGGTCGTCCAGCGCTCGGGGAGCTGCCAGCGGGCGATGTGGGCCTCCTCCGCGAGGAAGGCGCGCAGGGTCTCGAAGCCGGGGTTCGCGCCGTCCTTGAGGACGACGGCGGCCAGCGGGCGTTCCCCCCACCTGTCGTCGGGCACGGCCACCACGGCGGCCTCCGCGACCTCCGGGTGGGACATCAGCGCGTTCTCCAGCTCGACCGAGGAGATCCACTCGCCGCCGGACTTGATGACGTCCTTGGCGCGGTCGGTGAGGGTGAGGAAGCCGTCCGGGGAGATGACGCCGACGTCCCCGGTCTTCAGCCAGCCGTCCGCGCTGAACTTGTCGGCGGGGCACAGGGGTTCCGCGCCGGGGCCGTTGTAGTAGGCGCGCGCGATCCAGGGGCCGCGCACCTCCAGCTCGCCGGCCGACTTGCCGTCCCAGGGCAGGCGTTCGCCGCCGGGGCCGGTGAGGCGGGCCTGGACGCCCGCCGGGAACCGGCCCTGGGTGACGCGGTAGCCGAACTCCTCGTCGGCGCCGACGGCGTGGGCCGGCGGACGGGCCATGGTGCCCACCGGGGAGGTCTCCGTCATGCCCCAGGCGTGCACGACGCGCATGCCCAGCTCGTCGAAGGCCCGCATCAGCGCGGGCGGGCAGGCCGAGCCGCCGATGACGACCTGGGTGAGGGAGGCCACGTCACGCGGCCGGGTGTGCAGTTCCTTGAGCAGGCCCTGCCAGATGGTGGGCACGGCCGCCGCGTGGGTCGGCCGCTCCCGTTCGATCATCTCGGCGAGCGGCGCGGGCTGCAGGAAGCGGTCCGGCATCAGCATGTTGACGCCGGTCATGAAGGTGGCGTGCGGCACTCCCCAGGCGTTGACGTGGAACTGGGGGACGACCACGAGCGAGGTGTCCCGGTCGGTCAGGCCCATCGACTGGGCCATGTTGACCTGCATGGAGTGCAGATAGATCGAACGGTGGCTGTAGACCACGCCCTTGGGATCGCCGGTGGTGCCGGAGGTGTAGCACATGGTGGCGGCCTGGCGTTCGTCCAGCTCGGGCCAGTCGTAGCCGGCCGGGCGGCCCGCGAGCAGGTCCTCGTACTCGTGCACCCGGGCGGTGGCGCCGGCCAGCGGGGCGCGGTCGCCGGGGCCGGAGACCACGAGGTGCTCGACCGTCTTCAGCCGGGGCAGCAGCGGGGCGATCACCGGGATCAGGGAGCCGCTGAGGATGATCACGCGGTCGGCTGCGTGGTTGACGATCCACACCAGTTGCTCGGCCGGCAGCCGCAGGTTGAGGGTGTGCAGCACCGCGCCCATGGAGGGCACCGCGAAGTAGGCCTCGACATGGTCGGCGTTGTTCCACATCAGCGTGGCGACCCGGTCGTCGTCGCGCACCCCGAGGGTGCCGCGCAGGCCGTGGGCCAGCCGGGCCGAGCGGACGCCGATCTCGGCGAAGGAGCGCCGCTGCGGCTCGGGCTCACCGGTCCAAGTGATCACCTGCGACGAACCGTGGACCGTCGACCCGTGGGTCAGGATCCTGGAGATCAGCAGCGGTACGTCCTGCATGGTGCTCAGCACGGAGTCCTCCCGGCGACGATGCCTACGCGGTGGTAGGGGGGTGCGCTGATTCTGCGCACATACCGCTTGGTATGTCACTAGGGGGCGGGAAAATGCGGCCCGGGGCACCCGGTGGCCGCGACGGTCATCTCACGGGGTCCAGCTCCGGGTCCTCCCGGAGCTTGCCGAGCGCCCGGGAGACCGCCGACTTCACCGTGCCGACCGAGACCCCGAGCACCTCGGCGGTCTGCACCTCGCTGAGGTCCTCGTAGTACCTGAGGACGACCATGGCCCGCTGCCGCGCCGGCAGCTTCATGATCGCCCGCCACATCGCGTCGTGCAGCGCCTGCCGTTCGGCCGGGTCGTCGCCGGGCACCGGCTCCGGCTCGGGCAGCTCGTCGCAGCAGAACTCGTCCACCCGGCGCTTGCGCCACTGCGAGGTCCGCGTGTTCAGCAGCGCGCGGCGCACATAGCCGTCCAGCGCCCGCTGGTTCTCGATCCGCTCCCAGGCCGCGTAGGTCTTGGCGAGCGCGGTCTGCAGCAGGTCCTCGGCATCGCTGGGGTTCGCGGTCAGCGAGCGCGCGGCGCGCAGCAGAACGGGCCGGCGGGCACGCACGTACGACGAGAACGTCGGGTACGCCGGGGCCGCCGCCGAGGCGCTGGTGCAGACGGGTGTGGTCATGGCTCCACGCTATGAGCGCTCCCCGCACCGGCGGATCGGCCGCAAGTGCCGAAGCGGGGTCCGCCTCAGGTTGTAGGGGTGGGGATGGCTCCACCTCCTCTGGGTGGAGCGGGGGTCCGCCCCGTCTGCGGGTCGACCCTGAGAAACCCCTGCGGACGACCTCCGCGACGCCGTTCGTTCCATACGGACACGCCTCCCCGGGCCGAGTTCGGGAACGGCCGCTCGCCCACTTCCTTTTTTCGAACGTACGTACGACCATGAGGTATGGCCACCACCGACCGGCAGGCCACGACCCTGGCCCTCGCCCACGCGTTGTCCGCCGCCGAACACGGCCTGGCCGTCCTCCCGCTGTCCCGGACGAAGCTCCCGGCCCTGCGCTCCCCGCACCACGGCGACCGCGGCCCGGTCTGCCACGGCACCTGCGGCCGCCTCGGCCACGGGGTGTACGACGCCTCCAGCGACCCGGCGCGCGTCCGCGCGATGTTCGCCGCCGCGCCCTGGGCCACCGGCTACGGCATCGCCTGCGGGCTGCCCCCGTACCACCTGATCGGCGTCGACCTGGACACCAAGTCCGGCACGGACACCCCGGCCGCCCTGCGTGAGCTGGGCCTGCGGCACCGGTTCACCGTCCCGCGGACCGTCGTGGTGCTCACCCCGAGCGGCGGCCGGCACCTGTGGCTGACCGGGCCCCCGGACGTCGTCGTGCCGAACTCGGCGGGCCGGCTCGCGCCCGGCATCGACATCCGCGGCGCCGGCGGCTACCTGGTCGGCCCCGGCTCCCGCACCGACCACGGCGTCTACTCCACCGTCCCCGGCACCACCCACCTGCCCCCGGCCGCCTGCCCGCCGGCCCTGCTGCGACTGCTGCTCCCGCCCCCGCGCCGCGCCCGGCACCCGGCGCCCGCGCACACCGGCCACGGCCTCGTCCACTTCGTCCTCACCGCGCACGAGGGCCAGCGCAACACCCGGCTGTTCTGGGCCGCCTGCCGCGCCTACGAGAACGGCATCGGCCCCGCCCTCGCCATCCCTCTCACCGAGGCCGCCCGCCACACCGGCCTGCCCGAACACGAGGCCCGCGCGACCATCGCCTCGGCGGCGAGGATGACCGGGCACCGGCCGTAGCGGGCGGGGGCCCAGGGAAACGACGGACACCCACGCAGCCCCGGCACGCGCACGGCCCCTGACCAACTACCCAGGTCAGGGGCCGTGTTCGCGGTTCAGGAGCGGAGGCGGTGGGATTTGAACCCACGGTGACATCGCTGCCACGACGGTTTTCAAGACCGTTCCCTTAGGCACCGCTCGGGCAACCCGCCTTGACCCCGGCCCACCTGGGGCGGAGCGGCTCCAGACCACCGGGATCGGAGAGACCCGTGTGGGCTTGGTCCACACAGGGTCCACTGGGCTCCTGTCCGCCATGCCGCCACCCCTCCGCGTGACCAAGGCGCCTGTATGCCGTCGTTTCTCTCAAAGATCAATGCGCCCCCTATAACCGGGCTTCCTAACCACTCGGTATGCTGGCGGGTTGCGCAGGTACTCATTCAGCACATCATACGTTTTCAGCTTTTCCGGCAGCGACTCATACCAACCCAGCCCAGAGCTATTACAGGAAGCACAGAGCAGTCCCCGAACGCACGCGCCACAGCTTCTCGGCCGGGGACAGCATTGATGATCGTGATCTATGTGCCAGTCCTTCGGGCCCGGATCCGGAGTCTGACATATCGCACAGCACCTCAACTGGAGCTCAAAGATCTCCGAGTAAGCCTCTTTCGTCAGCCCGAATATACGCATTCTATGAATGAAACTGCGACAGTCCTTACAGTATGACGAGAGGCTACCTTTCGCAGTCCTGGGGAAGTCGCCCAGAGGGAGAACCTTCATACAGTTCAGACACTCGTAACAACCACGCTCCTGAAGGTCAGCCAGATACTTCGTATCGCGTCGACGTCGAAGATCGCCTGTCACCCCACCCTTCTTCAGTTGAAGGTAGTGTCCGTTGCAGTAACCACGCGCGATAGGGGTTTTAATACACCCGTCATGCTTGCACGGCCTGGTTCTACCCTTTTGATCCTTTAAGGGAGCATATTCCGCACCTCTCCGCCTCTGCCTGTAGTGCCCTCTGCACAAATCAGCAGCCCACAACATGGCGTCACAGAATTCCAGAGAACAGGTCTTACCGCGATTTGCGTTCCTCCAGCGCTGATAGTGCTTGCTACATAAACCGTGCCCATGCTGGTTCCCATCACAGCCTTCAACTGTGCACTCCTTGACGGTTTTCCCCCTTCGATCTTTCTCATAACAAGACCGACAAAAGTTCAAGGCATAAACCTGATGCCCGTCGGCATTCTTGCATTTCTTGAGACGGTCCAACTCGCATCCCCCAGGCGCGATCGTGGTGGTGTCACCCTTCGGGCAGTCACGGCACTCTGCTACTTGCGAAGTTCAGCACACGGCACTGACAACGGGCGGAGGCATACGCGTAGGACAACTATCCGCAGCACAACCGGGCCACCGCCGCCAGGGGTTGGCGGATGCTTCCCGCCCCGTGGACTCCACACGCGGCGTACGGCCTCGGTACCGTCAGGGGAGAAGCCCCGACGGATGGAGCACGATGCCTAGCCGCCTGCTGGACCGCCGGCGCCTCGCCTACAGGGGGGCGCGCTGATGCTGGAAGAAGCCGAAGAGATCGGCAACCGCGTACGCCGCGCCCGGCTCCGCCTGGGCAAGACTCAGGCTGATCTCGCTGCCGCTCTGGGCAAGACGCAGGGCTGGGTGTCCAAGATGGAACGCGGACTCATCGAACTGGATCGTGTCGGCCTGCTCAACCTGATCGCCTCGGAGCTGCACGTACACCCGAACGACTTGATCGGGCGGCCGTACAACAGCACTCCGACTGAGAATCAGTGGCAGGTCTCTGCCGCAGCGATCATGCGCGAGCTGCGCCGCTACGACCTCGCTCCCGTCTTCGACGGGACACCCCGGCCTGCTCGTCAGCTGTGGCAGGAAACCACTCGTCTGCACCGCCTGCGCGATGCTGCGGCCAACACAGCCATCATGGAAGTACTTCCCGACCTGTTTCGCGAGACTCGTGCCCTGGCCGAAGTCACCACAGGCCACGAGCGGGAAGAGGCGTACGCGATCTATGCCGTGTGCTGCAAGTTCGCTCACACGTCCGCCCACGCCCTGGGCCACCCTGAGCTGGTCGCCATGGCATGTGAACGGGCTGCTTGGTCCGCGCGGCTGTCTGGCGACCCGGTCATGCCTGCCGTCGCCGACTGGATGCGCATGTGGGACATGTGGGCCACCGCGGACTGGGATGACGCCATTGCCCTGTCTGACCGAGCGCTCCGAAGCGTGCAGCAGGAATACGACTGTGGTGAGCCCCTGGCCGTACGGGCTTGGGGATCTCTGCAACTACGCGCGGCTGTCTCGGCTGCACGGGGTGGTCGCAAGTCCGAAGCGAAGGACCGGATCAAGCACGCGCGGGCTGCCGCCAAGCGGATGGTGGAGACCGTCGGTCCTCCGGTCTACGACCGCCACAGCCTCACCTTCTCGCCCGGCAACGTGCAGATTCACGCAATCAGCGTCGCCCTGGAGATGCATGAGCAACGCGAGGCGCTGTCGATAAACCGGCGCACGAGTAAGGAACTGATCGAGTCGCTTCCCAACTCCCGGCAGGGACACCACCACATGGACCTGGCGCGGGCCTGGCTGTGGGACGGGAACCGTGACAAGGCGCTGAAGGAACTGGAGAAGGCGGAGCGCATCGCCCCCCAGCTCGTACGCAACCACCCCATCGCACGGTCAACCCTTCGCAGCATCGTGTACGCCGAGCGGGCAAGCACCCGGGAGAAGCTGCGGCGCATGTCAGACCGCTTCCACCTCGACGGGTGAGGGTCGTATTCCTGCTGTTCATTTTGGACCCCGGAGAAATTCCTAGCTTCGGGGCATGGCCGAACGAAACGCGAAGCAACTTCCCGCCCACGGCGCCGAGTTATGCGCTGGCGCCCCGTTTCACCCCCGCCTCGGCGACTTGTCGCTCGACCTCGCCAAGGGCGGAAAGATCGGCGTATGCGTCGCCTTGCCGAGCGACACCTCGGCGTCGTACCACCTGCGCCCGCCGGGTGGGGGAGAAGACTGGCGTGCCAAGTCGGACGGGACCACACTGCGCCCCGTGCCGGTCCCGGTCACGCACGTCACTCCGGTGCGGCGAGACGCCATCTACGACCACCGCGCCCAGCAGGCCGCGCTGCCCGTAACCGTCCACTACGAAGACGGCGGCACCTGCGAGACGGTGCTGGTGCTCACCCCGGCACAGGTTGAGCTGTACTCCATCCAGTTCACACAGCTCATCGCCGCGAGGGCATCGGCGGCGCTAGAGCACGCACGGTGACCCCGGCCGTGCTGACGCTCGCCCCGCCGGCCTCTGCACGTGCCCCGATGCGGTCGCCCATAGCCTTCCGCTGTGAGGCGACGGCCCACGACCTCAAAGGCTCCCGCGAGATCCTGCTCGCCACCTACTGTGGCCGCTCCCCGCGCCTCGCCGCCCGCTGGCTCCGCGCGGAAGCCCACCGCCTCGCCCGGCTGCTGTCCCCGGCCCCTGACGCCTCGTACCTCCGAGACGCACCCCTCACGACCGCTGGCCCGGACGTTCCTCGCCCTGACGCAGTCCTGCGTGCGTGGGCAGACGATGACCGCGCGTACGAGCACGCGTTGCGCTCCCTGGCCACGGGTCGGCCGTTCATGTTCACGGTGACGGACTCCGACGCCCGGTACTCCCTCCGCGTGTATCCGCTGTCCACCCGCCGACCAGCGCCCCCACAAGCTCCCGTCCCCGCCCGGTGCCCACCCCACTCCCCGGCGGGGACGGGCCGCCACCGAAGACCACGGGGGCGGCGCACCTTCCGATGACTCCCGCCCCCGCGCTTTTCCTGGTCCCCCCAGCGCGGGGGCGGGTCCACCACTCGACCGCTCAAGCACACCCGCCGCTCTGCGGCGCTGTCCTGCCCAACTACCGAGGGGAAGACGCGGTGACCACCTATCCCGTATCGCCGAACACCGTGCTCGCCAACGCGCTCACGAGTGCAGAAGACCTGCTCAGGCCGCACATCGTCAATGCGGAACCCGAGCGGATCGTGTTCGTGGTGGGAACGCAGATCAACGGAGCCCCACACATCGGAACGTCCCTGGTCCAGTCACTCACCTTCGCCACGGCGGCCCGCGTCCGGGACCGGTTCGGCGTCCCGGCCGCGGTGCAGTTCGGCGCACTGGACAACGCCCCGTACGCCATCGTCACCGACAAGGAGAGCGGTCACCGCTACCAGCGGGCCTACGCCCACGCCCTCGGCGCGGCCGGCATCGCCGAGCAGGTCGACAAGCTCTACCGACCGCTGTTCACCGCGCTCTCCGAGCGGCTGGGGGTGCCGTTCTCAGTCGAGACGTACAGCCAGCAGCAAGCGGCCTCGCATTTCCGGCGGACCTGGCTGCGGATGCTGCCCCGCATGGACGCTGCCCGCTGGTACCTGTCCCCGTCATCCGGTGTGCCGCATGTCCGCGTCCCCTGCCCGCGTCCCGGCTGCGGGTGGGCCGAGAAGTACGCCGAGCGGACCCGTGTGCGTGCTGACGGCTTCGAGCGGGCAACGGTCTCGGCTGTGTGCCTCCACCATGGCGAGTACGAGGTGGTCATCGAACCGACGGACGGCGGCTACCTCGACCTGGCCACGCTCTACCGGAACCTGATCAAGGAACTCGTGATCAGCGGGGCAGTCGGCACGCTGTACGTCATGGTCAAGGGCAGCGACTGGATGCCTGGATGCATCCTCGTTGACGGTGCCCTACAGGCGGTCGGGCTCACCCGAGGGCAGTTGCCTGCCCGGCTGTTCTGCCCCCAGGTGGTCACGGACACAGGCGCGAAGCTGTCCAAGTCCTTGATCCGCGAGGGGCGCGCGCCCTTGCCGACCGATGCGGCCCCGTGGATGCTCGACACCCGGGAGTGGCCCGGCACGTTGGGTGAGTACGTCGACCGCTTGCTCGGTCTGACGGACGTGTTACTCGCCGACCCCCGCCACTTCTTCCGCTCGTATTCGGCCGGTGAACTCGGCCGGCTCATGCCCACCGCAACTGCTAGGAGCGTTCCCGCCCGATGACGGAAACTGCCGCCGCGCGCGTCCACGAACTGAACCTCTACCGCCGGTACTTCGACCTTGTCGCCGCTGGTCAGAAAACGATCGAGGTTCGGGTGAAGTATCCCCACCTCGAAGACCTGGCCGCCGGAGACGTCATCCGCTTCCGCATCAAAGGCACGGACGAGACCTGTGACGTCCTGGTGAAGCGGGTCACGGAGTACAAGACGTTCGAGGAACTGCTCGACGGGGAGGGACCTGCGAACGTCAACCCGGCCTCCTCCCGCGAGCAGCAGCTCGCCAACATCCGCGAGATCTACCCGGCGGAGAAGGAAGTGCTCGGCGCGCTCGCCATCGAGATCGAGCTGCTGCCGCGGTAACCCACCGTGCCGCCCTCGCCCCCGAGAGAGCGTACGGCCGCACATGCAGAAGGGGCGCCCCTCACCGAGGAGCACCCCTGCTGACCGGCACTTCCATGACCTCTGCGGAGGCGGTGGGATTTGAACCCACGGTGACATCGCTGCCACGACGGTTTTCAAGACCGTTCCCTTAGGCCGCTCGGGCACACCTCCCCGCGCCGCCCACCTGGGGCGGAGCGGGGTACAGCGTACCGGGATCGGGCGTCGGACGGGTATGCGGTCCGCTCCGGGCCCGCCGCTTCCGCCTCCGGTCCCGACGGCGGCGGGAGGTAGCCGCGTGCACCAGCTACCTTGCAAGGCAAGACGTACCCCGGTACTGTGCAATGCATGGAACAGGGTGACGCAAGAGGTCGCGTTCCCGGCAAGGCCGAGAGCCAACTGCGCAAAGGCGTGCTGGAGTACTGCGTGCTCGCACTGATGCGGGAAGAGCCCCGCTACGGTGTGGAGTTGGTGCAGACCCTGGCGGCAAGCGGAGCGCTCGCGGCCGGTCAGGGCACCATCTATCCCCTGTTGTCCCGGCTGCGCCGGGACGATCTGGTCGCCACCACCTGGCGCGAGTCCGCCTCCGGTCCCCCACGCCGCTACTACCGGCTGACCGAGTCCGGGCACGCCGCGCTGGAGGAGTTCAGTCGCATCTGGCCCGCGTTCCGCGACGCCGTCGACGGAATCCTCCGGTCCGATCCCCCGCCAACCGACTCCGGACGGAACCCATGAAGAGCGAATTCGCCCAGTCCACCGCCACCGAGTCCTTCCTCCGGTCCGTCGAACGCGAGGCGGCGGTGCTCCCCGCGGACCGCAGGGGCGAACTCCTGGCGGACCTCGCCGAGCACATCCACGTCGCCCTCGCCGAACGGCCCGGGCAGGAGCAGGCCGTCCTGGCGGAACTCGGCGACCCGCGCGCCATCGTCGGCACCGCGCTGGAGTCCGTCCCCGCCGCCGACCGGCTCCCTAACCCCTCGGGCGCGGTGAAGGCGCTGCGCGTGCTGCTCTGGGTCAGCCTGGTCATCGCGGCGATCGCCGTGGTGGGCATCGCGCTGGGCAACTACGACCTGCCGGTTTACGTCGAGGTGCTGACGCTCCTGCCCGTGCTCGCCACCGCCGTCCACGTCTTCTTCCTGCGGCCGGGCCGCCCGGTGCTGCGCGTCACGCTCACCGTCACCACGGCCGTGTGGATCCTCGGCGTGATCGTCAACCTGCTGCGCGGGGCGCCGGGAGCCGTCGTCGGCGCGCTCGTCGGCGTGGCGATACTCGTCCTGCTTCATCAGCGCAGCACCCGGGCCTGGCTCACGGGCGCCACGGCCGAGTAGGCCGGACCGGCGCCAGAGGGAGCCGCGCCCGCACCGGTCCCGGCCGCGCGCCCGCATGCCGAGGGCCGGCACACCGCCCCGCGTCCGCCCGTCAGGGGGCGGGGCGGGGCGGCGTACCGGCCCTGGGGCGCCGGACCCGAACCGGGCGCGGGATCAGCTGTCGCCGACCCGGGCGCCCAGGGTTAGCTCGGCGGTGTGCTCCTCGCCGCCGCGCTTGTAGGTGACCGTCACCTTGTCGCCGGGCTGGTGCGTCCAGATCTCGCCGATCAGGGTGGGACCGCTGTCGATCACCGAGTCGTCGAGCTTGGTGATGACGTCCCCGGGCTTCAGGCCCGCCTTGTCGGCGGGGCCGCCCGCCTCGACCGCGGCGGCGCCGCCCGCGCCCTGGTCGGTGATCTTCGCGCCGTCCGAGGAGTCCTCCAGGGAGACGGACGCGCCGATCTTGGCGTACACCGGCTTGCCGGTCTTGATCAGCTGCTGGGCGACGTACCTGGCCTGGTTGATCGGGATGGCGAAGCCGAGGCCGATCGAGCCGGACTGGCCGCCGGAGCCGAAGCCGCCGCTGCTGCCGGTGGACTGGATCGCCGAGTTGATCCCGATCACCGCACCGGAGGCGTCCAGCAGCGGGCCGCCGGAGTTGCCCGGGTTGATGGACGCGTCGGTCTGGAGCGCGCTCATGTACGACGCCTTGCTCGTGGAGCTGCCGTCGCTGGAGGCCACCGGGCGGTTCTTGGCGCTGATGATGCCGGTGGTCACCGTGTTGGACAGGCCGAAGGGGGCGCCGATGGCGATGGTCTCGTCGCCGACGGCCACCTTGTCGGAGTCGCCGAGGACGAGGGGCTTGAGGTCCGACGGCGGGTTCTTGAGCTTGACCACCGCGACGTCGTAGCCCTGGGCGTGCCCGACGACCTCGGCGTCGTACTTCCGGCCGTCCGGGAACGTCGCGGTCAGCTTGCCGCCGTCGAGGGCGTCCGCCACCACGTGGTTGTTGGTGATGATGTGGCCCTGCTTGTCGAAGACGAAGCCGGTGCCGGTGCCGCCGTCGCCGTTGGTGCCCTCGGCCTCGATGGTGACCGTGCTGGGCAGCGCCTTGGCGGCCACGTTGGCGATGGTGCCGGGCGCGCGCTTGATCTGCGCGGCGCCGTTGTCGGAGGCGGAGACGGTGGTGGAGCCGCCGTTGTCGTTGTCCTTGGCCAGCGTGTAGCCGAGACCGCCGCCCAGGCCGCCCGCGACCAGCGCGGCCACCAGGACCGCCGCGACCAGGCCGCCGCGGCCGCGCGCCTTGGGGGCGGGCTGCTGGTACGACGCCCCCCAGGCACCGCCACCCGCGCCGGCGGCGCCGTCGCCGTAGCCGGGGATGCCGGACGGCGGGGGCGGCCAGGCCCCGGCGGGGGGCGTGGTGGGAGCGCTGCCGGGGACGGGCGGCAGCGGAGCCGTCGCCTGGTGCCCCACCGGCTGATCGGCCCCGGACGGCTGTGCCGCCTGCTCGGGTCCGCCCGTCGGCCCCTCGGTCCCGGGCGTGCCGCCCTGCGCCTGCGGGGACGCGTCGGGAGAGGCCACCGGCACGGGAGGCGCGGACGGGGCCGGGGGTACCTCGTTGCCCTCGTTCTCGGTGCTCACAGCTCTTCTCCTCGATCCACGGCTGTTGTCCTCGGTCGCACTCGACACGCTCGTGCACGCTCGGCGGCGCGTGCGCGCTGGTCGTGTCCGGTCACGATGCGGCTGCGCATGGTCCTGCGTTCACTGTTCCAGTTTGTATGCAGTCAGCTTTTCCCACGGGCCGTCAGAGCACCATAAGCCGTGGCTGTGGGTCCCGGGCCACTCTTTACATAGGGCATTGACGGCAAAAGTTACATAACCAGACGCATGGCGCGCCATCGTTCGCCGTACGGATGTACGAGCGCCGTCCCGCGTACCCCGTGGGGGTGGGACCATGACGCGGTGACCCACGCACCACAGTTCTCCCCTCAGGTCGTCGCCCACCGGGGCGCCTCCGAGGACGCGCCCGAGCACACCCTGGCCGCCTACCGGAAGGCGATCGAGGACGGCGCGGACGCCCTCGAATGCGACGTGCGGCTGACCGCCGACGGTCACCTGGTCTGCGTCCACGACAGGCGGGTGAACCGTACCTCCAACGGCCGCGGCGCCGTCTCCGCCCTGGAACTGGCCGACCTCGCCGCGCTGGACTTCGGCTCGTGGAAGAACCGGGAGGCCTGGCGCGGCCGGGACGAGGAGCCCGACTGGGAGCACCGGCCCGAGGACCGCGAGGAGACCTCGGTGCTCACCCTGGAGCGGCTGCTGGAGCTGGTCTCGGACGCCGGGCGCCGGGTCGAGCTGGCCATTGAGACCAAGCACCCCACCCGCTGGGCGGGCCAGGTCGAGGAGCGGCTGCTCACCCTGCTCAAGCGGTTCGGCCTGGACGCGCCCGCCACGGCCGCCGAGTCCCCGGTGCGGATCATGAGCTTCTCGGCGCGCTCGCTGCACAGGGTGCGCACGGCCGCGCCCACGCTGCCGACGGTCTACCTGGTGCAGTGGCTCTCGCCCCGGCTGCGCGACGGCCGGCTGCCCGCCGGGGTGGGCATCGCGGGCCCCTCGGTGCGCATCGTGCGCAGCCACCCCGGGTACGTGGAGCGGCTCAAGCGGGCGGGCCACCAGGTGCACGTGTGGACCGTGAACGAGCCCGAGGACGTCGACCTCTGCGTCCGGCTCGGTGTCGACGCCATCATCACCAACCGCCCGCGCGCGGTGCTGGACCAGCTCGGCCGCCTGCCCTCCTGTTGACGTCCCGCCGCCCGTGAGGCCGCCCGTCACCGGGAGTGCTCCGGCGCGTTCACCGCGTGTACGGCCGTGCCGAATGCGTCACCGGAAGAGGATTGGCCGGTTTCCGGCACAGATCGCTGGGGCATCCACACCGTGGCGTGGGGCGAAGGAGGTCTCGGGGGTGGCGTTGGTGGTGGCACAGGAGGTGCCCACGTCGTCGTGCATGGCCGTACCCCATGGCCCTGCGGGCGTGGGGAACGCGAGGCGCCGGATGCGCGCGCAGCTGCGCGACGGAGGCGTGCCGGAAGCGGTGGTCGACGACGCCGTACTGATCCTTTCGGAACTGCTGAGCAATGCCTGCAAACACGGCCGGCCGCTGGACGACACGGCCGGGGAGGGCGGCGTACGGGCCGCGTGGCGGGTCGATCCGCGGGGCCGGCTCATCGTGGAGGTCACGGACGGCGGGGGCCCGACCCGCCCGGCGCCGGCCACCCCCTCGGTGACGGCGCACGGCGGCCGGGGGCTGAACATCATCACGGCGCTCGCCGACGACTGGGGCGTGCGCGACGACGTGCGCGGCGAGGTGACGGTCTGGGTGGTGGTCCACGGCGACGTGCACGACCCGGACGCCCGTTGCCGGCGCGACCACGTCGCCGCGGCGATCACCGCGTCCGCGCTGCCCGAGCTGGCGGGGCTGGATCTCGCGGAGGCGTTCGAGGACCTGGCCTGAGGGCTTGCGGGCCCGGCCCGGCGGCGGAGAACGGTGCGGGACGTGCCGCTTCCGCCGCCGGTACCGGGGCGCGGGGCCGCCCGTCCCTGGGGCGCGATCACCCGCCGTGTGCAGCGCGAGGGTGCGTTGTCCACAGGTTCCCGTCGGCCGGGGCGTGAACGGCTAGGCTCCCGCCGTACGAGACGAGCCGTAACCGGGAGACATCCACGATGGCCAAGAAGCGACCCCAGACCAAGGCCAAGCGCCCGCAGCCGGCGGGCGGGGCGGGCGCCGACGGTGCCATTCCGGTGGTCGGCGGCCGTGAGCCCTGCCCCTGCGGCAGCGGCCGGCGCTACAAGGCGTGCCACGGCCGGGAGGCCGCGCACGCCGTGACCGAGCTGGTGCGGCGCCCGTTCGAGGGCCTGCCCGGCGAGTGCGACTGGGTGGCGCTGCGCGAGCTGGTCCCGGCCGCGACGGTCGAGCTGACCCTCACGGACGGCCTGCCCGAGGACGTCCCGTCGGTCACGCTCGCCACGGTGCTGCCGATGGCCTGGCCGGCCCTGCGCCGCGACGACGGCTCGGTCCTGCTCGGCCTCCAGAACGACACGGCCTCCGGCGACATCAGCCGCGACCTGGCCGACACGCTCCAGCGCGCGCTGGTGGCGGAGCCGGGCACCCCGGTGCAGGGGCGGCGCGCCCCCGCCGACGGTCCCCGGCTGCAGGAACTGATCGACCCCGAGGGCCCGTTCGAGCCGGTGGTGCACAGCGGCTTCGAGTTCTGGGTGCCGGACGCGGAGAACGCCACGCCGGAGGTCGCCGCCTCCCTGGAGCGGGCCAACGCGGCCGCGATCCCGACGGTGCGGCTGTCCGGGGTGGACGCCGCGTACTGGTGCGAGACCCCGGAGAAGAACCACCTGCGCTGGGTGATGCCCCACCCGGAGGAGCGGCTTCTGGACGCTCTCGCGCGGCTGCACGCGGCGGGCCGCTCCAGCCTCGGCGAGGGCACCCGACTCGTGGGCTCCTTCCGTGCTCACGGGCTCACCGTCCCGGTCTGGGACCTGCCGAGCGGGGTCGGCGCGCAGGACGTGGAGAAGCCGGCGGCGGAGTTCGCCGAGCGGCTGGCCGCCGCCCTCGCGGTCGAGGAACCGCTCACCGCGGAGGAGCGGCGGGCACGCGGCGGACTGACCAACCGGCAGGTCACGCTGAGCTGACGCGGGCGCCACGGGTGTCATGACCGACCGGTAGGTCAGTGATGACACCGGGCCGCCGAACAGGTGACTCCGGTCACAACTCCCGGTCCCGACAGGGAAATCCGCGGGAAAACGGTGGCCGAATGACTGAGTCGGAATTTGCGAACGGCCGATCTCTTGTTACCGTTCCAGTAGCCCGGTTGCTGGTGCATCCCCCGTCGCCAGCAACCGGGTCTTTCCATGTCCGCACTCGGTGACCGAAGCGTCGCACGGCGTCAACCGCCGTCCCTCTCACCGGAGTTGCTGCCCGAACGCAACAGCAGCCGGCCCTCGGACCCCCGCTCGGCGAACTCGGCGACGGCCGTGTAGTCGTCCGGACCGCCCCTGCCGCGCTCACGGGGGGTCTCACAGGTCGCGGGCTCGTCGTCGGTCCCCGTCTCGCAGCGCGTCCGCACGGTACGGCCGCGCGGTCCCATGAGGCTGAGCTCCGCGTCCAGCGACGACCCGGTGGCGTTGCGGTAGTAGCTGCGCGCCCAGGTGTCCGCGCCCTGCGTCAGCACACAGGTCTGCGCCTCGACGCCGGCCGGCGAGGAGAGCTGGGGACCGCAGCGGGCCGCGGTGGCCAGGCCGAGGCCCAGCAGCGAGTCGCTCGGGGCCGCCGACGGGTCCTTGGCGTCACCGTGCCGGAGCACGCCGGGCACCAGTGCCTCGCCCAGGTCCCCGACCTGGCCCGCGGACGCCACGGTCAGCGGCAGCACGACGGCGGCCGTCACCACGAACGCCAGCCCGACCAGATGTGTCCGCCGGGGTTCGGACCTGCCGTAACGGGCCCTGCGCAAGGCGGGCTTGCGCCCGCCCGCAGGAGACGGCTGTGTCCCCGCACCGGGCGCCGGGCCCGCTTCACGAGCCCGGTCCCCCGTCGAGGGGCCGGGCGCGGCCGGGCCCCCGCGCCCCCGCCACCGAGTACCGAATCCCCCAGAAAATCGCAGCATGGGCGGAAGATAACGAGCGCGGGGCGCCGACCGGGCCGTGCGCGCCGGGCGGCCCCTACATCTCGGGCGCGCTCACACCCGTACGAGTGAGGGCGTCGACCACCGCGTCCACCACGGCCTCCACGTCCGGCACCCAGGGCGCCGCCGAGCCGGGCAGCGGGGCCCGCTCCCAGCGCACCGCGCCCGCGCCGGTCTCGGACGGGGGAAGCGCGACGTAACCGCCCTCACCGTGGAAGCGCAGGGAGCCGGGGACGAAGTCCTTGGCGTACAGCAGCTCGCCCAACTGCTCCATGGAGTACGGCTTGACGAGCAGCGCCCAGCGGGTGGGCGAGGCGATCACCGGGCCGAGGCGCATGCCCCGCCGGTCGAGCAGGGCGAGGGCGCGGGAGGCGGCCAGCGCCGGCAGGCTGACCGCGCACGGCGCGCTGCCGCCGGTCGCGAGGATGATGGGCGCGCTCGGCCGGTTGGTCCACCACCAGCGCACCATGCGCGCGTCGGTGGTGGCCGCGAGCAGGCCCGGGTCGAAGGGGTGGGCGCCGGGCACCGTGCACTCCGGGTCGGGGCAGCCGCAGCGGGCCCGGCCCTGGGGGTCCGGGGCCACGCCCGGGAGTACGGGCCACTGCCACTCCGTCGCGACGGTGAGGGCCGTGCCGAGCAGCTCGGGCCTTCCGTCGTTCCGTCGCCTGGACAGGAGCCTGCGTCGCCTTCCGAGGATCTCGCGCATGAGCGCTCGTTCCTTTCCGTTGCACCGCTGGCAACACCGTGGTCCACATCACAACATGAGTCGATCGCTTCACTGTGCGTACCTGGTGGCGCATCACATCCCCGCGCAGCAGGGGATCCCCAGGGGGTCGAACGTCGGCCGCGGCCGCGTCCGTGGCACGTGAGGCAGGACGCGGTTGCGGCGTGGGGGTGGCGAAGCATGGCGTTTTGCCGTCGCGCGTGGTTCTCTCCGCCTCCGCCACGGGAGGATGGGGCTCGGCCGTCGGTGGTTATGACGCCCGGGTCCGTCGCCAGGTTCCGGGTGGCCCCCAACCACCCCTGGCCTTCTCCGAGTACGTACCCATCACGACCGTTGTGACGCTCCGTGGAGCGAGCACAGTCGATCGCAATGGACCGTTCCCCCAGGCAGTTTTGAGCCAACTTGGCAGTAAGGCAAGGGGTTCGGAGAAATCCCCCACCAGTCCCTCGGACACCAGGAATCCCAGCAGGACAATGCTGGACATCCCCTCACGAGTGCGTGTACATGTGGAGACACTGCTAGCGGCGCAGAATCACATGGGGGTTTGCGATGCTTTTCAGCACTACGCACCGGTCCGAAGGCCGCACGCCATGAACGCCCCGCACCCCCCGAAAGTGGCCGGAATCGATCCCACCGTTCCCACCTCCGCCCACACTGTCGCGGCCGCCACCCCCACCTCGGTGGCCACCTCGGGCACCGCCTTCGCCCCCGCCCCCGCGGCCCCCGCCGTCCCCGCCCCGCACGGCCCCGCGCCCGGCACCCTCCTCCAGGACCGGCTGGCCGGCTGGGTCTCGGACCTCACCACGCTCCACGAACTCACCGAGCGGCTCACCCGCACCGACGCCCTGGACTCCGCCCTCGACGAACTGCTGCGCGCCGGAGCCGCCCTCGTCGGCGCCCGCCGCGGCCTCGTCGTCCTGGACCCGGGCGACGGACTCGGCCCCCGCCCCGCCACCGGCCTCGGCCTCGGCCGCGCCGACCTCGGCCACCTGGAGACCGTCCCCTGCGCCGCGCTGCCGTACGACACCGCCCCCGGCAGCGAGGCGGTCCACCCCGACCTGTTCGCCGAGGAGGGCCTCGACCCCCGGCACCGCGAGGTCGCCGCCCGCCTCGGCTACGCCGCCAGCTACGCCCTGCCGCTCACCACCGGCGGCACCGGCCTCCTCGGCGCCGCCGTCTGGCTCTACGACGAGCCCGCCGAACCCCATGAGCGCCAGCGCCACCTGGCCGGCCTCTACGTCCGCCACGCCGCGGAACACCTGTCCAGACTGGGCGAGTTGGAGCAGACCCGCGCCCGCATGGCGGCCATCACGGAGGAACTGCTGCCCTCCCGGCTGCCCCGGGTGACCGGCGTGCGGCTCGCCGCCCGGCACCGCACCGGGCGGCGCGGCGGCGGCGACTGGTACGACGCGCTGCCGCTGCCGGACGCGGGGCTCGGCCTGTCCGTGGGCTCGGTCACCGGCTCCGGGCCGGGCGCGGTGGCCGCCATGGGCCGGCTGCGCGCCTCGCTGCGCGCCTACGCGGTGATGGAGGGCGAGGACCCGGTCGCCGTCCTGTCCGATCTGGAGCTGCTGCTGCGGCTGACCGAGCCCGCCCGCTGCGCCACCGCCCTGTTCGCCTACTGCGAGCCGGCGCTGCGCCGGGTCACCCTGGCCGGTGCCGGGCACAGCCCGCCGCTGCTGACCGGGGAGCGGCGCACCGAGTTCGCCGAGACCTCCGTCTCCGCCCCGCTCGGCATGCTCTCCTGCTGGGAGGCGCCCAGCGTGGAGATCCAGGCCGAGGCCGGGGAGACGGTGCTGCTGTACACCGACGGGCTGCTGCACCGCACCGGCGACCCCATGGACCGTGCCTTCACCCGGCTGCACACGGCCGCGGCGAGCGTTCCCCGGGCGCTGCGCGGCGACCCGGGGGCCGTCGCCGACCACGTGCTGCGCGCGGTGCTGCCGGACGGCCGGGACGCGGCCGAGGGCGAGGAGGACGTCGTGCTGCTGGCGGCCCGCTTCGACTGAGCGATCCCCCGATCCCGCCCCCGGCCGGGCGCGACCAGGCATAACAGGTCATCCGCCCCGTTCCCCCGCCGGTACGACCGTACGATGGTGGGGGTCCCCCACCCCGACGCCGTGGCCCACCATGGCGAGCGCCGGGGGCCGCCGGGGGAAGATCACACGCCGTACCGAGGAGGATCACGTGGCCGACGAGCTCAACCCGGCGACCCCGGAGACCGAGTCCGAAGAGCCCATCAAGCAGCGGAAGAACGGCCTGTACCCGGGCGTGTCCGACGAGCTTGCCGAGAACATGCAGTCCGGCTGGGCCGACACCGAACTGCGCGATCTCCAGCCGATCCCGCAGGCCGCCGAGACCGCCCGTCGCCGCGCCGCGCTCTCCGCGCGCTTCCCGGGCGAGCGCCTGGTCGTCCCCGCGGGCAACCTGAAGACCCGCTCGAACGACACCGAGTACTCCTTCCGCTCGTCGGTCGAGTACGCGTACCTCACCGGCAACCAGACCGAGGACGGCGTCCTGGTCCTGGAGCCCAAGGGCGAGGGCCACGAGGCCACGATCTACCTGCTGCCGCGCTCCAACCGCGAGAACGGCGAGTTCTGGCTCGACGGCCAGGGCGAGCTGTGGGTCGGCCGCCGCCACTCCCTGGCCGAGTCGGAGGCGCTGTACGGCATCCCGGCCGCCGATGTGCGCGAGCTGGCCGACACGCTGCGCGAGGCCACCGGCCCGGTGCGCGTCGTACGCGGCTACGACGCCGGCATCGAGGCGGCGCTGACCGACAAGGTCACCGCCGAGCGCGACGAGGAACTGCGCGTCTTCCTCTCCGAGATGCGGCTGATCAAGGACGAGTTCGAGATCGGCGAGCTGCAGAAGGCCGTGGACTCCACGGTGCGCGGCTTCGAGGACGTGGTGAAGGTCCTCGACAAGGCCGAGGCCACCAGCGAGCGCTACATCGAGGGCACCTTCTTCCTGCGCGCCCGCGTCGAGGGCAACGACGTCGGCTACGGCTCCATCTGCGCCGCCGGCCCGCACGCCTGCACCCTGCACTGGGTCCGCAACGACGGTGCCGTCCGCTCCGGCGACCTGCTGCTGCTCGACGCCGGCGTGGAGACGCACACCCTCTACACCGCCGACGTCACGCGCACCCTGCCGATCAACGGCACGTACAGCGAGCTGCAGAAGAAGATCTACGACGCCGTGTACGAAGCGCAGGAGGCGGGCATCGCGGCGGTGCAGCCGGGCGCCAAGTACCGCGACTTCCACGACGCCGCGCAGCGGGTGCTGGCCGAGAAGCTGGTCGAGTGGGGCCTGGTCGAGGGCCCGGTCGAGCGCGTGCTGGAGCTGGGCCTGCAGCGCCGCTGGACCCTGCACGGCACCGGGCACATGCTCGGCATGGACGTCCACGACTGCGCCGCCGCGCGGACCGAGACGTACGTGGACGGCGTGCTGGAGCCGGGCATGGTGCTCACCGTCGAGCCCGGTCTGTACTTCCAGGCCGACGACCTCACCGTGCCGGAGGAGTACCGGGGGATCGGCGTCCGGATCGAGGACGACATCCTGGTGACGGAGACCGGCAACCGGAACCTTTCGGCCGGTCTGCCGCGGCGCTCCGACGAGGTCGAGGCATGGATGGCCGCCCTGAAGGGCTGATCCGCTCCGGGACGGCCGGGCACCGCGGAGGTGCCCGGCCGTTTCGCCTTTTCCCTAGAACGCGGGATCCCTGTCGTGCAGGATCCGCTGGAAGAGCCGGCAGTCGCGCCACCGGCCGTTGATGTGCAGGTAGTCGGGGGCCGTGCCGATCTCCTGGAACCCGGACTTCGCCAGCACCCGCTGCGAACCGGCGTTCTCCACCAGCGTGGACGCCTCGATGCGGTGCAGCCCCACCTCGTCCCGGGCGAGCGTGCACACCCGCGCCACGGCCGCGCCGGCCAGCCCCCGGCCCTGCCGGTCGGCGGCGACCCAGTAGCCCAGGTGCGCGCTGCAGAAGGGCCCCCGGGAGATCCCCGTCAGGGTGATGGCCCCGACGATCCGCCCGTCCGCCTCCTCGAACACCCAGGGCACCAACGAGTCCTCGGCGTGCTGCCGCAGCAGCCCCTGGATCCGCTGCCGCTGGCCCTCGGGGGTGAAGAAGGCCTCCGGACGCACCGGATCCCATGGCGCCAGGTGGGCGCGGTTGGCGGTGTAGGCGGCCGCCAGCGCCTCCGCGTCCCCGGCCGTGAGCAGCCGGAGCGTCACCCCGGCCGCCAGTTCCCCGTTGTCGGTCTGCATCCCACCACTATGGCGCTACACCGCCGGCAGCGGGGAGTCGTCGCGCCACTTGAGGATCTTGTCGAAGCTGACCACCGTGCCGCGGCGGCCGGGTTCGGGGCCGATGCGGACGTGGTCGGCGAGTTCCCGGATCAGGCACAGGCCCCGGCCGTGCTCGGCGTCCGGACGGGCGGGCCGCGATCGCCGGGTGTGCGCGAAGCCGGGCCCGGAGTCGGCCACCTCGATACGGCACCTCTCGCCGTCGAGGTACGCGGTCACCCGGTACCCCGCCGGGGTGCCGCCGCTCCCGCCGTGCTCGACGGCGTTCGCGCAGGCCTCGCCGAGGGCGACGGCCAGGTCGTAGGAGATCTCCGGGTCCACCCCGACCGTCTCCATGGTGCCGAGCAGCAGCCGCCGGGCGAGCGGCACGCTCGCCGCCTCCCGCCGCAGATGGAGTGACCACCAGACGCTCATGCTCCAGCCTCCCGGCCGCGGCTCGACATACCGTTACGTATTGCCGCCCGTGAACGGCCATAAGCACACGATCGCCGTGACTGCGCCCATACAGCCGACGCGGTCCGGGAGGAAACGGTGTATGAGGGACGTACCCGATCGGCGGCCGTCGGACGAGTTCTCCCGGCCCTGGCGTAGGACGGCCGGGGGCGCAGTGGGATGATGTGCCCGCCATGTCTGCCCCCCACGCGCGCACGGCGCGTCCCGGAGCCGGGCTCCGGATGCCGCGGGCCGCGGTCTTCGCCGCGGTCTGCGTCGTGCTGGCCGCGGCCGGGCACGCGCTGGCCTCCTGCGCGAGCGTGCCGCCGTGGACCCTCGGCGTGGGCTTCCTCGGCTGTCTGCTGCTGGTGGCCCCGCTGACCGGGCGGACCCGCTCGCTGCCGGGCACCGCCGCGCTCCTGGCGCTCGGCCAGACCGCGCTGCACGCGCTGTTCGGTCTGGGCCAGCACGGGGCCATGGTCATGGCGGGGGCGCCGACCGGGCGGTCCGCTCCGGCGGGAACGCTCACCGACACCGCGCTGGTGGAGCAGGCCTCACGGCTGCTGTGCGGGGCGAACGCCTCGGCGCTCACCCCGGGCCACTCCTTCCACCTGCTGCTCGCCGCGCGCCTCATCGACCGCTCGGGCCGGCCCGTGGGCACCCCCGCCCCGCCGCCCGCGCCGCACCCGGCCGAGGCCACCGGCGCCCTCGGGGGCCTGCTGCCCTCGCTGCCGATGCTGCTCGGCCACGTCCTCGCGGCCGTCGCCGTCGGCTGGCTGCTGCGCCGCGGCGACCTGGCCGTGGGACGGCTGCTCGAACTGTCGGCGCACGGAGTCGCCGAGACGGCCCTCGTCCGTTCCCTGCGCGCGGCGCTCGCGCTGGCGCACGCCCTGTGCGCCGGGCTGCTGCCCGCCGCCGAGCCCTGGCCGCGCGGCCGTCGCGGCGACCGGGACGAACCGCCCGCCCCGCACACCCTCGCGCTCCAGCACACGGTGATCCGGCGCGGGCCGCCAGCCGCCGACCTGCGACTCGCCGCCTGACGCGACGCGCCCGCCCCATGCCCCGGGACAGCTCCGGGAACCGAGGAGGCGGCCGCCGTCGCGCGGTCCGCGCGCGCTCGCGCGCCGTTTCTCCTCACCGGAACTCTCACCATGGAGTGCTCCTGCCATGCAGGCTTTCCCCATCGCGTCCCTCGCGACCCGTCGTACCGCCGCCCGGCTCGCCGCGGGTGCCGCCGTCGCCGGCACCGCCGTGCTCGCCCTGTCCGCCCCCGCCTTCGCGCACGTGACCGTGCAGCCCGAGGGCGCCGCGGCCAAGGGCGGCTACGCGGTCGTCGACTTCAAGGTCCCCAACGAGCGGGACGACGCCTCGACCACCAAGGTCGAGGTCAGTCTCCCGGCCGACCACCCGCTGGCCTCCGTGATGGCCGAGCCGGTGCCGGGCTGGCACGTCCAGGTCACCAAGGCCAAGCTGGCCAAGCCGCTGACCGTGCACGGCGACACGATCGACCAGGCCGTCACCAAGGTCACCTGGACCGCCGACGGCAAGGGCATCGAGCCCGGCTACTTCCAGAAGTTCCCGCTCTCCGTCGGCGCCCTGCCCGACAACACCGACCAGCTGGTGTTCAAGGCGCTCCAGACGTACTCCGACAAGCAGGTCGTGCGCTGGATCGAGGTACCGCAGCCCGGCCAGGACGAGCCGCAGAACCCCGCCCCGGTGCTCCAGCTGACCGCCCCGGCCGGCGAGCACGGCACGGCGAGCGCCGCCGCCGACAAGACCGACGGCACCGCCGCCACCGGCTCCGGCGGCGGCAGTGACACCACCGCCCGGGTGCTCGGCGTGGCCGGCATCGTCGTCGGCGCCGCGGGCGTGGCCTACGGCGTCTTCGCCGGACGCCGCCGCACCGCCTGAGCCCACCGTTCCGCAGCGCGCGCCGGGGACGTGCCAGGCTTCTCGCAAGCCCCCGCACGACCCCGGTGCGCGCCGGATATCTCACATCTGGGACATTTCTCTATGCGCAAGAAGACGTTCGCCGCGGCCGCACTGCTCGCCGCCGCCACCCTGACCCTCTCCGCCTGCGGCAGCCAGGACTCCGACGGCCGGTCGCCGGTCTCCGCGGTCTCCCAGGAGTCCGGCCAGAGCGGCCCCGCCACCGTCCTCGACCAGCCCTGGGACAAGCCCGGCCTGGTGCTCACCGACACCCACGGCAAGAAGTACGACCTCCGCAAGGAGACCCAGGGCCATCCGACCCTGCTCTACTTCGGCTACACGCACTGCCCCGACATCTGCCCGACGACGATGAGCAACATCGCCGTCGCCGCCCAGAAGTCGCTGACCCCGGCCCAGCGCGACGACCTGCGCGTCGTCTTCGTGACCACCGATCCCGGCCGGGACACGCCGGCCGCGCTCGGCAGCTGGCTCAAGGGCATCGACCCCCGGTTCATCGGCCTGACCGGCGACTTCAAGACCGTCCAGGCGGGCGCCCGCTCCGTCGGCATCTCGGTGGAGCCGACGACGAAGGACAAGAACGGCAAGCTCGTCTCCGTGCACGGCACCCAGGTCGTCGCCTTCTCACCGAAGACGAACGGCGGCTACGTGCTCATCGGCGAGGAAGCCACGGTCGACGACTACATCAAGGACCTGCCCAAGCTCGTCGAGGGGGCCAAGCCGTGAGCCGTCGCCCCGCGGTGCTCGGCACGGCCGCCGCGCTCGCCGGCGCGCTCGCCCTCGCGGGCTGCTCGAAACCGGCTCCGGCGAAGGCCGAGCTGTCGGTGAGCGGGTCGTACATGCCGCAGCCGGTCTCCGCCGACATGGCCGCCGGCTTCCTGACGATCACCAACAAGGGCGCCGCGAAGGACGAACTGACCTCGGTGACCAGTGCCGCCGCCGGCCGGATCACCATGCACAGCACCGTGGGCGGCGAGATGCGGGAGCAGTCCTCCTTCCCCATACCCGCCCACGGCCGGCTCGTCTTCAAGAGCGGTGGCAACCACTTGATGTTCGAGCAGCTTCGGCACCAGCCGAAGCAGGGCCAGACGGTCACCCTGAAGCTCACCTTCGCCTCGTCCGCGCCGCTCACGGTCCGGATGCCGGTGGAGTCCGCCACGTACCACCCGTCGACCGGCCACTGAGGGAAGGGACACCGTGACCCGGACCATCACCCCCCGACTGCGGAACCTGTTGCTGCTGCTCCTCGCCGTCACCGGCACGCTGCTCGCGGGGGCCGGCCCGGCCTCCGCGCACGCGGCGCTGACCGGCAGCGACCCCGCGCAGGGGGTGGTGGTCGCACAGCCGCCCGCCCGGGTGTCGCTCACCTTCTCCGAGAAGGTGGCGATGAACGAGGGCTCCCTGCGGGTCCTCGACCCCAAGGGCAGACCGGTGCAGACCGGCGCGCCCGCCAACGTGCGCGGCACGACGTACGCCGTGAACCTCGAAAGCGGCCTGGGCAAGGGCACCTACACGGTCACCTACCAGGTCGTCTCCGCCGACAGCCACCCCGTGGCCGGCGCCTACACCTTCTCCGTCGGGGCGCCCTCGAAGACCGTGGTCCCCGACGCCGCGACGGCCGTGGGCGGCGGGATCGTCGGCGGCCTCTACGCCTTCGGGCGGTACGTGTCGTACGCCGGTTTCATCGTGCTCGCGGGCGGCACCGCCTTCGTACTGGTCTGCTGGCGGCGCGGCGCGGGCGTACGGGCCCTGCAACGGCTGGTGGTCGGCGGCTGGCTGGCGCTGACCGCGGCCACCCTGTGGCTGCTGCTGCTGCGCGGCTCCTACACCACCACCGGCAAGCTCGCCGACGTCTTCGACCTCGGGCTGCTCGGCCAGGTGCTGCAGACCAAGCCGGGCGCCGCGCTGGTCTCCCGGCTGCTGCTGCTCGCCGCCGCCGCGCTGTTCATCGCCGTGCTCTTCGGCTCCTACCAGCGGCGCGAGGAGGGCGCGGAGAAGCGGGACCTGACCTTCGGGCTGGGGATCGGGGGCGTGGTCGTGGCGGCCGGGCTCGCGACCAGCTGGGCGGTGTCCGAGCACGCCTCGGTGGGGCTCCAGCCGGGCATCGCCATGCCGGTCGACGTCGTCCACCTGCTCGCCGTCGCCGCCTGGCTGGGCGGGCTCACCGCGCTCCTGGTCGCCCTGTACCGGGCGCCCGCCGGGACCCCGGTCGAGGCCACGGCCGTGCGGCGCTTCTCCCGGCTGGCCTTCGGCTCCGTCCTCGTCCTCGTCGTCACCGGCGTCTACCAGTCCTGGCGCCAGCTCGGCTCCTGGTCCGCCTTCACCGGTACCCGCTATGGCCAGCTGCTGCTGGCCAAGATCGCCCTGGTGGCGCTCATGGTCGGCATCGCCTCGGCGTCCCGGCGCTGGACCGGACGGCTCACCGACCGGGCCGCGGGCGGCACGGAGGCCGAGGAGGCGGAGGCCGAGAAGGAGAGCGTCGCCGCCTCGACGGCCGCCGGGCAGGACGCGAACGCGGCGGAGGACCACCCGGCGGACGGCGGCGACGCCCGGCGTGCCGCCCAGCTCGCCCGGCAGCGGGCCGCGATGGACACCGCCCGGCGCAAGCGGCTGCGGGACGGGGACACGGGACGCTACCGGCTGCGCCGCTCGGTGCTCGCCGAGGCCGCCGTCGCCGTCCTCCTGCTCGCCGTCACCACCGCGCTGACGCAGACCGAGTCCGGTCGCACCGAGCAGGAGGCCAGGGCCGCCACCTCGGCCGGCACCGCCACGACGGCCCCGAACGGCTCCCTGACCCTGCCCTTCGACACGGGCGGCGCCGACGGCAAGGGCGTGGTCTCCCTCGACCTCGACCCCGCCCGCGCGGGCACCAACCAGCTGCACCTCTTCGTCCGCAAGCCCGACGGCCGGCCCTTCGACGTCCCCGAGGTGAAGGTCGCCCTCACCCTGGAGGCGAAGAAGATCGGCCCGCTCGCCGTGACCGCCGAGCACATCACCACCGGACACTGGTCCGCGGACTCGGTACAGATCCCGATGGCCGGCGACTGGAAGGTCGCCGTCACCGTACGCACCTCCGACATCGACGAAGTGACCGTCTCCAAGAACGCGCAGATCGGCTGAACCAGACCATGACCGAACAGTCCATCCCGGCGGCCCGCACCCCCGAGGCCCCGGTGAACGCGGCCCGCGCCGAGGCGGGCGGCGTCTCCCGGCGCACCCTGCTCGGCACCGCGGGGGCCTCCGGACTGGTGCTCGGCGCGGCGGGCGGCGCCATCGGCCGTGCCACCGCGCCCGCCCAGGCCACCCCGCTCACCTCCGTCGGCTCCGACCGGGCGATGTTTCACGGGAAACATCAGCCCGGCATCACCGAGGGGCTCCAGGCGTGCGGCCATCTCGTCGCCTTCGACCTGGTGGCGGGCGCGGGCCGCACGGAGGCGGCGGCCCTGCTGCGCCGCTGGTCGGCGACGGCCGAGCGGCTGATGGCGGGCGAGCCGGCGCCGCACGACGACACCGCCGTGGCGCGCGACGCGGGCCCCTCCTCGCTGACCGTCACCTTCGGCTTCGGCCACGACTTCTTCTCCCGCACCGGCCTGGAGAAGCAGCGGCCCACCGCGCTCGACCCGCTGCCGGCCTTCTCCTCCGACCGCCTCGACAAGGCGCGCAGCGACGGCCATCTGTTCGTGCAGATCGGCGCGAACGACGCCCTGGTCGCCTTCCACGCCCTGCGCGCGATCCAGAAGGACGCCGGTTCGGCCGCGCGGGTGCGCTGGCAGATGAACGGCTTCAACCGCACCCCGGGCGCCACCGCCCACCCGATGACGGCCCGCAACCTGATGGGCCAGATCGACGGCACCGGCAATCCGAAGCCGACGGACGCCGCCTTCGAGCAGCAGGTCTTCGTGCCCGCCTCGGGGGAGCCCGCGTGGATGGCGCACGGCTCCTACGCCGTCGTACGCCGGATCCGCATGCTGCTGGACGACTGGGAGAAGCTGTCGCAGACCGCCCAGGAGCAGGTCATCGGGCGCCGCAAGGCCGACGGGGCGCCGCTGACCGGGGGCGGGGAGACCAGCCCGATGGAGCTGGACAAGACCGACGCCCGGGGCGAGTACGTGATCCCGCTCACCGCGCACGCGCGGATCACCCGGCCGGACAAGAACGGCGGGGCGGCCATGCTGCGGCGCCCGTTCTCGTACCACGACGGCTTCGACGCGGACGGGACCCCGGACGCCGGCCTGCTCTTCGTCTGCTGGCAGGCCGATCCGCTGCGGGGCTTCGTGCCGGTGCAGCGCAAGCTCGACCGCGGCGACGCGCTGTCGCGGTTCATCCGGCACGAGGCGAGCGCGCTGTTCGCGGTGCCGGGCGGGGCCGCGAAGGGCGAGTACGTGGGGCAGCGGCTGCTGGAGGGCTGAGGCCGGACATCGAGCTGCCGACGGACCCGATCCTCTAGCCGACGCCCTGTGCGCTCTGCGGACTTTCCGGGATCAAACCACCCGGTCGAGTGGCTGTCATGAGACGGCTGAGCCAGGACGGCCGACGGCCATTAGGGTGAGGACCATGCCAGCGAGCTATGCGTATCTCGGTCCGGAGGGCACCTTCACCGAGGTGGCCCTGCGGACGCTGCCGGAGGCGGCCACCCGGGAGCTGACCCCGTACGTGTCGGTGCAGTCCGCGCTGGACGCGGTGCGGGCCGGCGAGGCCGAGGCGGCGTTCGTGCCGATCGAGAACTCGGTCGAGGGCGGCATCACCGCCACCCTGGACGGACTGGTCGCCGGCGAGCCGCTGACGATCTACCGCGAGGTGCTGCTCTCCATCACCTTCGCGCTGCTGGTCCGGCCGGGCACGCAGCTCGCGGACATCAAGACGGTCTCGGCCCACCCCGCGGCCCAGCCGCAGGTGCGCAACTGGCTCAAGGCCAACCTCCCGGACGCCGTCTGGGAGTCGGCGGCCTCCAACGCGGACGCCGCCCGGCTGGTCCAGGAGGGCCGCTACGACGCCGCCTTCGCGGGCGAGTTCGCCGCCGCCCGGTACGGCCTCACGGCCCTGGAGACCGGGATCCACGACGCGGAGAACGCGCAGACCCGGTTCGTGCTGGTCGGCCGCCCGGCCCGGCCCGCCGCCCGGACCGGCGCCGACAAGACCTCGGTGGTGCTCTGGCAGCGCGCCGACCACCCCGGTGGACTGCGCGACCTGCTCGGCGAGTTCGCCTCGCGCGGCATCAACCTGATGCTGCTCCAGTCCCGGCCGACCGGCGCCGGGATCGGCAACTACTGCTTCTGCGTGGACGCCGAGGGCCACATCTCGGACCGGCGGATGGCGGAGGCGCTGACCGGGCTGAAGCGGATCTGCCGCGATGTGCGCTTCCTCGGCTCGTACCCGCGCGCCGACGTGGAGCCGGGGGAGGCCGGGCCCGCGCAGACCGGGACCTCGGACGAGGAGTTCATGCGCGCGGCGGACTGGGTGGCACGCTGCCAGGACGGCCGCTTCTAGCCAGTCCTACCTGCGTATCAACGTTATCCACAGGAGTTATCCACAGGTGCCCTTCTCGACCTGGGGACAAGTCGACAGCACAGGGTGATCCAGTCGACAAATCGCCCCACGGGGCCCAGACGGGGCAACCATCACCTGACTCGCTCTTCGTCCACCCGTTTCCTTCGGTTCATCTTTTAGGACGACCGTTTTCCACCCGAAAGTGGGTCTCGATCCACTTTGGCCGAGGAATTCTGCACGCCCACCCATCACCCCGGAGAGTTCCGGAGTGATCAATTCCAGCATCCACAGCCCTTCCCCACACCCTGTGGATAACTCTTCCGAGAGTGTGGATTTCTGTGGACAACCGGGTCCCCAAATCCCGTTCTCCACAAGGAAATCCAGTCAACGGGGCGCCTGCGGCCTGCCCCGTCCCAGGGAGTGAGACACTTTCCCTTGACACGGCTCGCAATTAGCGCATAACGCACCGTAAGCCGCAAATCCAAGCGCGCCGGAATAGTGATTCGTGAGCGACAACCCGGCACCGGTAGCCTTGGCCCTGTGATTGACCTTCGCCTGCTCCGTGAGGACCCCGACCGTGTGCGCGCGTCCCAGCGCGCCCGTGGAGAGGACGTCGCGCTCGTCGACTCCCTCCTGTCTGCCGACGAGCGGCGCAGGTCCTCCGGCGTCCGCTTCGACGAACTGCGCGCCGAACAGAAGCAGCTCGGCAAGCAGATCCCCAAGGCCACCGGTGACGAGAAGGCCGAACTGCTCAAGCGCGCCGAGCAGCTGAAGGCCGACGTCAAGGCCGCCGACGCCGAGCGCGACGCGGCCGACGCCGAGACCCAGGAGCTGCTGCTCCGGCTCGGCAACCTCGTCCACCCCGACGTCCCGGTCGGCGGCGAGGAGGACTTCGTCACCCTGGAGACGCACGGCACCATCCGCGACTTCGGCGCCGAGGGCTTCGAGCCCAAGGACCACCTGGAGCTGGGCCAGCGGCTCGGCGCGATCGACGTCGAGCGCGGCGCCAAGGTCTCCGGCTCCCGCTTCTACTTCCTCACCGGCGTCGGCGCCCTGCTGGAGCTGGCCCTGGTGAACGCGGCGATGGCCCAGGCCACCGCGGCCGGCTTCACCCCGATGCTCACCCCGGCGCTGGTCCGCCCGCAGTCCATGGCCGGCACCGGCTTCCTCGGCCAGGCCGCGCAGGACGTCTACCACCTGGACAAGGACGACCTGTACCTGGTCGGCACCTCCGAGGTGGCGCTCGCGGCCTACCACATGGACGAGATCATCGACGCCGACAAGCTGCCGCTGCGGTACGCGGGCTTCTCGCCCTGCTTCCGCCGCGAGGCCGGCTCGCACGGCAAGGACACCCGGGGCATCTTCCGCGTCCACCAGTTCGACAAGGTCGAGATGTTCTCGTACGTCGCGCCGGAGGACTCCCAGGCGGAGCACCAGCGCCTGCTGGACTGGGAGAAGCAGTGGCTGACCTCGCTGGAGCTGCCGTTCCGCGTGATCGACGTCGCCTCCGGTGACCTCGGCTCCTCGGCCGCCCGCAAGTTCGACTGCGAGGCGTGGATCCCGACCCAGGGCAAGTACCGCGAGCTGACCTCGACCTCGGACTGCACCGAGTTCCAGTCCCGCCGGCTGTCCATCCGGGTCCGCGACGGCAAGCAGGTCAAGCCGCTCGCCACGCTCAACGGCACGCTGTGCGCCGTACCGCGCACCATCGTGGCGATCCTGGAGAACCACCAGCAGGCCGACGGCTCCGTCCGCGTCCCCGAGGTGCTGCGCCCCTACCTGGGCGGCCGGGAGGTCCTGGAGCCGGTGGCCAAGTGAGCTTCCCCTACGGGATCGTCGCCACCGACCTCGACGGGACGCTGCTGCGCTCCGACGGATCCGTCTCCCAGCGCACCCGTGACGCGCTCGCCGCGGCGACCGCGGCGGGCGCGGCCCACATCGTCGTCACCGGCCGGGCCGTCCCCTGGACCCGGCACGTCCTGGACGACCTCGGCTACGACGGCCTCGCCGTCTGCGGCCAGGGCGCCCAGGTCTACGACGCGGGCGCGCACCGCCTGCTGACCTCGGTCACCCTCGACCGGCAGCTGGCCGGGGTCGCCCTCGCCAAGATCGAGGCGGAGGTCGGCCCGCTGCATCTGGCGGCCAGCCGGGACGGGCTGGACGGCGAGGTGCTCGTGGGCCCGGGGTACGCGGTCGCGGGCCCGCTGCCCGCCGTGCCCTTCACCGACGCGTCCGATCTCTGGGCCGCCCCGCTGAACAAGATCTACATACAGCATCCGACGCTCGGGGACGACGAGCTGGCGGAGGCCGCGCGACAGGCGGCGGGCGGGTTCGTCAGCGTCGCCATGGCCGGCGCGGGGATCGTGGAACTCCTGCCGCTCGGCCTGTCCAAGGCCACGGGTCTCTCGCTGGCCGCGCGCCGTCTCGGCCTGCGGGCCGCGGACACGATCGCCTTCGGCGACATGCCGAACGACATCCCCATGTTCGCCTGGGCGTCCCGGGGCGTGGCCATGGCCAACGCACACGACGAGCTCAAGGCGGTGGCCGACGAGGTGACGACCTCCAACGAGGAGGACGGCATCGCGGTCGTCCTGGAGACCCTGCTGGGATGACGGCCCGGCCCCCACAGGGGCCGCCGCGACGGCCGGTCGCGCCCGCACGGCACAGCCGTACGGCGATGCGCCCCGCGTCGTCCGCGGGGCGCCTCAGCCGCCCCTTCTGCGCCTGCGCCGACGCCTCGCCTTGCTGAAGAACCACCCCGCGGGCGGCTGGTCCGAGCGCCACGGCTGGGGCTCGGGGGCCTCGGCGCGCCAGCGCGCGGCCAGCATCCGCGCCCGGGCGGACGGCTCGGAGGCCTCCGCGGCACGGACGAAGGCCTCGTCCAGGACCAGCCCCGCAAAGGCGTCCTCCTCGAACCCCCCGCCCCCGCCCGGCGTCTCCTCCGCCATCCCGGCCTCCTCGTATACATCCGATTTGCCCAGTGTGCCCGGACGAGGATGAAGTCCCCGTCAAGAGCGCAGCGGGGTGCTCACTCCTCCCCGCTCACTCCTCCCCGGCGAGCTTCAGCGACCGCAGCTTCTGGCCGGCGTACCAGGTGGCCAGCACCGTCACCGCCACCAGCAGCACGACGGCCGTGGTCAGGCCGACGTCGGACGTGATCAGGTCGCCCCCGGCCACCTTGTGCGCGACGGCCAGCGACCACTGCTGGACGCTCAGCGTGCGCGCCCCGGGCACCAGGGAGCCGAACAGCGCCTCCCAGACCAGCGCGTACACCAGGCCGAAGACCACGGCATGCCGCGAGACCGTGCCGAGCAGCAGGAACAGTGCCGAGTAGGCGATGGAGGCGACCAGCGCGGCGATCGTGTAGGCGACGGCGATCTGCTGGCCGTTGCCGTTCAGGATCAGTCCGGCGATCATCGTCGGCACCGCCGAGAACACCATGGTCACGGCGATGGCCACGATCAGCTTGGTGAAGATGATCGTCGGCCGCTTCAGCGGCTTGGCCAGCAGGTAGACGACGGAGCCGTCGTCGATCTCCGGGCCGATGGCGCCCGTGCCCGCGATGACACCGATGATGGGCACCATCGTGGCGATGGCGAACCCGCCGAGCACGTCGGCGGCCGTCTGGTCGTCGGCGCCGCTGAGGGCGCGGACGGCCACGGAGATCACGATGAGCAGCAGCGGCAGCGCGCCGAGGATGAGGGCCCGGCGACGGCCGAGCAGGGCCCGGTAGGTGAGCCGGGCGACGGTGGGGTCGTACATCTTCGGCCTCCTACGCCGCGACCAGGTACGAGAAGACGGACTCCAGGGACTCGTCCGACGGCGAGACCGTGAGCAGCCGGATGCCGTGGTCCCTGGCGACCTTCGGCAGCAGGGTGGTGAAGCGGCCGAAGTCGACGGCCTGGATGCGCAGCGCGCCCTCGGCGTGGTCGACCTCGATGCCGGAGGTGGACGGGTCGGCGATCAGCGCGGCCGCGAGGGCGCGGTCGTCGCTGGAGCGCACCAGGTAGCGGTGCGGCCGGTCGGTCATCAGCCGGCGGATCTTGCGGTAGTCGCCGCTGGCCGCGTGCCGCCCGGCGACGACGACCTCGATGTGCCGGGCGAGCTGCTCGACCTCTTCGAGGATGTGCGAGGAGAAGAGCACGGTGCGGCCCTCGTCGCCCATCCTGCGCAGCAGGTCCATCAGCTGCATGCGCTGGCGCGGGTCCATGCCGTTGAACGGTTCGTCCAGCAGCAGCAGCGACGGGTCGTGCACCAGGGCGCTCGCCATCTTCACGCGCTGGCGCATGCCCTTGGAGTACGTGGCGATCCTGCGGTCCTGGGCGTACTCCATCTCGACCGTGGCGAGGGCCCGCTGGGCGGCCTTGTCGCCGAGGCCGTGCAGCTCGGCGTTGGCGACGACGAACTCGCGTCCGGTGAGGAAGTCGTACATCGCCTCCCGCTCGGGGACGATGCCGATGTGCCGGTAGATCTGTTCGTTGCGCCACACCGGCTGCCCGTCGAGGGTGACAGTGCCCGTGGACGGGGCGAGGAAGCCGCCCATCATGTTGATCAGGGTGGACTTCCCGGCGCCGTTCGGGCCGAGCAGACCGGTCACCCCGGGGCCGATGGTCATGGTGATGTCGTTGACGGCGACCACGTTGCCGAACCAGCGGGAGACGTGGTCGATGCTGAGGGTCGTCACAGTCCCACCTTCTTGTAGCGGCGCAGCAGCAGGCCGTAGCTGCCGGCGATCAGTGCGAGGGTGACGAGGACGTCGACCACGCCCTCCCCGGTCGAGGGGGCGACCCCGCCGGGGGCCCGGGTGGTCGCGCCCAGGAAGGCGGACTGGAGGCCGTCGATCAGGGTGACCGGCGAGAACAGGCCGATCCACGGGACGGCGCCGTCGTGCCCCTGGGTGCTGGCGATGGCCTGGAGGGTGGACACCGCCCCGTAGGAGATGACCAGTACGGCGATCACCGCGGCGATGCCGAAGCCGCGGCGCGGGGTGACGGCGGCGATGACCAGGCCGATGCCGGCGAAGAGCAGGGAGAGCAGGGCCACGGAGACCAGTCCCTCGGCGAATTCCTTCGTCTGGTGGGCGAAGCCCAGCTTGGACAGCAGCGCCCCCACGTACATCACCAGCAGGGGGGCGGCGGTGAGGATGAAGATCGCCGAGGCGAGCGCGGCGAACTTGGCGCGGACGTAGTCGGCGGTCTCGATGGGGCGCGAGAAGTACAGCGGCACCGTCTTGAAGCGCAGGTCGCGCGAGACGGCCTGGGGCGCCTGCGAGGCGACGTACAGGCTGATCACGGCCTGCATCATGATCGCGTAGCGGGTGTAGCCGACCGGCAGTTCGTGCGCCTTGGTGGCGACGGCGACGGCCACCATGATGGCGGCGGGCACGCACATCACCGCGAACAGCAGCATCGGCAGCACCTTGGACTTCACCGAGCGGCCGAGGCCGTAGGCGCCGCGCAGGGACTGCGAGTAGAGGGAGCGGCGGGCGTAGGCGCGGCCGAGGCGCGGACCGTCGTAGCCGCGGTAGCCGATGTCGTGGATACGGGTCGTCTCGCCCGTGAGGGGCTGCTCAACCGCCATGACCGACGGCCTCCTTCCGCTGCTCGTCGGCGCTGCCGGCCGTGAACACCTCGGCGATGTGGTGCCGGCGCTGCTCCATCCGGATCAGCCCGAGCCCGAGATCGGCGACCACGTCGCGCACCAGGTCGTACGTCTGCTCGCCGGCCGCGGTGAGCAGCAGGATGTGGCCCGCGCCGGGCAGGCCCGCGCCCTCGTGGGCGACCTCCACCCCGCGCGCGCCCAGCGCCTCGCGCACCGCCCGGGTGCCGTCGGGGTGGGCGTCGCTGTCGGTGACCTCGATCGCGAGGGTGGTCGTGGTCTGGGTGAAGTCGGTGGTGGAGCTGGAGCGCAGCAGTTTGCCGCCGTCGATGACGACCACGTGCTCGCAGGTCCGCTCCAGCTCGCCCAGCAGGTGCGAGGTGACCAGGACGGAGATGCCGAAGTCGGAGTGGACCCGGCGGATCAGGCCGAGCATCTCGTCCCGGCCGACCGGGTCGAGGCCGTTGGTCGGCTCGTCCAGGAAGACCAGCTTGGGGTCGTGCACCAGGGCCTGCGCGAGCTTCACACGCTGCTTCATGCCGGTGGAGTAACCGCCGATGGGGCGGTAGCGCTCCTCGTAGAGGCCGACGTGGCGCAGGATGTCCGCGGTGCGCTCGCGCGCGGCCGTGGGCGGCAGCCCCGACATCCGCGCCATGTGCACGACGAACTCGGTGGCCGAGACGTCCGGCGGCAGGCAGTCGTGCTCGGGCATGTAGCCGACGCGCTCGCGGATGGCGGCGCCCTCGGTGGCGATGTCCAGCCCGAGCACCCGGGCGCTGCCCTCGGTGGCGGGGGACAGCCCCAGCAGGATCTTGATCAGGGTGGACTTGCCGGCGCCGTTGGCCCCGACGAGTCCGGTCACACCGGCCCCGATGTCCACGGACAGCCGGTCGAGCGCGGTCACCCGGGGGAACCGCTTGCTCAGGCTTTCGGTCGCGATCACAGTCACCCAGCCGACGTTAGTGATCCCGGCCACGCCGGTCGTCAGACCACAGAGCCGTCTTGGGGTCAGCCCCAGGTATTACGCATCCCTAGGGGGCGCCCTGCCTCACGGCCGCTCGGAGTCCCTCCCGGGCCCGCGTTCCCGCCTATTGACGCCACCTCTAACAACTGCGAGATTCACGTACGTCAAGTTACGGACGCGTACCGCAGCCGACAGGCGAGTCGGCCGGACGACGGGACGAGGCGGCATGACGACGGCAGTGAGCAGCGAACTCCCCGTGGAGCTGCGGGGATTCAGGCGGGTGCAGCACCTCGCCTACGAGTGCGCGGAGGCGGTCGCGGCCCGGCTGGAGCCGGGGGTGACCGAGCGCGAGGCGGCGCGGATGCAGCGGGAATGGCTGCGCGAGCGCGGGGTGCGGGACTGGTTCCACCTGCCGTTCGCCTGGTTCGGGGACCGTACGGCGTTCGTGGACTTCCGCGTCCCGCTCCAGTTCTTCCCCACCGACCGCGAACTGGCGCCCGGGATGCCGTTCATCCTGGACATGGCCCCGGTCCACGAGGGATACACGGCGGACATCGGCTACGCGGGCTCCCTGGGGGCGAACCCGGTGCAGGACCGGCTGCTGGCCGATCTGGAGGCGCACCGGGAGCTGATCCTGCGCGAGGTGCGCGAGCGGCGCTCCCTGCGCGAGATCTACGAGGACGTGGACCGGCTGATGGTTCGCCAGGGCTATGCCAACCGGCACCGCGCCTACCCCTTCGGGGTGATCGCCCACAAGGTGGACCGGGTGAAGGAGCACCGCTGGGCGCCCCATCTGTTCGGCTTCGGCACGCAGTCCCTGAAGGGCCTGGTCTCGGACGCGCTGCACGGCCACCGCGAGGGCTGGTCGCCCCTGTGGTCGCCGTACCGCTTCTCGGACCACCCGCCGCGGCCGGGCCTGTGGGCGGTCGAACCCCACCTCGGATTCCGGGGCACCGGCGCGAAGTTCGAGGAGATCCTCGTGGTCACCGACTCGAAGGACCCCGAGGAGAGCGCGTTCTGGCTGGACGACGATCTGCCGCACGTGCGGCGCTGGGCGGAGGAGAAGTGACGACCCTGAAGGACGCGCGCGAGCGCACGGTACGGACCGGCGGGATCGAGCTCAGCGTGGCCGAACTCGGCGATCCGCGGCAGCCGACCGTGGTCCTGGTGCACGGCTACCCGGACAACAAGGAGGTGTGGTCCGAGATCGCCCCGCGCCTCGCGGACCGCTTCCACGTGGTCCTCTACGACGTCCGGGGCCACGGCCGCTCCACGGCGCCGAAGCCGCTGCGCGGCGGCTTCACCCTCGCCAAGCTCACCGACGACTTCCTGGCCGTCGTGGACGAGGTCAGCCCGGACCGACCGGTGCACCTGGTCGGCCACGACTGGGGCTCGGTGCAGTCCTGGGAGTTCGTCACGGTCGCCCGCACCGAGGGCCGCATCGCTTCTTTCACCTCCGTCTCCGGGCCGTCCCTGGACCACTTCGGGCACTGGATCAACGACCGCCTCAGGCGCCCGACGCCCCGCCGCGTGGGCCAGCTCCTCGGGCAGGGCGCCAAGTCCTGGTACGTGGGCATGCTGCACACCCCGGCGCTGCCCGAGCTGGCCTGGCGCGGCCCGCTCGGCAAGCGCTGGCCGAGGATCCTGGAGAAGACCGAACAGGTCTCCGGCGGCGACTACCCGACCCCCTCCCTGGCCTCCGACGCGGCCCACGGCGCCTGGCTGTACCGGGACAACGTGCGCGCCCGGCTGCGCCGGCCCCGCCCGGACGCCCACGCGCACGCGCCGGTGCAGCTGATCGTCCCCGAGGGCGACGCGTTCCTCTCCGCGCGGCTCTACGACGACCTGGAGCGGTGGGTGCCCCGGCTGACCCGGCGCACGATCGCGGCGAAGCACTGGGTCCCGCGCACCCGGCCCGACCAGCTGACCGCGTGGATCGAGGAGTTCGTGACGTCCGTCGAGGGCGGCCGCCCCGCGCCGGTGACCGCCACCGGCGCGCACGCCGCCCGGTTCGGCGGGCAGCTGGTGCTGATCACCGGCGCGGGCGGCGGGATCGGGCGGGCGACGGCGTTCGCGTTCGCGGAGGCGGGCGCGCGGCTGATCGCCGTCGACCGGGACGCGGAGGCCGCGGCCCGCACCGCCGAACTGGCCCGGCTGATCGGCGCGCCCGAGGCCTGGGCGGAGACGGCGGACGTCTCCGACGAGCAGGCCATGGAGAAGCTCGCCGAGCGGGTGCACCGCGCGTACGGCGTGCTGGACGTGCTGGTCAACAACGCCGGCATCGGTCTGTCCGGCTCCTTCTTCGACACGACGACCGAGGACTGGCGCACCGTCCTCGACGTCAACCTGTGGGGCGTGATCCACGGCTGCCGGCTCTTCGGGGCGCGGATGGCCGAGCGCGGACAGGGCGGCCACATCGTCAACATCGCGTCGGCGGCCGCCTACCAGCCGTCTCGGATCCTGCCCGCCTACAGCACCTCCAAGGCGGCGGTACTGATGCTGTCGGAGTGCCTGCGCGCGGAACTCGCCTCGCGGTCCATCGGTGTGACGGCGATCTGCCCCGGCATCGTCAACACCGGCATCACCTCCACGGCCCGCTTCGCCGGTGTCGACGCGGAGGAGGAGGCCCGCCGCCGGAAGAACTCGGCCCGCCTGTACGGCCTGCGCAACTACCCGCCGGAGAAGGTGGCCTCCGCCGTCCTGGACGCGATCGCGGACAACAAGCCGCTGGTGCCGGTGACCCCGGAGTCGCGGGTGGCGCACGCCTTGTCGCGGGTGCTGCCGGGGGCGCTGCGACGGCTGGCGCGGGTGGAACCGAAGGTGTGAGACGGGTGGTCGCGGGGAGCGCGCCGTGGAGCGGGCTCCCCGCAACCACCGTCTTCCCCGGGCCAGTTGTCCACAGTTTCGTCAATTCCCCTGTGGATAACCCCGGTTGTCTGTGGACCAAACCTCCCCGCGGAAAACAACCTGCGTGATCCGCGTCTCCCCCACATCCTGGGAGCATGGACGAACAACGCGCCATCAGGGTGTCCAAGTACCTCTCCAGACACCTCCGCCACCAGCCCGGCCGGATCGGCCTCACCCTCGATCCCGCCGGCTGGGCCGACATCGACGAGCTGATCACCGCGGCGGCCCGCCACGGCTTCCCCCTCACCCGCGAGGAACTGGCCCGCGTGGTCGAGACCAACGACAAACGGCGCTTCACGATCGACGGCACCAGGATCCGCGCCGCCCAGGGCCACAGCGTCCCCGTCGACCTCGGCCTGCCCCCGGCCACCCCGCCGCCGTACCTCTACCACGGCACCGTCCCCGGCGCCGTGCCGGCGATCAGGGCGGACGGGCTCAAGCCCATGGGCCGGCACGCCGTCCACCTGTCCGCCGACCGCGCCACCGCCACCCGGGCCGGCGCCCGCCGCGGCCGGCCCGTCGTCCTCACCGTGGACGCCGCCGCCATGCACCGGGACGGCCACGTCTTCCAGCGCAGCGCCAACGGCGTCTGGCTGACCGCCGCCGTCCCCCCGCGCCACCTGCGCTTCCCGGGCCCCCGCTGACCCGCCCCGCACCACACCGCCCCACCGCTTACCCTCGAACGCATGAGTCTGCGTCTGAGCACCGTGATCCTGCCGTACCGCCGCTGGCACGAGGGCGGCCGCGCGGCCTGGGTGCGCGCCGAGCAGCTGGGCTTCCACACCGCGTACACCTACGACCACCTGTCCTGGCGCAGCTTCCGCGACGGCCCCTGGTTCGGTGCCGTCCCCACCCTGACCGCCGCCGCTGCCGCCACCGAGCGACTGCGCCTCGGCACGCTGGTCACCTCCCCGAACTTCCGGCACCCGGTCACCCTCGCCAAGGAACTGATCTCCCTGGACGACATCTCCGGCGGCCGCGTCACCCTCGGCATCGGCGCGGGCGGCACCGGCTTCGACGCCACCGCCCTCGGCCAAGAGCCCTGGACCCCGCGCGAGCGCGCCGACCGGCTCGCCGAGTTCGTGCCGCTGCTCGACCGGCTGCTCACCGAGGACGCGGTGTCGCACGAGGGCCGCTTCTACTCGGCGCACGAGGCACGCAACATCCCGGGCTGTGTGCAGCGCCCCCGGCTGCCGTTCGCGGTGGCCGCCACCGGCCCGCGCGGGCTGCGGCTCGCCGCGCGCCACGGCCAGGCCTGGGTGACCACCGGCGACCCGAAGCTGTACGAGTCCGGCACCCCGGAGCAGTCCGTCGAGGCCCTGCGCGGCCAGCTCGCCAAGCTGGCCGACGCCTGCGCGGAGGCCGGCCGCGACGTCACCGACCTGGACAAGGTCCTGCTCACCGGCTTCACCCCGGACCGCGGCCGCCCGCTGAGCTCGCTGGACGCGTTCGTGGACTTCGCCGGCCGGCACCGGGAGCTGGGCTTCACCGAGATCGTCGTCCACTGGCCCATCCCCGACTCCGACTTCGCCGCCGACCAGAAGGTCTTCGAGCGGATCGCCATGGAGGCCCTCGCCCAGCTGGACTGATGTGACCGGAGACACCTCGTGGGGTTCCAGGGACGACCAGAGCGTCATCTGCGTCTCATCTGTGCACAGTTCCGCACGCCCGTGCGGGCATATGCGCGAGAATGACCGGATGACCTCAGCGACCAGGCAACCCGGGACCCCCGCCGCCGCGATCCGCCCGCGGCTGATCGCCACCGACCTCGACGGCACCCTGCTGCACGACGACAAGTCGGTCTCCCCGCGCACCGTCGCCGCCCTGGCCGCCGCCGAGGAGGCGGGCATCGAGGTCTTCTTCGTCACCGGCCGCCCGGCCCGCTGGATGGACGTCGTCAGCGACCACGTCCACGGGCACGGCCTGGCCATCTGCGGCAACGGCGCCGCCGTGGTCGATCTGCACGGCGGCCCCGGCGCCCACCGCTTCGTCAAGGTGCGCGAGCTGGCGCGGGACAACGCCCTGGCCGCGGTACGCCTGCTGCGCGAGGCCGCGCCCGGCACCAAGTTCGCGGTCGAGCAGACCTACGGCTTCCACCAGGAGCCGGACTACCCCAAGCTGTTCGTCGAGAAGCCGGACAACCTGCTGCCCGCCGAGGAACTGCTCGCGGCCGACGGCCCGACCGCCGACCAGCCCGTGCTCAAGATCCTCGCCCACCACGCCTCGCTCGACCCCGACGCGTTCCTCACCCTGGCCCGGCTGACCGTCGGCGAGCGCGCCACCGTCACCCGGTCCAGCCCCAGCGCCCTGCTGGAGCTGAGCGGCCCGGGCGTCTCCAAGGCCAGCACGCTCGCCCTGTGCTGCGCGGAACGCGGCATCTCCCACGAGGAGGTCGTCGCCTTCGGGGACATGCCCAACGACATCGAGATGCTGACCTGGGCCGGTCAGTCCTACGCCATGGGCAACGCCCACCCCGACGCCATCGCCGCCGCGACCGGCCGGGCGCCCGCCAACACCGAGGACGGCGTGGCGATCGTGATCGAGCAGTTGCTCGCCCGGCACGCCTAGGGTCTTTCGCCTGGCCGAGCCTCCGCGATGGCGGCCCGGCCGAACCCCGGGGGGCGTCACCGGGCCGCGACCAGCGACTCCGCCTGCGCCTCCCGGCGCACCATCTCCCGCAGCGGTCCGTCCACCGCGGCCAGCTCCGCGTAGGACCCCCGCTGCACCACGCGGCCCGCGTCGAGCACGATCACCTCGTCGACCTCGTCCAGCCCGGCGAGCCGGTGGGTGATCAGCAGCGTCGTACGGCCCTCGGTGGCGGCCAGCAGGTCGGCGGTGAGGGCGTCGGCCGTCGGCAGGTCCAGGTGCTCGGCGGGCTCGTCGAGCACCAGCACGGGGAAGTCGGCGAGGAGCGCACGGGCCAGTGCCAGGCGCTGCCGCTGGCCGCCGGACAGCCGCGCCCCGTGTTCGCCGACCAGCGTGTCCAGGCCGTCGGGCAGCCCGTCCACCCAGTCCAGCAGCCGCGCCCGGGCCAGGGCCCCGCGCAGCTCGCTCTCCGTGGCGTCCTTCCGGGCCAGCAGCAGGTTCTCGCGCACCGAGCTGTCGAAGAGATGCGCGTCCTGCGCGCACAGTCCGACCAGCCGCCGGACGTCGTCGCCGGCCAGCTCGCGGGCGTTCACCCCGGCGAGGGTGTACGTCCCCGACCACGGGTCGAGGAACCGCAGCAGCACCTGCGCCAGGGTCGTCTTGCCGGAGCCGGAGGCCCCCACCACGGCGATCCGGCGGCCCTCCGCCAGGGTCAGGTCGAGCCCGGCCAGCGCCTCCCGGCCCTGCCCCTCGTACCGTGCGGTCAGCCCCTTGAGGACCACCGGGAACGGTGTCACGGGCGCCTGCCGGGGCCGCTCGGGCTCGCGCACCGGCTCGGGTGCGTCCAGCACCTCGTGGACCCGTTCCGCACTGCGCCGCACCCGCTGCCGGTAACGGACGGCGAGCGGCAGCCCGAGCACGGCCTCGAAGGCGGCCAGCGGGGTGAGGACCACCACGGCCAGCGCCACCCCGCCGAGCCGTCCCGCGGCCACCGCCTGGACGCCGAGCAGCGCCGTGGCCGTGACGGTCAGGCCCGAGATCAGCGCGGTGAGTCCGTCGCCGAGCGCGGTGACGGCGGCGGCGCGCGACGCGATCCGGGTGAGGGTGCCGTCCGCCCGCCGGGCCGCACCGGCACGGTCCGGCAGCGCGCCGGCCACGGTCAGCTCGGCGGTGCCGGTGAGCAGATCGGTGATGCGGGTCGCCAGTTCACCGCGGGCCGGCGCCAGTCGTCGCTCGGTGCGCCGGGCCACGGTCGCGGTCACCAGGGGCACGCCGACCCCCGCCGCGAGCAGGCCCGCCGCGAGGGCGGCGCCCGCCTCGGGCAGCAGCCAGGCGGTGAAGCCGACGGTCGCGGTGGAGACGAGCAGGGCGACCGAGGCGGGCAGCAGCCAGCGCAGCCAGTAGTCCTGGAGCGCGTCCACGTCCGCGACCAGCCGGGTGAGCAGATCACCGCGGCGGGCGCTCTTCAGCCCCGCGGGAGCCAGCCGTTCGAGGCGCCGGTAGACGGCGACCCGGGTGTCGGCCAGCATCCGCAGCACGGCGTCGTGCGAGACCAGCCGCTCGGCGTAGCGGAACACGGCCCGCCCGATCCCGAACGCCCGTGTCGCCGTGACCGCGACCATCAGATACAGCACCGGCGGCTGCTGCGAGGCCCGCGAGATCAGCCATCCGGAGGTCGCCATCAGCCCGACGGCACTGCCGAGCGCGAGGCTGCCCAGCAGCCAGGCCAGTCCCAGCCTCCCCCGCCAGGCCGCGCCGAGCCCCCGGACCCGGGCGAGCGCGTTCCGCGCCCGTCCCGGCTCCCCGGTCGGCGCGGGTGCCGACTCGGCGGGCTCGTCCTGCGGCCCGGGGTTCCGGGTGGCGGACGTCCGTGCCTCCAGGGGGCGCGGCCCGTCGGCCGGGCCCGGCTCACCGAGGGCGCCCACCGGTTCGGCGGATTCGAGCCGCACCACCCGGTCGGCCACATCCAGCAGCGCGGGGCGATGCACGACCACCAGCACCGTGCGGCCCGCCGCGAGCCGTCGCACCGCCGAGACGACCTCCGCCTCCGTCGCCCCGTCCAGTGCGGCCGTCGGCTCGTCCAGCACCAGCAGGGGCCGGTCGGCGAGGAACGCCCGCGCGAGCGCCAGCCGCTGCCGCTGTCCCGCGGACAGCCCGGCCCCGTCCTCCCCGAGCACGGTGCCCGCACCGTCCGGAAGCGCGTCCGCGAAGTCCAGCGCCCCCGCGTCCCGCAGCGCCCGCCGCACGGCGTCGTCGTCCGCGTCGGGCCGCGCCAGCCGTACGTTCTCCGCGATCGTTCCGGCGTACAGATGCGGTCGCTGCGGCACCCACGCGATCCGCGAGCGCCACTCCTCCAGATCCAGTTCGGCGAGGTCGACGCCCCCGATCCGCACCCGCCCACGCGCGGGGCGCACGAAGCCCAGCAGCACATGCAGCAGCGTCGACTTGCCCACCCCGCTCGGCCCGACGAGCGCCACGGTCTCCCCGGGCTCGACGGTGAACGACACATCGCTCACGGCGTCCGTGGAACGCCCGGGGTAGCGGACCGTGACCCCCTCGAAGGTCACCGCCCCCGAGGGCACCGCGCCGCTCCCGGACGCCGGCACCGGCGTCTCCAGCACCGCGAAGATCTCCTCCGCGGCGGCCAGTCCCTCCGCGGCCGCGTGGTACTGCGCTCCCACCTGGCGCAGCGGCAGGTACGCCTCCGGCGCCAGCACCAGGATCACCAGCCCGATGTACAGGTCCATGTCGCCGTGGACCAGCCGCATGCCGATCGTCACGGCGACCAGCGCGACGGACAGCGTGGCCAGCAGTTCCAGCGCGAAGGAGGAGAGGAAGGCGATCCGCAGGGTCCGCATCGTGGCCTGCCGGTACTCACCGGTGATCCGGCGGATGGACTCGGCCTGTGCCTTGGCCCGGCCGAACACCTTGAGCGTGGGCAGGCCCGCGACCACGTCCAGGAAGTGACCCGACAGCCGGGACAGCAGCCGCCACTGCCGGTCCGTCCGGGACTGGGTGGCCCAGCCGATCAGCATCATGAACAGCGGAATGAGCGGCAGGGTGACGACGATGATCGCCGCCGACACCCAGTCCTCGGTGACGATCCGCGCCAGCACCGCCACCGGCACGACCACCGCGAGTCCCAGCTGCGGCAGATAGCGCGAGAAGTAGTCGTCGAGGGCGTCCACCCCGCGCGTGGCCAGCGTGACCAGCGAGCCGGTGCGCTGACCGCCGAGCCACCCGGGGCCCAGCGCGGCCGCCCGGTCCAGCAGCCGGCCCCGCAGCTCGGACTTCACGGCCGCGCTCGCCCGATGGGCGGCCCGCTCGGTGAGCCAGGCCACCAGGGCCCGGCCCACGGCCACCGCCGCCAGCAGCAGGAGTGGAGTGCGCAGTTCGGTCAGGGACCGCCCGTGCTGGAAGGCACCGACGACCACCTCGGCGATGAGCATCGCCTGGGCGATGATCAGCCCGGCACCGACGGCCCCCAGGCCGACGACCGCCACGAGGAAGAAGCGGGTGGCACGGGCGTAGCGCAGCAGACGCGGATCGACTGGTTTCACGTGAAACAGGCCCTTCGGTCCAAGGGGTGTGTTTCACGTGAAACACACCCCGGCGGACTCAATGTGCGGCTTCGGCGATGTGCTGCGTGCCGATCCGCTTGCGGAACACCCAGTAGGTCCAGCCCTGGTAGAGCAGCACCAGCGGAGTGGCGATCACCGCCAGCCAGGTCATGATCTTCAGGGTGTACGGGCTCGACGAGGCGTTGGAGACCGTCAGGCTCCAGTCCCCGTTGAGGGTCGACGGCATGACGTCGGGGAAGAGCGACAGGAAGAGCATCGCCACGGCCGCCACGATGGTGAGGCCGGACAGGCTGAACGCCCATCCCTCACGCCCGAAGTGGTTCGCCGTCAGCGCGCCGAGCAGGGCGGCGACCGCCAGGACGAGGGCGACGAGACTCTTGCCGTCACCGCTGTGGACCTGTGTCCACAGCAGGAAGCCGGCCGCCAGCACGGCGGCGACGAGACCGGCCCACCGGGCCAGCTGCCGCGCCCGCGTCCGGATGTCCCCGACGGTCTTCAGCGCCGTGAACACCGCTCCGTGGAAGGTGAACAGGCTGAGCGTCACCAGTCCGCCGAGCAGGGCATAAGGGTTGAGCAGGTCCCAGACGCTGCCGACGTACTCGAAGTGCTGGTCGATCTTGACTCCTCGCACGATGTTCCCGAAGGCCACGCCCCACAGGAACGCCGGGAGCAGGGAGGTCCAGAAGATCGCCGTCTCCCAGTTGCGCTGCCAGTTCTCCTCGGGCCGCTTCGCCCGGTACTCGAAGGCGACGCCCCGGACGATCAGGCAGACCAGGATGAGGAGCAGGGGCAGGTAGAAACCGGAGAAGAGGGTGGCGTACCACTCCGGGAAGGCGGCGAAGGTCGCGCCGCCCGCCGTGAGCAGCCAGACCTCGTTGCCGTCCCAGACCGGGCCGATGGTGTTGATGAGCACCCGGCGTTCGGCCCGGTCCCGGGCCAGCAGCTTGGTGAGGATGCCGACCCCGAAGTCGAACCCCTCCAGGAAGAAGTAGCCGGTCCACAGGACGGCGATCAGGACGAACCAGACGTCGTGAAGTTCCATGACTGTTCCCTCGGCCTAGTACGAGAAGGCCATCGGCTTGTCGGCGTCACGGGTGTCGCCGCCGATCTTCGTGGGCGGGTTGAGGTCGTCCTCGGTCAGCTCGGGCGGTCCGGCCTTGATGTACTTCGCCAGCAGCTTGACCTCGACCACCGCGAGGATCGCGTACAGCGAGGTGAAGACGATCATCGAGGTGATGACCTCACCCTGGGAGACACCGGGGGAGACCGCGTCCCTGGTCTGGAGGACGCCGTAGACGACCCACGGCTGGCGGCCCATCTCGGTGAAGATCCAGCCCCAGGAGTTGGCGATCAGCGGGAAGGCCATGGTCCAGGTCGCGATGCGCCAGAACCAGGGGGCCAGCTTGGGGCCGAGTTCCTTCTTCGGGAACAGCACCAGGCGCGGGACCTCGTCCTCGCCGACCCGCAGGTGCTGCGGCAGCATGAACTTCTTGCGGGTCAGCCACAGTCCGGCCAGGCCGATGGCGAAGGAGGCCATGCCGAAGCCGATCATCCAGCGGAAGCCCCAGAAGGCGACCGGGATGTTGGGTCGGTAGTCGCCGGGCCCGAACTTCTGCTGCTCGGCCTTGTTGACGTCGTTGATCCCGGGGACCTCCGACGTGAAGTTGTCGTCGGCGAGGAAGGAGAGCAGACCGGGTATCTCGACGGCGACGGTGTTGTGGCCCTTCTCCACGTCGCCGTAGGCGAAGATCGAGAACGGTGCCGGCTTCTGGCCGTCCCACAGCGCCTCGGCGGCGGCCATCTTCATCGGCTGCTGCTTGAACATGACCTTGCCGAGGGTGTCGCCGCTGACCGCGGTGAGCAGACCGGCGATGACCACGGTGATCAGACCGAGCCGCAGCGAGGTCTTCATCTCGCGGATGTGCTTCTTGCGGGCCAGGTGGTAGGCGGATATGCCGACCATGAAGGCGCCACCGGTCAGGAAGGCCGCGGAGAGGGTGTGGAAGGCCTGGCTCAGGGCGGTGTTCTGGGTCAGCACCGCCAGGAAGTCGGTCAGCTCGGCGCGCCCCCGGGCCTTGTCGATCTTGTAGCCGACCGGGTGCTGCATCCAGGAGTTGGCCGCGAGGATGAAGTACGCCGACAGGATCGTACCGATCGAGACCATCCAGATGCAGGCCAGATGGATCTTCTTCGGCAGCTTGTCCCAGCCGAAGACCCACAGGCCGATGAAGGTGGACTCGAAGAAGAAGGCGATCAGCGCCTCGAAGGCGAGCGGGGCGCCGAAGATGTCACCGACGAAGCGGGAGTAGTCCGACCAGTTCATGCCGAACTGGAACTCCTGCACGATGCCGGTGACCACACCCATCGCGATGTTGATCAGGAAGAGCTTGCCCCAGAACTTCGTCGCCCTGAGGTACTTCTCCTTCTCCGTGCGGACCCAAGCCGTCTGCAGCCCGGCCGTGAGGGCGGCCAGGGAGATCGTCAGCGGAACGAACAGGAAGTGGTAGACGGTGGTGATCCCGAACTGCCAGCGCGCCAGTGTCTCCGGCGCCAAAGCCAAGTCCACGTCGTCACTCTCCTTACTACGCCGTGGTACTGCGGCGATTCGCCCCGACTGTCACGTACATACGGGGCAAACGGGACGCGCTTGTGAACGCGTTCACATTCACAAGCCATTATGGCGCACTGATTTTCGGCCAGGAAGTCCGGGGTCGTCCTCTTGCCTCCGAGTCAAGATCCGTATGGCCCACTCGGCGCCCTCCGGAAGGGGCCCTTGCGCGGGCATGGATCTCGCGGTCCACGGGTAACCCCCACCGCGAGCTGCTCAAAAGCCCGGAAACCCCCGTTTCACGTGAAACGGGCGCCCGGCAGAGCCGGGCGCCCGTGATCTTCTCCAGTGTGAGCCGAACTACATCTCCTTGTGGAACGCCTCCGTCACCTTCAGGAAGATGTCGTTCGCCTCGGCCTCGCCGATCGTGACCCGGACTCCCTCGCCCGCGAACGGCCGAACCACGACCCCGTGCTCCTCACAGGCCTGGGCGAACGCGGTCGTCCGCTCCCCGAGCCGCAGCCACACGAAGTTGGCCTGCGTCTCCGGCACCGTCCAGCCCTGCGCCCGCAGCCCGTCGACCACCCGCGTGCGCTCGCACACCAGCGAGCCGACCCGGCCCAGCAGCTCGTCCTCCGCCCGCAGCGAGGCGATCGCCGCCTCCTGCGCCAGCTGGCTCACCCCGAAGGGCACCGCGGTCTTCCGCAGCGCCGCGGCGACCGGCTCATGGGCGATCGCGAAGCCGACCCGCAGCCCGGCCAGGCCGTACGCCTTGGAGAACGTCCGCAGGACGCAGACATTGGGCCGCTCCCTGTACAGCTCGACGCCGTCGGGCACCTCGGGGTCGCGGATGAACTCCCGGTATGCCTCGTCCAGCACCACCAGCACATCCCGGGGCACCCGGTCGAGGAAGCGCTCCAGCTCGGCCCGCCGCACCACCGTGCCGGTCGGGTTGTTCGGGTTGCAGACGAAGATCAGACGCGTCCGGTCGGTGATCGCCTCGGCCATCGCGTCCAGGTCGTGCACCTCGCCGGCCGTGAGCGGCACCTGCACCGACCGGGCTCCGCTGATCTGCGTGATGATCGGGTACGCCTCGAACGACCGCCAGGCGTAGATCACCTCGTCGCCGGGGCCGCTGGTGGCCTGGATCAGCTGCTGGGCGACGCCCACCGAGCCCGTACCGGTGGCCACGTGGGCGGCCGGCACTCCGAAGCGCTCCGCCAGTTCCTCCGTCAGGGCGGCGCACGACATGTCCGGGTAGCGGTTGAAGGAGGCGGCGGCCGCGGTCACGCTCTCCAGCACACCGGGGAGCGGGGGGTACGGGTTCTCGTTCGAGGACAGCTTGTAGGCGACCGGACCGTCGGCCGCGGCCGGCTTGCCCGGCTTGTAGGTGGGGATACCCTCCAGCTCGGCGCGCAGCTTGGGGCTCGTCTCGCTCACCGCAGTCCTCCTCGCGACCACCGGCGGACCGTCGACACCACCGGCTTCCAATACTGCTCACCATATGAGGATTCGGCTCCGCTGAGTATGGGTCGTGGGCAAACCCCGTGGATCGCGACGTCAGCACGGGCGTCGCGCCAGGAAGACACCGTTTCGGGGGGCGCACCGCACATATATCTATGCGCCGGTGGCTTGCGCCCTGGCGCGCATCACCCGTCAAGGTGAGTTGAGACCTCTTCGAAACATCGGACCATTGGCAGGCTCATCCGCATCGCCACATCGTGTCTCGCAAAGAAAGCGCTCAACTACCATTGATTCGCAGGCAGTTGACCCTGTACGGCCATGCAGAAACGTGCCTGTCAACGAGTGCATATGCGTCCGCACTACCCCACCGCATGAGCCCTACTATCGGCTCGCCATGACAGCAGCAGGGAAGCACCAGGTGAGCCGCGCGGAAACCTCACGTCGAGGCAGCAGGCCAGGCCGGGCAGGCATCAGGGACGTGGCCGCCGCCGCCGGCGTCTCCATCACGACCGTCTCCGACGCCCTCAACGGCAAGGGCCGGCTCCCGGATGCCACCCGGCGCCACGTCCGCGAGGTCGCCGACCGGCTGGGGTACCGCCCCTCGGCCGCCGCCCGCACCCTCCGTACCGGCAAGTCGGGCCTGATCGGCCTGACCGTGACCACGTACGGGGATGAACCTTTCACCTTCACCGAGTTCGCGTACTTCGCCGAGATGGCGCGGGCCGCCACCTCGGCGGCGCTCGCCCGGGGCTACGCCCTGGTCATCCTGCCCGCGACCTCCCGCCACGACGTGTGGTCCAACGTCGCCCTGGACGGCACCGTCGTGATCGACCCCTCCGACCAGGATCCGGTGGTCAGCGAACTGGTCCGCCAGGGGCTGCCCGTCGTCTCCGACGGCCGCCCGGCCGGCGCGCTCCCGGTCACCGCCTGGGTCGACAACGACCACGAGGCCGCCGTCCTCGGCATCCTCGACCACCTCGCCGCCGCCGGCGCCCGCCGTATCGGCCTGCTCACGGGCACCTCGACCGACACGTACACCCATCTGTCCACCACCGCCTACCTGCACTGGTGCGAGCGGGTCGGCCAGGACCCGGTCTACGAGTCCTACCCGGCGCACGATCCGTGCGCGGGCGCCGTCGCGGCCGACCGGCTGCTCGCCCGCCCGGACCGGCCCGACGCCGTCTACGGGCTGTTCGACCCCAACGGCACCGATCTGCTCGCCGCCGCCCGCCGTTACGGGCTGCGCGTCCCCGACGACCTGCTGCTGGTGTGCTGCAGCGAGTCCACCGTGTACGCCAGCACCGAGCCGCCCATCACCACGCTCTCCCTGAAGCCGCGCCGTATCGGCACGGCCGTCGTGCAGCTGCTCATCGACGCCATCGAGGGCGTGGAGTCGGAGCAGCCGGTGGAGCAGGTGATACCGACCGAACTGATCGTGCGCACGTCCTCCCAGCGGCGGCCCCCGCGCACCACGGTCAGCCCGCCGCGCACCCCGGACGACGCGTAGCACGAACGGCGCCGGAGCCCCGGGCAGGCCCCCGGCGGCCGCGCTCCGCCCGGGCCGCACAGGGCCCGCGGCCCTCGGAGAGCACGCGAACACCTGCCCAAACAGGGCGAAACCGGCGGTGCGGCGGAGCCTTGTTCCGATTCACCACCCCTGGGTCATCACATGGCGCGACGCGCATTCCTATGATGGGCCCACGACACCGCGGACCGCTGCGACCAGGCAGTCCGAAGCGGTGCAGATGCGGCGCGATGGTGGAGGGGTCTGATGACTCAGGGGGCCGGTCAGGGACCCGAGGTGGAGCGGACGGCGACGCTGCGCGACTTCCGGGTACCCGCGTACGTCCACGAGACCGGTCCGTACGTCCACCAGGACCAGCAGGACGACACCGCGCCGCCCGCCGAGGAGTCGTACCCCGAGGGGTACACGCCCACCCAGCGCGATCTGCCCGTCATCCAGCGCGGTGACACGCTCCAGGTCCCCGTCGACCCGGCGCCCGCGGCCCCGGCCCCACAGCCCGCGGCCGGCCCCGGCCCGCTGTTCGTCGTCGGCGACGTCCACGGCTACCTCGACGAACTGATGACCGCCCTGCGGGAGCAGGGCCTCATCGACGACGCGGGTCAGTGGTGCGCCGGAACGACCCGGCTGTGGTTCCTCGGCGACTTCACCGACCGCGGTCCTGACGGCATCGGCGTCATCGACCTGGTGATGCGGCTGTCCGCCGAGGCGGCCGCGGCCGGCGGCTACTGCAAGGCCCTCATGGGCAACCACGAGCTGCTGCTGCTCGGCGCCAAGCGGTTCGGCGACACGCCGGTCAACTCCGGTGCGGGCACGGCCACTTTCCAGGCGGCCTGGCTGCTCAACGGCGGCCAGAAGACCGACATGGACCGTCTCCAGGACCACCACCTCCAGTGGATGGCCCGCCTGGACGCCGTCGAGCAGGTCGACGGCTATCTGCTGGTGCACTCCGACACCACCGCCTACCTGGACTTCGGCGACTCGATCGAGGCCGTCAACGACAACGTCCGCGAGACGCTCACCCGTAACGACGCGGACGAGTGCTGGGACCTGTTCCGCAAGTTCACCAAGCGCTTCTCCTTCCGCGACGAGGGAGGCGCCGACGCCGTGCGCGCCCTGCTCGACACCTATGGCGGCACCCGGATCGTGCACGGCCACAGCCCCATCCCCTACCTCCTCGGCGAGGTCGGCTCCGAGGACGACGAGGAGGGCAGCGGCCCGGTCGTCGAGGGACCGCACGTCTACGCCGACGGACTCGCCATCGCGATGGACGGCGGAGTGACCATGGCCGGAAAGCTGCTGGTCCGCCAACTCCCCCTGGAGCACTGACCGTTCCTCCGGCGGGACTCGCCGCCGCGGAGTACGCGCAGGCCGGGACCCAATTTCCGGCAATCCCCTGTCATCACGCGCCGTCGCGGCTCTACCATCGGCTTATCCGTAGCAGGCTCCCCTCCGTTTCTGCCCGACGGCTCGCAGGTGTGCGGGCCCCAAGCCCTACGGAGCATCGGGGGATGCACATGAACAGCCTTCCGCAGCACCTGCGGAGCGAGGACCGACAGGAATTCGAACGGCTCCTCGACGAGGTTCTGCGCTCAGCACCACACCGAGCGGAACTGGCCGCCGCCGGACAGCGGCTCAGCCCCGCGCAACTGCGCACCATGGCCATCGCCGCCTCCGCGCTCATCACGGCGGCCGCGTCCGCCGAGTACGCGCACTACGTACGGATCCGCGACGAACTGCGCCGCCCGGAACCGCCAGCGACCCCGGACGACCCCGGCTCCAGCGGGACGGACCCGGCCGCCGGGCCCCACGGGGCGGGTGCCGTCGCGGTCGTCGCCGTCCTGGCCCCCCTCCTCTCCGCCACCGCGGCGGCGATATTCCTGCTCATCGGCTACATCCTGAGAAGCCTGGACCCCGGTCAGCCGCTGGCCGGCACCATGCTCACCGCCGGCTGGGTGTTCGGGGCCCTGACCGTGGCGGCGATACTCGTCGCCGCCGTCGGACTGCTGCTCACCGCGCTGCGCAACGGCGCCTCGCCCGAGTCCCGGGCCCGTGACGCCGCCGCCGAAGAGGTCGCCAGAGCGAGAGCGGCCTGGCAGGACGCCCTGCTGGAGCGCGGCATCCTGCCGTTCCTGCGGGAGGCCCTCGGCGAGCCCGGGCCGGCCGCGCCGCCCCGCACGGCCGCCCCGCGCGGTCGTATGCCCCGGCTGGGCTATGACCGCCCCGACTACACCAGCCCCGACTACGGCGGCCCGGAGCACCAGCCGGACTGACCCCGCCGAGCCCGCGGCGGGAGGGACGCACTCGCCGTCCACCGAGCCGGTGCCGACCGGCCCGTGCGGGCGGCGAGTCCAGCCTGTCCCGCTCAGTCAGCGATCGGGAGGTACACCCGGTTCCCCGAGGCCGCGAACTCCGCCGACTTCTGCGCCATCCCCTCCTCGATCTCGGCCCGGCTGCCGCCGTGCTCGCGGCGGATGTCCTGCGAGATCTTCATGCTGCAGAACTTCGGACCGCACATCGAGCAGAAGTGCGCCGTCTTGGCGGGCTCGGCCGGCAGGGTCTCGTCGTGGAACTCGCGGGCCGTGTCCGGGTCGAGGGCCAGGTTGAACTGGTCCTCCCACCGGAACTCGAAGCGCGCGTCCGACAGCGCGTCGTCCCACTCCTGCGCGCCCGGGTGTCCCTTGGCGAGGTCGGCCGCATGGGCGGCGATCTTGTAGGTGATGACGCCGGTCTTGACGTCGTCCCGGTTGGGCAGGCCCAGGTGCTCCTTGGGCGTGACGTAGCAGAGCATCGCCGTCCCCCACCAGGCGATCATCGCGGCGCCGATGCCGGAGGTGATGTGGTCGTACGCCGGCGCGATGTCCGTGGTCAGCGGGCCGAGCGTATAGAACGGAGCTTCATCGCAGATCTCCTGCTGAAGGTCGATGTTCTCCTTGATCTTGTGCATCGGGACGTGCCCGGGGCCCTCGATCATCGTCTGTACGTTCAAACGCCTGGCGATCCGCCCGAGTTCCCCGAGTGTGCGCAGTTCCGCGAGCTGCGCCTCGTCGTTGGCGTCGGCGATGGAGCCGGGCCGCAGACCGTCGCCCAGCGAGTACGTGACGTCGTAGGCGGCGAGGATCTCGCACAGCTCCTCGAAGTTCTCGTAGAGGAACGACTCCTTGTGGTGGGCCAGGCACCACGCGGCCATGATGGAGCCGCCGCGCGAGACGATGCCGGTCTTGCGGTTGGCGGTGAGCGGCACGAACGGCAGCCGCACGCCCGCGTGGACGGTCATGTAGTCCACGCCCTGCTCGGCCTGCTCGATGACCGTGTCCTTGTAGATCTCCCAGGTGAGTTCCTCGGCCCTGCCGTCGACCTTCTCCAGGGCCTGGTAGAGCGGCACCGTGCCGATGGGCACGGGGGAGTTGCGCAGCACCCACTCGCGGGTGGTGTGGATGTTGCGGCCGGTGGAGAGGTCCATGACCGTGTCGGCGCCCCAGCGGGTCGCCCAGGTCATCTTCTCCACCTCCTCCTCGATGGACGAGGTCACCGCGGAGTTGCCGATGTTGGCGTTCACCTTCACCAGGAACCGCTTGCCGATGATCATCGGTTCGATCTCCGGGTGGTTGACGTTGGCCGGCAGTACCGCGCGGCCCGCCGCGATCTCCTCGCGGACCACCTCGGGGGAGACGTTCTCCCGAAGGGCCACGAACTCCATCTCCGGAGTGATCTCCCCCCGACGCGCATACGCGAGCTGCGTCACCGCCTGCCCGCCATGGCCCCGCCGGGGCTGACGCGGGCGTCCCGGGAAGACCGCGTCCAGGTTGCGCAGCCCGCCGCGCGGCGAGGTGTGCTTGATCCCGTCGTCCTCCGGGCGGACGGGACGGCCCGCGTACTCCTCGGTGTCGCCGCGGGCGATGATCCAGTTGTCCCGCAGCGGCGCCAGGCCCCTGCGGACATCGGTGTCGACGTGCGGATCGGTGTACGGGCCCGATGTGTCGTACAGCGTGACCGACTGCCCGTTGGTGAGGTGCACCTGACGGACCGGCACGCGCAGATCGGGGCGCGAACCCGCGACATACGCCTTGTGCCAGCCGATGGACTTCCCGGCCTCCTCGGACATGTCGTCCTGGACGGAGGCAGGCGTGCGTGCGTCCTTGTTGGTCATGAGACCTACTCCCTACGCCGGCATTACCCGGTAACAGGTTCGGCGGTCGACGCAGCGGTATCCGTCGGTCCGACGCCTCCCGTGGAACATCGCTCGTTCCACGTGAAACATCGCCTCTACGGAGGTCAGCGCCCTCTCAGCCCGGTGCTCCGAGCTCCCGCGTGTGCAAAGGTGCCTCCACGCTAGCGCCATCGATGGCGCGATGAACAGTGGGCCTCCCCGGTTCTTGCGATGATCTGGCGATGACCAGGATGGAGCAGCACCCGCGCCGGCCGTCCGGCCCACGCCCGCCCGACGGCTCGGACCACCCGGGACCTGACCACCCGCACCGCCACGTCCACGCCGCCCCCCGCGGCCCCTCCCCCGGTCACGGCCACGGACACGGACACGGGCCCGCGGCGCCCGTGTCCCGGCATCTGCGCAAGGTGATCGCCGCGGTCCTGGTCCCGTTCGCCGCGGCGGTGGTGGTCGGTCTGGTGGTGCTCTGGCCCGGTGGCGCCCCCTCCCACAAGCACAGCGGCGTCGGTTTCGACCGGCAGACCCAACAGGCCACCGTCACCCGGGTGGTGGCGGTCGACTGTGCCTCGGTGCACGCCTCGGGCGGAGCCCCGGCCGCCGATCCCTCCGCCACCGGCGGCTCTCCGCCGGGGCGGCAGTCGGGCGGCACCTGCAAGAAGGCGACCGTCCGGGTCGACACCGGCAGGGACAAGGGCCGTACGTTCACCGAGATCGTGCAGCCCGACCAGCCCCGGCAACTGCACCAGGGCGAACAGGTGGTCGCCGCCTACGAGCCCACGGCGCCGAGGGACCTTCAGTACTCGGTGACCGATGTGAACCGCACGTTCCCGGTGGCGCTGCTGGCGGGCGTCTTCGCGCTCGCCGTCGTGGTGGTGGGCCGCATGCGCGGTGTGCTGGCCCTCGTCGCCCTCGCCGTGAGCTTCCTGGTGCTCAACCAGTTCGTCCTGCCCGCGATCCTTCAGGGCTCCAACCCGCTCCTGGTGGCGGTGGTGGGGTCGAGCGCCATCATGCTGATCGCCCTGTACATGTGCCACGGCCTCTCGGCCCGTACGTCGGTTGCGGTCCTCGGCACGCTGATCTCCCTGTCGCTGATCGGCCTGCTCGGCGCGCAGTTCATCGGGTGGGCGGCCCTCACCGGCAACACCGACGACAGCACCGGTCTGATCCACGGGCTGTACCCGAAGATCGATATGAGCGGTCTGCTGCTGGCCGGGGTCATCATCGGTTCGCTCGGGGTCCTGGACGATGTGACGGTGACCCAGACCTCGGCCGTGTGGGAGCTGCACGAGGCCAATCCGTCGATGGGTCCGCGCGGCCTGTACCGAGCGGCCATCCGCATCGGCCGCGATCACATCGCCTCCGTCGTCAACACCCTCGTGCTCGCCTACGCCGGCGCCGCGCTGCCGTTGCTGCTGCTGTTCTCCATCGCGCAGAGCGGCGTGGGAACGGTGGCCAACAGCGAGCTGGTGGCCGAGGAGATCGTGCGCACCCTGGTGGGCTCCATCGGCCTGGTGGCCTCGGTGCCGGTCACCACCGCGCTGGCCGCCCTGGTCGTGGCGTCCGACCGGCGGGGACCGGGCACGGGGGCCGCCACGGGCGCCCGGCCCGCTGCGGCGAGAGGCGGCCGGGGTCGACGCCGCAAGCGGTGAGCCGGGCTCGGCCCCCGGGCAGGCCCCTCGTGCCACCGTGAGAAGTGCGGTTCGCCGTGCCCGCAGAAGCGTTCCTGCACTGTTCCGTGCGACGCGGCGGAGCAGCGGCGCCCCGTTTCGCGGTGACTCAGCCCGCGCTCTGCTCCTCGGCCAGGATGCGGTCCAGCGCCTCGTCGAGGTGCGCGTCGAAATCGGCCAGCGCCCCCTCCTGCCCGAGCGGCACCAGTTTGTCCGTACGGTCGAGGAAGGCCACGAGCGGCGAGGCGGACGAGCGGAACAGAGCCTGGTCGCACCCGACCTGAAGCCGGATCAGGACCTCGCCGAGCACCTCGGCCTCGACGGGGGAGATGCGCACATCGCCCTCCCCGCACGGCCGCCCGACACCGTCGATCAGCAGCTCCCGCCCGAAGACCCAGGTGACCGGGGCGTCGCCGGGCAGATGGAAGGTGAGCCGCACGGCGTAGGGATCGCCGGTCTCGTAGCGCAACTCCACCGGAATACGGAAGGAGAGCTCCTCCGAGACGAGAAAGCTCATCATGACCTCTGCCTGTACGGACTCGCGCATCGCCTACCCCGTCGTATGACTTCGACTGGCCGGGTTTGATCCCTCTGACCGTGGTAAATCTTGCTGAAAGTACACAGTGGATCACAAGGAGTAAGATTTCAGATACTGATAGACAGCGTGAGAGTCCCGATGTCGCGGCCGATCTCCGTTTGCAGCCGGTGGGCCGCGGGCAGCAGCCGGTCGGCCTGATGGGCCGGGAGCGAGAAGGCCACGGTGGCCGCGGTCGTGCCGACCGTGATGGGAACCGCCGCGCAGACCGTGCCGAGCGCGTACTCCTGGCGCTCCACCACCGGCTCCATGCGCCGCACCCGGGCAAGCCGCCGCAAAAGGGCGTCGTTCTCGCGCACGGTGTACGGAGTGAGTGCCTGCACCGGGTAGCGCGCGAGGTGGTCGCGCCGGGCGTTCTCGTCCAGCTGGGAGAGCAGGCACTGACCGATGGCGTGCGCATGCCCGGTCTCGCGGAAGTCGGCCCACTCCTCGGCCGCGGGGGCGTCCCGGGAGTCGGAGACGCACAGGACGTCGATCTCGCCGTCCCGGTACATCGCGTAGTACATCGGCGCACCGATGGAATCACGCCAGTGGGCGAGCGTGTCCGCGACCCTGCAGCGACGATTCTCCCGGGCTCCGTTGCTGCTCAGCCGCTCGGCCGCGTCACCGAGGAAGAACAGCCCCTTCTCCCGGCGCAGATAGCCCTCGTGCACCAGGGTGCGCAGCAGGTGGTAGGCGGTGGGCAGGGCCAGGCCGGTCGCACGGGCGAGCTGCTTGGCGGGGGCGCCGTACGGATGGGCCGCGACCGTCTCCAGCAGCCGCATGGCGCGCTGCACGGAGCCGATGAGGGTCGCGGTGGCCGGCTGCGGTGCGGCGGCCATGCCGGACGGCCGCCGTGGGGAAGAGGCGCGGGGGCCGGGCTGGGCGGGGAGTGAGCGGGTTTCTGCCGGTGCGGTGTCGACCGTGGCCAAGGGTTACTCCGGAAGCGCGAGGGGGCAGGCCGTGCGTGAGCGGGGAGCACGGTTGGGGGTCTGCGCCACCCACGGGGCGGGCCCGTGGGGAGTTCCGGACTCTAACCGCCTGCCACCGCGTGCAGACGGGCTCACGGGGAAACTTCCCTCCCCCGAGGGAACCGGCACCCCCTCACCGGTCACCGGCTCCCCTCGTCGTTCACCAGTCGCCGTGCGAGGAGGAATTCGACATGAACTTGCGCACGATGTAGATCAGACCGCCGACCAGGGCCACGAAGACCAGGACCTTGAACAGCAGCCCGATCACGAAACCGACGACGCTCGCAATCAGCCCGCCGAAGACGACCAGGGCGATGACCGGCACCGCGACCCACTTCACCCACCACGGCAGTCCCGCGAAGATCCCTCGCATGGCCCTCGTCCTTCTCGTCTCGTGCGTACGTCTCGTACGGTCCCGATGTCCTGCGATCGATGCTAGGGCTGTCAAGGGGGCCCGCGGGGGCCCCGCGGCCCTTGTCCTCCCCTGAACCGTCCCCTAGGGAACCCGGAGGTCCGTTCTCACGCCTCGGGCGGAGAGAAGACGACGAGCACCCTCAGGTCCTCGCTGATGTGGTGGAACTTGTGTGCGACGCCGGCGGGCACGTACACGACGCTGCCCCGCGCCACCTCGGTCGTCTCCAGGCCGACGGTGATCGACGCGCGGCCGCTGACGACGAAGTACACCTCGTCCTGGTTGTGCGGCTTCTGCGGGTCGTGCTCGCCCGCGTCGAGGGCGTAGAGCCCGACCGACATGTTCCGCTCGCGCAGGAACTGTAGGTAGGCACCCTCGTTGGCGGCGCGTTCCGCCTCCAGTTCGTCCAGCCGGAATGCCTTCATCTGCGTTGCCGCCCTCGCCTCACTGCTCGCTACCGATCGGGTCTGCCACGATCAGACACATGAAGAATTTCGTAGTCAAGACGATCGCGAACGCGGGAGCCCTGGCGGTGGCCGTATGGCTCCTGGACAAGATCACCTTGACCGGTGCCGGCACCGCCGAGAAGGCCGGCACGCTGATCGTCGTCGCGCTGATCTTCGGCCTGGTGAACTGGCTGGTCAAGCCCGTTCTGAAGGTGCTCACCTTCCCGCTGTTCATTCTGACGCTGGGCCTGATCACCCTCGTCGTCAACGCATTGATGCTGCTGCTGACCTCGTGGGTGTGCGGCAAGCTGCAGCTGAGCTTCCATGTGGAGGGGTTCTGGACGGCCGTCCTCGGCGGACTGATCATCTCGGTCGTCTCCTGGGCCCTGCACATGATCCTTCCGGACGAGGACTGAGCGCCCCATGACCTACCGCGTCTGCTTCGTGTGCACCGGCAACATCTGCCGTTCCCCGATGGCCGAGTACGTCTTCCGCGCGCGGGTGGCGGAGGCCGGGCTGGAGGAACACGTGGAGATCGACAGCGCCGGCACCGGCGGCTGGCACGAGGGCGAGCCCGCCGACCCGCGCACCGTCGCCGTCCTGCACGACCACGGCTACGACTGCGACCACATCGCGCGCCAGTTCCAGCCGTCGTGGTTCGCCCGCCTCGATCTGGTGATCGCCCTGGACGCGGGACACCTCAGGGCCCTGCGCCGGCTCGCGCCCACCGAGGCGGACGCGCGCAAGATCCGGCTGCTGCGTACGTACGCCCACGCCTCGCCCGGATCCCCCGCCCGGGACGAGCCCCCCGCGGCCGGTGACGACCTCGACGTGCCGGACCCGTACTACGGCGGTCTGGACGGCTTCGAGGAATGCCTTGAGATGGTGGAGGAGGCGAGCACCGGTCTGCTCGCCGCCGTACGGGAACACCTGGAGGGACGGGCGGCATGAGCGCGACCGGTACGAGCGAGGACCCCGTCGGCGACGGCACGCGCGCGGTCCGGGCCGGGCTGCCCGAACCGGTCAAACACGAGCCGACCCTGCCCGGCCCCGTCTTCGCGGCGCACTTCCACCTGCCGGGCGAGGTGGCGGGTCCGTACTCCTACGGCCGCGACGACAACCCGACCTGGACGCTGCTGGAGAACGCCATCGGCGAGCTGGAGGCACCCGGGCGGGCGGACGTGGAGACGCTGGTGTTCGCCTCCGGGATGGCCGCTGTCTCCGCCGTGCTCTTCTCCCAGTTGCGCGCCGGGGACGCGGTGGTCCTGCCGTCCGACGGCTACCAGGCGCTGCCGCTGGTCCGCGCCCAGCTGGAGGCGTACGGCGTCGAGGTGCGCACCGCCCCGACCGGCGGGGACGCCCAGCTGGAGGTGCTGGAGGGGGCCCGGCTGCTGTGGATCGAGTCGCCGTCGAACCCCGGGCTCGATGTGTGCGACATCCGGCGCCTGGCGGTCGCGGCCCATGCCCAGGGCACCCTGGTGGCCGTCGACAACACCCTCGCCACCCCGCTCGGGCAGCGCCCGCTGGCTCTGGGCGCCGACTTCGCCGTGGCCAGCGGTACCAAGCAGCTCACCGGGCACGGGGATGTCCTCCTGGGGTACGTGGCCGGGCGCGACGCCGAGGTGATGGCCGCCGTACGGCGCTGGCGAAAGATCGTCGGGGCGATCCCCGGACCCATGGAGTCGTGGCTCGCGCACCGGTCCATCGCCACGCTCCAGTTGCGCGCCGACCGGCAGAACGCCACCGCCCTCACCGTTGCCGAGGCCCTGCGGCAGCGGCCGGAGGTGTCGGGCCTGCGGTACCCGGGGCTGCCCGACGACCCCGCGCACAAGGTCGCCTCCCGGCAGATGCGCCGCTACGGCTGTGTGGTGTCGTTCACGCTGCCCTCCCGCGCGCGTGCCGAGCGCTTCCTCGCCGCCCTGCGCCTGGTGGAGGACGCGACGAGCTTCGGCGGGGTGCGCTCCACGGCCGAGCGTCGTGCCCGCTGGGGCGGGGACGCGGTCCCGGAGGGGTTCATCCGGATGTCGATCGGCGCCGAGGACCCGGGGGACCTGGTGGCGGACATCCTGCGTGCCCTGGACGAGTCGGCGGACTGACCCGGCGTCCAACGGAAATGGGGCGACGGTCCGAGCCTCCCCCCTCTTGGCTCGGACCGTCCACGGTTCCGCTTGCGAAGAACCGTGCGACCAAGGCTAGTTGACTCTCTGTCAGTGTCCAATCACGCTGATGGCAGGGGGGTATCGACATATTTATCGTTGCCGACTGCCGGGCCCGAGGGCGACGGCAGGGAGGGGCTTGCCATGGATCTGGCCTTGCTGCGCACCTTCGTCACCGTGCACCGGGCCGGTTCCTTCACCCGCGCCGCGGCGTTGCTCGGGCTCTCCCAACCCGCCGTCACCTCGCAGATCCGCACGCTGGAACGCCAGCTCGGCAGGCCCCTCTTCCTCCGCCAGGCGCGCGGCGTCACCCCGACCAGCATCGGCGACGAACTCGCCCACAAGGCCGCACCCCACCTCGACGCGCTGGTGGAGATAGCCGAGAGCCGGCTGGAGGACGAGTCCTCACGAAGAACGCTGCACCTGGCCGGGCCACCGGAGTTCATCGCCGAACGGGTCCTGCCCGCCCTCACCGAACCGGCCGGCGAGGACGGCAGGGGCTTCGCGCTGCGGGCCGCCTTCGGGACCACGGAAGAGGTCCTGGAGGGGCTGGCGGCCGGGCACCACGACCTGGCCCTCAGCACCACCCGCCCGCGCGGCGCCCTGTTCACCGCCACCGCGCTCTGCGACGAGGAGCACGTACTGGTCGCCGCTCCCCGCTGGGCCGAGCACATAGGCCCGGACGCGTTGCGGCTGAAGGGGGCGCCCGCGCTCCAGGGCCTCCCCCTGATCGACATCCACGAGTCACTGCCGTTCGTCTCCCGCTACTGGACGTCGGTCTTCGACGCCCGCCCGGCCGCCCCCGGCACGATCGTCGCCCCGGATCTGCGGGCCGTGCTCGCCTGTGCGATCGCGGGCGCGGGTCTGGCCGTACTGCCCCGGTACCTGTGCGCACCGGCGCTCGACGGGGGAGCGCTCACCGCCCTGCACGACCCGGTGGTGCCCCCGCTGCGCACCTACTTCCTGGTGGTGCGCACGGGCACGCTCGCCCTGCCACCCGTGGCTCAAGCCCATGAACACCTGCTGAGGGCGGCCGCACGCTGGTACTGAGACCCACGCAGGGCCACGCAACGCGGTCGTCCGACCCCGCTTTGCGATGTTTCACGTGGAACCAGCCGGGCCACATTTCTCCCATGACCGTCCGACCCGTGGTCAAGCGCACCGCCCGCGCCGTTCTCCTGGACGGTGACGACCTGATCCTGATCAAGCGCACCAAGCCCGGCGTCGATCCCTACTGGGTGACCCCCGGCGGCGGGGTCGAGCCCGGGGACTCGACCGTCGTGGACGCCCTGCACCGGGAGGTGTACGAGGAACTGGGCGCCAAGATCGCCGATGTGGTGCCGTGCTTCGTGGACACGGTGGAGCACATCGGCGAGGACGGGGGCGCGACCGGTGTGAAGGTGCAGCACTTCTTCGTCTGCCGGCTGGAGTCCATGGACCCGTCCCTGCGCCATGGCCCGGAGGTGGACGAGCCGGCCGGCGAATACGAGATCGTCCGTGTCCCGTTCACCCGGGTCGGTATCGCCTCCGTCCATCTCGTCCCGCTGTCGCTGCGGCACTACCTGGACGGCAACATCGAAGGCGTGCGCGCCATGCACGCTCCGGATCTGGGATAGCCAGGCGTCACCCGACAACCGGGCCAGGCGATGTTTCACGTGAAACACTCCGGGCCGCCCGCGCGCCGCCGGGCTGTCCACGGACTGTACGTACGGCTACGAGATGACCAAAAGCGCGTGCGTCCGCATCGAAACGGGTGGACGCCGGGGGTCTGCTTCGGACAGCCTGACGTGCGTGCCAACTCCTTCCCTCGACGCTCTGCCCATTCGCCGTCTGACGCTCCGCGATCTCACCGCCTGCGCCGACCTGTCCGAGGACCGGGGGTGGCCACGCGAGGAACACAAGTGGGGCTTCCTCCTCACGGCAGGACGGGGCTTCGGTATCGACGACCCGCGGGGCGGCCTCGTCGCCGCCTGCGTCCTCACCGAGTACGGAACCTGGGAGCGGCCGGAACTCGGCGCCGTCGGCATGGTCCTCGTCGCCGAGCGCCATGCCCGTCAGGGCGTCGGACGCCGCCTGATGCGCCATGTGCTGTCGGTCATGGACGGCACCCCGTTGACCCTGTACGCCACGGAGAACGGCCGCCCGCTCTACGAGGAGCTGGGTTTCAAGGTGACGGGGCGGGCGGAGATGCTGATGGGCCGCTTCACGCCCGGCGGGCCGGAGACAGGGGTGCGGACGCGCGCCGCCACCGCGGAGGATCTGGCCGGGATCCTGCGGCTGGACGAGGAGGTGTTCGGCGCCGACCGGACGCCCCTCATCGCCCGACTGCCCGCCTTCGCGGACCAGCTCCGGGTGGCCGAGGAGGACGGCCGGATCACCGGTTACGCGGCCGCGTGGCCGAACATGGACACCCATGTCGTCGGCCCGCTGATCGCCCGGGACACGGAGACCGCCCGGGCGCTGATCACCTCCCTGGCGGCCGGCACGGACCGTCCGCTGCGCACCGACATCGACGTACGTCACGAGGAGCTGCTGGCGTGGGCCAAGGCGCGGGGCCTGGCGTCCGTGGTGTGCAACTCGGTGATGACCTACGGCACCAACGAGCTGCCCGGTGACTGGACGCGTCGGTTCGCCCCGCTGACGGTGGCCGCCGGCTGAGCCGCGGTACGACGTGGACAGGCCCCGCCGGTAAGCGGCGGGGCCTGTGTCCGTTCCGGAGCGGTGATCAGGCGAGGGCCCGCACGGCCGCGGTGGCGAAGCCGTGGTCCTGCTCGGGCGCCCCGCCACCGACGCCGACGGCACCGATCAGCCGGCCGTCCCGGTGGACGGGGACGCCGCCCGCGATGAACAGCAGCGGCCGGTCGAGGGCCGTGGGCAGCGTGTGGAAGAGGCCGCCCGGCTGAACGGCGTCGACCAGGTCCGCGGTGGGGGTGTTCAGCTGGAGCGCGGTGTAGGCCTTGCGGGTGCTGGTCTCGCCGGAGATCAGCACGGCCCGGTCGTCCCGGCGGAAGGCGAGCAGGTGGCCGCCCGCGTCGAGGACGGTGACGCTGACGGTGACTCCCGCCTCCTCGGCCGCTCGGCGGGCCGTGGCGACCAGCAGCTCGGCGTCCTCGATGGTGAGCGGGGCGACGGCGGTGGTGGTCATGGACGTGTCTCCTCGGGTGCTGCGGTGGGGACCGCACCGGGTCGGTGCGGGGGACTGTGGGGGCTGTGGGGTGGTGGCTGCCCCGGGGGTGGTGACTCAGTGGTGGACGGCGGCGTGCCGGCCGCTGGGGGCGCCGGAGGCGACCACGGTTCCGCGGGCGGTGTCACGGCGCTCCAGGGCGGCCGAGAGGACGGCGAGGACCAATGCGGCCACCGCGAGGACGGCACCGACCCAGTTGGGGGCCGTGTAGCCGAAGCCGGCCGAGATCACCAGGCCGCCGAGCCAGGCGGAGAGCGCGTTGCCCAGGTTGAAGGCGCCGATGTTCACGGCCGAGGCGAGCGTGGGCGCGCCGTGCGCCTGGTCGAGGACACGCTTCTGCAGCGGCGGGACGGTGGCGAAACCGAGCGCGCCGATGAGGGCGATGGTCACGGCGGCCGCGATCTTGTTGTGGGCGGTCAGCGTGAACAGGGCGAGGACGAGGGCCAGGGCGCCCAGCGAGACGTACAGCATCGGCATCAGGGCGCGGTCGGCGAACCTGCCGCCGACGAGGTTGCCGCCGACCATGCCGATGCCGAACAGGACCAGTAGCCAGGTGACCGAGCCGTCGGCGAAGCCGGCGACGTGGGTCATCATCGGCGCGATGTAGGTGATGGCCGCGAAGACACCGCCGAAACCGAGGACGGTCATCGCCATGGCGAGCAGGACCTGGGCGTTCTTGAAGGCGGCCAGCTCGTGCCGCAGGTGCACGCCCTCGGGGCGGGGCAGCTCGGGCACCAGCTTGGCGATGCCGGCGAGGCCGATCACGCCGAGCGCGGCGACGATCCCGAAGGTGACGCGCCAGCCGACGTGCTGGCCGACCAGGGTGCCCAGCGGGACACCGACGACATTGGCGACGGTCAGGCCGGTGAACATCATGGCGATGGCGCCGGCCTTCTTCTGCGGCGCGACCAGCTCGGCCGCCACGACCGAGCCGATGCCGAAGAAGGCTCCGTGGGCGAGCGAGGCGACCACGCGGCCGATCAGCATGACCGCGAAGGCGGGGGCCAGCGCGGACAGCAGGTTGCCCGCGATGAAGAGGCCCATCAGCAGCATCAGCATCCGCTTGCGCGGGATCCTGGTGCCGAGCACGGTCATCAGCGGAGCGCCGATGACCACGCCGAGCGCGTAGCCGGTCACCAGCAGGCCGGCCGTGGGGATGGAGACCCCGAAATCACCCGCGACCTCGGGCAGCAAGCCCATGATCACGAACTCGGTGGTCCCGATTCCGAAGGCCCCGATCGCGAGGGCCAGAAGCGCGAGAGGCATGTGGGGGTACACCTTCCCAAACGGTTGCAGGAGCGCTTTGCGTGCCATCACGATAATTGCAGACGCGGGATAATTGCAAGAGCGGGCTATCACGGAAGTGGTCTACTCTTGAGGAAGCCGCTCCGGGACGGAGGAACACGCCAATGACAGCGACGGACCCCGCGCTCACCGCCCTCGCTCAGGGCTGGTGCGCACTCTCTGCGCTGCACGGGAAGATCGAGGCGCACATCGAGCGCGCCCTGCAGGCGCAGCACGACCTCAGCGTGCGCGAGTACTCACTGCTCGACGTACTGAGCCGGCAGCACGACGGCGAGGGCGGGCATCTCCAGATGAAGCAGGTCGCCGACGCGGTCGTGCTCAGCCAGAGCGCCACCACCCGTCTGGTGACCCGCCTGGAGGACCGCGGACTGCTGGAGCGCTATCTGTGCCCCACCGACCGGCGTGGCATCTACACCAATGTCACCGAGCAGGGCCTGCGGCTGCTGGAGAAGGCACGGCCCACCAATGACGCCGCCCTGCGCGAGGCGCTGGACAAGGCATCGGAGAACCCCGAACTGGCCCCGCTGGTCAAGGTCGTGGAGTCGCTGAACGTGCCCGCGTAGGGTGCGGGCATGGGAGATCTTGAGATACGGGCGGCGACCGCCGACGACCTTCCGGCGATCATCGCCATGCTCGCCGACGATCCGCTGGGCGCGCAGCGGGAGTCGCCCGACGATCCCGCGCCGTACCAGGCGGCGCTGAAGCGGCTGGAGGCGGACCCGAACCAGCACCTCGTCGTCGCCGTGCGCGACGGCCGGGTGATCGGGACCCTCCAGCTCACCACCATCCCCGGGCTTTCCCACCGGGGCGCGACACGAGCGCTCATCGAGGCCGTGCGCATCCACGCCGACGAACGCGGCAGCGGGCTGGGCACCGAACTGATCCAGTGGGCCATCGACACGGCCCGGCGGCTCGACTGCCGAATGGTGCAGCTGACGTCCGACAAGGCCCGTACCGACGCCCACCGCTTCTACGAGCGGCTCGGCTTCACCGCCTCGCACGAGGGCTTCAAGCTTCGGCTCTGACGGCTTCACCCCGCCGGGAGCAGAACGAAGGGGCTCGCGTTTCACGTGAAACGCGAGCCCCCTGTGCACCGCCGGACCAGTCCACGGATCAGGAGAGGCCCCGCCAGCCCTCCGGGTCCACACCACCGGGCACCGGGGCCTCGGGGTCGTACGGCTGCCGGGTGAACACGAACGAGCCGAGGTCGAGGTGGCTCAGTGACCCGTCCGGTCGGCGCACGGGCCGCAGCAGCTCACCGGCGTAGTAGTCCTCCAGCCCCGTCCAGGTGCCGTCCCCGTTCGAGCGGAAACGGGAGCTGCGACCGCCGCCGGTCAGAGGAGCGAGCGAGAGAAGACCGTCGGCCGTCACCCGCAGCCCGAAGGCACCGGTCCCCCAGTACCACTGCCCGGCCAGTTCCAGAACCGCCGGGTCGACCTCCCGCAGCGGGCGCCAGGGCTCGGGGATCCGCGGCTCCGCCTCGGCGACGATCCGCACGAGATCGGCGCCCACCGTCCCCAGCGACGGCCCGCTGGTGCAGTTGGTGAGCACCACCGCGGCCAGGTCGTCCTCCACGCTGATGGTGAGATTGGCCAGGAAGCCGGGCAGCGAGCCGGAGTGGCCGACCAGCAGCCGCCCGTCGCGGGTGGTGAGCTGCATCCCGAGGCCGTAGCTGGTTCCGTCCACCACATCGGGGGCCTCGGCCGGCGCCGCCGGGGTCCGCATCTCCAGCACCGACTCCGCGCTCAGTACCCGCTCGTCGCCATGGGCCAGGAAGACCGCGAACCGCGCCAGGTCCCCCGTGGTCGACCACAGCTGGCCGGCGGACGCCATCCGGCCCAGGTCCTCCGCCGGCTCCGGCAGCAGCGCGTCGGCCCACGGATGCACCGCCCAGCCGCCCGCGTGCGGGGCCTGCGGCTGGGGACTGGTGCGGTGCAGGCCGAGCGGTTCGAGGATCTCCCGGCGCAGCACCTCCTCCCAAGGGGCGCCGCGCAGCTCCTCCACCAGCGCGCCGAGCAGTGTGTAGCCGGTGTTGGAGTAGTGGTGCAGCCGCCCCGCGGGGTGCAGCAGGGGCTGCTCGCCGAGTACATCGCCCAGCTCGGGCCGCAGCGAGCCCGGGGTCCGCTCCCACCAGGGGCCGGGGGATTCGGCCGCCACCCCGGCCGTGTGCGCGAGCAGCTGGGCGATCGTGGCCTGCCCCACTGCGGTGCCCGGCAGATGCTTGTCCAGCGGATCTCCGAGATCGAGCACACCCTCGTCGCGCAGCCGCATCACCAGTACGGCCGTGAAGGTCTTGGTGATGGACCCGATCCGGTACTGCACGTTCTCGTCCGGCGCGTGCCCTTCCACCGAGCTGCGCGCTCCGTGCCACACGGTTTGCCCGTCCCGCACCACGGCGGCGACCAGCGACGGTGTCCGTCCCTCGCGCTGGGCGACGGCGATCCTGTGCAGCAATGCGCGCTGCGTCCCCGGGAGCAGCCCGTCCTGTGAAGTCGTCATCCCCCCAGTCCATCCGCTGGAACGCCGAGCGTCGAATTCATTTCCGGCGCGGTCGCGGCGGAGAAGGGCGTCGACCGAGACGTCCCGGTCGGTCTCGTCTGCCTCATCGGCACCGGCCTGGGCCTGCTGGAGCAGGAGCGGCCACGTTCCGTCCGCGGACAGAAAATCCCACGGCCTGTGCAGGCCCTGCTTTGCGATGCTTATCGCCGGGTCCGGGTCCGGGCTCCGAATGATGTTCGCGAAGACCTCGGGGGCGTCGCTGTTGTCCCCAGACGTCCATGCGTACTCAACGACGAGGGAGAACGGTATGGAGCCGTTGGAACTCCGCCGAGCAGTGGCGGCAGGACGGGCAACCGCTTCGGAGCTGGGCCTTCAGGTCGACGACGCCATCGTCATCCACAACTCGGACCGCGTCGCGCTGCGCCTGGTCCCATGCGATGTTCTCGCTCGGGTCGCGCCTTCGGGACATCTGGCTGGTTCCGAGTTCGAAGTGGAGGTTGCAAACCGTCTCGCCGACCTCGACGCACCGGTGGCCGAGCTCGATCCTCGGGTCGAGCCCCGTGTCTATGTGCGTGACGCCTTCGCCATCTCGCTCTGGACCTACTACGAACCCGTGGGATCAGAGATCGCGCCGACCGACTATGCGGACGCGCTCATGCGGCACCATGCCACCCTGCGCCGGATCGATCTGGACGCACCACATTTCACCGATCGAGTCGCCGCGGCGCTGAGAGAGGTGAACGACCGGGAGCAGTCCCCCGAGCTACCCGATTCCGACCGGGAACTCCTCGGCAACACACTCAGTGGGCTGAGCGCCACGATCAGCAGCGACGAAACCGACGACCAGCTGCTGCACGGCGAGCCGCATCCGGGGAACCTCCTCAACACGAGGAGAGGGCCGCTTTTCGTAGACCTCGTCACGTGCTGCCGTGGGCCGATCGAGTTCGACCTCGCCCATGCCCCCGAAGAAGTGGGAGAGCACTACGCGGGGGCTGACCACGCCCTGATCCAGCGGTGCCGCGCCCTGAACTGGGCGATGTTCTCGGCCTGGCGCTGGCGCCGAGACGACCAAATGCCCGACCGGAGCCACTGGAGAGTGGAGGGACTCAACCGGGTTCGTGCTGCACTCGATCGCTGCGCACTGGGCTGAACTCGAAGAAAAGGGCTGTCAGGTCCCGATCCACAGCACCGTGTGCGCTCCGACTACGGGCAGCGAACTCGTGGATCACGTGATCGTCCACGGTGGACGACCAATACGTGGCTCTCCTTGATGGAAAGTGGCCACGGGTTCTGGAAACCTGCACACGGGGTCCGCTCAGGTCTGGGCCATGTCCACGAAGCGCGAGTAGTGGCCCTGGAAGGCGACCGTGATGGTGGCCGTGGGACCGTTACGGTGCTTGGCGACGATCAGGTCGGCCTCGCCCGCGCGCGGGGACTCCTTCTCGTAGGCGTCCTCGCGGTGCAGCAGGATGACCATGTCGGCGTCCTGCTCGATCGAGCCGGACTCACGCAGGTCGGAGACCATCGGCTTCTTGTCGGTGCGCTGCTCGGGACCACGGTTGAGCTGGGACAGCGCGATGACCGGGATCTCCAGCTCCTTGGCGAGCAGCTTGAGGTTACGGGACATGTCCGAGACCTCCTGCTGACGGCTCTCGGCGCGCTTGGAGCCGCCGGACTGCATCAGCTGGAGGTAGTCGATGACGACCAGCTTCAGATCGTTGCGCTGCTTGAGCCGGCGGCACTTGGCCCGGATCTCCATCATCGACAGGTTCGGGGAGTCGTCGATGTAGAGCGGGGCGGCCGAGACGTCCGGCATGCGGCGGGCGAGCCGGGTCCAGTCCTCGTCGGTCATCGTGCCGGAGCGCATGTGGTGCAGGGCGACCCGGGCCTCGGCGGACAGCAGGCGCATCGCGATCTCGTTCCGCCCCATTTCGAGCGAGAAGATGACGCTCGGCAGGTTGTGCTTGATGGCCGCGGCCCGCGCGAAGTCCAGGGCGAGCGTCGACTTACCCATGGCGGGACGGGCCGCGATGACGATCATCTGACCGGGGTGCAGACCGTTGGTGAGCGAGTCGAAGTCGGTGAAGCCGGTCGGCACACCCGTCATCTCGCCGCTGCGCGAGCCGATCGCCTCGATCTCGTCGAGGGCGCCCTCCATGATGTCGCCCAGCGGCAGATAGTCCTCACTGGTGCGCTGCTCGGTGACGGCGTAGATCTCGGCCTGGGCGCTGTTGACGATCTCGTCCACGTCGCCGTCGGCCGCGTATCCCATCTGGGTGATGCGCGTTCCGGCCTCGACCAGCCGGCGCAGGACGGCGCGCTCGTGGACGATCTCCGCGTAGTACTCGGCGTTGGCCGCCGTCGGCACGGTCTGCACCAGGCTGTGCAGGTACGCGGCGCCGCCGACCTTGTTGATCTCACCGCGCTTGGTCAACTCGGCGGCGATGGTGATCGGGTCGGCCGGCTCGCCCTTGGCGTAGACGTCCAGGATCGCCTGGTAGATCGTCTCGTGCGCGGGCTTGTAGAAGTCGTGGCCCTTGAGGATCTCCACGACGTCGGCGATGGCGTCCTTGGACAGCAGCATGCCGCCCAGCACCGACTGCTCGGCGTCGAGGTCCTGCGGGGGCACCCGCTCGAAGGAGGAACCGCCGCCATCCCAGGAAGCGTTGTCCCGGCCCCGGTCGTGCTGCTCGTCACGACCCCGGCCGCCGTCGGGACGCCGACGGGAGGCCGGCAGACGATCACTGGGCCCGCTGTCCGCCCACGGATCGTCCAAGGGCTCGGAAATGCTCACCGAGCCACCTCCTCCCGTCCGCGCGGCGGACCTCGCCGTGGCCTCTGTTGTACGGCACGACACTGACAAATCGAGAGGCCCGACTCCGCTTCTGGCGCGTCGGTTTTATGCCGTTTCCCGGGCCTCGGAGGACATGTCTTCCGGGGCCGGGAGAAGGAGCGGGCGCCGGACAACGGTAGGCCCGTCGGCACCGTCAGCCAATCTGGTTATCCACAGGCCATGTGGACGACCGGCCCGATGCTGTGGAGAACTCGCCGAAACCTGTGCACGACCCGGTGGACAGCCCTGTGAACAAGCCCTCGCCCTCATCCGCGACACCTCTCTGACCTGCGGGTTCGAGATCCACGGGCTGTGCAGAAGAAAAAGTTTCCCGGTCGGGCCAAGATCGCTTCGAACGGTGCGCGAAACGACGGCGGTCGAGATCGTCAGTAAGGGGCACTCTTTGATTGCATCTCTTACCTGTGGACGATTAGATTAGCGCTCATGACTCAGGCTCCCGAGATCCCCGAGGCCACCCGGCGGCGGCACGACCGAGAGATCGTCGCGCTGGCCGTCCCGGCCTTCGGCGCACTCGTCGCCGAGCCCCTCTTCGTCATGGCGGACAGCGCGATCGTCGGCCATCTCGGCACCGCACAGCTCGCCGGTCTCGGCGTCGCCTCCGCACTGCTGACCACTGCCGTGAGCGTGTTCGTCTTCCTCGCCTACGCCACCACTGCCGCCGTGGCCCGCCGCACGGGCGCGGGCGATCTCCGGGGCGCCATCCGCCAGGGCATGGACGGCATCTGGCTGGCGCTGCTGCTCGGGTGCGCCGTCATCGCCGTCGTCCTTCCGCTGGCCCCCGGCATCGTGGACCTCTTCGGCGCCTCCACCACGGCCGCCCCGTACGCCACGACGTATCTGCGCATCTCCTCCCTGGGCATCCCGGCCATGCTCATGGTGCTCGCCGCCACCGGCGTGCTGCGCGGCCTCCAGGACACGAGGACCCCGCTCTATGTCGCCGTCGCCGGCTTCATCGCCAACGCCGTCCTCAACGCGAGCCTGGTCTACGGTGCCGGACTCGGCATCGCCGGCTCGGCCTGGGGCACGGTCGTCGCGCAGTGCGGGATGGCGGCCGTCTATCTGACCGTGGTCGTGCGCGGCGCCCGTCGGCATGGCGCCTCCCTCCGCCCGGACGCGGCCGGTATCCGCGCCTCGGCGCAGGCCGGTGTCCCCCTGCTGGTCCGCACCCTGTCGCTGCGCGCCATCCTCATGATCGCCACCGCGGTCGCGGCCCGGCTCGGGGATGCCGACATCGCCGCCCACCAGATCGTTCTGTCCCTGTGGAATCTGCTCGCCTTCGCGCTCGACGCGATCGCCATCGCGGGGCAGGCCATCATCGGCCGCCACCTCGGGGCGAGCGATGCCCAGGGCGCTCGTGAGGCCTGCCGGCGGATGGTCCGGTGGGGCATCGCGACCGGTGTCGTCCTCGGGCTGCTCGTGGTCGTCGCACGGCCGCTGTTCCTCCCGCTGTTCACCGGTGACGCGGTGGTCAAGGACGCGGCGTTGCCCGCTCTGCTGATGGTGGCGCTGTCACAGCCCATCTGCGGAATCGTCTTCGTCCTGGACGGAGTCCTGATGGGCGCGGGCGACGGACCCTACCTGGCCTGGGCCATGCTGCTGACCCTGGCGGTGTTCGTGCCGGTCGCCCTGCTCGTCCCGACGCTCGGTGGCGGACTGACCGCGCTGTGGGCCGCGATGACGCTGATGATGACCACCCGCATGGCGACCCTGTGGTGGCGCAGCCGCTCGGGCCGCTGGATCGTGACGGGCGCGACCCGCTGACCGTTTCACGTGAAACATCACCCTCATCCGAGGGCTGCATACAAATGGCCGCGAACAAAAAGAGGGGCCGTACCCGCAATGGGTACGGCCCCTCTCAGCTGCTCAGACCGAGCACGGCGGTCAGCCCGCGACGACCTCGATGTTGACCTTGGCGGCCACCTCGGGGTGCAGACGCACGGACGTCTCGTGGGCGCCCAGGGTCTTGATCGGAGCGGACAGCTCCACACGGCGCTTGTCGACCTCGGGGCCACCGGAAGCCTTGATCGCGGAAGCGATGTCGGCCGGGGTGACGGAACCGAAGAGACGGCCGGAGTCGCCGGAGCGAACGGCCAGGCGGACCTTCACGCCCTCGAGCTGGGCCTTGATCTGGTTGGCCTGCTCGATGGTCTGGATCTCGTGGATCTTGCGAGCACGACGGATCTGCTCGACGTCCTTCTCGCCACCCTTGGTCCAGCGGATAGCGAACTTCCGCGGGATCAGGTAGTTGCGAGCGTAGCCGTCCTTGACGTCGACGACGTCGCCGGCGGCACCGAGGCCGGACACCTCGTGGGTGAGGATGATCTTCATGAGTCGGTCACCCTTCCCTTAGCGCGCGGTGGACGTGTAGGGCAGCAGCGCCATCTCACGGCTGTTCTTCACGGCCGTGGCGACGTCACGCTGGTGCTGGGTGCAGTTGCCGGTCACGCGGCGGGCACGGATCTTGCCGCGGTCGGAAATGAACTTCCGCAGCATGTTCGTGTCCTTGTAGTCCACGTACGTGACCTTGTCCTTGCAGAAAGCGCAGACCTTCTTCTTCGGCTTGCGCACAGGCGGCTTCGCCATGGTGATTCTCCTGTGTGATCAAGAAGTGTGGATACGAGCCCTAGAAGGGAGGCTCGTCCGAGTAGCCGCCACCGCCGCCGGAGCCACCGCCCCAGCCGCCGCCACCCTGGTTGCCACCGGCGGGAGCGCCGGTCGCCCACGGGTCGTCAGCCGGAGCGCCGCCGCCCTGCTGGCCGCCACCGGGGCCACCGCCCCAGCCGCCGCCACCCTGGCCGCCACCGCCGCCGTAACCGCCCTGGCCACCGCGACCGCCGCCGCCGGAGGTCTTGGTGACCTTGGCCGTGGCATTGCGCAGGCTGGGGCCGACCTCGTCGACGTCCAGCTCGTAGACCGTGCGCTTGACGCCCTCACGGTCCTCGTAGGACCGCTGCTTCAGCCGGCCCTGCACGATCACGCGCATGCCTCGCTGGAGCGACTCGGCGACGTTCTCCGCCGCCTGGCGCCAGACCGAGCAGGTCAGGAAGAGGCTCTCGCCGTCCTTCCACTCGTTGGTCTGACGGTCGAAGGTGCGGGGAGTGGACGCGACACGGAACTTCGCGACCGCCGCACCGGACGGGGTGAAGCGCAGCTCGGGGTCGTCGACAAGATTGCCGATGACCGTGATGACGGTCTCGCCTGCCATGGGGGAACCTCTCGGCGGGTTTGCTGCTGGCTGCTTGCTGCTACTCGAATCCCGGGATCAGCCGAGCGAAAGCTCAGTGGGTCTCGGGACGGAGGACCTTGGTCCGGAGGACCGACTCGTTCAGGTTCATCTGCCGGTCGAGCTCCTTGACGACCGCAGGCTCGGCCTGCAGGTCGATGACCGAGTAGATGCCCTCGGGCTTCTTCTTGATCTCGTAGGCGAGACGACGACGGCCCCAGGTGTCGACCTTCTCCACCTTGCCGCCGCCATCACGGACGACGGACATGAAGTTCTCGATCAGCGGGGAGACCGCACGCTCCTCGAGATCGGGGTCGAGGATGACCATCACCTCGTAGTGACGCATGTGGAACCCACCTCCTTTGGACTCAGCGGCCACGGTCGTTCCGTGGCAGGAGGGTCGTAATGCGTTCGCAACGGTATCGGCCGCCACTGACAATCAGGGTTTTCCACTGACGATCGTGTGACGATCAGGGGCCGGGAGGATTCCCCGCCACGGACGCGGGCAGACACCGGTGCAGACGGTACAGACTACCCGCACACCCGCTTCCGGTTGAAATCCGGCCGGGAGGGCCGTCAATCTGTACGCGTCGGGTGTGTACGGCGCTACGATGCGCCGCCTTCCGCAGGAGGTGCCCCATGGCACAGGCTTTGCAGCCGAACACCGCCGGATCCCTCTTCGCCAGCGACGGCAAGACCCATCCACTCCCGGACATCCTGATGGCCGTGACGCTGGTCCTGGGCCTGCTGTCCTTCATCACCGCGTTCTTCCCCGGCCTGCACCTGCTCACGTCCTGGGCCGGCCTGGTGGGCATCCTCACCGGCGCGTACGGGCAGTGGGTCTCGGTGACCACCCGCGAGCGCTTCGGGCTCGTCCTGGGTCTCGGCGCCTCCGGAATCGGCCTGCTGATCGGCATGTCGAACGGCGGCCTGTTCGGCGGGCTCTTCTGACCCGGCCCCTTGCGGGCGGCCCTTCTGAGCCGTCCGCCCGGTCGGGGCGCTCACCCGGGCAGTAGGCTTCGGCGCGAGAGCCGGAGCCCCTGTACCCATGGGGACACACCAGCCCGAGGAGCGCCCCGACATGAGCCTGACCCTGAGGACCATCAGCCGCGAGCAACATCTGGCCTACATCCAGAGCCTGCCGTCGGCGAGTCACATGCAGGTCCCGGCCTGGGCAGACGTGAAGGCGGAATGGCGTTCGGAGAACCTCGGCTGGTTCGACGAGCGCACCGGCCAGCTGGTCGGTGTGGGCCTGGTCCTCTACCGTCAGCTGCCCAAGATCAAGCGCTACCTCGCCTACCTGCCCGAGGGCCCGGTCATCAACTGGTACGCGCCGAACCTGGACGACTGGATCCAGCCGATGCTGGCGCACCTGAAGCAGCAGGGCGCCTTCTCCGTGAAGATGGGCCCGCCGGTGATCATCCGGCGCTGGAACGCCGAGACGATCAAGAAGGGCATCCAGGACCAGGACGTCAAGCGCCTGCGCGACCTGGAGGCCGACTTCATCGAGCCGCGCGCCTTCGAGGTGGCCGACAAGCTGCGCCGCATGGGCTGGCAGCAGGGCGAGGACGGCGGCGCCGGCTTCGGCGACGTGCAGCCCCGCTACGTCTACCAGGTGCCGCTGGCGAACCGTTCCCTGGAAGAGGTCCACAAGAACTTCAACCAGCTGTGGCGACGCAACATCAAGAAGGCCGAGAAGGCCGGCGTCGAGGTCGTCCAGGGCGGTTACCAGGACCTCGCCGAGTGGCAGCGGCTGTACGAGATCACGGCCGTGCGCGACCACTTCCGGCCCCGGCCGCTGTCGTACTTCCAGCGCATGTGGACGGCCCTCAACACCGAGGACCCCAACCGCATGCGGCTGTACTTCGCCCGGCACAACGGCGTGAACCTCTCCGCGGCGACGATGCTGATCGTCGGCGGCCACGTCTGGTACTCCTACGGCGCCTCCGACAACATCGGTCGCGAGGTGCGGCCCTCGAACGCGATGCAGTGGCGGATGCTGCGCGACGCCTACGCGCTCGGCGCCACCGTCTACGACCTGCGCGGCATCTCCGACTCCCTGGACGAGTCCGACCACCTGTTCGGCCTGATCCAGTTCAAGGTCGGCACGGGCGGCCAGGCCGCGGAGTACCTCGGCGAATGGGACTTCCCGCTGAACAAGCTGCTCCACAAGGCGCTCGACATCTACATGTCGCGCCGCTGAGCAGCCGGCGTTTGATTCCATAGGGTTCACAGCACTCACACCCCCGATACACCTCAGCCACGAGAAAGGGTCCGGGTCCGGCCATGGCGCTCACGCTCTACGTCGACACCGCGCGCTGGCGGGCGCACCACAAGCATGTGCAGGAGCAGTTCCCGGGCCTGGTCCCGGTCTGCAAGGGCAATGGCTACGGCTTCGGGCACGAACGGCTGTCGGAAGAGGCCACACGGCTCGGCTCGGACCTGCTCGCCGTCGGCACCACGTACGAGGCCGCGCGCATCAAGGATTTCTTCAGCGGTGACCTGCTGGTGCTGACGCCCTACCGGCGTGGCGAGGAGCCCGTGCCGCTGCCCGACCGGGTCGTGCGCTCGGTCTCCTCGATCGACGGCGTGTACGGCCTGGTGGGCGCCCGGGTCGTCATCGAGGTGATGTCCTCGATGAAGCGGCACGGCATCAGCGAGCAGGACCTGCCGCAGCTGCACCAGGCCATAGAGAACGTCCGCCTGGAGGGCTTCGCCATCCATCTGCCGCTGGACCGCACCGATGGCTCGGACGCCGTCGAGGAGGTCATCGGCTGGATGGACCGGCTGCGCGCGGCCCGGCTGCCGCTGCACACGATGTTCGTCAGCCACCTCAAGGCCGACGAACTGGCCCGCCTCCAGCAGCAGTTCCCGCAGACCCGGTTCCGCGCCCGCATCGGCACGCGGCTGTGGCTGGGGGACCACGAGGCGACCGAGTACCGCGGTGCCGTCCTGGACGTCACACGGGTGGCCAAGGGCGACCGGTTCGGCTACCGGCAGCAGAAGGCCGCCTCCGACGGCTTCCTGGTGGTCGTGGCGGGCGGTACGTCACACGGGGTGGGCCTGGAGGCCCCGAAGGCCCTGCACGGCGTCATGCCGCGCGCCAAGGGCGTCGCCCGCGCCGGTCTGGCCACGGTCAACCGGAACCTCTCCCCGTTCGTCTGGGACGGCAAGCAGCGCTGGTTCGCCGAGCCGCCGCACATGCAGGTGTCGATCCTGTTCGTCCCCTCGGACGCCGCGGAGCCCAAGGTCGGCGACGAGCTGGTGGCCCATCTGCGGCACACCACCACGCAGTTCGACCGCATCGTGGACCGCTGAGGCCCCAGTCCGACGAGAAGGCCGTACACGGCGCACCGTGTACGGCCTTCTTCATGCCCTCGAAAGACGTTCGCTCAGAGCGAACCGCCCTGCTGGGGGGCCGAGTCCGGCCTGCCCCAGTCCACCTGCGGGGCCTCGTGGCGGGTGGCGTGCCGGGGCGGCCGGGCCGCCGCGCCCAGGATGAAGACGTCGTCCGCCCCGTCGAGCACCCCGCCCGAGGGGTCGTCGTCCCCGGACCGGCGCACCACGTCCCGTTCCGGCGTCACGATGTCGCGGACGACGACGGCGCACAGGTACAGCGTGCCCAGCAGGTGCAGCGCGATCGCCCAGTGGTAGCCGTGCGTCGGCAGCCCCTTGTGGGCGTCCCCGCTGGTCGTGTACGCGAGGTACATCCAGATGCCGAGGAAGTACGCCACCTCGCACGCCTGCCAGATCAGGAAGTCCCGCCACTTGGGCCGGGCGAGGGCCGCCAGCGGCACCAGCCACAGCACGTACTGCGGCGAGTAGACCTTGTTGGTGAGGACGAAGACCGCGACGATCAGGAAGGCCAGCTGGGCGAAGCGCGGCCGGCGGGGTGCGGTGAAGGTGAGCACGGCGATGCCGAGGGCGCACAGCAGCACCAGCACCGTCGCCGCCGTGTTCACGAAGCCGGTGCCGGGCGGGTTGCTGGAGTTCTGGGACCAGATCAGCCAGAAGGAGCCGAAGTCGACGCCCCGGTCCTGGCTGAACGTGTAGAACTTCGACCAGCCCGGGAAGGCGAACAGCATCACCGGCAGGTTCACCACCAGCCAGGCGACCACCGCTCCTGTCACGGCCTGCCCGTACTCCCGCCATTTGCCGGCCCGCCAGCACAGCACGAGCAGGGGGCCGAGCAGGAAGACGGGATAGAGCTTGGCGGCCGTGGCGAGCCCCAGGAGGACGCCGAAGGCGACCGGGCGACGACGGGCCCACATCAGCATCGCGGCGGCCGTCAGCGCCACCGCCAGCAGGTCCCAGTTGATGGTGGCGGTCAGCGCGGCGGCGGGCGCCAGGGCGACCAGCAGGCCGTCCCAGGGGCGCCGCCGGTGGGTGCGGGCCACGCAGACGGCGAGGACGGCCGTGCAGACCATCAGCATGGCGGCGTTGACGAACCAGTACCACTGCTCCTGGTCCTGGATGCTGCCGCCGTGCGGGGTCAGCCAGGAGGCCACTTGCATGAACACCCCGGTCAGGACCGGGTATTCGAGGTAGCCCATGCCGCCGGAGAGGTCGTCCGGGAGCTTGTCGAAATAGGGCACGAGGTGGTCGGCGAAGCCACGGCCCTGGTAGAGGTGCGGGATGTCCGAGTAGCAGGCCTTCGTGTACTGGGAGCTCGCGCCGAAGAACCAGGCGCTGTGGTAGCACGGCGCCTTCTGGACCAGGCCGAGGGCGAACATGCCGATCGCCACCAGTGCGACGACCCGCGCGGGCGTCCACCAGGAGGTCCTCAGCCGGGCATAGCGCCCGACGGGGCCGCCGATCAGCTCACTGCCGGCCGCCGCGACCTCGTCCTCCCTGGTCGGCCGCACCGGCTCCGATGGGGCGGACCGCTCCGGCTCGGGCTCGCGCACGCCCGCGGGTGTCGTCTCTGCACTGGGCATGGGCCACATCCTGCCGTACCCGTCCAGGAAAACGCGGAGGGCCGCCGCACCTCGCGGGTGCGGCGGCCCATGTTTCACGTGAAACGCACACGGCGGGCGATATGACCGCCGATCGGCCGGACGACCGGGTCAGCCTGTCGGGTTCCCCCAGAAGCCTCCCGGGCCGGTGCCCCGGTTGTCCCCATTGGGATCGGTGGCCGATGTCGAGGGCGACGGACCGCCGTCCCCGCCGGGGCCGCCCCCGCCGGGACCGCCGTTGCCCCCGCCGTTGCCGTTGTTGCCACCGTTGCCGTTGCCGTTGCCGCCGTCGCTGCAGCCGAAGAAACCACAGGACTGGCTGGCCGACGGGCTCGGGGAGGGCCCACTGTCGCTCGGCGACGGGCTCGTGCTCGGGCTGGAGGACGGGCTCTGCGTGGCCGACGGGGTCGGCGTCGGGGTCGGCTCGGGGTTGACCACCGTGCCGATGGGCTGGGGCGCCGGGAAGGACAGCACCGGCTGGCCCTGGAGCGCCTCGGCCATGTAGTCGTGCCAGATCTCCGCCGGGAACGAGGCACCGTGGATCTTCTTCTGGCCGCCCGTTCCGTACATCTCCAGGAACGTCCGCTGCTTGTTGTTCGCGTTGTCGTCCAGGCGGAACATGCTGATCGCGGTGGACAGCTGCGGGGTGTAGCCGACGAACCAGGCCGACTTGTTGCCGTCGGTGGTACCGGTCTTGCCCGCCACCTCGCGTCCCGGCAGCCGGGCACTGGTGCCCGTGCCCTTGTCGACCACGGTCCGCAGGACGTCGGTGACGTTGTTCGCCACGTTCGGGTCGAAGGCGTCCTTTGGCGCCGCCTTGTGCGTGAAGACGACCCCGTCCTTGTTCTCGACCCGGTCGACCGAGTACGGGTCGTTCTGCTTGCCGCTGGCGGCGAAGGTGCCGTAGGCCCCGGCCATGCGGATGGCGCTCGGGTCGGAGGTACCGATCGAGAAGGACGGGTAGTTGGCGCTGGCCAGGCTGCTCTCCAGCACACCCGCGTCCAGCGCGGACTGCTTCACCTTGTCCAGGCCCACGTCCATGCCGAGCTGCACATAGGCGGAGTTCACCGAGAACTGCATCGCCTCGCGGAGATCGATCTTGTAGTCCGGCGGGTTGCCGACGTTGTCATCGCCGTCGTTGGTCTGGAGCCACTCCTTGCCGTCCTTGTCGGTCCAGACCGTGTGGTCGTACTTCTCGATCTTGAGCTTGTTCTTGCCGCTGTACAGGCTCTTGGGGGAGGCGATGGTGCGCTGGTCGGGCCCCTGGTTCTCCGGGCCGTGCGGGTCGCGGACACCCCACTTCATCGCGGCCGCCAGCACGAAGGGCTTGAAGGTCGAGCCCACCTGGGCACCGGTCGAGTCGGCGTTGTCGGTGAAGTGCTTGGTCGCGTCCTCACCGCCGTAGATGGCCTTGATGGCGCCCGACGTCGGGTCGACCGAGGCACCGCCGAACTGGACGTAGGTGTCCGTATCCGGGCGCTGCTTGGGCTTGATGTTGGCGTCCCGGACGCGCTTGACGGCGGCTTCCAGCGCGTTGACCTTCTTCTTGTCGAAGGTCGTGTAGATCCGGTAGCCGCCCTTCTGCAGATCGTCGGCGGTGACGTGGGTCTTGTCGCTGTTGTTGATCAGGTAGGACTTGGCGAGGTCGACCAGGTAACCGATCTGGCCGCTGAGCCGGCTGTTGGACCGCGGGTTCTGCCAGTGCGGCAGGGTGCGGTACTTGGCGCGCTCGGTGGCGCTCAGATGGCCGTACTTGACCATCTTGTCGAGGGTGTCCTGCATCTGCCCCAGGGCGCGCTTCTGGTTGGCCTGCGCCGTGGCGTTGGGGTCGAGGGACGTCGCGCCCGCCGGGTCGTAGTAGGTGGCCCCCTTCAGCATCGCCGCCAGGAAGGCGCACTGACCCGGGTTGAGGTCCTTGGCGTCGACGTTGAAGTAGGCGCGGGAGGCCGCCTGGATGCCGTAGGCGCCGCGGCCGAAGTACGCCGAGTTCAGGTATCCGGCCATGATCTTCGGCTTGGGCACGGTGGCGCCCACCTTGATCGCGACGAAGATCTCCTTGAACTTGCGGGAGAGGGTCTGCGACTGGTCGTCCAGCATGGCGTTCTTCACGTACTGCTGGGTGATCGTCGAACCGCCCTGGGTCTGACCACCCCGGGCCATGTTGAAGATCGCGCGACCGATGCCCGCCGGGTCGACACCGCTGTCGGTCTCGAACGTCTTGTTCTCCTGGGAGATGACGGCGTAGCGCATCTCCCTGGGGATGTCCTCGTAGTTGATGATCTGGCGGTTGGTCTCACCGCCGGTGGCGACCATCACCGATTTGTCGGACCAGTAGTAGACGTTGTTCTGCGCCGTCGCCGTCTTGGCCACGTCCGGGACGCTCACCATCGCGTACCCGATGCCGGCCACGGCCACCAGACAGCCGATGAAGCCGATGAACATGCCCGACACGAGCTTCCAGGAGGGCACCCAGCGGCGCCATCCGTACTTGCCCGCGCGGGGATAGTCGATGAACCGCTTCTTGCCGGGCGGTGCCGTGCGTCCCCGGCCCCGTCCAGGGCCGGTGGGACCGCCCGGACCACCGCGGCGGCCCCCGGGATCGGCCCTGCGGCGCCCGCCCCCGTTTCTCTGGGCGGCGCGCCGGGCCTCGGCGCGGCCGCCGAGCGGCCGCTCCGCGTCTCCCGGAGAGTCGGCAGGCGATCCGCTGGCGCCTCGCGGTGCCGCGCGGCGGCCGGGGGACGAGCCTGGCTGGCCACGTCGGGCCGCGGCACGTCCGCCTCCCTGCGGCTGCGGCGGTTTGCGACGGTGCTCGCTCATCGAACGATTACTCCTCGGGCAGGCGCACCCGTGCGCGCCTGGAACGGCGGCTGGTTTCCGGTCCCCCCGGCGTACGGATGCGGTCGGTCGCACATTCACCCGTACTGCACCGGGGACGACGACGCTCCCCAGGCGTCGCATGGTTCCCGGTGGTCTGCATGCCGCACAGACTACGCACCGCCAAAACCCGCCGAGCCCCGAAGTTCACCGCAAACCAGGCAAGTTGCCTCCTACGAATCGGTTATGTGATCCCGTTCACCACCGCCCCCCTTGTCCCGTGCGATACGCCGTTCTATCGTCTGGATGTATCGAGTCGATACATCAGCGCGAGATAAAGATGCGTTGAGAGGCACGGAGAGACCCGCGGAGGACCCGCGGGCCGAGAGGAGGCGACGATGAGCCGGCGTTCCGGCATCCTTGAGTTCGCCGTGCTCGGCCTGCTGCGCGAGTCCCCCATGCACGGCTACGAGCTGCGTAAACGACTCAACACGTCCCTGGGTGTGTTCCGTGCGTTCAGCTACGGAACCCTGTATCCCTGCCTCAAGACGCTGGTCGCCAACGGCTGGTTGACCGAGGAGCCGGGCAACACCCACGAGGACGCCCTCGCCGCTCCCCTCGCCGGACGCCGCGCCAAGATCGTCTATCGGTTGACGGCGGAAGGTAAGGAGCACTTCGAGGACCTGCTCTCGCAGACCGGTCCCGACGCGTACGAGGACGAGCACTTCGCCGCACGGTTCGCCTTCTTCGGGCAGACCTCGCGCGATGTGCGCATGCGCGTGCTGGAGGGCCGGCGCAGCCGCCTGGAGGAGCGCCTGGAGAAGATGCGCGCCTCCCTGGCTCGTACGCGGGAGCGGCTGGACGACTACACACTTGAGCTCCAGCGCCACGGGATGGAGTCCGTGGAGCGCGAAGTGCGCTGGCTGAACGAGCTCATCGAGAGCGAGCGAGCCGGACGGGACCTGAGGGGTTCCGCGTCCGGGGGGTCCGCTCAACAGGACACCACCACTGGATCGACGGGCGGCCTGCCCCGTCCGGGGGACACCTCCCGGACGGATACGCCCGACGACACCGCCACGTGAGTCCCAGTCAGGGCCTCACTCGTACACACAGGGAGCAACCGGAATGGGTTCGGTTCGCGTAGCCATCGTCGGCGTGGGCAACTGCGCCGCGTCGCTGGTGCAGGGAGTCGAGTACTACAAGGACGCCGACCCGGCGGCCAAGGTCCCCGGTCTGATGCACGTGCAGTTCGGTGACTACCACGTGCGTGACATCGAGTTCGTGGCCGCGTTCGACGTGGACGCCAAGAAGGTCGGCCTCGACCTGGCGGACGCCATCGGCGCCTCCGAGAACAACACCATCAAGATCTGCGACGTGCCGAACACCGGCATCACCGTGCAGCGCGGCCACACCCTCGACGGTCTCGGCAAGTACTACCGCGCCACCATCGAGGAGTCGGACGCCGAGCCGGTCGACGTCGTCCAGATCCTGAAGGACAAGCAGGTCGACGTCCTGGTCTGCTACCTGCCGGTCGGCTCCGAGGACGCGGCGAAGTTCTACGCCCAGTGCGCCATCGACGCCAAGGTCGCCTTCGTCAACGCCCTTCCGGTCTTCATCGCCGGTACCAAGGAGTGGGCGGACAAGTTCACCGAGGCCGGTGTGCCGATCGTCGGTGACGACATCAAGTCCCAGGTCGGCGCCACCATCACGCACCGCGTCATGGCCAAGCTGTTCGAGGACCGCGGTGTCATCCTGGACCGCACGATGCAGCTGAACGTCGGCGGCAACATGGACTTCAAGAACATGCTCGAGCGCGAGCGCCTCGAGTCCAAGAAGATCTCCAAGACGCAGGCCGTCACCTCCCAGATCCCCGACCGGGACCTCGGCGAGAAGAACGTCCACATCGGCCCGTCCGACTACGTGGCCTGGCTGGACGACCGCAAGTGGGCGTACGTCCGCCTTGAGGGCCGCGCCTTCGGTGACGTTCCGCTGAACCTGGAGTACAAGCTCGAGGTCTGGGACTCCCCGAACTCCGCCGGTGTCATCATCGACGCCCTGCGCGCCGCGAAGATCGCGAAGGACCGGGGCATCGGTGGCCCCGTCCTCTCCGCGTCCTCCTACTTCATGAAGTCCCCGCCGGTCCAGTACTTCGACGACGAGGCCCGCGAGAACGTCGAGAAGTTCATCCGCGGCGAGGTCGAGCGCTAACTCGGCCCGGCGCGGCGCGCCGGCCGGCGCGTGACGCGACGCGCCCCGGCGTGGAACCGCTCGCACAAAAATCGCTCCTGCCAGGGCTGTGAAGGTCCCCGGGTCCCGACCCGGGGACCTTCCGCATATGTGAGGCTGAGCCCCATGCCCGTCGTCCGTGACCTGCGCGTCCTGTTGCGCCTGCGGTACTTCCGGCGCCTGCTGTACGTCCGTCTGCTGTCCCAGGGCGCCGACGGGGTCTACCAGGTCGCGCTCGCCGCCTATGTGGTCTTCTCCCCGGAGAAACAGACCTCGCCCGCCGCGATCGCCTCGGCGATGGCGGTGCTGCTGCTCCCCTATTCACTCGTCGGTCCCTTCGCGGGCGTCCTGCTGGACCGCTGGCGGCGCCGCCAGGTGTTCGTCCACGGCAATCTGCTGCGCGCGCTGCTGGCCGCCGCGACCGCCGTACTGATGGCGGGCCAGGTACCGGCCTGGCTCTTCTACGCCTCCGCGCTGTGTGTCACGGCCGTCAACCGCTTCGTCCTCGCCGGACTGTCCGCGGCCCTGCCCCGGGTGGTCGACACCGAGCGGCTGGTGATCGCCAACTCACTGTCCCCGACGGCCGGCACGCTTGCCGCGACCGTCGGCGGCGGACTCGCCTTCGTGGTACGGCTGCTGTCCTCGGGGTCCGACGCCGCGGTGGTGCTGCTGGGTGCCTTTCTCTACCTGTGCGCGGCGACCGTCTCCCTGAGCATGCCCCCCTCCCTCCTCGGCCCCGACCGGCGGCAGCTGCAACCTCATCTGACGACCGCGCTCGCCGACACGGCACGCGATCTGCTCGCGGCCATGAAGCATCTGGCAACCCAGGGGCGCAGGGACGCGGCCTGGGCGCTGGGCTCGATGACGCTGATGCGCTTCTGCTACGGCGCGCTCCTCGTTCTGCTGCTCATGTTGTGCCGCTACTCGCTCGCGGCGACGCCCGAGGAGGGACTGCGGCTGCTCGGCCTGGCGCTGGCCCTGTCCGGTGCGGGATTCTTCGCGGCGGCCGTGGTGACGCCCTGGGCGGCGGGACGGCTGGGACCGATCCGCTGGATCATGGTGTGTTCGGCGTCGGCCGCGCTGCTGGAACCCGCGCTCGGCCTGCCCTTCGCGACCGCACCGCTGCTCGTCGCGGTGTTCGTGCTGGGGCTGATCACCCAGGGAGCAAAGATCGCCACCGACACCATCGTCCAGGCCGGTGTGGACGACGGCTTCCGGGGCCGGGTCTTCTCGGTCTACGACGTGCTCTTCAATGTGGCCTTCGTCGGTGCCGCCGGTGTGGCCGCCCTGATACTCCCGCCGGACGGCCGATCACCGGCGCTGGTCGCCCTGGTGGCCGTGATCTACGCGGCCGTGGCCGTCTTCCTGGCGTACTTCGAGCGGCTGCGCGGGACGGGGACACGCGAAGAGGGCCGATGTTTCACGTGAAACATCGGCCCTCGGTACGGCCTGCCCGGCGGATGTTTCACGTGAAACACCGGCCGGGCTCTCCGCTCAGTCCTGCCCGGCCCACCACTCCTTGAGTGCGGCCACCGCGGCGTCGTGCTCCATCGGACCGTTCTCCAGCCGCAGCTCCAGCAGGTGCTTGTACGCCTTGCCGATCACCGGGCCCGGGCCGACGCCCAGGATCTCCATGATCTGGTTGCCGTCGAGGTCCGGGCGGATCGCGTCCAGCTCCTCCTGCTCCTGCAACTGCGCGATGCGGTCCTCCAGGCCGTCGTAGGCCCGGGACAGCGCCGCCGCCTTCCGCTTGTTGCGGGTGGTGCAGTCGGAGCGGGTCAGCTTGTGCAGGCGCTCCAGCAGGGGACCCGCGTCGCGGACGTAGCGGCGGACCGCCGAGTCCGTCCACTCCCCGGTGCCATAGCCGTGGAAGCGCAGATGCAGCTCGACCAGCCGCGAGACGTCCTTCACCAGTTCGTTGGAGTACTTCAGGGCGGTCATGCGCTTCTTGGTCATCTTGGCGCCGACCACCTCGTGGTGGTGGAAGGAGACCCGCCCGTCCTTCTCGAAGCGCCGGGTGCGCGGCTTGCCGATGTCGTGCAGCAGCGCGGCCAGCCGCAGCACGAGGTCGGGGCCGTTCTCCTCCAGCGCGATCGCCTGCTCCAGGACGATCAGCGTGTGCTCGTAGACGTCCTTGTGCCGGTGGTGCTCGTCACGCTCCAGGCGCAGCGCCGGCAGCTCGGGCAGCACATGACCGGCGAGCCCGCTGTCGACGAGCAGGGTCAGCCCCTTGCGCGGGTGCTCGGAGAGGATCAGCTTGTTCAGCTCGTCCCGGACCCGTTCCGCCGAGACGATCTCGATGCGTCCCGCCATGTCCGTCATGGCGGTGACGACCTCGGGGGCGACCTCGAAGTCCAGCTGGGCGGCGAAGCGGGCGGCGCGCATCATCCGCAGCGGGTCGTCCGAGAAGGAGTCCTCCGGGGTGCCCGGCGTCCGCAGCACCCGTGCCGCGAGGTCGTCCAGGCCACCGTGCGGATCGATGAACTCCTTCTCCGGCAGCGCCACGGCCATCGCGTTGACCGTGAAGTCCCGGCGGACCAGATCCTCCTCGATGGAGTCGCCGTAGGACACCTCGGGCTTGCGTGAGGTGCGGTCGTACGCCTCCGACCGGTAGGTGGTGACCTCGATCTGATAGCCGTCCTTCTGGGCGCCGACGGTGCCGAAGGCGATCCCCACCTCCCAGACGGCGTCCGCCCAGGGCCGGACGATCTTCAGTACGTCCTCGGGGCGGGCGTCGGTGGTGAAGTCCAGATCATTGCCGAGCCGGCCGAGCAGTGCGTCGCGCACCGACCCGCCGACCAGGGCGAGGGAGAACCCGGCCTCCTGGAATCGGCGGGCGAGATCGTCGGCGACCGGCGCCACCCGCAGCAGCTCGGTGACCGCGCGCTGCTGCGCCTGGCTCAGGGCGGAGGGAGTGTCTTCGTTGGGGTTCGGCACAACAGAAGAGGGTACGTGCCCCAGGCCCTCCGGGGCTCCCCCATAAGGTCCGGGACGCCCCTCCGGCGCAGGGAGCGGACAGCTCCCGGCATACCGGCGCAAGCACTGCTCTTGCGGCGTACGACCCCTCTCCCCTCGATACTGGATATAGAGGACGGGTCGCCGCCGCTTGGCGATCTTGTGACGGAGACCGCGGCACTTCCGCTCGGCGCGCATCGTTACCATGCGGGGACGCACATTCCGACGACCACTGACGACGACGAGGGACGGGCGAGCGCGTGGCCGAGGCGGCTGACTTCCAGGGGACCAGTGCCTCACCTGCGCGCCGCTGGCTGCGGCGCACCGGAGCGCTGCTCGCCGGGGCGCCACTGCTGGCCGGGCTGCTCCAGCTGCCCGCCGCCGCGCCCGCCCAGGCCGCGTCCGGGGACCCCGTGTCGGTCTCCCTGGACTCACTGACCCCCAACGCCCCCACCGACGGCGACACCCTGACCGTCTCCGGCACGGTGACCAACAACGGCAAGCAGACCGTCACCGGTGCCCACGTGGGTCTGCGGGTCGGCCCGATGCTGAACACCCGCTCGGAGATCAGCGCGGTGGCCCGCCATCCCGACGATCTCCAGGGCGCCGCCGGCACCGAGGTCGGCGGCAAGTACGAGCAGAAGTTCACCAAGCTGGCGCCGGGCGTCGCCGAGCACTTCAGCATCTCCGTCCCGGTGGACAAGCTGGACCTCGGCGCGGACGGCGTCTATGAATTCGGGGTCGGCCTGTCCGGGCAGACCTCCGCACAACCCTGGCAGCAGTTGCTCGGCGTGCAGCGGACCTTCCTGCCGTGGCAGCCGTCCGACGCCGGCACCAAGACGCGGACGACGTTCCTGTGGCCCCTGCTGTCCACCGTCCATCTGACGGCCAGGACCGGCGCCGGGGAGCTGCAGACGCCCGAGTTCCTCAACGACGACCTGGCCAAGGAGCTGGCGCCGGGCGGCCGCCTGGCCAGGATGGTCGAACTGGGCAAGGACCTGGACGTCACCTGGGTGATCGACCCGGACCTGCTGGCCTCCGTGGACGCCATGGCATCCGGCAACTACCAGCTGCCGGGCGACGGCGACACCACCACGCCCGGACCCAAGGACCACCAGGCGCTCGCCAAGCAGTGGCTGGCCGATCTGCAGAAGGCGGTCGTGGGCAAGGAGGTGGTCGCGCTGCCCTTCGCCGACCCGGACCTGGCCTCCCTCGCCCACCGCGGCACCAGCGTCACCGGCTCCCTGAGCCATCTCAAGGACGCCACCGACGTCGCCGCCACCACCGTCAAGACCGTGCTCCACGTCACACCGAGCACGGACTACGCCTGGCCCGTGGACGGCGCCGTGGATCCCTCGATCATGAGGGTCGCGACCTCCGCCGGTGCCGACCGGGTGATCGCCCGCAGCGACAGCCTCCAGGACACCGCCGGGCTGTCGTACACCCCCTCGGCGGCCCGCCCGGTCGGCGGTGGCACCACGGCGATCGTCGCGGACGCCAAGCTGTCCACGGCCTTCGAGGGCGATCTGACCAAGGCGGGGCCGGCCACGCTCGCCGTGCAGCAGTTCCTGGCCCAGAGCCTGGAGATCAACGCCCAGACCGACCAGCAGCGCAGCATCGTCGTCGCACCGCAGCGCATGCCCACCGCGGACCAGGCGCAGGCGATGGCCACGGCGGTGAAGGCGCTCCAAGGCGGCACGTGGTCCCAGGCCCAGGACCTGACAGCCGCGGCCAAGGCCAAGCCCGACCCGAACGCCACCACGCGCATCCCATCGACCTCCGCCTACCCCTCCGCCCTGCGCCGCCAGGAGCTGCCGGTCTCCGCCTTCGGGCAGATCGCCCGCACCCAGGACAAGCTCGACAACTTCCAGGTGATCCTCTCCGACCAGTCCCGTGTGGTGACCCCGTTCGGGCGGGCCATAAACCGCGGGATGTCCACGTCGTGGCGGGGCCAGGAAGAGGCGGGCGACAGTTACCGCAGCGGGGTCGAGTCGTGGCTCGACGACCTGGCCCGGCAGGTCAAGCTGATCGACAAGTCCGAGACCAAGCTCTCCGGACGCAGCGCGACCATCCCGGTGACCGTCCAGAACAACCTGGTCCAGCCGGTCGGTCATCTGGTGCTGCGCCTCAGCTCGACCATGCCGACCCGTCTGAAGATCGGCGGCAAGGCCTACGCGGAGCAATCCGTCGACATCGCCGGCGGCCACGCCCAGTCGGTGAAGTTCAGCACGTCGGCCAACGCCAACGGCCGGGCGACGGTGATCGCCCAGCTGTACACCGAGGACGGCCAGGAGTACGGCGCTCCCGTCACCTTCGACGTGAAGGTCACCGAGGTCACGCCCACGGTGATGCTGGTCATCGGCGGCGGTGTGCTGCTCCTCGTCCTCGCCGGCTTCCGGATGTACACCCAGCGCAAGCGCGCGGCCGCCCGCCAGGCCGGGGAGGGCGGACCGGGCGAGGCGGGGGAGCACTCCGACGAGCCGGGGAACCCCGGCGGGCCCGGGGACCGTCTCCCGGGGGAGTCCGACTCCACCTCCGGGGCAGACGACCCGGAGCAGCCGAGTGACCCTGCGCCGGACACCGCACCGGAAAGCACCGACCCGTCCGGGACGGGTGAGAGAGTGGACCGTTGAGCGATGTCGTGGCCGGTGGGCCCGGGACGATGAGGTGGGGTAAGGCATGAACGCGCCGTACGACGGTGACCGCGGCCAGGGCGCGGCCGGCTCGGGCTACCCCGAGACGCCGCCCGACCCCGGCCAGGTGCCGCCGCAGCAAGCGGCGGACATGTACCTCCAGGACGCCTACGAGCAGGACCCCTACCGGGCGCACGACCTGACCGCCCAGGACCCGGTCGCCGAGGGTGGTCTCCAGCAGGTAGACGGCGTAACGGAGTTCGCCGGCCAGGTAGTGGGCGACCGCGCGGCCGCGCACGGCGGGGGCGCGGGCCGCCGGGGAGGCGTCGGCGAGCTGTTCCTCGGCCCGCTCGAAGTGGGTCCGGGCATCCGTCAACGCGCCCGTCTCCAGCGCGCATTCGCCGAGCCCCAGCAGCGCGGCGGCCTGTTCGGGAACGAGTGCGTGCGCCTCCGCCTCGGCCAGCAGGTCCGCGTAGCGCGCCGCCGCCTCCTCGGCCCGGCCGTCGGCCAGCAGCCGCTGCGCCTCGGTCAGCCGCAGCCGCAGCTTTGTGGCGAGGTGGGCGGGGCGGCCCAGCGCCAGTTCCTCGAAGCTCACGCCGAGCCGGTCCGCGATGTGCCGCAGCGCCTCGTCGGAGGCGCGCACCCGGCCCGCCTCCAGGGTGGAGATGTACGCCGGGGTGTAGGCCGGCTCCGCCAGTTGCCGCTGGGTGAGCCCGCGCTGGGCGCGCAACTGCTGCACCCGTCGTCCCACCGTTCCCGGATCGTCCCTTTCCCGCACCACCGGCACCCCCAACTCCCCTTGTCCGCCTTGCTGTTCGGCTCCCGCTGCCTCTAGGTTAAACGGCGGGTTAAACCTGCTTAATACGCCGCTGTCGTGTTGTGAGGTCGCCGTGTCCGGACGTACACCCGGTTCCCGCGGGAATTCCACCGCGCGCAGGGCCGTCGCCGCCGCCGTGGTCGCCGCCACCTCGCTCATCCTCGCGGCCAACGCCGGCCCGGCCCGCGCCACGGCACCGGCCGCTCCCGCCGTGCGGACCACCGCTGAGGCGCCGGCGTCCCGGCACTGAACAACCGGTGTCGGAAACCACGGGACCCGCCTACCCTGCCCGCATGACCTCTGCCGCCGCCCGCACCGCGCTGGACCTCACCGCCGACCTCCCGGTCGCCGGCCTGGAGGACCTCTACCGCGATCTGCACCGCCACCCCGAGCTGTCCCTGCGCGAACACCGCACCGCCGGCAAGCTGGCCGGCCGGCTGGCGGACGCGGGGTTCGAGACGGCCGAGGGCGTCGGCGGCACCGGGGTCGTGGGCCGGCTGGCCAACGGCGACGGCCCGACCGTGCTGCTGCGCGCCGACATGGACGCGCTGCCGGTTCCGGAGGCGACCGGACTGCCGTACGCCTCCGCCACGGACGGGGTGATGCACGCCTGCGGCCACGATCTGCACGTCACCTGGCTGGCCGGGGCCGCGGCCGCGCTGGCGCGGGGGCGGGACACCTGGCGCGGCACGCTGCTGGTGGTGGGGCAGCCCGCCGAGGAGACCGGGCAGGGCGCCCAGCGGATGCTGGCGGACGGGCTGTACGAGCGGTTCGGGCGGCCCGACGTGCTGCTCGGCCAGCATGCCGCGCCGGGCCCGGCGGGGCTGTACCCGCACGCGCCGGGACTGATCATGTCCGCCGCGACGGACGTGGACATCGTGGTGTACGGCAGGGGCGGGCACGGCTCGCGCCCGGAGGCGACGGTGGACCCGGTGGTGACCGCCGCCTACCTCGTCACCCGGCTTCAGACGGTGGTCTCCCGGGAGGTCGCGGCGGGCGAGTCCGCGGTGCTGACGGTGGGCCGGATCGAGGCGGGCACCCGGCACAACATCATCCCCGGCGAGGCGCGCATCGCGCTCAACCTGCGCACCCAGTCCGAGGCGGTACGGCAGCGGATGCTGGCCGCGATCCGGCGCATCGCCCAGGGCGAGTGCCTGGCCGCCGGCTGCCCCCGCGAGCCCGACGTCACCCTCGGCAACACCTTCCCGATGACCGTGAACGACGCGGACACCGACCGGACCGTGGCCGCCGTGCACGGCGAGGTCTTCGGCGCGGGCACGGTGTTCGACCCGGGCCCGGCGATGGGCAGCGAGGACTTCCCGGAGTTCTCGCTGAACAGCGCCATCCCCTACTCGTACTGGTTCGTCACCACCACGCCCGCCGACGTCTGGGACCTCGCGTCCGGCGACACCCTCGCCGAGAAGCTCGCCGCCGTCCCCAGCAACCACAGCCCCCGCTTCGCCCCCGACCCGGCCACCGTCGCCCCGGGCGTGCGGACCCTGGTGTCGGGGGCACTGGCGCTGCTGTCGGAGGCGTGAGCCGGGTCAGGTCCGCTGCAACTCGCGCAGCTGCCGCCGTACGTCCTCCAGCGCGCCCTGCCTGCGCCCCGGCACCCTGGAGCGCAGCTCCGCGAGCGCGGGCCCCAGTTCACGGGCCCGCGCGGTGTCGCCGATACGGCCCCACTGGTGGTGCGCCCGGTCGACGGCGGCCTCCACGGCGGGCGCGTCGGGGGCCTGCCCCGCCGCGAGCCTGGTCTCGGCCACCGTCATCCAGCCCCGGCAGCTGCGCCCCGCGTCCCCCGCGAACATCGCGAGGTCGGCGCGCACCTCGGCCCAGTGCAGCGCGTCCTCGGACGCCGGCCCGTGCTCCCCGACGGCCGCCTCCTGGAGCCGCGCCGCGATCGCGTCGGCCTCCTCGTGCCGCCCGTCCCGCACGGCGTCACTGATGGCGACGTGCGGATCGCCCCCGGCCTCCGGGAGCCCGTCCGCAGGGGCCGGCGGCGGAGCGGCGGAGCCCTCCGCCCGCGCGTCGTCCCCCGGCCCCCCGCCCGCGCCGGGCTCCGCCGGCCCGGCCACGCCCGCGTCCCCGGCCACATCCCCGGCGTCGGCCGCCGCGCCGGAATCCGGCCGGACCGCGTCGGCGGACACGGGACCGGAACCGCCGGCCGGCACCGCGTCCGGCGCGTCCGTCCGCGGCCCCGGGATCGCCCCGGTCCCCGCATACCCGCCGGGGTGCCCGGCGTCCGCCACCGCGCCGAACCCGCCGGCCGGCACGGCGGGGCCCGTCCACCCGGGACCGGCGTACGCGGCGACCTGGGGCGGTCCCAGGAGGACGTTGACGGAGGTCTCCTCCGCGATCCGGGCGAGGGCCTGGTGGTGGAGTTCGTCCAGCGGCGGGCGGTGACCGCTGCGCAGCAGGGTGGCGACCGTCTTCATGTACGTCGGCTCGGCCGGCCCCCGGCGTCCGGGCGGCGGTGCGACGCGGCCGTAGACCGCGGCCGTGCGGCCCGCGTCCAGCGGCTGTTCGTGCAGGTGCCGCCAGGCCTCCGGGTCCGCGTGCAGATCGAGGAGGAGCGCGGTCTGCCCCGGCGGCCGCAGCCGCAGCTCCTCGCGGATCCAGTGCCAGGGCAGCGCGGTGTAGCGGACCGTGGCCGGCGTGGTGCGGGCCAGCGCGAGGTGCGGCAGCCGCTGCCGGCGGTCCAGGTGCAGCTGGCCGGTGAGGTACACGGTGAGCGGCCCCGGCGCGGCCGCCGCGGCCCGCAGCCGGGTCAGCACGCCCTGCGGGTCCACCGGGTCCGCGAGTTCCACGACGTTGGCGGTGTCGGTGCCGGACAGCACGGCGGGGGCGACGGCGGCCAGCACCGGCAGCACGGAGGCCGCGTCCACCAGGCGTCCCCGGCCCAGCGGCGCGGCCGCGAGCAGCAGCACGGTTCCGGGCATGGTCCCTCCCCCTGTAGGCCCTGCGGTCCCTGTGGATCCGCACTCTCCCGCCAGCACCGTAACCGCTGCGACCGCCCCGACGCGCCTCAGGACGCCGAACTTCCCCGTTCCGGGTCGTCGCCCGCCCACACCCGCTCCGCCAGCCATCCCTCGCTGTCCCACCCCGGGAACACCGCCGGCCGCGGTCCTTCGTCACCGGCCGGGAGGCGGCGCAGCGCGAAGATCGTGGTGTCGTCCGCCAGCACGCCCCCGCTGTGCCGCCGGACACCCTCGTGGACGCGGCGCACCAGGCGCTGGGGCTCGGCGCAGCACGGATCGGCCACGACGGCTTCGGCGACGTCGCCGACCAGGTCGTAGAACTCGCCGTGGCGGTCCCGGGCCTCGGTCACCCCGTCCGTGACCAGCAGCAGCGTCTCGTCCTCGGCCAGCGGTACCTGGTGCACCGGCGGCAGCCCGCCGACCAGGTCGCTCAGGCCGACCGGCAGTCCGTCCCCGCAGGACAGCTCGCGCACCCCGCGCGGGCCGACCACGAGCGGCGCCTCGTGCCCGAAGTTGACGATCTCGACCGTGTCGGGGGCGTCCCGGGAGAAGGCGACCAGCACCGCGGTGGCGAACCGGTCCCCGTCGCGGCGGCCGATCGCGGTGGCGTGGATCCGCAGCCGCAGCATCCGGATCTCCAGGCGCTCGGCGACCGTCCCGAGATCCTTCTCGTAGTAGCCCGCCTCGCGGAAGCTGCCGAGCAGCGCGGCCGCCGCCTCCACCGCGCCCGTCCCCTTCCCCTGGACGTCCCCGACCAGCACCCGGGTGCCGTACGGCCCGGGCTGGATGTCGTAGAAATCGCCTCCGACCTGCGCCTCCACGTCGGCGGGGAAGTACGCGCCCGCCTGTTCGAGGCCCGCCCAGCGCTCGGGCAGCGGGCGCAGCACGGCCCGTACCGTGGCCGCCGCGACGTCCTCCATGCGCAGCATGTGCCGCTCCTGGCGCACCCGCAGGGCCGAGACCACCGTGGCCAGCGCACCGCCGAGCGCGACCAGGAGGAAGTCGGCGAAGCCCGCCCTGTACTGGTCCGGCCAGGCGTTGTCCACCAGCACGTACGCCACCAGCGACACCACGCAGAAGCAGGCCGTGGTGCGCACCCCGCAGACCGCGGCGGCGATGCCGGGCACCAGCACGATCCAGGAGACGAACCGGTACTCCGCACCCGTGTTGAAGTCCAGCAGCACGATGCCGACGAGCAGCAGCAACGGCAGCAGCCAGGCGTAACCCTGTCCGCAGAGCCGCCGTCGGCGGTGCCGCTCGTACGTCATCCGGTTCACATCGGCCGAGTCTCCAGGTTCGGTCGACAAACACGGGTAAAGGGGCACGCATCCGGGCACCCCCGCTCCGGTCTCGCGGGGCGGTCCGGTCTGCCGGGGTTCCGCCGTCCGAGTTGCCGGGGCGGGCGCACAGGTGTGCATTGGAAGGCGAACGGGGGGCGAGGAGAGAGGAGTGCTCACATGACCCATGCGGCACCCGCACCCGGTGGCATCCCCCGGCGCGCCCCGGCGCCCGAGGTGCAGGCCGCCACCTCCCCCGACCAGCGCCGTACCCCCGATGTCTTCGACGCCCGCACCCACCGGATCGGCCGGATCGCGGTCCCGGTGGTGCTGGGCCTGATCTACGGCTTCTGGGTCGCGGAGATAAACCGCTCCGGCGGCCCGGTCACCGGCTGGAACCTTCTGCTCGCCTTCGCCAGCTTCCTCGTCTTCGCCGTGCTGTGCAGCGCCCTGCTGGCGCTGGCCCCACGGATGATCCGGGAGGTGCACGCGCTGCTGTGGACGGCGTTCGTCGGCTGCGCGTTCGGCTTCCTGTACAGCCAGGCCGGCCATTCCGTCGCCCGGACCGCGCTGATTTCGCTGCTGGTCGCGGCGGCCACCTTCATCGTCTTCTTCTACCGGTACTACACCCGCGAGGACGCCTTCGGACGGCGGATCCGCTGAGGCCGCGCCCCCGTGCGGCGGTCGCCCGGACGGGCGCCCCCCGGTAGCGTCCCGGCCCCGCGGGCCGTTGCCTGAAAGGGTGCCGCAACGCCTCAGGAGCGCCCTGTCGGCCGTACTGATCACCCTGTCCTGCCTGCTCGTGCCGTTCGGCGCGCTGGCGGTCTGGGCGGCGTACGGGCTCACCGACACGGGCCGGTACGTCACCACGATGGCCCCGCTCGCCACCGACCCGGACGTGCGGGAGGCCGTCGCGAACGCCGTCGGGGACAGCCTGCTCCACGAGGTGGACCACCGGCTGGACGTCGGCCCGCTGCGGGGCTCGGTGCGCCCGTTCGTGCACGACGCGGTGCGCTCCTTCACCCAGACCGAGGCCTTCCGGCTGGCCTGGGACACCGGCAACCGGGTCACCCACGACGCGGTGCTGCGGGCGCTGCGCGACGATCGCGACGACGCGGCCGCCGAGCCGGTCACCGTCGACCTCGCCCCCGTCACCGCCCAGGTCAAACAGCAGCTCAGCGACGAGCACATACCGCTCGCCGCCCGTATCCCGGTGCAGCACACCACTGTCGCCGTGCTCCCGGCCGACGAACTGACGTCGCTCCGAAAGGGGTTCCACGTGCTCGAAGTCGCCGGATTCTGGCTGCCGGTGGCGGCCGTGGCCTTCGCGGCCGCGGGGATCGCCCTGGCCGTCCGCCGCCGCCGGGCCATCGCCGCGACCGCGCTGGGCACCGCCCTCGGCGGCGCGCTGCTCGGTCTCGCCGTGGCGATCGGCCGCCGACTCACCCTCGCCGACCTGCCCGCCGACGTGCCCCGCCCGGCCGCCGGCGCCGTCTACGACGCCCTGACCGGCACCCTGCGCACGGTCTCCTGGCTGCTGCTCGGCCTCGGCCTCACGGTGGCCCTCACCACCTGGCTGACCCGGAATCTGCGCCCCGCCCGGCTCGTGCGACGGTGGCGAGGGTCTCCAGAGCCCGCGCCAGCGTCGGCTCCGGAACCGAACCGAGCCCAAGCCTGACCGCGTCCGGGGCACGGCCGGGCCCCACCGAGAAGGCCGTACCGGGCGTGACCGCGATCCCGTGTTCGCGCGCGGCCGCCGTGAAGGTGTCCGCGCGCCACGGCGCGGGCAGCTGCCACCAGGCGAAACAGGCGGCCGGGTCGGAGCGCACCGCGAAGCCGGCCAGCTTCTCGGCGACCAGCCGCTGCCGGCGCGCCGCGTCCCGCCGCTTCGCGGCCACCAGCCGGTCCACGGTTCCCTCGGCGAGCCAGCGCACGGCCGCCGCCAGCGCGAACCCGCCCGCGCTCCACCCCCCGGCCCGGACGGCCCGCGCCACCGCCTCGCCCCGCCCCCGCGGTACGACGACGAACCCGACGGTGAGACCGGGCGCGACCCGTTTGGACAGCCCGTCCACGAGGTGGACGAGGTCCGGCGCGAGCGCGGCCAGCGGCGGGACCCGGTGCGGTCCCGGCTCCAGGAAGGACCAGATCCGGTCCTCGACGACCGGTATCCCCAGCCTGTGGACGACGTCCGCCAGCTCGGCGCGCCGGGGGGCTCCCATGGTCAGCGCGGTCGGGTTGTGCAGGGTCGGCTGGAGGTAGAGGGCGGCCAGCGGCGCGGTGCGGTGGAGGGCGGCGACGGACTGCGGGCGGACGCCCTCCTCGTCCATGGCGAGCGGCACCAGACTCAGCCCGAGCCGGCCGGCGATCTCCTTGACCAGCGGATAGGTGAGCGGCTCCACCCCGACCCGGTCGCCGGGGCGGGCCAGCGAGGCGAGCGCGGCGGCGATCGCCTGCCGGCCGTTCCCGGTGAACAGGATCCGCGCCGGGTCGGCGCGCACCCCGCCCTCGTCGAGCAGCGCGGCGAACGCCTCCCGAGCGGCCGGCGTACCGGCGGCCCCGGCCGGCCGCAGCGCGTCCCCGAGCGCGTCCGGCCGCAGCAGCGGCGCGAGCGTCCGGGCCAGTGCCTCCGACTGCCCCGCCGCCTCCGGGTAGTTCAGCTCCAGGTTCACCGGCGGTGCCCCGGCCGCCGCCTCGGTCAGGGCGTGTCCCGGCTGTCCGTCCGGGGCGGTGGCCCGCACGAAGGTGCCCCGCCCGACCTCGCCCACCACCAGTCCCCGGCGCACGAGTTCGGCGTACACCCGCCCCGCCGTGGAGGGCGCGAGCCCGTGCCGCCGCGCGAAGGCGCGCTGCGGCGGCAGCCGCTGCCCCGGGCGCAGCCGCCCGCTCGCGATGTCGGCGGCTATCCGGTCGGCGATCCGCCGAAAGTCGTTCATCGGTCCCCCTGTTGGTCTGGCACGTCGGCCGAGCCCGCGATTGCACCGAGGGCAAAGATCTTATTGCACCGAGCAGTTGGGCCCGCCTAGGGTCGATCACATGCCCCCGTACCTCGCGTTCACCGACAAATGCCGTGATTCCGCTTCCGCCGGTTGCCCCCTGGTGCTGATCCACGGACACCCCTTCGACCGCACGATGTGGGACCCGCAGGTGGCGGAGTTCTCCGCCGGCCGCCGGGTCGTCGCCCCCGACCTGCGCGGCTACGGCGCCTCACCGGTCACTCCCGGCAAGGTCCCGCTCTCCCGCCACGCCGAGGACGTGGCCGAACTCCTCGACTTCCTGGGCGTCGACACCTTCGTGCTGGCCGGGCTGTCGATGGGCGGCCAGATCGCCATGGAGTGCCACGACCGCTTCGGCGACCGGATCCGGGGCCTGGTCCTCGCGGACACCTTCGCCGAGCCGGAGACCCCCGAGGGCGTACGGAACCGCAACGCGATGGCGGACCGGCTGCTCGCGGAGGGGATGCGCGGCTACGCCGACGAGGTGCTGGACCGCATGGTCGCGCCGTACGCGCGCGCGGAGGTCAAGGCGCACGTCCACGGCATGATGACCGCGACGGCCGCCCCGGGCGCGGCGGCGTCCCTGCGCGGGCGGGCCGAACGCCCCGACTACCGGGGCCTGCTGACACGGGTGACGGTCCCCGCGCTGGTGGTGGTGGGTGCCGACGACACCTACACCCCCGTCGCCGACGCCGAGTCCCTGGCGCGATCCCTCCCCGATTCCACCCTGGAGGTCGTCGAGGGGGCGGCCCATCTGCCCAATCTGGAGCGGCCCGAGGAGTTCAACCGGGTGCTGGGGGATTTCCTGGCACGCGTCGACGGTGCGCCGTGAGGGTTCGGGGCCACACCGCGGACATCCAGGGCCGCTAACCTTACGTGTCCGTCCTGGCCAGCGATTGACGGTGTCACCTCACGCGAAGGGTTGCACACATGGGCATTCTCACTCTCCTGCGGAACGCATTCGGCCGCTCACGCAAGTCCCGAGCCGCCGAGGCAGAGGGTGCGACGGCCCAGCCCCCGGCCGAGCCGGCGCAGTCGGTGGAGCCGGTGGAGCCGGTGGAGGCGGTGGAGCCGGTTTCGGCCGAGCCGACGCCGACGGTTCCGGAACCCCGCGACCCGGCCGCTCCCGAGCCGACGGCGACGGTCCCCGAGCCCCGCGACTCCTCCGCCGGGGAACACGAACTGGTGTCCGCCGCCTTCGACAAGGTCCGGGTACCGAACCCCTCGGCCCCGGCGGACGACGCACCCGACGCGTCGACCACCGAGACGACGACTTCCGAACGGACGCCCGCCACCGAGGAGACCGGGCGGGCGGCCGAGCCGGTGGCGGAGACCGACGCGGAGACCGAGCGGGGCACGGGGGCCGGGGCCGAAGGTGACACCGAGGCCGAGGTGGAGGCGGAGGCCGAGGTCGACGCCGTTGCCGGGGCGGAGGCCGACACCGACACCGAGGCGAAGGCGGACGTGCCTGTCGAGGACGACGCCGTTGCCGAGGCCGAGGCGGACGCCGTGACGGCTGCCGAGGGCGAGTCCGAGCCGACCGGCGAGACCGAGGCGGAGGTGACCGCTGAGCCGGAGGTGACCGCTGAGCCGGAAACCGACACCGAGGCGGTGGAACCCGAGGCCGGGGCCGAGACCAGCGCCGAGGCGCAGGGCGAAGAAGCGCCGACGACGGAACCCGCACCGGCGGACGAGGTGACCCCGCAGGCGCCGTCCCCCCTGGACGAGCCGGAGACCACCGAGTCGGGCGAGCCCCGGGCAAAGGCGACCGCCGAGGAAGAGGCGGCGGAACCCGCACCGGCCCCGGAAGACGCGGACGCCCCGGCGGCCATGCCGGAGACATCGGAGGCCGAGGCCGTCCCCGCGGAGCCGACGCAGACCGCGGACGCGGAGTCGGTCACCGAGACCGAGGAGACGGTGACCGAGGAGGAGCCAGCCGCGGCTGAGCCGGAAACGGCGGCCACCGCCGAAGCCGAGTCCACCGAGGGGACCGCCGCCCCCGAGGCCGAAGCCGCAACCGCCGAGGCGGAACCGGAGTCGGACGCCGCAGCCGCCGAGGCCGAGCCCACCGGGACCGAGCCGGAAACGGCGACCACCGAAGCGGCCACGCCCGCCCAGGAGACCGCCACCCCCGACGCCGAGACCGAGCGAGAGCCGGCAGCCGCACCCGCCGAGACGGAACCGGAACCCGTCGCCGCCGAGACGGAGCCGGAGCCCGCAACCGTCGAAACCGAGCCGGAGACGAAGGCGGCACCCGCCGAAACCGAGCCGGAGACGAACGCGGCACCCGCCGAGCCCGCGCCCGCCGCGACGACCTCCGAAGCCGCACCCGCCGAGCCCGCGCCCGGCCAGGAGGCCGTCACCGCCGACAGCGAGCCCGCCGAGCCGGTCGCCCCGGAGGCACCCGCCGACGACGCCGGCCGGGCCGCCGCCACTCCCCTCCCCGCCGTCCAGGCCGTCGCCCCCGCCCTCGCCACGGCCTACACCGCCGCCGTCGAGCCGCTCGCGAAGACCGACCTCACCGGGACCCGCGCGAAGCTCTACCTCGTGCTGGACCGCTCCGCCAGCATGCGGCCGTACTACAAGGACGGCTCCGCGCAGGCCCTCGCCGACCAGGCCCTCGCCCTCGCGGCTCACCTGGACCCCGAGACCACGGTCCACACCGTCTTCTTCTCCACGGAGGTCGACGGCAGCACCGATCTGACCCTCGCCCCGGACCACGCGACGAGGATCGACGACGTCCACGCGGGCCTCGGCCGGATGGGCCGGACCAGCTACCACGCCGCCGTGGAGGCCGTGCTCGCCCACTACGACGAGCACGTCGCCCCCGGCACCCCGGCGCTGGTGGTGTTCCAGACCGACGGCGCCCCGGACGCCAAGACGCCCGCGACCCAGGCCCTCACCGCCGCGGCGAAGAGCCACCCCACGGTCTTCTTCTCCTTCGTCGCGTTCGGTGAGCACGACAACAAGGCGTTCGACTACCTGCGCAAGCTGAAGACCCCCAACACCGCCTTCTTCCACGCGGGCCCCACCCCCCGCGAACTGACCGACGCGGAGCTGTACGAGGGCGTACTCGCCACCTGGCGGCCGTGAGCACGCCGTAGTCCCGGCCCGCCCCGTCCAGCCACCGGCCGCCCCCTTCCCACCCTGTAAAACGGGAAGCGGGCGGCCCACCTGTCTCGGCTACCATTTCAAGGTTCGTAAAACAACCCGACCTGGGAGCAGCCGGATGGCTCGACACCTCATCACCAGCGCCCTTCCGTACATCAACGGGATCAAGCACCTGGGCAACATGGTGGGGTCCATGCTCCCGGCGGACGTGTACTCCCGGTACCTCCGCCAGCGCGGCCACGACGTCCTCTACATCTGCGCCACCGACGAGCACGGCACCCCCGCCGAGCTGGCGGCCAAGGAGCAGGGCCTGCCGGTGGACGAGTTCTGCGCGCAGGCGCACGACGCCCAGAAGGCCGTCTACGACGGATTCGCGCTGGCCTTCGACTACTTCGGCCGCAGCTCCAGCCCGGAGAACCGCGAGATCACCCAGCACTTCGCCCGCAAGCTGAACGAGAACGGCTTCATCGAGGAGCGGGCGATCCGCCAGGTCTACAGCCCGGCCGACGGCCGCTTCCTGCCGGACCGCTACGTCGAGGGCACCTGCCCGCACTGCGGCTACGACAAGGCCCGCGGCGACCAGTGCGAGAACTGCACCCGCGTGCTGGACCCGACCGACCTGATCAACCCGCGCAGCGCGATCTCCGGCTCCACGGACCTGGAGGTCCGCGAGACCAAGCACCTCTTCCTGCTCCAGTCCAAGCTCCAGCACGAGGTCGAGGAGTGGGTGGCCCGGCATGAGGCCGACTGGCCGCAGCTGGCCGCCTCCATCGCCCGCAAGTGGCTGACCGAGGGCCTGCACGACCGGGCGATCACCCGCGACCTGGACTGGGGCGTCCCTGTCCCGGCGGACACCTGGCCGGAGCTGGCGGCCGAGGGCAAGGTCTTCTACGTCTGGTTCGACGCCCCGATCGAGTACATCGGCGCCACGAAGGAGTGGGCGGACCAGGACCCGGAGAACCGGGACTGGAAGTCCTGGTGGTACGACGTCGACACCCAGGTCCGCTACACGGAGTTCATGGCCAAGGACAACGTCCCGTTCCACACGGTGATGTTCCCGGCCACGGAGCTGGGCGTGCGCGAGCCGTGGAAGAAGGTCGATTACGTCAAGGCCTTCAACTGGCTGACGTACTACGGCGGCAAGTTCTCCACCTCGCAGAAGCGGGGCGTCTTCACCGACCAGGCCCTCGACATCCTGCCCGCCGACTACTGGCGCTACTTCCTGATCGCCAACGCGCCGGAGTCGGACGACTCGTCCTTCACCTGGGAGCACTTCACCGCCACGGTGAACAAGGACCTGGCCGACACCCTCGGCAACTTCGTCAACCGCGTGCTGTCCTTCTCCCGCAAGCGCTTCGGCGACGAGGTCCCGGCCGGCGGCGAACCGGGCGAGGCGGAGGCGAAGCTCGGCGAGGAGATCGCGGCGCTGCTCGCGGAGTACGAGTCGCAGATGGAGGCACTCCAGTTCCGCAAGGCCGCGGCCGCTCTGCGCGCCCTGTGGTCGGCCGGAAACTCCTACCTGGAGGAGAAGGCCCCCTGGCTGGAGATCAAGACCGACAAGGACGGCGCGGCCCTCACCCTGCGCACCGCGATGAACCTCATCCACCTCTACGCGGTCGTCTCCGAGCCCCTGATCCCGGCCACCTCGGCGGCCATGCGCGGCGCCTTCGACCTCCCGGCCGACACCGCGACCTGGGTCACCTCGGACGAGGCCAAGGCCCTCGCCTCCGTCCCGTCCGGCACCGCCTTCACGGTCCCGCCGGTCCTGTTCGCCAAGCTGACGGACGAGGACCTGGCCACCTACAAGGAGCGCTTCGGCGGCCAGGAAGGCTGAGCAGGCCCGCCTGGGACACCCCCCGCCCGAAGGACCCGGAAGCCACACCGCTCCCGGGTCCTTCCCGCATCCGCCGTCACCGGCGGCCCGTCTGGCAGAGTACGGATGCCGTGAACCTTCCCGAACCCCACCGGCGGCTCCTCGCGGACGCCGTCACCGCGGGCGGACCGTACGGTCTGGTGCTCGCCGGCGGCTACGCCCTCCAGGCGCACGGACTGGTCCGGCGCCCGCACGCCAACGTGGACCTCGCCACCGAGAGCGGCGAGCCCATGGACCGCCTCGCCGGTGCCCTCGCCGCCGCCCTGGAGGCGCGCGGCCGTACCGTGCGCCCCGGCGCGGCCACCGAGCGCACCGCGCAGCTGACCGTCACCGACCCGCCGACCGGCGAGCCCTGCGTCCTCGCCCTGCACAAGGAGAGTCTGTGGGGGCCGCCGGACCTCACCGAGTACGGCCCCACCCTCTGTCTGGAGGACGCCGTCGGCACGAAGATCCGCGCCCTCTACGACCGGGGCGCTGCCGTCGACCTGATCGACGCCGAAGCGGCGGCGGCCCGTTTCTCCCTGCCCGGTCTGGAGGAGCTGGGGCGCCGGCACGCCCATGACGTCTTCGACCTGCCCACCCTCCAGTCCCGGCTGACCGGCACTGACTTCTACTCCGACGCCCAGTTCACCCGCTACGGCCTGGACGAGGCGGCGCTCACCGAGCTGCGCGCCTGGGCGCAGCGGTGGTCCGACGACATCGCCGAACGGCTGCTGGAGGACGGTGCCTCACCCGACACGGAAGGCGGGGAGGAGGAAGCGGAGGACGCCGAATGACGGCGAAACGCCCGGGACCCCAAGGGCCCCGGGCGTTTCGACGACCACCGGAGATACTACTTCGGCTGCGGCTTCCTGATCTCCAGGTGCAGCTCGCGCAGGCGGGCCTCCTCCAGCTCCGTCGGGGCGCCCATCATCAGGTCCTGGGCGTTGCCGTTGAGCGGGAAGGCGATCGTCTCGCGGATGCTGGGCTCGTCCGCGAGGAGCATGACGATGCGGTCCACGCCGGGGGCGATGCCACCGTGCGGCGGGGCGCCGAAGCGGAACGCGCGCAGCATGCCCGCGAACTTCTCCTCGACGGTCTCCCGGTCGTAGCCCGCGATCTCGAAGGCCTTGAGCATGATCTCCGGCTCGTGGTTCCGGATCGCGCCGGAGGACAGCTCGACACCGTTGCAGACGATGTCGTACTGCCAGCCCAGGATGTCCAGCGGGTCCTGGGTCTGAAGGGCCTCCAGACCGCCCTGCGGCATCGAGAAGGGGTTGTGCGAGAAGTCGATCGCGCCGGTCTCCTCGTCCTTCTCGTACATCGGGAAGTCGACGATCCAGCAGAAGCGGAAGACGTTCTCCTCGAACTGGCCGGCGCGCTTGGCGGCCTCGACGCGGACCCCGCCCATGATCTTCGAGACCTCGTCGTACTCGCCCGCGCCGAAGAAGACGGCGTGGCCGGGGGCCAGCGAGAGGCGCTTGGTCAGCTCGGCGACGTTCTCCTCGGTGAGGAACTTCGCGATCGGGCCGGACAGCGTGCCGTCCTCGCCGACCCGGACCCAGGCCAGGCCCTTGGCGCCCAGCGAGACCGCGTAGTCACCGAGCTGGTCGAAGAACTTGCGCGGCTGGTCCTGGACCGCCGGCACCGGCAGCGCGCGCACGTGCTTGCCGGCGAACGCCTTGAACTCCGAGCCCTCGAAGACATCGGTGATGTCCACCAGCTCCAGCTTGGCGCGCAGGTCCGGCTTGTCGGAGCCGTACTTCAGCATCGCCTCGCGGAACGGGATCCGCGGGAAGGGGGAGGTGACGTGGCGGCCGCCGCCGAACTCCTCGAAGAGTTCCGTCATCAGCTGCTCGATCGGCTGGAAGACGTCCTCCTGCTCGACGAAGCTCATCTCGACGTCGAGCTGGTAGAACTCGCCCGGCGAGCGGTCGGCGCGGGCGTCCTCGTCGCGGAAGCAGGGCGCGATCTGGAAGTAGCGGTCGAAGCCGGAGATCATCAGCAGCTGCTTGAACTGCTGCGGAGCCTGCGGCAGGGCGTAGAACTTGCCGGGGTTCAGCCGGGAGGGGACGACGAAGTCGCGGGCGCCCTCGGGGGAGGTCGCGGACAGGATCGGCGTCGCCATCTCGTTGAAGCCGAGCGCGGTCATCTTGTGGCGGATCGCGGAGATGACCGCCGTGCGCAGCATGATGTTGCGGTGCATGCGCTCGCGGCGCAGGTCGAGGAAGCGGTACTCCAGGCGCCGCTCCTCGTTGACGCCGTCCTCGGCGTTGATGGTGAAGGGCAGCGGCTGGGCAGCGCCGAGCAGCTCGACCTCGGTCACCTCGACCTCGATCTCGCCGGTCGGCAGGTCGGGGTTCACGTTCTCGGTTCCACGTGAAACGACCTTGCCGTCGACGCGGACCGTGGACTCCTTGGAGAGCTTGTCCAGGGCCTCGTAGGCGGGCGTGCCGGGGCGGGCGACCAGCTGCGTGATGCCGTAGTGGTCGCGCAGATCGATGAAGAGGATGCCGCCCAGGTCGCGCCGATTGTGCAGCCAGCCACTGAGCCGGACGTCGGTGCCGACGTCAGAGGCGCGGAGCTGGCCGCAGGTGTGGGACCTGTACCGATGCATCGTCGTTCATCGTCCTTCGCGGATTGAGTTGGTGATCACCGGGGTTGCCGCCCCCAGCTGAACCAAGGGTACCGGCCACCCCAAGATCGGCTCCCCACCATTTGCGGCCCGCGGGCTTACGGTGGCACGCCGCGCACACATTGTCTTAAATGGGGACAATGCGCACAGGTGAGCCGCTCCCGGCCGTAGGGGATGTCCTCGCCGCCCTCGCGACCGGGCTGTGGCACTGGGACACGGCGGACAAGCTGGTCACCGTGGACGCGGAGGCGGCGCGGCTGCTCGGGCTGCCCGCGGCGCCGGCCACCCTCACCGAGGCCCAGACCCGGGCCCGGCTGCATCCGGTGGACTGGAACGAGATCACTTCGGTGGTGCAGCTCGCGGTCGCCGAGGGCACCCTCGCCGAGGTGCGCGTGCGGATCATGGACGAGCGCGGCGAGGTGCTGCGCGTCGTGCGCAGCCGCTCCAAGCCGTCGTACGACCGCGAGCGGCACGCCTACGTACTGACCGGCACCCTCCAGGAGGTCGCCGAGCCGGGTCCGGACGCGGGCGGCCGCACCGCGGTGACCGGTCCCTGGCGGCGCTCGCGGGAGGCTTTCCTGCTGGACGCGGGCCGGGCGCTGGCGGAGGCGCGGTCCACGGCCGAGGTGCTGCGGGTCGCCGCGGGCCTGTCGATGCCGGGGTTCTCGCCGGACGGGCTGGTGGTGTTCGGCGTCGAGGGCGACCGGCTGACGATGATCGGCCACCACGGGCACCGGACCGACGACATGGGCCCCTTCACCCAGATGCCGCTGGCCATGGAGTACCCGGCGGCCGAGGTGGTGCGCACCGGCCGCGCGGTGTACCTCTCCTCGCCCGAGGAGTACAAGGACCGCTATCCGGTGACCTGGCCGCTCGCCCGGCCCTTCGGGCGCAGCTCGTGGGCGTTCCTCCCGCTGACCGTGGGCGGGCGCACGATGGGCGCCTGGATGGCGGGCTTCGCCTATCCGGTGGCCTTCACCCCCGACGAGCGCGCGGTGCTGACGACGGTGGCCCGGATGCTCGCCCAGGCCCTGTCCCGGGCGGAGACCGCCGAGTCCGAGCGGGAGCTGACGGAGGGGCTGCAACGCTCCATGCTGCCCTCGCTCGGCCCGGAGATCCCGGGGATCCGGATCGCCGCCCGCTACATCCCGACCGGCGGCGGACTCCAGGTGGGCGGCGACTGGTACGACATGATCCCGCTGCCCTCCGGCCGCTTCGCGCTGGTCATCGGGGACGTCCAGGGGCATGACGTGCGGGCGGCGGGGCTGATGGGCCAGCTGCGGATCGCCCTGCGCGCCTACGCCTCCGAGGGGCACCGCCCGGACGCCGTGCTCTCGCGCGCCGCCCGCTTCCTGCACGGGATCACCCAGGACGAGGAGGAGTCCGACCCGCGCTTCGCGACCTGCCTGTACGTGGCGGTCGACCCGGCGACGGGACGGCTGGAGATCGCCCGCGCGGGCCATCCGGACCCGGTGATCCGGATGGCCGACGGCACGGTGATGATGCGGCCGACGGCGGGCGGGCTGCCGCTGGGCATCGACCCGGACGCGGACTATCCGACGACCCGGTTCGCGCTCCAGCCGGGGGAGACGCTGATGCTGTGCACCGACGGGCTGATCGAGACCGGCGGGCACGACCTGGAGAGCGGCTGGCGGCGGCTGCGCGCGATCCTGGAGGACCACGACGGCGATCTGGAGTCGCTGGCCGACGCGCTGGTGCAGGGCGTGCACGGGCCCTCCTCGCACCACACCACCGGCCCGCTGGCCGACCGCCGCGAGGACGACATCGCGCTGGCGCTGCTGTGCCGTCCGGAGCGGGGCGGCGATCCGGACGGCGGCGCGGCGGTGTGGCCCCTGGTACGGCGCGTGCTGCTGCCGGTGGGACAGGACGAGCCCGAGCGGATCGCCGAGGCCCGCCGGTACGTGCGCGAGCTGCTGCACGACTGGGCCGACCCCGACCAGGTGGACTCGGCCGAGCTGCTGGCCTCCGAGATGGTCACCAACGTGCTGGTGCACACCGACACCGACGCGCTGCTGCTGGCCGAGGTCGCCGCGAACGGCGGCCGGCGCCGGCTGCGGGTGGAGGTCTTCGACACCGGCGACGACCTCCCGCACAAGCGCCGCCCCGGCGAACTCGCCTCGTCCGGGCGCGGGCTGCTGCTGATCGGCATCCTGGCGGACACCTGGGGGGTGGAGCCGAGGGGCGAGGGCAAGAGCATCTGGTTCGAGCTCTACGAGCGCTCGGGGGCCGGGGAGTCCGGGGGCCCCGGGGAGCCGGGCGGCGAGGACGCGTAGCGGGTGCGCAGTTCCTGGACGACGCCGAAGGCGGCCGCGGTCAGCGGGACGGCCAGGAGCATGCCGAGGATGCCCGCCACCGAGGCACCGGCCGTGATGGTGACCATCACCACCGCCGGGTGCATCTGCACGGTGCGGCTCTGGATCACCGGCTGCAGCACGTGCCCCTCCAGCAGCTGCACGGCGAGGACCACGCCGAGCGCCCACAGCGCGATGACGAAGCCCCGGTCGGCGAGGGCGACCAGCACCGCGACCGCGCCGGAGATGAACGCGCCGAGGTAGGGGATGTAGGCGCCGACGAACACCAGCGCGCCGAGCCCGAGCGCGCCCGGCACCCGCAGGATCAGCAGGCCGATGGTGGTGCACAGGGCGTCGATCAGCGCGATCAGGGTGGTGCCGCGCATGAAGCCCTCGACCGCCTCGTAGGCGCGCCGGACGACGGCCTCCAGGGTGTCGGCGCTGTCCCCGGGGGCGACGGCCCGCAGGGTGCCCAGGACGAGGTGGGAGTCGCGCAGGAAGAAGAAGACCAGGACGAGGGCGAGCACCGCGATGGCGATGCTCTCGCCGACGACGCTGACCCCGCTGATGACGTTGGACGCGGCCGTGCCGCCGAACTTCCGCAGCAGTTCACGGGAGTTGGCGGCGAGGTCGTCCAGGCCGGTCCCGGCGGCGCCGAAGTGCCCGGAGAGGCTCTTGCCCGCGTTGCGCAGGGAGGCGATGATCTCGTCGCCGCTGTCGACGAGGGCGGCGACCACGATGTAGAGGGCGCCGCCGACGACGGCCACCACGGCGACGCAGGTCAGCCCCGCCGACACCGAGCGCCGCACGCCGGCCCGCACCAGCCGCCGGTGCAGCGGGGCGAGCAGGGCGGTGCCCAGCAGGGCCAGCAGCACCGCCGTGACGGCCGTACGGAGTTCCCCGCACAGCCGCACCCCGATCCAGCCGACCCCGGCGACGAGCAGCAGCACGACGCACCAGGCGGCGAGCCGCCGGACCGGCTCGGGCAACAGCAGCACGTTCCCAGCGGATCACGACCGCGGCCGGGTGTCCTGCCCGCGCGGCCGGGCGGGTGAGGAAGGGCCCCGCCGGGACGTCCTCGGCCCGGCGGGGCCCTCCTCGTTCTGTGGGGCGACGGCGTCCCGGTTCAGGCCCCGGGGCCCTCGTCCGTCATGCCGTGCACCGCAGGGACCGTCCCCAGACGGCCCTTCTGGTAGTCCTCGAAGGCCTGCATCAGCTCGTCCTTGGTGTTCATGACGAACGGGCCGTAGTGGGCCATGGGCTCGCGGATCGGCCGGCCGCCGAGGAGGACGACCTCCAGGTCCGGCGTGTTGCCGTCCTGCTGCTCGTCCGCGCGCACGGTCAGCGAGGACCCGGCGCCGAAGACCGCCGTCTGGCCGGTGCGGACGGGACGGCGCTCGACGCCGACGCTGCCGCGGCCCGCCAGCACGTACGCCAGGCCGTTGAAGTCCTCCCGCCAGGGCAGGGTGATCTCCGCGCCCGGCGCGAGCGTCGCGTGGACCATGCTGATCGGGGTGTGCGTGATGCCGGGGCCCGCGTGGCCGTCCAGCTCGCCCGCGATGACCCGGAGCAGCGCGCCGCCGTCCGGCGAGGTCAGCAGCTGGACGCTGCCGGCCCGGATGTCCTGGTAGCGCGGGGCCATCATCTTGTCCTTGGCGGGGAGGTTCACCCACAGCTGGACGCCGTGGAAGAGGCCGCCCGAGACCACCAGGTGCTCCGGCGGCGCCTCGATGTGCAGCAGGCCGGCGCCGGCCGTCATCCACTGGGTGTCGCCGTTGGTGATGGTGCCGCCACCGCCGTGGCTGTCCTGGTGGTCGAAGATGCCGTCGATGATGTAGGTGACGGTCTCGAACCCGCGGTGCGGGTGCCAGGGGGTGCCCTTGGGCTCGCCCGGCGCGTACTCCACCTCGCCCATCTGGTCCATCATGATGAACGGGTCGAGATGGCGGTAATTGATCCCCGCGAACGCCCGGCGCACCGGGAAGCCCTCGCCCTCGTAGCCGCTGGGAGCGGTGGTGACGGTGAGCACCGGTCGCGCCACGGCATCGGCGGGAGCGGTCACACGGGGCAGCGTCAACGGGTTCTCGACGGTCACTGCAGGCATGGTGGCTACCTCCTTCGTACGCCCAGTTTAGTTGAGCGTTGAACTTCCCGCCACCCACAACGGAAAGAGCCCGGAGGGCATTCCCTCCGGGCTCTTCCAACGGCGACTCTCAGCCGTACGGACGATCTCAGCCGTACATACGGCGCATCGCGTAGTCCACCATCTGCTCGACCGCCTTGGCGTCGAACACCATCCGGTGCTCGCCCTCCATGTCGAGGACGAAGCCGTAGCCGGTAGGCAGCAGGTCGATCACCTCCGCACCGGTGATCACGAAGTACTTGGACTCCTTGCCCGCGTACCGCCGCAGCTCCTTGAGCGAGGTGAACATCGGGATCACCGGCTGCTGGGTGTTGTGCAGGGCGAGGAAGCCGGGGGTGTCGCCGCGCGGGCAGTACACCTTCGACGTGGCGAAGATCTGCTGGAAGTCCTCGGGGGACATCTGCCCGGTGGTGAACGCGCGCACCGCGTCCGCGAGCGACGGCGGGGACGGCTCCGGGTAGAGCGGCGGCTGCTGGCCGTACCCGCCGGCCCCGCCCGCCATCTGCTGCTGCCCCGACGTGTACTGCTGCTGCGCGGCGCCGCCGTCCATGGGCTGGCCGTATCCGTACATGGGCGCAAGCGTACCGAGGGAATGGCCGCCTCAGGGATGGACCCGAACGGCCCGGAGGAGTAGACCCTTCTCACACTTGTCGGGACAGGGGTTGCGCCTTATTACCGACGGGTAGCATCATCGTAGCTACTTGTTGGTACGTGAACCGAATGCGAGGAGTCAGTGCCTCGCCGATCCCTCAACGGAGCCGTCGCCATGGGGCACTACAAGTCGAATCTCCGCGACATCGAGTTCAACCTCTTCGAAGTACTCGGGCGCGACAAGGTGTACGGCACCGGCCCGTTCGAGGAGATGGACGTCGAGACCGCCAAGAGCGTCCTGGAGGAGCTGACCCGCCTCTCGGAGAACGAGCTGGCCGAGTCCTTCGCCGACGCCGACCGCAACCCGCCCGTCTTCGACCCGGAGACCAACACCGCCCCGGTGCCGGCGTCCTTCAAGAAGAGCTACCAGGCCTTCATGGACTCCGAGTACTGGCGCCTCGGCCTGCCCGAGGAGATCGGCGGCACCACCTCGCCGCGCTCCCTGATCTGGGCCTACGCCGAGCTGATCCTGGGCGCCAACCCGGCCGTGTGGATGTACTCCTCGGGCCCGGCGTTCGCCGGCATCCTCTTCGAGGAGGGCAACGAGGTCCAGAAGCACATCGCCAAGGTCGCCGTGGAGAAGCAGTGGGGCTCCACGATGGTGCTCACCGAGCCCGACGCTGGCTCCGACGTGGGCGCCGGCCGCACCAAGGCCGTGCAGCAGGAGGACGGCTCCTGGCACATCGAGGGCGTGAAGCGCTTCATCACCTCGGGTGAGCACGACATGTCGGAGAACATCCTCCACTACGTGCTCGCGCGTCCCGAGGGCGCCGGCCCCGGCACCAAGGGCCTGTCCCTCTTCCTCGTGCCGAAGTACCTCTTCGACTTCGAGACCGGCGAGCTGGGCGAGCGCAACGGCGTCTACGCCACCAACGTCGAGCACAAGATGGGCCTGAAGGCCTCCAACACGTGCGAGATGACCTTCGGCGACAAGCACCCCGCCAAGGGCTGGCTGATCGGCGACAAGCACGACGGCATCCGCCAGATGTTCCGCATCATCGAGTTCGCCCGCATGATGGTCGGCACGAAGGCGATCTCCACCCTGTCCACCGGCTACCTGAACGCCCTGGAGTACGCCAAGGAGCGCGTCCAGGGTCCGGATCTGGCCAACTTCATGGACAAGACCGCGCCCAAGGTCACCATCACCCACCACCCCGACGTGCGCCGCTCGCTGATGACGCAGAAGGCGTACGCGGAGGGCATGCGCGCCCTGGTGATGTACACCGCCTCGATCCAGGACGCGATCCAGGTCAAGGAGGCGAACGGCGAGGACGCCACCGCCGAGCACGCCCTCAACGACCTGCTGCTGCCGGTCGTCAAGGGCTACGGCTCGGAGAAGGCCTACGAGCAGCTGGCCCAGTCGCTCCAGACCTTCGGCGGCTCCGGCTTCCTCCAGGAGTACCCGATCGAGCAGTACATCCGGGACTCCAAGATCGACACCCTCTACGAGGGCACCACCGCGATCCAGGGCCAGGACTTCTTCTTCCGCAAGATCGTCCGCAACCAGGGCGCCGCGCTGAACTCGCTCGCCGAGGACATCAAGAAGTTCCTGGCGCTCGGCACCGGCGGCGAGGAGCTTGCGGGCGCCCGCGAGCACCTGGCCAAGGCCGCGGTCGAGCTGGAGGCGATCGTCGGCCTCATGCTGACCGACCTGTCCGCCACCCAGGAGGACGCCAAGAACATCTACAAGGTCGGCCTGAACACCACCCGCCTGCTGCTCGCCTCCGGCGACGTCATCGTCGGCTACCTGCTTCTCAAGGGTGCCGCGGTCGCCGCCGAGAAGCTGGCCACGGCCTCCGCGAAGGACAAGGCGTTCTACACCGGCAAGATCGCCGCGGCGAAGTTCTTCGCCGCGAACGTCCTGCCGGGCGTCACCCTGGCCCGCAAGGTCGCCTCGGGCGTCGAGCTGGACCTGATGGAGCTGGACGAGGCCGCCTTCTAGAACCTCGCCCCGGACGCTTCCGGACGTTTCGGGTACGCCATCCCGACGTTCTGGACGTCCCCGTCGTATCCCCGCGCGGGCCCGCTTCCCCTTACCGGGAGCGGGCCCGCGCACGTCGTTAAGGTGAATCCCATGAGCGCACCATCCAGCCCGTCGCCCGCCGCCACCCCTCCAGCGAGCGCTGCGCGCGCACCCCTCACCTTCGACCGCGGCCACACCGACGACCTGATGGCCTTCCTGGCGGCGAGCCCGTCGCCGTACCACGCCGTGGCGAACGTCGCCGAGCGGCTGGAGAAGGCAGGCTTCAGGCAGGTCGCCGAGACGGACGCCTGGGACGGCACCAGCGGCGGCCGGTACGTGCTGCGCGGCGGTGCGATCGTCGCCTGGTACGTCCCCGAGGGCGCCGCGCCGCACACGCCCTTCCACGTCATCGGCGCGCACACCGACTCCCCCAACCTGCGGATCAAGCCGCGCCCGGACAGCGGGGCGCACGGCTGGCGCCAGGTCGCCGTCGAGATCTACGGCGGCCCGCTGATGAACTCCTGGCTCGACCGCGACCTGGGCCTGGCCGGCCGGCTCACCCTGCGCGACGGCTCCACGGTCCTCGTGAACGTGGACCGGCCGCTGCTGCGGGTGCCGCAGCTGGCCATCCACCTGGACCGCTCGGTGAGCACCGAGGGGCTCAAGCTGGACAAGCAGCGGCACCTCCAGCCGGTGTGGGGCCTGGGCGACGAGGTGCTCGACGGCGATCTGATCTCCTTCCTGGAGCAGGAGGCGGGCCTCGAAGCCCGTTCGGTGGCCGGCTGGGACCTGATGGCGCACCCGGTGGAGGCGCCGGCCTACCTCGGCCGGGACCGCGAACTGGTCGCCGGGCCGCGCATGGACAACCTGCTGTCGGTGCACGCGGGCGCGGCCGCGCTGGCCGCGGCCGCGACCGGTGGCGCCTCGCTCACCCACATCCCGGTGCTGGCCGCCTTCGACCACGAGGAGAACGGCTCGCAGTCCGACACCGGTGCCGACGGCCCGCTGCTCGGCACCGTCCTGGAGCGCTCGGTGTTCGCCCGCGGCGGCTCCTACGAGGACCGCGCCCGCGCCTTCGCCGACACCGTCTGCCTCTCCTCGGACACCGGCCACGCCGTGCACCCCAACTACGCGGAGCGGCACGACCCGACGCACCACCCCCGGGTCAACGGCGGCCCGATCCTCAAGGTGAACGTCAACAACCGCTACGCCACCGATGGTTCGGGCCGCGCGGTGTTCGCCGCCGCCTGCGAGAAGGCGAACGTCCCCTTCCAGCACTTCGTCTCCAACAACTCCATGCCCTGCGGCACGACCATCGGACCGATCACCGCGGCCCGGCACGGCATCCGCACGGTCGACATCGGCGTGGCCATCCTCTCCATGCACAGCGCCCGCGAACTGTGCGGCGCCGACGACCCGTTCCTCCTCGCGAACGCCCTGACGGCTTTTCTGGAGGGCTAGCCGGGAAGCCCCGGGGTACCCGGACGAGACCGGAGATTCCGGAACCGAAAGGGGAGGCGAAGCCTCATGGGGCTCGGCGGATGCATCATCCTCATCGCCGTGGGGGCCATACTCACGTTCGCTACCGACTGGCACATGAACGGTGTCAACCTCACGGTCGTCGGCCTGATCCTGATGGCCGTCGGCCTGATCGGCACCGCCACGTTCAGCGGTATCGCGCGGCGTCGGCGGGTCATCGTGCCGCCGACGCCGGTCGTGGAGGAGGAACCCCACCACCATCACCACCACACCGGCGACGGCTACACGGACGGCTACGGCGTCTGAGAACCGCCCTCCTGCTCGTCCATGCCCGCGAGGACGAGCGGCAGGCGGTCCGCCGCACCCTCGGTGAGGCGGACCGGGATGCCCCAGTCCTGCTGGTGGACATGGCAGGCGGGGTACTCGACGCCCGGGTCGTCGTCGCACGAGGCGGCCATCGCGGATATGTGCAACACCCCTTCCCGGACGGCCGGGTCGAGCTCCAGCTCACGGCTCAGACCGGTGTCCGCTCCCTCGCCCTCGAGCAGCAGCTCGGGCGGGGTCGAGGAGACCAGGAGGCGGGTGGAGGGGCCGGAGCGGTCGTCGGGTTTCCGGCCCGCGGGCACCTGGAAGACCACGTCCAGCCGGAGGCGGCCGGGGCCGACCTCGGTGACCGCGCGCCGGGTCCGGTGGGCCACCGGCGCCACCCGCGCCGTCTCCCGAGGCAGCCGCAGCCGGGTCAGCCGGTGCCGGGCCGACTCCACCACCACGATGTCCTCGCCGGCGAGGACGGCGCCGCTGGGCTCGCGCAGATCCGTGGCGAGCGTGCCGACCTCGCCGGTCACCGGGTCGTAGCGGCGCAGGGCGTGGTTGTAGGTGTCGGCGACCGCGACCGAGCCGTCCGGCAGTGCGGTGACGCCCAACGGATGCTGGAACAGCGCCTGTTCCGCGGGGCCGTCGCGGTGTCCGAAGTCGAACAGGCCGGTGCCGACGGCGGTGTGCACCGACCCGTCGGGGTCCACCCAGCGCAGCGCGCTGGTCTCGGCGTCCGCGAGCCACAGCCGGTCGGCGGTGGCCGCGAGTCCGGAGGGCTGGGCGAACCACGCCTCGGCGCCGGGGCCGTCGACCAGACCCTCATTGGCGGTGCCCGCGGTGACTGCGACGGTCCGCGCCACCGGGTCGTAGGCCCACAGCTGGTGGACGCCGGCCATGGCGATCCACACCCGGCCCTGCCACCAGGCCACGTCCCAGGGCGAGGAGAGGTCCACCTCGCGGGCCGGGCCCGAGGCCGGTGAGCCCCGCCACCACTGCTTGCCGGTGCCGGCCAGGGTGGTCACCTCGCCGGTCGCGAGGTCCAGCCGGCGCAGGGCGTGGTTGACCGTGTCGGCGACGGCCACCGAGCCGTCGTCCAGCAGGGCGAGGCCCTGCGGTTCGTTGAAGGACGCCTGCCGCGGGCCGCCGTCCGCGAGGCCCCGGGTCCCGGTGCCGAACCGCCGCAGCACCGTCTCCCCGTCCGCCGCCAGCTCGACCAGCTGGTGCCGGGTGGTGTCGCTGACCAGGAAGCCGCCGGAGGGCAGCAGCACGGCCTTGCCCGGGAAGCGCAGGGTCGTGGGCTCGGGCTCCGGCGGGACGTACGGACCGTCGCCGCGGCGCAGGGTGCCCTTCGCGCCGTGCTCGGCCTCCAGCTCCGCCACCAGCCGCTCGATGGCGTGCACATGGCCCTCGCCCGAGTGCTGGGCGACCACGTACCCCTCCGGGTCGATCACCACGAGTGTCGGCCAGGCGCGCACCGCGTACTGCTTCCACGTGGCCAGCTCCGGATCGTCCAGGACCGGGTGCGCCACGCCGTAGCGCTCCACCGCGTCCGCGACCGCCCGGTGGTCCGCCTCGTGCGCGAACTTGGGCGAGTGCACGCCGATCACCACCACCGTGTCCCGGTGCCGCTCCTCCAGCTCGCGCAGCTCGTCCAGGACGTGCAGGCAGTTGATGCAGCAGAAGGTCCAGAAGTCCAGGACGACTATGCGGCCGCGCAGGCCGGCCAGGGTGGGGCGGTGGCCTCCGGTGTTCAGCCAGCCGCCCTCGCCGGTCAGCTCGGGGGCACGGACGCGGGGGCGCCGGGGTCGTGCGGAGTCGGTCATGGCTCCAGAGTGCCACCCGTCCCCGGCACCCCGCCGGGCCTGTGGACAACGGTGCGACCCACCCGCGCGGCCTGTGGAAAAGTGGTCCGCGCCCGGCCGATCGCCCCGCGTCCGGCCGTGACGAATCCGCCGTACCGGGGAAGGGCTCAGGCATGAGATTCCTGGTACGCGACCGGCTCCTCGGCATCGGCGAGGACTACTGGATCGAGGACGAGCACGGTCAAAAGGTGTTCCTCGTCGACGGCAAGGCGATGCGGCTGCGGGACACCTTCGAGCTGAAGGACGCCCACGGCCGGGTCCTGATCGACATCCACCAGAAGATGTTCGCGCTGCGCGACACGATGGTGATCGAACGGGACGGCGAGGGCCTGGCCACGATCCGGCGCAAGCGGCTGTCCCTGCTGCGCAACCACTACCGCGTCGCGCTGGCGGACGGCACCGAACTGGACGTCAGCGGCAAGATCCTCGACCGTGAGTTCGCGGTCGAGTACGACGGCGAACTGCTGGCCGTGATCTCCCGGCGCTGGCTGCACCTGCGGGAGACCTACGGCGTGGACGTCGTACGCGACGACGCCGACCCGGCTCTCCTCATCGCCGTCGCGGTGTGCGTGATCCACCTGGCGGAGAAGGGGCGGGAACACGACTGAGCCCCGACCGCCGGCCCGGCCCGGCGGGCCCCTACCGCGCCGGCGGGACCAGTCCGAGGACGCGGTCCTTCAGCGCGGGGAACTGCTCTCGGGTGGCGGCCACCTTCGCCGGGTCGAACTCGACGGTGAGGACCTCCTCGCCGGGACCCGCCTCGGCCAGCACCTCGCCCCACGGGTCCACCACGATCGAGTGACCGGCCTGCGGAACTCCCGCGTGGGTCCCGGCCGTTCCGCAGGCGAGCACGAACGCCTGGTTCTCCACGGCCCGTGCCCGGGCCAGCAGCGTCCAGTGCGCGCGTCGCCGCTCGGGCCAGCCCGCCGGGAGCACCAGCACCTCGGCGCCGGCGTCGACGAGCCCGCGGAAGAGCTCGGGGAAGCGCAGGTCGTAGCAGGTACCCAGGCCGAGTGTGGCCTGCGGGTGCCGGACCGTCACCAGGTCCCGCCCGGCGCCCATCAGCACGGCCTCGCCCTTGTCGAAGCCGAAGCGGTGGATCTTGCGGTAGGCGGCGGCCAGTTCGCCGGAGGGGGAGAAGACGAGGGAGGTGTTGTAGAGCGTGCCCTCGTCGGTGGCGCCGTCGCCGGAGGGTGCGCGCTCGGGGATCGACCCGGCGTGCAGCCACACGCCCGCGTCGGCCGCCGCCTTGGCCATCGTCTCGTACGTCGGGCCTTCCAGCGGCTCGGCCTCGCGGCCGAACTCCTCGTAGGCGAAGGCACCGGTGGTCCACAGCTCGGGCAGCACCACCAGGTCGGCCCCGGCCTGTGCGCGCACCAGCGAGGCCGCCCGGTGCCTGCGCGAGGCGACCGATTCGCCCTCGTCGACGGCCATCTGGATCAGAGAGGCGCGCACACTACCACCGTCCTGGCATTCGAGTCGTCCACACGGGCCTACGATCGTCACGCGAAAGCACTGCCGGGGTGCCTGCCAGCAGCGTAACTTAGCTTCCCAGACACCCGCCGACGTGCAGCCGCCGCCCGCTGGCAACGCCGCCACAACCTGCCCGTGTACCGACCGCCGAGGGGTCCCGTTCCGTGAGTCTGCATCCCACCCTCCAGCCCTACGCCGACGCCTGGACGCACTCCGTCGACGCGATATCCGAGATGGTGCAGTCACTGGTCGAGGGCGAGTGGAACCGGCGGACACCGTGCCCGGGATGGTCGGTGCGCGACATCGTGTCGCATGTCATCGGGATGGACTGCGAGCTGCTCGGCGACCCGCGCCCCATCCACGCCCTGCCGCGCGACCTCTTCCACGTCACCACCGCGCACCAGCGCTACATGGAGATGCAGGTCGACGTCCGCCGCCACCACACGGCGCCGGAGATGACGGCCGAACTGGAGTACACGGTCATCCGCCGCAACCGCCAGCTGCGCAACGAGAACCGTGACCCCGCCACCACGGTGCGCGGCCCGCTGGGCAAGGACATCACCCTCGAACACGCCTACCGGATGCGCGCCTTCGACGTCTGGGTGCACGAACAGGACCTGCGCACGGCCCTCGGCCGCCCCGGCAACCTCGACTCGCCCGGCGCGCACGTCACGCGTGACGTCCTGCTGGAGGCACTGCCCAAGATCGTCGCGAAGGACGCGAACGCGCCGCGCAGTTCGGCCGTCGTCTTCGACGTGAGCGGCCCCGTCGAGTTCCTGCGCACCATCCGCGTCGACATCCAGGGCCGCGGCACCCTGGAGACCGCCCCGGCGCTCGGCCCGGTGGCCACCCTCACCCTAGACTGGGAGACCTATGTCCGGCTGGCGTGCGGCCGGGTGACCCCCGAGGCGGTGGCGGACCGCGTCAAGACCGAGGGCGACCAGGACCTGACGAAGGCCATCCTGCACAACTTCGCCGTGACCCCGTGAGGCCCGCACGGCCCCGGGGGGCCGGGTCACCCGCAAATCAGTGGTGACGGCCGGGACATCCCCCTAGCGTGCCCGGCATGACCACTGCCCTGCCCCGGCTCACCCGGCTCACCTTCCACGGCCCCCTCTCGGCCTCCCGCGCCGACGCCGTCGTCCGCCGCCTCGCCGCGAACCGCCCCCGCACCGTCCTCGACATCGGCTGCGGCTGGGGCGAGTTGCTGCTCCGGATACTGGCGGCCGTGCCCGACGCCACCGGGACCGGCGTCGATGTGAACGCCGAGGACCTCGCCCGCGCCCGGCACAACGCCGAGGAACGCGGGCTCGCCCACCGGGTGGAGTTCGCCGAGGAGTCCGCCCTCGGGACCCGGCGCGGACCGGCCGATCTGGTGCTCTGCCTGGGCGCCACCCAGGCCCTCAGCCAGGCCGAACCCGCCACCGCCGAGGCCCTGCGCGAGCTGCGCCGCCTGGTGAGCGACGACGGCCGGGTGCTGGTCGGCGAGGGCTTCTGGGAGCGGCCGCCCACCGAGGCCGAACTGTCGGGCATGTGGCCGGGCGCCACCGCCGGCGACCACTACGACCTCGCGACCCTGCTCGATCTCGCCGTCGCCGCCGGTTTCCGGCCGGAGTGGACCGAGACCGCGAGCCGCGAGGAGTGGGAGGAGTTCGAGTCGGGCTACCAGGCGGACCTGGAGGTCTGGCTCGCCGCTCACCCGGACCACCCGTCGGCGGCCGAGACCCGGGCCCGCCTGGACCGGCACCGGGCCCAGTGGATGAGCTACCGGGGCGTCCTCGGGATCGCCTACCTCACCCTCGTACCGGAACGGCGCTGACCCGGGCCCGGCCCGGGCTCACGCCGGTACGTGCACCGTCTCCACCCGGCTCGCCACCAGCCGTTCCCGCTCCCTGCGGGCCGCCCGGCCGCGCAGCCGCAGGATCTGGCTGAGGCCGAGCGCCTGGAGGACGAACACCGCGCTGAACGCGACCGTGTAGTTGTCGTCCGTCGCGTCCAGCAGCACGCCGATCGCGAGCAGCGTCGTCATCGAGGCGATGAAGCCGCCCATGTTGGTGATCCCGGAGCCGGTGCCCTGCCGCTCGGGCGGGTTGGCGGGGCGGGTGAAGTCGAACCCGATCATCGAGGCCGGACCGCACGCGCCGAGCACCACGCACAGCACGATCAGCAGCCACATCGGCGCGTGCGCACCGGGGTGAAAGAGGGTCGCCGCCCACAGCAGCGCCGTCGCCGCGACGGTGCCCAGCGCGAGCGGCAGCCGGGCGGTGTGGTGCCGGGCCACGATCTGGCCGTAGACCAGGCCCACCACCATGTTGGACAGCACCACCAGGGTCAGCAGTTCACCGGCCGTGGCCCGGCTCAGGCCCTGCGCCTCGACGAGGAACGGCAGGCCCCACAGCAGCAGGAAGACCATCGCCGGGAACTGGGTGGTGAAGTGCACCCACATGCCGAGGCGGGTGCCCGGCTCGCGCCAGGCCTCGGCGATCTGCCGGCGGACGTAGGCGGAGCCCCGGTGCCCGGACGGCTCGGGCTCGTGCCCCTCGGGGTGGTCCTTCAGGAAGAGCAGCGTCAGCACGAGGACGACCACACCGGCCAGCGCGCTGCCCGCGAACGCCTGCGTCCAGCCGATGCTGTGCAGCAGCCGGGCCAGGACGAGGGTGGAGATCAGGTTGCCCGCCATGCCGACCAGGGCGGCGAGCTGCGCGACCATCGGGCCGCGCCGGGCGGGGAACCAGCGGGTGCCCAGCCGCAGCACGCTGATGAAGGTCATCGCGTCGCCGCAGCCCAGCAGCGCCCGGGAGGCGAGCGCGGTGCCGTAGGAGGGGGAGAAGGCGAAGCCCAGCTGGCCGATGGTGAACAGCACGGCGCCCAGCCCCAGCACCTTCTTGGTGCCGAGCCGGTCGACCATCAGGCCGACGGGTATCTGCATGCCCGCGTAGACCAGCAGCTGGAGTATGGAGAAGGTGGACAGCGCGGAGGCGTTCACATGGAAGCGGGCCGCCGCGTCGAGGCCGGCCACCCCCAGCGAGGTGCGGAAGACGACGGCGACGAAGTAGACCGCGACGCCTACGGACCACACGACGACGGCCCGCAGGCCGCCGGGCGGGTCGCTCGGAAGGGTGACCTTGCTCATCGGGCCTCCCCCCGCGCCAGAAGCGACACCCGGCTCACGTGCCGGTGCACGACCCCGACGGCCGCGTCCGTGTCCCCGGCCCGCAGCGCGTCCAGGATCTCCGCGTGCTCGGCGAGGGTCCTCGCGACCCGGTCGGGATGGGAGTACATGACGGCGACGCCCATCCGCAGCTGGCGGTCGCGCATCTGGTCGTAAAGGCGGGAGAGGATCTCGTTGCCCGCGCTGCGGACGATCTCGGCGTGGAAGCAGCGGTCGGTCACCGCGGCCCCGGCCAGATCGCCCGAGGCGACCTGCGCCTTCTGCTGCTCCAGCAGCTCGGCCAGCCGCTCCACCAGCCCCGGCGGGGCGGGTACGGCCTTGCGGGCGGCGTACTCCTCCACCAGCAGCCGGGTCTCCACCACGTCGGAGATCTCCTGCGCGGAGACGGGCAGGACCAGGGCGCCCTTCTTGGGGTAGAGCCGGATCAGGCCCTCGACCTCCAGCCGCAGCAGCGCCTCCCGCACGGGGGTGCGCGACACCCCTACGGCCTCGGCCAGCTCGCCCTCGGTGAGGAGGGTGCCGCCCTCGTAGCTGCGGTCGAGGACGCCCTGCTTGACGTGGGCGTAGACCCGGTCGGCGGCGGGGGGCTGCTTGGTGGGCGGGGAGGAGTGCGGGACGGCCGTTTTCATGCCTACAGGATAGATACAACAGGTACGCAACGCGTCCTGGTATCCACGATGCGGACATGACCCGGATCACCCCCGGCGGCCGCACAACCTTCTGTGCTACCTACGTGTCACACATGTGCGGCCCCACTCTCGCCACCTCAACTCGGCCGCATCCAGGGGCATTCCAGACAATCGGGGTATTTACTTTGATTACCGGCATCAAGGGCATCCGCCTCCGCCGAGCCACCGCCGTCGCCGTCACCTCCGGCGCGCTGCTCGCCGCCGGCGCCCTCTCCGCGGCGCCCGCGCAGGCCGTCACGACGCCTTCGATCGTGGCCAAGGGCGGCTACGTGATGAACAACGCGAACGGTTCGTCGCTGTACACCAAGGCCGCGGACACCACGCGATCCACCGGCTCCACCACCAAGATCATGACCGCCAAGGTCGTGCTGGCGCAGAAGAACCTGAACCTCGACGCCACGGTGACGATCCAGAAGGCGTACAGCGACTACGTCGTCAAGAACAACGCCTCCCAGGCACACCTGATCGTGGGCGACAAGGTGACCGTCCGTCAGCTGCTGTACGGCCTGATGCTGCCGTCCGGCTGCGACGCCGCCTACGCCCTCGCGGACAAGTACGGCTCCGGCTCCACCCGCGCCGCCCGCGTGTCCAACTTCATCGGCAAGATGAACAGCGCCGCGAAGAGCCTGGGTCTCAAGCACACGCACTTCGACTCCTTCGACGGCATCGGCAACGGCAAGAACTACTCGACGCCGCGCGATCTGACGAAGATCGCCAGCAGCGCGATGAAGAACTCCACGTTCCGCACCATCGTCAAGACCAAGTCGTACACGGCCAAGACGAAGACCAAGACCGGCGGCACCCGCACGATGGGCACGTGGACCAACACCAACACGCTGCTCAGCAGTTACAGCGGCACCATCGGCGTGAAGACCGGCTCCGGCCCCGAGGCGGGGTACTGCCTGGTCTTCGCCGCCACCCGTCACGGCAAGACGGTCATCGGCACCGTCCTCGCCTCCAGCTCCGTCAACCAGCGCCAGTCGGACGCCACGAAGCTCCTCAACTACGGCTTCGCCAAGCTCGGCTGACCTTCGGCCGCACTCCCGGGCCCGTCGCACCCAGCGGCGGGCCCTTTCCGCTGCCCGGACCCGGGCGGGGCCCGGGAGGATCCGGCCGGAGTGCCACGATGAAGCGAATGGTGCTAGCTTCATTAGCACCATGCTGCTGCATCTGGACACCACCGACACCCGCCCCCTGCACGAGCAGGTCGCGGCGGCGATCCGGCGGGCCGTCGCGGAGGGCGAGTGCCGCGCGGGCGAGCGCCTGCCCTCGGCCCGCGACCTCTCCACGGCCCTGGACATCAACGTCAACACCGTCCTGCGCGGCCTGCGCGAACTGCGGGACGAAGGCCTGCTGGAGTTCCGCCGGGGCCGGGGCATCACCGTCGCCGAGGGCGCCGCGGCCCCCCGCTCGGGCCTCCAGATCAAGGTGCGGGAACTGGTCGCGGAAGCCTCCCGGCTGGGATACAGCCGGACCGATCTCATCGACATGATCCGGGGGTTGTCATGACGGACGGACACGACGGAGGGCTCGGCCGGCACCGCGCCGCGCCCTGGGTGCTCGCCGGCGCTACGGCGGCCGTGGCGGCGCTGCTGGCCGTGCTGCCCTGGACCCAGCGGGACCGGCTTCCCGACCGGCTGGCCACCCACTGGAGCGGCGGCTCGGCGCCCGACGGCTCGATGCCGCTGTGGCAGGCCTGCGCGTTCCCCACCGCGGTCTGGCTGCTCATCGCCCTCGCCGTGAGCGTGCGCCGGCGCCGCGCCTGGGCCTCGACGCGCGCCTGGGCCGCGATCGCCCTGGCCCCCGCCGGTGTCGTCCTCCTCGGTGCCCAGGTGTCCATCGTCGGCGCCAACCTCGACCGCGCCGACTGGCACCAGGCCCGGCAGCCGTCCTGGTGGATCGCCGTGACGCTGGCCCTGGCCGCGGTCGCCGGGGTGATCGCCTGGCGGCTGACCGTCCGCGCCGCCTCCGCCGCGCCCCGGGCCGGGACCCCGGCGCTGGACCTGCCGCGGGACGAGCGGCTGGTCTGGTTCTCCCGCGCGGCCAACCCCTGGCTGCAACTGCTGTCCGCGGTCGCCGGTGTGGCCGCCGTGGGCTCGGCCGTGGGACTGGCACTGGGCCTGGCCCCCGCCGGGACGCTCGGGATCGTGTGCGCCTCCTGCGCGGTCGTCGCCCTCGCGGGCACCGTCTCCTCCTCGGTCCGGGCGAAGGTCTCGGAGGCCGGGCTGGAGATCTCCTTCGGCCCGTTCGGCCGGCCCGTCCGCCGCTGGTCCCCCGACGCCCTCGAATCCGCCCGCGCCGAGCGGCGCCTGCCCTCCCAGGTCGGCGGCTGGGGCTACCGCATCAGCGGCCTCGGCACCACGGTCATGCTCCGCGCCGGCGACTGTCTGGTCGTACGGCCCCGGGGCCGGCGCTCCGACTTCGCGGTGAGCCTGGACGACGCGGAACGGGGCGCGGCCCTGCTGAACGCGCTCCGCGCGCGTCAGTCCCGGCCCAGCCGGTCGTAGGTCTCGAAGGTGTACGCGGCGTCGTAGGTCATCAGGTTCCCTTCCGCTGCGGGCAGTGCGAGGCGCCGGTCGAGGACGGTGGTGAGGGGACCGCAGTGTTCGGCGGCGGGCGCGGTGAAGGTGTCGTCATAGGCCGAGAACTCGATCAGCGGCGGGTCCTGGGACACCCAGGTGGACGGGCCCGAGCGCGTCAGCCGGAAGTCCACGGGGGCGCTCGCGCCTATCTCGCAACCGGGCGCCAGCCGCGGGCCGAGGAGGCGGAAGCGGAGGCTGAACCGGCCGGTGTAGAAGTCCGAACGGCCGCCGTACTCGGGCTGTATCGCGAGGTGCCGGACGGGTCCGGGGCCTGCGGGCAGGGCGGTCGGCGTGGTGTGCATCGCTCCCCACACCTGCCCGTCGCCGCCGTCCGGCAGGGGGCCCTCGGCGTGCGTCATGGTGATCGGGGCGAGCTGCACGGACACCGCGCCCATGGTCAACCTCGGTGCGGCCGTGTGCACTTCGCATCTCCAGCGGGCCGGGTCGACGCCGTCGGGAAGGGCCGGGCAGTCACGGAAGCCGGCCTCGGGCACCGGGGTCGCGGCGGAGGCGAATCCGGCGGACGGCAACGCCGGTGACGGGGACGTGACGGCCAGAGGAGTGGTGGGCGGGGACGCGGCCGGGAGGGGCGCGGAGTAGGCGGCACCGGGAGCGCAGACCGCCGCCGTACCGGCGAGGACGGCGGCGCCCACGAGGACGGCGGCGCGGCGAGCGGAACCCGAACGGGGCCCGGCTGCGGGGGATTTCGTCATGGCACCAGCGTGCCGTCCGCGATCACATCCTCACCATCCGTGACTTCCCTGGCGGAACCCTGATCCGCCCCTGAGTGACCGTCAGGGACGGGCCGCACCGGCGCCGCCGGTGGCCGTGGTGAGCGCCGCCGCACGGTGAGGCCCCTGCCCGTGTGTCGCGCACGGACAGGGGCGGCTGGTGGGCCGTGCCAGGACGGTCAGGCGCTGCCGTTGTAGTAGGTGACGTCCCAGTGCAGGGCGCCCTTCTTGGGCTTCTCGTAGGCGTAGACGTTGCCGTTGGCCGACTTGTAGAGCTTGGCGCCGTCACCGCGCGTGCCCGCCGAGCGGAAGTGCTTGCGGATGTAGGTGTCCAGGCAGTTGGTCACGTGCAGGTCGACCTTGTAGCCGTTGTCGTGGCGGTACTTGCCCGTCCGGCTGTGGCCCTTCTCGGTGCCCGCCGTGACCGTCACCGCGCAATGACTCGTGCGCTTCAGGGCGATGACGCCGGAGACGGTGGTGCGGCGAATGCCCGTGAACGACGTGCACCTGCTGTCGTCGCGGTTGTCGCAGTGCCCGGACGAGGTCCAGGACACCCCGTGGGCCCGGAACTCCTTGGCCGCCTGGGCGTGGGTGTACGTCACCGGTGCGACGGCGGACGCCGGCGCGGTCGCGGCCAGCGGCAGGCCGAGCGCGGCCACGAACACGGTGGCGAGGGCGGAACTACGCAAACCAGTCACCTTTTTCCTTCGCGTTCCTTCGAGGAAGCTCTTCGCCGGGAGCGGTCCAGCGGGCGGGTACGGCTCGACGACGGCTGTCAGCACGCCCACTTGTGGGACCGCAGGTACGTGCCGACGCCCTTGAGGTTGGCGCGCCGGCCGCTGGTCAGGCAGAACATCTTCGTGCCGCCGTAGTCGGCGGCGGTGTACGCCGAGACCGGCGCGCCGGACTCGCCGTGGTTGTACGCCGACTGCACGCGGGTTCCCCTGGCCCACTTGCAGGTCCGGGACCCGGCGAGCCAGTCGGCGTCGTCGACCCGCCACTCGCACCGCTGCCCCGTCCCGTTGTCACCGCTCCACACGCAGAACAGGCCGTGCGCGCAGTCGTTGTACGAGGTGGCGGGCGCCGCCTGGGCGGCGGGGGTCAGACAGGCGGCGGACATGGCCACGGTGGCGAACAGCACCGTGAGCCCACGGGGCCGGCCGGATTGCGTCGTCATCGAACCTCCGGAGCGAAGAGCGGAACTGCGCCTGGAGCCGGGCACCCGGCTCCGGCAAGGAGAACTCTGGTCACCGTCCGGGAGCGCTGAGAAGGCGTGCCGGACGGGCGCGTGAGGTGTGCGCCGGGGGTGCGTCCCGCCGGCGCTCCCCGGAGCCCGCCGGGCATGCTCCCGATTCACCCGCGAGGAGGAGGGGAGGTTGACGGCCGGAGGCGCCAACGCGGCGCTCGGACCAGGCCACTTCCGGTGAGACCGCCGTAGAATGACTCCATCGGTGGGCCACTGGTGCCGCCGATGACGGGGGGTACGACCATGAGCACTCGACGGACCGGGCAGGAGCACGGGCAAGGCGCCGACCTGCATGTCTCGTCCCAGGACCTCACCAAGCTGGCGAACGACCTCGGTCATATGCAGGACCACCTCGACCAGCAGGTCGGACGCATGGACGAACTGGTCGACCGCATCGAGGCCGGCTGGCAGGGCCCGGCGGCGAGGGCGTACCGGGAGTTCCACCGGGCGGCGGCGGAGGATGCCGTGCGGATCCGGGAAGTGATGAAACAGCTGGAGGAGGCCGTGCGGTTGAGCCGCGACGGCTTCAGTTCCGACGATCTCCAGGTGCTCGAGCACATGCGGCGGATCCACATCGACATCGACAGCCGCTCCGGGACGCCGGACAAGCCGCTCTGCCACGGTTACCGACACAAGGGGGATCATGTCTGCCGGTTCCGCCGACGACCACATCACCGTCTCGTTCTCCACCCTGCACGAACTCGCCTCCGACCTGGAGGACATCCTCAAGCAGCTCAACGGCCGGCTGGAGGACCTGTTCGACCGCGTGGAGCCCGTCGTCCTGTCCTGGAAGGGCGAGGCCCGCGAGGTGTTCGTGCAGAAGCTCGACGAGTGGGACCGCTCGGCCCAGGACCTCCAGGCGGCCCAGAAATGGCTGCACGCGTACGTGACCACCGGCCACGCCAACTACGCGGCGGCGCACCGTGCGGTACTGCGCGGCTGGGGAGCGGCCTGATGGCAACCCCGCCCCCACCGCAGCCGTCTCCCTCCACCACCCCCTCCGCGAACCCGAACCCTCCGGACGAGCCGAGCGAGCCCAAGCTGCCGTCTCCCAGCCCCGGCCCGTCCCCGGACCCGAACTACAAGCCCCCTCCGCCGCCGCCCACCGGGGCCGACGGCCGGCCGTCGGACGCCCGCCGCAAGTGGGAGCGGGAGCAGCTGAAGCAGCCCGCGCCGGGCAGTGACGGCAAGGGTTTCCACATCGAGCCCGGTCACGTGTACTACACGTCCGCCCTCATCCGTGACGAACAGTTCACCTTCCACAAGGCGGCCATACAGCTGGTCGAGGACGTGCACCACCGGCAGGCGGCCGGGAAGGGATCGGGCGCCGACGACTTCGCGAAGGCCTACGACGAGGTCGCCAAGCTGTTCCTGGAGGTCTGGGCGAAGGCCGTGGCCAGCATCGGCGGGGTCGCCGTCGGGCTGACCCTCACCGCGAACAACTACGTGGCGGCCGACTGGTCGTCCCGCGGCATCTTCGGGCCGCCCCCGCGCAGGGATCCTCCGATCGGCGTGGGCAAGGCGTCCTACGGCCCGGTCGCCTCGATCAAGTGGACGGGCACCGGCGACGGCACGGACGTCCCCATCCTGGGCGCGATCGGCGAAGTACCCGACTTCCTGGCGGATCTGATCAAGCCCGCCATCGAGGAAGGCCTGCGGCTGGGCAAGACCGCCGAGATCACCCCCGGGGCCGAGACCGACGACCTGCGCAGCATCGGGAACGCCTGGGAGGCCGCGGGCAAGGCCGCGCAGAAGTCCGCCGACGCGTTCACCGGCTGCGTCGCGTACCTGACCGACGGCGGCAACAGCGATTGGCAGGGCGCCATGAACGCGTTTTGCCAGTCGATCTGGGGCACCACCGCGTGGGGGCGCAGCTGGAAGCCGGACGGCGGCTTCATGGGCCCGGGGGACACCGGCGGCCGGGACTGGCGCACCAATCCCTCGGTGGCGCCGTCTGCCCGCCGCCCCATCATCGACGTCCTGAAGAAGACCGGCGACGAGATGAAGACGGCGTTCCACGACGCGGCGACCGCCGCGGAGAAGTGCCGGAAGATCACCGAGCACCTGGCCACCGAGGCGGCCAAGGCGACGGTCAAGGACCTGACGCCCGACGGCTTCAGCTGGGAGGAGTTCACCAAGTTCGCCGCCATCGCGACGTTCGGCAAAGTGGTCGCCGTCTTCCGCTCGCACATGGACAAGTCCGGCGCCGACAAGGCTGTGGAGGACTGCCACAAGGCGTTCCACGAGCAGGCGGCCAAGCTCAGGGCGCTCATCCCCGAGCTGAACGAGGCGTCGCTGAGCGCTCCGACGTTCGTGGCGGAAGAGGCGCGCGCGGAGGCGTTCGGCGCACGCTCGCTCAACGACTTCAAGAACGAGCACAAGTGGAGCACGCCGGGTGACGCGGACCACGGGGTCTACAAGGTGGATCTCGCCTCGACGGAGTGGATGCAGAACTCGCACACCGTCACCAAGCATGTCGGTCTGACGGACGAGCAGTTGGCGCAGCGGTTGCGGGACGAGCTGAAGAAGCCGCCCCGCCCCGGAACGGACTGGCCCTATGGGCAGCCCATGGTCGGGGAGGCGTCGACCTTCACCGACCTGGAGTCCGCGCAGAAGATGACGCAGTACAACATCGACCAGAACTCCAAGCAGATCAGCGAATGGATAGCCGCGCAGAAGGAAGAGGAGCCCGGTAAACGGAAACGCCTGGACATCAGCGTTCCCAATACCCCGTACGGAGACAGCGGCCGGAGCATCAGCAAGACGGAGCTCAAGAGCGATCCCTTCCCGGCGGACAAGGCGAGGAATGTGCAGGGCGTCGAAACACGTCTCGTGTACAACGAGGATCTCGATCCCCCGTTCACCGTCATGACCTCGATGCCGAAGAACCTCTGAGAAGTAGGATGAGCGCATGACAAATCCGGGATCCGTGGATTACTGGAGCCTTGAGGGCGCCCGCGTGCTCCTGTCCCCGTACGACCGGTGGGGCACGGGAATTCCCGACGACCCCGCCCAATGGCAGTCGCGGCTGTTCCCCCTCATCCGCGGAATGCGGAATGCGGAACAGGACGGCGGCCGAAATCTCCGCGAGATCGCCGCCGAACTGCGCGTGGCCGCGGACCTCTTCGACGCCGACCCGACGCACGAGGCACTCGGTCGCATTCCCCGTGCGGAGACCGAGGACCGCACGCCCCGGGTGCTCCGGGAGATCGCCGAGCATCTGGTGAGCGGGAAATGGCGGTCCGGTGAAGACGTCCCCCTGACCACGGGCGAGCTGCGGCTGCGCTTCCCGCGCTTCTCCCAGATCCTGCCGGTCTACTGGGGCCAGGACGGCGTCGCGATCAGCGACGGGATGCAGGACTCCTCCGTGGAAGACGGAATCCGCATGTTCATCGAGGAGACGCACCCGCAGTGCCCGTGGCAGCTGCCGAGTGTCGTGTCCGAGTGCTACCAGGCCCTCGCGCTCTTCCACACCGAGGACCAGCTGGACATGTTCTTCTCCCTGGAGGGGATGGGCGGCGGGTCGGGCAGCGCGGACTTCCTCGACTTCTTCCCGCTGCTCGCCCGGCACTGCATCGAGCACCTGAGGGAAGCCCACTCGCCGCTGTGGACACCCGGCCAGGACCGGCCGAGGGGGGACGCCGGCTAGATGCGCACCCGATCCGCCACCTACCCCGACCGGGAAACCGCCCAGTGGGCCACCCAGCAGGTCGTCACCGCCAATGAGCAGCTCATTCACCGCTGGCTCGCGCAGTCCACGCGGGCGCGGTTGACGATCGAGGCGGCCTGGCCCGCGCGGCAGGAGCCGGTCGGGCGGGTGTTGTTGCAGGCGATGATGCTGGCGGGCCGGGAGCCCGTCGAGGCGCGGGCCGCCCGGGTGGTCCTCAGGAGGGACCCCGCGCGCCCGCACGGGTTCGCCGTGCACGCCACCTTCCCGATCCATCTGTAGCGACCCGTAGAGGCTGACCACCGTGCCCCTGAGCCCCCTCGAACACGACCGCCGGTACGGCGAACTCGACCAGGTCATGCGCGCCTACCTGGGGCAGCCCGCCGACGACACCCCGGAGCAGGCCGGTCGGGCGCTCACCGCCTACCTCCGGCACACCTGGCACAGCCGGCCCTGGGCCCTCGCCGTCGCCGAGCGGCAGTTGCGGGAGTACGCCGACAACCCGCCCGGACGGCTTCGGCTGCGCCTCGGGGAGTTCTACGCGATTCCCGACGTCGGGCTGGACCAGGGCGAGATCCAGTCCTGGCTGCGCTGCCTCGCCGACCACATCAGGGCGAGCATCGAGACCGGCGAGGTGCCGGCGCCCGCGGCGCCCGTCACCCACTGGGAGTGGCACGCCCGGTTCCCGGAACTCGGGCAGTTCCTCGGGGGATGGTTCTCCCAGGACATGCCGGACGAGTTCGACGACCACCACGCCGCCGTCGAGGACTACCGGCGCACCACCGACCCGCAGCTCGTCGCCCGCCTCGCGGGCGAGCTACAGGAACTGCTCGCGCTGGACCTGGACGAGTCCGACTACGCCCTCGCCGTCGCGGAACTCGGCATGGAGGTCGACCCGCCGGCGCCCTACTCGCCCAGCGGCTGGCTGGCACTCGTCGCCGGACAGCTCGCAGCGCCCGCGGGCGGGAACTGAGCCACGCGCTTCGGGACCGAGCCGCGCGCCCCGGGGCCGAGGCCGCCGCACCACAGGACAGGGCCGCGCACCCCGACCGGGTGCGCGGCCCTTGTCACGGCCTCCGCTGGGCCGTCACGCCCAGGTGATCAGCCGCTTCGGCTGCTCCAGGATCGCCGCCACGTCGGCGAGGACCTTGGAGCCCAGCTCGCCGTCGACCAGGCGGTGGTCGAAGCTCAGGGCCAGGGTCGTGACCTGGCGGGGCTTGACCTTGCCCTTGTGGACCCAGGGCTGGAGCTTGATCGCGCCGATCGCGAGGATCGCCGACTCGCCGGGGTTGAGGATCGGCGTACCGGTGTCGACGCCGAAGACGCCGACGTTGGTGATGGTCACCGTGCCGCCCTGCATCGCCGACGGGGAGGTCTTGCCCTCGCGCGCCGTGGACACCAGCTCACCGAGCGCGTCGGCCAGTTGGGGCAGCGTCTTGTCGTGCGCGTCCTTGATGTTCGGCACGATCAGACCGCGCGGGGTGGCCGCCGCGATGCCCAGGTTGACGTAGTGCTTGACCACGATCTCCTGGGCCGCCTCGTCCCAGGACGCGTTGATGTCCGGGTTGCGCTTGATGGCGACCAGCAGGGCCTTGGCGATCAGCAGCAGCGGATTGACCCGCCGGCCCTGCATCTCCTTGTCCTGCTTCAGCTCCTCGACCAGCTTCATGGTGCGGGTCACGTCCACCGTCACGAACTCCGTGACGTGCGGCGCCGTGAACGCCGAGCCGACCATCGCCGCCGCCGTCGCCTTGCGCACACCCTTGACGGGGATGCGGGTCTCCCGGGCGCCGTCGTACGTCACCACGGGGGCGGGAGCGGCGGCCGGAGCGGCGGGGGCCGCCACCGGCTCGGGCGCGGCCACCGGCGTGGCCGCCGCGTGGACGTCCTCGCGGGTGATGACGCCGTCCGGGCCGGACGGGGTGACCGTCGCCAGGTCGACGCCGAGGTCCTTGGCCAGCTTGCGCACCGGAGGCTTGGCCAGCGGGCGGGAGCGGTCCGCCACGGGGGCGTGGCCGTTCAGCTCGGCCTGGACGGCCTCGGCCGGCGCCGGGACGGTGACCTCGGGGCCCTTGCGGGGGCGGCGCTTGGTGGAGGACGTCGACACGCCGTAGCCCACCAGGACCGGCTGGCGGCCCTCGGCCTTGGGCTCCTCGGCGGGCGCCGCGGGGGGCGCCGACACCTCGGGCTCAGCGGGCGCCGGGGCCGGGGCTCCGCCCGCGACCTCCACCGTGATGATGGCGGTGCCCACGTCGACCGTGGTCCCCTCGGGGAAGCGCAGTTCGCGGACCACGCCGTCGTAGGGGATGGGCAGTTCGACGGCCGCCTTGGCGGTCTCGACCTCGCACACCACCTGGCCGTCGGTGACCGTGTCGCCCGGCTGGACGTACCACTTGAGGATCTCGGCCTCGGTCAGGCCCTCGCCCACGTCGGGCATCTTGAACTCGCGTACGGACGCGTCCGTCATCGTCGTCACGACCCTCTCCCTCAGTACGCCAGCGAGCGGTCGACGGCGTCGAGCACGCGGTCCAGGTCCGGCAGGTACTCCTCCTCCAGGCGGGCCGGCGGGTACGGGGCGTGGTAGCCGCCGACCCGGAGCACCGGGGCCTCCAGGTGGTAGAAGCAGCGCTCGGTGATCCGGGCGGCGATCTCCGCGCCGGAACCGAAGAACACCGGGGCCTCGTGGACCACGACCAGGCGGCGGGTCTTCTCCACCGAGGCCTGGACGGCGTCGAAGTCGAGTGGGGAGACCGAGCGCAGGTCCAGGACCTCCAGCGACTTGCCCTCCTCGGCGGCCGCGGCGGCGGCCTCCTGGCAGAGCTTCACCATCGGACCGTACGCCGCCAGCGTCAGGTCGGTGCCCTCGCGGACCACCTGCGCCTTGTGCAGCGGGGCGGGGATGGCCTCGACGTCCACCTCGGCCTTGTCCCAGTAGCGGCGCTTGGGCTCGAAGTAGATCACCGGGTCGTCGCTCTGGATGGCCTGCTGCATCATCCAGTAGGCGTCCGAGGCGTTCGAGGGGCTGACGACCTTCAGGCCGGCCACGTGCGCGAACAGGGCCTCGGGGGACTCCGAGTGGTGCTCGACCGCGCCGATGCCGCCGCCGTAGGGGATGCGCACCACGACGGGCATCTTGACCTTGCCCAGCGAGCGCGCGTGCATCTTGGCGAGCTGGGTGACGATCTGGTCGTAGGCCGGGAAGACGAAGCCGTCGAACTGGATCTCCACCACCGGCCGGTAGCCGCGCAGGGCCAGGCCGATCGCGGTGCCGACGATGCCGGACTCGGCGAGCGGGGTGTCGATGACCCGGCTGTCGCCGAAGTCCTTCTGGAGGCCGTCCGTCACCCGGAAGACGCCGCCGAGCTTGCCGACGTCCTCACCCATGACCAGGACCTTGGGGTCGGCCTCCAGGGCGCGGCGCAGCGACTCGTTGATGGCCTTGGCCATCGCCATCTTCTCGGCCATCTCAGTGACCCCCTTCTGCGTCCGCGAACGACGCCTGGTAGGCGGCGAACTGGGCCCGCTCCTCGTCGACGAGCGCGTGCCCGTCCGCGTACACGTTCTCGAAGATGGCGAAGTGGTCCGGGTCGGGCATGGCGCGGACCGCTTCGCGCACTCGCTTGCCCAACGCCTCGGACTCGGCCTCGAGTTCCTCGAAGAATCCCTCGTCCGCGTGGTTCGAGGCCTCCAGGTAGCGGCGAAGGCGCAGGATCGGGTCCTTGGCCTCCCACGCCTGGCGCTCCTCGTCGCCGCGGTAGCGGCTGGGGTCGTCGGAGGTGGTGTGGGCGCCCATGCGGTAGGTGAACGCCTCGACCAGGGTCGGGCCCTCGCCGTTGCGGGCGCGCTCCAGGGCCCACTTGGTGACCGCCAGGCAGGCGAGCACGTCGTTGCCGTCCACGCGCACGCCCGGGAAGCCGTAGCCCTGGGCGCGCTGGTAGAGCGGCACCCGGGTCTGCTTCTCGGTCGGCTCGGAGATCGCCCACTGGTTGTTCTGGCAGAAGAACACCACGGGCGCGTTGTAGACCGCGGAGAAGGTGAAGGACTCGGCCACGTCGCCCTGGCTGGAGGCGCCGTCGCCGAAGTAGGCGATGACCGCCGAGTCGGCGCCGTCCTTGGCCACGCCCATCGCGTAGCCGGTGGCGTGCAGCGTCTGGGAGCCGATGACGATCGTGTACAGGTGGAAGTTGTTGCCGTTGGGGTCCCAGCCGCCGTTGTTCACACCGCGGAACATGCCGAGCAGATTGGTCGGGTCCACCCCACGGCACCAGGCGACGCCGTGCTCGCGGTAGGTCGGGAAGACGTAGTCGTCCTCGCGGGTGGCGCGGCCGGAACCGATCTGGGCGGCCTCCTGGCCGAGCATCGAGGCCCACAGGCCCAGCTCGCCCTGGCGCTGCAGGGCGGTGGCCTCGGCGTCGAAACGACGGGTGAGCACCATGTCGCGGTAGAGGCCGCGCAGGTCTTCGGGGGTGAGGCCGGCGACGTAGGAGTCGTACTCGGCGTTCTTGACCCGCTTGCCCTCCGGCGTCAGAAGCTGCACGAGAGCGGGCTCGGTGCTCTTACCGGCGCCGGCGCGCGCGGTGCGCGGGGCCCGGGTGGTGCTGGTGGTGCGCTTGGCGCCGGTGGCTCCGGACGTCGTCCCGGCGGTGCCGGTCTTGCTGCCGGTGGTGCCGGCTTTGCCTGCGGCGCTGCGCTTGCGCGCGGCACTGCTGTCCACGGTCACGTGTGCTCCTCCGTCGTTCCGGCCCCCGGGGTTGCCGGTAGGCCAGTGCGGCTCACCTGTTTCGACCACCGGGCACGGGGTGGGTGCCACTCGGCCGGGAACAGGCGTGACAGGTGCCCCGGCGAGCGCCCTGCAACCATTACGTTACCCAGTGCTCCACAATTCTGTGAAACCCCACCTGACCTGCGATTTTGCTTGGATTTCCAAGTAAATCGAGATGGTGCGGAAGCGTGCTGGTCACAGCCTTGTGGCAAGGCCGGAGCACCCGCACGTTATCCCGCTCACCCAGGTGACGGGAAGAGTTCGCGGTGGATACCGGAATACACGTGTGCGTTCACGGCGGTACACCCTGTGACCGAATGCGATCAGCGCTGACTTCCTGTGACAATGCCCAGCTCACAGGCCTTTTCGGTGCCCTAGCATCTCCGGCGTGCCGCGCCCTTGTGTACCACCCCCCGTGCCCCCGGTGGGCGCCCTTCTACGCCTTTACGACACCGCGGGTACCGCTGTGGCCTGCGAACCGGTCGACCAGGGCCTGCTCAATCGCGGCTACCGGCTGTGCACCACGCGCGGCCGCTATTTCCTCAAGCACCACTTCGATCCCGACACCGCCGACCCGGCCGCCATCGAACGCCGGCACCGGGCCACCCAGCGCCTGGCCGACCTGGGCGTCCCGGTCGCCGTGCCGCTCGCGCACCGCGAGGGCCGCACCGTCGCCGTGATCGGCGGCCACGCCTACGCCCTGCACCCCTGGATCGACGGCGGGCACCGCGACGGCGGCCAGCTCACCCGCTCGGAGAGCGCCCGTCTCGGGGCGCTGCTCGGCGCCGTGCACGCCTGTCTGGAGCGCGTGATGCCGCCCAAGGGGCGCACCCGCCCGGCCACCGGACCGCATCCCGTGCAGAGCGCCGATCCCGCCGACACCTTCGACCTCATCGGCCGGCTGCTCGCCCGGGTGCGCCGGCACCGTCCCGCCGACGCCTTCGACGCGCTGGCCCGGCACCGGCTGCTGGAGCGGCGCGCACTGCTGGAGCGGCACGCGGACCGGCGCCCGCCGCCCGGCGGACCGGTCGGCTGGGTGCACGGCGACTTCCACCCGTTCAACCTGCTCTACAGGGACGGCGCCCCCGCGGCCATCGTGGACTGGGACCGGCTCGGCGTGCAGCCGCGCGCCGAGGAGGCGGTACGCGCCGCCGCGATCTTCTTCGTCCGCCCGGAGGGCACACTGGACCTGCCGAAGGTGCGGGCGTACGCCCGCGCGTACCGGCGCGCGGCCGGCGCCACCTCCGGGGAACTGACGGCGGCCGTGCACCGGGTGTGGTGGGAGCGGTTGAACGACTTCTGGATGCTGCGCTGGCACTACGAGCGCGGCGACACCCGCGCCGACTGCCAGTTCCCGGCCGCCTCCGCGCTCGCGGTGTGGTGGACCCGGCAGTACGACGCGGTGTGCGAGGCGTTCACCCGGTGACCGGCGGCGCCGCTCAGCCGGTGGGCAGGCCCGCCCCGCCGGCCGACAGGCCGCCGTCGTTGGTGGTGCCGCCGCCGTTGGCGCCCGCGTCCGTGCCGCCGTCCGAGCTGCCGGCGTCCGTGCCGCCGTCGCCGGTCCCCGCGTCCGCGCCGCCGCTCGACGGGTCCGCGGGCTGCGAGGCCGTGCTCTGCGGGGCGGTCGGCTGGCCGCTCTGGCCGGTGTTCTGCGGCTGCGACGGGGTGTACGACGGCGTGTACGACGGCTGTCCCCAGCCCGACCCGGAACCGGTGTCCGACCCGTTGTCGGTGGTGGTGTCCGTGGGCCGCCCGGTGCTGTCGTCGGTCGGGCTCGCGGTCTCGGAGTCGTCCTTGGTGCTCTTGGTGTGCGTCGCCGGCGGCTTGGTGTCGGTGCCGGAACCGCCGCCGGTGTCCGTGCCCTTGACCGCCAGTGCCACGCCCGCCGCGATGGCGATGACCGCGAGCACGGCGAGGATCCACAGCTTGCCGCGGCCGCTGCCCTTGTTGCCGTGGCCCTCGAAGCCGCCGTCGTCACCGCTGCCGTAGCCCTGCGGCAGCAGGGGCTGCGGGATCTGGGCGGTGCCGGCGCCGTCCATGGAGTGCGGCATCACGGTCGTGCCCGCGAAGCCGCCCGCGGGGGTCTGCCGGGCGTCGTGCGCGGTCACCGGGCCGGTGTTCCAGGTGCCCGTGTGTCCGCCCTGGTCGTACAGCATCTGCAGGCCGTACTGGACCAGGCCGCGCATCTCCTCGGCCGTCTGGAACCGGTCGTCCGGCTCCTTGGCGAGCGAGCGCATGACCAGGCCGTCCAGCTCCGGCGGGCAGGCCTGAAGGACCTGCGACGGCGGCACCGGCGTGTCCTGCACGTGCTGGTAGACCACCGACAGCGGGGTCTCACCGGTGAACGGGGGCCGCAGCGCGAGCAGTTCGTACAGCAGGCAGCCGGTCGCGTACAGGTCGGAACGGTGGTCGACGGCCTTGCCGAGCGCCTGCTCCGGGGAGAGGTACTGGGGGGTGCCCATGACCATGCCGGTCTGGGTCATCGTGGACTGCGCGCCGTGCAGGGCGCGGGCGATGCCGAAGTCCATCACCTTGACGGCGCCGCTGTCGGTGATGATCACGTTCGCCGGCTTGATGTCGCGGTGCACGATGCCGTGCTGGTGGGAGTAGGCGAGCGCCTCCAGGACACCGGAGACGATGATCAGCGCCTGCTCCGGGCCCGGCGCCTCCGCGTTGATCAGGAGATCGCGGATGGTGCGGCCCTCGACCAGCTCCATGACGATGTACGGCACGGACTGGCCGTTCACGACGTCCTCACCGGAGTCGTACACCGCCACGATCGCGTGGTGGTTGAGTCCGGCGACCGACTGTGCCTCACGTGTGAAACGGGCCTTGGAGACGGGGTCCTCGGCCAGGTCGGCGCGGAGCAGCTTGACCGCGACCGTACGGCCCAGACGGACGTCCTCGGCGGCGAAGACCTCGGCCATGCCGCCGCGGCCGAGCCGGTGCGTGAGCCGGTACCGGCCGTCGCCGACGAGCCCTCCGTTGCCCCACGTCTCCGGCGCGTCCGACATGCCGCCGCCAGACGCCTCGGGGTCGGACGGGCCCTGGGCGCGCTGCGTCTGTGCCATCAGTCCTCGCCGTCGTTTCTGCCCGCGGTGCGCGCGGTGTTGTCACGGTCTCCGTCGGCCACGCTACAGCCTCCGTGGGGGCCACCGGTCCGGAACCGGAACCGGGACCAGCCAAGCGACGGACCGGCCATGAAACCCCCAGCAAGGGCCGTCGTGCAAATTGTGTGTGCCGGTCGTACACCCCCTGTAACGCTTGCGCGACGCTTCTTGCGCGTACGGTCACGGAACGGGCACCGAGCTTGACGTGTCCGGGGCCTGGGGCAGACTTGGCCGGGAATGACACATTCGATCAAGGCCCGCGCGATGAGCCAGGGCATCCGACGGCCGACGGGGGACGCGGAAAGATGAGCCAGGACGGCGCACACGGCCGGTACGCGGGGCAGGCGCTGGCCGGTGGCCGCTACCAGCTGCGCGACTTGCTCGGCGAGGGCGGCATGGCCTCCGTGCACCTCGCGTACGACTCCGTGCTGGACCGTCAGGTCGCGATCAAGACACTTCACACCGAACTCGGCCGCGAACAGGCCTTCCGCGAGCGCTTCCGCCGCGAGGCACAGGCCGTGGCGAAACTCACGCACACCAACATCGTCTCCGTCTTCGACACGGGCGAGGACGACCTGGGCGGCCTGGCCACGCCGTACATCGTCATGGAGTACGTCGAGGGCCGCCCGCTCGGCTCCGTGCTCGAAGAGGACATCCGGCAGTACGGCGCCATGCCCGCCGACAAGGCGCTGAAGGTCACCGCCGACGTGCTGGCGGCGCTGGACATCAGCCATGAGATGGGGCTCGTCCACCGCGACATCAAGCCGGGCAACGTGATGATGACCAAGCGCGGTGTGGTCAAGGTCATGGACTTCGGCATCGCCCGCGCCATGCAGTCCGGTGTGACGTCGATGACGCAGACCGGCATGGTCGTCGGCACCCCGCAGTACCTCTCGCCCGAGCAGGCCCTCGGCCGTGGCGTGGACGCCCGCTCCGACCTGTACTCGGTCGGCATCATGCTGTTCCAACTGGTCACCGGGCGGCTGCCGTTCGACGCGGACTCCCCGCTGGCCATCGCGTACGCGCATGTGCAGGAGGAGCCGGTCGCGCCGTCCTCCGTCAACCGCTCGCTGCCCCCCGCGGTGGACGCGCTGGTCGCCCGCGCGCTGCGGAAGAACCCGAACGAGCGGTTCCCGACCGCCGACGCCATGCGCGAGGAGTGCCTTCGGGTCGCCGCCTCCTTCCAGGCGGCGGCGCCGAGCATCGTGCCCGGCGCGGGTCCGCAGCAGAGCGGCTCGGGAGTCGGCTCCGCGGTCTTCCCGCCGGTCGACCAGGCGCGGCAGACGCCGCCCGGGCCGGTGCAGACGCCGTACCAGCCGGGCCCGTACGGCCCCGGCCAGGGCACCCCCGCCCCGGTCGCGCCCGCCCCGGCCTACGGCTATCCGCAGCAGGCCGGCTACCAGACCCCGCCCGTGGGCTACGGGCCGCAGACCCCGCCGCCGTACGCCCAGACGCCGCACACGTCCGTGCAGGGGGCCGGGCGTGGCTCCGACGGCGGCCGGGGCAACAAGGCCGTGATCATCGGCGCGAGCGTGGTGTCGCTCGCCGCGGTCGCCGGCCTGATCGTGGCGCTGACCGCGAACAGTGGCGGTGACGAGGACACGGGCGGGCGCGGCGGCGCCTCCGCCTCGGCGGCCGCCTCGCACCGGCCGGGCTACCGGGCACCGGACACCACCCGGGTGATCGACAAGACGAAGTGCACGGAGCCGGAGGAGTCCTACGACGACCCCGCCAAGATCCGGCTGCCCGACTTCCGCTACAAGGACATCAACTCCGTCAAGGCGTGCTTCCAGGCGGCCGGCTGGCAGCTGAAGGTCAAGAAGGTGGACGACAACACCTGGGGCGACGGGACCGTGATGGACCAGTTCCCGTCCCAGGGCACGGACGTGAACGCCAAGGACCCGGGCACCATCGAGCTGAGCGTGTCGACGGGCAATCCGCCGCAGTGACGCGCGCGTGAAGAAGGGCCCGGCGCCGGTGCGCCGGGCCCTTTCGCGCGGTCGGGGGGTTATTAGAGGTACGGGCCGCCCGAGCGGCCGCCGGCCGGATGGTCGTCGCCGTCGGGGCCCGTGACGCCCGGCGGGAGCGCCCGGCGCATCTGCTCCAGCTGGGCGCGGGCGGCCATCTGCTGGGCGAACAGCGTGGTCTGGATGCCGTGGAAGAGGCCCTCCAGCCAGCCCACCAACTGGGCCTGCGCGATCCGCAGTTCCGCGTCGCTCGGAGTGGCGTCGTCGGTGAACGGCAGCGACAGCCGCTCCAGCTCCTCGACCAGCTCCGGCGCCAGCCCGTCCTCCAGCTCCTTGACCGAGCTGGCGTGGATCTCCTTCAGCCGCACCCGGCTGGCCTCGTCGAGGGGAGCCGCACGCACCTCCTCCAGGAGCTGCTTGATCATGCTGCCGATCCGCATGACCTTGGCGGGCTGCTCGACCTGCTCCGTCACCGGAGTCTCGCGGGAATCGTCGTTCCCGGTGCCTCCGCCGAGCGCCATCCCGTCCTGGCCCACGACGAGGATCTGGGGATTCTCGGGCGACCGTTCGTTCCTCGGCATCTCCATGCCGCCATTCTCTCGCACCCGCCCACCTCGTCACCGGGGTGCCCCCCGGATCGGCCGATCGTCGGTTTAGACCCGTCGGCCCAATCCGGAATGCCCGGAGAGTCGGTGGATGTGAGGCTGTTCCCGTCGGTTCATCCATCGATCACGGCTCACGCCGGCTGGGCTCCGGGAGGTCACCGACGTGACTCCATGGCTGCGACTCACCCACCGCTCGCTGCGGCTGCTGGTCGTCCTCGCGACGGCCCTGCCCGCCTACGGCGCCGCCACCGCGTACGCCGGCCCCGGCACCCCGCACTCCTCGACGCCCGCGGCACCTCCCCCGTCTCCCTCGTCCTCCGCCTCGGGGCACGCGGGCAGCTCCGGCGACCCGGCCCGCCCGGCGCACGATCACCAGGACGGCCCGGGGCACGAACCCGGTCACGAGCACGACGGTCCGGGGCCCGGCGATCCCCCGCGTCCCACGCACGCCCCGCGGCCCTCCGCCTCCTCGAACCACCCGCCGTCCGAGCCGTCCCGGGCCGGGAGCGGGGCCGGAGAGGGCAGGATGCGCCCGGGCCGGCCGGACGGCCCCTGGGCCGAGGTGGAGGGCGACGACGACCCGGTCGGCTCCGCCGCGGCCCAGCCCGCGGAACCGGAGACCGCCGAGAGCCCCACGTCCGCGGCCTCGCCCCCGCCCCGGGACGCGGGCCTCGATCCCACGGGGGCCCCGCGGGACGCGGCCCGGCAGAGCAAGAACGCGAGCGAGCCGGAGCTGCGGATCCTCCCGCTGGGCAGCGGGCTCGTCCTCATCGGCCTGGGGCTGGGGCTGGCCTTCCTGGGCCTGCGGCTGCGCAGGGGCTGAGCGCCCCCGCGCACACCGGCGGACTCCGTTACGGCGCCAGCAGCAAGACCTTGCCGATGTGGCCGCTCTCCTCGACCACGCGGTGGGCCTGCGCGGCCTCCGGCATCGGCAGCGCCCGGTCCACCACCGGCCGGACGTGCCCCGCCGCGAGCAGCGGCCAGACGTGCTCCCGCACCGCGGCCACGATGGTGGCCTTCTCGCCCAGCGGACGGGCCCGCAGCGAGGTGGCGCTGACGGCGGCCCGCTTGCTCAGCAGCGCCCCGATGTTCAGCTCGCCCTTGGCGCCGCCCTGCATCCCGATGATCGCCAGCCGCCCGTTGACGGCGAGCGCCTGGATGTTGCGGTCGAGGTACTTGGCGCCCATGTTGTCGAGGATGACGTCGGCGCCCGCGCCGCCGGTGGCTTCCTTGATCTCGGCGACGAAGTCCTGCTCCCGGTAGTTGATCAGGATGTCCGCGCCCAGCTCGGCGCAGCGCTCCAGCTTCTCCTTGGTCCCGGCGGTCACCGCGACCTTGGCGCCGAGAGCCTTGGCCAGCTGGATCGCCATGGTGCCGATGCCGCTGGAGCCGCCGTGCACGAGCAGCGTCTCGCCGGGGCGCAGATGGGCGACCATGAACACGTTGGACCAGACCGTGCACGCCACCTCGGGCAGCGCGGCGGCCTGGGCGAGGTCGACGCCCTGCGGGACGGGCAGCAGCTGCCCGGCGGGTACGGCGACCTTCTGGGCGTAGCCGCCGCCCGCGAGCAGGGCGCACACCTCGTCGCCGACGGCCCAGCCGGACACTCCGGGGCCGAGCGCGGCGATCCGGCCGGAGCACTCCAGGCCGGGGTAGGGGGAGGCGCCGGGCGGCGGGTCGTAGAAGCCCTGGCGCTGCAGGATGTCGGCGCGGTTGACGGCACCGGCCACCACCTCGACCAGCACCTCGCCCTCGCCGGGCACCGGGTCGGGGACCTCGTCCCACACCAGCGCCTCGGGACCACCAGGTTCGGGAATCGTGATCGCATGCATGCTGGTGACGCTACTCCCCGAGGGGCCGCGGTGCCGGTGCGCGGGGGCCGTTCGCTCAGTCCGTGGGCAGCGGGCGGATGTGCGGGGTGATCCGGGTGCCCGGGCTGGCGCGGACGATGGTGATGAGCCGGTCCGTGAGTTGCAGGGTGCCGATGGAGCGGTCGTCGTAACCGAGCACGCGGTGGCCGCGGACCACGCTCACCACGAGGTCGTCGATCTCGCGCGGCCGTTTGCCCGCCTCGGCGCGCACCACGGGCCGTTCCACGAGGTCCAGTCCGCTGCCCTGCTGGATGAGGTCTTCTATGACCATGCCTGCGGCGGGGCTGAGGACGGAGAGGCCGAGCAGCCGGCCGGCCGCGCTGGCGCTGGTGATGACGGCGTCGGCGCCGGACTGCCGCAGCAGCGGGGCGTTCTCCTCCTCGCGCACGGCGGCGACGATCTTGGCGCTCCGGTTGAGCTGCCGGGCGGTCAGGGTGACGAGCACGGCGGTGTCGTCGCGCTGCGGGGCGACGATGATCTGCCGGGCCTTGCCCACCTCGGCCCGCTTGAGCACATCGCTGCGGGTGGCGTCGCCCATGACCCCGGCGTAGCCGTCGGCGGTCGCCGCGTCGATCACCTTGGCGCTGGGGTCGACCACGACCACCTGCTCCTTCTTCAGCCCGGTCGCGCACACGGTCTGCACGGCGGACCGCCCCTTCGTGCCGAAGCCGATGACGACGGTGTGCTCGCGCAAGGCGGACCTCCAGCGTTTCAGGCGCCACTCCTCCCGGGTCCGTTCGGTGAGGACCTCCAGCGTGGTGCCGACCAGGATGATCAGGAACAGCACGCGCAGGGGCGTGATGACGAAGATGTTGGTCAGCCGGGCGCTGTCGCTGACCGGGGTGATGTCGCCGTATCCCGTGGTGGAGAGGGTGACGGTGGCGTAGTAGAAGGAGTCGAGCAGATCCACGGAGTCGTCGGCGCTGTCGCGGTAGCCCTCGCGGTCGACGTAGACGACGAGCGCGGTGAGGAGCAGGACCAGCAGCGCCATGAGCAGCCGTTTGGCGACCTGACGGAGGGGGCGTTCCACCACTTTCACGGGAAGTTTCACCCGGTGGGTGGCCGACCGTTCGTCCATCTGGGTGCCGTTGCCCGGGGGGCGGTCGGAATCGGGCGAGGCGGTGGCGTCGTAGTCCGCGTGTTTCACGTGAAACATACCCCGATCCCGGCGACCGCCCAGGGCAGGTCCAGCAGTTCCGCCTCCTCGCCCGGCCGGGCCCCGCCCGGCGGTACGACGGCCAGCGCGTCGGCGGCGGCGACACCGCGCAGCATCGCCGGGCCGTTGTAGTGCAGCGGTACGGCGCGGTCACCGCGCAGCACCACGGGGACGAGCCGGGTGTCGTAGGGGTGCCCGTGCACCGCCTCCGTCAGCGGCAGCGCGTACGGCTCGGGGGCCGGGTGGGCGGCCAGGGTCCGCAGCAGCGGCTCGGCGAGCGTGAGCAGGCCGGAAACGGCCGCGAGGGGGTTGCCGGGCAGCCCGACGAGATGCCGGCCGTCCTGGAGGCGGGCCAGCAGCATGGGATGGCCGGGGCGCACCGCGACGCCGTCCACGAGGAGTTCGGCGCCGATGCGTTCCAGGGTGGGATGGACATGGTCGACGGGCCCGGCGGCGGTGCCTCCGGTGGTGACGATCAGGTCGGCCGAGGATGCGGTGATCGCCTTGCGCAGGGCCCTGGCGTCGTCGCGGACCCGGCGTACGGCGACGACCTCGGCACCGAGGGCGCGCAGCCAGGGCGGCAGCATCGGGCCGAGCGCGTCCCGGATCAGGCCGTCGTGCGGCAGCCCCTCGGTCAGCAACTCGTCCCCGAGGACGAGGACTTCGACGCGGGGGCGGGGGACGACGGTGACGGTGTCGTATCCCGCGGCGGCGGCCAGGCCGAGGACGGCGGGGGTGATCAGGGTGCCGACGGGCAGCAACTGGTCGCCGCTGCGGCACTCCTGGCCGCGCGGGCGGATGTCCTGACCGTGGGCCAGGTCCCGGGTGGCGTGCAGCCGGCCCTGGGTGTCGGTGCGGCCGTGCTCGGTGCGCAGCACGGCGGTGGTGTCGGCGGGGACGCGGGCACCGGTCGCGATGGGCACCGCCTCGCCGTCGGTGAGCGGCGCGGGCTGGGCGTGCCCGGCGAGCACGCCCTCCTCGCGCACCGTCCAGGGGCCGGGTCCGGCGACCGCCCAGCCGTCCATCGCGGAGGTGTCGAAGGAGGGCAGGTCGCCGAGCGCGTCGAGGGGCGCGGCCAGGACCAGGCCGAGGGAGTCGCCGAGCGGGACGGAGACGGGGCCCCGACGGGTGCCCGCGGACCGGGCCGTCCGGGCGGCGCGGGCGGCGATCTCGCGGGCCTCGGGCCAGGAGGCGGCCCGGTGCGGCCCGTCGGTCCGCGCGTCCCGTGTCCCGGGCACCGGGGCCGGGCCGGTGCCGTCGTCCTTGGCTTCCCTCACGAGGGCCAGGGCCTCCTCGACATCGAGGTCGTCGCCGTCCTCCACGGGTGCCCCGCCGCGGAGGCGGGACGCGGTCATCCGGCGTCCGGGGCGCTCGGGCCCCCGTTCCCTTCCCCGGCCCCGCCGGTCTCCCGCGCCTCTTCCTCCCAGCGCAGCGCCAGTGCGGCGGCCTTGCGAGCGGCCTCGGCGACGGCCTCGGGGCCACCCTCGCCCCGGGCCGCGGCGTAGCCGACGAGGAAGGTGGTCAGCGGGGCGGCGGGCCGCGCGACACCGTGCGCGGCGTCCCGGGCCAGGTCGAGCAGGACGTTCATGTCGACGTCCAGGTCGATGCCCAGCTCGTCCTTGACTGCGGAGATCCATTCATCCAACACGTGCCCATGCTCCCTGATGCGCGCCCTGGCGTTGACGATGTCGTCCCAGGTGTCGCAGTCGAAGGACGCGTGCGGGTCCGGAACGCGGGTGAGGCGGAGGGCGCCGGTGAGCCGGCGCAGCGGCAGGCCGGTGAGTCCGTCGTGCGCGGCGGCGAGCGCGGCCAGTTCACGGCGGAGCGCGGCGGTGCGGTAGGCGGCCACCAGCGGCTGGTCGCGGCCGTCCGCGTCGGTGAGCAGTGCGCCGTCGGCGCCGGTCCCGTGGAGCGCGGCCAGCAACCGGCGCAGTGTGGCCGGGCGGAGGAAGGGGAGGTCGGCGGAGAGGACGACGGCGTGCTCGGCCGTGGTGTGCCGCAGACCGGCGGCCAGCGCGGCGACCGGCCCCGCGCCGGGCGGCTCCTCGCGTGCCCAGCGCACGGGCCGGACGGTGGGCCGGGGCGCGGCCACCACGACGGTCGTACGGGCGCCCGCGCAGGCGGCGAGCACCCGGTCCAGCAGTGCCCGGCCGCCGACCCGTACCCCGGGCTTGTCGGCCCCGCCGAGCCGCCGCGCGGCACCGCCGGCCAGCACGACGGCGTCGTACGGGTCGTACGGCACGGGGGTCGTGGCGGCCGCGGTGGCCGGCGGCCCGGCGCCGGTCTCGTCGGCGGTGGCTTTGTCGGTCACTCCCCGAGTATGCGGGCCGGGCCGATCACAGGGAACCGCGGGTTCACAGCGTGCGCAGCAGCACCGCCGGCTGTTCCACGCAGTCCGCCACGTACCGCAGGAAGCCGCCCGCCGTGCCGCCGTCGCACACCCGGTGGTCGAAGGTGAGCGACAGCTGGACGACCTGGCGCACCGCCAGTTCCCCCTCGTGCACCCAGGGCTTGGGGACGATCCTGCCGACGCCGAGCATGGCCGCCTCGGGGTGGTTGACGATCGGCGTGGAGCCGTCGACGCCGAAGACCCCGTAGTTGTTCAGCGTGAAGGTGCCGCCGGTGAGGTCCCCCGGGGTCAGCGTGCCGGCGCGGGCGGCCTCGGTGAGCCGGGCGAACTCGGCGGTCAGCGACTCGGCGCCGCGCTTATGGGCGTCCCGGACGACCGGTACGACCAGGCCGCGATCGGTCTGTGCCGCGAATCCCAGGTGCACATACGGGTGTTGGACGACCTCACGGGCCTCGCTGTCGACCGAGGAGTTCAGCTCGGGGAAGCGGGCGAGCGCGGCGGTGCAGACGCGGGCGAGCAGCGCGATGAGCGAGATCTTCGGCCCTCCGGCCGCGTTCATCGCGGCCCGCGCGCGCATCAGTTCCGTGGCGTCGGCGTCCACCCAGCAGGTCGCGTCCGGGATCTCCCGGCGGCTGCGGGAGAGCTTGTCGGCGACGGCGCCGCGGATGCCCTTGAGGGGAACGCGGACCTCCCCCGCGCCCGGGGCGGAAACGGCCGCGGCGGGGGCCCCGGACGTGCGGCCGCGGTCCCGGTCCGGTTCGGTCCGCAGGGCGCGCTCCACGTCGGCGCGCAGGATCAGCCCGTCCGGACCCGAACCGGCCAGCCCGCGCAGATCCAGCCCGCCCTCGCGGGCCAGTCGCCGGACCAGCGGGGAGATCACGGGCACGGGACCGCCGGGCGCCGCGGCCGGGGCGACGGCGGGGGCGCTCACGGCGGGCGCGGGCGCGGCGCCGTTCACCCTCGCCCCGCCGGCCGGCGCCGTCGGCCGTACCCGCCGCCGGCGGCCGGGCGCCTCGGAGGTGCCGTAGCCGACCAGGACATTGCCCGAACCGCTCTCCGGCTCGGCCTCCGGTTCGCCGACGGCGACCGTCAGCAGCGGTGCGCCGACCGGCAGTTCGGTGCCCTCCTCGCCGTAGCGGGCGGTGACCACGCCACCGTAGGGACAGGGCACCTCCACCGAGGCCTTGGCGGTCTCGACCTCGACCACCGGCTGGTCGACGGCGACCACGTCACCGACCTGGACCAGCCAGCGGACGATCTCCGCCTCGGTCAGTCCCTCGCCGAGGTCGGGCAGTTTGAACTCCAGCACCTGTGCCATCAGCCCTCGGCCTCCCACTGCAACCGGGCCACGGCGTCCAGGATGCGGTCCACGCCGGGCAGATGGTGCCGCTCCAGCATGGGCGGCGGGTAGGGCAGGTCGAACCCGGCCACGCGCAGCACGGGGGCCTCCAGGTGGTGGAAGCAGCGCTCGGTGACGCGGGCCGCGATCTCGCCGCCCGGCCCGCCGAAGCCGGTGGACTCGTGCACCACCACCGCGCGTCCGGTGCGGCGCACGGAGGCGCACACCGTCTCGTCGTCGAACGGCACCAGGGAGCGCAGGTCGACGACCTCCAGGTCCCAGCCCTCGGTCCGCGCTGCCTCGGCGGCCTCCAGGCAGACGGGCACGGAGGGGCCGTAGGTGATCAGCGTGGCGCTGCGGCCGGTGCGCCGCACCACCGCCCGGCCGATCGGCTCGACCTCCGCCGGCTGCTCGGGGTTCCAGATGTCCTTGGACCAGTAGAGCCGCTTGGGCTCCAGGAAGACCACCGGGTCGTCGGAGGCGATGGACCGGCGCAGCAGGCCGTAGGCGTCGGCGACGGTCGCGGGTGTGACCACGTGCAGGCCGGGGGTGGCCATGTAGTACGCCTCGGAGGAGTCGCTGTGGTGCTCGACGCCGCCGATACCGCCCCCGTAGGGGATGCGCACGGTGATCGGCAGCGGCATCCTGCCGCGGGTGCGGTTGCGCATCCGGGAGACATGGCTGACCAGTTGCTCGAACGCCGGGTAGGCGAAGGCGTCGAACTGCATCTCCACCACCGGCCGCAGGCCGTACATGGCCATGCCGACGGCGGCGCCGAGGATGCCGGCCTCGGCGAGCGGGGTGTCGGTGCAGCGGTCCTCGCCGAACTCCTTGGCGAGTCCGTCGGTGACCCGGAAGACTCCGCCGAGGGTGCCGACGTCCTCGCCCAGGACGTGCACGCTCGGGTCGGCGGCCATCGCGTCGCGCATCGCGCGGGTGAGGGCCTGTGCCATGGTGGCGGGCTTGACGGCCACGGTGGTCATCGGCGGTCGCCTTCCTGCTGGTCGGGCCCGTCCTGCTCGGCCGCCAGCTCGGCCCGCAACAGGTCCCGCTGTTCGCGCAGTTGGGCGGTGGTCTCGGCGTAGACGTGGTCGAAGAGGTCCATGGGGTCGAGCTCGGGGTCCTGGTTCATGCGTGCGCGCAGGTCCGCGGCCATCGCCTCGGCTTCCTCCCGTACGGCCTCCAGGGCGGCCTCGTCGAGCAGGCCGCGCTCGGTCAGCTCCGTCTCCAGCAGCCGCACCGGGTCGTGCGCGCGCCAGGCCTCCACCTCGGCGTCGCCGCGGTAACGGGTGGCGTCGTCGGCGTTGGTGTGGGCGTCGATGCGGTAGGTGACCGCCTCGACCAGCGTGGGGCCGCCGCCCGCGCGGGCGTGCCGTACGGCGTCGGTGAGCACCTCGTGTACTGCGGCGGCGTCGTTGCCGTCGACCAGGCGGCCCGGCATGCCGTACCCGACGGCCTTGTGGGCCAGGGAGGGCGCCGCGGTCTGCTTGGCGAGCGGGACGGAGATGGCGAAACCGTTGTTCTGCACCAGGAAGACCACGGGTGCCTGCCAGACGGCCGCGAAGTTCAGCGCCTCGTGGAAGTCGCCCTCGCTGGTGCCGCCGTCGCCGACCATGGCGAGCGCCACCACGTCGTCGCCCTTGAGACGGGCGGCGTGGGCGAGGCCGACGGCGTGCGGGAGCTGGGTGGCCAGCGGGGTGGACAGGGGGGCGACCCGGTGGGCGTGGGGGTCGTAGCCGCTGTGCCAGTCGCCGCGCAGCAGGGTGAGGGCCTCGACCGGGTCCACCCCGCGGGCGACGACGGCGAGGGTGTCGCGGTAGCTGGGGAAGAGCCAGTCGCGCTCTTCCAGGACCAGGGCGGCGGCGACCTCGCACGCCTCCTGGCCGGTGCTGGAGGGGTAGACGGCGAGGCGGCCCTGCTTGGTGAGCGCGGTGGCCTGGGTGTTGTAGCGGCGGCCGCGCACCAGGTGGGCGTGGAGCCGGCGGAGCAGGTCGGGATCGGCCTTGGCGGCCGCCTCGGTGCCGAGGACGCGGTAGGGCTCGGCGTCGGGCAGCAGCGGCGCGGGGTCCATACGGGGCTGCCAGGCGGGCGGCGGCGATGGCCGGTACGCGCCCCGCTGCTCCAGAACCGTCATGACGGCACCTCCTCGTGGGAGCGGCTACGGGAGGCGTGTCGGCTGTGACCCGCCTCACCTACCGATTGTTCGGTCGTCGGCACAATTTGGCTACAGGCGGGTCGAGGCTGTGGACAAACGGTTCTCCACAGCCTGGAATGGACGCAGGACGTCCACGGCGAGGAAGCGGGGGGACATGCCACCTGAACGAATGGCCGACGAGACGCAGGAGGCCGTGCTGTCCCCGGCCCGGCCGCTGGACGCGATCGACCAGGACATTCTGCGCATCCTCCAGGCGGACGGCCGCGCCTCGATACGGTCGGTCGCCGAACGCGTCCACGTCTCGCGCGCCAACGCCTACGCGCGCATCAACCGGCTCGTCGAGGACGGGGTGATCCGGGGGTTCGGCGCGCGCGTGGACCACGAGCGCGCCGGACACAGCACCTCGGCGTACATCACGCTGAAGATCGTCCAGAACACCTGGCGCACGGTCCGCGAACAGCTCAGGCAGCTGCCCGGCGCCTCGCACATCGCGCTGGTGGGCGGCGACTTCGACGTCCTGCTGCTGGTGCACACGCCCGACAACCGGGCACTGCGCGAGCTGGTGCTCACCCGGCTCCAGGCCATCCCCGAGGTGCTGAGCACCCGCACGCTGCTGGTGTTCGAGGAGGAGGACCTGGAGCCGGACGCCTAGGGTCTTTCGTCTGGATCAGGCCGGATCAGGGAGCGGGGTCTGGTGCGTGCAGATGCAAGGCGGAGGAGGGAGTCAACGCGGAGCGTTGGCGACCGACGACAACGCCGCAGATGTGCGTGCCAGACCCCGCGAGCCCGGCATGATCCAGACGAGAGGCCCTAGCTCAGTCCCCGCGCAGCCCCGAGAAGACCAGCCGGACGACCGCGTCGGCCACCTCGCGGCCGGTGGCGCCGCGCGCATCCGGCCGGTACCACTCCACGATGGAGTTGATCATCCCGAAGACCAGCCGGGTGACCAGTCGCACCTCCACGTCGGCGCGTACGTCCCCGTCGGTGGCGGCCGCCTTGAGCAGTTCCGCGACCCGGTGGTCGAAGTCGCGGCGCCGCTCCAGCGCCCACCGCTCGGTGGCGGTGTTGCCGCGCACCCGCAGCAGCAGCGTCACATAGGGCAGTTCGGCTATGAGCACCTCGACCATGCGCCGCACGACGTGCTCCAGGCGGTCCACGGGCCGCCCCTCGCCCGCCCCCGGCTCCTCCAGGATCGCGAACAGGCCGTCCAGGGCACGGCTGACGGCCCGGCGCAGCAGTTCCTCCTTGCCGCTGACGTGGTGGTAGATCGACGACTTGGAGATGCCGGCCGCCCGGGACAGGTGCTCCATGGAGGTGCCGTCGTAGCCGCGCTGGTTGAAGACCTGGACGGCCACGGAGAGCAGCGTCTCGGGGGTGTACGTGTCGCGTCGTGCCGTGGTCATGAGGGGTCCTCCCGCCGTTCGGCGGCGCACGAGTGGCGGAAGAGCGCGAGCGAGGGCGCGTAGCGACCGGAGGGGTCGCGGTCGTGCATCTCGTCCAGCACCTCGTAGGCGAAGTCGTGGCCGAGCCTGTCGTCCCACTCGAAGGGGCCGAGCGGGTAGTTGACGCCCAGGCGCATCGCGGTGTCGATGTCCTCCTTGGTCGCCACGCCCTTGACGAGGGCGTCGTGGGCGAGGTCGATGATCCGGGCCACGGTGCGGGCCACGATCATGCCGGGGACGTCGCCGATGACGCTGACGTCCTTGCCGAGCGCCTGGAAGAGCCCGGTGGCCTCGGCGAGCGTGCGGGGCGAGGTGTCCTGGGAGGCCGCCAGGGCGATACGGGTGGCCTTGCGGTAGTCGAGGGCGAGGTCGAAGTAGACGACGTCGCGGAACTCCACGGACGTCTGGCCGTCGGCGAGCACCAGCTGGCCGCCGCTCGGCAGCACCAGGCGGGTGCCGTTGTCCTCGTCCTCCTCGCGGACCTGGATGCCCGCCTCGCGGATCAGGTCGAGCAGTTCGCGCGCGGGGCCGAGCCGCCCCTCGGCGACGACGTGGGCGGGCGGCTGCTCCTTGTCGGCGGTGTGCGGCTCGGGCCGCTCGGCGCCCTCGGTGTGGTCGTACCAGCCATGTCCGGTCTTGCGGCCGAGGCGGCCCGACTCCACCAGGCGGCGCTGGGCCAGCGACGGGGTGAACCGCACGTCCTGGAAGAAGGACTGCCACACCGAGTGCGTCACCGCCTCGTTGACGTCCTGGCCGATCAGGTCGGTGAGTTCGAAGGCGCCCATCCGGAAGCCGCCCGACTCGCGCAGGACCGCGTCGATGGTGGCCGGGTCGGCGGCCTGCGCCTCGTAGACGGCGAACGCCTCGGCGTAGAAGGGCCGGGCGATCCGGTTGACGATGAACCCGGGGGTGTCCGCGCAGGCCACCGGCGTCTTGCCCCAGGCGCGGGCGGTCTCGTACGCGCGCGTGGCCGAGGCGACGTCGGTGGCGAACCCCGAGACGACCTCGACCAGCGGGAGCAGCGGGGCGGGGTTGAAGAAGTGCAGGCCGAGGAAGCGGCCCGGATGGCGCAGGGCGCCGCCGATCGCCGTCACCGACAGCGAGGAGGTGTTGGTGGCGAGCAGGCAGTCCTCGGCGACGACGTCCTCCAGCTCGCCGAAGAGCTGCTGCTTCACGTCGAGGCGCTCCAGGACGGCCTCCACGACGAGGGCGCAGTCGGCCAGCTCCGACAGGGCCTGCGCGGGTTCCAGGCGGGCGCGGGCCGCGTCCCGGGCGGCGGCGTCGAGCCGGCCCTTGTCCACCAGCCGGTCGAGGCGGGCGCCGATCGCCGCGGCCGCTTCCCGGGCACGCCCGGGTACGGCGTCGTAGAGCCGCACGGGGTGGCCGGCGACCAGCGCGACCTGGGCGATGCCCTGGCCCATGGTGCCGGTGCCGACGACGGCCACGGGGCTGCTGAGGTCGAGTGCTGTCATGTCCGCGATCCTCCCGCACGGGGTTTTCCACAGATACGGCGGACCCCCTTGAACCGACCGATCGTTCGGTTACTCTAGCCCTGACCGTCCCATCCCGCTGCTCTTTCTGCCAGGACGTGAACTCGACGAAGAGTTCCCGAGACGAGGAGTTGGTCCCGCATGGCCGCCGAACTGACCGCCCCGGAGCTGATCGCCAAGCACCGGCCCACGCTCGACCAGGCTCTGGAAGCGATCCGCACGCGCGCCTACTGGTCCCCGCACCCCGAGCACCCCAAGGCGTACGGCGAACACGGCAGCCTGGACGCGGCGGCGGGCAAGGCCGCTTTCGACGCCCTGCTGGGCTCGCGCCTGGACCTCGGCCAGCCGGGCACCGACGACTGGGTCGGCGGCGAGGTCTCGCCGTACGGCATCGAGCTGGGCGTCAGCTACCCGCACGCGGACCTGGACGTGCTGCTGCCCGCGATGAAGGCGGGCCAGCGGGCCTGGCGGGACGCCGGCCCCGAGGTGCGGGCCGTGGTCTGCCTGGAGATCCTCAAGCGGATCAGCGACCGGACGCACGAGTTCGCGCACGCCGTCATGCACACCAGCGGGCAGGCCTTCATGATGGCGTTCCAGGCGGGCGGCCCGCACGCCCAGGACCGCGGCCTGGAGGCGGTGGCGTACGCGTACGCGGAGCAGGTCCGCACCCCGGGCACGGCGGAGTGGACCAAGCCGCAGGGCAAGCGCGACCCGCTGGTGCTCACCAAGGAGTTCATCCCCGTCCCGCGCGGCATCGGCCTGGTCATCGGCTGCAACACCTTCCCGACCTGGAACGGCTTCCCGGGCCTGTTCGCCTCCCTGGCGACCGGCAACGCGGTCCTGGTCAAGCCGCACCCGCGCGCGGTGCTGCCGCTCGCGCTGACCGTGCGGATCGCCCGCGAGGCGCTCGCCGAGGCCGGCTTCGACGCCAACCTGGTGGCCCTGGCCGCCGAACGCCCCGGCGAGGGCATCGCCAAGACCCTCGCGACCCGCCCGGAGATCAGGATCATCGACTACACCGGGTCGACGTCCTTCGGCGACTGGCTGGAGACCAACGCCCGCCAGGCGCAGGTCTACACGGAGAAGGCCGGCGTCAACACGGTGGTCGTGCACTCCACGGACGACTACAAGGGGATGCTGTCCAACCTGGCGTTCTCGCTGTCCCTGTACAGCGGCCAGATGTGCACCACCCCGCAGAACCTGCTGATCCCGCGGGACGGCATCCACACCGACCAGGGCCCGAAGACCTTCGACGAGGTCACCGCCGACCTCGCCCGCGCGGTCGACGGCCTCCTCGGCGACGACGCGCGGGCCAACGGGCTGCTGGGCGCGATCGTCAACCCCGACGTCAAGGCCCGTCTGGAGGCCGCCGCCGGCCTCGGCGAGGTCGCCCTCGCGTCCCGGGAGATCACCAACCCGGAGTTCCCGGACGCGGTGGTGCGCACCCCGGTGATCGTCAAGCTGGACGGCGCCAAGCCCGACGCCGAGGCCGCCTACATGAGCGAGTGCTTCGGCCCCGTCTCCTTCGCCGTCGCGGTGGACTCGGCGACCGACGCGGTGGAGCTGCTGCGGCGCACGGTGCGCGAGAAGGGCGCGATGACGGTCGGCGCGTACACCACCGACGCCGAGGTCGAGCGGGCCGTCCAGGAGGTGTGCCTGGAGGAGGCGGCCCAGCTGTCCTTCAACCTCACCGGCGGGGTGTTCGTGAACCAGACCGCGGCCTTCTCCGACTTCCACGGCTCGGGCGGCAACCCGGCGGCGAACGCGGCCCTGTGCGACGGCGCCTTCGTGGCGAACCGCTTCCGGGTGGTCGAGGTGCGCCGGGACGTGCGGGCCTAGGGTCTTTCGTTTTGATCAGGCCGGATCAGGGAGCGGGGTCTGGTGCGTGCAGATGCAAGGCGAAGGAGGGAGTCAACGCGATGGGGGTGCCCCCGCGCGAGCGAAGCCGAGCGTGGGGGAGTTGGCGACCGACGACAACGCCGCAGATGTGCGTGCCAGACCCCGCGAGCCCGGCATGATCCAGACGAGAGGCCCTAGAGCCGGCCCAGGGCGGCGGGAGCGCCTCCGGTGGCGCTCCAGTGGTACAGCGTCATCGCCACACTGGTGGCGAGGTTGTAGCTGGAGACCTGGGGGCGCATCGGCAGCCGCAGCAGGTGGTCGGCACGCGCGCGCACCGCTGCCGACAGCCCGCTGCGCTCCGACCCGAAGGCGAGCACGGCGTCGTCGGGCAGCTCGGTGCCGCGGATGTCCTCGCCCTCCGGGTCCAGCGCGAACAGCGGCCCGGGCGGCAGTTCGCCGATGTCCAGGCGCTCCACGGCGGTCGCGAAGTGCAGGCCCGCGCCACCGCGCACCACCGTGGGGTGCCAGGGGTCGAGGGTGCCGGTGGTGACCACCCCGGTCGCCCCGAACCCGGCGGCCAGCCGGATCACGGCGCCCGCGTTGCCCAGGTTGCGGGGGTTGTCGAGGACCACCACGGGGCTGGTGCGGGGCAGCCGGGCGAGCGTGCGCAGATGGGCCTCGCGGGAGGGGCGTACGGCGAGCGCGGCGACCCCCGTCGGATGCGGCCGCGGGACGAGCGCCGCGTACGTCCGCTCGGGCACCTCGGTGAGCAGGCCGCCCATGATCTCCCGCACGTCCTCGGCCAGTTCCCCGGCCAGGTCGAGCGCGGCCCGCCGGTCGGTGGTGACCGCCACCGGCACCTCGGCCCCGAAGCGCAGCGCGTGTTTCAGGGCGTGGAAGCCGTCGAGCAGCACGGCGGACGCGGCGTGCTCGCGCCAGCGGATGAGCGGGTCGGTCATGCCGTGAACCCTACGTGGCCCGGCGTGCTCTCCTCCGGAGAGCGTGGCCCGGGCACCGGGCCGCCGCCCTCGCGTACGAAGCGCCCGCGCGCGCGGGCCGCGAGACGGCCGACCCGCAGCAGGAAGGAGGTCGGCAGAAAGACCGCGTCAGCCGTGATCATCGCCAGCGAGAAGAAGGGCAGTCCGAGGGCGACGGCGATCACGGCGTGCTCCAGGATCAGCAGCACCAGCAGCACGTTCTTCACCCGCCGGTTGAGCAGGGTGAACGGGAAGGCGACCTGCACCGTGACGGTGCCGTACGCCACGACCGTCAGCATGGTGGCACTGGCCGACAGCAGACCGGCGAGGCCGGGCCAGGGCGTGAAGTAGTCCAGGTGGAGCGGGTAGTAGACGGCGGTGCCGTCCTGCCAGCGCGAGCCCTGGATCTTGTACCAGCCGGCCGTGGCGTAGATCAGACAGGCCTCGGCCATGATCACCACGAGGGCGCCGTTGTGCAGGACGTTGGCGATCACGTCCAGCAGGATGCGCGGCTCGGCCGACCGTGCCCGGCGCTGGACCAGCCACCACACTCCGAGCACCGCCCACACCGCCCACAGCAGGGCGGGGATCAGCCAGCTGTTGCCGAAGAGCCTGCCGGTCGCGGTCGCCGTGACCAGTGCGAGCCCCAGCACCGCCCACAGCGCCGGGCCCGTCCGGTCGGCGGGGGTTCGCTCCCCCCGCGCGTGTGCCGCCGCGGTGCGCGCCGCCCGCCGCGCGTCGAGGGACCACACCTGACCGCAGCGCGTGAACACGAGGTAGATGGACATCAGGTGCAGCACGTTGTCGCCGCCGTCACCGATGAAGATGCTGCGGTTCTGCAGCGAGACGACGCCCACCATGAACAGCACGGACGCCGTACGGGTGCGCCAGCCGAGCAGCAGCGCGGCGGCGGCCAGGATCGCGAGCGCGTAGCAGAACTCGAACCACGGCTGCCCGCTCGACCACGTCAGGGCGGTGAAGGCGTGGTTGTCCCCGGTCAGCCGCTTGACCATGGCCAGGTTCCAGGGTCCGCTGGGGCCGTACAGCTCCTGGCGGTACGGGAACTCGCGCAGCAGGTAGAGCAGCCAGGTGAAGGCGAAGCCGATCCGGATGACGGCGCTCTGATAGGGCCCGAGGGCCGCCTCGGTGACACGGGTGAGCGCACGCGACAGCGGCGCGGGGAGCTGGTTCACCGCACACCCCCGGCGGCCTCGTCGGCGCGCACCGTCCACCAGGGCAGCTCGCGGTAGTAGGGCTTGTCGGGCACCCGTTCGTCGCTCCACGACGGGGGCTGCACATTGGTGGTGCGGGAGCGGACCTGCACCCGCTGGATGACGCCGTCCCGGCTGGTCGGATCGGTGCGGTACAGGCGCAGCACCACTATCCGGCGCAGGTAGTCCTCGGAGAGGGAGCCGCGCATGCCGACGGGACGGTCGTCGTCGGTGTGCGTCGCGGTGAGGAAGTCCCAGGCCCTGCGCAGTTCGTTCTGCTGGGCGTGGCTGGGCGCCAGATTGCCGTGTATGGCGGCGCCGTCCTGCGCGGACAGGTCGGTCCAGCCGGTGGTGATCAGGCTGCCGTCCTTCGTCCGCACCTCGGCGCGCACCTGCACGGCGATGTTCTGCTGCAACGGGTTGGGCGCGAACAGCTTCCAGTTCTGCTCGAACTCCGGGAACACCCACGCCTCGACGGCCTTGTCGTGCTGCTTCGACACCGCGTTCGGCGGCGCGACGCTGAGGAACACCATCAGCAGGTGCACACCGACCCCGACGGCGACAGCGGCGACGGCGAGCGCGGCGGCGACTTGGTAGCGGGGGGAGAGGGCGAGGATTCCCTGCTGGGCGGGCTGGGGCTGGGGCGTTTCTGGGCGGGCTGGTTCGGGACCGGTTGCTCCCGGGCGGGCCGCCTCCAGGCGGGGCGGCACCAGACCGGCCGTTTCCGGGGCCGACGGCTCCGGCCGCGACGGCTCCCGGCCCATCGGCCCCAGGCGCGACGGCTCCCGGTCCTTCGCTTCCCGGCCCGTCGGTTCCCGATCCGTCGGTTCCCGATCCGTCGGCCTGAAGCCCAGCAGCTCCAGGCCGGACGGTTCCCGGCTCGCCGGCTCGGGGCCGGTCCGCTCCGGGTCCGCCGGCTCCCCCTCCACCGGCTGCCGACCCGGCAGTTCGCGGCCCACCGCCTCCCTGCCCGGCTCCCGCTCGGCAAAGCCGCCGCCGTCCGGGGGCTCGGCGGAGCCCCCGTCGCGCTCGCCGTCCGGCAGACGTTCCGGGGCGTGCTCCGGGGGACGCGCCCCGGTCGACCCGTCCGGGCCGGGCGCGGCCCCCGAGTCCTCGTCGTACGCGTCCATTCCGCCCCGTCCCCTGTTCCGGCTCGGTCGTGGGCCGGCCCGCCGGGCCGACCCCATGGGTCTGCTCGTCGCAACGGCCGCCCGTCACCGGCGCCGCACGGTCCACGAGCGCCACAACCGCGGCACTCGCACGGAACGGTACTCAGCCCCGCCCCTGTCGGCACAGTCCGGGTGCGGGGGCCCTCCCGTCCCCCCACGCTTCGTCCACAGGCCCCGCCTTTCCACGGGTCACGCGCGGAGTTTTCCACAGCGGTTGACACTGTCCGGCGGCCCGGCACACCATTGACACACACGGACCGAACGATCGGTCGGGAGTATCCCACCACAGAGACCGAGGTCAGGGGGACCGCATGGCCACAGCAGCCGCGCAGCGCACGGCCCGCCCGCAGGCGGACGGTGCCACCGCCGGGGACCCGGCGGAGTACCAGCGCGTCTTCGACGCGGCCGTGGCCGCCGACGAGCGCATCGAACCGCGCGACTGGATGCCCGACGCCTACCGCGCGACGCTGGTCCGCCAGATCGCCCAGCACGCGCACTCCGAGATCATCGGCATGCAGCCGGAGGCCAACTGGATCACCCGCGCGCCCTCCCTGCGCCGCAAGGCGATCCTGATGGCCAAGGTGCAGGACGAGGCGGGACACGGCCTGTACCTGTACAGCGCCGCCGAGACCCTCGGCACCGGCCGCGACGAACTGCTCGACAAGCTGCACAGCGGCCGCCAGAAGTACTCCTCGATCTTCAACTACCCCACGCTGACCTGGGCCGACGTCGGCGCGATCGGCTGGCTGGTGGACGGCGCCGCGATCACCAACCAGGTACCCCTGTGCCGCTGCTCCTACGGCCCCTACGCACGCGCCATGGTGCGGATCTGCAAGGAGGAGTCCTTCCACCAGCGCCAGGGCTACGAGCTGCTGCTGGCCCTGAGCAAGGGCACCCCGGAGCAGCACGCGATGGCCCAGGACGCGGTGGACCGCTGGTGGTGGCCCTCGCTGATGATGTTCGGCCCGCCCGACGACGAGTCGCAGCACTCCGCCCAGTCGATGGCCTGGAAGATCAAGCGCCATTCGAACGACGAACTGCGCCAGCGCTTCGTCGACATCTGCGTCCCCCAGGCCGAGTCCCTGGGCCTGACCCTCCCCGACCCGGACCTGACGTGGAACGAGGAGCGGGGTCACTACGACTTCGGCGCGATCGACTGGTCGGAGTTCCGGGACGTCCTCAAGGGCAACGGCCCGTGCAACGAACAGCGCCTCACCCAGCGCCGGCGCGCCCACGACGAGGGCGCGTGGGTACGGGAGGCGGCCGCGGCCTACGCGGCCAAGCACACCGGCGGCACCGGAACCACCGGTCACGACACGACGGGAGCGGAGCGAGCATGAGCACCACCGACTGGCCCCTGTGGGAGGTGTTCGTGCGCTCGCGGCGCGGCCTCTCCCACACCCACGCCGGCAGCCTGCACGCCCCCGACGCCGAGCTGGCCCTGCGCAACGCCCGCGATCTGTACACCCGGCGCGGCGAGGGCGTCTCCATCTGGGTCGTCCCGGCCGCCGCGATCACCGCCTCCTCGCCGGACGAGAAGGACCCCTTCTTCGAACCGGCCGCCGACAAGCCCTACCGCCACCCGACCTTCTACGAGATCCCGGAAGGGGTGAAGCACCTGTGACCGCCACCGGACCGGCCACCGTCCCGGTGACCGCCGCGCTCGCCCTCGGCGACGACGCCCTGGTGCTCTCCCACCGCCTCGGGGAATGGGCCGGGCACGCCCCCGTCCTGGAGGAGGAGGTCGCCCTCGCGAACATCGCCCTCGACCTGCTCGGCCAGGCCCGGGTGCTGCTGTCCCTGGCCGGCGACGAGGACGAACTGGCGTACCTGCGCGAGGAACGCGCCTTCCGCAACCTCCAGCTGGTCGAGCAGCCGAACGGCGACTTCGCCCACACCATCGCCCGCCAGCTGTACTTCTCCACTTACCAGCACCTGCTGCATGCCGAACTCGCCGCGGGCGACGGGCCGTTCGCGCCGCTCGCCGCGAAGGCGGTCAAGGAGGTCGCCTACCACCGCGACCACGCCGAGCAGTGGACCCTGCGCCTGGGCGACGGCACCGAGACCAGTCATGAGCGGATGCGGCGCGCCTGCGCCGCGCTGTGGCGGTTCACCGGGGAGATGTTCCAGCCCGTGGAGGGCCTGGACGTCGACTGGGCGGCCCTGGAGTCCCGTTGGCTGGAGTCCGTCACCGAGGTGCTCGGCCGGGCCACCCTGAGCCTCCCCGAGGGGCCCCGCACCGGGGCCTGGTCGGCGGGCGCGGGCCGGCAGGGCATTCACACCGAGTCGTTCGGGCGGATGCTCGCCGAGATGCAGCATCTGCACCGCAGCCATCCGGGGGCGTCATGGTGACCGCCACCGCCCTGGAGGCGGAGCTGCTGGAGCTGGCCGGCTCGGTCCCCGACCCCGAGCTTCCGGTGCTCACGCTGCGCGAGCTGGGCGTGGTGCGCGCGGTGCGTCTGCGCGACGCCGACACCGCCGAGGTCGAGCTGACCCCCACGTACACCGGCTGCCCGGCGATCGAGGCGATGAGCCTCGACATCGAGCGGGTCCTGCGGGAACACGGCATGCGCGAGGTCACCGTCCGCACCGTGCTCACCCCGGCCTGGTCGACCGACGACATCAGCCCCGAAGGCCGCCGCAAACTGCGGGAGTTCGGGATAGCGCCTCCGCGGGTGCGCGAGTCCTCCGGGCCCGTGCCGCTGTCCCTCGGTCCGACGCGCACCCACGCCGCCGAGACCGAACCGGTCCGCTGCCCGCACTGCGGCTCGGCCGACACCGAGCTGCTGAGCAGGTTCTCCTCGACCGCGTGCAAGGCGCTGCGCCGCTGCCTGTCCTGCCGCGAACCGTTCGACCACTTCAAGGAGTTGTGATGGCGCGCTTCCACCCGCTCCAGGTGGCCGCGGTCGACCGGCTCACCGACGACTCCGTCGCCCTCACCCTCACCGTCCCGCCCGAGCTGCGCGCGGAGTACCGCCACGCCCCCGGCCAGCACCTCGCGCTGCGGCGCCGGGTGGACGGCACGGAGGTGCGGCGCACCTACTCGATCTGCTCGCCCGCCCCCGCCCCGGATGCCGAGGGCCCCGGCAGTCTGCGGGTCGGGGTGCGGCTGGTGGAGGGCGGCGCCTTCTCCACCTACGCGCTGAAGGAGATCAACGTCGGGGACGAACTGGAGGTGATGACCCCGGCCGGCCGCTTCACCCTGGACCCGGCGCCGGGTCTGTACGCGGCGATCGTCGGCGGCAGCGGCATCACTCCGGTGCTGTCCATCGTCTCCACCCTGCTGGCGCGGGAGCCGGAGGCCCGGTTCTGCCTGATACGCGGCGACCGCACGGCCGCCTCGACGATGTTCCTGGAGGAGGTCGCCGACCTGAAGGACCGCTACCCGGAGCGGCTTCAGCTGGTGACCGTGCTCTCCCGGGAGGAACAGCAGGCGGGTCTGCCCTCCGGCCGGCTCGACGAGGGACGCCTCACCGAACTCCTGCCGCGGCTCGTGCCGTTGGAGGAGGTGGCGGGTTGGTTCCTGTGCGGGCCGTACGGACTGGTGCAGGGCGCCGAGCGGGCGCTGCGCGGGCTGGGCGTGGACCGCGCCCGGATACACGAGGAGATCTTCCACGTGGACTCCGGTCCGGCCGCGGCGGGCACCGCACCGGCGGCCGCGCACAGCACGGTCACCGCGCGGCTCGACGGCCGCGGCGGCACCTGGCCCGTGCGGGAGGGCGAGTCCCTGCTGGAGACGGTGCTGCGCAACCGTCCCGACGCGCCCTACGCCTGCAAGGGCGGGGTCTGCGGCACCTGCCGTGCCTTCCTGGTGGCGGGCGAGGTCCGGATGGACCGCAACTTCGCCCTGGAGCAGGAGGAGACGGAGGCCGGATATGTGCTGGCGTGCCAGTCGCATCCGCTGACCGAACAGGTGGAGCTGGACTTCGACCGCTGAGGAGCGACACGAGGGGGAACCGCCAAGGTTCCTTTCCGGAACAGGCCGGGGCGTCCGCCGGATGGTGCGGACGGCGCGGCATCCGCACGGCGGCTTCGGCGCGGACACCGTCCACCCCCCTGCACCGCTACCACGCCTGGGCCAAGCGCCTGGAGCCGGCGCTCGGCCCGGCGGCGGTGTACGAGGAGACGCTCGGGGGCCTGCCGGCGGCACACCCGCTCGGCTGACCCCGAGGGTGTCCTACAGCACGTGGCCCGGGCGGCCGTCGTCGGTGATCACGGGGCGGCCCGCGGCGGCCCAGGACTGCATACCGCCGTCGATGTTCACCGCGTCGATGCCCTGCTGCACCAGATACATGGTGACCTGGGCGGACCGGCCACCGGAGCGGCAGATCACATGGACGCGGCCATCCTGCGGGACGGCCTCGGTCAGCTCGCCGTAACGGGCCACGAACTCGCTCGTCGGGATGTGCAGCGCTCCCTCGGCGTGACCCGCCTGCCACTCGTCGTTCTCGCGGACGTCCAGCAGGAAGTCGCCGTCCTTGAGGTCCGTGACCCCGGCCGTGGGCACACCAGCTCCGAAATTCATGTCTCCGACGCTACCCGAAGGCGGACCCGGTTCAGTCCTGTCGGCCCCGGTTCAGTCCTGCTCCCGCAGGGCCGCCAGTTCCGCCTCCCGCTGGGCGATGTCGGCGCGCAGTTTGCCGGCGATCTCCTCCAGCAGCGCGTCGGGATCGTCCGGGGCGAGGCGGAGCATTCCGGCGATGGCGCCGTCCTCCAGTTCGCGGGCGACCAGGGTGAGCAGTTCCTTGCGCTGGGAGAGCCATTCGAGGCGGGCGTACAGCTCCTCGGCGGGGCTCGGGAGCCGCTCGGGCGGCACCGGTCCGGCCGCCCATTCCTCGGCCAGTTCCCTCAGCAGCTTCTCGTCGCCCCGGGCGTAGGCGGCGTTCACGCGGGTCAGGAACTCCTCGCGCCGCTTGCGTTCGTCCTCCTCCTGCGCCAGGTCGGGGTGGGCCTTGCGGGCCAGCTCGCGGTAGAGCTTGCGGGCCTCCTCGCCGGGCCGTACCCGCTCCGGGGGGCGTACCGCCTGGTCGGTGAGCATGGCGGCGGCCTCCGGGTAGAGGCCGTGGCCGTCCATCCAGCCGCCCAGCAGTTCCTCGACGCCGGGGATCGGCAGCACGCGGGCGCGGGCCTCCTCGGCACGGCGCACGTCCTCCGGATCGCCGGTGCGCGCGGCCTTCGCCTCGGCGATCTCGGCGTCCAGTTCCTCGATGCGCAGATAGAGCGGGCCGAGCCGCTGTTCGTGCAGCCGGGAGAAGTTCTCGACCTCGACGCGGAAGGTCTCCACGGCGATCTCGTACTCGATCAACGCCTGCTCGGCGGCACGGACGGCCCGTTCGAGCCGCTCCTCGGGACGGGGTTCGGCGGGCTGGTCAGCTTCCGGGGTGGTCACCCGCCCAGCGTAGCGCCGCGCCCCGCCCGGCCGGTTCGGCTGCTCGCCGCGGCGGGCGGACGGGTGCCGCGGCGGGCTCGCAGCGGCCGGTCGCGCGGTCCCTCCCGGCCCCGGGACCGGCCCTGTCAGACTCCCGGTTCCGCGGGGATGCGGCCCGCTCGTATCGCGGTGGTCAGGGCGGCGTGATCGGACTCGGTGAGGTCGGCGTAGGCGACGGCGAACGTGGCGATGGCCTCGTCCAGTTCGTCGTTCTTGCCGCAGTAGCCGGCGATCAGGCGGGGGTCGGCGCCGTGGGAGTGGGCGCGGGCCAGGAGGGCGCCGGTCATGCGGGCGTAGTCGTCCAGCTGGTCGGCGGCGAGGGCGGCGGGGTCGACGCTGCCCTTGCGGTTGCGGAACTGGCGTACCTGGAAGGGGCGTCCGTCGACCGTGGTCCAGCCGAGCAGGATGTCGCTGACGACCTGCATCCGCTGCTGCCCGAGGACGACCCGGCGGCCCTCGTGCTCCACCGGCGGGGTCTCGAATCCGGCGGCGGCCAGATGCGGGACCAGCGCGGAGGGGCGGGCCTCCTTCACCTGGAGCACCAGCGGATGCTCGCGGTGGTCGAGGAGCAGGACGACGTAGGACCGGGTGCCGACGCTGCCGGTGCCGACCACCCGGAAGGCCACGTCGTGCACCGCGTGCCGGGCGAGCAGCGGGTGCCGGTCCTCGGGCAGGGTCGTCAGGTACTCCGCCAGGGAGGCGGCGACGGCGGCGGCCTCGCGGTCCGGTATGCGGCGCAGCACCGGAGACGCGTCGACGAAGCGGCGCCCGCCGTCCTCGTGCGCCTCGATCGACTTTGCCGCGAACCGGCCGCTGGTGTTGGCCCGCGCCTTCTCCGAGACCCGTTCCAGGGTGCCGAGCAGATCGTGGGCGTCGGCGTGGGAGACCAGGTCCTCGTCCGCGATGGCGTTCCACGCGTCCAGCACCGGCAGTTTCGCCAGCAGCCGCATGGTGTGGCGGTAGGCCCCGACCGCGTCCCGCGCCGCGGCGCGGCAGGTGTCCTCGTCGGCGCCGGTCTCGCGGCCGGCCAGCACGAGCGAGGCCGCGAGCCGCTTCAGATCCCATTCCCAGGGGCCGTGCACGGTCTCGTCGAAGTCGTTCAGGTCGATGACGAGACCACCGCGGGCGTCGCCGTACAGACCGAAGTTGGCGGCGTGCGCGTCACCGCATATCTGGGTGCCGATCCGGGTCATGGGGGTGCGTGCCAGGTCGTGCGCCATGAGCCCGGCCGCGCCTCGCAGGAAGGCGAAGGGGGTGGCCGCCATCCGGCCCACCCGGATCGCGGTCAGCTCCGGTATCCGGCCGGTGTTGGACTCCTCGACGGCACGCACCGCGTCGGGACGGGTGGCGTCCAGTTCGAGGAAGCGATGGGCGCGGCGCGGCACGCTCGACCGCAGCGCCTTGCCCTCTTTCCTGGGCGAGCCCTGCGGAGGCCACTGGGCGAACCCCCGCACCGCCGGCAGCCTGTGCCCACCACGCGTCTTCCGCCCCGGCTCACCCGCACCGCTCCCGGCCACGGCCACCGCCTCCCCCGTACGCATCGAGACGAACATCAACTCGGGGAGACCGTACAGCCGGTGACGGGATCCGCGTCAGCGCCTGTGGACAACTCGGCGGTTGTGGACGACCGGGCCGTTGTGGACGATCCGACGGCATGGAGGTGTCCACCGCCCGAAGCGGCCCGATCTCGGACAACTCGTCCAGGCCGCAGTCGAGTTCATCGCCCCCTCGCGCCCTCCGCGGCCCCCTCGGTGGCATCCTCTGCCACCCCCTCGGTGGCACCCTTCGCCGCGCCGGCCGTCGTGTCCTCCCTCGCTCCCTCCCCCGTCTCCCCGCCCAGGTTCTCCGCCAGCCGGAACAGCGCGGGCAGGGCGTTCCCGATGGCCGTGCGGGAGTCGTCGTCGAGCGCGGCGAGGGCGGCGTCGATGCGGCGTTCGTGGGCGGTGTTCCAGGCCGCGAGCTTCTCGCGGCCGGCGTCGGTGAGGGTGACCACCGAGGCGCGGCGGTCGGCGGAGTCGACGTCGCGCGCGACCAGCCCGGCGGTGATCATCTGGCCGATCAGCCCGCTGACGGTGCTCGGCGCCAGGCGCCGCCGGGCGGCCAGGTCGCTGATCCGGGCGGGAGAGTGCTCGCCCAGCACCTGGAGCAGTTCGACCTGCGCCATGGGAAGGGTCTCCCACGGGTAGTCGGTGCGGATCGAGGAACGCAGCGCGCGGCGCAGCCGGGTGACGGCCTCGGTGAGCAGACGGGCCTCGGGCGCACGGGCGGCGGGGCCGGGCGCGGAGACGTCGGGGCGTGGCTGCGCGGACATGCGGAAAGCCTAGCCGGGCCCCACCGGGAAACGGCCGGCCCGCTGAACCGGGAACCCGTCCCCGGCCCCCGCGCCACCGGCCCACGAATCCACCCTTCGTTCCCGGACCCCGGCCCAGCCACCGCCCCGCGAACACGGCCCCCGCGCCCGGCACCACCGGCCCGCGAACACGGCCACCATCCCCGGCCTCGGTCCCGGCCCCGTGGCCCAGCCACCAGCCCACGAATCCGGCCCTCGGTCCGCGAACGTGACCCCTGCCCCCCCCGGTCTCCAGCCCGGCCGCAGCCCCGTGAATCCGTCCCGTCCCCGGGCCCCGGCCCCCGAATCCGCCCGTTCCCGGACCCCGGCCCATGAACCCACCCCCGTCACTGGGCTCCGGTCCGCTCTCTCACGAGCCTGCCCTCTCCCGCGGACTCTCCCCCTTGGGGCCGGCCCAGGCCGCCCACACCGCGACCAGTGACGCGCCCACCAGCACCACCGCGGACCAGCGCAGCCCGGCCCGGAGGGCGCTGTCGCTGCCGGTTCCCGACAGTTGCAGGGCCAGCGTCACCAGGGCGACGCCGAGCGCGGTGCCGAGCCCCCGGGTCATGTTGACCAGCCCCCCGCCCGTGCCGGAGGACCGCGCCGGTATCGCGCCCATGATCAGGGCGTTGTTGGCCGGGGTGAACAGTCCGAGCCCCAGCCCGGTCACCGCCAGCAGCGGCACCAGCGGGCCGACGGACGGCGGGACGAGCAGCAGTCCGGCCATCGCCAGGGTGAACACACCGGCACCGGCCAGACAGCGGGTCCGGTCGGCGAGGCCGCACGGCAGCAGCCGGTCGCCGCCGGTCGCGGCCAACGCGAACCCGGCCGGCAGGGCGGTGAGCACCAGCCCGGCGGTCAGCTCGGACACGCCCCGCGCGGTGAGCACGACCGGTACCAGCACCAGCGGCCCGAACAGCACCAGATAGCCGCTCAGCGCGCCCACCAGCCCGTACGTCACGGCCCGTACGCGCAGCAGGGCCAGGTCCAGCAGCGGCGCGGCCGCCCGTCGCTGGCGCCGGACGAAGGCCGGACCGGCGCAGGCCGCCAGCGCGAACAGCACGGCCACGCCCCAGCCGGGCACCGGCAGCCCGGAGGCCGCGGAGACGCCCAGCAGGGCACTGGTGGTCGCGGTCGCCAGCAACAGGAGCCCAGGCCAGTCGAAGTGGGTGACCCGGGTCCTGGCCCGGGTGCGGGGCAGCAGATAGTGCCCGCCGACCAGGGCGATCACGCCGACGGGCACATTCACCCAGAACACCCAGCGCCAGCCCAGCGTCGCCACCAGGGCCCCGCCGACGGTCGGCCCCAGCGCAAGCCCGAGGGCCTGCGCGGCGGCCTGCACCCCGAGGGCGCTGCGCATCCGCTCGCGCGGCGCGCTGGTGGTGACCAGGGCCACACTGTTGGCCTGCATCATGGCCGCCCCGGCCGCCTGGACCACGCGGAACACCACGAGTGCGGTCAGTGAGGGGGCGAAGCCGCAGGCGGCGGAGGCCAGCGTGAAGACGGCGAAACCGTAGAGGTAGAGGAGCTTGCGGCCATGGGCGTCGGCCAGCCGCCCGGCGGGCACCAGCAACGCCACCAGGGCCAGCAGATAGGCCAGCGAGACCCACTCGACGGCGGCCAGCGAGGCGTGGAAGCCGGAGCGCAGACCGCCGTAGGTGAGCGTGACGATGCTGGCGTCCAGCTGTCCCATGAAGGCGCCGAAGCACACCGTGGCCACGGCCAGCCACCAGCCGTTCGGCCGTGCCCGTACCGACTCGGGGCGCGGCCGCTCCACAGTGAGCAGCACGAGCCCGCGCCGTCCGGACGCACGCGGTCGGGTGTCGGTGGCCATGCCTCCAGATTACATCGGTCACCGAAATACTTGGCCAGCGTTCTATTCGGCCCCTACGCCCCGGGCCGCACCCACCCTCACGTCCCGCACCGCACCCGACCCCCGCACCGACCCTTACGACAGCCCGGCCCGTCCATGCGGCAGACCTGCCGGAGACGCCCCGGCCTCGCCCGCCGCGCCAACTGGGTTACGGCCTACCCGGTGTTGCCCTCGCCCGGAGCGAGCGTGCCGATGGGACGACCCCCAATCAGCCTCGCCCCGGCGGGTGTTGTCCGCGGAGGACACGTCGCGGCTCCGAAGAGGCGCATGCGACCACCGGCCCCTTGAGAGCTTCCTCACACACACGCGCGCCCACCCCGCACCTCGCGTGAGATCGCGTTGGAACACCGGGGGATGGCCCGGAGATGGCTCGGAGAAGATCCGGGCGAATGCGGGCAGGGGCCCGGACAACAGCCGTAGAAAGAGGAATGGGCGGCATCGCCGTTGCGATGCCGCCCATTCTCACTGTGCGCGAGGGGGGAGTTGAACCCCCACGCCCTTTCGGGCACTGGAACCTGAATCCAGCGCGTCTGCCTATTCCGCCACCCGCGCATTGGGTGTGTCTTCCGGTTCCTTCCCTTTCGGGCTGGCCCCTTCCGACATGCAGAACATTAGCACGTCGTACGGGGTGGGTTCACATCCCTACTTCCCGGCCCGGATCAGCCGGGGCTTCCCGGCCCGGAACAGCCGGGGTCCGCCATGCCGTCCGCGCCACCCGGCCACCACCCGTGCCCCGGCGGCCGGGTGGCCGTCGCCCCATCCGGCACCCCACCCGTCGCCCCACCACGTCGTCCCCGATCGCCACCCCCCTCCACCCCACCGCTCCGCACCACGGCTCCACATCAACCTCCGACGCCCCGCGCCTCCCCGATCCCCCGATCCCTCGGTCCCCCGACCACCTCCGATCGCCCCCCGACCCCTCGCCCCCACCGCGACCACCCCACCGCGACCACCTCACCGGGACCACCCACCCCGCCGCCACCGTGACCGTCCCCACACCCGTGACCATCCGCACAGCGCCGCGCCTCTCCGGCGCGTATGAAGGAGAGCCGGTTCACGTGGTGGTTCTCGTATCAAGGAGACCTGGTTCACGTATCAACCTCGTACCGGTCCCGGCCATCTCCCCAGGAGGCGGGCCGGGAGCGAGGCCGGGTGCGGGACACTGGTGCTCGGCCGCCTCTACGATCCATGCCGGGAAGGGTTCCCGCGCGCTGGTCCGGGGAGGAGTTCGAAGCGGACCGGCTGGGGGAACCGGCTGTTTGCCGGGGGCGTGGATACGATCAGTAAGCAGTACCGGAAGCAGTACCGGCGGTACCCGGCAAGGCAACGCACACAGCAGTACACAGAGCAGGGCAAGGAAACGGCAAAGGACGGAGGAGGTGCCCCATGGGAGTCCTGAAGAAGTTCGAGCAGCGTCTCGAAGGTCTGGTGAACGGCACCTTCGCCAAGGTCTTCAAGTCCGAGGTCCAGCCTGTGGAGATCGCCGGCGCGCTGCAGCGCGAGTGCGACAACAACGCCACGATCTGGAACCGCGACCGCACCGTCGTACCGAACGACTTCATCGTGGAGCTCAGCGCGCCCGACTACGAGCGCCTCAGCCCCTACTCCGGCCAGCTCGGCGACGAGCTGGCCGGCATGGTGCGTGACTACGCGAAGCAGCAGCGCTACACCTTCATGGGCCCGATCAAGGTCAACCTGGAGAAGGCCGACGACCTGGACACCGGGCTGTACCGGGTGCGCTCGCGCACCCTCGCCTCCTCCAGCGACCAGCAGGCCGCGGCGCCCGGGCCGGCCCAGGCGGCGCCGAGCCCCGCGGCACCGGCCGCCGGACGCCCCGGTCAGGGCGGGTACGGCTACCCGCCCGCCGGCGTCCCCCCGATGCCCTCCGCCCCGCCGCCCGGCGCCCGCCCCGGCGGCTACGGCTACCCGCAGCCCGCCACCCAGCGTCCCGCGGCCGCCCCGATGAGCGGCGGGCGCACCCGCTACTGGATCGAGATCAACGGCACCCGCCACCAGATCTCCCGGCCGACCCTGGTGCTGGGCCGCAGCACCGAGGCCGACGTGCGGATCGACGACCCCGGCGTCTCCCGCCGGCACTGCGAGATCCGGACCGGAACGCCCTCGACGATCCAGGATCTCGGCTCCACCAACGGCATCGTGGTGGACGGGCAGCACACCACCCGCGCTACGCTCCGCGACGGCTCGCGGATCGTCGTGGGCAGCACCACCGTTATCTATAGGCAAGCCGAAGGGTGAAGCGGGGGCAATGTCAGAGCTGACCCTCACGGTCATGCGGCTGGGTTTCCTGGCCGTACTGTGGCTGTTCGTGATCGTGGCCGTGCAGGTCATCCGCAGCGACCTGTTCGGTACGCGCGTCACCCAGCGCGGATCGCGTAGGGACACCGGGCGGGCCCAGCCCGCCGCCGGCCGGGCGGCGGCCCGGCAGCAGCAGGCCGCTCCCCCGCAGCAGCGCGGCCAGCAGAGCGGCGGCGGCCGGCGCGGGCGCAACGCTCCCAGCAAGCTGGTCGTGACCGAAGGCACGCTGACCGGCACCACCGTCGCGCTTCAGGGCCAGACGATCACCCTGGGCCGTGCGCACGACTCCACCATCGTGCTGGACGACGACTACGCCTCCAGCCGTCATGCCAGGATCTACCCGGACCAGGGCGGCCAGTGGATCGTCGAGGACCTCGGGTCGACCAACGGCACCTACCTGGAGCGGTCCCGGCTGACGACCCCCACACCGATCCCGCTGGGCGCGCCGATCCGCATCGGCAAGACCGTCATCGAGCTGCGGAAGTAGTGCTACATCATGAGTGAGCGCGAGCGGAGCGAGCACGCAGCGGCGGACCGCCGTCCGGTCCCCGGTGCGCTCCCGACCGGAGGGTGGGCAGTGTGGCTCGACACGACCGGCTGCATTCGGAGCCGACGGGCGAGGTGCGCATGAGTCTGTCACTGCGCTTTGCCGCCGGTTCGCACAAGGGCATGATCCGCGAGGGCAACGAGGACTCCGGTTACGCCGGCACCCGCCTGCTGGCGATCGCCGACGGCATGGGCGGCCAGGCGGCCGGCGAGGTCGCCTCCTCCGAGGTCATCTCCAGCCTGGTCACGCTCGACGACGACGTGCCCGGCTCCGACATCCTCACCTCCCTCGGCGTGGCCGTGCAGCGCGCCAACGACCAGCTGCGCTCCATGGTCGAGGAGGACCCCCAGCTGGAGGGCATGGGGACCACGCTCACCGCGCTGCTGTGGACCGGGCAGCGGCTCGGTCTGGTGCACGTCGGCGACTCGCGCGCCTACCTGCTGCGGGACGGAGTGCTCACGCAGATCACCCAGGACCACACCTGGGTGCAGCGGCTCGTGGACGAGGGCCGGATCACCGAGGAGGAGGCGACGACGCATCCGCAGCGCTCCCTGCTGATGCGCGCCCTCGGCAGCGGCGACCACGTCGAGCCCGACCTGTCCATCCGCGAGGTCCGCGCCGGCGACCGCTATCTGATCTGCTCCGACGGCCTGTCCGGCGTCGTCTCCCACCAGACGATGGAGGAGACCCTCGCCAGCTACCAGGGCCCGCAGGAGACGGTGCAGGAGCTGATCCAGCTCGCGCTGCGCGGCGGCGGCCCGGACAACATCACCGTGATCGTGGCCGACGTCCTCGACCTGGACACCGGCGACACCCTCGCGGGCCAGCTGTCCGACCAGCCGGTCGTGGTCGGCGCGGTCGCCGAGAACCAGCTCCACCTGCACGACAACGGCATCATGCAGACCCCGGCCGGGCGCGCCTCCCACCTCGGCAGGCAGGGCCACGGCGGCGGCGAGTTCGGCCCGCCCGGCTCCGGCGACAGCGCCGGCTACGCCCCGTCGGGCAGCTTCGACGAGTACGCCGACGGCGACTTCACCAAGCCCCGCAAAGGCCGCAGATGGCTGAAGGCATCGCTCTACAGCGCCCTGGCCCTCGCGGTCGTCGGCGGCGGACTGTACGGCGGCTACCGCTGGACGCAGACGCAGTACTACGTCGGCGCCAACGAGGAGCACGTCGCGCTGTACCGCGGGATCAGCCAGGACCTGGCCTGGGTGTCGCTGTCGAAGATCGAGAAGGACCACCCGGAGATCGAACTCAAGTACCTGCCGTCGTACCAGCAGAAGCAGGTGAAGGCGACGATCGCCGAGGGCGGCCTCAAGGACGCCCAGTCGAAGATCCAGGAGCTGTCCGTGCAGGCCTCCGCCTGCAAGAAGGAGTCCGAGCGGCAGGATGCCGAGCGCACCCAGCCGGGCAAGCCGCACACGGGCAAGACCGCCGGCGGCGCCGGGACCGGTACGGGCACCGTGAGCCGTGCCGCCTTCACCCGGACGACCGCGACCACGAACCCGAAGGCGACCGCGACCTCCCCGGCAGCCCCGGGATCCTCGAAGTCTTCGACCACGACCCCGTCCGCGACCCCCAGCCCCGGCCCCACCCTCTCGGAGGATGAGCAGAAGGTCGTCTCGCTGTGCGGTAAGCAGTAGGCAAGCCGTGAGAGGCCCTGTCACACGATGAGCAGTACGACTAACTCGCCGACGCACCACACGTCCACCATCGGCGCGATCGGCGCGCCGAGCCGCCGCAACACCGAGCTGGCCCTGCTGATCTTCGCGGTGCTCATCCCGGTGTTCGCCTACGCCAACGTGGGCCTGGCCATCGACAACCAGGTGCCCGCCGGGCTGCTGAGCTACGGCCTGGGCCTCGGCCTGCTGGCCGGCGTGGCCCATCTCGTCGTACGGAAGTTCGCGCCGTACGCCGACCCGCTGCTGCTGCCGCTGGCCACCCTGCTCAACGGGCTCGGTCTGGTCTGCATCTGGCGGCTCGACCAGTCCAAGGCGCTCCAGCAGATCCACGTCGCGGGCGGCAAGGCGACCAACCAGCTCATGTACACAGCCATGGGCATCGCCCTGTTCGTGGCCGTCCTGTACTTCCTCAAGGACCACCGCGCGTTCCAGCGCTACACCTACATCTCCATGGTGGCGGCGCTGCTCCTGCTGCTGCTCCCGCTGGTCCCGGGCCTCGGTCTGAACGTCTACGGCGCCAAGATCTGGATCTCGGTCGGCGGCTTCACCATCCAGCCCGGCGAGTTCGCGAAGATCGTGCTGGCGATCTTCTTCGCCGGCTACCTGATGGTGAAGCGGGACGCGCTGGCCCTCGCCAGCCGCCGCTTCATGGGCCTCTACCTGCCCCGCGGCCGCGACCTCGGCCCGATCCTCGTGGTCTGGGCGATGTCCATCCTGATCCTGGTCTTCGAGACCGACCTCGGTACGTCGCTGCTGTTCTTCGGCATGTTCGTGATCATGCTGTACGTCGCCACCGAGCGGACCAGCTGGATCGTCTTCGGTCTGCTGATGTCCGGGGCCGGCGCGGTCGGCGTGGCGAGCTTCGAGCCCCACGTGAAGATGCGTGTGCAGGCCTGGCTCGACCCGCTGAAGGAGTACAAGCTCTCCCAGCAGGGCGTCGGCGGCCACTCCGAGCAGGCCATGCAGGCGCTGTGGGCCTTCGGTTCCGGCGGCACCCTCGGCACCGGCTGGGGCCAGGGCCACTCGGAGCTGATCAAGTTCGCCGCCAACTCCGACTTCATCCTCGCCACCTTCGGCGAGGAACTGGGCCTGGCGGGCATCATGGCGATCCTGCTGATCTACGGCCTGATCGCGGAACGCGGCGTGCGCACCGCCCTCGCCGCCCGCGACCCGTTCGGCAAGCTGCTGGCCATCGGCCTGTCCGGCGCCTTCGCGCTCCAGGTGTTCGTCGTGGCCGGCGGTGTGATGGGCCTCATCCCGCTCACCGGTATGACCATGCCGTTCCTCGCGTACGGCGGTTCCTCCGTGATCGCCAACTGGGCGCTGATCGGCGTCCTGATCCGCATCAGCGACACCGCCCGCCGCCCGGCGCCCGCCCCCGCAGCCAACCCCGACGCCGAGATGACCCAGGTGGTCCGCCCGTCATGAACAAGCCCCTGCGCCGGATCGCCATCTTCTGCGGTCTGCTGATCCTGGCCCTGCTCGTCCGCGACAACTACCTCCAGTACGTCAAGGCGGACAGCCTGCGCACCGACACGCTCAACCGGCGGGTCGCCATCGAGCGGTACGCCGCGCCGCGCGGCGACATCATCGTGGACGGCAACCCGATCACCGGCTCGACCGAGGTCAAGCACGGCGACTTCAAATACAAGCGCACCTACAAGGACGGGCCCATGTGGGCCCCGGTGACCGGCTACTCCTCCCAGGCCTTCGGCGGCACCCAGCTGGAGAACCTGGACGACGACATCCTCACCGGCAACGACGACCGGCTCTTCTTCCGCAACACCCTGGACATGATCACGGGCAAGCCGAAGCAGGGCGGCAACGTCGTCACCACCCTCAACGGCGCCGCGCAGAAGGCCGCGTACGACGGTCTCAAGAAGCAGGGCGGCAAGGGCGCGGTCGTCGCGCTGGAGCCGTCCACCGGCAAGATCCTGGCGCTGGCCTCCTTCCCGTCGTACGACCCCTCGTCCTTCGCGGGCAACACCGACGCGGACGCCGCGGCCAGGAACAAGCTGCTGAAGGAGAACAACCCGGCCGACCCGACGCTCAACCGGGCGTTGCGCGAGACCTACCCGCCGGGCTCGACCTTCAAGGTGGTCACCGCCGCGGCGGCGCTGGAGAACGGCAAGTACACCTCCGCGGACCAGCCGACCGACTCCCCGCTGCCCTGGATCATGCCGGGCACCACGCGGCCGCTGCCCAACGAGGGCAACCTGCCCTGCAAGAACGCCACCATGCGGGTCGCGCTCCAGTACTCCTGCAACACCGTCTTCGGCAAGATCGGCGCCGACCTCGGCAATGACAAGATGCTGGAGGAGGCGAAGAAGTTCGGCTTCGACGCGGAGCAGTTCACCCCGGTGCGCTCCAACGCCTCGGTGTTCTCCAAGGACATGAACACCTCGCAGACCGCGCTGTCCTCCATCGGCCAGTACAACACCGCCGCCACCCCGCTCCAGATGGCCATGGTCGCCTCGGCGGTCGCCAACGACGGCAAGCTGATGAAGCCGTACATGGTGGACGAGCTGGAGGCCTCCAACCTCGACCCGGTGGAGAAGACCAAGCCGCAGGAGATGAGCCGGCCGCTGTCGCCGCAGAACGCGCAGATCCTCCAGTCGATGATGGAGACCGTGGTCGACAAGGGCACCGGTACCAGTGCCAAGATCCCCGGCGTCGTCGTCGGCGGCAAGACCGGTACCGCCCAGCACGGTGTGGCCAACAGCGCCAACCCGTACGCGTGGTTCATCTCCTACGCCAAGCTCCCCGACGGCAGCTCCCCGGTGGCCGTGGCCGTGGTGATCGAGGACGACCAGGCCAACCGTGACGACATCTCCGGCGGCGGCCTGGCCGCGCCGATCGCGAAGAACGTGATGGAGGCGGTCATCAACTCCAAGAAGTGACCCCCATCACAGCGCCTTCACATCGACGCACGTTGCGATACCGGTCCGATATCGGGTTCCGGACTTGGCCAGGTCATACAAAGGGAGCCGGGTACCGTAGGCCCGGACGGCAGCCTCGGCGCACAGCGATGTGTCGGCCGAGACCGACGGAGAGGGCTGGTAGGTAGCTATGGAAGAGCCGCGTCGCCTCGGCGGCCGGTACGAGCTGGGCCAGGTGCTCGGCCGTGGTGGCATGGCGGAGGTCTACCTCGCGCATGACACCAGGCTCGGCCGCACCGTGGCGGTGAAGACGCTGCGCGCCGACCTCGCGCGCGACCCGTCCTTCCAGGCCCGGTTCCGCCGGGAGGCCCAGTCGGCCGCCTCGCTCAACCATCCTGCGATCGTCGCGGTCTACGACACGGGCGAGGACTACATCGACGGGGTCTCCATCCCGTACATCGTGATGGAGTACGTCGACGGTTCCACCCTGCGCGAGCTGCTGCACTCGGGGCGCAAGCTGCTGCCCGAGCGCGCCATGGAAATGACCATCGGCATCCTCCAGGGCCTGGAGTACGCGCACCGCAGCGGCATCGTCCACCGCGACATCAAGCCGGCCAACGTGATGCTGACCCGCAACGGTCAGGTCAAGGTGATGGACTTCGGCATCGCCCGCGCGATGGGCGACGCCGGCATGACGATGACGCAGACCGCGGCGGTCATCGGCACGGCCCAGTACCTCTCGCCCGAGCAGGCCAAGGGCGAGCAGGTGGACGCCCGTTCCGACCTCTACTCCACGGGCTGCCTCCTCTACGAGCTGCTGACCGTCCGCCCGCCCTTCGTCGGCGACTCCCCGGTGGCCGTGGCCTACCAGCACGTCCGCGAGGAGCCCCAGCCGCCCTCGGTCTTCGATCCCGAGATCACCCCCGAGATGGACGCGATCGTCCTCAAGGCGCTGGTCAAGGACCCCGACTACCGCTACCAGTCGGCCGACGAGATGCGCGCCGACATCGAGGCGTGCCTGGACGGCCAGCCGGTCGGGGCCACGGCCGCGATGGGCGCGGTCGGCTACGCCGGCTACGGCGACGACCAGGCGACGGCGGCGCTGCGCCCGGAAGCGCAGGCGGCGGCCACCACCATGCTCCCGCCGATGGGCCCGGACGACGGCGGCTTCGGCTACGACGACCGCCCCGACCGGCGCCGCCAGCAGCCGAAGAAGAAGAACACCTCCACGATCCTGCTGATCGTCGCCGGTGTGCTGGTGCTGATCGGCGCCATCCTGATCGGCAAGTACGCGTTCAGCGGGCACGGCGCGGACGGCAAGCTCTCCGCGCCCAATCTCGTCGGCGAGACCGAGAAGCAGGCCGCCGACACCGCCGCCAACGTCGATCTGAAGGTCGACGTCACCGACCGCAAGCCCTGCGAGAGCCAGCCCAAGGGCCTCGTGTGCTCGCAGGACCCGGCCAAGGGCACCCAGGTGGACAAGAACACCACCATCCACCTGGTGATCTCCACGGGCGCCCCCAAGGTGACCGTGCCCGACGTCCGCGGCATCCAGTACGACCAGGCGGAGACGCAGCTCAAGGACAAGGGCTTCAACGTCGAGCGCAAGGACGAGGTGTCCACCCAGACGCCGGGCGTCGTCACCGCTCAGGACCCCGAGGGCGGCAGCAGCAAGCAGAAGGGCACCACGATCACCCTCACCGTCGCCAAGGCGGAGGAGAAGGTGACCATCCCGAGCGACGTCGTCGGCAAGTCCTGTGACGAGGCCAAGGCCGAGCTGCAGGGCATGGGCCTGGTGCCGAGCTGCAACGACCAGCCCACCGACAACCCGGACGACAACGGCAAGGTCCTTTCGACCAACCCGCCGGCCGGGCAGCAGGTCTCCAAGAACACGCCCGTCGCGATCAACGTCGGCAAGGCCCAGCAGGCCAGCCAGGTCCAGGTCCCGGGCATCGTGGGCAAGAAGCTCGGGCAGGTCAAGCAGATGCTCCAGCAGGCGGGTCTGCAGCTCGGCAACGTCCAGAACGGCGGCGACGACAACGCGATCGTCGTCAGCTCCAACCCGCCGCCGGGCACCCAGGTGAACCAGGGCCAGGCCATCGACGTGGTCACCATCGGCGGCGGCCAGGGCAACAACGGCAACGGCAACGACAACGGCGCCAACTTCTTCGGCGGCCTGCACGGCTGATCCCCGCGCGCGCCTGGACGAACGGGCCCCCGCCGGATTCCTCCGGCGGGGGCCCGTTCGTCGCCTCGGTGGTTCAGCGCAGTTCCGCGGGCGGGGTGCGCTTGCCGTCGACCTTCTGCACCCGGACCAGTTCGCCCCAGACGACGTAGCGGTAGCGCGAGGTGTAGACGGGCGTGCAGGTGGTCAGCGTGATGTAGTGGCCGGGCTTCTTCCTGCCGGACTCCTCGGGAACCGGGTCGACCACGCCGATGTCGTACTTCGAGGTCTCCGGAAGGATCGCGAAGACCTTGTAGACGTACCAGTCGTCCCGGGTCTCGAAGACGATCGGGTCGCCCTTCTCCAGCTTGTCGATGTTGTGGAACTTGGCGCCGTGTCCGTCGCGGTGGGCGGCGAGGGCGAAGTTGCCCTCCTTGCCGGTCGTCGGGAGCGTGGCCTTGACCGGGTCGGTGTAGTAACCGGCCACACCGCCGTTGAGGACGTCGGTGCCGGTGCCCTTCTCGACCAGGACCGTGCCGTTCTTCATCGCGGGCACGTGCAGGAAGCCGATGCCGTCCTTGGTGTCCAGCGCGCCCGGTCCCGAGTCCTTCTGCTGCGCCCAGTGCTGGCGCACCTTGTCGGCCTGCCTGTCGGCCTTGCGGTCCGCCAGCACGTTCGTCCACCACAGCGAGTAGACGACGAACAGGCCGAGCAACACGCCCAGCGTGATGAGCAGTTCACCGAAGACGCTGACGGCCTGCGCGATCCTGCCCGGCCGCCGGCGCCGCTCGGCGGGCTCCGGTCCGGGCGGGGCAGTGGTTTCGTCGGTCGCTTCGTTCTCGTCGGCGGTCGCTGCCACAGTGTCCTAGCCCTTACTCGAGGAGCGCGTCCGGCTTGCCCTTGCTGCGGGGGCGAACCTCGACCATCTTGCCCCAGACGATCAGCCGGTACTTGCTGGTGAACTCCGGTGTACAGGTGGTCAGGGTGATGTAGCGGCCGGGCCTGGTGAAGCCCGAGCCCCTGGGTACGGGGTCCAGCACGCTGGTGTTGGACGGGGAGGTGACCGGCAGGGTCGACGTCACCTTGTAGACGTAGTAGGTGTCCTGGGTCTCGACCACGACCGGGTCGCCGGGGGTGAGCCGGTTGATGTACCGGAACGGCTCGCCATGGGTGTTGCGGTGCGCGGCCAGCCCGAAGTTTCCGGTCTTCGCGTCGGGCATCGCCGTCTTCAGCGGCGCCTCGCCGTAGTGCCCGACCATGCCCTTGTCGAGCACCCGGGTGGTGCTGACGCCCTCCGCGATCGGCGCCACCACGTCCAGCTTGGGGATGTGCAGGATGGCGAAGCCCTGGCCGGGCGAGAAGACCCCGGGGTTGCGCCTGCCGTTCGCCCAGTCGTCCTGGAGCTGGTGGGCCTCGCTGCCGGCCTGCGCGTGCGCCCGCACGTTGGTCCACCACAGCTGGTAGGTGACGAACAGCAGCATCAGCACGCCGGTGGTGATGAACACCTCGCCGAGCACCCGGCTCGCGACCACCGCCGGGCCGGGCCTGGCCTGCCGCGCCCGCCGCCGGGCCTCCACCCGGCTCGGCGGACGGTCCGGGTCGGACTCCGCCCGCCCCGGCGCCGGTCTTCCGGAGGCGGCGGGCTCGCGGTTCCCGCCACGGCGCCCGCCGCGATGCTTGGCCGCCCTCCTGCGGCCCGCACGACCGCCGGGGGCCGGTCCGGTGACGGAAGGGGCCGACGGGGCTCCAGAGGGCCCCAGAGGGCCTCTGCGCGCCCTCATGGACGCCGGGTCGGCGATCCGCAGCGCCATCGTCTCGTCGTCGAAGGGGACCGCGCCGGGCGCACCGACGGGGGACTCGTACGGCCGCCCGCCGCCGTCCACGTCCTCGCGCTCGGGGCGCAGGGCGGTCACGCCGTGGCCCTGCCCACCACCGGGGCGAGCCCCGCCGACCTCGCCACGGCACCCTGGTCGCCGCACTCCTCCAGCCAGTTGGCCAGCATCCGGTGCCCGTGCTCGGTGAGCACCGACTCCGGGTGGAACTGCACGCCCTCGACGGGGAGTTCCCGGTGGCGCAGGCCCATGATGATGCCGTCGTGCGTGCGGGCGGTCACCTCCAGCTCGGCCGGGACCGTCGCGGGCTCGGCCGCCAGCGAGTGGTAGCGGGTCGCGGTGAACGGCGAGGGCAGCCCGGCGAAGACGCCCTTGCCCTCGTGCTCGACCGGCGAGGTCTTGCCGTGCAGCAGTTCCGGCGCCCGGTCCACCACGCCGCCGTACGCCACCTGCATCGACTGCATGCCGAGGCACACGCCGAAGACCGGCACCCCGGTGGCCGCGCAGTGGCGGACCATCTCCACGCAGACGCCGGCCTGCTCCGGGGTGCCGGGACCGGGCGAGAGGAGGACGCCGTCGAAGCCGTCCTGGGCGTGCGCGGTCGACACCTCGTCGTTGCGCAGCACCTCGCACTCGGCGCCCAGCTGGTACAGGTACTGGACGAGGTTGAAGACGAAGCTGTCGTAGTTGTCCACGACGAGAATGCGCGCACTCACTGGTTGTCCACCGTCACATCGTTGAAGGGCAGCAGCGGTTCGGCCCACGGGAAGACGTACTGGAACAGGACGTAGACCACGGCGAGGACCAGGAGGACGGAGATCAGCGCCCTCACCCACGCGTTTCCCGGCAGATGCCGCCAGATCCAGCCGTACATGCCGTCCTTGCCGTCCCTTCCGTGTCCCTACGGCACCAGACACACGCCGTACGTCACCAGACTAGCGGCGCGGCGCCTCCGGTTCGCCTGACTCCACAGGCTCGGTGGAGTCCGGGCGCGCCCGGCGAGGCCGACGGCTACCGCACGGGCTTCGCGTAGTGCAGGTCCACGGTGCCCGAGTAACCCGGAAGGGTGACGGTGCCGTCGTCGGTGACTTTCCAGCCGAGGCCGTAGACGTTGACGTACACCATGTAGGTCTGGATCGCCTTGCTGTCCGCGAGCGCCCGCTGGAGCCGCCCCGGGTCCCCGATCGCCGTGATCTTGTACGGCGGGGAGTAGACCCGGCCCTGGAGGATCAGGGTGTTGCCGACGCAGCGCACCGCGCTGGTGGAGATCAGCCGCTGGTCCATGACCTTGATCCCCTTGGCGCCGCCCTGCCACAGGGCGTTCACCACGGCTTGCAGGTCCTGCTGGTGGATGACCAGGTAGTCGGGCTGCGGCGGGGGATAGCCGGGGAGCTTGGCGGTGGCGTTGGGCGGGGCGTCGTTGAGGGTGACGGTGACCGCCCTGCCGGTGAGCTTCTCGGTGCCGGCGCTCTTCTCCAGCCCGGTGAGCCGCCGGTCCTGGGCCTTGGTGCTGCCGCCGTCGCTCGCGGCCAGGGACTCCACGCCGTCGCGCAGGGCGGCGTTGGACTCGTCCATGTCCTTGTTCTTGCGGCTGCGCTGCTGGATCAGGTCGGACAGCTTCAGCAGGGAGCCGTCCTGGCGGATGTCGGTGCCCCTGGCGGTGTCGAAGCTGGTGAAGAAGATCAGGCCCGCGAGGGCGAAGACGGCCGCCGTGAGGATCCGCACCGGGCGCACCCGTGGCCTGCGGCGGGGGCCGGAACCCATTGCTCCCGTACCGGGGGAGTCGGCAGAATTGCTCAACGTACCCTTATCTCCTTCGGCGCCGCGGAAGCACTACGCTAACGGACGCCCGGGGGAGCACACAGAGTCGTCATGTTGGCCCCTTGTACGCTGCCCCGAGCCCGACCCGTTACCTGCGCGGCCACGCAGCGCATCGACAGGAGAGACCCTCGTGCCGAAGTCACGTATCCGCAAGAAGGCCGACTTCACGCCGCCGCCGGCGAAGCAGGCCGCGGCGATCAAGCTGAACAACAGCGGCTGGGTCGCCCCCGTCATGCTGGCCATGTTCGTCATCGGTCTGGCCTGGATCGTCGTCTTCTATGTGACCGACGGCTCGCTGCCCATCGACGCGCTGGACAACTGGAACATCGTGGTCGGCTTCGGCTTCATCGCCGCCGGGTTCGGTGTCTCCACGCAGTGGAAGTAGGGGCTCTGCCCACGGCTTCTCCGCCGAGTTATCCACAGGCCTGAGGATTTCCACATCCCCCTGGGGAAAAGACTACGATCTGTGGATAACTCATCGGGCATTGACGCCGGTACGACTGCCGTACCGGCTCCCACACACCCGTTCGCACCCCGCATCACCTGCGAAAACTCATCCGAGCGGTAAGGGTCGCAGCTGATCCCGCACCGTATGCACAAGATCCGACACCCGCTGTGGACAACTGTGCCGCGTCAGGTGAGCTGACCCGTTCTGACCAGGGTGAGAACGGCCACCACCACCAGCACGAGCGCACAGGTGCCGTACTGGACGAGCGCCCGGTTGCGGCGTGGTGCGTGCACCATCGCGTACCCGGCGACGACGCCCGCGACCAGGCCGCCGACGTGCGCCTCCCAGGCGATGTTGAAGCCGGGGGTGAAGGTGATGATCAGGTTGACGACCAGCAGGGCGACGAGCGGTCGCAGATCGTAGTTGAGCCGGCGCATCAGCACACCGGTGGCGCCGAAGAGGCCGAAGAGCGCCCCGGAGGCGCCGAGCGACGGCTGGTTCGGCGCGGCGATCAGATAGGTGAGCGCGCTGCCGGCCAGGCCCGAGACGAAGTACAGGGTGAGATAACGGGCGCGCCCGAGCGCCGCTTCCAGGGGACCGCCGATCCACCACAGGCTGAGCATGTTGAACAGGATGTGGGCGTACCCGCCGTGCAGGAACATGGCGGTCAGCAGGCGGAAGTACTGGCCCTCGGCGATGCCCTGTATCCCCGGCAGCAGAGGGGTGTAGGCCCGGCCGATCAGCTCGAACCGCTGGGTGAAGCTCTCGCCGACGGCGAGCTGCACCAGGAACACCGCGAGGTTGATCCCGATCAGCACCTTGGTGAGCAGCCGGGGATCCGCCGTCATGGTGCCCCCGGTGATGGTGCGCGGCCGGGCCGCGGCCATCGGACGCGCCGTACCGCCGCCTCCCCCGCCGCTCGGGGCCGGACCGCCGCCGTGGACGCACTCGGGGCACTGGAAGCCGACGGAGGCGCTGACCATGCACTCGGGGCAGATGGGGCGCTCGCAGCGGGTGCAGCGCACGCCGGTCTCGCGGTCCGGGTGCCGGTAGCACACGGGCACGCTCCGGGCGTCCGGTGCGCTGCTTGCGACGTGGTCCATGTTCCCCTCGCTCCTCGTGGCGCTCACCCGGCACATACCCCGCCCCGCTCATCCTTACGGACGAGCGGGGCGATTGGTTCCCTGTGGGGCGTTCCGGGGGAACCGGGTCCCCCGGTGAGCGACCCCGGCGCGGACTCAGCCCTCGCGGGTCTCGACGACGACCGACTCGATGACGACGTCCTGGACCGGACGGTCGTTGCGGCCGGTCTTCACGCCCGCGATCTCGTCCACGACCTTCTTGCCGGCGTCCGTGCTGACCTCACCGAAGATGGTGTGCTTGCCGGTCAGCCAGGTCGTCGGGGCGACCGTGATGAAGAACTGCGAGCCGTTGGTGCCCGGGCCGGCGTTCGCCATCGCGAGCAGGTAGGGCTTGGTGAAGGCCAGGTCGGGGTGGAACTCGTCCCCGAACTTGTAGCCCGGACCGCCGATGCCGGTGCCCAGCGGGTCACCGCCCTGGATCATGAAACCGCTGATGACACGGTGGAAGATCGTGCCGTCGTAGAGCGGGTCGTTGCTCTTCTTGCCGGACTCGGGGTGAGTCCACTCGCGCTCGCCCTTGGCCAGCTCGACAAAGTTCTGGACCGTCTTGGGCGCGTGGTTCGGGAACAGCCGGACCTCGATGTCGCCGTGGTTGGTCTTCAGGGTGGCGTAAAGCTGCTCAGCCACGATCTGCCTTCCGTTGTCTTCCTGTGACGCCCCGATCCTCGCACGTATGGCCCACCACGGCGCCAGTCGGCCAACCGAAGGAGCGATCGGCACCCATATGCGCGCCCGCACATGCCGCCCGGGCCGTTCGCAGGCATGATCCGTAAAAGGGTGGAAAGTCGAAATACCGTACGCCACCGAGGAGGAGGAACCCGTGACCCGCATTGACAGCGTGCGCGCCGCGACCGGCTCGGCGAAGGACAGCGTGCTGCACGCCGCGGACGTGGTGGCGCCCTACGCCGACACGGCCAAGGAGCGTGCCGCGCATTACGCGCAGGAGGCACGCGTACGGCTGGCGCCCGTGGTGTCGCAGGCCGCCGAACAGGCCCGCGTGCAGTACGACGCCCGGCTCGCCCCGCGTCTGGAACAGGCCCGGCGCACCTATGTCCCGCCGAAGGTCGACCTGGCGGCGCAGGAGGCCGCCTGTCGCGCCCGCAAGGCCGCCCGGCAGACGGCCGAGTACTCACGGCCCCGGATCGAGCAGGCGATGGCCGCGGCCGGGCCGGTGGCGGACGAGGCCGCGGCCCGGGGTGCCGCCGCGCTGGCCGCGCTGCGCGGCCAGGTCTCCGCGAAGGACATCCAGAAGCTCGCCCGCCGCAAGGCGTGCCGGTGCCGGGCCGGCCGGGTCGCCAAGCTGCTGGGGCTGACGGCCCTGGTGGCGGGCGGCGCCTTCGCCGCCTGGAAGTGGTGGGAGCGCCAGGCCAACCCCGATTGGCTGGTCGAGCCACCGGCCGCGACGGAGGTCCCCGAGTCGGGTGGCATCGGCTCGGTGGACGGCAGCGGCCCCGAGGGGACCGCCACCACGGACGGCGACGGACAGGTCTGAACGCTTCTCGCGGAACGGGCCCGGGGCCGGAAGCGCGTGTGCGCTCCGGCCCCGGGCCCGTTTCACGTGAAACGGGGAAGTCAGCGGGCGGCCTCGATGTGGGACCTGGTCAGGGCGAACAGGATCAGCAGGTCCAGGGCCATCACCGGGATCGCCCAGCCCGGGTAGAACGGCACGAACATGAACTGGGTGATCAGGCTGACGCCCGCCGTCACCACGCCGGCCCCGCGGCCCCAGCTCGCGCCCGCCAGCACACCGAGGCCCGCGACGGTGAGCGCCATGCCGATGACGAGGTGGATGATGCCCCACGCCGTCAGGGGAAAGTTGTAGGCGTACCCGTTCGAGGTGGCGAACAGGCTGTCCTCCGCGATACCGGCCGCGCCCATCAGAATGCTGAGCGGCCCGCTGAGCATCAGCAGGGCCCCGGCGGCCCGGGACGCGCTGTCGAGCGTGCGTTCACGGCCGGGGCCCCCGTGCCCGCGCTCCGACTTGTCGGATATCGACGTCATGGGCGTCGCCTTCCTGTGCGGCGCGGCCGCCTACGCACGGCGGCCGCGAGCAAGCCACGCTTCTCTGACAGGATCACCGCAATCACCCGGACCTGCGACCGCAGCCGTCCGGCTACCGCCCGCCCGGACCGCGGGAAGCGGTCGAAACAGCGCTGTGGCCGGGGCCGGGGCTCGCGGGCGTGGTGGCGCACACCGTGCCGCGGGACGCGACCAGCGCGCAGGCGCGGGCCTGCCCGGCATCGCGCACGCCCACCATCGCGGTGTGGGCGTCGGCGCCGTACTGCTGGCGGTACTCCTCGCGGTCCTGGTGCCGGCCGAAGACCTGGATCCAGTCGCCCTCCGAGCTGCCGCTCATCTTGGCCCAGGCGGCATGGCAGCGGGGGCTGTAGCGCAGCTCGACCAGGACTCCGAAGTCACGGCCGGTGAGGAGGGTGCCCGCGTCGTTCTGGCAGACGGTGGTGGCGGGATCCACCCCCAGGCAGCCGTCGCCGTCGCAGGAAGCGGTGGGGGACACCCGGGCCGACAGGGACGCGGAGGCCGAGGCGCCGTGCCCCGGATCCGACCGGGTGAGGAAGAAGATCGCCAGCACCAGCAGCGCCAGCCCCAGGACGGACCCGGCGGCCCACACCGCGTGCCGTCCGCGCGATCCGGAGTCCTGATAGGTGACGGACCCGTGGTAGACGATGTCCCGGCCGGCCTGGTGCACCTTCGCGCTGCCCGACGCCCGGGTGCGCTGGTCTCCCCGCCCGGGTTTCCTCCTACCGGCCACCGCTCCTCCGGACGTCCTGGTCCCGGCCGGCCTGGAAGGCCCGCGCGTCTCCGGAGACCCTGGCCCGCTGCACGACATCACCGGCGGTCCCGCCGCCGGCCGCCGCCCCGCCGTCCCCGGACCGCAGATCACGCCCCGCCTGGTACACCCGGGCCCGCCCGCCGGCCCTGACCGTCTGCCTGACCCGCCGCCCGGGAGATGACGTATCCCCCTGTCCCGCCCACCAGTTGACCGCCCCGCCGACGGCGGCGGCGACCGCCCCGGCGAATCCGAGCGCCACTCCCCACCGGTCTCCGTCGTCCGCGGGAAGCCATTCGAACGGCACCACTCTGACGAGCCACGCACACAGCACGAACACGGCCACGGCCGCCACGACCGCCACCGCCCAGCGCACCGCACGCCCCATGCGAAGTCCCCCTTTCCCCCGACGTGTTGTTGGGATTCCACTCCGGGACGGGCCCGACACATCCTTCGGGGCCCCAAAACAGGACATGTGCACGCTCATACGCCAAAGAACCCCCTGACCGACGTTTCCGCAGGTCAGGGGGTTCTCGACAGTGGAGCCTAGGGGAGTCGAACCCCTGACATCCGCCATGCAAAGACGGCGCTCTACCAACTGAGCTAAGGCCCCGGGAAGGGTGTGGCCGACCGGAGGGGGTGTGCGCCCGCCGGTGCCGCAGACCAGAGTACCGGGTCACCCCCCGTATCCCGCAAAAAGATTGGGGGTCCCCGCGGATGACCACGCTCCGTAAGATGCTCGGCGTGGTTCGCTACAGCGAACCGCGGTTTTCAGGGGAAGCGATGGGGAGACGCAATGGACGCCGCACAGCAGGAAGCCACCGCCAGAGCGCGGGAGCTGCAGCGGAACTGGTACGGGGAGCCGTTGGGGGCGCTCTTCCGTAAGCTGATCGACGATCTCGGCCTCAATCAGGCCCGTCTCGCGGCGGTCCTGGGGCTGTCCGCTCCGATGCTGTCCCAGCTGATGAGCGGGCAGCGGGCGAAGATCGGCAATCCCGCGGTGGTCCAGCGGGTACAGCAGCTGCAGGAGCTGGCGGCGCAGGTGGCGGACGGCAGCGTCAGCGCCGCCGAGGCGACCGAGCGGATGGACGAGATCAAGAAGTCGCAGGGGGGCTCCGTGCTGAGCAACACCGCGCAGTCGACGAACGGTTCGGGCGCGCCCACCGTCAAGCGCGTGGTCCGGGAGATCCAGTCGCTGCTGCGCTCGGTGGCCGCCGCGAGCGACATCATCGAGGCCGCGGACGCCCTCGCCCCGACCCAGCCCGAACTCGCCGAGTTCCTGCGCGTCTACGGTGCCGGCCGCACCTCCGACGCGGTCGCGCACTACCAGTCCCACCAGAACTGAACGCCCGCCCGGCTCGGGGGGCCGGGCGGAAGCGGGGTCCCGAGGGGGAGGAGCTGGGGCAGTCATGGGCGAGGTGTTCTCCGGCCGGTACGAGCTGGCCGACCCGATCGGGCACGGCGGCGTGGGCGTCGTATGGCGCGTCTGGGACCACCGCCGACGGCGCTATGTGGCCGCCAAGGTGCTCCAGCAGCGCGACGCCCACTCCCTGCTGCGCTTCGTGCGCGAGCAGGCCCTGCGGATCGACCACCCCCACGTCCTCGCCCCGGCCAGCTGGGCCGCCGACGACGACAAAGTGCTGTTCACCATGGACCTGGTCGCCGGCGGCTCCCTGGTCAGCCTGGTCAACGACTACGGTCCGCTGCCGCCGGCGTTCGTCTGCGTCCTGCTGGACCAGCTGCTCTCCGGTCTCGCCGCCGTGCACGCGGAGGGCGTCGTGCACCGCGACATCAAGCCCGCCAACATCCTCCTGGAAGCCACCGGCACCGGCCGGCCGCGACTGCGGCTGTCCGACTTCGGCATCGCCATGCGGTTCGGCGAGCCCCGGCTGACCGAGACCAACCTCGTGGTGGGCACGCCCGGTTACCTCGCCCCCGAGCAACTCGCCGGAGCCGACCCGGACTTCACCGCCGATCTGTTCGCCGTCGGTCTGGTCGCCCTGTACCTCCTCGAAGGCGCCAAGCCCGACGCCAAGGAACTCGTACGGTACTTCACCGAGCACGGCACCCCGAGCGCGCCCAAGAACATCCCCGCGCCCCTGTGGGAGTTCGTCGCCGCGCTGCTCCAGCCCGATCCGGCGGCCCGGTACCAGACCGCCACCGGAGCGCGCAAAGGGCTCGCGCCGGTCATGGAACTCCTGCCGGACCTCGGCGGCCTGGACGACGAGCCGATCGAGATCTTCGACCAACTCCCGGAACTGCCCGAGGGCTTCGGGCCAAACGGGCCGGAGGGCAAGAGGTCGAGGGCCCGGCGGCCCGTCGCCGTCCCGGGCGCCGATCCGCGCACCGACAGCGGGTATCCGAGCGGGTCGCCGGCCGGGCCGACCGGCACCGGCTCCCTGTCGGACACCGGGAGCTTCCGCATTCCGCCACCCCTGGCCACCGGCTCCACACCGTTTCCGTCCGTACCGCCTCCCCCCACCGCACCGCCGCTGCCGGCCGCCGCCCCCGCTCCCAGCGTTCCGCCCCCCGCACCGCCCGGCGACAGCGTCACCGCCGCCTACACCGCCGCCCCGGCACCCGTCCCGGCGCCCACCGCGGCCGCGCCCCGCACCCCGCCCGCACACGGCCGTCGCGCCCGGCGCGCCCCCCGCCGCCCCGGTCCCCCGGCGGGGGCCGTGGCCTGCCTGCTGCTGCTCGCGCTTGCCTGCTACGCGGTGGGCTTCTGGGCCCTGAACCGGCTCTGAGCCCGCCGGGCCGCCACCGTCCACCCGCCGAGCACCAGCAGCGACGCGGTCCCCAGCCCGAACCCGCCGGCCGCGACGAGCCTCAGCGCGGTCCCGTCGCCCCGGGAGCCCCCCGCCACGGGAACGGGCGCCACCACCGCGCCCTCCTCCGTGGCCGTGAAGACGCCGTCCGGCACCGGCCGCCCGGCGTACCCCGGCCCGGCGTGCGCCCGGCCGTCCACGCGGACCCGCAGCGTCACGTCGTACGGCCCGCGCCCGAACGTGCCGCCGAGCCGGTCGCTGAGGTGCAGCACCAGGCAGTAGTCGCCGGCGAAGCGCAGCGCGGTGACCGCGGCGGGCGCGGCGTACCGGTTGGCGTACTCGACCGGCGGGAGCGGGACGAGGGAGACGGGCCTGCGCACACCGGTGTAGCCGAGGGAGGCGTCGTCGGCCAGGCCGCGCACGGGGTTGTACAGGGCGAGGTCCAGGGCGCCGCCGACGTACCCGTGCCCCTGGGCGCCGCCCAGTTCGGCGGTGGCCCGCACCCGGCGGCCCCAGTCCAGCGGCACCTTGTAGAACTGCGTCTGGCCGGGCACCAGGGTGGTCCGCCAGACCCCCTGGCCCAGCGGGCGGGCCGCGGTGAAGCCCGCGCCGCCGGTCAGGTCCCGGGGGGCGCCGGCGAGCGGCTCGGGGGTGGCGGAGTCCCAGGAGCCGGGCGCCTCGCTGGGCCCTGGCGCGCTGAGCCGGGGTTCGAGGACGGGCGCGATCTCCAGGTCCCAGCGCCCCGCCGACCCGGTGCCGACGCTCCCGGTGTCGAGGCGTTCGACCAGCACCGAGTAGGTCCCCGCGCCCTGGCACAGCGCCTTGCCCGCCTCGCGCTTGCCGAGGGCGGTGACCGGGCGCGGGCTGAGCGCGGCGCCGAAGCGGGCGGTGGCGTAGGAGCAGGCCGTGCCGTGCGCGTCCCGGACGGACACCCGGATGCCGTCGGTGGCGGTGACGGTGGCGTCCGGGGGCGGTACGGCGGTGACGGGGACGTAGGCCGTGGCGTCGGCGTCCGCCTCGGCGAGGTGGAGGTCGTAGGTGAGGCGGCCGTGCTCGGGCAGGGAGCCCCGGTAGACCCGGCCGGCGTCGAGCCGCGGGGCGTCGGCGGTGCCGGTCGCGCCCTCGACCGTGCGGGCGCCGGGGGAGAAGGCGTAGCCGGGGGCGCCAGCGGCGGCCGCGGGGAACGCGCCGGTGCCGCACAGCCCCAGTGCCAGGATCGCGGCCGTCAGAGGAGCGCGGTAGCGCCCCCACGCCGTACGCCTGTGCCGCCGCACGTGTGCACCCCCTGTGTCACGGCCTTCCGGTGGCCGCCCGCCGCGGTGGGCGGTCGGGCCGTGGCCCATCCTGCCCCGGGAGTCACTGCGCCATCCGGGCAATGCGCGAGACCGTCCGAAACACCGCGCCCCGCACCGGGGGGTGCGGCCACGCCTACACCACCCACCGGGAGCCCGCAAGCGGAGCGGATACGCGAAGACCCCGACCGCGAGCGGCGGCCGGGGTCTGCCTCAGACTCTGGAATCGGACTCACGAACCGGTGGGCACGGAGTCGGTCGCCTCCGTCCACAGGTCCTGCTCGGCGCGATCCGCCTGGATCTGGCGGTACACGAGGAGCCCGCCGATGGCGGCCAGTGCGACCAGGAGCAGCTTCTTCAACACCGCGCGACCTCGTCTTTCCTTGACGTAGGGGACCTCTGGCGCCCGACTATACACACCGACCGATATCGATCGGTGACCTGCGTCCGGCCCCAACTCGGGCCCCGGCGGGCGCAATAGCCCAGGTCGGACAGTGCTCCGGCCGGAGGGTGACCACGCCCCCACGGACCGTCACTTTGCTCCCCCTTCGCTCCCGCTCACCGGGATTTAGGGGTTTTCCGACCTTCTTACGGCCATCCGGGTGGTGTTCATCTGAACATCGCGGCGCCACGAGCGTCGGTCCACCACTTCGCGAGCCTCATACACATCATGAGGAAAGTACGCAAATCGCCCAACCCGAAAGTGAGGGGTAATGGACCAGAACAAGGTCATGAAGCTGTGGACCGCCATCGTCACCGCCTTTCTCGCCCTGTGCACCGCGCTCGGTTTCGTGAGCGCCTCCGCCGCCACCGCGAACGCCGCGCCGCGCACCGAGAGCCCGCGTACCGAGACCGCCTCACGGACGGCCCCGACGATCCCGGCCCCACGCCACTGGTCCTGGCCCTCCTCCCGGGCCCTGCCCCCCACGATGAAACAGCGGATCCGGGCCGAGGCCCACGGAAAGTCCCCCAGCTGCCGGCGCCGCCCCCTCGACGAGGACCAGTCGCCACTGGAGATCCGCGAGACCCAGAAGACCCGCGAGACACAGCAGACGGAACAGCGGACGGTGGCCCGACAGCCCTCCGCACCGCTCGACTGCTGAGAGATCCTCCTTCCCCCGCTGAGAGATCCTCTCTTCTCCCCCCGGCACCGCTGACGTTTCGACACCACGGCGACTTGCGTACGCATGGTCGACACGGAAGACCCCCGGCCACCCCGGCCGGGGGTCGAGCGCGCGTTCCCAGGGGCCCGGGACGGCCTGAGACGATGGCCGCGACATCCCGGAGAGGTCCCGAAAGGTGGTGAGTGCTGCCGTGAACCGGCGCGCCACCCTTGTCACCGTCGTCACCGCCGTCCACGCACCCTCGGCCCGGTTCCTGCCGCAGGCCTGGGCGTCCCTGCGCGACCAGGAGCTGCCCGGCGGCGCGCGATGGGAGTGGGTGATCCAGGAGGACGGCACGACGGACGCGGTCCGCCCCCACGTCCCGGACGACCCGCGCGTCTCCTTCCACCAGGGCAGACCGGGCGGTCCGGGCGTCGCGCGCACGATCGCCCTGGCACACGCGCGGGGCGACTGCGTGAAGGTCCTGGACGCCGACGACCGGCTCACCCCGGGCGCGCTCGCCCGCGATCTCGCCGCCCTGGCGGCGGACCCCACCCTCGGGTGGACGACCTGCCGGGTCCTCGACCTGCTGCCCGACGGTTCCACGGCCGGCTTCCCCGGCGATCCCGACGAGGGGCCGCTGGAGCGCGGTGCCGTGCTCGACCACTGGAAGCGGCACGACTTCCGGCCCCCGGTCCATCCGGCGACCCTCTGCGTACGCCGGGAACTGCTGACCGCGCTGGGCGGCTGGATGGCGCTGCCCGCGTCCGAGGACACCGGGCTGCTGCTGGCGCTGGACGCGGTGAGCCGCGGGTGGTTCTCGGCGGAGGCCGGCCTGCTGTACCGCAAGTGGGAGGGGCAGGCCACCGGCCAGTCCGCGCACACCGACCCGGCCGAACGCGCGGCCCGCGCCGCGGTCGCGGAGGCCAGGGCCCGCGCGCTGGCGGACCTCGGCTGGAGCTATCCCGCCTGAGACCGGCCGCCCGGCGCTACTCGCTCAGCAGGATCGCCTGCGAGGGGCACCGCTCGGCCGCCTCGCGCACCCGTGGGTCCTCGGCGGTCTCCTCCTGGCCGGGCCGTACGAAGCCGTAGCCGTCCTCGAACCCGAACACGGCCGGCGCCCGGTAGGCGCACTCGGCGGAGCCGTAACACGCGGAGCGGTCCACGGTGACCTTCATACGTCCCTCCAGCCTGGGCGATCACGTTCCAGGACGTCACTGCCCGGCGAGCCGGGCGCTCAACCGGCCGTGCCCGCCGAGGGCCCGGCGGCAGCCGGCCGCTCGTCGGACGACAGGTGTGCCGCACGGGAGGATCCCCGCCCGCCGGCACCGGTCCCTCCCCTCGTGGGGACCGGTGCCGGGCGGTGCGGGACGTCGATCCGCACCGTGTCGGCGTGATGGCACGGATCGAAGCAATCAGAGTGAGGTGGGCCGGGATCGGTCGGGTTCGTACGGGCTCGGATGACGGCTTGCGGTCAGTTCGCGGCTGTCGAAGGAAGTCGGCCGAAAATGTGCAACGCCATGAGGTGTCTCTCCGGGCGCCGGGCCGTTGGCCTGTCCGGACGGTGTGTGACGGTTTCGCTACCGGGGTTGCGATCCTGCCATCTGTCGTCCCCAAGGAGGAGGTCTTGACCTCCGGAGCAGGGCTTCTTTGCAGGTCAGGCGTATAAGGTGAGTTTTCCGGTCCGGACGTCCACAGGCGGGGGGAAGTGAGGGGTGGGGCCTTGGGTTCCGACTCAGGGGCACGCACAGCTTTCGCCGAGCGGCTCGCGCTGCTCTACAAGGAGGCCGGAAACCCTCCCCTGAAGAGCGTCGCCGAAGCGGTCGGCCGGCTCCAGCGGGTGGACGAACGCGGCCGTCCGGTGCGGGTGTCCGCGCAGCGGATCAGCGACTGGCGCCGTGCCAAGAACGTGCCCGCCCAGTTCACCGCGCTCGCGGCGGTGCTCCAGATCCTCATCCCGGAGGCCCGGCGCGCCCGCCCCCAGCCGGTCTCCGCGGGCCTGTACGACCTCGCCCACTGGCAGCGGCAGTGGGAGCGCGCGCTGGCCGACCCGGTCGGTGACCGCGCCGCGCCGCCCGCCTCGCCCGCCGAGGAGAACGGACGGCCGCCCGCCCAGGCCCCGCCCGTCGCCGGCGGCGTGTGCCCCTACCGGGGCCTCGCCTCGTACCGGCGGGAGGACGCCCGCTGGTTCTTCGGCCGGGAGCGGAGCACGAACGCGCTCATCGCCCAGCTGCGCACCGCGGGCCGCACCGGCGGCCTGGTGATGCTGGTCGGCGCCTCCGGGGCGGGCAAGTCCTCCCTGCTGAACGCGGGCCTGGTGCCCGCGATCGGGGCCGGCGCCCTGGCCGACCCCGGGCTCGCCCCGCGCCCGGACTGCGCGGCCGGGCAGCCGACGCCCGTCGTCCAGCTGGTGCCCGGCGCGGATCCGCTCGCCGAGCTGGTGCGCGGCGTCCCCGACCTCGCCCCCGTGGCCGCCGAGGCGCGCGCGGCCGAGCGGGCGGCGGCGGCCCGGCAGGAGGCCGGGGAGAACCCGGGGGCGGGAGGCGACGCGCCCCGCATCGTCCGGGCGGCGCGGGAGGCGGTCACGGCGTGGGCGGCCCGGGAGGCGCCGCCGGGGGCCCGGCCGGTCGTCATCGTGGACCAGTTCGAGGAGGCGTTCACCCTCTGCCCGGACGAGGCGGACCGCCGTACCTTCATCCAGCTCCTGCACGCCTGCTGCACCCCGCCCTCCGACGCGGCCGGGCCCGCGCCCGTCCTGGTCGTCCTCGGCATCCGCGCCGACTTCTACGAGCAGTGCCTCGGCTACCCGGAACTCGCCGACGCGCTCCAGCACCGGCACATGGTCCTCTCCCCGCTGACCAGCGGGGAGCTGCGGGACGCGGTGACCGGGCCGGCCAAGGCGGTGGGCCTGGAGCTGGAACCCGGGCTGGCCGAGCTGATCGTGCGCGAGGTGAGCGCCGACGGCCCGCGCGGGGCGCACGACGCGGGCGTGCTCCCGCTGCTCTCGCACGCCCTGCTGGCCACCTGGCAGCGCCGCAAGGCCGGGAGGCTGACGCTGGCCGGCTACCGGGCGGCGGGCGGCATCCAGGGCGCGGTCGCGGCGACCGCCGAGCGCGCCTGGTCGGGCCTCGACCCCGCCGCCCGCACGGCCGCCCGGCTGCTGCTGCTGCGGCTGGTCCGGCTCGGCGAGGACACCGTGGCCACGCGCCGGCGCGGCACCCGGCGGCAGCTGGCCCAGGAGTCGGCGGACCCCGGCAAGACGGAGGAGTCCCTGGAGGCGCTGGTCCGCGCCCGGCTGGTGACGCTGGACGCGGACACCGTGGAGATCACCCACGAGGCGCTGCTGCACGCCTGGCCCCGGCTGCGGCACTGGATCGACGACAACCGCAACGACCATCTGCTGCGCCAGCGGCTGGAGGAGGACGGCCGGGCCTGGGAGGACTCGGACCGGGACAGCTCGCTGCTGTACCGGGGCTCACGCCTGGAGCAGGCCCGCGCCTGGGCGCGGTCGGCGGGCGACACCTATCTGACCCGCAGCGCGGTGGAGTTCCTGGCCGCCTCGGTACGGCTGCGCAAGCGCACGGTGTGGCTCAGCCGGGCGGCGGTGGCCGCGCTGGTGGTGCTGGCGCTGGTCGCGGGCGGCTCGGCGGTGATCGCCTGGCAGCAGCGGGACGACGCCGTGTTCGAACAGGTGCTCGCGGAGGCGGACCGGGTGCAGCACACCGACCCCTCGCTGGCCGCCCAGTTGGACCTGGTCGCCCACCATCTGCGCCCCGACGACGAGGGCACGTACAGCAGGCTGATCTCGATCGTCAACGCGCCGCTGGCCACCCCGCTGTCCGGCCACACCGGCGCCGTCTACCTCACCTCCTTCAGCCCCGACGGCCACACCCTGGCCACGGCCAGCTACGACCGGACCGTACGGCTGTGGAACGTCACCGACCCGACCCGGCCCGAGCCGCTCGGCCGTCCGCTGACCGGACACGGCAGCTGGGTGAGCAGCGCGGTGTTCAGCCCGGACGGGCACACCCTGGCCAGCGCGGGCGACGACGGCACGATCCGGCTGTGGAACGTCACCGACCCCGCCCGGCCCAAGCCGCTCGGCACCCCGCTCACCGGGCACGAGGGCACCATCTACCTGGTCGCCTTCAGCCCCGACGGCCGTACCCTCGCCTCGGCCGGCGAGGACGGCACCGTACGGCTGTGGAACGTCGCCGACCCGGCCCGGTCCGCCCCGCTCGGCGACCCGCTGACCGGGCACACGGCGGCGGTGCGCAGCGTCGCCTTCAGCCCGGACGGGCACACCCTCGCGGCGGGCTCGGACGACGACACGATCCGGCTGTGGAACGTCGCCGACCCGCGCCGGCCCCACCCGGTCCGCGACGTGCTGCGCGGCCACACGGACATCGTGCACTCGGTCGCCTTCAGCCCCGACGGGCACACCCTGGCCAGCGGCAGCGCGGACGACACCGTACGGCTGTGGAACCTGGCCGACCCGGCGCACCCGGCACCGCTCGGCGCGCCCCTGACCGGGCACACCGGCCCCGTCTGGTCGGTGGCGTTCAGCCCCGACGGCGGACGGCTCGCCGCCGCGAGCGCGGACAGCACGGCCAGCCTGTGGAACGTCAGCGACCCGGGCTCCCCCTCGCAGATCGGCGAGCCCCTCGCCGGCAGCAGCGGGGAGATGTACGCGCTGGGCTTCAGCCCCGACGGGCGCACCCTCGCCACCGGCAGCGGCGACGCCAAGGTGCGCCTGTGGTCGATCCCGACGTCCGACATGATCGGTCGCAGTGCGGCGTTCGGCCCGGGCGGACGGCTGCTGGCCACGACCGCGCGCGACGGCCGGCTGCGGCTGTGGAACGTGGCGCGGCCCGGCCGCCCGGTCCCGCTGGGCCGGCCGTTCGCCCGCGGAAGCGGCGCGAGCACCCTGCTGTTCTCGCCGGACGGACGCACCCTCGCCGTGCTCACGGGCGAGCAGAAGGTGTACCTGTGGAACGTCTCCGACCCGGCCCACCCGAGCCTGCCCGGCCCGCCGCTGCGGCTGAGGACCCGCTTCATGGGCCCCAACGCGCTGGCCTACAGCCCGGACGGGCGCACCCTGGCCACCGCCAACGACGACCGCACCATCCGGCTGTGGAACGTCACCGACCCCGCCCGGCCCAAGCCGCTCGGCGACCCGGTCGCCGGCCACCACGGCTACATCAACGCCCTGGCCTTCAGCCCCGACGGACGCACCCTGGCCAGCGGCAGCGCGGACAGCGACATCCGGCTGTGGAACGTCACCGACCCGGCGCGGCCGAAACAGCTCGGCGCTGCGCTCACCCGGCACTCGGGGCCCGTCAACGCCCTCGCCTACAGCCCCGACGGACACACCCTGGCCAGCGGCAGCGACGACGACACGGTCCGGCTGTGGAACGTCACCGACCCCGCCGCGACGATCCCGCTGGGCGATCCGCTCACCGGCCACACCGAGGCGGTCACCTCGCTGACCTTCGACACCACCGGACACACGCTGGCCAGCGGCGGCGACGACAACACGGTCCGGCTGTGGAACGTCACCGTGCCCACCGCGGCGCGGCCGATCGGCCAGTCGATGACGCCCAACGCCAAGACCGGCACGTTCCTGGCCTTCAGCCCGGGCAGCCGGGTCCTCGGCGTCTCCAGCGGTCCCGACACGGTCCGCCTGTGGGACCTGGACGCCGACACGGCCATCGACCACATCTGCTCGGTCACCCGGGGCGTCCTCACCCCCGCCAAGTGGCACGAGTACCTCCCGCGCCTCTCCTACGACCCGCCGTGCGGCGACTGATCGGCCAACTTCCCCGATTCCTCGCCGACTTGGCCCCACAAGGCCGACAACCTTGTTACCCTTGGCCATAGCCCGATCGCTGGTGCATCCCCCGTCGCCAGCGATCGGGCCTTTTCTCATGCCTTGGAGTCAGTGGTCCCCGCCCCGGTCCGGGCGGTGAGGCAACGAACCGCCGGGCTCGTGGACTCCTTCGGGTGTTCAGGAGGTGTCCATGGCAGACGGCAAACAGGACCGGGACGAAGAGTTCGGCAGATTCATGGCCGCCCGCTGGCCGCGGCTGCTGCGTACGGCGTTTCTCCTGTCGGGAGAGCGCCACGCGGCCGAGGATCTGGCCCAGTCGACGCTGGAGCGGGTCTACACCGCCTGGCGCAGGGTCGGCACGGCCGACGACCCGGACGCCTATGTCCGGCGCGTAATGATCAATCTGCACGCCCGCCGCCACCGGCGCCGGCTCAAGGAGTTCCTCGCGCCGAAGGACGACCTGTCGCTGGTGCACGAGGAGGCCGACCGCGGCGACCGGATCATCCAGGCCGTCGACCGCGACGTGCTGCTGCGGGCGCTCGCCCAACTGCCCGCCCGGCAGCGGCAGGCGGTGGTCCTGCGCTACTGGGAGGACCTGACGGAGACCCAGACCGCCCAGGCGATGGGGTGCTCGGTCGGCACGGTCAAGAGCAACACGGCCAAGGGGATAGCGAAGCTGCGCGTCGCACCGGTGCTGGCCGACACGGTTACGCGGAAGGAACGGTCATGACGGACCACGACGACAGGACGCGGGACAGGATCGCCCTTCTCCTCGCGGACACGGCCGAGGAGTTCGAGACCGGCGCGGCACCCGTCGCTGCGGTCGTACGGGCGGGGCGCCGGCGCCGGACCCGGCGGTGGGCGGCGGGCGCGGTCGCGGCGGCGGTGCTGGCGGGCGGCACCGGGACGCTGGCGGCGACCGGCCTGCCCGGCGTCACCCGCGAGGCGGCCTCCCCCGCGCGATCACCCTGGACCCCCGGGCACCTGGTGTACGAGCCGGTGGACACGACGGTGGGCTACGGCACCGACCAGGGCGTGCCGTGGTCCGTGGGACTGCGCGTGTGGCCGGCCCCCCGCGACCGCGCCGAGGCCGTCCGGCAGATGAAGGCCATGGCGGACTGGGGCCTCACCCCGGTGACCTCGGGCAGCCCGTCCGACCTGATCGGCAGGACGAGTTACTTCGTCATCCGCTCGTTCGGCACGTCCGACCGCCGGCTGGTGACCTCCGACACCGTCGCGCGGCTGCCCCGCCTGACGGGGGACGAGATCCGCGTCTTCCCCCGGCCCCTCACCGACGCGGGCTCGTCGCGCCTGGTCGTCGGCATGGTGGCCAAGACGGCACGACAGGTCACCTGCCACTGGAAGGACGGCTCCACCACCGTGGCCGAACGCGCCCCCGACAACACCCCGATTCGCCCCGTCGACGCGGTGATCAGGTCCGTCCGCGACTTCCCCACCGCGAACTGGTTCACCTGCCTGTCCCCGGGCTCGGCGGCCTACGAGTCCGCGGAGGTGACGAAGTAGGACACCTCAGCCGCGCAGCGCGTCGAGGATGTGCGGCCAGGCCGCCGCACCGAGCAGCGCGTCGGCCTCGGGCGTGCCGCCGTGCCGAAAGCGCGGGGACGGCGGGGGGAGGCTCTCGCCCGGCAGCAGGGGCCGGTGTCCGGCGTCGGCACGGGCGATCAGCCGGACCGTTGCGCCCGCCGCGCGCCGGCGCTCGGCCAGCCGCTCGGCGTGGGGCAGCGACGGCCACAGCTCGTCGTCGCCGCCCGCCACCAGGAGCAGGTCCGCGCGGGCCGTCTCCACGGGGATCGCCGCCGCCACCAGCCGCTTTGCGAAGGTCCGCTCGCTGCGCTCGTACCAGCCGCGGATGGCGACAGGCCCGCCCGTCGGCCCGGCCGGTGTCCAGGAGTCGTCCATGGGCACGAAGGGCAGCGGCCGCCCCCGCCAGGTCCACGACGACCGGTACGGGCGATCGGCGCCGTCCCGGCCGGGCCCGACGTTGCACCACACCAGCGAGGTGGGCGACAACGCGACGACCACGTCCACGCGCGGCTCGCGCACCGCCGTGAGCAGCGCGGCCTCGGCCCCCTTGGACAGCCCGAGCACGCCGATCCGCCGCGCCCCGCCGTCCCGCAGGAACTCGACCCCCGCGGTGAACGTCTCCAGCGGGACCTCGCAGATCCCCGGCGGCTGCCCCTTCCCCCCGAACCAGCGGATCGCCAGGGCGGCGATCCCCTGCCGGGCGAGCAGCCGCGCCCGCTCCCGCTCGATCCGCCCGCTGGATCCGGCCAGCACCAGCACCCCGGCGTCGGCGCCCCGCGCGGGAGCGGCCAGGAACCCCTCCCACGGCCCGGCCGGCTCGCGTTCGACGATGTCCACAAGCTCCCCTGGAATATCGAGAACGAGAAAACCCCCGGCCCTGTCGGACCGGGGGTTTTCCAGCTGGTGGGGCTAACAGGATTTGAACCTGTGGCCTCATCCTTATCAGGGATGCGCTCTAACCAACTGAGCTATAGCCCCGCCGCGCTTTGCGGTGTGTGTCCCGCGCGCTGACTCCTGAAGATTAGCGCACGACCACGTCAGTCCCAAAATCGGTTGTCGCCTGGTCCTCACTCGTCCTCGGCGAGGGTCAGCTCGACGCCGCCCACGAAGCCCGCGGACAGGTTGTAGATGAAGGCGCCGAGGGTCGCCAGGGCGGTGGCCAGGACGACGTCGATCGCGGCGATGATCGTCGTGAAGATCAGGACGTGGGGGAGCGAGAGGAACGACTGGAGGTCGAAGCCGCTGGCCTCGTTCGCGCCGGTCGCCTCCGAGATCGTCCCGCCGACGGTGGAGAACACGCCCATCGCGTCCATGACCATCCACAGCACCGCCGAGGCGACGATGGTGCAGATGCCGAGCGCGATGGAGAGCAGGAAGCTCACCTTCATCACCGACCACGGGTCGGCCTTGGCCACCCGCAGCCGCGCCTTGCGGGTGCGCGGTGCCGTGCGCACCCCGGTGCGCGGCCGCCGTACCGCACCGGCCGGCGCCTGCGCCGGGTAGGCCTGCGGCGGGTGGTACGGCCCGCCCGCCTGCTCGTGGCGCCGCTCCCCGGGGAGCGGAGACGACGACTGCGCCTCACCGGCCGCGGCCGGGCCACGGGTGTCCGTCACAGTTCCCCCCTGGGGTGAAGACGAGCCGGAGGCGTCCGCCGCGGACGCCCGCACCGGCTTCAGGTTGGTCGTGTGCGGGTCGGTTTCCCCGCCCGCCCCGTGCGCGGCGGAGCCACGGCCGCCGCCGTCCGTCTCCGTACCCGTGGAGGTACCGGCCGATCCGGCGCCCGTGGCTCCGCTCACGATGACTCACTCCTCGTGCCTACTCGGCCGAGGGCGCCTCACCCTCGTCCGTGCCGGTGGCCTGGACGTCCTCGGCGGCGATGTCGGCGGCGTCGTCGCCGTCGACCTCCTCCGCCTCGCGCCCCGCCTCGGCGTTACGTGCGATGCCGACCACGGCATCGCGCTTGCCCAGGTTGATCAGTTGGACGCCCATGGTGTCACGGCCCGTCTCCCTGACCTCGTTGACTCGCGTGCGAATCACACCGCCGGACAGGGTGATCGCGAGGATCTCGTCGGTCTCCTCCACGACCAGCGCCCCGACGAGCGAACCGCGGTCCTCCACGATCTTGGCGGCCTTGATACCGAGGCCGCCGCGGCCCTGGACGCGGTACTCGTCCACGGCGGTCCGCTTCGCGTACCCACCGTCCGTGGCAGTGAACACGAACGTACCGGGTCGCACCACATTCATCGAGAGAAGCTCGTCGCCCTCGCGGAAACTCATCCCCTTGACGCCGGAGGTGGCGCGGCCCATCGGGCGAAGGGACTCGTCCGTGGCGGTGAACCGGATCGACTGCGCCTTCTTGCTGATCAGCAGCAGGTCGTCATCGGCGGAGACCAGCTCGGCGCCGATCAGCTCGTCGTCGCCGCCGTCCTCGCGCTCCCGCAGATTGATCGCGATCACGCCGCCGGAGCGGGGCGAATCGTAATCCTTCAGAGGCGTCTTCTTGACCAGACCGGACTTGGTGGCCAGCACCAGGTACGGCGCCGCCTCGTAGTCCCGGATGGCGAGGATCTCGGCGATCGCCTCGTCCGGCTGGAAGGCCAGCAGGTTCGCCACGTGCTGACCGCGCGCCTCGCGGCCGGCCTCGGGCAGCTCGTACGCCTTCGCCCGGTACACCCGGCCCTTGTTGGTGAAGAACAGCAGCCAGTGGTGCGTGGTGGAGACGAAGAAGTGGTCGACGATGTCGTCTTCCTTCAGCTTCGTGCCGCGCACGCCCTTGCCGCCGCGCTTCTGCGCCCGGTAGTCGTCCGTCTTGGTCCGCTTTACGTAACCGCCGCGGGAGACGGTGACGACGATGTCCTCCTCGGCGATCAGGTCCTCGATGGACATGTCGCCCTCGTACGGGATCAGCTTGGTCTTGCGGTCGTCGCCGTACTTCTCGACGATCGCGGCCAGCTCCTCGCTGACGATGCCGCGCTGGCGCACCGGGGAGGCCAGGATCTCGTTGTACTCGTTGATCTTCGCCTGGAGCTCGTCGTGCTCCTGGACGATCTTCTGCCGCTCCAGGGCCGCCAGGCGCCGCAGCTGCATCTCGAGGATGGCGTTCGCCTGGATCTCGTCGATCTCCAGCAGGCCCATCAGGCCCGTGCGCGCGACATCTACGGTCTCGCTGCGCCGGATCAGCGCGATGACCTCGTCGATCGCGTCCAGCGCCTTCAGCAGGCCGCGCAGGATGTGCGCGCGCTCCTCGGCCTTGCGCAGCCGGAACCGGGTCCGGCGCACGATGACCTCGATCTGGTGCGTCACCCAGTGCCGGATGAACGCGTCCAGGGACAGCGTGCGCGGCACGCCGTCGACCAGCGCCAGCATGTTGGCGCCGAAGTTCGTCTGGAGGTCGGTGTGCTTGTACAGGTTGTTCAGCACGACCTTGGCGACCGCGTCCCGCTTCAGGACGATCACCAGCCGCTGGCCGGTACGGGACGACGTCTCGTCGCGGACGTCCGCGATGCCGCCGATCTTGCCGTCCTTCACCAGGTCGGCGATCTTCTGCGCCAGGTTGTCCGGGTTCACCTGGTACGGCAGCTCGGTCACCACCAGGCACTGGCGGCCGTGGATCTCCTCGACCTCGACCACCGCGCGCATCGTGATCGAGCCGCGCCCGGTGCGGTACGCCTCCTCGATGCCCTTGCGGCCCACCACCAGTGCGCCGGTGGGGAAGTCGGGGCCCTTGATGCGCTCCATGAGCGCGTCCAGCAGCTCCTCGTGCGAGGCGTCGGGGTTCTCCAGGTACCACTGGGCACCGGCCGCGACCTCGCGCAGGTTGTGCGGCGGGATGTTGGTCGCCATGCCGACCGCGATGCCGGCCGAGCCGTTGATCAGCAGGTTCGGGAAGCGGGACGGCAGGACGGTCGGCTCCTGGGAGCGGCCGTCGTAGTTGTCCGTGAAGTCGACGGTCTCCTCGTCGATGTCGCGGACCATCTCCATCGACAGCGGCGCCATCTTGCACTCGGTGTAGCGCATCGCCGCCGCGGGGTCGTTGCCCGGGGAGCCGAAGTTGCCGTTGGAGTCCACCAGCGGCATCCGCATCGACCACGGCTGGGCGAGGCGCACCAGCGCGTCGTAGATGGAGGAGTCGCCGTGCGGGTGGTAGTTGCCCATGACGTCACCGACGACACGGGCGCACTTGTAGAAGCCGCGCTCGGGGCGGTAGCCGCCGTCGTACATCGCGTAGAGCACGCGCCGGTGGACGGGCTTGAGGCCGTCCCGGACGTCGGGCAGCGCACGGGACACGATGACGGACATCGCGTAGTCCAGGTACGAGCGCTGCATCTCGGTCTCGAGCCCGACGGGCTCGACACGCATGGCGAGCTCGCCGCCCTCTTCCGGAGTGACTGGGGTGTTCTCGTCGGCCATTGCTGGTGAAGATCCTTCCTGGTGCGGTCAGCTGAGACCGACTCAGATGTCGAGGAAGCGGACGTCCTTGGCGTTGCGCTGGATGAACTGGCGGCGCGCCTCGACGTCCTCGCCCATCAGCACCGAGAACAGGTCGTCGGCCTGGGCGGCGTCGTCCAGGGTGACCTGGCCGAGCACGCGGTGCTCCTGGTCCATGGTGGTCACGCGCAGCTCCTCGGCGTTCATCTCGCCGAGACCCTTGAAGCGCTGGATGGAGTCCTCGCGGACGCGCTTGCCGCGCTGGCGCCCCATCTCGATCAGCGCGTCGCGCTCGCGGTCCGAGTACGCGTACTCGACGTCGTCCCGGCCCCACTTGATCTTGTAGAGCGGCGGGCGGGAGAGGTACACGTGCCCGGCCTCGACCAGCGGCCGCATGAAGCGGAACAGGAAGGTCAGCAGCAGGGTGCTGATGTGCTGGCCGTCGACGTCGGCGTCCGCCATCAGGATGATCTTGTGATAGCGGAGCTTCTCGATGTCGAAGTCCTCGTGCACACCCGTGCCGAACGCGGAGATCAGCGCCTGGATCTCCTGGTTCTGCAGGATCTTGTCGATCCGGGCCTTCTCCACGTTCAGGATCTTGCCGCGGATCGGGAGGATCGCCTGGTACTGCGGGTTGCGGCCGGACTTGGCCGAGCCGCCGGCGGAGTCACCCTCGACGATGAAGATCTCGCACTTGGCCGGGTCGTTGGACTGGCAGTCGGCCAGCTTGCCCGGCAGCGACGCGGTCTCCAGCAGGCCCTTGCGGCGGGTGAGGTCGCGCGCCTTGCGGGCCGCGACGCGCGCGGTGGCCGCCTGGATGCCCTTGCGGATGATGTCCGCGGCCTCGTTCGGGTTGCGGTCCAGCCAGTCGTTGAGGTGCTCGTAGACCGCCTTCTGCACGAAGGTCTTGGCCTCCGTGTTGCCCAGCTTGGTCTTGGTCTGGCCCTCGAACTGCGGCTCGCTGAGCTTGACCGAGATGATCGCGGTCAGACCCTCGCGGATGTCGTCACCGGTGAGGTTGTCGTCCTTTTCGCGCAGCAGCTTCTTGTCGCGCGCGTACTTGTTGATCAGCGACGTCAGCGCGGCCCGGAAGCCCTCTTCGTGAGTGCCGCCCTCATGGGTGTGGATGATGTTGGCGAACGAGTACACGCCCTCGCTGTAGCCGCTGTTCCACTGCAGGGCGACTTCGAGGGACAGGCTCTTGTCCTTGTCCTCCGCCTCCAGGTCGATGATCGTGGGGTGCACCACCTCGCCCTTGCGGGCGTTGAGGTACTTCACGAAGTCGACGATGCCGCCCTCGTAGTGGTACGTGACCGACTTGACCTCGGCCTTCTCGTCCGCGCCCGCCTCGTCCGCGCCGCTGGTGGCCTTCGCCGACTCGCGCTCGTCGGTGAGCCGGATGATCAGGCCCTTGTTGAGGAAGGCCATCTCCTGGAAGCGCCGCGACAGCGTCTCGAAGGAGTACTCGGTGGTCTCGAAGATCTCCGGGTCGGCCCAGAAGGTCACCGACGTGCCGGTCTCCTCGGTGGCCTCGTGCCGGGCCAGCGGAGCGGTCGGCACACCCATCTTGTACTCCTGGGTCCACCGGTAGCCGTCGGTCTTCACCTCGACGGAGACCTTGGTGGACAGGGCGTTCACGACGGACACGCCGACGCCGTGCAGACCGCCGGAGACGGCGTAGCCGCCGCCGCCGAACTTGCCGCCCGCGTGCAGCACGGTCAGCACGACCTCGACGGCCGGCTTGCCCTCGGAGGGCACGATGCCGACGGGGATGCCGCGGCCGTTGTCGACGACGCGGACGCCGCCGTCGGCGAGGATCGTCACGTCGATGGTGTCCGCGTAGCCCGCCAGCGCCTCGTCGACCGAGTTGTCGACGACCTCCTGCACCAGGTGGTGCAGACCGCGCTCGCCCGTGGAGCCGATGTACATGCCGGGCCGCTTGCGGACCGCGTCCAGCCCTTCGAGCACGGTGATGGCGCTGGCGTCGTAGGAGGCCGCCGAGGCGGTGGCCTCGGCGCTCACGCCGGCGTCGGTGGACGGGATGTTCTCGTTGGGGTTGCCGGAATCGGCCACGAAGCGCCCTTTCTGGCACAGCACGAGCCGGGCTCGTCGGCAGGTTGCCGGAGCGGCTGCGGCATGTTGCGTTGGTAAGCCTTGATCAGCGTTGCTCAGCTTTTCCCGGGCGGTCCCCACGTTGGGGCGGGATTGGCTTCCAGTCTACCGGTAGCGCTGACATCGATGGGGGTTTGCCGGTACCTGAGTCCCCATGTGCCGCCCTGAACCGGTCTCGGCCGGGTCCCGATATGCGGAAGGGGGCTCCAAGAGCTTCACAGCGGCACTCAGAGCTTCGGGCCGTCAACCCTTGGCTACTCCAGGGTCAGTACGCCGCTCGCACTTGTGTGCGGAAGGTCCCACGGACGGCGAACCCGCAGGAAAAAGGGGGTGCGGAGAGCCGGGCGACGTGAGGTACGTCACCCGTGCGTCATCCGTAGGTGTCGCCGGGCCCGGTGCTTCCCGGAGCCCGCAGCGGGCCGTAGCGGCGGGCCTGCCCGCCGGGGCCGTGCACCTTGATCAGCCGGACCGCGCCATGGCCGAGGTCCTGGTTGAGCCGGGCGACCAGCGCCGGCGCGAGCAGCCGCAGCTGGGTCGCCCAGGCCGTGGAGTCGCAGCTCACCGTGAGCACCCGCTCGTCCTCGTCGTACCGCTGCGGCACACAGTGCTTGGCGAGGTCCTCGCCGACGATCTGCGGCCAGCGGCCCATCACCCCGCCCACGGCCGCCGGGGTCTCCCAGCCGCGCTCGGTGATCAGCCGGTTGATCGCGGCGCCGAGCGCCATCGGGTCGCGGCCGTCGGCGCGCGCCCCGGACCGCAGGCCACCGCCGCGCCGGGCCTGCTTCTTCTGCCGCGCCGCGTCACCGCGCGCGCGGGCCTGCTCCTTCGCCGCGCGCAGCGCCACGCGCGCGAGGTCGACACCGGAGGGCTCGGCGTTCTTCCGGGGCGGGTGCTTCTCGGCGCTCATACGCGTTCCACCGTCCCGCCGGAGACGGCGTAGCGGGCACCGGTCAGCACATGCGGTACGTCGTCGTCCACCGCGGCGGTGACCAGCACCTGCTCGCCGGGCGCCACCAGCTCGGCCAGCCGCTCCCGGCGGCGGGCGTCCAGCTCGGCGAAGACGTCGTCCAGGACGAGCACCGGCTCGTTGCCCTCGGCGCGCAACAGGTCGTAGGAGGCCAGGCGCAGCGCGAGGGCGTACGACCAGGACTCGCCGTGCGAGGCGTACCCCTTGGCGGGCAGCTCGCCGAGTTTGAGGAGCAGGTCGTCGCGGTGCGGGCCGACCAGGGTGACGCCCCGCTCGATCTCCTGTCTGCGCGCCTCGGCCAGGGCGGCCAGCAGCTGCGCGTACAGATCCTCGCGGGTGTGCGCCTCGCCGGGCGCGGACGGCTTGTACTCCAGCGCGAGCGGACCGCCGCCGGGGGCCAGCTGCTCATAGGCCTTGTCGGCCAGCGGCCGCAGCGCGCCGATCAGGTCGAGCCGCTGGGCGAGCAGTTCGGCACCGGCGCGCGCCAGGTGCTGGTCCCACACGTCCAGCGTGGACAGGTCCATGGAGCGCCCGCCGTGCCGCCGGGCCAGCGCGGCGGACTTCAGGAGCGTGTTGCGCTGCTTGAGCACCCGCTCGTAGTCGGAGCGCACGCCCGCCATCCGCGGCGAGCGCGCGGTGATCAGCTCGTCGAGGAACCTGCGCCGCTCGCCGGGATCACCCTTCACCAGGGCGAGGTCCTCGGGCGCGAACAGCACGGTCCGTACGATGCCCAGCACGTCACGGGGTCTGACCTGCGGCGACCGGTTGATGCGGGCGCGGTTGGCCCGGCCCGGGTTCAACTCCAGCTCGATCAGCTGCTGCCGGTCGCCCTGCCGGACCTGCGCCCGGATCACGGCCCGCTCGGCGCCCATCCGCACCAGCGGCGCGTCCGTCGCGACGCGGTGGCTGCCGAGCGTCGCCAGATAGCCGACCGCCTCGACCAGGTTGGTCTTGCCCTGCCCGTTGGGCCCGACGAAGGCGGTGACGCCCGGGTCGAGCGGCACCTCGGCCCGGGCGTACGAGCGGAAGTCGGCGAGCGAAAGATGCGTGACGTGCATGACCGTGCGCCGACCTCCTCCCTGCTTCTTTCAGGACTTCTTCTCTACGGCGTGACCGCCGAACTGGTTGCGCAGCGCGGCGATCATCTTCATCTGCGGCGAGTCCTCCTGGCGGGAGGCGAACCGGGCGAACAGCGATGCGGTGATCGCGGGCAGCGGCACCGCGTTGTCGATCGCGGCCTCCACGGTCCAGCGTCCCTCACCGGAGTCCTGGGCGTAACCGCGCAGGTCGTCCAGGTGCTCGTCCTCGTCCAGCGCGTTGACCGCGAGGTCGAGCAGCCAGGAGCGGATGACGGTGCCCTCCTGCCAGGAGCGGAAGACCTCACGGACGTCCGTGACGGAGTCGACCTTCTCCAGCAGCTCCCAGCCCTCGGCGTAGGCCTGCATCATGGCGTACTCGATGCCGTTGTGGACCATCTTCGCGAAATGGCCCGCGCCGACCTTGCCGGCGTGCACCGAACCGAAGTCGCCCTCCGGCTTGAGCGCGTCGAAGACCGGCTGCACCCGGGCGACGTGCTCGGCGTCGCCGCCGTACATCAGCGCGTACCCGTTCTCCAGGCCCCAGACGCCGCCGGAGACGCCGCAGTCCACGAAGCCTATGCCCTTGGCGGCCAGTTCCTCGGCGTGCTTCTCGTCGTCCGTCCAGCGGGAGTTGCCGCCGTCCACGACCACGTCACCCGGCTCCAGCAGCTCGGCCAGCTGGTCGATGGTCGACTGGGTGGGCGCGCCGGCCGGGACCATCACCCAGACCACCCGCGGGCCGCTGAGCTTGTCCACCAGCTCTTCCAGGCTGTGGACGTCCGCGAGGTCGGGGTTGCGGTCGTATCCGACGACGGTGTGGCCCGCGCGGCGGATCCGCTCGCGCATGTTGCCGCCCATCTTGCCGAGGCCGACGAGACCGAGCTCCATCAGTTGTGTTCCTTAGGGTCGCTGGTGGCGTGAGGGGCACGGGAGGTGCCGCCCAGAGCCTAAACCGACCCTTCGGCGCACAGCTGTGGGCTCAGGCGCTCATCCGGCGACGGCGGTTCCGGCCGCCCGGCTGCGGGCGGCGACGCCTCCGCCGATCACGGCGCCGGGCACCCACAGGACGCGCCCGGCACTGTGCACAGCTGTGGAAAACGTCAGCCGCTGAGCCGCACCGGCATGATCAGGTACTTGTACGCCTCGTCGGCCTCCGCGTCCACCGCCGGCTTGCCGCTGAGCAGCGCCGGCTTCGTGGAGGTGGTGAACGACAGCTGCGCCACCGGGGAGTCGATCGCGCTCAGGCCGTCCAGCAGGAACGTCGGGTTGAAGGCGATCGAGATGTCGTCGCCCTCCAGCTGCGCGTCGACGCGCTCCACAGCCTGTGCGTCGTCGCTGGAACCGGCCTCCAGGATCAGCACGCCCTGCTCGAAGCTCAGCCGCACCGGGGTGTTCCGCTCGGCCACCAGCGCCACGCGCTTGACGGCCTCGACGAACGGCGCCGTCTCGATCACCGCGACCGAGTTGAACTCGGTCGGGAACAGCGTCCGGTACTTCGGCAGGTCGCCCTCGAGGAGCCGCGTGGTCGTGCGCCGGCCCGCGCCCTCGAAACCGATCAGGCCCTCACCGGCGCCGGAGCCCGACAGGGCCAGCGTCACGCTGTCCCCGGCGCCCAGCGACTTCGCGGTGTCCAGCAGCGTCTTCGCGGGCACCAGGGCGACCGCGGACGCGTCCGGGTTCTCCGGCTTCCACAGGAACTCGCGGACGGCGAACCGGTAGCGGTCGGTGGAGGCCAGCGTGACGGTGTCGCCCTCGATCTCGATGCGCACACCGGTGAGCACGGGCAGCGTGTCGTCGCGGCCGGCGGCGATGGCCACCTGGGAGACGGCGGCCGCGAAGACCTCGCCCGGGACGGTGCCGGTCGCGTTCGGCATCTGCGGCAGCGCCGGGTACTCCTCCACCGGGAGGGTGTGCAGCGTGAACCGGGACGATCCACAGACCACGGTCGCCCGTACACCGTCTGTGGAAATCTCCACCGGCCGGTTGGGGAGCGCGCGGGAGATGTCGGCGAGCAGGCGGCCGGAGACCAGGACGGTGCCGTCCTCCTCGACCTCGGCGTCGACGCTCACCCGAGCGGACACCTCGTAGTCGAAGCTCGACAGGCTCAGCTGGCCGTCCTCGGCCTTGAGCAGCAGGCCGGCGAGGACAGGCGCCGGCGGACGGGCCGGGAGGCTGCGTGCCGCCCAGGCCACTGCCTCCGCGAGTACGTCGCGTTCCACCCGGATCTTCACCGTAAGCCGCCTCCTGCTTGTTGCTTCTGAGTCCTCCGACTCGGTGTCACCGCCCACTGCGAAGGGCAGGACACCGGGGACCAGTCTGACGCACCGCAGTGACAGCAGGTGCCCGTCGGGGTCAAGTCGCTCCGGGAGGCAGCCGGGCCCGAGACGGCGAGTTGTGCACAGGCCCCGCTTCAAAACGATTGCCGAGCTCTCTCTAGTCGGGAGTAGTAGTAGGGCCTGTGGATACCGTGGATAACCACGTTTGCCCAGCTCAGCGCGGGTTTTTTGTCCACCGGCCCTGTGGGTGGAGGCGGTGGAAAACCGGGGCTCGCTGTGGAGAACGGAAAGTTCTGCACACGCCGCCCACAGGCTGAGGGCAGTTCTCCCCAGCTGTGTCCCCAGGAATACCCAGGTTTCCCACACCCCAACCCGGCAGCTTCGTGTGACGCCTTTCACTCGACGCGGTGAGAGGGCGGGTCGGGTTGCCGAACAGTGGACAGCCATGTGGAGAAGCGGCGGCAGACTGGGGACAACCGCCCCCAGCCTGTGGGTTGCCGGTGGACAACTTTCTGCACAGCCTGTGGATTCCCGCTTCGTCCACAGCCTGTGGATCTCTTTCGTCCACGATTCCACAGCCACCTGAGCTGCGCGGATGCACAACCCCCAGCCTCCCTGTGGACACACCTCGGGACAACTTCCCAGTCCCCAGGATGTGGACGGAAGAAAGTCGCCGAATCTGTGGAGACAGGCCGTAACCCGGCCGTCAATTCGAACAGGGACCGGCGCCGGGTTCACCGGCCGCGGCCGTGCGCTCGGCCGTGAGGGCTCCCCGTCCGCACCGATCGGGGTCCGCGATCCCGTCCGACGACGGAACCGGAGGCCCGCGGAACGGCGCCCGGCCCGCCGAAACGGCACCGGGCCCGTGGACGACACCAGAGCGCGCGGGACGGGCCGGGCGCTCGTGGGACGGCCGGGCGCGCACGGGCGCCAGGGGCCCGCGGAACGTGCCCGTACATGCCGAAGGGCGCCCCTGGGACAACCGTCCCGGAGACGCCCTCGAAAGCCGGTCAGGCCCGTCGCTAGCCGTTCTTGATGCGGTTGGTCAGCTCGGTCACCTGGTTGTAGATGGACCGCCGCTCCGCCATCAGGGCCCGGATCTTCCGGTCGGCGTGCATGACGGTCGTGTGGTCCCGGCCACCGAACTGCGCCCCGATCTTCGGCAGCGACAGGTCCGTCAGCTCCCGGCACAGGTACATCGCGATCTGCCGGGCGGTCACCAGCGCACGGCCCCGGGAGGTCCCGCACAGGTCCTCCACGGTCAGCCCGAAGTAGTCCGCCGTGGCCGCCATGATCGCCGTGGCCGTGATCTCGGGCGCGGAGTCCTCCCCGCCCGGGATCAGGTCCTTGAGCACGATCTCGGTGAGCCCCAGGTCCACCGGCTGCCGGTTGAGCGAGGCGAACGCCGTCACCCGGATCAGCGCGCCCTCCAGCTCGCGGATGTTCCGCGAGATCCGGGACGCGATGAACTCCAGCACCTCCGGCGGCGCGTTGAGCTGCTCCTGGACCGCCTTCTTGCGCAGGATCGCGATCCGCGTCTCCAGCTCGGGCGGCTGCACGTCGGTGATCAGGCCCCACTCGAAGCGGTTGCGCAGCCGGTCCTCCAGCGTGACCAGCTGCTTGGGCGGCCGGTCGCTGGACAGCACGATCTGCTTGTTGGCGTTGTGGAGCGTGTTGAAGGTGTGGAAGAACTCCTCCTGCGTCGACTCCTTGTCCGCGAGGAACTGGATGTCGTCGACGAGCAGGATGTCCATCTCGCGGTAGCGCTTGCGGAAGCTGTCGCCCTTGCCGTCACGGATCGAGTTGATGAACTCGTTGGTGAACTCCTCCGAGCTGACGTAGCGCACGCGCGTGCCCGGGTAGAGACTGCGCGCGTAGTGCCCGATGGCGTGCAGCAGATGGGTCTTGCCGAGCCCGGACTCCCCGTAGATGAACAGGGGGTTGTACGCCTTCGCCGGCGCCTCGGCGACCGCCACCGCGGCCGCGTGCGCGAACCGGTTGGACGCGCCGATGACGAACGTGTCGAAGAGGTACTTCGGGTTCAGCCGTGCCGTCGGCTCCCCGGGCCCGCTCGCGGGCGCGGGCTTCGCGCCCAGCGGCCCGGGCGCGCCCGTCGGGGCGCCGTCCGGCCGCCCGGGCCCGCCGCGGTGCCCCCCGTCGCCGCCCATCGGCCGCTCGGGCTGCTCCCGGCGCACCGGGTCGCGCTGGTCGTACTCGGTCCGCGGGGAGTCGTAGTCCGCGCGGTCGTAGTCGGAACGGTCGTACTCGGAGCGCGGCTTGCCGTACTCGGGGCGCGGTGCGTCGCGGTCCGGGCGGGACGGCTCGTACTCCCCGCGCTGCTGGTCGTACGGCGGGCGGTCCATGCCCTGGGGGCGGTAGTCGTGGGCCGGCTGGCCGTAGGGGTCCTGGGAGGACGGCGAGGCGTACGGGTCGCGCTCGGGGAAACCGAGCCGCTGCTGCTGCCAGCCGTACTCGTCCTGTCCGCCGCGCGGCCAGGCGCCGGGTTCCGGGCGCTGGTACTCGGAGGGGTAGGCGGGCCGCACGGAGGGCAGCTGGTCGGCGCGCGACGCCGGCTCGCCGCCCGGGTGCTGGTCCGCGCGGTGGCGGCCGTAGCCCTCGTACGACGACGGTCCGGAGGGCAGCTCCGGCTCCTCGTAGCGCGGCGGGGACGGTTGCTGGGCGGGCGGCGCGGCCGGGGCCGGCGGCTCGCCCGCGGAGTCGTCCACGGTGATCGCGATGCGGATGGGGCGGCCGCACTCACGGCTCAGCGTCTCGCTGACGACCGGTGCGAGACGGCCCTCAAGGACGCCCTTCGCGAATTCGTTCGGCACGGCGAGCAGGGCGGTGTCCGCGACCAGCGCCAGCGGCTGGCAGCGCCGGATCCAGTGCTCGTCCTTCGTCTCCACACCCTGTCCGCGGCCCTCTCCGAGGAG
>NZ_CP058978.1:0-17319 GCF_013423905.1 Streptomyces sp. NEAU-sy36
GGCGCTTCGCGCCTTTCGGGGCCTTTCTCGCGGCATTTAACGAGGGGAAGTACATTTGATATCCAGAAAACCTCGCGCTTCGCGCTTCGGCAAATTCGCCCAGTTTTCAGATATCGAAATGAGGGGGATTCAGAGCCTCTTCCCTTTGCGCTTTAAGGCGACACTTAATGCACGGATTGGGCCACACATAGTCTTCTTCGAGTTCCCCACCGCAGTGCGGACATTTCCCGCAGTACGGATCTCCACACTCTTCTCCGCAGTTATCGCAGAGGTTTTCATCTTCCATTTCCAGACCCTTCTACGTGGCCTTTTCCGGTGATTCTGGACGATATCAAGAAGGCTCCAGGAACGCAAATAGGCCCCCTCATAGAGGGGGCCTACCGTGTTTTCGCAGGTCAGACAGCGTCGTCCTGCTCGGTGTCTTCCTGGTTTTCCACGCGCCGTTCGAGGCCGCGCTGCTCGTAGAAGGTGATGAGCTGGGCCAGGGTGAACTTCTCGGCGCCGTCGATCTCGATTCCGACCGGGAATCCGGTGGTTTCGCGGCGCCGCTTGTGCTGGCGGATCAGGCCCGCTTCGATGTCGTAGCCGCGGGACTGCATCTCGCGGGCGATCTCGGCGATGGTCAGGAGCGTGGGGGCCGCCAGGGGGTCCTCAGGGCCCTCGGCGCCGGCCTGCCCGGGGATGAGCCTGAGCCTGTCACGCTGGCCTGTCACGCCGGGTGTCACGCTCCCCTGGTGTGTGACACCGTGACCTGCGGTTTCGTCGCTCAGACCCCCCTCTGAGGCCCCGATCGGGCCGTGGGCGTCGGTGTCGCGTGACAGGCCCTCCACGCGGCCCTGGAGGAGCTTGGGGACGCCCCTGGGGCTCACGGCCGGCGGCTCGCTGTAGAGGCCGCGGTCGCTCCAGCCGTGGCGCTCGCGCAGCTCCCTGTAGAGCTTGTTGTAGAGCTCCTTGGCCTCGTCTTCCGAGGCGGGCCGCTTTTCCTTCTCGCCCTCCTCGTTCTCGTCGTCAATGAAGAGGTAGGGAGTCTGGTAGGAGAAAGGCACTCCGTCGGCCACGGTGACCATAAGGCCGGGCTTTTTCACGGGCGGCGGCATGACGCTCTTGGGCATTCCGGTAATGCGCTCCCACTGGTGCGGGTCGTAGCTACCGAGCACCTTGAACGGGAAAAGGGGACGGAGAGACTGGCCGCTGAATTCGTTGTCCTTGAAGTCCTGGAACACGGCGAGCAGGTGGACATTGGCCGCGCGGCCGAAGCGGAGAATTCGGCCCACGGCCTCTTCCCAGATCGGGTCTGCGGCCGGGTCCTTGTCGTCGCCCTTCTTCACTCGGACCTTGTTCCATACGTTCCGGAGAATTCCGGCGAGTTCGTTGGACTCTTCCAGGAACACATACAGCGGGTCGAATTCGGTAGCGGTGCCCTGCTCGATTTCGTAGAAGCGGGCCATGACGACGTCGGCCACCCAGTAAATGGCGCGGCGCATGTCGAGACCGTTTTCCGGGTCCTTGTAGAGGAAGACGCCGGGGATGCCTTCGAGGGGCGCGAGGCTGATGAGCTTCGGGTCTACGCCGAGGATGGTGCCGCGCTTCATGAGCATCTGGACGGCGAGCCACTGGAGGGTGGTGGACTTACCGCCGCCCGAGCCGACGGAGTAGGCCCAGTGGGATACCTCGCCCGCCATGCGCCGGATTACCAGCTCGTTGTGTTCGTCCGCGCCGAGGAGGAATTCGTCCGGCGCGAGGGCGGCCAGGGCCTCCTGGACGCGCGGCTCCTCGATGTCCACGGACTTCGGCGGGGCGGGCTTGGGCGCCGGCGGCTTGGGCGGCGGCTTGTGGGTGTAGACGGCGGTGGCGTGCTCGCCGGTGAAGGTGAAGCGGCCGACCCACTCCCCCGGCAGACGGCTGTTGATCAGGGCGGTGACGTTGTCCTTGTCCATCTGGGAGCCGCGGAACGTCCAGGGGAGCCGGACGACGATCCGGGCGTCGTCGGCGGCCAGGCGCGCGGGCAGGCTCAGCCAGTGCTCCCAGGGCTCGTCCTCGGGCAGGTTGAGGTCGGCGCGGAGGATCGTCCAGATCTTCGGGCCGTAGACGACGTCGTCGCCGGGCGGCTTGGGCCGGAAGCGGTAGGCGGCGACCAGGACGACGGCCAGGGCGAGGACCAGGACCACGAGGGTGAAGCCGCGCCAGGCCGGGACCGCGAGGCCCACCAGGACGGCGGTGAGCGCGAGGCGGGTCAGGCCGCGGGCGGCGTACGGCCAGCAGTGCCAGCCGCGCAGGGTGCGGGCGATGGTGGCCACGACGGGCGCCACGGCGGCGTAGACGGCCCGCAGGAACCGCCAGACGGCCCGCAGGACGCGCCAGATGCGCCCGGCCGTGCGAGCGGTCCAGAGCGCTGCACGGACGGCCCTGTCCAGGGCCTGGGCGCCCCGGCCGCTGTAGGTGGTCAGCCAGGTGGCGGCCTTGCGGGCCCACGGGCTGGGCTGGCGGCGCGGGGTCTTGACTAGGGAGACCTTGGGCGGGGCGACGGCGATGGAGGCCATGGAGACGGCGGGGGCCTTCTGCATGGGCGTGGTCGGGGTGCCGGCGCGGAAGAAGGTGGCGGTCGAGCGGGGTCCGCCCCGGAGCTCCCGGCCGCTGTAGAAGCGGACGACGAAGCGGACGGCGCCGACCAGGCCGCCGATGGCGTGGATGAGGTTGCGGACAGATCCCTTGGGGCCGGGGGTGTCCGTGCTCGTGGTCTTCTTTCTGGCGGCGGCGGCCAGGATGACGACCACGAGCACGACCAGGCCCCCGCCGCCGACGGTCGGGGGTGAGGTTGGAGCGCCCGCGAGGGCGGTCATGCTGTTCATTGGTTCCCCTTGTGCTGGGGGCCTGCCGCCCGGCAGGTGGTCTCTGGCAGGAGTGGGCCTGCCGGGCGGTGTTCCCTACGGATCTTGCTGGTCGGGTCTGACAGTGGGCGGGTCAGAGGTACTGGCCGTACTGGCCGGTGGGCTGGTCGTCCGTCTTCTCGTCCGCGAGGGCGGTGCGGGCGGCGCGGAAGCTGCGGCTGACGGTGGCCTTGAAGCGGGGGTCGTCCGCCTCGCGGCCGTGGCGGGTGGCCAGGGCCTCGGTGATGACCCGGACGTCTTCCACGCCGTCCCTGACCATGTCGCGGACGTCGGCCGCGAGGCTCTTGGCGCGCTTGCTCTGGGCTCGGACGAGCGAGAGAGCCGGGCGGACGTTCTTGGCCTCTTCCTGCTGGTCAGAGGCGTGGTCGGCCGGACGTCCGTTCGCATCCGCGTGGATGGTGGACTCGTGGGTTCGCGGGCTCGTGGCGTCATCAGCGGACGCGGGAAGGATGGCGGGGGCCGTGAGGGCGGATGCCGGGGCGAGGGCGGGCGCCGTGGCGGACAGGCCGGGGGTGAACATCCGCTCCAGGGCGATGTCGGCGCTCTTGCCGATCCGGTCACGCTGGACACCCATCAGGTCGTCCGCCAGGGACGGGTCACCGACGCCGACCTTCCGGGCCAGCTTCCAGGACGTCTTCACCGCCTTCTTGCGGGTCTTCTCGTCGGGGTGTCCGGCGGCGACGGCCTGGTGGTAGGCCAGGTCCTTCAGGACGGCGGCGGCGCGGGCCTGGGCCTCGACGTCGCGGCCGACCTGGTGGATGACGACGCGGCGGGTCAGGAAGGCCAGGCCCTCGGCGGCCGCGGTGATGGCCATCGGGGTGATGGCGTAGACGATGGTCTGCCCGAGGCCCTTGGCGGCGGTGGCGCCCATCGTGGCGGCGGCCATGGGCAGGAGCCAGAGGCCGGCGCGGACGACGCGGGGTGCGGCCTGGCCGAGGGCGGTGGTGATGAGCAGGATCATCGCCATGACGGCGGTGGCGCCCTCACCGGCCGCGAGGGCGCCGAGGGCGGTCCCCTTGCCGTAGACGTGGGAGAGGTTGGTGTAGGTGCCGATGCCGCCCATCACGCCGACCGCGAGGATCGGGACGATCGTGCCGATGAGCAGGGAGCGCTGGACCTTCGTGAGTTCGCGGAGCTGGGTGGTCTCCATCGTGGTGCCTTCCTCGGTGTGTGGTGACGTCGCGGCGTAGTGGGCTCGCGACGTCACGAAGCTTTGGTGACCAGTCACTTCTTGGGCTGGCGGGGCGTCTCGCGCAGACTCTTGATGGCGGCGGCGACGCCGATCACACCGATACCGATCCCGATGCCGCTGTAGGCCAGGCCCTGGCCCATCGCCATCAGTGCCGGCTCCGCGACGACCAGGAGCACGGTCGCGGGGGTGCACAGGATCAGCAGGCCGACGGCCGCGATCAGCGCGTTGCGGAGCCAGGCCGGGATCGGCTGGGACGGCATCTGCACGACCACCGGGGGCTGGGCGGTCTGGGGGATGTAGACCGGCTGACCCTGCGGGGTGTAGGCGACGGCCATCCCGGGCGGGACCGCGGGGAGCGGGGTCGGCTGGTACGACTCGATCTCGGAGTGGGTCATGGCTCAGCGCTCCACGTGGTTCTGGGCCGTGCGGGCCTCGGTGGTCTCGGGCGTGGAGGAGGGGTAGGCGCGCCCCAGCCTCTCGGTCTCGGCCGCCTGGTACGCGGCCTCAGCGGCGACGGCCTCGGCCTCGGCGCGCGCGATGCTGGCACGGATCATGTCGTTCATCAGGTGTGGTCCTTTCAGGCCGCGAGGGCCTGGCCGTCGGCGCACCCCGGGCAGCAGCCGAGGGACGTCGGGATGACATAGGGGTGGATGACCCGGCAGACGGGGCAGGTGCGGCGGGCGCGCAGCATGGCGGCGACCGCGCGGCACCGGCCCGGCGTCATGGGCCGGACGGGGGCGGCCAGGTCGATGCGGTAGAGGTAGGCGGCGCGGATCGGGCGGACCCGGGTGAGCGGGTCGCGCCGGCCGTGCCAGAGGATCTGGGCCGCGACGTCCTGGCCGTTGGGGCGCAGGCCCTGGGCGCGGAGCTGGCGGCGGGTGGCCAGGCCCTCGGGGGCGAGGCGGCGCGGGTAGGTCGGGATGCCGTACTCGGCTCCGGTCGGGTCGTAGAACTTCACGTCGTTCACCTCCTCCTGGGCTGGTCAGTCGGGTGCGGTGGTGTCGTGGCGTCGTGACGGCACGACACCACCACGGGGAGCAGAGAGGTCACAGATCCGGGGGAGCGGAGCTGCGGACGGCCGGTAGATCCGGGAGGACCAGGGCCAGGCCGACCGCCATCACGCCGAGGGCGGCGATGGCCAGGAGCACCAGGCCCGAGACGAGCGGCATGCCGCTGTGTCCGACGATCCCGGCGAGGCCGGCGGCCACCAGGAGCGCACCGATCCGCGGGGCGCGGGCGAGGACGTACAGGACGGGCAGCACCATCAGGGTCCGCACTAGAACCACCGCCGCCACTGGCCCGGGACGATCATGTCGCCGTGGCCGTTGCGCATGTGGTCCACGCACTCCGGGCAGTCCTCGCGCGGGCCGAGGTGCGCGTGCGCCTCCTTCGAGGCGTAGGCGTGGAACCAGCACTGGCGGCACTCGCCCGGCGGCGGGTTCAGCGCGGTCTCGCTCGCCATCACCACCACCTCGACTCAGACTTCTCGGCGACCTTGTCGGCGGCGGCCTGGGCGATGGCCTGCTGGCGGGCCGCTCGCGCGGCCGACAGCTCGGCCGTCAGCCGCTGCTGGGCCTCCTCAAACAGCTTGTCGATCGCACGGTCCGCACCCGCGGGGGACTTGCCCCGCGTCACCTGGTAGCCGCCACGGGCGACATGGGCGGCGAACCGCGCCTTCTCCCCCGCGTTCAGGAAGGTCGTCTCCCCGTTGCCGAGGGAGCGCAGCTTCGTCTCCGTGTCGCTGATGATGCGGTCCAGCTTGCGCGTGTTCGCCATGGGGGGTCAGCCCTTCCTCGGGTAGGTGTGGCCGGCGGGCGGGTAGACGTCGAGCTGGGCGTCGCACAGCAGACCCGCGACAACGACGTCCTCGAACGCCTCGTGCAGCTCGGTCTCGGGCTCGCCCTCGAAGGCCCGGTCAGCGGCGTCCAGCAGACTGCCGGTGCGGAAGTTGTCGTCGTACGAGGACTCGTGGGAGCCGGGACGGAAGAGGGTCACGTCAGCCCCTCTTCGGGTAGGTGTGGCCGGCGGGCGGCTCGGTGGACACGTTGGCGTGCAGGGCGTGTGCGACGGTCTCCTCAAACTCCTTGCGGAGCGGGCTGACCGGCGTGCCGTGCGGCTCCAGGGAGGCCCCGAGCGCGGCGGCCAGCTCGTGCGTGCGGCGGTAGTCGTCCTTGGCGGTCTCGCGGCGGAACTTCACTTCTGACCTCCTTGCGACTGCTGGGCGCGGATGGCCTCGGCCTGCTGCCTCGCGGCCTCGGCGGCGGCGGCGGCCTGCTGGGCCTGCTGGAGGTGGTAGTCGGCGGCGGGCTCGCTCGCGGGGACGTTCGTCATGCCGCCACCGCCGACCGCAGCGCGGAGAGGACTCGCTGGTAGCGGCTGCACGCGGCGCCGCAGGTCCGGCCGTAGGAGCGGCCGATGGCCTCCCAGGTCTCGCCCTGCATCCGGAGGCGGACGACCGAGCGGTCCTGCTCGGGGAGCGCGTCCAGGGCGGCGAGCAGCTCGGCGACCTCGGTGGCCGGCGCGGGCGGCTCGGCGAGGGCGACGTCCTCGGCGGAGGCCGCGGCCGGGAGGACGCGGGAGGAGATCTCCTCCGTCCAGTCCTCGGGCCGCTCGTAGCGGGTGTAGTAGTCGGCCGCCGCGTTCCGGGCGATCGTGCGGAGCCAGATGTACGCGGCGTAGTCGGTGCCCTCGAAGGTGGGCAGGGAGCGGGCGGCGCGGGTCCAGGCCTCGGCGGCGACGTCCTGGGCGGCGTCGGCGTCGCGGGTCAGGGTCCGGGTGTAGCTCAAAAGCCGGGTGCTGTAGAGGCGGAACAGCCGGTCCAACCGGGCCGCTAACGCCGCGGAGAGGGGCTGGTCGATACGATCCATGGAGGATCGCTCCCTTCTGTGTGGCAGTCGGGGTGGTCTAGGCCCTGGCCAGGTGGTTGGACACCAGGCCAGGGCCGCACTTCGTTTCAGGGCACAGCGGTGCTGTGCGCTTTCCGGCTGTGTCCTTCGCGGAAGTGCCACGACCAATAAGACTCCGCTGTTCCGGAACTGTCAACTGTTCCGGAACAGCGGTATGGTGGTGGCGACCGAACACCACCCGCGACGAGCAGAAGGAGTCACCCATGCCCACAAAGGCGCCTAAATGGCGCGAGCTGGCCGACGAGATCGCGCGACAGATCACGACAGGCGAGTACAGCCCCGGTGACCTCCTGCCTCAGGTGCGGGAGATGGTCGGGCAAGGCAAGGGATCGACTACGACCGTGCACCGGGCCTACCAGGCGCTGGAGGCCGAGGGTCTCGTACGCAGCTCCCGGGGACACGGCACCCGAGTCTTGGACGCTGGCGAAGCCCCCGCGGCCCTCGTCACCGGGGCCGCTCGTCTCGAACGACTACGACGGACCGGTCGTCCCCTCGCCCCACGCGAGACGTACATCAACTCGCAGTCCGTCTTGCGGTCCTGCGCTGACCCTGAGATCGCCAACCTGTTGGGCGTCGAGCTGTACGACGAGATCGTCCTGCGCTCACGGACTTTCGTTCACGACGCCAAGCCGATGGTCCTGGCCCTCAACGTCATCCACATGCGGGCCCTGATCCCACTTCCCGAGCTCCTGGACGCGAGCCCCATGCCGAAGTTCCGACATGACCTGTACACAGAGCGGACCGGCAAGACGATCACAGCCGGACCGGAGAAGAGCTGCGCGCGCCTGGCCTCCGACAACGAGCTGGAAGAGTTCGGCATCGACGTGCCTCCGAACGTTCCGGTGCCCGTCCTCGTGCTGCGCACGGTCTATAGCGATGACGACGGCCCGCTGGAGGTGTGGGAGGACATCCTCCGCCCCGGTATGTGGCACGGCGGCGACTAGCCGGTCAAACCCAACAGTCGGGGTCCTTCTCCCGGCGTAGGCTTCACCGAAGCAAAAAAAGATCGTTAAACGCCGAAAGCCCCGGTATCCGGGTCTCTTCGAGGGGGCGAAGCCTCGGAGAGGTCGAAGTCCGGAAAACGGGGCGATCGGTGGACGTCCAGTCGTGGTCCACCTGCGAGTGTAAGGCAGGGGGGTAGGGATTTCTCTACCCTCCCATCTGTTGATCACTCCGCCGGTGGGCCGGAAAGGCAAACGTGACCCACCAGACCCAGCAGACGCAGGAGTCTGCCGAGGTTCCCTCCCAGGGAGGTGGCGGGACCGTCCGGTCGCTGGACCGGGGCGGGCGCCCGCCCGAGACGGAGCCGATCCCGGGCATGAAGCCGGGATGGCTGTTCCGCAGGTCGGACCGGGTGATTCTTCACCGCGCGGGCCAGCAGTCGCCCGCGCTGCCCATCGGCACGGTGCCGAAGGTACTCGGGAAGATCACCTACCGGGACAACGACCGTCGGCACACGAAGATCGCGTATCTGATCGAGACGGAGGAAGGCCCCCGGATCGTCCAGGCTCACCAGATCCTGGACGGCACCTGGGCCGACGTCGTCGGCCGCGACCGGCCCGTCAGTCGTGACGAGTGCCAGGCGTACGCCAAGGTCATGTCGGTGGACGTGCGCGAGGCACCCGAGATGCCGTCCATCCCGGTGAAGACCAAGGACGGCGGCCTGGTGCTGCCCGGCGCGGACTCGCAGGATCTGGGCTACATGCGCACGGGCGATCCCGACGAAGCCGCGGCGCTCGCGGCCTGGCGCCGGATCGTGGACATGGCGATGACCGCCCCGCGTACCGCCCTGGTGCTGGGCTCCCCCCTGTCCACGGTGCTGTGCTCCTCGTTCCAGTCGGTGCACACGCACGTCCAGGTGCTGTACGGCTCCGGGCAGATGGGCAAGTCCAGCCTCCAGAAGGTGCAGGCCGCAGTCCTGGGCAGCCCGGACCCGGCCTACAAGCTGTTCGGGTCGCTGAACAGCACCGCGCACGCGCTGCCCGAGCTGCTGATCCAGGCCCGCTACATGCCTCTCATGCGCGAGGAGCTGTCCTCGGGCGGCATGTCGCTCAAGGAGATCCAGAACCTGGTCTCGCGCGTCCTGGGTGGCGCCCGCCGTGACCGGCTGGACCAGTCCGGCGCGATGCGCTCCAGCGTCGGCACCTTCCACTCCATGGTCAGCTTCTCCTCGAACGAGTCCCTGCTGGCGCCCGGCCAGCCGGAGTCCTTCGCTTCCCGTGTGATCCAGCTGCACGAGCCGTTCTTCGGCTCCGCCGAGGCCTCCGATGAAGCGGTGGCGCTGTCCGCGCAGTACCACGGCTGGCCGCTGGTCTGGGCGGAGCGGGCCGGGATGTACGGGGCTGAGCGCGTGAAGGAGTGGCGGGAGCTGCACCGGCAGATCACTGGTCGGCTGACCACGGCGACCGCCGGTATCCCGCTTACCCTGGCGCGCATCCTGGCGGCCTGGGTGGTCGGCTCGTACATGCTGGGGGAGCTGCTCGGGCTCCCCCAGCTCGGGGAGCACGCCTTCGAGGAGGCCCGCGTGGAGCTGCCGCGTGTGGTCGACGAGTCCGCCGAGAACAACGTCTCCCCCGGCCAGCAGGTCTGGCAGATCGTGGCCGGCGCCATCGCCATGCACCCGGCGATGTGGCTCACCGAGCACCAGCTGGTCGGAGGCATCCGCAAGGACGACCAGGACGACGAGGACGACGCCGCCCCGGCCATGGCGGGGGAGACGGAGTTCAAGCCGCGCGACGTCCTCGGCTACTGGTACAAGAACCGCAAGACCGGCGTGACCGAGCTGCACGTGTACGGCGAGGCCCTGAAGCGCATGGGGCTGGAGGCCGGGGTGCTGCTACCGCCCGGCCTGGGGGAGCTGAAGCGGCGAGGCATCCTGCGGGTGACCCAGCCGCGGGGCTTCAAGTCCAAGCCGCCGACCCGGCGCCTGCGGACCCTGGTGCAGGACATGGTCTACATCCTGGACGCGAACGCCGCGTGGGAGGCGTGGGAGCCGACCGGCACCAGCGTGGTGCACGAGGTGGCGCCCGCGCCGGCCGAGGACTCGCCCATCGTGCGGGCGGAGCAGGCCGCCATCGAGCGGGCACAGGCCCTCGCTGCTGCGGGAGCTCCCGCAGCACCGGTCCCGGCTGACGGGCTCGCGGACTCGCGGACTCATGACGCCACCACGGAGGCGATTGGGCAGGTCACGGCTGTGGTGCCGCCCAAGCCCACCACGGCGCCGTTCGTGCCCTACCCCAAGCCGGTGCCCGCCGTGACCGACCAGGAGTGGGCCGACCTCGCCTCGAAGGCGCGCAACTGGCGGACCCGTGACGCACTGCGGATCGGCGTCCTCGGCGCCGACGGTCTGCACCTGCCGAACTGCGAGCCCATCAAGGGCGTGCGCCGTCCGGCGTCCGTGGACGACGTCCCCGAGCTGATGGCCGCCTACAACCTCAAGACGCTCTACCTGGCCAACGACATGCTCGACGTCCTGGAACTGCCCGCGTTCGACCCGCGCAAGAAGGGCGGACCGCAGGCGCCGGCCGCGTGCGAGTGGGGCACCCCCGGCGAGCACATCGCCAGGATGCGACCCGAGTCCGGGGTGTCCTGCTGGATGACCCTCACGACCCCGGGCGGGGAGCGGCTGAACCTGGCGATCCCGGCCTACGAGTCCCGCTTCGACAAGCTGGGCCTGCCCGGCCGCGGCGGGTTCGGCGGCGCGGAGTCGGCGGCCGTGATGCTGGACGCCCTCATGGTCTACCTGCTGTCCACCCGGCACGGACCGGCCGACCAGCCCAAGGTGATCCCCTACTACCTCAGCCCGAACAAGACCGCCGAGGACTTCGCGGGCGGCCTGGACCGCGACGACGTCATCTCGCCCATGGTCCGGGCGATGGCCAAGAAGGACGACCACGAGGGCGACGGACCCCAGCGGTTCCAGCGCTGGTCCGGCCCGCTCGCGGAGCCGATGGGCGCCCGCACGATGGTCTCCCCGCAGTGGGCCCGGGTCCCGGACCTGGCCGAGGAGCGGGATGCCTGGCTGCACAAGTTCGACCGGGTCGCGGCCTGGCTGCCCGCCTACAACTCCGCCGTCCTCGGCATCGGTGACCCGACCCACCACGAGCAGGGCCGCGAGTACGACCCGCTGAAAGCCGGCATGTGGCGGGTGGCCAGCGTGCCGCCCGTGCGCGGCGGCATCTGGGACGCGCTGCCCACCCTCGTCTTCACCGAGGCCAAGGCGGGCGGGTACTGGCTGTTCAACCCGGACATGGACCTGCTGCTGGAGTGCTTCCCCCAGTGGGTGCCCGAGGTGCTGGAAGCCTGGGTCTGGGAGGACTCCAAGCGGGCCCTGACCGGCATGTACAAGAAGCTGCTCAACATGCGCCGCTACGTGCTGCGCTGCCAGGAGGAGGGCCGCCCCGGCGCCCGCTGGGTCAAGGGCATCCACGGACGGCTCTACCAGAGCTTCCGCGGCTACCTCGGGCGCAACGACCCGCGCTACGACCACGAAAGCGGCGACGTCTACGAGCGGGACATCTACTGGCGGCCCGACTGGGCCAAGGCCATCATGGCGCTCGCCAACGCCAACACCTTCCGCGCACTGCACAAGTACGCCACCGAGGAGAGCCGCTACCCGCTGTCCCTGTACGTCGACGCCGTCACGTACACCAGCGAGCACGCCGACCCCGAGCAGGCCAAGCCCCAGGCCATGCGCCTGGGCACCTCCAGCGGCACCTGGTCGTCCGAGGGCGTCATCCCGATGGCCGCCGTGGCCGACCGGCTCAAGACCGCCGACGACCCTGAAGGCGACAACGCGCACACCGTGATGCGCGAGTACCTGGCCGAGCAGAAGAAGAGGGAGGGCTGATCTCCATGGCGAAGTGGTGGCCGTTCGGCCGCAAGGGCAAGGAAGAGCAGCCCTCCCCGACTCCCCCGCCGGCACCGACTCCGCCGCCCGCACCCGAGGCTCCCGCACCCGAGACCCCGGCAGCGAAGGCGGAGAAGAAGCCCGGCCTGCTGGGCCGCCTGTTCGGACGGAAGAAGAAGGAAGAGGCCCCGGCCGAGGTTCCGCCCGAGGCACCTCCCGCTCCCCCCGCGCCTCCCGCTCCACCGGCTCCCCCCGCGCCGCCGACCCCGGCCGAACCACCCGAGGAGGGCGGAGAGGAAGGTGCCGAGGAAGCCGAGAAGGAACCCGAACGGGTCTTCCCCGGCTCCGTCACCGCCCGAGTGGACGGCACCTGGGTGATCTCCGAAAGCATGTGGCACGGCGTCGTCTACGGGACACTGCACGGCGCGAACGCCAAGGCGTTCATCCTGGCCATCGAGAAAGGCCGCGAGAAGCAGGCCATCGGCCTGCTGGTCCGCGCCTACGACGACCAGGACATGGGCTTCGCCCGGTACCTCGACCTGGACCGGTCCTCATGGGGGAGCATCGACTTCTGATGAAAGAGCCCGGAGTGAAGAGCAGCACCGAGGAGGCCGCCGAGGCCCTGGTCGCCGTCCGTCTCGACCAGGAACACGCACTGGTCTACTGCGAGGACGCCACCGGCTGGGGGTTCTGCCTCACCTGTGGCAACACCGCCTGCATCGAGTGCCGGCGCCGCCACGCCAACCGACACCCCTGGTGTGACGACTGCGAGATCGTCTGACCGAGCAGGGCCCGCGCCATCGGTGCGGGCCCTTTCTCATGACGTCATGCAGCTCGACCCGCTCACGAGGAGCGCTCCAGGTAAGTAGTCGGCGTCCGGGCTGGCCACCTCGGCACCCCTTGTCCACCAGGTCAGAGCACGTATCCCGCACTCCGTCAGCGCGAACCCGGCGCGACCTAGGACGCGACCTAGGGTGTGACCCAGGGTGCGACCCAGGACGCGACCCAGGACGCGACCCAGGGTGCGACTCACATGTGTGGCGTCACGGCGTCATGACGTCACAAGGCGACGATGATTCACGGCAGTCCGCGCACAGTCCGAACGGGATCTCACGCCGCAGCATCCGCATCCGTTCGGACTGGTCGTACCGGCCCGGCCCACACCCGGTGCACTGCCAGGGATGGTCCCGGTCGCAGCTCCCGCCCTCGACGCACAGACACCAGACCGGCACGTACTGACTCCGCATGTCTCCCATGCCTAGCAAACTCGCACACGCACCGAGAGGACACGACCCAGAGGCGCGAGTTTCCGTCGCGCGGGCGTCCTGTCGCTGACGTCGTGACGCCATGAGCCCGTGGCGGCGTCACAGGTCCCTTGATCAGGCTCTACGCTGCCGCCCATGGACATCTTCTCGATGACGAACCAGAAGGGTGGCGTGGGCAAGACTGCCAACACCATCAACCTGGGGGCCGCCCTGGCGGAAGCCGGGCGGCGCACCCTGCTGGTCGACTGGGACCCGCAGGGCCACCTCACCGAAGCCCTCGGCGTACCCGAGTCGCCGGACGGCCGCACCATGAAGGGCTGGGTGCTGGGGGAGTGGAAGGGCGACCCTCACCAGCTCCCGGTGCCCTACCGTGAGCGGCTGCACGTACTGCCCACCGCCCTGGACATGTTCCTGCTGGACAAGGGGCTGTACGCGGCCAACGCCCGGGAGATGCGCCTCGCCCGGCTCCTGGAGGAGTTCGAGGACGAGTACGACGCGTGCGTCATCGACGCCCCGCCGTCCCTCGGCATCGGCACCGAGTGCGCGCTGATGGCCGCCCGGCGCCGGCCGGGACGGCGCGGCGGGCTGATCGTGCCCGTAGAGGCCGAGGACTCCAGCATCCGCGCCCTGCGTCTGCTCCTACGCCAGGTCGTCGTCCTGTCCGACCTGATGCGCGAGACGATCGACATCATCGGCATCGTGCCGTCCCGGTACGACCTCCGCGACGGCGAGATGGTCACCAGCATGCTGGAGGCCTTCCGCGGCATGGGCGACCCGCCCGTCATCGCAGAGATCAAGAAGCGCACCGACATCCGCAAGGCCTGGCGTGCGAAGGTGCCCGTCCTGGAGTACGACGCCAAGTGCGAGGCGTCCCAGTGGTACCGGGACCTGGCCAAGGTGGTGCTGGCCGCGTGAGCGCAGCACGGCAGAGCCCTCCGCCGCCCGACCTCGGCAGCCTCGGTGGCGACTTCGAGCGCCTGCGCAAGCTGCGCGAAGAACGGGAGCAGGAGCAGCGCCAGGACCCGGAGTCGAAAACCGCTCCGGGCGGCGGGACCGAGGACCAGGAAGAGCGTCCCGCCCGTCGCTCGCCCCGTCCGGGACGGAGCCGCGGTGGCCGGCGCCCGCCACCGGCCGCCGCCGACGCGGTCCCCACGACCGTGCGGTTCGACCCGGAAGAGGCGGCCGAAGTCGACTTCTTCGTCCTGGAGCTCCGGGACGACGCCGGGCGCCGGACCCTGGACAAGGCCGAGGTGATCCGCGAGGCGCTGCGACTCGCACGCGAGCACGAGCCCACCCGCAAGGCGCTGCTCAGGCGGCTCCGGTGAGCCTGCCCAGGTAGCAGCAAGGTCCCTGTGTCAGGGCCGTATCGCGCAAGCGATGCGGCCCTGACCTGTTTCTATCCACTGGTTGTGACGTCATGAGGCCATGAGCTCACGATGTCACGAAACCCTTGCGCAATGCGCAAGGGGTGTGCCATGCTCTTCCCGTACCCACCGCACAGAGCAACCAGAAGGGAACACAACGTGATCACCGCTATCGTCGCAGTCCTCGGCACCCTCGCCGGCGCCCTCCTCACCGGCCTCTTACAGCACCGCACCGCCCGCGCCGAGCGCGAGGCCGCCACCGCCGAGACCCGCCGCGCCGAGGCCCTCGCCGCCGTCACCGAGCTGGTCTCCCGCCTCGCCGACCACCGCCGGGCGATGTGGGTCCGCGAGGACCTGCGCCTGCGGGGCGAGGACTGGTCCGCCGCCCGCGCCGAGTCCCACTCCACCCGCTCCGCCATCACCGCCCCGCTCCTGCGCGTGCAGATGCTCCTCCCCTCCATCGCCCCCGCCGCCCAGGCCGCCGCCCAGGCCGCCTACGACATCCGCGGCGCCGTCGCCCGAGACGTCCTCGACAACCGCCGCGACATCGCCATCACCGCGTCCGACCGCCTCACCACCGCCGCCGCCACCGCCCTCAACGCCTGACACCTCGGAAGGACCGCACACCATGTCCGTCACCGTCACCAAGACCGCCGGCCACACCGCCCAAATCACCTGGGAACCGGGCGACGACCCCCACGGCTACCTGGCCGTCTCCATCGAGGGCGACCAGCTCGCCTCTGCCCTCGCCGCCCTCGGCTCACCCAAGAACCTCGCGGAGGACGGGGAGTCGCTCGCCGTGATGGTCCGCCACACCACCGAGCTGGCCCGACTCCTGGAGCGGCGCGCCGCCGTCCTGGTCGTACAGCTCCGCGACGAGCACGGGATGTCCTGGCCGCAGATCGCCTCCCGCGTCCTCGGCGACCCGGACAAGCACAGCAGCGCCCGGCGGATGTACGACAGCGGGCGCCGGCACCTCGGCGTCTGACCCCCACCCCCCGCACCACCACGAGACAGGAGACCAGTCATGGCGACGGACAACAGCCGCGAAGCATGGGTCCAGGCGCAGGCGGACGCGCTCTACGCCGACCTCTGCGCCAAGGAGACGGCACAGGCCGCCACCGAGCGGGACACCACCACCGTCCAGGGCGACCGCCACGGCATCACCGGCGGCACCCACCACGGCAACCAGTACTTCCACTACGACCACTGACAGACACCGGGGCGGCCGTCCACTGCCAGGCGCACGGCCGCCCCTCCACCCCAGACCCGCTCAACGAGACCAGGGAGCATCCATCATGCCCGAGACCGCCAGCGTCTTCGCCGCCGTGTTCGTCGCCCTGTACATCGCCCACTCGGTGGGAGATCACTGGGTCCAGTCCTCCTGCCAGGCCGCCACCAAGGGGCAGCCCGGCTGGACCGGCCGCCTCGCGTGTGGCCGGCACGTCCTCGGCCTCACCCTGACCAAGGCCGCGGCCCTGGTCCCGGTCCTGCTCGTCCTCCACCTGCCGGTGACCGCGCTGGGCCTGGCCCTCGGCCTCGGCCTGGACGCCGCCTCGCACTACTGGGCCGACCGCCGCACCACGCTGGCCCGCCTCGCCGCCCGGTGCGGGAAGAGCGAGTTCTACAGCCTCGGGACCCCGGCCCACGGCTCGCACCCGGTGACCGCCGAGGGCACGTACGCGCCGACCCTCGGCACCGGGGCCTACGCCCTGGACCAGTCCTGGCACATCCTCTGGCTCGGCGTCGCCGCCCTGCTCATCGCCGCGATCTGACCACCACACCCCACCCAACACGAAAGGCAGGCACACAATGTTCAGCAAGAAGGCCCCCTGCGAAGTGAACGCCTGCAAGCACAAGGCCACCGGCACCGAGATCGTCAGCGCCACTGGGACCCCTTTGCTCACCGCTGTCAGCACGTGCGGCGTCCACGCTCAGGAGATCCAGTCGGGCCAGAAGGTCCGAGTGCTCATCGACGGCCAGCACTACGACGCCCGCCAAGCATGACCACGGCCCTACTCCTCGCCGCGATCTGACCACCACACACGAAAGGCAGGACACATGGCCACCTTCAACTTCGGCGGACAGTCGGTCGACTCCAGCGACACGGAGGCCCTGGCCAAGGCCGCGCAGGAGGCGGGCGTCACCTTCGGCGGCTCCATCGTCCTCGGCAACGCCTACGGCGTCTCCGGGGGCGAGCACCAGGGCGACGTTCACGGAACCGAGCAGCAGGACTGACCACAGAGCCAAGCAACACCCACTCACCTCCAGCGACCGCCGCCCCTCTCCTGAATTCCCCGCCCTCCCTCTCGGGACGGCGGGGAATTCCTTTTGCCTTCACCGCTCCCCTCAGAACCACGGACCGTGACCGACGAACAGCCTCCAGCCGTGCCACACCCCCCGTGCCACGCATGTGCCACACATCGATGTGTGGCACATCCCCGATGTGCCACACATGTATGGCACGCTTCATATAGGGTCTGACCTGCGGAAACGTCAAATGTGCCACACGTGCCATACGTGCCATACACTCCAGAGCCCAAGTTCAGGTTCGGACCCTACTATGTGACTATCCGTAGCCACCGATACGCCCGATATAGGCATGTATGTACCCGCCAGAGAAAAGCGGAATTCTACCCCCGCCTCAAAGGCGAGAAGCCTCGAAGGGAAATTCCAATTCCTGCGGAATTAGCGCCTATTCAAAATTGGATTACTCTCAATTCGGCGGGGATCAGGCTTTCGGATTAGGAATCCAATGGAGCGCTTCGCGCTATCCATTCGACCTGCGGTCGAATCCTCGAATTTCGCTGCGCTGCATTCGAGGAGGAAAGGAATTCGCGGCGCGAATTCCGCCC
>NZ_CP058979.1:0-22381 GCF_013423905.1 Streptomyces sp. NEAU-sy36
CTGGCGACGACCGCCGACCGGTCGCCGAGGGTGGTCATGTAGCGGCCGGCGGTCTGGGCTTCGCGGCCCAAAGTGCTCAAGTGCCGGGCGGTGGCTTGGGCGACGGTGCCAAGTTCTTTGACGTCGGTCCTGGCAGTGCGGGCGGCGGACCCCAGCGAGCGGGCGTTCGTCGCGGCCGCGCGCAGCGAGGCGGCCAGGTCGTTGCCGCTGCCCCTCAGCTCAACGGACAGGTTCCAGTTGGCCATCAGCCGTTCCACCCGCCGGACAGGGAGGCCAGCATCTGCTCGCAGGCGGAAGCCGGAAGGCTGCTGATGCGGGCCCGCAGGGCGCGGGTCTTCTCCTTGCAGACCGCCAGTTCCTCACGGGCGGAGGCCACTTCCGGGTCATCCGGTGAGCGGTGCCGAGCAAGCGCGGCTACGCGGGCGTGTGTGCTGCGGAGAGAGTCCACGGCGGTCCCCAGGGGTGCGGTCCAGACGAACGGGCGGCCACCTGCTGGTGGCGTCCACGTGGGGCCGTCGTGGTCCGGCGGGCGATGCCCAGGTACCTATGGGCACAGTACGACGATCTCTGCCGGGGCTTCCCTCCGCTCGTCTCTGCGTGGCGCCTACGGGGCTTGCGTGGCGTCTCTTGTGGCGTGGCGGATAGCCCTTGGAGACCTGCTGCGTGGCGGGTCTATGCGTGGCACATGGCGTGGCACATGGCAGAACCCCGGCTCCCTGGCAGTGGAGGCGGGGGTTTGGTCTGGGGAGGTTACGCCGCGGTGCAGAGGCGGGCGATGCGGTCGACGGCGGCGACGTACTCGGGCTTGCGCGGCCGGTAGGAGCGGATCAGGGTGCGGACCTGGCCGAGGGTGTAGCGGGAGACGTTGTGGGTGTGGTGGGCGCGGCCGCCGTTCACGGTGCGGCGGGTGCGGGCGGTCTGGGCGGGGGTGACGCCGAGTCGCTTGGCGACGGAGCGCAGGCCGTTGGCGGTGCCGGTGGCGGTGGCCTTGTCGACGCCGGCGGCGATGGCGACGGTGGCGAGGGAGCGGGGGCGGCGGCGGACGGAGGAGACCAGCCGGTTGGCGGCGGCACGCTGGCGGAGGGTGGCCCGGAGGGTACGGCGGTGGGCGCGGCGCTGGCGGGTGGTGAGAGAGTGGATCACAGCGGTTCTCCTGTTTGCGTCAGGTGAGTCCGTCAGGCCCCGGGTTGGTGTTTGCGTCACCGGCTTCGGGGCCGTTTACATGGATCACTCTACCTTGAACCTAGGCTTAACGTAAAGTCCTAGGTCCAAACTCCTGCGCGCGTACCACCCATGGACCGGTCCCCTGCCGGGTTACAAAACATCGGCAGTGATCCTTTACGAAACCTCGGCTACAGCACCCCTCGCATGGCGTTCTCCTCCCAGCCGTCGACTTCCGCGAAGTAGGTCTCCATGGCGGCGGAGTTGTCGGCCCAGCCGCCCTGGCGGGCGATTTCCTTGCGGTCCTTGCCGGCGCGCTTGGCGCTGGTGGCCGCGCCGCGCCGCGGGGAGTGCCCGGTGGGCCGGAAGTCCAGCTCTGCCCAGGTGCCGAGCTTGGTGATGACGTCGCCGATGGTCTCCGGGTCCAGGCCGCCGTCCATGACGGTGTGCCAGCGCGGGTGGAGCGGCTTGTAGGCGAAGTCGTCCGGGTCGGTCAGGCCGGCCGACTCCTTCCAGGCCTTCCAGGCGCGCACCGGGCAGGTCGACGGGTTCGTGCCGAACGGCACCTTCACCTTGCGTGGCTTCACCTTGGAGACGCGGACGTCGACCAGCAGCCCCTTCGCGTGTTCCTCGAAGTCCCGCAGGCGCAGGAACGCCACCTCGTGCTCCCGGCCGGCGATGGCGAACTGGGTCAGGGCGATGGACTTGTTGCGGATGCCGAGGCGGTTGTCGGGTGCGGCGGTGACCGCCTGGCTTAGGTGTTCCACCAGCAGCGCCGGCGCGGGCCCGCGGCCGCGCTTCTCCTTCGTCTTCTCCATCTCCTTCACCTTGGCCTTGAGGACGGTGCGGGCGCGGGCGGCCACGGTCTTGTCCAGGCGCAGGTTCAGCTGGGTGCGGCCGGTGACGACGACGCCGGACAGGCGGCGGTCGATGGTGGACGGGGCGGTGTAGGTGCCGGGCTTCCACCCGGGCTGGACCCACAGCCACTCCACGAACGCGGTGAGACTGCCAGGGGTGATGGCAGCGACCGGAAGGCCGAGCAGGGCGCAGAACGTCTCCCAGTGCTTCCAGTCGGCGGCGTAGGAGTCGCGGGTGTTGTCCGGCCTGGAGTTCTGCTCGTGTACGCGGCTGCGGTCCTCGAGGTCCTGGAGCTTGGCGAGGACGTCCGGGGTGAACTCCGCCGGCGCGGTGAGGTCAGCGGTGGCGGGGAGGACGAGCCCCGAGGCGGCCGCGCGTTCGATGTCCGTGTGTGTCACTGTCTCCCCCTGAGAGTCCGTCATGCCCGGTATTCCGTAGCAGGGTTCGTCGCATCTTTAACCCGCATATGTGAGGTTATCCCGGAAGAACGGTCCAGGGGGAGGCGTATTCCCCGGCCAGCGGAGGCGTGTTGGGCGGGGTGGGCTGCGCCGCGGCGCCGAGGTTTCGTGAAAGTTCAGGCGCCCTTGCCGGTGCCCAGGGTCCGGCGAGCGTTCGCCCGCGCGGCGGGCTGGCTGTCGAGAACGCCGCGGGCCCGCAGGTCGTCCAGGTCGGGCATCTGCACGGCGGGCATGGACGGCAGCAGATCGGCCTCGGTGGCACGGATGCTGGCGGGCGCCTGGGGGCCGGTGCCGAGGGCACGTCGGTTGGTCACGGCGCCATCGTAGGCGGAGGGGAAACGGCTCAGCCCTCCGAAGTTTTGTGACCTCGGAGGGCTGAGCCATGGGAGCCGGTTAGCTGCGGTCACCGGCCCGCGTCCGGCGGGCCCTCCCGTTTCGCAGGCCCGGGAGGGAACCGCCGGCGGCCGCGCCTGACGCTTGGCCTCGCCGTTCGGCCCGGAAGGCATCCAGGTGGTGAGCCCGGACAGGCCCTGAGGGGCGGGCCGAACCGCGTGGGCCACACGATACTGCATGCAGTACCTACTGCACGCAGTGCCGTGCCTACTGCATCACTGCACGCAGTAGACAAGGAAAGCCGCAGGTCAGCGGCCATATCAGACGAGGAAGCACGGCATGCAGTGGGTACTGCCTTGCTGCGGTACTGCGGCCCGGTAGCGTCCCGAGCCATGCTGCGAATCGCATTCATCAACCTGAAGCCGGGCACGGCGAAGACGACGTCAGCCGTGTGGCTGGCGTACGCCCTCCACCGGCGTGGCATGTCGGTCTGCCTGACCGACGCCGACCCCGGGGCCTCCGCGCTGGAGTGGTCGGACCAGGCCGGCGGGTTCCCCTTCAAAATCGCTGGGCTCCCGGTCAAGGACTTCCACCGTCGGGCCGATGACTACGGCACGGACGTGGTGATCGGGGACATCCCCCAGGTCGAGGACCACGCCCTCATCGCCCGGTCGGCGATGCGCTGGGCCAACATCCTCGTCATCCCGGTGGCACCGACCGGAATCGAGCTGGACCGCATGTCGCCGCTGGCCGGCGTCCTCGAGGAGGTGGAGGACGTGATGCGGCCCGATGTCCAGAAGTGCGTGCTGCTCAACCGTGTGGTGTCGGGCGCGGCCTCGGGTCCGTCAGCGCGACGGGTGCTGACTCGGCAGGGGTACGACGTGCTGACGACGACCATTCCCCGGTTGGAGGTCTTCGCGCAGTCCTTCGGCGCCGAGCCGGAACGGAACACGGCGTATGACCAGCTGGCGACGGAGCTTCTTGAGAAGGCGGGCAAGTGATGGGTGAGACAGCAGCGCAGCGCGAGGAGCGCATGGCCCGGGCAGCTGCTGGGCGGAACCGCGGCGAGGGGGCGCCGGCGCGGCGGGCTTCGCAGGTGAGGACCAAGCCGGTACGGATGACGGTGGACATGCCTCCGCCGTTGCACCGGAGGCTGAAGGCGTGGACTAGCTGGGCGGCGGGGCAGTTGGACGTTGCGGACGTGCCGGCCGCCGAGGTGGTCCGGATTCTGGTGGAGACCCTGTCGAAGGGCGGGGACGAGCCGGGCTTCGATCCCGAGTTCCACGGCGCTCTGCAGCGCACTGTGCTGGCTGAGCTGCGGCAACGGCAGTAGGTACTGCATGCAGTAGGTACGGGGCACTGCGTGCAGTGGTGCAGTGCTTCCGTGGCACTGCATGCAGTGAGCCAGTGGTTCCGTGGGCACTGCTTCCAGTGGCACTGCACGCAGTACCGCAGTGCTTACTGCGTGATGGCCCACTCCACCGTGGTGGTGTCGGTCGGCTGGTAGGTGAGCCGCGCGGGCCGCTTCTTGCCGGGGACGGCGAAGGAGACCAGGCCGGCCGCGCACTGTCCGACGGTGATGGTCTTCTGCGCGGGGAACTCCGGTTTCGGCATGTCGCCCCCGGTCAGCCCGGTGACGTCGATGCTGGTGCCGTCCGGGTAGCTGAGGGACCAGGCCGCCTGGTCGACGGTGAGGATGCCTCCGCTGACGTCACAGACCTTGATGCGGGCCGTGGCCCAGGTGTCGCCGCCGAGGCTGGAGTCCGGCTTCTGCGGCCGGGGGCCCTTGTAGGGCTGCTGGTAGTCGACGGCCTGAATGGTGAGGTGGACGCCCTGCTCGTCCTGGACGGGTGCCACGGTGCCCATCTTCAGGGCGTCGTCGGGCTCTTGGCTGGGTGTGGCCTCGGGCGTCGGGTAGACCGTCTTGGTGACGGTGGCACGGGGCGCTGGCGTGCCGCTGCTGCATGCGGTGGCCGCGACGGCGACGAGCAGGGCCGCGCCGGCTGCTCTTGTGAGGTTCATGGGTCCCCCCGGGGCGTCTGTGAGCTGAGGGGGAATCATCCCGAAAGCTCTGGGGGAACAACAGCCCGCTGGCCCGGCATGATGTACGTGGGCTAGCGGGGTTCGCGGCTCAGGTGGCCGAAGGGCCCCACACCCGGGCGACGGTGTGGGGCCCTTGGCGTGTTCAGGCGGCCGCGAGGGCTCCGCGGCAGGGGCAGCGGTGCCGGCCGGGGGCCGTGGTCGGTTCGGGCTGGGGGGCGCCGGACATCTGCATGGCCAGGGACAGGTCGAACCAGGTGGGCTGTTCCGTGGCCATCCACCAGGTGATCCGCCGCAGGTACTCGGGGTCGGCGCCATGGCTGAGGTGGGTTTGGACCTGCTCGGCGAGGTCCTCGCGGTGGGCGCGGGCCGGCGGGTGCTTGCGGCAGGCGGCCCAGTGCGCGGCTATGGCGTATGCGGTGCGGGAGAGAGGCATCGGGGGGTCCGATCGCTCGTCGCTGCGCCCACCAGGCCGGCGGCGGCATGCCGGCTGACGGACGGCCCCGCGCCTAGATCAAGAGTGGCAGGTAATGCGCTCTTTGTTCCCTCTGCTCGCCTTCGGCCCTGTTGGTGACGTGGCGCGCATGCTGCTGGCCTCGGTTATCGCCTCATACGCGTCAGCCCTGCACCACTCCATACACACAGAGTCTGACAATAATGGTGAGATTGGATCTGACCTGCGGTTTTGTGTTGACAATCATGGTGACGGGAATGGGGGATGACTGACAAAGATGACGCGTATGAGCGGCCCATGTTCGTCACCATGTTCGTCACCATCTTTGTCAGCTGAGGCGCCTGCGAAACCGCAGGTCACGCCCAATCTCGTCATTCGCGTCAATCGCGTCAGAGTGTGTGGCGTGAGGGCCTCCTGAGACAGCAGTGCGCCCCGTCTCAGGATCGGGACGGGGCGCAGGCTGCTGATGCGTGTCAGCCCTTGGGAAGGGCCTCCGGGAGGTACCAGTGCGACGTCCGGTCCTTGCCGAAGCCTTCCTGCTTGGACTTGATCCGGAGCTTCCGCCGGGCTCGGTCGATGGTGGAGTCGCTGAAGCCCTCGTTGCGGGCCGCCTTCTTGATGTCACGGCCTACGCCGGAACCCCCGGCGTCGGTGAGCCAGCCCTGGAGCCACTCCACGGCTTCCCCCATCGACGTCGGACTCTCACCGCTCGTCTCGGCTCGCATGACTTCCCGAACCGACGTCAGAGACTCCGGTCCCAGGACAAACCGCGACGTGTGCGACGTTCCTTCTGGCGTCTCAATGTCGGTGGAGATCATCGTGTACGTGTGGGAAGGAAGCCCTTCCCGGCCCAGGTTGTTCTTCTCCAGGCTCATGACGTACTCGGGGGTGCCGTCTTCGCCTTCCTGCTTGGCGAAGGCAATGAGTGCCCGGATGAGCTGGCCGAAGGCGCCTGACCCGGCAACGCGGGACAGAGGGTCAGTCCCACCGGCCTTCGTGAAGTGCGCCAGTCCGAGGACGGAGAAGCTGTATCGGTCCGCGGCCGCGACCAGCGGTTCGAGGGCCGACCTGATCTCGGTGGCTCGGTAGTCGTTGATCGTGGCATCGATCATCGATAGCAGCGGGTCAGCGATCAGCAGGGCGACGCCGTACTCCTCGGCGGCCTTCCCGATCAGGGACGTGTCGATGGGCAGGGACAGGCGGGCGTGCAGCCGTTCGTCGTCCATCACATCAACGCGGTAGACCCGGTCCAGGTCCGCGCCGGCGGCGAGCAGACGAGGCGCGATGGTCATAGACCAGGAGTCCTCGGTGGCCGCGTAGATGACGCTGCGAGGCGTGCCGTACAACTCCCCCGGTAGCGTTCCGTTCGTGACCTGGGCGGCCATCCAGGCAGCAAACTGCGACTTACCGAGGCCGGGGCCACCAGCAGCGATGCTCAGGGAGTTAAGCGGAAGCCTGCCATGAGAGGTAGGTGCCTCCCCGGGCGGAGTCGTGTCCCACAACCAGCGGACCGGGCGAATGCGGATCTGTGAGGCGGGAGTGAGGACAAGACGTCTGGTCGGCGTTGTGTCCGCGTCCACCGGCTCGGCCTGTGCGGGCACCTTGGCCAGCTGCTCGGGCGCATCTTGGGCGGGGACCAGGTCGTCATAACCGAGGCCTGCGGCCAAGTGGTCGGAGACGTCCTTTCCGCGGGCCGGTTCCACCACGCGAACGGGGATGCCAGCGCGTCGGACCGAGTCGGCGACGGACGCGGCATGCTTGCGGCCCGGCTCGTCCCGGTCTGCGATGACGACGACTTCCGAGGCGCCACGGAGGCATTCGGTGTAGTCGTCGCTCCACTTTCCTGCTCCGCCTACGTTGCAGGTGGCGACGGCGCCGATAGCCGCAAGGTTGTCGGCGTCCTTTTCTCCTTCCACCACCAGGATGGGGAGGTTGGCGTGGGCCTGGGCGATGACCTCGGGCAGGCGGTACAGGACACGGCGAATGCCCTTGACGCCGGCCTTGCCGTCGGGCCTGTACTGGCGGAACGTCTTGCGCTCGCCGTCGTAGCCGGGCTCGATGCGGCGGACCACGTAGAGAACCTGGCCGCCTTCGTCGCAGTAGGGGTACTCGGCGACGACCTGGGGACGCTCGCGCCTCTCCATCGGCTCGTCGAACAGATCTGTCATGGCCAGTCCGAGGGCCGTTACAACGTCCTCGGTGGAACAGCCTGCGTGGCAGTTGAGGACCACGCCTTTGCGATCCTTGCGATGGCCGACTGACAGGGACGGAGACCCGTCGTCGTGAGCGGGGCACTGCCAGGCATTGCCACGGCCCTTGCTGCCGTGGTCGTTCAGGGCCTGGACGACACGCTCGTAAGCGGTGCCGCTGAGGATGGAAGTGGTCACAGCGCACTCACCGTGACCTTGTGCTGCTTGGCGGGGATCGCCATAGGTGGAACTCCTATGGAGTCTGCGGAAGCTCGTGTGGCGGACGACACGGCCCCCGACTACCGGCAAATCCCCGTGCCGGGTAACGTGGGCTTTAGAGCTTCCGTCGTGAACGGAACGGTGCGGGTCAGGTCCCTTCCGCAAAGACAGAGCCTGACCAGCGCAAACGCATCAGGAGCCCGGTGTTAGCCGCACCGGGCTTCGGCGCGTTCTGGGGGGTGTTGCTAGGCACTGACACCAGCGGCAATGCGTCGGTCCAGTTCGGCCTGCCAGTCGCCGCGGTGGACGCGGGGGGCGAGACCGAACTCGATAGCCCGGACCTTCAAGTCACCACGTTTGATCATGCGGATGACCGTGCGCGGGTCGCATCCGAGAGTGGCGGCAACCTCGGTCACCTTGATCCACTCTGACTCGGTGTTCGGCTTGCTATAGGGCATTTCCCCTCCCAGGGAACGCTGCGAAGTAGCTAGAACGACACTGGCACAGATGGCAGGAAGTGTTCCCCCCCCGCTCATCCCTAGGACGTGGTGACCGGCTGTACGGGCCAGGCCGCAGAGTCGCCGCGAATCAGGTCGGTGCACAGCTCGACGCGGTCACTCGGAATTACCTTGATCGTGACCTCGATGGGTTGGTCATCCCGCCCGGAGTAGCCGGTCATCGCGACCTCAAAGACCGGCATAGCCTGTGAGATCTCCAGTAGCTTGGCCTCTTCAGCGCTTGGCATCCGCACTCGGATGATTTCGCGCCATGAGATCGGTCCGTGACCGGCCTCCTCCAGGCGGTCGAGATAGCCACCCGGGCCAGTCGACGGCTCGGCAACCTGGGGGGCGTCGGCAACAGCCGCCGGACTGATCCACGTGTCGACCAGCTGGAAGGCCGGCTCACCTACAGGAGCCATGACCCGGCGTCGCCGAAGAACCGAGGAGCCCACCTCTACGCCGAACGTGGTGGCGACCAGTTCCGGCGCGGCCTCAAGGGACCGATAGGGCGTGCCGATCGGTGCCCACTTCTCGGAGGGGTCATGCGTGGCCGGGAAAACGTAGCCGTAGTGCGGGTTTCTGGTGACCACCTGCCCCCGCCGGATGCGGCGCCGGCGTACGCGGTCCTGGACCACGAATCCGCGGCGGTGCACAGACCGCAGCAGGCCCTCCGCCGCCAGCATGTTGGCTGCGGCTCGCGCGGTCTCGCGCGCCACGTCGTACCGCTCTGTCAGCTCGGCGATCGTCGCCAAGGTCTCTCCTGGCTGCTTCTCCCCATTGAGTACGCGCTTGCGGAGGTCGTCAGCTACCTCGCGCGCGGTTCGCTTCGTGTTCGTCATGATCCGAGCATAGCAGAACCTAGGCGCTTGACGTAAAGCCTAGGTTCTAGATAGTGTCCTAGGTGTCGGAAGCCGATGGGGCCCAGAAAACCGAAAGGTCCAGGTGGTAGCACACCTGGACCCTCGGGGGACCTATCGGACCCGGCGAGCCCTACCTGACCTGACCAGGGAGAACTCGCTATGCGTAACGCTAGCGCAGCGGTGCTGGAGCCGTCACAGGCCCACACCATGAACCCCGAGCGGGATTTCACCGCCCAGTACGTCAACACCCGGGCCGGCCTGAACACCGGCTACATCACCATCGACCAGATCCCCGCCCTCACCGCGGGCCGCCTGTCCGCCATGCCGGACCGCGCGTTCGTCATCATCCGGGGCACCATCGGCGCCGTCCGGCTCTTCGAGACCCCGAACCGGCCCTACAAGCCGCCGACCGCCATGGTGCGGCTGGAGTCCGGGACCGGCGCCGCCACCTACGTCCACGTCACCGGGCAGCAGTACGAGCGGATCTGGGGATGGCTGGTCTACGGCCGCGTCGTGTCCGTCTCGGGCAACGTCGTCCGCCCCGAGCCGGCCGCCCCCGAGTACATCAACCTCTCCCGGTTCTTGCTCGCCGGCTCCGACGTCCTCACCCGCGAGCAGTACCTGGACCAGCTGGCCAAGCAGCAGACCACCGAGAAGGCGGTGACGAGCCGATGACCAGCCTGGACCTGGACGGCACTGAGCAGCCCATCGACCCGCACCTTCTGATGGCCGTGGAAGCCGCGTTCCAGCGCGTGTCCACCACCAAAGTCGAGTTCGTCGAAACGCCGCGCATCTGGAAGAAGGGCGCCCCGGCCGGAAACTCCAAGGGCCCGTCCGGTGACAAGAAGGCCGCGCTGCGCTTCAGCATCGCCCAGCGAGACGGCGCCAAGTGCGCCTACTGCGCCCAGCCCTTCATCGACCTGGACCAAGCCACCCTGGACCACGTCATCCCGAACGAGATCGTCAAGCACTGGCAGCCGTGGAACCTGGTGCTGGCCTGCGAGGCGTGCAACAACCTGAAGGCCAACAGGGTGCCGCTCATCGTGATGCCGATGCTCTGCCACCTGCTGACCGCCGTGATGCCCCTGGCTCAGGCCAAGGCCAAGAAGTACCGGGCCAAGGAACGCCGCCGGGCCGCCGCACGGGCCGAAGCCCAGCGCATCTCCCGGGAGGCTCTGAAGGCCCAGCGGGCCGCTGCTGGCGTCGCCATCCCCCAGCAGTTGGAGTTCGACCTGGGCCTGGGTGGCGCGTGATGAGGGAGCACGACCGGATCAGCCGGGCCGTTAACCGCCTTGCCGAGGCGCTGACGGAGCTGGGCTACACCGACCGCATCAGCATCAAGCCCGCCGTGCGCATGCTGCTGGCCCCGGGTGAGGCAACCATCGCCGCCTTCCCCAACCACCCCGTGCACGCCCTGGGATTCACCCCGGAGCTGGCGGAACTCCTCGCGGAGGCCGTCGAACAGCTCATCATCCACCGCGCCACCCACGGACCCGTCCCGGCGGACATCCCGCCCGCACTGCGAGCCGAGATCGAAAGCGCGTTCACCGGCGTCGACATCGCCGAACTCACCCAGACACTCCAGCGCGACTCCGAAGACGGAGAGGACGACATCTCATGACGATGACCCTGGCCCCCGCGACCGCCCCGACCGTTCCGGCCTCCACCACCCAGATCACCGAGCTGGCGCAGGACCTCATCGGCTTCCACCCCGCCCTGGACACCGCGGTGCAGGCCCTCGCCGACCTCGCCGCCGCCGACCTGACCACCGAGCGGTCCGGCGCCATCGTCGCCGCCCTCGGCGGCCTCGCCGACGGTCACCTGGCCACCCTCGTCGGCCTGGTCCTGCGGCACATCGCCAACCCGGACACCAACCCGGCGCTGGCTCACCTGCCCGCCGACCGCCAGCAGGACCTGCGCCGCCTCGGCGCGGAGTACTCCGCCGAGATCGCCAACCACTACCTGGAGCAGCGCGCCGCCGAGGCGTGCGCCGTCATCGAGAACTAGCACCCCCCTGCAAGTCCGGGGGCGACCGCGTACCAGGCGCCGCCCCCGGACCCCTGAAAACCCCCGATCACCCCCCTCTGCAAGGGAGTCCCGATGGCCACCACCGAGGACGCCGTCCGCTTCGTCGGACGCATCACCGACAACGACGAGACCACCCGCTCCCGAGTCGACACTGTCCCGCCCACCGACCTGGAGGTGACCCTGCGGACCACCGTCGACAGGATGCGCCGCCACCGCCTGGGCATCCCCGGCAACGTGGTCAACCTCGAGGACCTGGCCGCCGAGGTGATGGAGGCCGCCATCCGCGACCAGCACACCTTCGTGCTGTGTTCCTCCGAGAACCCCGCCTCCCCCACCGCCGAGGAGCACCGCTGGGCGCAGTCCATCGCCGGCGCCGTCGCCTCCCGCTTCCACCGCGCCACCCGCCGCATGCTGCGCACCCTCAAGGCCGAGTCCCCCACCGCCACCGTCGACACCACCCAGGACAGCGCCAGCTGCCCCGCCTGGTGCCACAAGAACCACCCCGGCGACGACTGGCACGAGTCCAAGCCCATCTCGTTCAAGGGCCCCGGCGACATGTACGACGAGAACCACGAGCCGCTCGAGGTCATGTGGGCCGCCCTCTCCGAAGTCCCCCCGGACGAGGTTGAGGCCGGCGCCGATCCGGGCCCCTACATCTACGTCGACACCCTCTCCATCGGGCAGGGCTCCCGCCTGGACCTGGACCAGACGGACATCCTGCTCAGCCGTCTCCGCCGCTACCTGGCCGGCCTGGAGACGATGCGCGACCAGCTGGCCGCCCTCACCGACCAGGCCTGATAGGGGAGGCCAGCGTGCTCGCCGACGACGACCCCCAGCTCAGCCCCCTGTGGACCGGCCGCCGCGCCCCCTTCCAGGCGTTCCAGAACGCCCTCAGCTCCCTCGCCGGCGCCTACGACCTCCGCGACACCCGCAGCAACGACCCCATGACCCGCATCTGCATCTCCGTGGACGACTGGCACGGCCAGCCCATCGTCAGCGCCCGCCGGATTCCCGTCGCCGCGTTCGACGACCTCCTGTTCGCCGTCCAGCAGCTCCGCAACCAGCGCTTCGAGGACAACCGCCGATCCGGCTGGCTGGACCAGGCCAACGCCGACCGCAGGGCAGCCAACCTCGAACGCTGGAAGGCCCGCGGAGCCGACATGACCACGATCCGGGCCGCACTCCGCGCCCAGTACACCGCGGCCGCTCACCGCACCGAACAGCCCGCAGGAAACCCCGCCCATCCCAACGCCTGAACATGCCTCACAGAAACGAGATCCCGATGCCCGGACGCAACAAGGACGCCGCCGCCAAGCAGCTCCCCGCCAACCTCGCCCGCTCCATCAGGGCCGCCGTGCGGCAGTCCAACGCCATGAAGAAGGACAACGGCAACCCGCCGGCCAGCAAGTAGCCCGCCCAGCAGACACAAAGCGGCACGGCCCAGAACCGAGGCGGTACCAGCGCCAATCGGACCGGGCCGTGCCAGACCCCCTCTGCAAGGAGTCACTGATGACGGTACAGGCCGAGGAAACCACTGCTCCCGTCGATCTCGCCGCCGCAGAGCGGCAGTACGAAGAGGCATACCGCCGCTGGTGGAAGCCGCTGACGTACTTCATTTACTCCCGTCTCGACCAGCGGCACGTCTCCTACGCCGAGGACATCGCCGCCGACACGTTCGTGGAGCTGTGGACCAAGTTCGCGGCGCGAGGCAAGGACATCCAGTTCCCCTGGGGGCTGCTCTGCCACATGGGCCGACAGAGGATCGGCGACTTCTACGGGCGCCTCGCGTCCATCCGGGAACTGGCCATCGACTTCAGCGACCCGCTTAACCGAGACGTCGAAGCTGGCCACTCCTACGCAACCGACCAGCCCGAAGCCGCCATCCTCGCGGCGGAGCTGAACGATGCCCTTGAAGTCATGGCGGACCTGTCGAAGAAGTGGCGCGAGGCCCACACCAAGACGTCCATGTACCGCTCTCGGCTCGAAGGCGGCCGGTTCCACATGCGGCCTGAAACCCGCACCGCTACCAAGCAGCGGGTAGAGCAGCTGACCCGCGAGAGTGACCAGCTTCTGATCGACTTCCGCGAGTCCTGCGCCCGGGTCGGCGAACTGCGCCGTGACCTGGAGGCGGCTGGCGGTCCGAACTGGCAGTCCTCCACCGGCATGCCGTCGACCGCCATGCGGAACTGGACCAAGGACAAGGGCACCATGAGCGAGCCGACCCGCACGCACTGCGATGATGGGCACGAGCTGACGCTGGAGAACACCCTCTTCACCCCCAAGGGCGCCAAGCGTTGCCGCACCTGCATGGAAGCTTCTTGGCGTGCCTCTCGGGCCGCCAAGCCGGCAATGCCCAAGGTTCCGGGACCGCGCAAGCCGCGCAAGCCGAGTGAGCATGCGATCCCGGAGGAGAAGATCCAGCAGGCGCGGGAACTGCTGAAGAACCCGGATCTGTCCATCCGCCAGGTGGCGGCCATGGTCGGCCTCAATCGCTCCTCAATGTGCGAGCGCATCCCCGACCTGGACCAACTCCGCGACGTCGACCGCAAGCGGATCGTCCCGGTGTCCGACGAACTGCTGGAGAAGGCCGTGAGCCTTCTTACCGATCCAGACCACCCGCGCAGCGTCCGAAGCGTGTGCGCCGAGCTGGGCTTCAGCAACGTCACCCTGTACAACCGCGTCCCCAACCTGCCCGCCCTGCGTGCCCAGGCCCGCGAAAAGCGCAGGGCGCTCGCTGGAGCCGTCCGATGACTGCCACTCCCCCCACCGCAACCCTTGGAAGGAACCACCCCGTGCAGACCGCCCCACCGACCTCGGCGCAGGCCCCCAGCGTCGTCACGGACGAGGACGCCAACAAGGCGCGCAAGGCCATCGCCGACATCGAGCGCACCGAACGACTCGTGACCACCGTTCTGGTCGTCCTCGGCTTCGGCGGCCTCATCTTCACCGCGGTCAACGTGACCCTGTTCGCCACCGACCACCACACCCACCCCGCCATCGCCTGGATGCTGGACCCGCTCGTCTCCCTCGCCCTGCTCGGCGTCCTGTTCATCGACGGCAGGCTCGCCGCCTACGGCTACAAGCCCGGAGGATGGCCGTTCGTCCTGCGCTGGTTCGCCGGCCTCGCCACCTGGCTGATGAACTGCTGGGCCTCCCTCTACCCCGACGAGAAGTTCACCGGGTGGCCCGCCAACCCCGACCCCGCCGGGCTGCTGCTCCACTCCGTCATCCCGTTCCTCGTGATCCTGCTCGCCGAGGCCGGCGCCCGCTACCGGCAGTTCTGCACCGACAAGAAGGCACACCAGAAGGCGATCGTGGCCGCGAACCAAGAGCAGAAGGAAGCCAAGCGCCGTGCCGACGCCGAGGCCGCCCGCCAGCGAGAGGAGACCAAGCACGCGGCCGAAGAAGCGGAGCGGAAGCGCGCCGCAGATCTGGCCGCCGAGGAGAAGCGCACGGAGCTGGAAGTGCGGAAGGCGCGGGAGCTGGCCGAGGCAAAAGCGCGGGAGATCCAGGCGACCGCAGAAGCAGAAGCGCGGCGGGCCGAGCGGGACCGCCAGGAGGCAGAAGTGCGGCGCCGCACCGAGGCAGAAGCGCGGGAGCAGCAGGCGCGCATCGACCGCGAAACCGCGGAGCACAAGGCGGAGCTGGAGCGGCAGCGGATCATCACCGAGGCCGAGGCCGAGGCGGTGAAACTCAAGGCAGAAGCGGACGCGAGGGCCGCCGCACAAGCACGCGAGGACCGCCGCAGGACCGCAGAAGCGCGGCGGACCCGGACCGTGGAACCGACCGCAGTTTTGCCGACCACGACCGCAGAACTGACCGCAGAAACGGCCCCGAAGGCGACCGCAGTTTTGCCCGGGGCGACCGCAGAAACGACCGCGCTTCCGGCCGCGCAGCAGACCGCGAAACCGCGGAAGCTGACCGCAGTTCCGGCCGCCGCCCCGACCGCAGAAACGGGCGACGTGCGCGGCGCCGAGGCGAAGCGGAAGCAGATCGAAGAGGCCAACTTCGAAGCCGCGGTTCTGCAGCTGCTGGACGACACCCCGACCCGGAAGGAGTTCGCCGCGGTGTACGGGCGCAGTGAGACCTGGGGGCGGGAGCGCTACGCCGAGGCCGAGCAGCTGATGGCTGAGGACCCGGGCTTTGCCGCCCGTGTGGTTGCCGAGGCCGAGAAGCGTGGCCAGCGCACGGCCCCGGCCGTGGCGGAGTTGTCCGCCGGATAGCCGCAGCAGATGTCCGAGTGCCCCCGCCTGGTGGTCAGGTGGGGGCACTCGTCGTTTCCGGCTACGGATAGTCACGGATGGGTGGGCGGCTTACCTCTTACCTCTACCGGAGCGGAGTCCAGGTTCCTGGGCTCTCAGGGCGGGAATCCGGGCTCATCCGGGGCTCTTGGTAGGTAGTAGGTAAGCCAGAACTTGCGTCCTCGCAGGTCAGGGCGGTATGCCCGCATGGACGCCTCTACCGGGCTACCTCCGCTGGTTGAGCGGAAGTAAGTCGCTCTGTGTAACGGTGGGGCCGAGTCGGTAACTGTGACCGTGACTGTGACAAGCGGTGTGACAGCCCGATCTGCCCCCACCCGTATGGGCACGCGTCCCTGCGCGCACGCGTGAATACCGGCGCCCCGCAACGGGGTCAAGTCCCGGCGGGGCGGGGCGGGGCGGAAGTGAAAACGGCCCGAGAAGGCCCCTCAGAGGGGTTCAGGGGGTCTCCTGGCTTCCGCCCCGCCCCGCCCCGCCGCTGCTTGAAGTGCAAGATCAGGTGTCAGTGGGTGTCAAAGATCCGCTGCCAGCGAGGTATCAGCGGGTGGCAGAGGAACAGGCCACCCCACTGGCCCCACCATGACCACATGGCGAAGACGACGGCACGAAGGAAGTCTCAGCCGGCGGAACCGGAGATCCTGTGGTCCGGCGACACCCTCGAGGGCTTCAGCTTCATCATCCTGGGACAGGACAAGGGCCGACAGCGCCGCTACTGGTGGCACTGCGGCGGCTGCTGGGAACACTGCCAGGACGCTCCGGTGCGGGAGCTGGGCGACGCGGGCGAGGACTACCTGATGCACGCACTGCTGTGCCCTGGGCGGGTCTCTACGGCGTCGCTGGCGGTCGCGGTAGGGCCCGAGACGCGATAGAGCCCCCCGGTGTACAGCGGCCCGGGGGGCAGTCACGGCCGGGTGACCCAAGCCGGCCGTGAGTCTGTTACCTCGGCGCCGTGACAGGCCGGTACGCCGGCGGCTCTTCGGCCGGTCCACCGTCCCCGGGGAACTGGGCACGCTGCTCTTCGACAGACGGGCCCCGCTGGGGGCGGTACGGCCGGTTGTTCGGCCGCCTGGTCATCGTGATGCCGCCCCGGTACTCGGTCACCGCGTACTTGTCGAACAGCTCGTCGACCAGCGGGATGATGCGGTCCGCGTCGGGCTGCCCCTGCGCGTCGAGCAGGGCGACCACGTTCATGATGCCGCCGCAGTGGCTGACGAACTCCCGCCAGTCGACGTTGCCGTCCCGCTTGATGAACTCGTGCACGCGCTTCGCCTCCGGGGAGGACCAAGCCTTCTCCACCTGGGAACGGCGCTCCAGGCTTTCGCGCTGCTGCCGTGCCAGCCGTTCGAGGATGGTCTCGGCGGTGTTGGTCTGCTGCTCGGTCATGGTCAGTCCCCCTCGGGGTTGTCGGCGACGTACTGGCGGACCGCGGCGAACATGCGCCGCGCCGTCTCGGCCTGGCCTGGCGTCAGGTGGCCGCGGGACAGGAGCTGCTGGAGCACCCGGGGGTTCGTGGTCGGCACCGGCTCGAGGAACTCGTGGGTGTCCGGGTCGGGTGTTGCCTCCTGGCGGGCGAGTCCCATCGCTACGGCGCGGGCGCGGGCACGCCGGCGGATGGCATCACGGGGGTCGTGGTCGGTCACGACTGGTCCTCCTGCTGTGCGTCCTCACGGGCCCGGACCTTGGCGGCCTGGGCTTCCAGCCACTGGTCGTGCGTCTGGGGCGGCGTGCCGCTCGGTGCGGGGCGGATGGCGCCTTCGGTGGCGGCACGGCGCTGCCGGACGGCCGTGTTGTCGTAGTGCTTGGCCCAGTTCTTGATGCTGCGGCGAGGCATGGTCACTCCGTAGGGGTGGAGGGGCGGATTCGTGCGGAGGGAACGGATAGCCCGCTCCGCCTTACGGTGGGTGGACAAGGAGGGGCCCCCAATTCGACTGACGTCCCCGCGCCAGCCATCGGGTCCCGGTAGAACGCCCCCACTTCGGTGGGGCGTTCTGCTGTCTGGTCAGTTGCCACGGGATGCAACGCCTCCCCGCCGGGCCCGGCGCATTTGCCAGCTCACCTGGGAGCCGATGAGCCGTGCCGTCTCCATCGCGCTGGCCCCGGACGTGATGTTGTTGGTCAGATGGCCGACCAGCGGCGCATCCTTGTGCACGATGACCTGGCGGGCGGATGAGACGTCCGTGAGGCCGACGCCGAAGCGGCGGGCGACGTCGGCGAGTACCGGCATCGCACTGTTGCGCTTCGAGGGGCTGAGCGGCAGGTATGCCTCCCCGTGCGTCTGCGGCTCGGCAAAGCGGATGATGCCGCCCTGGGTGGCGTACAGGCCGGCGCGGATGCCGCCGTCCGCGTACGACAGGTGCTTGTTGGCGCGGCCGAGGTCTGCGAGGAACTTCGTCGCCCTGGACCCAAGGCTCTTGCTGATCTGCGTCTTGGCCTTATTGGCGACGTCGATGATCTCGTCCTCGCCCAGCTGGGTCTTGGACGCGACGTCGTGGATGCCGGTCTTGCTGGTCGATATGGCGGCGATGATCTGGACCAGCTCGGCGACCTGGTCGGCGGTGAGCGCGTTGTTCGCGGTCTTGGCCTGCGCGTTGGCCTTGGATGCCTTGCCCTTGTCCTTCACCGCGGCCGCCGCGAGGTCCTGCGCGGCCTGGTCGTTCTGCGCGGCCAGCTGTGAGGCGAGGTCGCCGTAGCCTTCGGCGGCGAGCTTGGCCAGGTTGTCGCTGAACGTCTTGTTCAGCGTGTTCACCTTGCCGAGTTGCCGCGTGTAGTCGGTCAGGGACGCCTTAGCGGTCTTCTGCAGGTTGCGCAGCGCGGCCGCCATGTCGTTGATGTACTTGGTGCTGCCGTTGGCCATCTTGTGGGCGAGCTTCATGCCGTCCTCGCCCATCGCGGCGAGGGCCTCGGCAACGTCCCCGCCGACCCGGTCTGCGACCTTCTCCAGGTCCTTGTTCCAGGACTGGGTTGCCTTCGCCGCGGACTTCAGCTTCTTCTCGACGGCGCCGATGTCGAAGTAGTCGACCTCCCTCGTGGTCGTCTTGCCGTGAACCTTGACCTTGACCTTCTTCGTCTTGTGGCCGGCTTGTCCGGCGTCTGAGGCGCTATAGAGGCTGCCGGTGCTCGGGTCGTAGCGCCAGTCGGTGACGGATCCGCCGCCGGCCAGGTGTGGCAGATCCAGTTGGCCGCGGTTGATGGCGTTCATCGTGGTCACGCCGTACTTGCGGACCGCGGCCGCCCGCATCACGAACTCGGTGTTCGACACCATCGCGCGGGCCCCAGAGGCGAACTCGGCGTAGATGCTGTCGCTGGTCGGAGTACCCGGACCGCTGATGTAACCGCCCTGGTCGAAGTACTGTGCGGGCCCGCCGGCCGCTCGGCGGACCAGGCCGCCCGATGCGTGGCCGGGCTTGGGGAGCTGCGGGCCGGATGAGACGTTCCCGGACTGGACCTTCTTGTAGTACTCGGTGGTGTAGACGCCGACGCCGACTGTCTTGCCGTGCACGCTGTCGATGTAGCCCTGGATCGTGTGTACTGCGGCGCTGGGTCCCCCGGTCGGAATGGTGATGGTGACCGTCTTGCCCTTGGTGCCAGCAATCTTGAAGCCAAGCCCCTTCAGAGCCGCGATGGCCGATCCCGTCAGCGCGCCCATGGTCACGGTCTTGCCGTTGGTGCCGCGGATCTTCGCCTGTACCTGCTCAAGGCCCATCACGGCGCCGGCGGTGCGCGCATTTACGTTGATGTCCTTGCCGCCCGGCGTCTCGGACAGCTTCTTGAGCAGCAGATCCAGCTCGGACCGAGCAGCCTTGGTGGGAGCCGTGATCTTGTACTCACGCGTCCCCGGAATCAGCTTGATCTGATACCCGAGGTCCTCCAGCTCCTTCTTCGCGTCCTCTCCGAGGGCCTCCACCTTGATGGTCTTCGCGTTCGGCACCTGCTCGAACTGGGCCTTCACTGCCAGCAGCTGCGCAAGGGTCTCGTCCATCCCCTTGGTCTGCAACAGGATGGACACCTGCCCGGGGATCAGGCCAAGGGAGTCGGCGATCTTCGCAGCGTCCGTCGAGCCGATCTGGTAACTCTCGGCCAGCTTGATGACCGCGTCCCGAGCCGTCTGCATCTCCTTGCGGGCCGCGGCCAGCGAGGTCGGCATGTCCTTCTTCTGCGACTGGGCGAACTCGAAGGCAGCGATGGAAGCGTTGCTCGCCCCGTCGGCGATCGTGTTGAACGTGTCGAACAGCCGCTGACCGTTCTTCGTGGTCGTGTTCAGGGTGCCGTTGGCGTTGACCAGCGCGTTCTTGTAGCCGTCCGCCTTGTTGATGCCGCTGGCGATGGCGTCGTTGGCCTCTGTGATGGCCTCGTTCACCCGGGCCTGGGCCGCCTGGAGGGAGACAGAGCCGCCCGACAGCAGGTCCAGTGCGTCCCGGAGGGCCCGGGTACGGGAGTCGGCATCCGCGGTCTTGTCGGCGAGGGCGGAAACCGCGTCTTTGAGCTTGCCGTAGGCAGTGGTGTTGCTGGAGACCCCGTTGACTGCCTCGTTGTACGCCTTGGCGTCCGCGGCGGCCTTCTGGAAGTCCCCGGAGACGCCGCCTAGCCCCCGACTGAGGGCCTGGGCCGCCTTGCCGACTTCATCCGGCGCCTTTATGGCCGCGCCACTCTCGGCGTCGGTCATCCACTTCGTGTGCGCCTTGGTGACGTCGCCGAGCCTGGTCTGCAGCTCCTTCAGGGACGTGCCCTGGTTGGTGTAGGCGTCGACCAACTCACCGAACGGCACCTTGGCCTTGCGGGCGAGGTCGACCAGGCGCTGCTGGTTGCCGTACCAGTCCTTCGTCTTGGTCTGCATCAGGTTCTCGGCGGCGATCGACCGCACTGACTCGTTGACAACGCCGTTCGACTCGCGCAGCGCCGAGGACAGACTGCTGATCCGGGCCTGATGCTCCGCGGCCGCCTGCGCGGCCTGCTGCTGGCGCTGGGCGAGATAGCCGAGGCCCACAGTCGCGGCGGTAATGGCGAGCCCCCAGGGGCCGCCCAGGGCGCCGAGGAGGCCCGCGCCGAGCGATCGGGTCGCCGACGCCGACGCAGCACCGATACCGCGCAGGGTTCCGGTGAAGCCGGTGCCAGAAGCTGACGCCGTTCGGAAACTGGTGGCCATCCGGGATACGACCGAGCTGCGAGACTCCAGCATGGCGAAGCCCGCCCCGAGCCGGGTCATCGTGGCGCCGGTCGCCCCGGATGCGGAGCGCCACGTGTTCCATTCGCTGGCCAGCGACCGCACCGAGCCAGCGGTACTGGATATTCGGGTGGTCAGACCGCTGAACGCTGGTGTGATCCGGCGGACCAGCAGGGCGGCCAGCACGAACTGCTGCACCGGGCCCGGAAGCTGACCGAACGCCGACACCAGATCACCAACCACGTGGCCGACGGGGACCAGGACACCAGACAAGGCGCTGGCCGCAGTCGCGGCCAGGTCGATAGCGGTGACGGCGATGTCCAGGGCGGAGGCGACGGTGCCCGACTGTCCGGACAGGTCACCGAAGGCGCTGACGACAGGCTCAGCACCGTGCGCGAGGTTCTCCAGAACCTTGATCGCTGCGCTGCCGGCGTTCAGCAGCACGTGGAGGAAGTCGGCCAGGGCCTGGGCGCCCAGTTCCTTGAAGGGCTCGGCAAGGCCCTTGGCAGCGTCGGCGATGCCGGCGAACTCCTGGCGGGCCGCGGCCGCGATGTCCGGGCCGAACAGCCGGGAGGCATCGTTCAGGTAGGTGAAGAACCGCGCTATCGCCGGGGTCGCGTCGGCAAGGCCCGTTGTCAGACCGCGCGTGAGGAACTCGAGGCCGGGGGCCATGCCCTGGTAGATGGTCATGCCGGTCTGTCGGGCTTGCGTGCGCAGCTGGAGCATGGCGCCGGCGAGGCCCTTGCCCTTCGCCGCGGCGATCTGTGAGGCAGCCCCCGTCTGAGACACGGCCTGAATCAGCGCGTCGTATGAGGCGACGCCCTGGTGGGCGAGGGCGATCGCACCAGACATGGCGGGCTTGCCGAAAGCCTTCTTCACCGCGGCGGTGAAGTCCTGCTGCGTCATGTCGTGCTGAGCCTTGGACAAGCCCTCAATGACCGTGCGGAGGCCCTTGAAGCGGCCCTGGGCGTCCCACGCCTCGATGCCCATAGCCTTCAGGCCGTCGATCATCTGCGGCGTCGGCGCGGCCAGGTTGGCGAAGATGCCGCGGAGCGTCGTACCTGCGGTCTGGCCGAGGATGCCCGCCTTGCCGAGCATGCCGACCGCGGCCGCGGTGTCCTGGATGCTGACGCCGAGGCCGTGGGCGACGGGCCCGGCGTACTTCATGGCGTAGTAGATGTCCGTGACGCCGCCGCTGGCCGCGTTCGCCGTGGCGGCGAGGGTGTCAGCCGCGCGGCCGGCCTGGTCGGCGCCGAGCCCGAACTGGTCCATGATGTCGCCGAGGTACTTCGCTGAGTCGGCAGCGTTGACCTGGGCTGCGGAAGCCAGGACCAGCGACGCCCGGGTGCTGCTGATCGCCTGGTCCGTGCGGAACCCTGCCTTGGCCAGCTCCACCATCGCTTCGGCAGCGTCGGCCGCGGTGGCGCCGGGCAGCTTCAAGTCGTTGCCCAGCTGACTGGCGGTCGCTCCAGCCCGGATCATCTGCGCCCGGGTGGCGCCCGTGACCGCGCCGAAGCTGTTCATCGACTGCTGGTACTCGTTGCCGTCCTTGAGGACTTCGTGGAAGCCCAGCGCCAGGCCGAGGGTCGCGCCCATGCCGGCCAACGACTTCAGGCCCGCGCCCAGTCGGCTGGTCTCCTGGCGGTAGCGGCTCAGCCCGGCAAGCCCGCCGGTGCCGACGCGGGTCAGCCGATCGTCGGCGGCACGGGCGGACGTGGCGAGGCGGGTGAGGTCCCGGACCGCGGTGTCGATGCGGGTGGACATGCGCCTGAGATCCTGGCCCGCGGTCCGTGAGCTGCTGCCGAGACTGCCCAGGCGGCTGTTGGCACTTCTGGCTGCGTCGCCATACCGGTTGAGGTTC
>NZ_CP058980.1:0-87893 GCF_013423905.1 Streptomyces sp. NEAU-sy36
GTGACATCAGCGGCGGCGGGGCGGGGCGGGGGGCGGAAGCGGAAACAGCCTGGGAAGCCCCCTGGTAGTCGTTCAGCAGCCCCGGAAACCGCCCCGCCCGCCCCGCCCCCGCGCTCATCCCGTGACAACACGGATAACACGCTGCGAAACGGATACGCCGCGATCTCACACACAGTGAGCGGTGAAACCGCAGCGATCGGCCTCGGATTCCTCGTCGGAGGCCCCATCGGAGCCGTCATCGGCGGCATCACCGCCCCAGCTGTCCTCGCCGCCGTCATGTGGCGCAGCCGGCGCGCCGAACACGACGCCAACGCCAACCAGAACAACCTGGCGCCGGGAACAGCGGCCGCGACTCAGCCGGATCCCGGCCCGGCAACGGGAACGGGAGCGGGAGCGGAGACCGCGGCCGGAACAACAACGGCGGTAGCGGACGCAACAACAGCCCGGGACGCCACGACAACCCGGGAGGTGGCCGGCGCCGGTCCCCGAACGGCCACAGCGACAGCGCCGGGACCCACCGCAAGCCCAGGTGAAGGACCCCGTCGCCGACAAGCTCAGCAAGCTCGGCAAGGACCTCCACAACAAGCTCAAGGACCGCAACCAGCGCAACAAGACCCCGAAGAACGGCAAGCACGACGGCTCAGGCACCTCCCCGGGCGGCGGCGGCAGCCACGACAGCAAAGGGCCCCGGAAGAACAACCCGGGCCCGAACAACGGCACCGGCCCGAAGCACGGTACGGACCCGAAGAACAGCCCAGGCAAGCGCCGCAAGTGGCTGAACGACCGCGGCCCCCAGCCCGACAGCCCCAAGCCTGGGACGGCCGCGGCAACAAGCCGAAGAAGCACCGCACCAAGGGCAGCGGCAGCGACACCTCGTCCTCCACCGCCCGGGACGGCCTCGCCCGATCACCCCAACGGCGGCAGCGGAGCCGAAGACGAAATCCTCGAAGGCGAACTCCTCGACAACGACCAGCAGCCCCCCCAGCCCCGCCAGGGCACCGGCGAGGTCATCGACGGCGAAGTAGTCGACGAGGACCGCATCGCCCCTCGTCCGCGCACACCGCGAGAAGCAGCGCCGCCGCCAAGCCATCACCGCGGCAAGAAGGCCGCCGAGAAAGCAGCCCGCGACGGCAACCTCGGCGACCCCCACCAGGTGAAGACCGAAGTGATCCGCGAGCACAAACCGGCGCATCGACCTCGAACTGCACCACGAGAACCAGCTGCTCGCCCCTCACCGCAGCGGCAGAAACACCAAGGAGCACCCCGTGAACTACCCCGCGATCCAGGGCCGCCCCAACCGGCACCCGCACCGCCGGCGTCGCCATCGCCCGGCAGATCGACTTCCGAGGCTCCACCGCCTACGCCATCCTCCACGCGATGGCCGACCAGCTCGCCCACGGCCTCCACAACGACGCCGACGCCGACATGGCCGACCACATCATCGAACTCACCGGCATCCCGAACATGTGCAAGAACCTCTCCCTCGCCGTCCAAGAAGCCGGCCGCGCCCTCGCCCGCACCGCACCCCTGCACCCGTCCGTGATCAAACACCTCAACAACGCGGCCATCGCCGCCCGCAGCGCCGGCCTCATGGCCGACCAGATCATGGTCGTGTTCGTCCAAGCCCACCGCGAGGACATCATCCGCGTCCTCGACCCCCGCATCGGCGAGGAACGCTGGAACCTCCGCAACGGCCCCGGCACCCTCGACGCCGCGAAGCTCCGCGCCGCGATCTCCTCCGCGCACTCCGCCCGCCTCGCCCTCCCCGCAGGCACCTCCGGCGGGGGAGGACAAGGCAACGGCGGCAGCAAGCTCGTACCGGCCTCCGACGGCAGCACCAAAAAGCTCATCACCCTGATGAAGGGCTTCACCCGCGGCCACATGGTCAACGTCCTGTCCGAAGTCGCCGGCTCCGCCGCCGGAGTCGAAGTCGTCGCCGACTCCGTCACCAAGCTCTACCGGCGCATGGTCAAGACCTGGCCCACCGAAGGAGTCGTCGACGACACCGTCCGCGCCACCGCCTCCAGGGTCCGCGCCGTCTCCACCGAACTGCGCAACGCCATCAAGGCCGCACAGCGCGCACACGAGCGGCAACTGCGCCTGAACGCCAAGCCCCGAAAAGGAGCCAAAGCGGAGTCCAAGTGGGACGTCGCCGGCCGCGGACCGGCCAACTAACCAGAAAGGAGACAAGGCCATGACCAGTGCAGAACTGCCGGTGACCCCCGCCGAAAAGCGATGGGACTTCAGCCGGGACGCCGTCACCCACGGCCGACTCGTCGCCTGGGGCAGCGAACTCGGCGTCGCCACCGCCCTCGTCGCCCCCCTCGCCGACATCCCCTGGGAAGCCGGAGCCGGCGCCGGCATCCTCTGCACCGGCGCGGCCGTCCTCTACGAACACGCCCGCGGCTCCTGGCGGCGCGTCCTGGCCGCCCGAGCCACCTCCTGGCTCGCCACCACCGGCTGGCTGTCCTACACCCTCGCCGAAGGCCCCACCCTCCTGAAGATGGCGTTCGGCGGCGCCATCTGGGCCACCGGAGCAGCTGTCAACATCGGCATGGACAAGTGGGGCGAGGAAACCCGCGCCGCCGAGAAAGAACTCGACCGTCGCCTCGAGGCCGGCGAACAGATCAAGGCCGCACAGGACGGCTGGGGCCCGCCTCCTCGAGGACATCTGCGGCATCGAAGGCGCCATCGCTGACCCGGTCATCGACCGCTGGTCCAGCGGAGCCGGCTACACCGTGAAGGTCACCCTGCCCTCCCACCTGAACATCGACGCCCTCCGCGGCTACGAGGCCCCCCTCGCCGGCGCCCTCCACCTCCCCAAGGGCGCCGGCGTCAGCTTCAACGCCGGAGGCCCCACCACCCCCGCAACGTCGTCTACATCGCCGTCACCGAGAAGACATGATGAGCGGCGCCATCCCCTACCCGAAGCTCACCCCGACCACCATCAACAAGCCGATCGGCTTCGGTGTCGTCGGCAACGGCGACGAAGCCGGCCTCAACCTCAAAGACGAAGGCTTCATCGCGATCGGCGCCCAGGGTTCCGGCAAGACCGCCTTGATGAAAAACCCTCGGCCTCGGCCTGGTCCGCTGCGTCGACGCCATCGTCATCGACCTCGACACCTCCGCGAAGATGTCCGCGGTCTTCGTGAACCCCTACCTGCGGTACGGCATCGGCCGGCCCCTCATCGACTGGCCCGCCACCACCGAAGACGAATGCCGCGTCGTCATCCAGGCCGCCAAGAACGCGATCGCCGCCCGCAAAACCGAATACGCCGACCTCCTCGAAGACGAAGACGTCGACAACCTGCCCGCACGCCCCGACATCCCCGCCATCCACATCCGCGTCGACGAGACCAAGTCCATGCCCGACGACGTCCTCGCCGGCCTCGACTTCATCATCGAAGAAGGCCGATCCGTCAACATCCGCGTCTCCAACACAGGGCTCCGCGCAACCCGCGAATACATCACCGGCACCATGGACGAACTCACCCCCGGCCGCATCGGACTCCGCACTAACAACAGCAGCGAACTCCAGATGCTGTTCCCCGACACCGGCGCCCCCGACATGGCCATCTTCACCGACCCCGGCACCGTCGCCTACATGTCCACCACGAAGGGCCCCTTCCAGCCCACCCCGGCGAAGGCCTACGCCACCATGGCCGAAGCCTTCCCCCAGGGCTCCGCAGAGTACGAGCGGATGCAGTCCCTGTTCATGGACGCCGCCCGGGAACTGTCTGACATCCGCCCCGACATGGACCCCATCACCGCCAAAGCCATGGGACTTGCCTGGTCACAGCGTTGGGCCCGGATCATCCCTAACCTCCGCGGTGACGCCCACGGCAATGTCACCCCCGACCGCATGCACGAGTCCGTGTGGGAGCTGTACCAGTCCTGGGAGAAGCCCGTCCCCTACGACCTGCTCCTCGGCCGCGCCGCCGACGACGACGGGTACACCCTCGCCGCACCGACGACCGGCGCCGCAGCCGAGATCCCCCGCCTGTCCGAGACGATGCTCGACGACAACGAACTCGACCGGCTCGCCGCCCAGGAAGCCGCCATCGAACTCGCCAAAACCTCGGCCAAGCCCAAGACGAACGACGAACTGGCCATCGAACTCTTCGCCTCCATGGGCCGCCCCGCGAAGCCGAGCGAGATCTACCCGCTGATGGTGAAAGCCGGCTACGACAAGTCAGAGCGCACCTTCCGCGACCTGGTCGCGAAACTCGGCCTACAGGACAAGCTGACCAGGCGTCATGATGGAACCTACGCGGCAGCCGACAGCGATGAGGTTCCCCATGCAGGACGAGTTCCCGGACCTGAAGATGACCCCGATGGACGAGGCGATGCTCCACATGACTGAGCTGATCTCCGGCCTGAAGAAGGCCGGCCTCAGCGAAAACTCCGCCGTGCGCTTCGCCGCCATCTACTTCGCCGAGTCCTCCGGCAACGTCGAAGACGACGACTGATCAAACCAGCGACCAGGAAAGCCCCCGGGTCGTACCCGGGGGCTTTCTGCATCCAAAACGCCCCCAGCAACCCCGCGAGGAGACCACCCACCGTGAACCGACTGCCCGAGCCCACCGCGCGGCAGCCCCACGCCACCCAGGCCGGGCAGCCCACCCCCGACACCCTCCACCAAGCCGCCCAGATTGCCGCAGCCGTCGACGCCATCTACGAACAGCCCACCAGCTACCGCAACGACTCCCTGCCCAACCACTCCACCATCGGCACCACCCCGCCCGTCCCCCAACCCGGGAAGCCCCCCATGAGCGAAGCCGCCGCCAACCTCAGCGGCGTCATGGTCGCCAGCAGCCTCCCCATCCTCGCCCTCGGCGGCGCCGCCACCGGCATCCTCTGGGCCTCCGGCCACGCGGACCCGGCCGTCGTCGGCTGCATCGTCGCCGCACCCGCAGCACTCGCCATCCCGATCCTCGCCCTCTCCCGCCTCATCAAGCGCGCCAAAGAGACCGTGGAAGCCGCACCGCCCGTCATCCACCAGCACTACAACGGCACCGTCCACCAGGACGCCCGCACCGTGAACAGCACCAACCGCGGCATCTGGGCCAGCACCCGTAACCAACTACCCGCAGGGGAGTGAGCCCCACCCGCATCACGGCCCCGCGGCACCCACACCGCGGGGCCGACCCATGCCCGAAGGAGCCCGCCTGAGCTGGGGACCGGTCCGGTTCGGCTTCGCGCGCGTGAGACACGGCGGGGACCGGGGGCGCTGTTCGCTCAACCGTCTCGGTGAAGGCCGAGCGAACAAGTCGTCAGCTCTCGTAGATCTCCCCGCTCACGATGCCCTGCGCCATCTGCCCGATGATGTCCCTCCGTGTCACCTCACCCGTGGTGGGGGCCGGGTAGCCGGCAGGCAGTCCGCGTTCCACCGCGTCCACGATGTCATCGACCTTGAACGTAACCCCGGTGTCCACCGCGAGGCGGGCGACGTCTTCGACTGCCCGTTCCGTGCGGGCGATCAAGTCACGGACCAGGGACTCATAGTCAGTAATCACTGACCGACGGTAGCGCAGGGAGGCGCGGCGAAGTCCGGAAAGCGGGTGACTTGGTGCCGCCACTGAACCGGCTGCGGCTTAGCGGGCACGGTGAGTCCCCGCCCGGACTCCGGTGCGGGGCTTCGTGGCGGGCGTCCCCGTAAGTTACCGATTGGTTCGGGTGCGACCTGCGGAAACGCGACACCCCAGCCAAGCCACAAGGACCAGAAGAGCCAGACGGAAACCCGCAAGGGAACGCACCTCTGACAACACCACCGAACTACGGCAGCATCAGAACCGCACGGCCCGGACGCCTCGATACCGGTGTCCCCGCGCCCTACCGAGCAACCGGGCCGTGCACCACAAACCGCTCGGGGTACCCGAGCACCCGCCGGCCTCGCCTCAGCCCCCAGCTTTGGCGAGGCCAGCCCGCATCACCCCTCCGGATGCTCCCGGAACCACGCCACCATCCGCTGCAACGGCAACGACACCGCCAGCATGTTCCCCCGCGCCGACAAGTTTTCCCGCCCATAGTGGTCGGCCTGCCGGTCCGCTTCGTCCACGTACCCGATCGGCACCGCGTACAGCGACGCGTCCTTCACCTGCATCGCCTCCCGCACCTTGTCCGCCGCGGCCAGCTTCCTCGTCATGAACGCCTGGCAGTCATCCGCGTCCGTACACCCAGAGGCGGTCTCCTGCTCGTACGTCTCGAGCGCATCCCGCGGCGCCACCGCCGGCGCCGACTTGGAGGTGCTCGCTGACGGTTTCGCATCCGGCTTGTCCGAGCCACCCCCGCAACCGGCCAGCACCACCACCGCGGCCGCCGCAGCAGCCACAGCCCCCACCCTGCGCAGTCTCCTCATGCCGCGCATCGTCCACCCACAGACCAAGCCAAGGGAACAGATCGTTGAAAATGAGCGATCATCCGTAACAGGCGCGGGGCCTGACAACCACACAGCGGGAGCCCCACCGCCATGCCCCCCTCCAAAGCCAAACAAGCCCTCGTCGCCAAACGGCGCAGCGAGATGCTCATCATGAAGATCCAAGGCCGCACCGCCGCCCAGATCGCCGAGCACTACGGCATCTCACCCGCAACTGCCCGCTCCGACCTGGCCCGCGCGATCAAGAAGGCCCGGGAACTCGAGGTCGAGGACGCCGAGCTGTACCGGTACGTACAAGGAGCCCGCCTCGAACACCTCCTCCGCGGCGTATGGGCCGAAGCAGTCGACGGCGACATCAAGGCCGGGGAACAAGCCCGCAAGTACATCGCCGACCTCACCGACCTGTTCGGCCTCAAGGTCCCCGTCCGCACCGAGATCAGCGGCCCCGACGGCGGCGCCATCCCGTTCGGCGGGAACGACCTGACCGAACTCTCGGCCCTCATCGACATCGCCGGCCAGCCCAGCGGCGACCTGCCCGACCTCACCCACGTCGAAAACCACGACAGCGACGACGAAGACGCTGAGGACAACGTCGAGCCGGAGAGCGAGGAGGAGGATGGCGACCGCGAGTAGCGAGCGCTCCCTCCTCGCCACCTACCTGCACCTCCCCCCGGACGACCGCCGCCGCATCGCCCAACACGCGAGCGCCGACCTGCGCCGCAAGCTTGCCCACCTCGAGCGGCAGATCGCCATGGACCGCTCCCCAGGCGCCCTCGCCGCCGTCCTCACCGAAGGCAGGGAGAAGCAGGCCCCCCACCTCGACATGATCGACGGCGTCTTCCAGCGGATCGCCGCCGGCGAACGCATGCAAGTGATGATCACCTGCCCTCCCCGGCACGGGAAAAGCCAGCGCGCCTCGAGGTGGGGACCGCTCTGGTACCTACGCCGCAATCCCACCGCCCGCGTCATGCTCGCCTCCTACGGCGCCGAACTCGCCGATGACCACGGCCGATGGGTCCGCGACCAGCTCCGGGCCTACGCCCCCACTCTCGGCGTCCGCCTCCACCCCGGAAGTCACGCAGCCAACCGATTCGACCTCGAAGCTCCCCGCAGCTCGTCCATCCGCGGCGGCATGGTCACCGCCGGCGTCGGCGGCAGTCTGACCGGCAAAGGCTTCTCCCTCGGCGTCATCGACGACCCCTTCAAAGGCTCCGACGACGCCAACAGCCCAGCCCAACGCGAACGCGTCTGGAACTGGTACCAGTCCGTCTTCTACACCCGCCGAGCCCCCGGCGCCTCCCTCATCCTGATCAACACCCGCTGGCACGAAGACGACCTGTCCGGGCGGATCCTCGCCACCGAACCCGAGAACTGGACCCTCATCGACCTACCAGCCCTCGCTCTCTCCGACCAGGACCCCCTCGGCCGGAAACCCGGACAGGCCCTATGGCCCGAGCAGTACGACGAGGAAGAACTCGCCCGCACCCGCCGCGCCGTCGGCGAACGCGTCTGGTGGGCCCTCTACCAGCAGCAGCCACGCCCCCTCGAGGGCGGCGTCTGGCAGTGGGCGTGGATCACGGGCAACAGGGTCAGTGTCACCGCGCTCCGCGGCGTTGACCTCACTCGCATCCTCGTCGCCATCGACCCCTCCGGCGGGGCAGGCACAGCCAACGACGAGACCGGCATCGTCGCCGCTGGCCGCGACAGCCAGGGCGAGCTGTACCTCCTTGAGGACCGATCCGGCCGGCACGGCGCCAACGCCTGGGGCAACGAAGCCTGCCAGGCAGCGATCGACCTGGGAGCGGACGCCTTCGTCGTAGAGACCAACTTCGGTGGCGACATGACCCGCCAGGTCCTCATCCAGGCGTGGCAGGAACTCGAACGCACCGGCCGGACCGGCAACCGTCCCATGCCCCGGGTCATCGAGGTCAACGCCAAGCAGGGCAAGCGCCTGCGAGCTGAACCCATCGCCCAGCTGTACGAACAGGGCCACGTGCATCACGTGGGGGAGTTCCCCGACCTGGAGCGGCAGATGGTCACCTGGATCCCCGGCATGGACTCCCCAGACCGCATGGACGCCGCAGTGCACGCTCTGACCGAACTTGCCGATCCTGCGTCCGCTGCTGTCGGTTCCAGCAACTACAGCGACCAAAGACTGCGGGGCAGACGTTGACAATCCATCGGTCGTCAAAACCGGGTCACGATCCGAGGGACTGGTGTGACACAGGGCCACACAGCGCCTTGAAATTGTGGGCAAACTACCCCGAAACGTACATGTGAACTTTTCATCTGACCGGCAAAGTGAAAGCAACACGCCCAGGAAGACCGCTGGACGGCAATCTGCCGCGATTTGGTGCCGGGGGACCAAATCACACACCCTGAATCGAAGTGATTTAAAAATCGGGTACGCTGTCCAAGCACGTTACGCACCTCGTCGTCCGTGTCACTGGCACGGCCTCGAGGAGCGGACGGGAAGGTACAACAAGAGGGCCACCCCTCGGCGGGATGGCCCTCGGAGACCCGGACTGGGGCCTTATCGCTGCGTCATCACCTGGACGGCCAATCCAATCACGGCGACGACAAAGCTCCAGAAGTCCCAGTCTGGGTCTGGGTGATCATCGAACACGTCTCCTCCTTCTCGCCGGAGGGACCCGGGTGGTCCCCCGGGCGTACGCACCGGGAGACGTCGCGGAGGAGATGGTCGCGAACACCTGCGGGAAGTCTAAGGCCTCCCAGAGGCCGAAACGGCCGCCCATCCCAGGGCAAACGTGATCAACCGCCGTATTCCTGGCGGAAATTGGGGATCACTCCTTCGCTGGATCGCTCGAATGAGTGAATCTACGGTGATCTTGCACGCTCAACCAGACCCCTACCGCCGACCCACGCCCCTCCAGCCGAGGGAACCCGCCCACCCGAAGCCCGTACCCTGAGCACAGGCGCGGGGCCTGCGAGCGGAGGGAACTCTGTGGGCTTCGTGACCGGCCTGAAGAAGGTCGTCATCGACGGATGGTCGTGGCTGAACTACAAGCCGATCTACAGCGACCCCCGCGGCATGCCCAACCGGCGTGCCTTCCCCGAAGCGCAGGCCTCCTGGGTGCCCGCCGAGGACGAACGGCGCCTGGCCGCGTACAAGCTGCTCACCGCCTACGACAACAACCAGGCCGCCGAACTCGCCGCGATCCTCGACGGCGAGCAGGCCCGGGAACGCCGGGAGTTCGGCGACCCGGCCATGTTCGTCGAGACCGTCATGGCGCACGTCCTGGGCCGCGAGCAGCACATCACCGTCCCGGGCGCCGAAGGCGACACCGCCCAGCCCACCCCGGACGAGGAGATAGCCGGTCGGGTACAGGACCTGCTGCGCGCGTGGGCCGACGACGAGCTGCTGCCCATGCGGATCCAGCAGGCCGAACGCAAGGCCGTCGCCCTCGGCGACGGTATCTACCGGATGGCGTGGGACCCCGCCAAGCAGCGCCCCACCATCCGCGCCGTCGACCCCGGCTTCTACTTCCCCGTCATCGGCGAGGACGACGACGGAGGCGAGTTCCCCCAGCGCGTGCACTTCGCATGGGAGCTGCCCGAGGACCCCAAGAACGGGCTCAAGCCGCGCCTGCGCCGCATCACCTACGAGATTGCCCCCATCGGCGCCGCCACGTCCACCGGAGTCGACGGCGCTGGCCGGGCCCTGCGCGTCCCCGTCACCACCGAAGGATCCGACGGGCAGACGGTGCCGGTCATCGCCCGCGGCGACACCCTCACCGGCGACGGCACGATCACCCGCCAGTACGCGTGGAACGACGCCCCGACCCCACTGACCTGCTACCTCACGGACGCCACCTGGGACCTCGGCGACCTCAAGGCCGGACACGACGTCGATGACCTGCCCCTCGACAAGGCCACCTATGCGACCCGCTCCGACGGCGAAGTCCTCGACCACCTCGACCTCTACATCGACTTCATCCCGGTCATCCACGTTCCCAACACCGTTCCGGCCGCGGAAGAGCACTGGGGGCAGTCTTCCCTGGCCAAGGTGCTGCAGGTCTTCGACGAACTCCAGGCAGCCGACACCGACTCCGCCCGCGCCTCCGCCACCACCGGCCTCCCCATGATCGGCATATCCGGGGCAGTGGCCGATGCCCGGCAGGCCTACGACGTCGGGCCCGGCGCCGTGTTCAAGCTCGGGGAGAACGGCCGCCTCACCACCATCGACACCAGCCCAGCCCTGCGCGAGCTACGCGCCCACAAGAACGACCTCGCCGACCGGGCCGCCACCAACGCCCGCCTGCCTGCCGTGTCCCTCGGCACCCTCGACCCGTCCAAGGTCGCCTCCGGGTACGCCATGGAACTCTCCCTCGGACCGCTGGACTCCCTCGTCGCCAGCATGCGCCTGGCCCGCGCCCACAAGTACGCGCTCCTGCTGAAGTTCGCCCAGCGCCTGTTCCTCGCCGGACAGCACCCCGACTGGACCGGCATCACCCCCCAGCCGGCCGAGCTGGTCTTCGGCCCCTACACACCGACCGACACCTCCGGCGTCCTCAACCAGGTCACCAACGGCGTCTCCCAGGGCGTGCTGTCCCTGGAAACCGGCGTCCGCATGCTGCAGGAGGCTGGGTTCCCCATTGAGGACGTCCAGCAGGAGATCGAACGCATCCAGTCCCGCCAGTTCGAACAGGCCCGCACCCTTGCCGACGCCACCGGCAACCCGGACGCGGTCGCCGCATTCCTCGGCCAGGACACCACCGTCACACCGTCCGCACCGGCTCCGCAGCTCCCCAGCACGCCCGCCGACGCGGTTTCCTCGACCACCGCCGGCGGCAGCAGCCAAGGGAGCGGAGGGAACACGGCATGACATCTGTGCTCCACTTGGATCTAGGCGCGGGGCCTGAACTGTCCTTGGGAGGACTGTCGCTCATGCGTCGCCCCGCGCAGCACCGACTCGGATCCACGCCTGCCCCCGGCTGGGCCCACCCGTACACCGGCCTGCCCGGCATCGCCGTCTTCTACAACGACGGCGGCACCGACCCCGCCCCCCTCCCCGCGCCCACGCCGGCGGACGTGCTGCCCAAGCAGCCGCCGGCCGCGGACCCGGTCAAGCAGTTCACCCAGGATGACCTCGACCGCATCGCCGCCAAGGAGAAGGCCCAGGGACAGCGCGCCGGCGCCCGCCAAGCCCTCGAGGACTTCGCCAAGGAGTATGGCTTCAACACCGTCGACGACGCCAAGGCGTTCATCGATGCCGCCCGCAAGGCCCAGCAGGACGCCCTCTCCGAGGAGGAGAAGCGCCGGCAGGACCTTGACCGGCGCGAGCAGGAACTGGCCGCGAAGGAAGCCGCCACCGTAGCCCGGGAGCGGGCCGCGATCCGCAGGGCAGCCGTCATGGGCCTCGGCGCCACCGGCGAGGACCTGGCCGACGCGCTCGCCCTCCTCGACCGTGACCTCGCCGAACAGCCCGACGCCGACGAAGCCACCGTCACCGCGGCCGCCGAAGCCCTCAAGGCCCGCCGGCCCGCCCTGTTCACAGCCGCCCCTGCCGCGCCGCAGGCCCTTCCCCCCGCCCCCGGCGGAGCACCGGCCGGAGGAGGGCCCCGCCCGTCCGCCACCAAGGACGACGTCCAGGCCCGCGCCCGCAAGCGCGCCGAACAGATGGGCTTCCGGCGCCCCGACGCCGCCTGACAACCCACCACACGAGCCGAGGGACCACGCCCTCCCCGCACCACCCCGTGGACGGCACCACCCAGCTGGTAGCCCGCACCCTGTGCCATCCCCATTCCACGGGAGGAGATCGGCGTGGACCTCCAGCCGATGACCACCACCACGACCGTGACCGCCGACCGGCGCTGGCTGAAGAGCCCCCACGGTACCGAGATGAACGAGACGATCACCCTGGACGTCTCCAAGTTCACGGCCGGCACCCACTACGTCGCCGCGACCGCGACCATGCCGTACGCCTACTTCAAGTCCGGCCTGCCCCTCGGCAAGATCACCGCGACCGGCCTGTACGGGCCGTACAACTCCGGTGCCTCCGACGGCACCCAGATCCTTGCCGGCGTCCTGGACACCGAGACCGCGTTCAACCCGGCCGTCACCAAGGTCGGCGGCGCGCTCCGCGTCCACGGATCCATCGACACCGCGAAGCTCCCCGTCGCGCTCACCGTCCCCGCGGCCGCGAACCGCACCGACAACCTCCGCTTCGCCTGAAAGGGGGGCTGAACGATGCTTGACACCCTGCTCAGGGACATCGACGCCACCGAGATCAACGCCTTCGCCCGAGCCGTGCAGACCCCTGCGGACTACGCGCTCACCCTGTCCGTGATGCCGGAGAGGACCATCAACTCGGTCAAGTTCCGCATCAAGTCCACCAGCCGCCGCGTCAACGCCGCGAAGTACCGCGCCTGGGACGCCCAGACCGCAGTCGCCACCCGCGAGGCCAAGCGGATCGTCACCGAGGGCATGCTCCCCCCGCTCGGCCAGAAGTACCTTGTCGGCGAGCTGGAGCAGATCCTCCTCGACACCAGCCGCGGCGCCGACTCCTCCGAGCTGGTCGACCTGCTCTACCAGGACGTTGCCGCGCACGTGCAGTCCATCAAGTCCCGCCTCGAGCTGGCCGTGGGCGACCTCCTCACCGACGGCAAGTTCACCCTGTCCGGGGAGAACGGCCTCACCGTCGAGTACGACGCCGGCGTGCCCTCCGCGAACATGCCGACCGCCGCCACCGCGTGGACCGACCCGACCGCGGACGCCCTCGCCGACGAAATGAACTGGATCGAGGTCCTGCGCGCCTCCGGCGCCCCGCTCCCGTCCCGCGTCGTCACCAGCTACAAGGCGCGCGCCCTCCTCGCCGGCAACAACGCCTACCGGCAGGCGTTCTACGGCACCAGCGCCACGAACATCCCCACCGGCGTCCTCGCCCCCAACGAGGTCGACGCGGTCCGCGCCCGCTACAACCTCCCCCCGATCACCGTGTACGACGTGCAGATCCCCAAGGACGACGGCACCATGGCCCGCCCGCTGCCGGACAACAAGTGGCTGATGCTGCCGCCGAACCCCACCACGTGGGGCGAGACGCAGTACGGCGTCACCGCCGAGTCCCTCGTCCTGTCCTCCGGCGGCAACCCCGCTATCGAGCGCGAGGAAGCCCCGGGCATCGTCGTCACCCACGGCTACACCGACGACCCGGTCACCGTGTGGACCAAGGGCGCCGCCGTCGCCATGCCGGTGCTGTACGTCCCGGACATCCACATCTCCGCGACGGTGTTCTGACCATGGCCGCCAAGCTCGCAGCGACCGTGTACGTCACCGACCCCGACACCCACCAGACGGTGGTCCTCGAGGAAGGCAGCGAACCGGAACCGCGTCTGGCGGCTCTGGTCACCAACCCCGCGGCATGGGAGGACGGCAAGCCCCCTGCCGCAGCCAAGAAGGCCGCCGAGGCCCAGCAGGACGACGACTCGACGGACGACAAGCCGACCGCGAAGAAGACCGCGGCGGCCCGGAAGCCGGCTCGGGGCCGGACCGCCGCTGACGAGGGCAGCAGCGGCGACTAGCGGCGTGCGGGCCCGCCCCTTGTGGTGGGGGCGCCACCCGGCGGGCCCGCACCCGCACCCCATCTCGCCGACCCCGACCCTGATGGAGGCAGCACGTGGACACGGCAGTAACACACTGGCTGCTTGCCCAACTCGGCACCGACACCGACCTCGCCGACCTCACCGCCCGCTACACGCGACTCGGCACCGCACGAGCCGTAGCCATCGAGGTCCTCCGGGAACGCTACGCAGCCCTCCGCGACCAGCCCACCGCGGTCACCGTCACCAACGTCGTCGCCATCAACCAGACAGCGAACCTCGCCGCCTACGAACGGCAGATCGCCGCCCTCGAGGCCGGTGAACCACCAGCACCGGACGACCCGCCCTGCGGCGGCCCGGACATGCTCGAGATCCTCCACCTGAGGGCACGGCCCCGGCGATGACCACATCAGCCCAGCAGCAGACCGACCAGCGCAGCGAACTCACTGCCCTCATCACCGCCGCCACCCTCGACCTGGTCCGCCAGTGGGAGCGCCTGCCCACTGCCCAGGACACCTTGCTCCGCGCCCTGGAACGCCTCCGCCCGGGGCTCGGCGCCACCACCCGCATCAACGCGCACATCACCGCGTTCAACCAGCAGGTCGGCGAGTTCAGCCGCCTCACCCACGCGCTCATCGAGCGGTGGGCCGCCCACGACCTGCCCACCGCCTACCGCGACGGCGCCCTGCGCGCCCTTCGTCAAACCGACGCAGACCTCGCCCTGTTCCGGTGGACAGCCGACCACCAGGCCGCCATCACCGCCCTCACCGCCGCCTTTTACACCGACCTTGTCGGCCGTATCCAAGAAGCCGTCCGCCGCGCCCAGGCGTTCGCCAGGGCTGCACAGGACGCCACCCGCGAGGTCACCATGGGCCGCAACCACGCCGGCATCGACTCCGCTGCCCTCATCCGCGACCACCCGCTGTCCACGATCATCTACCGCGACAGTTCCCGGCATCCCGTGAAGGACTGGGCCCGCTCCGCCCTCACCTACCAGGGCGCCGTCACCGCCAACCACGGCGCGATCAACACCGGCCGCCTGGACCTCGAGGCCCAGTGGTTCGAGTGCGTCGACGGCAGCGAATGCGGATTCACCTCGCACCAGGACACCGACCACGCCAACGGCACGATCCGATCCGCTGATGACGCGGCCGCCTACCCGATCGCCCACTTCGGCTGCATACGCCAGTGGACCCCCCGCCCCGACCTCAACGGCGCCAGCAATCTCGTCTCAGGAGATCCCGCATGAGCCCCGCCCCGACCGCCCTCACTGTCCACGACGGATACGGCATGCCCGACGACGACCAACGGCTACGCATCTGTACGTGGCTCACTGCCAACGGCATCAACCCGAACAACGTCACCCAGCACGCTCCGATCCACATCCTCCCCATTCCCGTGCGGCCGCCCGAGACCGGTGACGGCTGGCTCGCGCAGGTCATCGTGTTTACCGAGTGCTATGTCAACGCTGATGGGCATAGGGAACAGAACCTGATCAGCCGCGAGCCGGTGACCTTCCAACGCACGGTGCCGCTCCGAGTCCCCTTCCCTGCGAACTTGCCGGGCAACGATGGAGGGGAGGAAGAAGCCGTATGACCGCCCCCGCCGAGCCGACTGCGCACGGCGTCCGCATCGACGCCCAGCCCGGAAGCGCCACCATCCGCATCGACGGCACTCTGCTCCCGCGAGGCCAGGTCATCGGCTACCAGCTCGAACACTCCATCGCCGACGCGCTCCCCATGCTCATCCTGCACACCCGGCAGCCCGAAGGTGTCGTATGGGAGGGACTTTCCCGGGTTGCCGTTGCCGACCCGCAGCAGGACCTCGGCCAGCAGATCGCCGCATTCCTCGGAGGCATCAACCCCGCCGCCCTGGAAGGCGCGGCGCTGGAACGCGACGACCTCTCCAACGAGCGGTATGGACTCACTGCTGCCATCCTCGCCACGCTCGCCGACTGGGCGCAGGGGAGGGGAGTCTGATGGCCAGCCTCGACCAGATCCTCGCCGGAGTCGTCACCTGGATCGACAAGAACCTCCTCATCGACACCATCCGGATCACCGCCCCGCCCAGCGGCGAACCGGTCCTCAACCCGGACACGGACCAACTGGAGTACCTTCCCGGCGACATCCTGTACGAGGGGCCGGGCGCCGTGCAGGGCGGCATCGCCCAGTCCGAGGTCACATCAATCCCCAACGTGGGGCAGCCGTGGGCGCAGGAGTCCAGGAGCCGATACCGGCTGATGACCCCGCTCGAGGCACCCATCGCCCCGAAGGACGCGATCGTGACCGTCGTCGCCTCCCACGACCCGGGCCGCACCGACCTGATCGGACGGTCCTGGATGGTCCAGGACCCTGGCATTGCCGCCACCACCGAGGTCGTACGCATTACCGCCCTGGACCAGAACCAGACCGGAGGCCGGGAGGTGACGCCGTGACCCCGGAGGAACTCGCCGACCGCCTGGAGCACGCAGCGATGAAGGTCGGCCCGGCGATCGAGAAAGCCGTCGCGCACACCGGTGAGATGGGTGTGGCCCGGGTCCGCGGCAACGCATCCGGCCGGCCGGGCCCGAACGTCATCACCGGCGCCTACCGGAACTCCTGGCGGGCGGAGACCCGAACTCTGCGCTCCGGAGCCGTCTGCACCATCGGGACGGATCTGCCGTATGGCCGGCGCCTTGAGTTCGGGTTCGTCGGGATGGACAGCCTGGGCCGCAACTACAACCAGCCGCCCTTCCCGCACGTCCAGCCAGCACTGCCGTACATCGGGCAAACCCTGGTGGCGCAGATGCGGCTCGCCATCTCGGAGGTGGTGCTGTGATCGACCGAGGGCAGGTCACCCAAGCGCTTGCCGCGCTCCTTACAACCGAGACCGGTCACCCGGCCGGGCTGGGGAGGATGCCGAAGGCCGAGCCACCCTACTACCTGCTGTACAGCGTCGACACCAGCCTGTCCGGGGCTCCGTTCACCGATGGCAACGAAGACATCAGCCTCGTCTACCAGGTGACGTCGGTATCTGGCCCCGATCCGAAGGTGGCCGGCTCCAGCGGCACCCTGGGCCAGGCCGAGCGGCTCGCGGACAAGGCCCGGCAGGTGATTCTGCGCCGCGACCCGAGCACCGGCCTCTGGGCGGCCGCCCTGAACATTCCCGGTGCCAAGGTCATGTGCCGGGAGCTGGAAACAGAACCCGGGGGAACGAGTGACCCCACAGATGGGATCATCAGCTATGTGCAGCGCTTCAGGTTCGACCTGACGCCCGCCTGACCCTCAGGCCAGGCCGTTCGACCGCACCGCGGCGGGACCCCACGCGGACGCCACACCACAGTGGCCGCCACACCAGCAGACCAACGCCGTAGGGGTCCCTTCATGGCCAGGTTCAACCGCAAGGGCACAACGAAGATCCTGTGGGTGCCGACGATCGCGTCCACCACCTACCTGCCGACCGCGGCCGAGCTGACCGCCGGCACGGACTACACCAAGCAGATCGCCGCCGTCGACGGGTTCTCCATCGAGAACCAGGAGATCGAGACACCGGACATGGCCAGCACCTTCGTGGCCAAGATTCCCGGTGACGACTCTGCTGCGGACTCCTCGCTGACGTTCTACGAGGACGACACCGACGACACCATCGAGCAGGACCTCGCCAAGGGCACCGTCGGCTTCGTCGTGATCTGCCGCAAGGGCAAGACCCCCGGCACCAAGGGCATGGACGTCCACCCGGTCCGCGTCGCGTCGAACTCGCCGACGATCACCGCCGACAACGAGGCCGCGAAGATCACCGTCAAGTTCTCGATCATCGACCGGCCGCTGCTCAACGCCACAGTCCCGACCGGCAGCTGACCCAGCCCACCCCTCAGCTCCTGGCCGGGCCCGTGACGCGTTCGGGAAGGGCCGCCCACGCGGCGCCCGGCCAGGATCCCTTCCCCTGGAGGACCACCACACCATGACCACCACGGCACCGCCCCCGCCGCAGAACGCCGTAGACCGGGACCCGCACTGGATGGCAACCCGGGCCCGGCTCGCCGCGCGACAGCGCCCGATCGCCACCATGACCATCTGCGACGACCAGAGCGTGAAGGACGCGCTGGCCACTGCCCAGTACGCAGCCCGCCGCGCCAAGTCCGCTGCCGACGACAACCCGGGCGACAAGGACCTGAAGAAGCTCGCCGCCGCGGCGGAGAAGGAGCTGGAGGCGGCACAGAAGGCGTTCGACGAGGCGGCGATCGTCCTCAGGTTCCAGGCACTGCGCCGGCCCGACTTCGAAGCGCTGAAGAAGGCGCATCCGGCGACGGAGGAGCAGGCCGAGGACGGCATGGCGTTCAACCCGGAGACGCTCTGTCCCGAGCTGATCGCGGCCGCGTCCCTGGACGGCATCACCGCCGAGGAGGCCACCGAGTACCTCACCGAGTGGTCCGAAGGCGAAGCCGCCCAGCTGTTCGACACCGCCTGGCAGGTGCAGGGAGAAACCCGCGCGGACCTGGGAAAAGGCTGATCCGAGATGAGCGCCTGCGCCGCGAACTCGAACTGTGCGACCGATGGGGCATCCCCCACTCGCAGTTCCGCGGCATCGGCGACGGCACCTGGAGCGAGCGGGACCGGGCCAAGGCCCTCGCCTTCCTCGAGTACCAGAGGAGCGTGTGCCCGCAGTGCGGCACCCGCTACGACGACTGGGACCACGGCGGCGACGACGAGGAAGACCGCTACGTGGCCGTCCTGCAGAAGTGCGTGGGCTGCGAGGTCATCGCCGACAAGCAGAAAGAGCTGGAAACCTCCGGCGAATCCACGCACGGGATGAAGGTCGCCCTGGTCCCAGCCGCAGTGCAAGCGGCCCTGGAACTGGCCAGGGGCCTGCACAAGGCACGCCACATCGACGACTGACGAGTGAGGGGAGGGCCGGGTGGCCAACTGGAACCTGTCCGTGGAACTACGCGGCAGCGGCAACGACCTGGCCCAGTCCCTGCGCCAGGCTGCCACGCACGCCCGCAGTCTCGGCACCGCGGCAAAGACAGCACGTACCGAGGTCAGGGAACTCGGCACGGCTGCCGAGACGGCCGCCCGGAAGATCCAGACCCTGGGCCGTGAGGCACAGACCACCGGACGCCGGCTCAGCACCCTCGGCGACCGCGCGGCGACGGTCGCCCGCAACCTCAACCGGTACGGTGACGCCGCACGCAGCGCCAACAGCCACCTCAACAGCCTCGGAGACCGCTCCCGCACAGCCGGCCGGGACCTGGGCCGCATGTCCGGGCAGATCGACACCGCCATCCGTGACCTGACCCGCCTGGCATCAGCTGCCCGGACCGCTGATGCCCGCCTCACCCGGGTCGGCGGTACCGGCGTGAACGGTGTACGCCGCTACCGAGAAGAGACCAGCCGACTCGCCTCCAGCATGAAGTCGCTCGCCGGGCTCGGTGTCACCCTCGGCGTCTCGCTGGGCGCCGCGGAGATCCTCAAAGAGGGCAACCAGTACCAGCAGGCGATGAACGCGTTCGGCGCCACCACGAACGCAACCCGCTCCCAGATGATCCGTGCCGGGGCCACCGCCAACCAGCTCGGCAACGACCTCAAACTGCCCGGTGCAACAGCCGCAGATGCTGCCGAAGCGATGGTCGAGCTGGCGAAGGCGGGCTTCCGTACCGACCAGGCCATCAGCAGCACCCGCGCCTCCCTCGTCCTCGCCTCCGCCGCGCAGGTCAACGCCGCGGACAGCGCCAAGTACCTCGGCGACATGATGGACCAGTTCGGCATGGGCGCCGACCAGGCCGGCGTCGCCGCCGACACCCTCGCCGCCACAGCGAACGCGGCATCTGGTGGCGTCACCGACATCTACTACGCCATGAAGTACGCGGGCCCCGTCGCGCACGGCCTCGGCGTCACCATGCAGGAGGCCGCCGCCGGCGTAGGCATGTTGGGTAAGGCGGGCATCCTCGGCCAGACCGCCGGCACCACCCTGCGCGGCATGTTCGCCAACCTGGCCTCTCCCACCCCACAGATGATCGACGGGCTCAAAGCCCTCGGCATCCAGGCATGGGACGCCCAGGGCAACTTCAAGGGCCTCCGCAACGTCATCGTCGGCCTGTCCAAGGCCCAGCACGACATGACCCAGCAGGACTTCACTGCCGCGGTGAAGAAGGCCTTCGGCAAGCCCGCCATGTCCGGTGCGATCGCCCTCGCCCACCAGGGCGTCAGCTCCTACGACGCCCTCATCCAGGCCGTGTCCCAGACGGGCGCCGCATCCGACATCGCAGCAGCCAAGGGCAAGGGCCTCGCCGGCGCCATGCTCCAGCTGAAAACCCAGTCGAAGCAGACCGGGATGGCGATCTACCAGGGCATGTCACCCGGCCTGGAGTTCCTCGCCCGCGGGCTCACGGCAGGCCTCGCCGACGCCACCCCGAAGATCGAGCAGTTCTTCAAGTACCTCAACGACTCGGCTCACCTGTTCGGGCCCGGGATCGCCGCGGCCGCGCGCAGCGAGTTCGCCGGCATCGCTGATGCCACCAAGGGGCTGGCGAGCCCATTCAAGGAACTGGGCACCACAGCTGCCGCGGACGCCCTGCACGTGCTGCTGTCCGCCGGCCAGATGGCCGTTCAGGTCCTGTCCTCGCTCGGTCACGCCGTGGAGCCGGTCATCAAGGCACTCGGCGACCTGTCCGGGCAGTCCGGCACGGTCTCCTCAGCCCTGGACATCGTCATCACCGCCATCGACCTTGCCGCAACAGCTGTCGGCGCGTTGTCCGGTGTCCTCGTCCCCATCGGCCAGGTGGTAGGCGGTCTGGTGTCGGCGTTCGGACGGCTTCCTGGCCCCATCCAGCAGTTCGTCCTCGCTGCCCTGCTGGTCCGACGCATCCAGGGCCCGATGGCCGGCCTCGCCACCACGGTGTCCGGCCGGGTGACCGGCGCTTTCCGGTCCCTGGGGCAGCAGATGGCCGTGCAGCAGGGCCTCGCGGCCACAGCCGGGCAGTCCCTGTCCCGCTACGGCGCCGCCATGGCAGTCCTGCAAGCCCGTGTGCCGGCCATCGGCCGCATGGGCGAAGCATTCCGGACCGCTTCCGCTCAGGGAACCGGTTTCACGGGCACACTGCGAGATATCGGCGCCGCATCCGCATCGGCCGCCCGCACCATCGGTAGCGGCCTCCTCGGGGCGCTGGGCGGCCCCTGGGGGCTCGCCATCACCGCGGCGACCGTCGGCCTGGGCTATCTCGCCCAACGGCAGCAGCAGGCCGCTCAGGCAGCCGCGGAGCATCAGGCCCAGACCAGCAGCCTGTCCTCGGCGCTGCGCGAATCGAACGGCATCGTCAACGAATCCGTGCGGTCGATCGCCGCCGAGAACCTGATGCAGACGAAGACCAAGGACTGGTATGGCAACCAGCAGCGCCTGGTCGACCTCGCCCGCAAGGCCAAGGTGCCCATGTCCGAGCTGGTCGACGCCTACACCAACCAGGGCACGTCCCTGAAGGAGCTGCAGGCGCGGCTCGAGGGCGTCACCAAGGCGCACACCAGTTGGATGACGGACGCCGAGAGTGGCGCAGCAGTGAAGGCGCCCGACGAGGTCGGCAAGGCAGCTCAGGCCCTCAGCAAGGGGCTGGGCGGCGTCTCCGGGGACTTCCAGAAGGCTGCAGCAGACGCCAAGGCGTATAACGAGGCCGTCAACGGCGTCTCCCATGACACCAGTGCCTACGGCAAGCTGAAGGATGCTGTCGCGGCGCTCGCCGACAAGACAGCGGACGCAGACTCCCGCACCCGAGCCCTCCGCGATGCTCTCGATCTGCTGTCCGGCGGCAGTGTTTCCCTCCAGGCAGCTCAGGCCCGCGTGAACGAGGCCATCACCAACGCCAACGAGGCGATGAAGAACGGCATCAACCACGCGGACGGCTATGGCAAGGCCCTCATCCAGACCAACGGCACCCTGAGCACGACCACGAAGAACGGCCAACAACTGTTCGACACCCTCAACACGGTCGCTGACGGCAGCGCGAACGCAGCGATTGCCGCTTACGACTTCGCGCAGTCGCAGGACAAGGGGCTACCCGCTTCCCTTGAAGCGGCCCGAAGCGAGATGGAGAAGGCCCGCAAGTCGGCTATCGACTTGATGGGCAGCTACGGGCTGACAGCCGAGCAGGCCGGGAAGGTCGCCGACAGCCTCGGCCTGATCCCCGGGCAGGTGTCGATCCTGCTGGAGACGAAGGGCGTCGACAGCACCCTGGCCGAGCTGCTCGCGGTGCAGGCAGAGTTCAAGAAGGTCCCGGACTCCAAGACGGTGAAGGTGGATGCCCTCGGTGAGGACGCCAAGAAGGAACTGGAGGACCTCGGGTATCAGATCAAGCTGATTCCCGGCACCCGCCAGTACAAGATCACCGCGCCGACGAAGGACGCCCGGGCCGAGCTGGACGCGCTGATCAAGAAGATGTCCCAGACGCCGGGCGGCAAGAACATCACCGTGAGCGCCAGCACGGCAGGCGCCCTGATGGGCCTCGAACAGGTCCAGAACAAGATCCGGGGCACCAAGGGTAAGACCGTCACCATGGGCGCGCTGACCGGGTCGGCGATCTCAGCGCTGCAGCAGCTCGGATTCAAGATCAAGGGCACCAAGGGCAAGACCGTCACCATCACCATCCCGACCGGCGGCCCCGCGGCCGCCGTGAGCACCATCCAGGGCTACATCAACTCGGTGCACGGAAAGACGGTCGGCGTCGGCGTCTACACGACCGAGTACTACAAGAAGGTGCAGTCCGGGAACGTCTCCTCCGGCCCGCAGCTCCCCAAGCCCGGCCACGCGGCAGGCGGCCTGGTCCGACGGGCGGCCGGAGGCCCCGCCCAGTACTTCGACCAGGGCGGCTACATCACCGGCCCCGGTACCCCCACCAGCGACAGCATCTATGCCGAGTTCGCCTCCGGCGCCAGGGCCATGGTGTCGAACACCGAGTTTGTCATGCGATCAGCTGCGGTCCGCAAGTACGGCGTGACCACCATGAACGCCATCAACCGCGGCCAGCTCGATCTGCCGCACCTCGCCGGTGGCGGATCCGTCACCGACTGGCGGTACGACCCGAACACCGGCAGCCTCTACAGCGCCTCAGACGCAGGACAAGCCGGCCACAAGACGAAGAAGGTGAAGGTCAAGGGCGGCACCAAGGAAGTCGACTACTTCGACATCGGGGCCGTCGAAAAGAAGCTGAAGTCCGCCGCGAAGGCCACCCAGTCCTGGAACAAGGACCTGGAGAAAGTCGCAGACCGGGTCGGCGGGGACGTCGCCGAGGCCCTCGCCGCGATGGGCGAGGACGGCATGAAGCTGGCCCACAAGATGGCCAACGGATCCACGAAGTACATCAACGACATGGCCAAGGCCCTGCGGGACTTGCAGAAGACCGCCAAGGCATCCCTGACCGACTACACCCGGCAGCTGACCCAGGCGAACACGCTGAACAAGACCTTCAGCGACAACCTGGCCAAGCTCGCCGCCGAAGGCTACGGCGACCTCGCCTCCCAACTGGCCGCGCAGAACGACCAGGCCGCACAGGACCTCGCAGCGGCCGCGGTGAAGGACAAGGGCAAGGCATCCAAGGCGAACGCCCAGGCCAAGACCGCGAACAACGCGCTCACCGCCGACCAGGTCGCCGAGCTGGTCCAGATCATCGCAGCGATCAAGACAAGCAAGACCGGCATCCACGACGTCGCTGCCGCCACCAGCCTCGGCGAGGACGAGATCATCGATGTCGGCAACAAGGCCAAGACTCAGATCAGCAAGTCCCTCGGCTCGAGGGCCAGCAAGTTCCTCGCCGACCTCGGACGCGCCAACAAGCACCTCAGCTACGCCGACGGCGGTATCCGGGCCGGCCTGTACGCCACCCAGAGCGGCATCGTCCGTTTCGCTGAGCCCGAGACCCACGGCGAGGCCTACCTGCCGCTATCGCCGACCAAGCGGCGCTCCGCTCTACCAGTTCTCGCCGACGTCGCCCACCGCTTCGGGCTCGGCCTGACCGACGTGACCGCCGGCCGCCAGGTCGTCGTGGTCCGCTCCGGCGACACCACCAATGTGACCGTGACCCCGGTCCGCACCGGCGCGACCGCGTCCGACATCGGCGCCCAGGTCGGCCGCAGCGTCCGACGCGCCCGCAGGGGAGGGGTGGCAGCCCGTGCCTTCTGACCTGAACGACTGGCAGTACGACCTGGGCGGCGTCCTCATCGGCGCCGGCACCAACGTGAACGTCATCGACGTGACCGGGCTGGGACGCCCCCCGGTACGGGACAACGACACCGACCAGCCATCCATGGACGGATCCTTCGCCGGCCCCGACTACTGGGCCGCCCGGCAGATCCAGTTCGACGCCGCCATCACCATCCCCGGCAACCCGACCGCCTGCTACGACGCGGTCGCCGCGCTGCAGGCGGCCGCCGACAACACCAGCGTCCGCCTGGTCGGCGGGCAGGGCATGACCCTGCGGGTCAAGCGGCCCGGAAGCCCCGTCAAGGCGCTGACCGTCCGCGCCCGCAAGCTCGACCCCGAGTACAAGCAGGTCATCCACGGCTATGTGCCACTGGACATGGAGTTCTTCGCACACGACCCCACCTTCTACGCTGACGAGGACTCCACCACCGAGATCCCCCTGGGCTGGCTGACCGGCGGAGGATTCGCCGCCCCCGTGGTGGCACCGATCTACGTCCAGGACGGCACCACGGCCGCCGACCGGCCCGGCTGGGTCACCAACCAGGGAGACGCCGACGCCTGGCCCATCATCCGCATCACCGGGCCATGCGCGAACGTGACCGTCACCAACGTCGCCACGGGCCGCTCCCTCGCATTCCCCTCCCTCGACCTGGACGCCGGCCGCTGGATCGAGATCGACACCCGTCCCGGCTACCGCACTGCCACCTGGGACAACGGCGGCAACGCAGCCGCCGCCCTGTCCCCGAGCAGCCGCCTCGACCTGTTCTCCCTGCCACCCGGCACCTCCGAGATGCGCTGGACGGCCTTCGACAACACCAACTCAGCCCGCCTCCGCCTGACCTGGCGCGACGCCTACATAGCCCTCTGAAGGAGAGCCGACACCATGGCCTTGTTTCCTCGGCCCATCCTCACCAACGGGGCCACCCACTCCGCGCAGCAGTTCCGCATGCTGGTCCGCGACCTCGCCCGCAGCGCCGAAGGCATCACCGAAGGCGACGACCTGAAGGTCACCCAGCGCGACACCCCCGGCGCCGGAGTCGTCATCGGCGACGGATCCGGCGTCATCCAGGGCCGCGCCAACGCCTTCCAAGGCCACTACAGCATCTGCAACATCGGCAGCATCGACGTACCGATCGCCGCGACGGGCAGCACCCCCCGCTCCGACATGGTCATCATCCGCGTGGAGGACCCCGAGTACGAGGGAAGCCTGAACCCGGCCGTCGACCAGATCGTCTACCCGCAGGTCATCTCCAACGTGTCCTCGTCGGCCACCGCGATCCCCGACGGGCGGACCGGGATCCCACTGGCCCGGATCGACATCCCCGCCTCCACGTCCACGATCACCACCGCGATGATCACCGACCTGCGGAAGGTCGCCAACCCGCGCAGCCAGCGCACGCTGCTCACCCAGTCACCCACCGCCCTGTCCACCGACATCAGCGGAACCAGCGGCGCGTTCACCAACTTCTCCACCGCCCCGGGCTGGAGCGTCACCATCCCCACCTGGGCCACCAAAGCAGTGCTGAGCCTGGCCGTCGGGCAGATCCGCTACAACACGGCCGCCTACTTCGGGCAGATCCGAGCCACGTTCGGGCCGTCGCTGACCGTGCAGCCCGTCAACCTCGACGACAACCAGAGCGGCATCCGCCGCGGCACCGTCGTCCTCGGCGACACCCTCACCATCCCCTGGAACTACCCCGGCACCACCCAGACGCTGCGCTTCCAGGCCTGCGGACTCAGCCCCAACCCCGGCAAGGTCGGCGTGGACGGCTCCACCACCCTCATCGCCGACATCACGTTCAGCGAGGCCCCCAAGTGACCGGCCCCGTCCCGGACCGGGTCCTCACCCAGAACGCGGTCACCGGCGAGTGGCTGTCCACCGCCCTGCCCTTGACTGACCTGGAGTACGGCGACGAACTCAACGGGCCCGGCAGCCTGTCCGGGAAACTGTCCCCAAGGCTGCTCGCCTCCAACCCGACGCTGGCCGACCCCGGCAACACGTTCATCTACGTCGAATCATCCGGGCAGCTGCAGTGGGGCGGCATCATATGGGACGTCCGCACCCAGGGCTCCGACTACGCCATCGAGGCCGCCTCCTGGTCGTCCTACCTGCAGCACCGCTACGACCTCGACGGGAACTACGGCGGCCGCGGCCCCTACACCTACGCCGACCGCTGCAACGTCATCCGCGACATCTGGGCCTACGCCCAGGCAGCCGCCGACGGCAACCTCGGCGTCCTCGTCGACACCACCACCTCCACGTCGACCATCGGCACCCCCCAGGACGTGTACGCCTCCAACGCCTGGGACATGAACTGCCTCGGCGACCAGATAGACAACCTCGTCTCCGGTGACGCCACCCCCGACTACACCTGCTTCACCTCCTGGAACACGGCCAAGACCGACGTGATCAAACGGATCCGGCTGGGCTGGCCACGCCTCGGAGCCCGCCGTACCGACATCACGTTCTCCTCCGGCGTCAACATCATCGAGGACCCCGAAGTCGTCCTCGGCGGCGACGACTACGCCCAGGTCGTCATCGCCAGCGGCGCCGGCGACGGATCAGCGAAACTCCGGCAGATCTCCGCCGTCCGCAACGGCCGGCTCCGCATGGAAGCCGCGGTCGACGCACCCGAACTCAACGGCAACGACACCCTCAAGGCCCGCGCGGACGCCGAACGCGCGTGGCGGCAGGTCCTCGGCTCTGTCGACCAGGTCACCCTCCGAGACACCCCTGCCGCACCATTCGGCAGCTACCAGATCGGGGACGACGTCTACACCCGCGTCCACAACGCCTGGACCGACTTCACCGGCTGGTGCCGCATCACCGGCTGGTCCCGGAAGCCGGCCGCACAGGGCGGCCCGCAGACCGTCGTCACCCTCAAGCCAGCCAGCATGTACAACTACGGGGGCATCGCCTGATGGACATCACTGACATCGGACGCACGCTGCAGAACCTCGCCAGCCGTCTGGCGAAAGTCGAACGCTCCGCCCGTCTGTCCCACGCGGCCATCGACAACACCGCGGTCGTCGTCAAGGACGGCACCGGAGGCCTTCGCGGCATCATCGGCGTCCAGGCCGACGGCACCACCGCGGTGAACATCGTCAACGGTGCGCCGCCGCCGCAGCCCTCCGCACCCATCGTCGCGTCCGTCCTGGGCGGCGTGACGGCCTCATGGGACGGCACATTCGCTGACGGCAGCACGCCCCCGCTGGACTGGTCCCGGGTCGAGGTCCATGCCTCCACCAGCGCGGCGTACGACCCGGTGCCTGGCACGCTGCAGGGAACGATCGAGACCGCACAGGGCGCCACCGTCGTCGTCCCCTGCGATGCCCCCGTCTACGTGCAGCTGGTCGCCCGCAATACGTCCGGCACAGCGTCCTCACCATCCGCGATCATCGGTCCCACGGGGCCTACCAAGGTGGTTGCCGACGACGTAGTGGACGGCGTCATCACCACCGTCAAGCTCGCCGACGACGCGGTCACCCAGGCAAAGGTCGCAGCCGGAGCCATCGGAACCACCGAGATCAGCGACGACGCGGTCACCACCCCGAAGCTGGTAGCCGGCGCTGTACAGGCCGGGAAGATCGCTGCGGACGCCGTACAAGCGGGAACCATCGCTGCGGGCGCCGTGACCGGCCGGGAAATCGCCGCTCTCGCTGTCACAGCAGACAAGATCGACGCCAACGCCATCACTGCCGGGAAGATCCAGGCCGGCGCCGTGGACGCCACCGCACTTGCCGCGGACGCCATCACCGGGAAAACGATCACCGGTGGAACGATCAACGGAACCACCATCACCGGCGGCACGATCCAGACCGCCACCAGCGGCGAACGCATCACCCTCAACGAGTCCGGCAACAACAAGATCTTCATCTACGACGGAACCGGCTCCCTCGTCTCCTCGGTGACCCCTACCGGGATCTCACTTCTGGGACCGAGCGGCAACGCCATCACCCTCAGCCCAGCCGTCACCGTCACCGGCTCAACGAACACCTATCCGGCACTGCGATGGTTCAACTCCACCCAGACGAAGGTGGCAAAAGTCGTGGCTCCCGACGGCACGACCGGCGAGCTGAACCTGCAACTGCAGTCGAGCACCGGCAACATGCTGTCCATCGAAGACACCGTCTCCGTCTTCAACGGAAGCCGCCTCCAGGTACTGCCGCCCGCCTCCACCTTCAGCGCCCTGTTCGTACAGCCTGCCGCAGCACACACCGGATACCTGGCCCGGTTCCAGCGCAATTCCGTCGACTACTTCACCGTCGACGCGAACGGCAACACCGCCATCCAGGGCAATCTCAACGTCACCGGGAACCTGACGGTCACCGGGAACCTAACCATCGCTGGTATCGGCCAACGAGTCACCAAACGCCGCACCACCGACCTCTCCCGGGCCAGCACCACCACACTGACCGCCGACAGCCAGATCACCTTCACAGTCGACGCCAACGCCACCTACCAACTCGACGGCTACCTCAAGTACTCCGGCGCCAACGACATCGTCTTCGGCTGGTCCTACCCCACCGGCACGCTCGGGGAATGGCACGGCCTCGGCAACGGCACCAGCGTCATCTCCGGCACCACCGCGGGCGGCACCCAACAAGACCAGATCAGCTCCTGGGGCTACACGCTGCGCACCGAATCAACCGACATCGCCAACGCCCGCACCTACGGAGGCGTCGGCACCACCGCCTTCGGCGTCCACATCCGCGGCCTCATCCGCGTCGGCTCCACCGGCGGCACCTTCGCCCTGACCTGGTCCCAGGGAACAGCCGGCACAACAGCCACCATCCTGTACACCGACTCCCACATCCGCCTCGAGAAAGTGACCTGACCCGATGGAATACCCCTTCAACCGGATCACCGGCCAGACCAACCGAGACGACACGACCGTCTACGTATCGATCTACGTGCAGGCCGAATACCTCACGATCGACGAAGCAGCCCTGACCGCAGCAGTCCAGCAGTGGCTCCTCGCCCAGGTCCCGGCCATCACCTCCACCACCGCCGAACGCCGCGACCAGACCTTCCCCGTCACACCGCTGCCGCCGCTGCCGTAGCCGAGGGAACACGCCAACCATCACGTCTTAGCCTGAGATCACCGGGCGACCCTCCGCCCCTGCTTCACCCCGAGGGACGACCGCCCACAGCGGTACGCCACACCAGTCGGCCTGGGCGCGGGGAGATCCAGGAGCAAGGGCGCGTGCCCGACCTCGACATCAAGCAGTACGACGTGACCGGCCAGCTCGGCCGGCACATGGTCCTCGACGAACGCAGCCTCGCCTACACCAGGCGCTACGACGGCGAACGCATCAAGCCCGCCGAGTGGGCTCCGAAGGTGCCGGTCCTGGACCAGGAAGACCTGCTCGCCCAGGACATCCACACCTCACAGCTGTTCGAAGGCGTCGACGACGTGGACGCCCTCGGCTCGTGCACCGGCAACGCCGGCACCGAACTGATCTCCGTCCTCCACGACGCGGACACCCTCAAGACGGCCGGCCTCGACGTCACCGACCCGGTGGCCGCCGAAAGGTGGGCTATCGGCCTCTACTCCGACGCCACCCACCGCGACCAGTGGCACGACGCCGCCTACCCCTCCGACGACTGCGGCTCCTCCGGCCTCGGTATCGCCAAGGCACTGCGCTCCCGCGGCCTGATCGACCAGTACGGACACGCCACCAACGCCCTGGAACTGTGCCGGGACCTGCAGACCGGCCCGTTCCTGATGGGAACCGTCTGGTACCAGGCCTGGTTCGAGCCGACCACCCCCTCCGCCCTCCTGGACGACATCAAGGGCTGGGAGAAGTCCCCCGTCGCGGGCGGCCACGAAGTATGCGTGACCGCCCTCGAGGACGTCGTCTTCGACTCCAGCGGCTCCCTCGACTACAAGCGCACCATCCTGCGCCTGCGCAACCACTGGACGCGCTCCTGGGGCGACGAAGGCGAATTCCGCATGTCGCTCGCCCTCTACCAGCAGCTACGCGACGACATCGACCTGATCCAGCCCCGCCTGGACGCCTACCACAAGTAGCCCCCGCCCCGCCCTCAAGGAGATCAGCATGAACACCCCGAAGAAGTCCCCCGACCAGCCGGACGCCGCCGCGCCCGAGCCGGCCACCGCCCCGGAGAACAGCCCGTCCTCGGAGCCCGCCACCGAACCACACGCCACCCACACAAGCGGCGGCGACTACGAGCCCTACCCGGGCGCCGCCTACTTCCACGGAGGCCGCACCAGCGACGTCATCGCCGTCATGGCACAGCGCCTGAACCAGGAAGGCTTCAGCGACTACCGCCTGGGCGCGGACTGGACGAACTCCCACCGCCGGGCGTTCAAGACGTTCCAGGAGTCGCTGCGCCCCAAGGGCGGCGGAGACACTTCCGGCATCCCCGACGAGGCCGCCTGGAACAAGCTGCGCGTCCCGCGCGTCACCCCGGAGGCATGACCATGGCCACCTGCCGCGGAATCGACGTAAGCGCCTACCAGGGCACCCAGGACTGGACAGCGTGGAAGAAGCAGGGCGTCGTCTTCGCCTTCGCCAAGGCGTCCGAGGGGCAGAGCACTCACGACCCGAAGTTCGCCACCCACATCAAGGGCATCAAGGCCGCCGACCTCGTCCCGGGCGGCTACCACTTCGCGTGGCCGAACCAAGACCCGCGCAAGGAGGCCGCGAACTACATTGCCGCGGTCAAGGGGGTCGCGGGCAAGGGCTTCTGTCACTGGCTCGACCTGGAGCGCTACAGCGACGGCCGGAACTACCGCGGTAAGAGCGACGCGCAGATCCGCGACTGGGTCACCACGTGGCTCGCCGCTGTGCGCACGGCGTTCCCCGGGCAGCGCGTCGGCGTCTACACGAGCGCCGACGACCTCGCCAAGGGCCACGTGCCGTCTGGAACGCCGCTCTGGTACCCGGCCTACCCGGGATCGTCCGTGGACACCTTCACGGAGGCGGAAGGACACTCGAAGCCCAAGCCCAGCGGCTGGACGCCGCTCATCTGGCAGTTCACCTCGGATCCCGCGGGTCCCACCCGCATCGACCAGTCCATCGCCTACATGTTCGCGGCCGACTTCCGCGCCTGGGCCGGCAGCGCGTCGGCGCCCGCACCGAAGCCAGCCTCGAAGTACGAGCCGTTCCCCGGTGCCGGCTGGTTCACGATGGGCCGCAAGAGCCCGATCGTCGCCGCGATGCACGACCGGCTTGTCGCTGTGGGCTGCAACCACTACCAGTCCTCGAAGAACAAGGACGTCATCGGCTCCGGCGACAAGGCGAGCTACGAGGCGTGGCAGCGCAAGTGCGGCTTCACCGGTGCCGCCGCCACCTGGCCGCCCGGCAAGACCACCTGGGACAAGCTTCACGTCCCCAACGTCTGACCCCTCCGACACCACCCACCCGCTCTAGGAGACCACCGTGTCACCCACCAAACTGTTCGGTCGTGAACCGGCCGCCTGGCTGGCCCTCATCGCGGTCGCCGTGAAGCTTGCCGCCGCGTTCGGCCTGGACGTCACCGCCGACCAGCAGGCCACCATCAACGCCGTCGCCGCGGCCGCGATGGGCGTCCTGATCGCCGCCGTCGCCCACGACGGTGTCGGCGCCGCCGTCATCGGCCTCGCGCAGGCCGGCCTCGCCCTCGCCATCGGGTTCGGCCTGGACTGGTCCGCCGACCGGCAGGCAGTCGTCATGGCCGCCGTCACCGTGGTGGTCGGCATGTGGGACCGCACCCAGGTCACCGCCCCGATCCCGGCAGAAGCCGTGCGCCGCCGCACCGCCTGACCCTTGTCCGCCCACTTACCCCCCACACCGGAGCACACCGTGATCGATGAGCCGTCTCTGGGCGAGCTGGGGCGACTCATCCAGGCGCTCCGGGGCGATGTCCGAGACGACATGGCACAGATCAACGCCCGTCTCGACCGGCTCGTCAGCATGGACGTCTACACCGTGGAGAAGGCAGCGATGACCAAGGACATCGCCGACCTCACCAAAGACGTAGAGCAGTTGGCCGCCAAGCAAACCCAGGACATCGCGGCCCTCCAGGACCAGCGGCAGAAAGACAACGACCGAGTCACCCAGACCAGACGGTGGGTCGTCGCATCGGTAGTCATCCCGCTGCTGGGACTCGTGCTGCCGATCGTTTTGTTCATGGCAGGAGGAAAATGACTCACCCGAGGTCTGGCAGCCGGGTGGAGGCACGCAAGCGTCACCGGCGAGGGAACTGGATCGCTGCTGCGGCGATCGTCATCGCGGGCGGCGCCCTGGCGGCGGTCGTCACCGCCTTCTTCACGCTGTCTCAGCAACTGGAGCGGGCCAACCACGCCCGGGATCTACTGGCGGCTCAGGTGCAGCAGCTCGGCGGTACCCCGGTGGCCGGCCCACCAGGATCGCGGGGCACCCCCGGGGCTACCGGATTGGTCGGCCCGCCCGGCCCTGCGGGACCTTCCGGCCGGCCGGGGGAGTCCGGGAAGCCGGGCAAGCCCGCGCCCACCATCACCCCAAGCCCCGGGCCCTCAGGCCCGACGGGTCCGGCAGGGGCACCCGGAGCCGACTCCACCCTCCCCGGGCCGACCGGACCGGAGGGACAGCCCGGAGCCTCCGGAGCGCCCGGCCGCGACGGGGCGAACGGGGCGCCTCCGTCGTCGTGGACGTACAGCGACGAGTACGGGAATACCTACGAGTGCGTGCCGGTCAGCGACTTCGACCCGAGCGACCCGCGGTACCGGTGCACACAGACATCCACCGCGTCCCCCACCACGTCGCCGGCGCCACCAAGCTCGTCGGATCCTGCCCCGTCGCCCAGCTCACTCGCTCCGCTGGGCCTCGCACCTCGGTTGTAGCGCGCGGACCACCACATCGTGCTGCCTGCAACAGAGGGAAGGCCCCCACCAGTGGTAGGGGCCCTCCTTGTGTGACTGCTAGTGGCGGCGCTCCCACATGAGGAGCAGGATGCTGACGGCGCCGCTCCCGAGGCTGTATGAGGCACCCCGGATGAACTGGCGCTTTGCGTCGCGACCGTAGCGTGCAGCCTTTCCTGCAGCCCACTCACGCATACGACGAGGGACACGAGACAGTTGGTGCCATGTCCGCCGGACATTGCTAGGCTGGCTCACGATGTTCCCTTCACTTCCTTTCAGTGCCTGATCGGATTTGGGTCATCACGCAGGGAGCCCTCCTGACGCTGGGCCTAGGAAACTTCGCGTCGGGGTTGGGCTCCTTCTGCTTCCAGCAGTCTAGTGAGGCATGCAAGCAGAACTGTCGACTTGTGGGTGCCATCTGACGGCCCGTCTCAACTGGTCGTAGTGGGTTGTACCGTCCGGTCCCGGCTGGTCCCCACTAGTCCCGTGAAACGCGGGATCAACCCGGAGGAATCATCCACTCCGAAACCGGTTGTGTGACGGTCGTCACTTTCAAGAACAACGCGGCCCAGATAGTGAACGCGAGTCCTCAGCTACTGTGCATGACGGTGCCCCGGCTGCTTTCCTCAGCCGGGGCACCGTCACAAGCACTGGATCAGGCGAGATCGCTACCATGCTCCTCGTTCATCTGCGAGGCTTCTTCCCACGTCAATGCTCGACGGCCGTATACGAGTTCAGCACCTCCGGAGTGGAGCTTGTCCAGGAGCCGCTGCGTCCGATCGCGCGCGTCCTGAGCAGCTTCCTCGGCGTACCACTCGACCAGCTCATCGGGCGTCGCATCTACGATGACGAAGGCGTCGACGACGCTGGAGAAGACAGCTAGACGGCCGTCTGGCTGCTTGATGATCTGGTGTCCCACAGTAGTTCTCCTCAGTTCTCGGTAGCCGGTGCCTGAACGAGATGGGCGAATCGCTCGTCGGGGCCCGGACCGACCTGCACGCCCTCGGGGTATTCCATCCCCGCCGTTGCGTGGCAGATGACGTACATCTCGTCGCCGTCCCGGTGCACTGCCACGTACTGGCCAGCGAACCCGACGATCCGGCCCTCCCGGCCATCGTGCTTCACCTCCAGGCCGACACGGAGGTTCAGGCCGTAGTAGTTTCGGATGTGCTCGATGCTGTTCGCGACGCGGGTGCGGATGCTGCGGGCGTCCTCCCGTAGTTCCTCAACCCGGTCCTCGATCTCGAGCTGGCGCTCCAACGGCGAGGCCAGGTCCATGGTGTCGAGGAGTTCGCGGGCCTTACGCTCGAAGACTTCGGCGTCGGCGTAGATGGCGGCACTACTCATGGTCGGTGTCCTCACTTCTCGGTGGCGTGGCCGGCGGCCGTGACGGCGCGGGCAATCGCCAGTGCGTCCTTGACCGTGGTGGGCTCGTCTCCGACCAACTTGGCGTACACAGCCGAGGAACGCAGGAGCTTTGCGAGGGCCTGCCCAAGGTCGGGGGCGATCGTCTGTACGTCGAGCTGAAGAACCGCGTCGGCGCCGTCAATCAACTCCTGCGCTACCTGCTCCCTGTGGCTCTTGGTTAGCATGCTCAGTGTCCTCACTTCTCGGTGGAGTGGTCGGCAGGCAGGTGGGCGCGGCCGGCCTCGGTCAGCAGCAGCGGCTTCTTCAAGCTGACCTCCGGCCCCCACTTTGCCCAGCCGTGGCGGACGATCGCGGTGGCGGTGGCGGCGGTGATGCGTCCCCCGTTCGCGTAGACGTTGGTGTCGGCGAAGGCGCGGGCGCTACGGTAGGCGCTGCCGTCGGCGATGAGGACGAGGGCGTCCCGCTGTGCCTTGGTCGGCTTCGTAGCAGTCATGGCCGGTGTCCTCGCTCCTCGGTGGCGCGGTCGGCGACGTTCACGACGGCGGCTACATCCAGCGAAGGGCCCGGGTTCGGCCCCTGGTAGTTGCCGCCGCAGGAGCAGTGCTGCCCCTCGTAGAGGTAGCAGTGCACGAAGTGCGGGCCGTCCGGCAGACGGTTGCCGTTGGCGATGACCTGATGCATCAGGAAGTTCATGGGCTGGTGTCCTCACTTCTCGCGGTGGTACCGGTTGACGTGGTTGTTGATGCTTTCGCGGGCGCCCCGGTAGCCGCAGCCGAGCGGGCACTCCTGCCAGAGTCCCTTGTCGACGGCTGCCTTGGTGACCGAGTTCTCGGCGTCGGGCCCGTAGCCGTGGGCGTGGAGCATCTGGGCGACGGTGCCGCCGTGGTGGATGGCGAGGAACGCGGCTTCGGCGGTCTTGTCGTGGCCGGCGGCGAAGTACCGGCCGTAACCGATCTCCCGGCCACACCCGCAATAGCAGAACCCGGTGGGCTGAGCGGTGTCTGTCATGCAGTCAGCTTAGCCACCCTTGCCCCATCAAGACAACCCTTGGAGATCCAAGGGTTTCGCGCGAAAGCCGACCCTCAGAAAGGCCCCTAGGACACCCGAACCCAGAGCGGTCGGTGTGGCGCGACGTCCGGACGCGTCTCAGGCCGTCAGGCGGCCGTACAGCCGATCCGGCCTGTCCTGCGCCCCGTTGGAGGCAGTGCGCGCCGTGACTGGCGATAAGCTCACATATCGCGCACCAAAAGCGGTACAGTGAAGCATGCCTGAAGCCTCGACACATTCCCACGCAGCCCTCTCCGCTGCGGGCGCCGCTGAAGCCGAAACCCTCCGCTCCACCGCTGCGCGCCTCGCGGAGATCGATGGCCTGGCTGACACCAGCGCCCTCCGCGAAGTTCTCCTCGACCTCAGCTACGCCCTTGCCAGCCTCACCGGCCCGGTCGGGGCTCTCCTTGATACCTGGAACGAAACCGCCGTCGAACCTGTCGATTCGGACGTGGACGCGCTCACCGACATCGCGGCTGTCCTCCGACACTGCGCCAACAACACCTGACCGGAGGAGGGCCGCGTGGCCGACAACCTGCCTGCCAGACTCAGTGAACCCGCGCTCCTGCCCCATCAGTTCGACGACCAGCTCCGCGCCCGGCTCGCCGCCCTCGACGCCGCCTCCGACACCCACGCCGACGACCAACGCCCCGGCAACACCACCCGCGCCTACAACGCCGACTGGAAAACCTGGGAAGCCTTCTGCACCCAGCTCCAGATCCCCACCACTGCCGCCACCCGCGGCACCCTCCGTGCGTTCGTCGACTACCTGTGGAACCGGGAACAGCGTGCCTACTCCACCATCGACCGCAAACTCGCCGGGGTCACCGTCAAGCTCCGCAAGGAGTACAAGGTCATTGTCGACCCCGAGGCCACGAAGGCGGCAAGGGAGTTGCTGAAGGACTACGCCAAGCAGGCCGCGGCCGCCGAGGAACCCGCGCGCGGCCGCGGGAAGGCGCCCGCCCTCCGCCTCGTCACCCTCCGAGAGATCGTCGCCAAGTGCGACACCGACATCTTCGGCCTCCGCGACCGCGCCATGCTCCTCCTCGGCTTCTCCATCGCCGCCCGCCGCGCCGAACTCGCCGGCCTCCGCCTGCGGAACATCCGGCCCGACGACAACGGCCTCCTGGTCCACGTCGCCGTCTCCAAGACCGCCCCCCGCACCGTCCCCGTCCCCTACGGCCAGAACCCCGAGACCTGCCCCGTCCGCGCCTGGCATGCCTGGGTCGACGCCGCCCGCATCACCGACCCGGACCGGCACGCGTTCCGCCGCATCCACCACACCGGGAAGGTGCAGCCCCAGGGCCTCAGCCCTCAGCGCGCCGGCGACATCATCACCGCTGCCGGGCTCCGTGCCGGATGCGAGGACCTCTTCACCGGCCACTCCGTCCGCTCCGGCCTCGCCACCGAAGCACGCCGCGCCGGGAAGGACCGCAAGGCCATCGCCGCGATCACCGGCCACAAGAAAGGCTCGAAGGTCCTGGACGGCTACATGCAGATCGTCGACCAGTGGGACGAGAAGGACAACGCCCTGATCGGACTCGGCCTCTGAGATACAGGGAGACCCAAGTATGTACATCGACCCACGCCTTGTGGCGATTGACGCCACTGCCGATGAACGACACCCGACTGAGGTATTCGAGGCTCAGTTCACCGTCGTCGCCGACAACCTTTTCGCCGGCTACCTGCGCGACCCGCAACGCACAGACGCCATGCTGCGCCGCGATGGACTCACCAAGACGGCTGACCGGCTGGTCGAAGTCCTCGGTTCCCGCTGGTGGGAGGACCTTCCGACAGAAGACGGCTCCGAGAACGCCCAGCACTGATGTCGGCAGTCTCCAGCATTTGTTGGTAACTGACCTGGCCCGGTCGGCTCCTTCCTACACGCCGCGGAGCCGACCGGGCTTTCGTGCGCCCGCGTCTGACCTGGAGTTCTCGTAGGAGCGGCGCCCATGCCGAGCCGGGAGTCCACGCCGTGTCTCCTGTCGGCCGACGGTCCAGCACTGCGAAGGGGTGAACAGTTCCCCTACGCGCTGGAGGCGCGCGATGCCGATTCACGAACTGATCCACCAGGCCGAGGGCTTCCTGCACTGGTACGACCTCATCCGTGTGTTCGGAGGCGACCTGGTCCAGGTGGTCCGCTGGGTGCTGCTGCGCCCGGGCGCCGGCCGTCACCGGCGGCCGCGAGGCTAGCCGGGCGCGGGGAGCGCGTCACGGAGGTAGACGGGGAGGGCCTCGCGTACCGCGGGGCTCGCCTCCCAGCTGCCGATGGCGAGTTCGTCGGCTGTGACGGTGACCCGGGTTCCGGTGTCGGTGTAGGCGACGGCCCGTAACGTGTCCCCGGGCCGGGGTGGCGCCGCGGCAAGGTGGCCGGCGAGTACGGCGCGGGCGATGTCGGCGAGCGCCGCGGTGGTGGTGGCGCGCCCGTATCTCTGGCAGATCCACACGCCGCTGAACGGCTCGTGGAGTTCCACCTGCCAGGTGAGGCGGGTGGGGGTGTCTTCGCAGGTCATGGGCTGATCTTGCCCTGTGCTGCGGGTGCTGGATGCGAGTACTGGCGGGTTACTTGCCTACCGCTTGATCTCGCCTGCGCTGGATGGGGAGCCGCCGAGTCTCCACGTGGACTGCTTGTGGGACCGGGTCGCGCCCGAGTCGATGACGTCATCAACCCATGAATGCCCAGGGACGCAGGCCAGGTGTGCCCATCCTCCGCCGGGCGCTGGCGCGACCTCGGCCCTTCGCCCGCGGGGCTTCTCGCACACCGCGCAGACGGCGAGGCCGCTGCCGCCTTGGCGGAACGGTGACGTAGGGAACGTGCGGAGGGAGAAGGAAGGCGGCGCATCGATCCGGACGACCTGCAGCATCTCGGGAAGCGGCTCGCTGCTGCGCCCCTGGCGCCTGCGGGTCGGCTTGTCGGGGGCGAGCTTGCGCACGCCAGCGGTGTTTGCCCCTGCTGAGGCGGCCTTGGCCTTGGGCGTCTTCTTCGTGCCCGTCTGACGGCGCTGGGTCTGCTTCTGCGGTGCTCGCTGAGGGGGTGCTCCGGAACCTGCCTTGATGGCCTGGTTGAGGCATGCGGCGTGGCAGGTCTTTCCGGAACGGGCTTGCGCGGTGGGCTTGTTGCCAAGCAGCTTGCGGCAGATGGCGCAGGACCGTTCACCGGTGTGCGGCGTGCGGGAGGTCACGTCGGCAGCGTAGCGGCTTCGTTCTGCATACGGAGGGCGAGTTCTATACCGCTCATCAGCATGTGTCGGATGAGCGGGTCCGTAATGCCCAGTGCCTGTACCGCTCCATATGGCGTCAGCGCTTGAGGCTCATCCTGTTTTGGCCAGGCGTCCTCCGAGATCGTGCCAGCTGCCACGAAGAGATCCCGTACGTCGCATCGCACCTCGCGGGCGATGCTCTCAAACTGGGCGGGATGCGGGAGGGTTCGCCCGTTCAGCATGCGAGTGACTGCCGAGTGACTCATGCCGGTGCGCTCGGCAAACAAGATGCGGTTGCCGGTGCCAGGGGAGAGGTCAAGGCCGATTCTGCTGGCGAGGTCGGCGACAAGCTCACCGAAGCGTTGCGCAGGAGTCTCTTTGGTCTCTGCAGTCGGTTCCATGAGCCGAAGATAGCACGCGTGCAATCGGCAGTGCACGCGTGCGCTGTGTCACTTCCCGGCGAGTGCCGGGGCAGACCTCTCGGCTTGCCCCGGCCGTGCCCTTACCGGCTCGTCACCAGGAACACGGCAAAGCTGATCATGCTGCTGCCGAGGCCGTACGCCATACCCCGCACGAGGTGCTGCTGGACGCGCCACTCCAGCAGCTGGCGGAACAGCCTGGCCCATGGGCTCTGCTCGGGCCGGTTCTCGGCGTCGGTGTTGCTACCGTTCATGGCGGGTGTCTCCTCTGTCGTCGCTGAGTGGGCCCGCATGCGGGAGTCTCCGTCCGACAGGTGCCTGGCAGGGCGTCGGCCGGGGGCTTCCGTTGCATGAGGGGAGCGAATTGCTCTGCGGACGACGGTGCCTGACGGCCTGTTAGCGAAGCAACCACGAGATGGCCTAGCACTACCGGGCCCCAGACGGCGTACTGCGATGTCCCGCAGTGACATTGGTGGCCTACTGGCGGGCCGCGCGCTGTTACAGAACGGTGACATAACCCGGCGCTCAGTCTGCCCGTCTGGGTTCTGGGGTGTCCCAGTAGCCGGTGTGGGCGATGGTGTCGGCGGTGACGGGCGGTTGCCGGTCGGCGAGGAGGGGATGGGTGGCGCACATCTGCCCGACGAGCTTGTTGACCCAGCGGGACTGGAGCGGCTGGCGGTCCTTGTTCAGCAGGAGCCGGTGCTCGGTGGGGTCGGCGGGTTCGGGCCGGACTTTCAGGTAGTCCTTCAGCGCGGCCCCGGTGAGCGGTTCGAGGGTGAACTGCTTGCCGACGTTCTCGTGGTCGTCGGGGGCGCGGATTTCCCAGGTGCCGTCGGGCTGGGGGTAGAGGTGGCGTTTGTCGACGCGGACGACCTGGGCGGGGCGGAGGCCTTCGAGGAGGAGCCAGACGGCGAGGCGGTCGCGTTGGTAGTGCCGGGAGTGGGTGGGTCCCCAGGAGCCGATGACGGTGAAGAGGACGGCGCGTTCCATGCGGTCGAGGCGGTTTTTGGCGCCGGCGGGGCGGGTGACGCCGGAGCGCAGGGCGGTGAGGTTCGGGGGGAGGGTGATGGCGCCGCGGTCTTTGGCGGCTTCGTAGTACATGGTGAGGGCGGTGATGCGCCGGTCGTGGCTGCGGGCGACTTCGGGGTGCTGGTCTGCGAGGGTGGCGAGGCTTGCGGGGGTGAAGGCGAGGCCTGCGAGGTAGGGGTGGAGGAAGGTGGCGGCGGACCAGGCGGCAATGTCGACGGGCCGGGCGGTGAGGGCGTCGATGGGCGGGTGCTGCTGGCGGCACCAGGTGAGGAAGCCTTTGGGGCCGGCGAGTTCGCGTAGGTACTCGGCTCGGGTGGAGGGGCGCAGGGCTGAGCCGGCGAGCCAGGTGTGCAGGAGTTCCTCGGCGTCCATGCCGGTAGTCTGCCCGCCCTACTGACTAGTTACAAAACTTCCGGGCTGCCTCGGCCCTGGTAGCGGGTGGTTGCGGTACGGCGCGAGGGCGCGGGGTGGGGTCGCGCGGGCTTCTCTTAGTGGGTGGTGGGGCCGGAAGTTTTGTGACCTTGCCGATCATGGGGTGAGGGGTGTGGTGCCGCGGGGCTTCGCCGGTGGGATCACGCTACGGGCGATCCGCCGCGGTGTTCCCTCCGCTCCCGTTCCGGCGTGGCGCGGAACCGCGTGTGGCAGGGTGAGCCGCATGTCGAACCCAGCACAGCCCGAGCGCCCGCGATCGCTCCTGGAAGCCTCCCTCGCCCTCGGCGACGGTCCCACCCTGCGCCAGCTCCGCGAGGCCATAACTGCCCCAGGGCCGGCCGCGATCAGCCAAATAGCCGCCCTGGCCGGCCAGGGCGAACGGCAGCGCCAGAGCTGGAACAGGTTCCTGGCCGAAGCAGTACGCGCCCAGGACACATCCAGGCGCCTGCTGCGCGACACCGTGATGCACCAGTGGGGAAACGCCGCCGCCATGCGGCTGCTGCAATCCGCCGCGCCCACCCGGAGAACCCTCACGACCGAGGACGTCGTCCAGGTCCTGCGGGACATGGACGCCTGGCGCGGCATGCCGCCGGCTCAGCAGCTGGCCGCCTTCACCGTCGTGGACGAGACGTACGGGTCCGCAGCCGTCCAGGACGACGAGCAGGTACCCGACGAGCTGGTGGACGAGTTCGAGGACACGGCCCGTACGTTCCTCTCCTCCAACGCCGGCCTGCTGCCGCCGAAGATGCAGCGGACCCTGTTCGTGTACTTCTGCGGGCTCATCGTTCTCGTCGCGCTCATGCAGGCGTCGTTCACCTCCGACGCTGTCGACGCCGTTCTCGGCAAGGCTGCCGACTTCGCACCGTTCGCCGGCGCTGCCATGCTGGCCGCGGGAAAGGCCTTCGACCGCTACACCGGCAACCAGAACGACGAGGATGACACGGACAGCTGACGCTCACAGCCCCGGTATCGGGTCCTGGTCGACGTCCCGCCGTTCCAGACGGGTCCGGTAGTCGGGATCGCATTCCGGCCCGTACCCGCGCCTGCGCGATTCCTCGTCGTGAAGCTCCCTGCCGCAGCCCGGCCCGCGGCACCACACACGCCGGCGCAGTCCGGACGGCTGCCCGGTGAGGGCTTCCTGCTCCTGAAAGGCCATGGCTCCAGTGTGATCCGTGAAAGGGGCTAGCGGGCTGCGGAGTACCAGAGTTAGCATGCGCTCACGCGCTCAGTGTCTCCATGGCCGCCAAGTCCCACTCGGACTGGCGGCCTTCGTCATGTGTCGCGAGCGGGTCTTGATCGTTGCCGCGAAGATTTGCTACGCTGCGCGAGCGCGATCAGTACATCCAAGGCCACTACCCACTATGGGCAGTGGCCTTCGTCATCTCCGGAGTCAGCGGGGATCGCTTGCCTTCTGCGGGGCGACCAGGTTGAACGGCCGGGGCGGCAGGTCGAGCCGCGGCCCGGCGTCTGGCCCCTGGTAGTTGCCGCCGCACGAGCAGAAGCTGCCCTCGTAGACGTAGCAGTGGACGAAGTGGCGGCCGTGCGGGTGGCCGGGCGTGGGTTCCATGGCTTCTCCTAGGCGGCGAGGTCGGTCTGGGACTGGGTGAGCTTACGGCGGGGCTGGTAGTCGGCGTCGTCCTTGTCGCGGGCCAGCTCGTAGAAGAAGAGGGCCTGGACGTCATCGGCGGGCTGCGGCTCGGGCCGCTCGTAGGTGGTGGGGGCCGGCCGCTCCAGGACGTATGCCATGCGGTGGATCGTGTAGGCGGTCACCTTGCTGATCCGGAAGTTGCGCTCGTCGCCGCGGATCCGGCACATGGCGATGAGGATGACGTCGCCGTCGGCGGTGGTGCGCAGTTCGTGGCCTTCGACGGTGCGGACGGTCTCTTCGCCCTTGTCGTCGATGTAGGTGAGGGTCACGACATGCTGGCGGTCGATGGCCCGGTAGAGGTCGGCGATGGTCGTGGTGGTCGGCTGCTGGTGCGTCAGCTTCATCGTGGGTTCCCCCTTGTGGTGCGGTGTGACCAAGGTAGCCGATACAGCATTGCAATGCAATACAGATGGGCGTAGGGTTGGCATCAGCCAAGGGCACCCCGCCCTGGCCGCCCGGTTCTCGTCGGGCATGGCGTTGCAATACAGATTGGAGGACGATGGCGTGGTAAACGCCCCCACGCGTCCGCCCGGCCATCCCTGGTCCGGGCGGCGCCCGCCGAGAGGACCCCGTCCCGTGCCGCTCAGCCGCCAGGACCAGAACCGTGTCGACCTGCTCAAGAAGGCGTCCGCGCACCTGCGGGAGACCGGAGCGCCGAAGGAACTCGCCGACGTGGTCGACTTCGTCATGACGGACGAGGGCGCGAACTTCGTGAACCGGCTGCGCTGGAAGGGCGCGGAGCAGGAGAACCCGAACCTGGCGATCCGGATGCCGCTGGCCCTGCGGGAGGAGATCAAGGCGGGTGCGCAGGCTGCGGGTAAGTCACTGACGACGCAGGCCGTGGCGGCGTTGAACGCGTTCCTGGACGGCAAGTACGTGCCGTTCGACCCGAAGGAAGAGGACGTGTTCCGCGGCGGCCCGCAGGCGATGTTGAACATCCGGGTGAACGCCGAGCTGCGCCGGAATGCCGACGAGTACGGGGCGAAGCTGAAGGAGGACGGTGTCCTGGACTGGGCGCCGCTGACTTCGCACGTGCTGAAGGCGTGGTTCGTGGAGAAGTTCACCGCTCACCGGGCCGAGTAGCCCTTGGGGTGGCGCGGCCGGCCTGACCTCTGATGCTGGCGCCGGCCCCGCCCCTACCGACTGCATAACCCCATAGGAGAGACCTCATGGCGTCTGCCATTGAGGCCCCCGCCAGCGTGACGGCGGAGGGCCCGACCTCGCACACCCAAAACCAGGATGCACGCCTCTCGCCGTACCAGCTGCGGATGCTGCACGGCGGCATCAACGGCAACCGCGTCCAGAACCTCCGCGGCATGTCCCACCTGGAAGCATGGGATGTACGCCGCCAGCTGATCCGGATCTTCGGGTTCGGTGGCTTCGACATCGAGACCCTGTCGCTGGAGCAGACCTACGAGCACAGCGAGGTCCGCCGGAAGAAGAACAAGCAGGGCCAGGAGTACGGCGATCCGTACACGGCGTGGACCATCGTCTACCGCGCTCAGGTCCGTCTCATCATCAAGGACACGGCGGGCCGTCCGATCGCGCACTTCGATGATGGTGCGGCAGGGGATGCGGTCAACCAGCCGTCCCTGGGTGACGCCCACGATCTCGCGATGAAGACGGCGTTCTCGCAGGCGTTGAAGCGGTGTGCGGTGAACCTGGGTGACCAGTTCGGGTTGTCGCTGTACAACGACGGCTCGCGGGATGCGGTGGTGCAGTTCTCGGCGGCGCATCCGCCGGCGGAGTGGAAGCAGCAGGCTGCGCCTCAGCCGGAGCCGGAGGACCCGCCGGTGAAGCCGGAACCGAGTGCTCGTGCCGAGGTGGACGAGGAGTCGGTTCCGGTGGCGGTTCCGGTGGCGGGTCCGACCGAGCGTCCTGCGGAGACGGCCCGCCCGGTGACCGGGCAGCCGAGTGAGCACCTGGCCAAGCTGCTGCGGCAGACGTCCGACTGCTGGAACAGCAACAACATCCTGATCTTCAACCAGATCGGGGAGGACGGTGCCCAGCACGGTGTCCTGGACGAGGAGTTCACGGACAAGCGCGGCGCGGTGACGACGCTGCGGAAGATCCTGGACGGGCGCGTCGCCGAGATCCAGGCCACCCAGAACGACCCCACAGAGAGGAGTGCCGCCTGATGTACCGCAACGACGACAACGCGCTGACGGTCATGGACTGGTTCTGCGGCGCGGGAGGGTCTTCCCAGGGTGTCCACGCTGTTCCCGGCGTTCGCGTCGAGAGGGCGGCGAACCACTGGAAGCTGGCGATCGAGTCACACGCCGAGAACTTCCCCACGACCAGCCACTACCAGGGCGACATCCGTAAGGCGCCGGTCTGGGACTGGCCCGTCACGGACATCTTCTGGGCGTCTCCGGAGTGCACCAACTGGTCCGTGGCCAAGGGCAAGAAGCGCGACTTCCAGAACGCGATGCAGGGCAGCCTCCTCGACCTCCTCGCCGGCCTGGACGACGAGGACGATGAGCCGACCGCTGAGGAGGAGTCCCGCGCGCTGATGGAGGAGGTGCCGCTGTACCTGCGCGGTGTCATAGAGCGCGGTGGTCTCGTCAAGGCGGGGGTCGTCGAGAACGTCGTCGATGTCCGCGCGTGGGACCAGTGGGACCGCTGGATCGGTGAGATCCACAAGCTCGGCTACCGGACCCGGATCATCGCGCTGAACTCGATGCACGCGAACCCGCGGGCGGTGCACCAGGCCCCGCAGTCCCGTGACCGGCTGTACGTCGGCTACTGGCACGAGTCGCTGGGCCGCACCCCCGACTGGGACAAGTGGCTGAGGCCGCGCGCCTGGTGCTCCGGCTGCGACCAGTACGTGCAGGCGATGCAGGTGTTCAAGGACCCGAAGCGCGACATGGGCCGCTACCGGCAGCAGTACGTCTACCGGTGCCCGAACACGGCTTGCCGCAACCAGGTCGTCGAGCCGGAGGCCCTGCCGGCCGCGGCGGCGATCGACTGGTCCATCCCGGGGCAGCGCATCGGTGACCGTGCCAAGCCGCTCGCAGAGAAGACCATCAAGCGCATCGAGGCCGGGCTGAAGAAGTTCGCGCGGCCCGTCCCGATGATGGTCCCGGCCGGCGGAACGTGGCGGGACGCAGCGGTCAGCGTGGGCGAGCCGATGCCCGCACGCACCACCCGGGAGAACGACGCCCTGATGGTGCCGCCGCTCATGGTCCCAGTCGAGGGACGTGACGGGAAGGACGCGGCGTCGGCGAACGGGCCGCTGCGCACGATGACGACCCGCAACGAGACCGGCCTGGCCTGGTTGCCGTTCATCGCTGAGCTGCGGGGCGGCGGGTCGGTGGCCCGTTCGGTCGCGGAGTCCCTCGCTACGGTGACCGCGTCGGGGAACCATCACGGGCTCGTCGCTCCGGCGGCGATGGTGATGCGGAACAACACGGCCCGGGGCAACCCGGGGCAAATGTGCACCCCGGCCAGCGAGCCGTTCCGCACGATGACGACGGCCGGGCACCAGTCGCTGCTGACGTGGGAGCACATGCTCGTCCCCTACTACGGCAACGGCGCCCCGCGCTCAGTAAGCGATCCGATCGGTGCGCTCACCACCCGCGACCGATACGCCCTCGTCAGAGGCGACATCGACATCGACGACGTCCTCTTCCGGATGCTGGAGCCGCACGAGATCGGGCGGGCCATGTCGTTCGCCGACGACTACATCGTCCTCGGCAACAAGCGGGAGAAGGTCCGCCAGTACGGCAACGCGGTCACCCCGAACGCCGCCGAGGTCCTGGTGTGCGCGCTGGTGGAGGCCATCACCGGCGAGGAGATCGACCGCTACGCCGGCCCCGGCCCGCACGCACTCGCTGCCTAACCGGTCTGGGGCCCGCAGCACGGCGGGCCCCATCCTGTTTCCCGTTTCCCCGCCCTTGGAGGTGAGACCGCGTTGGCGGCTCGCGCGATACCGGCCGCCGCGGCCTTCACCGCGGCGGTTGTTGTTTACGCCCTGTACGTGTCCCGGCGGAACCGGCGGCTGCGGCTGGTGCTGGTCCGGGAGCGTGCCACGCATCATCTCGTGGCCGGCTGTCTGGCCCGGGATTTGGAGGAGTTCCGGAGCCGTCTGGGTGCGGCTGTTGCCCAGGACGCTGTGGCCGCGGCTGCTGGCCGGGGCCTGGGCGATGCTCTCGCCCACCACAACCCGACTGTCCCGCCTTCGGAGGGAGGACCCCGATGAACCCGATGTCCCAGAGCAAGACGAGTGAGCAGCTGCGCCGCGCGTGGGTGGAGCACCCGCACTTCCGGTACCGCGGGTGCGCGCCGGATCCGGATGACCCGCTGCGGATGGTGGGCGATCCCGGCCTGCACGTCGGCGCGCATCACGGTCCGGACGCGTTCGCCCCAGAGGGGCAGAAGGAGCGGCGGGCCCGTGAGGAGCGGGCGATCGAGGTCTGCCTGAACTGCCCGGTGATGGTGCAGTGCGACCGGTACGCGTCGTCAGTGACGCCGGACGGCAGGCTGGCGGAGCCGGAGGGCGTGTGGGGTGGCCGGCGGTCGCTGGAGCGGCACAAGGCACTCATCCAGGCCCGGGTCGCAGTGACGGCGGCGCCGGACTCGGCATTCCAGACCGAGCAGAAGCAGGCCGTGCTCGCGGCGTTGGCGCGGTGCTGGGAGCCGCTTGCGGTAGCGGCGGCTGCCGGGATGGATGTGCGGACGGCGAACTGGCAGCGCTCCCAGCTGGTCCGGCTGCTGGGTCTGCCGAAGACCGTGTCGCGGATGCGGGTGCTGGCGGCCGCGCGGGAGCGGGGGCTGCTGGACGGTGTGCGGGTGATGCCGGATGACGGCACGGTGCCGGCGCTGGCGCCGCCGACGAAGCTCCCCGCCCCGGCCCAGGCCCCGGCTGCGGGTGGTGTGGTCGTTCAGATGCGGCGGCCGCGCCGCTCCCACGCCGCGATGCCGGGCCAGTTGTCGTTCGAGTCTCTCGTCCCCACCACGTCTGGAGTTGCAGCATGACCGAGATCCCTACCGCCGGCTCCGTCGAGGGGAATGTCGTGGACGCTGAGGAGGCGGCCGCGTTCGAGGTGATGTGTGCGGACGCGGTGCTGGGGGGCCGTGCGGTGTCGTCGGGGCAGTTCCTGGCGGGGCTGTTGGCGGAGGCCGAGTTGGCGACGGTGGGCCGTCCGGAGAAGCTGCCCGCCGACCTGTTCCCGGACGCTGATCCGGCGGTGGTGCAGGCGGTGTGGGATCGGGCGCTCGCGGTCGGGTTCCACGCGGGTCGGATGTCGGCGGCGCCTCGGTTGTTCCGGGACCAGATGGACCGGGTGGCGGGCTTGTTCGAGGTGGCGGGGTGGCACGCGATGGCGGGGATGGTGCGCCGGTCGCGGGCGTTGGTGGCGCCGACCCGGAAGGGCCTGTCGGCGGACTCGGAGATAGAGCGAGAGCACTGATGACACGTCATGACCGGTGTGACAAGAGGCTCGTGAGACACGTGGGGAAGGACGGGGGACAGGTGCGGAGCCGAACCGGTAGGCTGGTGCCTGCGCCAGACGACCACTCAGATGCGGTCCGAGGCCCACGAGACATAAGGAACGGCCCCGCAGTAGTCCTGGTGCTGGTAACACCGGGTGCGGGGCCGGGCCGACACCACGACCCTTGCGAAGTAGAGGTGCCGACGATGGCCAAGAGTACCCGGGGACTCAACCCCGTAGACAGGGCAGCCCGAAGTTTCCGCGCATCCGGCGTGAAGATCACACCGCCGACGCAGCCGGGCCCTGTCCCCACTACCCCCGCAGTCGCGTGACCGCCCAGGGCGAGGATGTCCTCGCCTGGCTGGAGCAGGCCATCAACGAGCGGGAAGAGACGGCGCGTCGAGCCTCACACCAGAAGCTGTGGCGCACGCATGACACCCATCTGGACCTTGGTGGCCACACGGCCACTGTCCTGACCGGTGAACGCAACGACACCGAGCTGCTGGCATGGGTCCCGACGATGAGCCACCAGCCCTGGGACGAGTCACGCAATGCCTGGAACAACGCTGAGCACATCGCGCTGAACGACCCCGCGTCGGTTCTGTGTCGCTGCGCCGCTGACCGGAAGATCCTTGATCTGCATAGCCGGATCGAAGACGGTACTCAGCTCAGTGTCGACTTCCCGCAGTGCAAAACCTGCTGCGAGGAAGGCGGGTACGAGCGTGAGGCCGAGACCTTCCCCTGCCTCACGCTCCGGCTTCTCGCTGAGGGCTACGGCTGGACGGGAGGCGAGCGATGAGCGCCCGCACCTGGCTGGCCAAGGTCACCAGTTTCGCGTTCCCGCGCACCTTTTCCACCGGCCCGCTCCCGAAGACGGACGACATCGACGTCCTGCTGAAGGCCGGACGCCGTCACCATCACGTGTGCTTCACCGTTCAGATCACTGACGGAACCAAGCATGCCGTCGGTCGCGAGGTGGAGGTACAAATCCAGGCCGACGAGGCGATCAAACTGGGCCAGCAAATGGTCCGTGTCGCCACCACACTTCTCCCCGCACCCCGCGAGGGAGAACAGACCCCACCCACTGAGGGAGATCAAGTGACGTAGCGATTGCTGGGCGGGAGATTCCTCGACCGCCCTGGCCGCTTTCCCGGTCTGGTGCGCCAACACCTTCCGGGCCTTGCGGCCCCGTACCACGGCTCAGCACGCCAATGCCGAGCTAAGGCCCACCGGGCGCCAACCCGAGTGAGCGAACTTCCTGGTTCTGCCCGAACCACTCCGGTCACCGAGGGGCTTTCGCATGCCCTCTCACTTATCCGAAGACGAGGTCCATAGTGCCGTACGCGCACCCTTCTTGTCAGCTTGGCGATCCCGCCACGGGCGATTCGCGGCTTATCTCCCCCCGCACGGGCGACACCCCGTGCCCCCACACGTCACACGACACGCACACCCCCACCACCAGAATCGAACAGCCGATCGATTACAGTGCAGACCAGGCAGCTCTCGTCCGCGGCACCTGCCAGGAGGTGTCCCACACTAAGTCGCGACGGAGCGGCCCGCGTCGGTGGCGTCGCGCGGTCCGGTGGCTGATCGCAGCCGGCCTCCACACCCGTGCGAACGCCACCACGCTCACCGTCGCCGACGACCTCGCTGACCGCATGGACTACGACACCGGGCACGTTCGCTACTGCCTGGACGAGATGGTCGCCCGCCTCGGCATCTCCCGGGCCTCCGTGAAGCGGCACATCGGGTACCTCCGCGAACTCGGCGCGCTCGCCTGGGTCCAGCACGGCACCCGGACGAACATCCGCCGCGCGATGGGGCTCAAGGGCTACGCCGCCACCGCCACCGTGTACGCCGCCGTCATCCCCCCCGTGTACGACCACGCCATGGGCCACCGCATCGTCGGCACCGGCTACACGGCCCGGATCATCATCGACCAGCGCGGCCAAGCCCCGGCCCAAAACCGGGTTTTGAACCACGTCCCGCGGCAGTCCAACCCTGTGGATAACCCGCCTGTGGAAAACCCCGCTCCGGAGGGCCTTGAGCCCCCTTCCCTTACCTGGGTAGAGGAAGAGGGAAAGCTGAAGGTAGTGGGGGGTAGTAACTACACCTCGCACGCTCGGCCGCCGAAACCGCGGATCCCCCACCAGAGCAGCTACATCAACGGCCGGCCCCGGACCGCACTCGACGTCCAGAAGGCCAGCAAGACGACCCGGCTGGTGCGTGCCCTCGTGCCCTGGGTCCAGTCGGTGCCGCTGCGGCCCTTGGAGTTCGTGCTCCGCCCGTGGACCGACCGCGGCCTGGACGCCTACCAGATCGCTGCCGACCTCAACGGCATGTGCTCCGGGATGCGCTGGCGGCCGAAGAACCCGATCGCGTTCCTCCGCGCCCGCCTCAACGCCGAAGCCGAGCAGCGGCAGGAGACGCAGGCCGCGCAGGAAGCCGCCGCCCGCTGGGAGCAGGAGCACTGCGCCGAGGGCGCCTTCCAGGGCAGCTACAGCACCCGCATCGACATCCTCGCCGCGAACCGGCAGGGCCTGGACCGCCTCGTCGCCACCAGCCGTGCCCGCGGCTGGGACGACCTGTCCGGCGCCAACGACGACACCGCCACCTGGGATGCCGAAGCGGACATCCTCGCCTTCCTCAACGGGAGCCCCTCATGACCACTCCGCAGCCTTCCGGTGTCGACCTCGCCCGCACCGCCCTCGCAGCCGCCCGCGCGGCTGCGAAAACCCGCCCCACCCAGTCGCCGAAGAAAACCACCCGCAGTCGGCGAGAAGCCCGCCGCGGCGGCCGCGACCCCATGGCCCTCGGCACCGCCATCACCAGCCTCATGGCCGACCGCGGCTGGACCGCCCCCGAGGCCGGCGGCAGCATCCTCGACCAGTGGCCCACCATCGCCCCCGAACTCGCCAGCAAAGTTGCTGCGGTCCGGTTCGAGCACGACACCGGCACCCTCCACCTCCAGCCGGCGTCGGCTGCGTACGCCACCCAGCTTCGCTTGTTCCAGATGCAGATCCTGCGCCGCATCCACGAGAAGACCGGCGACCGCTCGGTCCACAGACTGCGCATCCTGCCGCCCGGAGCAGGGACAGCGCACAGCAGCAGCCTGGCCGAGGAGCCACCCTCGGCAGCGGTGGAGGCGCCGGTGAAGACCCGGCAGACTGCCTCGGCCGGCTACCGGCAGGCACTCGCTGCAGCCCTTGAGCACCGGCGCCCCCACCAGCCCACCGACCCGTACACCCTCAAGGCCATGGCCCGGCAGGAAGCCGCGCTCCGTGCCGGACGGCAGGCCGAGGAGGAACACGTGGAGGGGCAGTGGGCGCAGGACGATGCCGAGCGGAAGGCGGGCCCGCGGCCGGGCAGCATCGAGGCCTCCATCGCCGCGGCCCGCGCCTTCAAGCGCCGGGAAGCCGCAGGGCTTATTCAGCCGCGGCGCGCGTTCGACGTCGCGTGAGCGGAGGGAACACCGCGGCGGATGTGGTGCACCGTGGACGCGGTCACCGAGCACGAACGGGAGCCGCCATGCAGCCCACCACCTCCAGCACATACCCCGACGCCTGGCACGCGGCCGAAGCCGCGCAGGAGACCGCCTGGCTGAACGACTGGGTGCGCGGCCGTATCTGCCCCGCCACGCTCACTGCCCGACCTGACCGCACGCCGGCCGACGCCGTGCCCGCCCTCACCTCTGCCGGGAGCTACTGATGACCGCAACCGCCACCGCCATGCCGCCGGGGCAGCGCATCGTCTACCCGCGGCCGCCGGTCACGGTCCTCCGCAGCGAGTTGTTCGTGGAGCCGGCCTACGAGGGCGGCGAGCCGTACGACCAGGACGATGAGGATGAGGAGTAGGTGGTGACCATTGGTCACCACCTTAGGGTCAGATAGACGACAAGGTGGTGACCATTGGTCACCACCTTTGAGACGCCGGTTCGGGCAGACCCGGCTAGCTGGCGTTGCCCTCCAGCTCTTCCAGAAGTTCGCGCACCGCACTCTCCAGCTCCGCGGCCTCCCTGCGCGCCTGCTCCAAATCGTTCTGCGCGAGGGACCGGATACGCTCCACCGCCTTCAGTGACTCGCTCGGCGGAGCCGTCACCTCCTTCGGCTTCGCGGGTTTGCTGACCTCTAGCACCGACTCCAGCACCTTCGGCGGCGCGAACCCGAGGAACGTTGCCGCCTCCTTCAACGCCGTGTCGGTGACGTTCCCGTGCCGAGCGGCCTCCTGCCAGGTCTGCCGCACCGCGTCCACGCCATGGGTGTCGAGGATCGGCACCAGCACACGCAGCGGCCGCTCCTTTAGCTCCTGCGTCGTGATGTCCTCGAGGGCCTGGGCGACACCGAGAACTCGGATGATGTTGTTTGCCTGGTGCTTCTTGATCCCGAAGCGGGCATCGGTCAGTTCACCGAAGGTGTCGAAGCCGGCCGTCTTATGCAGCTCCTCGTCCTTCAGAGCTTGCAGTCGCAGACCCAGCCCGATCAGCTTCTGCTGCTCGGCACGCTCATGGTTGGCGCGGGCCGCATACTGCACGGCAAGGATCCCGCGGGAGTAGAACTCCAGGCGCTCCTGCGGGTCACTGCTCTCCGGCTTGGTGAACTCCGGCATGGGCAGATACCCGGAAGCAGTTGCCCGGGCAGGTGCGGCAGGACGAGCCGCGGTCCCTGCAGCCGCTGCCGGCTCTGAGCCGAGCTGTGCGCCTTCTGCCGGCTCTGCGGCAGCAGGTGCCGGAACGAGGGGAACGGGCGCGGCTGCGGGTGTGGGTGGTTGGGCCTGCGCCTGACGGCGTTGCGCTTGTTCCTCCTCCCACCTCCGCATCTGCTCCTCACGGTCACCGGTGGACGAGGTAACCGCTCCGCCGACAACTGGTACGACAGGGGCGTCCTTCGGTTTGTACTTGCTCACGCCGTCAGCTCCTTCGCCAACGCCCGCATCACTTCGGCGTGCTGGGAGTCCGGCGCGTAGTCCAGCAGCGGCACCTCATAGTCGGACGCTTCACGGCCCTCGACTGCATCCTTCAGCGTGGCGAGCGTGCCCGGCGTGGTTAGTTCCTGCCAGCCCTCGTAGAAGGCCCTCATCACGGTGCCCTTGCGGGAGTCGTAGGCGTTGACGACGAAGCCAAGCTGGTCGACGACCGCGCCCGTGCGCTTCTCGACGGTGTCGATCTGCCGGGACAGCAGCCCGTACGCCTTGAAGCTGGACTTGTCCGACCACACCGGGATCAGGATCCCGGATCGCTCGATCAGCTCGCCCGGCCGGCGCTGCACGTAGTGGATGGCGAGGTCCATGGCGAGACCCAGGTTCGGCGGGCCGTCCAGGACGATGACGTCGTAGTCCTGCTCGATCGGGGCGAGCGCGTTGATGAGGGCGCGGTCACGGCCGATCTGCATCACGGCCAGGTCGGCATCCATGAGGAAGGCGTCCTCGTCCGCGGGCAGCACGTGGAGGCGTCCGCCGAACCGGTCGTGAGGGAGTGCGACGAGGGAGCGGGCGATGTGCTTCTCGGCCTTGCCCGTCATGTGCCGCAGCAGGGACTCGCCGCCCTCGGGGATGCCCTCGATCTGCAGCCGGGACGACAGGTGGCCCTGGGGGTCGTAGTCGACCAGGAGGACGCGCTTGCCGGCCTCTGCGCACGCCTGGGCGATGCCGGAGGAGACAAACGTCTTGCCGACGCCGCCCTTCTGGTTGCCGACCAGGATGCGCTGGACGGGCTGCTCGGTGAGCCGTTGGTCCGGGGACGGGTAGGCGTCCAGCCATACCTTGATGGCCTGGGCCATGCCCTGGACCTTGGTGATGTGCCGTTCCTCGCAGGCGTCGATGAACCGTCCGGGCAGACCGACGGGCAGGAAGACGCCCCACGACTTGGCGCCCTGGACGTCCGCTTCAGGGGCATTGGGTGTGTCGAGCCAGAGGCTGATGGCCGATGCTGCGGCGTCCTGCATGTTCAGGCCGTGCTCGGCGGCCCGGATGCGGAGGTCGCGCCGGAGGTCTGGCGCCAGATTGACGAGCAATTTTTCGCGTGATGCATCCGCGCTGGGGTGGGTCATGGCGAGCAAATTACCAGTCGCCTGGTGGAGGTTCGTGCACTGGTGCCGTGTTCAGGGAGAGGCCCACCCGAACGGCGCAGCTCGCCAGGGGAGTTGACGTCATGCCGTATTTGCCGTGGCTGCCGGGGTCTTCTGGTCACCCGTTCGAGTGGTCGCGGCCCGCGCGACTTCCCCTGGGCTGCGCTTGCCTGTTGGGGTGAAGGAGCCGCACCCGCCAGGGTGGCCGGCCGCCCGGCCGAGGACTGCCAGGGGGCACCCGGGCCGACAGCCGAGGTGCCCCTCCTCGGTCCCGGGTGGCCACTCAGCGACTCTCCGCCCGCGGCGGCAGCGACTTCCCTCAAGGGGCTATACCGCTGCGGAGTACCGCGCTTACACTGCCGTCACCAGACGGGTGCGCCAGGAGCGCATCTTGAGGTCTCACAGCCCCTGCAGCCCAGACGATGTTGTCGGCACTCCATCTGTCTGGGCCGTAGGGGCTGACCCATATCCGGGCAAACAAGATCAACGTGCTTATCATGCTGATACACACATCAGCACCTCAAAATTCGCCACACCCGTTAGGAATCCGGTCACAGGGCGGTGAAAACCACCAGCCGCCCTACGCGACCAAACGAATCGGTGCGAGAGTGGCAGACCCGAGACGTGGACTGGCAGCTGCGCCGAGGGAAAGGACCTGCGGGCCGACCACCCGCGGGTGATTCGAGGACCCTATCTGCCGGAGGAGCGGAGACTCCATGTCCGCAGCAGAGCCGGCCACCCCCCACACGCCCAAGCCCGCAGTGAGCGGCGAAGGCGCGGCCGTGATCCCCATCCGTACGCTGCGTGCCCGACGCGGCACACCGACCATCCCTCGGGGGCGGAACACCGTGGACGAACCCCCCGCACTAGCCCCTGACCCATCCACCCCGCCTGAGCCGGCGGCTCGGGACGCCGCGCTGCGGCTCGTCGCCGACGACATGGAGCGCGTGTTCAACCGGAGCGGGCGGACCCTCACCGACGACGAGACCGCCGCGGTGTACGTACTCACCCTCCAGCTGGTCGAGCACGCGCTGAAGGGCTCAGCCGCCAGCGGGATCATCAGCGAGGAGCAGCGGCAGGAGCTGGCCGTGCTGATAGAGGGCATGAGGGAAGCACCACGCCTGACGTGATGTCCGCATATGCCGGGGGTTCTTGCCGTTTGGTGACGGGCCGCCCGGCTCCCTCTCTGCACGATCTGTTGATCATCTCTTGCAGAGCGTTCAACTAACGCCTGCCACATGCCATGATGGGGCGTCCGGAATCACCCGGCGTGACACATCCGGTCTCCGGCGCGCGCCCCTGCACCACTGTCCAGGACGCCCCGCGCCCGGGGGCCACCGAGGGGACAGGGGACACATGGCCCACGGGGACACCACGGACGAAGCCGCAGCACGCCTCGGCGAACTCCACCAGTACTTCCGCGAATACCAGGCCACCGGCCCCCGCGAGGGACACGCCAGCACCGCGTCGGCGAGCGCACCGATGAGCCTGGGCGCCCTCGACCACATCACCGCCTCCGTCCGCGAGATCGCCGAGCACACCCGGGCCGCCAACCCGGACGCCGGCCCGCTCCCGGAGCGCGTACAGGACTCCTACGCCTGGATGCACGAGAACCTGGCAGGCGCCGACGAGGCCGACCAACTGCGGGCCGCCGCCCTCGAGTACCGGCACTTCCTCGAGCACTGCCTGGAGCAGAACGACACCGAGACCGTCCGCAAGACGGTCCGTCAGCAGTCCTGCCCCAAGTGCGGATGCTGGGGCCTGATGTGGGTACCTGAGACGCGGCGTGCCTGGTGCACCAACACCGAGTGCGTCGACAAGGACGGTTTTTCGACCAGCCTGTCTCTGGGGAGGCTCGCCCATGCGCGTGCGGTGGCTCAGCAGGAAATCCGTCAGGTCCGTGCAACCTGATGCGCCTGACGCGTGTCGTATCTAGCAGCACCCACAACTGAACACACTTTCAGCACAAGCGGGCCCGTGCGGTCCGCCCCGTATCGGCCGCCGGAGCTGCGAACGATGGCCGCCGACCCTCGGGAGGCCGTTATGGCCGTTAGCCTCATCAGCCCCTACGTTGCCGCCGACGAGATCAAGCTCAAGGAAGCGGCCGACCTCCTCGCCGAGACCGGGCACCCCATCTCGGTGAGCACCCTGGAGCGCCTGTGCCGCCGGCAGGGCGTGCCGATGACGAAGCATGGTCGCGCCAACGCGGCGTCCTGGACCGAGCTGCTCAAGCTCCACCGCAACTGGGTCAACTCACGCCCCGGTAGCTGACCTTCTTGCCGTTGGCCCCACCCCTTAGGAAGCAGGGGGTCCGGGGCCTTTTTCATGCCTGGATGCAGCTCCACCCGACAAGTGCATTGCTAAGCAATGCATAGAGCGGTACGGTAGAACCACTGGGAGGGCAACAACCCCTCCACCAGGGCCGTTTGCCCACCCACCACCTTCCCTGGAGCCACCGTGGCCGTGATGACGCACGCCTTCGCACGCCCCCAGACCGCCAACTACGGCGACCTCACGGAGGCCCAGCAGGACCGCTTCGACGCCCTGCTCCGACAGGCCGACACCGCTGGCACCGGCCACGCCTACCAAGAAGCCATGGTCGAAGCCGCCCTCGTCGCCGGCCTGCCCGTTCCGAAGTCGAAGGACATTGCCCGCTGCTCCTGCTACACGGATGCCGGCGGCTGCGGCTGCGACGCCATCTTCGACTCGCACCAGGACGGCGTGGTCGTCACCGCGGTCAACGACCCGGGCTTCAACCTCTCGCAGCTCCAGTGCCCGACCTGCGGCCACGACCACCCCCGGCCCATCGCCGACTGACCCCGCCACCAGCCCCCGGCCGCGTACCGATACGGCTCTGCGCGGCCGGGTGACCACCCGAGGGAGAACCCCATGAACAGCACCGCCCGGATCCTGCGCACTGCGGCCCGCTACATCAGCCAGCACGGCCTCCACACCGGCGAGCAGTTCGCAGAGGGCGCCACCCTCGACATCTGCGCCGCCATCTACATGGCCGCCCAGGCACCCGGCGCCAGCATCCCGGCCGCCTTCTACACCGACCAGGCCGCATCCATGGACATCCTCGAAGCCAGCGAGGACGCGATGGCCGCGCTGCGCGCCCTGTCCGCGTCGATCACCAACTACGCGGTGCCCGACACCAACGGGCAGCCCGACGTGATCGAGCACGTCTTCAACTGGACGGCCACGAGGGCCATCAACTGCGCCAAGCCGCCCACGCTCACGGAGGTCATCGGTCGTATGACCCGTACCGCCGACGACCTCGACCAGACCACCGCCCACGCCGCCTGAAAGGCCACCGCCATGACCACCATGACCACCGAGACGATCACGCCCAGCCCCTTCACCAACGACCCCTTCTACGCCCTCGGCGCCGCCGACGCCTACGACGAGTACAACGCGGGCGAGAACGTCCACGACCTGGTGCGCCGCGCCGACGAGATGCTGGACGTCGCCCCCTCCGGCCGGGTTCCCGCGAACCTCTACGTCTGCGGCTACGCCAACACCGTGCGCGGCATCCTCAACGGGCACATCACGCAGATCAACGCCCAGACCGAGGTCGCCCACCAGTGGCTGCAGAACACGCAGGGAAGGGCTGTCTGATGCCCGTCACCGTCTTCTCTTCCGTAGGAAGTCGGAAGTACCACTTCGACGAGGGCTGCAAGGCATTCGAGAACGCTCGGATACTCAATGGCCTGGACTGCGGCTGTGACAGCTACTGCTCCCACCGCGTCCCATTCATGCACGCTCGGACCTGCATGAGCATCACTAAGGCCGCCATGGACGGCAAGCTGCCTTGCCTCGTCTGCGTTCCGGAGCACCTGCGCGAGGTGCGCACGGCCGACGACTTCGGGCACAAGCCCATTCCGTGGCTGGCTGGGCAGACCGTCTGCGCCCGCTGCAAGACCCGCAGCCGCCGCTACTCACTCGACGAGTGGGGCAACGACCACAGCCACGGTCCGTACCTCGACCCTGTTCTCTGGCCGTGCACCAGCGCGATCGTCCTCGGCCTCGTACCACGGAACACCGAGTGACCTGGCCGGACGGCCTCGCCATCACCCTCGGCGTCACCACCATCGCCCTCCTCACTCACCCCCACAGCAGACGGAGCACCACCAAGACCCTCCCCAGGACGGAGGCCGACCATGGCCACCAGGACCCGCAAGACCACCACCAAGCAGCCCCCGGCCCCCGCGAAGAAGACCGCCCGGAAGCCCGCGGCCAAGAAGACGCTCCCAACCGTGGCACCGGTCAACCGGGCCACCGTCGTTGACCTCCGCCGGCCCCTCCCGGTCCGCCGCCGCGCCATCGTCGGCCCCATGGGCTCCGTCGAGCAGGCCGCCATACGCGCCGCCCTCGCCGCCGCAGCCGCCCGCCTCCCCGTCCCCGTCCGCGCCTGGCACGGCCCCACCGCCCACCTCCACGACGGCACCGTCCTCACCCACACCCCCGCCCACGCCACCACCGACCAACAGCCCGCGTTCCACGCCGCGATCCGCTGCCCCCACGGCGCCATCCACGCCTACACCATCCACACCGCGCAGGAACTCACCCAGGCCCGCCAGCTCACCGCCGACTGCAACCAGCGCACCACCCCCGAGCCGACGGCACTGAACCCGGCCGTGCGAGCCCTCGGCGACGCCCTCACCCGCGCCAAGACCGCCAGCGCCGACACCCAGCCCCTGGACACCACGGAGATCGCGGCCGGCCTCACCGTTCGCGCCGACCACGAGAACCCGAAGGAACACCCTCACCGTGACTGACATCGACCCGATCGAAGAACTCTCCGACACCCTCTACGACGCGCTCTACGCCATCACCCCCTATGCCGAGCCCTACTTCGCCGACGAGGGCGAGGGCCTCAAGAACGCGGTGCGGGCCGTCCTCGGCCAGGCCGCTGCCCAGCAATGGATCGACAAGCAGCTCGCCGAAACCGGGATCCGCGCCATGGACTTCCGGAACGGCATGCAGATGGAGCTGGAGCCCGCCCGGGAACTCCTCGCCGCCCAGGTCGCCGCCGCGCGCGCCATGCTCGGAGACGCACCGAACTACACCGAGACCAAGCTTGAGTTCGACGTCAAGGTCGCCGAGTCACCCGAGCTGTACACCATCGTCATCCAGCGACACGCTCCCGGCGCCCTCACCCCGCACGAAGCCCGGCAGAAGGCCGAAGCCAGGGTGGCTGAGTTGGAGGAGGAGCTGCGCCAGCTCCGAGGTGGGGCCCATGCCTGACACCGAGCAGCCCTACGTCGACACGCTCGCCAACCAGCTCCACACCCGGCACCCCGACCTACTCGCCACCGCGGAAAACGACCTCGCCGTCCTCCGCACCCGCATCGCCCTCACCGTCGCGTTCATCCACGACCCCACCTACGACCACAACGCACGCACCGCCCTCGCCCAACGCCTCGGCCTCCCCGGACCCGCCCACCCCAAGACGACCCCGGAGACGACATGACCCTCACCTCCACCGCCCCCACCACCACCGGCCTCAGCACCCCCGTAGTCATCGGTATCGACCCGTCCCTCACCGGCACCGGCATCGCCTCCAGCAACGGCTGGTGCGACGTCATCGGCTACAAGAAGACCCGATCCAAGGATCCCGGCATCACCCAGCTCCCCCACGCGGAACGCCTCACCGCCATGCGCGCCCTCGTCGACCAGGTCACCACCACCATCGGCAGCCCGCACCTGGCCGTCATGGAACTCCCCGCCCCCTCCCGCAGCGGCGGCGGCGCACACGAACGCGGCTGGTTCTGGTGGCAGATCTACAACCACCTCACCGCCAACGAGATCCCCGTCGGGCTCCTCACCCCCAACGCCCGCGCTCTGTACGCCACCGGCAAAGGCACCGCCGCTAAGGGAGCCGTCATCGACTCCATCACCCGACGGTTCCCCGACTGGGCCACCGAAGGCAACGACAACGCCGCCGACGCCGTCGCCCTCATGGCTGCCGGCCGGGACTGGCTCGGCCACCCCATCACCGATCTGCCCAAGACCCACCGGGCCGCCCTCGACAAGGCGGTCTGGCCGACCCTGACCGGAGCCCCCCGATGACCTGGCTGGCAGCCGCCGGACTCCTCCTCTACCTCGCCGGCATCGGACTCCTCGCCCACGCCTGGCAAGCCGGCATCCAACGCCACCCCGACATCCAGCGCTACGCCGACCTCAACCCCACCGGCGTCTCCCTCTGGCTCGCCATCGTCACCGTCGCATGGCCCGCCTTCCTCACCTACGCCCTCATCACGCACCTCACCCGACGGAGCCCCCGATGACCGCCACCACCAGCCACGCCACAACAACCGCCGCGCCCAGGTGGGAGTACGCGCTGTGCGCCCAGACCGATCCCGACCTGTTCTTCCCTGAGGGAGGCGCCAAGATCAGCAACGCGGTGCAGCAGGCCAAGCAGGTCTGCGGCCGGTGCCCGATCCGGCGGGCGTGCCTGTCGTGGGCGCTGGAGACCCGGCAGCCTGCCGGTATCTGGGGCGGCATGTCGGAGAAGGAACGCCGGGTGCTGCTCGGGGTCCGGCTGTCGCAGACCGAGGTGTGCATGGAGCACCAGGAGTGGATTGAGAAGCAGATCGCTGCGGGGGTGTCGCAGCAGAAGATCGCTGACCGGCTGGGTGTAGCAAAGGCGTCGCTGTACCGGGCGCTGATCCGGTTCGAGGAGGAGCGGGTCGAGAACGCGATGAGGGCGGCATGAGCACCCTGTCCCCTGAGCAGCGCGGCGAACTCGCCGAGCAGATGCTGCCCGTGGCAGCGAACCTGGCTGTACTTGTCCATGGCGACGGAGGGCCCGAAGACGTTGCCGAGGTACTGGGCAGCTTGGACAGCACGCAGAAGGACGCCCTGCTCGTCGTTCTGGCTGGTCTGGTCGATCCGGACCAGCCGGTTGGGAAGGCGCTCGGCTGGCTGGACTTCGACGAGCACGGGAGTCTGACGGTGCCGTCGTGGTCCGAGCAGCGTTCGGTCCGCGACCTCGTCCCCGAGCCGAGTGAGGACCTGGATGGCGACTACGTGGACCAGGTCGCCGTCAGCAAGTTCGTTCACGGGTTCCGTGTCGACAGCATCACCGATGCGGAGTTCCTGACCGCGGTACAGCAGTGCGTGGCACAGGGGATGACCCTGGCTGATGTGAACCGGTTGCGGCGCTGGCCGGCGAAGACGGCGGAGAACTGGGTGCACCGGCTGCGGAAGCAGTATCAGCGCAGCGGCCGCGTCTTCCCGTCGTTGGCACAGCAGAGTCAGCAGGTGCTCACGGAGGCGCAGGTGGTGGCGATCCGGGAGAGGTCCCACGCTGGGGCGACGGATCTCGAGGTGGCGATGAGCTTCGGGATCACGCAGAAGGCCGTCGGCGACATCTGCCGCGGGAAGAGGTATCCGCGTTTCGGCGGGCCGATCCGTCAGCCGAAGCAGGTGCACCGCTTGCCGGCGACGCGGGAGTTCATGTGCGGCCATGCGGACAACTCGCGGGCCGGACGACGTAACCAGACGAAGGAGAACGCGGCATGAGCGGCGAGACCGTGATCACTGTTGTCGGCAACCTGGTCGATGACCCCGAGCTGCGGTTCACGCCCGCTGGCGCGGCGGTCGCGAAGTTCCGGCTGGCGTCCACGCCGAGGACGTTCGACAAGCAGACGAACCAGTGGCAGGACGGCGAGAGCCTGTTCCTGACGTGCTCGGTGTGGCGGCAGGCCGCGGAGAACGTGGCCGAGTCCTTGCAGAAGGGGATGCGGGTCATCGTTCAGGGCCGGTTGAAGCAGCGGTCGTACGAGGACAAGCAGCAGGTGAAGCGGACGGTGTACGAGCTGGATGTCGATGAGATCGGTCCGTCTCTGCGGTCGGCGACGGCGAAGGTGCAGAAGGCGTCGGGCAGCAGGTCGGGGTCGGGGCAGCGGGATGCGCGTCAGGCAGCGCAGCGGGCGGCGTCGGGGCCGGCGGATGATCCGTGGTCTTCCGGGGCGGCGGGTGGTCAGCAGGGTGCGTGGGGTGCTGGTGGCGGGCAGGGCGGCTACTCGGACGAGGCTCCTTTCTAGGGCGTCTGTTCAGCGAGGGGTCTGGTCTTCGGGCTTGGCCCCTTACTCAGACCCGCAATGCATTGCTAAGCAATGCATATAGCGGTACGGTGGAGCCCATCAAGTCCCACCGCTCTAGCCCAGGGACCCCCATGCCCACATGCGACTGCGGCGTCACCCCCGAAGAAGCGGCCGCCGGCATCCACCAGCCCGGCTGCACCAGCCACGACGGCACCCCGGACACACCGTCCGACCACTACGGCCAGTAGGAGCCGACACCCGCACCGAGGAGACCGCATGAACACCCAGACCGATGCATGGCCGTTCGGCACCGACGCCGTCCAGGACGACCCGCTCACCGCGCTGCGCATCCCGGTGGTGGGCAGCTTCCGCCCGATGTGGCGGTACGTCGCCGCCTATCTGAACACGGCCGCGCCCGGAGTCCCGGACTACCTCACCGGCCCGCCGTTCGCCAGCGTGGAGCGGCCGACGGAGGCCGAGGCACAGATGCTTGCCTCGTTCATCCGGGAGTACATCACCCGTTGGTTCCACGAGGGGTACCAGCGCCGGCTCGCCCGGCGCCCCCTGGACGTCGACTCCGGATGCAACACGACCGTATTCGTCAAGTACGGCCCGGACGACTGGGGGTACGGCCGCGTCTCGTGGGAGTACGGCCCGACGTTCATCCCCGGCCCTCCCCGGGCACGCGGCACCGAGTACGCCCACCCGAAGCACCCCGGGCCGCTGTCCCTGGTTCAGGTCATGGACCTGGCGCACACGATCTGCGACGAGCCGATGGAGCGCTGGACGCGATGGAAGGCCGACCACCCGGAGATCTTCGGAGCGGAGGCCGCCCAATGACCGCCCGCAAGCGCGGCGCCCTCATGCCCAACAGTCTCCGCGCCCTAACCATCCGACAGCCGTGGGCAGGCGCGATCGCCCACCAGACCAAGCGGGTCGAGAACCGTTCCTGGAAGCTGCCCGCCAAGTACGAGGGCGCTCGCATCCTCATCCACGCCGGCGCCCAACTCGACCCTGCCGCACGGGTGTACGGCCCAAACCTCGGCGTGTACGGCGCGGTCGTTGCCGTCGCCACCCTGTCCGGCTCCCACTGGTCGGACGACGGCACCTGCTGTGGCCCCTGGGGCTTCGCCCAGAGCTACCACTGGACGCTTGCCGACGTTGTCGCCCTCGACGAGCCGGTGCCTGCGAAGGGCCGCCTCGGGATCTGGGCACCTGATGGCGAGCTGGTCGCGTCCGTGACCGAACAGATCAAGGAGGGCAACCACGCATGAGCCAGACACGCATCCAGCGCAAGCGCACCCCCGGTTGGCGGCTCGCCGACGCCACCACGAACCCCCTCGGCGCTGTCATCGTCAGCAGGCCCAGCCGCTTCGGCAACCCGTTCACCATCAAGGACGCCATCGAAGCCGAGTGGTCCGACCCACACAGCGCCTGCGCCGAGATGTACGGCGAGTGGCTCCGGGTCGGCACCGAAGGCGGCTGGTTCAACGAGACCTACCGCATCGGTAAGCAGGCCTTCGACCGCCGCCGCGTCCTTGCCGACCTTCATCTGCTTCGCGGGAAGGACCTCGCCTGCACGTGCCCTCTCGACAAGCCCTGCCACGCCGACGTTCTGCTCAAGCTCGCCAACCAGCCGGAGGGTGTCGCGTGACTGTTTCTGCTCAGGTGGGCCCGTCGTCTGCGCACGGCGGGCCCGACCCGTATTCGGCCCGGTATCTCACTCCCCGCCAGCAGCAGGTCCTCCAGCTCGCAGCGAACGGCCTCAGGAACAGGGACATCGGCAAGCGGCTCGGAACGTCGGAAGACGCCGTTAAGTACCAGATGGCGGCGATCCTCAAGCGGCTGCACGTCGAGGACCGGGCACAGGCAGCGGCTGTAGGCATACGGCTTGGACTGGTCAGGCTGGAGACCGTCACAGTCCCACCGAAGCGGACCCCGGTAGAGCGGCCGGCGAAGCCACGAGCGAAAAGCAAGCTTGATGAAGAGCTGGACGAGCGAGTCGCGGACCTGGGCGATCGTGTCCGTGCAGAGCGTCAGGCCCGTGGCTGGTCCCAGCCGGAACTCGGCAAGCGCGCCGGTCTCGCCCTGGTCACGGTGCAGAGGCTGGAGAGCGGGCAGTCCTCACTTCGCACGTTCCTGATGGCGTGTTCTGTGCTCGGCGTGGACCTGGCGCATCTGCTGTCCAGCCAGTGGCAGATGCCCGTGCCGCGTCCGACCCTGACTCGGCGGCAGGCGCAGGTGCTGCGTGAGGTGGCGTCTGGGGACTCCCTGTCTGTGGTGGGTGCACGGCTGGGTATGGCTCAGACGACGGTGGGCGCCTATCTGTCGCAGGCGTACCAGAAGCTCGGGGTTGCGGACGTGGCCGTGGCGAAGCGGCGTGCGACGGCAGTGCGGGTGGCTACGGAGCACGGCTTGCTGGGCCCGCAGGGACGGGAGGACGCCCGGTGACCGCGGGTGGGTCGGCGGCTCGGTGGGGTGAGGAGCAGCGTCGGGCGGCCCGTAAGGGTGTGTGGCAGCGTCTCCTCGCCGCGCTCGGGCTCAGCCCGGCGGCACGCCGCGCGGATGCCAAGGCGGCCCACTGTGTGGCCGGCTCGGTCGGTGAGCAGCGCACCGCCGCCCTGTTACAGCCCCTCGAAGCCGCGGGATGGCTGGTCCTGCACGACCGGGCGATACCCGGCGCCCGCAGAGCGAACGCCGACCACGTCCTGGTGTCGCCCGGCGGCCAGTTGTTCCTGGTGGATTCGAAGCTGTGGTCGGGTCGGTACCCGGTGTATGAGCGGGGCGGGACGCTGTGGCACGGCTCTGCTGACCGTGGCCAGTCGGTGCGCAGCGTCCTGTACGAGGCGGATCTGGTGGCCCGCGCGGTGGGAGCGGCGGTGCAGCCGGTGATCGCCATGCACAACGCTCCGGTGGCCGGCCACGGCTTCTTCGTGCAGGACGTTCCGGTGGTGCCTGCTGCCCGGCTGGTGGAGGTGCTGCGGGGGAACGACGGCCCTCGGAACCGGGTGGCCGCGGCCGCGCTTGGGTGGAGGGCTGCCGCGGTTCTCCCTCCGCACCTGGGGTGAGCCCTGGTGGCGGTTCCAGGCGCTGAGGAGGGGTCGGGCGTGGCCGGGCGGGTGGGGTGGCGAGGGCGGCATAGGATCGACGGAGTGGCACACACCTTCGAAGACCTCGTGAAGCTCGAACAGTCCGCTGAGGCGGCGCACGCCCGCTACCTTGCCGCCGACACCGGCCTCGACGCTGCCCGGCAGGCCTGGGTGGAAGCTGCCGCGGTGTTCCAGGCCGCGGTCACCGAGCACGCGGAGGCCGAGGGCAGCAGCCGGTACGAGGTCGAGATGGCCGTGAAGAAGGCCGTCCGGCATCCGGCTGAGGATCCGGGCGTCGACTCCTAGCCGCCGACCTGGGCATCGTCGGCGGTGTCCTCGTCGGGCCAGGCGGCCATCTGCACGCCGGTCTCGCCGTCGGTGAGGGTGATCGTGGTGCCTGGCTGTCCCCAGCTGCCGATCCAGGCGGCCAGTTTCCGGCGCGCGGTCGTCTCGCTGTTCCACCAGCCGCGGGCCACCGGCAGGCCGTCGGTGGTCAGCAGGAGGCGGTATCGGCCGGGGCTCAAGGTGCTGGTCACAGCCCTAAGCATAGAATCGAACGTATGCCCGATCTTTCGCCTGCTGAACGCCTTGCCAAGCTGCACACTCTGGAGGAGTGGTTGGCGTGGCAGCTGGAGACGACCCGGCGGAAGATCCGCGACCTCGAAGCGCAGGCGGTCGAGTACGTGGTGGAGGGCGAGATCCACAAGGGGCACCCGCTGGGGGCGACCGTCCATGTGGCCGGCTGCACGGCGATCCGGCGTGAGGTGCGGTCGTTCACCGCGGAGGAGGCCCGGTTCGCGCTGACGAAGGACAAGCGGTTCTTTCACGGGTGCGAGGACTGCGAGCCGGGGAAGAGCCTCGGGATCGGCTAACCCTTGCGCTTCCTAAATTAGGAAGCTACTCTGTTTGGTGTCGGGTCAAGGGGAACAGCCCCGGACCCAGGTCGGAAGGAACCGACATGACCGAGCGCCACTACACCGCCTGGATGACCAACGACCCCAGCTGCGTCGTCGACGACTTCATGGACATCACCGTCATCGAGGACGTCGCCATCTCCTACAAGGAGGAGGTCGTCTCCGAGGAGGACGACCCCGAGACGGGCGAGGTCACCCGGGAGACCGTCGAAACCCCCGTCTGGGAGTCCCAGGGGCAGCAGATGTTCTACGCCGAGACCAGTGTCGACGTCCGTGAGGGTGACGCCGAGGACGGTATCCGCGAGGCCGAGTCCCTGATGGAGAAGGCCGGCTGGAAGGTTGTCGGGGACTGGGAGGCCACCGACAACAGCTACACCGCCACGGTGGAGTACGTCGGCGAGTACCGGCACGTCATTGAGGCCACCGACAACGCCGAGGACCCGACCTGGTACGAGATCGTCCGCGGTGACCAGGCCGAGGAGCACGACGACATCCCGGAGGAGTACGGCCTGCTGGTTTTGGAGAACTACTGGCCGGACAACGGCCTGGAGGTTCCGCCGCTGGCTGACGAGTACGGCAACCCTTACTACCGGGTGCTGGTCCGAACGCAGAACGATGACGCCACACTCGCCGTGGTGGAGTCCAGCGCTGCGGGCATGACGCCGGCCGCGTTCAAGACGACCCGCGAGATGCTGGGCCTGTCGGACGGATGGCTTGCCGATCACCTGGGAGTGTCGTCCCGCACGGTCCGGAACTGGGAAGCCGGCAAGTACCCCGTTCCGCACGGTGTGGAGGTTCAAATGGACGCGCTGAAGCGGGAGACGCGCGCCGAGGTGGATCGGTTGGTTGCCAGCCTGCACGGCAAGCCGGCCCCACAGTTGGCCACCTACCGCAACGACGCCGACTACCAGGCAGCGAACCCTGAAAGCAAGTTCCCCGCCTCGTGGCACCGAGCGGTAGTGGCGCGGGTGGCGCTTCAGATGCCTGCCGTCGGCATCGTCTACGCCGAGGAGAACGCCGGCCTAAAGGACGGCGAGTGACGACGAGGCAGACACTTTCGGCGCGGATGCTCCCCGAGATCCGCGCCGAGCTGGTGCAGTGGCTCGCCGACACCGGCCCCGAAGGCGGGCAGGCTCGGTGGGCACAGGGCTTCGACCCGCACACCGCGCGCGAGGAACGCCAGGCCGCCGCCGACTGGGCGGTGGCCTTACGCGCTGCCGAGCTGTTCTTCGTGTCCAAGGACATGACCCGCATGGCCGTCTCGGCTGGTCTCGCACTCCCCTCCTACCGTCTCCACCCTGAGGACCTGCCCGCCACACATGGGCTGCTGCTGTGGGAGGAGTACGCCACCGACTCCTACGAAGGCGGCGAGTACACCGGCTGCCCCATCATCGGCGTCTCCTGGGCACAGCAGGGCAGCGGCGTGCAGTTCCGCACCTGGTGCCTGCGTGAGGACTGGGTGACGTTCATGGCCAAGGGCGACCCAAGGGCCGGGCTGAAGGATCTGACGCCCACGGAGGTGCGAGCGCTGCGGATGGCGTATCCGCAGCAGATCGTGTGCATGTCCCGCGGGTTCCTGCCGTTCGGCAAGGTTCCGGGCTGGCTGTCGTCGATGCCCGACGACACCAGCGGCATGGCCCTCGCAGAGCTGGAGGACCACTCAAGGTCTGCTGGCCGGCAGGAGCAAGCCGAGCGCGCCTTGGTCGTGACGTGGCTGCTGATGGGGCAGACGTTGGCGCGCGAGGAGGAGACTGCGCCATCGAAGGCCTCGGCGAAGCACCTGCGCCGGATCGACCCAGGCCTGCTGACGAGCGTGCGCTACGTCCGGCTCCGTCATGCAGGAGCGGCGTCCCAGGTGGGCGGGAACGGCGGTGGACGGGCCTACCAGCACAGGTGGATTGTCCGTGGGCACTGGAGGAACCACTGGTACCCGTCCCGGCAGTCGCATCGCCCTATCTGGATCGACTCGCACGTCAAGGGTCCGGATGGGGCGCCGATCCTGGATCCGGACAAGCTGGTCAACGTACTGCGCCGCTGAACACACGACCGCCCGCCTCGACGGGGGACGTAGCGAGGCGGGCGGTTCTGTGAGCAGTGTGCCACGCGGGGCCGACATCGTTGTGGTGGCTGTCGGCGTGGGTTGGTAGCGTGGGTGCATCGTCAGTCGCCGCGGGCGGCTGGAAGACGTGGAGCCAGGTGACCCGGGGCAGACCGGGAGCCTGGCTCGGCGCTTTTCCGGGGGCTAGTTCGTCCAGGTTCCGTGGAGGGCGGAGACGCTGAAGCCGGGCCCGTAGGCGACCATCAGGGCCTGGGCGCCGTCGGCCGGGGGCTGGCTGTGGGTGCGCTCCAGGACGCGGAGCACGGAGACGCCGCCGAGGTTGCCCTCTTCGCTCAGGGTGTCGAGGGAGTGGCGGGCGTCGGTCTCGGTGAGGTCGAGGGCGGTGGCGGTGTCCATGATGATCGGCTTGGAGCCGGGGTGGATGACCGGGACGGTGACGGGGCGGCCGTCGAGCCAGTCGAGGACGGCGGGCATGACGTGGCGGGCGCCGCCGGCGGCTTGCTTGGTGGAGTCGAAGTGCAGGCCCGTGGCGTCGATGCGGCCGGCGTAGAAGTCCAGCGAGCCTGGGAGCGCGTACTCGAAGAGGCCGTCTGCGTCGACGGTGAGGCCGGGGCCGAGGGGGTCGCTGGAGACGATGGTGGCTGCGCCGCTGTCGCCGAAGAGGGCCTTGTAGATCATGTGCTCGATGGCGGTGTCGGCGTGGTTGTAGCTGGTGGAGAGGACTTCGGCGGCCACGACGAGGATGCGGGAGCCGGGGTACAGGAGGGCCTGTTCGGTGGCGCGGATGAGGGCGTGGGCTCCGCCAGCGCAGGCCGCGGTGGTGAGGGCGGTGCGCCGGATGCCGGGGTTGAGGCCGAGCCGGGCCACCAGGTGGATGTCGAGGTTGGGGACGCTCCAGCCGGTGGCGTGGGTGGTGATGAGGCCGGTGATGTCGCCGGGCTGGAGGCCGTGCCGGGTGAGGGTGGTGCGGGCGGCTTGTTCGGCCATGGTCAGGCCGTCGTTGAAGGCGCGGGCGGCGCGCTGGCCGATGTCGGCGGTGCCGTTGATGGTGGGGGAGTTCAGGGGCTGGGTGAAGTAGCGGGAGTCGACGCCGCAGTTGCCGAGGACGCGGAGGATCGCGCCGAGCCGGGGGTGGTTGGGGTGGTGGGCGCGGATGTCGTCGGCTATCTCCGGGGTGGTGATTTTGTGCGGGGCGAGGACGGTGGTGGGGTGGGCGATGTGGACGGGCATGGGTCCCCCCTTGGGCGCGCGACCTGAATTGCAGTCAAGGTACGGCAAAGTGGCCGGTTTGTTTCCCCTGCCATCGAAGCCATGGTCTCTCACGGCTCGTCAAAGCAGGGCAAAAAGCGCCTTCAAGGGGGTTCAGCGGGCTTGAAGCATTCCCGGGTTGGGGTGCGGCTGCCGCGGCCCCGGCCGAAACAGGAGCATCATGAACCGGGACCCGGGGGCCGTCAGGGGCTGTGCCACGCACATCGTCACCCAGCCCGGTCCTTCGACCGCGTGCCGGATGGGGCGTTCGTCGCCGTCGGGGTGGATGCTGGCGCCGCCGGCCTCGTACAAGGGGCGGGCGGCGGGGTCGGCGAGGACTTCGTCCTCGATCTGCCGGAGCACCTTGTCGTCTGGGCGCTGGGCGAGCGCGGCCCGGAGCTGGGGCATGACGAGCGGGGCCCAGGCGGTGGCCCAGTCGGTGAGCTGGTCGCGGCCGTCGAGGAGCATCCACCGCATCGTGTTGCGTGGTGCTGTGCCGGCGTCGAACAGGGTGTGGAACGCGTTGTTGCAGGTGAGGAGGTTCCAGGAGGCGTCGGTGACGTAGGCGGGGTAGTTGACGGCGGCGACCGCGTCGGCCCAGGCTCCGGGGACGGCGTCGCCGGCGGTTTCGTGGAGCGGGCCGGGCGGGTCCTCGCCGCGCGCGTACCGGCACAGACTGGTCCACTCTTGCTCGCTCATGCCGTAAAGATGGGCGACATCGCGCAGGAGTTCAACCGGGGGGTTGGGGTAGTTCCCGGATTCGAGGCGCTGGTAGGTGCGGGTGGTGTAGCCGAGGAGCTGGTCGACCTGGTGCTGGGAGAGGCCGGGTGCGCGTCGGCCGCGGCCGGTGGGGCGGGGCAGGCCGTGGCTTTCGGGTGCTATCTGTTCGCGCCGTTGCCGGAGGAGCTTCTGGAGTGCTGGGCGGTTCACTGGTTTGCTATCCCCCCGATGCTTGTTGACAAGACGTCAAGTGTAATTACTGTTACGCGTTTTTGCTGTAAAAGATTCGCTGTAGATATGCGGCCGTTGCGTGGTGCATGCTCTGTGACGCGTGGTCGCTGGCCTGCGGGTGTGCTGATCAGTGACGACGTGGATACACCCCTCCGCAGGGTCCGTCCGGGTCCCCTCGAATAACCGGTCGGTATCCAGCAGAGGGGCCGGGAACGGAAAGTCGACAAGTTTCCGGTTTTGGTGTCGTTTCCCCCAGCAGGGAATCGCAGCGCGACGCCCGGACCGGAGCAGGCCGGCCGTGGTTCCCTGGCTGCCAGGTTGCTGCGGCCGGTGCCCTCCCGCCCCATACCAGGGGCCTCGGTACCGGCCGCCCGCGCACTCACAACACCTGGCCTTCGACGTGCTGGTGCTCGTCCCGGTGCGCCCCGCACAGTGTCCCGAACAGGTCGGCCCGGCAGGCTCCTGGCCCCTGGTAGACGTGGTGCCCGATGTGGCCGACGTTGATGGTCTGCTGCCCGGTGAGCGGCGGCGGGGTGGGCTGCCGGTGTAGCGCCTCGAGGGCTTCTATCCGGCGCAGCAGGTCCCGCTTGGACACTCGCTTCCTCATGAGTCCTCGTGGTCGGTCGCTTGGGTAGCTGCTGCCGGCGCAGGTTGCGCCGTGTTCCAGGGGGCGCCCGGCCGGGGCGAGTGCTCCGGCCGGGGTGAGGATGAAGGACTGGTCACGGCTGTTCGTCGTCCCCGTCACCGCTGTCCCGGCGTTCGATGGAGACGATGGATTCGGGCCGAATCTCGGCTTCTCCGCCGCCTGCGAGGGAGAAATCAGCGAATTTGCCCAGGGTGGCAAGATAGGCGACCCGCTCGGCGTGCTCGGCGATGGAGTAACCGCAGGTGAGGGCTTCGACGGTGTGTTCGGTGGCGCCGACGGCGTATCGGATGGTCATGGTGCTGGTGGTCCAGTTGGCGATGGCAGCGCGGGCTTTCAGGTCTGCGTCCCGGTCGGTGGTGATGACGGTTCTCCTTCGATCAGGTCAGCCGTTGAAGTTCGGCGGTTCGGCCCAGTAGTTCTCGTTGGCCTGGTTGATCCCGTCGCAGTAGCAGTGCGGTGCGGTGCGGTCGCTGTACTGCGGGCAATCCTCGTAGTGGTCGGGGGTGTTGGTCTGCTCGATCATGCTGTTCTCCTTCTTGGGGGGTGTCGTGGTCACTGCTGCTCCTCGTCGCGGTGCGGGGTGGCGCCGGGACTGCTGTCGTTCCACACGTACCGGCCGAGGGGAGTGTTGTAGGGGCTGGCGTGCCAGTCGCCGTACTCGCCGCCTGTGTGTCCGACGCGGAACGCGCAGGTGTACAGGCCGCCACTCTCGGGGTTGAGGCGGGCAGTGCAGGGCGGGATGCCGGCGTGGGTGGTGGTGATGTGCTGATCCATGCCGCCTCGGGGCTGCGGCTGGCCGCAGTGAGGGCATGGCGCGGGGATGAGGTCGCTGAGGGTCACGGTGGCGTCCTGTCTGCCGTGTGCCTGTGTGGGCACTGGGGCGGGGTCAGGCGTTGATGGCTCGCGCGACGGCGAGGGCGGCGGATAGGGCGCAGGTCTCCGGGCTGCACCAGTTGTCGCATTCCTCGTGGGCGGGGCTGGCTTCGCGGGCGCTGGAGAGGACGCCTTCGAGCAGGGTGGCGAGGGCGAGGCCGAGGGTGGGGTCCATGGTGGCGATGTAGTCGCCTACCGGAGCTGATACGTAAGCGGGCGGCCGGCCTCGTCCACCGCCGCCTCGAAGAAGTGTCCGACTTCCGGTCGCCCACAGGGCGGTGAATGTGGAGTCGGGCTGCTCGGGGAAGTGCCGGGTGGTGTGCCAGGCGGTGCTGCCGCTGTCGTCGGCTGCCGCGGTGGCGAGTGCCCGCAACTTGCTGGCGGCGGTGCGAATCTCGTCGGCGGGTGTCACGGTGGTGTCCTGTCTGTCGCGCGCCTGTGTGGGCGCTGGGGGCTGTGTGGCGGGCGCGGTGTAACGCGGGTGCCTGCGGGGCCTGTTCGTCCGCGAGAGGCCCGCTCAAGCCCCGCCGTGGACCCCGGCCGCGCGGGGGCAGCCGGGGCAGAACGAGTCAGGGGCGCGGGGTGAATGGGTGGTACCACGAGCGCTCGCCGTCCTCGGGGCAGAGTCGGCACTGCGGGTCGGCGTACTTCGCGTCGTGATACGCCCGACCGTGACCGCACCGGCAGAGTGTCTCCTCCCCGTCGGCTGCCGCGGCCTGCTGCCCGTCGTCCTCGCGCCGCTCATCGTGCGCGTCGCACGGGATGTCGTCGGCCGCGTGGATGTCGTAGCGGCAGGGCGGGGCACTGCACGGGGTACGCACCTCGGTGTCGGGCTGCTGCTGCGCCCCGGAGCGCGCCTCGACGGCCAGACGGCGCAGCTCGGTCTCTGCGCGCTCGATCCCGGCCAGGTACTTCCCGGTGGCGTCCGGAGCAGTGATCAGGCTGTCGCGGAGGGCCAGCATCTTGTCGGCTGCCTCCTCCAGCACGGCGGCCCGGTCGGCGGGCTCGGGGAGCACGGCCAGCACCGCGTCCACGTCCCGCATCAAGCCCTCGGGGTACTGGCCGCTACGGTCACGGCTTCCAGGGCGGAGCGCCTCGGCGATGCGGTCGCGGAGTGCGGCCCGGCTCGGCGGCGGGGACACCACGGCAGGGGGAGCGGCGCGCAGGCGGGCTACCTCTTCACGCAGTGCTACCACCTGCGAGAAGAGCCAGACGACGCCATCGGAAATCACCCTTCCGGTAGAGGCGTACTCAGCACGTAGCTCAGCAAGACGGTCGGCGGTCGGGTCGGTCTGGTTCACGGTGGTCTCCAGTCAGTGAGTGGCGGCGTGGTCAGCGGCCTGCGTCTCGGCGTCCGCCTCCGACACGGCCAGCCCGCGGGCCTGGCAGCGCACCGGACGCGGATCAGCACCGACCTGACGGGTGTGCAGGCACTCCCACCGCCACAAATAGGCGGCGCTGTGGGGGTTGGGGCGTACTCGGTAGGTCGTCACGGGTTCCTCGGTAGGGTTCGGGGTGCCGCGGCCGGCCCTGCTTCTCTCAGGGCCGGCCGTGGCGTTGGTGGTCACGCGCCCGTGCTGGCGGTGAAGCAGGCACGGCAGTTCCGGTCACCGCACGGTTGGCCCGCGGTGTGCGAGGCGGCGATGCGGTCGAGTTCGGCGCGGATCTCCGGGTCGTCGACGATGGCCCCGGCGATGAAGAACGCGAGCTTCCAGGTGTCGACGTGGCAGTTGATCCGCTGGGCGAGCAGATGGCGGAGGCGGTCGTCGGCGGGCGGGTAGGTCACGTGTGTCTCCTCAGACGGCGTCGGACCGGACGGCTTCGCAGCCGGGGCAGTCGTCGGTGGCGGGCGGGTTGATGCCGAGCGCGCGGAGGACGGCGTTCAGGACAGTCCCGGGATCGGCGCCCTCCTGGCCGGCGGCGCCCTCGATGGCGTGCCAGGCCCGGTTGTGCTCGGACTCGGTGAGGGTGCGGGCGCGGCAGCGGCGGACTTCGGCGACGAGCGCGGGCACGTCGGCATCGGTCAGCTGGCCGAAGTCGGGGTGCGCGTTGGGGTCGATGGTGGCGGTGCGCTCGTAGAGGCGGGCTGCGCGGGCCTGGATGGCGTCGAGGTCGAGCTGGTCGGTCATTGCTGACTCCTGAGTAAGTAGGTGCTGTGGTTGTGGTGCGGCAGAGCGGTCAGGCGGTGGGCTGGGTCGCGGCGGGGTCGACCTCGGGGTGGGTGAACGTGACCGGCTTGCCGAGGCTGCGCGCGTACTCGATCTCCGCGCGGGTGGAGTCGCCGATGTAGTTGCCGACGACGAGGATCTGGTGGGCGAGCCGGATCTTGGCCCGGTGGAGGGCGTCCAGGCGCTGCTTGCCGGCTTCGGCTTCCGCGGGGTCGGACCACAAGGGGTGCGGGTTCTTCATGTCGCAGCCGGGGCGCACGACGATGTGGCCGCGCCAGGTGAGGTCGCGGTCGGCGTCGGCCATCTCGGTCATGAAGCGGGTGCTGCCGCAGATGGCGACGATGGTGGGGATGCCGAGCCGGTCCAGAGCGGTGGTGAGCATCTCGGCGGGGGTGAGGGCCTGCGGGTAGGTCACGGGTTCTCCTCGGGGGTCAGGCGGTGTTCGGCAGTGCTTCGTTGGCCTGCCAGAGGGGGCAGTGGAGGACGGGGAACCGGTACTCCTCGTACTCGGGGCCGTCGGGGTGGGTGCAGGCCTCGTTGTCTTCCGGGCCGGCGTCCTGGTGGTGGGTGCAGGTCTTGCAGCAGCGGAGCCGCGGGTTGGACCAGCAGCGGGCCATGTGGTCCTTGACGGCGGCTTGGTCGGCGCGGGTGAAGCGGCGGCAGAACGGGCACTGGTGGCGGGACACGATGATGGGCAGGGGCAGGTCGATCGTGAGGCTGGCGTGGTTGGTGGGCTTGCGGGTGATCCGGTAGGCGGCGTGGAGGGTGGCTGCGGCCTTCGCGGTGTTGACGGGAGTCCAGGGGGCGTCGGTGTTGGGGGTGGATGCGATGCAGTTGGCGATTTCGTGCCGGTTGTTGAGGCTGGGGCCTTCCTTCGCGGCGAGGTCGAAGGTGCGGAGGAGGTGGCTGGCGGTGTCGTAGTCGTTGTGGATCTCGGGGCCGAACTGGTGGGTGAGCCAGTCGGTGAGTTCGGTCTCGGTGATGAGGGTCTGCACGGTGGTCACGGGCGGCTCCCGGCTCGGTGCGTGGTGGTGGTCTAGCGTGCCGCGGTTTGGCGCGGGTGTTCCCTCGGCGTGGGGGCGGGGACTTCAGACGTTCTACTGTACCGCCCTATGCATTGCTAAGCAATGCAATCGTGACGTCCGAGGGAAAGTAATAGGACTCCCCAACACACCGCCCACCACGGCAAGATGCCCGCCATGAACGAAGCATGGGGGACCGTCGTCGCGGCCGTAGCGGCCGGCGTGTTCGGCATCGGTGGAATCCTCGCTGGCATCTATGTCGGCCGACGGCAGACCGCCTACCAGGCCACCGTCGAACACCAACAGTGGCTACGAGGACAGCGCCAGCAGGCCTTCGCTACCTTCCTAGAGGCGTGGGACTGCGCCTACCAGCGCATCCAGGACATTCTCGAGGGCCTCGACGAGCACACCTTCCCAGGCAACTTCCATCCGCAGAACTACGAGGCGGAGATGGCAGAGAACATGGACAGACTGCTCGCCGAAGCCGTTGCCCCGATCCAGAAGCCGTACGAGCAGCTGATGCTGATCGTTCCGGATGAGGTGGTAGGGCTGGTGGAGCAGGCAGTGGGCCAGTTGCGCCGGATGAGTGATCGACTGCGCGCGTGGGCTCTGTGCGGCTCGGGTGCGGAGATCAACAGCGTGCGGAGAGACGAGTACTGGGCTGCCGACAGAGAGGCGGCGCCGGCGCGGGAGAAGTTGTTCCAGGCGTCCAGGGAGGTTCTACTGTCGCCGCCTGCCCCAGCCGGCTGACGGCATGTGTACCGGCCCGGTCGGCGGCCACGTTCATCCTTCCGGGCAGCGGCCGCAGTCGTTGGAGCTGGTGTGAGCGACGAACCCACCACTGACATCGGCGCCGGCGACTTCCCGGACCCGGCCGCGGCGCTGCGCCGTGGCCTCGTGGCCCGCATGCCGGGCGACCCGGCGGGCATGGAGAGGGCGTTCGGGAACGCTGTGCGGGCCGCGTGGGTGCGCGGGGAGCCGTGGGCGGTGGAGTGGGTGGAGCAGACCGCGTTCGGGCGTCCAGGCGGTGCTGGAGGGCGCGAGTAGGCCCCAGGGCGGGGACATCGCCCTGGGGCCTTCCCAGCTCTTCCGCTCCCCGGCCGGTGGCTGGATCGTGGCGGCGCTTCACGGAGACTCCCGGAAGGGAGCACACCCAGCATCACCCGGAACCGCAGGGTTGTTCCCTCGGCTCAGCCCTCGGGGCCTTTCCGCCACGCCGGGCCAAGGGTGTCGTACCGGCGGCCGGGCTCCCGGTCCTCTGGCCACGGGGCCTTCATCTCGTCCCTGTCGCGGTGACGGCGGCCGGCGTCCTGCCGTGCCGCGTGGATGAGCTGGGACGGATGCCACTCCACCTGGCCCCGGCCCGCGCGCGCCCGGGCGCCGGTGCGGTTGTCGAAGTCGGCTTCCTTCCGCGGTGCGTCGCAGGGGACGCCGGGCTCGGCGCCGCAGGTGGTGCATCGGTGGGCGAGTGCGTACACGTGCGGGGGCGGGAGTTCCGTGGTGCTGGGTGGGGTGTCGCTGCTCATCAGACCTCCATGCGAGTGCTGGCGGTACGTGCTGGGCGGCAGTGAACACCCGAACCGCGTTCTCGCAAAACGGCGTGGCCCAGCCGCTGAAGCAGGGTTGCTGGGGCTTCTGCTGGGTGCCGTGGCGAGTTGCCGTCCTCGAGCGCCTGTGCGCCTGCCACGCCCTCTCCACGGCTTGGGCCGGAACACCGCACGGTCGACGCATGGGGGCTACCTGGGAAGCGTGCGCGGGCCGCGGGGACGGGACGGACTGCCCGAACGGGGAGGACGAGGTCCTGGTCGACGGGGTCCGGTGCGAGGAGTGCCGGCACTACTGGGAGCTGGACGAGACGGAGCCGGGCCGGCGGGCGGCCGCGGGTGACGGGCTGACCCGGCCGCTCGGGGACCCGGGGGAGGCAGGGCCGGGGGCGGCGGCATGAGTGACTGAAGCGATCAACTTTCCCGGAGGCGCGCACGGGGCGGGCTTGCGCCCCTGAACCCCGACATGGGGCTGGGGCGCCACATAGGTCAGCTGGCGAGCCCCTTGTCGTTGCCGATGTGCCGAGCCCGCGGGGTTCCGGTGAACCGGGCTGACCTGCCTGCCGGCGCCTGACGCATTGTCCTCTCTGCAGCCGTCTGCTTCTCTTCGCTGTCGCTCACCATGTCGACGTCCGTCCAGTAGAAGTCGAGCATCGTGCGCAGCGTCGTCGGCTCCTGCTGCGGCCCGCACGGCACCGTCAGATGGTCCAGCATCTGCCACAGCTCGTAGTCCTCCTGTGCAGCAACCTCACCGGACTTGGCGTGCCGGGCCTGGTGGCGGTGGACGGCGACTGCGAGCTTCCGCAGGGCGTCGCGGGCCGCATGGCCGCCTTGGTTGGTGACGGCTCGGTTCTGGGAGCGCTGGATCTTGCTGAGTTCGGAGATGGCGGTCTGCACCGTCTGGTGGAAGCCGGCCGCACCGCGCCGCCACTTCTCGTACTCGGGCCGGCTCTCGAACCACTCCTTCTTGCCCTGGGCGCCACGGGCGTGGCAGTCCAGGTGGAACTGCTCGCGTTCGGCCTTGCGGCGACGTAGTGCGGCTGCGGTCCTGGCGTGGACGTTGGTGAGGATGGTTCGGGTGCGGTCGATGTGTTCGGGGCTGGCGAGCAGGGCCCAGAGTTCGGGATCGCGGCTGCGGGGGTGGGCCTGGGAGATGGCGATGTCTTCGAACTGGTCGTCGTCGATGGCGGAGAGGTCGGGTACGTCCACTACTGGCCTCCAAGCCGGTGTTGGGCGGTATCTGTGCTACATGGTGGGGGATGGTACTGACAGCGGGGCCGGGAAATGGGAAAGCCCGGCCGCCGGGGGGAGACGGCCGGGCTGCGGTGGTGCTCGGTGGTGCGGTTACCTCCTTTCCAGTAGGCGGGGGAAGAGGGGGAGGAAGATGTCCGCGAACTGCTTGGCGGAGTCGGGGTCGTGGGTGAGCTGGCCGGCGAGCCAGACGGCTGTTGCGGTCAGGAGCATGAGGGTGGTGGGGTCGTAGTTCCGGTCGTTGTTGAGGTCGTTTCCGGTCATGGTGTGCCCCCGTGAGGTGGTCGGCGTGATGGTCGGTGGAGACTGCGCACGCCGGACACTCCTGGTGGGTGCACGGTTGTTGGCCCGCAGCGGGGCTGGCTCGGTCGAAGGTTCCGGCCTCGCTGCGGTACCTAGAACTGTACCGTCCTAAGCATTGCTAAGCAATGCATTCGCGGGATTGGTTACGGCAACGCCCCCAGACCCACGGGGAGTCCAGGGGCGGCCGGTCTGTAATTCAGCTGTTCTTCCCGATCTCCCACTCGCCAGTGAGCACTGGATCCGCCACGGCTTGGCCGAGGTTCAGGTCCCAGGTCGACTCGCCACCGTCGTAGAAGCCGTCATGGCGTTCCACGATCGCCTGGACCTCGTGGTGACGTTCCACCATGTGATCGATCTCCACGTCCCGGCCGGCGAGCAGCAGCCACTCTGCGATGTCTTCCTGCGGCGGCCGAATTCGGATGACGAAGTCCGGCAGGTCCTCCGCGCAGCGCCGGGCGCTGGCTTCGTCCTGGAAGTACGCCCAGTGCGTGTACGGGATCATGCTCATCTCGGTCATCCTTCCGTCAGGTCTGCGCCATGTCCACGAAGCGCGAGTAGTGGAGTTGCGCGGCGACGGTTACGCAGGCAGTGGGCCCGAACCTGTTCTTCTCGACGACGAGGTCGACTTCACCCGACCGCGGCGACTCCTTGTCGTCCGCGTCCGGCCGCTCGACCTTGATCACAACGGACGCGTCGTTCTTGATCGCCCGCGACTCGCGCATGAGGCCGTCGTCGTTGAGCTGCGACAGGGCGATGACGTGGCAGCCGAGCTGGGTGGACAGGTTCTTCAGCCCGCGAGAGACGGCGGCAACGGCCTGCTCGCGGGTGACGTTGCGGGACTGCTCGACCTCGACGAGCTGGACGTAGTCCACGACGAGGAGGTCCAGGCCGTCCGCGCGGGCGCAGGCCCGCGCCGCTGAGGCGATGTCACCCAGCGATGCGCCGTCGGGCCTGTAGACCCGCAGGGGAAGCGTCTGGAACAGCTGTGGGCCGAGGCGTCTGACGGTCTCCCAGCCTTCCGGGGTGAGGCCGTTCTTGTGCGTCAGGTGGTGGAGGGCGATTTTCCCTTCGGCGGCGGCGATCTTCTGCATTAGCTCGGTCGCGCTCATCTCCAGCGAGGAGAACATCGTCCTGGCGCCGGTCTTGGCTGCGGCGACGGCAGCGTTGAGCGCGAGGGTGGACTTGCCCACGCCGGACTGCGCCGCCACGACGGTCACGTTGCCCGGCTGCATGCCGGAGGTCAGCGTGTCCAGGTCGGCAAACCCGTATGGCAGGCCCATCTTCTTGCCGTCCTGGATCTCCTCGAGGTCCGCAACGAAGTCGAGGTAGAGGTCGCCGACCGTGGGAGGTGCCTCGTGCAGTCCGGGGGTGCCCGCGATGATCTCGGTGAGCTGCTGTTCGACCAGGTCGCGGATCTCGTTCTCGTCGCCTTCCTCGCTGTAGGCGTACTGGAGGATGCGCTGCGCCGACTCGATGACCGCGCGTCGGTATGCCTTCGCCCGGACGATCTCGGCGTAGTGCGGGCCGTTGGCCGCGGTGGGGGCAGCCTGCACACAAGCGTGCAGGTAGGCCCTTCCACCGACACGGCCGATCTCACCTTGCTCGGTGAGCCGGTCGGCGACCGTGACCGGGTCTACGGGCTCGCCGGCCTTGTGGAGGTCGCAGATCGCACGGTGGATCGTCTGATGCGTGGGCCGGTAGTACTCCTCGGCAAGGAGGCCGGTCTCGAGGGTCTCGGCGAAGTACCGGTACGACGCGCTGCTCGGACTCCCGGACAGCAGCAGGGATCCGAGGACGGACTGCTCGGCGTCGAGATCCTGTGGCGGAACGCGGTTGAACGCGGCCGGCTCAAGGCCCTCGCCAGCGTCATCGGGGGCGTTGTGGTGCTGGGCGGGGATGCGGGTGGACACTAGGGGTCTCCTGTTCGGTCAAGCGTGCAGGGGATCGCGGGCCGCTCCCCGGCATCGGAGCGGCCCACACCGCGTGGTTAGGACGGCACAGCCATCGCGCACTCCACACACCGGCCCCGGATACGCCCTGGGTGGTCGGGGCACCGCTCACGGCCGTCAGCCCCCCGCGCGGCGCCCGGGCGGGTCCGCACACGGTCATAGCGCCTCAGGTCATCGATCCAGCCGGGAAGACACCTCACCCAGGACTTCGCACCGACGGTGTTGCGGAAGATCTCCGCCTCGAGCTGGGAACGCTGTTCCTCGTCCAGTTCGGCCAGCTTCGGCCAGCCCTGGGCCCGCAGCGCCCGCAGCAGCCGGGGGGCGTTCTTCTGGGCGGTTGCACCGCCGGCCTGCCAGCGCTTCATCTGCTGCAAGAAGTCCTCGGCCTGGCTGATCTCTTCGGGGAGGAACTCCCGCCCCTCCTCCGTCTGTGACGGGTGCGGCCGCGTGTTGCCGGTGAGGGGGTAGGGGGAGGAGGAATCCTCCTCCTCCGGGGGGTGTGGGGGGAGAGGCATTCCGCGTCCCGGAACGCCGGAAGCGTCCTGACCTGCGGGAACGTACCGATTGACGCTTCCCGGAACGCCGGATCCGTCGTTACCGCTTCCGGCGTTCCGGGAAGCGTTCCCACCTGCGGTTTTCCCAGCTTCCCCGAACGACGGATCCGGCGTTCCGGGAAGCGTTCCCACCTGCGGTTTCCTATCCGTCTCGGTGAGCGGATCCGTGCCAGCCTGGCGGGCCTGCCAGTCAGGATTCCAAGCCGGGTTGTCGAACGTCTCGTACACCACCGGACCCTTACGCCCGGGAAGATCCGGGTGCGGCAACTGCGTCCGACGCAGGTACCCCGCGTCCACCAGGCGGGCGAACGACTCGTACACCGCGTTCTTGCCCACCAACTCCTTGGCGTTCTTCGCCGACCGGATCCCGCGGCCATGGAGCTGCTTCCACACCGTCATGGGGGTCGACTGCATGCCGGATGCCAGGTTGAACATCACCTGGAGCATCACGACGTAGTCCAGACTGTGTACGAGGTCAGCGCCTACGCCGAGATGAGCAGGCACAGAGATGCCGCTCGCGGGGGCCTGCGCCCGGACGATCCGCCCAGACTCATCAATGCCGGGCTGCTGCGTCACCGGTTCACCTCCGCCGTGCGGAGGATCATGCCTTGCCCACTTGCCGATACGCCAGCAAGTACGGGTACCCTCATCGCTGAGGCCCTTCTGCTCTGGTGGGACTCGAAAATCCAGCGGGCTGGCACCCGCTGTGACTTGCTAGGACGGCCGGCTAGAGGTTGCTGCGACCTCGATGACCCGGCCGTTCGTGCTTTCAGGGACCGGCGCTGCAGTTCCGGTGCCCGTAACGCGGTGGTCACGACTCGGGGCCGCTAGCGCGCGGCTTCAGAGCAGGTCCGCGGCCTGTCGGTGGGTGTCTCTCGAGGTACTCCAGGAGCCGCTCAGTGCGCATCATCCGGGTCCGGCCCGCGATCAGATACGGCTCTTGGTGGGGTCCATTGCCGAACGGCCACGCCTCTTCCTCGGGTGTGGTTTTGCTGCTTCTGGCGGTTGCCATGTAGCGCAGGCCACGCGGGGTCATGCTGCTGGCGAGCCCGTGGCGGACGATGAGCGCGGCAGCGTCGGTGAACGAGACGTAGTCGGGGTAGTCGCGCTTGGTCATCGGCACGCCCGACGTGGATTACTTCCGTTGAAAGGAAGTAGGCTCATGCTGAACTCCTTGACTGGGGTTCCCCACCGACGAAGATTTCGCAGGTCAGCGTCGCGTGGGGCGGCCGGCTGGCCCCTCGGGGCTGGTCGGCCGTATTGCTCTCTCGGTGTCTAACGCCAGCGGTCTACTCCAGGGCATCAGCCCTATCTGCCAGCGCCATCAGCTCGGGCGGGGCACCAGCTCCCTCGACAAGGACCAGCTCCCGGATTGCTTTCCGGGCGGCTACGTGCGTGCGCACCGTCTCGGGGGTCAGCTCCTCGGCCCGCAACAGGCATGCCAGAGCCTCGCCCGTGTGGCGACGCTGCGCGTGCGCTCGCCCCAGGTCCATCAGCAGCCGTCCCTGTCGCTCCGGTGACAGCGCCTCGGCGTTGATCCCACGACCGATGTCCAGAGCCTCGCCGGCGTCACCCAGCTCCACCGCGGTGGACACGGCCTGGATCTCGACGTTGGTGGCGCCGAACTCCAGGTTGAAGTCGTTACGATCTTCCCCGATTCGCGCTGCCAGGTCGCGGGCCTTCGCCAGTTCATCTCGGGCCTCGGTGCGCTGTGCTGCACGGGCATGGACCAGGGCAAGAGCCAGATGAAGCGAGCCCAAGACGGACATGCCCTGCACGGCGAGCTTGCCCTGGCCGTCGATGGCCTCAAGAGCCGCGATAGCCGTGTTGGCCGCATGCTCGGCCTGGTTTAGGCGCTTGAGCCGGACGAACGCCTGAACCATGCGGAAGACGCCGGCACCCACATGCAGTGGGTCACCGGACTTCTCCGCAGCCCAGATAGCCCGGTCAGCAGCGACCCAGGCAGCATCGGCCTCGTCCTGCCGGACGAACGCCGCAGCCAGCGCCTGATAGGTGCGGGCGAGGAGCAGGTACGCATCAGCTTGCCGATCCTCGCTGACGACTCTGACTGTCTGCTCCAGGTCGGGAAGCAGATCGGTCAGACGAGCGCTGACGTCGGCGAAGTTGCCCTCGTGGGTCTCCTGCCACATCGTCTCTACTTCGCCAGCCAACTCCTCGATGGAGCGCCGCGGCGTAGGGCGGACAGCACCCAGCAGGGTGCCGATCGCAGGGTGCCCGGAGATCAGCTTTCGGGCCTCCTCCAGATCGTTGGACCGGTACTCGGGCTGCGGCACGGCTCCGTTCGCCGCACTCGGCAGGGGAGCACCCGGCCGGAGCTGCTGGACGGACACACCGAGGGCATCAGCCAGGTCCTGGAGAACGTCTATCCGCTCAACAGGCTGCACACCGCGCTCCACCTGAGACATCCAGCTGGACGTCTTCTGCAGCTTTGCGGCGAGTTGCTGCTGGGTTAGGTTCCGCTCCTTCCGGAGCCGCTGCACATGCCGACCGAAGGCGCGATCCTTCGGCTCGACCTCCTTTCCTGTGGGCTTCACGGTGCCTCCGGTGATTGGGGCCGCTTGCCGGCCGTCTCGTTGAGGAACTGCACGTCCACGCCGACCAAGTACTGCTCGCGTTCGGCCAGCATCCGCTTCGTGTGGGGCTGGTTCTCATGGGCCTCGAAGGCGTTCTTGTCGGCGTACAGCTCGTAGAAGACGCGCACCAGGGGCTCGTCCACGGGGGTGTGGCTTACGTAGACCAGCGTTCCGGGTTCGGTGCGGATGCCCTCGAGCGTGCGGGCGACCAGGGCGTCGAACTGCTGAGCTGCATCGGCGTCGCGGCACTTGAACCGCACGGTGAGTGCGTATCCGCTTGTCACTGCTCCTCCATTCGTCATGCGCACAGTCTCACATGTGAAGTGATTGTGCTACCTCGCACTAAAACTTGCAAGGACTGTTGACTCGCACTGCCAGTGCGAGTAGCTTCATGGGTGTCGCCCCAACCGGGGCAGCAAAAAGGGCCCGGTGCGCGAACACCGAGCCCATGCAGCACCAGACATAGCCCTGCCTGACGTAACCAGGAGGCCGATCCGAATGCAGCGCACCCAGGATCGCACACGTACTGCCAGTAAGTCCCCCGCCATCTCTCAGGCCGACGAGGCTCTGCGCCGAGTCCGCGCCACCACCCCGCAGGACTCCACGGCCCGCGAGATGCTGGCCCGCCGCGCCGGCCTCCAGCTCCTCCGCGGCCTCACCGACATCACGCGCAACCACCCCCACCCCCACGGCACCACCCTTCGGGTCACCGTCACCGTCATCGACAGCGGCGAGGACCTCGGCTCGGTCGACGTGGACTCCACGAACGCCAGCGACATCGGCTGGCTCGCGTCCCGCCGTAACAGCACCGTCCGCACCGCGGCGGCCCCCGCCCCGGCACCTGCCGCGAACGGCCGGCCCAGCCTGCACATCGTGAGGGGCGCCTGATGTTCAACCCGACGCCGGGCGACGACCGCCCCACCAACGACCCCACCACGGTCATCCTCGACCTGCTGAACGCGTTCCTCGGCCTGTCCGACGACACCGAGAACGCCGGCCGGCTCATGCTCCTCGGCCCCACCGGCGCCTTCATCGGCGACGCCTCCCTCTCCACCCAGGACATGCAGATCGCCATCAAGGCCCTCGCCGCGGCGAAGGCCCTCACCGAGGCCACCAAGGGCATGGACCTGCCGGGCGACACCCCGCTCGACCCCGCCCTGGAGAACGAGCTGGAAGAGCACTGCATCGGCCTGGACACCGAGTTCCTGATGGAACTGGCCGCACAGGACCCGAACAGCGCGGTCGCCGCGTTCGACGAGATCACCACGCAGTGGGACGGCGAACTCTGATGACCACGCACCACACGTCCGTGCTGGACGGGACCGAACTCGGTGACCTTCTGGCAGATCTCGCGGACGGCAGCAATATCCACCCCGGCATCCGCTTGATCGCCGCTGGCTACCGGGCCATCGCTGAAGACCAAAGCCTGAGCATCCCCGCTACTCAGCTCCTCATCGCGCAGCTTTCCGCAGCAGCTGATGGCGTCACCGTCGTTGCTGCCGCAGGACGCCTCATCGAGTGGCTGACCTCAGAGAACCCGGTGCTCGCCTCACTGCCGGACGCCATCCGGAAGACGGTCCAGCGCCAGGGCGAACTCGCCTGCAGTGCACTCCGTGACACCGAACTCACCGCCCTGGCCTCCGAGGCCTGCGCCGCCCTCGACACCCGGAAGGAGGTGCACCCCGTGACCGACACCGAGCGAAAGGAGCTGTCTCAGAAGGTCGCCGACGCCAACCGGCAGTCCACCAACCGACCCAAGTAACCACCCCTCACCGGGGCCGGCGGTCGATGCAGACAACGATCCACCGGCCCCATCCCGGACTCCACACCCACCGAAAGGACCGCCACCCCATGACCACCACTCAGACGACCGCCTGGCCGGAGGGTGTTCTCGCCCGCTACCTGACCATCGGCGAAGCCACCGTGGACATCTGGTACGACAGCGGCGACGTCAAGGCCAAGTGCCAGGGCGAGCGCTGCCCGTGGACGGACCGCCAGATCACCGAGGTCTTCTACACCGACACCGACGAGGTGCGGGACCAGAAGATCGCCGACGCGCTGCCGAGCCTCCAGCGTGCCGCCCAGGCCCACGCCGGGAAGTGCCGCGCCATGCCTCGCCCCACCGCCTGATCCAACTGGCTGGCCATCAGCCAGCCCACCGGGCCACTGGCCCGGCCTGAGGCCGCCCCGCCCACTCCATCCCCCGCCACGGCGGGACGGCCCCAAGCCCGACCAGCACCCACCACCCCAACCCGCGAAAGGAACCACCGTGAAGCAGACCACCAAGACCCAGACGGTGATGTGGGCCATCACCATCCTCCTCACCGCCCGCCTCATCTACGCGGCCATCCAGCACCACCTGGCCGTCCTCGACACCGCGGCCATCGCCCTCACCGCCAGCTACGGCTTCAAGGCCGCCCTGGAGAACGTGACCACCTCCATCTGCCGCGCCCGCACCGGAGGCACCCGATGACCGGCCCCGAGTTCGCCGCCGCCCACGGCAACGACAGCAGCACCTGGACCACCGCCGACTTCGAGACCGAGATCAACCTCGCCGAGATCGACGCCTACCGCGCCAACCCCACCACCACCGACACCCCCAACCACGACCTCGCCGCCTGACCACCAGAAAGGACACCACCCCCCATGACCACCACCAGCGACCTCATCCAGCGCGCCACCACCCTCCTGCGCCCCGCCGACATCCCCGCCCGCGACCTCACCAAGGCCGACACCCTCGCCCGCATCGCCACCGCCCAAGCCCTCAACACCCTCGCCACCCGCGACACCACCCCCCAACCCACCGAGCCCTGGCCCACCGGCGTCACCGCCCGCTTCCTCACCCGCGCCGCCATCCTCACCGGCAACAACACTGCCACCGTCGACATCCACGACGACACCAGCCGCTCCCACGCCCGCTGCACGTCCTGCGGCTGGACCAAGAGCAACGGCATCGCCTACCGGAGCGAGGTCATCGAGTGGGCGCAGGACCACGCCACCCAGTGCACCGCCCTCCCGCAGCCCACCACCGTCTGACCAGGAAGGACAACCACACGTGGCCACCATCCAGATCATCTCCTTCGGCTACGGCCACAACCCCGCACCCACCGCCCACATCACCCTCGACCTCCGCCACCACTTCCGCGACCCCCACATCCAGCCCAGCCTCCGCACCCTCACCGCCAACGACCGAGCCGTACGCCGAACCGTCCTCAACACCCCCGGCATCCGACCCCTCCTCACCGCCACCACCCGGCAGATCAACGCCTACGCTGCCGGCCCCTCCGGCGGCACCATCACCGTCGCCACCGGATGCGTCGGCGGCCGGCACAGGTCAGCAGTCACCGCCAACGCGCTCGCCCGACGGCTCCGCCGCCGCGGCCACACCGTCACCGTCGAACACCGCGACCTCCACCGCCCCCTCATCAACCACTGACCCCTAGAGCGGACACCGATCCCGATGCTCAAGACGCTCCATAAGCGCCGCACCGCCCGCCGCTACCGCATCGCCCTCGCCGCCGTCTGGCGAGCCCACCTCAGCACCCTCGACTCCCAGGCCGAGCCCACCACCAGCGACGTCATCGCGGCCGCCTACCAGCAGCACGGCACCCGTCTTACCGAGACCGAAGTCCGCACCGCACTCACCAACTTCGGCCGTCGCCGCGCCACCCCTGTCGCCGTCTGACCTGACCCCACACCACCGGAAGGACCCTGCTGTGACCACCGTCCAGGCCCCCCAGGCCACCACCGAACGCGCACCCGTGCGCTCGCTGACCGGCGGGCAGATCACGGTGCTCACCCTCGCCACCATCCCCATGATCGCCGTAGGTGCCGCTGGCGCAGTCGGCACCTACGGCAACGCCAAGGCAGTCCTGCACCGCTCCGAGACTGCCCTCGGTGTCGTTGCCGCCGGCGAAGGTGCCACCCTCGTTGCCGCCCTCGTCATGATCGGCGTCACCATGCTCGGCCAATCCGCCCCCCGCGTCGCCCGCACCGCACTCTGGCTGCTCCCTGCCGCCGCCTCCACCATGGGCCTCGCCATCGCCCCCACCGCCCGCGAAGCCGTCGTCTACGCCCTCACCCCCCTCGCCATGACCGCCTCAGCCGAAGGCATCAGTTTCCTCGCCCGCCGCATCGTCTCCCACACCACCGGCATCGACGTCGAAGCCCACCGCCGCAACGCCGAGACCATGCGCCGGATCGCCTTCCACGCGGCTCAGTCCGAGCGCCACCCCGACGAGAAGGTACGAGCCGACTCAGCGCTCAAGGCATGGAAGCTGATGCGGGAGATCGGCGAGGGAGACGCACAGCTCGGCTCAGGACTCATCACCGTCCAGCGAGACCGGCTCACCCAGGGAGCCGACGCTGCCCTCATGGCCATGCTCACCGGCACCCGTGAGCCCCGTGAGCCCATCCCGGCTCACCCCGAGCCGCGGGCCATCGAGCCCAGCGAGACGACCCCTGAGCCGCTCGCTGAGCCGACCGGGAGCACCGTGATCCTCAGCCAGACAACCGGCTCAACCTCCCCGGCTCACACCCCGCACCTCCCCGACACCCGGCCGATCATCCAGCCCTCTGACCAGGTGATCCGCCGTGAGCCCGTCTTGAGCCCGGCTGAGCCCGCCTTCGCCAAGCCCCACCAGGCAGCCAGTGAGACGGCCACTGAGCCGGTCCCCGCTGAGACGGATGAGCCTGAGCCGGGAGCCGACGAGAAGGAACAGCAGATCGCCACCCTGGCTCACCGGCTCAAGACCGGCGAGCGGCTCACCAAGAGCACAGCGGCTCAGCTCCTCGGAGTGAGCCCGGCGACCGCCGGACGTCGGCTCAAGGACGCCCGCGACCGGATCGGTGAAGGGACCGGGTTCTACGCATGAGCCGCACCCAACCGGAGACCAAGCCGCGGGTGGTAGCCCCGCCTGCGGCCCCGGCCCGCACCCCCCACACCAGCCCGGCGCCGGCCACCCGGCTACCGCCCACCGAAGCCCCGAACCCGAAGCCCGAGAAGACTGCCTGAAAGGAGTGCAGGAGGTGGCCGCAGAGACGATCAACAGCTTCTCCCTCAGCCCTTCAACGACAACCCCGGACACTACGGTGA